>NZ_CM133411.1:0-2869348 GCF_054073685.1 Kocuria sp. MNB10
CTCCTGCAGGGACGTCACGGACCACGAGTACTGCCGCTGCGCGGTGATCGCCTGCAGTGCTGCACCGAGCTCCGAGACCGTGGTCATGGTGGGCACACCCACGGACGTGGCCGCCGCACGGATCTGGTACCCGTCGCCGCGGGCCTGCTGACCGCCGGAGGGCGTGTTGAAGATCAGGTCGATCTTCCCGTCCGTGATCAGGTCCGCGACCGAGGGGGACCCGTCGTCGGCGTCGGCGATCTTGGCCACGACCGTGGACTCGATGCCGTTGCGCCGCAGCACCTGGGCCGTGCCGCCCGTGGAGACGATCTCGAAGCCCAGGTCCGCGAACATCTTCACGGGGATCACCGCGGAGCGCTTGTCCTTGTTGGCCACGGAGACGAACAACCGTCCGGACGTGGGCAGCGGCCCGCCCGCGGCGGCCTGCGCCTTGGCGAACGCGGTGTCGAAGTAGCGGTCGATGCCCATGACCTCACCCGTGGAGCGCATCTCGGGGCCCAGCAGGGAGTCCACCACGGTGCCCTCCGGGGTACGGAAGCGCGCGAACGGCAGCACGACCTCCTTGACCGCGGTGGGGGTCTGCTCGGGCAGGGTCGTGCCGTCGTAGTCCGCGGGGAGCATCCCCTGCTCGCGCAGCTCGGCCACGGTGCGCCCGGTGCCGATCAGCGCGGCGGCCTTGGCCATCTGCACGCCCGTGGCCTTGGACACGAACGGCACCGTGCGCGAGGCCCGCGGGTTGGCCTCGATCACGTAGAGCACATCCGAGGCGAGAGCGAACTGCAGGTTGATCAGACCCCTCACGCCCACGCCGCGCGCAATGGCTTCGGTGGCCTCGCGCACGCGGGAGATCACGTCCGGGCCCAGGGTGATGGGGGGCAGCACGCACGCGGAGTCACCGGAGTGGATCCCGGCCTCCTCGATGTGCTCCATGATCCCGCCCACGTAGCAGTCCTTGCCGTCGTAGAGCGCGTCCACGTCGATCTCGATCGCGTCCTCGAGGAACTTGTCGATCAGGGCCGGGCGGCTCGGGCTGACCTCGGTCGCGTTCTCGAGGTAGGACTTCAGGGACGCCTCGTCGTAGACGATCTCCATCCCGCGCCCACCGAGCACGTAGGACGGGCGCACCAGCACGGGGTAGCCGATCTCGTGGGCGATCCGGCTGGCCTGCTCGAAGGTGTGGGCCGTGCCGTTCTTGGGCTGGCGCAACCCCGCCTCAGTGAGCACGCGCGCGAACTCCCCGCGGTCCTCGGCCAGGTCGATCGCCTCGGGGGTCGTCCCGAGGATCGGCACGCCCGCGGCCTTGAGGTCAGCCGCGAGCTTGAGCGGGGTCTGCCCGCCGAGCTGCACGAAGACACCGAGCAGCCCACCCGAGCGGCGCTCGGCCTCCACGACCTCCATGACGTCCTCGAACGTGAGCGGTTCGAAGTACAGCCTCGTGGAGATGTCGTAGTCGGTCGAAACGGTCTCCGGGTTGCAGTTGAGCATCACGGTCTCGTACCCGGCCTCGCGCAACACCATGGACGCGTGCACGCACGAGTAGTCGAATTCGATCCCCTGCCCGATCCGGTTGGGCCCGGAACCCAGGATCATGACCGAAGGCTTCTCGTGCGGGGCCACCTCCGTTTCGCGGTCGTAGCTCGAGTAGTGGTACGGGGTGAACGCCTCGAACTCGGCGGCGCACGTGTCCACGGTCTTGTAGACGGGGCGGATGTCCAGCGCGTGGCGCACCCCGCGCACCACCGATTCCTCGAGGTGGACCAGCTCACCGATCTGGGCGTCGGAGAAGCCGTGACGCTTGGCCTCCCGCAGCGTGACCGGGCGCAGGTCCGGGTCCGCGCGCACCAGGTCCGCGGTCTCGTTGAGCAACTGGATCTGGTCCAGGAACCACGGGTCGATCGCCGTGGCCTCGAAGACTTGTTCCACGCTCGCACCCGCGAGAAGGGCCTGCTGCACGTTGCGCAACCGGTGGGTGGTGGTCTCGCGGCACGTCTCCACGAGCCGGGCCACCGTGTTGGGCCCGGGCTCCACGGCCGGGCGGGCGAAGCTGAAGGACGAACCCTTCTGCTCGAGCGAGCGCATGGCCTTCTGCAGCGCCTCGGTGAAGTTGCGCCCGATCGCCATGGCCTCACCCACCGACTTCATGGTCGTAGTCAGCGTGGGGTCCGCGGCCGGGAACTTCTCGAACGCGAAGCGCGGGACCTTCACGACCACGTAGTCCAGGGTGGGCTCGAAGCTCGCGGGGGTCTTCTGCGTGATGTCGTTGGGGATCTCGTCGAGCGTGTACCCCAGGGACAGCTTGGTCGCGATCTTGGCGATCGGGAAGCCCGTGGCCTTGGACGCGAGCGCCGAGGAACGGGAGACGCGCGGGTTCATCTCGATGACCACAATCCGCCCGGTCGCGGGTTCCACCGCGAACTGGATGTTGCACCCGCCTGTGTCCACGCCCACTTCACGGATCACGGCGATCGCGATGTCACGCATGCGCTGGTACTCGCGGTCGGTCAGGGTCAGGGCCGGGGCCACGGTGATCGAATCGCCCGTGTGCACGCCCACCGGGTCCACGTTCTCGATCGAGCACACGACCACCACGTTGTCGTTGGCGTCGCGCATCATCTCGAGCTCGTACTCCTTCCACCCCAGGATGGACTCCTCGAGGAGCACCTCCGAGGTGGGTGAGTACTGGATCCCTGCGCCGGCGATGCGGTGCAGATCGGTCTCGTCGTACGCGAGACCCGAGCCCAGTCCGCCCATCGTGAAGGACGGGCGCACGACCATGGGGTAACCGAGCTTCTCGGCGGCGACGAGCGCCTCGTCCATGGAATGCACGATGATCGAGCGCGCGGATTCCGCGCCGCAGCGTTCGACGACGCCCTTGAAGGCCTCGCGGTCCTCGCCCAGGTTGATCGCGTCCACGTCCGCGCCGATCAGCTCGACGTCGTACTTCTCGAGCACGCCGTTGGCGTCCAGGGCCAGGGCCGTGTTCAGCGCTGTCTGCCCGCCCAGGGTGGGCAGCACGGCGTCGGGACGTTCCTTCGCGATGATCTTCTCGACCGTCTCCGGGGTGATGGGTTCCACGTAGGTGGCGTCCGCGAACTCGGGATCGGTCATGATCGTGGCCGGGTTGGAGTTGACCAGGATCACGCGCAGCCCCTCATCCTTGAGCACGCGCAGGGCCTGGGTGCCGGAGTAGTCGAACTCCGCGGCCTGGCCGATCACGATGGGACCGGAGCCGATCACCAGGACGCTGTTGAGGTCTTGCCTGCGGGGCATTACTTGTCTCCTGCTTCCGGATCGGGGCTCTGACCGGCCCGGTCCATCATGTCGATAAAGCGGTCGAAGAGGTAGGCGGAGTCGTGCGGACCCGCGGCGGCCTCGGGGTGGTACTGCACCGAGAACGCGGGGATGTCCTCGCAGCGCAGTCCTTCCACGACGTCGTCGTTGAGCCCCACGTGGGACACGCTGACCCGCCCGTAGCGTGACTCGGGCGCGGTCAGGGGCTCCCCCACGGGCGCGTCCACCGCGAAGCCGTGGTTCTGGGAGGTGATCTCCACCGTGCCCGTGGCGAGGTCCATGACCGGCTGGTTGATCCCGCGGTGGCCGAACGTGAGCTTGTACGTCCCGAAGCCCAGCGCGCGGCCGAGCAGCTGGTTACCGAAGCAGATCCCGAAGAACGGGATGCCCTCGTCCAGCACGCGGCGCAGCAGGGCCACCTGCTCGTCCGCGGTGGCCGGGTCCCCCGGGCCGTTCGAGAAGAACACGCCGTCCGGGTGCAGCGCCTGCACCTGTTCAAAGCTCACGTCCGCGGGCACCACGTGCACACGTACCCCGCGTTCGGCCAGGCGCTGCGGGGTCATGGACTTGATCCCCAGGTCCACCGCGACCACCTCGTGGCGCACCGGGGCGTCCCAGCCGTGCTCGCGCGGCTCCACCACGTAGGTCTCGTCCGTGCTCACGTGCTCGGCGAGCGCGCGGCCCGCCATCCCCGGCTGCTCGGTGACCCGCTGCACGAGCTGGGCCACGGGCTCACCGGCCTGATCGCCGGAGAAGATCCCGGCGCGCATCGCACCCTTGTCACGCAGGTGGCGGGTCAGCGCGCGGGTGTCCACGCCCTGGATCCCGGTGATGCCCTGCTCGGCGAGCTCGTCGTCCAGGCTGCGCTCGCTGCGCCAGTTGGAGGGCCGGCGGGCGGGGTCACGCACCACGAAGCCGTTGACCCAGATCTTGCGGGATTCCATGTCGTCCAGGTTTACGCCCGTGTTGCCGATGTGCGGGGCGGTCTGGATCACGATCTGCCCCGCGTACGAGGGGTCGGTCAGGGTCTCCTGGTAGCCGGTCATCCCGGTCGCGAAGACCGCTTCGCCGAAGGCCGTCCCGGGGGCACCCCAGGCGCGGCCCTCGAACACCGTGCCGTCCTCGAGGACCATGACGGCCGGTTCGATGCGTGGTGAGTTCATGGCGAACTCCTTTCGTTGAGCGTGCCGGGAGCGTGAGGGCTCCCGGGAATTCGGTTCTCAGGCGTCCAGCAGGGCCGACGCCGCGTCCTCCAGTTGTCGGGATCCCTCACCGGTGCGCGCGCGGAAGCCGGTGTCCACGCGGGTGTCCCCGAGGTCCCAGGTCAGCACCACGAGTCCGTCGCGTTCCACGAACTTGCCGACCATCCCGGACGCAGTGGACACCGCGCGCAGATCCGCCCGTGGAATGAACACGTCCGGGGCGCCCTGGCGGTTGAGGAACACGCCGTCCGGGGCCACGATCGCCTCCGCGTTCGTGCGCACCCCCAGGTCATGCCCCGCGATACGTTCGAGCGGTTGGGCGGTGTAGGTGGTGACCACGTACATCCCGTCCACGCGCGCGGTGGCCCGCTGCAGCAGGTCCCGGGGCGCCTGGGCCGGCGCGGCCAAGCCCGCCTGGCGTCGCACCCGACCCCGCCAACCCCACCGGATCAGGGCGAAGAGCACCACGACGATCAGGATGGTCAACAGGGTGGGTACGAGCTTGTCCGACATGGGCGGCCTTTCGTGGGGGTGGTCAGCGGGTCAGCGGCGTGGCGGGTTCGCCGTTACGCACCACGGGGTGACCGCGGTAGAACGTGGCGCGCACACCGCCGGGCAGGGTCATCCCCCGGTACGGACTATTGCGGCCCTTGGACGCGTGGATCGTGGGATCCACGGGGGTCTGCCCGCTGGGGTCCCACAGCACGATGTTCGCGGTGGCCCCGGGGGCCAGTTCCTGGCCCTGGTCGGTCAGGCCCAGGATCCGGGCGGGGGTGCGGGACATGATCTGCGCCACGCGCTCCCACCCGATCAACCCGGTGTCCACGAGGGTCGACTGGACCACCGCGAGGGCGGTCTCCAGACCCGTCATGCCGTGGGCCGCGCAGCTCCACTCGCATTCCTTGTCCTCCGCGGTGTGCGGGGCGTGGTCCGTGCCGATCACGTCGATCGTGCCCTCGGCCACGGCACGGCGCAGGGCCTGGACGTCCTCGTCCGTGCGCAGCGGCGGGTTGACCTTGTAGACGGGGTCGAAGGTGCGCACGAGTTCGTCGGTGAGCAACAGGTGGTGCGGGGTGACCTCCGCGGTCACGGCCACGCCGCGCTCCTTGGCCCAGCGCACGATGTCCACGGACCCCTTGGTGGAGAGGTGGCAGATGTGCAGGCGGGAGTCCACGTGCTGGGTCAGCAGCACGTCCCGGGCGATGATCGCCTCCTCGGCCACCGCGGGCCAGCCCGTGAGACCGAGGTCCGCGGAGACCGCGCCCTCGTTCATCTGGGCGCCCTCGGTCAGGCGCGGTTCCTGGGCGTGCTGGGCGATGATCCCCCCGAAGGACTTGACGTACTCGAGGGCCCGGCGCATCAACACGGGGTCGTGGACGCACTTGCCGTCGTCGGAGAACATCCGTACACCCGCGCGCGCCTCCGCCATCGCGCGGATCTCGGACAGCTGCGTGCCCCCGAGCCCCACCGTGACCGCGCCCACGGGGTGAACGTCGCACCACCCAGCGTCGCGGCCCAGCTGCCACACCTGCTCGACCACGCCGGCGGTGTCCGCCACGGGGTGGGAGTTGGCCATCGCGAACACCGCGGTGAACCCGCCGCGGGCCGCCGCACGCGTTCCGGTCTCCACGGTCTCGGCGTCCTCGTGACCCGGTTCGCGCAGGTGGGTGTGCATGTCCACGAGACCCGGAAGGGCCACGGCGCCGGCGGCGTCGATCACGTCCGTGCCCTCGGGCACGTCCAGGGTGCCCACGGGCCCCACGGCGGCGATCACCCCGTCCCTGAGCAACAGGTCCGCGGACTCACCGCCCTCGGGGCGGGCGTTGCTGATCAGGTAGGAGCTCATGCGGGCCACCTCAGTTCTCGCTCGGGTACGGGGAGCTCTCGTCGCCGGAGAGCAATAGGAACAACACGGCCATCCGCACGGCCACACCGTTGGCCACCTGCTCCAACACGGTGGAGCGCGGGGAGTCGGCGGCCTCTGAGGAGATCTCCAGGCCGCGGTTCATGGGCCCGGGGTGCATGAACACCGTGGGCGCACCCATGTGCTCGAGGCGCTGCACGCGCTGGGACGTGAGCCCCCAGCCGCGCGTGTACTCGGCCTCGCTCGGGAAGAACGCGGCGTTCATGCGCTCACGCTGCAACCGCAGCATCATCACGGCGTCCGGGGCCTCGGCCAGCACGGCGTCCAGGTCGTAGCCGACCTCGCACGGCCAGTCGTCCATGGCCACGGGGACCAGGGTGGGCGGGGCCACGAGCGTGACGCGTGCGCCCAGGGTCGTGAGCAACCACACGTTGGAGCGGGCCACGCGGGAGTGCAGCACGTCCCCCACGATCACCACGTGCATTCCCTCGAGGTCCATCCCGGTGCTCGCCATGCCCGTGGCCCGCGAGCGCACGCGGCGCAGGGTCATGGCGTCGAGCAGGGCCTGGGTGGGGTGCGCGTGCTTGCCGTCCCCGGCGTTGATCACCGCGGCGTCGATCCACCCGGAGTCCGCGAGCTGCTGCGGGGCGCCGGAGGACGCGTGGCGGATCACCACGGCGTCCGCGCTCATGGCCATGAGCGTCTGTGCGGTGTCCTTGAGCGACTCGCCCTTGGACACCGAGGAGCCCTTAGCGGAGAAGTTGATCACGTCCGCGCTGAGCCGTTTGGCCGCGGTCTCGAACGAGATCCGCGTGCGCGTGGAGTCCTCGAAGAACAGGTTGACCACGGTGCGCCCACGCAGGGCGGGCAGTTTCTTGACCGAGCGCGAGGACACGGCGGCCATCTGGTCCGCGGTGTCCAGGATCCGCACTGCCTCGGGGTAGCTTAGCTCGTTGGTCGTCAGCAGGTGCTTCATACGCGCGGCCTCTTCCCGGCGGTACCGGGGGCGCGGGCGACGTCATCGTCGGAGACCACCGGCGAGTCGATGATCACGCAGTCCTCGTGACCCCTCACGCGCGGCTGGGGATCGGACTCGCGCAGCAGCACGCGGACCTTCTCGTGGGAGGACGTGGGCAGGTTCTTGCCCACGTGATCCGCGCGGATGGGCAGCTCGCGGTGGCCACGGTCCACGAGCACGGCCAGGCGCACCGCGTTGGGGCGTCCCACGTCCACGAGGGCGTCCAGGGCCGCGCGGATCGTGCGCCCCGAGAACAGGACGTCGTCCACGAGCACCAGGGTGCGCCCGTCGATCCCGGAGTCCGGGATCACCGTGGGTTGCGGGGTGCGCGCGGGATGACGCCGCAGGTCGTCGCGGTACATCGTGATGTCGAGCTGACCCGTGCTCTGTTGCGCGTGGAAGTCGGGGTCGATCTGCTCGAGCTTGGCGGCCAACCGCTGGGCCAAGGGGTAGCCGCGACGGGCGATCCCCAGCAGCACGAGGCCCCGGGAGCCCTTGTTGGACTCGAGGATCTCGTGGGCCATCCGGGACAGGGCCCGGTCGATGTCGGGTGTCGAGAGAATTACGCGGGACGTCATGCTCCGCGGTGACTGCTCGGCGTGTTCGGGCACGCTCACGTGCCGCCTCCTTCCCCGCCTCACCGGACGGACTTAAAGGGTGCGATCCGTAGTCGAAGCTACCACACGAAAAACCCCGGCCCGTGGCGAGCACGGACCGGGGTGGGTTCAGTCGTCGAGCAGGGAGGGCTTGACCTTCTGCAGCCGCCCCAGCAGCCCGTTGACGAAGCGAGGCGAATCGTCCGTGGACAGCTGCCGGGCCACGGCCACCGCCTCCGCGACGGCCACGCCGTCCGGGATCTCCGAGTTGTACAGCAGCTCCCATGCCCCCACGCGCAGCACGTTGCGGTCCACCGCCGGCATCCGGTCCAGCTCCCAGCCCTGGGAGTAGGTCTCCAGGAACTCGTCGATGTCCTCGCGCCGGTCGTGGACGCCCTCGAGGATGTCCACCGTGTACGGGTTGATGGGCGAGGAGGAGTTCTCCCGCCGCCGCACCAAGGCGTCCCGGACGGATTCGTTACGTTGTTCGGCCTCGAACAGGATCTCGACGGCGCGGATCCGGGCCTTGCTCCGGGCGCCGCTCACTCGTTGACGCGTCCCAGGTAGTCACCGGTGCGAGTGTCGACCTTGACCTTGGTGCCCTGCTCGAGGAACAGCGGGACCTGGATCTGGTAGCCGGTCTCGACCGTGGCGGGCTTGGTGCCGCCCGTGGAGCGGTCACCCTGCAGACCCGGCTCGGTGTAGGTGATCTCGAGCACGACCGACGGCGGCATCTCGATGTACAGGGGCGCGCCCTCGTGCATGGCCACGGTCACGTTCTGGTTCTCGAGCATGAAGTTCGCGGCGTCCCCCACGACGGCGGCCGGCACCGTGATCTGGTCGTACGTGGAGTTGTCCATGAAGACGTAGTCCTCGCCGTCCTGGTACAGGTACTGGTACTCGCTGCGATCCACCGTGGCGGTCTCGATCTTGGCACCGGCATTGAACGTCTTGTCCACCACCTTGCCGCTGGTCACGTTGCGCAGCTTGGTGCGCACGAACGCGCCACCCTTCCCGGGCTTGACGTGCTGGAACTCGATGGTCTGCCAGAGGTTGCCGTCGAGCTTGAGGATGGTGCCGTTCTTGATGTCGTTGCTGGTTGCCACGGTGTCACTTTCTCGTCGGGAACGTCGCCGCACGGCGGCGGGGCGCGTGGAGCCGGACCAGTCTACCGCGTGCGCCCGCTCGCCGTGCCAGCCGAGCAGTGCTCAGGGGCGCGGACGACGGCGCTCGCCGTGCCGTCCGCGCGGGCTCACTCCGCGATCTCCTGGTAGCACGCGAAGAGGATCGCGGGGTCCGGGACCTCCATGATCCGCGGGGCGGCGATCCGGTCCAGCACCACGAAGCGCAACAGGTTGCCGCGGGTCTTCTTGTCCCGCTTCATGACCTCGAGCAACCGGGGCCACTGGTCCGCGCGATACGTCACGGGCAGCCCCAGGGACGTGAGGATCTCGCGGTGCTCGTGCACCACGTCGTCGGACAACGACCCGGCCGCGCGCCCGAGTTCCGCCGCGAAGACCATGCCCACCGACACCGCCGCGCCGTGGCGCCACTGGTAACGCTCGTTGTGCTCGATCGCGTGCCCCAGCGTGTGGCCGTAGTTAAGGTATTCGCGCCGCCCGGATTCCTTCAGGTCCGAGGAGACGACCTCGGCCTTGACCCGGATCCCGCGCTCGATCAGCTCGCGCACCACGGGTGACGCCGCGTCCCGCACCTCCTGCGGGTTCTCCCGGATCAGCTCGAGGATGCGCGGGTCCGCGATGAACCCGCACTTGACCACCTCGGCCATGCCCGTGAGCAGCTCGTTCTGCGGCAGGGTCTGCAACGAGTCCAGATCGCACACGACCGCCGCCGGTGGGTGGAATGCTCCCACGAGGTTCTTGCCCTCGGCGGTGTTGATCCCGGTCTTCCCGCCCACGGCGGCGTCCACCATGCCCAGCAGCGTGGTGGGCAGGTGGATCACGCGCACCCCGCGCAACCACGTGGCGGCCACGAAACCGGCGAGGTCCGTCACGGCGCCGCCGCCCACGGAGACCACGGCGTCCGTGCGCGTGAAGTCCGACTGGCCCATGATCTGCCAGCAGAACGCCGCGACCTCCACGCGCTTGCCCTCCTCAGCGTCCGGGATCTCGGCCACGAAGCTCTGGATCCCGACGGCGGAGAGGTTCTGCTGCACCACGTCACCCGTGGCGCGCAGCGCGCGGGGGTGGATGATGAGCACCTTCTTGACGCGCTCGCCCAGCAGTTCGGGCACGCGGTCCAACAGGCCGTTGCCCACGAGGACGTCGTAGCGGTTGTCGGGACCGCCGTGGACGGGGATGCTGACGGGATCACTCATGCGGTGTGTTCCTTTCCGCGCGGCTGCGCGATCGGTTCGCCCAGCGCGAGGTAGAGCTCACGGGCGATCTGCGCCACGGTGCGCGGCGCGGCGCCGTCGAGCCGGATGGTCGCGAGGCGTTCGAAGGTCTCGCGGCGCTCGGCCATGATCTGGCTCCAGCGGGCCTCGGGATCCGGTTGGAGCATGGGGCGGGTCGTGTTGCCCTTGATCCGCGGACGGACGGTGTCCAGGTCCACCTCCAGGTATGCGACCGTGTGCCCGGCCAGCAGCGGCTGCACGAGCGGGGACATGGGTGCGCCCCCGCCCAGGGAGATCACGCACCCGGCAGTGTCGGGGTCATCGAGCAACTCGGCGACGACCTGCGCCTCGATCCGGCGGAACTCGGCCTCCCCGCGGGCGCGGAACAACCGAGGGATGGGTCCGTAGCGGGACTCGATCACGCGATCGGTGTCCACGTGGGGCAACCCGTAGTGCTCCGCGAGGTGCTGTGCCACGTGGGACTTGCCCGCCGCCATGGGCCCGATCAGCACCACGGGCAGGGCGGGGCGCGTCACGCCAGGTCCCCGCGCACCTCGTCCAGGGCGGCCAGCGCGGCGGGGTCCGCGAGCTCGGGGGACGTGCGCAGGTTGGCGGGGATCCTCGCGAGGTAGGCGTCCTTGTTGCGTACCGTCTCGGTGATCGAGTCGCCGCCGAACTTCTCGAGGGCGGCCTGGGCGAGCACGAGCGCGACCATGGCCTCGGCCACCACGCCGGCCGCGGGTACCGCACACACGTCCGAGCGTTGGTGGTGGGCGCGGGCGGGTTCACCCGTGGCTACGTCCACGGTGTGCAGCGAGCGCGGGACCGTGGCAATGGGCTTCATCGCGGCACGCACGCGCAACAGGTCACCGATCGACATGCCGCCCTCGATGCCGCCGGCGCGATTGGAGACCCGGTGCACGGTCCCGTCGGCAGCCAGCGTCTCGTCGTGGGCCGCGGAGCCCGGGCGCGCGGCGGTACGGAACCCGTCCCCGACCTCCACGCCCTTGATGGCCTGGATGCCCATCAGGGCCCCAGCCAGGCGCGCGTCCAGGCGTCGGTCCCAGTGCACGTACGAGCCGAGTCCCGGGGGCAGGCCCTCGGCGAGCACCTCGACGACGCCGCCCAGGGTTTCCCCCGCCTTGTGCGCCTCGTCCACCGCGGCCACCATGGCCTCGGAGGTCCCGGCGTCGAAGCAGCGCAGCGGGTCGGCATCCAGCGCGGCGACGTCGTCCGGGCCGGGCAGCGCGGCGCCCTCGGGCACCGACACTTCCGCGATCGCGGTCGTGTGGGACACGAGCCGCACCCCGAGGGCCGCGAGGACCTGGGAGGCCACGACACCGAGCGCCACGCGCGTGGCCGTCTCTCGGGCCGACGCCCGTTCGAGCACGGGGCGGGCCTCGGCGAAGTCGTACTTTTGCATGCCGGTGAGGTCCGCGTGACCGGGGCGCGGGCGGGTCAGGGGCGCGTTGCGGGCCCGGCCCTCGAGCACCGCGGGATCCACCGGGTCGGAGCTCATGACGTCCTGCCACTTGGGCCACTCCGTGTTGGCGATCTCGATCGCGACCGGCCCGCCCTGCGTGAGCCCGTGGCGGACCCCGCCCAGGATGCGCACGCGGTCCTGTTCGAATTTCATGCGGGCGCCGCGGCCGTACCCGAGCCGGCGCCGGGCCAGCGCGTCCTGGATCATCCCGGTGGTCAGTTCCACACCGGCGGGGACACCTTCGATGATCCCCACGAGCGCCTCACCGTGTGATTCCCCGGCCGTGAGCCAACGCAACATCAAAACACTCCAGTTCTCGCCCGGGGTCCACGCCCCGCGGTCAATTCGTTTCGCTCGGTCGTGCGCCCCGGCCCGGGCGGCACGCGCGCCGGGTCACGGCGCGAGTCGTGTGGCCTGCGCGATGCGCACGCGCTGCGGGATGCCACGTTCGGGCCGTCCCACCGCGCGACACATGGCCGCGGTCACCCTGTCCTCGTGCGGTATCGCCGCGAGGGGATCGCCCTGCGTGAACCAGCGGACCTGATCCACGGCCTGGAAGATCAGCATATCGACACCGGGGGCGATCGCGCCCCCCGCGTCCTGCCATGCAGACGCCAGCCGTGAGGGCCACGGGTCGTACGCGGCGTCGAGCAGCACGCCGGACACCGACGGCGCCTGGGCGCGCCACTGCAACGCGAGCTCGTCCGCACCGCGCGGGGGCAAGGTCGCCACGACCACGTCCGCGGTGTGCAGTGCCTCGGCGGCGTACTCCCACGCCACGGTGCGCACCTCGGTGCCCACCGCCCGCGCCACGGCATCGAGGGTCCGAGCGCGCGAGGGTGTCCGCACGAAGACGTCCACCGTCTCGGCCCCGAGCCCGTGCAGGGCCGCGACGGCCGCGCTGGCGGTGGCCCCTCCGCCGAGCACGACGGCGCGCGGGGTCTCCGGGATCGCGCCGGCCGCGCTCACGGCGGACATGATGCCCATGACATCTGTGTTGTCCGCGACCACGCGTCCGTCGTCCTCGAACGTGAGTGTGTTGGCCACGCCGAGCGCCCGCACGAGCGGGGTGACCCGGTCGGCGTCTCGGGCGGCGAGGGGTTTCAGGGGCATGGTGACCGAGAACCCGCCCCAGTCCCCCGCAGCCCGGGCGTCCGCCCAGAAGGTGTCCCATTCGCCCACGGGCACGTCCCGGCGCGTGTAGTGCGCCGTGAGCCCCAGGGCCTCGTAGGCGGCCGCGTGCAGCACCGGGGACAGAGAGTGGCCCACGGGGTGCCCCAGCACTGCGGCCCGCACGGAGGATCGCGTCATCGCGCGCCCCTCAGGAGCACTTACCGGGGTTGTCCGAGCACCACTGCTGGTACTCCTGCACATAGCGCTGGTGCTCCTCGTACGTCTTGGAGAACTTGGTCTCACCGGTGTCGAGGTTCACCGTTACCCAGTAGTAGTAGTCGTTCTTCTCGGGGTTCGCCGCTGCGGCGATCGCGTCGTCGCTCGGGGACCCGATGGGACCCACGGGCAGGCCCGGGTTCGCGTACGTGTTGTACGGATTGGACTTGTCCCGCTTCTCCTCGTCAGTAAGGTGCACGGTGGTCTTGCCGAGCCCGTAGGTCACGGAGGCATCCGACTGGATGAAGCCGCTGGTCTCGCCGTTCGGGTTGTTGATCCGGTTCTCGATCGCCCCGGCGACGGAACGGTAGACCTGGGGCGTGCCCTCGAACTCCACGATGGAGCCGATCGTGAGCACCTCGAACCAGCGGTCCTCGGGGACGTTGTTCTTGGACAGCGTGTCCTTGGTGCGGTCCACCATTTCCTGCAGGATCTGCTCCGCGGTGGCGTCGAGCGGGAAGTGGTACTCCCCCGGGTGCAGCCAGCCCTCCAGGTCGGGGAAGCGGTCCGGGATGCCGAACTTGGCCTTGTCCGTGGCGAGCTTCTCGAACTCGGACTTGTCGATCCCGGTGGCCTGGCTCAGGGCCGCGAACGTGTCCCCCTTGCGCTGGGTCTTGGGGATGGCCGCATAGTGGGTGGCCTCCCCCCGTTCCATGAGGGCGTCGATGGCGGCGTCGGAGCTCATGCGGGTCTTGAGCTGGTACTCCCCGGGCTGGATGAACTGCTCTGGGTAGCGCTGCTGGAACGTGGAGACGAAGTGGGAGGCGTTGGCCACGATGTCCTGCGCCTGCAGGTCCTGGGCGATCTGTCCCGTGGAACTGCCGTCCGCCACGGAGAACGTGACGTCCTGGTCCCCGGAACCGCGGTAGTCCTTGCGTTCGAACAGACCGAACGCGGACCCCAGGACGGCCACAACCACGACCAGAGCCGCGATGAACAGCGCGATCGCCGTGGCCAGGGACGCGCGCGAACGGACCTTGCGGCGCTGCCGCTGTTCCGGGGTCACGTCGTGGTGTTCGAAGGCCCCCGCCAGGCGGGATTCCCCCGCGTCGTTCGAAGAGGTCAGCACGTCACCGTCGGACCGGTGGCCCTGTCCGTCACCGGTGCCGGTCTCCCGCGGCTCTCTGCTCACGAATTCTCTCCGCTCACGAATTCTCTCCGTCCGCCGTTCATGGTGCACATGTGGGGTGCTGCGGGCCAGGATCACCGCCCGCACGGTCAACTCTAATCAGCAGCCCGGTCGGGGACGGGTTCGCCCGGTTCCGTACCGGTCCGCCGCCCCTCGTCCACCGCCGTCTGCAGGAACGTCACCGCGGCGGCCTGATCGACCCTGTCCATGTGATGACGTCGTGACACACCCGAGTCCAGCAGCGACCGGTGCGCGCTCACCGTGGACAACCGCTCGTCCACCAGGCGCACCGCTGTAGTGCACCCCCGTGAGCCTAACCGACGAACCAGTGAGGCCGCGTAATCACGAGCCATCCGCGTCGAGGCATTCTCACCGCCGTCGAGGCTGCGCGGCAGCCCCACGTAGACGGTCACCACGTCCCGTTCCTCGCACAACCGGGTGATGATCTTCACATCGAAGGCCTTACGGGGGTTGCTGTCCCGCCCGAGGGTGTCGTGCGGGGTCGCGAGCACGGCGTCGGGGTCGGTCAGGGCGATACCGACCCTGACCGTCCCCACGTCCACGCCCATGCGCACACCGCGTGCGAAGGGTTGCGGCATCAGCCCGCCGTGGCCAGGATCTGCTGGCGGATCCCGGCCAGCGCGTCGGGGATGCGGGCCGGGTCGGAACCGCCGCCCTGGGCCACGTCCGGCTTTCCGCCTCCGCCACCACCGAGCGCGGTCGCTGCGGTGCGCACGAGCTGGCCCGCGGCCAGGCCGGCGTCGCGAGCGGCGTCGTTGACGGCGACGACGACGAGCGGGCGCCCGTTCGCGACACCGGTCACCGCGGCCACGGCGGCGTCGGATCCCAGACGGGCGCGCAGGTCGAGAGCGAGGGTGCGCAGAGCGTCCGCCGAGGCGATCTCACCGGCGTCGTGCAGGACGGCGCGCACGGAGCCCACGGTCTGCGCGTCCTGCGCGAGCTGGCCGGCCTGCGCCTGCAGCTGCTGCTGGCGCAGCCCCGCGAGCTGTCGCTCGGTCTCCTTGAGCTTCTCGAGCGTCGCCGCGAGGCGCTCGGGCAGTTCGGCGCTGGACTGGACCTTGAGCATGCCCGTGAGCTGGTTGACCAGGGTGCGCTCGGCGGCCAGGTGGTTGAACGAATTCAACCCCACGAGCGCCTCCACACGGCGGTTGCCCGAGCCTACGGACTGCTCCGAGACCAGGGACAGCGAGCCGAGCTGGGACGTGGAGCCCACGTGCGTGCCACCGCACAGTTCACGTGACCACGGGCCGTTCATCTCGACCACGCGCACCTCGTCCCCGTACTTCTCACCGAACAGGGACATCGCCCCGAGCTTTTTGGCCTCGGCGAGCGGCATCTCGCGGGTCACGACCTCGAAGTCGTCCCGGATCGCGGTGTTGGCGATCTGTTCGATCTCCTGCACCTGGGACGGCGTGAGGGCCTCCCCGTGGGAGAAGTCGAAGCGCAGGTAACCCTCCTTGTTGAACGACCCGCGCTGGACGGCGTCGGGACCCAACACGTCGTGCAGCGCCGCGTGGATCACGTGCGTGCCCGAGTGGGCGGCCTCGCCGTCGTGACGGCGCCGCGAGTCCACGCGCGCGGTGACCTCGTCACCCGTGACGACCTGGCCCGCGGCCACGGTGACCCGGTGCACGGACAGTCCCTTGACGGGTTGCTGGACGTCCTCCACGGTCAGGCGCAGCCCGTCCGCGGAGTCGATCACGCCGGTGTCGGCGGCCTGGCCACCGGACTCGGCGTAGAACGGCGTGGCCTCGAGTACGACCTCCACGCGCGCGCCCTCGCTCGCCGCGGGCACCGGGACGCCGTCGGCGAGGATCGCGCGCACGGTCGTGGGGGTCACGAGCTCGGTGTAGCCCGTGAACCGGCTGCCGTGGTCGTTCAACAGGCGGCGCAGTTCGGACAGGTCCGCCATGGCGCCCTTCTTGGCGCGCGCGTCCTGCTGGGCCCGCTCACGCTGCTCGGCCATGAGCTCACGGAAGGCCCGCTCGTCCACGGCCACGCCCGCCTCGCCGGCCATCTCCAGGGTCAGGTCGATGGGGAAACCGAACGTGTCGTGCAGCGCGAACGCGTCCGCGCCGCTCAGGGCGCGCTTCTCGCCCTTGGCGAGCTCCACGGCGTGCTCGAGGCGGGTGGTGCCCGACTCGATGGTCTTGAGGAACGCGCGTTCCTCGGCGTACGCGATCTTGGAGATCCGTTCGAAGTCATCCTCGACCACGGGGTAGACGCCCTTCATCGCGTCGCGAGAGCGTGGCAGCAGCACGGGCAGGCAAGGGTCCGTCACCCCGAGCAGGCGCATCGCGCGCACCGCGCGGCGCAACAAGCGGCGCAGGATGTACCCGCGGGCCTCGTTGCCCGGCGTGACACCGTCCGCGATCAGCATGAGCGAGGAGCGCACGTGGTCGGCGACGACGCGCATGCGGACGTCGTCCTCGTAGCCCTGCTCCCCCGGCTTCTCCGCGCCGCGATAGGCGCGACCGGACAGTTCGGCGGCGGCGTCGAGCACGGGGCGGACCTGGTCCGTCTCGTAGAAGTTCTCCACGCCCTGCAGCAGCATGGCCAGGCGCTCCACGCCGAGACCGGTATCGATGTTCTTCTGGGGCAGGTCCCCCAGGATCTCGTAGTCCTTGCCGTTGCCCTCGCCACGCTGGTACTGCATGAACACGAGGTTCCAGATCTCGATGAACCGCTCGTCGTCCACGGCCGGACCGCCGTCCTGGCCGTAGCGCGGGCCGCGGTCGTAGAAGATCTCGGAGTCGGGACCCGCGGGGCCCGGCTGGCCGGTGTCCCAGTAGTTCTCGTCCCGGCCCATGCGCTGGATCCGCTCGGCGGGCAACCCCACGGTGTCGTGCCACAGGTCGTAGGACTCCTGGTCCCCCTCGTACACGGTGACCCACAACCGCTCCGGGTCCAGCCCGAAGCCGCCGTCCTCGAGCGAGGAGGTCAGCAGCTCCCACGCCATGGGGATCGCGCCGGACTTGAAGTAGTCACCGAAGGAGAAGTTCCCGGCCATCTGGAAGAACGTGCCGTGCCGCGCGGTCTTGCCGACCTCGTCGATGTCGAGGGTGCGGATGCACTTCTGCACCGAGGTGGCCCGCGGGTACGGGGGCGTCTCCTGGCCCAGGAAGTACGGGATGAACGGGACCATACCGGCAATGGTGAACATGGCTCCGGGCTGCTGCGACACCAGCGAGGCCGAGGGCACCACGTGGTGGCCCTTGCCCTCGAAGTAGCTCAGCCAGCGCTGCGTGATCTCATGGGAGAGCATTACCGGTCATTTCCTTCCGATGGGACGTGTGTGATGATCCGACCCCGGGGGTCGTCCGGTGCGGGGCCCGGTTCGTGGGCGGTGTCCGCCCGCCACGGGACACCCGGCGGGGGTGTGGCGTGGTGCGGCGCGTCCGGGTGGTTCGCTGTGTGGTCCACTGGCGTGCGCAGGCCGAACCTCTCGTGCAGCTCGGCCTCGCGTTCGTTCATCCCCGCGCGCACCCGGGCGGCGAAGTCCTGGAACCGCCGCGCGGCGGTGCGGAAGAGCTCCACGGCGCTCCCGCTCGCGCGGCGTTCGACGGCGCCGTCGGCCTCGCGGCGGGCCAACGCACCCTGGGTGCCGCGCTGCACCTGCCGCCCGATCGCCTCGCGTGCGGCGGGGTCGGAGGCCACGCGCGTGGCGGCTCCGCCCACCACGGCGCCCGCCGCGAGCAGTGCCAGTTTGGACCACAAACCCATGCTCAGCTCCTGGTGTCCGAGGGTCCGGTCGCGCGGCCTGCGGCGTGCGCGTCCGTGGACCCGGTGGTCGTGTCGGTCGCCGCGCCACCGGGCGCGGCACCGGGCTCGGTGTGGGGGCCGGGCCGGGTCTGGGCACCGGCCTGGGGGCTGAACGCGCGGCGCAGCCCGTGGGAGAAGGACGCGACCTTGATCAGCGGCTGCCCCACCGTGGAGGCCACGAGCGAGGACAGCGCGGAGACGTTCGCGGAGGCGTCCGAGACGTTGGACGTGATCCCGTCCACCTTCTCCAGCTGGGTGTTGGTGGTGGCCACGGTGCGCGTGACCTCGTCGATCAGCGGGGCGGTGCCGTCGTTGATGGAGCGGATGCTCAGGCGCAGCTCGTCGAAGACACGACCGAGCTTGATGATGGGTACCGCGAGCAACCCCACGAGCACCGCGAAGACCAATGCCGCGAGCAATCCGGCGATATCCCCACCGTCCATGGGCGACCACAACTCCGTTCCTACTTCGAGATCAGGGTCGGACCCGCGCGCAAGACCGACCGAAGCGCAACTCTACCCAAGAACCCGGGTGCAACGGGGAATCCGGTGCCGCCGGGCCCGGGGTGCCCGTGCGCCGTCCACCCCGGGAACGCGAACAGCCCGCGGCCGAGGACCGCGGGCTGTTCGCCCGTCACCCGTGGCACGGGCGACGGAGGGCACGGAGGATCAGGCCATCCGTGCGTAGTACTCCACCACGAGCTGTTCCTCGCAGGTCACGGGGACCTCGGAACGCTGCGGCTTGCGCGTGAGCTTGGCCTGCAGGCGGTCGATCGCGACGTCCAGGTAGGCCGGGGTGTCCGGGAGGACATCCTGGTTGGCGCCGGTCGCGGCGATCTGGAACGGGACCATCTTCTCGGAGCGCGGGTGCACGTGGACCGTCTGGCCCGGGCGCACGCGGTACGAGGGGCGGTCCACGCGCTGACCGTCCACCATGATGTGGCGGTGCACCACGGCCTGGCGGGCAGCGGCCATCGTGCGGACGAAGCCGGCACGCAGGACAAGGGCGTCGAGACGGGTCTCGAGCAGGGCGATGAGGTTCTCACCGGTCTGGCCCTCGACACGCTTGGCCTCGACGTACGCGCGGTGCATCTGCTTCTCGCGGATGTTGTACTGCGCGCGCAGCCGCTGCTTCTCCATCAGCCGGACCTTGTAGTCGGAGTCCTGCTTGCGGCGGGCACGGCCGTGCTCACCGGGAGCGTACGGGCGGCGCTCGAAGTACTTCTCGGCCTTCGGCGTCAGCGGGATGCCGAGGGCACGGGACTTGCGCACCTGACGGCGCACACGAACACTGTTGGAGCTGTTGGACACAACTTGCCTTTCATGCGGTTCGACGGCGTACGGGATGGACCCGCGTTCCGTTCTGGGTGGTACTGGCCTCCGGCGCGGGAATCGGTTCCCACGGGAGAGGTGCGGATCAGCCGCAATCCGACGGACCTAGCGTCCGCCGGGCACGCGCGGGATCGTGAGGGTGCCACGGGTCCCGGGAATGCGCCGGCGCGACGTGCCAGCCAACCGTCCACTATAGCCGATTCAGTCCACGTCCTCGTTCACCCAGTCGAGCGACTTGGTCACGGCCTTGCCCCAGTTGCGGAACAGCTTGTCCTGCTGCTCACGGTCCCCCTGGGGGTCCCAGCGCTTGTCCTCGGCCCAGTTGCGGGAGATCTCCTCGAGGTCCGCCCAGAAGCCCACGGCGAGACCGGCCGCGTACGCGGCGCCCAGGGCCGTGGTCTCGGTGATCTTCGGCCGGATCACGGGCACACCCAGCTGATCCGCCTGGAACTGCATGAGCAGCTCATTGGCCGTCATGCCGCCGTCCACGCGCAACTCGGTGAGGTCCTGCTTGGAGTCCTTGTTCATGGCCTCGGCCACCTCACGGGACTGGTACGCGGTGGCCTCGAGCACGGCACGGGCGATGTGCTCCTTGCGCACGTACCGCGTGAGCCCCACCAGGGCGCCGCGGGCGTCCGGACGCCAGTGCGGTGCGAACAGGCCCGAGAACGCGGGGACGAAGTACGCCCCACCGTTGTCCTCGACCGCGCGCGCGAGCGGCTCGATCTCCTTGGCGTCCTGGATCAATCCCAGATTGTCCCGCACCCACTGCACGAGCGAACCCGTGACCGCGATGGAACCCTCCAGCGCGTAGACCGGCTTCTCGCCCTCGATCTGGTAGCACACCGTGGTGATCAGTCCGTGCTCGGAACGCACCGGGGTCTCCCCCACGTTCATGAGCAGGAAGCTGCCGGTGCCGTAGGTGTTCTTGCCCATGCCGGGTTCGAAACACGTCTGGCCGAACATGGCCGCCTGCTGGTCACCCAGGATGCCGGCGATCGGGACCTGCTTGAGGAACCCGCGGGCGCGGCCCTTGCCGTAGACCTCGCTGCTGCAGCGGATCTCCGGGAGCATGGACATGGGCACGCCCACGGTCTCGCACAGCTCCTCGTTCCAGTCGAGGGTGTCGATGTTCATGAGCAGGGTCCGGGACGCGTTCGTCACGTCCGTGACGTGCACCCCGTCCTTGGAGCCGCCGGTCATGTTCCACACGAGCCAGCTGTCGGTGGTACCGAAGAGCAGGTCCCCGGCCTCGGCGCGGTCACGGGCGCCCTCCACGTTGTCCAGGATCCACTTGACCTTGGGGCCGGCGAAGTAGCTGGCCAGGGGCAGACCCGTGAGCTCGCGGAAGCGTTCCTCCCCGCCGTCCTTGGCGAGTTCGTCCACGATCTCCTGCGTGCGGGTGTCCTGCCACACGATGGCGTTGTACACGGGCTCGCCCGTGTTCTTGTCCCACACCACGGTGGTCTCGCGCTGGTTGGTGATGCCCACCGCGGCGAGATCGTCCTTGGTCAGCTCCGTCTCCGCGAGGGCGTCCGCGACACATCGGCGGGTGTTGCGCCAGATCTCCTGCGCATCGTGTTCGACCCACCCGGCGCGCGGGAAGATCTGCTCGTGCTCGTACTGGCCCACACCCACGATGGTGCCGGAGTGGTCGAAGATGATGGCGCGGGTACTCGTGGTGCCCTGATCGATGGCCATCACGTACTGGGGATCACCGGAACCCGTGGTCTTGGTGCCTTCGGCGGTCTTGGTGGTGTTTCGCTTGCTCATGGTGCTCACTCCTTGGGTCGAGGGGCAGGAATCGATGGTGGTGCGTTCAGGGGATCAGAAAGCCGCACCCGGGAACAACTGGAAGACACCGCCGGCGAGCAGCGCGCCCAGGATGGGACCCACGATCGGGACCCAGGCGTAGCCCCAGTCGCTGCCACCCTTGCCCCGGATCGGGAGGACGGCGTGGGCCACGCGGGGGCCCAGGTCACGCGCGGGGTTGATCGCGTAGCCGGTGGGGCCGCCGAGGCTCGCACCGATCCCGACCACGAGCAGCGCCACGGCCAGGGGGCCCAGGCCGGAGGGGGTCCCGCCGAACATGAGGATGACGAACACCAGGACGAACGTGGCGATCACCTCGGTCAGCACGTTCCACCCCGCGGAGCGGATCTCCGGTCCGGTGGAGAACGTGCCCAGCTTGGCGGCCGGGTCCAGCGGCTCGTCGTAGTGCTGCTTGTACGCGATCCAGCAGACCACGGCACCCAGGAAGGCGCCCAGGAACTCGGCGGCCAGGTAGACCAAGGTCGACGCGGCGGTGATGGCCACCCCCGGCGCGTAGACATCGGCACCGGAGGCCCAGATGCCGACCGTCACGGCGGGGTTCAGGTGGGCGCCCGATTGCCAGGCGACGTACACGCCGGCGAACACGGCGATACCCCACCCGAAGTTGATGAGCAACCAGCCGCCGGCATTGCCCTTCGTCTTGCCCAGCAGGTGGTTGGCCACGACACCGACACCCAGAAGGGTCAGCAGTGCGGTGCCCAGGACTTCGGACCAGAACACCGTGCCCAGGGGCACCACTTCCGCCGCCTCCATGGGCAGCATCGCGCTCAAAGTGGTCATGGATTGACTCCTTGCAGTTCGTGTCGTTGTTGGGTGATTCGGACACACCGCCTCCCGATGGCGTGAGCCACCGGGAAGCGGTGTCGGCGGGAACGGGACGCCCGCCTACGTCACAGGGTGTTGAGCGAGGGGGCTGCGCTGCGCGCGGCCGCCGCGGAGGCGTCGTCCGTGGTCTGCGCGGCGGCGTCCTCGGCGGCGCACACGGCGCGGTAGGCCTCGATCTCCTGCTCCTTGCGGGCGTCGTCCCAGCCCAGTTCGGCGGCGAGCAGATCGGCGACCTCCTCGACCGCGGCCAGACCGTGATCGGGCTGGTCGTAGGACATCCGGGTCCGGGTCTCGAAGACGTCCGCGACGTGCAGGACACCCTCGTGCCGCGCCGCCTGGACCACCTCGGCCCGCAGGTAGGCGGGCGCCGCCGCGAGCGGCCGGGCCAGATCCTCCTGCTCCGCCACGAGGTCCTCGATCTCCGTGATGGCCGATCCGTAGCGGTTCAACAGGTGCTCGACCATGTCGTCGCTCCAGCCGTGGCGTGCGCCGATCCGGTCCGCCTGGCGGGTCATGGGAACGTACCCGTTGGCACCGTGGAGCAGCGTCCGGTCGGTGACCGAGGGCAGGCTCTTGGCGCGCTCCTTGCCGAGGGCGAAGTCCACGGCGTCCTGGGCCATGATCCGGTAGGTGGTCAACTTGCCGCCGGCGATCGAGATCAGACCCGGGGTCGCCTCCGCGACCGTGTGCTCGCGGGAGATCTTGGTGGACGCGGTTTCCGTGCCCTCCTTGACGCCCGGCTGCAGCAACGGCCGCAGACCCGCGTAGGTGCCCATGACGTCGTCCCGGGTCAGGGGCTCGTCCAGGACCACGTTCGCGTGTTCGAGTACGTAGTCGATGTCCGCGGCCGTGGCCACGGGGGCCGAGATGTCCTGCTCGTAGGGGGTGTCGGTGGTGCCGATGATCCAGTAGTGCTCCCACGGGATCACGAACAGTACCGACTTCTCGGTCTGCAGGATCAGACCCACCTCGCCGCGGATCCTGTCCCGGGGCACCACGATGTGGATGCCCTTGGACGCGAGGACCTTGAGGCCCCCGTCCGTGTGGGCCATGTCCTGGGTCTCCTCGGTCCACACGCCGGTGGCCGCGATGACCTTGCGGGCGCGGATCTCGTGCTGCGTACCGGTCTCCAGGTCCGTGACGCGCGCGCCCACGACGGCGCCGTCGTCGTTCTTGAGGAGCTCCGTGACTCGCGTGCGGGTCGCGGCCAGGGCGCCGTAGCCCACGGCCGTGCGGATGAGCGTCAGCACCAGACGGGCATCGTCCACGCGACCGTCCCAGTACTTGACGGCGCCCACCATGACGCCCGGCTTGATGCTGGGGAACGCCTCCTTCACGCCGCGCTGCGAGAGCTGACGGTGGAAGGGCATGGACGCGACCTTGGAACCCACGTGGGCCAGGGTGTCGTAGAGACCGACGCCCGCCGTCACGTAGGGGCGCTCCCAGAACCGGTGCAGGATCGGGTAGAGGAAGGGGACGGGCTTCACCAGGTGGGGAGCCAGCGTGTACAGCAGGCGCTCCCGTTCGTGCAGCGCCTCCGTGACGAGCTTGAAGTCGAACTGTTGCAGGTAGCGCAGGCCACCGTGGACCAGCTTGGACGACCAGCGGGACGTCCCTCCCGCCCAGTCCTGGGCCTCCACGATGCCGGTGCGCAGCCCTCGCGTGGCCGCGTCCAGCGCGATGCCGGCCCCCGTGATGCCACCGCCGATCACCAGGACGTCCAACTCGGCCCCTTCGCTCATTTCACGGAGCGCGGCCTGACGGGTCTCGGAATTCAATTGGGTGGCAGTCACAGTATCTTCCTCACTCAATGTCGGTGTGGATGCGGTGTGGCCCGCAGTTCTTGCGGACCACGCTACGCACCGGGATGTGACGTACATCCCATTTCGTAGCCGTGCGCACTACCATGTCGCGCCGATGCACGTATGCTCAACCTATTTGCACAAGTGTGCACGGGAGGTGAGGGGCGATGCACGACGATTCACTGCTCTACCAAGCCGCGGAACTGTACTTCGTGCAGGACATGACCATGGGTGCCGTGGCCGAGCGGCTGGGGGTCTCACGGTCCACGGTCTCGCGCATGCTGGCGGATGCGAAAGCCAGGGGCATCGTGACGATCACCCTGCGCCCACCCGACACACCCACGGACCGGCTGTCCCGTCGCATCCACGACACGTTCCGGGTCACGGCGCACATCGCGGGGACCCAGCGGGCGTCGCATAGCGGCCAACGACTCGACGCGGTCTCGCGCTACACCGCACAACTACTCGCGTCGTGGGTCCAGGACGGGACGTCCCTGGGGGTCGCGTGGGGCACCACGACCTCCGCGATCGCCTCTCACGTGCGCCACACCAACACCCAGGACGTCTCGGTGGTGCAGCTCAACGGGGCCGCCGGGCCGCGGACGGCCGGCACGGATGCGTCCGCCCCACTGCTCTCGACGTTGGCGCAGGCCTTCAACGCCGAGCTGTACCCGTTCCCGACCCCCGCTTTCTTCGACTGGGAACAGACCCGGACGCTGCTCTGGCAGGAATCCTCGGTCCGCCGCATCCTCGCGGCCCGGGCGAGTGTTGACCTGGCGGTGTTCAGCGTGGGGGCCTTCCACGGCCCGGTGCTGTCCCAGGTCTACACGGAGGGCCACCTCAGCTCGTCCGAGCTGCGCAGTCTGAGCGGGCACCGCGTCGTCGGGGATATCTGCACCGTCTTCATCCGCGAGGACGGCAGTTACTCGGACATCGAGCTGAACCGGCGGGCCTCCGGACCCACCCCCGCCGATCTCTCCAGGATCCCCCGCCGTGTGTGCGTGGTGTCCGGGCGGCACAAGGTGCGCGGCATCGTGGGTGCGCTGCGGTCGGGCGCGGTGACGGACCTGGTGATCGACGACCTGACCGCCAAGGATGTGCTGGACCACGTGGACGGCGCGGGAGCACGGCCCTGACCACGCACCGTCGTAGCCGCGCCCTACGGCCGGGTGTCGCCGCGCACGATGTCGCGCAACCGGATCACGCGCTGCGCCAGGTCTCGTTCGTGGCCGTACCCCGTGGGCCGGTAGTAGTCCTTCCCCACGAGCTCGTCCGGCGGGTACTGCTGGGTGGCCACCGCGTTGGGCGTGTCGTGGGCGTAGACATAGCCCGCGCCGTGGCCGAGCTCGTTCGCGCCCGGGTAGTGCGAGTCCCGCAGGTGCGGGGGCACGGGCCCCGCACGTCCGGCGCGGACGTCCGCGATGGCCTCGTCGATGGCCAGGTACGCGGCGTTCGACTTGGGCGCGGTGGCCAGATGTGCGACGGCCTCGGCGAGCGGGATCCGCCCCTCGGGCATCCCGATCAACTGCACTGCCTGGGCGGCCGCGACCGCCGTCTGCAGCGCCGTGGGGTCCGCGAGACCGATGTCCTCCGACGCGCTGATGATCAGCCGGCGCGCGATGAACCGGGGGTCCTCCCCGGCCTCGATCATCCGGGCCAGGTAATGCATCGCGGCGTCCACGTCCGAGCCGCGGATCGACTTGATGAACGCGCTCACGACGTCGTAGTGCTGGTCCCCCTGCTTGTCGTAGCGCACCGCCGCGCGGTTGACGGCTTCCTGCGCGTGCTCCAGCGTCACGGTCACGACCGATGCGTCGGGGGTTTCGCCCGCTGCCCCGGGCTCGGCCGCGCCGTCGTCCGACGCGTCGGCTCCCGACCCCTCCGTACCCGAGCCCTCGGCCCCGGAACGCGCGGCGCCATGGGCGTCGTCGTCCGACGCCGCCGCGTGGGAGAGCGCGACCGCCGCCGCCGCCTCGAGGGACGTGAGCGCCTTGCGCGCGTCTCCCCCGGAGACGTCCAGCAGGTGCTCGCGCGCCTCGGGACTCAGGACGACGGCGCCGTCCAGCCCACGCGGGTCGGTCACCGCGCGGTCGAGCAACTCCCCGATGTCCGCGCGCTCGAGCGGTTGCAGGGTCAGCAGCAGCGAGCGAGAGAGCAGCGGCGCGATCACGGAGAACGAGGGGTTCTCGGTTGTAGCGGCCACGAGGACCACCCACCCGTTCTCGACCCCGGGCAACAATGCGTCCTGCTGTGCCTTGGTGAACCGGTGGATCTCGTCGAGGAACAGCACCGTGGTGCGCCCGTGCAGGTCGCGCGCGGTCAGTGCCTCGTCCATGACGCGCCGCACGTCCTTGACGCCGGCCGTGACGGCGGACAGCTCCACGAAGGTGGTGTCGTGGCCGCGCGCGATCACGTGCGCGATCGTCGTCTTGCCCGTGCCCGGCGGGCCCCACAGGATGACCGACGACGCCGCTGTGAGCCCCGAGCGCCCCGCGGCCAGTCCGCGCAGGGGCGAGCCGGTGCGCAACAGGTGTTTCTGCCCCACGACCTCGTCCACGGTGCGGGGGCGCATGCGCACGGCGAGCGGTGCGCGGGAGCGCGCGCGGGACGGGGCCCGGTCCCGCGCGTGGGCGGATGGGCCGGACCCGTCCTCGCTCAGGGGATCCGGGACGTCGAACAATGCATCGCTCACGCCTCGACCCTACTGCCCGCCCCGGACACGCACGGGCCGCCGCGGGTTCAGCCGCGACGCGGGCGCTGCAGCTCGTCGCTGTCCACCACGAGGGTCACGGGCCCGTCGTTGATGAGCGAGACCTCCATGTGCGCACCGAACTCCCCGGTCTCCACCGGCAGACCGCGCTCACGCAGCGCCGCCACGAATGCCTCGAAGAGGGGTTCGCTCACGTCCCCGGGGGCGGCGCGGGACCACGACGGTCGGCGCCCCTTCCGGACGTCCCCGTACAGCGTGAACTGGCTGACCACGAGCACCGGGGCCGAGCGGTCCTCGCACGAGGTCTCCCCCGGCAGGATGCGCAGTCCCGCGATCTTGACCGCGAGCTGCGCGGCGATCTCCGGGGTGTCCGAGTGGGTGACCCCCACGAGCGCGACGAGCCCGGGGCCGGTGATCTCGCCCGTGACCCGTTCACCCACGGTGACACGGGCCCGCGACGCCACTTGCAGCACGATTCTCATGGCGTCAGTCCATCACACTCGCGCGGCGGGGCCACCGACCTCGGGGTGACATCCCGGATCGGCGGCCCCGCAGCGCGTAGCGACGGTGTCACGTGTCGATGGCGTTACTTCGCGTCGCCGCCCTTGTCGGCGGAGGCTGCCTCGCGCGGCGCCTCGGCCTTCTTGGGCTCGGGCTTGGCGTCCACGCCGGCTTCCTTGCGCTGCTGCGCCGTGATGGGCGCAGGCGCGGCGGTCAGGGGGTCGTAGCCGTTGCCGGTCTTGGGGAACGCGATGACGTCCCGGATGGACTCGGTGCCCGCGAGCAGCGCGACCACGCGGTCCCAGCCGAAGGCGATGCCGCCGTGCGGGGGCGCGCCGAACTGGAAGGCGTCCAGCAGGAAGCCGAACTTCTCCCGGGCGTCCTCCTCGCTGAGCCCCATCACGCGGAACACGCGGTCCTGCACGTCCCGGCGGTGGATGCGGATGGAACCGCCGCCGATCTCGTTGCCGTTGCACACGATGTCGTACGCGTAGGCCAGCGCGGAGCCGGGGTCCGTGTCGAAGGTGTCCATGAACTCGGGCTTGGGGGACGTGAACGCGTGGTGCACGGCCGTCCACGCACCGGAGCCCACGGCAACGTCGCCGGACTCGACCGCCTCGGACGCGGGCTCGAACAGCGGCGCGTCCACGATCCACACGAAGGCCCAGTCATTCTCGTCGATCAGGCCCACGCGATGGCCGATCTCCACGCGCGCGGCACCGAGCAGCGCGCGGGAGGTCTTGGCCCCGCCCGCGGCGAAGAACACGCAGTCGCCGGGCTTCGCGCCCACGGCCTCCGCGAGTCCGGCCTTCTCCTCCTCCGAGATGTTCTTGGCCACCGACCCGGCGATCTCGCCGTCCTCCTTGAACAGCACGTAGGCGAGGCCCTTGGCGCCGCGCTGCTTGGCCCACTCCTGCCACGCGTCGAGCTGGCGGCGGGGCTGGGATGCACCGCCTGGCATGACCACGGCACCCACGTACGGGGCCTGGAACACGCGGAACGGGGTGTCCTTGAAGTACTCGGTGAGCTCCGTGAGCTTCAGGTCGAAGCGCAGGTCCGGCTTGTCGGAGCCGTAGTCGGCCATGGCCTGGGCGTAGGTCATGCGCGGGATGGGGGTCGAGACGTCCACGCCTATCAGAGCCCACAGGGACTTCACGATCTGCTCGCCCAGGGCGATGACATCGTCCTCCTCCACGAAGGAGGCCTCAACGTCCAGCTGGGTGAACTCGGGCTGGCGGTCCGCGCGGAAGTCCTCGTCCCGGTAGCAGCGGGCGATCTGGAAGTACTTCTCGATCCCGCCCACCTGCAGCAGCTGTTTGAACAGCTGCGGGGACTGCGGCAGCGCATACCAGGAGCCCGGGGACAGCCGTGCCGGCACCACGAAGTCACGCGCGCCCTCGGGAGTGGAACGGGTGAGGGTGGGGGTCTCCACCTCGGTGAAGCCCTGCTCGTGCAGCAGGGTGCGGGCCACCCGGTTGACCTCGGAACGCAGCCGCATGATGCGGGCGGGCTGCGGGCGGCGCAGGTCCAGGTAGCGGTACTTCAGGCGGGCTTCCTCGCCCACCTCCACGTGCTCGTCGATCTGGAACGGCAGGGGGGCCGCGGTGTTGAGCACGGTGAGCTCATCCACCATGACCTCGACCTCACCGGAGGGCAGGTTGGGGTTCTCGTTGCCCTCGGGGCGGCGCTCCACGGTGCCCGTGACCTGCAGGACGTACTCGTTGCGCAGCTGGTGGAACTGCTCCTCGTCACGCACCACGACCTGCGCCACGCCGGAGGCGTCACGCAGGTCCACGAACGCCACGCCGCCGTGGTCGCGGCGCCGGCCGACCCAGCCCGCCAGAGTGACGGTCTGTCCAATGTTCTCGACGGTCAACGTGCCGAGTTCATGCGTTCGCAACAAGTGCATTCACCTTTTCAATCAATGGGATGGTCGGGATCGCGGGCCGGCGGAGCGCGTCGCACCGAGTGCCCGCGGAGCCGCACCGGATCGGGCGCCCCGGAGCAGGGCGTGCTCCCGTCCCCGCGAGTCTACAAGCCGTCGCGCGCGGGCACGGCCGTCGCGCGCGGGCACGCCTCTCGGAGGACAGAGCCGGCGTCAGTCGTTCGTGGTGGCCGCGCGCAGCACCGTGGCGTGCAGGTCCTCGGCGGGCGGCTGCCACGATGCGGGGTCCGCGGCCACCTGCTCGCCCGAGCGGATGTCCTTGACCTCGTGGGTCGGGCTCCCGTCCTCGGCCACCGAGGAGAACCACACGAACGGGATGCCGCGGCGCTCGGCGTAGCGGATCTGCTTGCCGAACTTCTGAGCCGTGGCGGCCACCTCGGTCGCGATCCCGCGAGCGCGCAACTGCCCGGCGACGTCCTGCGCGGCGGACCACGATGCGTCGTCGTTCAGGGCCACGAGGACCGCGGAGGGCACCGAACGGGAGGCCTGGGCCATGGAGCGGGACAGGATCCGGGTGACCAACCGGGTCACACCGATTGACAGGCCCACACCGGGGTAAGTCTTCTTCCCGGAGGACGCGAGGGACTCGTAGCGACCACCTGAGCACACGGAACCGAGCTGTTCGTGACCCACGAGGACCGTTTCGTACACGGTGCCTGTGTAGTAGTCCAGACCGCGGGCGATGGACAGGTCCGCCACGACCTTGCCGGGGGCGCGGCGGGAGGCCTCCCCCACGACCTCGGCGAGTTCGTTCAGGCCTTCGTCCAGCAGGTTGTTGCTCACACCGAGTTCCCGCACGCGCTCCACGAAGGACGTGTCCTCGGTGCGGATCGCCGCGAGGGACAGCGCGGCCTCCGCCTGCTCGGGCGTGGCACCCACCGTGTCCTGGAGATTCCGGGAGACCTGCTCGGCGCCGATCTTTTCGAGTTTGTCGATCTCACGCAGCACCGCGGGGGCGTCAGTGAGACCCACACCGCGGTAGAAACCCTCGGCGAGCTTGCGGTTGTTGACCCGCAGTACGAACGGCGGGATGGGCAGCTCGGACAGCGCCTCGATCATCACGAGCGCGAGCTCCACGTCGTAGCGGAACGCGAGCGTGCCGTCCCCCACCACGTCGATGTCCGCCTGGGTGAACTCGCGCGCCCGGCCCTCCTGGGGGCGCTCGCCGCGCCACACCTTCTGGATCTGGTAGCGGCGGAATGGGAACGTGAGGTAGCCACTGTTCTCCACGACGTAGCGGGCGAACGGCACGGTCAGGTCGAAGTGCAGCGCCAGCGCGTCCTCGCGGGAGGAGTCCTCGTCCTGTTGCAGCCGGGAGACCCCGTAGACCTCCTTGTCGATCTCACCCTTGCGCAGCAACTGCTCCACGGTCTCCACCGCGCGCGTCTCGATCGAGGAGAAGCCGTGGAGTTCGAAGGTCCTGCGCAGGGAGTCCAGCACGTGTTGCTCCACGATCCGTTCCTCCGGGAGCCATTCGGGGAAACCGGACAGAGACGTGGTGCGGGCCATGGGTGGGAACTCCTCGGTAGTGGGTCTCGGGCGGTCCGGGGCTCGGCCTGTGCGCCGTGGAAGCCCCGGGCGGCGAGGCGTCGTCGTACGAGCAACCCCCGGAACCGGGGCATGCGCGAGCGCGGACGGTGTCAGCTGCCAGTCTAAGCCGCGCGGCTCGATAGGATGGCCGGTGTCCACCATGGGAAACCCCACCGCGACGCCCGCAGCTGCGGGCAGCGCCGGCGGGGTCGTGCAGAAAGAGTTGTAGCGGTGACAGAACGTCCTGAATCCGACGACCGCCGTCCCGTCCCGGGACCGGCCACCCCCACGGCGTCCGCGCCCAGGCCCGCGGCGCCGTCGACCCCCAAACCCACCCCGAACGCGGCACCCGCGCCCGCACCGGCGGCGGCTCAGCCACGTCCCGCGGAGGGCACCCACGCCGCGCTCGCCCCGGCCGATTCCGTGGAACGCGCTCGGGCCTTCGGCCGCGCGGACGAGAACGGCACCGTGTACGTGAGCGTGCAGGGCACCGAGTACGCGTGCGGGCAGTTCCCGGACGCCACACCGGACGAGGCGCTCGCGTACTTCGCGCGCAAGTTCGACGACGCCGAGGCGCAGGTCGCACTGCTTGAACAGCGCATCGCCGCCAAGGCACCCGCCGGTGACATGCGCAAGACCGTGGACCACGTGCGCGAGCAGGTGGACGCGCACACCATGGTGGGCGATCTCACGGATCTCTCCACGCGCCTGGATACCCTCGAGGACGCGATCAAGGTGGCTCTGAACCGCGAACGCGAGGAGACCAAGGCCGCCAAGGCGCAGCAGCTCGCGCACCGCACCGCGATCGTGGAGGCCGCCGAGGAGGTCGCCGCGCAGGATCCCGCCAAGACGCAGTGGAAGCACTCGTCCGCGCGCATGGCGGAGCTGTTCTCGCAGTGGCAGGACCACCAGCGCTCTGGCGGACGCCTGTCCAAATCGGACGAGGACGCCCTGTGGAAGCGCTTCCGCAAGGCCCGCACCACGTTCGACCGGCACCGCAAGGCCTTCTTCTCGTCCCTGGACGAGACCAACGCCAAGGCCAAGCGCGTCAAGGAGGGCCTGATCAAGGAGGCCGAGGCGTTGTCCTCGTCCACCGAGTGGGGTGAGACCGCCGGGAAGTACCGAGAGCTCATGGACCGGTGGAAGGAGGCCCCGCGCGCGTCCCGCAAGGAGGACGACGCCTTGTGGGCTCGGTTCCGCGCCGCCCAGGACGCGTTCTTCTCCGCGCGCACCGCCGCGAACGAGCGGATCGATCAGGAGTACGCGGGCAACCTCACGGTCAAGGAGCAGCTGCTCGCCGAGGCCAAGCAGATCCTGCCCGTCAAGGACCTCGACGCCGCCAAGAAGCAGCTCGCGTCCGTCCAGCAGCGCTGGGAGGAGGCCGGTAAGGTCCCGCGCGCCCACATGCGCCGCGTGGAGAACGAACTGCGCGCCGTGGAGGACGCCGTGAAGAAGGCCGAGGACGACCGCTGGCGGCGCACCGACCCCGAGACCAAGGCGCGCTCCAACTCCATGCTGTCCCAGCTGGAGAACAAGATCGCCGATCAGCGCGCTGCCCTCGAGGCCGCCCGTGCGGGTGGCAACACCAAGAAGGCCGCGTCACTCGAGAAGGACCTGGCCACGAGCGAGCAGTGGCTCGCCACGCTGCAGGCCACGGCGTCCGAACTGCGCTGATCTTCTGCCGCTGACTGCAGGAACGCCCCCGTCCCCGGTTTGCCGGGACGGGGGCGTTCCACTGGTTCCTAAGGGTGGGGGCGTTCCTCGCCTCGGCGCGCGATGCGTACGGCACCGGCCCGCGCACCGTGGCGTGGGAGCGCGCCGCAGGTCTCGGTCCACGGGCGTTCTCCACAATCGGTGCGCTGCCCTGCCCTTCCAGTACGCCGTGGGGTGGGATGGGTCCATGACCTCCGTGCTCACCGCTCGCGGCACCACCGCGCCCCTCGTCCTGCTCCCGGGCCACCCGTTCAGCCGCGCCGAACTGAGCGCGATGACCGAGGACGGTTTGTTGCGCCGCGAACTGCTCGACGCCTACGTACCTGCGACCACCGCCCCCACGCTCCAGTTAAGAGCCACGGTGGTGAGCAGGGTCGTGCCCGGGCACCTGCAACGGCGGGGTGTGCTGGGGCGGCTCGGAGCCGCGTGGTTCTACCGCTGCGCGCCCGAGCCCTCGCCCGTGACGATCCTCGTGGACAAGTCCGCGCGCACAACCACCACGGTGCCGCCGGGCCTCGTGATCCACCAGACGGGGTTCGCGCCGCGGGACCTCGTGGTCCACCACGGCATCACACTGACCACTCCCCTGCGCACGGCCGTGGACCTCGCGATACACGTCACCGGCCCGGCCGGCGACGCCGCTCTGCTCGCCCTACTGAGCGCACCGCGCCTGCACTGCTCACCGCAGCATCTGCTCGCCGAACTCGAGGCCCTGGCAAAGCTGCCGGGGCGCCGGGTCGCGATCGCCCGCGTCCGCAAGCTCGCACGGGCGCTCGAGGCCGGACGCGCGGGCGGACCCGTCAAGAGTTGACCGGGCGGTGTCCCGAGGTGCGGTAGACGTCGTAGACGCCGTCGATCCGGCGCACCTGGTTGAGCACGTGGTCCAGGTAGCGGGTGTCCCCCATCTCGAACGAGAACCGGGAGATCGCCAACCGGGACCGCGAGGTGTGCACCTGGGCCGAGAGGATGTTCACGTGGTTCTCCGACAGCGCCTTGGTCACGTCATAGAGCAGGGATTTGCGGTCGAGGGCCTCCACCTGAATCTCCACGAGGAACAGGGAGGACTGGGTGGGCGCCCACGAGACGTCCTTGATCCGGTCGTCGTCCTCCGGGATGACCCGCATGTTGGCGCAGTCCTTGCGGTGCACTGAGATCCCGGACCCGCGCGTGACGAAACCCACGATCTCGTCCGGGGGCACCGGGGTGCAGCACCGGGCGATCTTGACGTAGACGTCCGAGGCCCCCTGCACGAGCACACCCGCGTCCACGACGCCGGAGCGCACGGGCTGGGTCACCCGCGTGGTCTCGGCGAGGTCCTCCTCGGTGCCCTCGGCACCGCCCAGGTGTTGCAACAACTTGTCGACGACCTGGTGGGCGCCCACGGCGTCCGAACCGATGGCTTCGTAGAGCGCCGCCACGTCGCCGCGGTTGAAGTCCTGGGCCACCGCGAGCAGCGCTTCGCTCGTGACCGTGCGCTGCAGCGGGAGCTGGTGTTTGCGCAGCGCCCGGGTGAGCTGGTCCTTGCCCCGTTCGATCGCTTCCTCGCGGCGTTCCTTGGAGAACCACTGCCGGATCTTGGTGCGCGCCCGCGGGGAGCCCACGAACTTGAGCCAGTCCTGGGACGGAGCGGCCTGTTCCGACTTGGACGTGAGGATCTCCACGCGGTCCCCGTGCTGCAGCCGGGAGGACAGCGGGGCGAGCTTGCCGTTGACGCGCGCGCCGATCGTGCGGTTGCCCACCTCGGTGTGCACCGCGTACGCGAAGTCCACCGGCGTGGACCCCGTGGGCAGGGCCATGACCTCGCCCTTGGGCGTGAACACGTACACCTCGGCGGTGTTGATCTGATAGCGCAGCGAATCCAGGAAGTCCGAGGAGTCCTTGGCCTCCTCCTGCCACGACACCAGGGAGCTGAGCCAGTTCAGCTCACCCTCCTTGGCCTTGGGAGTCGCGGAGTTCGCCTGGTTGACCTTGTCCTTGTACTTCCAGTGCGCGGCCACGCCGTACTCGGCGCGGCGGTGCATCTCATGGGTGCGGATCTGGATCTCCACGGGACGCCCCGCGGGCCCGATCACCGTGGTGTGCAAGGACTGGTACATATTAAACTTGGGCATGGCGATGTAGTCCTTGAACCGCCCGGGCAGCGGCCGCCACTTGGCATGCAGCACGCCCAACGCCGCATAGCATTCGCGCACGGAGTTCACGAGCACGCGCGCGGCCTGCAGGTCGTGGATCTCGTCGAAGTCCTTACCCCGCACGATCATCTTCTGGTAGATCGAGTAGTAGTGCTTCGGCCGGCCCGTGATGGTGGCCTCGATCCCGGAGGCGTCCAGCGCTTCGGCGATCTGACCGCGGATCTCCGCGAGGTGCCGCTCGCGCTCGGGGGTGCGCTCCCCCACCATGCGCACGATCTCCTCGTACACTTTGGGGTGCAGGGCCGCGAAGGACAGGTCCTCGAGCTCCCACTTGATCGTGTTCATGCCCAGTCGGTGGGCCAAAGGAGCGAAGATCTCGAGGGTCTCGCGCGCCTTGCGCCCGGAGGACTCGGAGGAGACGAAGCGCCAGGTCCGGGCATTGTGCAAACGGTCCGCGAGTTTGATGACCAGCACACGGATGTCCTTGGCCATGGCCACGATCATCTTGCGCACGGTTTCCGCCTGCGCGTTCTCCCCGTACTGGATCTTGTCCAGCTTGGTCACGCCGTCCACGAGCGCGGCGACCTCCTCGCCGAACTCCTCGCGCACTTGCTCGAGCGTGTAGGACGTGTCCTCCACGGTGTCGTGCAGCAGACCGGCCACGAGCGTGGCACCGGTCATCCCGAGTTCCGCGAGGATCGTGGTCACGGCCACCGGGTGGGTGATGTACGGGTCCCCGGACTTGCGCTTCTGTCCCTCGTGGTGGGTGTCCGCGACCGTGAAGGCCCGCTCCAGGACCGAGAGGTCCTCCTCGGGATGGGTGTTCTGCACCGTGCGCAGCAGGGGCACCAGGATGGGCGAGCTCGGGACCGATTCACCGCTGAGCACCGAGAGGGTCGAGCGGGTGCGTTCGCTGCGCCCCGGGAAGACCGCCCGCCCGAACACGGACCGAGAGGCGGGCAGGACGAAGTGGGTGCCCCCAAAGTCACCGCGCGCCGCACTCGGGCGAGCGGGCGGGGCGGCATTAGGACGGGACGCCTCCTGAGCGGAGGGCGCGCCGGAGGACGTGACCGCGGAGCCCACGGGTGCCTGGGCACCACCGTTCTCGGACTGGCTGGACATGATCCGTGGCCTCCTCATCGTCGCCGCGACCGCGGGAGGCCGGACATGAGCCCCCGCGGGCTGATGTCCCAGTCTAAGCCCGCGCCGACACGCCGCGGACAACGGTGCCGGTGTGCCGCGGACGCAGTAAGGACGTGCCGCGGACGCATTGCTCACCTGCCGCGGACGCGGTACCGAGCGACGTCGCCGCCCGCACCGTTCGGTCACGGCGCACGTGGCCGGTCACGCCATGCGCGACCGGCCACGAGTGCGAGGTGTCGCGTCAGACCGCGACGGGATCCGCGCTCACCGGAGGGGCCTCGCCCGTGCGGTGTTCGAGCACCCGGCGGGTCTGCTCCCGCACGCCGGGTTCGCGGTCGCGCAACCACGAGTACAGGGGCGCGGCGACGAACAGCGTGGCGAGCGTGCCCACGATGATGCCCACGAACAGGGACAGCGAGAGGTCCTTCAACGTTCCGGCCCCGAGCAGGTAAGCACCGATGAACAGGATGGACCCCACGGGGAGGATGCCCACCACGGACGTGTTGATCGAGCGCACGAGGGTCTGGTTCACGGCCAGGTTGACCTGTTCCCCGAACGTGCGTTTCCTGCGTTCCTCGGGCGCGCTGCCGTCCACGAGCCCCGCGGTGTTCTCACGCACCTTGTCGAAGACCACCACGGAGTCGTAGAGCGAGTAGGACAGCACCGTGAGGAAGCCGATCACCGCGGAGGGGGTGATCTCGAAGCCCACCAGGGAGTAGACACCCGCGGTGATGACGATCGTGAAGAGCATGGCGGCGATCGCGGACACGGACATCTTCCACGTGCGGAAGTACAGCGCCATGAGTGCGAGCGCGAGCACCACGAAGATCACGAGCCCCCACAGGGCCTGCCGGGTCACGCCCTGGCCCCACGTGGGTCCCACGAAGTTGGAGGTCACCTGGTCCTCGCCCACGCCGTAGGCGTCCTGCAGCTTGTTCTTCAGGGTCAGGGTCTGGTCGTCGTCGAGTTGCTGGGTCTGCACCCGCACGGTGCCCGGGGCGATGTTCGTCACGGTGGCTTCGTGGGCACCGGGGGTCTCGGCGACCGCCCGCTCGCCCAGGGAGACGTCCGTGGTGGACACGTCCGAGACCGTGAACTCGGAGCCGCCCGTGAAGTCGATCCCCAGGTTGAACCCGCCCTTGATCACGGGGATCAGCACGGAGATCACCACGAGGGCCAGGCTCACGGCGAGCCACGGTCCCCGCTTCTGGACGAAGGGGTAGGACGTGCGCCCGCTGTGCAGGTCGTTGCCGAAACGCGCGAGTCGGTTGCTCATCGCTGGGTCTCCTCGGAATCGGGACGGGCGGTGGCCGCGGTCGCGCCGGCGGACGCGTTCCCGTCGGGTTCGGCGGCGGACGGCGGCGCTGCGGACGACGGCGCTGGGCTCGCTTGCTGTGCCGCGCGGCGTCGTCGTTCGGCGATCGTGAGACCGTCACCGTCCTCGGGGCTGCGCAGCCGGCCGGCGCCGCGGTAGAGCGGGACGGCGTCGAGCGCTTCGGGGTCCAGACCGGAGTGCCGCGCGCCGTTGCCGAAGTAGCGGGTGCGCGCGAGCAACACCATGACCGGGTGGGTGAACAGGAACACGACCAGCAGGTCTGCGATCGCGGTGAGACCGAGCGTGAACGCGAAGCCGCGCACGTTGCCCACGGCCACGAAGTAGAGCACCACGGCGGCCAACAGGTTCACGGCCTTGGACGCGAGCACCGTCTGGCGGGCACGTTGCCAGCCGTGGTCCACGGCGGCCGGGATCGTGCGCCCGGCGCGGATCTCGTCACGGATGCGTTCGAAGTAGACGATGAACGAGTCCGCGGTCTGACCGATCGCCACCACGAGACCCGCGACGCCGGCCAGGGACAGCCGGTAGTTCGCGCCCCACCCCAGCAGGGTGATGGCCAGGTAGGTCACGACACCGGCCACGACGAGCGAGGCGATGGTCACGAGACCCAGCCAGCGGTACTGGAACAGCGAGTAGATGCACACGAGCGCCAGACCGATCAGCCCCGCGATGATGCCCATCCGCAACTGGTTGCTGCCCAGGGTCGCGGAGATCTGCTGCTCGGAGTCGATCGAGAAGGACACCGGCAGCGCACCGTACTTCAACTGCTCGGACAGGAACTTGGCCTCGTCCTCGGTGAAGTTGCCGGTGATCTGCGCGCGACCGTCCGTGATCACGGCGTTCATGGTCGGGGCGGAGACCACGGAACCGTCCAGCACGATCGCGAACCGGTTGCGTGCACCGTTCTGCCCGCCCTGGCCGAGCCCGTAGAGCCGCTCGGAGAGTTCCTTGAAGGTCTGCGTGCCCTCGTCGTTGAATTGCAGGTTCACGGCGAACCCGCCCGTCGCGTGGCCCTGGGAGTTGGTCGCCTGGGCGTAGGACGCCGTGGCGATGTCCGTGCCGGGGATCTCGACCGGGCCCAGGATGAACTTGGAGTTGCTCTGCGGATCACACGCCACGATCGCCTTGTCCTGCGGCTGGGAGGCCCGCTCCTCCTGGGGCCGCGGCGCGCTGCAGTCGAGCGCCTCGTACCTGGCGAAGAGATCCCGCGTGACCCACTTGGGGTCGGAGGAGTTCTCGGGCTCACCCTCCGGTTGGGGGATCGACTTGGGGTCGGTGCGCTGGTTCTCCGGGGTGGCCGCGCCGGGACCCGAGACGATCACGGGACGGAACGCCATCTGCGCGGAGGTCTGGATCAGCTCACGCGTCTCGGACGAGGGCACACCGGGCATCGACACCACGATGTTGCGCCCGGACTGCGTGGTGATCTCCGCCTCGGAGACACCTGCACCGTCCACGCGTTGGCGGATGATCTCGACCGCCTGGTCGAGCTGCTCCTGGGAGATGTCCTGACCGGAGTTCTCCCCCTGCAGCGTGGGCGAGAGCACCATCTGTGTACCGCCCTCGAGATCCAGCGCCAGCTTGGGCGCCCACCCGGTGCGGTCGGTCGTCACACCGTAGACGAGCACCCCGGCGAGGATCGCGATCACCGCTGCAAGGGCCACCAGCGCCTTGCGCGCCGCCGACGCCCCCGCCCCGGAGCGGGGGCGCCGCTTCGCGGTACCCGTCCCGTTCCGACCGGACGTGCCGTTCGCCGCTGCGGTCCCGTTCCCGGGGGTCCCCTCCGACGTGCTGGAGGCCTTGGTGCGCCGCCAACGGGACCCGCCACGCGATCCCGGGGTCTGCGCCTTCTTCTCTGCTGCCATTGGTGTCCTTCAACGTGTCCTCGACCGGGGCCGCGGCCCGGTCGACACATGAGAAACGGGCCGAGGTCCTCGGCCCGTGTCCCGGTGGGGGGAAATCAGGTAGTGGGGTTATCGCGATCGTCGCGGTCGCGGGCGTCGCGCCAGGTCCGGTGTGAGGCATCCGGGGCCGCCGCGCCCGGTGTGGTGCCGGGCTGGGTGGTGCCGCGCTGGGTAGTGCCCTGCTCGCCGGCGGCCGTGGAACCGTCCACGGGGTCGACCGGGTCCACGCTCTGCGCCGAACCGGCCGCCTCGGGGGTACCGGCCTGCACGGAGTCCGCCTCGACCACGCCGGGGGCGGCGGTGGCCGCGGACTCGGCGGGCAGCTCGTCCACCACGGTGGTCACGGTCTGGGAGTGCACCGTGACGAGCTGGCCCGGGGAGACCTCCAGGACTGCCTTGTTGTTCTCCCGGTCCATGTCCCGCAGGGTGCCGTAGAGACCGAAGCTCGTCATCACGCGCGTACCCGGCTCCATGGTGGCCTGCTTGGCCTTCATCTGGGCCTGGGCCTTCTTCTGTCGGCGCATGGGCAGCCACAGCAGCAGGACCATGACCACGAGCATCACGGGCAGGAACCATGCGGTTCCGGCGCCGCCACCGGCAGCGTCCTGGGTCTGAGCGAGGATGGTCACGAAGGATCCGTTCTGTCGAGGTGCACGTACAGCGCGACCGGGCACGACTGCGCAGGGGTGCGAAGGTCCCGGCCGATCCTCCCCAGCTTAGGGGATGGATCTGGTCACGTGCTGGACGGATCCTCCGAGTCCGGTTCGGTGGCGAGCGCGGTTTTCAGCGCCGGGTCCTTGAACGCAGCGTGCTCCGGGACGTCGAGTCCCAGGTGCTCCCACGCCGCGGCCATGGCGATCCGCCCGCGCGGGGTGCGACCGAGCAGGCCCTCGCGGACCAGGAATGGTTCCGCGACGGTCTCGACCGTCTCGGTCTCCTCCCCCACGGCGATCGCCAGGGTGGACAACCCCACAGGGCCGCCGTTGAACTTGTTCACCAGGGCCGAGAGCACGTTGCGGTCCAGGCGGTCCAGGCCCCGGGCGTCCACCTCGTACATGTCGAGTGCGGATCCGGCAGCCCGCGCGTCGATACGCTCCACGCCGTGCACGAGCGCCCAGTCCCGCACACGCCGCAGCAATCGGTTGGCGATACGAGGGGTGCCGCGCGAGCGCGATGCGACTTCCGTGAAGGCCTCGCTCGTCATGGTGAGGTCGAGCAGCCCGGCCGAACGGCGCAGCACGAGCTCGAGTTCCTCGACGGAGTAGAACTCCAGGTGACCCGTGAAGCCGAACCGGTCGCGCAGTGGTCCGGGCAGCAGCCCCGCGCGGGTCGTGGCACCCACGAGCGTGAACGGGGGCAGGTCCAGCGGGATGGACGTGGCGCCGGCGCCCTTGCCCACCACGATGTCCACGCGGAAGTCCTCCATGGCCATGTACAGCATTTCCTCCGCGGGCCGGGACATCCGGTGGATCTCGTCCAGGAACAGCACCTCCCCGTGGGTCAGGGAGGACAGGATGGCCGCGAGGTCACCCGCGTGCTGGATCGCAGGGCCGGACGAGATCCGCAGGGGGACGTCCAGCTCCTGCGCGATGATCATGGCCAGGGTCGTCTTGCCGAGGCCCGGGGGCCCGGACAGCAGCACGTGGTCCGCGGTGCGCCCGCGCAGCTTGGAGGCCTCGAGCACGAGCGACAGCTGTGCCCGCACCCGTTTCTGCCCCACGAAGTCGTGCAGGGTCCCCGGGCGCAGGGACGCCTCGAGTTGCTGGTCGTCGTAGTCGCCCTCGGCGCCCACGAGACGCTGTTGGCCCACCGATCCGCGTTCCTCCACGGCCATGCTCACCGCCCCCTGGTCCGCGTGTGGGACGTGGCCTTGGCGGTGCCGAGCCACGACAGCACGGCGCGCAGGATCTCGGCCACGTTGGCGGACTCCGCCAGTTCGGGCTGGGTTTCGAGGGCGTCGTCGATCCCGCGGGCGGCGTCCTTCTCGCTCCAGCCCAGACCCGTGAGGGCGTCCACGACCTGCTCACGCCACACCTGCATGCCGGGCTGTGCACTCTGCTGCGGGGCGGGGTCCGGCAGGACGAGCTTGTCCGCGAGTTCCAGGACGATGCGCCGCGCGGACTTCGGTCCGATCCCGGGGACGGCCGTGAAGGCCTTGTCGTCGCCGGCGGCGATCGCGCGCCGGGCGTCGTCGGGCCCGAGGACGGAGACCGCGGCGAGCGCGGTGCGCGGGCCCACCCCGGAGACCCCGAGCATGACGGAGAAGATCTCCTTCTCGTCCGCCTGGGCGAAACCGAACAGCACCGGGGCCTCGTCCTTGCGCGCGATGTACGCGGTGTGCAGGTGCGCGGTGGCACCGACCCGCAACCCGGCGAGCGTGCGGGGGCTCGCGTTGACCTCGATGCCGAAGCCCGAGACCTCCACCACGGCGAGCGTGGCGCCCACGAAGCGCACCTCACCGGTTATCGAGGCGATCACAGTGCCCCTCCCCTCCCACGGCCGCCGGCCGAGAACGTCGGTGTGCCCGAATGCGCCGCGACCTGGGGGCAGGACGTGGTGCGCCGTTCGAACACGTGTACGAATTCCTGCTCGTCACTGTACCAAGCGCCGGGGACACCCGGAACGCGTGCTCCCGCTCGGGAGGCGGGCCGCAACGGGCGCTCAGGACACCCGGCCGCGCCGCCCGCGGGTACCGGTCGCTGCGCCCGGCGCGCGGGAAGCGGCCGTACCGGATGCGCGGGGCGCGGTGGCACCGGGGGCTCGCGACGCGGTCTCGGCGCGCCGCCACGCCTGCTGTGCCGGAGTGAGGCCAGCACCCCGGCGGGTCTGCACCGGGCGCGAACCCGAGTGGGTGGACGTGCGCTCGGCCGCGTTGACACCGGCCATCCCACCGCGCCACCCGTGGCACACGGCCAGGGCCAGCGCGTCGGCGGCGTCCGCGGGCCGCGGCGGGGCGTCCAGGCGCAGGATGCGCACGACCATGCGGTTGACCGATTCCTTGTCCGCGGAGCCGTCCCCGGTGACCGCGGCCTTGACCTCGGACGGGGTGTGCCACGCGACCGGGATGCCCCGCGCCGCGGCCGCCGCGATCACGACGCCCGTGGCCTGGGCCGTGCCCACGACCGTGGGGGCGTTGTTCTGCGCGAACACGCGTTCCACGGCCACGACGTCCGGGCGGAAGCGGTCCATGAGTTCCTCGGCGGCCCGCATGATCGACAGCACGCGGTGCTCGAGAGCCTCGTGCGCGCGCGTCCCGCTCACCTGGACGTGCACGAACGTGCCGGTTCGCTGCGCGGACATGTCCACCACGGCGAAACCGCACCGGGTGAGACCGGGGTCCACCGCGAGCACGCGCTGTTGGGACTGCCGGGCCACCGCGGGACTCACGGAATTACTCGTCGTCCTCGAGCTCGGCCATGACCTCGGCCGGGATGTTGGCGTTCGAGTAGACATTCTGCACGTCGTCGAGCTCCTCGACCGCGTCAGCGAGCTTGAGGAACTTGCGCGCACCCTCGGCGTCCAGGTCCACCTTCATGGTGGGGCGGAACTGGGGGTCGTCGTTGTTGTACTCGAGACCGGCCTCGTCCAGGGCGGTGCGGATCGCGGGCAGATCGGTCGCCTCGCTGACCACCTCGAAGTCGTCGGACTCGTCGAGCACCTCCTCGGCGCCGGCGTCGAGCACGGCCATCAGGACGTCGTCCTCGGTGAGACCGTCCGTCTTGGCGACCTCCACCACGCCCTTGCGCTCGAACAGGTACGCCACGGAACCGGAGTCCGCCATGGTGCCGCCGTGGCGGGTCACGGCCACGCGCACCTCGGAGGCCGCGCGGTTCTTGTTGTCCGTGAGGCACTCGATGTACAGCGCGGTACCCTGCGGGCCGCGGGCCTCGTAGAGGATCTCGGTGTAGTCGATCGTCTCGCCCGTGAGCCCGGCGCCGCGCTTGATCGCGCGGTCGATGTTGTCGTTGGGCACCGAGTTCTTCTTGGCCTTGGAGACCGCGAGTTCGAGCGCGGGGTTACCCGAGGTGTCCGCGCCGCCCATGCGGGCCGCGACCTCGATCCCCTTGATGTACTTGGCGAACGCCTTGGCGCGCTTGGCGTCGATCGCCGCCTTCTTGTGCTTGGTCGTGGCCCACTTGGAGTGACCTGACATGAATGACCTCCTCGAAAGAATGCGTCCGGCCCCTGCGGACCGGACACGGATCGACCTCCATGATAACGAGCGCGGGGCGGGGCCCGTCAGCGCGGGCGCGACGCGGCGACGTCGCGGGCGCGCTGTGCGAGCGTGTCGTCGAGTTCGCCCTCGGGCAGGGTCTCGCCACGCAGCTCGAGTGCCGCCGAGAGCAGGAAGTCCGCGACGCGCGGGTTCTTGGGCAGCAGCGACCCGTGCAGGTAACTGCCCAGCACGTTGTGGGTACGCGCGCCCTCCGTGGCGTCCTGCCCGTTGTTGCCGGCCCCCGAGACGACACTCGCGAGGGGTTGTTGCCCCGCGCCCAGGTGGGTGAGCCCCGAGTGGTTCTCGTAGCCGACGATCGTGCCCAGGTCCGCGGACTCGGTCACGATGTTGCCGATCAGCCGTTCCGGACCGGCCACCGTCTCGAGGTCGAAGATCCCGATCCCGGACAGTGTCTCCCCGGCTCCCGTGCGGAAACTGTGCCCGAAGAGCTGGTAGAGCCCGCAGATCGCGAGCATGGGCACGCCTCGGGCCACGGCCTCGTGCAGTCGCGGTGCCACCACGGCGAGGTCGTCGGCCACGCGGAACTGTCCCGAGTCCTGTCCTCCGCCGCCCACGAAGAGGTCGGCGTTCTCGGGCCACGGGTCGCCGGGGTTGTAGTCCACGATCTCGGTCTCGAGGCCGTGGCGTTCGGCGCGGCGCTTGAGCGTGAGTGTGTTGCCCCAGTCGCCGTAGATGTTCATGTCCCGGGGGTAGAGCTGCACGATGCGCAGCGCCCCGGCGGTGTCGTGTGCCACGGTGTCCTCCTAGATGGCCGCCACGTGCGTCATGTCGCCCAGGATCCTGCGCAGGGAGAGCATGGCCGTGTACGTGCAGAAGATTCTCATGGGGCGCTCCCCCGAGTCCGCGATGAACCGGCGTAACGCGTCCTCGAGGTCCGGTTCCACCGCGGCCACGCGCACGAGGTCGTAGTCCAGGCGCAGCGCCATGTCCCACGCGCGCACGCCCGAGACCATGTCCACGCCGCCGTCGCGCAGCGCGTCGAAGTCCACGTCCCACAGCCACGAGACGTCCCGGCCGTCCGCGTACTGGTCGTTGATCGCGATCATCGTGGCGTAGTCCTGCGCGGAGGCCGAGGCCAGGGAGAGCCGGAAGCCCGCGGGGTTCTTCACGAGCAGCAACTGCAGGGGCTTGTCCTGGACCGTGATGGTCTCCCCGCGACCGAACGCCGGGGTGACCTTCCCCAGTTCGGCCACGAGGGAGGGGACGTCCGCCGCGTCGCCGAGCACCTGCAGGCTCGTGGCGAGGGCGGCCGCGGCGTTGTACTGGTTGTAGACGCCGTACAGGTCCACCGTGGCGTCGTGCTTGCGCCCGCGCACGTCGAGTTCCACGCTGCGCGCGTTCACGGCCTCGAGCACGACGTCGGCGTCGGGCCGACGCGCGGACGGCACGTCCGAGTCCTGGGCGCCGGGGTCCACCTGTCGTAGCCCGTCACGCATGTCGTCGTCGGACGGGAACATGGGGCGCAGTGCGTCCGAGAGCCCGAACCAGCTCACGGCGGTGCCCTCGGTCACGTCCTGGGCGAGGCTCGCGATCCGAGGGTCCTCGCGGTTGAGCACGACCGTGCCCGTGGTGGCGCGCGCGACCTGGCTCAGCATCCGGCGCGTGGTGTCGATCTCCCCGAACCGGTCGAGCTGGTCCCGCATCACATTGAGCAACAGCGAGATCCGGGGCCGGACCTGCTTCACGAAGTGCACCGCGTGGGCCTCGTCCAGCTCGAGCACCGCGACGTCCGCCACGAGCCGACCGAACGCGTCCATCTCCGCGAGCAGGGACGCCGCGACACCGCGCACGAAGTTGGAGCCCGTGCGATTGGTAAACACGCGCAGTCCTTGTGAACGCAACAACTGGACGGTCATCTTGGTCGTGGTGGTCTTGCCGTTGGTGCCGCTGATCACCACCACGCCGAGTGGCAGCTTGGCGAGTTCCTCCGCGACGAACCCGGGGTGCAGTTTCTCCATGACCAGGCCGGGGAAGGCGGAGCCACCGCCGCGCAGGCTCGACGCCCAGCGCACCCCCTGGCCGAGGACACGTACGAGTGGTCGGGACATGGTCTCCATCCTAGTGAGCGGGCGGATTCGCCCGGCGGGGCGGTTCGGGGCCCGCGGGGGGTCAGTCCCGGGGCCACGCGCGGGCGATGTCCTCGCGCGTGGCCGCCAGGGTCTGGATGAGGGGTTTGGTGTGGGCGACGACGGGCATGAAGTTCGCGTCCCCCGTCCAGCGCGGGACCACGTGTTGGTGCAGGTGCTCGGACAGCGAACCGCCGGCGGCCTGGCCCAGGTTGAGTCCCACGTTGAACGCCGCGGGGCTGGCGACGTCCCGGATCACGAGGACCACGGTGCGGGTCAGCGTGTTGAGCTCCCACAGTTCGTCGTCCGTGAGCTCCGTGAGCTCCGCCACGTGGCGGTACGGGCACACGAGCACGTGGCCCGGGTTGTACGGGAAGAGGTTGAGCACCGCGAAGCAGTGCTTCCCGCGGTGGACGATCAGCGCGTCCTCGTCCGAGCGGCCCGGCGCGGTGCAGAACGGGCAGCCCGGAGGCTGCTCCACGGACGTCTCCTCCCCGCGCACGTACGCCAACCGGTGCGGGGTCCACAGCCGTTGGAAACCGTCCGGGTCGCCGGGCAGTTCGAACTCGTCCCGACTCACGCCCTCCCCGTCCGACGCCGCGGCGTCCGGGGCACTCACGACTGTCCCGACGCCGCGTCACCCGCCGCGGTGTCGGCCGCGACGGCGCCGTCCCCTGCGGCCGGGGCCTCCGGGGTGTCCTGCGCGGGCGCCGTGGGGTCCGCGTTCTGACGCCGATCGATGTGGCCCGTGATCAGTTCCACCGCGTCCTGCTGGGACACTCCGTTGTACTGCGAGCCATCGCGGAAGCGGAACGAGACGGTACCGGCCTCGGCGTCGTCGCCCCCGGCGATCACGACGAACGGGATCTTGTCCTTGGAGGCCGTGCGGATCTTCTTGGGGAACCGGTCCGAGGACGTGTCCACCTCCACACGCACGCCGCGTTCGCGCAAGGCCTGAGCGAACTCGTCAAGGTAATCGTCGAAGGCGTCCGCCACGGGGATCGCCCGGACCTGGGTGGGCGACAGCCACACCGGGAACGCCCCCGCGTAGTGCTCGGTGAGCACGCCCATGAACCGCTCCACGGACCCGAACAGGGCCCGGTGGATCATCACGGGCCGGCGCCGGGTGCCGTCCGACGCCTGGTACTCGAGGTCGAAGCGCTCGGGGAGGTTGAAGTCGAGCTGGATCGTGGACATCTGCCACGTGCGCCCGATCGCGTCCCGCGCCTGCACCGAGATCTTGGGACCGTAGAACGCCGCTCCCCCGGGATCCGGTACGAGCTGGAGCCCCGAGTCCTGGGCGACCTCCTGCAGGGTGCGGGTCGCCTCGTCCCAGATCTCGTCCGAGCCCACGAATTTCTCCGGGTCCTTGGTGGACAGTTCCAGGTAGAAGTCGTCCAGACCGTAGTCCTTGAGCAGGGACAGCACGAAGTTCAGGGTGCTCGTGAGCTCGCCCTTCATCTGCTCACGCGTGCAGTAGATGTGGGCGTCGTCCTGCGTCATCCCACGCACACGCGTCAGACCGTGGATCACACCGGACTTCTCGTAGCGGTAGACCGCACCGAACTCGAACAACCGCAGCGGCAGTTCCCGGTAGGAACGGCCCCGGGAGCGGTAGATCAGGTTGTGCATGGGGCAGTTCATGGGCTTGAGGTAGTAGTCCTGGCCCGGTTTGGTCAGCTCACCCGTGGCCGGATCGCGCTCCTCGTCCACGTGCATGGGAGGGAACATCCCGTCCCGGTACCAGTCCAGGTGACCCGAGACCTCGTAGAGATGACCCTTGGTGATGTGGGGCGTGTAGACGAACTCGTACCCGGCCTGGGCATGGCGCTCGCGGGAGTAGTCCTCCATCTCCTTGCGGATGATCCCGCCCTTGGGGTGGAACACCGGCAGCCCGGAGCCCAGTTCGTCCGGGAAGGAGAACAGGTCCAGCTCCACACCCAGCTTGCGGTGGTCGCGGCGCTCGGCCTCTGCCAATCGTTCCTTGTACTCGCGCAGTTCGTCCTTGGTGGGCCATGCCGTGCCGTAGATCCGCTGCAGCTGCTTGTTCTTCTCGCTCCCGCGCCAGTACGCGGCGGCCGAACGCATCAGCGCGTAGCCGTTGCCGATGTGCTTGGTGTCCGGCAGGTGCGGGCCGCGGCACAGGTCCCGCCACACCACGTCCCCGCTCTTACGGTCCAGGTTGTCGTAGATCGTGAGGTCACCGGCGGCCACCTCCACCGAGGCACCCTCCGCGGACTCGTCCATGGCACCGGAGCCGGGACCGCCGGCCAGGTCGATGAGTTCGAGCTTGTACGGCTCGTCCGCCATCTCCGCCCGGGCATCGTCCTCGCTCACGCTGCGCCGGCGGAAGATCTGGTTCTTGTTCACGATCTTGAGCATCGACTTCTCGAGCTTCTTCAGATCGTCCGGGGTGAACGGCTCCTCGACGTCGAAGTCGAAGTAGAACCCGTCCGTGATGTAGGGCCCGATCCCCAGTTTCGCGTCCGGGCGCAGCTCCTGCACGGCCTGGGCCATCACGTGGGCCGTGGAGTGGCGCAGCACCTCGAGGCCCTCGGGGTCACCGATCAGCACGCGCTCCACGGTGTCCCCGTCCCGCAGCTCGGTCGCGAGGTCCTTGAGCTCACCGTTGACGTGCGCCACCACGACGTCGCGCTGCTCGCTGTACAGCTCCGCGGCCGTGGTGCCCTGGTCCACGGTGCGTGACTCGCCGTCCACCGTCAACCGCAGGGAAGGGGCATCCGTCATGGTGTTTCTCCTCATCAGATCTTGTGTGCGCCCGCCCGTACCGGGGGCGGGCCGTCGTGCAGGACTCGCGCGCTGGACGCGCCGACGACCTCATCGATGCTACCGCCCCGGCCCCGCCGCCACGAAGACGGGCACGACGCCGCTGCGGGGCCGCGTCCGTGCGGACCGCGCCTCTCCGGCCGAGCCGGCCGCCTCCACGACAGCGCGGTGCGCGGACGCGGGCGTGCCCCGGCGCGGTTGTACCCGGACATGGTTGTACCCCGGGCCGGAGCCCGGGGTACAACCGTCAGTGCTCACACGGCGTCAGCCGCGCGCCGCGGATCAGCGGCGGGGAGCCTCGCCGTCACGGCCGAGGTCACCACGATCGACGTCGGTCTCGACATCGACCTGTTCCTTGCGGACGTCGGCCTCGACGCGCTGGGTCTCCTGGACGGTCTGCTTGTTCAGCCCGACCTCTTCCACGGCCACGGCTTCCTTCTGGACGACGGGACGCTCCTCGTGCAGGGTCACGTCCACCTCTTCCTCACCAATGGTGCCGTTGTCCACGCGAGCGTTCGTGTCGTTGATCGGCGTGCGCTCGACGGTGACCTCTTCGCGCTCGACGGGGACGTCCACGGTCTCGTGGTCGGTCACGACGTACTTGCGCAGGCGGGCGTGGCCGGCCTCGCGCTCCTGCGTGCCCACGTTGAGGCGCTCCTCGTGGCGGACCACGGAGGCCTCGTCACCGGCGGTCGCGGCGACGTCGCGGCGGTCCTGGTCCACGGCGTCGCGGTCACGATCGGCAACATCGCGATCGACGACATCGCGGTCGGCGGCGGCGGTGCCGGCGACACCCGCGGTACCAGCGGCAGCGGTGGTGCGATCACGATCGGTGCCCGCGGTACGGCCGTCATCGTAGTTCAGCTCGTAGTAGCGGTACAGCTCCTCTTCCTCGGCCGGGGAGAGGTGCTGGTCGGCGTCGACCTTCGGAGCGTCCTTGATGACGTCCTTGGTGTAGGGCAGGACCACACGGTCGCCGTCCTGACGAGCGCCCTTCACAGGAACGAAGTTCTCTTTGGCGCCGAACAGACCGGTGTTGACGGTCAGGAACGTCGGCTCGCCCGAGTTGTCGTCCAGGAAGACCTGCTCGACCTTGCCGATCTTGTCACCGTCGGAACCGTAGGCCGTGCTGGACAGAATTGCATTCACGTCGAACGTGGTCATCGCATAAACTCCTCAGTAAGTCTCTGCTGCCGGCGCACGGTTTGTGCGCCGTAGGCCGCCGCACCCGCAATGGGTGTGTGGTCTGGCTTCGTGACCCATATTACGACCCACATAGTGACGCGCCACTGATTTCCTGCACGTTTCTCTCACGGGGAAACCGGCGCGCCGTTGCCGCGGGAGCGTCGCGGCATGTGATTACCAGCGGCACTGGCGTGGGGCCTGCGGGATCACGTCGGTGTCGTAGGGCACAATGGGCTGGACCACGTGAGATGGATCCCCGGGCTCGCACCGGGGCATCCGAGAACCGATGACACCGGACGAGGACGGAGCCGTACCGTGTGGGACGCACTGGTCAACAATCCCTGGATCCTGTGGCTGATCGTGATGCTGGTGCTCGCAGCCATCGAGATGCTCACCCTGGACTTCCTCTTTCTCATGATGTCGCTCGCCGCCCTGGTCACCGCCGGCGTGAGCCTGGTCGTGGACAGTTTCACCGCGCAGGTGGTGATGTTCGCGCTGGTGTCGGTGCTGCTGATCTTCTTGATCCGCCCGATCGCCCTGCGACGTCTCAACAGGTCCACGCCCACGACCCGCTCCAACACCGATCGCCTCATCGGGCTGCGGTGCATGGCGCTGGAGCCCGTGAGCCAGCACAGCGGCCTGGTGCGCCTGGAGGGTGACATCTGGACCGCCCGCACCGCCACGGCCGCCGCCCTGCCCGAGGGTAGCACCGCCTACGTCCACCGCATCGAGGGGGCCACCGCGGTCGTCGCGGACGTGGCCCCGGTGCCCACGCACACCGACCCCGGGCGCGGCGTCCGACCCTGACCCCGGACGAGCGCCCCGGCGCACCGCCGAACCCCCACCGAAAGGACCCCATGTCCATCGTCATCGTCGTCCTGTTGGCCGTGGTGGTGCTCGCCGCGGTCATCACCCTTATCAAAGCGGTGCGGATCGTCCCGCAGTCGCGCGCGGGCATCGTGGAGCGACTGGGCAAGTACCAGTCCACCCTCAATCCCGGGCTGCACTTCCTCATCCCCTTCATCGACCGGTTGCTGCCCCTGATCGACCTGCGCGAACAGGTCGTGCCGTTCCCCGCCCAGTCCGTGATCACCGAGGACAACCTGGTCGTGGGCATCGACACCGTGGTCTACTTCCAGGTCACTGATCCCCGCGCCGCCACGTACGAGATCACCAATTACATCCAGGCCGTGGACGAGCTCACGAGCGCCACGCTGCGTAACGTGGTGGGTGGGTTGAACCTCGAGGAGACCTTGACCTCCCGCGACAAGATCAACGCGGAGCTGCGCGGCGTACTGGATTCCACGACCGGGCGCTGGGGCATCCGGATCTCCCGCGTGGACATCAAGGAGATCACTCCCCCGCCGTCCATCCAGGACTCCATGGAGAAGCAGATGCGCGCCGAGCGTGACCGCCGCGCCGCGATCCTCACCGCCGAGGGCGAGAAGCAGTCCCAGATCCTCACCGCCGAGGGTGAACGTCAGGCCGCCGTGCTCTCCGCAGAGGGTGACGCGAAGGCCGCGATCCTGCGCGCGGACGGTGAGGCGCAGGCCATCGCTAAGGTATTCGACTCGATCCACCGCGCCCGCCCCACCCAGAAGCTGTTGGCGTACCAGTACATCCAGACTCTGCCCAAGGTCGCCGAGGGCACGGCCAACAAGGTGTGGATGATCCCCGCCGAGCTGAGCACCGCGCTGCGCGGTGTGGGTTCCTACCTCAACCCCGGCGCGTCGGACGACCCCGAGGACGACGAGTACGAGGACGAGGCCCCCGCTGCACCGGACCTGCCGGAGAGCGCCCCCATCGTGGAGCACGAGACCGTCAAGGTCACCGAGAAGGACCTGGAACCGGACCTCACCTTGACGGACCCGAGCGAGTTCGAGATGCCGGATTCGCCCTACACGTCCCCGATCGCCCAGGAGGCCGCCGATCCCCACGTGGACGAGGTCAACCTGCCGGTCACGGACTCGGAACCCACGACCGCCGGCACCACCGGGACGGATGCCGAGTCCGGCTCGTTGCCCCGGCACGCCCGCCCGGAGGCCCCCGAGACCGATCCGGGGAATGAATCCCGCTGACTCCCCGTTACGCTGGGGAACGAAGAGTGGGCCCGCGAGGACGGGACGCCCGGTGTGAACGCACCGCAGCGTCGTCGTCGCGCGGCCCACGAGAACGTACGTCGGGAAGGATCGTCGCGTGAGTGATCGCAGCCTACGAGGGATGCGCCTGGGCTCCCAGTCCATGGAAACCGAGGCCGGGGTGGAGCCGGCGCCGCGTCAGCGCGTGGAATACCGCACCGCGGAGGGCGAGTCCGTGTCCGTGATGTTCGCGGCGGAGGCGGAGATCCCCCCGGTGTGGACCACCAAGACCGGCCAGGAAGCCATCCTGGTCAACGGTGAGAAGCCCGAGAACCCCAACGAGAAGCACCAGCGCTCCCACTGGGACATGCTCCTGGAGCGGCGCAGCATAGAGGAACTCGAGCAGACCCTCGAGCAGCGGCTGGCGTTCTACAAGGAGCAGCACGCTCTCTGATCCCTTCGCGCGGTCGATGATCGATCGCCGACACACCAACGGAACGACCCCCGCCCGATGGGCGGGGGTCGTTCCGTTGGACGAATAGTAGGTACGCGCGAGGCGATGCCGGCGCGGTGGCTCGAACCGACCCGCGAGCCGGCCGGGCACGGAGCAGCGGCCGGTCAGCGGCCCAGGCCCAGCTTCCCGGCGAGCGTGCGCGCACGGGCCGTGAGGCCCCACTTGGCCACGCTCGTGGCGGCCTCCACGGTGACGTCGTTGCTCATCTTGGACGCACCCTCCTCGCGTTCGACGAACGTGATGGGCACCTCCACGATCTTCAGCCCCAGGCGCTCGGCGCGCCACGCGAGGTCGATCTGGAAGCAGTAGCCGCGCGAGCGGACCGAGTCCAGGTCCAGGGCCCGTAGCGTGGTGTCCCGGTAGGCGCGGAAGCCACCCGTGATGTCGTGGATGGACGTGCCCAGCAGGACACGCGAGTAGATGTTGCCACCGCGCGAGATCAGCTGTCGCTGCAGCGGCCAGTTCTCGGTGCGCCCACCCGGGACGTAGCGCGAACCGATGGCCATGTCCGCGCCCTGCTCCACGGCGTCGAGCAGCAACGGCAACTGCTCGGGCTGGTGGGAGCAGTCCGCGTCCATCTCCACGAGGACGTCGTAGTCGCGCTCGAGACCCCACGCGAAACCGGCCAGGTACGCGGGCCCCAGGCCCTCCTTGGCGGGTCGGTGCAGGACGTGGATGTTGCCGTCCTGCTCGGCCATGGCATCGGCCATGTCACCGGTACCGTCCGGGCTGTTGTCGTCGGCGACCAGCACGTGGGCGTCCGGCACGGCGGCGCGCAGCCGCTTGATGACCGTGGGCAACGATTCACGTTCGTTGTACGTGGGGATGATGGTGAGAACTCGCACCGGGCGTCCTTTCATGCCGCTGGTAGCCGGGCACCCGAGCCCGGACAGACCACTGGGCGGGCCCATCCGCCTTCGGACCAGAGCGGCCCGAAGGGCGCGCGCTGTTTTCTAAGGACGGATGAACCCACCCGGCAGTAAGAACTCAGTCTAACGTCAGGGGCGATCAGGACCAAGATGAAAACGCGACGTCATGGGCGCGGTTCCGCGCCGCTCACGAGCGTCCCGGCCACCACGGTGGCCTCGCACCGCGGCAAGCGGGAATCGTCGAGCGCGGGCAGGACGGGCGTGCGCGCCCGCGGGTCCGTGCTCCACGACGCGCCCGTGCCCTGGGCCTGTTGCACCATGACGGATTCGGCGTCCCACACCGCGAGCGTGGCCTCCGCGCCCGGTGCGAGCTGCCCCGCGAGGGGTGTGCCCCCGCGGTGAGCGCGCCACACCCCGCGGGTCAGAGCCAGGAACGCAGCGCGCGCGGAGGTGCGCAGGTGCTCGTCGGGTGCCTCGAGGGCCGCCTTGACGGCGGTCCACGGATTGGGGTCGTCGGTCATGAGCGTCACGGGCACACCGGCACGGGACAGGTCCCGCAGCGGCGTCCGTCCGGGCACGCAAGAGACGGTGATCGCCAGATCGGCCAGGCGTTCGCACTGGGCTTCGGACAACTGTTCGACGCCCACGATCCGGTGCCCCCGCGCATGGAACGCCCGGCCGCCGAGTTCCTCCGCGGCGGCGTCCGCGGCGTCCAGCAACGCGTCAACGCGGGGATCCCCCGACGACGACGATGCATCTTCCGTCGACGCCTCGTCCTCCCCCGCGGTCTCGTCCGGATCGTCCTCGGGGCGGTCGTTGCCGGAGGCGTCGCTCCCGGACAACTCGTTCCCGGACAGTCGGCTTCCGGACGGGTCGTCCCCGAACGAGCCACTCTCCGACGCGCCTTCCCCGGACGGGGGCAGAACGAGCACCGCTTGCAGCCCCACTCGCGTGCATACCACGAGGTGTTCCCGCGCGGCATCGGCCAGAGCAGCGGGATCACCGAACGCAGCGGCGTCGAACCCCAGGGCGGGCGACGGCAGTGCCGAGGGGTCGAGCTCGTCGGTGTCCCGCGCGCGGCGCACCAGGATCGGCAGGGCATGCAGCCCGTCCGCGCGGACCTCCCGCGTCGCGGCGTCGAGCGCGTCGGGGTCCGAGCTCACCAGTTCCACGGCTCCGTAGCCGTGCTCGGCGCGCGGAAGCTGCCCGGACCCGACCACTCGGTGGTGGGCGACGAACGCGGGGGTGACCACCGCGGCCCGCAGGTCTTCCGGGGTGACGTCCGCGCCGGCCATGGCCCGGGCGGCGTCGTCGGAACCGACCCACGCCACGGTCGCGCCGTCCAGGAGGATGGCGGTGGCGAACGGGTCAGCGGGCGAGTACACCGATCCGTTGATCCACACCCGCACGGCTTGTTGTTCTGACTTCACGTGATTCCCTCCGACCGGGCGTGCGGAACCCCCGCGCCCGGCATTGTCTTACTGGTCGAAGACGCTGTACTCGACGACGCCGCGGCGCACGGCTTCGATGGCCCGGTGCGCGGTCTCGCGCAGCTCGGGATCGAGCCCTTCCACGCCGCGCAACTGGTCCAGGACGTCCACGGTCTGTTTGGCCCAGCGCACGAAATCCCCCGCGGCCAGGTCGGTGCCGGTGAGCGTCCGGGTCAGAGTGGCGCCCCGGGCCCAGCGGTACATGGCGTCCGCGAGCCCCAGCTCGGGGGCGGCCGTGAGCGGCAATCGGTGCTCGGCCTCGCGCGCGGAGAGCACCGACCAGTTGTGGAGCAGGATCTGGACGGATTCCTCCATGTGGGCCGTGGGCATCTTGGGACGCGCGCCCTGGTCCTCGCGCCGGGGCTGGTAGACGAGTGCGGTCATGACACCGGCAAGTCCGGGGGCGTCCAGTCCGTCCAGGAAGCCGTCCCGCAAGCACAGTGCGAGGAGCAGGTCCCGCTCACCGTAGAGCCGGCGCAACTGTTCGCCCGCCGCGGTGGGCTGCAGGTGGTCGGATTCGTCCGGGCTGAGATACTCGAAGTGCGTGAGCACCGCGCACACGCGGTCGAAGGTCGCGGCGATGCTCCCGGTGCGCCCGGCGATCTGCTTACGCAGTGCCTGGGTGTCCTTCTCGAGCTTCCACGCGCGCTCCGCCCAGCGGGCGTGTTGTTCGCGGTCCGAACAACCATGACACGGGTGCGAACGCAACCGTCGGCGCAGGTCCTCGATCCGGTGATCGCGCGCGGAGGTCCCCCGGTCGAAGCGGATCGCGTGACCGCCCGAGCGGGCGCGCGCGGGACGGTGCTCGCGCAACGCGGCCCGCACGGTCGCGGCGAGGTCCTTGCGTTCCTGGGGGGACTTCCCCGAGAAGTGCTTGGGGATCCGGATCCGGGATTCGGGTTCCAGGGAACCGTCCAGGTCGTTGACACCCACCCGGCGCAGTTTGCCGTCCACCGTGAGAATGTGGGGGCGCGGGTCGAAGGGGTGCGCGTCCTCGCGCAGCACCACGGCCCACCCGGCGTTGCGGCCCTGAGGGATCTCGATCACGTCCCCGGGCAGCAGGTCCTGCAGGGCCACCGCGGCGTCGTTACGTTGACGCGCCGAGCGGGACTTGCTCGCGGACTTCTCCTCCGCCGTGAGCTCACGGCGGAGCGCAGCGTACTCGGTGAAGTCGCCCAGGTGGCACGTCATGGCGTCCCGGTAGCCCTCGAGGGTCTTCTCCTGGGAGCGCACCCGTTTGGCCAGGCCCACGACCGAGCGGTCCGCCTGGAACTGCGCGAACGAGGTCTCCAGGATGGACCGGGAGCGTTTGGCCCCGTAGCGCGCGATGAGGTTGGTGGACATGTTGTATGTGGGCCGGAAGCTCGAGTTCAGCGGGTACGTGCGCGTGGACGCGAGTCCCGCGACGGCCTGGGGGTTCATCCCGTCCCGCCACAGCACCACGGCGTGGCCCTCGACGTCGATCCCGCGCCGGCCCGCGCGCCCCGTGAGCTGGGTGTACTCCCCCGGGGTGATGTCCACGCGAGCCTCACCGTTGAACTTGTCGAGGCGTTCGAGCACCACGGAACGGGCCGGCATGTTGATCCCGAGCGCCAGGGTCTCCGTGGCGAACACGGCCTTGATGAGCCCCTCCGAGAACAGCTGCTCGACCACTTCCTTGAACACGGGCAGCATGCCCGCGTGGTGGGCGGAGATCCCCCGGATGAGGCCCTGGTACCAGTCCTCGTAGTTCAGCGCCGCGAGGTCCGCGGTGGACATGTGCGCGGTGGCCTCCGCCGCGAACGCGCGCAGGGTGCGCTGCTCCTGCGGCGTGGTGAGCCACAGGTCCGCGGCCACGCACTGTGCCACGGCGGCGTCGCACCCGGCGCGGGAGAAGATGAAGGTGATGGCGGGCAGCAGGGCCTCGGCGTCGAGCCGGCGCAACAGCTGGGGGCGGGAGATCCGCTCCTGCCGCCCGGTGCGGGGCTCCTGGTGGCGGCCGCCGTGACGACGGCGATTGCGGTGACCGGGTCCGCGCCCACCCGACCGACCCCCGCGGGGATGCTGGGCGCGGAACAACCGCAGCAGCTCGGGGTTGACCTCGGGTTCGTCCCGGTGTTTGTCCGAGTGGCGCTGCGCGGCCTCCTCGACCGTGGTGTCGTCCACGAACAGGTCCAGCAGCTGCGGCCCCACCTGGACGTGCTGCCACAGCGGGACCGGACGGTGTTCGGAGACCACCACGTCCGTGCTGCCGCGGACGTCATCGAGCCACGCACCGAATTCCTCGGCGTTGGAGACGGTCGCGGACAGGGACGCGAGCTGGACGTGCTCGGGCAGGTGGATGATGACCTCTTCCCACACCGCACCGCGGAAGCGGTCCGCGAGGTAGTGCACCTCGTCCATGATCACGAACCCCAGGTTCGCCAGGGTGGACGAGCCCGCGTAGAGCATGTTGCGCAGCACCTCGGTGGTCATCACGACCACGTCCGCTTCCGAGTTCACGGACGTATCACCCGTGAGCAGACCCACACGGTCCGAGCCCCAGCGGCGCGAGAATTCGTGGAACTTCTGATTGCTCAGCGCCTTGATGGGCGTGGTGTAGAAGGCCTTCTTACCCCGGGTCAGTGCGAGGTGGATCGCGAACTCCCCCACCACGGTCTTTCCCGCGCCCGTGGGGGCGGCCACGAGCACTCCCCGGCCCTCCTCGAGAGCGCGGCACCCCTGCGTCTGGAACGGGTCCAGTTCGAAGTCCACGGTGTTCTCGAAGGCCGATAGCTCCGTGCTCACGTGGGCCGCGCGAGCCTTCGCGGCAATGTACCGTTCGGCGGGGGAAGACATGCTTCCACCCTACGCGGTGCCTCTGACACCCCGGGAATCGGGGCGGATCAGTCTCCGTGGGCGGTGCTGCCCATCGAGCGCAGCGCTTCCGCCGAGGTTCCCCGGTCCGCGTTCGCACCGGTCGCGGCGGCCTGCCGGGCCTGCTTCTTGGCACGACGCCGGTCCAGGTACAGACACAGCCCCACGGCCACGAAGAACAGCACCAGCAGCGGGATGGCCAGGTAGAGCATGGTCACGGGATCCGGACCCGGCGCGGCCATCGCGGCGATCACGAGCACGACCACCACCACAATCCGCCACGCCTTGAGCACGGTGCGCCCGGACAGCAGGCCCAGCACGTTGAGACCCACGAGCAGCACGGGGACCACGCACGAGATCCCGAAGGTCAGGATGAGCTGGAGGAAGAAGCGCAGGTAGATCCCGGCCTCCACGAAGTTCGCCCCGCCCTCGGGCGTGAACGCGGTGAGCGCGTAGACGGCCGCGGGCAGCGCGGTCACGGCCAGGGCGCACCCACCCAGGAACAAGGGGATCGCCGCCGCGAGGAAGGCCATGGCGTAGCGGCGTTCGTTCTTGTGCAGCGCCGGCGTGATGAACGCCCACAACTGGTACAGCCACACCGGCGACGCGAAGATTAGCCCGAGCACCACGGCGACCTCCACCATGATGTTGAAGGACCCGCCCACCGAGGAGTAGTTGATGGTCGCGGTGCGCCCGGACTCGGCCAGGCGCTGCAGCGGCTCGGTGATGTACTGCATGAACGGCTCGTACGCCATGAAGCCGAGCACCGCGCCCAGCACGGTGGCCACGGCGGACTTGATGAGGCGGTTACGCAGTTCCCGCAGGTGCTCCTTGAGCGCCATCTGGGCCTGCGGGTTGTGCCGCCGCGACGTGCTCTTGCGGCGTTCCCGGCGCTGTTGCCGAGTGGAACCGGGGGCCTTCCCGGAATCCGTGGTGGACATGGGTCCCTGTCCTCTCTGACGGGCCGTTCACCCGCATGCGACGGGGCCGAGCCGTGCGGCTCGGCCCCGCGCGGGTCCCGACGGACGATGCCGGGATCAGGCGGTGGGGCGCTGGTTCTGGTCCACGGTGGGCGCGGGCTGGCCCGGCTGCGGGGTGATCACGGTGGGCTGCTCGGCGGCCGGCTGTTGCACCGAGGGCTGGGTGCTCGACTGCGCGGCGGTGGTGCCCGCGACGGGCTGGCCATCGGCGACCGGCTGGCCGTTGACGGTCACGTTCGGATCGTCGTCGCGCTTCATCTCCTTGACCTCGGACTTGAAGATGCGCAGGGACTGGCCCAGGCTACGAGCCATCCCGGGCAGCTTGGGGGCACCGAAGAGGAGCAGGATGACCACGAGGATCAAAACGAGGGTCAGGGGGCTGTCAAACAAGCGGCCCATGGCGGAGTCCTTTCTGTTCAGCCCGGCGCACGTCCGAATACCTCTGGGGCTGCCCCAGGGTGTCCCTGCGCTGCATCCTGCGGATGAGCCGAGCTGTTTGTCGTTGGTCCCGGCCGCTACGGTAGGCGGCGCGGGTCTCGTCCACCGGGGTGAACATGGCTGGCGAGGCGGGTGTGCGCAACGGCGTGGAGTGTCCCTGGGCCGCGGCGTTCCAGCGGGTGGCGAAATCGGTACCGCTTCGCTCGATCTCGTCCAGCGCGGGCAGCACCTGCGTGCGCACGACCCGGTAGAGCACCCACCCGATGAACGCGGCAGCGCCCAGGACCAGAACGGTCCACAGCACGACCCACATCCACCACAGCATGGCCCCAGTATAGGCAGTCGACGGCTACGGACGCCCGGGGGTGGGCTCGGGACAGCTGCTGTTCAACCACTGTTCAACGGCGGCCACGGCCTCGGGCGGTGAGACCACGCCCACGTGTCCCGCATGCCGTGTGACCAGGGACGACAGTGCATCCAGCGTGGGGAAGTCCACCTCCGCGGCCACGTACTCGGGCAGTGGACGCGGCCCCCGCGCCGCGCGTGCGCGGGACCCGGGAATCGGCTGGGAGTTCGACTCCCGGGGCGCGGCGTCGGATTCCTCCGTCTCCCCCGGTGCCGGTGGCACGGAGACCTCTACGAAGCGCTTGGCGTGGTAGTGCTCCACGATCCACCGCCCGCGCCGATCGGTGACGACCACGGCCTGGACCGGACGACGCTTGGCCGGTTGGATGCTCGAACGCACCTCCGATTCCATGCGCGGGTGCACCTCGGCCTCACCCGCGTCCTCGCAGCCCACGATCCGGTCGGTGCGGAACGTGCGCGGCGCGTTGGCCTGCAGGCACCAGCCCCGCACGTACTGCTGCCCGTCCGAGAAGATCATCCGCACGGGGTCCACATGCCGCTCCGTGACCTCGTCCCGGGAGGCCACGAGGTACTGCAATCGCACGCGCCGGCCGTTCTTGATCGCGTCCCGCAGGCGGGTGACGAGCGCGCTGTCACGGGGCTCCGCGGCGGCGTCGGCGTCCGGTGCCGCAAGCGCGTCCGCGAGCGGCAGCGCGTCCGCGGCGGTCGCGACCTTCTGCATGGCCGAGCGCACGACCCTGCTGTCACCGCCCGGAACGGCCTGCAGGGTCTGCAACCCCATGAGCAGCGCGCTGGCCTCGGGGACGGTCAGCCGCACGGGTTCGGACAGTTCCTGCGCGTTGCCCAGGTAGATGTGGCCGTCGTCCCAGGACGCGTCGATGAGCTGGTCTGGCATGTGCCCCGGGCGCCCGCACACGAACAGGGTCTGCAGGTCGTTGACGAGTTCCGCGTCCGTGATCCCGAAGTGCCGGGCCGTCTCCTCGAGCTCCGCGCCCTGGTGGGCGTAGACGTGGCGCACGATGTGTAGCAGCCGCGCGAGGTGCTGTTCGGTGCTGGCCTTGGCCGCGCCGTGACGGCGCTGCTTGCCCCAACGCACGTCCACGCCGGGCATCCGCGCCTGGAAGGCCCGCGCGTCACGGAGTCTGCGGGCCACGGCGTCGGCGACCGCGTTCTGGGTCGCGATGTCCTCGGCGGTCGGGGCGTCGTCGCTCGTCGAATCGGGTTCGACCGACGGCCCGCCCTCGGCCGTCGGGGAGCTCCCGCCCTGTGCGGCGTCGCCCCGAATGCCGGGCACGGGTTCGCGGGGCACCCGGGCGTCCGGGCCCGCCGCGCACACGTGTTCCGCCGCGGACTCGGTGTCGTGCACCGCGAGCTGCACGGCGTCGTAGCCCTCGGGGGCCCGCCACGCGGGTGAATCGGACGGCGCGGCAATGCGGCGCAGCAGCTGGCCCGCGCCCTGGCGGACATGGACCACCACGCACAGCTGCGGCGGCTGGCTGACCATGCGCGCGAGCTGACCGCCCATGGAAAAGTCCCGGGGCGGCTCGAACGTCTCGCGCGTGGTCTCCACCTCGGAGATGATGCGGGAGAGCCGGAACGTGCGCTGTGCACGCCGGTCCGTGTCCCAGCCCGCGAGGTACCAGGCTCCGTAGCGGGAACCCACACCCCACGGCTGCACCGTGCGCTGGGAGAATGCCCCGGTGCGGTCCACGTAGTCGAAGCGCACTGTGCGGTGCGCAAGCACTGCCGAGAGTAGCGGCTCGAAGGCGGGGTCCGCCACGGCCACGGTGGGCTGCAGGTCCCGGCCCGGCGCGGCCTCGCCGCTGAGCGCCGGTTCGAGCTTGTCGAGGGCGCGGCGTGCGAGCCGGTCCTGGGCAGCGTCGTTCCACGCGTCCGCCGCGACGGCGAGCACCGCGGACTCCTCTGCACTGAACCGCACCCGGGGCAGCCGGTACGAGCCCCGGGGCACGCGGTAGCGCGGGGTGAGCTGCGCGTCCGAGGCCCAGGGGTCGTCGTCCGGGATCTCCTCCACCGGGTACCCGAGTGAGCGCAGGTGCGCCTTGTCTCGCTCGAACATGCGCTCGAACGCGTCCTGGTTCCCGGCGCGGTCGTAACCGGGCACGATCCCGCGCAGCTGCTCACGGGTGTACCCGGACTCGCGGTCGAGCAGGGCGATCAGCAGGTTGAGGAGCCGCTCGGCGGACGCCGTGGTGGAACGGCGCGCCGAAGGCCCCGCGGAGGGCGCCATTCAGCGGACGTCGAGCAGGTCCACCACGAAGATCAGGGACTCGTCCGGGCCGATCACGGCGCCGGCGCCGCGCGAGCCGTACGCCAGCTCGGAGGGGATCTCCAGCCGACGCCGACCACCCACCTTCATGCCCAGCAGACCCTGGTCCCAGCCCTGGATGACCTGTCCCACGCCCACCGTGAAGCCCAGCGGCTCACCGCGGTTCCAGGAGGCGTCGAACTCCTCGCCCCCCGAGTACGTGACACCCACGTAGTGGCACGAGACCGTGTCCCCGACCTTCGCCTCCCGGCCGGTGCCCTGGATCTCGTCCACGATCCGCAGCTCGGTGGGAACCGGGTCCTGGGGGAAGTCGATCTCCGGCTTGGAACGATCAAGCTTGCGCTCTCCGAATGACACGGGCTCTACCTTTCGTCGTGGGCCCCCGGGCGGGGCCGTGCCGAGCACACAGTGTAGCCGTGTCTCACTTGCCGGACGCAGAGGACTCCGGGCTCGCGCTCGGTGCCGTAGACGCACCGGGAGTGGCGCTCGCCGAGGCCTGCGGGCTCGCGGTCTCCGTCTTCGGGGTAGGTGTGGTGCCGAGGATGTCCACCACGAACACGAGCGCGCCCGCGGGGTACTGGGAGTCCTTGCCGAGCTCCTTCTCCGTGCCGTAGGCCTTGTCGGTGGGGATCACCAGCTCCACGCGCGAGCCCACCTTCTGGCCCTTCAGACCCTCCTTCCAGCCGGCGATCACACCGTTGAGGGGGAAGGAGGCCGGAGTGCCCTTCTCGTAGGAGGAGTCGAAGGACTTCCCGTCCGCCCAGCGCACGCCCACATAGTTCGCGATCACGGTGTCCGACTCCTTGACGGTGTCACCGTCCCCCTCGATCAGCACGTCCGTCTTCAGCTCCTTGGGCTCGCTACCGGAGGGCTTGGCGATCGTGGGGGTGCCCTTGTCGTCCTGCGTAACGTTGGGCATGCCCTTGGAGGGGGTCTTCATCTTCTCGTTGAGCGAGGGCATGATCTTCTTGGTCACCTGGTAGACCTCCACCGAGGTGGAGTCGTCCCCCTCGGAGGCCGCGCCGCTGGTCTTGGGAGAGCTGTACGCGATGATCTCCCCCTCCTTGGCCTTCGTCAGGGCGTCGTACATCTGCGGCAGGGAGTCCTTGAGCTCGTCGTTGACGGTCAGCACCTGTCCGGCACCCTGACTGTAGGTGTCCCCCAGCGAGGAACCATCCGAGCCCTTGTACAGGGCCGCCTGCAGCATGATGCTGTCGCCGGCGTGGATCTCCTCACCGTCCCCCTCCTTCAGGACCTTGGTCTGCGCGTCGTCCACCTTCATTGGGGTCTTGAAGGACACCGACGGCGCGGTGCCCTGCGAGGGGTCTGCGGACAGTTCCACGGAGTCCCAGCCCGAGCCCCCGCCGCAGCCGGTCAGCAGCAGGGACAGGGCGAGCGCGGCGGTGCCGGCAGGGATGATCTTTCGCACGAGGGGGTGACCTTTCGTCATCGGGGTGCTGGCTCGGGGCCAATGTAGAGGACCCGCGTGGGCCGCGGCTGGGAGAGTCCCCGGAACACTGCGGGCGGGTGGGGTCAGGCGCGTCCAGAGGTGATCTCTGCGATCAGCTCCTCGACGTCCGGCTGGGTGGTGGCGAAGGGGTCCTTGCACATGACCGTGCTCTGCTGGTGCTCCCCGTTGAGCTTCAGGTGCACCCAGTCCACGGTGGTGCTGACCCCGGCGTCGTGGGCCGCGGCCACGAACCGCCCGCGCATCCGCGCCCGGGTGGGAGGGCCTTCGACGACGGCGCGCTCGACGTCCTGCGGGGCCACGAACGTCTCCACGGCACCGCGGCGCTCCAGCATATGGAAAAGTCCGTGGCGCACGGAGGTGTCGTGGTAAGCGAGGTCCAACTGCGCCATGCGGGGGTGGGACCAGTCCATCCCGTGGGCGCTCGCGTAGGAGTCCAGCAGCTTCTTCTTGATGGCCCAGTCCAGCTCGCGGTCCACCAGCGAGCTGTCCTGCTCCTCGACGGCGCGCAGCCCACGGTCCCACAGCCCGACGACCCAGTCGAGGCGGTCGTGGTGCGCGCCGTGGCGCTGCACGAACCGGGTGACTTCCTCAAGGTACTCGCGCTGCAGTTCGATCGCCGAGCGGTAGCCCCCCGCGGCCAGCTCCAGCGGTGCCAAACCGGTGAGGTCGTGGGAGACCTGCCGCAGGGCGGCAGCCGGGTCCGCGAGCGTGCGGTCCGGCAGGATCTGGCCCGCCTCGATCATGCGCAGCACCGCGTCCGTGATGCCGATCTTCAGCGCCGTGGTGGTCTGGGACATGGACGAGTCGCCCGTGATGACGTGCAGCCGGCGGTAGCGCTCGGCGTCCGCGTGCGGTTCGTCCCGGGTGTTGATCATGGGGCGGGAGCGGGTGGTGGCCGAGGACGACCCCTCCCACACGTGGTCCGCCCGCTGGGAGAACGAGTAGCCGGGGCGCCCGTCCCCCAGGGCCAGGGAGCCGAAGGGCGGCGGCCCGTCCGGGTGCACCCGACCCGCGCCCACGAGGATCTGCCGCGTCACCAGTAGCGGCAGCAGGTGCTGGACCAGCCGGGAGAACTCCGTGCGGCGGGCAATCATGTAGTTCTCGTGCGAGCCGAACGAGTTGCCGGCGGAGTCCGCGTTGTTCTTGAACAGGTGCACCGTGCCGCCCACGCCCTCGGCGTCCAGGCTCTCCTGCAGCTGAGCGCGCAGGTCGTCCACGATCCGTTCGCCGGCGGCGTCCTGGGCGACGACGTCGTGCAGGGTTGCGGCCTCGGCCGTCGCGTACTCGGGGTGGGAGCCCACGTCCAGGTACAGGCGCCCGCCGTTAGGCAGGAACACGTTGGAGGCCCGCCCCCACGCGAGCACCGGTGCGAACAGCCGCCGCGCCGTCTCGTCCGCACCCAGGGGACGGCCCTGCGGTGCGCTGTGGATCAGGCCGAACTCGGTCTCGATCCCGTAGATCCGCCGTTCCACGGTATTACTGGCCGCCCTTCTGCACGAAGCCCTTCACGAAGGCCTCCGCGTTGGTCTCGAGCACGCCGTCGATCTCCGCGAGCAGGTCGTCGGTGCCCTGGGTGTCCCGCTGGGCCTGTGCGGCGCCCGAGGCGGGCGGGGTCGCGGGGGCCGGGGCGTCCGGTTCCTCCTCGCGGCGGGATCCGGTGCGGAAGATGCGTTCCTGTGCCATGGTGTCCTCCTGTGGCTTCTCGAATGGGGTGTGCTGCGCCCGACCGGGTGGTTCAGCCGATGTCGCTGCCCGTGACGAGGGCGGGCCGGTTCGCGGCCACGCGCTCGATCCAGGTCTCGACGTCCGGGGCGTCGAACCAGTCCTCGCACGTGTCCCGGGTGAGGTCATGAGGTTCGGGCATCCTGACCCGAGCTCCCCGGCGGATCCCGGGGAACGTCACGGTCAGTGTGTCCCAGCCCACCGCGGCCATGTCCCGCGGGTACCGGGACACCGCGGTGCCCCGGAAGTACGCGCGGGTGTCGGTCGGCGGATGGTCCGCGGCCGCGGTGATCCGGTCGTGGTCCACGAGGGTGCGGATCCGTCCGGCGGCGGCAAGCTTGTGGTAGAGCCCCTTGTCGGGGCGCACGTCCGCGTACTGCAGGTCGATCGCCACGAGCCGGGGATCGTCCCACGCGAGACCGTCGCGTGTGCGGTACGCGGTGAGCAGCGCGTACTTGGCCGCCCAGTCCAACCGGTCGGACAAGCGCGCGGGGTCCTCGGCGAGGTCCGTGAGCACCTCGTCCCAGGTCTGCAGCACGTGGGCGGTGTCCTCGTCCAACCCGTTCGGGGCCAGCTCGGTCTCCAGCGCCAACGCTGCGCGGTAGTACTCGCGCTGCAGCTCCACCGCGGTCAACTCCCGACCGTTCGCGAGCGCCACCGTGGTGCGCAGGGACGGGTCGTGACTGATGGCCTGCAGCGCGGCCACGGGATCCTCGAGTTCGAGGCGCGGCGCCCGGTCGTGTTCCACGAGGTTCAGCACCAGGGACGTGGTCCCGAACTTGAGCAGCGTGGCCACGTGGGAGAGGTTGGCGTCCCCGATGATCACGTGCAGGCGCCGGTAGCGGGTGTCGTCCGCGTGGGGTTCGTCCCGCGTGTTCACGATCGGGCGGTGGATCGTGGTCTCGAGCCCCACGGTGCGTTCGAAGAAGTCGGCGCGCTGACTCAGTTGGAACCCAGGATGTGAACCGTCCACCCCGAGGCCCACACGGCCTGCACCACACATAATTTGCCGGGACGCGAAGAACGGCAGCAGGGCCGCGGTGATCCGCTCGAAGGGCACGGCGCGTTCCACGGTGTAGTTCTCGTGGGCGCCGTAGGACACCGACTTGTTGTCCGTGTTGTTCTTGTAGAGGTTCACCGGCGCGGCATCCGTCCCCGTGGAAACCTCCGCGAGGTACTCCACGGCGCGGGCAGCCACCACGTCCCCCGCGGCGTCCCACGTGAGCGCGTCCAGGGGCGTGGTGACCTCCGGGGACGAGTACTCCGGGTGGGAGTGGTCCACGTAGACCCGCGCGCCGTTGGGGATCACGGTGTTCATGATCACGCGGCGCCAGTCGAGGTCCTCCGTGTACATCGCGGATTCGCTGATCGCCTCCGCGGCGATCTCCTCCGCGGTGAGCACCGGCGCCTCATCGGTGAGCTGGCTCGGGTGGGCGTCCTCGCGGGCCACGGTGAACCCCCGGGCATCCGCGAGCGGGGTCTCGGAACCGTAGTCCCACCCTGTGCCGAGCGGGGCGTCCGGGGAACCGGGCTGCGCGGCGTCGTCGTCCGATGGCGTGGGCCCGGCCGAGCCCACGGACCGTTCCCTGCGTGCCGCCTCCTGTTCCCGAAGCCGTCGGGCGACCCACGCGGCGTACCCCGTGACCACGCGGGTCGAGAGCACCGTGGGGTTCGCACCCGGTTCACCCTGGGCCAGCACGCCGAACTCGGTCTCGCTGCCCATGATCCGCCGTACCGTCATGCCGCGCCCCCGTCCGGACGCTGCGTGTCGGAGACCCCGGGGCGGTCCACCGCGATCCGGACGTCCTGGATGGTGTCCGCGCGCCGACCGGTCAACCGGGCCCAGTCCTCCGGGTCCGCGGTGTTGGGCAGGTCCTGTTGTTCGTGGAACTCCTGGTTCACGGCGTCCACGAGGTGCTGCGCGGTGATCCCGCGCCGGCCCGTGGTCAGCAGCGTCTTGATGGCCTGCTTCTTGGCGCGGTCCACCACGTTGCGGATCACCGCGCCGGACGCGTAGTCCGCGAAGTACAGGGTCTCCTGGCCGCCGTCGCGGTACGTGATCGTGAGGAACTCGGTGTCCGGGGTGCGCGCGTACATGCGCCCGATCGCGGCGTCCACGAGCTCCCGGGCGGCCTGCGCGCGGGAGCCGGCGCGAGCGACATCGTCCTCACGCAGGGGCAGGTCCTCGGTGACGTACAGCGAGAAGATCTCCCGCGCGCCCTGCTCGTCCGGGCGGTCGATGCGGATCTTCACGTCCAGGCGACCGGGGCGCAGCACCGCGGGATCGATCATGTCCTCGCGGTTGGTCGCGCCCACCACGATCACGTTGTCGAGCTGCTCCACGCCGTCGATCTCCGTGAGCAACTGTGGCACGATTGTGGTCTCCACGTCCGAGGACAGCCCCGAACCGCGCACGCGGAACAGCGAGTCCATCTCGTCGAAGAACACCACAACGGGGATCCCGCGCGCCGCCTGCTCGCGCGCGTTCGCGAAGATCGAGCGAATCTGGCGCTCGGTCTCCCCCACGTACTTGTCGAGCAGCTCGGGGCCCTTGATATTGAGGAAGTAGCCCTCGGGCCGCGCGCGCCCGGCCTTGGCCGCGCTGCGCTCGGCGAGCGAGCGCGCAACAGCCTTGGCGATCAGCGTCTTGCCGTTGCCCGGGGGACCGTAGAGCAGGATGCCCTTGGGCGGGCGCAGACCGTGTTCGCGGTAGATGTCCGGGTGGACGTAGGGCAGTTCCACGGCGTCGCGGATCGCCTCGATCTGAGGCCCCAGCCCTCCGATGTCTGTATAGCGGACCTCCGGGACTTCCTCGAGCACGAGCTGTTCCACGTCCGTGCGTTCCACGGGTTCCAGGGCGAAGCCCGTGCGGTGGTCCACGGTCAGGGCGTCCCCGGGCTTGGGGCGCTCACGCCGCAACCGACCCGAGAGTAACAGCACGCGTTCCTCGTCCGAGCGGCCCACGGTGAGCACGCGGTCGTGGTCGATGACCTCCTTGACGGTGGCCACCTCCCCGGTGCGCTCGTAGTCGAGCACCGCGATCACCACGTAGTGCTCGTTGAGCAGCACCCCCAGTCCGGGCTCGCACGCACTCAGCGACACGAGAGGGCTCAGGGCCACGCGCATCTTCCGTCCCGCGGAGAGCACGTCCACCGACGGGCCCGTGACCACGGGACCGTCCCCGGTGGCCTCCCCCAAGGGCTGGCGACCGTGGTTGACCTGCAGCACCACGGCGAACGTCGCGGGCGCCTCGGCCTCCGCCGCGAGGGTCTTCTTGAGCGTCACGATCTCCTGGCGGGACGCGTTGAGCAACCGCACCAGCTTCTCGTTCTGCGATCCCACCGCCGCGAGCTGCTTGTCCAGGTTGCGCTTCTGGTCCCGCAGCATGTTGATCTGGCGCTGGGTGATGTCCGCGGCCGAACGGCCCGCGGTGCCGCCCGATTCAGTCATCGCGCACCTGACCCTCGTCCGCGCGGGCCTGCTCGTCGATCTCCCGCTGGGCGCGCGCGGCGTGCTCGGCCAACGACGCCGCATCGCGGCCCGCGCGGCGCAGCTTGCGGTCCGAGACCACGCGCTCGCCCAGGGCCACGGGAGTCCACGCCTGCAAATCCTCTTCCGTGTACTCGCTCTTGGAAGCGCGCCGCTTCGGAGCCAACCTGGGTGCGCCGTCCACGAGTCGGCGGGACTGGATCAGGAACCCGGTGTGCGCGACCATGCGGTGGTCCGGGCGCACCGCGAGCCCCTCCACATGCCACCCGCGCACCATGGTCTCCGAGGCCTCGGGCTCGGTGAAGCGGCCGTCCGCGCGCATGGCCTCCGCCACGCGGGACAACTGCGGCACGGTGGCCACGTAGCAGATCACCACGCCGCCGGGCGCGAGGGTTGTGGCCACGGCGTCGAGGCACTCCCACGGGGCGAGCATGTCCAGGATCACGCGGTCCACGGACCCGGGCTCCTCCCGCGCGGCCAGTTCCTCTGCGAGGTCCCCGAGGCTCAGTTCCCACGCGGGGTGCGGGCCGCCGAACATGGTCTCGATGTTGCCCCGGGCGATCTCCGCGAACTCCTCCCGGCGCTCGAACGAGTGGACGTGGCCTTCGTCCCCCACCGCGCGCAGCAGGGAGATGGTCAGCGCGCCGGAACCGACCCCGGCCTCCACGACCCGGGCGCCCGGGAAGACGTCCGCCATGGTCACGATCTGCCCGGAGTCCTTGGGGTAGACCACCGCGGCTCCGCGGGGCATGGACAGCACGAAGTCCTTGAGCAGTGGCCGCAGCGCCTGGTACTGGATCCCCGAGGTGTTGGACACGACCGTGCCCTCGGGTTGGCCGATCAACAGCTCATGTGCCAGCACCCCGCGATGGGTGTGGTGTTCCCCTCCGTCCACCAGGGTGATGGTGGTCATCTTCCCGGTCTCGTCCATGAGTTGGACGCGCTCGCCGGAGCGGAACGGGCCGCGCCGGTTGGCTGCTCCCCGCACGGTGGCGCCGGTGGGGTTCGGGTGGGATTCCTGCTGCTCGCTCATCTGCTCGCTCTCACGCGTGGTCGTCGTCGGGGCCGTCCGGCTCCGTAGGTACGCCCGCACCGCGGGCCGCCCCGAGCCATTCTCCCACCGTAGCCCCGATCGGATCACCACGCCCCGCGGCGATGGCCCCCACCGCGCTCATGGAGCGATCAGGCGCGCAGGGCCAAGCGTGCGAGGTCCTCGTGGTGCACCACGCCCGTGACGTGACCGGCGCCGTCCACGACGCACACCCAGGCGCGGCGCCCGGACTCCAGCACGCGGGCCAGTTCGCCGCCGGGGGTGCCCGGGTCCACGGTGGTATCCGCGGGGTGCCATTCGGCTACGTCCCCCACGGCGACGACGCCGCGGTGTGCCAGTGCCACCCGTTCGGCGAGCTCGGGGTCCAGCAGGCCCACGGCGCCGCGGTCACGGACGACAACGTCCGGGGTCCATCCCCGGTAATCGTCTCCCGTGGCGGCCATGACGGTGGCGTCCACGAGGGCCAGGGGCGTAGTCGGGGAGAACTCCATCGCGGGACGCGCGACACCCCCGGCCCGCACGGCGTCGAGCACGCCCAGAACGCGTGCCTGGCGCAGCGCCTGCCCCGCGCCCATGAAGATGAACCCGGCCACGAGCAGCGTGATCACGAGCACCACCGGTTGGCGCCATACCTGCGCCCACAGCAACCACGCGACCGTGAGGATCGCGATCCCGCGCCCGCACCACGCGGCCACGGTCGTGCCCTTGGCCTCCGAGCGGGTCAGTGCCCACACGATCGCCTCCACCACGCGCCCGCCGTCGAGCGGCAGTCCGGGCAGCAGGTTGAACAACCCCAGGATCCAGTTGGCCAGGATCAGCAACTGGACGAGCGCCCACCCCGGGCCCGCGAGGCTGTCCACGGTCACGAAGAGAACACCGGTGCCCAGCGCGGCGAGCACCACGTTGCTCAGCGGTCCGGCCAGGGACACGAGCGCGGTGGGCAGCGGCGTGGTGCGCACGCTGCCGAACGCCGTGTGCCCACCCATGAGGGTCAGCACGATCCGGGTCACTGGCCACCCGGCCGCGCGACCCGCGAGCGCGTGGGCGAGTTCGTGCACCAGCACGCTCAGGGCCAGGCCCACCGCGAAGCCCAGGGCCAGGAGTAGGTTGAGCCAGCCGAGCTCGGGGTACAACCGCCACAGCACGGGCCCGTACATCACCAGGGTCAGCCCCGCGATGAGGAACCACGAACGGTCCAGCAACAGCTCCACGCCCAGCAGCAGACCCAGCCGCACGCCGCGGGGTCGGGGGCCGGCGGGGGCCGGTGCGGCGCGGTCGTCGGAGGGCTGGCGGAACCGGGGAAGGGGCATGCTGAACATGGTAGGTGCGCCCGCCGGTACCGCGCTGGGGATCGGCTCGTGGAACACCCGCATGGGCCGTACAGTGGGACGGTGACCACGTTGGACAATAATTCGGAGCAGCCCGGTATCGGACCTTTCGGGGTCGTGCGTGACGGTGCGGACCAGGAGACCGTCACGGTGCTCATCGCCGCGTTCGAGGGCTGGAACGACGCCGGCGACGCCGCCACGGACACCCTCAAGCTCATCCGCGAGCAGCTCAACGCGAAGGACGTGTTCGAGGTCGCCTCGGACGACTACTACGACTACCAGTACTCCCGTCCCGTGATCCGCCGGCCCCTGACCGGGGAGCAGAAACTGCACTGGCCCACCACGCGGTTGTCCAAGGCGTCGGTGCCCGGGACCAACCTGGACGTCGTGCTGCTGCACGGCTGGGAGCCGTCCTACCGGTGGCGCGCGTTCACCGCCGAACTGCTCGAGCAGGCCGCGGCCCTGGACGTGGACTTCGTGATCATGCTCGGCTCGCTGCTCGCGGACGTCCCCCACACCCGCCCGATCCCCGTGACCCTGACCTCGGACACCGAGGAGCTGCGCGAGGAACTGGACATCGATGCCCCCCAGTACGAGGGACCCACCGGGATCGTGGGGGTGCTCTCCCACATGGCCGCGCTCGCGGGCTTCCCCACGCTGAGCATGTGGGCCGCCGTCCCGCACTACGTGGCGCAGTCGCCCTCCCCCAAGGCGCAGCTCGCGCTCGCGCGCCGCCTCGAGGACCTGCTGGGCATGGCCCTGCCGCTCGAACCCGTGGTCGAGGACGCCGAGGCGTGGGAACGCGGCGTGGACGAGCTCGCCTCCGAGGATCCGGAGGTCGCGGACTACGTGCGCCAGCTCGAGGAGGCCAAGGACACCGTGGACCTCCCGGAGGCCACCGGGGACGCGATCGCCCGCGAGTTCGAGCGTTACCTGCGCCGCCGCGACGACCGCGGCTGACCGCGCGGGTCCGTCGGAGGCGGGGCGCTCAGAGTTCGATGCCGAGCAACGCCTCGACCGTGGCGCGCGCCAGCGCGGCGTCCTCGGCCGACGCCCCCGCACCACGCGCGGCGGCACCGCCCAGGTTGCGCGCGGCCCACGCGTCCACCGCGATCAGTGCCGCGGGAGCGTTGAGGTCCTGACCGAGGGCCGCGCGAACGGCCTCGAGCAGGGAGTCCGCCCCGGCCGTTTCAGGTTTGACGGCGGCCTCACGCCACGTGGCGAGGCGATGCTTCGCCTGCTCGAGCAGGTCGTCCGTCCAGAACCAGTCCGTACGGTAGTGGTTGGCGAGGATCGCCAGGCGGATCGCGGCGGGATCCACTCCCTCCCGGCGCAAGGTCGAGACGAGCACCAGGTTGCCCTTGGACTTGGACATCTTCTCGCCGTCCAGCCCCACCATCGCGGTGTGGACGAAGTGCTCGGCCATGGGCTCACCGGACAGCGCGTACGAGTGGCCTGCGCCCATATCGTGGTGCGGGAACGCGAGGTCCGAGCCTCCGCCCTGCACGGTGAACGGCGCGGGCAGGTACTGCAGCGCGATGACGCTGCACTCGATGTGCCATCCGGGACGGCCCTCACCCAGTGACGCACCGTCCCAGAACGGTTCGCCCTCGCGCTTGACGCGCCACAACAGCGGGTCCAGCGGATCACGCTTGCCCGTGCGCTCGGGGTCGCCGCCGTGATCCGCGAAGAGGGGCAGCATGCGCTTCCGGTCCAGGCGACACGTGGAGCCGATCACCCATGCGTCGGGGTCGTCGGCGCGCAACCGCCCGGCGGCATCGACGTCGAAGTAGACGTCCCCCGCGGGCTCCGAGCGCCCGTCCTGGCCGGTGCCCTCCGGGACGCGGTACGCGAGCCCGCGTTCCACGAGGCGTTCGACGGCGGGCACGATCCACTCGACGGCCTCGGTGGCCCCCACGTAGTGATCGGGGGCCAGCACGTTCAGGGCCGCCATGTCGGTACGGAACAACTCCGTCTGTTCCTCGGCGAGCTCGCGCCAGTCCACGCCGGTGTCGTTCGCCCGCTCGAGCAGGGGGTCGTCCACGTCGGTGACGTTCTGGACGTAGTCCACGGGGAAGCCGGCGTCCCGCCACACCCGGTTGAGCAGGTCGAAGTTCACGTACGTCGCGGCGTGGCCCATGTGCGTGGCGTCGTACGGGGTGATCCCGCACACGTACAGTCCCGCCCGGCCCTCACGCGGTTCCAGCCGTTCGAGCTCCCCCGTGCTTGTGTCGTGCACGAGGGGTGCGGGCGAGGTCCCGGGCAGTTGCGGAACCGGACGGCTGGACCAACGCTTCATGTTCACCTTCGCTTGGACGATTCTTGGACTCCCCCGAACGCAACGGGCGCACCGGGGCCGCTATTCCCTGGTGACCGCGAACGCGCACGTCACGGGTCGAGGGCGGTGCTGATCAGGCGCTGATGAGCCCCGTTCCGAGCATCACGAACAGCGCGGCACCCAGCAGGATGCGGTACCACACGAACAGGTTGTAACTGCGTTCCGAGATGTAGTGCATGAACCACCCGATGATCAGATAACCCACGCCGAACGCGATCAAGGTTGCCACCGCGGTCTGGCCCAGGGAGTAGACCCCGCCGGGTTCGGCGCCGCTGACCGCCTTGTACAGCTGGTACAGGCCGGAGGCGAACACCGCGGGAATGGCCAGCAGGAACGCGTAGCGTGCCGCGGCCGCGCGGGTGTAGCCCATGAGCAGACCCGCGGTGATCGTGCCACCCGAGCGGGAGACACCGGGCACCAGTGCCAGCGCCTGGGCGAAACCGAAGCCCACGGCGTGCTTGACGGTCAGGTCCTCCAGGTGACGTTCCTGCTTGCCCATGTAGTCCGCGATCGCCAGGAACAGACCGAAGACGATCAGCATGGTCGCGGTGATCCACAGCGAGCGGAACTGGGTCTCGATGTAGTCCTGCAGCAACAGACCGAGTACGGCGATGGGCAGTGAACCCAGGATGATGAACCACCCCATGCGGGCGTCCGGGTCCTTGCGGTCCACGCGGCCGCTCAACGACAGCGCCCACTTCGTGATGATGCGCACGATGTCCCGCCAGAAGAAGATGATCACGGCGGTCTCGGTGCCCAGCTGGGTGATCGCGGTGAAGGTGGCCCCGGGGTCCGCCCCGTTGGGCAGGAACTCGCCCACGATCCGCAAATGGGCGGAGGAGGACACCGGCAGGAATTCGGTCAGCCCCTGTACGAGGCCCAGGATTATCGCTTCGATCCAGTTCACGCGACAACTGTACGGCACCCCCTCCGAGGTGCTTCCCGGCCCGTCCTGGGAAGCCGCTGGACACGCACGAAGGCCCCCGCCCGCGGCGGAGGCCTTCGCAGCTCACGTGATCCGATCCCCCGGGTCAGCGCCCGGAACGGCGTCCGTTCGAGGAATCACGGTCCTCGTTCTCGTCGTCGTCATCGTCGTAGTCGTCCTCGTCGATGAGATCCTCGTCCATCATCTCGTTGTCCTCGAGAAGATCGTCGTCATCATCGTCGTCATCGTCATCATCGTCGTCGTAGTCGAGGTCGTCGTCGGAGTCGTCCTCCTCGGCGAAGACGGTGAGCGGGGTAACCTCGTCGTAGGCGTCGTAGAGGGCTTCCTCGTAGGCTTCGAAGGTGTTGGCGATGGCCAGGTAGGCTCCGTCCACCGTGGGATCGTCGTCCGAACGGCGGTTCGCCGCGGCGGCGAGGTGTTCTTCGAGGGCGTTGACGAGCGCTTGCAGCGCGGCGCGGGGATCGGTGCTCATGGTGTAGACGTTAGCCGTTATCGGAGCAGAATGGGAGCAATGAAAGAACAACGTCTGAAGCACAGTTCGGTATCCGGTCACCCCGCCATGACCGGGCGCGACGACCGGTACGAGTACCTCTCGCTCACGGTGGCGCCGCGGGAGAAACCCGCCGAGGCACGCAGCCGGGTGCGGGAACACACCGAGTACGGCAAGTGGGAACTCATGCGCTCGGCGGTGCTCTACGGGGGCCAACGCCGCTATGTACTGCGCCGGCGGATCATGCGGGTGGACCGCACGTTCTGAGCCCGGGATCCGCTCAGGAGGAGACGGGTCCCAGCAGGGATTTCGCCGTGGCCGCGTGGACGGACTCCTCGTCCGAGGGGTGGTACATCCCCGCCAGCACGTCCCGGTAGAGCCGCTCGAGCTCGGAACCGCGCCGGTACTGCGCTCCCCCGGACGCCCGCAGCGCCAGGTCCACCACGGCGCGCGCGGCTTCCGTGGCCCGGTGCTTGACCCCGGAGAACAGGATGAACCACCGCGGCCCGTGCGCCGGCTCCCGGTCCGAGCCCAGGGCGTCCACGTCCGCGCACAACTGCCGCAGTTGCAGTTCCACCCCGTCCCGTAGCACACCGGCCCCGGCCACGTGCCGGCGGATGTCCGGGTCGTCCGAGTACGGGGCGTCCTTGGCCAGGGATCGCCTCGTGGTCGTGATCTCCACGGCCACGTCGATCGCGCGGTCGGCGATCCCCGTGTACACCGCCGCGAGCAGCAGTTCGAAGCACCCGAAGATCCCCCACACCACGGGGTCCGGGTTGGGTGCGGCAGGGGTCCTGGTGAGCACGTCCTCGGTGCGCAGCAGCGCACCGTCCAGCACCGTGGTGCACGACTGCGAGGCCCGCATCCCGAGCGCGTCCCAGTCCTCGCGCACCGTGACCCCCTCCGCCGGGGACTCGTGGTCCTCCCGGGTGAGGAACCCGAAGACGAGGGGTGCGGCGTCGTCGTCCCCGGAGACCCGGGCGTGGACGAGCAGGCGCGTCCAGCGCGGGGACAGGGACGTGAAGATCTTGGTGCCGTGCAGGCGCCAGCCCTCGGCCACGGGCTCGGCGCTCGTGGTCGCGTCGAAGAGGACGGAATCGTTGCCCGCCTCGGAGATCCCGAACGCGAAGACCTCCCCGGCCACGGCGTCGAGGAAGATCCGCTGCGCGCGATCGTCCCCGCGCAGGTGGAGGGTGTGGCCGATCCCCACGATCACGTGGTGCATGTTGATCCCCAGCGCGGTGGCCGGTGCGGCCGTGGCGAGGCGGCGCTGCGCCTGCGCGGCCTGCTCGAGCGTGAAGCCCAGCCCGCCGAACTCGCGCGGGACGAGCATCTGCAGGTAGCCGATCTCGCGCAGCGCATCGAAGTCCTCGGCGAAGAACGCATTGTCGCGGTCGGTCGCGGCGGCGCGGTCTCTGATCTCGGCGAGCAGCTCGTCGGATAGCAGTTCGGTCACGGCGGTCACGGTGGCTCCTTCGGTGGTCGGGCCGGTGGAATGGTGCGGAACGCGGGACGGGCCGGCGTCGCTCGGGTCCGGTCGCGTGGGGCGTGCACGAGGTCGCTAGGACTTGGCAGTACGATGCGGGGCCGACGTCGTTCGGGCCGGCGAGCGCGGGGGGCTCAGTACGTGCGCAGCAAGCGGTCCAGCACACGCGAACCGAACTCGAGCGAGGCCACGGGCACGCGCTCGTCCACGCCGTGGAACATGCCCGTGAAGTCCAGTTCCGGAGGCAGCTGCAGCGGGACGAATCCGTAGCCGGTGATCCCGAGCGTGGCCAGGGACTTGTTGTCGGTGCCCGCGCCGAGCATGTAGGGCAGCACCACGGCGTCGGGGTCCTCGGCCTGCAGCGCGTCCATCATGGCGTCCACCACGTTGCCCGAGAACGGTACCTCCAGCCCGATGTCCTCGAACTCGGCCTCGAAGCGCACCTTGTCACCCGCGAGCTCCTGGAGCTTCTCCATCACCAGATCACGCTGATCCGGCAGGAATCGCACGTCCACGGTGCCCTGCGCGGTCCCGGGGATCACGTTGGTCTTGTACCCGCCGTCGAGCATCGTGGGATTCGAGGTGTTCTGCAGGGTCGCCCCCACGAACCGGGCCACGTCCCCCAGCTCGCGCAACAGCCGCTGCGGGTTCTCCGGATCGAACTCCACGCCGGTCAGCTCGGTGACCTCGTCCAGGAACGCGCGGGTGGTCTTGGTCAGTTCCACGGGCCACGTGTACTGTCCGATGTTCGCCATGGCGCGGGACAGGTGCGTCACGGCGTTGTCCTCGTGCAGCCCGGAGCCGTGCCCGGCCTGGCCCTGTGCGATGAGCTTCAACCACAGCAGACCCTTTTCCGCGGTCTGCAGCAGGTAGGCCCGCTTGCCCCCGATGTTCGCGGAGAACCCCCCCACCTCGCTCAGCGCGTCCGTGACGCCGTCGAAGACCTCGGGGTGTTCGCTCACCATCCACTTGGAGCCGTAGCGCATCCCGGCTTCCTCGTCCGCGAAGAACCCGAAGACGATGTCCCGCTCGGGCACGGTTCCCGTGCGGCGCATGTGGCGCAGCACCGAGAGCATCATGGCGTCCATGTCCTTCATGTCCACCGCGCCGCGGCCCCAGATCATCCCGTCCCGCACCTCCCCCGCGAACGGGTCCACGGACCAGTCCTGCGCCATGGCGGGGACCACGTCCAGGTGACCGTGCACGAGCAGCGCGTCCGCGCTCGGGTCCTTGCCCTCGATGCGCGTGAACACATTGGCCCGCCCGGGCGCGGACTCGAAGTACTGGGCCTCGAGGCCCACCTCGTGGATCAGCTCGGCCACGTACTCCGCGGCCGCACGCTCGCCCTTGGCCTCGCCGCTCGCGTAGTTGCTCGTGTCGAAGCGGATCAACTCGCGGCAGATCCGGGCGGTCTCGCCCTCCGGTGTGGAATCGGTCTGGGGGTTCTCGGTCATGGTTCTCGCTCTCCTCACTACCGGCGGACGGTGGCCTCCGGGCTGCGGTCCCCGCGTGGGACGACGACGCCGCTCGCGCCCACCGCGGTGCCGTGGGCCGGGGCTCGGACGGGCCTGCCCCTCCACCGTAGTACGCCCGTGGAAACCGGGGTCTTCTCGGTTACCCTGAGGGGCAAGAACTACCGTGTGCACCGATGACCCATGGGAGGCCATGATGACTGGAACCATCACGCTGATCGCGCGGACCGAGCTGACCCCCCGGGAGCTCACGGCCACGAGCCGTTCCGTGACGGACGAGGACACCGCCGCGCTCGCCCGGTTGCTCCGGGAGGCCTACGGCTCCGGGACCGTGGGCACGCAGGAGGACGCGGAGACCACGGTCCGGGACGCGTTCCGGGGTGAGTTCGGCCCGTTCTTGCAGGAACAGTCGCAGGTGATCGAGGACGAGGACGGCAACCCCGTGGCCGCGGCCATCGTGCTCGAGCGCCGCGATGACCCGCATCTGCCGGACGTGCCGTACCTGTTCGAACTTTTCACGGCGTCCTCGCACCGCCGCCGCGGCTTGGCGGAGCAGCTCGTGCGCCAGGTCATGACGTCCCTGCACGAGAACGGCTACCACGAGGTGTGCGTGCGGATCCCGGAGGACAACTCCGCGGCCCTCGCGCTCTACCTCACGCTCGACTTCAACCGCTGGATCCCGGAGCAGGACGAACTCTGACGGTGCTGCGGCTGTTCGGGACGCAGCTGCCCGGAACCGAGCCGTCCAAGACCGACCCGCCTAGAACCGAACCGTTCTGAACCGGATGCAAGAGACCCGGATCGCCTGAGGCGACCCGGGTCTCTTGCTGCGGATGGATGCACTGCATGTCGTGGAACGGATCGGCGCCCGCCGAACGCACCGGCGCCCCTCCGTGACGCGCCCGCGCCGTCGTTCGACAGCGAGGGGCGAACCCGTCAGCGTGGCAGCAACCCGTCAGCGCAGCGTGAGCTCGTCGCTGCGCGGCGGGACCTGGGATGCGTCCGTGCGCGTGGCCCAACGCACCGTGATGTCCAGGACCCGCAGGTTCTCGGGATCGTTCGTATCGGTCGCACCCGGGTGCTGTGCCGCGAGCGTCTGACCGGCCGGAGCGGCGTCGGCCCCTTCAAGGACCCTGGCCTCTCCCTCGAGCTGCACCTCGTGCGTGCCGTCGCGCATCACGACCATGGACACGCGCGGGTCGGACGTGATGTTGGAGAACTTCCGGGACTTGGTGTTGGTCCCGAAGACGATGTGTCCGTCGTCCGTGGCAGCCACGTGGACGTACGCGGATTCGGGATATCCCGTGCCGCTGTTGCTCGCGAGCACGCCGGCTCCGGCCGAGCGGACGAAGTCGATCAGCCAGCGCGTGTCATCGGTCAGGGTGTTGCCCAGTTCAACCATGTCTACCCCCGGTTATCGTCGGTGTGTGGTGCGTCGGCGCACCGTCTCCACCATAGGCAGAGGGCCGAGGTCTTGCGGTGCGGCGGGCCGCACCGAGGACATTCACCGGGGTTGTGACACGCCCCGGCTGCGGCTACAGCAAGGTCTGCAGGGGTTCCACCAGGTACTCTCCCTGGGACTTCACCGACCCCACGTCCGTGCTGACGGCATGCATGCGCCACTGCGCGGCGACCTCCAACGCGCCGACCACCGCGCGGTCCACGAGTTCCGGGGCGTGGTCCTTGTCCGGGGTGATCCATTCGCGCGCGAACGCTTCGGTCATGCCCATGGGCAACCGGTTGTGCAGGGCTCCCAGCGCGGCGAGGTGCGAGTTCTCGTCGTGCGCGTCCGGGGCCTCGCGCGTGAGGATCGAACACGAGAGCAACCACCGGCCCGCGTCGTCCTGCGCGTTCTTGCCCGGCCGGGTCTGCTCGGCACGCGCGAGGTCCGCGGCGTCGTCGGGAACGTGCCACCACTCGTAGATCCCGGCGAACCAGATCGGGGAACCGTCCTCGGGGTGCACGAAGTACGGTTGCTTCTTCCCGCGCCCGGACTCCGGGGCCTTCCACTCGTAATAGCCGTCCGCGGGGATCGCGCAGCGCCGGGCTTTGACCGCGGCCCGGAAGGACGGTTTCTCGGTCACAGTCTCCGAGCGGGCGTTGAACATCTTGGACCCGATCGACAGCTCCTTGGCCCACGAGGGCACGAGGCCCCAGCGCGCGGCGTGGATCTCCGGGAGCAGCTGACCGTCCGGTGAGAGCCGCTCGAGCATGATCGGGACCGTGTGCGTGGGAGCCACGTTCCAGTTGGGTTCCACGCCCCCGGCAATCGAGTCGTCGACCTGCGCGTCGAAGGGCAGTGCGAGCTGGCCCGGGGTCCGGGCGATCACATAACGACCGCACATGGTGTTCTCCTCCCGTGACGGGTTGTCGGTCCTACCGCGATCCGCTCACGGGGCCGTACCCCATGTAGGACGAGTACCGGTCGTACACGTTCATGAGCGCGGCCTCGACCTCGGCGACCGTGGTGCCCGGTCGGACGTCCGCGACGCACCCGGCGGTGGCCGGTTCCCACGACACACCCAGGCACGAATACACGTCCTCCAGGACGCTGCGCAACGGCTCGGCTACCTCGATCACGAGCACCGTGGAGAAGTACCACGCCCCGGCCACGACACGCTGCGCGGTACCGGCGAGTTTGACCGGTTGGTTCGGATCCGCCGCTGTCCCCGGTGCGTGCACGCTGTACTCCCCCGCGCAGTACTCCCCCGGGATCTCTCCCACCTGGGCCGGGATCTCGAGTTCCTCGAGCGCTGCGACCACCATGTCCCCGAACAGGCGGTACCGGTCCTGGATACCCGTCTTAGGATCCGGATCCGGTTCCACGTGATCGATGACCAAGCAACCCCCGTGGTACGCGGCCGCACGTCCACCCACGCGGCGCACGAGCGGGGTGAACGCGGCGTCGAGCGCGGCCTGACGGGCCCGGGGGAACCCGGGGTTGAGTTCGTCGCGGCGACCGAAGGCCACCGTGGGCCGCGGTTGATACACGCGCAGCACGGGTTCGGTGGCGCCACCGCGCGCGGCGTCGAGGATGGACAGGGCGCGGCGGTAGTCCTGTTCGGCGCCCAGGGACTCGCGCTGGCGTATGAGTTTCATGCTGGCGCCAACTCTAGTGCAGCGGGGCCCGCTCGGAACCCGGACGCGGCGGCACGGGCGGGTCCGTTCCCCACAACTCCTCGCTCACCCGGCCGGACGTGGCACGCGTTAAGTCGACGACGTGTGGAGCATCACGCCGCGGAGGTGGTCAACCGCGCGGCCGGACGGGGCGGGGTGATGAGCGCAGTGGCCATGCGGCTCTCCTCGGCCGCGGTGACCGGACCGTGAGCGGCGGCAGCTACCATCGCGGTCTTGAGCACGTGGTGGTTCGCGAGCAGATCCGTGGAGTTGCCCAAGGAACGCAGCACCCGCCACGACATGGCCACACCGCCGCGTGAGACGTAGCGATTGACGTAGCGCACGGCGGCGTTCCAACGTTTGCGCTGGTCACGGGTGAGTTCCGCGCCCTCTTCCTGTTCCTGCAGCCACGCACGAGCACCCACGAACACGCGGGACACCAGTTCACGTTCGAACGGTTCCACCGTGCCGGCTCCGCGCATGAGCTGGTTGAGCGTGCCCAGCTCGGCGACCGAGAGCACTGATTTAACGGACGATTTTGCGCGCATCACGTTCAAGCCCCCTACGAAGATCTCCCGTGGCGAGTGCATGACTGTGCAGTTCTTCACGGTTGTCGATCGTGCCCCCACCAACCCGGCGTTCCCCCCGGAACGCCTGAGGGTTGGCGGGAAACCTCTCCCCTTGCGGCTCCAGCCTAGGAACAGCGGCCACGTGATGACAGCCGCACATTGGGGGACGCACCCGCGTGCCACCCGCTCTCCATTCCATGGCCTTGTTTCCCGCACACTCCCACCCAACACGCCCCCGCACCCCCCTTTGCCCCGCGGCGAGCGCACTGCACAACATACGTGCTTCGATACGCACCGAAATCGGGGGTAAAAGTGGTCGTTTCGCGGCACAGATGTTCACCCATCACAGCCCACGCCAGCCCCACCCGCGTGTCACACGCCGCCCCCCACGCCCGCGGATCGCCCACCCAGCACGGCATGCGACGAGGCCCGGGCCCGCATACACCGTGCGGATCCGGGCCTCGGAACGCCCTCCGGGAGGGCGGGCGCTCAGTGACTCAGAAGTCCCAGTCCTCATCAAGTTCCCCGGAATCTTGCGGTTTTTCCGCGGCCAGGCCGGACTCGTGCCCTCTACGTGCCACTCCCCCGCGTCGAACGACCGCAGCAAAGCCGCACATTTCGGAATCCAAGTAGAACCGAGTATATAAGTTTAGGCGGGACGCGGTTATTTCGGAAGCGATTGAACCTACTTCACCTTGAAAGATCCGGTTGATTTCCGGTGTCTGTCGAACGCTGTGGCGAAGGGCAGTGAGCGCCCGCCTTGTGGAACCATCGCCACTAGCCGAGCTTATTCATCCATTTGCTGGAGCCTGACGGCGCCGTGATCCCCTGCGGCGGCGAGTCCGTCAATGATTCGGTGGTAGTGGCTCTGGACCTTACCGTCGATCGCGCCGACGCTACGAAGGTTAGTCAGCCATTCTTCAAGAAGCCAAAGGCGGTTCGCGATGAGGTCGAAGCGGCCGTCGATGATCGTCTCAATCCAGGTCAGCGCGACGGTCGTCTGCCATTCAGGGGTAGTGCCTTTGGCAAACTTAACAACTGCGTCGACAGCTTTAGCCTGCCCGCGCGCAATACGCAGCCAGCGGTCAGGAAGCTCGCCGAGGGCAGCCGGTTGAATCCAAGCCGCGCGGCATCTGGCCAACGTGCCGTCGATGTCTGGGTCTGCCGATCTTGGGCTGGGGGTAGGGAGCAAGGCCGCTACCATGTAGTCGTACCAGTGCCGTTGCGATGGAAGCTCGGTCCCATCCCCAATCGTGTCCAGAGCGATCCTGAGTGCCCAGGACCAGAAGTCCGCCAAATGTGCCCGAAGGCCCTCGTCGTAAGTGAATACCGTCGCGAACCCGTCGAAGAGGAGATGCAGGGCGTTCGAATCTGCTGCGAAGGTCTTGATGTACGACCCGACAATATCGCGGTCGCCATCCAGAGCGACCTTGATCATCCGACGAGCGATGGGCTCGTGCGTGATGTGTGCGTGCTGGTCATACCCTTCTTTCCACCAGTGCGCGAGGCCTCTACGGTGGGCGTCCCATAAGGGGGACCAGAGTGCGGCTATCTCTTTTTGAAGGCAAGGGACGTTGCGGGCGTCGATCATGCAGGCGAGCGGCATGCGTAGCCGATTGACCATTAGGTCGTTGTCGGAAACGAGGAGTAGCGACTCGTGGAATGGTGGCGACAACGGCTCATGCTCCCGCCGTTGTCGATCTCGATTCCATGATCCGAGCCGGCAGTCGATCAAGCCTGCCGTGCCTGCGGCCCACGCCGGGGCGTGCCGACGACAGGAGCTGGTATCTATGTCAAAATCGCACGGTGCACCCCAAACCGGAAGGGCGCCTTTGACGTAGTTTGCTCTTACCTCGTCGAAGACACTGGTCCCAAGGGATCGCAAGCAACTCTCGATCTGCTGCCGGTCCAGCTCCAGGTCGTCGAACGGCGCGAGAAGGAGTAGCGGCACAGACGCGGCCGCTGCTCTGTCTGCACCCATCGAGAACATCGAGCCGCTGTAGTCCATCCCGTCGACCTTGGGGTTCTCGCCAGCCCAGATGATGGCGCCCGCCGCCCACACGAGGTTAGACCGATCTAGGTTGACCAGACCCATGGCTTGACCGTGTACTGCGGCCGCCGCGACTGCAACCAAGGCGTTCTCAGGACTGTAGACATTCTTCGGGACTGTCTCCTCGTCGTTCATCCGACGGGCGACGGCAAGGTCCTCCTCGAGGTACTCAACTGGCCAATTCCCAGGATCGTCGTTGTAACGCCCATAGCGATTCTGGAGCGCATACATCAAGTTGGTCGTCTGAAGCTCCTGGTTGCCGGCTCTTCACAGTTGAGGGTGTGACGGCCATTGACGGGGTGCTGTCGGGGTAGACGTCGAGGTCCCCTGAAGATGGAGGTTCCTACGCCACCCATCCAGAAGACCTCGACTTGCCTGACGCTACCTTCGCGCGCCCCGACCTGACCAAGTTCTGCCGACTCGATGACCTCGGACTCGAAGTCGTCGGCCAGCACCTCGAACCCGACCGTGTAGTTCTGGCCTGTCGTGTTCTCGACGCCGATGACGGCAGCGAGGGCTGGTGCCGACGCTGTGGCTGTCAGGGTGCGCCGCGCGACGCCGTGACCCGCCGGCTGGCCCACGTGCCCTTGGGCTGGCGGCCGACCACGCTGCTGGTGTCGATCCGCCGCTACCGCTGCACTGGTTGCGGACATGTGTGGCGCCAAGACACCAGCCGGGCAGCCGAGCCCCGGGCGAAGCTGACCCGCACCGGCCTGCGGTGGGCACTGGAAGGGATCGTGGTCCAACACCTCACCATCGCTCGGGTCGCCGAGGGTCTCGGGGTCGCGTGGAACACCGCCAACGACGCCGTGCTGGCCGAAGGCAGACGAGTCCTGATCGACGACTAACAACGCTTCGACGGCGTCACCATCCTCGGGGTCGACGAGCACGTGTGGCGCCACACCAGGCGTGGTGACAAGTACGTCACCGTGATCATCGACCTCACCCCGGTACGTGAGGGCACGGGCCCCGCCAGGCTGCTCGACATGGTCGAGGGCCGCTCCAAACAGGCGTTCAAGACCTGGCTCGCCGAGCGCCCCGAAGCGTGGCGCGAGGCGGTCGAGGTCGTCGCGATGGACGGGTTCACCGGCTTCAAGACCGCCGCCGCCGAGGAGGTCCCCGACGCGGTCGCGGTGATGGATCCCTTCCACGTCGTACGCCTGGCCGGTGACGCACTCGACCAGTGCCGCCGCCGGGTCCAGCTCGCCGTCCACGGCCACCGCGGCTACCGAGACGACCCGCTCTACAAGTCCCGTCGCACCTTGCACACCGGTGCCGGCCTGCTCACCGACCGACAGATCGACCGGCTCAACCGGCTGTTCGCCGACGACGCCCATGTCGAGGTCGAAGCGACCTGGGGCATCTACCAGCGCATGGTCGCCGCCTACCGTGAGCCCGACCGCGCCACAGGCAAGAAGCTGATGACCAAGCTCATCGCCGACCTGGGCACCGGCGTTCCGAAGGCGTTGGTCGAGGTCGCGAAGCTCGGCCGGACCCTGAAGAAGCGCGCCGCAGACGTGCTCGCCTACTTCGACCGACCCGGCACCAGCAACGGCCCGACCGAGGCAATCAACGGCCGACTCGAGCACCTGCGCGGCAGCGCACTCGGGTTCAGGAACCTGACCAACTACATCGCCCGCAGTCTGCTCGAGACCGGCGGCTTCAGGCCCCAACTCCTACACCCTCAACTGTGAAGAGCCACCTTCGCCTGCCCTGACTTGACCACCTTCTGCCGTCTCGACGAGCTCGGTCTTGACGTCGTCGGTCAGCGCCTCGAGCCCGAGCAGGCGATCCTGGCCTGCCGGGTCCTGGAACCGGACCAGTGGTGCCGGCGCTGCGGCTGCGAGGGCACGCCCCGCGACACCGTGGTGCGGCGCCTGGCGCACGAGCCGCTGGGCTGGCGACCTACGACGCTGCTGGTCACGGTTCGCCGCTACCGGTGCACCGGGTGCGGACACGTGTGGCGCCAGGACACCACCAAGGCAGCCGAGCCGCGGGCGAGGCTCTCCCGTCGCGGTCTGCGGTGGGCGCTGGAAGGGATCGTGTGCCAGCACCTGACCGTGGCCCGCGTCGCCGAAGGCCTGGGAGTCTCGTGGAACACCGCCAACGACGCCGTGCTGGCCGAGGGCAAGCGGGTGCTCATCGACGACCCCGGCCGGTTCGACGGGGTCAAGGTCATCGGCGTCGACGAGCACGTCTGGCGCCACACCCGCCGCGGCGACAAGTACGTCACCGTCATCATCGACCTCACCCCGGTTCGCGCCGGGACGGGTCCCGCCCGGCTGCTGGACATGGTCGAGGGCCGCTCCAAACAGGCGTTCAAGACATGGTTGGCCGAGCGCGAGAACCCTTGGCGCCAGGGCGTGGAAGTAGTCGCGATGGACGGGTTCAGCGGGTTCAAGACCGCCACCACCGAGGAGCTGCCCGAGGCGACCGCGGTCATGGATCCCTTCCACGTCGTGCGCCTGGCCGGCGATGCCCTGGATCAGTGCCGGCGCCGCGTTCAGCAGGACACCCGTGGCCACCGCGGCCGGGCCGGCGATCCCCTCTACTCGGCTCGCCGGACCCTGCACACCGGAGCGGACCTGCTCACCGACAAGCAGCGGGACCGGCTGGAGAAGCTGTTCACGGCCGACGCCCACGTCGAGGTCGAGGCCACCTGGGGGATCTACCAGAGGATGATCGCCGCCTACCGAGAACCCGACCGGGCCCGAGGCCGAGCGCTGATGCAGCGGCTGATCCACTCCCTCAGCCACGGCGTCCCGGGTGCGTTGAGCGAGGTGATCACGCTCGGCCGGACCCTGACCAAGCGGGCCACCGACGTGCTGGCCTACTTCGATCGTCCTGGTACATCCAACGGCCCGACCGAGGCGATCAACGGCCGGCTCGAACACCTGCGCGGCTCCGCGCTCGGGTTCCGCAACCTCACCAACTACATCGCCAGATCGCTCCTGGAGACCGGCGGGTTCAGGCCGCGACTACACCCTGGATCCTGAAGAGCCGCGAAGGTAGCGTCAGGCACGTCGAGGTCTTCCAGATGAGGCGTGTAGGAACCTTCATCTTCGGGAGGCCTCGACCCCTATCCGGCGACCGACGCGCCGACCCCAACTACACCCTGGATCCTGAAGAGCCGAAAAACCGTTGCCCAACACGTGCTATCCAAAGCTTGCACTGAAGAACCTGGACGCGACTCGTTCCACTTCGGATTAAGACAGTTGAAACAGTCCTGGAGCAGAGTGGGGATCGATATCCCACTCCAATGCCATAAGGCGCGCCGCGCCCAGAGCGATGGTGAGTTCTGTCTGCTCACCCGCTGTAACCATCCGCAGCATCTGACTGGCGATGCCACCGCCAGTGGCGTCGCCGGACTCCTCATTCGTCAACTCCTCTTCGAGGGCGTCCAGAAACAAGACGATCTGCTCAATTACCGCGTCCGTTGGCGCTTGCTTGATGGCCCTCTTCGATCGAGCAAATCCCTGCTTCGCGTCTTTCAGAACCTGAACGACAGTGTCATGCGCTCGCTGTTGCTCACTGAGCGCCAAGACTCCTGACGCAACTTGAACCGAAGCGACCGTCGCGTCGAGCGACTCAGTCAGGGGGATGTCGTGCGGGTCGGGAAGCTCGGTTGCCCAGGGTCCGAGCGCGCCTGTTGGTAGTAGAGAAGTGATCAGGGACATCGTGAGCGATTCGACGGGCTTCCCGTCACGTATCGGAAGGAGCACAAACTTCTCTCCGGGCAGTCCTGCCGTCTGGAGGGCAGCAACAATCTCTTCAAGCGCGTTTCCCCAGGTGACCAGCGACGGCACATCGAGCGCTATGAGCCGTTCGGGGACCAGTTGATATCGGTCACTCGTAGGCATGTGCACACGGAATTGCCAACCAATGCTCCTACCGACTTGTTCCAGCTCGGATTTCCGAGCTTGCAGCCTCCGTCTTGTAAGGGTTCGGGCAGCGTCGGCTGCTCTGCCGAGTGCGCCCTCACGCTTTCCGGCGCGGGCCGCACGCACGAGAGCCACATTTACAGATGAGTCTGCGGCAAGCGCGGCGACCGCAGCGAGGAGGCGATGCAGATCGGCTTCGAGCGATCTCAGGCTATCCGGGAATGTGTCGTAGCCCAGTAGGTGCCACGGCTCCTCCTGCGCAAGGTGGAGCGACTTTGCGATCACATGGTCGCTGAGGTGCGCCGCAAGCGCCGCAGGGTTGTCCAGTTTCATGAGTCGTGGGAATACATTGCCAGTGAGGTCTGTCACGAGGCCCGAGAGTGGGTCTACGGTCAAGGATGACACCCCTTGATCTCCGGTGACGTCAAGCGCTCGTGGACGTCCGTTGAGGCGCGGACCGATCTGGTTGGCGTCTTCGCCGAGAGTGTTTATCTGCTCCGCAAGCTGATTGGTGTCAATACCTCGTACATCTGCAGCAGTGAATGCGTTTCCGACTACGCGTGTGAGTCGAGAGGCAGCCTCGATGAGGGGAAGCGCGGCCGAGAGACGTTCTGTATCGGTGGCCCCGAGCACTGCGTTGGTGACTCGCATGCGTTCTTGGTTCCAGGCCACCGATAGTTCAGAGTGATCGTACTCTCGGCGGAGTGCAGTGGAACCGAATTGGTAATCGCTGATCTGGTAGTCGTGGCCCCCTGGGAGCAGCAACTTGACGTCGACGTGCGTGGTTCTGGGAAAGCATCGCAGAAGGAGTCGTCCAAGCTTGATCACTCGGTCGTGAGGGTCGCCATGAGTGGCATCGGAGACATGAAGAACGCGAGCGTAGGCGACCGCTTCGCCGCTAGATTCATCGATCCGGAGGTCGAGTATCCACGGATCGGCATACCTGATCTTGGCCTCGATCTCGGGCTCTCCACCGCATGACTGAATGAGTGTCTGAGCAAGGTCGGGATTGAGAGAGTTCGCTGTCGCTAGGAAGTTTGCAAGCTGTGTGACCGATGCGCGTTGCATCGCATCGCCCAGAGGGCTGGAGTTCAGAAGCGCGGATTGAGATTCAACGGTGATGTCGACCGGGCTTTCCTGGTGCTCGAACAGAAGCTCATTCGCGAGGTCGAGGTCGTCTATTGCGACAAAGTCCTCGGCGAGTTGCCGAGCACCGATCGCTGCGATCAGCGCTGACCCGCGTGAAGATTCGGGCGATGCAGCCATGTCCGCGACGGCGCGGTTGAACTCCTCTGGAAAAAAGTCAGGAAGAACAGTGCCCGCAATGGCACAGAGTTGTGCGACAGGCTTATTTGCTGGAGGGATTCCATATCTTTCGGCTATCTCAGTCCATTTAACCGCCCGTTCGTAGAAGTCATAGAGGCGCAAGCCTCGCAGATAGGCGGCTAGCTTCTTGACATCGCCGGATTCGCGCAGCGCGGACTCGTGAATCAGCCGGTCCAGTTCTGGTTCGTCCCTGAGTGCATTGGGGACGAATCGCCTGACTTGTTCGGGAACGAGAAGGGCGAGGAGACGACTGAACGTGTGGTCAAGAGTTGGAGGCGGTTGGTCGTGGATGGCTTTGGAAATGGCGGTCGATCGCAATTGATGCACGCCGGAGATCGTTCCGTTGCGCTCGACCAACAGATGCTCTTCCGCCAAACGCGCGAGAGGCCCCCGAAGTTCGAGCTGAGTCACTCCGCAGGCTTCCGCAGCCTTGTCTACGGGTAGCGTGGCCGACCAGCGATCTGCGGTGGTAGAAAGGCTTAACAAGTCGAGTTCGATATTTCTTTGTTCAGCGATGCGACGGCGCACCTGGTCGCCGATCACAGCATCTATGCGTTCTCCACGCGTGAGCAAGTGGGTGAACTCAAGGGTGAGTCCCCCGGATTGTTCGAACGCCTCTCTCCAGTGAGGCGACTCTGTTGCCTTTCGTTCATGCAGACCGTCGAAGATCACCTCAGCGGCGTCTTCGTCCAGATCCACGGTGATGATGGCGCAGCCTGATAGGTCTCCAAGTGAGATGAGGTCTTCGTGCCGCGCAGTCGAGATCATGAACAGGCCCGGTGTCGCAGCCGCTTCCTCGCGTAGCTGAGACCATCCGCTGAACTGGCCTGCACCGGCTGCATCGATGAGGAGACCGATGGGGTTCGTGTCAGAAACCTGGTACGAACGACACAGCCTCAGCACCTCGGGAACGTCAAGGGAAGACAACCGGTTTAGACGGAACCACAGGACGCCCGGGAGAGCATGCGGGATCGACCAAAGCAGAGCGCTCTTCCCGACGCCAGATGGTCCGGTCAAGATAACGGATGAGGTTTCTTGCACTCCGGTTACCGTTTCGCCGATGAGCTCGCTCCGCGGCACCACCAGACCCGCCGCAACATGGCCTGGTTGTGTCGCGACGCCCTCGTAAAAGCGGGCGTCGTGGAGTTCTTCGGTGAGCGACAAAGGCGAACAGAGGCCAAGAGTAATAGCTGCTTCGAGCGCATCGAGGTCAACCTGTTCAATGAAGTCCTGGCTCCGACGTATCAGCTCGTTCCGATCGAGAGAGTGCCTACCGGCGTAGCCGACTGGTGCGTTCAACCTGGCAGTCTCGGCTGTGATGGTGCGGAGCTCACGTGCCAGGTAGTCAAGGACCGACGGCCGCAACATTTCGAAAGCCGTTCCCAGCAACGTTCTGCTGTTCTCATCCAGATAAGACCAGGAGACTCCAAATACGACTGTGCGATCAAACAGCTCGTGAACATCACTCTCGCCAAGCCCGTGCTTCTTCGCCGCAGTAGCGATGCTGGCCCGCAGTCGCGAATCTTGTCCGAGCGATTTGCCAAGCGGTCTATCGAACTCTCCGAGTTCAGTTTCGCCTTCAATGCCTCGCTCAAACACAACGATGAGAGTGTATGAATCGTCGCCACGATTACGGTGTCGGAGCCAGGCGTCAACGACGTCGCCACTTGCCTTCCCCACGGGGAATGCTCCCAAGTGCTCGCCTCGCGACTTCACCTGAACATGCCGCGAGGCCTCGGACTCAATTGTGATGTCTTCGAGCCCCTCGGGAACGAGCGCTTCGGCTTGGAGATCACTAGCAATCAGCCGAGCAGCAAGCCAACCCGCGACCGTGTGCTGAAAATCGAAACCTCTGCTTGCCCAAGCGCCGCTTCTTGTTCCGCTCCACTCATCAATGAGGCGAGCCGAATCATCCTGCTCGGCGAGCACCGCCGGGACCGCTAAGGGAGCGACAGCGGGTGAGCGACGCAACTGCTGTCCTCGCTTGCCACGCTTCGACTTTTTCTTGGCCACCACACAATTCTCCCAGACGCCGCCGACATATACAGTGCGCTGCCACTCGTGTTCAGCGTCGGATGGATGCGCTCTCTTCGTGGGAAGACAACGTGCATCACACCACGCTCGCTGTCTCCTCCTGAGAGGTCAAGACCGAACGTGGGAGGTCAAGCCCCGAGAAGTGGTGTAGCGATCTTTCGTAGGGGTCAGGCAGTGAGGGCGGTCAGGGGGTCGGGGATCACCTCGCTTCCGGTGCGGGCCACGGGGGTGAGCCGGCAACGGGTGAGGACCTCGAGTCCGAGGTAGCGGCGGCCCTCGGCCCACTCATCGGTCTGCTCGGCCAGCACCGCGCCCACGAGGCGAACGATGGCGGCTCGGTTGGGGAAGATCCCGACCGCGTCGGTGCGCCGGCGGATCTCCTTGTTCAGCCTCTCGGCGGGGTTGTTGGACCAGATCTGCATCCACACGTCTTTCGGGAAGCCGGTGAAGGCCAGCAGGTCCTCCCGGGCGTCGGCCAGGTGCTCAGCCACCTCGGGCAGCTTCTCGGCGACGTAGTCGATCAGCCGGTCGAACTGGGCGTTCACCGCGGCGGCATCGGGCTGGTCATAGACCGAGTGCAGCATCGCCTTCACGGCCGGCCACATGCTCTTCGGGCAGATCGACATGAGATTGGCCGCGTAGTGGGTGCGGCACCGCTGCCAGGACGCCCCGGGCAGGTGCGCGGCGATCGCGTCCTTGAGACCGGCGTGGGCGTCACTGGTGACCAGGCGGACTCCGCCCAGGCCCCGGGCCACCAGGTCGGCGAACAACTCGTTCCACGCCGCCCCGGTCTCGGCCGTGGCCACCCGCATCCCGAGGACCTCCCGGTGGCCGTCGCCGTTGACCCCGGTGGCCAGCAGCACGACCGCGTTGACCACCCGCCCGCCCTCTCGGACCTTCATGGTCAGCGCGTCGGCGGCGACGAACGTAAAAGGGCCGGCCTCGTCCAGTGGCCGGTGGCGGAAGGACTCCACGTGCTCGTCGAGGTCACCGGCCATGCGCGAGACCTGGGACTTCGACAGGGAGTTGATGCCCAGGGTCTTCACCAGCTTGTCCATCCGACGGGTCGAGACCCCGGCGAGGTAACAGTCGGCGACCACGGTGATCAGCGCGGACTCAGCCCGTTTGCGCCGCTCCAGCAACCACTCGGGGAAGTAGGTGCCGGTGCGCAGTTTCGGCACGGCGACGTCGATCGTGCCGATGCGGGTGTCGAGCTCACGGTGCCGGTAGCCGTTGCGCTGCGCAGACCGGGTCGGGGTGGGCTTGCCCCATTCGGCGCCGACCACCGCCTCGGCATCAGCAGACAAGAGAGCGTTGATCACCGTCTGCAACAAGCTGCGCATCAGATCCGGGGACGCGTCGGACAGGGCTTCGCCGAGCAGGCCGGCAGGGTCGACAATGTGAGGAGCGGTCATCGTGATGATGTCCTTTCGAGGGTGCTGTGAGAGGTGAACTCGAAAGATCTCACGGTGGCCGCGCTCTCGTCGGCGACGACGAGCAAGACCACCGCGCTACACCACTATCGGGGGCTCAACTACGTGGGACTGCTGTACATCTGTGGGCGTTGATGAGTTGCTTCGGAAGACAGCCTCGAAGGATGGCGCTGTTCCTGAGCTTCTCAGCGGGTCCGCGGCACCGCCAAGCGGCGGTTCTTCATCACCCATTCAGCGCTGCGGGCTCCGCCATCAGCCCTTTGCCCAGGTCCCAGGAACCCCGCCGTACGTCCTATTCCTCGATGAGTCGAACAATGGGAGGTATGGCACCGCGAACATCCGGGTGATTCCGCGGTTTTCGACCGGCGTCTTCCCGCCACGCTATGACAGGTTGACGGGGCAAGGAGCCTCGTCGTGTCGAGAGGAACCTGTCATGGGATCACTGACGTACCTGTCCGTTATGGACAAGAACAAGCCCTCAGCAATAACACCCGTCAGAGCGTTGATATATGCGCGAGCGTCGCAGGACCGGCTCAAACTGATGCGGTCAATCGGTGATCAGGTCAGTGATTGCCGATCGTGGTGCCAACCACTGGGGTGGACGGTCGTCCGCGTCCTGAGAGACGCCGACCGCTCCGCTTCCGAGTGGCGGACTAAGGACCGAGGAGGTTTCCAGGAAGCCCTGCAACTCATCGAGTCAGGGAAGGTCGATGGTTTCGTCACCTGGGAGCCATCCAGAGCCGGCCGGGATCTCGAGATCTACCTCCAACTACGTGCCGCCTGCCAAGCAGCAGGAGTTCTCTACATGACGCAAGGCCGAGTCTCCGACTTCACTCGCTCCGACGACAGCTTCATGCTCGGATTCGAGTTCCTGCGAGCCGAAGCCGACGCACATACGATGCGCGAACGGCAGATCCGCACTGTACGCCTCCTGGCAGAGAAGGGACGCCCGCACGGGCGAATACCTTATGGTTATCGACGCGTTTACGACACGAACACAGGCCAACTCATCGGCCAAGAGCCGGATCCGCACACCGGCGAACTCGTAAGGCTGATGGCACGGCGGATTATCTCCGGTACACCAGTCAGAACGATCGCGAACGATCTTCAAGACCGGGGAGAGCCAACACCTCAAAAATCCCACGATGGGAAAATCACCTCAGCGTGGACATCGATGACGGTGAAGCAGATCATGCAGAACCCCACCATCGCGGGGAAACGCGTCTACCGCGGGGAGATCATCGGTGACGCCGCGTGGGAGCCGTTGATCTCCATCGAGGATTTCGCACGGGTCCAACGGCTCCTGTCCGATCCATCACGGCGAGTGCACGAGTCCGGGACGGTAACCCCGAAATCGTTGCTGTCACACATCGCGATATGTGATTGTTGCAGGCATCCGCTTCGTCGCGTCCTCGACAGACCCCACGGCGATGCCCCTCGAAAGGTGCGATACCAGTGCCGTTTCCGCGGCTGCTACAAGATATCCATCAGCGCAGCACCCGTCGAGGAGTACGTCGTCGACTACGTCCTCGCCTGGCTTTCGCGTCCTGCAAACGCCGCATTGCTGATCGGCGAAGACGACGAATGGGTCTCGCAGTCCGTCGGAGCACGCGAGCATCTCGCAAAACTGGAGGCGAGACTCCAGGAGGCAATAGACGGTTGCGCGAATGGCGATGTCAGTCTCGGACTGCTCAGCGGTATCGAGAAAAAGCTCGTCCCGATGATTGAGCGCGCGCGACACCAGTTGGCGTTGCCCATCGTTGACCGCGCGATCAGAGATCTCGTCAACGCCGAAGACATCTCCATCGCTTGGAATGGACTCGCATTCGCAGAACAGCGAAGGATCACCAAGGCTCTCTTCGGGGTGCGCATCACTCCGGCTCCCCGAAGGTCGGCAGGAGGGGCGTTTCAGCACGAGCGCGTCGTGATCACCGCGCGAGCCGTAGGCGCTGGAACGGTGCAGGGATGACGCGGCTGTCTTCGAGCTGACACCGGCGTCAGTCACGGTGGGCGGGTCCTCCAGGACCCGCCCACCGCACGTCTCTCACCTCGTGGTCGGCATCTCGACGATGAGTCTCTGATCGAGCTCGTCGAGGTCGACCCGGACAAGACGTCCGGCCTTGTAGCCGTGGATCGTTCCGTCCGAGATCCTGCGGCGAAGTGTCTTGGTGGACACTCCGAATCTCGACGCAGCCTCCGCCAGTGATACAAGGTTTCGTGCCGTGGTATCGGCGCGACTCTGGTTTGTCATCGTGGTTCCTCTCCGTCAGCCAACGATTACTGATTCTCAGGTGCGTGCCACAGCCCCGTGCTGACTTGATGGCATGGCTCTAGGCGGCCCCGAGTGCGGTTTCCACGCGAGCGCTAAGACGATCGGCGAGTTCGCGATCACGGGTCATCGTGGAGTGCTGGTATCGCAGCACGACGCGCATGTCGGAGTGCCCGCCGCGTCGCATCAGCTCGGCCAATGTTGCGCCTTCCTGGGCGAAGATCGTCAAGCCGGTATGCCGCAGGTCGTGGAATCTGAATCTGTTCGGCACGCTATCCACTGCTTCGCGAGCCGCGCCCCAGATGTATCCCCACCGCGTGTGCGACAGCGGCACGCTCCCCCGCGTGCTGACCGGCACGACCGGCGCCTTAGCTTCTGACGCCACGTAGTCCTCCAGATACTTCCTCAAGGGCTCCAGCATGATCCGTGGCACGCTCAGCGCCCTCTTCCCTGCCTCGCTCTTCGGTTCGGAAAAATCGCCTGTGTTCACGTTGAGTTGCCTGCGCACGTGCAGGGTCGCTCCCCCGTCCGGGTGCCATTCGATATCCCTGCGCTGTAGGCCCAGGCACTCACCGCGGCGCAGCTGGCACCAGGCGGCGAGCAGGATCGTGATCGCATACCGGTCCGGCGTCGCTTTGTACAGGGAATCGACCTGGGAAGGAGTGGCGACGTCTTCACTTTCGTCATGCTCGGCATCGTGACGCACCGATTCCTGCTTGGGGATCGAGACACTCGGCGCGGCCGGGATGATCCCGTCCCGGGCAGCCTGCCTGAGAATCATCATGAGCACGGTCAGGACCGGTCGTGTGATGCCGTTGAACTTCGACTTCGGGTTCAGTGGAGACGGTATCTGGTCCAGACGTGTGGTCATGACCTTGATCCGGTCGATGTCGATCTCGCGCACCGGGGTGTCGCCGAACTCCGGAATCAGGTAGCCGTCGACTTTGCTCGCATACGAGCGTACCGTTCCGGCCGCGCGTCGTTTGCCGGAACGGTTGGGTTCTGTGCGGATCATCTCGATCCAGCGCTTGGCGTAGGTCGTGAACCCGACCGAGCGTGTTTCGTCGGCGGCGGCAGCAGCGCGCCGCCGCCGCTTGGCGACGACCGCGGGTGGCTCCCACTCCCCTCTTGAGATCCTGGTGTGCATGCCGGCCAGCCAGGTGCGGGCGTCCGTCTTCGTGAGAAACGTCAAAGACTTGTCGTCCTCGGTTCGTGCCGTGTACATCCGGCCATCAGGGGCCGAGTAGCGGGCCTGCCATCGGCCCGAGGGCAGCTTACGGATCCGACCCCATCCCTCTCGCCTCGATGCAACCCTACCTGTCTTCTGAGTGGTGCTCATCGTGTCCTCCCCTGACCTCGAACGGATGTCAGGGAGCTCTCGTGCCCCTCATCGGAAGCACGTCGCAAAACCCCTGGTCAACAGGCTTTTTCTCGACATTCAGAGCGTGCTGAAAGGCACGAAGGGGCAAGACCCAAGGGGTGTGCCAGACCCAAATTTCTCCTGGCGATCCACCTTGCTCCCACCATGCAGGTGTGTGCGTGCCCCCGGTGTGCCCTACTGAATGGGTGTTGATGTTCATCGTCGTCCTCTCCTGTCGTGTTGGAGAGGGCACAAAAAAGCCCCGAACCTGCGAAAACTCGCAGATCCGGAGCCCTTGACTACCCCTGAGTGGTCAGGAGCGGACCAGGACTTCTAGAAGTCCCAGTCCTCGTCCTCCGTGTTCACGGCCTTGCCGATCACGTAGGAGGAGCCGGAACCGGAGAAGAAGTCGTGGTTCTCATCCGCGTTCGGGGACAGCGAGGAGAGGATGGCAGGGGACACGTCCGTCATTTCCCGCGGGAACAGGGCCTCGTAGCCCAGATTGTTCAGTGCCTTGTTGGCGTTGTAGTGCAGGAACTTCTTGACGTCCTCGGTCCAGCCGACCGAGTCGTAGAGCGCCTCGGCGTAGGCCACCTCGTTGTCGTAGAGCTCGTCCAGCAGCTCGTACGTGTACGCCTTGAGCTCCTCCTGACGCTCCGGGGTCTCCTGCAGCAGACCACGCTGGTACTTGTAGCCGATGTAATACCCGTGCACGGCCTCGTCGCGGATGATCAACCGGATCAGGTCCGCGGTGTTGGTCAGCTTGGCGTGCGAGGAGAAGTACATGGGCAGGTAGAACCCGGAGTAGAACAGGAAGGACTCCAGCAAGGTGGAGGCCACCTTCTTTTTCAGCGGGTCGTCACCCTTGTAGTACGTCAGCACGATGTCGGCCTTGCGCTGCAGGTGCTCGTTCTCGCGCGACCAGCGGAACGCCTCGTCGATCTGCTTCATGGACGACAGCGTGGAGAAGATGGACGAGTAGGACTTCGCATGCACGGATTCCATGAACGCGATGTTCGTGTACACGGCTTCCTCGTGCAGGGTCTTGGCGTCCGGGATCAAGGAGACCGCGCCCACGGTGCCCTGGATGGTGTCCAGCAGGGTCAGGCCCGTGAACACCTTCATGGTGAGGTCCTGCTCCTCCGCCGTGAGCGTCTTCCACGACTGGACGTCATTGGACAGCGGGACCTTCTCGGGGAGCCAGAAATTGGACGTCAGACGGTCCCAGACTTCGGTGTCCTTCTCGTCCTGGACGCGATTCCAGTTGATGGCCTCCGCCGGGTGGCGGAGCAGTTCGACCTTCTCGGTGGTCATGGCGCGCACTGGCTCCTTCGTGGATGGGGGTTCCCGCCCCGCTGGATGACGCCGACGGCGCTCGGCGGGCGAGCGCTGCACACCGGTTCTCGCGGGGTCGGCTGGCGCGCGGGACGACTTCCCAGGGTACTCCACTTCAGGCGGGAACGAACGGGGCCCGATTCCTTCCACCCCGGACCCATCGCGTCATATTCCCTCAGGGTGAACCCCGTGTCGGGATCCTTCCGTATGTGACGGAAGTCGTGCAGGATGAACGTACCGACCCGACACCGGGCTGGTTCACCTACCGGAAGGACACAGATCATGCCGGATCTCGGAGGACTCGCGGACAAGGCCAAGGACGCCGCCGGAAACCACCAGGACAAGGTCGACCAGGGCATCGACAAGGCGGGCGACGCCGTGGACGAGAAGACCGGTCACAAGTTCGAGGGCCAGGTCGATCAAGGCCAGGACACCGCGCGCGATCGGCTCAGCGGCAACGAGTGATCTGCACCGCCGACGTGAGAACGGGGTCCCTTCCGATCGGAAGGGACCCCGTTCTCACGTCGGCTCGAGGGTGCGCCCCACGGGCTCGAGGGCTCCTCTCACGGACCGGTCACCCGCGCGGGGACGACGCCGCGGCGTCGCCACCGCTCTCGCGGGTCTCAGGCCTCGTCCGCCTCCCGGGCGAGTGCCGTGAGGCGGGAAACCGCCCGGTAGTACTTCTTCTGGTAGCCGCCGGCCATCATCTCCTCCGTGAAGACGCGGTCGAACGGCACGCCCGTGGAGAGGATGGGCAGGTCCCGGTCGTACAACCGGTCCGCGAGCACCACAAACCGCAGCGCTACCGCTTGCTGGTCGATCGTGCGCACCCCGCGCCACGCGATCGCGTCCAGGCCCTCGATCAGCGCACGGTAGCGCGAGGGGTGCACGCGGGAGAGGTGTTCCACGAGCGCGTCGAAGTCGTCGATCGCCACACGCCGACCCGCGAAGTGCTGTTCGACGGCGGCGTCGAGCGCGGCGTCGTCGGGCAGGGGCGACGGCGCGTTCGGCAGTCCGCGGTGACGGTAGTCCTCGCCGTCGATGCGCACGACCTCGAACTGGGAGGACAGCACCTGGATCTCACGCTGGAAGTCCTGCGCCGCGAACCGGCCTTCGCCCAGGGAACCGGGCAAGGTATTGGACGTGGCCGCGAGCTTGACGCCCGCGTCCGCGAGTTCGCGCATGAGCCGGGACATCAGCACGGTGTCCCCGGGGTCGTCGAGCTCGAACTCGTCGATGCACACGAGGGTGTATTCCTTCAGGGCGTCCACGGTGCGGCGGAACGTGAGCGCACCCACCAGGTTGGTGTACTCCACGAACGTGCCGAACGCCTTGGGCCCGGGCACGGCGTGCCACAGGGACGCGAGCAGGTGGGTCTTGCCCACGCCGAACCCGCCGTCCAGGTAGATCCCCTGCGCCGCGCCGGAACTCTTCTGCCCGCCGAAGAGTTTGGAGAAGAACCCGCCACCGGAGGCGCCGCCCCCGGACGCGCCCGCCGCGAAGGTCTTGAGCTTCTCGACCGCCTGTGCCTGCGAGGGCTGGGACGGATCCGGGCGGTACGTGTCGAACGACACCTCCCCGAAGCGTTCGGACGGGGTGAAACCGGCCAGCAGTTCATCGGCCGAGACGCGTGGATCGCGCTCCACGAGGTGTTCGATCTGAGTGCTCACGTGACAGGGCCTCCCGACCGGTTCCGGATCGCGCGCCGCGGCGGGCGCGCACCGGGACCGGTCCTGCGGTAAACGGACAGTACGTGGGACGCGCCGGGCGTCCCGTTCTCCCCCGATGCTACCGGTCAGCCCGTGGTGAACACGGCGACCGCGTATGACGGCGCACGCGGGCCGGCATGCGCCGGGTGCGCGCGCACCACTACGCTGGAGAACGAGACGCGCACGGCACGTGCGTGCGCAGCGCCCACGACAGCACAAGGACAAGGAGAAGTCTCATGGCTGTAGAAGCAGAGCAGAACGACGCGTTCGCGCAGTACGCGCACCCGGAACGTCTGGTGTCCACGCAGTGGGTGGCCGATCACGTCGGCACGCCCGGCGTCGTCGTCGTCGAATCGGACGAGGACGTCCTGCTGTACGAGACCGGGCACATCCCCGGGGCCGTCAAGGTGGACTGGCACACGGACCTCAACGAACCGGACACCCGCGACTATGTGAACGGGGAGCAGTTCGCCGAGGTGATGTCCCGCAAGGGGATCTCCCGCGACGACACTGTGGTGATCTACGGCGACAAGTCCAACTGGTGGGCCGCCTACGCCCTGTGGGTCTTCACGCTGTTCGGTCACCGGGACGTGCGCCTGATGAACGGCGGGCGCGACAAGTGGATCGCCGAGGGCCGCGAACTGACCACGGACGCGACCCCCGTGACCCCCACCGAGTACCCCGCGGTGGAGCGGGACGACTCCGTGATCCGCGCGTACCGCGAGGACGTGCTGGCCGCACTGGGCACCACTCCCCTGATCGACGTGCGCTCTCCCCAGGAGTACACGGGCGAGCGCACCCACATGCCCGACTACCCGCAGGAGGGCACGCTGCGCGGCGGACACATCCCCACCGCGGCGTCCGTGCCGTGGGCCCGGGCCGCCGCCGAGGACGGGACGTTCAAGTCCCGCGAGGACCTCGACGCCATCTACCGCGAGGAGGTCGGGCTCGGGCAGGACGACGACGTGATCGCGTACTGCCGCATCGGCGAGCGTTCCTCGCACACGTGGTTCGTGCTGACCCACCTGCTGGGCTTCGACAACGTGCGCAACTACGACGGGTCCTGGACCGAGTGGGGCAACGCCGTACGCGTGCCCGTGGCGCAGGGTGAGGAACGCGGCGAGGCCCCCGGGGCCGCGCGGTGAGCACCCAGGACCTGCCCGAACAGTTGCGGGAGCTGGTGACCGAGTTCCACGAGGTCCCGGAACCCGACAAGCTGCAGTTGCTGCTCGAGTTCTCCCGTTCGCTGCCCGCGCTGCCCGCGCGGCTCGGCGAGCACCCGGAGGAACTCGAGCAGGTCACCGAGTGTCAGTCACCGTTGTTCCTGACCGTGGAACTGGACGGGTCCGGTGCGGACGCACCGGTCGCCCTGTTCTTCTCCGCGCCGGCGGAAGCGCCCACCACGCGCGGTTTCGCGTCCATCCTGCACGAGGGGCTCAACGGCCTGCCGGCGTCCCAGGTGTTGGACGTGCCCGACGACCTGCCGGAACGCTTCGGGCTGACCAAGCTGGTGTCCCCGCTGCGCATGCGCGGGATGTCCGCGATGCTCGGTCGGATCAAACGCCAGATCCACGCCCGGCTCGGCGAGTGAGCGCCGCGGGCAACCAGTCACGGATGGCCCGCTCGTAGCGTTTGCGGTCGATGTTCCATTCCTTGGTGTGCCGGGCCCCGGAGAACCCCACGAAGTCCACGTAGGGACTGCGATTGGCGAGTTCCACGGACCCGGCCACCGGGACCACCTCGTCGTCCGTGGAGTGCAGGATCAGGGTGGGCGTAGTGATGTCCTCCCAGCGGGAGAGCCAGTCCAGGGCATGCAGGTCCAGGGGCGCGGCCAGCCCGGTGATCCGCGGGCCCATCCGGTGGGAGATCAGGTCCGCCGCCATGCGACCCACGCGCCGCGGGATGCGGTGGATCCGGGTCTGGTGAGCCAGTAGCTCGTACCAGTCCACGACCGGCCCCGTGAGCACCAGCGCTCGGATGCGGTCGCGGTACTCGGTCAGTTCGGTCGTGCGCAACACAATGGCCCCGCCCATGGACCACCCGAAAAGCACGATGTCCGACGCTCCGTGGTCCAGCGCATAGCCGATTCCCGCCTGGATGTCCTCCCATTCGGTGAACCCCAGCCCGTAGCGCTGATCCGGGGTGGAGGGTGCCTCCTGGTCGTTGCGGTAGGACAAGATGAGGGAGTGCAACCCCAGTTCGTGGGCCACCCTGGCCCCGCGGATGCATTCCGGGCGCTGGGCGCCGCGGCCGTGCACCATGACCGCCCACGTGCCGGTGTGGTGTGCGGTGGCCGTGTCCCCGTCCGCGGGGATGACCCACGCGGGCGCGGGCCCCAGCGGCGTCTCCACGTGGATCTTGCCGTAGGCCAACCCGGCGTCCGACGGTCGCGCGTACACGGTCCCGGTCCACCACCCGCGCTTGCCCACCGCGAGTTCCCCGCGGTATACGCGTTCCACGAGCCGCGTGACGGTGCCCCCGGTCTGGTGCACGATGAAGCCGATCCGTGCGAGGCCGCGACCGTCGTCGAACCGTAGGGCGTACGTCCCGGCGACCCGGGTGTCCGGGTTCGCGGGCAGCGTGATCAGTTCCTGTCCCGAGTTGGGGTCCTTCTCGAGCTTGAGCACCTGGACGTTGCCGGGCCGGGTGGACGGGGTGACCACGTGGCGCGCGACGAGTGCCGCCAGACCTCCCGACAACGCGAACGTCGCCGACGCTGCTCCGATACTCGCGGCGGCGCCCACCACCGCGCCGCGGCGCCACGAGCGCGCGTTCGAATCCTGCCCGGGGGTGATCAGGGTAGTCATGTCGTCATTCTGGCACGCGCCGATCACGGGGACCTGGATGGCGGGCCGGTCACCGCAGGCACCCCGAATACACGGCGCGCGCGAGCGTCGAACGGCGGCTACGCGACGTCGTACGGGCATAACCGGCGCGAACGCGTGGTTGGACAGGGAGGAAGTCACATGACGACGAGAAGGAGGCGCCCCGTGACCACGGAGCCGAACCACGAGACGAGCGCCCGCACCGGCGGAGCCCTGAGCCCGGAGGCCGCCGCGGCGCGCACGGACGCGCAGTGGCGTGAACAACTGAACCCGCTCGAGTACCAGGTGCTGCGCCAGGCCGGGACCGAACGCCCCTTCACGGGCGAGTACGTGGACACCACCACGCAGGGCGTGTACGAGTGTCGCGCGTGCGGGGCCGAGCTGTTCCGCTCGGACACGAAGTTTTCGTCCCACTGCGGGTGGCCGTCCTTCTTCGCGCCGCTCGCGGAGGACCGGGTGCGCTACATCGAGGACACAACCATGGGGATGAAGCGCGTGGAGGTGCGCTGCGCGAACTGCGACTCGCACATGGGCCACGTGTTCGAGGGCGAGGGGTACGACACTCCCACGGATCTGCGCTATTGCATGAACTCGGTGTCCCTGCGTCTGGTTCCCGCGACGCAGGACTGAAGCGTCGATCCGACCCACCCCAGAGCGACGCACGGCGATACGCACGAGCGACACGATGTCAAACGCGCGGTGAAGGATAACGGTGTGGTTACTGTGACCTTGTGGGAGCGGTAACCGAGCTGAACAGCACTCCGGACGTGTTTCGCGCAGTCGTGCAAGCCCTGGAGACTGCCCGCTTCCGCCCGGAGATCGCACTGCGCCGTATCGTCCCCCCGCACGGACTTGCTCCGCACGCGATCTCCTTCGCCGCGGAAGTCGTCCGGGGTCCCCATCGGCGCAATACCGCACCCGACCGGCCCCGCACCGCGGACGACGCACCGGCGGCCGGGCGTTTCGTGGTGTTGTACGACGAGTCCTGCCCGCAGCCCTGGGAAGGTCCCTTCCGGATCGTGAGCTGGTTCCGGTCCCGCACGGACACCGCCATGGGCCGGGACGACCTGCTGACCGACGTCGGTTGGTCCTGGCTCACGGACACGCTCACCCAGCACGGTGCGCAGTTCACCGCCGAGGGCGGTACAGCCTCCCGCACGGTGGAGCGCCACTTCGGCAGCCTGACCGAACATGCAGACTCCGCCCAGGTGGAGGTGCGGGCGTCCTGGACCCCGGTGCCCCACATCGGCCCGCCGCACTGGGCCCTGACCCACCTGGGTGCGTGGGCCCAGGTGTTGTGCACCGCCGCCGGTCTGCCGCCCCATCACGAGGGCGTCACCTACCTGTAACCAGCCCCGTCATCCGTCCCGTCCGGCGGTGCGGATCACCCGCACCGCCGCCGATCCACCTTCCGAGGAACATCCCATCAACAGCAACGCCAAGGACCCCAGGCCCCCTCGAGCTCCGGAGGCACCCGAGATCGTGGTCCCCGGATTCGAGCATCTGCACATTCCCGCGACCGTGCATCTCAACGGCCCCGCAGAGGGGCTCCCCCGCGTGGTGGACACCGCCCGCGGCCTCACGCGCGCCGCGGAGCAACTGGCCGCGGCCACGGGTCCCGTGGCGATCGACACCGAACGCGCCTCGGGGTTCCGCTACGGGCAGCGCGCGTTCCTCGTACAGTTGCGCCGCGAGGGCGCGGGCACGATCCTGATCGATCCCGAGGCCGTGGGGTCCCTGACGGTCGTGAACGAGGCCCTGCGCGACGTCGAGTGGGTGCTGCATGCGGCCACGCAGGACATGCCCTGCCTCGCCGAACTGGACATGCACCCGGACCGGCTCTTCGACACCGAACTGGGCGGTCGGTTGCTCGGGCTGCGCAAGGTGGGCCTCGCCTCCATGACGGAGGAGCTGCTGGGATTCACGCTGTCCAAGGAGCACTCGGCGGTGGACTGGTCCCAGCGCCCGCTGCCCGTGGACTGGCTCAACTACGCCGCACTGGACGTCGAAGTGCTCGTGCAGCTGCGCTGGGCCACGGAGGATCGCCTGGTCCAGGCGGGCAAGCTCGACTGGGCGCTCGAAGAATTCGACCACATCCGCACCCTGCCCCCGCCCGCACCGCGCCAGGATCCGTGGCGGCGCACCCACGGCGTGGGCAACGTCCGTGGCCGGCGCAAGCTGACCGCGGTGCGCAATCTGTGGCAGGCGCGGGAGTCGCTCGCGCGGCACAAGGACCTCGCGCCCACACGGTTGCTCCCGGACTCGGCGATCGTGGCGGCCGCCAACGCGATGCCCCGCACCGTGCCGCAGCTCATGGCCACCCCGGGCTTCCACGGTCGCCTGGCCTCGCGCGAGGCCACCCGGTGGCTCACCGCGGTCCAGGACGCCCGCAACACCGAGGAGCCCGTCCCCGCCACGATCCCCTCCAACGCCCTCCCGCCGGTCAAGGGCTGGGATGCCAAGCGCCCGGAGGCAGCGGCGCGGCTCAAGGTCCTCAAACCCGCCGTGGCGGAACTCGCCGAGCACCTGGAGTTACCCACCGAGAACCTCCTGACGCCCGAACTATTGCGCCGGTTCTGCTGGCAGCCCCCGCGTTCCACCGCCGACGACGCCGTGGCCGCCCGGCTGCGCGAGCTCGGCGCCCGCTCGTGGCAGGTCGAGCACGTGACGCCCGTGATCGGGGCCGCGTGGCGTGAACTGCGCTCGCGGCGTCGGGCGGAGAAGACCACTGAGGTACACGAGTAGATCGAGGGCGCGGAGCCGGCCGTGCACCGGACCGCTCCGGCCACGACACGACAGTGGCCGTGCACCCACGAAGGTGCACGGCCGTTGTCACGCGGCGGCGCGGTCACATGACCCGTGCCGCCCGTCGCATCAGTTCTTCATGTCCTTGGCGTCCGGACCCGGGTGCGCGGGCTTCATGTCCACCTCGTCCTCGGTCACGGCGGGCTCGGGCAGCTCGGCGCCCGAATGGTTCGCGGGCGTACCGGAATCCTGACCGCCCTGGGAGGCATTCTGCTTCACGGCCTCGGCACCGCCCTGCGCCTTGTCCTTAACGGACGCGGCACCCTGGGCGGCCTTGTCCTTGACGGCGGCCGCGCCCTCGGAGGCCTTGGCGCCCACGGTGCCGGCGGCCTTCTGCGCGCCCTCGGCGAGCTTCTCGCCCACCACGGGGACCTCGGACTTGACCCAGTCCGTACCCTCGGAGACCTTGGCCTGGACCTTGGGGTCGTTCCAGGTGTTCAGCGCGCTCTCGCGCAGGGACTCGTAGCTCTTGCGACCGGACGCGGAGCCGACCACGAAGCCGATTCCGAAACCGGCGACGAATGCAAGACGTTTGATCATGGTGCCTTCCTTCCTGTACCGCGGACCGGGATCCACCCGTCCGCTCCTGGTCCCATCGTACTGAGGAAACACCCCGCCCCCGCGCCCCACGCCGCGCCGTGACCGGTCCTAGGATTGGAGTCACCGCGTCGAAAGGATCGCACCGCCATGACCGTCCCACCCCTGCCCGAGGACCCCGCCGCCCGGACCAAGACCCCCTCCCCCGCGTTGTTCACGCGCCGACGCGCCGTGGGTGCCGCCGGGATCGCCACTGTGGGCGCGGTCGGGTTGAGCGCGTGCGGTTCGGGCGGCGGATCGGACGACGACGCCGCGGCCGCCCCCACCGCGCCGGCCACCCCCGTGGACGTGGCCGCCGCCGCGGACATCCCCGTGGGGTCGGGGGTCAAGGTGGACTCCGGTGGTGTGCAGGCCGTGGTGGGACAGCCCACCGAGGGCACGTTCACCGCGTTCTCTCCCGTGTGCCCGCACGAGGGGTGCATCGTCAATCCCGCCAACCGGCAGTACGTGTGCCCGTGCCACAGCTCGGCGTTCGACATGGCCACGGGCGAGGTCAAGGGCGGGCCCGCACCCAGGGGACTCACTGAGTACCCGGTCACGGTGCGCAACGGGCGCGTCATCGTGGGCTGAACCGCGCGGATCCGTTCGCCACGCACCGCATCGGTCTGGCGACAAACGGCCCGTGGAGCAGCGTCCCCGGATCCGCATTCGTGGACCAGCGCGGGTGGATTAGCGCTGGTGGTTCAGCGTTCGTCGCGCGGTTGCTCCCCGGAGCGCGGCACGGTGAGCTGCGCGGCGTCTTCGGCCACGGGGCGCGCGTACGGGACCTTGGTGCCCAGGACGGACGCGAGCGTGTCCTGGGCGATGCGCTGGGCGGTCAACCCCGTGTGCTGCAGGATCTGCTCGCGGCTCGCGTGCTCGAGGAACTCGGTGGGCAACCCCACCTCGTTCAGCGCGGTGTCCACGCCCTGGGCGCGCATCTCCTGGCGGATGAGCGAACCGATGCCCCCGGCGCGCACACCGTCCTCGATCACCACCACGATCCGGTGCGTCGCTGCCTGCTCCACGACCGCCTGCGGCACGGGCAGCACCCAGCGGGGGTCCACCACGGTGGAGGAGACACCGTGGGCGGCGAGGCGTTCGGAGACGTCCAGCGCGGTGACGCACATGGCGCCCACGCCTACGATCAGCACGTCGCGGTGATCCACGCCCTTGCCGGAGGCCTCGCCGTTGCGGGCGAGGACGTCCACCCCGCCGCTCAGTCGCGCGAGGGCGGGCAGCGGCGCACCCACCGCGCCCTTGGGGTAGCGCACCACGGTGGGTGCGTCGGAGACGGCAACCGCCTCGCGCAGCTCCTCGACCATGGTGGCCTCGTCCCGCGGGGCCGCGAGGTGCAGCCCCGGCACGATCTGCAACAGTGCGAGGTCCCACATCCCGTGGTGGCTCGGCCCGTCCGGGCCGGTGACGCCCGCGCGGTCCAGGACGACCGTGACGCCCGCGTGATGCAGGGCCACGTCCATGAGCAGCTGGTCGAAGCCGCGGTTGAGGAACGTCGCGTACAGGCCCACGACCGGGTGCAGCCCGCTGAACGCCATGCCCGCGGCCATGGTCAGCGCGTGCTGTTCGGCGATCCCCACGTCCACGACGCGCTGCGGGTGTGCCGTCTGCATCTTCTGCAGTCCCATGGGGATCAACATGGCGCCGGTGATGCCCACGATGTCCTCACGCTCATCCGCGATCGCGGCGATCTCGTCGCGGAAGACGTGCGTCCACGAGCGGGTCGAGGCGGTGCTCGTGGGTTTGCCCGTGGTGGGGTCGATCACGGGCACGGAGTGGAATTGGTCGTTCGCGTCCAGGCGGGCGGGCAAGTAGCCGTGGCCCTTCTCGGTGATGGCGTGGACGATGACCGGGCCACCGAAGTTGCGGGCATTCGTGAGTGCTTGTTCCATCGCGGCGAGGTCATGGCCGTCCACCGGACCCACGTACTTCATGCCGAGGTCCTCGAAGATCCCCTGCTGGACCACCACGTCCTTGATGCCCTGCTTCATCCCGTGCAGACCGCGGTACACGGCCTGGCCCAGGTGGCCCGAGGACGTCAGCAGGCGCTTAGCCTTCGCGAGGGTCTGCTCGTAGCGGCGGTCCGTGCGCACGGCGTCCACGCCCTGCTGCACGCTGGCCTGCAGCTCGCGCAGGTGGTTCGCGAACCCGCCCACGGTGGGCGCGTAGGAGCGGCCGTTGTCGTTGACCACGATCACGACTTTGCGGTCCCGGTCCGAGGCGATGTTGTTCACGGCCTCCCACGCCATGCCACCGGTCAGGGCGCCGTCCCCGATCACCGCGATGGTGTGCCGGTCGTCCTGGCCCGTGAGCGCGTAACCGCGCGAGATCCCGTCCGCCCAGGACAGGGACGACGACGCGTGGGAGGACTCCACGATGTCGTGTTCGGACTCCGCGCGGGACGGGTAGCCCGCGAGGCCACCCTCCTGGCGCAGGGTGTCGAAGTCCTGGCGACCCGTGACGAGCTTGTGCACGTAGGACTGGTGCCCGGTGTCGAAGACGATTGAGTCCTGGGGCGAGTCGAACACGCGGTGCACCGCGAGGGTGAGCTCCACGACACCCAGGTTCGGCCCCAGGTGACCCCCGGTCGCGGAGACGTGGGTGATCAGGAAGGAACGGATCTCGGCGGCCAACTGCTCCATGGCCGCGGCGTCCAGCCCCCGTAGGTCTTCGGGTCCCTCGATGGTCTCCAGAAGCGTCATAGCCTACTCTCCGTGGATGTCTCGTCCTCTTCGGGCCCGCACCGGACGGGTGCTCGTCCGGCGGGGGGATCATGATGCGCCCGAATGCTCCGTCCGATCTTACTCGCCCTGGCCGGGGCCCCGTCCCGTCGCATGGCCTGGGCCACGGCGAACGGCGCCCGCAACGCCGTCGGCCGGTGACCCCCGAGCGGGGATCACCGGCCGACGGTACGATCCGAGGATCTATTACTTGGCGATCTGACGCAGCACGTACTGCAGGATGCCGCCGTTACGGTAGTAGTCGGCCTCACCCGGGGTGTCGATGCGCAGCACGGCGTCGAACTCCACGGTGGAACCGTCTTCCTTGGTGGCCGTGACCTTCAGGGTCTTGGGGGTCTGGCCGTCGTTGAGCGCGGTGACCCCTTCGATCGAGAACGTCTCGGTGCCGTCCAACCCCAGGGAGTCCGCGGACTCGCCCTCGGGGAACTGCAGGGGCAGCACGCCCATGCCGATCAGGTTGGAACGGTGGATGCGCTCGTAGGACTGCGCGATGACCGCGCGCACACCCAGCAGGGACGTGCCCTTGGCCGCCCAGTCACGCGAGGAACCGGAGCCGTACTCCTTGCCGCCCAGCACCACCAGGGGAACACCGGCCTCCTGGTAGTTCATCGCGGCGTCGTACACGGCGGCCTGCGGGCCACCCTCCTGAGTGAAGTCGCGGGTGAAACCGCCCTCCACGCCGTCGAGCAACTGGTTCTTGATGCGGATGTTCGCGAACGTACCGCGGATCATGACCTCGTGGTTACCACGGCGGGAACCGTAGGAGTTGAAGTCCTTGCGCTGCACGCCGTGCTCCGTGAGGTACTTGCCCGCGGGCGTGTCGCTCTTGAACGAACCGGCCGGGGAGATGTGGTCCGTGGTCACGGAATCGCCCAGCTTGAGCAGCACGCGCGCACCCTCGATGTCCTCCACCGGAGTGGTCTCCATGGTCATGCCCTCGAAGTACGGTGGCTTGCGCACGTAGGTGGACTCGGGGTCCCACTCGAACACGTCACCCGTGGGGGTGTCCAGGTTCTGCCAACGCTCGTCACCGTCGAAGATGGTGCCGTACTCGCGGTCGAACATATCGGTGTCGATCGAGGCATCGATGATCTTCTGGACCTCGGTGGGGTCCGGCCAGATGTCCTTGAGGAACACGTCCTGACCGTTCGAGTCCTGGCCCAAAGGCTCGTTCTCGAAGTCAAAGTCCATGGTTCCGGCCAGCGCGTACGCGATGACCAGCGGCGGGGACGCGAGGTAGTTCATCTTCACGTCCGGGTTGATTCGGCCCTCGAAGTTGCGGTTACCGGAGAGCACCGAGGTCACGGCGAGGTCGTTTTCCTGCACGGCCTGGGAGATCTCGGGCTCCAGAGGACCGGAGTTGCCGATGCACGTGGTGCAGCCGTAACCCACGATGTAGAAGCCGAGCTCCTCGAGCGCCGGGACCAGACCGGACTTCTCGTAGTACTCGGTGACCACGCGCGAACCCGGGGCGATCGAGGTCTTGACCCACGGCTTGGCCTTGAGGCCCTTCTCCGTGGCGTTGCGCGCGAGCACGGCCGCGGCCATCATCACCGAGGGGTTGGACGTGTTGGTGCAGGACGTGATCGAGGCGATCGACACGGCACCGTGGTCCAGCTCGAAGTGACGGCCGTCCTCCATGGAGACCTCCACTCGGTGCTCGGGGCGCTCCTTCATGTCGTCCGCGGAGCTCTCGCGCGGCGCGTCCTGGGGGTCCTGCTCGTCGGTCGCGTTGTGGGAGGGGGCGTCGGAGGCCGGGAAGGACTCGACGACGTCCGGGTCCACCTCCACGGACTTGTCCTCGGCCACGTAGTTCACGAGGTCGTCGCGGAACTGTTCCTTGGAGCGGGTCAGCTCGATGCGGTCCTGGGGACGCTTGGGCCCGGAGATCGAGGGGACCACGGTGGATAGGTCCAACTCGAGGTACTCGGAGTAGGCGACCTCGTGCTCGGGGTCGTGCCACATGCCCTGTTCCTTGGTGTACGCCTCGATCAGGGCGATCTGCTCCTCGGAGCGGCCCGTGAGCGTCAGGTAGTCCAGGGTCACCTGGTCGATCGGGAAGATCGCCGCGGTGGAACCGAACTCCGGGGACATGTTGCCGATCGTGGCGCGGTTGGCTAGCGGCACCGCTGCCACGCCCTCACCGTAGAACTCCACGAACTTACCCACGACACCGTGCTCACGCAGCATCTCCGTGATGGTCAGCACCACGTCCGTGGCGGTCGCGCCGGAGGGGATCTCGCCGGTGAGCTTGAAGCCCACCACGCGCGGGATCAGCATGGAGATGGGCTGACCGAGCATCGCGGCCTCGGCCTCGATGCCGCCCACACCCCAACCGAGCACGCCGATGCCGTTCTCCATGGTGGTGTGGGAGTCGGTGCCCACACAGGTGTCCGGGTAGGCGCGCAGCGTGCCGTCAACCTCGCGGGTCATGACCACGCGGGCCAGGTTCTCGATGTTGACCTGGTGGACGATGCCCATCCCGGGCGGGACCACCTTGAAGTCATCGAACGCGGTCTGGCCCCAGCGCAGGAACTGGTAGCGCTCGCCGTTGCGCTGGTACTCGATGTCCATGTTGCGCTCGATCGCGTCCGCGGAACCGAACGCGTCGATCTGCACGGAGTGGTCGATGACCAGCTCGGCCGGGGCGAGCGGGTTCACGCGGGAGGGGTCGCCGCCGAGGTCGGCCACGGCCTCACGCATGGTGGCCAGGTCCACGATGCAGGGAACGCCGGTGAAGTCCTGCATGATCACGCGACCAGGGGTGAACTGGATCTCCGTGTCGGGCTGGGCCTCGGGGTCCCAGTTGCCCAGGGCTTCGATGTGCTTGCTCGTCACGTTGGCACCGTCCTCGGTGCGCAACAGGTTCTCGAGCAGGACCTTCAAGCTGTAGGGGAGCTTCTGTGCTCCCTCCACGGCGTCCAGTCGGAAAATTTCGTAGTCGGTGCCCTTGACGTTGAGAACGCCCTTGGCTCCAAAGCTGTCCACAGTCATGGTGTGGAACTCCTCTCGCCACCGTCGGTTGCGTTCGGCGCGCGCGGCACACCACAGGTGTCCCCCGCGCGTGGAACAGTCCCTGTCAGTGTAGCCCGTGCGCTCCGTCACTCCGGGGATCCCCGGGCGTCCGCGTCACGATGACGTGGGCCGTCGTTCGGCTGCCCGGTTCAGCCCTCGCAGTTGAGCACAGCGACGGCTTCCACGTGGTGCGTGTTCGGGTACAGGTCGAACGCCTCGACGCCGTCGATCCGCCAGCCCCGGCGCCGCAACCGCCCCAGGTCCCGGCCGAGCGCGGCGGGATCACACGCGACGTACACGATCGTGCGCGGCGCGGCCCGGTCCACCGCGGCGAGCACCTCCTTGGCGGCTCCCGCGCGCGGCGGGTCCAGCACGACGACGTCCGGGCGCGGGGGCCGCGGCGTCGTCGCGCGACCCCGTCGGGACGACGACGCCGCCGCACCCCGGCCGCGATGCCCACTCCGGCCGCCCGGCCCGGTGAGCACGCGCGCCACGTCCCCGCGCACGCTCGTGACGTGCGGGGCGTGGGCGAGGTTGTGAGCGGCGTCGGCGGAGGTCACGGGCGAACCCTCGACCGCGAAGACCGAGCCCGTGGGGCCCACCTCACGGGCGGCCACGGCGGTGAACAGGCCCGCGCCGCTGTAGAGGTCCCACACGGAGTCCCCGGGGCGCAGACCGGCACCCCGGAGCACGGCCCCGGCGAGGGTCTGCGGGGCGCCGCGGTGGATCTGCCAGAAACCTGTGGGGCTCACGCGCCAGCGCAGCGGCTCAGGATCGGTAGCGCCGGGCAACTCGAGGGTCTCCTGGACATGGTCGGTGCCCGCCCACAGCTGGGTGTCCCGCTCGTGCGGCGAGCGCGCGGTGACGCTCGCCCCGTGGTCGTGCGCCCACGCGCCCAGACGTTGCCGTAGTGCCTCGACCTGCTCGGACGTCGCGTCGGGGCGCAGGCCCACGTGCACGAGCGGTGTCCCGCCACTCGCGGGTGCCGCGACGTCCACGCGGGCCGCACCGGGGTAGGCCGGCGACCACGGGGCCAGGGCGCGGATCGCGTCCGTGGCCAGGGGCATGTCGGCGACGGGACCGAGCTCGGTGCTGCGGTGGGGGTACATCCCGGGTGTCCCGTCCGGGGCCACGTCCAGGTGCAACCGGGTGCGCCACCCGGTGCCGTCGGGGCTCTCCCCCGCGACGGGCTGCACCTCGCCGTCCCAGTCGTGGCCGGCCAGGTGGCCCAGTTGCTCGGCGATCACGTGGCGTTTGAGCTCGCGCTGGGTCGCCAGGTCCGCGTGCCCGAACTCGGCCCCGCCGAGCGGTGACCGGTCCGCGCGCGCCGCGACGAGCGCGTCCGCCTGCTGCCACGGGTGGGCCTCCCGGCGCCCGGGGGCGGGTTCGAGCACGTCCGTGACGTCAGCGCGCCAGAACGACGCCGCGGGGTCCCGGTCGGTGAGCCGCACCCGGACCAGCTCCCCCGGCAGCCCGTGGCGCACGAAGACCACGCGCCCCTCGTCCGTGCGGGCCACCACGTGGCCGCCGTGGGCCACGGCGCCCAGGCGCAGCTCGAGGTGATCGGGGGCATCGGTCATTCGTTGTTCTCCGTGAGTCGTAGTTCGCGCACCGATTCGAGGTGCCAGGGCACGGAGGCGATCATGACTCCGCGTTCGTAGTGCAGCCGCGCCCGCAGCGGGCGGATGGCCTGGTTGTGCAGGAAGCGCTCCCACCCGCGGCCCACCACGTACTCGGGCAGGTACACGATCACGAGGTCCCGGGGGGACTTGCGGCGGATGCCGCGGATGTGGGCGATCACGGGTCCCACGCTATCGCGGTAGGGGGATGCGAGGACCGTGACCGGCACGGGGATCTCCAGGGCCTCCCACTGTCGCACGATCTGTTCGGTGCGTGCGCGGTCCGTGTCCACCACCACGGCCTCGAGGCTCGAGGGGCGGGAGGCCCGCGCGTAGGTCAGGGCGCGCACCACGGGTTTGCGCACCGAGGTCACCACGATGATCGAGTGCACCCGGGAGGGCAGGGCCCGCACCCCCGAGTCCTGGTGCACCTCGAGTTCGGTGTCCACCGAGCGGTAGTGGTGCCCGATGGCGCGCATCAACACGGTGATCAGGGCGATCGCGACGATCGTGAGCCACGCACCCTGGGCGAACTTGGTCACGAGGACCACCACGAACACCGCCGCGCACGCGATCAGGGCGATCACCGCCACGGCCCAGCGTCCGGCGATCCGGCGGTGCGGGCTCTGCGACGTACTCGTGCGGCGCACCCTGGCCCAGTGCCGCACCATCCCCGCCTGGGTCAGCGTGAACGCGAAGAACGCCCCCACCACGTAGAGCTGGATGAGCCCGTTGACGCTCGCGCCGAACACGATCGTGAACACCGCCGCGACCACGGACAGCAGGATGATCCCATTGGTGAACGCGAAGCGGTCCCCCCGGCTCTGCAACTGCCGGGGCAGCAGCGCGGCGGAGGCGAGACGCGAGGCCAGCACGGGGAAGCCCGAGTACGCGGTGTTCGCGGCCATGAACAGCACGCCCACGGTCACGAGCACGAGGATCACGAACCACACGGAGTCCGCCCCCGTCACGGCCTGCGCGATCTGGCCCAGGATGGGCACCTGGTAGAAGTCGGGCTCCGGTGCGCGGCCGTCGATCAGCAATTGCCGCGCGGGGTCCATCACGACCACCGCGCCCGTGCGCCGGGTCAGGTAGAGCACGCCGAGCAGCAACACCGCGGACAGCCCCCCGAGCACCGCGAGCGTGCGCGCCGCGTTGAGGGCCTTGGGCTTGCGGAAGAACGGCACGGAGTGCGTGATGGTCTCCACACCGGTCACGGCCACGGCACCCGAGGAGAACGCGCGCAGCACGAGCATGGCCCCGGCCAGGCCCATGAGCCCGCCGTCCATGCCCGCGGCCGGGACGACGTCGTAGTCCGCCGACGGCGCGCGCTGCAGCGTTCCCGTGACGTCCTGGACGAAGCCCACGAGCACGAGGAGCAGCACGACCGCCACGAACGCGTACGTGGGCACCGAGGACGCGCGACCCATGAACTTGAGTCCGCGCAAATTGAGCAGTCCCACGAGCGCGATCCCCGCTACGGCCACGACCGTCTGGTGGCCAACGAGCCACGGGACGGCCGCGGCGAGGTACTGCGCGGCGGCGGCCATGGACACCGCCACGACGAGTGTGTAGTCCACGAGCAGGGCCGCACCCACCGCGGCACCGGCGGGCCGGCCGAGGTTCTTGGACGCGATCTCGAAGTCCGCCCCGCCCGAGGGGTACGCCCGCACGTTCTGCCGGTACGCGGTGATGATCACGGCGAGCACGGCGAGGACCGCGAGGCCCACCCACGGGGACAGCAGGATCGCCGCGGAACCCGCGAGGGCGAGGGTCAGGACGATCTCGTCCGGGGCGTACGCGACCGAGGACAGGGCGTCGGACGCGAACACCGGCAGGGCGGTGCCCTTGGAGAGCACCGTGCCCGCGGCGCGCTCGTTGTGGATCGGTTTGCCCACGAGCGCGCGGCGCAGCATTTGGGACACATACACGTGGGAACACGCTAGTCCCTCGGCCGGGCCTTGTCCCGTGCCGCGGGCCCTATGCTGTGGCTCATGGCGCATTTCGTGATCATGGGCGTGGGCCGGGTGGGGATCACCCTTGCGCACGCCCTCGAGGACTCAGGGCACACGGTGGCCGTGATCGACCAGGACGACCGGGCGTTCCGCAAACTGCGGCCCTCGTTCAGCGGCAAGAAGGTCACGGGCCACGGTTTCGACCGCGAGGTGCTGCAACGCGCGGGGATCGCGGACGCCTACGCGTTCGCCGCGGTCTCCTCCGGGGACAACTCCAACATCATCGCCGCGCGCGTGGCGCGGGAGACCTTCAAGGTCAAGCACGTGGTCGCCCGGATCTACGACCCCACCCGCGCGGAGTTCTACCAGCGCATGGGCATCCCCACGGTCGCGTCCGTGCGCTGGAGCGCGGACCAGGTGCTGCGCCGCATCCTGCCCGAACACGCCATCACGGGTGACTTCCGGGAGGCCTCGGGCCGCCTGCAGCTCGGGGAACTACCCCTGGACGACGCGTGGTCCGGACTGCACCTGGACCGGATCGAGGAGGCCGCCGGCGTGCGGATCGCGTTCGTGACCCGGTTCGGGGAGGGCATCCTGCCCGCGAGCGACACGAGCTACCAGCAGGGGGACATCGTGCACGCCATGATGCGCGTGGAGGACGTGGAACGCGTGGCCCGGGTACTGTCCCGGCCGCCGTCGGACGAGGTCATGGAGGCCGTGGCGCTCGCCGCGACCCCAGGGACGCGGGGGCGTGACTGATGCACGTGGTGATCGTGGGCGGAGGGTCCGTGGGATCCTCGATCGCCCGGGAACTGTTGTCGCACGGCCACGACGTGGTCGTGGTGGACGCCACCGCGGAGGTGATCGGACGCTCCAACCTGCGTGGTGCGCAGTGGGTCGTGGGGGACGCGTGCGATCTCGACGTCCTGCAGCGGGCCCGCGCGGAGGAGGCGGACGTGGTCGTGGCCGCGACCGGTGACGACAAGGCCAACCTGGTCGTCTCGCTGCTCGCGCGCAGTGAGTTCGGGGTGCCCCGCACGGTGGGGCGCGTGAACAACCCCAAGAACGAGTGGCTCTTCGACGACGCGTGGGGCGTGGACGTGGCCGTGTCCACCCCGCGGTTGATGACGGCGCTCGTGGAGGAGGCCGTGGAAGTGGGCGACGTCGTGCGCCTGCTCAGTTTCCAGACCGGTTCGGCCACGCTGTCCGCCTACACGGTGCCCAGGGAGCACCCCGTAGTCGCGAGCACCGTGACCCAGGTGCCGTGGCCCCAGGACGTGGCGCTCGTGGCGATCCTGCGCGACGGCGTGCCGATCGCACCGTCCGGCGACGACGTCCTGGAGAGCGGGGACGAGCTGTTCTTCATCACCACGGCGGGGGGTGAGGACCAGTTGCGAGCCATGTTCACCACGGCCCGGGACGTCAACCTGCAGGCTGCTCGCGGCGAGGGCGGCTCCACAGCCATGCCACCCACAGCACAGCGGCGTACAGCGGGGCCCCCATGACCAAGCGCGCGATCCCGAGCGCCGTGACGTTCTCCGCGACGTACAGCGGGACCTGCACGAGCAACCGGGTCGCGAACATCGCGATGAGCAGACCGTTGACCCGCTGATAGGCCACGCGCCGCAGCGGGTCGCGGCGCCAGTCCACGGATTCACCGCGCACGTAGCCGAAGACGACGCCCAGCAGCGGCCACCCAACAGCCGCCGAGATGCTCAACAGGACCAGCGCCACGACGTTCGTGATGAACCCGGGCACGTAGTAGTCCAGCGCCTGCCCGCCCGCGCGGGCGAACAGCGTGCACACTCCCACGCCCATGAGCCCGGCGATCGCCTGGGTCACGGCCTGGCGCTGCGCCAGCCGGAGCACGGTGAACACGGCGGCCGTGCCCAGTGACGCCAACAACGCCGGGACCAACTCCCCCGTGAGCACCACACACGCGAGGTACACGAGTCCCGGGAGGATGGATTCGATCACGCCGCGCCAGCCGCCCACGGCGCTGAGCACGTCCAGTTGGCCGTTGGCGTCCCGGCGCAGGCCCGAGCGCCGGGCGAAATCCTCGGCGGCGCGGCCCATGCGGTCGCCCGCGCTCTGCGGTGCGGGTTCCGTCGGGTCCGGCGGGGACGTCATCGCACGGCCTTCTTGGGGGTGATGATCTCGTAGCGCGGATTGTACATGGTGGCCACCCCGTCCGGGAAGCACACCACGGCGAGGCAGCGCAGCTTGGTGCCGGCGGTGACGCCCGGGACCACGTGCTGACCGTGCCACAACAGTTCGAGCGTGCACGGCTGCGCCGCTGGGTTCGTCACGCGCAGCAGCGCCCGGTAGTACGGCGGCGCGGTCACGGGCGCGATCGTGACCTCCACGACCACGCCCTCCACGACCGCACGGCGCCGCTGCCGCGCCCTATGCCCCGGGGTCAGGTCCTCCGCGTGGGCCTCGGGTTCGGCGACGACGTCGATCGCGCCCGTGAGCGGGTTGTTGACCACCCGGGTCAGCCGATCTCGGTAATCTCGGGGCCGCGCCGCGGCTCCTGCACCGCGGCGCCTGGCTCCGCCGGGGTCCGACCCGCGTCCTCATCCGCACCGGTCGGCGCGCCCGCGGGGTGCACCTCGGCGTCCTCGGGGACCGTGAGCGCGAGCAGGTCGCGCGGCGGGTGCGGGTCCTGGCCGCGGACGACGACGAGCCCGCGCACGGCGTCATCGAGCACCTCCGCAGTGGGCCCGGGCAGCGCGGCGTCGCCTGTGTAGACGCAGCGCAGGAACCAGCGCGGACCGTCGATGCCCACGAAGCGTGCGAGCCGGAACCCGTTCTCGCCGGAGGGCGTGACGCCCGCGAACTGCGCGTTGACCTGCATGCCCAGGGGACCGTCGGAGACCGTGGGGTTGCCCCCGTCCCGCCGCAACCCGGCCACGAGCTCGGCGCGCACCTCGTCCCACAGCCCGGAGGACTTGGGGGCCGTGAAGACCTGCACCTGGACGGAACCGCCCCCGAAGTCCATGTTCACGGCCCGCGGCACCCGGTCCCGCGGATCCAGCTCGACGCGCACGTCCACGCGCGCGACCGGCTTCAGCAGCAGAGCCCCGAGATCCAGGTACTCGGCGCGCTCACCCGGCATCTCGCTCTCGTCCCACGGGCCGTTGGCGCGAGGATCCGGCGCGTCCTGGTCCGGGGCGGCCTCGGTGGCAGCCGACGCGGTCGTGGACTCGGTCGGTGTCTGCTCCGAGGCCTCGCGGTTGCGCTTCTTACGTCCGAACATCAGTTGCTCCAAGAGTGGGTGGGGAATCTGCGGGGGCGAGGGCCGGCGATCAGTGGGCCCCCGTGGACCCGAATCCGCTCGCACCGCGCTCGCTGTCGGGGAGTTCGGTGGTGAGCTCGAAGCGGGCGGTGACCACTTCCTGGATCACGAGCTGGGCGATCCGCTCACCGCGGCGCACCGTGTAGCTCTCATGCGGATCCGTGTTGAGCAGGCACACCTTGAGTTCGCCACGGTAGCCGCTGTCCACGGTGCCCGGTGCATTGACCACGGTCAGCCCATGCTTGGCCGCGAGCCCGGAGCGCGGGTGCACGAGACCCACGTACCCCGCGGGGATCGCGAGCGCCACCCCTGTGTCCACGAGCGCGCGCCGGCCCGGGCCGAGTTCGACGTCGTGGCGGGCGCGCAGGTCCGCTCCGGCGTCACCGGGACGTGCATAGGCGGGGGCGGGCAGGTCCGGGTCCAACAGGTGCAGGGCCACGGTCACCGCGGCCGACTCGCTCATTTCGGTCACAATGCCCCACTGTAACGCGCGGGCCTGACGGCGCGGACGCGGGCGGCGTCCAGGGGGAATGTGTCAAGGTGGGGGCATGAGTTCCCACCCAGATTTCGGGGCGGCCGCGGCGTCCTCACCCGCAGAGCACCCGTCCCAGGCCCAGGAGAACGTCCGAGCGGACGTGCAGTACGAGGAGAAGCTGATCGTCGCGTGGTGGGTGTGGCTCATCGTGGTCTTCGTGGGCGCGGCCGGATTCGTGGCCGTGGCACCCATCAGCATCGCCGTGGGCGTGATCGTGGCCGTGGTGCTGATGGTCGTGATCGGGCTCGTGCTGCACCTGGGGGCGCCGAGCATCGTGGTCACCGACCAGGACCTGCGCGTGGGCCGGGCGTACATCGAACGGCAGTACGTGGGCGATGCTCGTCCGCTGGTCGGCGCCGAGGCGCGTGCTGCGCGCGGACCCGACCTGGACGGGCGCGCCTTCATGAACTTCCGTGTGTCGATGCCGGACCTGTGCCGGATCGAGATCGTGGACCCGGTGGACCCCACCCCGTACTGGCTCACCGCGACCCGCCACCCCGAGCGGTTGGCCGAGGCGATCAATGCGGGCTCCCGCTCGGCGGGCAACCGGGCCTAACGAGCACGATCACGGACGAGCAGAAAGACGACGGGCGCTCACCCGAGGGTGAGCGCCCGTCGTCATGCGGTCGTGGACCCGGGGCTCAGCCCAGGCACTCGTGGCAGTACTTCACGCCATCGCGCTCCTCGGCGAGCTGCGAACGGTGGCGCACCAGGAAGCACGAGCCACACGTGAACTCGTCGTCCTGGGCCGGGAGCACCACGACGGACAGTTCCTCGTTGGAGAGGTCCGCGCCGGGGAGTTCGAAGCTCTCCGCCGCGGTGGCCTCGTCCTCGTCAACGCTCCCGGACTGTTGGTCCGACCGCCGGGACTGGAGCTCCTCGATGGAGTCTTCCTTGAGGTCTTCGTCCTGCTTACGCGGTGCGTCGTAGTCTGTGGCCATGTGTCTATCCGCTCCAACCGGTCTTCACGAAAATCCCTGCGAAAAACACCTCCCGAGGGCTCTACCCCCGGGCCGTGTCGCGTGGATTGTTCACCATGGACGCGGAAAAAGCCAGTGGCGACGCCGAGGTTTTCTCGCAGAGCAAGATTTCCACCTCGGGCGGTGGATCCGCTCGTCCGGATGACACACGCGGTGCCCGTGCGGGTGGCCGTCCCCCCGGTCCCGAACGGCGCCCGGGCGTGCCACTACACTGACGCTACGAGCGCGCCGAGCGCACCCCGGATCGCGTGGTGCCCCCAACGGCGAGGGAAGGACAGCATGGAGCAGTTGCGCCTGGTAGGAGTGCACGACGACGGTGAGCACCTCATCGTGGAGACCCCCGATTCGACCCGGTACCGGCTGAAGATCGACCAGCAATTGCGTCAGACGATCCAGCACGCGCGCCGCAAGCGCCCCTCTCATGGACGCGGCGGAGGGTCCTTCGGTCCGCGTGACATCCAGGCCCGCTTCCGCGCCGGCGCGAGCGTCGAGGACGTCGTGGCCGAGTCCGGGTGGGAGGCCGAACGCGTCAAGCGGTACGAATGGCCCATCCTGGCCGAACGCTCCCACGTGGTCGCCGAGGCGTGCCGGGTCACGGTCTCCGGAACCAACCCCTCCCACGAGGGTTACCGCTCCGTGTTCGAGGGCGAGCCCCGCACCCTGCGCGAGACCGTGGACGAGCGTGCCGCCGAGCTCGGGGTGGACCGCTCGTCCTTCGACTGGGACGCGTGGTTGCGCGAGGACCAGTTGTGGACCGTGCAGCTGAGCTTCTCCGCGGAGGACGCCTCGCAGGACGCCCCGGACATCCCGGGTCCCGCGCAGTGGAGTTACAACCCCGCGAACCGGACCGTGCGTCCGGAGAACGACTGGGCGCGCGCGCTGGGTCAGGAGCACCAGGAGACCGGCCCGCTCGGCGCGGCCGCCCACGCGCTGCCCCCCGCACCCACCGCGACATTGCGGCAGTTGCAGCACGAGGCGAGCCAGGCGGACGACCTGCTCGACGTCCTGCAGTCGCGCCGCGGACGGCGGATCGGCTCGGACGAGGCGGGCGACGACCGGCTCGCGGAGATCCTCGGCCGCGGCATGGGTCAGGTGGACCAGCGCCCGCGCCCCATCGACGCCCCGGAGGAATCCACGGTGTTCGACCGGCCCATCCAGCCGGCCGCCTCACAGGTCGCCGAGGCCCAGGCACTCGCCCAGGACGACGGGATCGAGATCGTCGACGATTCGACCCCTCTCGAACACGACGACGCCACCCCCTCCCGGAACGCAGCTGCCCCCGCCGTGCCGTTCGGGAAGGGCTCGTACGACGACTCCCCCGCAGCCTCCCGGAACGAGAACGTCCCCTCCGCCGTCACGGGCCACCAACCTGCGGATTGCACGTCCGAGGATCCCGCGCCTGAGGACTCCGGGTCGGAGAACTCCGGTGAGGACGAACAGGCGGCCACGGAGACCGAAGCGCGCGACACCACGTCGGATAGCGCGTTCGCCGTCGACGCCTCCGGCACGGCCACGGACGTGGCGGACGACGACGAGCCCGCTGCGCAGGACACCGACGAACCGGCCCGTTCCGGCGATGCGGACACCACAGACGAATCGGGATCGAGCGACCGTCCCGCCCCGGGCCCGCGGGGTCGCACCCCCAAGGCCAAGCGGTCTTCCGTGCCGAGCTGGGACGACATCGTCTTCGGGGCGAACCGGTCCTGACGTCGGCGCTGCGCTCTCACGAGCGGTTGTGCGCGGGGAAGCCGGCACGCGGTAAAGTCACGTGAACGCACCGGGCCCGGGGAGAACACGGTCCGGTCGTGGACACGCACGGGCGATCTCGAGGGAATTTTTGCATGGGCAACTCCATCCAGGACGATTTATTCGGTGAGGACACTCAATCCCCCGAAGGCACCGCGACTCCGGCCCGCTCGGGTGTCCGGCGATACATGGCCCCCGTCACGCTCGTTGGTGCGGCCCTGCTCGTCCTGGTGGGTGTGGGGGCCGTGGCCTTCACCGGTTTGTCGGGTTCGTCCGACGACGACCCCGCGAACTTCGCGACCGAGTCCCCCACCGTGACCCCCTCCCCCACGCCGAGCGCCACCCCGAGCGTATCTCCGACGCCGTCGCCGCAGATCACGCCGTTGGTCCCGCCCTCGAGGCCCGCGGAGCAGTACTACGTGCCCGTTCCGCCCCCCGTGGTTCCCGCACCCCCGGTCGCTCCCGCACCGCCCGTCGCGCCGGTACCCCCGGCGCCCACGAGCACCCCTCGGCCCGTTCCGTCCACGGCTACGCCCGAGCCCACGAAGAGCCAGGCACCGGAACCGACCCGCGCACCTCGGCCGCCCCAACCACCGGCGCCCACGCGGCCGGCGGCGCCGACCGCCGATCCGGACCCCACGCAGAAGGAGACTAAGCCCGCGCCGATCACCACACCAGGGAAGGGACAAGCCTCTCCTGGTCGGTGAGCGACCCGTGCTGGCCCACCATAGCCAGGGGCCGGGTTCCCTGCCGGGAGACGTCGTACAGGGCGATGTCCTCGCGGGCCAGCACCCACACGTCGCCTGCTCGTTCGAGCAATCCTTGATCCGGTTCGGGGCCGAAGTACCCGTGCGCGGCAAGGTGCTGCTTGGTGGCCACCCACACGACGTCCCCGTAGTGCGCGCTCCAACGGCTTGCCAGTTCTTCCGGATCGGTGTCCGCGTCCGTGTGCAGTTGCACCGCCCGGGGCTCACCCGCGGTGAGCCGCACCCCGGCCATGAGCTCGGGGACCGCACTGTAGTCCACGCGGTGCTCGGGGGCCACATCCACCATGCCATGGTCCGCGGTGAGGATCACCCGGGTGTTGGCGGGCAATTTGGTCACGAGCCGCTTGAGCGCGGAATCAAGTTCCTCGAGGGAGCGTAACCAGTCGTCCGAACGCCACCCCGCTTTGTGACCGGTCTTGTCCAGCTCGTCCCAGTAGAAGTACACGAGCCCGCGCCTGCCCTCCCGCAGTTGCTCGAGGGTGCGCGCGGTGCGGGCGTACACACCGTGGGCGCCCACGAAACGGCCACCACGCAGCACGGCCCTCGTAAGGGCGGAGGACTCGAAGCGTGGTGAGCTCACCGTCACGGCGTCCGCGTGCTGCGCGGCGCGCTCCAGGACCGTGGGCTCGGGTTGCCAGGCAAGCGGGTCCACGTCCGAGGGCCAGTTGCCGAGCATGTTGACCACGCGGTCGGAGGCGGGGTCCACGACGTCGTAGCCGAGCATGCCGTGACGCCCCGGTGTGGCTCCGGTGCCCAGGCACGAGAGCGAGACGGACGTGGTCGTGGGGAACGCGGCATCGAGCTCACCGAGTGACTGGGCCGCGCGCAGGGTGGGCGCGTAGCTCGCCGTCTCCCTCAGCAAGCGCGAGCCGAGACCGTCCACGAGCACCACCACATAGCGTTGGGCGGACGGCAAGCTGAGGGCGTTGCGGAAACCGGGGACGCCCAGGGCCGCGGCCGCGGAACCCATGACCTCCGCGACGCTGTGCGAACCGTAACGCGGCGCACGCGGCAGCTCCGGGGCAGCGGGATCCTCCACATTCACGCGTTGCGCCCCGAATCGCGGCCGTTGAACCGGTGACCGAACCGCGGTCGCGGTGCCGGCGGTTCGGGACGGGCCGCGGTGGGGTGCTGCGGCGGGGACTGCGCGATCTGCGCACCGGAATCCGTCAGCGGTGCCACATTGGCCCGGCGCAGCGTGCGCGCGAACTCGCGAGCGCCCTCCACGGCCTCCTGCCCGTCCGCCTCGGAGCTGATGCGCATGACCACGTCCTCGCTCGCGGCAGTGCCCGTGTAACCGTGGTCCGCCTGGCACTCGGGGTCCTCGCACATCGCGGGATACAGCTCGAGCTGTTGGGTCCCGGTCCAGCTCACGGCCAGGTTCAGCTCCATGATCGCGGTGCCCGGGACGTAGTTCTGCGGCTGGTGGTACGCGTAACTCAGCGTGACCGAGCGGATCTGGGAGATCGGCACGGTCTCGGACGAGACCCGAGCCACGGTGTCCGAACCGTTCTCGTCATACTGTTGGTCGTCCACGTGCGTGATGTGCAGGACGTCCTCCGCGAGCACGAGGGCCGTGATGTGCCGGTGCAACTCCGTGTTGGTGAAATGGGTTTCCAACTGCACCAGGTGGGACACCGGGCGCCGCCCGTCCAGGGAGTCCATGACCACGTCCGTGACCAGTTGCGGATAGAAACCCGCCTTCTCGATGTCCTGGACCAGGCGTGATCCATCGGGTGCTGAGTATGTCATGGCGCCATTGTCCTCCACCGCGCCGCCCGGGGCACATTGCGACCCTCCGCGGTTCGGCACACGGCGCGACCCTTCACCGCCCGGCGCCTCACGGGGCCACCACGCACGAGACCGTGCCGTCCTCGAGCTTCGAACAGATCGGGGTCACGTCCGTGGTGGGCGCCGGTTCCGGGTCCCTCGTGGGAGAGATGGTGGGGGCCGGTGTCTGCGCCGGTGACGGATCACCGCCCCACTGCACCAGCACGGGGCCGAGCCACAGGTACCCCGCGGCGAGGGCCAGGAGCGCGAGCGTGAGCGCTAGGACCCACCACGGCCAGCGGACCGCTCGCCGAGCGTGCGGCTCCCGTTCGTCCGCCGTGCCACCCGGGTCCACGACGCCGCCGGCTCCCGTGTCCGCTTCCCGCCCTCTGGCAGCCAGGCCGGTCGCGGCACCCACGGCAGTGATACCGGTGGGGTGCACGCCCGTGAAGCCCGCAGGATCCACGATCGTGATCTCCTCGGACCGGTCCGGGGTGCTCGCCCCTCCCGAGGTGCCCACGGGGTGCCCTTCGAGCATCGCGGGCGCGCCCTCCACGGGGGTCAGCCGCTCGGTCGTGTCCTGCCCGGCACCGGTTCCGATCGCGTGCGCAGCGGTCACCTCGGTCACGGGGGCGAAGGGGCGCAACCGGTCACCGCCGCGCTCGGCCATGGGCCGGTGCTCACCCGCGGCGATCACCTTCCGGTGCACCGCGTGCCACGCGATGGGCGCGTCCCTGGTGCCGCCCGCCCCGGGAGGTAACCGCGCGGCGTCGAGCACCGGGGACAGCTCACGCTCCGTGGTGGGTTCGAGGACGTCGAAGACCTCGAACGGCTCGCCATCCACCGTCTCGCTGGGCCGGTCCCGGCGGGCGGCCGCCGTGGCCGTGAGACTCGCGAGCAGCTGGTCGGCGGCGCGCGTGCGCTCCGCGGGCACGATGCTGAGCAGTCCGGCCACGCCCGCGCGTAACAGCGGGGAACCCCCGAACAAGCCGAGGCGGGCCACGTCCTCCGGGCGCAAGGGGTCGCCACTGAGATCCACCTCGGGCAGGACCATGCGCACCGCCGTGACCCCGGCGGCATAGAGGTCCATGGTGCGAGACGGATTCCCCGGGGCGTACGCCTCGGTCGGCAGGTACCCGGGGGTACCCACCACGGTGCCGGCGTGCGTGAGGCGCGCATCGGTCACGCGCACGGCGATCCCGAAGTCCGCGAGCCGGGCCACGGGGGTCCCCGAACCCGTGGGTTCGAGCAGCACGTTGGCGGGCTTGACGTCCCGGTGCACCCAGCCGTGCTCGTGGACGAAGCGCAGTGCCTCGAGCAGCTGACACATCAGCTCCTCCGCGAGCCAGTCCGCCACGGGACCGTTGTCCTGCAGCGCGGCCTCGAGGGTGCCCCCGGACACGAGCTCCATGGCGATGGCCACGTGTTCGTCCTCCGCGGCCCAGCCGTACGGAGCCACGACGTGCGGGTGCTCGAGGTCCACGGACTGTTCCCGCACGAAGCGCAACAGCTCCGCCGAATCACGCTGCCGCAACACCTTGGCCGCGCATTCCCTGCCCCGGCGCAGGTCGTGGGCTCGCCACACGGCCCCGCTGCCACCCTCGGCGATGGGTGTCAGCAGTTCGAAGCGTCCGGCTATCGTGTCCCGCACTCGGTTCGCGGTCCCGTGCTAGCCCAGCATGGCGCGCCGGGCACTGTCCGTGCGTTGTCCCGGGTCCCCGATCTTGACCGCGGCAGAGAGCACCGTGACGACGGATCCGGAGAGCACGACCGGGTTCAGTTCCAGGAACGCGATTTCGGGGAAGCGGTCCTTGAGAAAGGCCACATGGTTGATCAGCTGCTCCAATCCGGTGGTGTCCACGGGCGGGACGCCCTGGTAGCCGAACAGTTTCCGCGCGGCCTTGGGCGCGCGCACCATGCGAGTGATGTCCCGGTCGGTCAGCGGGGGCACGCGGTGGGCCCAGTCGTCCAGCAGGTGCACGGCGTCCCCGGCCATCCCGAAGGACAGGACGGGACCGATGAGTGGGTCCTCCGCGGCGCGCACCACCACGGTCTGACCCGTGGGCGCCATGGACTGCACCTCGAAATCGCTCGCGTTCCAGCCCGCGAGCGTGCGCTTCATGGTCTCGATCGCGGCACCCAGTTGGTCCGCGTTCGCGATGTTGAGCACCACGCCACCCAGGTCCAGGCGGTGGCGCAGGAACGGGTCCGTGGACTTCAGGGCCACGGGGTAGCCGAGCCGTTCGGCGGCGGCGTACGCGGCCTCCGGGTCCGTGAACCGCACAGACTCGAGCACGCGGATCCCCGCGAGACCCAGCAGCTCGTTGCGCTCGGCGATCTCCAGTTCGTAGAGCGCGTCCCCGCTGATCTTCTCGCGCAGCCGTTCCAGGAACTTCTCGACGCCGTCGGAATCGAACTCCTCGGGCGACACCATCACGCCCTGGTCCTGCGAGCGCCATGTCATGTAGTCCACGACGCTCGCGAGCGCGCTCAGGGCGGCGCCGGGCGAATCGAAGCACGGCAGGGCGGCGTCGTCCGCGGTGTGCACGGACGTGGTCATGGCCTCGGGGCCGTGCTGACCCGTGAACACGACCACGGTCGTTCGGTCGGCGTCGCGCGCGGCCCGGGCGACGTCGCTCGCGAGCGCCGCGGTGTCCAGGCCGCGCACGGGCATGAGCACGAGCACGACGCTGTCGACCGCATCCGACGAGAGCTGAGCGCGCACGGCGTCCAGGACGGCCTCGTGCGCCCGCTCGGGCCCGTTGGAGGTGTCCACGGTGCCGTCCACGACGGCGGGGTCGAGCCGTAGGCGCAGGGCCGTGTCCTCGGCGAGCTGCGCGAGCGCGAGCGCGTTCGAGACCACGGCCACGCGCGGGGAGGCGGGCAGCGGCTGGCTCTCCGCGATCGCGGCGATGTCGAGCAACTGCTCGGCCGTGGTCGCACGGATCACCCCGGCCTGGCGAAACATCGCGTCGAGCGCGCCGGTCGGGGCCTGGGTGACCCGGCCCGTGTGGCCCGGCGGGAGCCGCAGGCCGGTGACCTCGGACTTCGCGACGATCACGGGCTTGCTCAGCGAGAGCCTGCGCGCAATGCGCGAGAACTTGCGCGGGTTGCCCACCGACTGCAGGTAGAGACCGCACACCGTGGTGGCGGGGTCGTCCTCCCAGTACTGCATGAGGTCGTTGCCGGAGACGTCCGCGCGGTTCCCCGCCGAGAGGTAGCTGGACATCCCCACGCCGTGGCGCTGCGCGGCACCGTAGAGCATGGTGCCGATCGCCCCGGACTGGGAGAACAGTCCCAGTCCTCCGCGGCGCGGCAACTCGGGCAGAACGGACGCGTTGAGCGAGACCTCCGGATCGGTCGTGAACAGACCCAGGCTCGCTGGGCCCACCACGCGCATCCCCGCGGCGCGGGCGATCCGCACCAGGCGGCGCTGGGCGGCCGCGCCCTCCGCACCGTCCTCGGCGTAACCGCCCGTCATCACGACGACGGCGCGCACTCCCGCCCTGCCGCACTGCGTCACGGTCTCCTCCACCGATTCGCGCGGCACCGCGATCACCGCGAGGTCCACGGTGCCCTCGATCTCGTCGAGGGACGAGACGAAGTGCAGCCCTTCGCGCTCGTACGGGGAATGACCTACGCCGTAGAGCGTGCCCGTGTACCCGCCCGTGAGGATGCCCTCGACCGCGTGGAACCCCGCGTGGTCCCGGTTCGCGGACGCCCCCACGACCGCCACGGTGGCCGGTGTCAGCAGGTCCGTGATGGACCGGGCCTCCGCGCGGTGCTCGCGCGCGGCCATCACCGCGAGCGACTTCTCGGTGGGGTCGATGTCGAAGTCCACGACCACCACGCCGTCCTCGAACTGACGGGAGACGTCGTAACCGGCCTCCACGAAGACGTGGAGCATCTTGCGGTTCTCGGGCAGCACCTCCGCGGTGAAGCGGTCGATCCCGTTCTCGCGGGCGGCGGCGGCCAGGTGCTCCAACAGGATGGACCCGATTCCCCGCCCCTGGTGGTGATCGGAGATCATGAATGCGACCTCCGCCGAGCGCTGCGTGGTGCGGTCGTAGCGGCCCACACCGATCATCCGCTCCCCCAGGATCAGCACGAAGCACACGCGGTCCCGGTGGTCCACCGTGGAGAAGCGGTCCAGTTCCCGCTGGGACAGGGTCGGTTTGTAGGAGAAGAACCGCAGGTAGATGCTGTCCTCGGACTGCCCGGAGTGGAACTCCTGGAGCAGGTCCTGGTCCTTGGGGCTGATGGGGCGCAGGTGCGCGGTGGCGCCGTCGCGCAGGATGACGTCCGCCTCCCAGTACTCGGGGTAGGTCTGCTGCGGCGCGGCGTCGTCGGTGGTACCCATAGACTTCAGAGTAGCCAACCGCATGCTCCGGTCACAGGAGCACGCCCTGATTTCAAGGAGTTGCCCCTCGATGGCTCGTCGCCGCTCAGCCACGCGTTCTCCCCAGGACGAACTGCCCAAGGACTTCACCGAGCACATCGTGGACGTGGACGTCACGCAGGAGATGGAGACGAGCTTTCTGGAGTACTCCTACTCCGTGATCTACTCCCGCGCGCTGCCGGACGCCCGGGACGGTCTCAAGCCCGTGCAGCGGCGGATCCTGTTCATGATGGACCAGATGGGCCTGCGCCCGGACCGCGGCCACGTCAAGAGTGCGCGCGTGGTGGGCGAGGTCATGGGCAAGCTGCACCCCCACGGTGACGCCGCGATCTATGACGCCATGGTCCGCATGGCGCAGTCCTTCGCGATGCGCGTGCCACTCGTGGACGGGCACGGCAACTTCGGGTCGCTCGACGACGGTCCGGCGGCCCCGCGCTACACGGAGGCCCGGATGGCCCCGGCCGCGCGCACGCTCACGGGTGACCTCGACGAGGACGTCGTGGACTTCGTGCCCAATTACGACAACCAGTTCCAGCAGCCCGCGGTGCTGCCGGCCGCGTACCCCAACCTGCTCGTCAACGGGGCCACCGGGATTGCGGTGGGCATGGCCACGAACATGGCACCGCACAACATGCGCGAGGTCGCGGCCGGGGCCCGGCACCTCATCCTGAACCCCGAGGCCACGCTCGAGGAACTCATGCGGTTCATCCCCGGTCCGGACCTGCCCTCCGGCGGTCGGATCGTGGGCCTCGAGGGCGTGCGGGACGCCTACCGCACCGGGCGGGGTTCGTTCCGCACGCGCGCCACGGTCTCCGTGGAACAGGTCTCGCCCCGCAAGCAGGGCATCGTGGTGACCGAGCTGCCGTACATGGTGGGCCCCGAGAAGGTCACCGAGAAGATCAAGGACGCGGTCCAGGCCAAGAAGCTCGCCGGGATCTCGGACGTCGTGGACCTCACCGACCGCACCAACGGGCTGCGCCTGGTCATCGAGCTCAAGAACGGTTTCAACCCGCAGGCCGTGCTCGCGCAGCTGTACAAGCACACACCGCTCGAGGAGTCCTTCGGGATCAACAACGTGGCTCTCGTGGAGGGTCAGCCCCGCACCATGGGGCTGCTCGAGCTGTTGCGGGTCTACAGCGACCACCGGATCAGTGTGGTGCGCCGGCGCACCGCGTTCCGCCTGGCCAAGCGGCAGAACCGGTTGCACCTCGTGGAGGGGTTGCTGATCGCGATCCTCGACATCGACGAGGTCATCCAGATCATCCGTTCCTCCGAGGAGACGGCCGAGGCCCGGGACCGGTTGATCGCGGTCTTCGACCTCTCCCGCGCGCAGTCCGAGCACATCCTGGAACTGCGGTTGCGTCAGCTGACCAAGTTCTCCCGGATCGAGCTCGAGGCCGAGCGGGACACCCTGCAGCGGGAGATCGCCGAACTCGAGGCAATCCTGGGCTCGGAGACCGCGCTGCGCGGCGTCGTCGCGGACGAGCTCACCGAGACCGCGGAGAAGTTCGGTGACGAGCGGCGCACCGTGCTGCTCGAGGCCGAGGACCTGCCCGCGGTCACCGCGGAGAACGCGCGCGGGAAGAAGAACGCGGCACCGTCCGTGGCGCTCGAGATCAGCGACGACCCGTGCTGGGTGTTCCTGTCCACGACCGGGCGGATCGCCCGCAGTGCCGTGCGCACCCCGCTCGCTGACGGCTCGCGGCGCTTCAAGCACGACGCCCTGACGAGCGTGGTGCCCTCGACGGCGCGCGGGGAGATCGCCGCGATCACGTCCACGGGCCGGATGCTGCGCGTCTCGTGCGTGGACGTGCCCGTGCTGCAGGAGTTCGACGGCGTTCCCCGCCTCGCGGACGGCGTGCCCGCCGCGGACTTCCTGGGTCTGGACAAGAACGAGACGCTAGTGGGACTCGTGCCCAGCAATGCCGTGTTCGCGATTGGGACCGCGGACGGCGTGGTCAAACGCGTGAACCCCGACTACCCGCTGAACCTGGACCAGTGGCCCGCGATCAAGCTCAAGGACGGGGACTCGGTGGTGGGTGTGGGTGCCGCGCCGGTCGACGCGGAACTCGTGTTGGTCTCCTCGGACGCCAAGCTGCTGCACTTCCCCGCATCCGCGGTGCGCCCCCAGGGCCGAACGGCCGGTGGCGTGGCCGGGATGAAACTCGCGGCGGACGAGCACGTGATCTTCTTCGGGGCGGTGGCACCGAGCGAGTCCACCGTGGTGGTCACCCAGGCCCGCAGTGACGGTCAGCTGCCCGAGATGGGCGAGGCGTCCGTGAAGGTCACCCCGCTCTCGGAATTCCCCGCCAAGGGCCGCGCGACCGCCGGTGTGCGGGCCCAGCGACTACTCGCGGGTGAGACCGGGTTGACCCTGGCGTGGGTCGGCCACGGGCCGGGCAAGGCCGTGTCCGCGGCGGGCGTCGCGCGATCGCTCCCCGTGGAGTATGGGCGCCGGGACGGTTCCGGTGTGGGCATCGACCGTGCGGTCGCAGCCGTGGGACCCGCGCTCAGAGGTCTCCCCGTGCCGGGGACCACGACGAATGGGGAGTCAGCCGCGGAGGACGAATGACCCGCGGACCGGGCGCCGCGGAGGAGGATGGATCGGCGACGGTCGGCGACCGACCCGCGCACGGGGCGACGGCGGCGTCACCCGCGGACGACCGACCGTCCGGGGCGTCGCGCCGCCCGGCGCGTGAGACGGCGCCGCTGCCCGAGCACACCACCTGAGGCGCTCAGGCGTCGATCTGCTCCTGGTTGAGCTGGGCGGCACCGGCCACGATGAAGTCCTTGCGCGGGGCCACCTGCGAGCCCATGAGCAGGGAGAACGCGCGCTCGGCGGCCTCGGCGTCGGACACGCGCACGCGCCGCAGGACACGGTGGCGGATGTCCATCGTGGTCTCCGCGAGCTGATCGGCGTCCATCTCCCCCAGGCCCTTGTAGCGCTGGATGGGCTCCTTGTACCGACGATCCTGCTCTTCGAGGCTGCCCAGCAGCGTGTCGAGTTCGCGCTCCGAATACGTGTAGACCATCTCGTTGGGCTTGGAGCCCGGGTTGACGATCTGCACCCGGTGCAGCGGGGGCACCGCGGCGTAGACCCGTCCGGCCTCCACGAGCGGGCGCATGTAGCGGTAGAAGAGCGTGAGCAACAGGGTGCGGATGTGGGCGCCGTCCACGTCCGCGTCCGTCATCATGATGACCTTGCCGTAGCGGGCGGCGTCCAGGTCGAAGCTGCGACCCGACCCGGCCCCGATTACCTGGATCAGGGCCGCGCACTCGGCGTTCGCGAGCATGTCCGTGATCGAGGCCTTCTGCACGTTCAGGATCTTGCCGCGGATCGGCAACAGCGCCTGGTAGTTGGAGTTGCGGGCGAGCCGGGCGGTGCCGAGCGCAGAGTCACCCTCCACGATGAACAGCTCCGAGCGGTCCACGTCCGCGGAACGGCACTCCACGAGTTTCGTGGGCATCGACGACGTCTCGAGCGCGTTCTTGCGCCGCTGGGTCTCCTTGTGCACTCGGGCCGAGATCCGGGACTTCATCTCCGCGACGACCTTCTCGAGCAGCTGACCGGCCTGGGCCCTGTCGTCCCGCTTCTTGGAGGTCAGCTGCTTGGTGAGCTCCGTCTCCACGACCTTGGCGACGATCTGGCGCACCGCAGGGGTGCCCAGCACCTCCTTGGTCTGCCCCTCGAACTGGGGTTCGGCCAACCGGACCGTGAGCACCGCGGTGAGCCCGGCCAGGACGTCGTCCTTCTCGAGCTTGTCGTTACCCGCCTTGAGCTTGCGGGAGTTGGTCTCCACCTGCTTGCGCAGGGTCTTGAGCAGCGCATTTTCGAAACCGCTCAAGTGGGTGCCACCCTTGGGCGTGGCGATGATGTTGACGAACGAGCGCACCGTGCTGTCGTACCCCACGCCCCAGCGCAGGGCCACGTCCACCTCGCACGTGCGATCCACGTCGGTGAGCCGGGCGTGTCCGGACTCGTCGAGCACAGGGACCCGCTCGGTGAAACTGCCCTGCCCCTGCAGCCGCCACACGTCGGTGACGGGCGCGTCCGCGACGAGGAACTCCGCGAACTCCGAGATCCCGCCGTCGTACTGGAAGACCTCCTCCACGGGACCGTCCGCGCCCGGTGTACCCGGCAGGCGGCGTTCGTCCTGCACGGTGATCTTCAGCCCGGGGATCAGGAACGCGGTCTGGCGGGCGCGGCGCACGAGCTCTTCGGTGGAGAAGCGCGCGTCCGGGGTGAAGATCTGATCGTCGGCCCAGTAGCGGATCCGTGTGCCGGTGACGCCGCGCTTGGCTCTGCCCACGACGTGCAGGTGCGAGTCGGTCGTGAACGCCTCGAACGGTGCACTCGGGGACGGCGCCCCCTTGTCCGTGAACGTCCCGGGCTCACCGCGCTTGAACGACATCTGGTATGTCTTGCCGCCACGGTCCACCTGCACGTCCAGGCGCGCGGACAACGCATTGACCACCGAGGCACCCACGCCGTGCAGCCCGCCCGACGCCGTGTACGAACCGCCGCCGAACTTGCCGCCGGCGTGCAGTTTGGTGAACACGACCTCCACGCCCGTGAGGCCCGTGCGGGGTTCGGTGTCGATGGGGATGCCGCGACCGTCGTCGTGGACCTCCACGCACCCGTCCCGGTGCAGGATCACCGTGATGTCCTGGCCGTACCCCGCGAGCGCCTCGTCGACGGAGTTGTCGATGATCTCCCACAGGCAGTGCATCAGACCGCGCGAGTCCGTGGAGCCGATGTACATGCCCGGGCGTTTGCGTACCGCCTCGAGGCCCTCCAGGACGGAGAGGTGGCGGGCGTTGTATTCGGAACGGGACGGTGTCACGGTGGTGCTACTCCGGGGTTCGGGGGCGGCCCGCGGGCGGTGCGGGACCATCCCACTGTAGTCGGCACCCGGGGTTTGTGCGCGGTGGGCGAAACAGGGCCTTCGTGGGAAGCATTGACTGCGCGCGTGGGTTGTACTGGTACGTGCGATCGGGGCGTGACACCCCTGATGGCCGTGCGGCGGCTCAGATGAGCGCCGTCGCATTCCGTACCCCGTGAGGAGGATCCCATGAACGCGACACTCGAAGCGCGTGAACTTAACGCGACCCACCGTTGCGACGCCTGCGGTGCCCAGGCATACGTCCGCGTGGTCCTCGAATCCACCGGTGGCGAGCTGCTGTTTTGCGCCCACCACGCTCGTGCGAACGAGGAGAAGCTGCGCCCGTTGGCCGCCACGTGGCAGGACGAGACGCAGCACATCGGCGCCTGAGCGACAGGCCCATCCCGCGGCGTTCCGGTCCCCCGCCGGAACGCCCGGACACGAAGGAAGGCGCGCATCCTCGGATGCGCGCCTTCCTTGTCATGTGTCCTTTACATCATGTGTCGTTCACGGGCCGGGCTTGCGGCCCCACAGGATCACGTTGGTGCCCAGGTACTTGGTCTCGAAGTCCACGTCCGTGAAGCCGACCTCGCGCATGAGCTGCGCGACCTGCGCGGGCTGCATGAATCCGAGGGTGGAGCTCTCCAGGTAGGAGTAAGCGTCCTTGTCCTTGGCGACCACCCGTCCTAGCAGGGGCAACACAATCCGCATCCCCGCGGTGACCGCGAGCTTGAGCAGCCCCCGGGGCGGTGCCGTCTCCAGGACGACCACCCGCCCCCCGGGCGAGAGCACACGGAACTGTTCGCTGAGTACGCGCGGGACGTCGCTCACGTTGCGCAGCAGGTAACCGTGGGTCACCGCGTCGAAGGATTCGTCCGCGTACTCCAGCGAGTGGGCGTCCGCGAACTCCCACGCGATGCCGTCCGCGCCGGGCTTCGTGCGGGCGCGCTCGAGCATGTTCTCGGAGAAGTCCACCGCCGTGATCTCGGCGCGGGGTTCACGACGCCGCGCGGCCAGCGCGATCTCCCCCGTGCCCGTGGCGATGTCCAGCAGCCGGCCGCCCGGCATCACGGACGCCCGCCGGGCCACCTCGCGGCACCACTGGGCGTGCCGACCCAGGGTCATCAGCGTGTTGATCCGGTCGTAGGAGTCCGTGATCCGGTCGAAGATGCCCTGGACCTTCGTGTCCCGTTCGGTCATGGAGTGCTTACCGTTCTTGTTCACCGAGGACATCAGTCCAGGTAGTCCCGCAGCACCTGCGAGCGGGACGGGTGACGCAGCTTGGACATGGTCTTGGACTCTATCTGGCGAATCCGCTCACGGGTGACGCCGTAGACCTTCCCGATTTCGTCCAGGGTCTTGGGCTGACCGTCCGTGAGCCCGAAGCGCATGGCCACCACACCGGCCTCGCGTTCGGAGAGCGTGTCCAGCACCGAGTGCAACTGCTCCTGCAGCAGCGTGAAGGACACGGCGTCCGCGGGGACCACGGCCTCGGAGTCCTCGATCAGGTCGCCGAACTCGGAGTCACCGTCCTCACCGAGCGGCGTGTGCAACGAAATGGGTTCGCGACCGTATTTCTGGACCTCCACGACCTTCTCGGGGGTCATGTCGAGCTCGTTGGCGAGCTCCTCCGGGGTGGGTTCGCGCCCCAGGTCCTGCAGCATCTGGCGCTGCACGCGGGCCAGCTTGTTGATGACCTCGACCATGTGCACCGGGATGCGGATGGTGCGGGCCTGGTCCGCCATGGCGCGGGTGATGGCCTGGCGGATCCACCACGTGGCGTACGTGGAGAACTTGAAGCCCTTGGTGTAGTCAAACTTCTCGACCGCGCGGATCAGGCCCAGGTTGCCCTCCTGAATCAGGTCCAGGAACAGCATGCCGCGGCCCGTGTAGCGCTTGGCCAGGGACACCACGAGGCGCAGGTTGGCCTCGAGCAGGTGGTTCTTGGCGCGGCGGCCGTCGTGGATCACCCAGCGGTAGGCGCGGCGGGTGTCCGCGTCCATGGAGTCCTGTTCGTCCGCGAACTTGTGCTCGGCGTACAGCCCGGCCTCGATGCGCAGGGCCAGGTCCACCTCCTGTTCCGCGTTGAGCAGCGCGACCTTTCCGATCTGCTTGAGGTAGTCCTTGACGGGGTCCGCGGTGGCACCGGCGACGACCACCTGCTGGGCGGGAGCGTCGTCGTCGTCGTTGTTGGTCAGCACGAAGCCGCGCGCACTCTTGTCCTGGCGGCCCTTCATGAGCGGGGCCGATTCCTCCACTGAGGCCTGCTGGGACTCCTGGGTGTCCTCGTCCTCGAGGTCCTCCGGGGTGTCCTCGGGCACCAATTCGTCCTCGGCGAGCGCCTCCTCGACGGGATCCGCCTTCTTCCGACCGCGTCCGCCCGCGGGGGCCTTGGCGGCGGGCTTCGCGGCGGTTTTGGTGGTCTTGCGGGTGCCCGTGGACTTGGCGGTGCCCTCCGCGGAGTCCGCGGTGGTCTTGGTGCGGGTCGTGGACTTGGTCGCCGCGGTCTTGGTCGCGGCCGTCTTCTTGGCGGCGGTCTTCCGGGTGGCGGTCTTCTTCGCCGCGGGCGCGGCGGTGTCTGTCTCGTTCGACGCCGCCGCGTCCGATGTGGCAGCGGTGGTCTGCGACGACGCCGCGGCGGTCCCCCGCGTGGCGGAAGCGCTCTTCTTAGCGGCGGTGCTCTTGCGCGCCACAGTCTTCTTGGCCGCGGCGGCCCGCTTCACGGCGGGCTTCTTAGCAGCGCCACTCGTGCTAGCGCCGCCCGTGCCTGCCTGAGAAGTGGTCTCAGCGGGGTCCGTCTGCGCCGTGGAGGCCTGAGAAGCGGACGCGGTCTTGCTGGCAGCTGGTGACACGGAGAACCTTTCGTTGGACAGATCTACGGGTGCGCACCGCATCAGCGGCCAACACACCTATGACCCTGTCAAGTCCGGCGTGGTGACACGGGGTCCCGCCGAGACTCTGAGGGCCTTATTCGCCCTAACACCGACCCTTCGCAGTTTGTTCCCGCACACCATGAAAAAATTTCGCCCGCCCCCGTTACCTCTAGCGATGTGCCCCCATCACCCCTGGTCCGAGGCACCGCGTTCCCACACGCCCCGGCCTGGCCACGCGGTACGCCGGTCCACGCACCACCACGGCGTGGGCTGGTGCCGCAACCGGTGCGCCACGTCGGCCGCCGCGGAACGGCCGGGCATCACGGATCGTTCGGACCCCGCGGCACCCTCCCGGTTCGCGCAGCGTGCGAGCAACCGCGACGCCGTGTGGGCGCGACCCCGGTACACCTCGAGCTGCGCCAAGGTGGCCACGACGCTCGCGGCAGCCGCGGTCAAGGGTTGCCGGTCACTCGAGGGGTTTGGGTCACTTGACGGCTCTCGGTCACCCGACGTCTCCCGGGAATCCGACAAATCTCGAGGACCCAACGACTCCCGCGAGCCCGCCACGATCTCGGTGGGGTCGGCGAGCGGGTCGCGCCCCGCACCAAGGATCCCGTCCAGCACCTGCAACACCCGGTACGCACCGTCCAGGGTGTCCCAGTCCGGCGGGCCGTCCCATTCCCCGGCCACCGCGACCACGCAGCGCAGGGCCTCGTCGATCTCGTCCTGCGAGGGCTCGGACCCCGCGATGCCGCCGCCCAGTCGCACCATGGCGGCCCGCAACCCTGCGAGCGCCGCCGCGGCCCGAGCGGTGCTCCCGCTCAACCACGCGTACAGCAGCGCGTCCCTGACGAGGTCGTCGTGCACCCCCTCGATCAGCAGCGCGAGATGTCCGTCCGACAGACCCAGGACGGCATCCACCCAGTGCTGCCTGTCCGCCTGGACGCAACGCACCGCGCGGTGCCACGCCGTCAACGGATGCCGCGGATCGGGGTCGATGGTGGGCGGCGTCGGACCCGGCACCGTGGTCCGCGCAGGTGCGGGATCGCCGTCGTCCGTGCGCAGTAGCTCCCACGCACGCGTGACATGCTGTGCCCTCCGGGCGAACCGGTGCCGCCACCGCGGGTGGTGCTCGGGCGCATCCGGTTCGGCAGCGCTACCCAGAGCGATCATCTGGGCGTTGACCGCGCTGTCCCGGATCAGCTCGACGGGCAACGCCCGGTCCGGTTCCGCGAGGTCCCACCAGTGCTGCGGACCCACCACGAGGGTGCGTAACACGGTGAGTCCCGCCCGTTCCACGGCGCACTCCCACCGGGCCGCGGCCACGGCCTCGCGATCCACCCCGCCCTCGAGGGCCTGGTCCGAGTACACCGTCACGACCACCTCCCCGCAGTGACGCACACGCGCGAGGACCTCGGCGAGCTCCGCACCGAGCTCGTACGGATCGGTCTCCACGGTGGGTGAGTTCATGCTCAGGCACAGGGCGCTGCTGTCGGCCACGGGGAAGAACAGCACCGAGGTGTTACGGGGCTGGCGACCCACCTGATGAGGGATCAGCGCGAGGAGGTCCTCGGTGCTGCGGATACGAACGGTGTCGGCGGCTTCATGGGAAATGGTCATGACGCCACCCTGGCGACCGGACGCCCCTCGCTGGGGTCGGTCCGCGCGCATGTGCACGAGCTCGCTCCCGACACACCCCGGGGCGGTGCTGTGGAGGGCGCTTGCCGCGGTGGACGAAGTGGGGCGCCGTCGGCGGTGGGCGAAGTGGGGTGCCGTCGGCGGTGGAGCGGTAGGGCGTGGCGAGCCGGAGCCGTAATGGGACGCGCGGCGCGGGTTCCCACTCACCCAGGGGTCAGACGGAATCGGGGCCGTGCACCCGGCGCACCTTGCGTGTGCAGCGAAGGATCGCGACCGTGCCCACGAGGGCCACGAGGGCCTGGGCGGCGATCGCGGGACGGAACGCATCGGCGTCGTACAGCGTGGGTGTGATCCCGGCGCCGAACAGCAGGTCGAGCACGAGCCCCGTGACGTAGATCGCGAGCAGGGACGCCGCGAACCCGCCCACGTTGGCGAGTCCCGTGGCGGTGCCGTTGCGCTGCGGCGGGTTGAAGGAGCGCACGATGTCGAACGCCAGCATGGACGCGGGCAGGGACAGAGCGATCATGCACACGGCCACGTAGACGACCACGGCGGGGGCGTGGCCCGGCCAGACGAGCAGTGCCGTCCACCCGGCCCAGCTCACGAGCACGCATGCCAGGGACAGTGTGGAGCGCCGGCGCGCGAAGCGCGCACTGAGTTTGCCGATCACCGGCGCCACCGCCACGTTGAACACCACGTACACGGTCATCACGGCGGAGGCCTGCGTGGGGTCCAGCCCCTGTGCGTTCTGCAGGTACGGGTACGCCCACATGAGGGCGAACGTGTTGCCCACGAACTGCACGGTGAAGTGGACCCAGAAGCCCAGCTGGGTCCCCGGTTCCTTGATGGCCTGCCCCATGGAGGTGCGCACGGTCGCCAAGGAGATCGCGTCGTTGAGCTCACGCGCGCCCGGCGGGTTGCTGCGCAGGAACAGGCCGGAGAGCACCGCGGCGAGCAGGGCGATCGCCGCCATGACCGCGAAGGACGGCACCCAGCCGACCACGTGGAGCAACGCCGCGAACGGGATCACGGAGAAGAGCTGGCCCAGGTTGCCCGTCATGCCCACGACCTGGGTGAGCATGGGTACCTTCAGCGCGGAGAACCACACGGGGAGCAAGCGCATGACGCACACGAACGTGGCGGCGTCGCCGGCGCCCACGAGGATGCGACCCACCACGCCCTCGGCCACGGACTGCGCCGCGGCCAATTGCAGTTGTCCCGCCGCCATGGCCACGGCCCCCACGGTGATGAGGATGCGCGGGCCGAACCGGTCCACGAGCACCCCCACGGGCACCTGTAGTGCCGCATAGACGAGCACCTGCATCATGGAGAACAGGGACAACCCCGAGGCCGCGGTCTGGAACCGGTCGGCGGCCTCCACCGTGGCCACGCCGAAACTCGTGCGCTGCGCGACCGCGGAGAAGTACGCGAAAACACCCACCGCGAAAATCAACCATGCGGTGGGTGAGTCCTTGTACCGGGACGGACGGGGTGCAACCGGTTCGGGCATGCGGATGGGCCTCCCACGGGCTCGGCGACGGAGGCCCGTGCATACCGGGTGCGGGGCCCTACTCTCGGTGGTCCTCCGGGTCGCTCTGCGCGGCCAAGAACGCCTCCGCGGCGGCACCGAGGTCGTCGGCGTCGGGCAGGTCGGCGTCGTCGGGCCCGGCGAGAATCGAACGACGGGCGGACGCGTCCACCACGTCATCGTATCGCCGTTCCATGTTCTGGATGACACCCTGGACCTCGGGCGAGGAGTTCGCCTGCGCGTCGATCTGACGGATCACGTCCCGGGAGGCCTCCCGCAGCTCGTCCGTGGGCAGAGTGCGCCCGGTCACGGCACTGAGATACTCGAGGGCCGCGACGGCCGCCTGCGGAAGGTAGGACTCCGCGAGGTACTGCGGCACGTGCACGGACAACCCCACGTGATCGATCCCACCCTCCTGCAATCGCAGTTCGAGCAGGTGCGAGGCGGATGCGCTGACCTCGAACGTTGGCTTGTTGCCGTCGATCCGGGGCAGCAGATCCGCACGCGGACCATGGGCGGTCACCAGGATGGGCCGCGTGTGCGGCACGGGCATGGGGATCCCTCCCACGAGCGCCACGAGACTCACCCGCAGTCGTTGCGCGAGCCCCACCACGGCGGAGCTGAACCGCTCCCACTGGGTGTCAGGCTCGGGTCCGGTGAGCAACAAGAAGTGCCGGTCCAGCCCGTCGGTGACCACATGCAGGTTCAGCTCGGGCGCCTCGAAGTCCTCGAAGTGGTCCTCCGAGAACTTCACGTGGGGGCGCCGGGAGCGGTAGTCGTAGAGCTGGTCCAGGTCGAAACGGACCACGGTCTCGCTCGGCATGGAGTCGAGGATGACGGCCTCGATCTGACCGGCCAGGTGGCCGGCTTCCACGTATCCGGACAGCGCCACGATCATGGGCAGCCCACGCAATCGCTCGTCTCCCAGCAACGCGGGATTCCCCAGATACAGGGCCGTGGGATCCAGCACACTTCCTCCTCGTTGAATCATGGGCGCGGCACAGGGGCGCCGACGCTCGTGAGAAGGGAACGCCCGGAGCGACCCCGCCTATTCCCCGCTTCCCCGGGGCTGTGCTGGCTAGGATCGGAGTCGTGCGCGCCACACGAACGCCGCGCACGTCGCGGCCATCCGTACCGCGCCGCATCGTCGTCAGCCACCCGTGAAAGGACACGACAGTGACCACACCGCAGGACATCCTGGCCACCCACGAGGTACGCCTCGAGACCAGCACCAAGCCCCTGGGCACCTCCGCAGACGCCCTCGTGCTGGGGGTACGCCACGACGGCGAGCTCGCGGTACCGAGCGACGTCAAGGCGGGCGTGCGGCGTCGTCTGACGGAGCTCGCCGAACGGGCCCGGGTCTCCGGCGGGCTCGACCGCGTGCTCGTGGTGCCCGCCCCGGACGAGGTGGACGCGCGGTCCGTCGTGTTCACGGGACTGGGCCGTGGTGAGGACGACGAGCGTGGCGAGAACCTGCGCCAAGCGGCCGGTGCTGCGGCGCGGACCCTGCGCGGGGCGGCCGAAACCGCCGTGTTCGCGCTGCCCGTGGCCTCCGAGACCGAGGCCCAGGCCGTGGCCGAGGGGATCGGGCTGGGCGCGTTCAACTACGTCACGCAGAAGTCCCGCACGGCCTCCGAGGCCGACGCCCCGCTGAGCGCGGCGACCGTGGTCGTACCCAAGAACCTCGGCAAGACCGCGAAGGACGCCGTCATCCGGGCCGCCCATGTGGCGCGCGCCGTGCGTCTGACGCGCACCCTCGTGGACCTCTCCCCCGACACCGCGACCCCCGAGTTCGTCGCGGCCGTGGCGACCACCGCCGCGAAGGGCACGAAGGTCTCGGTCGAGGTGCTCGCCGAGAAGGAACTGACCCGCGGCGGTTACGGCGGCCTGCTGGGCGTGGGGCGGGGCTCCGTGAACGGGCCGCGCCTGGTCAAGCTGCAGTGGTCCCCGGCCCGCGCCAAGAAGCACGTCGCGCTCGTGGGCAAGGGCATTACGTTCGACTCCGGCGGCCTGTCGTTGAAGCCGCCGGCCTCGATGATGACCATGAAGTCGGACATGGCCGGTGCCGCCGCGGTGCTCAGCACCGTCCTCGCGGCCGCTGCGCTCCAGTTGCCCGTGACCGTGACGGGCTGGCTGTGCCTCGCCGAAAACCTGCCCTCCGGCTCCGCGACCCGTCCGGGTGACGTGTTGAGCATGTTCAGCGGTCACACCGTGGAGGTGTTGAACACGGACGCCGAGGGCCGCCTGGTGCTCGCGGACGGGCTGTGGGCCGCGGGCCAGGAGAACCCGGACCTGTTGCTCGACATCGCGACCCTGACGGGCGCGCAGATGGCCGCGCTCGGCGTGCGGACCGCGGGCATCATGGGCGACGACGACGCTCGCGAACGTGTCGTGCGCGCCGCCTCCCGCGCCGGCGAACCCGCGTGGCCCATGCCGCTGCCCGAGCACCTGCGTCCGTCCCTCGACTCGTTCGTGGCGGACCTGAAGAACATAGGCGACAAGTACGGCGGGATGCTCGTGGCCGGGCTGTTCCTGCGGGAGTTCGTCCCCGAGCAGCGTGGCCGGCGGATCCCGTGGGCGCACATCGACATCGCGGGCCCCTCCTTCAACGAGTCGCAGCCCTGGGGGTACACACCCAAGGAGGGGACCGGCTTCGGGGTGCGCACCATGCTCGCGGTGGCCCAGGACCTCGCCGAGTAGGCTTCCCTCGATCGTGCGCCACGCTGCGGGGGTCCACCGGGATGCAATGTCTGGTGAGCCCCCCCGGGGTGGCGTTAGGCTGGACCCCAACCGTGACCGCCCCACACACACCCAGGATCGGGACCCGGGCGGGCATCAGAAACCAAGAACTCGAACCCCGAGGGAGCCAACGTGGCCGACAACCAATACGACATTCTGGTCCTGGGCGGAGGATCCGCCGGGTACTCTGCCGCACTGCGCGCGGTGCAGCTGGGTTACAGCGTGGCGCTGATCGAGAAGGAGAAGCTGGGCGGTACGTGCCTGCACTGGGGTTGCATCCCCACCAAGGCGTACCTGCACTCGGCCGAACTCGCCGAAGGCGCCCGGGAGTCGGAGAAGTACGGCATCAAGGCCTCCCTCGAGTCCATCGACATGGCGGCCGTGCGCGAGTACAAGAACAAGGTCGTGCAGGGCAAGTACAAGGGTCTCACCGGGCTCATGAAGATGCGCAAGGTGGACGTGATCCAGGGCAACGGCAAGCTCACCGGCCCCAACACCATCGACGTGGACGGCACCACCTACACGGGTGAGCACATCATCCTGGCCACTGGTTCCTTCTCCAAGACCCTGGGCATCGAGATCGGCGGTCGCGTGATGACCTCCACCGAGGCCCTCGAGATCGACTTCGTGCCCAAGTCCGCGATCGTGCTGGGCGGCGGCGTGATCGGCTGCGAGTTCGCCTCCATGTGGCGCTCCTTCGGCGTGGACGTGACCGTGATCGAGGGTCTGCCCCACCTCGTGGCCAATGAGGACCCGGCCATCGTGAAGATCGCTGAGCGCGAGTTCAAGAAGCGCGGCATCAAGTACAACCTGGGCACGTTCTTCGAGAAGGTCGAGCAGAACGACGACGGCGCCAAGGTCACCCTCGCGGACGGCAAGGAATTCGAGGCTGAGATCGTGCTGGTGGCCGTGGGCCGCGGCCCCAACACCGAGGGCATGGGCTTCGAGGACCAGGGCATCCCCATGGACCGCGGTTTCGTGACCCCCGACGAGCGCCTGCACACGGGCGTGGCCAACATCTACGCGATCGGTGACATCGTCCCCGGCGTGCAGCTCGCCCATCGCGGCTACCAGCAGGGCCGCTTCGTGGCCGAGGAGATCGCCGGGCTCAACCCCGTGGTGGTCCCGGACATCAACGTCCCCAAGGTCACGTTCACCGAGCCCGAGATCGCCTCCGTGGGCTACTCCCAGCCCAAGGCGGAGGAGAAGTTCGGCAAGGACAACGTGGAGACCTTCGAGTACAACCTCGCTGGCAACGGCAAGAGTTCCATCCTGGGCACCGGCGGCATCATCAAGCTGGTGCGCGAGAAGGACGGACCCATCGTGGGGTTCCACGCGATCGGGACCCGCATCAGTGAGCAGATCGGTGAAGGCCAGCTCATGGTGAACTGGGAGGCCTACCCCGAGGACGTGGCGGCATTCGTCCACGCCCACCCCACCCAGAACGAGGCCATCGGTGAGGCAGCAATGGCATTGGCCGGCACTCCGCTGCACGGCTGATCCACTGCACCGGGTGCCCGCCCCACGGGGTGGGCACCCGGCCCCTCACCACCCCGGGACCGCACGGACCCGGGACACGTTGCACATTTTCCGATCTTTAGAGAGGGACGGACGACACAATGTCTGAAACCGTTAACCTGCCCGCGCTGGGCGAGTCTGTCACCGAAGGAACCGTGACCCGCTGGTTGAAGCAGGTGGGCGACGAGGTGGCCGTGGACGAGCCCTTACTCGAGGTCTCCACCGACAAGGTCGACACCGAGGTCCCCTCCCCCGTGGCCGGCGTCGTCGAGAAGATCCTGGTCGAGGAGGACGAGGACGTGGAGGTCGGTGCCCCGCTGGTCGTCATCGGTGACGGCTCCGGTTCGGGTTCCGATGACTCCTCGGACGCTTCCGCTGACTCCTCGGACGCTTCCGCCGAGGAGGTCGAGGACGCCGCGACCGAAGCCGATTCCGGTGAGAACACCGAACAGGCCGCGGAGACCGAGACCGAGCAGGCCCCCAAGGCCGACACCAAGCAGTCCTCGGGCAACTCCGTGGAGGTCACCCTGCCCGCGCTGGGTGAGTCCGTGACCGAGGGCACCGTGACCCGCTGGCTCAAGGAGGTCGGCGAGCAGATCGAGGTCGACGAGCCCCTGCTGGAGGTTTCCACCGACAAGGTCGACACCGAGGTCCCCTCCCCCGTGGCCGGGACCCTGCTGGAGATCAAGGTCCAGGAGGACGAGGACGCCGAGGTCGGCCAGGTCCTGGCAATCGTGGGCGACGAGTCCGCCGCCAGCTCCGGTGACTCCGACTCCGACTCCGACTCCGACTCCGACAACGGTTCCTCCGACGAGTCGGGTGAGACCAAGGCCGAGCAGATCGAGGACGCCGCGACCGAAGCCGATTCCGGTGAGAACACCGAACAGGCCGCCGAGGCCAAGGCTCCCCAGAAGAGCTCCGGCTCCGAGGAGAAGCCCACTCCCGCCAAGCAGTCCGAGTCCGGTGCGTCCTCCGATTCCGGTGCCAAGTCCTCGGACTCCGGCACCAAGGACGTCCCCGGCTACGTGACCCCGCTAGTGCGCAAGCTGGCCCGTGAGAAGGACGTGGACCTGTCCACGATCACCGGCACGGGTGTGGGTGGGCGCATCCGCAAGCAGGACGTGCTCGCCGCCGCGGAGGAGGCCGCCAAGCAGTCCGAGGCTCCCCAGGTCCAGGACACCGGCGCCAACATGGCACCGGCCGTGTCCCGCCAGGGCTCCGAGGCCCAGCCGGCCTCCGCCCCCGCCCCGGACGCCAAGCGCGGCACCACGGAGAAGGCCCCCCGCATCCGGATGACCATCGCCAAGCGCATGCGCGAGTCCCTGGACGTCTCCGCCCAGCTCACGCAGGTGACCGAGGTGGACATGACTCGCGTGGCCCAGCTGCGTCAGAAGGCCAAGGACCAGTTCCAGAAGCGCGAGGGCGCCAAGCTCACGTTCATGCCGTTCTTCGCCAAGGCCGTGGCCGAAGCATTGCAGGCGCACCCCGTGCTCAACGCCACGTTCAAGGAAGAGTCCAAGGAGATCGTCTACAACGCCTCCGAGGACATCGCGATCGCGGTGGACACCCCCCGCGGGTTGCTTGTGCCGGTCGTCAAGAACGCCGGTGACCTGAACCTGGGTGGTCTGGCCAAGCAGATCGCGGAAGTGGGTGCCGCCGCCAAGGACGGTTCCATCTCCCCGGATCAGCTGACCGGTGGGACCTTCACCATCACGAACATCGGTTCCTTCGGTGCCCTGTTCGACACGCCCATCATCAACCAGCCGCAGGTCGCCATCTTGGGCACGGGCACGATCGTCAAGCGCCCCATGGTGCTCACGGACGCGGACGGCAACGACACCATCGCCATCCGCCACATGTGCTACTTGTCCCTGACCTACGACCACCGTCTCGTGGACGGCGCGGACGCCGGCCGGTTCCTGGGCACGCTCAAGAAGCGCCTGGAAGCGGGTCAGTTCGAATCGGAGGTCGGCCTGTAAGGGTTGCCCCGTGACCCACCGCGGTCAACCGTTCGGTTGATTTCCCGGCCGCCGGGATGTGTTCTGGATCACTCAGAACGCATCCCGGCGGTTTCGTGTGACGGGGCTCCGATAGGCTCGAATCATGTCTTTCCTCTTCAGCCTGATGTTGTTCCTCCACTTCCTCGGTCTAGCCGTCATCATCGGCACGTGGCTCTTCACCATGAAGCGCCCCACCGTCACGTCCGGTCAGTTCTGGGCCGCGATCGTGATGCTGCTGACCGGTTTGGTCATGGTGGTCTTCCGCGAGATGCAGGACGGTTTCGCGGTCAACCACATGAAGATCGGCGTCAAGCTGATCATCCTGCTCGTCGTGGCCGTCGCGGCGTTCATCGGGATGCGCAAGACCAAGCGCGGTGAGCCCGTGTCCACCGGGCTGGCCCACGCGGTCGGCGGTCTGGCCGTGATCAATGCCGCCGTCGCCGTGTTCTGGTGAGCCACCCGCTTCCCTGAACGTCCCCCGTTCCCACCGCACGCCCCGGTGCCGCGCGTTCCCTTCAGATTGCGACGGCACAGGGGCTTCGCGTTGCGCGGGGGCCGTCATGGGCCGCCTCTCACGGGGCGGCCTCGACCGGTGTGACGTCGGCGAGCCGCCACCCCCGCGGGGTCTGGGTCACCGAGATCCGCAGGGTCTGCAGGGCCTCGTCCCCCTGCCGGGTCACGTGGGAGCCCGAGGGTAATTCGCCGTGCCAGCCCCGCGTCCGGACCTCGGCGTCGTAGGTGCGAGTGCGGGCCGCCTCGGCGGGCGTGAGACCCGACCCGGCGCGGGGCCGCTGTTCGGTCAACCGGACGACGTCCATGCTCACACCGGACAAGGCCGTTAATCCCGATCCCGCGGTGTCCTGGGCCTTCGCGCGCCGGATCAGGTCCCGATCCCGCGCAGCGAGTCCCGAATCCGCGACGTACACTTCCGCGACGGCCGTCTCGTCCCCGGCCGCGAGCGCCGCCGCGCGGGCGGACACGAGGCCTTCGACGGCCCTTCGCGCCTCACCGTCCTTGTCCTGCATGGTCTCTCCTGGCGCGGTGGCCGATCGCTCGGTAGCTTCCCTGGACGCCCCCGCAGCGTCCGGCACGGGGGTCGCCCCAGGCGACTGCGAGCTCGTTCCGGAGGGTGTCCCGGCGGCCGCATCCGGGGGCGACGACGCCGTCCCCACCTCGGCTGCCGACGTCGCACCGGATTCGGCGGGCCTGGCGACGGGCCCGCCACCGTCCCACGCGAGGAATCCCCACGCCAGGGCCGCTGCACCCAGGACTCCGGCGGCCGTGAGCCACGCCCTGCGCCGCACGGACGTGTCCACCCCGGCCACGGCGACGCCGCCCGGACTCATCCGAATCCGACGCGGGGGAACGAGCCGACGGGGAACGGGGCGCAGGGGCATGAGGCGGCGGGGCCGCGCCACGGTGCCGTCCGCGCGGATGACCTCCGGGGTCATGCGTTCGGGTGGCCGGCCGACCGGTTTGCTCCGCGGTGCGGAGGCCGAGAAACCCGCGGCGAGTTCCTGCGCGGAGGGGCGCGCGGCGGGGTCGTCAGCCAGGGCGGCTTCGAGCATCAGCACGAGGTGACGCGGCGCGGCGGGACACATGAGCGTCAACGGCACCCGGTGCGACTCGGGGCCGGGGTGCCGGCCCGTGAGCGCGAGCCACCCCAGCACGCCCAGGGCATGCACGTCCTGCACCGCGGTGTATGCATCCTCCGCGGGGCCGAGCGCCACCCCGGGGTGCGCGGACCGATCCGCGACACCCCATGGCACGGGCCCCACCGAGCTGCCCGCGGGAACGCCGTAGCCGTCCACGAGCGCGCGCCCGTCCGGTGTGAGGAGGACGTGATGCGCCGCGAGGTCCCCGTGCACCCAGCCGCGCTCGTGCAGGTGCGAAAGCACACGAGCGACCGCCGCGAGAACCGGCGCGGTGTCCTCAGGCCGCAGCCGTCCCCGGTCGCGCATGGTGTCCTCAAGGGTCTTGCCGCGGACGTGGTCCGCCACGAGCGCCCGGGATACGCCGTCCCCGCCGAGGGTCGCGCGCACGCTCACGAGCTCGGGATGCGGTGACTCCGCCCATGCCTCGACGAGGGCGGCGATCTGCTCCTCGCCGGCCCGCCGGTGTTCGCGGTCCTCGGTCACGACGAACGTGACGGTGTACTTCTCATGGGTCGTGCGTTCCCGGGCCAGCCACGTGCGGGACCCACCGCCCTCCCCGAGCTTCTCCACGAGTTCGAGACCGTCGCGCTCGACCGTCTCGGCGGCCGGATCGCTCATCGACTCGGGCGACTCCGCACGGTCGGCGGGCTGCACACGGTGGACGGGTCCCGAATGGCCGGCGGATACCGCACTAGCGGTGGGGGCCATACCCGGGGTGGCCGCGGCGTCGTCGTGTCCCTCGCGACCGTGACGACGCCGCTCACCGGCGCGCACGGCCCGCACGCGGTCCCGGGCGCTGTGCCCACGCGACGGCGCGGATGCGTCACGGGCCCTGGACGGCGCCTCGAGCTGCTCCGGTTCCTGCTCTGCGTTCATGACCTCACTGTGCCGTGAAACACGGAGGCCCGCTCGCGTTATCCACAGACGGGCGGAAGGGATAGGCTGGCGGAATGGCTCTGCACTTCGAACGCATCGGTCTGGCACCGGACTTCGTGAACTACCGCGAGTGCTTGGACCTGCAGCGGGAGGTCCACGGCGAGGTCGTGGCCGGAACCCGCGGCAACACGGTGCTGATGGTGGAACACGAACCCGTCTACACCGCCGGGCGCCGCACCGAGAAGCACGAGTACCCGTGGGACGGCACGGACGTGGTCCCGATCGGGCGGGGCGGGAAACTGACCTACCACGGCCCCGGGATGCTCGTGGGGTATCCCATCGTGCGCTTGCCGATCCCCTTGGACGTGGTGCGCTTCGTGCGTGTCCTGGAAGAGGTCATCATCGCCGTGGTCCGCGACTTCGGCGTGCCCGCGACCACCGTGGAGGGCCGGTCCGGCGCGTGGGTGCTCGCGGACGAGCGGGGCCCCGATCGCAAGATCTCGGCGATCGGTGTGCAGGTCTCCAAGCGTGCGACGATGCATGGTTTCGCCTTGAACTGCTCGAACGACCTGCGCCCGTTCGGCAAGATCATCCCGTGCGGGATCACGGACGCCGGCGTGACTTCGATCAGCCAGGAGACCGGGAATCGGATCGACCCGGCGGACGTTGTGCAGCGTATGGAGCAGGAACTCGCGGCCCGTGAGGCGGACCTGTGCGTCGCCTTCGAACCCGATGTCCCGGCACCGCCCGTGCGACTGCCGCACACGGGTGACTCCCGAGCGAGGGACGCGTCACCCACCGCGGTGTCCTGACCGGGCCACAGCCACCGCACGAATCGCGGATCGTCGAGAACAGACCCCTGAGAACGGCCCGTACCGCTCATCCGCGTGGACCGGGCCCCGCCAGCGCCACCAGCGAGGAGTACTCATGACCATCGCCCCCGAAGGCCGCAAACTGCTGCGCGTCGAGGCACGCAACGCCGAGGTGCCCATCGAGAAGAAGCCCTCGTGGTTGAAGAACACCGCCAAGATGGGACCCCAGTTCACGGAACTGAAGTCCATGGCCCGGGGTCGCGGGCTGCACACGGTGTGCGAGGAAGCCGGGTGTCCCAACATCTACGAGTGCTGGGAGGACCGTGAGGCCACGTTCCTGATCGGCGGGGACACGTGCACGCGCCGCTGTGACTTCTGCGACATCGCCACGGGCAAGCCGGGCATGGTGGACGTCGCCGAGCCTCGCAAGGTGGCCGAGTCCGTGCGTGACCTGGGACTGCGCTACGCGACCGTGACCTCGGTGGCCCGTGACGACCTCGCGGACGGCGGCGCATGGCTCAACGCCGAGACCATTCGCGCGATCCACGCCCTGAACCCGAGCACGGGTGTGGAGATCCTGATCCCCGACTTCAAGGGTCAGCCGGACGCCCTGCAGCAGGTCATCGACGCCCAGCCCGAGGTCTTCGCGCACAACCTGGAGACCGTCCCCCGCATCTTCCGCCAGATCCGTCCCGCGTTCGCGTACGAACGCTCCCTGGACGTGCTGACGCAGGGCAAGGAGAACGGGATGATCGTGAAGTCCAACCTGATCCTGGGAATGGGCGAGACCGACGACGAGGTCTACGACGCCCTGTGCGACCTGCACGACGCCGGGTGCGACATCATCACGCTCACCCAGTACCTGCGCCCCGGGCCCACGTTCCACCCCATCGACCGGTGGGTCAAGCCCGAGACCTTCGTGGAGCTGTCCAAGCAGGCCGAGGAGATCGGCTTCCTGGGCGTGATGGCTGGGCCCATGGTGCGTTCCAGCTACCGCGCCGGCAAGCTGTGGGCACGCGCCATGAAAAAGATGGGCCGCGAGATCCCCGAGCACCTGTCCCACATCGACGACTCGGGTTCCGCGAGCCAGGAAGCCTCCTCCCTGTTGGCCCGCCTGGGCTGACGCCCGCGTCAACACCGCTCCGCGGACGACGCCGCCCGCTTCCGGGCGGCGTCGTCCGTTCCGGGCGCCGCGCGGCACCCGGGAGGGCTTCCCTACGGACGAGACGCCGCGTCGTCGGGCCTCAGCGGATAGAATGGCGGAGATCCCCTGTGTCAGCGAGTGCGAGGAAGAACTGTGTCACCAGCCACGTCCACCAAGGCCAAGGCCGCCGAACGCGACCGTAAGCGCGAGGAGAAGCGCCAGCGCAAGGCCGCCAAGGGCCCGGGCATCTTCGCGCAGATGAAGCAGGTCTTCCAGATGACTCGCGAGCGCGAGCCGAACATCCTGTGGTGGATGATCCTGCTCGGCCTAGGCGTGCTGCTCGTGTTCCTGCTCATCGGTGTGCTACTCGGCAACTGGATCACGTGGTTGCTCATCGGCATCCCGTTCGCGGTGCTCGCCGCCGTGATCCTGCTGTCACGGCGGGCCGAGAAAGCCGCATTCTCGCGCATTGAGGGACAACCCGGTGCCGCGGGGGCCGCGCTGTCCACCCTCAAACGTGGGTGGATCGTGGAGGAGGAACCCGCCGCGATGGATCCCAAGTCCAAGGACCTGTTGTTCCGCGCCGTGGGCCGCCCCGGTGTCGTGTTCATCACCGAGGGCCCGGTCAACCGCGTGGACAAGCTCGTGAAGAAGGAGCGCCGCCGCATCGGCCCGGTGATCCAGAACGTCCCCATCCACGTGCTCAAGTCCGGCAACGGCGAGAACCAGATCCCCCTGAGCAAGCTCACCAAGGAGATGAAGCGCCTGGAGAACAAGCTCACCAAGCAAGAAGTTCAGGTGGTCCACCGCCGGATGAACACCCTGCAGAACAAGCTGCCGATCCCCAAGGGCGTGGATCCCATGCGTGCGCGCCCAGATCGTAAGTCCATGCGCGGTCGCTGAACCAGCGCCCACGCACCGTGGGGCGATCCTGCTGATCAGCGCACGCGCACCAGGACGGTGTCGACCGCGCGATCGTGCAGACCCCGTTGGTCCTCGTCCGCGATCAGCGCGGGGATCACCAGACACAACAGCAGCGTGCGAAGGGCCGCTCTGCCGAAACCGGCGGGGCGGCCCTTCATCGTCTGGACCTGCAACCCCATGATCCAGTGCCCCGGGGTGCGCCCGAAGAACCCGACCATGAGCACGCTGATCACGAAGAACACCGCGAGGTTCATCAGCCCCGACCCGTTCCACTGCGCGAGGAACAGCCCCGCGAGGACCACCGCAAGCACCCAGTCGATCACCAGGGCCACCAGGCGCGCAGGGAAGCGAGCGATCGAGCCCGGCCCCTCAGCGGGGCGACCCAGACGACGACCGGGGTAGGGCTGGCTTCCCTGGGGGGCGCCGTCGAGCCACGAGCCCATGTCCTGGCGAGAAATCATGACTTCACCCTAACGGGCCGACGTGGGAGCGCGCGCACCCGCCGGTAGACTGGGGCTCGTACTGACCGGTCGGCGAGCCCTCCGTGCATCACGCTCCGGGCGTTACACGGACGAAACATTCGTGTCATGGACGGGCAACGCCAGGTTCCTACGCTGGACATCAGAACCGAACGACCGCGGTGGTCCCCGCCACCGCGGCGTCGATCGGACGCCCACACAGAAGGAGAACAGGTCCATGTTCCAATCAGCCGAAGAAGTGCTCGCGTTCCTCAAGGACGAAGAGGTCATGTTCGTCGATCTGCGTTTCACGGACATGCCCGGTGTGCAGCAGCACTTCAACCTCCCGGCCAAGGCGGTGGACGAGGACTTCTTCACGGACGGGCAGTTGTTCGACGGTTCCTCCATCCGTGGTTTCCAGGGCATCGCCGAGTCCGATATGCAGCTGATCCCGGACCCCCAGTCCGCGTTCGTGGACCCCTTCCGGCTCGAGAAGACGCTCGTGGTCACGTGCTCGATCGTGAACCCGCGTACCGGCGAGCCCTACCACCGCGACCCGCGCGGTGTAGCCGAGCGCGCCGAGGCGTACCTGGCCTCCACCGGTATCGCGGACACCGCGAACTTCGCGTCCGAAGCCGAGTTCTTCGTCTTCGAGGACGCCCGCTTCCAGGTCTCCCCCGAGCACACCTTCTACCGGATCGACTCGGACGAAGCCTCCTGGAACAGCGGCCGTGAGGAAGAGGGCGGCAACCTCGCGAACAAGACCTCCGTGAAGGGCGGCTACTTCCCCGTGTCCCCCGTGGACAAGCAGGCGGACCTGCGCGACGCCATGTGCGTGGCCCTGGACGAGGTGGGCCTTGAGGTCGAGCGCTCCCACCACGAGGTCGGTGCCGCGGGTCAGGCGGAGATCAACTACAAGTTCTCCACGCTGACCGCCGCCGCGGACGACCTGCTCAAGTTCAAGTACGTGATCAAAAACACCGCGGACTCGTTCGGCAAGACCGTCACGTTCATGCCCAAGCCCGTCTTCAACGACAACGGCTCGGGGATGCACTGCCACCAGTCGCTGTGGAAGGGCGGGGAGCCGCTGTTCTACGACGAGAAGGGTTATGCGGGCCTGTCGGACGTGGCGCGCTGGTACATCGGCGGCCTGCTGGAGCACTCCTCCGCGGTGCTCGCGTTCACCAACCCCACCGTGAACTCCTACCGCCGCCTGGTCAAGGGCTTCGAGGCCCCCGTGAACATGGTCTACTCGCAGGGCAACCGCTCCGCGGGCATCCGGATCCCCATCACGGGCACCAACCCCAAGGCCAAGCGCCTGGAGTTCCGCGCGCCGGACCCCTCGTGCAACCCGTACCTCGCGTTCGCCGCGCAGCTGATGGCCGGGCTGGACGGGATCCGCAACCGCATCGAGCCGGCGGACCCCATCGACAAGGACCTCTACGAGCTGCCGCCGGAGGAGGCCAAGGACATCAAGAAGGCCCCGGGCACCCTGTCCGAGGCGCTCGAGGCCCTCGAGGCGGACCACGAGTTCCTGCTCGCCGGTGACGTGTTCACCGAGGACCTGATCGAGACCTGGATCGAGTACAAGCGTGAGGTCGAGCTCAAGCCGCTCTCTGTGGTCCCCCACCCGCTGGAGTTCCAGATGTACTTCGGCGTCTGATTCCCCGCTCCACACCAACGCGGCCCCGCTCCTCGTGAGCGGGGCCGCGTTCGCGTCACAGCACGGGCGACGTCGCCCGCTCGCCACGTGGGGGCCGCGCCACACGTCGGGTGGCCGGGTCCAGTAGCCACAGGTAGATGCCGTACGTCAGGGCCACGAGCGCGGCGATGACCCGCGCCGCGAAGAGGTTCAGGTCCAGATAAGGGAACACGTCCAGCTGGTCCGCCACGGCGTAGACCATGAAGAACGCGGTCACAAAGAACAGCACGTCCACCTGCCAGTCGTCGCGGATCCCGGAGATTGCGAACAACGGGATGAGCCACACCACGTACCATGCCTGGATGATGGGGGCCAGCAGCACGAACGCAGCGAGCGCCCACGCGAGCCGGCGGAACAGTTTGGCATCCCGCCCCACGAACATCAGCACGACCACCACCGCGGCGGAGAGCACCGTCCCGGCCGTGTGCACGGCGTCCATCCACGCGGAGCCGTTGAACCCCCACGAGCTGCCCACGAGCTGCGCGAACAACCCAAGCAGTCCGATCGGCGCGTACCAGATGTACACGGTGCCCGGTGTGGAGACCGCGGAGACCCACCCGAAACCGAAGCCGTTGACGAATCCCATGAGCGCCAACAGGGCCACGGAGTAGGCCAGCGTGAGGGCCCAGATCGCGAACCGGCGCGGCCACGACGCACCGCGCCCGGCCCAGAGCAGGCCCACGAACGGCAGGAAGATCAGTGTGATGGGCTTGATCGCCACAGACAGGGTCACGAGGGTCGTGCCCGCGATCCCACCCTTCCAGTTGCGGTGCATTGCCGCCACGTAGGTCCCGATCAGGGCCAGGGCCAGCATGATCGCGTCGTTGTGGGCGGCCACCACGAAGTTCGTGAGGAACAGCGGATTGGCCACCGATAGCCACATGGCCCGCCGCGGATTGACGCCGTGCAGCCGGGCCAGGCGCGGGATGACCCACATGCACGCGATCACGGACACTACGCACAAGGCCCGAAACAGCAGCACGGAGGCGTCCGGGTCCGCACCGGTCACGAGGACCACGAGCTGTTCGAGCCACAGGAACACCGGGCCGTACGGGGGCGGGGATTCCGCCCATAACTGGTCCGCGCCCAGTTGGAAGAAGTTGTCGATCGTGGAGACCCCGGACTCGTACGGGTTCAACCCGTTCGCCATCACGCGGCCCTGCCCGATGTACGAGTACACATCCCGACTGAACAACGGGATGCTCACGAGCATGGGCGCCGCCCACGCCGCGATCGAGATCAGCACCCAGCGGGCGCTCTCCGGTCCCCACGGTCTGAGTTTCTGGCCCAGGCGCAGCCACTGCCGCACCAGGAGCATGGCTCCGAGGGCGAGCATCACGACCGAGACCACCACGCCCACGGTCTCGAAGCGCATCCACATGATCAGCGGGATGCGCCGCAGCGAGGACACGCTCGCGAGCCATCCCACGCCCAGGGAGCCGAACAGCAACATGAGCGAGCCCAGCGAGCCCATCACCACGGTGCGGGTCAATGACGTCGACGACGTCGCGTCCCGCTCCGGGGCTGCGTCCCGTCCGGTTCCGGGGGGCGTCGGGTGACGTTCCGTCCTGGACGTGATGCGCACTACGGGCCTCCCGGTGCTTCCGCGGTGGCCGCAGATGAGGGGTCTGGGAATCGTCCGCCGCGGCGCGCGGTGCGCGGGGGCGGCGTCGGGGTGATCCTACCGTGCGACGTCGTACGCCAACCGGATGCCCGGGGCGAGGCGGCGTCGCGGGGGTGCCCACACGACGCGATAGATTGGAGGGCGTGACGACTGCAAACCGGAAAATAGTGTGGATCGACTGCGAGATGACGGGGCTGTCCCTGTCCGATGACGCGTTGATCGAGGTGGCCGCGCTCGTGACCGACGACGAGCTCAACGTGCTGGGCAGTGGCGTGGACGTGGTCATCAAACCCCCGCAGGCCGCGCTGGATCAGATGTCTTCTTTCGTGCGGAACATGCACGAGACATCCGGGCTGCTGCCGGAGCTCGAGAACGGCATGGACATGGCGCAGGCGCAGGACGCGGTGCTGGACTACATCCGCAAATGGGTCCCCGAACCGGGCAAGGCGCCGCTGGGTGGTAACTCCGTGGGCACGGACAAGACGTTCCTCACGCGGGACATGCCGCAGCTCGTGGATCACCTGCACTACCGGGTCATCGACGTCTCCACGATTAAGGAGCTCGCGCGGCGCTGGTACCCGCGCGCGTACTTCCAGGCGCCCGAGAAGACGGGCAATCACCGTGCGCTCGGAGACATCGAGGACTCGATCGACGAGCTGCGATACTACCGCCACATCCTCTTTCCCGGCGATCCCGGCCCCACCTCCGACGACGCCCGCAAGATCGCCGCGCTCATCAAGGCCTCCCCGACCCGCTCGGGTTCCTGACCGGGACCTGACGCGTTCAGGCGCTCGATGCGGGAATCCGCCCGGGCGTGCGCTATAGTGGTCGTCGTTGCCCGGAGGGATCGAACGGTTCTTCCACGGGTTCATGGTGGGCGTAGCTCAGTCGGCAGAGCGCCTGGTTGTGGTCCAGGAGGTCGCGGGTTCAACCCCCGTCGCTCACCCCATACACGAGGTGCGAACATCGATCGGTGTACCGGTCGGGGTTCGCACCTCGTTCTCGTTGGCGGGCCAGTCCTGCATGACCTCGACCGCCCGCTTCCCAGCGGCCCGTCCGGCCTGACCACTCCCACCGCTGCGGCCATCCCCGCCACCCCGACCGCCCGCGCCTGCCGTCCACATGCACGGTGGAGGAAAAACAGCTTGGCGCGCGAATATCTGTTCCAACTCAGTAAAAGCACAGCCGGGGGTGCTCCTATGTTCTGAGTCAAACCGCGAGGGTGGTTGGTTCGGGGCTAAGGGTAGTGGTCGGGGGCTGGTAGTAGGTGCCATTGCGGAGCATCGCGTAGATGACGTTGCAGCGGCGGCGGGCGAGGCAGATGACGGCGGCGTGGTGGCGGTTTCTCTCGGCCCGCTTCCGGTCGTAGTAGGCCTTGGAGATCGGATCTGAGTCCGAGGCGACCCACGCGGAGTAGAACAGCGCGTTCTTCAGGCGTTTGTTGCCGGATCAGGCGGGCAACTCGCTCCTGATCGAGGCCCCTGATCTTCGCGTGACCGGCGCGACGCCGGCGTAGGCTGCGAGATGGCCTGCGGTCTCGAATGCGGAGCCATCGCCGAAAGCCAGGAGGATCTGGGCGGTCTTGATGCCGATCCCCGGCATGCTCATCAAGACCCCGGCGAGAGAAAAGTCCTCCAGCATAGCCTCGACCTCCCGGGCCACGGTCGCCCGCTGTTCCTTAAGTTCTTTGACCTGGCCAGCGACTCGGGGGATCACCAGTTCCACCCCTGCCGTTGCGGGGACCACCACGGTCTGCTCGCTGAGCGCCGTGAAGAGCCGATCGACCAACACATCCGGGTCAGCGGGATGGATCTGTGTGAGCAGAGACCGGATCCGGTTCAGTGCCCGGGTGGTCTCGTGGGCGAGGTCCTCGGCCTTTCGCATCGCCAACCCGGGTAGGTAGGCCACCGCGCAGCCGACGTTGCGAGCGACTGCGATGGGCAGGGCTCCGATGGTGATGGGCTCCATCAGCACGTCGCCGTGCTCCCGCAGGTGTGTGAAGAGGTCGCGCAGCTGGGCCTCGTCCTGCGGGAGGGGCTTGTCGAAGATCCTGTTCCCCGTCGGGGTCCAGCGCGCAGGCACGATGCCCGGTCTTCCCCACGCCCAGGCCGATCACGGCCGCGAATCTGGCGTTCATGATGTCGTCCTCGTTGAACGCATCACTGCTGGTCGCAGTCTTGAGACCCGATGCCGGCACCCACGTTGCGAAGAGACCTCAGAGAAGCTGGGCCGTGTCCCTATGAGCGGTCAACGCGTGTCTCTCGACCGGGCGGCAACACCCCCGGACCATGGATGGCTGGGCAGACAAGCCATACCCGGTCGAGCACCAAACGCCCAGCGATCGGGGGTACTCACAACGTAACTGGCGGGCACCACGAAGCCCCTCCTACCTCCGAGCGCGCCGCGAGGTGGGAGGGGCTTCCTCCATCTTTCTTAGAACCGGAACGGAATGGGGATGGGCCCGCAGCAGCAGACTCCGCTCACGTCGCCGCGGCCCGCGGGGCCGAGCATGAGTGCCGCCCGGTAGCAGGCCGCGAAACGGAGCATCGTGGGGATGATCCCTCGGATCACGCCGTACTGCGCAATGATGCCGCGCACCGCCGCGGAGCAGGACTGCCCGCCCCGTGCCACGAGGTGCGCGCACGTGAATCCTTTACGCGGTGAGAGGTGGCGCTGGTATCCGCGGATGAGACGATCGACCCCACGGCGGGGTGCCGTGGCTACTCGAAGCAGTACGTCAGTCAAGGGCGACCGGCTCCTCTTCCCATGAGCATGATCGTGGTGTGCACAGGGTCATGGCTTGAGGACCACCTTGATGCAGCCGTCCTTCTTCTCCTGGAAGATCTTGTACATCTCCGGTGCGTCCTCCAAGGACACGTGGTGGGTGGCCAGTGACTCGAGGCCGAGGACGTCGTCCGGGCGGCTCGCGATCTCCAGCAGCTCATCGGTCCAGTGGCGCACGTGGCACTGGCCCATGCGCATGCTGATGCCCTTGTCGAACATCTCCATCATGGGCATGGGATCCGCCATTCCGCCGTACACGCCCGACACCGAGACCGTGCCCGCGCGGCGCACGCTGTGGATCGCGGTGTGCAATGCGTCCAACCGGTCGATACCGGCCGTCTCGATGGCCTTGCGCCCGAGCGGCTTGGGCAGTCGCGCCGCACCGGCGACGATCTTCTCCGCAATGGGGTTGCCGTGCGCTTCCATGCCCACGGCATCCAGGACGCCGTCGGGGCCGCGCCCATCCGTCATGTCGACGAGCGTGTCGGAGACCTCGTCCACCTCACGCATGTCCACGGTCTCGATCCCCCAGCTCTTGGCCAGGGCGAGGCGCTCGTCCACACGGTCTACGGCGATGATCCGCTTGACGCCCTGCAGCTTGGCCGAACGCACCGCGAGCTGGCCCACGGGTCCGAGGCCCAGCACCGCGAGGGTGTCCTCTTCCCCCACGTTCGCGTACTTCACGCCCTGCCACGCGGTGGGCAGGATGTCGCTGAGGTAGAGGAAACGCTCGTCGTCGAAGTCCTTGGGCAGTTTCACGGGGCCGAAGTCCGCGTGCGGGACGCGCACCATTTCCGCCTGGCCCCCGGGGACCGACCCGTAGAGGGAGGAGAAACCGAACAGCGCGGCGCCCGTTCCCATCTCGCGGACCTGGGTGGTCTCGCACGCGGCGTACAGCCCGCGGTCGCACATCCAGCAGTGACCGCACGCGATCACGAACGGGACGACCACGCGGTCACCGGGTGCGAGGTTGCTGACCTCCGGTCCCACTTCTTCCACGATGCCCATGAACTCGTGACCCATCACGTAGTCCTTCTGCAGGTACGGGCCCAGCACGCCGTAGAGGTGCAGGTCCGAACCGCAGATCGCGGTGGACGTGACCCGCACGATGGCGTCGGTGGGATCCTGCAGAACGGGATCGGGGACGTTTTCGACCCGGACGTCGCCAAGTCCTTGCCATGTGAGTGCTCGCATTCACCCAGTAAAGCATGATCACCCCGCCCGGGCACCACCCCTGCAGGGGGGTCGAACCTGGGCGGCGCACCGCGTAGCGTGTCCCGTATGACCGCATCGCATCAGATTGCCCTCGTGGCCGGAGCCTCCCGTGGACTGGGACTGCTCGTGGCCAAGGAACTTCTCTCGCGTGATTTCGACGTCGCCGTGTGCGCTCGCGACGCCGCCGAGCTGGCCCGCGCGCGCGAGATGCTGTCCCCGTTCGGCACGGTGCACGCCTACGTGTGCGACATCGCTGAGGCGGACCAGGTCGAGGCCCTGGTGCGGGACGTGGAGCGCGATCTGGGACCGGTGGACGTGCTCATCACGGTCGCCGGGATCATCCAGGTGGGCTCGGTGGAGGGTGTCACGGTGGAGCAGTTTCGGGACGCCGTGACCACCATGACCATGGGTCCCGTGCACACCGCGCTCGCGGTGTTGCCCGGGATGCGCGAGCGTGGCCGCGGCCGGATCGGCACGATCGCGTCCGTGGGCGGACTGGTCTCCGTGCCGCACCTGTTGCCGTACTGCACGGCCAAGTTCGGCGCGGTGGGGTTCAGCGAGGGTCTCGCGGCGTCCCTGTCGGGGACCGGCGTCACCGCCACGAGCATCGACCCCGGCCTCATGCGCACGGGATCGCACGAGCGCGCCTACTTCACGGGCGAGTCGCAGAACGAGTACGCGTGGTTCGCGCCGTCCGCGTCCCTGCCGGTGTTGTCCATGAACGCCGACCGCGCGGCCCGCTTGATCGTGGACGGCGTTCTCGCGGGACGCCCGATCGTGCTGCTGGGGTGGTTGCCCAAGGTCGCCCAGCGGGTCCGGGGTATCGCCCCCGGGCTCACGATTCGCGCGTTGGGCGTGGTGAACCGGGTGCTCCCGTCCGCGTCCCCCCAGCAGACGGATCTCGTGGTGGGGGCCACCGCCAAGCAGCGCCTGGGATCCCGCGTGGTCAACGCCCTGAGCACGCTCGGCAGCAAGGCCGCACAGCGCAACAACGAGCGCTGAACGAACCGCGGTCGTCCGGCTCGCCGGTGCGCCCCGTGCCGGACGACGGCGCGCGCGGTGGCGGCAGCGCCCGGCGGCGTGGTTCACGACGGCTGTGCAGCGTGGCGTGACGCGCCCTCGCCAGCCGGGTCAGCGCCGTCGCACCCTAATCCCTCGGTACACGATGCCCAGCGCCAGTATGAGGACGCCGCCCGCCACGGACGCGATCGGGAGCGTGATCGCGAGGACCACGCACAGCACCGTGCCCAGGACGGACACCGCGCGCGGGTAGCGGCGATGCGGCCCGGTCTGCGTGAGCGCACTGAGGTTGGCCACGAGGTAGTACAGCAGCACCCCGAACGACGAGAAGCCCACCACCCCGCGCACGTCCATGGTGAACACCGCGATCACGACCACCGCTGCCACCACGATTTCGATGCGGCGCGGGACGCCGTGGCGCTCGTCGAGCACGGCGAGGGGCGCGGGCAGATCCGCCGTGCGGGCCATGGCCAGGCCGGTCCGACCGATCCCCGCCGTGAGCCCCAGCAGCGACCCGAGCGTGGCGGCCGCGGCCGCAATCGTGACCACAACCGTGGTCCACGGCCAGTCGGCGGCCGCGGCGAGGTCCGCGAGCGGCGTCGTCGTACGGGACAGGGCCTCGGGACCGAGGACGTGCAGCGAGAGCACCGCGAGTACGCCGTAGATCACGAGGACCGCGCTCAGGGAGATGACGATGGCCCGGGGGATGATCCGGGCGGGATCGCGCACTTCCTCCCCCATGGTGGCGATGCGTGCGTACCCGGCGAAAGCGAAGAACAGGAGTCCCCCGGCCTGCAGGACGCCGTACGCCCCGCCCGGCGGTGCCGCACCGAAGGTTGATGCGGCGGGGCCGGACCCGGCGAAGAGCCCGGCCACGAGGACCACGGCCAGGCCCGCGAGCACGATACCCACGAGCACCTTGGTGGCCGAAGCAGTGCGCGTCACGCCGAAGCAGTTGACCGCGACCACACCGAGCACCGCGAGAGCAGCGACGGGCCGTTGCCAGGGCTCGGGGACCACGTAGGCGGCGAACGTCATGGCCATGGCCGCGCAGCTCGCGGTCTTACCGGTGAGGAAACACCACCCGGCGAGGAACCCCGGCCAGGGGCCGAGGCGCTCGCGACCGTAGACGTAACTGCCGCCGGCCACGGGGTACTGGGCGGCCAGCTGGGCCGAGGACAGTGCGTTGCACAGTGCGACGACCGCGGCCAGCACGAGGGCCAGCGGTAACCAGGCGCCCGCGGAGGCCGCAGCGGGGGCGAACACCACGAAAATGCCGGCGCCGATCATGGAACCGAGCCCGATGGTCACGGCGTCCGTCAGGCCAAGTCTCCGGTGCATGGCGGAAGGATTCGTCACGAGGCTCCCGGGTTTCACATCACGTGCCCGTGACACACCAATGGGCGGGCCGCGTATCGCGTCCCGCCCACGGTGGTGTCATGTGCACTTGTCTGTCGTGGCTCTCGAAGGTGGCCTAGAAGACGGGCTTGCCGCCGGTCACACCGATCACCGTGCCGGAGACGTAGGACGCCTCCGCGGGGCTGGCCAGGAACACGAACGCCCCGGCCATCTCGGAAGGCTGTCCCGCGCGGCCGAGCGGGGTGTCCGACCCGAACTGAGGCATGCTCTCGCCGGCCTTGGTCGCGGGCTGCAGCGGGGTCCAGATGGGTCCGGGGGCCACGGCGTTGACGCGGATCCCCTTCTCCCCCAGCTCGCTGGCCAAATTGACCGTGAAGTTGTTGATCGCGGCCTTGGTGGAGGCGTAGTCGATCAAGTTCTCGGACGGGTCATAGGCCTGGATGGAGCTCACATTGATGATCGAGGAACCACTCTTCAGGTACTGCAGCGCCTGCTGGGAGACCCAAAACAGGGCGTACAGGTTGGTCTTGAAGACGCGGTCCATCTCCTCGGTCTTCAGACCCTGCAGACCGCCGTCACGGCGGGCCCACTGGAAGCCCGCGTTATTGACGAGGATGTCCAGGCCGCCGAGCTGCTCGGCGGCATCGTCCACGACCTGACGGGCGGTGGCTTCCTCGCGCAGGTCCGCGGGCAGCAGGACGGCCTTGCGACCGGCCTTCTCGATCCACTGCTTGGTGTCCTGCGCGTCCGATTCCTCGTCGGAGAGGTAGTTGATGGCCACGTCCGCGCCCTCACGGGCGAACGCGATGGCCACCGCGCGGCCGATGCCGGAGTCGCCACCGGTCACGAGGGCCTTGAGACCCTCGAGGCGACCGCGGCCCACCCAGTTCTCCTCACCGTGGTCCGGGAAGGGCTGCATGTCCGTGGACAGGCCGGGCGGGGTCTGTTCCTGCTCGGGGAAACCGCCCTCTTCACCGGCGAGTTCCCGTGCTTTCCTGGCTGCTGCGTACTTGTCTTCGGTCATGTGTCCATTGTGCCCCGCCGTACCCCGGGCTGTCGCCCACCCGGGAGGATGAAACCGCTGGTCGGTCCCGGATGACGCTGCGGGTCAGACCGCGGTTGTGCGCTGCTGCTGACCCGTGGGATCCATCCCGTGCTGGACACCCCACAACACGGCCTGACTGCGTCGCTCCACGCCCATCTTGCGGTAGGCGGAACGGATGTAGGACTTCACGGAGTTGATGCTGAGGTAGCAGTGCCGGGCGATTTCGTCATTGGTGAACCCCTGGGTGATCAGCGCGATCACCTCCGCCTCACGCGCGGAGAGCCCCTCGGGCCGGCCGGGCCAGTCCGGCAAGGTGATGTCCTCCCGCACTGGTTCGGGGGCCACCACGCGCTCCCCCTCGTGCACGCGCACGAGGGCGTCCGCGAGTTCGTCCGCGGTGAGCTCCTTGGAGAGATAACCGTGTATGCCCAGATCGAGTGCTTCGTCAACGTGCTCGGCGCGCACGTGCCACGTGTACATCACGACCTTGAGGCAGTGGGGGTCATCCAGTAGGCGCATCACGTCATGGGTGCCACGATCCTTCGCGGCGAACGCGTCATAGAGCACCACGTCCGCGTCCGTGTGCGGCAGACACCCGGAATCAAGTTCCACGACCCGCAGGCGCGGATGACCCTGCAGCATACTCGCCACACCCTGGAGGACCACGGGATAGTCGTTGATCAGGGCCAGGGTGATGACAGGTCGTTCGGAACTCACACCCCGAGCATAATCGTATGCTCACGCATCATCGGTCGAACCCTGTTCGAAAACGTGCCAGTCCTCCCCCGCGCGTGTCAAGACCCCCAAGTTGCGGAGTTCCCGCAGCCACCCCTCCATGGGGTCGAACCCCCACGTACGGCGGAAGAGGTTGGCGTTGCGGGCGATCGCTGCGGCGTGCTGGACGGGCGGTGACTGGGTCGGGTGGTACTGGTGGTACGCGGCGGCTCCGCCGAGCCACCACAGGCTCCCCCCGCTCGCGGCCAGGCGCTGACCGAAATCCGTGTCCTCGCCCCCGTAGCCCACGTAGCGCTCGTCGAATCCGGCCGCCGCGTGCCACGTCCGTACCGTGGTCGCCATCGTCAGCGACCACAGCATCCGGGGGTCGCCCTCGACCAGTTCCCCGGGCTCCGGCAGCACGCGGGCGGCATGATCCCGTCCCGCGCGGGCGACGCCCTCGGGCGTGTAATCGGCCTCGGTCATTCCCTCCGGGAGGTACTGCACGCGCCCGCTCACCACGGCGCGCTGGTCTGCGAGCCGCTCGAGGGCGCGCGTGTAATCGGCCATCAGGTCACGGTGGGGAAGGCAGTCCACGTCCAGTAGCACCACGGTGTCCGCGCCCAGCTGCTCCGCGCGTGCCACGCCGGCATTGCGCGCGGCGGCCAATGGCAGTTCGACGGCCGGCGGCAGTTCCACGAGGTCGGTGGGCAGTTCCGGCCGTTGCTCGAGCACTCCGCGGATCCCGGGATCGCCCATGCTCACGACCACATGGGTGACCGGGGGTTCGTTCTGCGCGGCCACCCAGTCCCGTTGCCGCCGCAGGTGGGTGTGCCGTCCGCTCACGATCGTGATCAGGGCAGCGGCCGTCACGACGTGACCCCGTGCAGCAGGTCCTCGAGCGCGCGCGCCGCACGGTATGCGCCGTCGCCATGGCGCCACGCGTCCCAGCGGGAGCCGCCGAGTTGCCGGGCACGTGCGAGCAACCGGGGCCATGCGGCGGCGTCGGGCCAGTGCTGCAGGCCCACGCAGATTCCCCCGCGCTCGAGCGCGGCGGCCGTGGCGGCTTGCTCGTCGTGCGGTCGCGGCTGGGCGACGACGACGGCGCGCGAGTGCGCCGCGGACAGCTCCGCCACGGCGTTGTTGCCCCCGTGGGAGACGACGACGTCCGCCTCGTGCAGTTCGCGCCACAAGTCCGGGGAGGGGTTCTCCGGCGAGCGCACGGTCCACGACCACCCGGGGGTCGCCGCGCGAGCCGCCTCGATCTCGGTGTCCCCCACGTCGGTCCCGCCGCGGCCCCAGACCACCAGGACGCGTTGGCCGCCGACGTCGCTCGCGCCGCTCCCGCTCGCACCTCGCGTCGCGGTGCGCTCACCGGGAGCTGGCTCGCCGGAAGAGTACGCGCCGGGAACGTGCTCGGCGGAGGATCCCGGCACCCGCACGGGGACGTCGAAGCGGGAGATGGCCCCCGTGAACGTGGTCTTACGGGTCCATTCCTCGGGCCAATAGGTCTCCGCGGTCTCCCGGGACCACGGCGCGATCAGAGCGGTCGCGGCGTCGTACGCCGCACGGTGGGTGCGGTCGGTGCGATCCCCCCGCATGGCCATGACCACGGTGGGCACACCCATCAGACGTGCGAGCAGGGTGACCTCCGCGGAGGTGTCCGTGACCATGAGTTCCACATCCGAGCGCAGGCGCTGCGCCATGAGACCCATGCGTTCCCGGTACCCGGGATGCTCGAGAGGCGCCCAGTGCAGCACGCCGTTGGCGGTGGGGTCCACGGGGTCCTGGGCGACATCCGGGGGCAGCTGGACCCACTCGCCGGGCCACGCCTCCGGGCGCTCCAGGGAACTGAACCCCGTCACGGGCACCGTGAGTTCCCGGGCGATCTGGGTGGCCCGGTTGCGGTGGCCCAGGCCCTGGTGGTGGATGTAGTACCCAATCACGCGCTCACCAGTTCCCGGTAGAGCGCGGCGTAGGCGTCCACGGTGACGTTGAGGGAACAGTGCTCGAGCGCGTAGTGGCGCACCCTGGTGCGGTCCAGGGCCACCACGCGGGGCAGCTCCGCGACCGCGGACGCCACCGTCTCCACCTCGCTCGCCCCGGGCTGGGACGTGTGCCCACCGGGATCGCGCACGATCTCGCTCAGGCCGCCGCGGGCCACCGCGAGCACGGGCGTGCCGCACGCCATGGCCTCCGCGGCCACGAGGCCGTAGGGCTCCTCCCATGCGGGCGTCACGAGGCTCGCGGCGCTATTGCCCACCAGGGTGCGCAGCTGCTGCGTGTCCAGGTGACCCACGTAGGTGATGTCCTCGTTGAGCAACGGCTTCAGCCGCGCCTCGAAGTAGTGCCGATCCGCGATGGGCCCGGCGATCCGCAGTTTCCACCCGGCCTTGCTCGCGATCAGCGCCGCGATGTGCGGGGCCTTCTCCGGGACCACGCGCCCGGACCACACGAGGGCATCCCCGCCGGGTCCCGGCCGCCACTCGTGCGGGTCCACGCCGTTGCGGATCACGCGGGCGGGCGTGACCTTGCTCCACATCTGGGCCACCGAATCGCTCACGGCCACCGTGGGTGCCGTGGGCGTGAGACGCAGCGCGGGTTCGAGCCACGGGGTGGCCGGGGTGTGAAGGGTGGTCAACAGAGGTTGCGGGATGGCCGGGGACATCACAATGGGCAGGAAGTGCAGCGAATTGTTGTGCACCACGTCGATGTCCGGGCGGCGTGCGAAGTCCCGCATGACCTGCAGGTACGAAAAGGTCTCCCGCACCTGCGCCTCCGGTGGCATGGCGACGTCGTTGCGCGCCTCGTCGCTGAGCACGAGCGGTTCCACGTCCAGTTCCTCGACCCCGAGCTCGGGGTCGGAACCCGGCGCGGCGAAGACCACCACCTCCATCCCGCGGCACTTGAGCCCGCGGGCCAGGTGCCATGTGAAGGACTCGAGACCCCCGGAGAACGGCGGGGCGATCGGGAACCGGTCGTGCGCGAGCAGTGCCACCTTCATGCGGCGTCCCCTTTCCCGGCCTCCCGGACCACGACGGCGCGGCGGTAGACCTCGGCGTGGGCTGCGGCGATGCGACGTCGTTGTTGGGTACGTTCCAAGGCGCTCGCCTGCCAGGGCGCGTTCCCGCGCAGACCCGCGAGCGCTTCTCGGATCTGATCGGCGTCCGGCTGACCGTCCCGGTCCCAGTTGAAGCGCAGCACACCCGGATGCTGCTCGTGGTAGAACCCCACGGACGGCGCCAGGACATGGGTGCCCAGGTCGTAGCACAGTTCGAGCCACCCGGAATGGGTGCCGAAGCGGTACGCGAGCACCGAGAGATCGAGCCCGCGCAGGTACTCCCACAATTGCTCGTCGGTGTAGAAGTCGTGGACGTTGACCTGAACGTTGTGTGTCCGATGCGCGGTCTCCAGTAGGTGACTCACCACGGGGTCGTGGTGCGGGGTGCCCCGGGTGACCACGTCTGTGTGGACGTCGAGTTGCAACCGGATCTCCCCGCGGGACGCGCATTCGAGCAGCACGCGGGCCACCGGCAGTGGGTTCATGTTCGCCCGCATGCTCTTGAGGTTGAGTCCCACCACGGGTACGGATCCCACGGGCGCGTGATCGCGCCACCGGTCTAGCGGGAGCAGGTGCGGGTGCGGGATGACCGTGGCCCGGCGGCCCCAGCACCGCTCGATCACGCGTGCGGCGCCGTCGGTCAGGGTAATCAGTTCGTCGGCGGCCGGGATCAGCACGTCCAGGGCGGCGTCCTGGGCAGCGGGGTCCGTCTGGTGGGGGTTGCGCAAATCGTGCACCGTGTAGACGAACGGTTTGCCCAGCTCGTGCAGGGTGTCCACGATCCGTCGCAGCTCCGCGGGTGAGGTCTGGTCGAACCCGAAGTGCAGGTGGTAGATGTCGAACTCGTGTGCGTGCCGCCGGATCCAGGCCTCGCTCAGCATCACGAGGGGCCACCACGGAGCTCCGGGGACCGGGTGTGCGGGCGCGGGGTCCGGCAACCGGTGGACGGGCTGCACGGCGCCGGGGTCACTGAGGTGCTCGACGTACACGTGACCGTGGGGTAGGGACGCGACCCTCACTCGATGTGACCTCCTGCGCAGAACTGACGTGAACGGATGGGACGCCCGCGGGCCGTGCGGACCGGGAACGGCGCGGGATCCGGCGCCTGAGCCGGTTGTGTGCACGGCCCCCGGCGACGATACACACATTACTGATGGTCAGGGACACGATATATTGTCCTCCGTCCGCCCGCCCTCCGCGCGGCCGCGCGGCGTGGGTCCAGGGACCACGCCCACATATGACGTCCACCCGTGAATCCCGAGGTGCTCTCCGCATGACCGTCCGTCCCATTGTGATCTCCGGTAACCCCGTGCTGCATCGTCCCGCGGCCCGGGTGACCACCTTCGACGACGCCCTGCGCGAGCTCGTGGCGGACATGCATGAGACCATGGACGCGTCCCACGGCGTGGGTCTGGCGGCGCCGCAGATCGGGGTGGGGCTGCGGATCTTCACCTACATCTTCGAGAACGAGGACGGTGTGCCCCCGCGCGGCACGCTCGTGAACCCCGTCCTGAGCACCGGGCGGATCTCCGAGACCGCCCCGGACCCGGACGACGAGGCCGAGGGATGCCTCTCGGTGCCCGGCCAGTCCTGGCCCCTCAAGCGGGCGGACTGGGTGCGGATCGCCGGGCAGGACGAGAACGGGGACCCCGTGGCGTTCGAGGCCAACGGCTGGTTCGCCCGGGTCATGCAGCACGAGTACGACCACCTGGACGGGAAGCTGTACGTGGACCGGCTCAACCGCAAGTGGTCCAAGAAGGCCCGCAAGGCCATCTCCGCGGAACAGTGGGGCACGGATTCGACGTGGCTGCCCGGTGTGGACGAGGACCCGTTCGGGCACTGACCCGCTGAGGGGATCCCGCATCACGGACGCGCCGTGGCGGCAGGCCCCGTCTCAGCGCCCTCGTCAGGCGAGCCAGTTGCTGCCCGTGGCTCGGCGCGGCTTGGTTACTGCGGATCCACCACGATCGTGAGCGTGCCCGCCTTACGGGTCGTGGGTTCGGTCAGTTCCACCGTGAACCTCTCGGCCAGCGCCGCGCTCACCTGCTCCACGGTGTCCAGCGGACGCCCCGCTCCCCCAATCTCGCACAGCGCACGGGCCACGAGTCCCCGCGTGTGTTTGGCGTGATGTGACACCACGGACCGGGTCCCGTCCGGCTTGAGCTGCTCGACCCGTACCGTGACGGTCCGCGCGGCGGGAGGTTTCCACGCCGCGGCGTAGGCCGCCGAGCGACAGTCCACGATCACGCCGTCGGCGGCGAGCGCGTTCAGCACCGGGGTCAATCGCGGCTTCCACCACGCACCGAGCTTGCCGGTGTCCGGCAGCGCGGTCCCCATACTCAGGCGGTAGGCGGGGATGCGGTCGGTGGGTCGCACCGCGCCCCACAGTGCGGAGATCACGAGCAGCGACGCATCGGCGACCTCGCGGGCCTCGGGGGCGAGGGAGCTGACATCCAGCGCGTCGTAGAGCACCCCCGCATAGACGTCGGGGGTGGGCGCGGCAGGTGCGGTCGCGAGTTCACGGTTGCGGGCGACGTCGTCCGCGAGCGACGGCCCCACACCCAGGATCTCTAGGGCGTCCGGGCGTTCGCTGACCTCGGCGAGGTGCTCTGCCAACACTGCGCGATCACGTGAGAGCTCGGGGAAGCTGAGTTCGGCGGGCATGACGGGATTCCCGGTCGCGGGCGCGGTCTTGGACTCGGAGGGAGGCAGCAGAATCAGCACCCCACGAGTGTAGAGGGACAGGTGGGCCTGTGAGCCGGGTTCTGTGCCGCGGGCGGTTACCCGCACCGCGGTGACGACCATCCATCTAGACCGTGCGTTGCCGCACGGCTCGAGCAGCCTACCCGGACGCTCGGGCGAGCAGCCCTCGAACGCGCCCTGCATGGCCTTGCTCCGGACGGGGTTTACCGAGCCGCGCCGGTCACCCGGCGCGCTGGTGGTCTCTTACACCACCTTTTCACCCTGACCCGCTCGCGGCGGGCGGTCTGTTTTCTGTGGCACTGTCCTGCGGGTTACCCCGAGTGGGTGTTACCCACCGTCCTGCTCTTCGGAGCCCGGACTTTCCTCGAGACGCCGTCGTTCACGACGACGCCGCGCGGTCGCCCGGCCCACCTGTCCGCCGTCGATCCTACCGCGCCGCCGGGCCACCCGACGCTCAGCGCCTGGCACCCTTGGCGCGGGGCACCCGAGTCAATGCGAGCGGCCGATGAGGAGCGGGCCGCGCAGTTCAGGACCGGACGCGTGCAAGCCCGGGCTCACACCAGGAGCAGCGCGGAACACTCGGGGCACTGGGGCACGGTCTGCGCCGGGGCATTCGTCAGCGCCGCGGCGTCGGCGGGGCTCAACCGGGTGCCGCACGCCCCGCACGTTCCGTTCTCGAAGCGTGCGACGGCGATCCGGCCTCCCCCGCGGGCGGTGCGCAGGCCGTCGTAGCGGCTCAGCAGGGCGGGATCAGTGAACTCCGATACACGCGTGGAGCGCTCCGCGGTCAGCCGCGCGTGCTCCTTTTTGAGCCGGGAAAGCTCCGCATCCCGCTCGGCCACCGCCGCGCGGGCCTCGGCGTCCGCGGCGCGCAACAGGGGCAGCTTCCGGTCCCGGTCCGCGGTGACCTCCTCGGCGTGGTCCATGGCCTGCAACTGCGCGTCCTCGGCCCGTCCGCGCTGCGCGGTGAGGGTGTCGATCTCGTGCTGGATGCCCATGAGGTCCTTGGCGGAGCCGCCGTGGTTGAGCCGCTCGGTGTCCTTGTCGATCCGGTCCTGGACCCGGGTGACCTCCCGCTCCGCCTCGGCCACCGCCCGCTCGGCCTCCTGCTGGGCGGTCTCGAGGGCGCGGGCCGCCGCGATCGCCTGCGTCCGCCGGGCCATGAGGGAAGCCACCCGCTCGGAGGTCTGCAACTCCTTGGCCCGGGCCATCACGGTGAGCAACCGGGAGTCCACGGACTGGAGTTCCAACAGGGCGGGAAGGGCCGAGCGGGGCGAGGTCATGGCGTTCTCCTGGGGTGCGGCTGGTTGAGTGCGGTGGTAGGTCCGCGTGTGCTTCAGGTCCCGGGCGTGTCGATCCGGAAGTCCCACGGATCGGTGCGCAGCGAGCTGACGGAGGTCTCCACGGCGAATCCCCGCCGCTCGAGTTCGTGCCGCAGGTCCTCGGCGGCCCACGGCAACCACAGGGCCTCGCTCGCGGAGTGGGCGGCGTCGATCAGCGCAGGGGTGCCCGATCCCCCGGGGCCCAGGGCGGCTTCCCGCGCTTCGGAGGCCGGGTGGTGGCGCAGGTCCGCGGTCACGAACACGTCCGCCCCGTGGGCCCGGACCTCGTCGAAGAGGGAGTCCCCGGAGCCCCCGCACACCGCCACGGTGCTCACGGGTCGCTCGGGATCGCCGGCCACGCGCAGGCCCTGCGCCGTGGGCGGGATCCGCTGCGCGAGTCGGTCCGCGAGTTCGCGCAGCGTCACCGGCGTGGTCAGGGTCCCCACCCGACCCAGCCCCACGCGGGGGTCCGTGTCGTGCGGGACGAGCGGAGCGGCGTCGTCGGGAGAGACACCGCACGCCGCGATCAGCGCGTCCGACACGCCCCGGCGCGCGGAGTCCGCGTTCGTGTGGCAACACAGCAGGGCGCAGCGGTTCTCGATGAGGTCGTGGATCGCGCGGCCCTTGAAGAGGTGCGCGGCCACCGACGTGACCCCGCGCAGCAACAGCGGGTGGTGGGTCAGCAACAGGTCCGCGCCCCTGGAGACGGCCTCGTCCACGACGGCGGCCACGGGATCCACCGCGAAGAGGATCCGCCGGATCGGCTGCTCCGCCCGCCCCGTGACGAGCCCGGACGCGTCCCAGTCCTCCTGCAAGGGGAAGGGCCACAGAGTGTCCGCGGCGGCGAGCACGTCCTCGAGCGTGGGCGGGGCGTCGGACGGGCGTTCGGTGCTCATGACCTCATCCTAGGAGTTCGCGCTGGGCGAGCGGCGGGAATCTTCTGGCGCGTCACGCGTTGTACTGGGCATGACTTCATCGACACCGCAGACGTTCGTGCTGGCCGGTGGCTGCTTCTGGTGCCTGGACGCCGTCTACCGCAGGGTGCGCGGCGTGCAGGGGGTGCGCAGTGTGTACACGGGAGGGCACACGGACCACCCCGACTACGAGTCCGTGTGCTCGGGCACCACGGGCCACGCCGAGGCCGTGGAGGTCACGTTCGATCCCTCCGTGGTTCCCGCCGACGTGATTCTGGACCTGTTCTTCACGGGCCACGACCCCACCACGCTCAACCGCCAGGGCTACGACGTGGGCACGCAGTACCGCTCCGCCATGTTCCCCGCCGACGACGAGCAACGGCACCTCTTCGAGGCCGCGATCTCCCGGGCGCAGACCCTGTTCGACGATCCCGTGGTGACCACCATCGAGCCGCTCGGGCCCGTGCACGAGGCAGAGGACTTCCACCAGGACTTCTACGGGAACCAACCATTCAACGGCTACTGCCAAGTGATCATCAACCCCAAGCTCGCGAAGGTGCGCCAACATTACGCCGTGTGGCTGAACGACTGAGCCGCCACCCGGGCCACCGATACGCTGGAGAAGACTCTGTGCGGGGACCGGCACGTGTGTCATGCCCCGCGGACCGACTGAACAGGAGACATGTCATGGGCAAGATCTACAACGACGTCACCGAGGTCGTGGGAGGCACTCCCCTCGTCCGCCTGAACCACCTGGACAAGGACCTCCCCGGCAACGTGGCCGTGAAGCTCGAGTTCTACAACCCCGCTAACTCCGTGAAGGACCGGATCGGCAAGGCCATCGTGGATGCCGCCGAGGCCTCCGGCCAGCTCAAGCCCGGTGGGACGATCGTGGAGGGCACCTCCGGTAACACGGGCATCGCCCTGGCCATGGTGGGTGCTGCCCGCGGGTACAAGGTCATCCTGACCATGCCCGAGACCATGTCCACCGAACGCCGGGTCATGCTGCGCGCCTACGGTGCGGAGATCGTGCTGACCCCGGGTGCCGACGGCATGCGCGGCGCCGTGGACAAGGCCCAGGAGATCGTGGACTCCTCGGACAACGCGATCCTCGCGAGCCAGTTCGCCAACCCGGCCAACCCCCAGGTGCATTACGAGACCACGGGCCCCGAGATCTGGAACGACTCCGACGGCGCCGTGGACGTCTTCGTGGCCGGTATCGGCACGGGCGGGACCATCTCCGGCGCCGGCAAGTACCTGCGCGAGCAGAAGCCGGACATCCGGCTCGTGGCCGTGGAGCCCTCCGACTCCCCGCTGCTGACCGAGGGCAAGGCCGGCCCCCACAAGATCCAGGGTCTCGGCGCGAACTTCGTCCCGGACGTGCTCGACCGTGAGATCTACGACGACGTCTACGACGTCACCGTGGAGAACTCCGTGAAGTTCGCTCGCGAGCTCGGCACCCAGGAAGGCATCCTGGGCGGCATCTCCTCGGGCGCCATCGTGTGGGCCGCCCTGCAAGAGGCCGCCAAGGAGGAGAACCGGGACAAGCTCATCGTCGCCGTGGTGTGCGATTTCGGTGAGCGCTACATCTCCACGATCCTGTACGAAGACATCCGGGGCTGATCCACTCGGCCCGACCGTGCGGGTGTCCGGGATGCGCACCACAAGTGAGGCGCAACCCGGGCACCCGTTCTTCACGGCGGGCGGCCCACCCCGGCACACCACGGAAGAGGAAACACACGTGAGCTTCTGGCGCAGACTCAACGAGGACCTCGACACGGCTCGGACGCACGACCCCGCGGCGCGGTCCAACCTGGAGATCGCTCTGAACTACTCGGGGCTGCACGCCATCTGGGCCCACAGGTTGTCCCACCGGTTGTGGCGTAACCCGGACCGCCGGTTGCTGGCGCGCACCGTGTCCCAGCTCGCCCGCTGGGCCACGGGCGTGGAGATCCACCCGGGCGCCACGATCGGCCGGCGCTTCTTCATCGACCATGGCATGGGTGTGGTGATCGGCGAGACCGCGGAGATCGGTGACGACGTGATGATCTACCACGGCGTGACCCTCGGTGGTCGCTCCTTGGAACCCGTCAAGCGTCACCCCACGATCCAGGACCGCGTGACCATCGGTGCCGGTGCCAAGATCCTGGGTCCCCTGACCGTGGGCCATGATTCCTCTGTGGGCGCCAACGCCGTGGTGGTCAAGGACGTCCCCGAGGACTCGATCGTGACCGGCATCCCCGGCAAGGTGCGCCGGCGCACCCCGGAGAAGCAGGAACCGCTCGTGGACCCCGCAACCTACATCGATCCCGCGATGTGGATCTGAAGCTGACTACCTGACGGGTTCGACGAGAACGGGCCGGGTCCCCACGTGGGGGCCCGGCCCGTTCTCGCTACCACCCCCTGTCTCGGGAGCGGTCGACGGTTCACGTGCTCAGGACACGACCTCGGAGCGGTCCCCGCTCCACAGCACGTGGAAGCTGGAGTCCGGGTCGTCGATGCGCTTGTACGTGTGGGCACCGAAGTAGTCCCGCAGGCCCTGGGTCAGGGCGGCGTTCAGCCGCGGGCGGCGCAGAGCGTCGTAGTACGCGAGCGCGGAGGAGAACACCGGGGCGGGGATGCCGCGTTCGACGGCGCGTGCCACCACGCGGCGCCACGACGGCAGTGCGTCCTCGATGGACGTGATGAATTCGGGCGCGAACAGCAGGTTCAACGGGGCCTTGTCCCCCTGGTAGGCGGCCATGATCACGTTGAGCAGTTCGGCGCGGATGATGCAGCCGTTGCGCCACAGGCTCGCGATGGTCGCGAGGTCCAGCTGCCAACCGTACTCCCGCCCGGCCATGGTGAGCATGTCCAGGCCCTGCGCGTAGGACACGAGCTTGGACGCGTACAGCGCCTTGCGCACGTCCTCCACGAACCCGGGGTCCTTCACGACGTCCTCGGTGGTGTCCCCGATGCCGGCGGGCAGCACCTCTTGGGCCTCCTTGCGCATCACGGGCTCGGAAGACGACAGGGCGCGGGCGAACACCGACTCGGCGATCGCGGTGACCGGGGAGCCCAGTTCCAGGGCTTCCTGCACGGTCCAGCGGCCGGTGCCCTTCTGACCCGCGGCGTCCGCGACGACGTCGATGAAGGGCTTGCCCGTCCGGGAGTCCACCTGACGCAGCACTTGCGCGGTGATCTCGATGAGGTAGGAGGACAGCTCGGTGGTGTTCCATTCCTCGAACACGTCCGCCTGCTCGGCGGGCTCCAGTCCGGCCACGGAACGCAGCAGCTCGTGCGCCTCACCGATGACCTGCATGTCCGCGTACTCGATGCCGTTGTGCACCATTTTCACGAAGTGACCCGCGCCGTCAGTGCCGATCCACGCGCAGCACGGAGTGCCGTCGTCCGCCTTGGCGGAGATGTCTTCGAGCATGGGGCCCAGGCTCTTGTAGGACTCCTCGGAACCACCCGGCATGATGGACGGGCCGTTGAGGGCGCCCTCCTCACCGCCGGAGACACCCACGCCCACGAAGTGCAGGCCCTTCTCTGCGCACTCGCGCTCACGACGCCGCGTGTCCTGGAAGTAGGAGTTGCCACCGTCGATGATGATGTCGCCCTCGTCCAGCAGCGGGGTCAGCTGCTCGATCACGGAATCCACGGGCGCGCCCGCCTTGACCATGATCAGCACGCGGCGCGGCTTCTCGAGGGAATCGACGAGCTCCTCCATGGTCTCGGTGGGGATGAAGTCCCCCTCGGAACCGTGCTCCTCCATGAGGGCCGTGGTCTTGCCCTCGGAACGGTTGTGCAGGGCCACGGTGTACCCGTGGTGCGCGAAGTTGCGGGCCAGGTTGGCGCCCATCACGGCCAGGCCGGTGACGCCGATGTGAGCTTTCTTTTCTGCTGCCATGGTCCCTAGCCTACGCATTTGCCCTGTGGGGTTGCAGCGATTGCCGCCTGTTCCCCCGGACACGCTCGGACATGCTCGGACATGCAGAAATCCCCGGGACTTGAGTCCCGGGGATTTCTCGAAGTGGTGGAGACCGACGGAATCGAACCGCCGTATCTGTCACGCCCGAAAGCGATCTAGCGCACCAGCGTCCCCTCAAGCAAGACACGTCACCGAGCGCGTTTGCATCATCAGCTTAACGCATCGTGACCGCGCGGTGTCAAACGCGACGCCGAACGAGGAACCTCTCGTGGTCAACATCACACACGGACTCGTGCATCGTGTTGGGTCCCGCCGTGACCTGCGGGTAGGCTGATCCGCAATCGGGTGCTGGCAGCTGGTCCAGTCGTGCCCACCCGATCCCGGGCCTTTAGCTCAGCTGGTAGAGCGCCACGTTTACACCGTGGATGTCATCGGTTCGATCCCGGTAGGGCCCACCACACGTACGACGAACGGACGTCAAGCCCGTCGCGCCGGGGTCGCGGAATGGCCCCGGCCTATCTCCTAGGTCGAGCGATGCAGGTCTACTGAGACGGTGGGGACTCTCCGAGCACATCGTGGACGGCGTCGTCGACACGAGTATCAACGGCACGTTCCTGAGCCCCGTGGCCGCAGTGATCGCTGGCAGCATCGAACTCGCACAGGTGCGCAAGGCGCATCTCAGGGCGATCTTCGCGGGACCCGGAGGGAACCTTCCGGTCCCTCACGCCACGGGCGGGCGCCACATCCCGATCGCGGGGACCGTCCCGCGGGACGGCACCGGTCCCCGGGAGATGAACCCGAAACGCGAGTAGAAGGGCACGAGGTCCAGCGAGGAGGCCTCCAGGTACGCCCCAGTGTGCTCGCGGTCGATGTGGGCGAGCCGTTCGTTGAGCAGCATGCTCCCCACTCCCGTCCGCTGCAGATCGGGCAGGGTCCCCACGGCCTTGAGGTACCAGTGCGGGGTGGCTGGATGCTGGCGGTGGGCCAGGAACTCGGTCGCAAGGGCATCCGGGAGGCGATCACGGAACACCCGCGCGTAGGCCAGCAGACCCGGAAGCATCCGAGGGATCGAGACCTTGCTTCCGGGGGCCTCCCACAGGGCCACGCCCAACGGACGCTCCTCACCCCGCCGCTCGGCGAGATACGCGTGGCCGCCCGCCTGCAGGGTCTCCCGCACGATGCGCTCCCACAGGACGGTCAGGGACCCGATCACGTCACCGGGCGGGAGCAGACCCACCACGTGGGGGTCCACCGAGAACGCCCGGGCCAGGGTCGCGGCGGCGCGCTGCGTGTCCGCGGCGGCCGCGGGGAGGATGTCGATCTGCTGCGCGGCGTCGTGGTCGGCGCCCTGAGTCGTCTGCACAACCAGAGAGTAACAGCACGCCCCTAAGAGCGGGCCGGGTGCCGAACCCGTCCATGACGAGCTCGTTCACCCGGCAGGCAAAGGACGTGCGACGCTCAGAGAAGTCGCGGCTGCGTGGGCGTCTCCGCCGGTTTCTTGGCCCGACGACGCCGCGTCGGAGCGGCCTTTTTCGGTGCCGTGTCGTCCTCGGGGGCCTCCGCGGCAGTGTCCTCCGACGCCGCGTCCGTGCCCTGCGCGGGGCGCCGGCCCGAGCGACGTCGTACGCCACCGTTGGTTCCCGGACCCGCAGCGGGAGGAACGAGGGTCTGCTGACCCGCGAGCTCCGCCTGCTGATCGCGGAGCACGTTGATCGCGCGCTCAAAGTCCTCGAGGTCGTCGAACGCCTGGTACACGGACGCGAACCGCAGGTAGGCCACGACGTCCAGGCGGCGCAGGGGCGGGAGGATGGACAGGCCCACGTCGTGCGCCTCGACCTCCGCACTGCCCGAGGCCCGGATGGATTCCTCGACCTCCTGGGCGAGCAACGCGAGGTCGTCCTCGCTGACGGGGCGACCCTGACATGCCTTGCGCACGCCGTTGACGATCTTCTGGCGGTCGAACGGTTCGGTCACCCCCGAGCGCTTGATCACCGAGATGGTCGTGGTCTCGAGCGTGGAGAAGCGTCGGCCGCACTCGGTGCACCGGCGGCGTCGGCGGATGGATGTGCCGTCGTCCGAGGTGCGCGAATCCACCACCTTGGAGTCGTTGTGCCGGCAGAACGGGCAGTGCACGGCTCAGCCTTCCCGGCCCGGTGCGGCGGCCTCGGAGCGGATCGTGACGGCGCGGCCGTGCGCGGGCAGATCCTCGGTGTCCGCGAGCGCCACGATGTCGTCCTCGAGCTGCGCGAGCGCCTTCTTGCTGTACTCGATGACCTGCACGGCTTTCATGAACGACGCCGCCTGCAGTCCCGAGTTGAACACCGCGGTCCCGCCCGTGGGCAGCACGTGGTTGGAACCGGCGGCGTAGTCCCCGAGGGGCACGGGACTGTACGGGCCCACGAAGATCGCGCCGGCGTTGCGCACTCGCGCGGCCACCACGGCGGCGTCCCGCGTGTGGATTTCGAGGTGTTCGGCGGCGTACGCGTCCGCAACCGCCACGGACTGGTCGAGGTCGTTCGTGAGCACGACCCCGGACTGGGGTCCACCCAGTGCCGTGGCGATCCGCTCACGGTGTTTGGCGGCGGGCACCTGGACCGCGAGCTGCTCCTCGACCGCCCGGGCCAGGTCCTCGGAATCGGTGATCAGCACGGACCCCGCAGCGGGATCGTGTTCGGCCTGCGAGATGAGATCCGCGGCCACGAACCTCGGATCCGCGGAGTCGTCGGCGAGCACCGCGATCTCGGTGGTGCCGGCCTCGGCGTCCACGCCCACCACGGAGCGCAACTGCCGCTTGGCCATGGCCACGAAGATGTTGCCCGGGCCGGTCACGGTGTTGACGGGTTCCAGGACGTCCTCACCATCGGTGATCCCGTAGGCCAAGGCGGCGAGCGACTGCGCGCCGCCTACGGCCCACACCTCGTCCACACCCAGCAGACCGGCCGCGGCCAGGATCACGGGGTGGGGCAGTCCGTCGAAGTCCTTCTGGGGCGGCGAGCACAGCACCACGGATTCCACGCCCGCGGCCTGGGCCGGCACGACGTTCATGACGACCGAGGACGGGTACACGGCCAACCCACCGGGGATATAGAGCCCTGCGCGACGCACCGGAGTCCACCGGTGGCGCAGGACGGCACCGGGGGCGACCTCCACGCTCACGTCCTGCGGCCGCTGCGCCCGGGCGAAGGCGCGCGTGCGCTCGATCGCGGACTCCAGTCCGTGGCGCACCGCGGGGTCGAGTTCGGCCACCGCGCGCTCGATCTGCTCGGGCGCCACCCTGATCCGCTGCTGGTCCACGCCGTCGAACTTGAAGGCGAGATCCCGCAGCGCCTGCGCGCCACGGGAGCGGACGTCCTCGATGATCGAGCGGACGCTGTCCTCCGCCTCAGCGACTGACGACGCCGCTTGGCGCGGCACCGCCGCACGCAGTTCGTTCCAGTCCAGGTGCCGTCCCCGCAGGTCGATGACCCGCAGGTGGGAACCAGTGGTCGCCGGGGATGCGGATTCAAGGCTGTACTCACTCACCCGTCCAGTCTACAATCGCGCCCCGCGCGGACCGCTCGGGCAACACCCGCACACGGCTAGAACCCACGCACCGGGCATGCCGAGGTCACGCAGCGTCAAGTCCGACGCCGCGCGGCGGCCCGGGTAGCGTCGCGCAACTACCCGTGCGGCGTCGAACCGCGGCCCGTTCGACGCCGCCCGTTCACGAGCGCCCGGTGACGCGCTCGGCGCCGCGTCGTCACGCCTCGAGGCAGGCCGGGCCCAGGAGGACCTTGAGGTCACCGAACAGGGCCGGCGACGGGTTGACCCGGTACTCGGGACCCAGGCGCATGACCTGGACGCTGCGATGCGTGTCCAAGTGGATCCGCACTTCCGAGTCCCCCTTGTGATTGCGCAGCACCTCCCCGATCCGGCGGATCACGGCCTCCGTGGCCCGGTGCTCGGGCAGGGCCACGCACACGGGTCCCGAGGAACCATCCACGCTCAACTCGGGCACCGTGAGTTCCTGGGCGGAGATGGAGATGGAACCGTCGTCGCGGCGCTGCATACGGCCCTTGATCACGCAGATCAGGTCCTCGGCAAGGACCCCGGCGATGGGCGCATATGCCTTGCCGAAGAACATGATCTCGATGGATCCCGAGCGGTCCTCGAGCTCCACGCGCGCGTACGCGTTGCCGGACGACTTCGCGATCCTGCGGGACAGGGACGTGATCATCCCACCCACGGTAATCACCGCACCGTCGGGACGGGTGTTCTCCTCGGTGAGCAGCGAGGCGATCGCGGTGTCCGTGTACTGGCCCAGGGCGTCGTCGAGACCGCGCAGGGGATGGTCGGAGACGTAGAGACCGAGCATCTCGCGCTCGAACGCCAGCAGGTCCTTGCGCTCCCACTCGGGGACCTCCGGGACCTCCACGGAGAACGTCTCCTGCTCGGTGTCGTCGGCGCCGCCCATCGCGAAGATGTCGAATGTGAACTCGCCGTTGTCCTCCTTCTTCTTCTGCGCGACGACGTCCTCCACGGCTTGCTCGTGGCACATCACCAGGCTGCGGCGCGTGTGACCCAGCTGGTCGAACGCACCGGCCTTGATCATGGACTCGATGGTGCGCTTGTTGCACACCACGGCCGGGACCTTGGCCAAGAAATCGGTGAAGGACGTGAACTTGCCCTGCTCGGTGCGCGCGTCCACCATGGCCTGCACCACGTTGGACCCCACGTTGCGCACCGCGCCCATGCCGAAGCGGATGTCGGTGCCCACCGGGGTGAAGTTCAGTTCGGACTCGTTGACGTCCGGGGGCAGCACCGTGATCCCCATGTGGCGGCACTCGGTCAGGTACATGGCGAGCTTGTCCTTGTCGTCACCGACCGAGGTGAGCAGCGCGGCCATGTACTCGGCCGGGTAGTGCGCCTTGAGGTACGCCGTCCAGTAGGACACGAGCCCGTAGGCCGCGGAGTGCGCCTTGTTGAACGCGTAGTCCGAGAACGGCAGCAGGATGTCCCACAGCGCCTTGATCGCGTCTTCGGAGTACCCGCGGTCGATCATCCCCTGGTGGAAGCCCTGGTACTGCTTGTCCAGCTCCGCCTTCTTCTTCTTGCCCATGGCGCGGCGTAGGATGTCCGCCTGACCCAGGGAGTAGCCGGCCACCTTCTGGGCGATCGCCATGACCTGCTCCTGGTACACGATCAACCCGTACGTGGTGCCCAGGATCTCCGACAGCGGTTCCGCGAGCTCCGGGTGGATCGGCGTGATCTCCTGCGCGCCGTTCTTGCGCAGCGCGTAGTTGGTGTGCGAGTTCGCACCCATGGGCCCGGGGCGGTACAGCGCGATGGTCGCGGAGATGTCCTCGAAGTTGTCGGGGCGCATCAGTTTGAGCAGCTGACGCATGGGCCCGCCGTCCAACTGGAACACACCGAGGGTGTCACCGCGCGCGAGCAAGTCGTAGGAACCGGCGTCGTCGATCGGCAGGTGCTCGAGGTCCAGGACGAACCCGTCCCGGTTGAGCGTGATGTTCTCGAGGGCATCCGAGATGATCGTGAGGTTGCGCAACCCCAGGAAGTCCATCTTGATCAGCCCCAGCCCCTCGCACGTGGGGTAGTCGAACTGGGTGATGACCTGCCCGTCCTGCTCGCGGCGCATCAACGGGATGATGTCGATCAGCGGGTCCGAGGACATGATCACACCGGCCGCGTGCACACCCCACTGGCGCTTGAGCCCCTCGAGGCCCTGGGCGGTCTCGAAGACCTTCATGGACTCGGGGTCGTCCGCGAGGATCTCGCGCAGCTCCCCCGCCTCGTCGTAGCGCTTGGCGTCCTGGTCGTAGACGTCCTGCAGGGAAATGCCCTTGCCCATGACGTCCGGCGGCATGGCCTTGGTCAACCGCTCCCCCATGGAGAACGGGTAGCCCAGCACGCGGGAGGAGTCCTTGAGCGCCTGCTTGGCCTTGATGGTGCCGTACGTGACGATCATGGCCACGCGCTCGTCGCCGTACTTCTCGGTCACGTAGTGGATGACCTCGGAGCGGCGGCGATCATCGAAGTCGACGTCGAAGTCGGGCATGGACACGCGGTCCGGGTTGAGGAAGCGCTCGAAGATCAGCCCGTGCTGCAACGGGTTGAGCTCGGTGATGCGCATGGCGTACGCGACCATGGACCCCGCACCGGAACCACGGCCCGGACCCACGCGGATCCCGTTGTCCTTGGACCAGTTGATGAAGTCCGCGACCACCAGGAAGTAACCGGGGAAGCCCATCTGGATGATGATCTTCTTCTCGTACTCGGCCTGCTCGCGGACGTCGTCCGGGATGCCCCCGGGGAAGCGGTAGTGCAGCCCTTTCTCGACCTCCTTGATGAACCACGAGGTCTCGTCCTCGCCCTCCGGGGTGGGGAAACGCGGCATGTAGTTCGCGGAGGTGTCGAAGTCCACCTCGCAGCGCTCGGCGATCTCCAGGGTGTTGTCGCACGCCTCCGGGAAGTCCCGGAAGAGCTCGCGCATCTGTTCCGGGGACTTGAGGTAGAACTCGTCCGCGTCGAACTTGAACCGCTTGGGGTCCTGCAACGTGGAACCGGACTGCACGCACAGCAAAGCGGCATGGGATTTGGCGTCCTCCGCGTGCGTGTAGTGCAGGTCGTTGGTGGCCACGAGCGGCAGGTTGAGCTCTTTGGCGAGCTTGAGCAGGTCCTGCGTGACCCGCTTCTCGATCCCGAGCCCGTGGTCCATGAGTTCGCAGTAGAAGTTCTCTGCGCCGAAGATGTCCCGGAACTCGGCGGCCGCCTGCACGGCCTGGTCGTACTGACCCAACCGCAAGCGGGTCTGCACCTCACCGGACGGGCAGCCCGTGGTGGCGATCAGACCCTTGCCGTACTGGTTGAGCAGTTCACGGTCCATACGCGGCTTGTACAGCTGACCCTCGAGCGACGCCTTGGTGGACGCACGGAACAGGTTCTGCATGCCCTCGCTCGTCTGCGCGAGCAGGGTCATGTGGGTGTAGGCACCGGCGCCCGAGACGTCGTCGCGCCCGCCGTCCGCGAACTTCACGCGGGAACGGTCCTGCCGCGCGGTGCCCGGGGTCAGGTAGGCCTCCACACCGATGATCGGCTTGATCCCCGCGGCGCGCGCCTTGTTCCAGAAGTCGAACGCCCCGAAGACGAAGCCGTGGTCCGTGGTGGCCAGGGAGTCCATGCCCAACCGGTGGCATTCCTCGAAGAGGTCGGTCAGGCGCGCGGCACCGTCCAACATGGAGTACTCGGTGTGCACGTGGAGATGGGTGAAGCCTTTTTTGCCGGTCGCCGAAGTCACCGCCCCAGTCTAGGACCCCGCACCGACCCGCTGAGGGTGGACGCGGTGGAGATCCGTCACAGCTGCGGGCCGCCCTCCCGCAGCGTCTCCACGGCATAGGCGAGATCCGCGGGATAGGGGCTCGTGTACTCCACGTCCTCCCCCGTGTCGGGGCTCGTGAACCCGAGCCGCGTGGCGTGCAACCACTGCCGCGTGAGCCCCAGCCCCGCGGACAGCGCGGGATCCGCCCCGTACGTGAGATCCCCGCAGCACGGGTGCTGCAGGGCGTTGAAGTGCACGCGGATCTGGTGGGTGCGCCCGGTCTCCAGGTGCACCTCCACGAGGGACGCCCGCCCGAAGGCCTCGAGCACCTCGTAATGGGTCACGGAACGGCGACCGTCCTGCAGCACCGCGAAGCGCCACTCGTGTCCCGGGTGCCGCCCGATCGGGGCGTCAATGGTTCCCTTGAGCGGATCCGGGATGCCCTGGACCACCGTGTGGTAGACCTTGGTGACCGTGCGCTCCTTGAAGGCGCGCTTGAGCACCGTGTAGGCGTTCTCGTCGCGGGCGACGACCATGAGCCCGGAGGTCCCCACGTCCAGGCGGTGCACGATCCCCTGCCGCTCGGGAGCCCCCGAGGTCGCAATCGTGATCCCGGCTCCGGCCAGCGCCCCGGCCACGGTGGGTCCCTTCCACCCGGGCGAGGGGTGCGCGGCAACCCCTGCGGGTTTGTCGATCACCACGTAGCCCGGGTTCACGTGCACGAGGCGCAGATCCGGTACGTGCTGCGCGGCGATGCGGTGGGGGTCCTCGGGCACCGGGACCTGGACCGTGTAGGTCTCGGCCGCACCCACCCTGTGGGACTTGGGCGCGGGCCGCCCCCGGAAGCTCACCCGCTCCTCGGCGCACAACTGTGCCGCCGCCGAACGGGACAAACCCGTCCAGGCGGCCACGGCGGCGTCGAGCCGGGAACCTTCCTGCTCGGCCGTGGCCGTGAACCGCTCGCTTACGTACTCGGGTTCGGAACCGGTGGGGCGGGTGTGCTCAACGGCCACGGGGCACCTCCATCTGGCGATTGGTCATGATCAGCACGAGGATCAGCACCACGCCCACGACCACCCCGCAATCGGCCACGTTGAAGATCGCGAAGCGGGGCACCGCGATGAAGTCCACCACGTGTCCGTGCGCGAAGGAGGGCTCCCGGAACAACCGGTCGGTGAGATTGCCCGCGGCACCGCCCAGAACCAGTCCCAGGGCGAGCGCCCACAGCGGGTCCCGCACCCGGCGCAGGTTCCACAGGATCGCAACGATCACCACGGCCATCACGATCGTGAAGACCCACGTGACGTTGGAACCGAGGGAGAACGCCGCGCCGCTGTTGCGGATGTGTTCCCACCACAGCAGGCCGGGGATCACGGGGTACTGCCGGCCGATCGGGAGGTTCTCCACGACCCACAGCTTGCTGAGCTGGTCCGCCGCGTACCACGCCGCGGCCACGAGCAGGGAGATGACGAGGCAGCGGCGGCCCACCCGGGAGGTCCCGGGGGCCGCCGCCGCGTCAGGGGTGTGTTCCGTCACCGGCGCTTACTTGGTGCCCGTGCGCTTGGTGGTCGCGGAGACGGGAGCGTCAGCAGGCTCGAGCGATCCGGCGTTGGCGAGATCGTTCAGCTGGGCGTTGAGGAAGCTCTTGAGGTTGCCGCGGTAGTCCTCCTCGAAGCTGCGCAGCTGCGCCACGGAGGCCTCGAGGTCCACCTTCTCGCGCTCGAGCGAGGACAGGGTCTCCTCCTTGGTGCGCTTGCCGTCCGCCACGAGCTGGTCCGCTTGGGTGCGGCCCTCGGTGATCAGGCGCTCACGCTCGGCCTGGCCCTGCGAGACGTAGTCGTCGTGCAGCTTTTGCGCCATGGCGAGCACCGCGGCCGCGGACTCGGCGGACTCGGTGGTCGGGACGTTCTGCGTCGCAGCAGGCTGGGCGGCGGCCGACGACGTCGTGCCCGCGCTCGGAGCGACCGTCGCGGCGGTGCTCGAGGACTGCTCGTCCGTCACGCGCACGGGCTCGGACACCGTGGTCGTCTCGGAGGTCTCGGTCACCGAGGCGGCCGGAGTCGCCGTGGTCTCCTGGACGTCCTCGGTGGACTGCGAGACCGCGGAGGTCTCCACGGCGGACTCCTCGGGGCGCCCACCCAGGGTCTCGACCTGCTTGCGCAGGGCGTCGTTCTCCTGGTTGAGGCGACGCAGCTCCACGACGATCTCGTCGAGGAAGTCGTCCACCTCGTCCTGGTCGTAGCCCTCACGGAACTTGGTGGGTTGGAAGCGCTTGTTGATGACGTCTTCGGGTGTCAAAGCCATGAGATGTCCTCACTCCTCTAGATGAATTGAACCGCTCGGATGGTGACCGTGCGCGGTGGTGACTGCCGCCGTTGCGCGGTGAATTCTGGCCCAGGATACAGCCGCGTGGCCGTGCCCGGGGCACGGACCGCTCAGCCGCGCAGCAGGAAACCGGCCAGGACGGTCTGCAGGATGCTGACGGCGAAGACCAGGATCAGGAACCCCAGGTCCAGCGCCACCCCGCCGAAGCGCAGCGGCGGCACGAGCCGGCGCAGCGCCTTCATGGGGGGATCGGTCAACGAGTAGATCGTGGACGCCGCCACGAGCGCCATGCCCTTGGGACGCCAGCCGCGCGCGAACATCTGTACCCAGTCCAGCACGAGGCGGCCCAACAGGGCGATGTAGAGCACGTGGACCACGAGGTAGACGATCGACAGCACCAGGCCCATGCTCAGCCCTCGACCCGCTGGACCGAACCGGTATCCTCGTCGATCTCGTCCGAGTGGCCCTGGTCCAGGACCTCCACGAAGGACGGGGTCAGCAGGAACACCTTGGCGGTGACCCGTTCGATGGACCCGTGCAGGGCGAAGACCAGCCCCGCGGCGAAGTCCACGAGACGCTTGGCCTCGGCCTCACCCATGTCGGAGACGTTCATGATCACCGGTGTGCCGTCCCGGAACGCCTCACCGATGGATTTGGCGTCGTTGTACGACCGGGGGTGCACAGTGGTGATGGTGCGCAATTCGTTGTCGTCCTCTCGGGAACTGGGAGCCCGCTTGATGGGGGTCACGGGGGCTCGGTACTCGGGGGACCGGCGGGCCATGGAGGTGCTGCCGGTCTCGCTCACCGCAGTCGTGGAACCGCTCGAGGCGTGCTGGGGGGTGTCCCGAGGGCGGGGGGTTTCTTCGGAGTGGTACTCGTCGTCGCTCTCGGCCAGCCCGAGATAGACCATGGTGCGACGCAGCGCTCCGGCCATATTCTCTCCTCAATCACAGAACGGACCGACTCAGGTCGGCCCGCATGTCGTCCGTCCTTACGCTACCGCACGGCGGGCCGCGGCCCGAGAACATCCGAACCGATCCGCACGTGCGTGGCCCCCGCGGCCACGGCTGCTTCGAGGTCCGCGCTCATGCCCGCGGAGATCGCCCGCGCGTCCGGGAATTCCCGCTGCACATCCTGGGAAAGCTTCCACAGTGTCTCGAAGGCCTCACGGGGTTCGGCGCCCAACGGGGCCACCGCCATTACACCGCCCACGCGCAACCCCTCGGTCCCCTCGAGCGTCCGCGCGAGCTCCAGGACGGTGTCCGGGTGCGCTCCCCCGCGGTGGCCGTCCGGCTCGGCAACCGGGTCCAGGTTGACCTGCACGAGACACGGCAGATCGACGTCGTCGCACGGGGCGGGCCGCGCGTCCCCCGCGAGGGCCGCGTTGCGGTGCGAACGCACCGCCTTGCCGAGCGCGGTGACGAGCGAGGGTCGGTCCACGGAATGCACCCAGGACGCGTACTTGACCACGTGCTTGGCCTTGTTGGACTGCAACTGACCCACGAAGTGCCACGCGGGAGGACTCACGGGAGGCTCCTGCCGGGCGAGGGTCTCGGCGACCTCCGCGGCCTTGGGCCCGGCCTCCTGGTCCTTGTTCTCCCCCACCGCGCGCACGCCGAGTTCCCGCAGGCGCAGGACGTCCTGCGCGGGGAAGAACTTGGTCACGACCACGAGCGAGGGCAGCTCGCCCCCGTGGGCGCGCTCGGGTGCGCGGCCCTCGGCCGCGTGCAGGATCCGTTGGCGCACCGCGGACAACCGTTGTGCGAGTTCCGCGGTACGGCCCGCGTCCTGCGGATCCGTGGTGGTCGTCATTCGGTGTCCCTCCCGTTGCGGGCCCACACGAGCCCCGCCAATCGCTGCGGTGTGGTGTCCCGGCGGTACGAGTACAGCGCGCGGTGCTCGAGCGTGCACCAGGCCTTGCGATCCGTGCCTGCGGTCGCGACGCTCACGCCCCGCTCACGCAGCAGCGCGTCCGCGGCACTCGGCAGGTCCAGGCCGGGGGTGCCCCACGCCGTGGTGGTCGCGATTCCGGGCAGCGCGGCCTCGGCCGCCTCGGCCATCTCCGCGGGTACCTCGTAGCAGTCCCCGCACACCGCGGGGCCGATCCACGCGGTGATCCCGGTGGCACCGCGGTCCTCGAGCGCGCCGACGGTATGCTGCAGGACCCCGTCCAACAGACCCTTGCGGCCCGCGTGGGCCACCGCGAGGACCGGCGCCGCGGCGTCGTCGTCCGTGCGGCCCACGAAGACCACGGGAAGGCAGTCCGCCGTGAGGATCCCCAGGGGCGTGCCGTCCGTACTCACGGCCGCGTCCGCCTCGGGGGCCTGTTCGGGGGCGTCGGTGCCCGTGGCGTCGTGCACGGTGGTGCCGTGCACCTGGTGTACGAACCGCACGCCGCGCGCCCCGGTGCCCAGCTCGCACTCCACCGTACGACGCCGCTGCCGCACCACCGCGGGATCGTCGCCCGTGTGCGTGGCCAGGTTGCCCTCGGTCGCGTCCGTGAACGCGATGCCCACGCCGTGGTGTTCACTGCGGAACCACATGCCGTTCTCCTTCCACTGCCGTGCCCCGCGCGGGCGCGGGACGTCGACGGGGTGGTCACCTCAGTGGTGACCACCCCGTACTGCACCCCGATCGGTGTTTGCGCTGCAGGGCGTTCACACTGCAGGGTGCTCGCGCGAACCCGTGCCGCCCGTGGGGGCACCGGCCCCGATATCAGTCCCCCGGAACGATGCACACCAGTGAACTCACCTGGTGCGCATCGCTGGACTCACTTCAGGAAGTCCGGGAAGTCCAGGGAGTCCTTGCGGCCCGAGGAGTTCGTGGAGGACGGCGCGTCCGACTCCGCGGGCAGGTCGACGTCGAAGCCCGCGTCATCGGGGATGTCGTCGTCCTGGTTCTGCCGGGACCCGAACCCCCCGGCGGGAGCGCCGTAGGACGAGCCGCCGCGCTGCGGGGAACGACCCAGACCCGAGGGCCGGGTGGCGTCCCCGCCGAAGGCCGCGCGGGTGTTCTCCGCCTGGCGCTGCGCGGGAGAGGAGTTGTTCGCGTTGGTCTCCTGGGAGACCGAGTCGAAGCCGGCGGCGATGACGGTCACGCGGGCCTGGTCCCCCAGGGCGTCGTCGATCACGGCACCGAAGATGATGTTTGCCTCCGGGTGGGCGACCTCCTGCACGAGGCGCGCGGCCTCGTTGATCTCGAACAGACCGAGGTCTGAACCACCCTGGATGGACAGCAGCACACCGTGGGCGCCGTCGATCGAGGCCTCGAGCAGCGGGGACGCGATCGCGAGCTCCGCGGCCTTCACGGCACGGTCCTCACCCTGGGCGGAGCCGATGCCCATGAGCGCGGAACCGGCACCCTGCATCACGGACTTGACGTCCGCGAAGTCCAGGTTGATCAGGCCCGGGGTGGTGATCAGGTCAGTGATGCCGGAGACACCGGACAGCAGCACCTGGTCCGCGGACTTGAAGGCGTCCAGCATGGACACGTTGCGGTCCGAGATGGACAGCAGGCGGTCGTTGGGGATCACGATGAGCGTGTCCACCTCGTCCCGCAGGGTCTCGATGCCGTTCTCGGCCTGGTTGGACCGGCGCCGACCCTCGAAGGTGAATGGGCGGGTGACCACACCGATGGTCAGCGCGCCGAGCGAGCGGGCGATGCGGGCCACGACGGGCGCGCCACCGGTACCGGTTCCGCCACCCTCGCCGGCGGTCACGAAGACCATGTCCGCGCCCTTGAGGACCTCCTGGATCTCCTCCTCGTGGTCCTCGGCGGCCTGGCGTCCCACGTCCGGGTTGGCGCCGGCGCCGAGACCGCGGGTCAGTTCGCGGCCGACGTCCAGCTTGACGTCCGCGTCCGACATCAACAGCGCCTGGGCGTCCGTGTTGATGGCAATGAACTCGACGCCGCGCAGACCTTCTTCGATCATGCGGTTGACGGCGTTGACACCGCCGCCGCCGATGCCGACCACCTTGATGACGGCCAAGTAGTTCTGGGGGGTTGAGGAGTCCATATGCACCTAACTCGCGTGGGCTTGCGGAACAAGGGATGTTCGATTGGGGGTAAAGCTTCAACCTTGAGGTGAAACTCGTGAGGTATTGACACCCGCGGGTGCAATATTCCGATCAGGGCAAGGATAACAACCCCGCCCGGTTCTCCGTATCATGCTCCCACGTGTTACCGGAGTTTGCCATAAATCCCCTGGTCACGCCCAACTTTGAAGTTTCAGGAACTGGTTGAACGATTCCGCCCCCTTCTCACCGGACCACGGGGTGCAGTGGTGCGGACACGTCGATGAGCGTGGCGTCCTTGGTGGCGTCCGAGTTCACGAGGGCGGCCACGACCTGGGATTTCAGTTCGCTCTCCCCCGCGTCCCCCCACAGGACCTTCTTGCCGCCCTTGAGGGTCAGCTCCACAGTTGAGCCGGACGGGGCGTCGGCCGCGTCCAAACGGGACAGCACATCCGCCGGCAGAGCGGCCAGGACCTCGGACACGTCGGTGAACTTCTGGGTGCTCAAGACACCCCGGCCACCCGCCACGAGGGGCACGTCCGGGCGCTGGGCGCGGGGCACCGTGCTGAGGGGTTTGCCCTCCGAATCAACGAGCACCAGGTTGGCTGCGTCCTCGACCACGGCCACCCCCACGCGTTCGTGCAGGTGCACCGTGATGGTGTGCGGGGGTCGCAACACCACGTCCACCGATTTCACTTGGGGGACGTCGCCGACCGAGTCCATGATCTCCTGCTTGGAGATCCGGGTCATGGGGACTCCCTCGTACCCGGCCAGGGCCTGCTCCACCGTGCGGGGGTCCGTGAGGGTCGCACCCTGCACGTCGATCGTGCGGGTCGCGAACAACGGCGAGAAGAAGACCACGAGCGCCAGCGCCGCGAGCACCACGAGGCTCAGCAGCAGTGCGAGCAGGCGGCGGCGCCGGGCGCGCCGATGCGGGCTCGGCGGGAACGGGACCACGGTCGTGGAGTCCTCGTCGGGCTCGGCCGCGGTCTCCTCGGGTGCCTCCTCGGTGGCGCGAGCGGCCCGGCGCTGGGCCCGCCACGTCGAGAACCGTCCACCGGCACTCGGCACGGCCTCGAGTTCGTCCGTGGCCACACGCGTGACCTTGGCACCGCCGTGCACGCGGACGAGGGTCTGTTCGTCCGGGGCAACGCCCATCGCGTCCTCGGGCGCGCTGCCGCGGCCGCGCGCGGACCTCGACCCCCCCGGGGACGCACCGGGCGTGCGTCCCCGCGATCCCCGACCCACGGCCGACGACCCCATTCCGGTGGGGCTCGACGTCGGGAACGGGAGGTCCGCGTCCCACGGGGTCGAGGCGTCCGTCCCGGTCCCGGAGATGTCAGAGATGCCGGACGGGTCGGCGGTTCCGGACGGGTCGGCGGCGTCGCGCGCGGCGGCGTCGTCCGCGTCGAACGGAGCGCCGCCCACACGGGGCTGGTGCGGAGGGACGGAGCGTGCCATCAGCGCTGCGCCAACGCGGAGAGGATCCGCGGCCCGAGAGCGGTCACGTCACCGGCGCCGATCGTCATGATCACGTCCCCGGGACGCGCGCGGGCCACCACGGTCTCGATCGCCTCCTCGGCGCTCGGGGTGGAGACCACCCGGTCGTCGGAGGCGTGTCCGGTGATCGCGGCGCCGGTGATCCCCGGCTGGGGTTCCTCGCGCGCGCCGAAGACGTCCGTGACGCACGCGAGGTCTGCGATCTCGAGGGCGCGGCAGAACGCCTCCGCGAACTCCCGGGTGCGCGAGTACAGGTGGGGTTGGAACACGGCGAGCACGCGGTGACCCTGGGCGACGTCGCGCGCGGCCGTGAGCGCGGCGGCGACCTCCGTGGGGTGGTGAGCGTAGTCGTCGAAGACCCGCACCCCGCCGTCCTCGCCCTTGGGGTCGAAGCGCCGTGACGAACCGTGGAACGAGCCCAGGCCCTCGGCGAGCAGGTCCGGGTCCGCGCCCGCGGCGAGGCCCGCGGTGAACGCCGCCGCGGCGTCGGCCACGTTGTGCGCTCCGGGAACGGGGAGCGTGAGCGCCACGGTGCGCCGGGCGCCGTCGCGGTCGAACGTGAGCGTGCAGGACGAGCCCGTGCCGTGCGGCGTGGCGTCCAGGACGACGACGTCCGCTGCCGGGTCCTGCCCGTACGTGAGCACGGCCTCCCCGCAGTCCCGACGACGCCGCGCGAGCCGGTCCGCGCCCGGATCGTCCGCGCACGCCACGAGGGTCCCACCGGGGCGGATGGTGTCGCAGAACGCCTCGAACGCGGCGTAGAACGCTTCCGCGCTGCCGTAGTGGTCCAGGTGGTCCGGTTCCACGTTGGTGATGATTGCGATCCGCGGGTGGTAGGTCAGGAAGGAGCCGTCCGACTCGTCGGCCTCAGCCACGAACCAGTCGCCGGAACCGAAGCCCGCATTGGCGCCGAGATCCGGGACGTGGGCGCCCACGGCCCAGGACGGGTCCATGCCCGCCGCCTGCAGGGCCACGGCGGCCATCGAACTCGTGGTCGTCTTCCCGTGCGTCCCCGCGACCGCGATCACGTTCCTGCCGTGCATCGCCGCAGCGAGTGCCTGCGAGCGGTGCAGGATCCGCGCACCCGCGGCACGTGCGGCGGCCAGTTCCAGGTTCGTCTCCTTGATTGCCGTGGAGACGACCACCGTGGCGGCGTCGGCCACGTGGGCCGCGGACTGCCCCACGAACACCGTGGCTCCCAGCGCCTCGAGCTGCCGCAACCCAGCCGAGTCCTTCGCGTCCGAACCGCTCACCGCCACACCGCGCGCGAGCAGCAACCGCGCGACCGCGGACATGCCCGCCCCGCCCATGCCGATGAAGTGCACGCGGCCCAGGCCGTGGGGATCGAGGGGTTGCTGGGTGTTCACTGGTTCTCCTGGGGACGTGGGGGGAAGGTTTTCAGCGGCGGGCGTGGTCGAGGGTGAGCCGGGCCATCACCTGCGCGGCGTCGCGGACACCGTGGGCGGCAGAGGCCTGGGCCATGCGCTCGAGCCGGGGAGCGTCGGTCACGAGCGGGACCACGGTCTCGCGGTAGAACGCGGCGGTGAACTCGGCGTCCCGCACGATCTCGGCACCACCCGCGGCTACGATGGAGCGGGCATTGAGTGCCTGCTCACCGTTACCGATGGGCAGGGGCACGAAAACGGCGGGCAGACCCACGGCGGCGACCTCGCACACCGTGGCCGCGCCTGCGCGGGCCACGAGCAGGTCCGCGGCCGCGTAGACCTTCTCCATCCCGTCCACGTACTCGGTCTGGACGTAGTTCGGCGCGCGCAGCAGCTCGCCGTCCGGGGTGCGCACTTCCTTGGCGCGCCCCGTCACGTGCAGCAGCTGGTACCCGTGCCGCGCGACCTCCCCCGCAATCGCGGCCACGGTCCGGTTCAGGGACTGGGCACCGGAGGAACCACCCGTGACCACCACGGTGGGCAGGTCCGGGTCCAGCCCAAGCGCCGCGCGGGCCTGCGCGCGTTCCGCGGTCCGGTCCAGCGTGGCGATCTCACGCCGCATGGGCATGCCCACGGTGCGCGCACCACGCAGCGGGGTGTCCGGGAAGGCGGTCGCCACGACGGACGCGAACCGGGCACCCACCCGGTTCGCCATCCCGGGCTTGGCGTTGGCCTCGTGGATCACCACGGGGATCCGACGCCTCGCGGCCGCGAGGTACACGGGCGTGCACACGTACCCGCCCACGCCCACGACCACCGTGGCCTGTTGCGCGTCCAAGATCCGGCCGGCCTGGCGCACCGCGGCGGACAGCCGATGCGGCAGGCGCGCGAGGTCCAGGGACGGCTTGCGGGGCAGGGGCACGCGGTCGATCAGTTCGAGGGGTACACCGGCCTGCGGGACGAGCCGCGTCTCCATGCCGGAGGCAGTGCCCACGGCGCACACCGTGGCGTCCGCGCGCAACTGCTGCACGGCGTCGGCGATGGCCAGCAGGGGGCTGATGTGCCCCGCGGTGCCGCCACCGGCGAGCACCACGCGGGCGGATCCGGCCCGCTTTTGCTGGTGGTCGATGTCGTGCGTGGTTGTCATTCTCGTCCCTTTCCGAACCGCTGGGTCACGCGCTGCGCCCACGACGTCCGGGGGCGTTCCGGTTGCGTGGCCAGCCCGCGCTCGTAGGCCTCCTGGTCGTCCAGGATCTGGGTGCCCGATGCCGCCCCGGACCGTCCGGGACCCACACGCACCGAGCGCGGGACCCGGGCGAAGGACATGACCACGCCCACGGCCGCCATGGTCATCAGCAGCGCGGATCCACCGTAGCTGATGAAGGGCAGCGGGATACCGATCACCGGGAGCAGGCCAGTGACCATGCCCAGGTTCACGAAGGCCTGGCCCACGAGCCACGTGGCCACGCACGCGGTGGTGATCCGCACGAACGTGCTGCGGGTGCGCAACAGGATCCGGGCCATGGCCACGACCATCACGATGAACAGCGCCAGGATGATCACGGTACCCACGAGGCCGAGTTCCTCGCCGATGATCGAGAAGATGTAATCGTTGTGGGCCTCGGGCACGTAGTTGTATTTGAGCCGGGACTGGCCGAGCCCCACGCCCCACCAGCCGCCGGTGGCCAGGGCGTTGAGTCCTTGCTGTGCCTGCCAGCACGCGTCCGTGGCGCCGCACTCCCCGAACAGCCACCCGGTGATCCGGTCCAGACGGTGCGGCGCAGTGATCACGAGGAACAACCCGCCCAGGACGAGGCCGGCCGCGCCCACGAGGAAGATCTTCAGGGGTGCGCGCGCGAACCACAGTGCCGCGGCGTAGATGAGGCAGAACACGATGGCCGTACCGGCGTCCCCGCCGGCCAGCGTGAGGAGGGTGGGGACCAGGAATCCCACGACGGAGGGCCACAGGGCCGGCTTCCAGTGCTGCGCGACCGCATCTCCCTGGCGCGCGAACATCGCCGCGAGCCAGATACACAGCGCGAGCTTGGCGAACTCCGAGGGCTGGAACGACTGACCGCCCAGCACGAGCCAGTTGCGGTTGCCGTTGACCTCCCGCCCCAGGGGTGTGAACACGAGCAGGGACACGAGCACGCTGAGACCCCACAGCACCCACGCGATCCGCGTGTAGAAGTGGGGTGGCACCATCGACAGCGCGAACATCGCGATCAACCCCACGACCCCGAACAGCGCCTGGCGCGCGAACAGGGCGTACGCCGAGCGACTGTCGGAGATCGATTCCACCGCGGACGCGGAAAGCACCATCATCACGCCGATGCCGGTGAGCAACACCACGCACCCGGCCAGGGCGTAGTAGGAGTGGAAGAGCGGGCCGTCGGTGAGCTGGTGCCACCAGCCGCGCATCCTGGTGCTCAGGGCGATCGATCGGGTGCCCGGCTCCGCGGGCTCGGCTGCCCGGGGACGTTCGGGGGTGCGGGTGGCCATCAGAACCCCAATTCTTCGTGCACGACGTGCATGAACGCGTTGCCGCGGTCCGCGTAGTCGGCGAACTGGTCCATGGACGCGGCCGCCGGTGCCATCAGCACGGTGTCTTTGGGCTCGGCGTGTTCACGGGCCAACCGCACGGCCCGGCGCATCACGGCGTGCCCGTCGGTCGGGTCGATGCCGGAGTCGTCCGGTGCGGTGCCGCCCTGGCCCGGGGTCGCCGCGAGGACGGGCACGTCCGGGGCCAGGCGGGAGAGCGCGTCCAACAGGGCGGCGTCGTCCGTGCCGATCACGACGACCGCGCGCAGCCGGCCCGCGTTGCGCTCCACGAGGGTGTCGTACGTGACGCCCTTGGAGAGCCCGCCGGCGATCCAGACCACGGAGTCGAACGCGGACAGGGACGCCTGCGCGGCGTGCGGGTTGGTGGCCTTGGAGTCATTAATCCAGCGCACCCCGTCCGATTCGGCCACGAGCTGGATCCTGTGTTCACCGGGGCGGTGGGCGCGCAGTCCGTCCCGTACGGCCTCGGGGCTCACCCCGGCGGCGCGCGCGAGCGCCGCGGCGGCGAGCGCGTTGGCCACGATGTGGCGCGTGGGGATGGAGCCGGTGTCCTCGATCGATCCGATCTCGGCGGCGGTCGTGGCGCGCTCTGCGACGAACGCGCGGTCCACGAGCAGGTCGTCCACCACGCCCACCATGGACAGCCCCGGGGTCTGCGTGGTGAAGCCCACCGCGCGGCAGCCCTCGAGCACGTCCGCTTCTTCTACGAGTTCCTCCGCGCCGTCCTGTTCGGCGTTGTATACGCACGCGACCCGCGTGTTCTCGTATACACGGGACTTGTCCGCGCGGTAGTTCTCGAAATTGCCGTGCCAGTCCACGTGGTCCTGGGCCACGTTGAGCACCACGGAGGCCAGGGGCGAGACGGAGTGCGTCCAGTGCAGTTGGAAGCTGGACAATTCCACAGCCAGGACGTCGTACTCCACAGGATCGCGCAGTGCGTCCAGGATGGGCGTGCCCACGTTGCCCACGGCCACGGCCTTGAGCCCGGCGGCCTGCAGGATGGAGGCGGTCATGCCCACGGTCGTCGTCTTGCCGTTCGTGCCCGTGATGCACACCCATTCGGGGGTCTTGCGCCCCGCGCGGCGGTTCACGCGCCACGCGAGCTCCACGTCACCCCAGATCTGGATGCCCTCCTCGCGCGCCGCGGCGAGCAGCGGGTGGGTGGGTGGGAAGCCCGGGGACGTGATCACGACGTCCGGGCGGGCCCCGGCCACGTCCGGGACGCTCGTCATGGCGTCCGGCCCCAGGACGACGTCGCTCGCGCCCACGATCTTCAGGGTGTCCGCGCTCTGCCGGTTGCGTTCGGTGTCCCGGGAGTCCAGGACGGTGACGAGCGCACCGAGTTCGATCAGGGTGTCCGCCGCGGCGAAACCCGAGACCCCGATCCCGGCGACCACGGCGCGCAGACCGGACCAGGGCGCGTCCCAGCTGGTCAGCTCCGCGAGGCGGGGGTTGTCCAGGACGGGGTTGTCGTTGCTCGCGTGCATCATGTCTGGTCTGTGCCTCATCCTCGTGTCGGTCGTGGGTGGTCTCGCGGGTGACCGGCGCGCTCCGCCGCCCGAGAGCGGGGTGCGCGCCGCGCGGTCAGTGCAGCGCTTCCGCGCCGGGGAACGCGCCGCCGTTGTGCAGCAACCAGTCACCGTAGAACACACCGAGCGCGGCGGCCACGAACAGACCGGCGATGATCCAGAATCGGACCACGATCGTGACCTCCTGCCAGCCCTTGAGCTCGAAGTGGTGTTGCAACGGGGCCATCTTGAAGATGCGTTTGCCGTGGGAGAGCTTGAAGTAGCCCACCTGCAGGATCACGGACAGGGTGATGATCACGAACAGGCCGGCGATCAGGATCAGCAGCAGTTCGGTGCGGGAGAGCACCGCGAACGCCGCGAGCGCGCCGCCCAGGCCGAGCGAGCCCGTGTCCCCCATGAAGATCTTCGCCGGGGACGTGTTCCACCACAGGAACCCGATGAGCGCACCCACCAGGGCCGCGGCCACGATCGAGAGGTCCATGGGATCCCGAACCTCGTAGCACGCCGCCTGTGCCACGTTCTCACACAGGTGCCCGGCCTGCCACAGTGTGATGAGCATGTACCCGCTGAACACCAGGATGGACGCGCCCGTGGCGAGCCCGTCCAGACCGTCCGTGAGGTTCACGGCGTTGGTGGTTCCGGTGGCGATCAGATTCACCCAGATCACGAACAGGATGGCCCCCACGATCGGCCCGGCGAATGCGAGGTCCACGCCGGTGTCCCGGGTCCAGGAGATCGCCGTGGAGGCCGGGGTGTTGCTCGCCTCGTCCGGGAAGAACAACACGAGCAGGGCGAACGCGATGCCGATGGCCCCCTGCAGGGCCATCTTCCCGGCCGCGGTCAGCCCCAGGTTCTGTTTCTTGGAGATCTTCTTGAAGTCGTCCAGGAACCCCACCAGCCCCATGCCGAGCATCAGGCCGAGCGCCAGGACGCCCGAGAGGGTGATCCCACCGTTCTCAGGCCACGCGATCACGCTGATCAGGTGGGTCACCAGATAGGCGGCCACGACCGAGAGCAGGATGGCCACGCCACCCATGGTGGGGGTGCCGCGCTTGGTCTGGTGAGACGTGGGTCCGTCGTCCCGGATGTACTGGCCGTACCCGCGCCGGGCGAGCACCCGGATCAGGGCGGGCGTACCGAAGATCGAGAACACGAGGCCGAGCCCCGCTGCCACGAGCAATTGGATCACGGGCTCAACCCTCCTGGTGGTTCGTGTCGGTGGTGGCCTGGGCCACCCGGTCCCCCAGGTGCTGCAACCCCGCGGCGTTGGACGCCTTGAACAACACGATGTCCCCCGGGCGCAGCGTGTCACTCAGGTACTGCTCGGCGTGCTCGGTGTCCGGGACCCAGGCCGCTTCCTCACCCCACGAGCCCTCCAGGGTCGCAGCGGTGTAGACCGGCCGGGCGACCTCCCCCACGGCCACGACATGCGAGACGTTCAACCGCACGAGCAACTGCCCGAGGTCCGCGTGGGCGGTGATGGACTCGTCACCGAGTTCGAACATGCCACCCAGCACGGCGATCGTGCGCCGCGCGGGGTGCTCCTCGTCCCCGCGGCCCAATTGGGCGAGGGTCTGCAGGGCGGCCCGCATGGACTGCGGGTTAGCGTTGTAGGCGTCGTTGATCACGGTCACGCCGTCCGGGCGCTCCGTGCGTTCCATCCGCCACCGCGAGCGGGGGCCGCGGCCCGTCAGACCCGCTGCGATCTCGGCCGCGGGGACCCCGGCGCCGAAGGCCACGGCGGCCGCGGCCAGCAGGTTGGTCACATGGTGCGCACCGATCAGCTGCGAGTGCACCGGGTGGGCGGAGCCGTCCGGGAAGTGCAGCGTGAAGGCGGGGCACCCGTCGGTACCGACGGTCACGTCCTCGGCCCACACGCGCGGGTCCTCGTGGGCCGGGTCGTGGGCGTCGGATCCCTGCCCGAAGGAGATGATGCGCGCGTCGGTGCACTCGCGCATGGCACGCACGCGGGCGTCGTCGTCGTTGAGCACCGCGGTGCCGGGCGCGGAGAGGCCCTCGACCATCTCGCCCTTGGCGCGCGCGATGTTCTCCACGCCACCGAACTCGCCCGCGTGGGCCGAACCCACGCACAGTACGGCGCCCACGTCCGGGCGGACGGTGTCGCACAGGTAGCGGATGTTGCCGATGTGCGTGGCGCCCATCTCGATCACGAAGTACTCGGTGTCCTCGGTGGCCGTGAACACCGTGAGCGGGACACCCACCTCGCCGTTGTACGAGTTGCGCGGCGCGACCGTGGGGCCCTGCGCGGCGAAGATCCCGTGCAGCAGGTCCTTGGTGGTCGTCTTGCCCACCGAACCCGTCACGGCCACCACGGTGACCGGGTGCGCGGCACGCAACTGCTCGAGCACGTGGCTCGCGAGCGCGCCCATCGCGAGCACCACGTCCGCCACGACGACGCACGGGTACGGAGCCCCCGCGTCGTCGGTCACCGCGCGTTCGGTCAGGTGCAGCACCGCGCCGGAGTCCGCGGCGGCCGGCACGAAGCGGTGCCCGTCCGTGGTCTCGCCCGGCTTGGCGACGAACAACGCACCGTCCGTGACTTCCCGGGAATCGGTCGTGACGGAGGTGACGGTCACGGACTCGGGGTCCGGGACCCCCGCGAGCTCACCGTTCACGGCCCGCGCGAGCTGCGCGGCGGACATGGCAATCATTGCTGCTCCTTCGTGTCCGCGTGCAACGCCGCCAGGGCGTCCCGCAGCTCTTCGCGGTCGTCCAGGTGCACGACCACGCCGTTGAAATCCATGGCGGTCTCGTGACCGCGGCCCGCCACGATGATGGCGTCGTCCGGGTGGGCCATGCGCACTGCGGTGCGGATCGCGGTCGCGCGCGGTTCGATGACCAGCACGTCCGTGGCGCGAGCATGGTTCGCGACGGCCTCACGAGCGCCCTGCGCGACCTGCTCCCGGATGGGCGCGGGTTCCTCGGCGTGGGGATCGTCGTCCGTGATGATCACGACGTCCGCCTCCTCCGCCGCGACCCGGCCCATGATGGGGCGCTTGGTGGTGTCGCGCTCGCCGGTGGCGCCGAAGACCACGATCACGCGACCGCACCCGTCCTCGGGGGTCACGGCGCGCAGCGCGCGCGCGAGCGCGTCCGGGTTGTGCGCGAAGTCCACGAGGGACGTGGGCCGCGTGCCCACAAGTTCCATGCGTCCGGGCACGCCCGCGCTCAGGGGGTCGTGCTCGTCCAGGACGCGTTGCAGGGTGTCCAGTGCCACGCCGGAGTCCAGGACCATGAGCACGGCCAGCGCCGCGTTGGCCACGTTGAACTCACCGGGCAGTCCGGTGTGCATGTCCAGCGCGCGCCCGTCCGTGTGCTGCAGCGTGAACGCGTGACCGATGCCCCGGCGGGTCAGCGAGCGCAGGGTCCAGTCCGCGGCGTCCGCCCCGCCGGTCCCGACGGGGGCGGTGCCTTCCGCATCGCTCGCGTCCTGACGCGTTCCGTCCGAGCCGCGCAGGGCAACGGTCGTGACGTTCTCCGCACCCAGGTTCTCGCGGGCCCGCTGCGCCATCGCGGCGCTCCACGGGTCCCCGTCCCCCAGCACGACGACGCCGCGGCTCGTGCGCTCGCGCGTGAACAACCGCGCCTTGGCCTCGAAATACTCGGCCATGGACCCGTGCAGGTCCAGGTGGTCCTGGGTGAGATTGGTGAACCCAGCGACGTCGTAGTGCACCCCGTCCACCCGGTGGAACTCGAGGGCGTGGGACGAGACCTCCATGGCGGTGGCGGTGATCCCGCGTTCACGGGTCAGGGCCAGCAGGGAATGCACGTGCGGAGCCTCTGGCGTGGTCATGTGTGACGGGATGGGTGTGTCCCCCGCGAGGATCTCGATGGTGCCGATCAACCCGGTCATGTGGCCCAGGGCGCGCAGGATCGAGGTGATGAAGTAGGTCGTGGTGGTCTTGCCGTTGGTGCCGGTCACCGCGAAGAGCTCCTGGCCGGTGCCGTCCGCCGGTTGGGAATCGTAGACCGCGCGGGCCACCGGACCCACCCATGAACGGGGTTCGGGGCTCACGAGCACCGGCAGGCCCACGCCCGCCTCGACCACGGACCGCGCGCCGTCCGGATCGGTGAGGATCGCCACGGCACCGGACGCGGCGGCGTCGGCGGCGAATCGCGCCCCGTGGACCTTGGCGCCGGGCAGCGCGGCGTAGAGATCACCCGGCTGCACCTCCCGCGAGTTCAGGACCACTCCCGTGACGGGAGCGGTGGTCCCCGTGGGGGCGGGGACCACCCGCGCGCCCGTGAGCCGCGCGAGCTCCTCGAGCGAGTGGGCCACGGGCCGGGACGGACGCAGACTCTGCGCGTCGGTCCCTTCTTGGGCAGATGCCACCATAGAAATCCTCTTCGAACCTGTCTGTGGACGTACCCCGTCCACCCGGGCCGGTGTCTCACCGGTCGTTGCTGCCGCCATGTGCTTCTGTGAGGGAAGTTTAGTCCTGGGACTCGTCCCTCCCCGGCTGCGGCCACGTTTGCTTGAGCGCGTTCGTGGGTGTCACGTCCCGGTCCACGTTCTGCGGCACCTGCATGTCGAACGTGGGCCCCGTGGTGGTGGAGGGCGCCACGTTGAAGTGGTGCAGCACCTGGGACATGATCGTGGAGAACGTGCTCGTCACGCCCAGGGTGCGCACGTCCCCCTGGGGGCGCTGCATGGTGATCGCCACGAGGTACTGAGGATCCTCCATGGGGGCCACACCCACGAAGGACGTGGTGTAGCCCTCGTAACCGCCGCTCTCGCTCGGCGCCTCGGCCGTACCCGTCTTACCACCCACGCGGTATCCCGGCACGGCCGCTTCCTTGGCGCCGCCCTGCGTGACCACGTTCTCCATGATGTCCAGCGTCTGCTGCGCGGCGGACTCGGAGAGCACCTGTTTGGGTTCAGGACGTTCGGGGTGCGTGACCGTCCCGTCCGGCGCGGTCACGGAGTCCACGAGGCGCGGTTCGATCTGACGGCCCTTGTTCGCGACCGCCTGGAAGATCGACGCCGTGCGCAACGGGGTCTGGGACACGCCCTGACCGAACAACACGGTGTACTCCTGACGCGGGTCCCACTGATCCGCGGGCGCCAGGATGCCCGTGGACTCCCCCGGCAGTTCGATGCCCGTGGCGGAACCCACCCCGAAGTTCGCGAGGTTGTCGTGGCGGGCCTGCTTGTCCATCTTGGAACCCATGATCACGGTGCCCGTGTTCATGGAGTCCGCGATGATCCCCGCGACCGTGCGGTTCTGGGTGCCATGGTCGAACGCGTCGGTAATCTTCTCGGAACCGATCTGCAGGTACGGCGGGACCGTGATCTCCGTGGTGGGGGACACGATCCCCCGGTCCAGGGCGCCGGCCACCGTGGCGATCTTCTCCGTGGAACCGGGCTCCACGGCCTGGGACACGGCGCGCGAACCGAGGTCGGCGGCGTCGGCCTTGCCCGGGACGTTGGGGTCCACCGAGGAGGTGTCCGCGAGCGCCAGGACCTTGCCGGTCTTGACGTCCATGACCACGGCCGTGCCCCATTCGGCCTTGAGCTGCTTGGCCCGTTCGCGCACGGCCTGCTCCGCGAAGAACTGGACGTCGCTGTCGAGCGAGAGCTTGACGTTCGAACCGTTCTCGGCGGCCTTCTGTTCCTGCGGGGCCACGGGGATGCGCACGCCGTCGCCGGAGATCTCGAAGCGGCGCTCGCCGTCGGTGCCGCGCAACAGGGAGTCCTGGGTCTGTTCGATCCCGCCGAGGGCCTGGTTGTCCCCGCCCAGGAACCCGACCACGGAACCGCCCAGGGAACCGTCCGGATAGCTGCGCTGGAACGTGGGCTGGCCGTAGATGTACGGCAGGTTCAACTCCCGCAGGGCGTTGTACTGCTCGGGGGTTACGCCCCGCGCCACGTAGTTGAAGCTCTTGTCCCCGTCCAGCGCGGCCTTCACGTCCGTGTCCTTCATGCCCAGGGCGTCCGCGATCTTGTACACGGCCTGCGTGGGGGTCACGGTCTCGGTGGAACCGTCCTTGTGGGGCACGGTCACGGCGGCGACGGCGCTCTGGTCCACGGTGATGTCGTAGCGCTGCAGTGTGCGGGCCAGCACCGTGCCACGGCTGTCGGTGATCTCCCCGCGCACCGCGGGGATGGACTCCACGAGCGTGCGCTGGGCGGCCGCGGCCTCGGCCCGGCCCCCGGGGTCCAGCCCCTGGACCCAGAACAGGCGGCCCACCACGAGAAGCAACAGGACCAGCAGGAAGGCGATGCCCACGTGCATGCGCGAATAGGGCCGGAACAGTCGGTTCTTGCGCGCTGACGATGCTGACACGGTCTTCCTCGATTCCTGGACTTCAGCGTGGTGGGGCCACCTCCGACGGGTTCTACTCCCGGTCCGCGGCGCGGACCGGCGCGTTCACTGGCCAGGCGCGCGCTGCGACGGCGCGGGGATGGAGCCCCCGTTGAGATCCCGGGACTCGTCGGCCTTCTGGGCCGCTTTACGCTGGGCGGTCTTCTTGTCCGCTTCTTCCTTGGCGCGCTTCTCCGCGCGTTCCTCGGCGGCGATCCGGTTCGCCTCCGCGGCGTCGGAACCCTTCATCTGCGCGGGCGGCACGAGGATGTTCTGCGCGTCCGTTTTCTCCGCGGGGGCGCTCGGGGCCGTGACGGCACCCGTGCCGAGCTGGATGCTCCCCACATCCTTGGCCGGGACCATGCCCAGGTCGTTGGCGCGGGCGGCCAAGTTCTGCGGCGCGGAATTGGCCTCGATATCCTGAGTGAGCGCCTCGTTCTCCTGGGAGAGAGCGCGCTGCTGACCGGTGAGCTCGGTCAACTGGTACTGCCCCTGGGTGATCTGGATGTTGAGCAACAGGATGCCCACGAGAGCTGCGGCCAGGGCGAGGGTGCACATCACCACGGTGGAGACCCGGCTGCGGCGGGCCGCGCGGCGCGGCACCACGGAGAGCGGCCTACGCCCGTCCGCCCCCCGGCCCGAGGGGTCACCCGACGACGGGGGCGAGGCCGACGTCGCACTGCTCATCGCTCACTCCCTGGTCTCGTGGTCTCCCGGAGCCGCTCGACGGCACGCAACCTGGCCGAGGCGGCCCGGGGGTTGTCCCGGACCTCCTGCTCGCCGGCGCGTTCCGCACCGCGGGTGAGAACCTTCAGCGTGGGCTGGTGTTCCGGCAGTTCCACGGGAAAACCTCTGGGGGCCGTGGAACGTGCACCGCGAGTGAACTCCTGCTTGACAATTCTGTCCTCCAGGGAGTGGTAACTCATGGCGAGGACACGCCCTCCCACCCTGACAGTTTCCACGGCGGCGGGCACGGCACGCTCCAGGACGTCGAGTTCCTCGTTGACCTCGATCCGCAACGCCTGGAAGGTCTGCTTGGCCGGGTGGCCCTTCTTGTGCTGGGCCGCGGCGGGGACCGCGGAGCGGACCACGTCCACGAGCTGGGCGGTCGTGCGCAGCGGGGCCTCGGTACGGGCGGCGACGATGGCGCGCGCGATCCGCGGCGCGAAGCGGTCTTCGCCCCAGCGGTAGATGATGTCCTTGAGCTGGGCCTCCGAGTACTCGTTGACCACGGTGTACGCGGACAGTTCCGCCCGGGAGTTCATGCGCATGTCCAGGGGGGCGTCGAACGAGTACGCGAAGCCGCGCTCGCGTTCGTCCAGCTGCAGTGAGGACACCCCGAGGTCGAACAGGATGCCGTCCACCCGGTCCACGCCGGCGGTTGCGGCGGCCTGATCGATGTGGTCGTACGTGGTGTGGATGCCCGTGAACCGCTCCCCGAAGTGCGCAAGGCGTTCCCCGGCGAGGTCGAGGGCCTGGGGGTCCCGGTCGATCCCGACCACGCGCAACCCCGGGAAGCGTTCGAGCATGGCGTGGGTGTGCCCGCCCATGCCCAGGGTCGCGTCCACGACCACGGGGTGTTCGGTGTCCAACGCCGGCGCAAGCAGGTCCAGACAGCGCTCCAGCATCACGGGGATGTGTCGTTGCTCGGCGGGGGCGTGGTCCATGCCGGGCTCCTGGTCTGTTGCGGATCGTGCGGGTACTACGGGTCGCAGGTCTCGGTGCGCACGGCACCGATGTCATCCGGGGGCATCCTACGGTGCGCCCGGACACCAGATCCCCATCCGCCGCTCGCCCCTCGAATCCGGCCTGACTCGGGGGAAGTCGAGTCAGGACGGTGACGTGGGCGGCTGGAGATCTCATGTCCGGGGACGGCACCGGCGGGGGTCCCGCGCGGTGGTCCTCGGGTGATCAGAACAGCCCGGGTATGACCTCGTCCTCCGTGGCGGAGAAAGCCGCTTCCTTCTCCGCCAGGTACTGCTGCCACGAGGCCGCATCCCAGATCTCGGCGCGGCTGCCCGCCCCGATCACCGCCAGTTCCCGGTCCAGGCCCGCGTACGAGCGCAGGGACGCCGGAATGGTGATGCGACCTTGCTTGTCCGGGACCTCGTCCGATGCCCCGGAGAGAAAAACGCGGATGTAATCCCTGGCCTGCTTGGACGACAACGGGGCCGCCCGCATCTGTTCATGGACCCTGGCGAACTCCTGCGCGCTGAACACGTACAGGCAGCGTTCCTGCCCTCGGGTCAGCACGAGTCCGTCCGCCAGTTCGGCCCGGAACTTGGCCGGGAGAATCAGCCTGGCCTTGTCGTCCAAACGCGGTTCGTATGTTCCGAGAAACACAGCCACCGCCTTCGAATCAGGGCCAGCCCAACCCTCGCTTCTCTACCACGCTCCACTTTACTCCACTGCCCTCCCCCGTCAACGCGCATCCCCTCCACGGCACGCCACGACGGCGCTGCCCCGGGGCGTCGTCGACATCCCTTTCCCGGCATGGTCTGCGGGCACGCCGGAGACGATGGGTCCGGACATGAAAGAACTCCCCGGCGCGGTGCCGGGGAGTTCTCGGAAGTTTTACGGGCTGGACAGCCTGCGGGGAGGCTCAGCGCTAACCCTGATTGCGTTTGTCCCACTTCTCCTCGAGGTTCTGGAGGAAAGTGGAGGACTTGCGTGGACCGGAGGGACCGCGGCCGGACGGCCCGTTCCCGGGGTTTCCGGGATTGGCGGCGCCCTTGCCCGGGGTGGCCCGGCCCCGCACGGTGGCCACGTACGCGCCGGCGGCCATCACGATGAAGCCCAACACGCCCACGATGATCAGTTGCAGGGCGACCCCGGCGAGCAGGACGCCCAGGCCAACCACGGCGATCACGACCCCCAGCACGACGTTGCGCATGGACCCGCGCCCCCGAACCGCTTCGGTGTGCATGGTCGAGGCGAAGCGGGGGTCGTCGTCGTGCAACTGCTTCTCGAGCTGGGCGAGAAGCTGTTGTTCGTGCTCGGAGAGAGGCACGATTCCTCCTGTGGTGTTGAGGGAACGAGGCGGGGGCGGTACGGCTGCCTTCCTCACGTACCGTCCAGAATATCCCGTGCGGGACGGATTGGCATCGTCGTTTCCATGAGTTTGGCTGGGCGCACAATTCCGGGGCCGAATCGGTGGTGCACGCGGTCCATGGCTTCCTCCGCGGCACCCCATTCCTCCTCCCGTCCGTCCAGGCTCAACTGGAACGCGTGATCGGCCCCGGTGAGCTTCTCCGCCCTGATGCCCACGAGCCGCACGGCCTGCGCTCGCGGGTCCAGACCGTCCAGTAGCGCGCACGCTTCGGTGTAGAGATCGTGGGCCGCGGTGACGGGGTGACTCAGCGTCCTGGAGCGGGTGATGGTCGAAAAATCGGCGTAGCGCAGCTTGAGTCCCACGCGCCCGGCGCGCAGTCCGTGCCTGCGCAACCGGACCGCGGTGTCGTGGGCCAGGCCCAGCAGCACACGTTTCAGAGCCGCACTGTCGGCGACGTCGCGCTGGAACGTCCGTTCGGCCCCGATGCTCTTCTCCTCGCGCGCGGGCGTCACGGGACGGGGGTCGTGGCCGGTGGCCAATTGTTTCAAATGTGTCCCGGACGCGGTGCCCACGAGCGCGTGCAACCGGGGCAACGGCGTGGCGGCGATGTCCCCGACCGTGGACAGCCCGGCGGACTGCAGGATCTCGGAGGTGCGCTTGCCCACCCCCCACAACTTGCCCACCGGCAGCTGTGCCAGGAACGCGAGGGTGTGCTCGGGCGTCACCACGAGCAGCCCGTCCGGCTTGCAGTACGCGGAGGCGATCTTGGCGACCGTCTTGTTCTCCGCGACCCCCACGGAGGCGGTGAGTCCCGTGCGTTCGTGGATCACGCGCCGCAGGGTCCGGGCGATCTCGACGGGCGGTCCGCTGCGCCGGATCGCCCCGGACACGTCCACGAACGCCTCGTCCACGCTCAGCTGCTCCACGCGGTCCGTGACCGAGCGGAAGATGTCCATCACGATCCGTGAGTAATGGGTGTACGCCTCGCGATGCGGTTCGAGCACCACCGCGGAGGGGCAGCGAGCGCGGGCCTGGGACACGGGCATCGCGGAGTTCACGCCGTACTGGCGGGCTTCGTAGGACGCGGAGAGCACCACCGAGCGCGGACCGGAACCGGCCACGATCACGGGGCGGCCGCGGTACTGGGGGGCGTTGAGCAGTTCCACGCCCACGTAGAACATGTCCATGTCCACGTGCAGGATGGCGCAGCGCCGGTACTCGGCCAGTTGCTGCGGACTCGGCCCGCCCATGGCGCCTCCTTCCACGACCCTCCGGCATCGGGAACCCATCGCCACGCGGGACCCGTCCGGATCGAGACCCGTTGATGACGGACATGCCACCCGCGCGGGATCTGGTTCGTCTTTCATAAGCCTAGGAAGGGGCTCCGACACGCACACGGGCCACGGCACCACGAACTTGTCCGGCCCCGGGCCGCTCGATGGGGCGGCACCGATACGCATACGCGGCGCCGCGTCCGGTTAGGCTGGTCGGGCGCCCGCGGGGCGGCCCGGCGTCGTGGAGCCCGTGCCCGGGACGCCCGCCGCGACCCGCGGTACCGCGCAGCGCGGCCGACAGCATCCCCTCGATCAAAGGTGCCCTGGCATGACCCCTCCCGACGCGTCCGTCATCGCGACGCAACAGGACCGTGACTTCTCCGCGCTCCTGGACGAGCGGATCACCGAGTTCTTCGCGCGGGAACGCGAACGGGTCACCGGGATCTCCCCGCACGCGACCGTGCTCGTGGACGCGATCGAGGACCTCACGCGCGGCGGCAAGCGCCTGCGCGCACGGCTGTGCTACTGGGGCTGGCGCGCGGCTGGCGGGGCCGTGGCGGACGACGTCGCCGTGGCCGCCGCGGCGTCCCTCGAACTTTTCCAGACCGCGGCGCTGATCCACGATGACATCCTGGACCGCTCGGACACGCGCCGCGGCAAGCCCAGTGTGCACCGCGTTTTCGAGGCCCTGCACCGCGACGCCGGGTGGTCCGCGGACGCCGCCCACTTCGGGGTCAGCGCGGCCGTCCTCACCGGGGACATGAGCCTGTCCTTCGCGGAACAACTCTTCGCCGACGCCACCGCGCGCGTCGCCGCGGACCCGGCCGCGACCGCACGGGAGATCTTCTCCACGATGCGCACCGAGGTCATGGCCGGGCAGTACCTGGACATCCACGCGGAGGTCGCTCCCGCCGTGGGCGACCCCGAGGAACAACTCGAGCGTGCCATGACCGTGCTGCGCTACAAGTCCGCCAAGTACTCGGTGGAGCACCCCGTGGAGATCGGCGCGGCACTCGCCGGCGCGGACCGCGCGTTCCTCGCGGACTGCTCCGCGTTCGCGCTGCCGGTCGGCGAGGCTTTCCAATTGCGCGATGACGTCCTGGGGGTCTTCGGCGACCCGCAGACCACGGGCAAGCCCGCCGGGGACGACATCCGCGAGGGCAAGCGCACCGCGCTGATCGCACTGTGCGCGGCATCGAGTTCGGCCGAGGACATCGCGTGGCTCGAATCGGTGCTCGGCCGCGCGGAACTCACCGAGCAGGAGGTGCACCGCGCGCGGGACCTCATGCGGGACAGCGGCGCCCACGCGCGCTCGGAGGACCTCATCGCGTCCCTCGTGCGCACCGCGGACACGCAGCTGGCGCGCTTGCGCACCGACGACGTCGCCCGGGCCGGACTGCAGGCGCTCGCCGACGCCGCCGTGCGCCGCGCCAAGTAGGCCGCCTCAGCGGGCGGGTGTCACCAGCCCAGGGCCTGGGCCCTGCGGCGCACCTCGGTCTTCTGGCCACGGCGCAGCGCGTCGATGGGCCGCCCGGGCAGGGTCTCGTCCTCGGTGAACAGCCAGCGGATCGCCTGGGCGTCCGTGTAGGCGGCATCCCGCAGGACGGCCACGGTCCCCTTGAGAGAGTCCACGGGGCGGTCGCCGTCCATGAATTCGGCGGGGACCACACGCACGCGGTCTTCGGGTCGGCGCACCTCGAGCAGGGCGCCGTCGTCCACGAGCCGGTGCACCCGGGTGATCTGGATGTCCATGGCCTCGGCGATGTCGGGAAGGTAGGTCCACTCGCCCACCAACGAGTCGAGTTCGGCGAATTCCTGGGCGGAGAGATCGGTTGAGTAGTTCACGAACCCTACTGTGCCACGGCGCACCGACCGGCTCACACACCGGTCGCGACCAGGGGTCGGGTAATCTGGGGGCACCGTGCTGTACCGGAGGGTGCCGCCGGATCTTCCCCCGTTCCCCCGTCCAGAGGTAGGAATCGCGAACATGCCGGTTGACCCGCCCCACGACCGCCGGTCCCCCCGTTCCACATGGTCCCGCCGCGCCGCGCAGGGCTCCGCCGCCGCGCTGGCCGCCCTCACCGCCCTGGGCACCGTGGGTTCCGCGCACGCCGCGCCGGCGCCCGCCCCGAACGTCCACGTGGCGCAGCATGCCCAGTCCACGCACGCGACCGTGGCCCCCGGGGACTCCCTGTGGTCCCTGGCGACCGCCCACGGGGTGCGAGTCCAGGACCTGATGAGCGTCAACAAGCTCCCGGCCCACGGCATGATCCGCCCCGGCCAGCGGCTCGTGATCCCGGGATCGGACCGCGCTCCCGCCTCCTCCTCCGCGGCCGCATCGCGCGCCGACGACGCAGACCCGGCCGGCTCCGACCGCGGCGGCTCCCGGCGCCACACCGTGGCCGCCGGTGACACCCTGTGGGACCTCGCGCAGCGCTACGGCGTGAGCGTGGCCGAGCTCATGCGGGCCAACGGGGTCTCCGCTGCCTCCGTGTTGCGCCCGGGCCAGGGACTCACGATCCCGGGCGGGGCGGCGGGACCCGCCCGAGCGGCGTCGTCGTCCGAACCCGCCGCGACGGTGCGTGACGCTGGCACGGCCGCGGCCCCGAAGCACAAGGCCGCCGTGGGTGACACGTTCGCGGGCCGCACGTACCCCCGCGAGGTCGTGGAGTCCGCGAACCGACACCACGCCCAGTTGCAGCAGCGCCAACTGCCGGCCCCGGAGCAGATCCGCGAGATGGTGCGAGCGACCGCCCAGGAGTTGGGGGTGGACCCGGCGCTCGCGCTCGCCCACGCCTCGCAGGAATCCGGGTTCCGCCACGGGGTGGTCTCCCCCGCGGACGCCGTGGGCACCATGCAGGTGATCCCGTCCGCCGGTGAGTGGGCGTCCGCGATGGTGGGTCGGGACCTGGACCTGCTGGACCCCCAGGACAACATCACCGCGGGGGTCGCGCTGATCCGGGAGCTGCAGGCCAAGGCCCCCAACAGGGCCGCGGGGATCGGCGCCTACTATCAGGGACTGCACGGCGTGAAGACGTACGGTATGTACCCCGACACCAAGGCGTACGTGAAAGCCGTGAGCGCACAGGAACGAGAATTTGCCCAGTAGCAGCATGAACGACCACCGGGTGGGATCCCTGCTGGAGGACCGGTACCAGGTCCGCCGCCTGATCGCCCGCGGTGGTACGGCCACGGTCTACGAGGGGCTCGACGAACGGCTCGAACGTCCCGTGGCCCTGAAGATCATGCACTCCCACGTCGCGGACGATCCGTCCTTCGTGGCCAGGGCACGGCGCGAGGCCAAGTCCGCCGCGCGCCTGCACCACCCCAACGTGGTGGCCGTCCTGGACCAGGGTCACACCGCGGATGGCGTGCTCTACCTGGTCCTGGAATACGTGGACGGGCCCACTCTGCGCGACGTCGTGGCCCATGAGGCGCCCATGACACCGCGCCGCACGCTCGACCTGCTGATCCCCGTGCTGCGCGGCCTCACCCAGGCGCACCGGATCGGCCTGGTCCACCGGGACGTGAAGCCCGAGAACGTCCTGCTGACCCGGGGCGGGCAGGTCAAGGTCGCCGACTTCGGACTGACCCGCGCCGTGGACGAGCACACCACGAGCACCACGGTCATGGGCACGGTGGGCTACGCCGCCCCCGAGCTCGTGGGGGACGGCCCCGTGGACCAGCGCAGCGACGTCTACGCCGTGGGGATCATGGCGTACGAGATGCTCACGGGCTCACGCCCGTACACCGGTACCGCCCTGCAGGTCGCGACCGCCCACGTGAGCCGGGACGTCCCCGCCCCCGGTGGGCTCGCGCAGGGCGTCCCCGCTGCGCTCGACGAGTTCGTGCTGCGCGCGACGTCCCGCGACGCTGCCCAGCGCCCCGCCGACGCCGCGGCGCTGCTGGACCTCGCGCTGGCCATCCGACGCTCGCTGCCCGAGCAGATCGACCCGCCCTCACTGCGGGACACGGACACGGTCGTCCTGGGAGGCGGGTCCCACGCCTCGACGGCTGCGGCGGCGGTCGCCGGAGGGGCACTGGCCGGCGCTGCGGGAGCGTCCGCCGCTGCCGCCGCTGCCGGCGCGGCCACCGTTCCCACCGCGGGAGGCGACGCCGCCGAGGCGCCGACGCAGGCACTCGGCGGAGTACCCACGGAGGCCCTCGGCGATGCGGGAGCGGATCCCACCGGGGAGAACGCCACCACCCCGCTCGGTACTCAGCACACGCATGGAATGGGCCGTCCCGGCGAGCGCGGGGCCGGTGCGCCGATCCTGCCCGCCTTCGAGACCGACGCGACCGGGACCATCGCCATGACCCAGGTGGGCTCCACCGCCCACCGCTCCCGCGACACACCCCGGGTCCGGCTGAACCCCCAGCCCCCTGCCCTGCATCTGGCCGTGGGCGCCGTGGTTTTTGCGCTGCTGCTCTCGGTGGCCGGATTCCTGGGCTGGTGGCTCGGCTCGGCCCCCGGGACGGCGTCCGCGACCGTCCCTGCCGTCGCGGGTCAGGACACCGCAACCGCGGAACGCGCCCTCAACAGCGCGGGCATCTCCAACGTGGGCGTGCGCTCGACCACGAGCCCCGAGGTCCCGCAGGGCATCGTGATCGCCACGGATCCCGGGGCCTCCACCACCGTGCGCGGTATCGAGCAGGTCAACCTGGTGGTCTCCGAGGGTCCCGCCCGCGTGAGCGTTCCCACCGTGGTCGGTTCAGCGGGCGACGACGCCCGGGCCGCGATCACCGGCGCCGGGCTGCGCGTGGGCGAGATCTCGCGGGAGTACTCCGCGCAGGCCGTGGACACCGTGCTCGGACAGTCCCCCGCTGCGGGGACGAGCGTGGACGAGGGCACGACCGTAGCCCTGACCCTCGCCGCGGACACCCCGCAGGGTGCACCGCCCAACGTGGTGGGCCAGGACGCGGACTCCGCCCGGCAAAGCCTCGAGGAGCAGGGGTACACGGTGGAGATCAACTCACCCGTTGGTTCCCACCTCAACCGGGTCGTGCGCCAGCGTGAGGACGAGAACACGGTGATCCTCACCGTGTTGTGACGGTCGTGCGGACACGACCGCATGAGTGGCGACCGTGCTGTCACGACCACGCCGTGACACCCGCGCCCCGAAGGCGATGACGACACGGACGCCTGACACACGAAAGATGACCCCGGCACCAACGGTGCCGGGGTCATCGCATGTCAACGGATCAGTTCTGCTGGGAGAGATACTCCGCGACCAGGAACGCGATCTCCAGGGACTGCATGTGGTTCAACCGGGGGTCGCACAGCGTCTCGTAGCGTTCGGCGAACGAGGACTCGTTGACCGGGTCGGACCCGCCCAGGCACTCCGCGACGTCGTCACCGGTCATCTCCACGTGGATGCCGCCCGGGAACGTGCCCAGCGCGCGGTGCACCTCGAAGAAGCCGCGGACCTCATCCACGACGTCGTCGAAGTTGCGGGTCTTGTACCCCGAGGGCAGCGAGACCGTGTTGCCGTGCATGGGGTCCGTGACCCACACGGGCTTGGCACCCGACGCCTCCACGGCCTGGATCACCGGGGGCAGCTTCTCGCGGATGTTCTTGGCACCCATGCGGGTGATGAACGTCAGGCGACCCGGCTCGCGCTCGGGGTCCAGGGCATCGATGAGCCGCAGGGCGTCGTCGCCCGTGGTGGACGGGCCGAGCTTGACGCCGATGGGATTGCGCAACCGGGAGAGTAGGTCCACGTGCGCGCCGTCGAGTTCGCGCGTGCGCTCCCCGATCCACAGGAAGTGCGCGGATGTGCCGTACGGCAGGTTCGTGCGGGAGTCGATGCGGGTCAGTGCACGCTCGTAGTCAAGCAGCAGCGCCTCGTGACCCGCGAAGAACTCGGTGGTCTTGAGAGCGTCGAAGTCGGAGCCGCACGCGGCCATGAACTTCACCGCGTGGTCGATCTCGCGCGCCATGGACTCGTAGCGGGCGTATGCCGGGTTGGCCGCGAAGCCCATGTTCCACGCGTGCACGCGGCGCAGGTCCGCGAACCCGCCCTGGGTGAAGGCGCGAATCAAGTTCAGCGTGGACGCGGACGTGTGGTAACCGCGCACCATCCGCTTGGGATCGTGAACGCGGGACTCCTCGGTGAAGTCGAAACCGTTGACCATCTCCCCACGGAACGAGGGCAGGGTCACGCCGTCGCGGGTCTCGTCGTTGGACGAACGCGGCTTGGAGAACTGCCCCGCCATGCGCCCCATCTTGACCACGGGCAGCGACGCGCCGTACGTGAGCACCACGGCCATCTGCAGCAGCGTGCGCACCCGGGCCGAGATCTTGTCCGCGGTGGCACCGGCAAACGTCTCGGCGCAGTCGCCGCCCTGCAGGAAGAACGCCTCACCGTTGGCCACCTGGGCCAGGCGCGCGCGCAGCCGGTCGACCTCCCCCGCGAACACGAGGGGCGGGACGGCGTTGAGCTCCTGCATGCTGCTCGCGAAGTCGGGGTGCTGCGCCCACTGGGGGTGCTGACCGATCGTCTTGTCCCGCCACTCGTCCAGGCCGGGATAGTTCGCCGCGCTCGGGGAGGGGGACGACACGGTTCGGATCTGTTCAGGCAGCGTTATGGAACTCATTCGGACAGTCTAGGCGGATTCCTTGGGACCGCGCTCGTCCGTTCCGTCATGTGAACGTCCCTGCAGCTTGGCGCCCAGGTTGCTCGCCTGCTGGGACACGGCGTCCGTGACCGCGCGTCCCTTGTCCCGGGTGGCCTCGACGACGTCGCGGGCCTGGTTCTTGAGCGCTGCGGTCTTCTCCTCGGCGAGCGCGCGCTTGTGATCGGCAGCGTAGACGTCTGCCATTTCCTGGCCAGAGATTTTCTGGATCGCGGCCATGATCTCGTCCGTCACGCGGCGCATGGTCGCGTGGTCCCCGCGCCGGGACATCAGGTCCGAGAAGTCCATGGGCTCACCGAAGACCGTGGTGACCTTGGCACGGCGCGGATCCGGGAACCGTGAGCCCAGGGGCTGCATCTTGTCCGTGCCGAACATCGCCACGGGGATCACGGGGGCCCCGGTCTCCAGCGCGAGGCGGGCCACACCGATCTTCCCCTTGTAGAGCCGACCGTCCGGGGAGCGCGTGCCCTCCGGGTAGATCCCGATCAGCTTGCCCTCGGCGAGTGCCTGGCCACCGGCACTGAGCGATTTGGCGCTGGCCTTGCCACCCCTGCGGTCCATGGGGATCTGGTTGATGGCTTTGAAGAACGCGCCGATCACGCGGCCCTTGAGCCCGGGAGTCGTGAAATACTCGGACTTGGCCAGGAAATACACCTGGCGCGGCACGGCCACGGGCATGAAGACGGCGTCCGGGACGGACAGGTGGTTGCTCGCGAGGATCGCGGGGCCGTGCTCGGGGACGTTCTCCAGACCCACCACGGTGGGTCGGCACACCAGATTGACCACGGGGCCCACCACGTAGGTCTTCAAGAACATGTACACCATGAGCGGGAGCCCTTTCGTCATCGCGGGAGTCACCGGATGCCCGCGGTGGCCCGGCCGTGCACCGGTGCGCACACGCGGCACCGTGCCTTTGTTCCGCCACATTCTCTCACGAGTTCTCGCGGCGGCTGGCACAATGGCGCCATGTTCTCCGATCAGCAACTCCACGGCCCCCTGCACCTTCCCGGCTCCTCCTCCGTGGGGGTCCTCCTACTGCACGGCTTCACGGCCACCACGGCCTCCGTGCGGGATTGGGCGCACGCCGTCCACGAGGCCACCGACGACGCCGGAGCCCACCCGGGCGTGCGCGTCCCCCTGCTGCCCGGGCACGGGACGCAGTGGGAGGAACTGGCCGAACAACCGTGGCAGGCCTGGCGGGACGCCGTGGACGAACAGTACTGGGCGTTGCGCCGCGAGCACGACCGCGTGGTCGTGGGCGGGCTGTCCATGGGCGGCGCGCTGGCCCTGCACACCGCGGCCCGGCGGGAGGTCACCGGGGTGCTGCTCGTGAACCCCGCGCTGTCCCTCGTGAACCGGATGGCGCGGTTCAGTCACCTGCTGAGTCCCGTGGTCGCGTCCCTGCCCGGGATCGGTGGCGACGTCAAGAAGGAGGACGTCCTGGAGTCCACCTACGACCGCACGCCCCTCGCCGCCGTCGCGCAGCTGAACGTGCTGATGCACCGGACCGTGCGCATGCTCCCGGCGATCACCGCGCCCACCGTGGTGTTCCGTTCCGAGGTGGACCACATCGTCTCCGGGGACTCCGCGGACCTGGTGGCCGAGCACAGTTCCGGGGACGTCCGCGTGGTCGATCTGCAGAACAGCTACCACGTGGCCACCCTGGATCACGATGCCCCACTGCTCGAACGGATCTCCCGGGACGCGGTCCAGCGGTTGTCCCGGGGCGAGCAGTTCCTCCCCGAGGACCCCTCGTGAGTTCACGCCAACCACCGGAGGACCCGTTCGAGCGGATCATCCGCGGCAACTCGTGGGACGACGTCCCCCGCGACGACGAGGACCTCGAACCGTGGGCCGAGGACTTCCCGTGGGAGCCCCGCGAGCAACCGGCCGAGGAGATCCCCGTCGAACTGCGGGACACCCGGGAGGACGAACGCTACGAGCCCGATCCCGGGCCCGTTACGAGCGGGATCTCCCCCGCCATGCTGCGCGCCCTGAGCACCGTGCTCGCGGTCATCGTGATCATGGTCGGACTCGCCCTGTTGCCCGGTCCCCTGCCCCCGGTTATGTGGCTGCTGGGCCTCGTGGGTCTGGTCACGGGTCTGTACCTGGTCTTCCGCGCGCTGCCGCAGGACTCCCCCGAGGACGACGACGGCGCCGTCGTCTGACGCGTCCGCGCGGCGCGTTCCAGCGGGTCCGGCTCCCCGGACGCGGGTGTCTCCGCCACAATCCTGCCGGGGTCGCCGTCATGTGGTGGACACGTCCAGTATATGCCGGGAGTGAGGCGCGACACACAGTAGGCTGAGAGCCGTTCCCATCAGGAAGGTGCCCCTCCATGCGACGCGTCAGCGCCCCGGCCATCGTCGATCCCCTGCCGTACCCCGGCATCGCCCACATCCTTGCCGAACGCGCCGAGCAGAAACCCGACACGGTGCTGTACACCGTGCTCGCAGAAGGGCGCGAGCGGGACGTCACGGCGCGACAGTTCCGTGACGAGGTCGTGGCCCTGGCCCGCGGGATCGCCGCGAAGGGCATCCGCCCCGGCGAGCGCGTGGGCCTGCTGAGCCGCACGCGCTATGAGTGGACGCTCGTGGACTTCGCCCTGTGGTGGGTCGGCGCAGTGCCGGTGCCCGTCTACGACACGTCCTCCCCCGATCAGATCGCCCACATCATGTCTGATTCGCAGGCCGTGGCGATCTTCGTGGAGACCGACGAACTGGCCGAACGCGTGCAGCGGGCCACCGGGATCACGGAGTTCGCGGCCGCACGGCGGATCTGCGTCTTCGACACCGCCTCCAGCGAAAACTCCCTGGAGGCCATGATCGCGGGCGGCGCGGACCGCACGGATCTGCAGACGCCCTACGACGGCGTGACCCTGGACGACGTCGCGACCCTCATCTACACCTCGGGGACCACGGGTGCGCCCAAGGGCTGCGAACTGACCCACCGCAATTTCGTGTCGTGCTCGCAGAACACCATCCCGGTGGCCGGTGCCGTCATGGCCGGGGGGTCCCGCACCCTCATGTTCCTGCCGCTCGCGCACGTGTTCGCCCGGTTCGTGGAGGTCACGTCCCTGGACGCCGGGATCACCCTGGCCCACACGCCGGATGTCTCCCACCTCATGGAGGACCTCGCCCGGTTCAAGCCCACGTTCATCCTGGCCGTGCCCCGCGTGTTCGAGAAGATTCTGGTGGGCGCGCGGTTCAAGGCCCAGGCCGGTTCGCCCGTGAAGAAGCTGATCTTCGAACGGGCCGTCGCGACCGCCGTCGCGTGGTCACGCGCCACCGTGAAGGGCCCCGTGCCGCCGCTGCTCGAAGCCCGCCACCGCCTCTACGACAAGCTCGTGTACTCCACGCTGCGCCAGGCCATGGGCGGGGACGTGCGCTATGCCGTCTCCGGGGGTGCAAGTCTGGGCGACTACCTCGCGCACTTCTTCAACGGGATCGGTGTGTACGTGGTCGAGGGCTACGGGCTCACCGAGACGACCGCCCCCATCGCGGCGAACTTCCCGAGCCTCAACCGGCTCGGCACGGTGGGCCACCCGATCCCCGGCAACGAAGTCGCGATCGCCGCGGACGGGGAAATCCTCGTGCGCGGCGCCAACGTGTTCAAGGGCTACCACGGGCTGCCCGATAAGACCGCCGAGGCGTTCTTCGACGGTTGGTTCGCCACCGGGGACCTGGGCCACCTGGACGACGAGGGTCTGCTCACGGTCACGGGGCGCAAGAAGGAGATCATCGTCACCGCGGGCGGCAAGAACGTGATCCCCAACCAACTCGAGGACCCCATCCGCGCCTCCGCGACCGTGGGGCAGATCATGGTCGTCGGGGACGACCGCCCCTTCGTGGCCGCCCTGATCACCCTGGACCCCGAGACGCTGCCCAAGGTGCTGCCCGGACTCGGGCTGGATCCGCACATGAGCGTCGACCGGGCCGCACGCGAGGAGGCCGTCATCGACCACGTCCAGAAGATCGTGGACCACGCCAACGCCAAGGTCTCCCGCGCGGAGGGCATCAAGGCCTTCCGCATCCTGGACCGTGACCTCACGATCGAGGACGGCCACCTCACTCCGTCCATGAAGCTCAAGCGGGCCAAGGTCGCCCAGGACTTCGCGCGCGAGATCGAGGACATCTACGCGCGCTGACAGCCCGCCGACGCCGTGGGGTGCCCGGGCCAGGAACTGCGCTTCGCATACCGGGCTCCGGGCGCCCGGTTTAGTCCCCCGTGCGCTGCCCGGGGACGTCCAGACCCAGTAGCGCGTTCTCCACCACCTCCGCGAGCGCGGGGTGGATCCAGTACTGGCCGCGTGCCATTTCGTGGGCCCGCAGCCCGAAGGACATGCCCTGGACGAGCGGCTGGATCAGGTTGGAGGAATCGCGGCCGATGAGGTGTGCCCCCAGCAGCTCGCCGGTGCGGGCGTTCGCGATGAGTTTGCAGATCCCGGCGTGGTCCTCCATGGCCCAGCCGTAGGCCACGTCCCCGAAGTCCTGTTCCTTGATCGTGATCCGCTCGTCGTTCCGGGCGGCCCACTCGCGGGCCTGGACCTCGGTCATGCCCACGGACGCGATCTGCGGTTCAGTGAACACCGCGGACGGCACGTAGCGGTGATCGGTCGCGCGCAGATCCTGCGGGTGCACCACGTTGTGGGAGACCGTGCGGGCCTCGGCGTTGGCCACGTGCTTGAGCTGGTACGGGGAGCACACGTCCCCGAGGGCCCACACGCCGGTCACGGGTTCCCCGTCCGAGAGCACACGCTGGTACTCGTCCACGGCGAGCAGACCGCCACCGGTGACGTCCAGGTGGGCGGCTTCCGGGCACAGCGTGTCCGCATTGGGGACGCGCCCCGTGGCCAGCAGGACGACGTCGGCGGTGCCGTCCCAGTGCTGTGCGGAACCGTCGGAGGCCTGCGCCGACACCGTCAGGCGGCCGTCCTCGGCACGCTCGATCCCGGAGAGCGTCCACCCGAGTTGCAGGTCCCACTGTTCGGCGGCCTCGCGCGTGAAGCGTTCGGCGATCGTGTCGTCGTGTTCGCGCAACAAGCGCTGCGAACGGTTGAGCTGGGTCACGGAGGCGCCCAGTCCGCGGAAAACGTGGCAGAACTCGGCGGCCACGTACCCGCCGCCCACCACGATGACGTCTCGGGGGAACTCGTCCAGGCGCATCACGGTGTCCGAGGTGTGCACCCCGGGCAGGTCGGTACCCAGCACGTCGGGGATGCTGACCCGCGAACCGTTGGCCAGCACGATCTCATCGGCGGTGATCCGCTGCCCGGACTCGGTCTCGAGGACCTTGGGTTCCACGAAGTGCACGTACTCCTGGATCACCGTGACGTTGTCGAGCGACTCGCGGTACTGCAGCCCGTTCTTGGAGATCGCGTCGATCCGGGCGAAGATGCGATCCCGCATGCCGGGCCAGTCCACACCCTCGATCACGGCGTCCAGGCCCAGCCGTATGGCGTCCCGCGCTTGGTCCCCCACGGTGGCCGGGTACGCGTACATCTTGGTGGGGATGCACCCCACGTTCAGACACGTCCCCCCGAACCGGCCGGGTTCCACGATGGCGACGTCGAGGTCCGCGTACTCGTCTGTAAGGATGGAGTTGCCGGAGCCGGAGCCCACGATGATCAGGTCGAAAGAACGCATGTGCCCCATCCTAGGCCGCTGCCCCGCGCGTCCGAGGACAGGCGGGGCGGCGGGATCCGTCACTCGGGGTCGATCACCAGCACCAGGTCCCCGCCGCTGACGTGCGCGGTGTCCGCAAGTGCCACGCGGGAGACCGTGCCCGAGACCGGCGCAGTGATGGACGCCTCCATCTTCATGGCCTCGATCGTGGCCACTGAGTCCCCCGCGGCGACCTTTGCCCCCTCGGAGACCGTGACCGTGACCGCACCGGCGAAGGGTGCCGCCACGTGCCCGGGCTTGGATGTGTCCGCCTTCTCGGTCTCCACGGCCTGGGACTTCACCGACTCGTCGCGGATCTCGAGCAGGCGCAGCTGACCGTTGAGGGTCACCATGACCGTGCGCATCCCCTTCTCGTCCGGTTCGGAGATCGCCTGCAGGGTGACCAGCAGCCGCACCCCCTTGCCGAGCGAGATGACGTGCTCGTGGTCCTGTTTCAGCCCGTACAGGAAGTCGCGGGTGTGCAGGAGGGAGATGTCCCCGTACTTGGTGCGCGAGTTCTGGTAGTCGCGCGTGGGGCCGGGGAAAAGCAGCCGGTTCAGGGCCGCGCGGCGCACCTCGCCCGGCTGGGCGAGCTCCTCGAAATCCTTCTCCGAGAGCTCCTCGTCCGCCAGGTGCACGGTGCGTCCCTCCAGCGCCTTGCTGCGGAACGGTTCCGGCCAGCCCGCGGGCGGGGTGCCGAGCTCGCCGGCGAGGAAGTTGATCACGGAGTCGGGGATGTCGAACTTGCGGGGATCGGCCTCGAACTCGGCGGGGTCCACGTCCATGCCCACGAGCTGCAGGGCGAGGTCGCCCACCACCTTGGACGACGGCGTGACCTTGACCAGGTGCCCCAGCATCCGGTCCGCGGCGTGGTACATGTCCTCGATCGCCTCGAACTTCTCCCCGAGCCCCAGCGCGATGGCCTGCTGGCGCAGGTTTGAGAGCTGCCCGCCCGGGATCTCGTGGCGGTACACGCGGCCGGTGGGCCCGGTCAGCCCGGACTCGAAGGGCTTGTAGATGGAGCGCACCACTTCCCAGTAGGGCTCCATGTCGCTCACGGCATCCAGGTCAAGTCCGGTGTCCCGGTCCGTGTTCTCGAGCGCGGCCACGAGCGCGGAGCCCGAGACCTGGGACGTGGTGCCGGCCATGGACGCGGATGCGGCGTCGACGGCGTCGACCCCAGCCTCCGCAGCGGCGAGCAGCGTGGCGAGCTGCCCGCCCGCGGTGTCGTGGGTGTGCAGGTGCACCGGCAGGTCGAAGCGCTCGCGCAGGGCCGCCACGAGACGCCGCGCGGCCTCCGGGCGCAGCAACCCCGCCATGTCCTTGATCGCCAGGATGTGCGCGCCGGCGTCCACGCACTGCTGAGCGAGGTCCAGGTAGTAGTCGAGCGTGTAGACGTTCTCCTGCGGGTCGAGCAGGTTGCCCGTGTAACACAGGGCCACCTCGGCCACCGCGGTGCCCGTGGCCCGCACCGCCTCGATGGCCGGGCGCATCTGCTCGACGTCGTTGAGCGCGTCGAAGATCCGGAAGATGTCGACGCCGGTCTCGGCCGCCTCCGCGACGAACGCGTTGGTCACCTCCACCGGGTACGGCGTGTACCCCACGGTGTTGCGCCCGCGCAGCAGCATCTGGATGGGGATGTTCGGCATCGCCTCGCGCAGCAGCCGCAGCCGCTCCCACGGGTCCTCCCCCAGGAAGCGCAGCGCGACGTCGTACGTGGCACCGCCCCAGGCCTCGACCGAGAGCAGCCCCGGCAGCAGGTGCGCGTACGCGGGTGCCGCTGCGAGCAGGTCGCGGGTGCGCACACGGGTGGCCAGCAGGGACTGGTGGGCGTCACGGAACGTGGTGGACGTCACTGCGAGCGGTTCGTAGTTCCGCAGGGTGCGCGCGAAGCCCTCGGGCCCCTGCTCCTGGAGCACCTGGCGCCAGCCGGAGGGCACCTCGTGGGAGGACGGGCCGTCGAACGGGCTGCGGAAGGGTTCGTCCCGCTTGTCCCCCGGGTAGTGCGGGAGCTTGTCGCGCGGGTCCATGCCGTCGATGCGCTCGCCGTGGGGCTTGTTGACCGTCACCTCCGCGAGGTAGTTCAGCGCGCGGGTGCCGCGGTCCGCCGAGCCCTTGCCCTTGAGCAGGTCCGGGTGGTTCTCGATGAAGTCCGTGGCCACGTCCCCGGCCAGGAAGTCCGGATTGTGCAGCACGGCCTGCAGGAACTGGATGTTGGTAGCGATCCCACGAATGCGAAACTCGGCGAGCGCGCGGCGGGCGCGGTGCACCGCGGTGGTGTAGTCGCGTCCGCGGCACGTGAGCTTCACGAGCATCGAGTCGAAGTGCGGGGAGATCTCCGCGCCCGCGTAGAGCGTGCCGCCGTCCAGGCGCACACCGGCGCCACCGGCGGAACGGTAGGCCGAGACCTTCCCCACGTCCGGGCGGAAGTCGTTGGCGGGATCCTCCGTGGTAATCCGGCACTGCAGGGCGGCCCCGCGCACGCGCAGCGCGTCCTGCGAGATGCCCAGGTCGTCCAGGCTCTCACCGGCGGCGATGCGCAACTGGGACTGGACCAGGTCCACGTCCGTGATCTCCTCGGTCACGGTGTGCTCCACCTGGATCCGGGGGTTCATCTCGATGAACACGTGCTGCCCCGCGCGTTCCCCCGCGGTGTCCACGAGGAACTCCACGGTGCCCGCGTTGACGTAGCCGAGCTCCCGGGCGAACTTCACCGCGTCCCGGTGCAGGGCGTCACGGATCTCCTCGTCCAGGTGCGGTGCCGGGGCGATCTCGATGACCTTCTGGTGCCGGCGCTGCAATGAGCAGTCCCGTTCGAACAGGTGCACGATGTTGCCCTCATTGTCCGCGAGGATCTGCACCTCGATGTGCCGCGGACGCAACACGGCCTGCTCGATGAACACGGTGGGGTCACCGAACGCGGTGTCCGCCTCGCGCATCGCGGCGTCGAGCGCTTCCGCCAACTGTTCGGGCTTCTCCACGCGCCGCATCCCGCGGCCACCGCCACCGGCGACCGCCTTGACGAACACCGGGAAGCCGATCTTCTCCGCGGCCTCGATCAACGTCTCCTTGTCCGAGGAGGGGTCCGAGGACTCGAGCGTGGGGATGCCCGCGCGCCGCGCGGCCCGCAACGCCTCGACCTTGTTCCCGGCGAGTTCCAGGATCTCGGCGCGCGGACCCACGAACGTGATGCCCTCCGCCTCGGCCGCGCGCGCCAGGTCCGGGTTCTCGGACAGGAAACCGTAGCCCGGGTAGATGGCGTCCGCCCCGGACTCCTTGGCCACGCGCACAATCTCGGCCACGTCCAGGTACGCGCGGACCGGGTGACCCTCCTCCCCGATGTGGTAGGCCTCGTCCGACTTCTGGCGGTGGATCGAATTGCGGTCCTCGTACGGGAAGACGGCAACGGTCTTGGCGCCGAGTTCGTACGCCGCTCGGAACGCGCGAATGGCAATCTCGCCGCGGTTGGCCACCAGGATCTTGGAGAACATGACTACCGTTTCCGCACGCGGCGCCCTGTGGGGCCCGCGCACTGGGTGAGGAGACGACTACCGGGACAGCTTACGTGAGCCGCGCCTCGGCAGGGTAGCCCGGATGTCGTGTCCCCTGTGCCGGTCCAGACAACATCCGCCGCTCGTGGTGACATCTACAGCTCATGATGACGACGCCGCGCGGCACCGCCCTACCCGGCTCGCGACGTGCGGTGATCCACCCACTAGCATGGAACAGGCTGGTGGGCAGCCCCCATTTCAGGTGACAGAAGGGTGATCCGTGCAGATCGTCAGCATCAGCAGCCTCAAGGGCGGGGTGGGCAAGTCCTCCGTGGTCCTGGGGTTGGCCTCCGCCGCTCTCGAAGCACACGTCCCCACGCTCGTGGTGGACCTGGACCCCCACGGCGACGCCTCCACGGCGCTCGGCGTCCACGCCCGCCCGGGGCACGAGGTGGGCACCGTGCTGCGCCGCCCCCGCAAGGGTGCACTGGCCTCCGTGGCCACGGCATCTTCGTGGACCAAACATCCCATCACCCCGCACACCGTGCCCGCGGGCCCGGGCGCCCCTGCCGACGGGTCATCGACCGGGGACGGCGCACGAGCCGTGCTGGACGTGGCACCGGGCTCCGCGGCGTCGTCGCACCTGGACCACGCCGCGTTCCGGACCAAGGACCTCAAGCGTCTCGAGACCGCGCTGCGGGGACTGGCCCGCTACGAGCTCGTGCTGATCGACTGCCCGCCCACCCTGAGCGCGCTGACCCGCATGGCGTGGGCCGCGTCCCACAAGGTGCTCTCCGTGGCCGAGCCGTCCCTGTTCTCCGTGGCGGGCACCAAGCGCACCATGACGGCGCTCGCGCAGTTCGAAACTTCCCGGATCTGGGCCGTCCCGGAGGCCGGGGTGGTGATCAACCGCGTGCGCGACGACTCGGTCGAACAGCGTCACCGCATGCGGGAACTGCAGGAGTTGTTCGGACCGCTCGTGGTGGATCCCGTGCTGCCGGACCTGTCCGTGATGCAGCAGATCCAGGGGGCCGCGTGGCCCGTCCACCGCTGGCCGGGTGCCCCGGCTCAGGATCTCGCGCAGCGCTTCGGCACCATTCTGGCGGGCCTCACGCGCTGATCCCGCAACCCGCGGCGGCGGGGTGCGGTGGCGGGTCAGCCCGCGTTCTTCTTGCGACGGCGCGCGCGCCGGGCGGACAGCTCGTCCTCCGGGAACGGATCCGCGGCGGGGGCCCCGTCCAGGCTCGTGTGTTCGCCCGGCATGGAGGCCAGCGTGCCCTCGACCTCGCGCCACACCCGACCCACCGCGATCCCGAACACGCCCTGACCGCCCTGGACCAGGTCGATGACCTCGTGGGGGGACGTGCATTCGTAGACGCTCGCGCCATCGGACATGAGCGTCAACCGCGTGAGGTCCTCGATGTTGCGCAGCCGCAGCGCGCCCACCGCCGAGCGGATCTGCTGCAGGGAGACACCGGTGTCGAGCAGGCGCTTGACGACCTTGAGCACCAGGATGTCCCGGAAGCTGTAGAGCCGCTGCGACCCGGAGCCCTTGGCGCCGCGCACGGTGGGTTCCACGAGATCGGTCCGGGCCCAGTAGTCGAGCTGGCGGTACGTGATCCCCGCGGCCTTGCACGCGGTGGGACCACGGAAGCCCACGGTCTCGTCGTAGCCGCCCAGATTGTCAGTGAACAACATCTCCTGGGTGCCGCCGGCGAGGGAAGATGCGCGCAGCCGTGCCGCGTCCAGCGGCAGCTCCGGATTGCTCAAGCGTCCTCCTCGTGCGTGGGTGGGGGTGTCCGATCCCCCGGACACGGGCACCAGCGCGCTGATGCCTCCTCGACGGTAAACCCACGGGTGGAGCGGGTCAAAGACATTGCCCACGGGCGGGCCCGTGTCGTCAGCCTACCCGCACGGGGCCCTGACGGGGTGGAATCAGGACTGGAAATCGTCCGGATCCACGTGGTCCAGGAAATCCCGGAATTCCCGGACCTGGGCCTCGGCCTCCTGCGGCTGGTCCCCCGTCTGTTCCCGCAGCTCCCCGTCCGGGCTGAGCACCAGACCGGCCTCGTCCAGCACGGCCGCGGCGCACAAGATGGGGCACGACGTGCGCGCGGCGATCGCGAGGGCGTCCGAAGCGCGGGCGTCCACCACGGTGCCGTCGTCGAAGGAGATGGCCGCGTGGAACACCGTGTTCTCCACCGTGTGCACCACGACGTCCCGCACGCTGCGCCCGAGCTGGTCCACCACGGACAACAGGAGGTCGTGTGTGAGGGGGCGCGGGGGCTCGATGCCCTGCAGCGCGAACACGATGGACGTGGCTTCGTTGGTCCCCATCCAGATGGGTAGACGCCGGGCGCCCTGGAGTTCGCGCAGCACGACCACGGGCTGGCCCGTGGGCACGTCCATGCGCACCCCGGCGATCTCCATGCGCACGTTCGGGCTCATTGCGCGCTCCCGTCCGTGTCCGGCGAGGCGAACGGTTGCACCGTCTCCTCCACCTGCGAGGTCACAAGCGCGGTCATCACGGTGAGGCACAGCGAAGCGATCTCTCGAGCCCGCTGCACGGCCCTCCGCCGCGTCTCGGGGTCCCTGCGGTTGCGCAACGGTGAGATGCTGCCCTCGACCAGGGCGATCACGCGCTCCGAGGCGCCCCGCAGCACCCGCAGGTGCCGCGGTTCGATCCCGTACCCGTTGAGCTTGCCCGCCGCCGCGGCCACGGTAAGTGCGTGGCCGTCAAACGCGCCGACCCGTTCCACGAGCAGGCCGTGGTTGAGCAGTTCCCGCAGCAGCGGCACGTCCGTGCCCGACCGCGCCGCGAGCTCGCGCAGGGTGTACCGCCGACCGCCGTCCGGAACCGGTGAAGTGGGTTCGGGGTCGACGCCGTCCCCGGAGCGTCCGGTCCCCGGTTCCTGCCGCTCGGTGTCCTGCGCGGGATCCTCGCCCCGGTCCAAGCGGTCACGGATGACCCGCAACGGGAGGTAGCGCTCACGCTGCAGCGTCAACACGGTCTCCAACCGGGCGACGTCCTCGTGGGAGTACTTGCGGTACCCCGAGGCGCTCCGCAACGGGTGCACGAGTCCCTGGTCCTCGAGGAAGCGCACCTTGGACGCGGTCAGTTCAGGGAACTGCGGCTGCAATCGGCGCAGTAACGCCCCGATACCCACCCGCGGGATCTGCGGTCGTTCGGAATCAGGCATGGAGCGCGTCAGGAACCGTTCTGCACGGAGTGGTAGTACGTAAACCGGAACTTGCCGATCTGGACCTGGTCGCCGTTCTCCAGCACCTTGGTGGCGACCCGGTCACCGTTGACGTAGGTGCCGTTGAGGGAGGACTGGTCCACTGCCTCGAACGTACCGCTGCGTCGGATGAACTCCACATGACGGCGGGACACCGTGACGTCGTCCAGGAACACCGAGCACGCCGGGTGACGACCCGCGACGATCTCGTCCCGGTCCAGCAGGAACCGGGCACCGGTCAGCCCGCCGTTCGTCTCCAGCAGCAGCGCGGAGCCCGGGGGCAGGGAGGCCACCGCGTTCTGCTCGCTCTCGGAAAGTTTGTGGTGAGCGGCATGGGCCAGCACATCCCCCACGATCTGGATGGATGTGGTCTCCGGACCCGCCTGGGTACCGGATTTCTCATGGTTCGACATCAGGGTTCCCTCACCTCACGTGAAGTTGGCGTATTCAGTCCAGCAACTGCTGGTAAGCATCGGCGTCCAATAGCTGCCCGGTGGCATCCGAGGAGTCCACGCGCACGGTGAACAGCCAGCCGGATCCGTACGGGGACTCGTTGAGCGCGCCGGGGTTGTCCACGAGGTCGTCGTTGACGCTCACGATCTCGCCGCTGACGGGCGCGAAGAGATCGCTCACGGACTTGGTGGACTCGATCTCCCCCACCACGTCCCCGGCGGAGACGGTGTCCCCGACCTCCGGTAGCTGGACGAACACGACCTCGCCCAGTTCGTTCTGTGCGTGGTCCGTGATGCCCACGCGGAAAGTGTTGTCCTCGTGGAGGTCCTCGACCCACTCGTGTTCTTCGGTGTACGCGAGTTCCGCGGGAATGTTGGTCATGTCGGTCAGTTTAGGGCACGACTCACGCAGTCGGGTTCATCACACGTGCGCGTGTGCAGCGCGCCGGTATTAGCTGAACGGCCTACGAGGTTCAGGCGCGCTCACGCGGCGCTCAGCCGGTACCGCCCCGGCGGGTGTATTTTGACCCCGTGCCCATCACCGAGGCCCTCCGCCAGGCCGCGTTCCGCGCGCGCACGCACGGGTCCAGGATCCCCCGCGCCGTCCCCCTGAGCCGACGACGCCGCGATCCGCTGCACCTGCACGAGCTCACCCCTGCCCGGTCCGCACGGATCATCGTCACGGCCTTCCTGATGGCGGTGCTCACGGGCACCGCGCTACTCATGCTGCCCCCAGCCACCACGGCTCCCGGGGGCACGGACGTGCTCACGGCGGCGTTCACCGCGACTTCCGCGTTGTGCGTGACCGGCCTGGTCACGGTGGACACCGCGACCTACTGGACGCCATTCGGTCAGGTGGTCATCATCTGTCTGATCCAGGTGGGTGGCCTGGGTGTCATGACGTTCACGACCATGCTGGGGATCCTGCTGGCCCGTAAATTCGGCCTGTCCTCCCGGTTGCTCGCCAACGCGGAGACGAAATCCCGCGGCGGAGCGCGCAAGGTGGTCGCACGCATCGTGGCGACCACCGCCGTGATCGAGAGCATCGCGGCGCTCATCCTGTTCCTGCGGTTCTGGGGCCACTACCACTACCCGCCGGGCACCGCCCTAGCCCACGCGGGGTTCCACGCCGTGTCCGCGTTCAACAACGCGGGATTCGCGCTGTACACGCTCAACGTCATGGACTTCGCGGGCGACGCCTGGATCCTGCTCACGCTCGCGGCGTGCGTGATCCTGGGCGGGCTAGGCTTCCCGGTGCTCTACGAACTGCGCCGCCACATCCGGGTGCCCCGGCGCTGGAGCATGAACACCCGGCTCGTGCTGCTCGCGACCCCCGTGCTGCTCGCGGGAGGCACGCTGTTCCTGCTGATGCTCGAGTGGAACAACCCGGGCACCCTGGGCGGCCAACCGCCCGCGGTCAAGCTGCTCAACGCGTTCTTCCAGTCCACGATCTCCCGCACCGCGGGCTTCAACAGCATCGACATCGGTCACATGCACCCGGTGTCGTGGCTCGGGATGGACATCCTGATGTTCATCGGCGGCGGCCCCGCGGGCACGGCCGGTGGTCTCAAGGTCACGACGTTCGGGGTGCTGTTCTTCGTGGCCCTCACCGAAATCCGGGGTGGCGCCGCGGTACCCGTGCTCGGCAAGCAGCTCTCCCGCTCCGTCCAGCGCGAGGCCATCACGGTCGTGGTGCTCGCGACCGTGGCGGTGATCGGTGGCACGATGCTCATCATGCTCACGGACACCGGCCTGGGCCTGGACCGTGTCCTGTTCGAGTCCGTCTCCGCGTTCGCGACCGTGGGACTGAGCACGGGGATCACCCCCACGCTCGCCCCGTTCGCGCAGTGGGTGCTGATCGCCCTGATGTTCACGGGCAGACTCGGCCCGGTCACCGTGGCCGCGGCCATCGCATTCGGCCGCCGCCCACCCCGTTACGAACTGCCCAAGGAACGACCGCTCATCGGATGAGCCCGGGCCCCGCCCGCGCCACCCGTGGACCCGGTGCTCGACGACCACGACCCACGAAGGAAGCCCCATGTTCGGACCCCACCCCGCCGCGTCTTCTCGCAACGCCATGGCCAACGCCGTGGTCGTGATCGGGCTGGGCCGCTTCGGCGGTGCCCTGGCCACGGAACTGATGCGCAACGGCACGGACGTGCTGGGCGTGGACATGGACGAGACGGTGGTCCAGCGCTTCAACGGCAAGCTCACGTCCGTGGTGCGCGCGGACGCCACGGACGAGGACGTGCTGCGGGAGCTGTCCGTGGACGAGTTCGACCGCGCGGTCGTGGGCATCGGTTCGGACATCCAGGCGAGCATTCTCGCGGCGTCCCGGCTCGTGAAGTTCGGGTGCCCCGCGATCTGGGCCAAGGCCATCACGGAGCCCCACGCGGAGATCCTGACCCAGATCGGCGTGCAGCACGTGGTCAATCCCGAGAGCGACATGGGCACGCGTGCCGCGCACCTGATCCAGCACCGGATCCTGGACTTCGTGCCCATCGACGCGGACTACGCCCTGGTGCGGTGCACCCCGCCGGAACCCATCCAGCAACGACCCATGGACCTGCTCAACGTGCGGCGTCGGTTGGGGGTCTCGGTGGTGGCCGTGTGCCGCCCGGGCGGTCAGTGGGAGCCCATCGAACCCGGCACCATGCTCTACGACGACGACCAGATCCTCGTGACCGGGCCCACCGCCAAGGTAGAGCACTTCTCGAACCTGACCTGAGGGTGTTCCTATAGGAACCGAGTCAGTCGGCGCAGCTCACGGGCCGTGGCCGCGGGAGCGCCGTCGGGGCGCACGAGGGCGTCGAGGCGGCGGCGCAGTGCGGCGTCGTCGCACTCCAGGCCGATGGCCACGACCCGGGACCGCGCGGGCTCGTCGGAGGGCCGTGACACCCGGTCCACCGAGACGTATCCCGCCACGGAGTGCGCCACGAACCGGCGGATCCCCCGGCCCGCGGCGACATCCACGATCGCCTTGATCCGGTGGACGGACGCGGGCGGGTCCTCGAGCAGCTCGGCGAACGCCGCGGGGTCCACGACCGAGGGCGCGTCCAGGGCCGTGGCGCGGTGGTGGACGTGGTGGTCGTGGTCGGGGGCCCGGCCGAACTCCCACAGCGCGAGCTGGCCGCCCTCGGGTACGGGGTGCTCGGCGGCGTCGAAGAACAACCGGGGATCGGCCGCCCCGTGGGGCGCGTCGATGACGAGCGCATGCGGATTGGCGTGCGCGATCCGTTCGCGCACCGCGGCGGTCTCCCGGGGATCGGCGAGGTCGGTCGTGGTCAGCAGCACGACCGCTGCGGCCTTGACGTGCTGCGCGAGGTCCCAGCCGCTGGCCTCCGCGAGCGCCACGCGGGCCACGGCGATCACCTCGACGAGCCCGCCGAAGCGTACGTCGCGCACCTCGCTGCCCAGGACCATATGGATGAGCCCCGGGGGCTCGGCGATCCCGGAGCCCTCGATCACGACCGCGTCGAGCTCGAGGGAGGGCCGGGACAGCGCACGCAGGGCGTCGTCGAGCTGGCGGGGGTCCTCGATGCAGCACAGGCACCCGCCCGCGATCGACACGGGTTCGGCAACGTGCCCCGCCACGAGCGCGGCATCGACATTCACGTCCCCGAAGTCGTTGATGATCACACCGATTCGCGCGCCGCCGGTCGCGAGGAAGTGGTTGAGCACCGTGGTCTTGCCGGAACCCAGGTAGCCGGTGAGGATCAGGACGGGAAGCGAGCTCGGCATGGGTCCATGCTTATCAGTCCGCGAGCATGTCCCGCACGAGGGGCGCAACACGCGTGCCGTAGAGCTCGATGCTACGCATGAGCTTTCCGTGGGACAGCGGGCCCGTGGAGATCTTCAGGTCGAAGCGCGAGGCACCCAGGGCCCGCATGCCCGCGGCGATCTTACGGGCCACGGTCTCGGGAGATCCCACAGCCATGGACCCGTGCTCCACCTCCTCCAGGAAGGACTCCTCGGTGGGTGCGGGCCACCCGCGCTCGGCTCCGATGCGCTCGGTGGAGATCGTGTAGGGGCGGAAGAACTCCTCGCGGGCCTGCTCGTCGGTGTCGGCGACGTACCCGTAGGAGTGGTAGGCCACGGGGTTGTCGGAATGGCCGAACTCGGCGAGCGCGCGGCGGTAGAGGTCGCTGAACGGCGAGAACCGCTCCACGGGCCCGCCGATGATCGCGAGCATGAGCGGGAGGTCGTAGTGCGCGGCCCGCACAACCGACTGCGGGGAACCACCCACCGCGATCCACGTGGGCAGCGGTCCGTTCTCGAGCGGCGGGTAGAGGCTCACGTCCCGCAGGTCCTGGGTCAGCGTGCCCTTCCAGGTCACCGGCTGACTCGTGCGCAGCGCCGCGAACAGCGCGAGCTTCTCCTCGAACAGTGCCTCGTAGTCCTGCAGGTCGTATCCGAACAGCGGAAAGGACTCGGTGAACGAGCCGCGGCCCAGCACGACCTCAGCCCGCCCGTGGGACAGCGCGTCCAGCGTGGCGAAGCGTTCGTAGACGCGCACCGGGTCGTCCGAGCTGAGCACCGTCACCGCCGTGCCCAGGCGCAACCGCTCGGTGCGCGTGGCGATCCCGGCGAGCACGACGTCCGGGGCGGAGATCGCGAAGTCGTCCCGGTGGTGCTCCCCGATCCCGATCGAGTGCAGCCCCACCTGATCCGCGAGCACCGCTTGCTCCACCACGTTGCGGACGGTCTGCGCGTGCGAGACGGGGCGGTCGTCGTCGTCCCACGTGACGTCCCCGAAGGTGTCGATTCCCAGTTCAACGGCCATGCCACGCACAACATTGTGGACACGTCAGCTATTCCGGTGGCGGCCCCTGCGGGTGGCCGGTCGCTTCCCCACCCCGCGGGCTCTTGCTAGGCTCGATCGCGATGCCCACGTTCCCGATCGCCACCGCCGCGCGCCCGCACGCCGTCCCTCGCGGCAGCGTGTCACCCGGTCTGCTCGTCCGATCCGTGGGTACGAACGGCCAGGTGTCCTCGTGGGGCGCCAACCAGGCCGGCGCACCGCCGTCGGCCGCCGCCCACTGATCCGGAGCCGTTGCCGGCGCTCGTGAGCGCCCATACCGTCCTCCGGCCCGCTCTGACCTCATGTCACCCCGGACCTAGGTGGACCCTTGCTACTTGCCTGCCTCGCGGGCGCGCTGCTCACGTGCGCGCTCGCCCCCCTGTTGACCCGCGCACTCGGCCGCGACGCCGGGTGGCTGCTCGCGGTACCCCTGCTCGGTGCCGCGGCGCTGATCGCGCTGGGGTACGACGACGCCGCCCACTCCCCCACCGAGCCCACCCCCGCGGTGGTCGAGTCGCTTCCGTGGATCCCGTCGTTGGACGTGGGGCTCGCCCTGCGCCTGGACGGGCTCTCCCTGGTCTTCTCCCTCCTGGTCCTGGTGATCGGGGCCGCGGTGCTGTGCTACGCGACGCGCTATCTCGAACGCACGGAGCGAACGGATCACGGGAAACACGCGGGGTTCTACGCGCTCATGACGGGTTTCGCGGCGGCCATGCTCGCGCTCGTGCTCGCGGACGACCTCGTGGTGTTCTACGTCGCGTGGGAGGCCACCACGCTGTGCTCGTTCCTGCTCATCGCGCGCTCGGGTGACGGGGCCCGGGAACCCGCGATCCGCACGCTGCTCGTGACCGTGGCAGGCGGGCTCGTGCTGCTCGCCGCGGTCACGCTCATGATCGTGGCCACCGGCACGACCCGGATCAGCACCGTGCTGACGCACGACGTGTGGGGTGCGCAGCCCGGGCTGACCACGCTCGTGGCCGTGCTCGTGGCGGTCGCCGCGTTCACCAAGTCCGCGCAGTTCCCGTTCCAGGCGTGGTTGCCGGACTCGATGGTCGCGATCACCCCGGTCTCCGCCTACCTGCACGCCGCGGCCATGGTCAAGGCCGGCATCTACCTCCTGTTGCGTTTCTCCCCCGTCTTCTCCGGGGTTCCCGCGTGGACCGTCCTGCTCGTGACGGCGGGTCTCGTCACCGCGGTGTTCGGCGCCGTGGCCGCGCTGCGCCGTTACGACCTCAAGGAACTGCTCGCCTACTCGACCATGAGCCAGCTGGGTCTGCTGACCGCGATGATCGGCGTGGGCACCACCGCCGCGCTCTCCGCCGCCGTGGTGCACACGGTCGCGCACGCGCTGTTCAAGTCCGCGCTGTTCATGGGCGTGGGCGTGATCGACCACAGCGCGCACACCCGCGACCTGCGCGAACTCGCCCGGATGAACCCGCGGATGCCCGTGACCGCCACGGTCATGGTGCTGGCCGCCGCGTCCATGGCGGGGATCCCCCTGCTGCTCGGTTTCGTGAGCAAGGAGTCCATGCTCGCGGCCTTCCTCGAGGCGCCCGGTCCCGCGTGGGCCCCGTGGTTGCTCACCGCCACGGCCGCCCTCGCCTCGGTCTTCACGGTCGCGTACTCCGCGCGCCTCGTGCTGGGCGCGCTCGGCGGCCGCAACGGCACGGTGGTGCGCGAGGCCCCGGCCACGTTCTGGGCCGCACCCGCCGCGGGTGCCCTCGCGGGGCTCGTCCTCGGTCTCGCGCCGTTCCTGCTGGACGGACTCGCCTCCGCGGGCGCGAGCGCGGCCGCCGGGTCCACCGTGGAGAAGCACCTCGCGGTGTGGCACGGCCTTGTCCCCGAACTCTTCGTCTCCCTCGCGGTGCTCGCCACGGGCGCGGTCCTGGTCCTCGCCCGACGCCGCGTGCACGCCGTCCTGGCCCCCCGCACCTTCCCGTTCTCCGCCCTGGACGGCGTGGACCGGGCGCGCGAGGGGATGATCCGGCTCGGCGGCGTCGTCGGCTCGTGGACGAACAGCCCCGCCCCCGCGCGGCACCTGGCCATCCCCGCGGTGTGCCTGAGCGTCGTCGCCCTGCTCGCCGTGTGGAGCACGAGCGAACTGCCGCCCGTGCGGATCGCGGCGAGCGAGCCCTTCGACTGGCTGCTCGCGCTGCTGATCGCGTGCGGCGTGGTGGCCATGATGAACGCGCGCAGCCTGATCTCCGCGATCGTGGTGACCGGGGTCGTGGGCTTCTCGATCACCGTGTGGTTCTTCGACCTGGGCGCCACGGACGTGGCCATGACCCAGCTGCTCGTGGAGATCCTCACGGTGTGCGTCATGGTCCTGTTGCTGCGCCGGTTGCCCGCGCGCTTCTCCTCCCCGGGCGCACGACGCCGCGTGGTCGCCCTGCTCGTGGCCGGCGCCGCGGGGCTGGCGACCACCGCGGGCGTGTGGATGCTGACCGGGCGGCGCGAGGTATCCCCCGCGTCCGAGTACTACCTGACCCACGGCTACGACGAGACGGGCGGGTCCAACCTGGTCAACACGATCCTCGTGGACTTCCGTGCCCTGGACACCCTGGGCGAGCTGACCGTGCTGGGGGTCGCCGGGCTCACGATCGCCGCCCTGCTGCACGGGCGCCGTCCCGCCGCGGACGACCCCGCCCCGATCGACGAGCAATCGCCCGTGAGCGACCCGGAGACCAACACCGTGTTCGTGCGCACCGCCGCTCGGTTGCTCGGGCCCGTGATCGTGGCGATGTCCGTGATCCTGCTGTTGCGCGGACACTACGAACCCGGCGGCGGTTTCATCTCCGCGCTCGTGGGCGGGGCCGGCTTCACCCTGAGCTACCTGGCCGCGCCGTCCGACGAACGCGCCCGCGTGCGCCTGCCGTACCTGTGGTTGATCGGGGCCGGTGTGGCCGTGGGAACCGTCACGGGCCTGCTGGGGTACCTGGACGGGTCCTTCCTGCGGCCCCTGCACCCGAGCATCCTGGGGTTCGAGCTCACCACCGCGCTCGTGTTCGACGTGGGCGTGTACCTCGCGGTGATCGGCGTGATCCTGGCCGCGTTCAACCTGCTGGGGCGGCCGCCGTCGGACACCACCAAGGTGCTGCCCCGTGAACCCGAACCCGGTGCCGCGGGACCGGACGACCCGCCCGGTTCCGGCGCGTCCCCGGGCACGAGCACCGGGGCCGGCGAACGCCGTCGTGCCGCCCGCAGAGGCGCCGCCGCGAATCCCGCGACGACCCGTTCGTCGCACCCGACCCACGAGACCGGAGAGGTGACCCCCCGATGAGCGCAGCCGTGATCGCCGGACTGCTCGTGTTCGGTGCCGTGTACCTGCTCATGCAGCGCGAGATGCTGCGCGTGATCCTGGGCTTCGTGCTCCTGGGCCACGCGGGCAACGTGGTGCTCATGGCCGCGGGCGGCAGCGCCCGGCGCCACGAGCCCTTCGGCGCCCCCGAGGACCTGTCCACCGTGGCGGACCCCCTGCCCCAGGCGTTCGTGCTCACGGCGATCGTGATCGCGTTCTCCATCACGATCGTGATGCTCGTGCTGGCCGTGACCGGCCGGGACGAGGAGGACGACACCGAGGCGGACCCCGAGGAGGTGCGCTCATGAGCGGCGCCCTCCTCCCCCTGTTCGTCGCGCTGCCCCTGCTCGTGTCCGCGGTGTTGTTGATCGTGGGCGACCGCCGCGTGCTGCACGCCGTGGGTCTCCTCGCGACCATGCTGCTCGCGATCGCCGGAGCCGTGTGGCTCGTGACCGATTTCGCCGGCGGCGGCGGGGCCGTGGCCCACGGTGTGGCGCAGTGGCCCGTGGGGATCTCCATCCCGTTCGTCGCGGACATGTTCGCCGCGCTCATGCTCACGGTCACCGGGGTGCTGACCCTGGTGTGCTCGTGGTTCGCGTACGCCTCCGGCCGGGCGGCCACCGTGTACTTCGCCCCGCTCGTGCTCGTGCTCACGGCGGGGGTGAACGGCGCGCTGCTGACCGCGGACCTGTTCAACCTCTTCGTGTTCATCGAGGTCATGCTGCTGCCGTCCTACGGGCTGTTCGTCCTCGCGGCGCGGCACCGGGGCACCGAGCGGCAGGTCATGGGTGCGCGGCTGTACGTGACCCTGAACCTGCTCACCTCCACGATCTTCCTCATGGGTGTGGGCTTCATCTACGGCACCGCGGGCACCGTGAACATGGCCGAACTCGCCGGCCGTGCGGCCACCGACGGCACCGTGGCGATCTCGACCGCCGTGTGCTTGTTCGCCCTGGCGATCAAGGCCGCGGTGGTCCCCATCCACGGGTGGCTCGCGGTCGCCTATCCGGCCACGTCCCCCGCGATCACCGCACTGTTCTCCGGGCTGCACACCAAGGTGGCCATCTACGCGATCTACCGGATCTACGCCGTGGTCTTCGACGGCGACACCCATTGGCTGTGGATCGGCGTGGCGCTGTGCTGCCTCACGATGGTCGCGGGCGTGCTGGGGGCCGTGGGTGAGAAGACCACACGCTCGATCCTGGCGTTCCACATGATCAGCCAGATCGGGTACATCCTGCTGGGGATCGCCCTGTTCACCCTGGCCGGACTCGCCGCGGGCATCTTCTACCTGCTGCACCACATGATCGTAAAAGCCTCCCTGTTCCTGTCCACCGGCGCGATCGAGGTGCGCTACGGGACCGGGAGGATCGGCGCGCTGTCCGGGATGGCGAAGCGCGAACCCGTGATCGCGGTCGCGTTCTTCGTGGCTGCACTGTCCCTGGCCGGGCTGCCGCCGTTCTCCGGGTTCGTGGCCAAGTTCTCGCTCATCCTCGCGGCGGTCGACACCGGGCACGTCATCGCGGTGATCGTGATGCTCGCGGTCAGTCTCGTCACGCTGCTGTCGATGCTCAAGATCTGGAACGGCGTGTTCTGGGGTTCCCCGGATACGCCCGCACCCGAGTCCCCGGCACCCGCGGGCGACGGCGCCGTGGCCACCGCGAGCGGGCGACGCATCTCCGCGGCCCTGGCGGGGCCCGCCGTCGTCACCGCGTGCCTGACGCTCGCGCTGGGCCTGGGCGCGGAAGTGCTCATGGGTGTGTCCACGACCGCCGCGGAGGGCCTGCTGGACACCTCGACCTACGTGAAAGCGGTGATGGACTCATGAGTTGGCTCACCTGGCCCGTCCGGGTCCTGGGATTCCTGGTGTGGTACGCCGGGCAGATCATCTCCTCGAGCACTGCGGTACTGCGGGACAACCTGACCCCGGGGCAGAACTCGACCCCCGGTGTGGCCCGCGTGCGGACCCGCTGCCGCTCGGACCTGGAGGTGACGCTACTGGCCGCGCTGATCACGCTCACCCCCGGAACGCTCACGCTGGGGATGCACGACGCACCCGTGGCGGCGCAGCGCCGTCGGGATGCGGAAGACCTCCGCACGCTGTACGTCCACTCGCTGTACTCGGGCGATGCCGACAGCGTGCGGGACGAGGTCCGGGAACTGGAGACACGACTGCTGCGCGCGGTGCGCCGCTCGGGAGGGACGTCATGATCGGTGTGACCGTGGGGATCGTGATCCTCGCCGTGGCCTGCCTCGCGGCGGCCTTCCGGATCCTGCGCGGGCCCACGGAGGCGGACCGCGCGGTCGCGGGTGACCTGCTGCTGTTCGGGTTCGTAGGCCTGATCGCACTGTTCGGTGTGCGGGTGGCCAACGAGTACACCTTCGACATCGTGCTCGTGGCGGCGCTCGTGGGATTCCTCAGCGCGCTGTCCCTGGCGCGCGCTCTGACCAGGGGGAAGCGATGACCGAGATCCTGACCGTCCTGGGCAACGTCCTGATCGTGGCCGGGGCCCTCGTGTTCGCCACCGCGGCCCTCGGGGTGGCCCGCTTCCGGGACGCCTACATGCGGGTCTCGGCCGTGGGCACCGCCGGTGGGTTGGGCATCGTGTTCGTGGTCACGGGGGCGCTGTTGCTGCAACCGTCCGTCTCCAATGTGGTGAAGGTCGTGCTCATCATCACGATCCACCTGATCACGTCCGCGGTGGGGACCATGGCGATCGCGCGGGCCGCTTATCTCACGGGGACGCCCCTGGAGCGTTACGCGTTCGACGAGCTGGCCGCGGACTCCCCCACCTCGGACAGGGACCCGGAGCCCGCGCGTAAGCCGGCCGCGGACTGACTCCCGCCCGCCCGGCTCGCGGGAAGACGTGCGGGTCGCGGGTCCCTTTGTGGGGTGGGGCTCGCGCTTCCGGACTGAGGGCGGCCCTCCAGGATCAGCGGACGGCCCGGCTGAGCCGGTCCACGGCCTCCACGATGGTCTCGGGTGCGCACGCGAGGTTGATCCGGGCGAAGCCCTTACCCGCGTCGCCGAACCTGGGCCCGTTCGATAGGGCCACCTCGGTGTGTTCGAGCGCGTACGCCGCGGGATCGTCGCCCCAGCCCAGGGCGCGCATGTCGAGCCACGCGAGGTAGGTCGCGCGTCCCCGGCGGACGACGACGCCCGGTAGCTTCTCCGCGACTTCCCGCTCGAGCAGCTCGGTGTTGTCCTGGATCACGGTGATGGTCTCGTCCAGCCAGTCGAGGCTGTCACGGAAACCCTCCCGCGTGGCGAGCAGGCCGAAGCTGCCGGTGCGGTAGGACACCTCGTCCGGCAACTGATCGAGCCACCGCGTCATGGGCTCGGAATCCACCACGAACATGGCAGTCTTCAAACCGGCCAGGTTGAACGCCTTGCTCCCCGATTCCGCGGCCACGCCGTGCTCGCGCGCGGCATCGGACACCGAAAGGTATGGCGTGAACTTGGTCCCGTGATGCGTGAGCGGGGCGTGGATCTCGTCGCTGACCACGAATCCGTCGTGCTCGGCCACGATCTCGGAGAGCCGTTCGAGCTCCTCGCGGGAATGTACGAGCCCCACGGGGTTGTGGGGATTGCGCAGCAGCACGCCGCAGGCACCCGCGCGCAGGGCGGCGTCGATGCCGGGCAGATCCAGACGGTAGCTCGCGGCGTCGTCGAGCAGCGGGACCTCCACGACCCGCCCGCCGGCCTCGACCACGAGGTCGAAGAACGGCGGGTAGACGGGCGGGGTGATGATCACGCCGTCGCCGGGCGCCATGAGACGGCGCAGCGACTCCACGATCACCACACTCACGTCCGTGGTGTAGGTGATCCGCGCCGGATCCGGGCGCCACCCCCACCGCTGCGCCGCGAAGTCCGCGAACGCCTCCGCGGCGCCGCGGTCGGTCGGGGTGGCGTACCCGGTGTCGCTGTTCTCGATCGCATTCTGCAGCGCCGCCTTGATGGCCGGCGGCGTGGGGAAGTCCATTTCCGCGACGAACATGGGCAACACGTCCCGCGGATACGTGCGCCACTTGGCGCTCGTACGACGCCGCAGGGCGGGCATATCATCGGCGGTCGTCATGGCCCACCTCCCGGTAGCGAACGGCACTCAGGACTCTGTGAGCTTTTTGGCCTGGCCCAGGCGCAGCGACTCCAGGGTCTTCTCCTGATCCTGGGCGCGCTCGTAGAGGTTCTGCAACAGGTCCTTGTCCAGCCGCTCGTCCGGGACTTCCAGGAGCAACCGCCACCCGAGGCCTTTGACGTGCACGGCGGCCACGAGGCCCTCGAGTTCCTCGATGTCCGACAGCGGCGAACGTTCCTTGATCCGCTCGTTCGGCTTGAGGCGTGCGAGCTTCTCCCCCGCCTTCGCGGGAAGATCCTTGTACAGGGCCGGCTTGGCCCCGACCATGGCCATGATGTCCTCCAGGGACGTCTGATCGCGGGCGATCTCCGGGACCAGTCGCTCGACCTGTTCCCGCACCTCCGGGTCCCCGTGGCCCTCGGCCACGCGGCGGAACACATCCACCCCCGCGGCCGATCCGGCGTGGTGGTCCTGCAGGTACGTGGTGATGACGTTGGTCACGGGATACCCCTCTCGTCGTGTCCTCCCACCTAAGCATGCCGAGCTCCGCACGGTCACACCCGAGTGGGTACATGACGTGCATATTTACCCGATGACCTGCGCCGCCCCGCCTGCCACCCCCATGTTCTAGTGCAGCAAAAGCAGCTTTGGTGCACCGAATCACGCTTTAGCTCAATAAAAGCAGAGGGGTGCGGCGTCGTCGTCCGCCGTGCGTGCGCGGCATACTGGACGGGTACGCGCCGTGCCGGGGGAATCGGGGCGGATCATCTCAGGGGGGGACAGTGGCACCGGAAACTTTCGTGGACTTCACCGCGCCGAACGGACTGAGCTCGTGGTATCACGTGTGGGACTCGGGCACCGCGGGGATCATGTACTACTTCGACGGGGACTACTGGGACCTGGACGACACGTCCATCAACTGGCCAGACGAGGGCGATCTGGCCCGGCTCGCGGTGGCAGCACGGGCCCGGGACCTCATGTTCGTGGCCGTGAACACGCCGGACGAGGACGGCTCCGGCGACGGCTACACGTGGTGGGAGGACTGCAAGGCGAACGGCAAGTACTTCCGGGCGCTGCACGAGCACATCGTCGAGCGGAACCCGCAGATGGACGCGAGCAACATCTGGCTCGTGGGGTACAGCGGCGGCGCCGAGTTCATCACCTACGAACTGCTGGACCGGGGTATTCCCGGGATGACGCACGGCGGCGCGGTGATCATCGGTGGCGGCGGAGCGAACGCGCCGGTGGCCACCAAGAAGAAGGCCCGGCCGTGCATCGGCAACACGGCCATGCACTGGTGGGTGGGCGATCAGGACGTGGACGGTGCCACGAACCCGCCCGAGTGGAGCGCGCTGGGCGCCGCCGAGGAGGGCGTCGCCGCGTTCCAGGCCGCGGGTTTCGACACGAACCTGCACGTCCTGCCGGGCGTGGACCACTCCGGATACGACGCCGTGGCATGCCTTTCGCACGCACTGCCCGCGGTCTCGCGCAAGGCGGGCCTGCGCGCCGCTCTGACCGACGGGTGGGTGCGGCTCACGCGGGAGACGTGAGGGGTCCTTGAGCGGCGGGGCGTGATTCCTAGTGGAGTTAGAGCAGCCACGGGCACGGAAAAGTGATTTAGCTCCACTAGAAATTCGGGTGGAGGCCGTGAACCTCACTACGCACGAAAAAACCGGCCCCGACCAAGCATCTCTGCCTGGCCGGAGCCGGTTCACTCGGTCGGGATGACAGGATTTGAACCTGCGACCCCTTGACCCCCAGGTGCCAGGATCAGGTTCTTAGCCTTCTTGACCTGGCTATTCCTGTTTCAGCGATGCGCTCCGCGCGTCCCATATTGCAGGGTTTGCAGGCTGTTGGTCACTTGATTGGTCCACTTCGTCGACGAGAACGGACCTCCAGTGTGCAACCACCAAATGCTGGCAGGACCGGTGCCGGAAAGGTCAGCCACCGCTCTCACCCGGAAGCTCCGAACCCTCAGCTTCAAGTGCGGTGACCAGGGTCGACACCACCGATGACAGCGCTGTTGCTCTCCTCGTGACCTCACTGTTCCAGTCCGGACTCTCGACATCGTCTTCGCTGCCGTTGTCGGCGAAGCGAATGCGACGGAGTGTCCGCAGCGCCCCGTCTCCGATCTTCTCCGCTTGCTTCGTCCAAGCCGCGCCGTCTTCCTCGGCAAGTGCGGCCGCCCGGCCAATCAGTCCATGGACGAGATCGCCGGCGAGTCGATCGATGAGCAGTGCGGCTTTCAGAGTGGTGCTTGTCTCGGTCTCCTCTGTGCTTGGCTCGGCATCAGCGGCGAAAGCGCCGAAATATGCCCACGGTCTTCGTCCGGGTGTCAGCCTCGCGATTGCCGCCTCCACCTCGTCCACTTCAGCGAGGGGTAACCGACTGCCGGGAAGCTGACGGCGAAGCGACCAGAGTCGGAGGATGAGGTCGGCAACCTCAGCCTCGGCGGTAGATCTCTCAGATCCAGCCTTCTGTTCAAGGCTGGTCAGGCGCTCCGCAAGATAGTGAGCTATCCAGCGTCCGAGAGTGTCGGTCTGTTCCAGCTCAGCCGCCAGCAGCTTACCTAGTTCCAACACAGCCGTTGAAGTCGTTCCATCCTGTTCCTGGCTGGTAGGAGAAGACTCGGAAGTCGTTGCCATGATCGGCGTCACCTCCTTCACTGTCGTTGTCTGAGACGTCGGCATAGCGAGCGCTACGATCTTCGCGCCTCACGCGTACCTCCACAATGAGCGCGGCATCGAGGCGTCCCAGCAACTGGTCGAGCGCTTCGGTCGTGATCCGCAGCCGGTGGCCTGATGGGCCGTGTGGTTCACGGCCGGCGCTAATCTCTGCCCAGGTCTCAGACGCCAAGACGACGTCCGCCTCCTCGCTCTGCCAGCGGAGGCCGCCGTCTCGGGAGGTGATGCTGAGCATTTTCGCAATGTCCTCGGAAGGGCGTGGGAGCTCGGGCGTGAGTTCGGTGGCGAGGGGGTCCAGCCGGTCGATGCCGCCTTCAGAATTCGGCGTTGACACCCAACCTTGAAGCTGGAACGGAGGCGAGGAGAACTGGAAGTCTTCGTCATCGAGGTCAGCTGATGGGATTCGGAAGCTCCAGTAACCGTCAGCAGTTTGCAGCGCACGTACAAGCGCGCCCGCGGCTTCGGGAGTGACCAGAGCCGATGCGATGTCGATGCTCAGGGATCGGTCGTACTCAGTGGCAGCGGCCGATTGCCAGACTGTCACCCATCCGTCAGCAGGTTTGAGGGCGGTCAGAAACTCGGATTCGTGAACCCGGCTACTTCCTCGCGGTCCGGCAGTAGCCAATGAACCAGGGATCGAGCTTCGCTGATCTGTAATCCATCGCCCGTCGTGGCGTGCGACGTCGAAGTCGGCGAGCCATTCTAGGACGTCGGGCTGTTCTGCGTCGGGGTCGCGGTACGGAGCAACGGTCCTCATGAGTCTTCCGGCGGTGGTAAGTGCCGCGTGGCGTTCCAGGTAATAGTCGAGATCCTCAGCTTTAGGAATCTCCCATTTGTATCCGTAGGTTTCACCGTCCTCGTAAACACCTGCGGTCCGCCTCGGGTCCTCTAGACGTTTGCCCTTGCCTCGCCATCCCCATTCGTCGAGGATGAGCGTGCTAGCCGCATCGAGCACTTCTTGGTGTGTGATGGCGAGTGCCTTCGTTAGTTTTCCGAGGACATACTCGTCGAAGTCTGAATGGAATCGGTGCTCAGCGTGTGGTGCGCCCTTCATCATTGGACCGGGCTGGGTGGGGCGGTGCCAGCTTTCGAGAGTCACCGGCTCTGCAAGCTTGGCCTTCCAGTCTGTCCCAACAGAACGGCCAATTGGTGTGGTGGTCAGTAGTGCAACTGATGAGCAGTGTCGTTGAATCGCGGCGTGGTCCGGATAGCGGTCGCTTAGTTCGATCACTGTGGACATGAGTGCGTCGACGGCAGAGGGGTCGTCGCGTGCTACTCGCTCGACAGCGACCAGGAACCACTCTGCTGCGCTCATCTGGTAGTAGAGGAATCGTTCATCGGCGTACCCAGCTGCATCGCCCCGCGTGACTGCCGAGCCGAGCGCAATGATCACGTCGCTGACGCCGAGTTCGATAGCTGTACGCACTGCGTGTGCAGCCTGCCAACGAACTGCTGAGCGCGGGTCACCAAGTGCAGCCCAGAGGAAGTTTGCTATTGCGGTATCGATTGGGTCTGCTGGCGTCTGCCCGGAAGCTGTCCTGGGACTAATTCCGAGTTCTTCCTCGAAGGCGGCGAGCGCTTCGTCGAGCACGCGCGCAGCCGTGGAAGGGTCGAGGACTGCTGAAGCTCCAGCTGCGAGCATGTAGCAATGGTCGGCATCGGTTAACGCTTCCTCAAGATTCAGGTGGTCGAGGGCACGTTGGAGGAGATCGGTCGTGCGCACCGCCAAGAGGTCGGCCGCCGCAGGCAGGTCAAAACTCATCCAGTTGTGGTGAAGCAACCGGGCACCGTGTCGATCAACGTAGGTGCCGACCGCATTCTTCAGCGAATCGACGAACGACTGAGCCGTTCGAGGACGCGCTAGGGCCGCGTTCAAGAGCTTGGCTAGCTCGTAGTCGCTGAGGGCATCAGAATCCAATGCGGCGTCCAGGATCGGGCCCCACTGAAGCTCTGGACGCGAAAAAGTTTCTGCGATGAAGAGACTGTCACTGTACGTACGAGCCTCTTGCTGCAGTCGAACCGCCGCGTTCACGTCGCTTGTCCGAGTGAGGTCAAGTGCCGCGATCTGCGCTTTGCATTCGTCTATCTGAGCGGATCGTTCTGCTTGTTCGTCTGGCGTGAGATCCAAGGTGGTGCTCCTGAACTCGTCAGGGTCCTTGGCACGAAGGGGGTCAGGAAGTGGGGATTGCCTGAACTCGGGATCGAGGGAGCGTCCAAGTCGGTTTGCGAGATTATCTGCGGCAGACAGGGCCTTTGCGTTGAGGGCGCCGGATACGTCAAGTTCACGAAGCGCGGCGTCCAGGCCAAAGTTGGTCGAGAAGGGCGCCAAAACTATTCTGAGATCTGGCCGTCCCGCAAGCAGGGCACCATCCCCTTCAACTAGTCCCCTGAATTGCCAGTCGAGCGCCCCGAACCGGCGATCCCTCCACTGCCCGAGAATTCGGAGAACGTTGGTGCCCGAGACCCGCGCGAGTGCAGCGACGAGCTGGTGTTGGTTGAATCCGTCATACACGATCGGTTCCACGGCCTCGCCGAGGCGAGCGACGCGCTCAGCGAGGGTGAATGCGTCGAGGGGATCGATGCCAGCAGCTGCCCGCGTGAGGGCAACTACTGCATCCCATCGATAAATCGCATCATCACCCACTCCGCTAGCAGCTTTCACAGCGTGGTCGAAGTAGCTTCCAGCTTCGGCCTCACTAAAGCGGTGCATTCCCCGAGCTATGCGCACTAGCGTTTCGGCCTTGCTGTCGGCCGTTTCAGCGGCACTCGTCAGGGCATGCCGTGCCGCGTTGGAGAGTTCGAGGACCGCCGACGCGAAACGGGCGTCGCCTCGCAGCCCTGAGATCAGGTCGAGCGCCCCGGCAATCGGAGCATTGGCAGAGATCGTCTGAATCGCTTGAATGCAAGCGACTGTCACCTCTTTTTCCTCGAAGGAAGAGCCGAGCAAGGGCAAGATCTGCCGGGCGATTCGGAGGGCCATTGACCAGATCTCATCTTGTGACTGGCGTTTGGGGTAACTCGCGATCACTGCTGCCGCGGCTTGCGGATCGAGGTCACCGCGAGCGTATTTTGTCCAAGAGCTGAGCCAGCTGATGGCGGGGCGCAGATAGCGATTGAGATCGTCGTCATTGGACTTCGCGGGATCGTACTTTCCACGCTTCGCTGGAACTTGAAGGGGCCGGTAGTGCCCGACATCGAGTACCTCACCCATTAGTTCGGCACGCAACGCGACCGCTAGGAGAAGACCCGATCGGCCTGAGCCGTGTCTGTCGCCAAGTCCAATAGGTAGCGATGGCGGCAAGCATTCGCGAAGTCGTTCTGCGGCTACTGTTGCGTCGGCAATCGAGTGACGCACCGCAAGTGCGCAAAGCCATGAAGCGCCCCGGAGCGCGGTATCTTCCGCATTCCGGTGATCGTATTCTTCGGCAGTGAGACGAGCACGGAATCGTTCCAGTGCCGTCCACGCGCCGCCAACGACACTGGCATCTACGGTCATTCCAACGCGCTGCATCTCGCCAAAGACGCCAAGAAGTAACGCAGGATGGGTGGAACTCACGATCAGGCCAGAAACGTCGTCCTCTGGGGCACATGAGATGAGCATCCGCGTAAGCGCCGCGCTCGATTCGAGGACGAATCGAGCTGGGCGCCAACCCGACAAGTATCGGACAGCCGCAGGAGGTCCATCCGTTCGAAGGATCGCAAGTGCGATGTGTGCCACTTGTTCTGGGGTGACATTCTCGTCGCGCGAGTACCGCTCTCTCGGCGAGCGTACCCAGGCAGCGATGGCGGAAGCTGCTTGCCGAGACCGGCTCCTGGCTGTGCTCGTACCTCCGGTGGAATGAGCAAGCATCGCCGCCTCGGCACCGAGCGTAGAGCCCGGCCAACTTTGTGGGAGCTCTCGCGACGCGATCAGCTCACCAAGCACCCGGGCGTCCATCCGCGAACCCGCCAGGTCAGGGTTGTCTCTAATGATCGTGAACTGCCGCCCCTTCCCTGCGCGACCCGCTCCAGCGCGCATGGCCAACTGCACAATCGAATCCGGACGTCGTAGCTGGACAGCTGCACGAAGACCGAACTCCACGCGTAAGTGCTCGACCCGGGTACGCTCGACGTCACTCGTTGAGGGCAGGGCATCGTCCGTGGCAACGAGGGCGAGCAGTTCGTCGTGGAGATTTGCGCTCCAGAGAACCTCCGGCAGAGAAGACGCGGCGTAAGCAGAGGAGCCGCTCAGCGTGCGCAGCTGAGACGCGACTTGGGCCGCGACCTCAGGTGTGGCACGGTGCCGGGTGCGGAAGTACGTTTCCGTCGGTTCGTCGAGAAACTGGACGCTTTGCCCGCTCAGGATCAAGCCTCGACCTAGATCGGATATGAAACTGCGGACGTTAGCAGCCTGCGTACCGGCAAGTTCCGCAAGCACGCCCAACGGAACACTCGGACGCAATAACGTGAGGAGCTGGGCAGCACGTTCGAGTTCTGATCGCGATCTACCAGCGTTGTTGAAGGCCTTGGTGACTTGCTCTTGCATGAGAGCGTCAAGCGGAGAAGTGCTGTCCGTAAACCCCGCGAGTCGACCGAGAGCCTCTTGAATCGTTTTGGTTTCAGAGAGCACCGTTGACACGACTCGCGGATTACCCGCGGTTCGATCGTGAATCTCTGCAACGTCCAGAGTCGTCGCCGATGGATGTGAAGTTGAAACGACCTTCGCCGTCTCTTCTAGTGCGAAGGCCGGTAGTTCGAACGTCACCGTACCCGCAGGAGCTTCAAGAAGATGAGCACGCTCTGGTCGACAAGTCAACACGATGTGAACGTTCGTTGGAATAGCGTCGTCTAGCCTCAGCAAGTCCCGCACGAATGCTCTAGATTCCGCGTTGTCCTCCGCAGCCATCACGGCGTTATCGGCGGCGTCCACCACTATCACTAGCTGGCGAGTTCCACTCTGAACGAGAATCTCGCTCGCAGCGTCGAGGCGACGAACGAAAGCCTTGGTGTACTCCTCGGGGGCGAGGTTGCCGGTGTGAACTATCGGGAGACCAAGCCCTATTCCTGCGATTTCAGTAGCAAGCTGAACTAGTCCGTCGCGGTGACGGTGCCGCGGACGGTCTGGTCTGCGGTAGGACCCATTGCCGAAGCAATCGTAGATGATGACGTCGGCTCGACCTCGTAAAAGGTCCGGTAGCGCCCGAGCGAACGTGCTCTTCCCGGCTCCGCCCTCGGCCGTTACGACTATCGAACCGGAAGATCCAAGAACCCGATCCGCGAGTTCTACATATGCGTCTCGCACAAAGAACGGTGCAGTCTCAAGCTGGCACGGCGCCGGGGCAAGCTCGTCCTCCCGACAACCGAAAGCAGTGAGAACATCTGCCTTCCGGATTGGGCCACTGGACTCGGTGCTCGCTCTTGAGGCGACAAGGTCAACAAGAGACGCGGACACACGGAGGTCGGTGTCAGCGGTGAGTCCGCCGACTTCTCGGTCAAGCCCGCGTCGGAGAACGGTAACCCCGGGCTCACGGCCTCGGAGGTCGAGCCGTGAGCATAGAGACGCCGCATCATCGGCGCTGAGATTCGCTGCATTCGTCAGCTTGGCGGCTGACGACCCCACGGCAGTCGGCTGACCACTAGCCAAGTCGCGCACAGCATTGACAGCGTCAGAGGAAATCGGCTTGTTCGTGACTATTGAGAAGCGAATCGTGGCCTGCGGGTACTGCATTCGCAATGTGTCATCGAGCTGAGCAAACTTGCTGAGGATCTTGCGAACCTCGCCAAGGGTGACATTCTCGTTTGGGTGCAGGGTCGAGTGCTTGAACTGACGCACTTCCAGGGACGTGAAGTCTTCGTCTGGAGGTCCATAGAACTCAACAAGGTCTATGACCTCAGCACCGTCTGGCTCGGCTTCCGAAGGAGCGGAGCCGAGTCCCTCGATTGATACCTGCTGGAGATCGGTCGCGGGGCTCAGGAGCTTTAGCAGGCGGGCTGCAGCCCAGGTGTAGTGGAATCGGTCACCGTCACGTGACGCGCGTACTCGTTCTGTCCCAGTGGAACCGCTTCGAGTGGAAGCGCTCTTCGCCCTAGCCATACCTCAGTGCTCCGTGCGGAACCAGCAGCGCCAACCTCTGCCGTGGTGACAAAGAGTCACGAGGAGATTCGGTGACATCACCTGGTGAAAACCCCCTACCGGTGACCAGGTCACCTACTGTCCGTCCGACACGCACTCATTCTCTCGCATCCTCTCCATCGCTCTCGGGCGACACGCGCCAAGAGACCGGTGGCGTGCGATCTCCTCGTCCGCACCAACCGAGCCTGCGCGACTAGATCGCACACGACAGCTGATGATCGAGGCGATCCGCGGCGTATCAGTGACCCACCTAGAGAAGGTCTTATCTATTGGGCGGGCAGCCGTCGGGGGCTGCCGCACGAACAGGTGACAGTTGGGGTGTCAGGCCGCGAGGCTCACGGCGGGGTTCATGATGGTCTCGTATTCGATGGGGGTCAATCGACCGAGGCGGGCCTGTCGGCGACGGCGGTGGTAGGTCCGCTCGATCCAGGTGATGATCGCGATTCGGAGCTCTTCTCGGGTCCGCCAGCGCTTGCGGTCCAGGACGTTCTTCTGCAGCAGCGAGAAGAAGGACTCCATCGCGGCGTTGTCGCCAGCAGCGCCGACTTTCCCCATCGAGCCCACGAGGTGATGACGGTTCAGAGCGTGCACGAACTTCCGTGACCTGAACTGGGATCCTCGGTCCGAGTGGACGATGCAGCCAGCGACGTCACCGCGGCGGGAAGCGGCGTTGTCCAGGGCGTTCACCGCCAGTCGCGCCTTCATACGGTCGCTGATCGAGTAGCCGACGATCCGGGCTGAGAACACGTCCTTGATGGCGCAGAGGTAGAGCTTGCCCTCTTCTGCTTGAGTTCCAGCCATCGTCGCAACACTCTGATCGAGAGGTGCGTGCGATGGTTATTCGGCCGAGGGGTAGAGAGAATGTGCAGTACAAGGCGAAGGAGCGGGACGAGTTCTTCCGTCGGCTTGATCGTGGCGGCACGATCCGTGCTGTCGCGGCTGAGCTGGGGCTGAGCGTTGAGTCGTGTTACCGGTGGCGAAATGAGGCTGGCGTATCGACTTCCCGTGCGAAGAGCCGGGTCTATACGGCTGAGGACAAGGCCGAGTTCTTCCGCCTGCTGGCGTCGACGGGGAACGTGTCGAAGGTCGCGAAAGAGCTCGGGTTCGTGCGGGTCACTTGCTACAAGTGGGCGCATCAGGCGGGGATCTTCACGGGGAAGGACACCCGCGCTCAACGAGCACGGTTTGAGCGGTTGCGTGCCGACGGTGTCAGTCGGGCGGATGCTGCGAGACGGGTCGGCGTGGACAAGCGCTCTGCGCAAGATTGGGACAAGGGCATCAAGCAGATAACGGGCGGACGCGTTCACCCCGACGGTCGTGTAGTTCGCTACCGTCAGGCGGCGATACTGGCGAATGTGAAGAGCCCGCGTGATGCCTATACGAGAGGCGCCCCGGTTGATCTGGCGCGTCTTGAGACTGTTATCGATTCTCGCTACCTGAGTTTGATCGAACGAGAGCGTATTCACGATCTACGCAGCCGCGGGGACTCGATAAGGTCGATCGGGCGTGCGCTGGGGCGGAGCGCGTCGACGATCAGCCGGGAGATCGCCCGCAACACGGCCACGACAGTCGGCTATCTTCCTTACGCGGCGCACCGGATCGCGGCGGCGCGCCGGCCGAGGCGACGTGCATGCAAACTCGAATCTGCTGGCGATTTGCGCGCCTATGTGGCAGCGAAGTTGCGTAAACGATGGTCACCAGAGCAGATCAGTCACCGGCTCGTGAAAGACTTCCCTGACGATCAAGGGATGCGGGTGAGCACCGAAACGATCTACCAGGCGATTTACGTCCAAGGACGCGGCGCTGTGAAACGCGAGATCGCCGCGTCGATGAGACGCGGGCGGACAACACGAAAACCACGGCGCGATCCAGCGAAGAGAACCAGTCGCTTCGTGGACCCTATGGTCTCCATCGCTGAGCGACCCGCGGAAGCTGAGGATCGTGCAATCCCTGGGCATTGGGAAGGGGACCTCATCGTCGGCACGATGGGACGATCAGCAATCGGAACACTCGTCGAGCGATCAAGCCGCTTCGTTACCCTCGTGCACCTTGAACATGACCACACGGCCGAGACCGTGCGCGATGGCCTCATCACCACCGTCGCTGATTTGCCAGCAGCGCTACGCCGCTCGCTGACCTGGGACCAGGGCACCGAGATGTCGGGGCATGTGGGGTTCCAGACCGCCACCGATATGGCGGTGTACTTCTGTGATCCGGGCAGCCCCTGGCAGCGCGGCAGCAACGAGAACACGAACGGTCTCCTACGCCAGTACTTCCCGAAGGGCACCGATCTCTCCCGCCACACGCCCGCAGAATTGCGACGCGTCGCAGAGGACCTCAACGAACGTCCACGCAAGACGCTTGACTGGGACACTCCAGCCGAACGACTCCACGCTTTACTGAATGCGAGTTGAACCAGTGTTGCGACGATGGCTGGAACTCAAGCGGTCCAGTGTTCGGTAATGTCGGTCAGCCAGAGTTCGTTGACGTCATCGGCGGAGAAGTCCCGCTTCACGAGATCATCGTGGACCGGCGGCCCGGGGCGCTTCCCGTTCTTGCCGCGCTTCTTGCCGAACACGGACCACCACTGATTGTCCCGGCAGATCCGCCACGCGGTCCGCTCGCACATGCGCTGGCCAGCGGCCTCCGCTTCGCCGACCAGGAACCGATACCCGAACTCGGGATCATCGCGGTGGGCGTCGAACAACGCGTTCGCCCGGTAGGCCTCGACCAGCTCAGACTCCGTGACCTGTTGTTTCCGCCATCGGTAGTAGGGCTGGCGGGAGAGCTTCAGGACCCGCAGGGACACCGCGACGGGGATACCGTCGGCAGCGAGCTCATTCACGAGCGGGTAGAAGATTTTCCCGGCAGGTTCGCCTGCGAAAGATACGCCGCGGCGCGGCGCAAGACCTCGTTCTCCTGCTCCAGCAGCCGGATCCGCTTACGCGCATCACGCAGCTCGGAGGACTCCTCGCGCGACTTGCCGACACGGTTGCCGTCGTCGATGTCGGCTTGGCGGATCCATTTATGCAGCGTCATCTCGTGAACGCCGAAGTCCTTCGCGATCTGCGCGATCGTGACGCCATCCTCACGGGACCGGGCCACACGCACGACATCGTCGCGGAACTCCTGAGGGTAGGGAGCAGGCATAGTGCACATCCTTCCAGGCCGCCCTACGGGCAAGCCAGATCAGATGTCACCTATCCGTGCAGCAGCCCCATGTAAGAACCGCGGAGGAAGTTGAGGAGTTCTTCGAGCAGATGCGGGCGGCAACCGAAACCGGTAACGACACCACCGTGACGCTGGCCGACTACGCAGCCTCGATCGGCGAGAGGTGGCAGCGCGGCCTCGACCCCACCTCCACCGCCGAGCTATACGAAACCGGGCTCCGGCTTCGCGTGCTGCCAGCGCTCGGGCACATCCGAGTCGCGAAGATCACCGCCGGGATGATCGACCGCACCATCGACACCTGGGAGACCGAGCACTCCGCCTCGACGATCAAGAACTCCATCGCCCCACTCGTCCGGGTCCTGGACGAAGCGGTCCGCGACGACATCATCTCCATCAACCCTGCCAAGCACCGCGCCCGCCGGAACCTCGGCAAACACGTCACCCAGACCACCGGAGCGCTCCGACAGTACGCGCTCCCAGATCTCCCGACGTTGCAGAACCTCGCGGCCGCCTGTGGGGAAGTGCACCAGTCCTACTCCGATCACGTCATGCTGGCCGCCCTCCTGGCAGCCCGCGGCTCCGAAGTCGCAGGACTGCGGGCAGGTGACGTGGACTGGGACAACCACATCGTCTGGATCAGACGCCAGCACTACCCCGGCAGAGGCGGTCTCGTCATCAAACAGACCAAGGGTCGCCGAGACCGCCCGGTCCCGATGCTTGACGCTCTCGAACCCGTTCTCGAACGTCTCACCGCTGAGAAAGAGCCCGACGACCCGCTCCTGCGGGGGCCGCGCGGCGGCGTCCTCACTACAGCGACGGTCCGCGACGCCACCCACTGGGACGACCTCGTGGCAAAGCTCGGCTTCGACAACCTCACCCGCCACGGGCTCCGCCACACCGGAGCAACCTGGATGGCCGACGCCGGCATCGCGCTCCATGTGCTCCAAGAGATCCTCGGGCACCAGTCGATCGAGACCACCAAGGGCTACCTGCACCCCGACCACCGGCACCTCGCCGAAGCCGCCAGGCAGGCCAACCAGTTCCTCTCCGCAGCACCCACCAGAAGGGATCCAGCCCGCCGCGACGGACCCCACCTATGACCACCGCTGAATTGCCGCTCCGACCCTTCCAGAAGGGGCCGGAGCATCGGCCTGCCCGGATTCTGGTCCACCTCATGGGCACCTATTGGTGCACCCCACGGTCGACGAGCCCGAACTGGATTGGTCCACTTAGTCAGTGGAAGGCTCGAGCAGATCGAGCGAGTGGACCAGCCAGTGACCACATCCAGAAACGACGAAGCCCTGGTGAAAGTTTCCTCTCACCAGGGCTTTTTGTCGGGATGACAGGATTTGAACCTGCGACCCCTTGACCCCCAGTCAAGTGCGCTACCAAGCTGCGCCACATCCCGTTGTTTAGTTTTCGAGCCATCTTGCCGCTTCAACGCACTTGACCCCCAGTCAAGTGCGCTACCAAGCTGCGCCACATCCCGCGACCGTGTTCGACACCGTTTCCGGCCCCGAACACCCGAGTTACGTTACCCCAACCCTGCCCGAATTTCACATCGGCGCGGGCGACTCGCGAGCCGCCCGCGCCGACTGGAAACCGAGCCAGTAGGGGCAACCACTCAGCGCTTGCGCTGGCGCTTCTCCCGCACCCGCATGGTGACCTCCAGCGGGGTGCCCTCGAAACCGAAGGTCTCACGGATCCGACGCTGGATGAACCGGCGGTAACCGGGGTCCAGGAACCCGGTGGTGAACAGCACGAACTTGGGCGGCCGGGAGGCCACCTGCGTCCCGAAGAGGATCCGGGGCTGCTTGCCACCGCGCACGGGGTGCGGGTGGGCCGCCACGATCTCGCCCAGGAACGCATTGAGCCGCCCGGTGGGGATGCGGCGGTCCCAGGAGTCCAGGGAGGTGTGCAGCGCCGGGACCAGCTTGTCCTTGTGCCACCCGGTCTTGGCCGAGAGGTTCACCCGGGGAGCCCAGGACACGTGGGCCAGATCCCGTTCGATCTCGCGTTCCAGGTAGAACCGGCGCTCGTCATCCAGGGTGTCCCACTTGTTGAACGCGAGCACCAGCGCGCGGCCCGAGTCCACGGCCATTTGCAGGATGCGCACGTCCTGTTCGGAGAGCACCTCGTCCACGGCGAGCAGCACCACGGCCACCTCGGCGCGTTCTAGAGCGGTCTGGGTGCGCAGCGACGCGTAGAAGTCCGCCCCCTGCTGCAGGTGCACGCGGCGGCGGATGCCGGCGGTGTCGATGAACCGCCACGGTTCCCCGCCGAGCATCACGATCTCGTCCACGGGGTCACGCGTGGTGCCGGCGGTCTCGTCCACGACCACGCGCTCGGAACCGGCGAGCTTGTTCAGCAGGGAGGACTTGCCCACGTTGGGCCGCCCGATCAGGGCCACGCGGCGCGGTCCACCCTCGAGCTCGGCCTCGGCCACCTCCGAGTACTCGGGCAGCGCCGCCACGAGGGCGTCCAGCGCGTCGCCAGAACCCTTGCCGTGCAGCGCGGAGACCGGGAACGGCTCCCCCATACCCAGGGACCACAGCGCGGTGGCCTCGATCTCGAGCTGCGGGGAATCCGCCTTGTTGGCCACCACGATGATCGGCTTGGTCACGCGCCGCAGCATGGACACCACGGCCTCGTCGGTCGCGGAGACCCCCACGGTCACGTCCAGCACGAGCAGCACGGCGTCCGCGTTCTCCACGGCCAGCTCCGCCTGATCGGCCACGCGCTTGTGGATGCCCTTGGCGTCCTGCTCCCACCCGCCTGTGTCCACCAGGGTGAAGTTCTTCCCGTTCCACTCCGCTTTGTAGGACACGCGGTCGCGCGTGACGCCCGGGGTGTCCTCGACCACGGCCTCGCGGCGCCCGATCACGCGGTTGACCAGTGTGGACTTGCCCACGTTGGGCCGGCCGACCACGGCCACCACGGGGTCGGGGCGGCGGGCGTCCCGCTCGTCGTCTCCGTCGACCCAGTCCGCGAGCAGCGCGGCGTCCTCGTCGTCCAGCTCGTAGTCGGCCAGCCCTTCGCGCAGGGCCTGCGCACGGGCCTCGGCCTCGGCGTCGTCGATCGCGGCCAGGCGCTGGGAGATGTCCTCGTTGCCCCCGCCCAGGACGGACTGTTCGTAGGAGTCCACCGTGGGCTCGTCCGATGCGCTCATGGTTACCTCGCTTCCTCGGGGGCGTTGGCGCCCGTGTCGTGAGGCGCGGCGAGCGCCCCGTCGTGTGTGGTGGCGCGGATGATCAGGTCGATCACGCCCTGCACCGTTTGTTCCATGGTCAGTTCGGAGGAGTCGAGCAGGTGCACACCGTCCTGCGCCGTAGTGAAGTTCACCACGGTGGAGTCCTTGGCGTCCCTGCCCACCACACGGGCCTCCAGGTCCGACGACGCCGCTGCGCCCACCTGTTTGCCCCGCCGCGCCATCCGCGCGGCCTCCGAGGCGGTCAGCAGGATCCGCACCTGGGCGTCCGGGGCCACGACCGTGGTGATGTCCCGGCCCTCGGCCACGATCCGGTACCCGCTGTCCCGGATGATGTCCTGCTGCATGCGCACCAGGACCTCGCGGGCGGGGATGGTCGTGGAGACCGCAGAGACGCGGTCCGTGACCCGGTTACCGCGGATTACCGTGCGCACGTTCTGCCCGGCCACCGTGATCCGCTCCTCGTGGGGATCGGTGCCCATCTCCAGGGGGACGGTCTCGGTTGCGGCCGTGACGGCCTGCGGATCGGTGAGATCCACCCCGGATTCGAGGCACCACCAGGTCACCGCGCGGTACATGGCTCCCGTGTCCAGGTAGGCCAGGTCGAAGCGGCGGGCCACCTCCTTGGACACCGAGGACTTCCCGGAGCCCGAGGGCCCGTCGATCGCGACCACGAGTCGCGCGTTCGTGTCCCATGCGTTCATCACTGCACCACCTTCCAGCCGCGTTCCTGCAGCTCGTCCACGAGGCCTTCCCGGCGGTTGGGATCCACCGAGGCCACGACCAGGCCCACCGGTTGCCCGGGTGAGTGTTCCAGGCGCAGGTCCTCCAGGTTGACCCCGATCTCCCCGATCTCCGTGAGCAACTTGGCAATGGTCCCGGGGGTGTCGTCCACGGCCACGGTGAAGGTTGCGAAGGCCCGCGGTGCCCCGCCGTGCTTGCCGGGGATCCGCGCCTGGCCCGCATTGCCCTCGGCCATGAGTTGGGCGATGTCCAATCGCGCACCGTCCGCCGCCGGGTCCTCCAGCGTGGCGATGAGCCGTTCGATGTCCTCGCGCACCTCGTACAGCGAGCGCACCACGGGCCGGGCGTTCGCGGAGAGGATCTGCACCCACAGACCGGGGTCCGAGCCCGCGATCCGGGTGGTGTCCCGCAACCCCTGCCCCGCGAGGGACAGGTGGTGCAGCGGGGTGTCCTGCAACCGGGAGGCCAGCAGGGAGGACATCACCTGCGGCACGTGGGAGATCAGCGCGACGGTCTCGTCGTGTTCGGTGGGGTCCAGCACCGTGATCGTGGCGCCGAGGTCCACCGCGAGGTTCTTCGCCGCCGTGATGGCGCCCGCACCGGTCTCAGGACCGGGGCAGATCACCCACGGCATGGACGTGAACAACTCCCCGCGCGCGGCCACGGGCCCGGACTTCTCCCGCCCGGTCATGGGGTGGGTCCCCACGTACCGGGTGAGGTCCGCACCGGACGCCGTGACGGCGGCCAGGATGGGGGCCTTGACGGAGGCGATGTCCAGCACCGTGGCACCCGGGTGATCGGTCAGTGCCTGCACCACGAGCTCGGCCACGACGTCCGGAGGGGCCGCGACCACCACGAGCACGGGCTCGGGCACGTCCCCGCCCGCGGCGCGCACGCTGCGCCCCGCGCCGATGTCCTGGGCCACGGCCTCCGTGGTGGGCGAGGAGTCCCGCAAGTACACGCTCACACCCAGGTGCCGCAGGCCCAGGCCGATGCTCGCCCCGAGCAGACCGGAACCGATGACCAGCACCGGTCCGGTCGTGGATGCTGTCACGGGAACCACGATCACATCCCCACGGACGCGAGGAGGTTGCCCACCTCGGTGTACGAGAGCTTGCGCACGGTGCCCTGGCGCTGGTCACCGATCGCAATGGGGCCCACGTGGGTGCGCGCGAGCTTCTCCACGGGGTGGTTCACGGCGTCGAACATGCGGCGCACGATCCGGTTGCGCCCGGAGTGCAGCACCACCTCGATGAGCACGTGCCCGGGGGTGGAGTCCACGAGGCGGAAGTCGTCCACCTTCGCATCGCCGTCCTCGAGCCGGATGCCCTGCTTCATCTGATTGCCCACGCCCTTCTCCACGGGCCCGTGCACCTGGACCAGGTACGTCTTGGGGACCTCGTAGGAGGGGTGGGTCAGGCGGTTGGTGAGCTCGCCGTCGTTGGTGAGCAGCAGCAGACCCTCGGTCTCCACGTCCAGGCGGCCCACGTGGAACACGCGTTCGTGCTTGCGCGGGTCCAGGAAGTCGCTCACGCAGCGCCGGCCGTCCGGGTCCTCCATGGTGGAGACCACACCGGCGGGCTTGTTGAACGCGTAGTAGACGAGCTTCTCGTCGGCCTGGATGCGCATCCCGTCCACGTGCACGACCTGCAGCACAGGATCCACGCGCACGCCCAGCTCGGTGACGATCTCACCGTCCACGGACACGCGCCCGTCCTGGATCATCTCCTCGCACACGCGCCGGCTCGCCACGCCCGCCTGGGCCATGAGCTTCTGCAGCCGCATGCCGTTCTCGTCGTGCACCTCCAGCCGGTCCACGGGCGGGTTCTTGGGACGACGACGCCGGTGCGGGCCGTGCTCCTTGATCGCCGCCGCGCGGCGCTCGTACTTGTCCACGCCCGCGAACGCGCGGGGCTTCTGGGGTCCCTTGCGGGACGCCGCGGCCTTGGGCTTGCCCGCCGCCTTGCCGCGCCCGGCACCCGGGCCCTTGGAGTAGCCACGCCCGGCTGCGTCGCCCGAGCGGGATCCGGAGGCCTTACCGGGACCCGAGCGGAAGCCGGCCTTGGGCCCGGATTTGGAGCCCTTGCCGCGACCCTGGGGGCCGCGGGCTCCCCCGCCGCGGGATGGGTTGTTGCGTGATTGTGCCATGCGTCGATCAGTCCTCTATGTCGTCAAGTTGGTCGGTTCCCGGCAGCAGGGGTGCGATGTCCGGGAGCTCGTCCAGCGAGCCGAGACCGAGTTTTTCCAGGAAGAGCGGGGTGGTGGAGTACAGGACGGAGCCCGTGGCCTCCTCACGCTCGTGGGCCGTGAGCAGACCGCGCTGCACCAGGGTGCGGACCACGCCGTCCACGTTCACGCCGCGGATCGCCGAGACGCGGGAGCGGGAGACCGGTTGCAGGTAGGCCACCACGGCCAGGGTCTCCAGGGCGGCCTGTGACAACCGCGAGCTGCTGCCCTCCACCACGAAGTCCGTGACGAGCTGCGCGTGCTCGCTGCGGGAGTAGATCCGCCACCCGCCGGCCACCTCGCGCAGTTCGAAACCTCGCACGCGGGCGGCGGGCACCGCCTCGTCGCGGGAGGCCGACCGTCCATCATATCCGGCAGTGCCGTCCCGTGGTGAGTGCGCCGGGGTGTTTCCGATCACGCCGTCGTAGTCGGCTTTGAGGTGTTCCAGGGCGCTGCGCACCCGGTGCACGGGTTCGCCCGTGACGCGCGCGAACTCCTCGAGCTGCACGGGGGCCGCGGCCACCATGAGCACGGCCTCCAGGGCAGAATACAACTGCGCGTCGTCGACCCCTGTGGACTGTTCCGAGTCGTGGGTGTCGACGATGTCGACAATGGGGGGTCGTGCGGGGCTGGGTTCCGCCACGCGCTCATCATCTCCTTCGGTACGGTTCACACCGATCCTGTGCGGGAATCATTCTCCCAGGTTTTGCTCCTCGGCGCTCGCCGCCGGATCCGCCTCCGCGCCCGTGTACTCGCTGCTCAGGGACTCGGCGGTCCAGTCGTCGGAGCCGTCCCAGCGCACGAGCAGGGGCCCGAGCACCTCGTCCTGGCGCATCCGCACCACCCGGTCTCGGTACATCTCGAGCAGGGCCAGGAACCGCACGACGATCACCAGGGTGGAGGTCGCATCCGCGATCAGGGACCGGAACGTGTGCTCCTCGCCGTCCCGCAGCGCCTCGGCGAGCGTCTCGGCCTCGTCCGCGACCCGCACCCGCGCGCCGTGGAGGTGAGCGACGTCGACCTCTTCGGGGACGTGCCGCTCGGGATCCAGCGCGACGACGGCCAGGTGCGCGAGCTGATCGGGGGTGAGCGTCCACGTGAGCGGCGGCAGGGCCGTGACCACCGCGGGGTCCAGGTCCACGTGGCGCGGGATCCGTACCGACTCCGCGGCGAAGCGCGCGTTGAGCTGCCCCGCGACCTCCTTGAACGCCTTGTACTGCAGCAAGCGCGCGAACAGCAGGTCGCGCGCTTCGAGCAGTTCGACGTCGTACTCGTCCTCGACCTCGCCGCGCGGCAACAAGCGCGCGGCCTTGAGATCGAGCAGCGTGGCCGCGACCACGAGGAACTCGCTCGCCTCGTCGAGTGCCTTGGGCGAGGCGATCTCCTGCAGTTCGCGCACGTACTGGATGAATTCGTCCGTGACCGCTGACAGGGACACCTGGGTGATGTCCATCTCGTGCTTGGCGATCAGGGACAGCAGGACGTCGAACGGACCCTGGAAGTTCTCGAGCGCCACGGTGAATCCCGCGGCCGCCCCGGACGGCGCGTCCGACTGCTCGCCGGAAGACCCACCCGACGGCGCGCTCGCCTCGAGCTCGGTGGTGCTCACGAGCGCGTGGGGATCACGGCGCCCCGCCGCGCGAGATCAACTCGCGCGCGAGCTGGCGGTAGGACTCCGCCCCGGGGTGGTTGGTCGCGAAGTTGAGGATCGGCTCGGCGGCCACGGTGGCGTCCGGGAACTTCACGGTGCGCTTGATGACCGTGTCGAAGACCTTGTCCCCGAACGCGTCCACGATGCGGGCGATCACCTCGCGCGAGTGCAGGGTGCGGGAGTCGAACATGGTGGCCAGCACGCCGTCGATCTGCAGCTTGGGGTTGATCCGGTCCTGGACCTTGGAGATCGAGTCCACGAGCAACGCGACCGCGCGCAGCGCGAAGAACTCGCAGATCAGCGGGATGATCACGCCGTGCGACGCCGTGAGCGCGTTGACCGTGAGCAACCCCAGCGACGGCTGGCAATCGATCAGGATCACGTCGTAGTAGTCCTCGACCTTGCGCAGCGCGGAGGCGAGCACCTGTTCGCGGGCCACCTCGGTCACGAGCTGGACCTCCGCGGCGGAGAGGTCGATGTTGGCGGGCAACAGGTCCACGTTCTCCACGTGGGTCTGCTGCACCACGTCCCATACGTCCACGGAGCGGTCCATCATCACGTTGTAGATGGTCAGGTCCAACTCGTGGGGGTTGGAGCCGAAGCCCGCGGACAGCGCGCCCTGCGGGTCGAAGTCCACGAGCAGCACCTTGCGCCCCAACTCGGCGAGCGCGGCCCCCAGGTTGATCGTGGACGTGGTCTTACCCACCCCGCCCTTCTGGTTGACCATCGCGATGATGCGGGCGGGGCCGTGTTCCGTGAGCTCGGGCGGGTCCGGGAAGGTCCGCACGGGGCGGCCGGTGGGGCCTACGGCGTCCGACGCCGGGTTCTGCTGGGGCGTCTCATCACTGGCGTTGCTCACGGGCGACAGCCTTCCTTCCTGGGCGTCCGTTCAAGTCTCAACGCCCTACCCTACCGCCCGGGGGTGCACCCGACCGGTACCAGCTGCGCTCCCCCGCACGAACGTGGACATGCACCGGGCCCCACCGCGGTGACGGCGGGGCCCGGTACGGGGTCTCGGTGGCGTGACCTGGGGAGTCAGTGCTCCCGCGGGGTCACGGGCCGGGATTCCGGATGTCCCTCCAGGGCCTGCTCCGGGGCGGTCGGGGAGCCGTGCGGGTCCACCGTGAGGGATTCCTCGTCGAAGGGCTCGGCACCCGAGAGCACCCGGCGCACCCGGTCCTTGTCCACCTGCTTGACCCACGTGCCCAGCACCAGGGTGGCCACCGCGTTACCAGAGAAGTTGGTCAGGGCGCGGGCCTCGGACATGAACCGGTCGATGCCCACGATCAGCCCCACACCGTCCACGAGGTCCGGGCGGTGGGACTGCAGGCCGGCGGCCAGTGTGGCGATGCCCGCGCCGGAGACACCGGCCGCACCCTTGGACGCGATGATCATGAACAGCAGCAGCGTGATCTGCTCCCCCAGCGCCAGCGGCTTGCCCATGGCGTCCGCGACGAACAGCGCACCCATGGTCAGGTAGATCGCGGTGCCGTCCAGGTTGAACGAGTAACCCGTGGGCACCACCACACCCACGACCGGCTTGGACACACCCAGGTGCTCCATCTTGGCGATTAACCGCGGCAGGGCCGCCTCGGAGGAGGACGTGGAGAAGATCAGCAGGTACTCGCGGGCCAGGTACCTCATGAGCGAGAAGATGTTGACCCCGGAGACGAGCTTGAGGATCAACCCCAGGACCACCACGATGAACAGGATGCACGTGACGTAGAACGCGAGCATGAGCCCAATCATGGACACGATGGCTTTCATGCCGGTGGCACCGACCACCGCGGCGATCGCCCCGAGCGCACCGATGGGTGCGAGCCACATGACCATCATGAGCAGCCGGAACACGACCGCCTGGATGTAGGTCACGGCCTTGAGCACGGGCTTGCCGGACTCCCCCATGGCCTGCAGTGCGAAGCCCACGAGCAGCGCGACCAGCAGGGTCTGCAGGATGTTCCCGGAGGTCAGGGCGGAGAACAGCGTGGTGGGGACGATGCCCAGCACGAAGCCCACGGCACCGCCCTCGGCCGAGTGGTCTCCCCCGGAGGCCAGCCCCGAGGAGTCGTAGTGCGCGTTGGCCAGGTCCAGTCCGGATCCGGGCTGGACGATGTTGCCGACCACCAGACCGATCGCGAGCGCGAACGTGGACATCACGATGAAGTAGGTCAGCGCGAGCCCGCCCACCTTGCCCACCGTGGCGGCGTGGGCGATGGACCCCACCCCGAGCACGATCGTGCAGAAGATCACTGGCGCGATCATCATCTTAATCAGGGCGATGAACCCCGTGCCGAGCGGCTTCAGCGCCACACCGACGTCCGGGAACAACAACCCGATCAGCGCGCCGAGCACCACGCCGGCGATCACGAAGATGTAGAGGTAGTGGGTGCGGTCCTTCTTCCGCGGACCGGCGCCCGCGGCGCGGGCTCCCCCGGGGACGCTGCCCCGGACGCGCGTGTCTGACATGGTGTCTCCTGACGGGTCGGAGGTGGTTCGGTGGTGGAATGGTGATCAGCCTCACGCACCATCCGCGCCCGCGTCGCGTTGTGGTCATATCGTTCATGACCGGGATCACAGTGCCCGCCGCGGACCTCCCACTGCCCGCCCGTACGACCCGCACCATTCGCTCGGAGCCGCCATGTCCCTCGCCCGCCGTTTCCTCGCCCTGCAGTTGGGGCTGGTGGTGGTCATCTCGCTCGTGGTGGCCGGTGTGATGGTGTGGCAGACCCACACCCGGGTCACGGAGCAGGCCCAGGCGGTCACGCGGGTGGCCACGGGAACACTCGTGGACGATCCGTTCGTGCGGGACGCACTGCTTTCCTCCGACCCCCACCCGAGGCTGCAGGAGTTGACGAGCACCCTCGAACGGGACACCGCGGTGGACTTCATCACGATCATGACCCCGGACGGCACCCGGATCACCCACCACGACGAGGGCCTCGTGGGTCAGCAGTACCTGGGCGACCGTTCGCAGGCGCTGCACGGCGAGGTGCACACCGCGACCGAGGTGGGTCGGCTGGGTCCCTCCGTGCGCACGATCGCGCCCGTGCGGGACCGGGACGGGACCATCATCGGACTCGTGTCCTCGGGGGTGCTCGTGAACCGGATCGCCGCGGAGAGCCGCCACGAGCTGCCAGGACTCGCCCTGATCGTGGGTGCGCTGCTCGCGGCGGCCTCGGTGGTCTGCGTCCTGGTGGCGCGCTACCTCAACCGCGTCACGGACGGGCGCTCCCCCGAATCTCTCGTGCGCGGTCTCGCGCTCAATCGCGCGGTGCTGTCCCGCGCACGGGAGGGGCTCGTGTTGCTGGACCCCGCCGACCGCCCGGTGCTGAGCAACACGCGCGCCGGTGAGCTGCTCGGCGTCACCCCCGGCGAGCAGCGCGGCTCCTCGCCGGAGGACACCCGCTTCGAGCCGTACGACAACGCCCGCTCCGGCCCCGGGGGTCCACGACACGGTCGCGGTCTCTCGGGTCCACGCGGGATCGCCCGACGGCGACGCCGCCCCGCCGCCGAGCCCGTGCCCCCGGCCGTAGCCGAGCTGCTCGCCCGGGCGGACACGTTCACGGACGAACGCTGCACCGTGGCGGGACGCACCCTGGTGGCCTCGTGCACCCGGGTCTCGGAGGACTCCGGGCTGCGTGTGCTGATGGTCCAGGACCAGACGGAGCTGAGCAGGATGTCCGGCGAGCTGGACACCGTGCGCACGATGGCCGCCGGGCTGCGCGCCCAGACCCACGAGCACGCCAACCGGATGCACACCGTGGTCTCGCTGCTCGAACTCGAGCGCTACCCCCAGGCCCGGGACTTCGCGGCTTCGACCCTCGAGGGGTCAGTGCGATTGGGTGTGACCGCCCGGGAGATCGAGGACCCGTACGTCGCGGCATTGCTCGCGGGTAAGACCGCCACGGCCCACGAACGCGGCGTGGAACTCGTGGTCGTGACCCACGAGCGGGTGTCACCGCTCGCCGTGGACCCGTCCGAGCTCGTGAGCGTCCTCGGCAACCTCGTCGACAATGCCGTGGATGCGGTCAGCGATGTCGAACGGGACGAACGTCCGGACGACGAACCGCCCACCGTGGAGGTGGAACTCGTCCCGTCCCGAGACGGGCGGTTCGTGCACCTCACGGTCGCCGACAACGGGCCCGGCATCCGACCGGACGTCCGGGAGCGGCTCTTCGACCCCGGGGTCACCACCAAGCCCGCCACGGACGCACCCCGCGGGGTGGGCCTGGACGTCGTGCGCCGGGCGGTGGAGGGCTGGGGTACCGAACTCACGGTGTCCCACGAGGCGGGCGCCGTGTTCTCGGTGGACATCCCCGCGCAGCACCCCGCCCTCGATCGGAAGGAGAACCGATGATCCGCGTGCTCGTGGTGGACGACGAAGCCCTGACGGCGTCCGCGCACGCCGAGTACGTGGCCCGCTGCGCGGGATTCGAGGTGGCAGGGGTCGCGCGCAACGGCACGGCGGCCGTGCGCGCGGTGCGGGAGCGGGCGGCGTCGTCGGCCCCGGTGGACCTCGTACTGCTGGACCTCACGCTCCCGGACATCTCCGGGCTCGAGGTGGCCCGGGCCCTGCGAGCACAGCGCGCGGCCGTGGACCTGCTGATCGTCACCGCACATCGGGACGTGGCCACGGTGCGGGACGCCACCGCGGTGGGGGTGGTGGGCTACCTCGTGAAACCGTTCACGTTCGACGAGCTGCGGCGCAAGCTCGAGGCCTACGCCGCGTACCACCGGGTGCTCGCGGCGGCCACGCCGGACGACGCCGCGATCGAGCAAGCGGAGCTCGACCGGATCTTCGCCGCCCTGGTTGCTCGCCCCGCTTCCGCGCCGCCCAAGGGTCTCGCTCCCGACACCCTCGAAGCGGTCGCGGGATTCCTGCGGGAGGCCTCCGACTACCACTCCGCGGGTGAGCTCGCCCGTGAACTGGGGTTGTCCCGTGTCACGGCACGGCGCTACCTCGAGCACCTGTGCGCGGCGGGTTCCGTGGACCGGCGGGCGCGCCACGGCACACCCGGGCGCCCCGAACTGGAATACGGGTGGCGCCGCTGAACTCAGCGGCGCCACCCGTACGGTGATCGATCGGTCGTGGGGGGACTACTCGGAGGTCACGGCGCTGCTTTCCGCGCGGGCACGACGGCGCTCGCGGCGTCGTCGTACGAACGGGACGTGGACCCTGGCCACGAGCCCGCGGTGCGCGCGGTGCCTCAGCATCTTCAGGGGCCCCGGTGCGGGTACGGCGCGCGTAGAACGCGGCCACCAGCCCGAGCACGCCGAAGGCCACCATGGACGAGGTCCCGTAACGGGACAGGGAGTTCGTGGTTTCCGCCCACAGGGTGCGGCACGCGATGTCCAGGGGCAGGCCCACCAGGAACCCCAAGGCGCCCACGAGGAACAGGCCCCGACCCATCGTGAACATGATGGGGATCTCGAAGCGCACGGCCACGAAGGTCTCCAGGCCTTCCGCGACCATCCCCCGTACGACTCGGTGTTGCGCAGCCCACCGCCGCCGTTGCCGACGGCGCCCAGGATCGCCGGCGCCGATGGACGAACGGCTCGAGGACTGGCCCGGCAGCAGGGTGAGCACCGTGATCATCACGGCGTGCAGCGCCAGGCCGATCCAGAGCCAGATCTTCTAGGCCTGGGGACTCGTGGCCAGCACCGCCGCGACCACCAGGGCCGCGAGACTGCTTACGGACGAGCTCGAGAAGAGCCAGATGTTGGTCAACAGGGTGCCCAGGAGCGCCAGGCCGCGCAGGACTTCCAGAGCCACGAGCCGTCTGCTCATACTCAGGGCGAGGGCCTGGGCCCCGTCCACCGCACCTGCCGAGTCACCGGACGGCGGGTGGCAACGCCCCGCGAGTGATCCTTGACCGCACGGACGGGGAGTGTTTGTGAGGAGTCAGAGTGTCTACGCGACTGCGGAGTGCCCGCGCGGATCCTGTCGGTCCGCGCGAGCCGCTACCCCTGCTCGCGCGGTGCCAGCACGGCGTGCAGCGCCTCAAGTACGGAATCGTCCTCGATGGTCGAGGGCACCGTGTACTTCTCCCCGTCCGCCATCTGACGCATGGTCTTGCGCAGGATCTTCCCCGAGCGGGTCTTGGGCAGGGCGTCCACCACGGCCACGTCCTTGAAGTCCGCCACGGGCCCTATCTGCGAACGCACCATGCCCACGAGGTCCTCGCGCAGCTTCTGGGGTTCGATGTCCGATCCGGTCTTGAGCACCACATACCCGCTGGGGCGCTGACCCTTGAGGGGATCGTTCACACCGATCACCGCGCACTCGGCCACGTCCGGGTGGGTTGCCACGACCTGCTCCATGTGCCCCGTGGACAACCGGTGCCCGGAGACGTTGATGACGTCGTCGGTGCGGCCCATCACGAACACGTACCCGTTCTCATCGATGTAGCCCGAGTCCCCCGTGGCGTAGTAGCCCGGGAACGCCGAGAGGTAGGAGGACACGAACCGCTCGTCGTTGCGCCACAGGGTCACCAGGGTGCCCGGCGGCAGGGGCAGCCGCACCGCGATGTTGCCCTCTTCCCCCGGACCCAACGGCTCACCCACGGGGTCGAGGATCTCCACGTTGAACCCGGGCACGGGGACCGTGGGCGAGCCCGACACTATTGGCAGCTTCTCGATCCCGAAGGGGTTGGCGCAGATGGCCCACCCGGTCTCGGTCTGCCACCAGTGGTCCACCACGGGCACCCCGAGCACGTCCGAGGCCCAGCGGTGGGTCTCCGGGTCCAGTCGCTCACCGGCCACGAACAGCGTCTGCAGCGAGGAGATGTCGTAGTCGCGCACCAGGTCCCCCTGCGGATCGGCCTTGCGGATCGCGCGCAGCGCCGTGGGGGCGGTGAACAGCACCTTGACCCCGTGCTCGGCCACGCGCTTCCAGAAGGCCCCGGCGTCCGGGGTGCCCACGGGCTTGCCCTCGTAGACCACGGTGGTCGCGCCGGCCAACAGGGGCCCGTAGACGATGTAGGAGTGGCCCACGACCCATCCCACGTCCGAGGCGGTCCACATCACGTCCCCGGCGCCGATGTCGTAGATGTTGCGCATGGACCAGCTCAGGGCCACCGCGTGCCCGCCGTTGTCCCGCACCACGCCCTTGGGGGTGCCCGTGGTGCCGGAGGTGTAGAGGATGTAGAGCGGGTCGGTGGCCTTGACCGTCACGGGCTCCGCGGGCGTCACGCCGTCCTGCGCCTCGGTCCACGACAGCCACGCGGGCCCGCCGTCGCCGGCCCGCTCGCGCGCCTGGGCCACGGTCGTGACGAAACCGTCCCGTTCGTGCACGAGCACCGCCGACGGCGCGTGGTCGCTCAACTGCAGGGCCTCCTCGATCGCGGGCAGGTACTCGATCCGGCGCTTGGGCTCCACGCCACCGGACGCGGTGACGACGACCACCGGGGCGGAGTCGTCGATCCGGCTCGCCAGTTCCTTGGGGGCGAAACCCCCGAACACGACGGAGTGCACCGCACCCAGTCGCGCGCACGCGAGCATCGCGATCAGGGACTCCGCGATCATGGGCATGTAGAGCAGTACCCGGTCCCCCTTGGTCACACCCTGGGCGGCGAGCGCGCCGGCGAAGCGGGCCACGCGCTCCTGCAGCTGCGCGTACGTGATGTGTTCCTGGGTGTCCAGCACGGCGGAGTCGTAGATCAATGCCGTGCGTTCCCCGTGCCCCGCGGCCACGTGACGGTCCACGGCGTTGACGCACGTGTTGAGCTCCCCGTCCGGGAACCACCGGTAGAGGGGTGCGGCGGAGTCGTCGAGTGCGCGGGTGGGTGGGCTCACCCAGTCCACGGCGTCGGCGGCGTCGAGCCAGAACCGCTCGGGGTCCTCCACGCTGGAACGGTAGACGGATGCGTACGTGGCCTCGGACATGGCTTCCTCCGCGGGTGGTCGTGGTGAGGATCGGTGCCACCAGGATAGTGTCCCTGATCACACAAAACAAGAGCTTTGTATACACACAACGCGTAACTTCGTCTTCAGTCCCGGAAAACTCTTGGCGCATGACGGGCTCGTGTATACACTGAAAGAACTTTCGATCTTCAGGAGGAGCCATGCGAGCGGGTGAGCGTGCCTACCGCGAACTGCGCGCGGACATCGTGTCGTGGCGCCTGGTCCCCGGGCAGGTCCTGGGCGAAGTGGACCTCTCCGAACGGCTCGGCATCTCCCGCACCCCCGTGCGCGAAGCGCTGTCCCGGCTCACCGCGGACGGGCTCACCGAGCCGCACAACGGCCGCGGCGTCGTCGTCAGCGCCCTATCCGCGGACGACGTGCGCGCCCTCTACGAACTGCGCGACACGCTCGACTGCCGGGCCGCCGAACTCGCCGCCCAGCGCGGCGACCCAGAGACGTTCCGAGCGCTCGCGGACGAACTGTCCCACGCGGCGGAGCGGCTCTCGGACGACCCCGACCACCCCGCGTACTACGATCTCGTGGACCGCATGGACGAACAGATCGACGCCGCCGCGGGCAACCCCTACCTGCAACAGGCCCTCGAGAACGTGCGTCTGCACCTCGCCCGCGTGCGCCGGCTCGCCACCTCCGATCCGCAGCGGCTGGCCGCCGCGGCCGCCGAACACGAGGCGATCGCCCGCGCGATCGCGCACGGGGACGCACCCCTGGCCGTCGCGACCACGCGCGTGCACCTGAAGAACGCCCTGAGCAAGGCCCTCGGCTCACCCGCGCTCTCCGTGGCCCGCCCGGAGGCCTCCTGACCGGGGCGTACGCCCCACGAACCATCCGCAAACCCGCGGAGACATCCCAGAGACACCCCGCAGCGAAAGGAACGCCCGTGACCGTCGAACACACCGTGCGCACGTACTCGTCCAAGGAGGAACTGCCCCGCGAGGAGCAGCTCGCCCACAAGCTCGCGAGCGTCGCGACCGACCCGGTGGCCGTGGAGCCCGAGGTCGTGGACATGGTCATCAACCGGATCATCGACAACGCGTCCGTGGCCGTGGCCTCCCTCAACCGCGGGCCCATCGTCTCCGCGCGCTCGCAGGCCCTGTGCCACCGGGTCGTCGACGGCGGCGGCTTCTCGGGCACCGGCGCGCTGCTCTACGGCGCCCCGGGCGACGACGCCGCGGTCTCCCCCGAGTGGGCCGCGTGGGCCAACGGCGTGGCCGTGCGCGAGTTGGACTACCATGACACGTTCCTGGCCGCGGAGTACTCCCACCCCGGGGACAACATCCCGCCCATCCTGGCCGTCGCGCAGCACGTGGGCAGCTCGGGCGAGGACCTCGTGCGCGCGATCGCCACCGGGTACGAGATCCAGGTGGACCTGGTCAAGGGCATGTGCCTGCACGAGCACAAGATCGACCACATTGCGCACATCGGTCCGTCCGCCGCCGCGGGCATCGGCACGCTGCTCGGCCTGGACACCGAGACCATCTTCCAGGCGATCGGTCAGGCACTGCACACGACCACCCAGACCCGGCAGTCCCGCAAGGGCGAGATCTCCACGTGGAAGGCCCACGCGCCCGCGTTCGCCGGGAAGATGGCGGTCGAGGCCGTGGACCGCGCGATGCGCGGGCAGACCTCCCCGACCCCCATCTACGAGGGCGAGGACGGCGTGATCGCGTGGCTGCTCTCGGGCCCGGAGGCCCGCTACACGGTGCCCCTGCCGGCCCCGGGTGAGCCCAAGCGCGCGATCCTGGACACGTACACCAAGGAGCACTCGGCGGAGTACCAGGCCCAGGCGTGGATCGACCTGGCGCGCAAGCTGCACCGCGAGCACCCGGAGGTCACCGACCCCGCCAACGTGGCCTCGGTGCTCATCAAGTCCTCCCACCACACCCACTACGTGATCGGTTCCGGGGCCAACGACCCCCAGAAGTACGATCCCACGGCGTCGCGTGAGACCCTTGACCACTCGATCCCGTACATCTTCACCGTGGCCCTGCAGGACGGCGCGTGGCACCACGTGGACTCCTACGCCCCCGAGCGTGCGGGCCGCCAGGACACCGTGGAGCTGTGGCACAAGGTCACCACGCAGGAGGACCCGGAGTGGACCCGCCGGTACCACTCCCTGGACATCTCCGAGAAGGCGTTCGGCGGTTCCGTGGAGATCACCCTCACGGACGGCACCGTGATCACGGACCAGATCGCCGTGGCGGACGCCCACCCGCTCGGTGCCCGCCCGTTCGCGCGGGAGCAGTACATCACCAAGTTCCGTACCCTGGCCGAGGGCATCGTGGCCCCGGAGGAGATCGAGCGGTTCCTGGACGCGGTCCAGCGCGTCCCCGAACTGGGTGCCGGGGAGCTCGGGCAGCTGAACATCACGGCCGCCGTGGAGCTGGAGACCTCAGCGAAGGGAATCTTCTGATCATGCTGTACACCACCGTGACCCCCGCCGAGAAGCGCGAACGGTTCCGCGAACTGCTCGCGGCCCCGGAGATCGCCCGTTTCCCCGGAGCGTTCACGCCCCTGTCCACCAAGCTCATCCAAGAGCAGGGCTTCGAGGGCGTCTACATCTCCGGCGGCGTGCTCGCCAACGAACTGGGCCTGCCGGACATCGGTCTCACGACCCTGACCGAGGTGGCCACGCGCGCCGGTCAGATCGCGCGCAGCACGGACCTGCCGTGCCTCGTGGACGCGGACACCGGATTCGGTGAGCCCATGAACGTTGCCCGCACCGTCCAGGAACTCGAGGACGCCGGCCTGGCCGGTTGCCACATCGAGGACCAGTTCAATCCCAAGCGCTGCGGCCACCTGGACGGGAAGAACGTGGTGGACACCGCCACGGCCACCAAGCGGATCAAGGCCGCCGTGGAAGCCCGCCGGGACCCGAACTTCGTGGTCATGGCCCGCACGGACCTGCGCGGTGTGGACGGACTGGATGCCGCGATCGACCGGGCCAAGGCCCTCGCCGACGCCGGCGCGGACGTGATCTTCCCCGAGGCCATGGCGGACCTCTCGGAGTTCGAGCGCATGGCTGAGGCCCTGGACGTGCCGATCCTGGCCAACATGACCGAATTCGGCAAGTCCCAGCTGTTCACCACGCAGCAACTGCACGGTGCAGGGGTGTCCATGATCATCTACCCCGTGTCCCTGCAGCGCCAGGCCCTCGGCGCCATGGAACGCCTGCTCACCACCATCCGGGAGGACGGCACCCAGCAGGCGCAGGTAGAGAACATGCTCACCCGTAAGCGGCTGTACGAACTCGTGGACTACAACGGGTACAACCAGTTCGATTCCGGGGTGTTCAATTTCGAGGTCCCCGAGACCCCGGACGCCTGAACCCCTCTGTTCCCACCACTCCAAGTGTGGTGTGGTGGGAACACTCAGTCCGTGCACGAGCCCGATCGTCGAAGGAGATCACCGTGGCCGATACCGAGATCCACAAAGGACTCGCCGGGGTGGTAGCTGACACCACCGCCGTGTCCAAGGTCAATGCAGAGACCAACTCGCTGCTCTACCGGGGCTACCCGGTGCAGGAACTCGCGCAGAACTGTTCCGCGGAACAGGTGGCGCTGCTGTTGTGGAACGGCGAGCTGCCGTCCGAGGACGAGCTCACCGCGTTCCAAAAGCTCGAGCGTTCCCACCGCGCGCTGACGCCCGAGCTCAAGCGCGTCATCGACGAGCTGCCCACCACGTGCCACCCCATGGACGTGTGCCGCACCGCCGCCTCGGTGATCGGCGCGCAGCACCCGCACGCAGAGGACAACTCCCCCGAGGCGGAGCTGCGCAAGGCCCAGGAACTGTTCGCCGTCATGCCCGCCGTGGTGTGCTACGACCAGCGCCGCCGTCACGGCCAGGACCTCGTGGATCCCCGCGAGGACCTCGATTACTCCCAGAACTTCCTGTGGATGGCCTTCGGCGAGGAACCCGCCCCGGAGGTCGTGGACGCGTTCCGGGTGTCGATCATCCTGTACGCGGAACACTCGTTCAACGCCTCCACCTTCACGGCGCGCGTGATCACCTCCACGCTCGCGGACCTGCACTCGGCAGTGACCGGGGCCATCGGCGCCCTCAAGGGCCCCCTGCACGGCGGTGCCAACGAGGCCGTGATGCACACGTTCGAGGAGCTCGGGATCCGCAAGGACGAATCCGCCGAGGAAGCGGAGAAGCGCGCCAAGGAGTGGATGGACCAGGCGCTCGCGGAGAAGAAGAAGGTCATGGGCTTCGGCCACCGCGTGTACAAGCACGGTGACTCGCGCGTGCCCACCATGCAGGACGCCCTGTTCCGCATGCTTGAGCACTACGACCGGCCCGAGGTCCTCGGGCTCTACAACGGTCTGGCCAAGTCCATGGACGAGGCCAAGTCCATCAAGCCCAACCTGGACTACCCCGCGGGCCCCACGTACTGGCTCATGGGGTTCGATATCCCCGCGTTCACGCCCATCTTCGTGGCCGCGCGGATCGTGGGCTGGACCGCGCACATCATGGAGCAGCGCGCAAACAACTCGCTGATCCGCCCGCTCTCGGACTACAGCGGCCCGGACGAGCGTCACCTGTCCTGAGCTTGGGACACCACGACGGCCCGCCGCCCCTTCACACGTGAGAGGTGGTGGGCCGTCGTCGTCAGTACTTCGGGGCCCGCGGCAGACCCATGTAGGACTCCACCGTCGCGGACTTGTTGTTCTTCACACTCGTGGCCGTGGCGGTGCCCACGTAGCGCAGGTGCCACGGTTCGTAGGCGTACCCGGTGGTTGCGGTGTGCCCGTTGGGGTAGCGCACCACGAACCCGTAGGTGTGCCCGTTCGCGGCGATCCACTTCCCCTGTGGGGTGTTGCCGAAGCACGGGAGCAGACCGCAGGTGGCCCCGGGGGCGCCCACGTCGATCGCGAGGCCGGTCTGATGTTCGGAGTGACCGGCCCGCGCGGAAATGGTGTCGGCGGTGGCCTGTCCGTACAGGGCCGTGTACTCGCGGTAGAGGCGCGCTTGGGTGTCGTAGTCGCGGTACCCGCTCACCGGGACCAGCGTGACCCCCTGTGCGGCCGCGGCACGGCTCATACGCTGGTAGGCCGCTGCAGCGTCGTCCCGTAGCAGGACTCCCCCGCCCACCGAACGTAACGGAGCCGGGGCGTAGGTGCGCGGGGACAGCGGGCGTTTCTTGTTCACGACCACGGACACGCTGCGGGCATCGTCGATGTCCCGGTGCACCCGCGCTCCTCCCTGGGCGGTCCAGGTGATGCGGCCGCGCTGGTAGCGGACCTCGCACGTGCCACCCGTGCAGGTCTCACGCGTCACGGGGTACCCCAGGGCCCCGTGCTCGGAACCCTCCGCGCGCCACTTCGCCAGGATCCCGCCGCGCTGGGCCCGCGCACCGGTCGTGGACGTCCAGTGGATCGTGCCCTTCTGGTACTGCCGATAGCAGCCGCGGTCCCGCAGGCCACAGCGTTCGGCGGACGTGGGCTTGCCCAACCATGCGCCGGGATTCGGCAGGGCGCGGTACTCGTTGTCGATCCCCGCCCCGGCGTGGGCCGGTGCCATGCCGCCCACGAGCAGCAGCGCGGCCAACAGGGCGGTGAGCAGGGCCGGACGACGCATGACGGTTCGCATGAGGCCACAATAGGTGTTGCGCGTGACGCGCGGTCGGCCTATGGGCGAACAGTCGACGACGCCGCTCCCTGCCCCTTGCGGGCCCGGCGCCCACGCGCGGGAGGTCCCGGGCTCCGGGCGGTGCGGCGGGCGACGTCGCCGGCTCGGTGTGCGGGCGGAACGTCACCCACTCCGTGTGCTGCGGCTCCCGACGTGGTCGGCTCAGTGCGCTGCCCCGACGCTGCCGGCTCAGCGCGCTCGCGGGTGGGACGTCGCGTAGACCTCGCGCAGGGACTCCACGGACACGCGCGTGTAGATCTGGGTCGTGGCCAGGGAGGCATGTCCCAGCAGTTCCTGCACAACCCGCAGGTCCGCGCCGCCCTCTAGCAGGTGCGTGGCGAACGAGTGGCGCAGCGTGTGCGGCGTGATCCGCTCCTCCTGGTGGATCGTGCGCGCGGCGTCCTTGACCATGTTCCACGCCGTCTGCCGCGAGATCCGCGTGCCGCGAGCATTGAGGAACACCGCCGGGCTCCCCCGACCGTGCCGCGCCAACTCGGGGCGGGCCCGGACAAGGTAGCGGTCCAGGGCCGCCACGGCGAACGATCCCACGGGCACGAGCCGTTGCTTGGCGCCCTTGCCCGTCACACGGATCAGGGCGAGGTCCTCGTCGTGCAGACCGGCGAGGTCGTCCACGTCCAGTGCGACGGCCTCGGAGATACGCGCGCCCGTGGCGTACAGCAGTTCGAGGAACGCCCGGGCCCGCAGTCCCGCGGGTGTGTCCGGGTCCGGGGCGGCCAGGAGGTTCTCGACCTCCGTGACGCCGATGGCCTTGGGCAGCCACTGCGGCGGCATGGGCGGGCTCACGCGGGACGCCACGTCCGAGTCGACGCTCGACTCCGTGACCCAGAACGCGTGGGCCCCCCGCACCGCCGCGAGCACCCGCGCACTGCTGCGCGCGGACAGCGCCGGGTGGGCGGCGTCGCCCTCGCGGATGCTCCGCACGAACGCCCGCACGTGATCGGCCGTGATGTCCCTGGGCACGCGCACGTGCGCGGCGGTCGCCGTGAGGTGCTGCAGGTAGCGCGCGAGGTCCCGGCGGTACGCGCTCACGGTGTTCGCTGCGAGTCCGCGCTCGACCACGAGGTGGTCCAGGTAACGCGCCACGGCCCGCCGCAGTTCCGGTGCGGCCTCCGCCTCGGTCGTCGAGTCCGACAGCGCCGCACCCGCCCTCGGTCCCCCGTCCACGATCGGCAGTGGTTCGGTGATGGGACCGTGCGACTCGAGGGAGTCGTTCACCCCTCGTGCCGCGGCCGCGAGGTCCATTCGGCGTCCGGTGCGCGCAGCGTGGCCCAGTCCCGGGACCGCGCGATGTGCGTGGCGAGGATGCCGAGCGTGGCCGCAGGGGACGTGATCCGCCCGGCCATGACCGCGGCCACGGCGTCGTCGAGGTCCGCGAAACCAGCCACGATCTCCGCCTCCTCGCCCTCGCGTTCGAACCGCTCGGACTCGGGGACCTCGCTCAGATCACGGGCCAAGAAGATCCGGTTGGCCTCCGCCGAGGAGCCTGGCGAGTTGTCGAAGTCCACGAGCGTGTGCCAGGTCCGGGCCGTGAGATCCGCTTCCTCGCCCAGCTCGCGCTGGGCCGCCTGCAGCGCGGGTTCCCCGGACACGTCGAGCAGCCCCGCTGGGATCTCCCACATCCGCTTGCGCACGGGGTGGCGGTACTGGTTGATGAGCAGGATCCGTTCCTTCTCGTCCAGCACGACCACGGACACCGCCCCCGGGTGCGTGATGAACTCCCGGGTCAGCGGTTCTTCCTGGCCCGCCATGCGGAAGGACTCACTGCACACGTCCCAGATGGCGCCGTCGTAGACGGTCCGCGAATCCGTGACGGTGTGCGGATCCGGGCGATCCGTCAGCTGCTCGGCGGTGATGCTCGTGTACTCCACGGCTCAGCCCTTGGCCTGGACGCCCCGGCGCTCGAGAGCGGCCTTGACGAGACCGTCGAACAGCGGATGTGGACGGGTCGGGCGGGAGGCCAGCTCGGGGTGTGCCTGCGTGGCCACGTAGTAGGGGTGCTCCTCACGGGGCAGCTCCACGAATTCCACGAGCGTGCCCTCCGGGGACGTGCCCGAGATCCGCAGCCCGGCCTCCGAGAGGGCGTCGCGGTACGCGTTGTTGACCTCGTAGCGGTGGCGGTGACGCTCGGAGACCTCCGTGGCACCGTAGGCCTCGGCCACCACGGAACCCTCGGCCAGCGCGGCGGGGTACAGGCCCAGACGCATGGTGCCGCCCAGGTCACCGGCGCCCTCCACGAACTGCTTCTGCTCCTCCATGGTGGCGATCACGGGAGTGTCCGTGTCCGGGTCGAACTCGGTGGAGGAGGCATTGGGCAGGCCCACGACGTCGCGCGCGTACTCGATGACCATGCACTGCAACCCGAGGCACAGCCCCAGGGTGGGCACCTTGTGCTCACGGGACCAGCGCAGGGCGCCGAGCTTGCCCTCGAGCCCACGGATGCCGAAGCCCCCGGGGATCAGGACGGCGTCCACGTCACCGAGTTCGCGCTGGGCGCCCTCTGGGGTGTCACACAGGTCGGAGGCGACCCACTTGATGTGCACGCGGGCGTTGTTCGCGAATCCACCGGCCCGTAGCGCCTCGGACACGGACAGGTACGCGTCCGGGAGGTCGATGTACTTGCCCACGAGCGCGACCGTCACGTGGTGCTCGGGCTCGTGCACCGCGGTGAGCAGCCGGGACCACTGTCGTAGATCGGCGTCCTGGTAGTCCAGACCCAGGTAGTCCAGGATGTAGGTGTCCAGACCCTGGCTGTGCAGGGTGTTGGGAATGTCGTAGATGCTGGGGGCGTCCGCGCACGAGATCACGGCGTCCAGGTCCACGTCGCACGCGGCACCGATCTTGCGCAGCATCGCGTCCGGGACGTCCCGGTCGCAGCGCAGCACGAGGGCGTCGGGCTGGATGCCCAGACCGCGCAGCGAGGCCACGGAGTGCTGGGTGGGCTTGGTCTTGAGCTCACCGGACGGGCCGATGAACGGGATCAGGGACACGTGCAGGTAGAACACATTGCGCCGACCCACGTCCTGGCGCACCTGGCGCGCGGCCTCGATGAAGGGCTGGGACTCGATGTCACCGACCGTGCCGCCGATCTCGGTGATGATGATGTCCGGGGCGTTCTCGTCCTCGGCGCGGCGGCGCATCCGGCGCTTGAGCTCGTCCGTGATGTGCGGGATGACCTGCACGGTGTCACCCAGGTACTCGCCGCGGCGTTCCTTGGCGATCACCGTGGAGTACACCTGACCGGTGGTCACGTTCGCGGAGGCGTCCAGGTTCTCGTCCAGGAAGCGCTCGTAGTGACCGATGTCCAGGTCCGTCTCGGCGCCGTCGTCCGTGACGAAGACCTCACCGTGCTGGAAGGGGTTCATGGTTCCGGGATCCACGTTGAGGTACGGATCCAATTTCTGCATGGTCACGGACAGGCCGCGCGAACGCAGAAGCATCCCGAGTGAGGACGCGGTGAGCCCCTTGCCGAGGGACGAGGCCACACCTCCCGTGACGAAGATCTGTCGGGTCACCTTGCCGTCGTTCTTTTCTGTGCCTGCCTCGTGGGCGGCGTCCTGAACATTCACCACGGGATTCGAGCCTACCATTCGTGTCTCGTCGGGGCGTTGGGGGTCGTCGGTCATGCGGTGGCGTCCCGCATGAGTTCTCGCGCGTGTTCGCGGGCCGCACGGGAGTCCTCGTGGCCCGCGAGCATGCGGGCCAGCTCCACCACGCGTTCCTCGTCCGTGAGCACTTTCACGTCCGAGACGCTCGAGTCCGAGGACTTGGTTACCAGGATGTGCTGATCCGCGAACGCAGCGACCTGGGGAAGGTGGGTCACCACGAGCACCTGCACGTTCTTGGCGAGCATCTTCAGCCGCCGGCCGATCTCTACGGCAGCTTTGCCGCCCACACCGGAATCGACTTCATCGAACACGAACGTAGGCACGGGGTCCACCTCGGAGAGCACCACCTCGAGCGCGAGCATGATGCGCGAGAGCTCACCACCGGAGGCACCCTTGCCCAGCGGGCGGGGTGTGGCCTGCGGGTGGGGCGCGAGCATGAACTCGATCGTGTCCCTACCGTCGTCCGTGAAACGCTCGGAGGGTTCCACCGCCACCACGAGGGACGCGTTGGGCATGGCCAGCGCGCTCAGTTCCTCGCTCACGGCGCCCGCGAGTTTCTTGGCGGCCACCCGTCGCAGCTCCAACAGCCTGGTCGCGTGCTTCACGAGGGCCGCATGCAGGCTCTCGCCCTCCGCGCGCAGTTGTTCCTCGCGTTGGGGGTCCACCACGAGCCCCTCGAGCCGGGTCCGGGCCTCGTCCGCCCAGGACAGCACTTCGTCGATGCTCGCACCGTACTTCTTGGTCAGCGCGCGCAGGGCACTGCGGCGGGCCTCGACCTCGGCGAGCCGCGCGGGGCCGTCCTCGTCCAGACCGCTCGCGTATCCCGAGAGGTCCGCGGCGACGTCGGCGGCGACCACGGTCAGCTCCCGCACCCGGGTGGCCAGGGCCACGAGTTCGGGGTCGGACTCCGCCACGAGGTCGAGCGCCTGGTGCGCGTGGGACAGCAGGGCGACGGCGTTGAGGTCCGGTTCGTCGTCCGCGTCGGATCCGCTCAGGGCCCCGTGGGCGGACAATGCCGCACCGCGCAGGGCCTCGAGGTTAGTGAGCTTCTCGCTCTCCGCGTCCAATTGGGCGTCCTCGCCCGGAACGGGCTCCACGGCGTCGATCTCCTCGAGCGCGGTGGTCAACGCCTGGGCCTGCAGCGCTCGTTCGCGGGAGTTTTCCTTGGCCACGCGCAACGTGGCCACGACCTCCCGGTAGCGCGCGAGTTTGCCGCGGTAGGTGGCGAGCTCCTCGGCAACGTCCGCGCCGGCGTAGTCGTCGAGCGCCGTGCGCTGGGCCGCCGGGGACTTCAGGCGTAGCTGGTCGGACTGCCCGTGGACGGCTACGAGGGTCTCACCGACGGCGCCGAGCGTGCCCACCGGTGCGGAACGGCCGCCCACATGGGCGCGACTGCGCCCCTCGGCCGAGACGGTGCGGGAGAGCAGGACCAGGGACTCCTCGGTGCCATTGACCGTCTCGCTGTCCACCGCACCACCGGATTCCTCCACGAGCGCCACAGCGGCGTGGTCCGACGGCACCCGCACGGTGGCTTCCGCTAGTGCCTTGGTGCTGCCCGAGCGCACGGACCCGGCGTCCGCGCGGTTGCCGAGCAGCATGCCGAGCGCGGTGACCACCATGGTCTTCCCCGCGCCGGTCTCACCCGAGAGGATCGACAACCCGGGGCCCAGTGGCAGGACGGCGTCCGTGATGACGCCGAGGTCGTGGATGTGGATCTCCTCGATCATGACCGGGAGGCCCCGTCCGGTCGGTCGCCGGTCCGCTCACCGGTCGAGGGGCCGCCATCGAGCCAGGGCGCGTCGTTGTGGTGCGGGATCTCCCGGCCCACGCTGAGCTTGAGTTGTTCCTCGTCCTGAGCGACCACCTTGGTGGTGGGCTGCACGACAGACAGGGCCGAGGTAAGGGCCTCGAGCTGTTCCTTGGGCATGGGGCCACGCCATCCGGCGATCGGCAGTTCGAACTTCCTGACGAGGCGTTCGGAGAACGGGGTCGCGTGCATGCGGGCCAGGTTCACGGACTTCTCGGACCGGCGCACCTCGATGCGCGATCCCGGGGGCAGGTCCACGGTTCGCCGTCCGTCGCACCACAGGACACCGCGGGCATCCGTGCGGGTGAGCACCTCCACGGCCATCATGGAGCGCGGGGAGATCACGAGGGGGCGGGAGAACAGGGCATGGGCGGACAGCGGGACCATGAGCAGGGCCTCGACCTCCGGCCAGACCACGGGACCACCCGCGGAGAACGCGTAGGCCGTGGAGCCGGTGGGGGTGGCCATGACCACGCCGTCACACCCGAACGTGGACAGCGGCCTGCGGTCCACCTCCGTGACGACCTCGATCATCTTCTCCCGGTTGCCCTTCTCCACGGAGGCCTCGTTGAGCGCCCACGTGTGCAGGACTTTTCGGCGCTGCTCCCACACGGTGATGTCCAGGGCCATGCGCCGCTCCACCGTGTAGCGACCGTCGACGATGGCCTCCACGGTCTCGCTCAGCCCGGAACGCTCGGACTCGGCGAGGAAGCCCACGTGACCCAGATTGACGCCCAGCAGAGGGGTGTCCACTCCGCGCACCAGTTCCGCCGCGCGCAGGATGGAGCCGTCACCGCCGAGCACCATGACGATCTCGATCTCGCGCAGCGCCACGTCCTCCTCGAGGATCTCCACGGGTGCCATGTCCGACCCGTCCGCACGTAGGGCCTCGAGGTCCGGGCGGCAGAGGACGGGTACGAGCCCGGCGTCGTGCAGTTGTTCGCAGGACTGGCGGGCCGCTTCCTTGGCCTCGTGCCGCCCCGTGTGGGTCATCACCAAGATTTTCCGGCTCACGAGCTGAAGACCATCCTCCTGCGATCGACTCCCACGGTGGGCTGACTCAGCCAACACTACGCGAGCGCCCCGACGCGGTCAGTGCTTCGGGCTGCGGCACCACACGAAGAACTCCACGTTGCCGTCCTGGCCCGGCAGCGGACTGGGCGCCGTGCCGAGGACCTCGAGCCCGACGTCGCGCGCGCACGCCCGTACGCGCTCCACCGCCGCTTCCCGCGCGGCGTCGGACGTCACGACGCCGGTGCGGGACAGCGCGTGCGCCCCCACCTCGAACTGGGGTTTGACCATGAGCAGCAGGTCCCCTCCACGCTCCGTGGCCGCCGCGAGCGCCGGGACCACGAGGGTCAGGGAGATGAAGGAGAGGTCGCACACCGTGAGTTGGGCGGGGCCGCCGATCTCGGCGGAATCCAGGTAGCGCACGTTGAGCCCCTCGTGGACCCGGACGCGGGGGTCCACGCGCAGTTCGGGGACCAATTGGTCGTGCCCCACGTCCACCGCCACGACCTCGCGCGCACCACGGCGCAACAGGACGTCCGTGAACCCTCCGGTGGACGCCCCCGCATCCAGACAGCGCTTGCCCGCGGGGTACACGTCCGGGAACCGTTCGAGCGCGCCGGCCAGTTTGTGCCCGGCGCGGCTCACGTACTCCTCGCCCTCGGCTGCCGCGACCTCGAGCGTAGCCTCCGAGGTGACCACGGCGGAGGGTTTCGTGGCCGCGGACCCGTTCACACTCACGCGCCCGGCCTTGATCAGAGCGGCGGCCACGGTGCGGGACCGGGCGAGACCGCGCGCGGTCAGCGCCCGGTCGAGCCGATCGTTCACGGGTGCTCCCGCTCCCCCGCGGCGTCCGACCCAGGCTCCGTCACGGAGTCGATGAGCCCGGCGGGCAACGAACCCGGAGACGCGTTGAGGATCCGCTCCAGTTCCTCGTGCAGGACCTCGTACGCCGCCGCCTGTTCCGTGACGGGGAGCGCGGCGATGTTTGCTTCACGCGCGAGCACGCGGTCCACGGGGTCCAGGCCGGTGTGCGGGGGCTCGGGGTGTTCCTCGTTCACGCGGGGTCCTGCCACGTCAGCGACGGTTCGTGAGCGACGTCGACGTCGGGATGGGCGGCCCACCACGCGGCGCACGCAGCGCGCCAGCCGTCCAGGCTGTCGCGAGGCGCGGTGACCGTCACGGCGGTGCTGTCGGTCTCCGCGACGGCCTCGCGGCACCGCGCGCGGAACCGGTCGCCGTCGTGCGTGACATCCACCCGGGGATACGGTTCGAACAGCTCACGCAGGTTCCCCAGGAGGTAGGTGGGGCGCTGGGACGTGCACGCAGCGAGCACCGAACGCGGCGAGTCCACCCCCGTGAACACCTCGATCCCGGGCATGCCCGCGTTGTTGGCCCCGAGGATGTCGGTGTCCAGCCGGTCCCCCACGACTGCGGAGTTGCGGGCGCCGACGCGCTCGGCCGCCTCGCGGAAGATGGGGGCCTCGGGTTTGCCCGCGACCACGGGTTCCCGGCCCGACGCCGCGGCAACAGCGGCCACGAGCGTCCCGTTGCCGGGGGCGATCCCCCGTTCCTTGGGGATGGTGCGGTCGGTGTTGGTCGCGCACCACAGCACGGCGTCGTCCGCGAGGGTGAAGGCGGCCTCGGCGAGGTGCTCCCATCCGATGTGCGGGTCGAAGCCCTGCACCACGGCCTCCGGTTGCTCGTCCTGGGAGGTCACGGGGGTCAATCCCACGGCGCGGATCTCGTCCGCGAGCGCCTGTGCCCCCGTGATCAACACTTTCGCCGACCGCGGGAGTCGCTCCGCCAGCAAAGCCGCGGCTGCCTGGGCGGAACTCACCACGTCCTGCGTCCGAGCGGGAGCGCCGAGGGACGAGATGTGCTCGGCCACCGCTTCGGGGGATCGGGATGCGTTGTTGGTCACGTACATCACCGCGCGCCCCGAGTCCTTCACTCGCTTGAGGCTCTCCGGGGCGCCGTCGATCGCGTGCGGTCCCGCGTAGACCACACCGTCCAGATCGCACAGCAAGGCGTCGAACCGTTCGATGAGCGTCGCGTCCTCGCTCCCCTCCTCGCGGGCGGGATCAGTTGCGGTCATGACCGGTGTCCGTCCCGTGCTCGCCGTCGGCGCTCTCGGCGGGTGCGTGGTTGTCGGCTGACGCGTCACCCGGAGCGGCCGCGTCGTCCGACGGCGCTGTCTCCACCCGCGCAGGGGCCGCCTCCTCGTGGGAGTCCGTGCTCACTTCGGGGGCGTCATCACTGGGGCGGTCCGCGCTGTGTCGCTTCTGGGCCTCCCGGACGGTGCGCCGAGCGTCGTCCTCGTCCAGGTCGTCACCCAGGTCCACGATCTCGGGCTCGGAGAACTGGCCCATGCCCAGCGCCGCCTCCGCGACGATGGCCTGGCGATCCCACGACATGGCCTCGCTGTCGCGACCCACCGCGCGCAGGGCGTCCGCGTACGCGCGGAAAAGTTTGGGGCTGTAGGAGAACCCGCGGTTCTTGTCGAGCTGGGGGATCTCGAGCGCCGCGAGCGCGGCCTGTTCGTCACCGGCGTCGGCGTGGATCCCGGACACGACCATGGCGAGCTCGGCCTTGCCCTCGGCGTCCAGCGCATCAGCGGCATCCGAGATGGCCTCTTCCATGGCCTTGTCCACGCGGCCCAGGGCACGCTGGGCGTCCACCATGAGCGGCAGGTGTGCCTGCGAACCGGAGATCCGCCGGTGGGTGCGCAACTCCTTCAGGGCGAGCGCGTAGTCACCGGCCGCATACGCCGCGATCCCGGCAACCTCGCGCACAGCGCCGATCCGCCCCGCCTTACGCACGGCGGCGTTGGCGTGTTCAAGGGCGAATTCGGGATCGTCGTCGAGATAGCGCGCCGCCATCACGAGGTGTTTGGACACCCGCTCGGCATTGCTCGCCTCGAGGGCCTGCAGTTCCCGGCGCACGGTCCGGTCGATCTCCCGACCCGTGACGTCCGCGTCGATGTCCGGGGCCACGAACCGCGGCTGGGCATCTCGGCGGTCATCGCGCTCGGGGCCACGTGCGTCACCGCGCCGGTCGTCACGGTAGTCGCGGCGCTCGTCGCGCGCTCCGAAGCCGCGCCCACCGCCCTGGCGAGCCCGGTCACCACCCCGGCCCGCGAAGCCCCCGTCCCGGCGATCCCGGTCCCCGCGATCATCACGTCGCCCAAAACCACCATCACGACGGTCGTCCCGACGTCCATAGCCGCCCTCACGACGGTCCCGGTCACCACGCTCGTCCCGACGCCCGTAGCCGCCCTCACGACGGTCGTTCCGACGACCGTAGCCGCCCTCACGACGGTCGTTCCGACGACCGTAGCCGCCCCGTTCCTCACCACGAGCGCCGTCGCGCGGACCGCGTCGATCGTCGTCACGGCGGTAGCCGCCTCGCCGGTCATCATTCCTGCGCTCGTCACCGCGCCCGCCGTAACTCCCCGCCCGCTCGTCCCGGCCCCGGTAGCCGCTGCGAGCGTCGTCGCCGGATGAACGGCGTCCGCTGCCGCCTCGGCCGCCGAAACCGTCCCGATCTCCGGGACGGCCCCCCGAGCCCCCGCGGTACGAGGAGCGATCGGAGCCACGGCGATCCGTGCCCCTACGATCGTCGTCGCCCCGGGAGAACCGGCGGTCTCCCCCACCGCGGGATGAACCGCGCTCGTCACGGCCCCACCGGCCGCCGTGGTCACCCCCGCCGCGTCGACGATCGGAACGATCGTGGGAACCGTGCTGTTCAGATTCGCTCAAGGGGTGTCTCCTACTGCGGCCTGCGGCCATGGTGCGGGGGCGGGATCTGGCACCGCCGGATGTTCTCGAAGAGCATTCTACAAACGGTGCGCGGAGCACTCCCAACGCCATGGACGGGCCGGTCGCGGCACTCGAACGGGCCGCGGCGGGATGATCCGCGCGCGGAGTGAACCGCAAGGAGGGTGGGCGCCGTACATAATGAAGCATGCGTTTGAGATCCCTCTCCAAAAACCTGCTTCTGCGGGTCCTCGTGGCCATCGTCCTGGGCGTCGTCTTCGGCCTCTTCTTCCCGGAATGGCTCGCACGGGTGTTCATAACCTTCAACGGCATCTTCAGCCAGTTCCTGGGGTTTCTGATCCCCCTGATCATCGTGGGCCTCGTGACACCGGCCATTGCGGATCTGGGGCGGGGCGCGGGCAAGTGGTTGGCCGTGACGGCGGCCATCGCGTACGGGTCCACCATTTTCGCCGGTCTCCTGGCGTTCCTCGTGGCCAAAGCGAGCTACCCGTGGCTGCTGGGCGGTGACAGGTCCGTCAACGGGCTGGAGAACCCGGAGGACCACGCCCTGAGCGGGTTCTTCGACATCACCATGCCACCCGTGTTCGACGTGATGACAGCTCTCATCCTGGCCTTCTGCATCGGCGTGGGGATCACGTTCGTCAAGGGCAACTCCCTGCACCGCGGGTTCGGGGAGCTGCGCACGATCGTGATGCGGATCGTGGAGAAGATCATCATCCCGCTGTTGCCCGTCTACATCTTCGGCATGTTCCTGAGCCTCACCATGAACGGGCAGATCGTCCTGGTGATCTCCACCTTCCTGCGCGTGGTGATCCTGGCGTTCATCATGACCGTGGTGATCCTGATCATCCAGTACTGCCTGGCGGGCCTCGTGGCCAAGCGCAACCCGTTCGTGATGCTCAAGAACATGCTCCCGGCGTACGCCACGGCGCTGGGCACGTCATCGTCCGCGGCGACCATCCCCGTGACCTTGGAATGCACCAAGCGCAACGGCGTGGACGAGCGCGTCGCCGGGTTCACCATTCCCCTGTGCGCCACGATCCACCTCTCCGGGTCCACCATGAAGATCGTGCTGTTCTCCCTGGCGATCATGACCATCTCGGGGATGCCCATCAACACGTGGCAGTACATCGGGTTCATCCTGCTGCTGGGCGTGACCATGGTCGCCGCGCCCGGTGTCCCCGGCGGCGCGATCATGGCCGCGGTCGGCATCCTGCAGTCCACCCTGGGCTTCGACGAGACCGCCGTGGGGCTCATGATCGCCACCTACGTGGCCATCGACTCGTTCGGCACCGCATGTAATGTCACCGGCGACGGCGCCATCGCCGCCGTCATGGACCGCATGCTCAAGGACAAGAGCGGGCGCCTGCGTGACGCCCCCGCGGAGTCGACCGTCTGACCATCTCGTGCGGGCCTCGCAGCCCGCACCTGCGATCCATGACGACGGCGCGTCGCACTGTGCGACGCGCCGTCGTCATCTCGTGGCCGGGTGCCGGTACGGGTGGCCCGCTCAGGGAACACCCGCTCAGGAGACCCCGGTGATCACGGAGAGTCCCGCCGAGGCGAGGCCGGCGAACAGGACACCCCACAGCACGATCGAGATGCACTGCCAGAAGATGATCTTCCCCTTGGCCACGCCAGCCCCGGCCATCATGGACGAGGTGATCTGACTGGGCAGCACGGCCTGACCCAGGATTGACACCCCGGCCACCCCGTACTTCTCGAACATCCTCACGAAACGCTGCTGACGTTTGCTCGGCTCCTTGCGCTCGTCCCGATTGCGCGTGAAGAACTTCCGGACCCGCTCCGCGAACAGGACCAACAGGGTCATGGAGACGATGTTGCCGATCACGGCGAAGAGCACCGCCATCACGGGATGGATCCCCGCGATGACCCCCACCGCCGAGGCCCCGTAGGACTCGATGAACGGGATCGCCCCGCCCAGCATCAGGAACAGGGCCTGAACGGTCTGCCCCGCGGCCTCCACATTCTCCTGCAACCACTGCATGGCGTTCTTCCTCTCCTCCGGCGGGTGCTTGAGCGCCGCGCTGTGGACGTGTGTTCGGGCTGTCGTGCCCTTCTGCCCACCACTCTTCCGCGCGGGGACCGTTCGCGGCAGTGAGCCCGCGTCACCACCTTGGCCACGGATGTCATCAGCCCACATGACATGTGTCATATCCGGATCACCCGGCCCCTAGGGTGGAGGCATGTCGGCGATCCCTACGTCCGCGCCGGTCCACGGCGCAGAACAGCACGAGCTCGACCTCGCGCGGCAACGCCGGAACATGAGCCTGGTGTGGTGGAGCACCTACCTCACGCTGGTGGGCATCCTGCTCTACGTGTTCTTCCTGAACTTCGCGGCCATTGCGTTCAGGCCATCGGCGGCCGCGTACGTCACGACGGGGATCATCGGCGTGACGAGCCTGCTGTGTTGGGCCGCAGGGCTGTTGCGGATTCGTCGGGGTGTGAGTCGGGCGGCCGTGTTGACTCCTTTCATGGGTGTGGCTGCGATCCTGGGGATTGTGTGCGCCGTTCTCGCGGCGAGCGTCGGCCCCCGAGGGGTTTACGCCGCACTCCCCCTGGCCGTAGTGGTCATGACGGCCGGCCTGCAGCCCGAGCACCGCTGGCGCTGGTTGTTCCTCGTGGCCGCTGCGATCCCGCCCGTGTACCTCTTGGTCTGTTGGGCCATGGGGGTGATGAACCCGACCGCGATGGACGTCGCCATGACCATCCAGTACGCGGGGATCGTCCTGCTCGCCATCCCCTCCTCGTTGTGGGTCTGGGGCGTCATGCTACAGCTGGAGGCCGCTCAGCGCCGTGCCGCGGACCTGGCCATCGCGAACGAGCGGCTGCGCTTCGCGGCGGACCTGCACGACGTCCAGGGACATCACCTGCAGGTCATCAGCCTCACCACGGATCTCGCGGCCCGCCTGCTCGGCAAACAGCAGTACGACGCCGCCCGCGAGCAGGTCCTCGCGGCTCACGCAGGCGCGCAGGAAGCCCTGCGTGACACACGCTCCCTGGTCCAGGGTTATCGGGCTCTTCACAGATGAGGGTGTAGCTGTGGTGCGACCTGGGGCGGCGCGTCGGTGTCGGGGTGAGGGTCGAGGTCTTCCGGTGATGGGAGTTCTCACACAACCCGTCCGGAAGACCTCGACGTGCCTGACGCTACCTTCACGCGCCCTGACCTGACTACCTTCACCCGCCTCGACGGCCTCGGTCTGGAGGTCACCGGCCAGCTGCTCGAGCCTGACCGGTCCGTGCTGGCGTGCCGGGTCGTGGAGCCGGACGACTGGTGCAGGCGGTGCGGCTGCCAGGGCGTGCCCCGTGACACGGTGAGCAGGGAGTTGGCGCACGAGCCGTTCGGGTGGCGCCCTACCACGCTGGTGCTCACCGTGCGCCGCTACCGCTGCAAGGAGTGCTCGCACGTGTGGCGTCAGGACACCACCGCTGCGGCGCCGCCGCGGGCCAAGATCTCCCGCGCCGGCCTGCGGTGGGGTCTGGTCGGGATCGTCGTCGGCCACCTGTCGATGCCCCGAGTTGCCGAAGGACTGGGCGTGGCGTGGAACACCGCCAACGACGCGGTCCTGGCTGAGGGCCGGCGTCTGCTCATCGAGGACCCGACCCGCCTGGACGGTGTCAAGGTCGTCGGGGTCGATGAGCACGTGTGGCGGCACACCCGGCGCGGTGACAAGTACGTCACCGTCGATCATCGACCTCACCCCGGTCCGGGACGGCACCGGGCCCTCACGCCTGCTGGACGTGGTCGAAGGTCGGCCGAAGAAGGCGTTCAAGGACTGGCTGGCCGAGCGGGGCCAGGCTTGGCGCGATGGGATCGAGGTCGTGGCCATGGATGGGTTCGCGGGCTTCAAGACCGCCACCACCGAGGAGCTGCCGGACGCCGTCACGGTTATGGATCCCTTCCACGTCATCCGGTTGGCCGGGGACGCTCTCGATGAGTGCCGCCGCCGAGTCCAGCAGGAACTGCACGGACACCGCGGACGCAAGGGCGACCCGCTCTACACCGCGCGGCGGACCCTGCACACCGGGGCTGACCTGCTCACCGACCGCCAGCACGAGCGCCTTGACAAGCTCTTCGCTGGGGACCGGCACGTGCAAGTCGAGTGCACCTGGGGGATCTACCAGCGCATGATCTCCGCCTACCGTCACCCCGGCCGGGCAGCCGGCCGCGTCGAGATGAGCTCCGTGATCGACGCCCTCGCCGACAGTGTGCCTGAGGCGTTGGTAGAACTGCGCAAGCTCGGCCGCACCCTGACCAGACGCGCCTGCGACGTCCTGGCCTACTTCGACCGGCCACGCACGAGCAACGGACCTACCGAAGCCGTGAACGGTCGCCTCGAGCACCTGCGTGGCCTGGCCCCCGGCTTCCGCAACCTCACCAACTACATCGCCCGCGCACTCCTCGAAGCCGGCGGATTCAGACCACACCTACACCCTGGATCCTGAAGAGCCGGTTATCGCTCCACCACTCTCGTGGACGAGCTCGAGAACGCGTCCTCCGTTCTCGGCGCGGCCGGGATCCACACGGACGTGGACCTGCCCCCGATGCTGCGGACCTGGGCCGGTCGCTCACGACCCTTCCCCGACTGCATCGAGGACGGCCGCGGTGACACCGTCACGAGCAATGTGCTGGGCCTCGTTGTGCGGGAGGGCACGACTAACATCCTGCGGCACTCCCACGCCTCCTCCGCGCGGATCTCGCTGCGTTTGATCTCGTCCACGGGTCGTGACGACGACGCCGCACCCACCGGTCGTGCCGCACGGCGCCGACGCCTGCCGGGCGGGGGCGCTCATCTCGAACTCGTCATCCACAACGACGGCGCGTCCCCGTCCTCGGAATCCACGCCGGACGCCTCCACCGGGAACGGATTGGCGGGGCTGCGTGAACGACTGTCGGCGCTGGGAGGCACGCTCACGTACACCTTCGATCCCGCGCACGCCGGTTTCACCCTGACCGCGCGCGTGCCCATGACAGGAGACGACCATGAATGACGAGCGGATCACGATCCTTCTCGCGGACGACGAGCACCTGATCCGCGGGGCCCTTGCTGCCCTGCTGCGACTCGAGGACGACTTCGACGTGGTGGCCGATGTCGCAGACGGGGCCGAGGCTCTACGGGCAGCTCAGCAGCACTCCCCCACTGTGTGCATCCTGGACCTGGAGATGCCGCCCACGGATGGCGTGGACACGGCGCAACGCATCGTGAGCTCGGTGGACACCCGCATCCTCATGGTCACGCGCCACGCCCGCCCCGGAGTACTGCGCCGCACCCTGTCTGCGGGCGTGTCCGGGTTCCTCCCCAAGTCCACGCCCTCCGAGAAGCTGGCCCAGGTGGTGCGGGACATCGCGGCCGGCAAGCGGTACGTGGATCCGGAAATCGCCGCCAGTGCGCTATCGGGCTCCGCATGTCCTCTGAGTGACCGGGAACTGGGCGTGCTGCGTGAATCCGCACAGCAGCCCACTCTCGCGGACGCGGCTGCGGCCCTGCATCTCGCACCGGGAACCGTCCAGAACTACGTCTCCTCGGCCCTGGCCAAGTTGCACGTGTCCACCCGTCAGGAGGCCGTGCAGCGGGCATGGGACGAGGGATGGATCTGAGAGTGAGAGAGCGTGACGCTGTCAACTCGCATCGGGGTGCGGCAGAAGAACCCGATCCAGTGGTGGCCCGAACGAACCCATCGCCGCTGGCGCCAGGGTGAAGCCCACCGTGGCGTTTACAGTGCACGATCTCCTCGCCCAGCGGGACGTGCAGCGTACCCTTATCCACGGACACTGTCTCGACCTCGCGCACCCTGCCCCGTGGAAGCATCGCCTTGCTGAGCCGAACCTCGCCGCGATGTGGGAGAACTATCGTAAGTGGGATACCGACGGGCGCACTCTATGAACAAAGCCCCCCGAGGAGTATTCCTCGGGGGGCTTTGTGTGCGTTTAGGTGTGTTAAATGGTGGGAGGCCGCGCCCCCTAAGGGGGTGCGGCCTCGACCACTTCTTTCTTTCATGTTAATCCCGGCGGTGTCTTACTCTCCCACACCCTTCCGAGTGCAGTACCATCAGCGCTGTGGGTCTTAGCTACCGGGTTCGGGATGGGACCGGGCGTTTCCCCCACGCTATAACCACCGGAAACCCTGCCACCAACCCCTACACGGTGACTACCAGCAACCATGCGTGGGGTGATGAAACCATGGGGTCCCGTGTTTCGTGGACCAAGCTTTATTATATTACCAACCACTACCCCCAGCCCACCCCACGCACCAGCCTGCGCGGCCGGGTAGGGGTGGGGGGTTGTTGGTGGTCAACCACATGGTGGACGCGAACATCACATTCTTCGAATGAAGGCTATGTGTGTGTAGAAGTCTTCGGTGTATTAGTACCAGTCAGCTCCACGTCTTGCAACGCTTCCACATCTGGCCTATCAACCCAGTCGTCTACTGGGCACCTCACACCCCACAAAGGAGGTCAGGAAATCTTATCTCGGAGCAAGCTTCCCGCTTAGATGCTTTCAGCGGTTATCAATCCCGAACGTAGCTAATCAGCGGTGCTCCTGGCGGAACAACTGACATACCAGAGGTTCGTCCGTCCCGGTCCTCTCGTACTAAGGACAGGCCTCCACAAATTTCCAACGCACGCAGCGGATAGGGACCGAACTGTCTCACGACGTTCTGAACCCAGCTCGCGTACCGCTTTAATGGGCGAACAGCCCAACCCTTGGGACCAACTCCAGCCCCAGGATGCGACGAGCCGACATCGAGGTGCCAAACCATGCCGTCGATATGGACTCTTGGGCAAGATCAGCCTGTTATCCCCGAGGTACCTTTTATCCGTTGAGCGACGGCCATTCCACAATGTACCGCCGGATCACTAGTCCCGACTTTCGTCCCTGCTCGAGCTGTCACTCTCACAGTCAAGCTCCCTTGTGCACTTACACTCAACACCTGATTGCCGACCAGGCTGAGGGAACCTTTGGGCGCCTCCGTTACTCTTTAGGAGGCAACCGCCCCAGTTAAACTACCCATCAGGCACTGTCCCTGACCCGGATCACGGGCCGAAGTTAGATATCCAGAGTGACCAGAGTGGTATTTCAACAACGACTCCACCACCACTAGCGTGACGGCTTCACAGTCTCCCACCTATCCTACACAAGCCACACCGAACACCAATACCAAACTATAGTAAAGGTCTCGGGGTCTTTCCGTCCTGCTGCGCGAAACGAGCATCTTTACTCGTACTGCAATTTCGCCGAGTTCATGGTTGAGACAGTAGGGAAGTCGTTACTCCATTCGTGCAGGTCGGAACTTACCCGACAAGGAATTTCGCTACCTTAGGATGGTTATAGTTACCACCGCCGTTTACTGGGGCTTAAATTCTCCGCTTCAACCCCGAAGGGTTTAACGAGTCCTCTTAACCTTCCAGCACCGGGCAGGAGTCAGTCCGTATACATCGTCTTACGACTTCGCACGGACCTGTGTTTTTGATAAACAGTCGCTTCCCTCTAGCCTCTGCGACCCCGACCAGCTCACACCGCGTGGGTGTTCACCAACCAGGGCCCCCCTTCTCCCGAAGTTACGGGGGCATTTTGCCGAGTTCCTTAACCATGATTCTCTCGAACGCCTTAGTATTCTCTACCTGATCACCTGTGTCGGTTTAGGGTACGGGCGACTAGAACCTCACGTCGATGCTTTTCTTGGCAGCATAGGATCACCGAATTCCCTCACCTAAGAGAGTCCCATCACATCTCAGGCCCATGACCCGCGGATTTACCAACGGGTCGCCCTACATGCTTAGACCAGGACAACCATCGCCTGGCTCGGCTACCTTCCTGCGTCACACCTGTTAACACGTTTACCTCCCCGGATCAGGTCCCACGCTCCCCACACACTCCCGTGACCGTAAACGGCCACGGATCGTGATGGTTCGGGTGGTTAGTATCCCCGGTTCGATAGGGTCGGTTCTTCGTCGGTACGGGAATATCAACCCGTTGTCCATCGACTACGCCTGTCGGCCTCGCCTTAGGTCCCGACTCACCCAGGGCAGATTAGCTTGACCCTGGAACCCTTGATCATCCGGCGGACGGGTTTCTCACCCGTCTATCGCTACTCATGCCTGCATTCTCACTCGTTGAGGTTCCACCACTGGGTCACCCCGCAGCTTCACTACCCCAACGACGCTCCCCTACCCACAACACCACCTCAACCACAAACGGCTCGGCTATACGGTGTCATGCCACAACTTCGGCGGTGTACTTGAGCCCCGCTACATTATCGGCGCGGAATCACTTGACCAGTGAGCTATTACGCACTCTTTCAAGGGTGGCTGCTTCTAAGCCAACCTCCTGGTTGTCTAAGCAACTCCACATCCTTTCCCACTTAGCACACGCTTAGGGGCCTTAGTTGATGGTCTGGGCTGTTTCCCTTTCGACTATGAAGCTTATCCCCCACAGTCTCACTGCCACGCTTACACTTCACCGGCATTCGGAGTTTGGTTGACGTCAGTAACCTTGTAGGGCCCATCAGCCATCCAGTAGCTCTACCTCCGGGAAGCAACACGCAACGCTGCACCTAAATGCATTTCGGGGAGAACCAGCTATCACGGAGTTTGATTGGCCTTTCACCCCTACCCACAGCTCATCCCCTCCATTTTCAACTGAAGTGGGTTCGGTCCTCCACGCGCTCTTACACGCGCTTCAACCTGGCCATGGGTAGATCACCCCGCTTCGGGTCTAGATCACGCCACTACACAACGCCCTATTCAGACTCGCTTTCGCTACGACTACCCCACACGGGTTAATCTCGCGACGTAACACTAACTCGCAGGCTCATTCTTCAAAAGGCACGCTGTCACCCCAAAAGGCTCCAACGGCTTGTAAGCACACGGTTTCAGGTACTATTTCACTCCCCTCCCGGGGTACTTTTCACCATTCCCTCACGGTACTGATCCGCTATCGGTCATCAGGAAGTATTCAGGCTTACCAGGTGGTCCTGGCAGATTCACACGAGATTTCACGGGCCCCGTGCTACTCGGGAACAACGTCACACCACGCACACCACGGTTTCGTCTACGGGACTCACACCCCCTACGGTCTGGCACTCACCACCAGTTCGACTACCACAGCGCCACAGCGCCCGGGGTGGCGACCCCGAGAACAACGCATCCCACAACCCCGATCATGCAACCCTCGCCAGGTATCACACACAACCGGTTTAGCCACCATCCGCTTTCGCTCGCCACTACTCACGGAATCACTATTGTTTTCTCTTCCTATGGGTACTGAGATGTTTCACTTCCCCACGTTCCTCCTCGCACCCTATGAATTCAGATACGAGTGACCACGCATGATACGCAGCCGGGTTACCCCATTCGGAGACCCTCGGATCACAGCTCGTTTATCAGCTCCCCGAGGCTTATCGCAGATTTCCACGTCCTTCATCAGCTCCTGATGCCAAGGCATCCACCGTGTGCCCGTAACAACTTCTACGCCACACAACACAAAACAATCATCAAAGAACACACCACACACACCCACCACACCACCACAACCAGGAATCTAAAAAACCCCTTGACCGTGATCATCGTGTGACCAGATGCACGCGGCGTCAAAGATGCTCGCGTCCACTATGTAGTTGACAAACAACAACCCACCAACACCACACACCCACCACAATGGATGCGTCAGTGCCCCAGGAAACCAACCAACGTAACTTGTTGATCGACAACCCAACAATGTGCCACCACGAACCCCCACACACACCACCACCAACCATCCAAGCCGGCAGTGTTCCCGTGTGCGTAGTATCCGTGTCCGCTTGCTGATATTCCACCCATGAGCAAAACACCCACCACCGACTCAACGGCGCACCACGATCTCGTGGTCTGTGGGGCCACCAGCCACCCGGCCGGTCAGCGTGCTCCTTAGAAAGGAGGTGATCCAGCCGCACCTTCCGGTACGGCTACCTTGTTACGACTTAGTCCCAATCGCCAGTCCCACCTTCGACGGCTCCCCCCACAAGGGTTAGGCCACCGGCTTCGGGTGTTACCAACTTTCGTGACTTGACGGGCGGTGTGTACAAGGCCCGGGAACGTATTCACCGCAGCGTTGCTGATCTGCGATTACTAGCGACTCCGACTTCACGTGGTCGAGTTGCAGACCACGATCCGAACTGAGACCAGCTTTTTGGGATTAGCTCCACCTCACGGTATCGCAACCCATTGTACTGGCCATTGTAGCATGCGTGAAGCCCAAGACATAAGGGGCATGATGATTTGACGTCATCCCCACCTTCCTCCGAGTTGACCCCGGCAGTCTCCTATGAGTCCCCACCATCACGTGCTGGCAACATAGAACGAGGGTTGCGCTCGTTGCGGGACTTAACCCAACATCTCACGACACGAGCTGACGACAACCATGCACCACCTGTACACCAGCCCCACAAGGAGGAAAACCCATCTCTGAGCCGATCCGGTGTATGTCAAGCCTTGGTAAGGTTCTTCGCGTTGCATCGAATTAATCCGCATGCTCCGCCGCTTGTGCGGGCCCCCGTCAATTCCTTTGAGTTTTAGCCTTGCGGCCGTACTCCCCAGGCGGGGCACTTAATGCGTTAGCTACGGCGCGGAAAACGTGGAATGTCCCCCACACCTAGTGCCCAACGTTTACGGCATGGACTACCAGGGTATCTAATCCTGTTCGCTCCCCATGCTTTCGCTCCTCAGCGTCAGTAACAGCCCAGAGACCTGCCTTCGCCATCGGTGTTCTTCCTGATATCTGCGCATTTCACCGCTACACCAGGAGTTCCAGTCTCCCCTACTGCACTCAAGTCTGCCCGTACCCACTGCACACCCGGGGTTAAGCCCCGGGCTTTCACAGCAGACGCGACAAACCGCCTACGAGCTCTTTACGCCCAATAATTCCGGACAACGCTTGCGCCCTACGTATTACCGCGGCTGCTGGCACGTAGTTAGCCGGCGCTTCTTCTGCACGTACCGTCACTTTCGCTTCTTCCGTGCTGAAAGAGGTTTACAACCCGAAGGCCGTCATCCCTCACGCGGCGTCGCTGCATCAGGCTTGCGCCCATTGTGCAATATTCCCCACTGCTGCCTCCCGTAGGAGTCTGGGCCGTGTCTCAGTCCCAGTGTGGCCGGTCACCCTCTCAGGCCGGCTACCCGTCGTCGCCTTGGTAGGCCATTACCCCACCAACAAGCTGATAGGCCGTGAGCCCATCCACAACCAGTACAAACCCTTTCCACCCCCCACCATGCGACAGGAGGTCATATCCAGTATTAGACCCAGTTTCCCAGGCTTATCCCAGAGTCAAGGGCAGGTTACTCACGTATTACTCACCCGTTCGCCACTCATCCACCCAGTGCAAGCACCAAGCTTCAGCGTTCGACTTGCATGTGTTAAGCACGCCGCCAGCGTTCGTCCTGAGCCAGGATCAAACTCTCCGTCAAAAAACATTCAACAGAAACCACCCCACCACCACACCAAACAGCGCAGCAGAACCAGGGCAGGATCCCAGCTGACACCCAACACCCCCAGGAAACGGGAAAACACCCAGGGGACTGTCAGGCCATCAACCAAAAACAAAAACTTTGGTATCAACAAACTAGACACACTATTGAGTTGACAAACAACAAACCACACCACCAGACCCCTCACCAGGGCCACAACGGTCGGTTGTCCGATCGAACCGCTCGGGGCCGATCGACGATTTTGGTAGCTGCCTCTCGGATCGAACCTCTTCGGTCCGCCGCGAAGCGACTCATCAAGCTTAGTTCCGCGTTGCTCGGCGTGTCAACTTGACTGTTCAAGCCGATTCGCTTCGCGCTGCCGAATGCCAGGTAACCATAGCATGAACGAGGTCCGACATGTCGGGCTGATCTTTGCTGGTCACCCCGCGGCTCCGGTTCCTTCTCGGTTCCTCGCCGCGGCGACTCGGAATACATTACACACGAGCCGGGACCGGCGCAAAACGCTGGCCCCGGCTCGCGGGTGCTCCGCCGTGCGGCGGTTCCGGGCGTCCATGCCCGGGGTATGTGACCAGGGCCCGACGGGGACCCGGTGCCCGACGATCAGCTCCCGACCGTGACGGCTGCCAGGTTCTTCTTGCCCCGGCGCAGCAGCGCGAACCGACCGTGCAACAGGTCGTCCGCGGTCAGGGTGGCGTCCTCCCCCGAGAGCTTGCGGTTGTTGACGGAAGCACCGCCCTCCTTGAGCGTGCGCCGCGCGGCGGACTTGGATTCCGCCAGGCCCGTGGCCACGAGCAGATCCACCACGGCGTGCTCACCCGGTGCGACCTCCGCGTGGGGCAACTCTGCCGCGACCGCCGCGAGCGTGTCTTCGTCCAGGTCCTCGAAGGAACCCTTGCCGAACACGGCGGCGGACGCCTCGATCGCCTTGCGGGTGGCCTCGGGCCCGTGCACCAGGGTGTTGACGTCCGAGGCTAGGACCTTCTGGGCCTCACGCCGGAAGGGTTCCTCCTCGGTGAGACGCTGCAGTTCCGCGATCTCCTCGCGGGTGCGGAAGGTGAAGACCTTGAGTCGATCCGCCACGTCCGCATCCGCGGTGTTGAGCCAGAACTGGTAGAAAGCGTAGGGCGAGGTCAGTTCCGGATCCAGCCAGATGGCATTGCCCTCCGACTTCCCGAACTTGGTGCCGTCCGAGTTGGTGATCAGCGGCGTGCCAATCGCGTGCACCGTGGCACCCTCGGCCTTGCGCACCAGGTCGGTGCCGGAGGTGAGGTTGCCCCACTGGTCGGAACCGCCGGTCTGCAGGACGCAGTCGTACTGCCGGTACAGGTTGAGGAAGTCCAGTCCCTGCAGGATCTGGTAGCTGAACTCGGTGTAGGAGATCCCCTCTTCCGAGTTCAACCGCTTGGCCACGATGTCCTTCTTGATCATGGTGCCCACGCGGAAGTTCTTGCCGATGTCCCGCAGGAAATCGATCGCGGACAGCTGGGACGTCCAGTCCAGGTTGTTGACCATGCGCGCGGGATTGTCCCCCTCGAAGGACAGGAACCGCTGGACCTGTTCGCGCAGCAGGTTTACCCATTCGGCCACGGTCTCGCGCGAGTTCAGGACGCGTTCCGAGGTCTGCCGCGGATCACCGATCAGCCCGGTGGACCCGCCGACCAGACCGATCGGGTGGTGTCCCGCGAGCTGGAGTCGGCGAAGCAGCAACAACTGCACCAGGTGTCCCAGGTGCAGGGAGGACGCCGTGGGGTCGAACCCGCAGTAGTACGTGATGGGACCACCGTCGAGCGTTTCCTGCAGGGCCTCCGCATCCGTGGAGACCTGCACGAGTCCGCGCCAGTTCAGCTCCTCCCACAGGGAGGAGAAGGACGGATCGTTGTGCTGGGTGCTGAGATCGGTGGTTGACACGTGGACTAAGTTATCAGGCCGCCGTGGGGTCCCCGGCGCCCGGTTCCCCGGGTTGCGGGGTGATCCCGTCGGGCAGTCCGTGGGCCGCCACGAGGTACAACCGCTGGGTGGGACGCGTCATGGCCACGTACAGATTTCCCGGGCCCCCGGCGGGGTCGTCCGCGATCTCCGTGGGTTCCACGACCACCACGGAATCGAACTCGAGGCCCTTGGCATCCCACGGGGTGAGCACCATGATCCGCCGGTCCAGGCTGCGCATGCCCGCGGCCACGAGCCCCGGGAAGGCCTCGTCCAGGGCCTTACCCACCGCGGCCAAACGTCCCCCGGGACACACCACTCCCACGAGACCCCCGGCGAGCCGCTCCAGTTCGCGCCGCACCTGCGCCACGATCTCCGCGGCCAGCTCCGCCTCGACGGCCACCGGCACGATCACGGGCGGATCGCCGCCGCGCACCGCCGTGGGATCGGAGACCGCGATCCCCGTAGCCTGCGCGACCCGCACCGCGGCGTCGGCGATCGGTTGCGGGGTGCGGTAGTTGACCGTGAGTTCCTCGAGCGTGAAGCGCTCCCCCACGAACGGCTCGAGCGCCTCGTCCCAGGTCCGGGCCGCCGCCGCGTTCCCCGCCTGGGCGATGTCCCCGACCACCGTGAAGGACTTCAGGGGGCACCGGCGCATGAGCACGCGCCACTGCATGGGCGAGAGTTCCTGCGCCTCGTCCACGACTACGTGCCCGTACGCCCACGTACGGTCCGACGACGCCGCTTCGGCCGCCGTCATCCGGTGCGGCGCCTCAGCGTTGAAAGACGTGAGCTGTTCGACCGTGACGACGCCCTGGGCACCGATGTCCTCGAAACCCTCCGCCATGGCCTCGAGCGCCTTCTGCGCCGATTCCTGGGCCTTGCGCTCCTCGAGCGAACGGTCTCCGCGCACCTTGATACCGGCGGACTCGAAGTCGCCCAGCAGTTCCGCGGCCTCGTCCAGCAGGGCGACGTCGGGTACGGTCAACGGCGCGTCGACGGGCCGCAACAGGCGCGAGACCTGGGCGTCCGAGAGCCGCGGGGCGGCGGAGCGCAGGTAGTGTTCCTTGGTGAACAACTGAGCCACGAGTTGCTGGGGTGTCAAGGGCAACCACAGCAGGTTGAGCGCGATGCGTACCTCTCGGGACTGTCGCAGGTCCTCCTTGAGGTACGAGCGGTCCATCGTGGTCCCGGCCTTCTCGTTGAGCTCGTCCCCGAGGTTCTGGGCGAGCTCCTTGACGATGACCTTCACGAACGTCTCGCGGGCCTCGTTGTGCGGCTTGCCCGTGGCGCGCGCACGCTCCCGGGCCCGGCGCACGAGCGAGGGTTCGAGCCGCACGCGGTGGCCGTCCACGGTGAGCCACTGCGTGCGCTCGGGAACCTTCTCCCGGTCAGCAACGGCGCGCTTGATGACGTCCACCATGTGCAGCCCGGACTTCCAACGGGTCACCCAGGGGTCGGTCTCGACCGTGCCGTGCACACCCGGATAGAGGTCCGCGAGGGACGACATCACCACGCCGGTCTCCCCGAGCGCCGGAAGCACGCGTTCGATGTACCACAGGAACGACGACGACGGACCCACGATCAGCACACCCGACTTGGCGAGCCGCTCCCGGTGTTCGTATAACAAGTACGCGGCACGGTGCAGGGCCACGGCGGTCTTGCCGGTACCCGGGCCACCCTGGACCACGCGCACCCCGGACAGCGGGGCGCGAATGATGCGGTCTTGTTCGGCCTGGATGGTGGCGACGATGTCCGTCATACGGCCCGTGCGCTCGGAGTTCAGGGCCGCGATGAGCGCGCCCTCGCCGTGCACAACCTCGGCGTCGGAGACGGCACCCGGATCCAGGACGTCGTCCTCGAGGGCGGTGACGTCCCGCCCGTCCATGATGAGGTGGCGTCGACGCACCAGGTCCATGGGGTTGGCGGCGGTGGCCTGGTAGAAGGCCCCGGCCTCGCGGGCCCGCCAGTCCAGTACGAGCCGGCGGTGGTCCTCCGTGGCCAGTCCGAGCCGGCCCACGTAGTGCCGCTCCCCCTCGGTGGTGTCCAGGCGACCGAAGACCAAACGTTCATCCACCGAGTTGAGTTGGGTGAGGCGGTCCTCGTAATGCGTGGCGAATGCGTCACGTTCGGAGCGCGCCTGGTGTCCCCCGCCGAAGTTCGTGGTCCGGACGCGGCGCAACTCGTCCGCATTGAGTTGCCGCAACTCGTCCAACCGGGCGTAGGCCTCGGCGACGTAGCGCCGTTCCTCCCCCAGTTGCCGGGACACCTCCACGGATGCGGATTCCTCCACGCACTTCACCTCACGCACACTGCCGACGGGTCCGGTCGCTCAACCGGCGATCGTCTATCCTACCGCTCGATCCGCGCGACTCCCCCGTCACACGCGCAACAGTGCGCGCACGCGATGCCCACCCAGTTGGGCCCGGCCGCGCAGCGCAGTCAGCTCCATGATCACGCCGAAACCCGCGACGTTGTACCCGCCGCGCGTCAACAACGACGCCGTGGCACCCAGGGTCCCGCCCGTGGCGAGGACGTCGTCCAGGACCAGGACGCGCGAACCGCGGGGAGCGTCGTCGGTGTGGATCTCCAGGGTGCCCGTGCCGTACTCGAGGTCGTAGGCCTGGGAGATGGTCTCGCGCGGGAGCTTGCCCGCCTTGCGCACCGGGATGATCCCCACCCCGGAGGCGTACGCCACGGCCGCGGCGATCATGAATCCGCGCGCCTCCACACCGGCCACGCAGTCGTACTGGCCGCGGAAGGCGTCCACGAGCGCGTCCACGGTGCGCTGGAAACCGTCCCCGTCCGCGAACAGGGGCGTGAGATCGCGGAAGAGCACCCCCGGCTCGGGATGGTCGGGGATCTTGGCGCACAACCGGTCGATCATCTGTTCCACGGATTCAGTCACCGCTCCATCGTATCCGGCGCACCGCGCGGCGGGCGGTGCGCTAGCGCGTGCGGCGGCGTTTGACGGTGGCCTTGCGGTACGGGGAGACCGTGGGCTCGCCCGGCAGTGCGTAGCGCCACGGGTACGCGTCCGTCCCGCCCTCCCCGGACACGCCCGTCCGGGCCGTCACGACGACGTCGCTCGCGGGGCGTTGCGCGAGGACCAGTCCGGTCCACGTGTCCTCACCGCGCCGTTCGACCTCCTCGCGCGCCCGGGCCACGGGATCGGGGGCGGTGCCGAGATCGGCGAGCGCGGCGCCGTCGTCGTCGCGGGTCAGTGCGAGGGCTTGCGCCACGTTGCCGGGCCCGCGCGCGAGCGAGGCGAAGGCCGGTGCGGAACTGCGGTTCGCGAGCCTACGCTGCGTGGCCACCTCGGAGCCCAGCACGACCTCGCCCGAGCGGATCAGGACACCGCCCCCGACGCCCTCGGGCCGGCACACGAAGTTCACCGCGTGATGCAGCCCGTACGTGAAGTACACGTAGACGTGCCCGGGCGGGCCGAACATCGAGGCGTTGCGCGCCGTGCGACCCCGGTAGGTGTGGGCCCCGGGATCCGGCAGGTCCGAGTCCTGCGGGCCGCCGTAGGCCTCGACCTCGGTCAGCCGCAGCCCCACCGTGCCCCCGGGGCGCGCGCACACGAGGACGGCGCCGAGCAGCCGGGGAGCGACGTCGGGGGCCGGGGCGAGGAGAAGCTCGTGCAGTCCGGCCGTCACGAGACGACGGGCTCGCGCGCGGCGAAGGCGTCCAGCTCCGCGAGCTGCCGTTCGAGCTCGGTGAGCTGTTGGGCGACCGCGTCCGGCGCGGTGCCGCCCTGGGAGTTGCGCGAGGACAGGGAGCCCTCGACCGTGAGCACCTCCCGGACCCCGGGCGTGAGGTGCGGGGAGATCGCGGCGAACTGCTCATCGGTCAGGTCCCACAGCTCGATGCCCTCGTCCTCGCACACGCGCACGGCCTCCCCTGAGACCTCGTGCGCCTCGCGGAACGGGACGCCCTGGCGCACGAGCCACTCGGCGACGTCGGTCGCGAGCGCGAAACCCTGGGGGGCGAGCTCGGCGAGGCGCAGCGTGTGGAACTCGAGGGTCGCCATCATGCCCGTGACGGCGGGCAACAGAACCTCGAGCTGGTCGATCGCGTCGAAGACGGGTTCCTTGTCCTCTTGCAGATCCCGGTTGTACGCCAGCGGCAACCCCTTGAGGGTCGCGAGCAGACCCGCGAGGTCACCGATCAACCGCCCGGCCTTACCGCGCGCTAGTTCCGCGACGTCCGGGTTCTTCTTCTGCGGCATGATCGATGAGCCGGTCGAATAGGCGTCGTCCAGGGTCACGAACGAGAATTCCTTGGTGGCCCACGTGGTCACCTCCTCGCTCATCCGGGAGACGTCCACGGCGGCCATGGCGCACACCCACGCGAACTCCGCGTAGACGTCCCGCGACGCGGTGCCGTCGATCGAGTTGAACACCGCGGAGTCGAAGCCGAGCTCGGCCGCCACGGCATTGGGGTCCAGGCCCAGCGACGATCCCGCGAGCGCGCCCGAACCGTACGGGGACACCGCCGCACGGTTGTCCCAGTCGGCGAGCCGCTGGACGTCCCGCAGTACCGCCCACGCGTGGGCGAGCAGGTGGTGGGACAGCAGCACGGGCTGGGCGTGCTGCAGGTGGGTGCGCCCGGGCATGGGGGCGTACGGGTGGCGCCGCGCCTGCTCCACGAGGGCTCGCACGAGCTCCAGCAGGTTGCGCGCGATGATCGAGGCGTGGTCGCGCAGGTACATCCGACCCAGGGTCGCGATCTGGTCGTTGCGGGAGCGACCCGCGCGCAGCTTGCCGCCGAGGTTCGCCCCGGCGCGCTCGATGAGCCCGCGTTCGAGGCACCCGTGGACGTCCTCGTCCGACGGCGACGGCGCGTACGCCCCGCTGCGCACGTCCGCCTCGAGCCGGTCAAGTGCGTCCAGCATCCCGCTCAACTCGTCCTCGCTCAACAGGCCGGCCGTGTGCAGCACGCGGGCGTGGGCGCGGGACCCCGCGATGTCGTACGGCGCCAGACGCCAATCGAAATCGGTGGACTTGCTCAGCGCGGCGAGGGCGTCCGCGGGCCCGCCCGCGAATCGACCGCCCCACAGGGCGCCCTCGTTGGTTCCGTGCTGCTCGTGCTGGGCCATGATGCTCCTCGTGGACGTCGTGGGACCGTGGATTGCCGGGCACTCACCCGGCGTGGGGAACGGCCGGGCTCCAGTCTAGGAGCCCGGCCGTTCGCGATGATGTGGTGATCACCCGCGCACCGGGGCGCGGGAGACGGATGTCAGCCCTCGGCGAGGCCCTGCTCGCGGCGGGAGGCCACCTTGGAGGACATCCCGAACAGTTCGATGAACCCGCGGGCGTTGGACTGGTCGAAGGAGTCACCCTCGTCGTACGTGGCCAGGTTGAAGTCGTAGAGACCCGTGGACGAACGCCGCCCGGTCACGGTGGCCCGGCCCGCGTGCAACTCCATACGGATGTCACCGTTGACGTACTTCTGGGTGTCCTCGATGAACACGTCCAAGGACTTCTTCAACGGGGAGAACCACTGGCCGTCGTAGACGAGCTCGGTCCAGCGCTGACCCACGGTCTTCTTGAAGCGGGCCTGCTCGCGCTCGATCGTGACGTTCTCGAGTTCCTTGTGCGCGGCGATCAACGCCATGGCACCCGGGGCCTCGTAGATCTCGCGGGACTTGATGCCCACGAGCCGGTCCTCAACGATGTCGATCCGCCCCACACCCTGGGCACCCGCGCGGCGGTTGAGCTCCTGGATGGCCTGCAGCGGCGTGACGGGCTTGCCGTCGAGCGCCACGGGCACGCCCTGCTCGAACGTGATCACGACCTCGTCCGCGGCGGGCGGGAACGTGGGATCGTCCGTGTAGTCGTAGACGTCCTTGGTGGGCGCGTTCCAGATGTCCTCGAGGAACCCGGTCTCCACCGCGCGGCCCCACACGTTCTGGTCGATCGAGAAGGGGTTCTTCTTGGTCGTGGCGATCGGCAGGTTGTTGTTCTCCGCGTACGTGATGGCCTTCTCACGGGTCAACGCGAGGTCACGTACCGGCGCGATGCACTTGAGTTCGGGACCCAGGGTCTGGATGCCCACCTCGAAGCGCACCTGGTCGTTGCCCTTGCCCGTGCAGCCGTGGGCCACCGTGGTGGCACCGAACTGCTTCGCGGCCTTCACGAGGTGCTTGACGATCACCGGGCGGGAGACGGCCGAGACCAGGGGGTAGGAGTCCATGTAGAGACCGTTGGCCTTCAACGCGGGCATGCAGTACTCGCTCGCGAACTCGTCACGGGCGTCCGCGACGTACGCCTCCACGGCACCGCAGTCCAGGGCGCGCTGACGCACGGTCTCGAGGTCCTCGCCACCCTGTCCGACATCCACGGCCACGGCGATGACCTCGGCACCGGTGGCCTCACCGATCCACCCGATGGCCACGGACGTGTCCAATCCGCCCGAGTAGGCCAATACCACGCGATCACTCACGGTGCTTTCCTCCACAACTGCTCGACGACGCCGACTACGCGGGAGTGCCCCGCGGCTCATGCATGACTATACACAGCAATCAGTATTTATGCATCGAGGGTCAGTTCGCGCTTGAGGATCTTGCCCGTCGGGCCTTTGGGCAGCTCGTCCGTGACGCGGTAGATGCGGGGGTACTTGTACTTGGCCACCCGTTCCTGCACGAACGCGTCCAGCTCTTGCGTGAGCGCCTCGCGGCCCTTGGACTCGAGCACCCCGGACTCGAAGACCACCACGGCCCCGACCTCCTCGCCGTGCTTCTCGCTCGGGACCCCCAGCACCGCGGCCTCCACCACGCCGGGGAACTGGTAGATGGCCTCCTCGACCTCGCGCGGGTACACGTTGTAACCGCCGCGCAGGATCATGTCCTTCTTACGGTCCACGATGAAGAACGCGCCGTCCTCGTCCTCGCGGGCCATGTCACCGGTGTGGAACCAGCCGCCGCGCATCGCGTTCTCGGTGGCTTCGGGCTTGTTCCAGTAGCCCTTCATCACGTACTGCCCGCGCACCACGAGCTCACCGACCTCGTTGGTGGGGACCTGCTGGTCGTCCCCGTCCACCACGCGCAGCTCCGCACCGCGCACGGCCGTGCCGATGGAGCCCGGCTTGCGCTCGTTGCCCGGCTGGTTGAAGCACACCACCGGCGAGGTCTCGGACAGCCCGTACCCCTCGAACACGGTGGTGTTGAAGACCTTCTCGAACTTGACCATGACCTCCACGGGCATGGGGGACCCTCCGGACACGCCGGCACGCAGGTCCACGCCCTCGACGGCCTGCGGGTCCTGGTTGGCCTGGTGCAGCAGGGCCACGTACATGGTGGGGACCCCCGCGAAGATCGTGACACCGTCGCGGCGCAGGATCTCCAGGGCCTTGCCCGGGTGGAAGCGGGGCAGCAGAGTCACGGCCGCACCGCTGCAGATCACGCCGTTGAGCGCCACCGTCTGGCCGAACACGTGGAAGAAGGGCAGCCCACCGAACATCACGTCCCCGTGGTGCAGGTTGAACACCTCGCCGGAGACCTCGGCGTTGGTGAGCAGGTTGTGGTGGGTCAGCTCCGCCCCCTTGGGGCGGCCGGTGGTCCCGGACGTGTAGAGCAGCACGGCCGTGTCCGAGTCCTGACGCTCCACGACGTCACGGTCGGGATCCACACCCTGGAGGCGCTCCACCGTTCCGCGGGCGCTGATGGGCAGCACGTTGAGGCCCTCGATCTCCTCGGCCGCCTTCTGGCTGGCCTGCGCCATGTCCTCCCACGCGAGCACGAAGGAGCACCCAGAGTCCTGGAAGTGGTAGGTGAGCTCTCGGGGCGTGAGCAGGGGGTTGAGGGGGACTACGATGCCGCCGGCGCGCAGGATCGCGTAGTACAGCACGGCCATGTGGGGCACGTTGGGCAGCACGAGGGCCACGCGGTCCCCCGGTCGGATGCCGTTGGCCTTGAGCAGCGCCGCGCCGCGGGCGGAGAGATCGTCCAGCTGCCCGTAGGTCATGTGCAGCTCGTCGAGAATGATCGCGGGATCGGACGTGTACTGGGCGGCCGAGGTGGTGAGCAGGGTAGCCAGGTTGGTCATGGGTCCTCCAGAAGACGGTGTGAGTTCTAACACGTGATACTGCCCGTATCGGATATTCGAGTCAAACGTCGACCCCGCCCGGATTCCGCGTGCGACACTAGACAGCGCCGCACGCGACGAGCCCCGGCCGCCGCTCTCCGCAATCCCGTCAATTCGTTCCCGGGCCACGGGCCGTGGCCCCCGCACAGGAGGATCCCCCGTGACCGACCAGCACAGCAACGCGCAGAGCCCCCAATTCACCGAGGCGGAGCTGGCCTACGTCTCATCCCTGTTCGATGCCGCCCGCAACGGCGACACCCAGCTGCTGAGCTCTGCGCTCGACGCCGGGGTGCCGGTCAACCTCACGAACAGCAAGGGGGACACCCTGCTGAACCTGGCGGCGTACCTGGAGCGCGAGGAGACGGTGGCCATGCTGCTCGCCCGCGGCGCGGACACCGAGCGCGTGAGCGACATGGGCTTCACTGCCCTGGTCTGTGCGGTGTTCCGCGGCAACGAGCCCATTGCCCGCGCGCTGCTCGAGGCGGGGGCGGGCCAGGCCACGGGTCACCAGCACGCACAGGACGTGGCCCGCGTCTTCGGCCAGGAGCACCTGCTGCCGCTGCTGGAGAGCTACGAGACGCGCGAGGCCTGAACCGGGCGGACGGCACCTGCTCTTCCAGGGGCTGGGGGCCCACCGCCGGGAGGTGGCACGGGTGCGGACGGCGCGCGGGCGGCGTCCGCGTGCCTGGTGGGCGCGCTCAGCGGGCGAGGTCCAGGAACTTCCGCGCGAGCTGCTCCCCGCCCTGGGGATCCCGGCTGACCACCATGATGGTGTCGTCCCCGGCAATGGTGCCGAGCACCTCGGGGAGCAGCGAGTGGTCGATCGCCGAGGCGAAGTACTGCGCGGCCCCGGGCGGGGTGCGCAGGATCACGAGGTTGGCGCTGCCCTCGGCCGTCACGAGCAGCTCGCGGCACAGTGCGGCGAGCTTGGCGTCGGTGCTCTCGCGGGTGACGCCGCTGGTCGGGGACCGGTCCACCCCCGCCTGGGGAACCGCGTAGACCATGCCCCCGCTCGCGGAGCGCACGCGCACCGCCTCGAGTTCCACGAGGTCCCGGGACAGGGTCGCCTGGGTCACCTGGATGCCGTCCGCCGCGAGCAGTTCGGCCAGTTCGGCCTGCGAGTGGACGTCTCCTCCGGTCACAAGTTCGAGGATCCGGGCCTGGCGCGCCGTCTTGGTCGTGGGGATGCTCACCGTGCCTCCTCCCGGCGCAAGGCGGCGGGCAGGTCCGCGGCCAGTCCCGAGGAATCCAGCAGGAACGTGAGCAGGGCCTTCTGCGCGTGCACCCGGTTCTCGGCCTCGTCCCACACCCGGGACGCGGGGCCGTCGATCACGTCCGCGGCGACCTCGAAGCCGCGGTAGGCGGGCAGGCAGTGCAGGAACACGGCGTCGTCGGCCGCGAGCGCCATGGCCTCGGAGGTCACGGAGTACGGCGTGAAGATCTGCGCGCGCTCGGTTTTCTCGCTCTCCTGGCCCATGGACACCCACGTGTCGGTGACGACGGCGTCCGCGTCCTCCAGCGCCTCTCTCGCGTCCGTGGTCACGAGCACCGAGCCGCCGGTGAGCTCGGCACGTTCGCGGGCCGCGGCGACGACGTCCTCGCGCGGCAGGTAGCCTTCCGGTCCGGCCACGCGCACGTGCATGCCGGCCGTGGCGCAGCCGAGCAGGTAGGAGTTCGCCATGTTGTTGGCGGCGTCCCCCAGGTAAACCAGGGTGCGCCCGGCCACGTCCCCGAACTCCTCGCGCAGCGTCAGCAGGTCCGCGAGGATCTGGCACGGGTGGTAGTCGTCGGACAGGGCGTTGATCACCGGGACGTCGCTGAACTCGGCCATCTCCTCGAGCCCGGACTGCGCGTACGTGCGCCACACGATCGCCGCGAGCATCCGGGAGAGCACGCGGGCGCTATCCGCGACGGTTTCCTTGTGGCCCAGCTGGGACTCCCCCGGGTTGATGATCAGCGGGTTGCCGCCCAGGTCGCTCACCCCGGCCGCGAACGAGACGCGGGTGCGGGTGGAGGTCTTGTCGAAGATGATCCCCACGGTCTGCGGACCCGCGAGCGGGCGGCGGGAGAACCGGTCCGCCTTGAGCGCGGCGGCAAGGTCCAGGACCCCGGACTGTTCCTCGGGGGTGAGATCGGTGTCGACCAGGAAGTGACGGGGCACGGGGGATTCTCCTTCGGGTGTGGTGCTGTCCGGGGCTCAGCGGGCGCGGACGGTCTCGAGCACATGCGGCAGGGCCTCGACGAATGTGTCCGCCTGCTCCGCAGTGATGATGAGAGGCGGCGCCAGACGCAGCGTGGTGGGTCCGGTGGCGTTGAGGATGAATCCCGCCTCGCGCGCGGCGGCGACGACGCGCTGGGCCATGGGGTTCCCGGAGGTCCCGGCGTTCTCCGCGTCCTCGGTGTTCTCCGCGACGAGGTCCACGCCGACCAACAGACCGTACTGGCGGACCTCCCCCACGCCGGGAACCTCCCGCAGCCGCTGCGCGAGGTGGGCTCCCACCTCCCGGGCGTTGACGAGCAGGTTCTCGTTCTCGAGGGTCGTGACAGTCGCGAGTCCCGCGGCCATCGCCAGGGGGTTGCCCCCGAACGTGGTGCCGTGCTGACCCGCTCCCAGTAGGGCCGAGACCTCCGGTCCCGCCGTGAGCATGGCCCCCACGGGGAACCCGCCACCGAGCCCCTTGGCGAACGTCACAGCATCCGGGAACTCACCCCGGGGCAGCTGGGCGGTGGCGGCGAGCCACGCGCCGGTGCGGCCCATCCCGGACTGCACCTCGTCCACGATCAGCAGTGCACCGCGCTCCTGCGTGAGCCTGCGGGCCAGTGCCAGGAACCCCTCGGGTAGCCCGTGCACGCCGGCCTCGCCCTGGACGGGTTCTACGATCACCGCACTCACGGTGTCGTCGAGTTCGCGCTCGAGGGCCTCCGCCGTGGCCGGGATGTGGGTGACCCCGGCGGGCAGCGGTTCGAACGGTTCGCGGTAGGCCGCCTTGGCCGTAAGTGACAGGGATCCCATGGTCCGGCCGTGGAACGAGTTCTCGAGTGCGAGCACACGCGTCCGGGGCCGACCCTGCGCGTCCGGGTGCGCGCGGCCGTGGCGGCGCGCGAGCTTGAACGCGGCCTCGTTCGCCTCCGAGCCCGAGTTCGCAAAGAACACGTGGGAGCCCTCGGGCGCCCCCGTGACCTTGAGCAGTTTCTCGGCCAGGTGGATACTGCCCGGGGACGTGAACAGGTTGGAGATGTGCGCAAGGGTTCCCGCTTGCTCCGAGACCGCCCGCACCCACGCGGGGTGCGCGTGGCCCAGGGCGTTCACCGCGATCCCCGCGAGCAGGTCGAGGTACCGCTTGCCGTTGGCATCGGTGACGTGCACGCCCTCGCCCGACACGAGCACGAGTGATGGATCCCCGAACACTCCAAGAAGGTGTTCCTTGTACTCCCCCAGCAGTTCGTCCTGGTTGCTCATGAGTGCTCAACTCCGTCCGGTGTGACCTCTGTGCCGATACCCGTGTCCGTGAAGATCTCCAACAGGGACGAGTGCTCCGTGCGCCCGTCCACGATGCTCGCGCGCGGCACACCGCCGTCCACCGCTCGCAGAGCCGCCCGCATCTTGGGGATCATCCCCGATTCGAGCTCCGGCAGCATCTCACGCAGTTCCGCCGCGGATAGGGACGAGATCAGCGACGAGCGATCCGGCCAGTCCGCGTAGAGCCCCTCGACGTCTGTGAGGGCCACGAACTTCTCCGCGCCCAGGGCCACGGCGACCTCGGCGGCCGCCGTGTCCGCATTGACGTTGAGGACTTGCCCCGTGAGCGCACCCCGCCCCGCGGCGTCGTCGTCCGAATCCGCGAGCTCCGGGGCGATCGAGGCGATGACCGGGATCTTGCCGATGTCCAGCAGCTGCTCGACCGCGACCGTGTTGACGCGCGTGACGGTACCGACGAGACCGAGGTCCAGGGGCGCGCCGTCGGACCCGGTGCGCACGCGGCGCGCCTGCAGCAGCCCCGCGTCCTCGCCGGACATGCCCACCGCGTACGGGCCGTGGGCGTTGATCAGGCCCACGAGTTCCCGCCCCACCTGCCCGGTGAGGACCATGCGGATGACCGACATGGCCTCGGGCGTGGTCACGCGCAGACCGTCCTTGAACTCGGACGGGATGTTCAGGGACTCGAGCATCGCGCTGATCTGCGGGCCGCCGCCGTGGACCACGACCGGGCGGATGCCCACGTGGCGCAGGAAAACCATGTCCTCCGCGAAGGCGCGCCGCAGGTCGTCGTTGATCATGGCGTTGCCGCCGTACTTGAAGACCATGGTGGATCCCGCGTAGCGCTGGATCCACGGCAGGGCCTCCATGAGGGTCTCCGCCTTCGAGCGGGCCGTCTCGTACCTGGTGTTATCGCTGAGTCGTGACATGGTGGGCGCGCTAGCTGGAGTAGGCGCTGTTCTCCTCGACGTAGTTATGGGTGAGGTCGTTGGTCCACACGGTCGCGCTCGCGTCCCCGGCCTTGAGGTCAATGAGGACGTCCACAGCGCGCGACGCCGCGAGGTCCACGCCCTCGCGCGGATCACCGATCGCGCCGTTGCGGCACACCGTCACGCCGTTGATGGTGACGTCGATCCGGTCGGGGTCGAACTGGGCGTCCGTGGTGCCCACCGCCGAGAGCACACGCCCCCAGTTGGGGTCGTTACCGAACACCGCTGTCTTGAACAGGTTGGAGCGGGCCACCGTGCGGGAGACGTCCTCCGCCTCGGTCTCCGTGGCCGCACCCACCGTGGTGATCGCGATGTCGTGGGAGGCGCCCTCCGCGTCCGTGATCAGCTGCTGCGCGAGGTTGTGGCACACCGCGGTCAGTGCGTGCGTGAGCTCCCCCTGATCCGGGCGCTGCGCCGAGGCGCCGGAGGACATCAGGACCACGGTGTCGTTGGTGGACATGCACCCGTCCGAGTCCGCGCGGTTGAACGTGACACGGCACGCCTCCTTCAGGGCGAGCGAGAGCTCCTCCGCGCTCAGGACGGCGTCGGTCGTGAGGACCACGAGCATGGTGGCAAGCCCCGGTGCCAGCATGCCCGCGCCCTTGGCCATGCCGCCCACGCTCCACCCTGCACCGCTCACGCAGGCCTGCTTGGGGACGGTGTCCGTGGTCATGATGGCCTCCGCGGCCTCCGCCGCGGCACGCTGCCCGGGTGCGAGCGCGGCCACGACGGCCGGGACCCCGCCGCGCACGACGTCCATCGGCAGCTGTTCCCCGATCAGCCCGGTGGAGCACACCAGAACCTCCCCTGCTCCGATGCCCAGCTGCCCACCCACCAGCTCGGCGGTCTCGTGCGTGTTCTGGAAGCCCTGCGGGCCGGTGCACGCGTTCGCCCCGCCCGAGTTGAGCACCACCGCGCGGGCACGGCCCTGCCGGATCACCTCGCGGGACCAGTGGACGGGGGCGGCGGCCACGCGATTGCTGGTGAATTGGGCAGCAGCGGCGTCGTCGGGCCCGGTGTTGACCACCAAGGCGAGGTCACGGCCACCCGACTTCTTGAAGCCGGCCACCACGCCAGCGGCGCTGAAACCGGCCGCGGCGCACACGCCGGAGTCGGTGCTCACGGAGACGTCGGGAAAGGGGTTGTGCGAGGACATCGCAGCTCCTGGTTCGGACGGGCGGTCGAGCGGGAACCCGGGATTCACGGTGCCACGCCCTGCGCGGCGAGGCCCGAGGTCTCGGGGAGACCGAGGGCCAGGTTGAGGGACTGCACGGCGGCTCCCGCCGTCCCCTTGGTCAGGTTGTCGATGGCCGCGCTCACCACGAGCCGCCCGGCGTGCGGGTCCACGGCCAGCTGCAGCGCCACGTGGTTCGAGGCCTGGACCGACTTGGTGGTGGGCCACTGCCCCTCGGGCAACAGGTGGACGAACGGCTCGCCGTCGTACGCGGCGCGGTAGGCTTCGCGCACAGCTTCCTCGGTCGTGCCCGGGCGCAGCGCGGCGGTGGCCGTGGTGAGGATGCCGCGGGGCATGGGGGCCAGGGTGGGGGTGAACGAGATCCGCACGCCCTCACCTGCCGCCCATCCCAGCCCCTGTTCGATCTCCGGGGTGTGCCGGTGCCCGCCGCCGACGCCGTACGGGGACATCCCCCCCATCGTCTCGGCACCGAGCAGGTGAGGTTTCAGGGCCTTGCCCGCGCCCGAGGTCCCGGACGCGGACACGATCACGATGTCCTGGGGAGACACCAGTCCCGCCGCCAGCGCGGGTGCCAGCGCGAGCAGCGATCCCGTGGGGTAGCAGCCAGGGACGGCGATCCGGGTGGCGCCGGGCAGGTTCTCTCGCTGCTTGCGGCCGTTCGGGTCCACGAGCAGCTCGGGCAGCCCGTAGGGCCACGTGCCGGCGTGGTCTGAGCCGTAGAACGCTCCCCACGCTTCGGCGGACTCGAGCCGGTGGTCCGCCCCGGCGTCGATCACGACCGTGCCTGCGGGCAGCTGCTCGGCCAGCGCCGCGGACTGACCGTGGGGCAGGGCCAGGAACACGACGTCGTGGCCCGTGAGGTTCTGCGCGGTGGACTCGACGACGTCCCTGTCCGCGAGCGCGTGCAGGTGCGGCTGGAGCGCCCCGAGCTTCTGCCCGGCGGAGGAGTGGGCCGCCACGGTGGCGATCTCGATGTCCGGGTGCCCGCACAGCAGACGGAGCACCTCTCCCCCCGCGTAGCCGGTGGCGCCTGAGACTGCAGCGGTGTAGGTCATGGGCTCCACCATACCGTATTCCTATGCACTCCACTCAATATTTATGCATAACGCGTTCCAAATCTCCGCGCGGGTGACCGCCCGCCCCGCCGACCGCCCCGACGTGCACTGCCTTGTGCCGGGAGGTGCCGCAGCGCGAGACTGACGGGGACGCCGTCGTGCCCCTCTGCGAGCACGGCACCCCGCTGCGAGGAGGAACTGACCATGAGCGAGACCACGATGCAGGCGATCGTCGCGCAGGAGCCCGGCGGCCCGGAGGTGCTGCGCCCGGCCGAGGTGCCCGTCCCCGAGCCCGGCCCCCGGGAGGTCCTCGTGCGGACCGAGGCCACCGGTGTGAACTTCATCGAGACCTACCAGCGCTCCGGTGTGTACCCCGTGGACTTCCCGTTCACGGCAGGCTCAGAGGGCACCGGCGAGGTCGTGGCTGTGGGCTCAGAGGTCACCACCGTGCGGACCGGTCAGCGCGTGGCAACCTCCGAGGCCACCCGCACGTACGCGCAGTTCTTCACGGTGGAGGAGGACAAGGCGCTACCCGTGCCGGACGGCATGGACCCTCAGACCGCCGGTGCGCTGCCCCTGCAGGGACTCACGGCGCACTACCTGGTGCGGTCCACGTTCCCCGTGCAGCCCGGGCAGACCGCGGTGGTCACGGCGGCCTCCGGCGGTGTGGGCGGGCTCGCCATCCAGCTGCTCAAGCGCATCGGCGCCACCGTGATCGCGCTGACCTCCACCCCGGATAAGGCCGCGACGGCCAAGCGCCTCGGCGCGGACCACGTGCTCGGCTACGAGGGCTTCGCCGAGCGCGTGCGCGAGCTCACGGACGGCCTGGGCGCGGACGTGGTCTATGACTCCGTGGGCCGTACGACCTTCGACGAGTCCCTCGCGGCCACCCGCGTGCGCGGGACCACCGTGCTCTTCGGGGGCTCCTCCGGCCAGGTGCCCCCGCTGGACCTGCAGCGGCTCAACAGCTCCGGGGCGCTCTACGTGACCCGCCCGTCCCTGGCTTACTACACGCGGGACCGGGACGAGCGCACGTGGCGCTGGGGCGAGCTCATGGACGCCGTGACCTCCGGGGGCCTCGAGGTCCGGGTGGGCGCCACGTACCCGCTCGACGACGCCGCCACCGCGCACCACGACCTCGAATCCCGCGGCACGCAGGGGAAGCTCCTGCTGCTGCCGTGAGACGACACCGCCCCGTGGGTCCGGGAGCCCACGGGGCGGTGCGCCACCGGCTTGCGCCGGAGCGGAGATCTAGGTACCTGCCCGCACCCCGCGGTGCACGCGGCGCGCACCCCAGGCCGTGAGGCCGATGCAGAACAGCGCGCCCACCCCGAGTGCCGCGGCGCGGACCCGCTGGCCGGTGACCATCGAGTCCGTCACCCCGCTGTCCCCGTAGGAGCCGGGCTCGCCCGTCTCCACGACCGTCAGGTGACCGTTCTGCTCCGCGAGCAGGGCGTCCACCTCCCGCGGGAAGTCGGAGTCCTGGACACCCGTCTGGGTGCCGCGAAACGTGATCTGGTTCCCCTCGGTCTTCTTGACAGGATCGTCGAGCCGGTTGTCGAACGGGTAGCGTTCGGTCAGCTCGTTCTTGGGCATGATGCCCGCGTAGATCCCGTTGTAGTCCTGGGTCACGAGGTCCTTGGTGAGCGTCTGGTACGTCCCGGAGACGACCATCGACTCCCCCGCCCACTCCTCCAGCCGGGAGGCCTTGTCGAAGGACAACGCCGAGGCCAACCCCAGCGCCAGGGTCACGACTGCCCCCAGCAGCACGATGAGGACGATCCACCATCCTCGGGCACCACCGGGTCGTGTCTCCTGGTCGTGCTCGTCGAAATCGATAAGTTCCTGGGTGTCGTGGCTCACGGTATGACTTCTCCTGGCTGGTGGGGGGTGATCAGCTTCGGATCTCAGCGCCGTGCTCCCTGTGGGCCGCATCCACCGCGTTCTCACGGGCCTGGGAGGCCTCGTCCGCGGTGAGGGTACGGTCCGCGGCCCGGAACCGCAGGGCGATCGCCACGGACTTCTTGCCCTCGGGGATGCCCTTGCCCGCATACACGTCGAAGACCTCGGCGGCTTCGAGCAACTCGCCCGCTCCCCGACGCACCGTGGTCAGCAGGTCCGCCGCGGGGACGCTCGCGTCCACCACGAGTGCGACATCCTGGGTGGCCGCGGGGTAGCCCGAGATCACCTGGGCGGTGACCGCCGAGGCCTCACGATCGAGCAGCGCGGACAGGTCGAGTTCCACGGCGCACGTGCGCTCGGGCAACCCCTGGGCCGCGACGAGCTTGGGGTGCAGCTCTCCCGCCATACCGATCACGGCGCCGTCCTGAGTGCTCAGCTGCGCGGTGCGCCCGGGGTGGAACGCGTGATGCGAGCCCTGGGTGACCCTCAGCTCCACGCCCACGCTGCGTGTGGCGAGCACGGCGACGTCGAGCGCGTCCTGCCAGTCCAGGGTGCGCGGCGCAACCCACGGGCCTGCAGCGGCGTCGTGCCCCGTGAGCACCGCGGCGAGCCTGCGCGGCTGGTCGGGGACGGCGGCGTCGAGCCGTTCGAGCTCCGGAGCGGCCGGGCGCACGCCGAGCGGCGGGATGGGCTGGGTGTCCGGGGTGTAGCCGTCCGCGAGGAACACGTGGCCCATCTCGTAGAGGGCCAGGTCCCGCAGTCCGCGCGAGTGGTTGCGCTTGAGCACCTCGAGCAGCCCGGGCAGGATGCTCACCCGCAGCAGGGACTGGGCCTCGCTGATGGGGTTCGCGAGCTTGATCGACGCCACGTGCTCACCGTCCGCGCTGCCCCACAGGTCGTTGTCCGCCTGGGACACGAACGGGTAGCTGAGCACCTCGGTGAGCCCGGCGGCCGCGAGCGTGTTGGCCACGCGGCGTCGCGCGGCCTGCGAGCGCGTGAAGCCGCGCCCGGGAGGCGCCACGGGGAGGCGATCGGGGATCTTGTCGTAGCCGTCCAGACGCGCGACCTCCTCGACGAGGTCCTCCTTCTCGAGCAGATCCGGGCGCCACGACGGCGGGACCACGGTCCAGCCGTCCGCGGTCTCCGTGACCTCGGCGCCGATGGCCACGAGGCTGCGCTCGACGACCTCTGGAGAGTAGTCCACTCCAACGCGCGCCGCAGGGTAGCCCGCGGGCAGCTCGATCGCGGCGGGGCGGTCCGTGTGGTCCACGTCCGTGACCCGCCCGGAGTCCGTGCCGCCGGCCAGCTCCACGAGGAGGTCGACGACGCGCTGCGCAGCAACCGGTGCGAGCTGCGGGTCCACGCCGCGCTCGTATCGCTTGGACGCCTCCGAGGGAAGCTTGTGTCGGCGGGCGGTGCGGGCGATCGAGACCTCGTCGAAGCGCGCGGCCTCCACGAGCACGCGCGTGGTGTTCTCCCCGACCTCGGTCGCGGCACCGCCCATGACGCCGGCGAGGCCCACGGGACCGGACTCGTCCGCGATCACGAGGTCCTCGGTGTTCAGCTCACGGGACTTGTCGTCCAGCGTGGTCAGCTTCTCTCCGGCCCGCGCACGGCGCACGGTAATCCCGCCCTGCAGGGTGTCCGCGTCGTAGTTATGGATCGGCTGGCCGTACTCGAGCATCACGTAGTTGGAGATGTCCACGGGCAGGCTCAGGGAGCGGATCCCGGCCAGGCGCAACCGCGACACGAGCCACTGCGGGGACGGGATGGATGGATCCACGTTCTCCACGATGCGCACCGCGAAGCGGTTGCACCCGGCGCGGCCGTGGATCGGGGCGTCGTCGGACACGGTCACGGGGAACCCGTCCTCGGTGGACGCGGGCACCCGCGGCGCGAGCTCCGCCACGGGATCCGCGAACGGTGCGCGGACCGCGTGGCAGTACTCGCGGGCGATCCCGCGGATCGAGAATGCGTACCCGCGGTCCGGGGTCACGTTGACCTCCGCCGCCGAGTCGTAGAGACCCAGCAGCTCCAGGGCGTCGGAGCCGATCTCGGGGTCCAGCCCGATCCGAGACAGCACCAGGATGCCGTCGTGGTCGTCGCCAATGCCGAGCTCGCGCACGGAGGCGATCATGCCTGCCGAGATGTGGCCGTAGGTCTTGCGCGCGGAGATCCGGAAGTCACCCGGCAGCACCGCACCCGGAAGGGCGACGACCACCTTGTCACCCACCGAGAAGTTGTGGGCACCGCAAATGATTCCCTGGACGCCCGAGGGGTCGATGCCCTTGCCCGTCAGCGTCTGCTCATGGCCCTCCGGCACCACGCGCACGGAGCACCAGTTCACGGTCTTGCCGTTGGAGTGGGTCTCCGGCTCCATGGAGAGCACCTGGCCCACCACGATCGGACCGGAGAGGGAGTCGGAGGGGCGGTGGACGTCCTCCTCCTCAAGACCCACCTTCACGAGGGTGGCCAGGACGTCCTCCGCGGTGGCGTCCTCGGGAACGGGCGCGTACTCGCGCAGCCATGACAAAGGAACTCGCATTGCTCTAGATCTCCATCCCGAAGTGTTCGCTGAAACGGACGTCGCCCTCGACCATGTCGTGCATGTCCGGGACGTTGTTGCGGAACATCAGGGTCCGCTCGATGCCCATGCCGAACGCGAACCCCGAGTAGCGCTCGGGGTCGATCCCCGCGGCCCGCAGCACGTTGGGGTGCATCATGCCGCAGCCACCCCACTCAATCCACCGCGGTCCGCCCTTGGCGGTGGGGTGCCACACGTCCAGCTCCGCGGAGGGTTCGGTAAAGGGGAAGTAGTTGGGCCGCAACCGGATCGCGGCCTCCGGGCCGAACATGGTGCGCGCGAAGTGGGTGAGGGTGCCCTTGAGGTCCGCCATGGACAGCCCTTCGTCCACGGCGATGCCCTCCACCTGGTGGAACACCGGGGTGTGGGTCGCGTCCAGTTCATCCGTGCGGTAGGTCTTGCCCGGGCACACCACATACACCGGCAGCTCGCGCTCCAGCAGCGAGCGCATCTGCACCGGCGAGGTGTGGGTGCGCAGCACCAGGTGTGACGACGGCGGGTCCACGAAGAACGTGTCCTGCATCTGCCGCGCCGGGTGGTCCGGCTTGAAGTTCAGCGAGTCGAAGTTGAACCACTCGTGTTCGAGCTCCGGTCCCTCCGCGACCTCCCAGCCCATGCCCACAAAGATGTCCCCGATGTGGTCCATCAGGTTGGTCAGGGGGTGCCGTCCGCCCAGCCGACGACGCCGCGTGGCCGCCGTGACGTCCACCGCTTCCTCCACGAGGATGCGGGCATCCCTCTCCTCCTCGAGCACGGTGGCGCGTGCCGCGAGCGCCTTGTTCACGCGTCCGCGGGCCTGCCCCACCAGCTTGCCCGCGGTGGCCTTGGCGGCCTTGTCCAGCCCACCGATCGCACGGTTGGCCAGCGCCAGCGGGGATTTCTCCCCCGTGTGGGCCAGGCGAACGGTCTTCAGCTCGGAGAGGTCGGCGGCGGCCTCGATCTCACGCAGTGCGTGCTCGAGGGCGGCCGTCACCCCGGCCTCGTCGGTGGGGTCCACCGCGGCGGACGGTGTGGTCTCGGACATGGTTTCTCGCGTTCCTACTGGCGGACGGTGTTCTCACGAGCTCGCTCCCCCGGTGGGTGAGCCGCTTTTCGTGCAAATGCCCGCAGCGTGGCCGGTGCGGGCAGGGTCAGTCTAGTGGAGGACCCATGGCGTCCGCTGACCCGGCGGGGTCATGGGGCGAGCTGTCCCAGCAATGCCCGCACGATCGGAAGGTCCGCCGGGATCCACGGCAAGGCCAGTACGGCGTCGGGGTCGCTCGACGGAACCCACCGCACGGCCAGGTGATCGGTGCCCACCACGGGTGTATCCGCAGTGGTTCCGGTCCACACTCGCATCGCGGCCTTCTCGGACAGTGGCCATCCCTGAGCATGGGGGCCTGAGATTTCAGCCAGAAGCTCCACCCGCACCGACAGCTCCTCCGCGCATTCGCGCACGAGTGCGTCCTCGGCGCTCTCCTCCGGTTCCTGCTTGCCGCCCGGGAACTCCCACAGCCCGCGCAATGTCTCGGGGTAGGCGCGCTGGGCGGCGAGGAACGCGGTGGGGTGATGTGCGTCGTCGAGCAGGGCCACCCCGACCACCTGGGTCCGGAAGCGCGCGGGGAGATCGGAAGTCATGGTGTTCAGTGTGTCACCGACAATTCGGACAGCGCGGAGAGAGAAGCGTCAGCGATCGAAAATCCGGCGCTGGGCTTGCGCCGATGCATACAGACACACGGTCGCGGCGGTGGCCACGTTGAGCGATTCGGCGGCCCCGTACAGCGGCACCGCCACAGACAGATCCGCGGCCGCGACCTCCGCTTCCGACAGTCCCTGCGCCTCATTACCGAACAGCCACGCGGTGGGCTGCTCGAGGGGATACGCCACGTCCCCCGAAGAAATGCCCGCGGCGCGCAGCATCGCGGCGTCGGCCAGCTCGGAGACCGTCATGGAGGCATAACCGTCCGCGGCGAGCACACCCATGCCGTGCTCACGAGCCGCCGCGACGACCGCGGCGAGTTCCATGCCCGTGAACACCGGGACGTGGAACAGCGACCCCGCAGAGGAGCGCACGGATTTCGGGTTGAACGGGTCCACGGTGCCGGGAGTGCACAGCACGGCATCTGCGCCGGCGGCGTCCGCGGTACGGATCACGGTGCCGGCGTTACCCGGGTCCTGCACCCGGACCAGCATGCCCACCAGGCGTGCGGCACCGAGGGCGCGAGCGACGTCGTCAGAGGAGCCCGACGCCTCAGACGCGTCCAAAGCAGAGGAAGGGAAGCGGCACACCGCCAGCATCCCCTGCGGCGTGACCGCATCGGTCATGGCCGCGAGTACCTCCGGGGTGACCGCCCGGACGAACACGTCACCGCGGTCGGCGACCGCGGCAAGATCCGCAGCGATCCCCGGGTGCCGGTCGAGTTCCTGCAGGGTCACGTACACGGCGTCGAGCCGCGGCAGCCCGGGAGCGGGGAGATCCGCGAGCGCGAGACGGACCGCCTCGCGCACGTTCTGCGGGCCCTCGGCGCGGAACAATCCGCGCTTGGAACGCATCGAGCGCCTGGTCAACGCGGCCACGTCCTTGACCCGATCGGCTCGGGGGTTGGACAGCAACCGGTCTTCCAGGCGCTCGACGAACGTCACAGCGGCACTCAGGCGGCGGTGCGGGGCGCGGAGGTGTCCTCCGGCAGGGCGTCCTTGGCCACGCGGACCAGAGTCGCGAACGCGTTCTCGTCGCTCACGGCCAGCTCGGCCAGCATGCGACGGTCCACCTCGACCTCAGCGGCCTTCAGGCCCTGGATGAAGCGGTTGTAGGTCAGACCATTCGCGCGGGCGGCGGCGTTGATGCGCTGGATCCACAGCCGACGGAAGTCGCCCTTCTTCTTGCGACGGTCGTTGTAGGAGTAGGTGTACGAGTGGAGCATCTGCTCCTTGGCCTTGCGGTACAACCGGGACCGCTGACCGCGGTAGCCCGAGGCCTTCTCCAGAACTTCACGACGCTTCTTGTGGGCATTGACCGCCCGCTTCACACGTGCCACGTGCGTACTCCTAACGATTCGGTTCCGACCCCTGCCGGAACATGACTACCCGCCGCGCAAACGCGGCGCTGACGAAATGGAAGAGGAAGGGCCTACTTGGCCAGCATCCGCTTGATGGCCTTGGCCTCACCCGGGGTGGAGACGATCTGGTCGCCCGCGAGACGGCGGGTCAGACGCGAGGACTTGTGTTCCAGGTAGTGGCGGCGGTTGGCCTGCTGGCGCTTGACCTTGCCCGAACCGGTGAGCTTGAAACGCTTCTTGGCACCGCTGTGGGTCTTCATCTTCGGCATGGTGACCGTCTCCTTTTACATCGACCGGTGGGGCACACCGGTGGGTCGCGGCACACGGCCGCGACCACGCTGGTGTCGGGCGATCACACGCCCAACGCTGTCAATTCCTGTGCCGCGATTACTTCTTGGCGGGCCCGGGCTTGGGAGCCCCAGGCTTCGGCGCCGCGGGCTTGGCCGCCGCGCTCGGCGTGGCGGGTGCGGGCTTCGCACTCGGCTTCGCGCTTGCAGCGGGCTTGGGGCTCGCTGCGGGCTTGGGTGACGACGCCGATGCGGTACCCGCCTGCGCCGCCGCCGGCTTGGCCGCTGCGACCTTGGCGTCCGCGGTGGCCTGCTGTGCAGAAGCCTCGGGCTGCGCCGGAGCCTGGGTGGCTTCGGTACCGGACGCCGGCGCCACGGTCTCCTGGACCTTGTCCTCCGCCGCGATCGGAGCGCTCTGCGAGCTCTCCGCCTGCACGGTGGCCGCCTGACGCAGTTCTGCCGGGAACGCGTCCCCGATGGACTGGGTCACGGACTCGGCAGTAGAGGTGTCCACCCGCTGCTTGCGCTGGTTCTCGTACTGCGACGTCTCCCGCTGCTTCTGCTTGCGGGCCTCAGCGCGAGCCTCCGCCTTGTTCTTGAGCGGACCGATGACCATGACCATGTTGCGACCGTCCACGCGGGGCGCGGTCTCCACGACACCGACCTCGGCGACGTCTTCCGCGAGCCGCTCGAGCAGGCGCACACCCATCGCGGGGCGCTGCTGCTCACGACCGCGGAACTGGATCATGGCCTTGACCTTGTCCCCCGCGGAGAGGAAGCGCTTGGCGTGACCCACCTTGGTCTCGTAGTCGTGCGTGTCGATCTTCAACCGGAAACGCACTTCCTTGAGCACCGTGTTGGCCTGGTTCTTGCGCGCCTCACGAGCCTTGACCGCAGCTTCGTACTTGTACTTGCCGAAGTCCATGAGCTTGGCCACGGGGGGCTTGGCGTTGGGTGCGACCTCGACCAGATCGAGATCCGATTCTCGGGCCAGCCGCAGCGCGTCCTGAACGCGAACGATGCCGACCTGCTCGCCGCCAGGTCCGACCAAGCGGACTTCCGGGACACGGATTCTGTCATTGATACGTGGATCGCTAATGCCAAGCTCCTGAGTTCGTGGGTTTCCCCGTGGTTGGGTCCTGGACCACAACGAAAAACCTCCGCTGCGGCACGCGCGAGCGGAGGTGAGAACCACACAGAGACCGAGATGACACGACCGTCATGAAAACGGCGTGGTCGTTCGGTCACGAACCCGGGCACCTTGTGCCGTGTAATCGCGTCACTCGGCGGGCGGCGGCGGGTGGGAGTCATCTCCGCTTGCACACTGCCCACCAATATAACGCATGCGGGGGCGTCGGGGCCAGTCGAGGGACGGCCCCACGCCGGGCGAGGTCGCTGTTCTACAGTGGTCCCATGTCCGAGCAGCCGCGCTCCGAGCGCTTCGAATTCACCGACACCGCATCGTCCCAGGGTCCCGCCCACGGTCACGACACCGCCCACGACCACGGCGCCTCCGATCCCGATGCACTGTCAGACGAGACCCTCGCCGAGGTGAACAACCAGATGCGTGACATCGCCGAGGTCCCCGCGGTCGAGGTCATCACGACCGCCGCCGTTCACCTGATGAGCGCCGCCGCCGTGAAGTGCGGTCTGGCCGCCGAGGAGAACGCCGAGGAACTCAAGGACCTGGACGAGGCGCGCAAGCTCATCATCGCCCTGGCAGGTCTGATCACCGCGGCCGCTTCCGAGATCGGCTCCCAGCACGCGGGCCCGTTACGCGACGGCCTCAAGTCCCTCCAGCTCGCGTTCCGCGAGGCTTCCCCGTTCCCCGACGCCCCCGGCGCGGGACCCGGCGAGAAGTTCACGGGCCCGGTCTACGGCTGAGCGTCGATCCCGTTGAAGTCCTTTTAAGGAACGCGGCGCGCGACCGGTGGTCGTGCGCCGCGTTCCTCTTGGTGACGTCAGACGGCGACGTCACGCTGTGATCTCATGCAGTGACCTCACGCGGTGAGCCGGACCTCGATCGAATCCACCGCCTCCGCCATGACGGGCTGGGCCGCGAGCTGCTGCTGGTAATGCCCCACTGCTGCCTGCACCTCGTCGGCGGACAGCCCCACCCGCAGCTGCAGGGTGACCGTGAGCTCCGGGCCCTCGCCCCCACCGCGTAACGCGGCGCCGCCGGACCGCGCGGCATTCACACCGCGACCCGGTCCGGCGAGCGCCGCCACGATCTCCGAGCGCCCGAGTGCCGCGCGCGTGACGGCGTCGTCCACCGCGACATTCCGGTACGACGGCGTCCACTCGTGTCCCTGCGCCACGGCCCACAGGGCGGGGCGCCGGACCACGAAGGCCGGATCCGTCCCCGGATCCACGACAAGCAGCGCGGAGCCGTCTTGCACCGCGGACAGCGCGGCGCGGCGGATGTCCGCGGCGACCGGTCGGGCCCGGGAGTTCCATGCGGTCAGTGCATTGGTGGACGTGAACACCGGCAGGGCCTTGCGGCCGTCGGCGGCCTGCAAGCTCACGAGGGCCATGTCCGCTTCCTTGTCGGAGACCAGACCGTCCTCGGTGATGTGGGACTGGGACACCTGCGCCACGATGGGCACGAACACCCGGATCCCGGCGAGCGCGGCCACGACCTCCTCCTCGCCCACTGTCCCCGCGCGCCATGCGTCAAGTGCGCAGGCGACACTCGGGTCCGCGGTGCCGGGGTCGTCGGGAAACTGGTGGGTGTGGCTCGTACCCTCCCCCAAATTGCGACCCTCCCACGACTGACCGCCGGTGTCTGTGGGGCCACCGGCCGAGCGCAGCTGAGCGGCGATGTGCGCGGGAAGGATGCGAGCGCCGTCGGCCCCGGAAACGCGTGCGCTGGGGCCGGAAACGTCGTGATCACCGCGCCCGGAGGGCGGGTGCGCTTCGCGTCCGGGCCCGCGATCCGCGCGGTGCTCAGGCACTCGGGCGACCGGCGACGTCCAGGGCCTGCGCAAGCGTGAACTTGCCGGCGTAGAGTGCCTTGCCCACGATCGCGCCCTCGATGCCGGCGGGGACGAGCTCGCGCAGCGCGGCGAGGTCCTCGAGGGACGAAATCCCGCCCGAGGCCACCACGGGCTTGTCCGTGCGGCGGGCGACCTCGGCCAGCAGCTCGGTGTTGGGCCCGCGCAGCGTGCCGTCCTTGGTCACGTCGGTGACCACGTACCGCGCGCAGCCGTCGGCCTCGAGGCGCTCCAGCACCTCCCACAGGTCGCCGCCGTCCTTGGTCCAGCCGCGCGCGGCGAGCGTGGTGCCGCGCACGTCCAAACCCACGGCGATCCTGTCCCCGTGCTCGGCGATTACGCGATGCGTCCACTCGGGATTCTCGAGCGCCGCCGTGCCCAGGTTAATGCGCGCGGGGTCCAGGGACAGGACGCGCTCGAGGGACTCGTCGTCCCGGATCCCGCCGGACATCTCGATCTTGAGGTCGAGGTGCGCGGCGACCCGGCGCAGGACGTCGATATTGTCACCGCGACCGAACGCGGCATCGAGGTCCACGAGATGCAACCATTCGGCGCCCGCGTCCTGCCACGCGAGGGCGGCCTCGAGCGGATCGCCGTAGCCGGTCTCGGAGCCGGCCTCCCCCTGGACCAGGCGCACGGCCTGGCCCCCTTGCACGTCCACCGCGGGCAGCAGTTCCAAACGGCGTTCGGTGGTCTCGGTCATGTCTCTCCTCACGTGGCGCCCGCGGGCGCCGTGGTGGTCCGGTGGTTGATTGGATTGTCGCGGTGCGGCGCGCGCCCCGTACCCGTTGACGACGGCACTACGCCCGGTTCACACGCTCGTGAACCACGAGTAGCCCCCGTAGCCGATCAACACGAGGGCCACAAACGCGAGCAACACCACGCTCCACAGCGGCTTGCGCTGCTGATGGAAGGAGATCGCCCCGCCCACGAAGAACGCCCCCGCCACGAGCAGCAGCACCGATGCGGTCATGCCGGGACCCCCGAACCCGGTGCGGGGATGCGCCCGGCCATGCGTCCGGTGCGCGGCAGCGTGGACAGCCAGTTGCGCAGCAGGGCGATCCCCGCCGCGGAGGACTTCTCGGGGTGGAACTGCGTGGCGCTCAACGGACCGTTCTCCACGGCGGCCACGAAGGGCGCCCCGTGCTCGGACCAGGTGACGCCCGGGGGCGCCATGTGCTCAATGCTCTGGTCGAATTCCCACTCCCGCACCCCGTAGGAGTGCACAAAGTAGAACCGCTCGCCCTCGATGCCGCGGAACAGTACCGAGCCCTCCGGCGGGCGCACCTCATTCCAGCCCATGTGCGGGACCACCGGAGCGTCGAGGCGTTCCACGGTCCCGGGCCACTGTGCCAGTCCCTCGGACTCGTGACCGTGTTCCACGCCGCGGTCGAACATGACCTGTAGGCCCACGCAGATCCCCAGCACCGGACGGCCACCGCTCAACCGGCGATCGATGAGCCGCGGGGCGTCCACCGCGCGCAATCCCTCCATGACGGCCGCGAAGGCGCCCACGCCCGGGACCACGAGACCGTCCGCGTCCATGACGTCGCGCGGATCGGCGCTCAGCACCACCCGCGCGCCGGCCTCCTCGAGGGCGCGCACGGCAGATCGCACATTGCCCGCGCCGTAGTCCAGGACGACAACGCTCGGCGCCTCCGTCATGTTCTGCTCCGCCCCGTTCACAGTGCGCCCTTGGTGGACGGGACCACGCCGGCCATGCGGGCGTCGGGCTCCACGGCTTCGCGTAACGCCCGCGCAAGCGCCTTGAACTGGGCCTCGGCAATGTGGTGCGGATCGCGGCCGCGGATCACTTCCACGTGCAGGCACAACTGGGCGTGGTAGGCCAGGGACTCGAAGACGTGGCGGGTCATCGACCCGGTGAAGTGACCACCGATCAAGTGGTATTGCTGGCCCTCCGGTTCACCCGTGTGCACCACGTAGGGCCGCCCGGACACGTCCACCACGGCGGACGCGAGTGCCTCGTCGAGCGGCACGGTGGCCTGCCCGAAACGGCGGATCCCCCGCTTGTCCCCGAGTCCCTGGCGCAGCGCATCACCCAGGACGATCGCTGTGTCCTCGACCGTGTGGTGGACGTCGATGTCCGTGTCCCCGTGGGCCTGGATGTCCAGGTCGATCAGGGAGTGCTTGGACAGTGCCGTGAGCATGTGGTTGTAGAACGGCACCGTGGTCTCGATCGAGGACGTACCCGTCCCGTCCAGGTCCAGGCTCACGCGCACGGTGGATTCACTGGTCACACGTTCCACCGTGGCGGTGCGGTGGTTCTCGACTGCGCTCATGAAAGACGACATCTCCTCGGGGACGGCGCCCGGCGACGGCTCGGCGGGCGGGTCCAGTCTAGATGGCTGGGGTGGAACCATGGGGCCGCGGCCCGACCGGTCCCACGGTTCGAGACGAGCCGGGCCGGCTCAGAATATTGGCCCGGACGGTCCGGCTCAGGACCGGGCGAGGTAGGACTCCACGGCCTCGAGGAACGCGGTGGTCTCCGCTTCCGTCCCGGCGGTGACCCGTAGGTGGCCGGGGATCCCCACGTCCCGCACGAGGACGCCCTGGTCGAGCAGACCCTGCCACATGGCGTGGGCGTCCCCGCCGCACTCGAAGAACACGAAGTTGGAATCGGATTCGGCGGGGGTCAGGCCCAGTCGCTTGAGCTCGTCCACGATCCGGTCGCGCTGCAGCTTGATGTCCTCGACCGTGCCGAGCAGTGTCTCGTGGTGTTCGAGTGCGGCCAGTGCGGTCGCCTGGGTCACTGAGGACAGGTGATACGGCAAGCGCACGAGGCGGATAGCGTCCGCGACGGAGCGGTCCGCGGCGAAGTACCCGAGCCGTGCACCCGCTAACGCGAACGCCTTGCTCATGGTGCGCGTGACGATGAGCCGGGGACGGCCGGGAAGCAGGGTTAGCGCCGAGGGGGTTCCGAAGCGCGCGAACTCGGCGTAGGCCTCGTCCACGACGACGATGGTGTTGCGGTCCTCCCCCGCCTCGTACACGGCCTCGACGACGTCCAGTCCGAGCGCGGTCCCGGTGGGGTTGTTGGGCGAGCACAGGAACACGATGTTTGGGGCGTGCTCGCCCACCTGGCGTGCCGCCGACTCCGCGGACAGGGAGAAGTCCGCGGCGCGCTCCCCCGCGATGAACCGCGTTCCGGTCCCGAGGGCGAGCAACGGGTACATCGAGTACGTGGGGACGAAGCTCAACACGGAGCGCTCCGGCCCACCGAAGGCCTGCAGGATCTGCTGCAGGATCTCGTTGGACCCGTTGGCGGCCCACAGATTGTCCTCGGTCAGCTCGTGACCCAGATAGGACGCTAGGGCGGTCCGCAGATTGGTGAAGTCCCGGTCCGGGTAGCGGTTCAGGGACGCCGCGGTATCGGTGACGCGCCGCGTGACGGCCCGAACCACGGGCTCGGGAACCGGATGGGTGTTCTCGTTAGTGTTCAGTGCGACACGGACTTCCAGCTGGGGAGCACCGTAGGGAGACAGGCCCCGCAGGTCGTCGCGCAGCGGAAGGGCTTCGAGGGAATCATCACGAGAATTCACCAGACCAGTCTATGGACTCAGTGCATATCCGGTCACACGACGTCTCACGGTGTGTCGATTCCCGGACCAGTCGTGACACCGCCCGGAGCTTGTCGGCGCACCAGGAGTCGCTCACTTGGCACCGACGGATCACGTCACCGACGGGTCACCGTCAGCGGGACGGGACCTCCAGGACCTGACCGGTGCGCAGGGTGGAGGACGTCAGACCGTTGAGCTCGGCGATGTCGTTCATGACCTCTCGGGTATCCCGCTGCGGGTCCGCGACGGCGGCGATCTCCCACAGGGTCTGGTCCGCCTGCACCGTGACACCGTGGGTCACGGGCGCCCCCGCCGGTTCCGTGGATGCCTTGACCGTGGGCGGCAGCAGGAAGACGGCGGCGACTACCAACAGGGCCGCCGCTCCCGTGACGAAGGGCAGTCCGATCAGGAAGAACCGGCCGCGGCGGGTGAGCTGCAGCGGCGAATGAGCGGCGCGCGGGGCGGCCTGGACGGACGCGGCACGGGCCGACGTACGAGCGCGCACGGCGGCGGAGGACGCAGCCGTGGCGGAACGAACGGATCGCGACAAGGTGAGAGCGGTCATGGCTACCTCCTGGTGATCTGACCGGATCCACCCGAAGGTGGCGGTGTTCGAACGCGAAGCGTATTTAGAACACATTTTCGAATCTCTACCCACAGTTCTAGCACGGGTGTACGAATGCTGTCGAGGACCTTTTCGAACACATATTTGAACCCGGGGACGCGCGCGGGTTAAGCTCGAGGTCACACAGGAGTTAGTTGACCCCACGTCTCCGACACGCATAAGCGGCCTCCGCGGCCCACCGCAGGGTGTGCACAGCGTGGACGGTGAAAGGACCCCGCACGTGAGCACTTCTTCCCCGAATCAGCAGGCGTCCGACCGACGCCCGCGCACGCTCACCCCTCGACAAGCACGGATTCTCGGTGCCGTGCAGCGCTGCATCACCACGCGCGGCTACCCGCCGTCCATGCGTGAGATCGGTGACACCGTGGGTCTGGCGTCCCTGTCCAGCGTGACCCATCAGCTCGGCCAGCTCGAGAAGTGGGGCTACCTGCGCCGGGATCCGCGCCGACCCCGCGCCATGGAGGTCCTGCGCCCGTTGAGCGCGGAGGAACTCGACCGCCACCTGGGGCCGGCCGACGAGCCCGCGGGTTCCGTGGAGTCCTTGGCGACCCGCGCATCGGGCGCCGCGTCCCCCGCGGTGCACACCATGGGCGACCTGCCCGCCGCGGACGACGACGACGCCATGGTCCCCGTACCGCTCGTGGGGCGCATCGCCGCCGGTGGTCCCATCACCGCCGAACAATCGGTCGAGGAGGTCTACTCCCTGCCACGGCAGTTCGTGGGTCACGGCCAGTTGTTCATGCTCAAGGTCTCCGGGGACTCCATGATCGACGCTGCCATCTGCGACGGCGACTGGGTCGTGGTGCGCCAACAGAACTCCGCGCAGAACGGGGACGTCGTGGCTGCCCTGCTGGACGACGAAGCGACCGTCAAGACCTTCCGCCAGCGCGACGGCCACACGTGGCTGCTGCCCCAGAACACCCGCTACGAACCCATCCTGGGTGATCACGCGACCGTGATGGGAAAGGTCGTCTCGGTCTTCCGCTCCCTGTAGCTCGCCCTCCGAACGGTTCCGGGAACCGCGCGTCGCGTCACGCGGGACCCGGCGGCGTGCACCGCCTCGGAACCGCCCGTGCTCGCGCTCCGGACCACGGGCCCGCGCTCACAGGGCTGCGGCGCGCGCCGTAATACCGTACGCCGACCCGCGCATGATCCGGCGGGGAGCGCACGGAGGCACTCAACGCGCGTCTCCCTAGACGGCACCACGGACGTGAGCACAGCGACGTCGAACGCTCAGGAGCGCGCCAATCGCTCTAACGCCCCGAGAACGGTCGAGCGGTCCGTGGTGGGCCACAGCGGCGGGAGGGACCGGGCCAGGAAGGACCCGTAGCGCGCCGTGGCGAGCCGCGAGTCCAGCACGGCGACGACGCCCTTGTCCCCGCTCGCACGGATCAGTCGGCCGGCGCCCTGCGCCAGGCGCACCGCGGCGTGGGTGGCCGAGACCGACATGAACCCGTTGCCGCCTGCCCGTTCGGCCGCGCGTGTGCGGGCGGTGCCCAGGGGATCGTCCGGGCGCGGGAACGGGATCCGGTCGATCACGACCAGTCGGCACGATTGCCCCGGCACGTCCACTCCCTGCCACAGGCTCATGGTTCCGAACAGGCTCGCTGAGGGATCGTCGGTGAACTCCTTGACCAGGGACGGCAGGGAGGCGTCCCCCTGGCACAGGATGGGCAGCTCTGTACGATCGCGCAGCGCCTCCGCCGCGTCCTCCGCGGCCCGGCGGGACGAGAACAGACCGAGCGCGCCGCCGCCCGAGGCCTCGAGCAGCCCGAGCAGTTCCTCGAGTTGCTCCTCCGAGACGCCACGGCCGGGTTTCGCGAGGTGCTTGGCCACGTAGAGGATGCCTTGGCGGCGGTAGTCGAAGGGGCTGCCCACGTCCACGCCCCGCCACGCGGGGGACCCCGGGCCCTGCAGGCCGAGAGCCCCGGCCGTGGACGAGAACGATGACCCCACGGCCAGGGTCGCCGAGGTCAGCACGACCGTGCGCCCGTCGAACAACCCCTCCCGCAGGGGCCCCGCGACGCTGAGCGGCGCGATGTTCAGGGTCGCCGGTTCCCCTTCGAACGCTCCCACGTATCCCTCGGTGGGCGACCAGCGACCCACGCGGGAGATCCACAGGACGTCATGGGCGGTGTCCGCCGACAGCATGCGCTCGGCGGTGTCCAGCAGCTCGGACAACCGTGAGCGGGCCGCGTGACGTGCCGCGTCCTCGCCCTTGGAATCGCCCTTGGTGTCACTGAGCCCCGTGCGCGCGGCATCCTGAACGCCACCGACCGCGTAGACCTGCTCCTCGGTGAAGCCTCGCGGCAACAGTCCGGACGGGTCGGGGTCGAAGGCGAGATCGAAGGCCTGCGCGGCCTTCTCGAGTGCATCGCTCGACGCCGCGGTGTGCTTGCGCACGGCCGTGGCCGCCGCTCGTACCGCGGCGGCGGACAGCGACGCGGTCACGGCACCCGTGACCCGGTCCCGCAGCTCATGGGCCTCGTCAACGATCACGACGTCGTGCTCGGGCAGGACCGCGAGCCCCTCGAACGCGTTGATCGCGAGCAGCGCGTGGTTGGTGATCACCACGTCCGCCTCGCCGGCCTCGGCCCGGGCGCGCTCGGCGAAGCACTCCTCCACGAGGGGGCACTTGCGCCCCAGGCACTCCTTGGCGGTCACGGAGACCTGCCGCCACGCGGCGTCCGTGACACCCGGCTGGACGTCGTCCCGGTCCCCGGTCTCGGTGGTCTCGACCCATTCCCGCAACCGCAGCACCTGCTGGGCCAAGCCACCGAGGGGGCGATCCGCGCCCCCTGCGGCGGGTCCCGAACCGGGGACGTCGAACAGGGCGCCGTCGTCGTCCGGGTAGCCGCCCTCGACCTTGTGCAGGCACGCGTAGTTGGAGCGGCCCTTGAGCAGCGCGACGACGGGGCGGTCGTCCAGTTCGTCCTCGAGCGCGTCGAGCAAGCGGGGGACGTCCCGGCCCGTGATCTGGGACTGCAGGGCCAGCGTGGCCGTGGCCACGACCACGGGCTTGTCCGCGGTGCGGGCGTGGCGCAGGGCCGGGACGAGGTATGCGAGCGACTTACCCGTACCGGTCCCTGCCTGGACCAACAGATGCCGGCCGGTCTCGAGGGCCTCGGCGACCTTGGCCGCCATGAACCGCTGTCCCTCCCGACGCTGCCCGCCCAGCGCGGTCACGGCGGAGTCGAGGAGCTCGAGCGTGTCCACCGCGCCGGGCAGCGTTTCGGGGCGGACGTCCGAGAGGTCGTGCCCCGCTTCGTCGACGAACGATTCGCTCATGCTCCGGCGGGATCCTCCGCGGTGGGCGAGGCGGCCGGGCTCCCGGGCTCCGCCACGCGGTAGGGCGCGAGTTCGCCCACGAGTTCCTCGCGAACGCGCACACGCAACCGCGTGCCCTCGGGAGTGTGTTCCGTGCGCAGGATCTCGGCGTCCTGGGCGTGCAGCCGGGAGACCACCTCGCCGTGAACGTAGGGCACGAGCAGTTCCATGTTGTGGTCTGGGCGCGGAATAGCGGAGGAGATCAACCGCTGCAATTCCTCGATGCCCTCTCCCGTGCGCGCCGACACGGCCACCGACGGGTGCTCGTGATTGCGCAAACGACCCAGCACCACGGGATCCGCGATGTCGGCCTTGTTCAGGGCCACGATCTCCGGGATGTCATTGGCCCCCACGTCCGTGAGGACGTCCCGCACGGCCTTGAGCTGACCCTCCGGATCCGGGTGGGAGGCATCCACTACGTGCACGATGACGTCCGCGTCCGCGACCTCTTCCAGGGTGGAGCGGAAGGCCTCGACCAACTGGGTGGGCAGCGAGCGCACGAAGCCCACGGTGTCCGCGAGCGTGTAGCCGATCCCGTCCGGGGTCTCGGCCTTGCGCACCGTGGGATCCAGCGTGGCGAACAGCGCGTTCTCCACGAGGACCCCGGCATCCGTCAACCGGTTGAGCAGGGACGACTTACCCGCGTTGGTGTACCCCGCGATCGCGACCGAGGGCACGGAATGACGCTTGCGGTTGAGTCGCTTGGTCTCACGCGCCGGCTTCATGGCCGCGATCTCCCGACGCAACTTGGCCATGCGCTGGCGGATCCGGCGCCGGTCCAGTTCGATCTTGGTCTCACCGGGACCACGGCTACCGATGCCCTCACCCGAGGCCGCACGGCCACCGGCCTGCCGGGACAGCGACTCACCCCAACCACGCAGACGCGGGAGCATGTATTCGAGCTGCGCCAGCTCCACCTGCGCCTTGCCCTCCTTGGACTTGGCGTGCTGGGCGAAGATGTCCAGGATGAGGCCCGTGCGGTCGATGACCTTGACCTTCACGACGTCCTCGAGAGCACGACGCTGCGACGGCGCGAGCTCGGCATCCACGATGACGGTGTCCGCACCGGTCGCGGCCACCACGTCCTTGAGTTCCAGGGCCTTGCCCGAGCCGAGGTACGTGCCGGGGTCCGGGGTCACGCGCCGCTGCAGCAGACCGTCCATGACCTCGGAACCGGCGGTCTCCGCGAGCGCCGCGAGCTCACGCAGCGAGTTCTCCGCATCGGCCAGGGTCCCGCTCGAGAACAGACCCGCCAAGACGACGCGCTCGAGCCGCAGCTGCCGGTACTCGACCTCGGTGACGTCCTCGAGCTCGGTGGACAGTCCGGCGACACGGCGCAGCGCGTGACGTTCGGCGAGGTCCTGCTGATCGCCGTCGGATTCGACGTGGACGTGGTCCTCGTCCGCGAGCTCACGGGCGCGGCCCAGGTGATCGTGTCCGCCGCCCGCGGCGTATGACGCGGCGTGGTCGCGGGCGCCGTGGACGCCCCGTTCATCGTCGAAGACGTCCTGACCGGCGTCGTGGACGTGGGTGGGTTCGGAGCGTGTGCGCGCACGGGCCAGGACACGCGAGACGACGTCCTCCAGTTCCGGTCCGGTCAGTTCCGCGGAGTGTCCGGGCTGCTTCGGAGCGGGATTCTGGTGCTGGTGAGATTGCGTCATATTTCCTTGATCTGTGGCTGGAGACGGTTGACCAAGTCTAGCGCCGGGCACTGACACGACGGGCGGGGGCACTAGCATGTGGAGCCATGGCCCCCGAGAATCCCGCCCAGCATTACTTCGTGTCCGACCCGTCCGTCGCGGAGAAACCGCGGCGGATCACCGTGGAGCTGCGGGGCCGCACCGTGGACGTGGGGACGGCAGCGGGGGTCTTCTCCCCCTCGGACCTGGACAAGGGAACCGCCGCGCTGCTGCGCAACGTGCCCGATCCGCACGGGCGGAACCTGCTCGACATCGGGTGCGGGTGGGGGCCGATCACCCTGGCCCTCGCGCTCGCTGCACCGAGTGCCACGGTCACCGCGGTGGACATCAACGAACGCAGCCTGCGGCTGACTGCGGCGAACGCGCGGGAGCTGGGTCTCACGGGCGTGGAGACCCATCGGCCCGAAGACGTACCCGCGGATCGTACGTTCGACACCATCTGGTCCAACCCGCCGATCCGCGTGGGGAAGCAGGAACTGCACGACATCCTCATGATGTGGCTCCCCCGCCTCGCGCCCGGTGGTACGGCGTGGCTCGTGGTACAGAAGAACCTGGGTGGGGACTCACTGCAGCGCTGGCTCGCGGCCACCCTGGGTGAGGGGTATTGCGTGGACCGGGCCGCAACCGACAAGGGCTTCCGCGTCATCACTGTCCAGCGCGCCTGAGGCGCGCGGAGGCACGCATGCCGGGCCGGGAACCGGGGTTGCGTGTACGGCGTTGGAAGCCACACCCCCGGGCGTTGGGTCGGGAACCGGTATCAGGGGAGTCGGGCTGGGAGTCGGCGCGCAGCGTCGTCGTCGGACGATGGATGCAACAGGGCCGCGCGGCGAGGCCCTCCCGACTCAGCCCACCACGGCACGAACGCGACCGACTCAGACAAGTTCGGCGGTGGCCACCACGCGCACCGGACCCGTGAGGACAACATGCTCGGTGCCGTCCGGGGCGGGCACGAACGTCACGGACAGCACGCCCCCGGGGACGCGCACGAACCAGCGGTCCGGGGAGTCGGGACCGCCCCAGAACCGGGTGGCCGCCGCGGCCGCGCACGCGCCCGTGCCGCACGAGTACGTCTCGCCGACACCCCGTTCATGGACGCGCATCTCGAGGCGACCGAACTCGGAATCGCCGTCGTCCAAGGGCACCACGAACTCCACGTTGGTCCCCTCGGGAGGGGTGGGTTCCACGACGGGCGCGGTGTGTAGGTCCAGCCCGTCCAACTTCTCGCCCTCGGACAGGGCCACGACCGTGTGGGGATTGCCCATGCTGATCGACACCCCCGGGCGGGGGACCGTGAGGCCCTCCGCATTCACGAGGCAATCCGAACCGCGCTCGCGCGCGGCATCCCCATCCTCGAAGCTCCACGGACCCATGTCCACGGCGTAGCCGTCGGACGTACGCGCCACGGTGCGCATCCCCGCGCGCGTGCCGATACGCAGTTGAGAACCGCGCGGGAGGCTCACGAGCCCCTCGCGCACGAGGTGGTCCACGAACACCCGCACCCCGTTACCGCACATCTGCGCCACGGAACCGTCCCCGTTGCGGTAGTCCATGAACCACTCGACGTCCGGGTGCGCTTCGGCGAGCTCGCCGGCATCGGCCACGTGCTCGGTGCGCACGGCGCGGATCAGGCCGTCACCGCCCAGCCCGAGGTGTCGGTCGCACACCGCCGCGACCGTGTCCGGTGAGACGTCCAGGGTGCCGTCCCGGTCCGTGAAGACCACGAAGTCGTTTCCCGTGCCGTGCGCCTTGGTCACGCGCACGCCCGCCAGTTCCTGCCAGTTCACGCTGCCTACCGTCCCCTCGGTCGTGTCAGTCATCGCCGCCATCATACTGAGCCCGGACGACGTCCATTGCCCGTTCCGGCAGCGCGGACGGTCCCGCGGGATCGTCCGCGCGCAACCAGTGCACGCGAGGATCCGCCCGGAACCACGTGCGCTGGCGCTTCACGAACCTGCGGGTGGCGGTCACGGTCTCGTCCCGGGCGCGCTCGAGCGTACTCGTGCCGTCGAGCACCGCGAGCAACTGGGGGTACCCCAAGGCCTTCCCGGCGGTGGGGCTCTCGCGCAGCCCCCGGGCCGCGAGCGCTCGTACTTCGTCCAGCCACCCCCGCTCGAGCATGGTGTCCACGCGGCGGGCCACCCGCTCGTTGAGCACGTCCCGCTCCATGGCGAGACCGATCTGCACCGTGGGCCGCACGTACCGGCGCTCGGGCATGAACGACGTGAAGGGCCGTCCGGTCAGCCGATGCACCTCGATCGCCCGGACCAGTCTGCGGTCGTCCTTGAGCGTGGCCGCTGATTCGGGATCCACGTCCGCGAGCCGCTGCAGCATGCGGGCGTGCCCGTGCTCGTGCAGCTCGGCTTCGACCCGCGCTCGCAGCTGCGGATCGGTTCCAGGGAATTCGATGTGGTCGAGCACCGCGCGCACGTACAGTCCCGAGCCGCCCACGAGGACGGGCACGTTGCCGCGTTCCTCGATCTCGGCGATGACGGTGCGAGCGCGAGTCTGGAACGCGGCGACCGACGCTTCCTCGTGCAGGTCCAAGATGTCGAGCAGGTGGTGCGGCACTCCCCCGCGTTCCTCCGGGGGCAGCTTGGCGGTCCCGATGTCCATGCCCCGGTAGAACTGCAGGGCGTCCGCGTTGACGATCTCCCCGCCCACGCGCTGGGCGATCGCGATCCCGAGGTCCGACTTCCCGGTCCCCGTGGGCCCCACGACCGCCACGACCGGGCGTTGCGTCCCCCGGGTCATACCGCGCTCAGGGCTTCCGCAGCGACGGCATGCCCAGCCCCACGGCGGCGGGTTTGCCCGACGACGACGGCACACCACACGATTCCGCCTGGGCGGCCTCCCACGCGTCCCCGCCGCGGGAGCGCCGTACGCTGTACTCGTTCGCGTCCCGCGGGTCCGCGAGCAGGTGGTACGTGGCGGCCCCGGTCACCGGAACCGTGACGAAATCACCCGGGCGCGGGTGTTCGGCTCCGTCCGGGACACTGAAGTGCACGAGCCGCTGATCCGGGCCCCGCCCGCTCAGTCGGTGCGTGGCTTCCGATTTACGGCCCGATTGGGCGCTCACGAGCACCTCCGTGCGCGCGCCCACGAGCTCGCGGTTCAACTCCGCGCTGATCCGGTCCTGCAGGGCGGTCAACCGTTCGAAGCGTTCCTGCACCACGGGGGCGGGGACCTGGTTCGCCATCTCCCCGGCGGGAGTGCCCGGGCGCACCGAATACTGGAAGGTGAACGCGGAGGAGAACCGGGAGGCCTCCACAACGTCCAGGGTGTCCTGGAAGTCCTGCTCGGTCTCCCCTGGGAAGCCCACGATGATGTCGGTGGTGATCGCGGCGTGCGGGATCCGCTCACGCACCCGGTCCAGGATGCCCAGGAACTTCTTGGAACGGTACGAGCGCCGCATGTCCTTGAGGATCCGGTCCGAACCGGACTGCAGCGGCATGTGCAACTGAGGCATCACGTTGGGGGTCTCCGCCATGGCATCGATCACGTCGTCCGTGAAGGCCGCGGGGTGCGGACTCGTGAAGCGCACCCGCTCCAACCCCTGGATGTCCCCGCAGGCGCGCAGCAGTTTGGCGAACGCCCCGCGGTCACCGAACTCCACGCCGTACGAGTTCACGTTCTGCCCCAGCAGGGTCACTTCCACCGCACCGGAGTCCACGAGCGCCTGGACTTCGGCGAGGATGTCCCCGGGACGGCGGTCCTTCTCCTTGCCGCGCAGCTGGGGGACGATGCAGAACGTGCACGTGTTGTTGCACCCCACCGAGATGGACACCCACCCCGCGTAGGCCTGTTCCCGCTTGGTCGGCAGTGCTGACGGGAAAGTCTCGAGGGCTTCCAGGATTTCCACCTGGGCCTGCTCGTTGTGCCGGGCGCGTTCCAGCAGGACCGGCAGGGACCCGATGTTGTGGGTCCCGAAGACCACGTCCACCCACGGGGCCTTATCGACGATGGTGGCGCGGTCCTTCTGGGCGAGGCAGCCGCCCACCGCGATCTGCAACCGTTCGTTGCGCCGCTTGACAGGGGCCAGCTGACCCAGCTGGCCGTACAGCTTGTTGTCCGCGTTCTCTCGGACGGCACACGTGTTGAACACGACCAGGTCCGGATCACGGTTCACCGCGGGAACGTATCCGGCGCTCTCGAGCAGTCCCGTGATGCGCTCGGAGTCGTGGGCGTTCATCTGGCATCCGAGAGTGCGCACTTCGTAGGCGGGTGCATCGGTGGCGATCACGGGTTCCTGCACGGCATGGGGCATCTGAGTCACCTCATCATTTTAGGGACGCGGTCAAATTGCTGGAACTCGGCCGCCCACGGCCAAAGGGGCACCGATCAAGGCGTGTCCCATACGTGGGCGCCGTCCGGATCCGGCCGATCGCGCCCGCCCACTGTGGACCCGCCCGCGGCGTACTCATCTCCCGAGGACCCGTCTCCCGGGAACCCGTCTGCGGAGAACTCGTCACCGGCGAACTCCTCACCCGCGGACTCCTCCGATTCGAACTCCTCCGCCGAGGACTCCAGCGCGCCCAGCTCCTCCTTGACCACGGCGAACGCGAGTCCCGGCGGATACCCCTTGCGTCCGAGCATGCTCACGAGCCTGCGGGTCAGCCGGTCGCGTTCCTTGCGGTCCGACGGGTCCACGGAGGCGGGCAACTTCTTGCGCACGAGGACGTGGGCGTCCCGCAGTTCGTCGTGGTCGGAGCGCTGTTCAAGGGCCTCGTCCGCGATCTCACCCGTGATCCCGCGCTGCGCGAGTTCCCGGCGCAGAGCCGAGCGGGACAACCGGCGGGTCTCGGCGCGGGACCTGACGAACATCCCCGCGTAGGCCCGGTCGTCCACGAGGTTCACTTCCTCGAACCGGTCGAGCACCTCCCGGGCGACGTCCTCGGGGACGTTGCGGTCCGCGAGTTTGTCCTCGAGCTGGCGCCGCGACTTGGCCGATGCGCTCAACTGGCGCAGGACGATCGCGCGGGCGACCTCGCGGGGATCGGCCTCCGCCTCACCCGATGACTTCGCGGACGCGGGCGGCGCCGCCGGGCCCCAATGGGAATCGGAGGCCCGGCGGCGCCGGGAACCATAGCGTTCGGACTCAGTCATGAAGGGACGGCGTCAGCTCAGAATGCCGGAAGTTCGGTCTCGTCCTTGGCCGGTGCGAACGGGGCATCCGGATCCAGGTCCTGGGGATCGTCGCCGAACCCGTCCGTGTCCTGGGAGGCCTGGTCCGGGTCCTCGCTGATCCCGAGCTTGACCAGGATCTTGCGTTCGATCTCCTGGGCGAGTTCCGGGTTGTCCTTGAGGAAGCGGCGCGAGTTCTCCTTGCCCTGGCCGAGCTGGTCCCCCTCGTAGGTAAACCACGCACCGGACTTCTTCACGATGCCGTGTTCCACGCCCATGTCGATCAGGCCGCCCTCGATGGAGATGCCCTGACCGTAGAGGATGTCGAACTCGGCCTGCTTGAAGGGCGGGGCCATCTTGTTCTTGACGATCTTGGCGCGGGTGCGGTTACCCACGGGGTTCGCACCGTCCTTGAGGGTCTCGATCCGGCGGACGTCCACGCGTACGGAGGCGTAGAACTTCAGCGCCTTACCACCCGTGGTGGTCTCCGGGGAGCCGAAGAACACGCCGATCTTCTCGCGCAGCTGGTTGATGAAGATCGCGGTGGTGTTGGTGTGGGACAACCGACCCGTGATCTTACGCAGAGCCTGGGACATCAACCGGGCTTGCAGACCCACGTGGCTGTCGCCCATTTCGCCCTCGATCTCCGCCTTGGGCACGAGGGCCGCCACGGAGTCGATCACGATGATGTCGATGGAGCCCGAACCCACGAGCATGTCCATGATCTCGAGCGCCTGCTCACCGGTGTCCGGCTGGGACACCAGCAGGTTGTCCGTGTCCACACCGAGCTTCTCGGCGTAGACCGGGTCCAGCGCGTGCTCGGCGTCGATGAAGGCGGCGATCCCGCCGGCCTTCTGGACGCTGGCCACGGCGTGCAGGGCCACGGTGGTCTTACCCGAGGATTCCGGGCCGTAGATCTCCACGACACGGCCGCGGGGGAACCCGCCGATACCCAGTGCGACGTCCAGCGCGATGGAACCGGTGGGGATGGTCTCGATCTTGTTGGCGGGGCGATCCCCCAGCCGCATGACCGATCCCTTGCCGTAGTTCTTGTCGATCTGGGACAGGACGGTGTCCAGTGCCTTCTGACGATCGGATCCGGCCACCTGAGAGGGTGCCGGTGCGCCCTTGGACTTGGCTGCCATGTTTCACCTCGGTTCTCGGGGGCCGGGGCGGCCCTGTCGATGTCTTCGCGTTCCACGGTACAAAGGGGGTCCGACAGCCATAAGCGACCGGACGGGTTGTGGAGCGCGCGTGAGCTCATTCGAATATACCTTCGAAGACGGCGTGGCGCACGCCGCCCACGGCGAACTCAGCGCCGGGGCGGTTGATCCGGACCCCACCACCGGGACTCGGGGATCTCCTGGGCGCGGCACACCGCGAACCACACCGTCTTGGGGTCCGTCCCGGACTCGAGGGCCTTCGCGGCCGTGCGCTCACCCAACTCGGTTAAAACGAGATCCCGAGCGAGAACCCGGCTGTACGCCGCCCCGAATTCGTGGGACATCAGGTCCCAGAACGCACTGACTCGCATGAACGACTTCTCCTCGGTATCGACGCTGCATAGATCCGCTAACTCTCCACGCTGTGCGGACCCCACGGTGCTGCAACGAGCAACGGACCCGCCCACCGGGCGGGTCCGTTCGTTGGTCTGGTGGACCGCGGCCGACTCGGCCGCAGCGAGCGGGGTCTGACTCAGTGCGCGCCGGCGGCGGTGCCACCGCGCAACTGACGCATCTCCCGCGTGAACTCCTCCGTGAGCTCGGACGGCACGGTGTCAGGGATGAACGTACCCTCGGCGTAGGCGAGACGATCCGCGACCTCGCGCAGCATCTGGGACATGGGGATGTCCAGTGCCGCACAGATGGACGCGAGCAATTCGGAGGAGGCTTCCTTTTGTCCTCGCTCCACCTCGCTCAGGTACCCCAGCGAGACGCGGGCACTGTGCGAGACCTCGCGCAGGGTCCGGCCCTGACGCTGGCGGACGTTGCGCAGCACCTCGCCTATCTCCTGACGCAGGACACCGACCTTGACATCATTGGTTTTCCCGTGAGCTTCATCGGACACACCCACGTCCTTCCAACGGACAACACCATTGACAGACACGGGTTGCTTCGTCATGTGAATTGCTTCTCCTCGTACGAATTGACGGGGCCTCCTGCATCGCTGACGACGCAGTGGTCGAGGCCTCTTGAGCCCATCGGGCTCAACCTCTGATATCCATAACGGGCTTACGTGTTCGATTGTTCCCGCTCGGCGGCCTAAAAACACTAGGCGTTGGCTGGGAATGAGATTTGAGTCGTCAATGCGTCAAGCGCGCGGCCCACGGTGGCTTGCCGGATCTCGGCCCGGTCACCGCTGAGATCCAAACGCTCCACCCGCTCCACACCCGGACCCGCGATCCCCACGAAGACGGTTCCCACGGGGTGTCCGTCGTGCGGTTCCGGCCCGGCGACCCCGGTGGTGGACACGGCCCAGTCCACGCCCAGGCGCTCGCGCGCCCCGCGGGCCATGGCCACCGCGACCTGCGGGTCCACCGCGCCGCGTTCCTCGAGCAGCTCGTGGGACACACCCAGCACGCGTTCCTTGACGGCGTGCGAGTAGCTCACGACCGCTCCCTCGAAACACGCCGAGGCACCCGCCACGGTCACGATCGCGGATGCGAGCGCGCCCCCGGTGAGAGATTCGGCCGTGCCCACCGTGACCCCGCGAGCGACGGCGCGGCGCACGAGCTCCGCGGCGTCGTACCCCGGCCGGTTCTCTGTCACGCCGCATCCCCGCGCACGGCCCGGTTGCGCAACTGCACGGCCTTGATCACATAGTCGATGCCCGTGATCACGGTGGCAAGCAACGCGAGCGCGGTGAGCACCCATGCGAACCACAACCACCACTGCCCCACGAAGGGGGTGAGCGGCAGCAGCAGGGCGATCAGCGCCGCGGTCTGCAGGACGGTCTTGGTCTTGCCGCCCTTGGACGCGGCCATCACGCCGTAGCGGATCACCACGAATCGCATGAGCGTGATGCCCCACTCGCGCACCAGGATCACGATCGTGACCCACCACCACAGCTCCCCGAGCATGGACAGCACCACGAACGCGGCACCCGTGAGCAGTTTGTCCGCGATGGGATCGGCGATCTTGCCGAAACTCGTGATGAGGTTGCGCGCCCGGGCGATGTCCCCGTCGAGCTTGTCCGTGAGCATCGCGAGCCCGAACGTGACCACGGCGGCCCAGCGCATGCCCATGGAGTCCTGGCCGTGGGTCCCCCCGGCCACCAGGAACCACACGAAGAACGGGACCATCACGATCCGCAGTGCCGTCAGGGCATTCGGCAGGTTCCAGTTGGAGGCGTTGGGGGCGGGCGCCCCGGGCGCCGCCGCGCCGTCGTTAACCGTCATCGTCCCGTCAACTCCCATGCATCCTCTGATTGGTCGGACCCGTCGTGGTAGTTGTGGGCCACGTTCGACAGCGACGCCGCCACGAGGTCCTCGCCGGACGCCGACGCCGCGAGCGCACCGTCTGCGGCGGCCGGTGTACTCTGCGCGGGTGGTTCCTCGCCGCGGATCAGGGCGAGGGTCGCGGCGAGGTCATCCGGCTTGACGAGGACGTCACGTGCCTTGGACCCCTCGGACGCCCCGACCACGCCGCGTGACTCGAGCAGGTCCATGAGCCGCCCGGCCTTCGCGAAACCCACGCGCAGCTTGCGCTGGAGCATGGACGTGGACCCGAACTGCGTGGTGATGATCAGCTCGGCGGCCTGCAGCAGGACGTCGAGGTCGTCCCCGATGTCCTCGTTGATCGTCTTCTTGGGCGCTTCCTGCACGACGTCGTCGCGGTAGTGCGTGCTCATCTGCGACTTCACGTGCTCCACGACCTTGTGGATCTCAGACTCGGAGACCCACGCGCCCTGCACACGCATGGGCTTGGACGCGCCCATGGGCAGGAACAGGGCGTCACCCTGGCCGATTAGCTTTTCCGCCCCGGGCTGGTCCAGCACCACTCGGGAGTCGGTGACCGAGGACGTCGCGAACGCCATCCGGGACGGGACGTTGGCCTTGATCAGACCGGTCACGACGTCCACTGAGGGCCGCTGCGTGGCGAGCACGAGGTGGATGCCTGCGGCACGCGCGAGCTGGGTGATCCGCACGATCGCGTCCTCGACGTCCCGCGGGGCCACCATCATGAGGTCCGCGAGCTCGTCCACGATCACGAGCAGGTACGGGTAGGGGCGGATGGTGCGCTTGGACCCGGGTTCGGGTTGCACCTTCCCGTTGCGCACGGCCTTGTTGAAGTCGTCGATGTGCTTGTACCCGAAGTGGGAGAGGTCGTCGTAGCGCGCGTCCATCTCCCGCACGACCCACTGCAGGGCCTCGGCGGCCTTCTTGGGGTTGGTGATGATCGGGGTGATCAGGTGCGGCACGCCCTCGTACGCGGTGAGTTCCACACGCTTGGGGTCCACCATGACCAGGCGCACCTCGTCCGGGGTGGAGCGCATGAGGATCGAGACGATCATGGAGTTCACGAACGAGGACTTACCCGCACCGGTAGCACCGGCCACGAGCATGTGCGGCATCTTGGCGAGGTTCGCGAGCACGAAGCCGCCCTCCACGTCCTTGCCCACGCCCATGATCATGGGGTGTTCGGACGCCCGGGCCTTCTGCGAGCGCAGCACGTCCCCCAGCGCCACGGTCTCGCGATCCGTGTTGGGGATCTCGATGCCGATCGCGGACTTGCCCGGGATGGGCGAGAGGATCCGCACGTCCGCAGACGCCACCGCGTACGCGATGTTCTTAGACAGCGCCGTGACGCGCTCCACCTTGGTCCCGGAGCCCAGTTCGATCTCGTAGCGCGTGACCGTGGGCCCGCGCGAGAAGCCGGTGACCTCGGCGTCCACCTTGAACTGTTCGAGCACGCTCGTGAGCGCCCGGACCACCTGGTCGTTCGCCTCGGAGCGTTCCTTGGCGGGCGGGCCCTGCACGAGGTCCGCCACGGGCGGGAGGCTGTAGGCGACGTCGCCCTGCAGCTTGAGCTGCTCGGAGCGGGCCGGGATGGGTGTCGCGGGCGTGTGGGTGCGCGGCTGGGCGTCATCGTCCACCTTGAGGGCGGGCGCGTCCGACGCCGCCGCGGTGTCCGCCGCGGGCGCGATCCCCTGCTCCTCGCGTAATTTCTGGGCGGCGCGCTGGGACTTGGTGGGGCGCTTCTCGCCGGGACGCAAGGCGGCCTCCGGGTTCGGGATCGCGTCGGTGTCCTGGACCTCGGACGCCGCGGTAGAGCCCGCCGCCTGCGCGGCGTCGCGCACGGAGGAGGACCCACCGGCAGAACCCCGGCGCGCGGAGCGCTCCGCGTGCGAGCCGACGTCGAACACGCTCGTCGATCCCGCGTCCCGTGCCTCGCGGCGGTTGGCCTCGCCCACGACAGCGCGCTCGAACGCCTCGTCACCGTCGTAGCGTTCCAGCTCGTGGCGCTGCTTGCGTCGCTCGGAGCGCCGGGAGCGCTTCTCGCGTGTGGGCCGGGTGGGATCGAGGTAGGAGCGGTCGTGCGCGGGATCGGTGACGTCGGTCGCGCGGGGCTCGTACTGGCCCGTGAGACGGCGGTAGAGCTCGCGCAAGCGCGGCCCGATCTCCCCCACGGGCGTGGCGGTCATGACGAGCACGGCCAACGCCGCGAGCAGCACGAACACCGCGAGCGCGCCCCATCGGGTGATCAGGGCCGCCAACGGGTCCGCGGCCAGGAAGCCCACGAAACCACCCGCGCGCCACACGGCGTCGAACCCGTCACCCAGACCGGGCGCGCCGCCCAGCAGGTGCGCGGTGCCCGCGCCGGCGACGGACAGCGCGAGCAGACCGATCGCGATGCGGTTGTTGGCCTGCGTGGCCTCGGGGTGACGGAAGACGCGGATCGCGAAGAAGAAGCAGAAGATGGGCAGCACGAGGGCCATGAACCCGAAGGTCCCGCCCACGATCGCGTGCACCCAGGACGCGGGGATCGCCACGAGCGCGAGGTCCACGCCGCGCAGGTTCCACCACTCGACCGCGGCGATCACGACGGCGAGCACGAGCCACACGAGCGCACCACCGTCGCGGCGCTGTTCGGGAGCCATGTCCGTGCGCACGGTCCCCACGCGGCGCACCGCGGCCCCCACCACGTGTCCGGCGCCGGACCACGCGTTGACCACCCCGTGCAGGGCGGTGGAACCGGCCGAGGGCCCCGTGGATCCGGAGCGTGCGGACGTGGACCGTGCGGGGGCCTTCTTGCCGTTCTTAGGGGAACGCACGGAACTCGAGGACCTGCCGGAGGCCTTCGAGGAGCGCGCGGGGGAAGTTCGAGACGCCATGCCTCCAGGGTACCCGGACGCGCAGCGGCCCGCCCGGAGTCGGATCCGGGCGGGCCGCTGCGCAGTGCGCTGGTTCGGGGCGTCAGGCCTCGACGACCACGGGCACAATCATGGGCTTGCGCCGCAGCTTGCGGGAGACCCACGAGCCCACGGTGCGCCGCACGATCTGCTGCAACTGGTGGGTCGTGTGGTTTTTGCCGCTCTCGCCGAGCGCGTCCTCGAGGGCCGCGGCGATCCGGGGGCGGATCTCGTTGAACACGGTGTCCTCCTCGGCCACGCCGCGCGCGTGGATGTCCGGGCCGGAGACGATCTTGCCGGTGTCCCGGTTGACCACGGTGATCACGGAGATGAAGCCCTCCTCACCGAGGGTCATGCGGTCCTTGAGGTCCGCGTCCGTGATCTCACCCACGGAGGAGCCGTCCACGTAGATGAACCCGCACTCCACCTGCCCGGTGATTCTGGCCGCGCCGGAATGCATGTCCACCACGGTGCCGTTCTCCGCGAGCAGCACGTGCTCCGCGGGGACGCCGGTTTCCTGGGCCAGGTTGCCGTTGGCGATCAGGTGCCGGATCTCGCCGTGGACCGGCATGACGTACTCGGGTTCCACGATGTTGTAGCAGTACAGCAACTCGCCCGCCCCGGCGTGACCCGAGACGTGGACCTTGGCGTTGCCCTTGTGCACCACGTCCGCGCCCAGACGCATGAGCCCGTTGATCACGCGGAACACGGAGTTCTCGTTGCCCGGGATCAGGGAGGACGCCAGGATCACGGTGTCCCCCGCGTTGACCTGGACCTTGTGGTCCCCGTTGGCCATGCGGGACAGCGCGGCCATGGGCTCACCCTGGGAACCGGTGCACATGATGACGATCTGGTCGTCCCGGTAGTCGCCCACCTTCTTCTGGTCCACGAGCACGTTGGGCGGCACGTCCAGGTACCCGAGCTTCTCGGCGATCGCCATGTTGCGGATCATGGATCGGCCCATCAGGACGACCTTGCGACCACTGGCCACAGCGGCGTCGAGCACCTGCTGCACGCGGTGGACGTGGGAGGAGAACGACGCCACGATCACGCGCTGCTTGGCGCGGGCGACCACGTCTGCGAGCACGGGACCGATGGCCTTCTCGGACGCGATGAACCCGGGAACCTCGGCGTTCGTGGAGTCCGTGAGGAACAGGTCCACACCCTCCTCGCCCAGGCGGGCGAAGTGACGCAGGTCCGTGATCCGCCCGTCCAGGGGCAGCTGGTCCATCTTGAAGTCACCGGTGTGCAGCACGGTCCCGGCCTTGGTGCGCAGAAACACTGCCAGGGCGTCCGGGATGGAGTGGTTCACGGCCACGAATTCGCACTCGAACTCACCGAGGCGCTCCACCTGGCCCTCGCGCACGGCCATGGTGAAGGGCTTGATCCGGTGTTCCTGCAGCTTGGCCTCAATCAACGCGAGCGTGAGCTGCGAGCCCAGGATGGGGATGTCCGGGCGGCGCTTGAGCAGGTACGGGACCGCGCCGATGTGGTCCTCGTGCCCGTGGGTGAGCACGATCGCGACGATGTCGTCGAGGCGCTCACGGATGTGGTTGATGTCCGGCAGGATCAGGTCCACGCCGGGCTGGGTTTCCTCGGGGAACAGGACACCGCAGTCGACCACGAGCAGCTGCCCGTTGATCTCGAACACGGTCATGTTCCGACCGACCTCGCCCAGACCGCCCAGGGGGATAACTCGCAGCGTGTCCTTCGCGAGTGCCGACGGTTCGGAGAGGTCGGTGGTGTTCCAATGGGTCATGAGACCCCTTTCATCTCAGGTAGTCAGCGTGTCGGCGATCACCGACGTGCTCAGGTCCGAGCGGATCTGCTCCAGCTCGGCCTGTGTGGGTGTCACGTGCGGCAAGCGCACCGTGTTGTTCGGCAGGCGGCCCTGCCAATGAAGAATGGTCTTCGCGGCCACGGCCCCGGGGATCCGGGTCATGGTGGCACGCACGAGCGGCAACAACTCCTCGTTGAGCCGCTGCGCGGTCTCGAGGTCCCCCGCCAGGGAGGCGTCCACGAGTTGGCGGTAGCGCGGGGTGTCGATGTGGGTGGTCACACCCACGAGCCCGGACGCGCCGAGCGCGATCCACGGGAGGGTGAGACCATCGTCGCCGGAGTAGAAGAGCAGGTCTGTCTCGGCCATGACCCGGGCGGCGGCCATGAAGTCCGCCTTGGCGTCCTTGACGGCCACGATGTTCGGGTGGGAGGCCAGGGAGATCATGGTCTCGGGCTCGATCGGGATTCCCGAGCGCCCAGGGATGTCATACACCATGACGGGCGTGTCCACGGAGTCCGCAAGCGAACGGAAGTGCGCCTCGACCCCCGCCTGGCTGGGCTTGTTGTAGTACGGGGTGACGATCAGCAGGCCGTCCATCCCGATCTTCTGCGCCTCGAGGCACAGGAAGCGAGAGTGCTCGGTGTCGTTCGAACCGGTCCCCGCGAGCAGCGGCACGCGCCCGCCCACGGCGTCCTTGACGGCACGGAAGACCGAAAGGTTCTCCTGGTCGGTCATAGTGGAGTACTCACCGGTGGTGCCGCACACCACCAGACCGTCACAACCGTCGTCCACGAGTTGCTCGGCGAGGCGACCCGTGGCCTCGAGATCCACCGAGCCGTCGTCGTGGAAGACCGTGACCATGGCGGTGAGCAGGGACCCGAACATGGGCGCGGACCGCTGCGTCCGCGCAGGTGCGCTGTCGTGTGTCATATCCACAGGTTACCGCCCAGAGCGGGCGAGCACCGTTTCCGGATCCGTCCCCCGATGTAGGGCTATGGCGGTGCGCATGGACCTGCGGGCCCGCCGGCCGTCGCCGCTCGCGGAGTACGCGAGGCTCAGTCGGTACCACCCGCCCCAGTCTGCGGGGAACGCCTCGACCTCGCGGCGCACGACGTCGAAGTGCTCGTCCGCGGCGGCCCGCACGTACCGTCCGGACGGGGTCCTCGGCAGATCGTCCGCGGGAAGCTCACCGCGCGCGGCGAGTTCCCGGCCGAGGCGTTCTGTGCGGGCGCCGAAGACGATCTCGCGCACCATGGCCCACGTGCCCACCGCGGGGATCACGAGCATGGCCACGCCCAGCAGGGTGGGCAGCCAGCCCCCCGCGCCGAGCAACAGGACCGCCCGGTGGAAGGCCAAGGCGAGGTACAGGGCCAGCAGCCCGATCATGAGCGCGGCCAGGATACGACCCTTCGCACCCACCTCGAGCACGGTGAACACCGCGGCGAACGCGAGCATGGCGACGAGCCAGATCTTGGAGCCCACGGAGATCGGCAGGATAAGCACCGTGATCACGAGCAGCACGATCACGGCCGTGGCCCACCAGCGCAGACCGGAGAAGGAACGGGCGCGGCTCACAGCCCCAGGTCCATGTAGCCGTCCAAGCCGTGGGTCAGCCCCGGGTGCTTCGCGACCGAGCGCACGCCCAACAGCACACCCGTCATGAAGGACACGCGGTCGAAGGAATCGTGGCGCACGGTCAGCTGCTCCCCCGTGTTGCCCAGCAGGGTCTCCTGGTGGGCCACGAGCCCGCGTAACCGCACCGAGTGCACGTGCACACCGTCCAGGTCCGCACCGCGTGCGCCGTGCGGATCGGATTCCGTGGCATCCGGCGACGGCGCCACACCGGCCCGTTCGCGCGCGGCGGCCACGAGCGCGGCGGTTCGCGCCGCGGTACCGGACGGGGCGTCGAGCTTCTGGGGGTGGTGCAGCTCCACGATCTCCACGGACTCGAAGAACGCCGCGGCCATCTCGGAGAACTTCATGGCGAGCACCGCACCCACCGCGAAATTGGGGGCGATCAGCACACCCGTGTCCGGGGAATCGGCGAGCCACGACCCGAGCTCGGCCAGAGTGGCGTCGTCCCAGCCCGTGGTCCCCACGACCGCGTGGATACCGTGTTCCACGGCGAAGCGCACGTTCTCCCGCGTGGCGCTCGGGACCGTTAGGTCCACGACCACCTGGGCGCCGGAGCTCACGATCTCCTGCAGGTCGTCACCGCGACCGAGCGCCGCGACGAGTTCCATGTCCGAGGCGTCCGTGATGGCCTTCACTGCCTCGGAGCCCATGCGTCCGTTGCGGCCCAGTACGGCCACCTTGATCTGCTCGTTCATGTGATCCCGCCTCATTCCTGGTTCTGCTCGACGTGCGGCCCCACCACGGTGCGCACCGTGGCGTCCGCGGACAATTGCGCTGCCAGTGTCTGCACGTCCTCGGACGTCACGGCGCGGATGCGCCGCAGGGACTCGTCCACGTCCATGAAGATGCCCGTCTTCAGTTCCGCGGACCCCAGCCGGGACATCCGTGACCCTGTGTCCTCGAGGGCGAGGACCGTGGCACCGCTGAGTTGGCCCTCGACCTTCGCGAGTTCTGCCGCATCCATCCCGTCCTGGGCAAGCCGGTCCAGCTCGGCGCGCATGAGCTCGCTGACCTGGTCCACGCGCTCGCCCGTGCACCCCGCGTACATCCCGAAGAACCCGGCGTCCGAGTAGGAGCCCGAGAAGGAGAACGTGGAGTACGCGAGCCCCTTCTGCTCCCGGATGGTGTGGAACAACCGCGAGGACATCCCGCCACCCAGGGCGGCGTTGAGCACGGTCATCGCGAAGCGACGCTCGTCCCCCGACTGCAGTCCGGCGCCGCCCAGCACCACGTGGGCCTGCTCGACCGGGCGCTCGAACGTGTGAGTCCCCACCAGGGGCGTCAGCTGCGCCGGCGAGGAGTCCCGCCGGGCACCGGCGTGACCGGTCGCGTCCGGGTCCCAGCCCGCGCGGGCCAAGGACTCGCGCACGAGTTCGACGACGCGGTCGTGGTCGAGACCCCCGGCCACCGTGACCACAAGGTTCTCGGGGCGGTAGGAGCCGCGGTAGTGCTGCCACACCGCGTCACGGGTCACGGAGCGGATCTCCTCGGGGGTGCCCGCGATGGGCCGCGCGAGCGCGGACCCGTGGAGCACCTCGGCGTTGAACTGTTCGAACGCGAAGTCCGTGGGATCGTCCCGGTCCATGGCGATCTCCTCGAGGATCACGCCGCGTTCGCGGTCGAACTCCTCGGGATCCAGGACGGCACCGGTGAACATGTCCGCGAGCACGTCCACCGCCATGGGCAACTGCTCGGAGAGCACCCGTGCGTGGTAGCACGTGTGTTCGTGGGCCGTGAACGCGTTGGACTCCCCGCCCACGCGGTCGAAGGCCTCCGCGATTTCGAGCGAACTGCGCCGGGAGGTGCCCTTGAACAGCAGGTGCTCCAGGAAGTGCGTGGAACCGAGCATGCCCGGGGCCTCGTCACGCGAGCCCAGGCTCACCCAGAACCCCACGGACACCGAACGCTGCCCGGGCATCTTCTCGGTGAGCACCCTGGTCCCGCACGGCAGGACGGTGCGCATGATCACGGCGCCCTCGGCGTCGTCGTGCACCACGTGGGTGAAGCCCGGCGCCTGCGCCGAGGCCGAATAGGCCCGAAGGCGGGCGGCCCCGCCGGAGACGTGCTCCGCGGGATCGCCCGCCCTCAGGGGAAGGTGAACAACTGTCATCTAGTAACGAACACCCTCTGCTCAGTTCTCGTCGTCGGAGGACTCGGCCGGGGCCTCGGACTCGGCCACGACGGGCGCGAGGGACAGCTTGCCGCGGTCGTCCACCTTGGTGATCTCCACCTGGACCTTCTGGCCCACGGACACGACGTCGTCGACCTCGTTGACGCGCTTGTTGTCGTTGAGCTTGCGCATCTCGGAGATGTGGAGCAGACCATCCTTGCCCGGGGTCAGGGACACGAACGCACCGAACGTGGTGGTCTTGACCACGGTGCCCAGGTAGCGCTCGCCCACCTCGGGGACCTGCGGGTTGGCGATCGCGTTGATCGCCGAGCGCGCGGCCTCCGCGGAGGGGCCGTCCGTGGCGCCGATGTACACGGTGCCGTCGTCCTCGATGGAGATGTCGGTGCCGGTGTCCTCCTGGATCTGGTTGATCATCTTGCCCTTGGGGCCGATCACCTCACCGATCTTGGACACGGGCACGTTCACCGAGATCACGCGCGGCGCGAACTCGCTCATCTCGTCCGGGGCGTCGATCGCGGAGGTCAGCACGTCCAGGATGTAGAGCCGGGCCTCACGGGCCTGGGTCAGGGCCGAGGCCAGGACCGAGGCGGGGATACCGTCCAGCTTGGTGTCCAGCTGGATCGCGGTCACGAACTCGGACGTACCGGCGACCTTGAAGTCCATATCACCCAGCGCGTCCTCCGCACCGAGGATGTCGGTCAGGGCCGCGTACTGGACCTCGCCGTTGACGGTGTCGGAGACCAGGCCCATGGCGATACCGGCCACGGGAGCGCGCAGCGGCACACCGGCGTTGTACAGCGACAACGTGGACGCGCACACGGAACCCATGGACGTGGAGCCGTTGGAGCCCAGCGCCTCGGAGACCTGACGGATCGCGTACGGGAACTCCTCCCGAGAGGGCAGCACGGGCGTGATCGCACGCTCGGCGAGCGCGCCGTGACCGATCTCGCGGCGCTTGGGCGAACCCACGCGGCCGGTCTCACCCGTGGAGTACGGAGGGAAGTTGTAGTGGTGGATGTAACGCTTGTGCTTGACCGGGGACAGCGAGTCGATCTGCTGCTCCAGCTTGAGCATGTTCAGCGTGGTGACACCCATGATCTGGGTCTCGCCGCGCTCGAACAGCGCGGAACCGTGCACGCGCGGGAGCACGTCCACCTCGGCGCTGAGCTGACGGATGTCCGTGAGGCCGCGGCCGTCGATGCGCACCTTGTCCTTGAGGATGCGCTGGCGCACGGTCTGCTTGGTCAGGGCCTGGTAGGCACCGTTGACCTCGTCCGCGCGGCCCTCGAAGGCCTTGCCCTCGCCCGTGAGCTCGGCCAGCGTGGACTGGTGCAGTTCGTCGGTCGCGGCCTCGCGCTCCTGCTTGCCGGCGATCGAGTAGACCTCCGCCATGCGCTCGCCCACGAAGTCCTTGACGGCCTCGGCGGCGTCGTCCTCGTACCCGCCGAAACGAGGCAGGTCCAGCTCGGGCTTGGCGGTGCGGGAGGCGAGATCCGCCTGGGCGTCGCACAGGGCCTTAATGAACGGCTTGGAGGCCTCGAGGCCCTCGGCCACGAGCTCCTCGGTCGGTGCGACCGCGCCCTGGCCCTTGATGAGCTCCCAGGCGTTGTCGGTGGCCTCGGCCTCGACCATCATGATCGCGACGTCCGAGCCGCCGTCCTTGGTGCTCACCACGCGGCCGGCCACGGCCATGTCGAACACGGCGTTCTCCAGCTGCGAGTGCTTAGGGAACGCGATCCACTGATGGGAACCGTTCTCCTGGGCCATGAGCGCCATGCGCACGCCGCCCACGGGGCCCTGGAAGGGCAGCCCGGACAGGGTCGTGGACATGGACGCGGCGTTGATCGCCACGGTGTTGTAGATCTCGTCCGGGGCGATGGACGTGACGGTCACGACCACCTGCACCTCGTTGCGCAGGCCCTTGCCGAACGCGGGACGCAGCGGGCGGTCGATCAGACGGCACGTGAGGATCGCGTCCGTGGACGGGCGACCCTCACGGCGGAAGAACGAACCGGGGATGCGACCCGCGGCGTACATCCGCTCCTCGACGTCCACCGTGAGCGGGAAGAAGTCGAAGCCCTCCCGCGGGTGCTTGCCCACGGCCGTGGCCGAGAGCATGGAGGTCTCTTCGTCGATGTAGACCATGGCCGAACCCGCGGCCTGGCGGGCGAGTCGGCCGGTTTCGAAGCGCACGACGCGCTTGCCGTACGAGCCGTTGTCGATAACGGCTTCTGCACTCTGGATTTCGGGACCCTCCAAGGGTCACCTCCGTTTCTTCGTGGTGCGCGATCCGCGCGACACACCGGTCTTCGATCGAGGCGCTCGCAGCGCGTGAGCGTTGCGAAGGCCACTGTCGAGGACCGCGACATGCAGCGCGGTCACGCCATGACGTGATTTCTCGTTGGATTGTCCGGACACGCGGTCCGGGTGGCGGTGTTCGTCACGAACAGCGCCGGTTGCGGCGGTTCCCCGCGCTCCGACAGGGGCACGGGGAACCGGTCACATCACTTGCGCAGGCCGAGGCGCTCGATGAGCGCACGGTAGCGGGCGATGTCGGTGCGACGCAGGTAGTCCAGCATGCGACGACGCCGTCCCACCAGGGCCATGAGGCCACGGCGGGTGTGGTGGTCGTGCTTGTGCATCTTCAGGTGCTCGGTCAGATCGGAGATCCGACGGGACAGCACCGCAATCTGCACCTCGGGCGAACCGGTGTCACCCTCGTGCGTCGCGTACTCGGTGATGATCTGGTTCTTGATCGTGGCATCCAGGGCCATGTGTAACTCCTCGAGTCAGTACCGTGACCGCCCGGTGCGTGAGATTCTCGCCCGGGGTCCGGGAGCGAGCTCCCGGGGTCGGACCGCCACGGACCGCAGTCAGACCAGCGTCCATCCTAACCGATCCTCCGCCGGGGCACCGTAAGGGCCGTCACCACTCGGCGGACGACGGCGCGGCGCACCGCTGCAGGGCCCCGCACCTACACGGTGCGGCAGCGCCGTCGCCGCCCCGCGGGAGCGCCCCGGACGTGCGAAGCGGGACCGACCTGGAACAATGGGGGCATGCAGAAGATGAACGTCGAATCATTCAACCTGGACCACCGCAGCGTGGCCGCTCCCTACGTACGGATTGCGGATCGGAAGGAACTGCCGGGTGGTGACACCCTCGTGAAGTACGACGTCCGCTTCACCCAGCCCAACCAGGCGCACCTGGAGATGCCGGCGGTACATTCGATCGAGCACCTCACCGCGGAGCACATGCGTAATCACACGGACGCCCTGATCGACTTCTCCCCCATGGGCTGCCGGACCGGTTTCTACGCGCTCATGCTGGGAGTGGAGACCGAGGAGTTCGAGCGCCTGCTCGAGCGCACCTTCCGGGACATCCTCGAGGCGGACGAAGTCCCGGCCGCGAACGAGGTGCAGTGCGGCTGGGGCGCCAACCACAGCCTCGAGGCCGCCCAGGACGCGGTGCGCGGATTCCTGGCCGAGCGCGAGCACTGGGACGAGGTCACGCGGTGACGGACGACGCCGCACGGTTCGCCGCGTGCGTGGGCGCGCCGGCCGTCGTGGTCGCCATGGCGGAGGAGGCCGAACCGTTCCTCGCGGACGCCGACTCCCGCTGCGAGAACCCCCACGTGATCGGCGGTGCCGAGCTGTATGCCGTCGAGGCCGCGGGGCGCCCCGTGCTCGTGGTGCGCACCGGGATCGGATTGGTCAATGCCGCGTCGACCCTGAGCGCGATGCTGGAACGGTTCGAACCGAGCGCCGTGATCTCCGCCGGTTCCGCCGGGGGCCTGCGCGCGGACGTCAACGTCGGTGACCTGGTGATCGGCACCGAGTTCCGCTACGCGGACGCGGACGCGACCGCCTTCGGGTACGAACCGGGACAGGTGCCCGGGATGCCCCCGGCCTTCGCGGCGTCGTCGGAGCTCGTGACGGCCGCGAGCAGCCTCGCGGCCGCAGAGGGCTACGCCGCGTGGCGCGGGACGATGCTCTCGGGCGGCGCGTTCGTCACGGCGCGCAACGTGGGGGTGACCCGCGAGGTGTTCCCCGAGGCCCTGAGCACGGACATGGAGACCACGGCCCTCGCGCACGTGTGCCACGACCGTGGCGTGCCCTTCCTGGCCGTGCGCGCGATCTCGGACCTGTGCGGTCCCGCCGCGGACCAGCAGTTCCACATGGAACTGGACATCGTGGCCCGGATCAGTGCCCAGGCCGTGACCGAACTGCTCGGCGGGCTCCCGCCCGTCCAGCCACCCACACGTCGAGAAGAACGAGGAACGCATGAGTGACGACAAGACCAAGGACCTGAAGGACGCCGCCCCGGACGTCGCCAAGCACGTGCTGCGCGACGGTCACGAGATCCCCCAGCTGGGGTTCGGCACGTACCCCATGGACGACGCCGAGGCCGAGGCCCTGATCCCCGAGGCCGTGTGGCGCGGCTACCGGCTCATCGACACCGCGGTGAACTACGGCAACGAACGCGGCGTGGGCCTCGGTGTGCGCTATTGCGACATCCCCCGCTCGGACCTGTTCCTCACGTCCAAGCTCCCGGGCCGGGATCACGGTACGGACAGCGTGCGGCGGTCACTCGAGGGCACGCTCGAACGGCTCGGCACGGACTACCTGGACCTCTACCTGATCCATTGGCCCAACCCCAGCGTGGACCGGTACGTGGACACGTGGCGCGCCATGATGGCCGCGCGCGACGAGGGCCTCATCCGCTCGATCGGTGTGTCCAACTTCCTGCCCGAGCACCTCCTGCGCCTGGAGCGGGAGACCGGGGAGATGCCCGTGGTCAACCAAGTGGAGCTGCACCCGCAGTACCAGCAAGAGACCCTGCGGGCGTTCCACGGGGAGCACAAGATCCTCACCGAGGCGTGGTCCCCGCTGGGGCGCAAGACGGACCTCCTGCAGGACCCATGGCTCGTGGAGATTGCACGCAAGGTGGGACGCACCCCGGCCCAGGTGGCGCTGCGCTGGCACGTGCAGTCGAGCATCGTGGCGATCCCCAAGTCCTCGAACACCGAGCGCATGGCGGAGAACATCGACGTGTTCGAGTGGGAACTCACGGACGAGCAGATGGAACGGGTGCGCATGCTGCACACCGGCATCAGCGGTTCGGGGTTCGACCCCTCCGTGCACGAGGAGATGTGATCAGCCCCACCGGGTGAGCTCAGTCGGTCCCGCGCGCCTGTTCCCGCAGGATGTCGCGGGACCGATTCACGTCGTCGCGCATCTGGGACACGAGCGCGTCGATCCCCCGGTAGGCCACCATCCCGCGCAGGCGTTCCACGAATTCGACCACCACGGTCTGCCCGTAGAGGTCGAAGTCCTCCACGGCCTCGTCCGGGCGGTCGATCACGTGGGCCTCGACCTGGCGGTTCACACCGTCGAACGTGGGATTCGACCCCACGGAGATCGCCGTGGGCCAGCGGGTGCCGTCCTGGTCCACGAGCCAGCCCGCGTAGACCCCGTCCGCCGGGATGAACCCCGTGGCCTCGGGTGCCAGGTTGGCCGTGGGGAAGCCCAGTTCACGCCCGCGTGCGGCCCCGTGCACCACTTCCCCGCGCATGCGGTGGTGCCGGCCGAGCAGTTTGGCAGCACCGCGGATGTCCCCCGCCTCGAGGCACGAGCGCACCCACGTGGACGAGCAGCGACGGTCGTCGCTCCAGCCCACCAGGCCGTTGAGTGCATCCGTGTCCTCGGGGACCAGGCCCGCGACGTCGTCCACGACCTCGACCTCGAAGCCGTGTTCACGGCCGAGCTCCCTGATCACCGGCAGGTCCCCCGTGTTGTCACGCCCGAGCCGGACGTCCGACCCGATCACGAGACACACCGCGCCCAGCGGTTTCACGAGGTAGTCGACCACGAACTCCTCGGGGCTCAGCTCGGAGAACTCGAGGCTGTACGGCAGCACGAGGACGGCGTCCACGCCTGTGGCCTCAAGGGCGTCGAGCTTGTCCTCGAGACCCATGATGAGTCCGGGGTGAGATTCGGGCCGGTGCACGAGAGCCGGGTGCGGATCGAAGGTCACGACCACGGAGCGGGCCTCGAGACGCCGGGAGGTCTCGAGCAGCCGCGCGAACACGTGTTGATGACCGCGGTGGACACCGTCGAAGTTGCCGATGCTCACCACGGAGGGACCGAATCCCGGGGTGACCTCGTCCAGGCTTCTCCAGCGAATCACTGTTCTCCTTGATGTCTTCTGCGTGGTCAGGGTGTGTGCGGGCGACGTCTAGAGCCTACCGCTCCGCCGGGAGGGCCGTGTCAGCCACAACCACACGAGCCCCACGATCGGGAGCACGAGCGGCACGTAGCCGTAACCGGCACCGAAGTGGGACCACACGCTCGCCTTGGGGAACAACTGCGGTTCCAGGACACTGAGCAGGCCCACGCCCAGCACACCCACGAGCTCCACGACCACGGCCACCGTGGCGACCCTGTGCCAGCCCGGACCGGACTTGGCCAAGGCGATCGTCGCCAGGACATAGATCGCGGCGGAGATCGTGGACAGGATGATCGCGAGCGGGGCCGCGGAGAACTCGGTGGCGAGCTGGTAGAGCGAGCGCACCCCCGCGGAGAGCGAGAAGACGGCGTACACCACTATCAGCAGCCGCCCGAACCCCGAGTTCTTCCGGTCGGATCCCGCGCGGGGCCCCGACCGCCCGAAACGGTTCTGCAGCGTGGTGCGTGAGGGCTCAGCCATGCTCGTCCTTCCCCCGGCGGCCCGTCCCGGCCGCTGCGGCGTCACTGGTAGTAGTAGATGAAGTTCATGCGGTAGACCATCACGGCCACCACGGGACCGGCGGCGGCCAGGATGAGGGTGGACCACCGCGAGCGTTCCACGAGGGACCACACGAACGTCCCCGCGGGGATCAGCAGCGCCGTGAGCAAGTAGCCCCAGTACTCGAGCAGGCTCCCGGAGGGATCCGGACCCAGCACGGGCAGGAACACCGAGCCCACCGCGTAGACCAGCAGGAACGACTCGAGCACGAGCACGGAACCCTGGGAGAAGTCGTCCGGCGCACGGCCGCGCGCGGCCTGCACGAGGCAGATCACGCACGAGAGCGCACCCAGGACCACCGATGCCCAGAACCACCCGTCATAACCCCACAGCATCAGTCGTGCGTCCGTTCCGTTCGCTTGGTTCCGTCCTGTCCCGCTCCGGGGTCACCCGCCCCGGGTTTTTCCACGCCTGTATCATCCGGCGCCGCGGCAGCCGTGAACGTCACCCCCGCCGCGATCCCGAGCACCGACGTCGTGTATCGGCGGTCGGCGGGGCCACGGTCCTCGGCGAGGGCCACGAGTGTCCCGTCCGGTGCGAAGCATGCGACGGGCAGCTCCGCCCGGGATCCCTCGCGCCCCTCGGAGCCCGACGCCGCGGCGTCGCCGGCGGATGCGGTGTCGCCGGCGCCTGCCCCGGAACGAGAGGCGGCGCCGTCGACCTGCGAAGCGCCGCCAGGATGAACCTGCGTCGCGGCGATCCTGCGCCCGTGCGACAGGTCCGTGGCCTCCCGGGCGGTGAGCTCGCGCACGGGGAACAGTCCGCGCGCGGCGTCGTCGATCGGCAGCGTCGAGACCGTGCCGCCGGCGCGCACCTGCTCCGTGAGCTCGTCGAGCGTGTGCGACTGCTCGAGCGTGAACGACCCCACGCGCGTGCGCCGCAGCGCCGTGAGGTGCCCGCCCACGCCCAGGGCCTCCCCGAGGTCGCGCGCGAGGGCGCGGATGTACGTCCCGGAGGAGCACGTCACGGTCGCATCGACATCCACCGCGGTGGGCTCAGCGTCGGTCGGCTCGCGGGAGATCCCGTGCACCGTGAACTCGTGGACGGTGACCGGTCGCGCGGGCAGCTCCACGTCCTCGCCCTTGCGCACGCGGGCGTACGAGCGCTGCCCGTCCACCTTGATCGCGCTGACCGCGGACGGGACCTGCTGGATCTCACCGGTCAGCTCGGCGACCGCGGCCAGAACGGCGTCATCGGTGAGCGCGGCGAGCCGCTCGGGCGCGGCCGTGCTCGTGACGTCCCCCTCGGCGTCGTCGGTCACGGTCGCGGCACCCAGGCGGATGCTCGCCCGGTACGTCTTGTCCGTGCCCGTGACGTAGGTCAGCAGCTTGGTGGCCTTCTCGACCCCCACGACCAGCACGCCCGACGCCGCGGGGTCCAGCGTGCCCGCGTGACCCACCTTGCGGGTCCCCGCGAGGCGGCGCATGCGTGAGACGACGTCGTGCGAGGTCCAGCCGAGCGGTTTGTCCACGACGACGAGCCCGGCCGCCCTCGGGAGCGAGGGTGCCGGGCTCGGAATCTGCTGGCGATCGGTCACCGGATCAGTCCCGCGACCGGCTCTCGGGGGCTTCGTCATCCGCGTCGGACGTGCGGTAGGCGTCATCCCCCGCGGCGTATTGAGCGCCCTGGGCCTGTTCAGCCACCTGGGCGTCCTTCTCACGCGCGGTGCGCAGCAGCGCCTCGAGACGTGCGGCGTCCGCGGGGATCTCGTCCGCGACGAAGGTGAGCGTGGGGGTCAGGCGCGCGGTGATGTTCCTACCCACCTCGGAGCGCAGGATGCCCTTGGCGGACTCCAGGGCCCGCGCGGTCTCCTGACGCTGCGTCTCGTCCCCGTAGACGGTGTAGTACACGGTCGCATGCTGCAGGTCGTTGGTGACCCGCGCGTCCGTGACGGTCACGAAACCCACCCGGGGGTCCTTGATCCTGCGTTCGAGCGCCTGGGCCACGATCACCTTGATGCGATCGGCAAGTCGAGCGGCGCGGGCGGCGTCGGCCATGGTGGTACTCCTCGTGTCCGGGCAACGCCGGGGCGTTGCAGTGTGCGGGGGTGGTGCGCCGTGACGCGCCACCCGGTGCGATCCGCCCATCACGGAACGGATCGCGGTGCGGGCGGGGTGCCCGCGTGATCTCGTGGGAATCACACGGGCACCCGGACCCGCTGTCACGTGGTCGCGGCCGGTGCGCTCGCGTGAGTGCACCGGCCGCGGGGACCCGTCAGTCGCGCGGCTTCTCGCGCATCTCCCAGGTCTCGATGAGGTCGCCCTCGCGGATGTCGTTGAAGGAACCGAGTCCGATACCGCACTCGTAACCCTCTCGCACCTCGGTGGCGTCGTCCTTGAACCGGCGCAGCGAATCGATGGTGAGGTTGTCCTGCACCACGTTGCCGTCGCGCACCAGGCGGGCCTTGCCGTTGCGGCGCACCACACCCTTGGTGATGTACGCACCGGCGATGTTGCCCCACTTGGACGAGCGGAAGACCTCGCGGATCTCGGCGGTACCGAGCTCCACCTCCTCGTACTCCGGCTTGAGCATGCCCTTGAGCGCGCTCTCGACGTCGTCGATCGCGTTGTAGATCACGGAGTAGAACTTCATCTCCACGCCCTCGCGCTCGGCCAGGTCCGTCACGCGCTCGGCGGGACGAACGTTGAAGCCGATGATCACGGCGTTGTCCACCGTGGCCAGGTTGACGTCGTTCTGGGTGATCGCGCCCACGCCGCGGTGGATGACCCGCAGCTGGACCTCTTCGCCCACGTCGATCTTGAGCAGCGAGTCCTCGAGCGCCTCCACGGCACCGGACACGTCACCCTTGATGATGAGGTTGAGGGTGTCGATCTTGCCCTCGGCCACGGCCTCGTCGAAGGACTCGAGCGTGATCCGCTTGCGGCGCTTGGCGAGTTGGGCATTGCGGTCCGCGGCCTCACGCTTCTCGGCGATCTGACGCGCGGTGCGCTCCTCCTGGGTGGCCAGGAACGTGTCACCCGCGCGCGGCACGGAGGACAGACCCAGCACCTGCACCGGGCGGGACGGCAGCGCCGCCTCCACGGTGCGGCCCATCTCGTCGAACATGGCACGCACGCGACCGTACGCGGCACCGGCCACGATCGAATCGCCCACGGTGAGCGTGCCGGACTGGACCAGCACGGTGCACACCGCACCGCGGCCCTTGTCCAGGTTGGCTTCGATGGCGACGCCGCGGGCGTTCTTGTCCGGGTTCGCCTGCAGTTCCAGAGCGCCGTCCGCCGTGAGCACGATGGCGTCCAGCAAGTCGTCGATGTGCAGGTTCTCGCGGGCGGAGACGTCCACGAACATAGTGTCGCCGCCGTACTCCTCGGGCACCAGGCCGTACTCGGTGAGCTGACCGCGGATCTTCTCCGGGTTGGCGTCCGGCTTGTCGACCTTGTTCACGGCCACCACGATCGGCACGTTCGCCGCCTGGGCGTGGTTGAGCGCCTCGACGGTCTGCGGCATCACGCCGTCGTCCGCGGCGACCACGAGCACGGCGATGTCCGTGACCTGCGCGCCACGGGCACGCATCGCGGTGAACGCCTCGTGACCCGGGGTGTCGATGAACGTGATGAGCCGTTCCTGACCGTCCACCTCGGTGGAGATCTGGTACGCACCGATGTGCTGGGTGATGCCGCCGGCCTCACCCTCGATCACCTTGGTGTTACGGATCGCGTCCAGCAGGCGGGTCTTACCGTGGTCCACGTGACCCATGACGGTGACCACCGGCGGGCGCGGTGCCAGGACGTCCTCGCCTTCAGCCTCCAGTTCCGCCTCGAGGTCGATGTCGAAGGACTCGAGCAGCTCGCGCTCCTCGTCCTCCGGGGAGACCACCTGGATCTGGTAGCCGAGCTCGGCACCCAGCAGCTGGAAGGTGTCCTCGTCCAGGGACTGGGTCTGCGTGGCCATCTCACCCAGGTGGATGAGCACGGTCACGAGCGACGCCGGGTTCGCGTTGATCTTCTCCGCGAAGTCCATGAGCGAGGCACCGCGGCGCAGCCGCACCACAGTGCTGCCGTCGCCGTGAGGAACCGACACGCCGCCGACGGCGGGTGCGCTCATCTGCTCGAGCTCCTGGCGCTTCGCCCGCTTCGACTTGCGGTGCTTGCCGCGGGCACCACCGCGACCGAAGGCACCCTGCGTGCCACCGCGGCCACCGCGGCCGCGGAAACCACCGCCGCCACCGGTACCACCACCGCCGGCGCCACCACCGCGGCGGGGTCCCCCACCGGGTGCCGGGCGGCTACCGATCGGGGCCACACCCGTGGTGTGACCGGGCATCATGTTCGGCGAGGGGCGGGGTCCACCGGGACGGGGGCCGCCCTGACCCGTTCGCGGTGCACCCGTACGGGGCGCACCGGGACGCGGGCCACCCTGGCCCGCCTGAGCGGGACGGGGGCCACCCGGACGGGGACCGCCGGGACGGGGTCCGCCCTGACCGGCATTGCTCGAACGCATCCCCTGCTGGGACGCGAACGGGTTGTTACCGGGACGCGGTGCTCCGGGCTTGGCCGAGCGCTGCTGGCCGGGGCGCGGCGCACGCTGACCACCGTCGGAACCGCGGCCCATGCCCTGCTGGGACGCGAACGGGTTGTTCCCCGGACGCGGTGCGGACTGACCCGGCTTGGCACTACCGGGCTTGGGGGCGTTGGCACGGGGGCCCGGGGTCGCCGCACTGCGCGGCGTGGCCGAGTCGGAGGCAGCGGGCTTGGAGGCAGCGGGCTTCGCAACCGGGGTCTCGGAGGCCTGGGGCTCGGACGCCGACTTCGCGGGAGCCTTGGGGGCACCCGGGGTCGGCGCGGCGGATCCGGCAGCGGGCTTGGCAGGGGCGTCGGAACCGGCGGGCTTGGGCTGGACCCTGCCCCCGGGCTTGGGCGCGGAGGACTTCTCCGCGGGCTTCCTGGCGCCCTGCTGCGCGGGCTTGCCGGAGTTGCCCCCGGCGGAGTTCTTGGACTGCGCGGCGGAATCGCCACCGGCGGGGTACGCCGAACGCAGCTTCTTGGCCACGGGCGGTTCCACCGTGGAGGACGCTCCGCGAACGAATTCGCCGAGTTCCTGAAGTTTGGAAATAGCTTCCTTGGACGTGATTCCGAGCTCTTTCGCGAGCTCGTGGACACGGGGCTTGGCCACTGTTCTCCTGTCTCGGTCCGCACCGAAACAGGTACGAACCGCTTATTTTCCGTTGACGTGGCCACCGGACGCACACGTGCGTCCCGCGTGGCCGCGGGTTGAGTACTCGAAGGCACTCATCGGCCGGCACTCATCGGTTTTCCATGGGCTTCTGACTCGCTTTCCTGGTGTTCGTCCTCCTGCACCGGCAGGAGGACGCGCAGCTGTTGCTCGAGGTCGTCCGTGGTCACGGCGGTACGGAACGAGCGATGGAACGCCCGTTTGCGCACCGCGGTGGCAACGCACTGCCGGGTGGCGTGCACCCAGGCTCCTCGGCCTCCCGCTCGGCGGTGAAGATCCGCCACGACCCGGGGGCCCTGCGGTGTGTCCTCCATCGTCACGCGGACGAGTTGATCAGGGGGGCTCACCTCTCGGCACCCCACACAGGTACGAAGACTGTTGACGCTCATCCCCGCTCCTCATGACCCGTCGTCCGGTTTTCAGGCGGCACGGAACCGCGCGGAAGGACGATGGTCGACCTGATCAGAGCAAAGTCTAGCGCGCCGCGCGGGATTCCCCCGAATCCTGGGGATGTTCAGCGATCCGTCGCGCGGGATTCGGGGACGATGTCGATGCGCCACCCCGTGAGCCGCGCGGCCAGGCGGGCATTCTGCCCCTCCTTGCCGATCGCGAGGGACAGCTGGGCGTCCGGGACGACGGCGCGCGCGGAACGGGCACCCTCGTCCAGCACGTTCACCCGGGACACCCGCGCCGGGGACAGGGCGTTGCCGATGAACCGGGCGGGATCGTCCGAGTAGTCGATGATGTCGATCTTCTCGTCTCCGAGCTCGTTCATCACCGCGCGCACGCGCGAACCCATGTCACCGATGCACGCGCCCTTGGCGTTGGCCCCGGGGCGCTTGGCGGCCACGGCCATCTTCGTGCGGTGCCCGGCCTCGCGCGCCAGTGTCACGATCTCCACGGAACCGTCCGCGATCTCGGGGACCTCCATCTCGAATAGTCGGCGCACCAGATCCGGGTGGGAGCGGGACAGCGTGATGGACGGGCCCTTGAACCCGCGCTTGGCCTCCACGACGAACGCGCGGATCCGCTGACCGTGCTCGTAGCGCTCCCCGGGGACCTGCTCGTGCGGCGGCAGCAGTCCCTCCACGGTGCCCAGGTTCACCTGGACCATCTTGGGGTTGTTGCCCTGCTGGATCTGACCGGAGACGAGTTCCCCCTCGCGGCCCTTGAAGTGACCCAGGACGTTGTCGTCCTCGACGTCGCGCAGTTTCTGCAGGATGACCTGGCGCGCGGTCGCGGCGGCGATACGACCGAAACCGGACGGGGTGTCGTCGAACTCGCCCACCCGCTCGTCGTTCTCGTCCAGCTCGGGAGCCCAGATGGTCACGTGTCCACTGCGACGATCGACCTCGGCACGGGCGCCGTTGATGGCCCCGGGCGAGCGCATGTACGCGAGCAGCAGGGCCTGTTCGATCGTGGGGATCAGCACGTCCACGGGGATGTCGCGCTCGCGTTCCAGCAAGCGCAGGGTGCTCATGTCGATGTCCATGTGTCCGGCCTTCCTTCGCACCACGCGGGGGTTCCGCACCGTGTTCGGGGCCGGGAACCAAACAGCGCGCCGCACGCGGGGTGCGGAGCGCTGCTGCATGGGTCTGTCTCGTGTTCTTCCGGCTATCGTACATCCCCGCGGGGACGTCAGATCTCCACCTCCACCTTGGCACCGCGCACGTCCGCGTAGGCCACGCGCTCGGGGTCCAGGTACTTCACCGGCATTCCCTTCTTGGGTTGGTGCCAGCGCTGGACCACGGCGTGGTCCTCGTGCGCCTCGAGCAGCCGCGCCGAGTAGCGCTCCCCCTCCGCGGGCCGGATCCGCACGAGGTGACCCACGCTGCGCCGCCAGTGCCGCGGCGTCTCCAGGTCGCGCGTGGCCCCCGGCGAGGACACCTCGAGTTCGTACGGCGGGCCGGGCACGGGGTCGTCGCGGTCCAGGGCGTCGGAGACCTGCCGCGCCACCTCCGCCACGCGATCCAGGCTCAGAGAGTCCGTACCGTCCGGCAGGTCCACGAGCACGCGCAGCATCCGGTTCCCGCCCTGGCCCGTGAACTCGCACTGCTCCAGGAAGAGCCCGGCGGCCTCGACCACCGGTTCCACGCTTGCGCGGATGCGCGTCTCGTCCACTGTCGTCATGTCCGTCCTCCTCGTGCGGCTCGCGGGGTCACCGCGCCGCGTTCGTCCTGCCTGCTGCTCCCTATCATGGAACAGACCCGTCCCCCGGAGGAATTCGTGAGTTCTCGCCCGCCCGCACCCCCCGCCAGCGCCTGGCGCGTCCTGGCCGTGGCGCTCACTCTGGTCCTGGTGCTCGTGCTCGCCGCGGGTTTGTGGGCTCATTGGCGCCCGTTGCCCGACGACGACGACGCACGCCTCGGCGCGCGCGCGACCATCGCGTCCGTGCGTGCAGACCTGGACCCCGACCCCTCGGTCCTTCCCGACGCTGTCCTGGCGGATCAGGAGGCCGCGTTCGGTCCGGCGGCAACTCCCTCCCAGGCCCGCCACCTCGAGGCACGCGGTACCGGGGCCCCGCCGAGTTCACTGGCCGACGCCGCAGCCCGGCTCGAGGACGTCGCCAGGACCTCGCCGAACGGGGAGCTGGCGGCCACCGCCGCGAGCGTCGCGGCGTCGTGGTGGGCGGCGGCGCCACCGCCGGCTGGCGCGGACCCCACCGCACGCCAAACAGAAGAGAGCGAGGCGGGTTCGGGGGCCGGTTCCCCCGCAACGTCGAACGGATCCGCAGGGGAACGGGACGGTGACGGCCCTGTCAGCGGAGCGGCATCGAAAGTACCCACCGAGGAAGGGGACGGCGGGGACACCGACGACGACGCGGCGTCGTCGTGCGAACCTGCGCAGCTCGCCGCGGTCACGGCCCTGGACCGTGCGCGGTTCACCGCCGAGGCGGCCGCTGCGCGGATCCCGGCCGACGCCGCACAGAGGGGCACCATGGACGCGGTCATGGACACGCTCGATCCCACGCTGCGTGAGCCGGCGGTGACTCCGATGTTGTCGTGCGATCCCGCACCCGTCGCGGGCGGTCACGTCCTGCCCGCCGGCTTCGTGGAGGACCCCGCCCGAGCGGTGGGCGGGACACTGCGCGAGGCGAGCGCCGCGCTCGTGTCCGCCGTGGGGGCGTCGTCGCCCGAGGACCGGGACTGGCTGCTCACGGCGCTGCTGGAGACGGCCGTCGCAGCGCAGCGCCTGGACCCCGAACACCCGGTGCCCGCCCTGCCGGGGAGGGACTGACGCGCGGCGCACGCGCCGGTCAGCGACCCGTGAGGACGTCCCACCCGAGCTTGGCGATCAACACCGTGACCACTGTAAAGAAGACCACGCGGATGAACGCGCTGCCCCGGGCCACCGCGGTGCGTGCGCCGAGGTAACCCCCGGCCATGTTGCTGAGCCCGAGCACGAGACCCAGCCCCCACAGGACGGAACCGTGCGCGGCGAAGACCGCGATGGCGCCGATGTTCGTGGCCAGGTTGACGATCTTGGCCTTCGCGCTCGCCGCGAGGAAGCTGTAGCCCAGTAACGATACGAGCCCGATGATCAGGAACGACCCCGTTCCCGGGCCCATGACGCCGTCGTAGAAACCGATCAGGGCGCCTAGCGCGACAGCCAGCCCGTAGTGCCGCGCGCCGGTGTGTCGCAGCGCGGTCAGCTGACCCATGGATGGCTTGGCCACCGTGAACACGAGCACGGCGATCAGCGCGAGCACGATGATCGGCTTGAACACCGCGGCCGGGAGTGCGGCGGCCGCGGCCGCACCCGCCCCCGACGCGACGAGGGCCACGACGGCCATGGGCAGCGCGGTGCGCAGGTCCGGGTGGACGCGACGGTAGAACGTCACCGCGGACGTGGTCGTGCCGAAGACCGAGCCCATCTTGTTCGTCGCGAGCGCCTGGACCGGGGTGATGCCCGGGATCAGCAGCATCACGGGCAGTTGGAGCAACCCTCCACCGCCCACCACGGCGTCGATGAACCCCGCGGCGAAACCGGTGAGCACCAGCAGCACGACGAAGCCGGAGGCGGCGGAGTCCAGACCGGATCCCGCGAGGGCGGACAGGTCCATGACGGAACACCCGGGCCGGGACTACAGGGTGTCGTCCGCGGGGGTGTCCGATCCGCGCAGTTCGGCGGTGAGTTCGGCAACCACGTCCTCGCGTGCGATGTCCCGGGACTGCCCGCTGCGGCGGTCCTTGAGCTCGAGCACCCCGTCCTTGAGCCCGCGGCCCACCACGAGCACGGTGGGTACGCCCAGCAGCTCGGCGTCGCCGAACTTCACACCCGGGGAGACCTTGGGACGGTCGTCGAACAGGACGCTGATCCCGGCGTCCTCGAGGTGCGCGACGATCTCCTCCGCGGCCTCGAGCACCTCCGTGCCCTTGCCCGTGGCGACCACGTGGACGTCCGCGGGGCTGAGGTCGCGCGGCCACAACAGGCCCTTGTCGTCGTGGTAGAACTCCGCCACGGCCGCGAGCGCGCGGGTCACGCCCACACCGTAGGAGCCCATGGTCACGGTCACGAGCTTGCCGTTGCTGTCCAGCACCCTGAGCCCGAGGGCATCGGCGTACTTGCGCCCGAGCTGGAAGACGTGGCCCATCTCCATGCCACGCGCGATCTCGAGGGGCCCGGAACCGTCCGGTGCGGGGTCCCCGTCACGCACGGTGCAAGCCTCGAGGGTGCCGTCCCACGTGAAGTCGCGCTCGGCGACCAGGTGGTAGACGTGGGTCTCGGCCACGTTCGCGCCGGTGATCCACGAGGTGCCCGGCACCACGCGAGGGTCCACGAAGTACGGGATGCCCGTGCGGGACTCGGAACCGAGCAGGGCGTCGTCGCGGCTCAGACCCGGACCGATGTAGCCCTTGACGAGTTCGGGCACGGCACGCAGCTCGTCCTCGGTCGCGGCGGCGACCTCGAGTTCACCGCCCTGTCCGAGGGCCTCACCGATCCCGGCTTCCACGCGCTTGAGGTCCACGTCGCGGTCCCCGGGAACGCCCAGGGCCACGAGCTGACGCTTACCACCGGGCAACGAGACGGACAGCACGACGTTCTTGAGCGTGTCCGCGGCGGTCCACGGCTCGCCTTCGCGGGGGTGCAACTCGTTGGAGCGCTCCACAAGCGTCTCGATCGTGGGGCTCGCGGGGGTGCGGTGCACTTGGGCCGCAGGAGCGTCCGCGTAGTCGATCGGCTCCGGGACCACCGTCGTCACGGCCTCCACGTTCGCGGCGTAGCCTCCAGCCGAGCGCACGAAGGTGTCCTCACCCACGGACGAGGGGTGCATGAACTCCTCGGACCGGGATCCGCCCATGGCCCCCGAGGTCGCGGACACGGCCACGACCGGCAGGCCGAGGCGTTCGAAGATCCGCACGTACGCCGCGCGGTGCTTGGCGTAGGACTCGTCCAACCCCGCGTCGTCGATGTCGAACGAGTAGGAGTCCTTCATGATGAACTCCCGCCCGCGCAGCAGACCCGCGCGGGGGCGGGCTTCGTCCCGGTACTTGGTCTGGATCTGGTACAGCGAGACCGGGAGGTCCTTGTAGGACGAGTAAAGATCCTTCACGAGCAGCGTGAACATCTCCTCGTGCGTGGGCGCGAGCAGGTAGTCCGCGCCCTTGCGGTCCTGCAGCCGGAAGAGGTTCTCACCGTACTCGGTCCAGCGGTTGGTGGCCTCGTAGGGTTCGCGCGGCAACAGCGCCGGGAAGTGCACCTCCTGGGCGCCGATCGCGTTCATCTCCTCGCGCACGATCCGCTCGACCTTCCCCAGGACGTTCAGCCCCAGGGGCAACCACGTGTAGATCCCGGGCGCCGCGCGGCGGATGTACCCGGCGCGCACCAGGAGCTTGTGGCTGTCCACGTCTGCGTCCACGGGGTCTTCGCGCAGCGTGCGCAGGAACAAGGAACTCAGGCGAAGGGGCATGAAGGGATCCTATCCACCCGTGAAGGGAACGATCGAAGCGGCGGGTATCCCCGCGAGTCTATCGCTGCGCGGCACCGGCGCACGCCGGGCCCGGGGGCTCACAGGAGGACCGTGGCGAAATCCCCGTGCCGCCGGAAACCCACTCGGCGGTATGTGGCCAGGGCGGGTGCGTTGAACGAGTTCACGTAGAGGCTCACGGTCGGGACGTACTGCCGGGCGAGCGCCACGGTCGCGGCCATACACGGCACGGCCAGTCCCCTCCCCCGGTGCTTGGGGTCCACCCACACGCCCTGGATCTGGCACACGGACCCGTGCAGTGACCCGATGTCCGCCTTGAAGATCACGGTACCGTGCTCGTCGGTGAGCACCGCGGTCCTGCGATCGCGCACGAGGGAGCGCACTCGCTGGCGGTAACCCTCCGCCCCGGTGGTGAAGGGGGAGTACCCCACTTCCTCGGTGAACATGGCCGCGGCCGCGGGCAGCACGCGAGGGAAGTCCTCGTCCTGCGCCCATCGCACATCGCGGGCGGGCCCCGTGAACAACTCGGGTGCGGGATCACGGTCCATCACGAGCAGCGGTTGCACGGGACGGACGTCGAAGGGTTCGGGCCACGTGTCCCGCAATCGTTCCCACAGTCCGAGCACGGGATCGGCGGGACCGAAGAACGAGGCGAAGCGGGGGCCGCCGCGGGCCAGGACGTCCGCGACGAGGTCCGTCCCGGTCTGGTCGAGCACCACGGGGACCACGTTGGTTCCCGCCCAGCACGCGCCCACGAGCTCACCGGAGGAGTCCACAACACCGATCACGGGCGGCTGCCGCCGACCGCGGGCGGCCCGGATCCGGGCCACGTGCGCCGCGACGAACACCCCGGACACCGCGTGCCGCGCCAGCAGGCGGTCCAGTGCCGACTGGTTCACGGCGGCGGGTGAGAGCACCCGCGGGGCGCGGCGCAGGATCACCCGGCGGTCACAACCGGCGCGCCCTCGACCGGCTGGCCGTTCTCGTCCAATTCCATGCTCTCGGCCATCTCATTGGCCTGGGCGAGCAGGGTCTCCACGATCTGGTCCTCGGGAACGGTCTTGATGACCTCACCGCGCACGAAGATCTGGCCCTTACCGTTGCCCGAGGCCACGCCCAGGTCCGCTTCGCGGGCTTCCCCCGGGCCGTTGACGACGCAGCCCATCACGGCCACGCGCAGCGGCACGGTCAGGTGTGCCAGGCCCTCGTTGACCTCCTCGGCGAGCTTGTAGACGTCCACCTGCGCGCGCCCGCACGAGGGGCACGAGACGATCTCGAGCTTGCGCGGGCGCAGCCCAAGCGACTGCAGGATCTGATTGCCCACCTTGACCTCTTCGACCGGAGGCGCGGACAGGGACACGCGGATGGTGTCCCCGATGCCCTGACCGAGCAGGATGCCGAAGGCGGTCGCGGACTTGACGGTGCCCTGCAGGGCCGGGCCGGCCTCAGTGACACCCAGGTGCAGCGGCCAGTCCCCGCGCTCGGCAAGCAACTGGTAGGCGCGCACCATGGTCACGGGGTCGTTGTGCTTGACCGAGATCTTGAAGTCGTGGAAGTCGTGCTCCTCGAACAGCGAGGCCTCCCACACGGCGGACTCCACGAGCGCCTCCGGGGTGGCCTTGCCGTACTTCTGCAGCAGGCGCTTGTCCAGGGAGCCCGCGTTCACGCCGATCCGGATGGACACGCCCGCGGCCTCCGCCGCACGGGAGATGCCCTCGATCTGGTCGTCGAACCTGCGGATGTTGCCCGGGTTCACGCGCACACCGGCGCACCCGGCGTCGATCGCGGCGTAGACGTACTTGGGCTGGAAGTGGATGTCCGCGATCACCGGGATCGGGGACTTCATGGCGATGATGGGCAGGGCGTCGGCGTCGTCCTGGGACGGGCACGCCACACGCACGATGTCGCAACCGGCGGCGTTGAGCTCGGCGATCTGCTGCAGCGTGGCGTTGATGTCCGTGGTGGGGGTCGTGGTCATCGACTGGACGCTGATCGGGTGCTCCGACCCCACACCCACCGAACCCACCTGGATCTGGCGGGTCTTGCGCCGGGGCGAGAGCACCGGTTGGGGCGCGGCGGGCATACCGAGATTGACCGAGGTCACGAATTGCCTCCCAAGGAAGTGGCGTCCGGGGCCCGTGACGCGCGCCCCGCGATGTTGCACTGTCCATTGTGCCCCACTCCTCCCACGTGCTACAGCCGCACGTGATGCGCCGAACACGACGCCGCCCCCGGAATGTTCCGGGGGCGGCGTCGCCATGGTACGGGGCGCGTGAGCGTCAGCGGCGCATGATCCTGCGCGCGAGCCAGTTGCCGAAGAACTGCACGAGCTGGACCAGGATGATGATCACGATCACCGCGGCCCACGTGACCTGGTCGTTGAAGCGCTGATAGCCCAGGCGCAACGCGAAGTCACCCAGACCACCGGCGCCGATCGCACCGGCCATCGCGGACATGTCCGTGATGCCGATGACCAGGAACGTGTACCCCAGCACGAGCGGGCCGAGCGCCTCCGGCAGGATCACCGTGGTGATGATCTTCCAGCGCGAGACCCCCATGGACCGCGCGGCCTCGATCACCCCGGGATCCACCGTCATGAGGTTCTGCTCCACGATGCGGGCCACCGCGAACGTAGCGCCGATGGTCATGGTGAAGATCGCGGCGTTGGGGCCCAGGCGCGTGCCCACGACCGATTCCGTGACCTGACCCAGGGCGGCCAGCAGGATGATGAACGGGATGGGACGCACGAAGTTCACCAGGAGGTTCAGCGCGGTGAACAGTGGACCGTTCTCCAGGATGCTGCCCCGCCGGGTCACGTAGAGCCCCATGCCCACGGCCAGGCCGATGAGCCCGGCCAGCACGAGGGTCACGGAGACCATATACAGCGTCTGCCCGGTTGCGTCCAGCAACTGCGGGCCCAGAGCAGACCACTCCATCACTCACTCACCTCCCGCACCGTGGTGACGGCGCGCAGACTCTCGACGGCGCGGTCCACGGACTCGTCCGAACCGGTCAGGGACAGCGTGAGCGTTCCGAAGGACTGTGATTGCAGGATGGAGATCCCCCCGAAGGCGATGTTGAAGCTGACACCGTCACGGGCGGCGTCCGAGAGCACGTCCCCGATCCGGTTCTGGTCGGTGACGTCCACCAGCACGAGCCGCCCGGGGTGTTCCCGGCGCAGCTTCTCGATCTCGTCCGCGCGCGGCACGGTGCGCATGACCGAGGAGACGAACTTGCGCGTGGTCTGCGCCCGCGGGTGGGCGAAGACCTCCGCGGTGGTCCCGGTCTCCACCACACGACCGCTGTCCATCACGGCCACGCGGTCCGCGGTGGCCCGCACCACGTCCATCTCGTGGGTGATCAGTACGATGGTGATCCCCAGCTCACGGTTGACGCGCTTGAGCAGACCCAGGACCTCCTGGGTGGTCTCCGGGTCCAACGCCGAGGTGGACTCGTCCGCGAGCAGCAGTTCGGGATTGCTCGCGAGCGCGCGGGCGATCCCCACGCGCTGCTTCTGACCACCCGAGAGCTGCTCGGGGTAGTTCCCGGCGCGCTCGGTCAAGCCCACGAACTCCAACAGTTCCGCGACCCGCGCCTTGCGTTCCTCGGGCTTCCACCCGGCACGCTTGAGCGGGTAATCGATGTTGCCCGCCACTGTGCGTGACGTGAACAGGTTGAACTGCTGGAAGATCATCCCGATCTTGCGGCGGATGGGCGCCAGCTGGGATTCGCTGCGCCCGTCCACACGGTTACCGGCGACCTCGAGCGTCCCGGACGAAATGGGTTCCAGGCCGTTGATCAGCCGCACGAGGGTGGACTTGCCCGCCCCCGAGTAGCCGATCACCGCGAAGATCTCACCGCGGCGGATGTCCAGGTCCACGGAGTCCACCGCGGTCACGGTGCGCGGGCGGCGTTTGGACCCCGTGACGAAGACCTTGCTCACGTCCCGGAAACTGACCAGGGTGTCCGCCGTGGCGGACGGGCTCACTTGGTCTGCTCCTTGAGGTCCTGCGAGTAGCGGGCCAGCAAGTCCTTGAGCTCCTGCTGGTCCACCTTGGTGGGCACCGCGGTGCCCTTGGTCTCGGTCTTCTCCGCGTCCTGGACCTTGTCGTCGTAGTAGAAGCTCGCGACCTTCTTCAGGGTCTCGTTGTCCGCGTTCGCCTCGGTCGCGGCGAAGAGGTTGTCGTACACCTTGGCACTGTCCGCGGTGGGATCGTCCTGAGCCAGCGCGGACTTGGGATCGATGTTCGCGCGGTCCAGGAAGTCGTTGTTGACCACGGAGGCGGCCACGGAGTCCATGGACAGCACGGTCTGCTCGGCGGAGACCGGGCGGACCGTGACCTTGGACTTGGCGGTGTCGATGTCCTGCTCGGTGGGGGCGATCGTGTCCTTGGTGAACTCCACGAGACCCTGCTGGTGCAAGAGGTTCAGGGCGCGGGACAGGTTGATCGAGTCGTTCGGCACGGCGATCTCGTCACCCTGCTTGAAGTCACCCACGGATTTCACGCTCTTGGAGTACAGCCCCAGCGGGAAGATGGACGTGGAGCCCACGGGAGTGATGGTGTCCCCGGCGTTGTTGTTGTAATCGGCGAGGTACGCGATGTGCTGGAACCAGTTCATGTCGATGTCACCGCTCTTCAGAGCGGGGTTCGGCTGGCTGTAGTCACTGAAGTCCACGTACTCGACCGTGATGTCGTTGTCCGCGGCGACCTGCTTCAACGCTTCCTGCACAGGGGTCGAGCCCACGATCCCGACGGTGATCTTGCCGTCCGCGGCCGGGTCCGAGTTGTCGGAGCCGCCGCCGCACGCGGTGAGGGTGAGGCCCAGGGTGGTGGCCAACACGACGGGAATCAAACGCTTGGTTCGCATGATCATGCCTTTCCAGGGGTCTGTGACGGGGACTCGCGGGGCGAACAGTCCCCCCTGGATGAGGGCACAGGGACGGGTACGTGCTGATTTCCGGGGAACCGCACTTGCCGTGATCTGTTGCAACCGCGACCGGATGGTCATCTGGGGCACCCCGCTACGGGAGAGGGTTGCCGTCCGGCCAGCCAGAGCTACGCGCCGGATCTCGTCATCCACCCGGAATTCTAGCATGGCCCTGCCATGGGCCGACGACCGCCGGAAGGGCCCTATGCCATCCCGGCGATACGTTCGTCCGCGCGGGCCCGGGCCCACTCCTCCGCCCCCAGGACGTCCTCAAGGGTGGGCCGCGTGACGCCGTCGTGATCCTCCAGCACACGCTCGACCATGTCCACGATCTGCGTGAAGCCGAGCGCCCCGCGGTGGAACGCGTGCACGGCCTGCTCGTTGGCGGCGTTGAACACCGCGGGCCACGTCCCGCCGCGCGAACCCGCGTGCTTCATGAGCTCCACGGCGGGGAACACCTGCGAATCGAGCGGTTCGAACGTCCACTGTGCGGCCCGGGTCCAGTCGCACCCCGCGGCGGCACCGGTCACGCGGTGGGGCCAGCCGATTCCGAGCGCGATGGGCAGGCGCATGTCCGGCGGGGACGCCTGCGCCAGGGTGGATCCGTCCACGAACTCCACCATGGAGTGCACGACCGATTGCGGATGCACCGTGACGTCGATCCGGTCCAGGGGGACGTCGAACAGTAGGCTCGCCTCGAGCACCTCCAGTGCCTTGTTGACCATGGTCGCGGAGTTCGTGGTGACCATGACCCCCATGTCCCACGTGGGGTGCTGCAGGGCCTGTTCGGGTGTCACGCGCGTGAGCTGCTCGCGCGTCATGCCGCGGAACGGTCCGCCGGACGCCGTGAGCACGAGCCGGCGCACCTCGGAGGCCGTCCCGGAGCGCAGGGCCTGGGCGATCGCCGAGTGTTCGGAGTCCACGGGGATCAGCGCGTCCTCGAGGCCCGTGTCCGCCGCGGCGCGCAGGACGAGCGGACCGCCCGCGATCAGCGATTCCTTGTTCGCGAGCGCCACCCGCCGACCCGCTCCCAGCGCCGCCAGGGTGGGCGCGAGCCCGATGCTCCCGGTGATTCCGTTCAGCACGAGGTCCGCACCCTCCCACTGCGCGATCCGCGCGGCGGCGTCCGGCCCGTGCAGGACCTCGGGTGCCGCCGACGACGACGACGCACGCGCCCGGTCCGCGATCAGCTCACGCAACCGGGCGGCGTCGTCCGCCGTACCGCTCGTGCCCACTGCTCGGACCCCGTACGCCACGGCCTGCTGGGCGAGCAGCTCGAGGTGACCCGCGCCCGCGGCGAGCGCCACGACCTCGAAGGGCTCGTGGGTGGCATCCGAGACGGGCCGGCGCAGCCCCGCGGCCTGGGACACGACGTCGAGGGCCTGCGTCCCGATGGATCCCGTGGATCCGAGGATCACGAGGCGGCGGGGGGCCTGCCGGGTGGCGCGGTCGAAGTCGGGGGTCATGACGGGCGACGAGTTCATCTGCCCAGTATCGCGTGTGCGACGCCCATGATGGTCATCCCGGGCACGCAACAAGGGCGCCACCCGGAGGTTACGCCCTTGTCGGGAGGGTCCGCTCAGGACCCGCGTGGGATTCAGCGACGGCGGCCGACGATGGCGCCGTAGATGAGCAGCACGATGATCGCGCCGATCACGGCGGTAATGATCGTGCCGGGGTGGTACCACGCATCAATGCTACCGATGCCGATGAGGCTTCCCAGCCAGCCGCCCAGGAAGGCCCCCACGATGCCGAGGATGATGGTGACGATGATCCCGCCACCCTGCTTGCCCGGAAGGATCAGCTTGGCGAGCGCGCCGGCGATCAGACCGAGGATGATCCAGCTAATGATGCCCATTTCTCCACCTCTGGTTCTCGTTGTGCGCGTTTGCGGTGTTCCGCAACCGCACGTGGTCAGCGAACTGGTTCACAGTGTAGTACCAGACACCAACGCTACACGGGCCGCCGCGTCCGAATGAAACCGGACACGGCGGCCCGTGTCAAGGGGCGGTGAACCAGGTCAGTGCGAGACTGCCCTCTCCGCTCCCACTCCCGTGAGGGAACGCACTTCCATCTCGGACTGCTTGCGCGGGTCCTCCGGCCGGCGCTCGCTGAGCGAGCCCAGGAAACCGAGCAGGAAGGACGCCGGGATCGAGATGATGCCGGGGTTGGACAGCGGGTAGAACGCGAAGTCCGCGCCGGGGATCATGGAGGTCTCCGATCCGGACATCACCGGGGAGAAGATAATGAGCACCACGGAGATGATCAGCCCGCCGTACATGGACAATACCGCGCCGCGCGTGGTGAAGCGCTTCCAGTAGAGCGAGTAGAGGATGGTGGGCAGATTGGCGGAGGCCGCCACCGCGAAGGCGAGGGCCACGAGGAACGCCACGTTTTGACCCTGCGCGCCAATGCCGCCGGCGACCGAGATCAGGCCGATGACCACCACGGTGGTCTTGGCCACCCGCAGTTCCTGACGCGGGTCCGAGGTGCCCTTCTTGATCACGGACGTGTAGATGTCGTGTGCGAATGACGCGGAGGCCGTGATGGCCAGACCGGCGACCACGGCGAGGATCGTGGCGAACGCGACCGCCGCAATCAGACCCATGAGGATGGACCCGCCGAGTTCGTACGCGAGCAACGGAGCCGCCGAGTTCACACCACCAGGCGCGCCCTTGATCCGGTCCGCACCGATCAGCGCGGCCGCACCGAACCCGAGCACCAGGGTGAAGAGGTAGAACAGGCCGATCAGAGTGATCGCCCAAACCACGGACTTGCGGGCCTCCTTGGCGGTGGGCACCGTGTAGAAGCGCATGAGCACGTGCGGCAGGCCGGCGGCACCCAGGACGAGGGCCAGACCCAGCGAGATGAAGTCCAGCTTGGAGATCTCGCTCACGCCGTACTTCAGCCCGGGATCGAGCATCGCGGGGTTGTTGTTCGTCTCCACGGCCGCGCCGAGCATGGTCGAGAAATTGAACCCGAACAAGGCCAGGATCCACACGGTCATCACGGCCACGCCGGATACGAGCAGGCACGCCTTGATGATTTGCACCCATGTGGTGCCCTTCATGCCGCCCACGAGCACGTAGACGATCATGATGACGCCCACGATCACGATCACCAGGGACTGCCCGGCCCGGGAGCCGATCCCCAGCAGCAGGGACACTAGGGCCCCCGCCCCGGCCATTTGCGCCAGGAGGTAGAAGAACGTCACGGCCAGGGTTGAGATGGACGCCGCGACCCGCACGGGCCTCTGCCGCAATCGGAACGACAGCACGTCCGCCATGGTGAACTTGCCGGTGTTGCGCAGCGGCTCGGCGATCAGTAGCAGGGCCACGAGCCACGCGACGAAGAAGCCGATCGAGTACAGGAACCCGTCGTAGCCCTGCAGGGCGATCGCGCCCACGATACCCAGGAACGACGCCGCGGAGAGGTAGTCACCCGCGATGGCCAGACCGTTCTGGGTCCCGGAGAACGAGCGCCCACCCGCGTAGTAGTCCGCGGCTGTGGCGGTGGACTTGGACGCCCGGATCACGACCACGAGCGTCACGAGCACGAACGCCAGGAAGATCGAGATATTGATCGCGGGGTTGCCCACGGTGGACGTGGCGGCCTCCGCCAGGTGCACCGCGGGTGTCGAGAGGGCGGGGACGGCGATCATGGCCGGGCCTCCTGGTGGTCGTCGGCCCGGTGGCCGGAAGTGGATTCGAGGTCCTCACGCAACGCGGTGGCCTGCGGATCGAGCTTGCGGTTGGCGAAGCTCACGTACGCGGCGGTGATCCCGAATGTGGTGACGAACTGCAGCAGACCCAGGATCAGACCCAGGTTGACGTTGCCCACGACCCGCGTGGACATGAAGCCCGGCGCGTAGATGGCGAGGACCACATAGAGCAGGTACCAGACCAGGAACGCGATGGCCAGGGGGAAGACGAAGGATCGGTGGGTCGAGCGCAGCCGTTGGAACTCGTGCGAACGCTGGACCGCGGGGAAGTCGATGCCCTGGGTTGCCGCGGAACCGTTGGGGTCGACAGGGGGCGTGGACGCCATGTGTGCCTCCTTGTGTGATGATCACCACAGTACGCACTGTGTATCCAATGACACAAGACATGCCCGTCACAACGTCGAAAAACCCCTGAAATCCGCGGTTTGGTTAGCCCACCTTATAATTTTGATCGATCTGTGTATACATTCGGCGTCATGGCGCGCCGCTACGGCCGCATGGCCAGGACGAACTCCACGGCCCGGTCCAGGAACGCGTCCACCTGTTGTTCCTCGTAGCTGCGCTGACCCTGGGCGGATCGAAAGACCGCCGTCCTCACGAGCCGCGGGTCCACCTCGGGTTCACCGCGCAACGCGTCCATGAGCCGGTCGCACAGCACGTCCACGTCCGCCGCCGCGTAACCCAGCGTGCGGTGCGAACTCGGCCGGCGGAAGCGTTCACCGTGCGGGCGGTTGAGCCGCCCCAGCAACAGCCCGGCCAACAGCTCCAGGTGCTCCTCCCAGCGCCGGGCGCCGTGCTCGGCCACGAACGCGGCCTTCTCCCGCGCGAACAGCTCGTCCTCCACGGCGTCCAGATGGGCGTCCACCGCTCCGGGGTCGTAACCGCCCTTGACGCGGTCGAACACGCGCTCGCGCACCTGCCGGCTGCCCAGCCGACGACGCCGCTGCGCCGCCTCCGCGCTCTCGGGTTCACGGTCCGCGTCGGTCGCCCCGGCGGTGTCCGCGGACGCAGCAGAGTCCTCGGCGGTGACGGGGTCCGTGACATCGGCCGGGTCAACGACCGGCTCAGCGACCGTCCCGGGGCCCGCGACCGGGTCCGCGTGGCCACCGGGGGCGGGCGGCGTCGTCGTATGCATGACCGCGGCGAGGCGGTCCAGGAAGTCGTCCACCTGGGCGGGGTCGTAACCCCAGGCCCGCTCGCCGAGGCGATCGAAACGTTGCTGAGTAGTCATACCCGCCCTTTCGCGGCCGGGACGCAACCCGCGAGGGGCGGCGTCCGTGCGTCCCGGGCGCGCGGGCGGTCGGCCCGCGACCGCGTCACCCCAGGACGGTGAACAGTTCGAAGATCACGTAGCCGGTGATCACGGCGAAGACGATGGAGTCGATGCGATCCATCACTCCGCCGTGACCAGGCAGCAGGGTCCCCATGTCCTTGATCCCGATCTCCCGCTTGATCATGGACTCGGAGAAGTCGCCCACGGTGGCCACGACGACGATCGCGACCGCCAGGACCGCGCCCTGCCACCACGGCATCTCCACGAGGAAAAGCGCGCACAGCACGCCCACGACCACGGCACCGCCCACGGATCCGGCGAAACCCTCCCACGACTTCTTGGGAGAGATCTTGCGGGCCATGGGGTGTTTGCCCCATACGACCCCCACCGCGTAGCCGAAGGTATCGGAGCTGACGGCCAGCAGGATGATCGTGAGGACCTTGTGGGGGCCGTCCGGGGAGTGGTAGAGCAGCACCGCCGTACTCAGCAGGAACGAGGCCCACACGAGCGCGAACACCGAGCCCATGATGGACAGCATCATCCCCTGCTTGGGCCCGAAGGCCCGCCACACCACCACGAGCGTCACGGCGAGCACGAGCGCCATGGACAGCGCCTCCGCCCCGCCGAAGAACGCCGCGAGCGGCATGAGCACCGCTGCGATCACCGCGGGGACCTGCGGGATCTGCACGCCCTTGTAGGTCAGTGACCGCGCGATCTCCCACACCCCGATACCCGCCGCGGTCCCGGCCAGCAGGGCCAGTACGAGCGGGACGAAGAACAGTCCCGTGACGAGCGCGCCGATGAGCACGACGGCCACGGCCACGGCGGCCGGGAGGTTACGGCCCGCCCGCGAGGGGGCCTTGTGCTCGGTGCTGCGCTGTAAGGGGCGGGTGAGGACCTGCCGCAGCGAGCCCGTGGTGACCAGGGGGTCGTGCGCCCGCCCCTGCTCCCCCGCCGGGGCGGGAGACGGCGGGCGGGTGTCGCGGTGCGGGGAGCCGGGGGAATCAGCCGATGCCATCAGGCGCCGAGCAGTTCGGCTTCCTTGTTCTTAAGCAGATCGTCGATCTGGTCGATGTGTTTCTTGGTCGCAGCGTCCAGGTCCTTCTCGCCGCGCTTGCCGTCGTCCTCGCCGACCTCGCCGTCCTTGACGAGCTTCTCGATGGCCTCCTTAGCGTGGCGGCGCACGTTGCGCACGGACACCCGGCCCTCTTCCGCCTTGTTCGAGACGATCTTCACGTACTCCTTGCGGCGCTCCTCGGTGAGCTCGGGCATGACCACGCGAATCACGTTGCCGTCGTTGGCGGGGTTCGCGCCGATGTCCGAGTCCCGCAGGGCCTTCTCGATGTCGTTGAGAGCGCTGCGGTCGTAGGGGGTGATCAGCAGGGTGCGGGCCTCGGGGGTCTGGAACGACGCGAGCTGCTGCAGCGGGGTGGGCGTGCCGTAGTACTCCACGAGCAGGCTCGAGAACAGGGCCGGGTTGGCCCGGCCGGTACGAACCGTGGAGAAGTCCGTCTTGGCGGCGTCCACCGCCTTACCCATCTTGGTCGTGGCATCCGAGAGGACATCTGAAATCACGGGTGTTTCTCCTTATGAGCTGGCCGGCCGGCGGTACTGACGCCGGTGGCGACGGTTCGTTCTCCCCACTCTAACGGGCAGGGGGCGGCTGGTCGCGCGATGCGACGGCCCGCGAGACCTTACGGGGTGACCAGGGTCCCGATCTCCTCGCCCAGCACCGCGCGGGTCACGTTGCCCGCGCCCTCCATGCCGAACACGCGCATGGTCACGTTGTTGTCGCGGCACAGCGCGAACGCGGTCTGGTCCATCACGCGGATGTCCCGCGCGATTGCCTGGTCGTATGTGAGGCTCGCGAGACGCTGCGCGTCCGGGTCCTTACGCGGGTCCGCGGTGTAGACGCCGTCCACACCGTTCTTGGCCATGAGGACCTCGCTCGCGTGCACCTCCAGGGCGCGCTGCGCGGCCACGGTGTCCGTGGAGAAGTAGGGCAGGCCCGCACCCGCACCGAAGATCACCACGCGGTCCTTCTCCATGTGGCGGATCGCACGGCGGGGGATGTAGGTCTCCGCGACCTGCTCCATCTTGATGGCGGACTGCACGCGCGTGTCCACGCCGCACTGCTCCAGGAAGTCCTGCAGCGCCAGGCAGTTCATCACGGTGCCCAGCATGCCCATGTAGTCGGCGCGCGAACGGTCCATCCCGGCCTGGGAGAGCTCCGCGCCGCGGAAGAAGTTGCCGCCACCGACCACCACGGAGGTCTCCACGCGGCCCACGGTCGCGGCGATCTGTTCGGCGATCTCACGCACCACCGAGGTGTCCACGCCCACGCTGCCGCCACCGAAGACCTCGCCCGAGAGCTTGAGCAGGACCCTGCGACGTGCCGGTTCGGTGCGCCGCAGCTGCCGGTCCCCGCCGAGGGCCTCGTCCTGGGGTTCCGATTCGATGATGCTGGGCATGGATCCTCCCGGGGGCCGATTCGTGGTCATGAGGCGGCCCGCCCGTGGCAGACCGCCCTCCAGCATACAGAAGCGGCGGGGCACCCCCGGTCCCCCAGTGGTGCCCCGCCGCTTCAGTGCGGGACGCGCGACGGTCTCCCGTCGAGACGTCGCTGTGGGCCTCACGTGCTCGGCGCACGCGGGACCCCGCGAACGGGTGCTCAGGCCCCCACGCGGAACCGCGCGAACGCGGTGGCGGTGGCGCCGGCCTCGGACAGCACCTGGCCCACGGACTTCTTGGCGTCCTTGGCGAAGTCTTGGTCCACGAGCACGACGTCCTTGTAGTAGCCCTTCAGGCGACCCTGGACGATGTTCGGGATGATCTTCTCGGGCTTGCCCTCGTTGCGAGCGGTTTCCTCCGCGACGCGCTTCTCGTTCTCCACGGTCTCCGCGGGGACGTCCTCCTCGGAGAGGAAGGACGGGGACATCGCGGCGATGTGCACGGCAACGTCGTGCGCGGCGGTCTCGGCGTCAGCACCGGACACGGCCAGCAGGACACCCACCTGGGCGGGCAGATCCTTGGAGGTCTTGTGCAGGTACACGGCCACGTGATCACCGGCGACACGGGCCACACGACGCACGACGACCTTCTCGCCCAACAGCGCACCGGTCTCGGTCACGAGATCGGAGATGGTCTTGCCGTCCGCCTGGGCGGCCAGCAGGGACTCGAGGTCCGCGGCGTCGGAGGCCACGGCGGCGTCGAGCACCTTGTTGCCGAACTCCACGAACGGGGCAGACTTGGCCACGAAGTCGGTCTCGGAGTTGACCTCGACCATGTAGCCCACGTTGTTCTCGGTGCGGGCCACAATGATGCCCTCGGCGGTCGAGCGACCCTCGCGCTTGGTCACACCCTTGAGGCCCTTGACGCGGATGATCTCCTGGGCCTTCTGGGCGTCACCGTCGGCCTCGTCCAGGGCCTTCTTGACGTCCAGCATCCCGGCACCCGTGCGCTCGCGCAGGGCCTTGATGTCGGCAGCGGTGTAGTTCGCCATGTGAACTCCTCTGTTGTCGGTTCGTCCGTGCCGGGCGCCTCAGGACGTCCGGAACGGTTCCGGTCACCACGATGGGTCACCGGGAAGAATGGAAGGTGAACTCGCTCACCGGCCTCACTCGGCGGCGGGGGCGTCCTTCTGCTCGGTCTCGGCGGGCTGCTCGGCGGCGGGCGCGGCCTGCTCGGCCGGGGCCGCCTGCTCGGCGGTCTGCTCGTTGTGCTGTTCCAGCAGCTCGCGCTCCCACTCGGCCATGGGCTCCTCGGCGGCGTTGGACTTGCCGTTGTTGCGCTCCATGAGGCCCTCGGCCACGGCGTCGGCGATCACGCGGGTGAGCAGTGAGACGGAGCGGATGGAGTCGTCGTTACCCGGGATCGGGAACGCGACCTCGTCCGGATCGCAGTTGGTGTCGAGGATCGCGACGATCGGCACGCCGAGCTTCTGCGCCTCGTCCACCGCGAGATGCTCCTTCTTGGTGTCCACGATCCAGACCAGGGACGGGGTCTTGGTGAGGTTGCGGATGCCGCCGAGCGTGCGCTCCAGCTTCTCCTTCTCGCGGCGCAGCAGCAGCAATTCCTTCTTGGTGTACTGCGAGCCCGCGACGTCGTCGAAGTCGACCTCTTCCAGTTCCTTCATGCGGTCGATCCGCTTGGAGACCGTCTGGAAGTTGGTGAGCATGCCACCGAGCCAACGGTGGTTCACGTAGGGCATGCCCACGCGGGTCGCCTGCTCGGCGATCGCTTCCTGCGCCTGCTTCTTGGTGCCGACGAAGAGGATGGTTCCGCCGTGGGCCACGGTCGACTTGACGGCCTCGTAGGCCTTGTCGATGAAGCCCAGCGACTGCTGCAGGTCGATGATGTAGATGCCGTTGCGCTCGGTGAAGATGAAGCGCTTCATCTTCGGGTTCCAGCGACGGGTCTGGTGGCCGAAGTGGACGCCGTTGTCGAGCATCTGGCGCATGGTAACGACAGGCATGTCGTCTCCTCATGAATAATGGACGGCCCGCGGGCCGTCTCGGTGTTTACGGTTGTCGACCGGCCGTGCCGGTCCCTGGCGCGATTCGTGAGTCCTACTCGTGGAGCAGGCTCCCGTGGTTCCATACCGCGACCACCCGGTAACCGGGGCCTCGGACCGAGGACCACGCACCCGGGCGGACCATGTCCGCCGTGGGTTCCCTCGCGCGCGAAGTCAGCCATCCCGCATTGGCGCGCACCCGCGAGCGGGCACGGTGAACCAATGGCAGAGTGACTGCACCCTGTAGGATACAGCATCGCGCGGCGTCCTCGCTCCACATCGGAGCGCCTCCCCGCCCCTTCGGACCGGGCTGCCGCACGCTGTCGTCATGTGTTCCTCCGGTCACGACGACGCCGCCCCACCCATTCCTCCTCGCCCACCCGTTCCAACGGTCCCACCCATTCCCGCGCACCCGCCGTTTCCCGCACGCCCACCCGGACGGTCCCCGCACCACGCCGTGTACTGCGCTGTGATGGCCGCGGTCCTCGCGCTTGGCTCGCTGCTGGCCCACCCCGCGGCGTGGGCCTCTCCCGACTGGGCCTGGCCCGTGTCCCCGCGCCCGTCGGTGAGCCGGCATTTCGAGGCTCCCGCACAGAAGTGGCTGCCCGGCCACCGGGGTGTGGATCTACACGCTCCCCCGGGCACACCCATATGTGCACCGCAGGACGGGGTCGTGAGTTTCGTGGGTGTCGTCGTGGACCGGGAGGTCCTCACGGTGGACCATGGCGAGGGGCACAAGTCCTCATTCGAGCCGGTGTCCTCGTCCGTGCGAGTGGGTGACCGGGTGACCCGGGGGCAGGTGATCGCCAACGTGGCCACTCCCGGCCACGGCCCGGGCGGGGATGCGGTGCACTGGGGTGTGCGGGAGAACGGGGAGTACGTGAACCCGTTGCAATTCGTGGCGGACCTGCGGCCGTCGGTGTTGTTGCCGGTCCCCGGTGAGTGAGACCACAGTGAGCCGGCGTGGCATGTCTTGTAGGGCGGGTGGGGCTTGAACCCACGACCAAAGGATTATGAGTCCTCTGCTCTGACCAGCTGAGCTACCGCCCCCTGTGCGACCGCGAACGGATGTCGAGGTCGCCGCCCTACGCTACCGCATGCGCGGCGTCGCAGGGCCCGTCACGACTCCGCGCCGGTGTAGAGCCGCTCGAACGTATCCAGTGTCTTGGCGAAGGAGTGGCGGGACACCATGTCCCGGCTGCGCTCGCCCATGGCCCGCCGCTGTTCGGGCGGGGCATCGAGGACCAGTTGCAGCTTGGTCGCGAGGTCCCCGGAATTGCCCGGGGAGAAGAGGTACCCGTTGCGCCCCTCGTCCGCGAGGTGGGGCAGCGCGCGGGCGTTGGCGAGCACCACGGGGGTCGAGGCGCTCATGGCCTCCAGCGTCACGAGGGACTGCAGTTCCGCTGTCCCGGGCTGGCAGAACACGTCCGCGCGGAGGTAGGCCGTGCGTAGCTGCTCGTCCGTGAGGAACCCCAGGAAGTGGACCCGGTCCGCGACACCGTGTTCGTGTGCGAGTTTCACGAGCCGGTCCAGCTGTTCCCCCTCCCCCACGATCTCGGCGTGAACGTTCTTCTCCCGCGGGATCAGGGCCACGGCCTCGATGAGTTCGTCCACGTTCTTCTCCACGGCCAGGCGTCCGCAGAACAGTACGATCGGGTGGTCCGGGTGCTCGATCTGCTCCCCCGCGGCGGCTTCGTAGTCACCGGCCTGGATCCCGTTGGACACCGCGATCGCCCGATCGGGGACACCGTTGTCGACCATGGTGCGCACCGCGAGCGGCGTGGGTGCGGTGATGACGTCGCAGCGGCCGTACACGCGGGCGATGTCCCACCACGAGACCTTGCGGTAGCCGCGCACGAACCACTGCGGGAACGGCAGGAACGGCTCGATGTTCTCGGGGACGAAGTGATTGGTCCCCACGACCCGGACACCACGGCGCACGGCCTCACGGACCACGAGCCGGCCCAGGATGTAGTGGCACTGGACGTGGACCACGTCCGGGCGGACGTCGTCGAACAACCGCGCGACCTCCCGCACGATCTCCCACGGGAAGCACAACCGGAAGTAGGGGTGGGTGAACGCGTGGTGGGAGCGGAACCGGTGCTCGGTCACCCCGGCGTCGTCCATGATCCGGGACGGGCCGCTCGTGGGCATGGGTGCTGCGACGTGGACCTCGTGACCCCGTTCCAGCATGCCGCGCGCGAGGCGGCGGGCGAACTGCGCGGAACCGTTGATGTCGGGCGGATAGGTCTCAGCGGTGATCAGTATTCTCAAGGCCTTGTGTTCCGTAGGGGGATCAGCGATCGGTGGCGCGTTCGGTTCGTCGTGGTGTCGCCGTGTCCGCAACCGCCCCGCTGGTCACCGCGTCCTGCTGGGCGCGTGCGGCCGCCCGGCGTTGCAGGACCTCGGGGTGGTGTCGCGAGAGCACGACCACGCCGACTATAGCAACGAGACCCGCGAGCCCCATGGCCGTGCCGAGTGCCCCGGTGAAGAAGTCACCGGCCTCTCCCAGGACCACGAGACCCAGGGCCACACCCACCATGGGGTCCACCACGGTAAGCCCGGCGATCACGAGATCCGGCGGTCCGCACGAATACGCGCACTGCACCATCCACCCGCCCAGCGCAGCGGCGACCACGATCATGAGCACGCTGGTCCACCGGATGTCCCCGAACCCGCTGGACGTGATGGTGGTGGCGGTCAACCGGACGAGCACGGCCACGAAGCCGTAGAGGAGCCCCGCTCCCAAGACGTAGAACATGCTGATCCGGTGCCGGCGCACGAATAGCTCGCACACACCGATGAGCACCACGAGGCCCACAAGCAGGGCGACCACCGTGTTCTCGGCACGCGTTCCGGGTACGTGGGTGGGATCCGTCCCGATCACGGCGCACACCACGAACGTGGCTCCACCCACGCTGCACAGGGCTACGGCGAGCCACGTGCCACGGTTGATGATCAGGTGGCGGTGCCGGGCGTGCAACAGCGTGGTGATGACGAGTGCGATCACCCCGATGGGCTGCACCACGGTCACGGTCGCAAGCGAAAGCGCCGCGACGTTCAGCACCGTTCCGAGGCCCAGCAGCGCGAGTCCGCTGAGCCAGCGTAGATTGCGCACGAGGGGCCACAGCCCCCGCGGCGTCAACGGTCCCTCGGTGTGCCCGGTGACCGCCACGGATTGCGTCTGCGTACCGAGCGCGAGGCACACCGCCGAGCTCAGTGCCAGAGCCACCGCGATCCACTGCATCACCGATTCATCACGTCCTCCGTCACGGTCTCATCGTAGAGCTCGGGGGCGCGGCGGGCCTGGGAGTTCACCGCATGTTCGCACCGGGGCACGAGGGATCCCATACCGCCGGATGAGACGCACCGGAGCCGGAGGAGTCGCGCACCCGAGTACGCCCCGGGACACGGTGGAGGCCGGGTCGCGACGATGACGACCCGGCCTCCGGCACGGCTGGCGACTCACGCGAGCCGCGCACCCGATTACTTCTTGAGCAGCTTGCGCAGGAACACCAGGAACGCGGACCCGGCGGCCACGGCGACCGCGAGGGGCTGCCAGCGCTCGCTCAGGACGTCCTGGGCGGACGTGGAACCGGCGGGACGAACCCCCTGGGAGCCCCCCTTGGACGCAAAGGTCTGCTTGACCGACTCCTGGGTCTGGGTGAACGTGCGCTGGGTTCGGTCCACGAAGCCCTGCGTGGCGGCCTGGACGGAATCTGCGCGGTTCTGGGCGTCGTCGCGCAGGCTCTTGAGGTGTTCGCGGCGCAGCTTGAGGCGGTGGCGCAACTGCTCCTCGGTGGGCTTCACGGGCTTGACCTGGTTGGGGTCGTTGGCCGCCTCTTCCTTCTCCCGCTGCTTCTTCTGCTCGGTCTCGTTCATCTCACGCTGGACACGGCCCTCATTGTACGCGGAGCCCTCCTTGACCACACCGAGGTCGTAGCGCAGCCCGAAGATGGCCTTCTTGGGCATGAGCGGCAACGCACTCTTGATCTTGGCGATCCCGATCAGCGCGAGCACGGCCAGGATGATGAGGAACAGCAGGGCGAGCAGCAGCGCGGCCAACCACGCCGGCATCACGTGGGACAGGCCCGCGATGGCGGCACCGATCAAGGCGATGACGGCGAGGCCCAGGAACACGAGACCGACCACCGCGAGCGCGGCGCCCACGCCCACCTTGATGCCCTTCTCCTTGAGCTCCAGGAACGCGAGCTGGGCCTCATCTTTGAGCTGCTTGGGGAGCAATCGGGTGAAGACCTTGACGACGTCCGTGATGGACGCGGCACCCGGCTTCGTGGTGGTGCGAGTTCTTGCCCCGGACGTGTGTCCTGTGTGGCCGGATGAATGCCCGGTGCTGCCGGACGAGTGACCGCTGTTGGGGTCCACTGCATGGCTCATGCCGCCTCCGATGAGTACGTGGTGGTGCTGAACGGTTGATCTGATTTCAAAATACCATTCGGCCGCGCGCCCAGCGGGCAGGGACGGGCGCGACACCTCGGGCGTGACGGGGCTCGGACCTTGTCAACCACCGGGGGCTGTGGAAAACTGAAGACGTTCAGTGAAAGCAGATTCCTTCACATAAGTCAACATTGTATTCTATTCAGAATCACGCATGATTCACAAAAGATCTTATTGTTGGGTGATTTCTTCGAGAGGGTTCACGGCCCCCGCAGATCGAGGCTCCCGCGTCCGACGTCATCGACTGGCGCCGCCGCATCCACGCCCACCCGGAGCTGTCCTACAAGGAGCACGCGACATCCGACTTCGTGGTGGAGACACTCCCGAGCTTTGGCCTCTCCCCCGAGCGCCCCACCGAGACCTCGGTGACGGTACTGATCCGGGCCAGGGTTCCCACGCTTCCATGCCGCAGAACTGTGCGGACCCGGTGCTGGTCGCCGCGCAGATCACGGTCGCGCTGAACACGATCGTCTCCCGCAGCGTGGCCCCCGACCACATGAACGTGGTCAACGTGGGCATGATCCGGGCGGGCGGGGCCCCCGACGTCATCCCGGACACCGCCCGGATCGGCGTGTCCGTTCGTACGGTCGCGGGCGAGGACTGGGAGGTCCTCGGGTCCCGCGCGACCGACATCGTGGAGGACACGTGCGCCGCCTACGGTGCCACGGCCACGTTCGAATGGGCGGACGGCTACCCCGTGATCGTCAACGACGACGACGTCGCGCAGATCGGCTACGACGCCGCGGTGTAGGCCCTGGGCGAGGACAAAGTCTCCTGGGGCCCGGGCACGTCCGCCTCCGACGACTTCGCGTACTTCGCGCGGGAGGTCCCCGCGTGCTTCGTGTTCCTGGGGGTGGCACGGCCGAGGACCGGCTGCCCTACATGAACCACCACCCCAAGTTCGGCATCAGGGAAGAGGCCCTCGAGGCCGGCGTGCGCACGGAGGTGCAGATGGCCCTGAATGATCCACGTTCCACTCCCGCGTACGACGGACACCCGACCATGAATCTCACGAGCACCCAGAAAGGCATCTTCGTCACGCTCGTGCCGGCGCCGCCGGAGCTGCCGGGCGACGGCGCGGCGTCGTCCTCTGCCGCTGCAAGCACCGAGGAGGGTGCCAACTCGAGTGCGAAGAAGGACGTCTCGATCCTCGACGCCTGGAAGAATCGCAACTCCCTGGTGCTGGGGCTGTGCCTGCTGCTCAACAACCTGGTGGGCGTGGGGCTGCTGACCTGGCTCGCCACGGTGTACTCGCAACAGTTCTGGATCACCCCTACCGGGTGGCAGTACATGGTCGTGATGCTCGGTTACGGGCTCTCGTTGTGGATCGCCACCTCCACCGGGCCCGGCGTAGTCAAGAAGTGGTTCGAGAACAACGAGAAGGTGTTCATGCTGATCATGTCCGTGATCGGCGCCGTCGTGGACGCGGGGGGGGGGGTACACGACCGCGTTCGTGGTACCGGGTGCACTGCCCCTGCTTGGTGGTCTCGCTCCGTTCCTGCTCCGGGAACCCCGCACCCCGCTCGATCCGCAGGGTCCGCGCGCGGCGGGGCCCGATGCAGACGCCACGACACCCCCGGGCGAACCCCACGCGGGCGTGGACGCGGCCGCGGGCACCACGGGCCGGCCCGACTCCCGGCGGTGAGCCCCGCCGGGAGAGGGCCCGTCAGGCCACGGTGGCAGCGACGCGACCGCTCGCCGTCGTGGCCTGTTCCGTGTCCAGGTGACCGTCCTGCATGCTCACGCATGCGTCCGCGAGGGGGACGAACTCGGTGTCGTGCGTGACCACGAGGGACGCCAGGCCGAAGGTGTGGGTCAGATCCGCGAGCAGTTCCATGACGCTGCGGGACCGCGCGTGGTCCAGCGCCGCGGTGGGCTCGTCCACGAGCAGCAGGTGCGGCCTGTTCATGAGCGCCCGGGCGATGTTGACGCGCTGGCGCTGCCCACCCGAGAGCTGATGGGGGCGGCGGTCCGCGCAGTTCTCGAGCCCCACCTGTGCGAGCAGTTCGTCCGCCCGAGCGCGGGCCCGCGCAAGCTCCTTGCCCCTGGCCCCGGCCACGTGCGCGGCGAGTACGAGTTGTTCGCGGGCGGTCAGCGAGGCCAGGAGATTGGGCTGCTGGAACACCATGCCCGTGTGCTCCCGGCGGACCCCGGCGAGTTCGCGTTCGGGGAGCTCCTCGAGCCGACGGCCCGCCACGGACACCGAGCCGGAACTCGGGCGGACCAACCCGGCGGCCACGGCGAGCAGCGAGGACTTGCCGGACCCGGACGGGCCCACGAGCGCCGTCATGGTGCCCGCGGCCAGCTCGAGGGACACACGGTCCAGAGCTCGCACCGTGCGGGGTTCGCCCTGCTCGTCCGTGCCGTCCGGGTACTCCAGGCAGAGGTCGGTCACCCGTAGGGCGGGATCGTCGGTCGAGTACTCATGCGGCCCGTCCGGGCGTGCCGCTGCGGTGTGGTTGTCCATGGGGTCTCCTGCGCGGTGACGGGGGTGACGATCGGAATGCATGCTCAGTTACCTCCCAGGGCGATCATCGGATCCACGGTGGACACGCGGCGCACGGCGAGCACGGACCCGATCAGTCCCAGCGCCAGGACACCGGCCACGGGCAGCGCCATGGTCGCAGCGCTCAGCACGAACGGGACCGCGGACCCGGCGAGCGCACCGCCGGCGATCCCCAGGCCGCCGCCCACGAGCACGCCGATCGTGAGCACCACGACGGCCTGGAGCAGCGAATCCCGCACCACGTAACCACGGCTCGCGCCGAGAGCGCGCAGCACCGCAATGTCCCGGGTGCGCTGGATGGTCCACACGGTCAGGAAGGAGATCACCACCAGGGCGCTGATGCCGTAGAGGAAGCCCTGCATCATGCGCAGCGAGCCCTGCTCCGACTCGTAGGCGGGCAGCGCCGCGAAGGCGTCCCCGGTGTCCATGGCCACGGTTGCGGTGCGCTCCGTGACCCCCTCGGGCACGGTGTCCGTGGTGAGGGCCAGGGCGGTGGCCTGCTCGGGGTCGTCGGTGTGGGCCACAGCGGGAAAGTCCTCCATGCTGAGCCACACGACCGGCACGTGGCTGTAGTACTCGTCCGCCACGACCCCGGTGACCTTCAAGGACGTGCCGGCCAGGGTCACCGCGTCCCCCACGCCCACGTTCATCTCGCGAGCCAGCGTCTCACCGAGCACGGCGGTGCCGTCCTGTGGGTGGGTGACTCCGTTGACGGCGCTCAGCCCGGGCGCGAGCCGCGAGCCCGGTTCGAGCGCGACACCGGCCACGGAGGTGGCCGACGCAGCGTCTGCGGAGGAGTTCGCCCCGTCCCCGGCCCGCGCGGTGGTCTGCACGAGGCCGAGCCGCTCCACGTGGTGCGCGCCCACGGTGTCACGCCACGCGCGCGTTTCGTCCGCGGTGATCCGGGACGTCGTGAAGGACGGGTCGGACGCGTCCCCCGCCGGGGCGCTGAGCACGAACCGCTGCGCCTGCAACCGTTCCAGGGCCGAGGTGTTCTGGTGGCCCAGCCCGTTGGTCAACCCGGTGAGCAGTACGAGCAACAGCGTGATCAGGGCCACGACGGTCGCGAGCAACGCGAACCGCCCCTTGGCGAACGTGATGTCCCGTAGGGACAGGTACATGGTGATCTCCGATGGGTCGAGAAACTGTTCCCCTCAAGCCTCGCGGGACGCGGCCGCCGGTGGATCGCCCCGCGGGTGGAGACCGTCCAGCCCCTCGGGGGATGCCGCGCTCAACCAATCGGTTGATCCGCCACTCGCGTCACATGCGTAGCATGGCGGGAGACCCGGCCGTGCCGTGCGCGCTGCTCGCCGATGGCGGCATCCGCCCGATCGCCGCGCGGCGATCGGGACGCCGCGTCTTGGTCGGGGCACCGCACTCGTGCGACCGCGCCCGGGACCCGGGCAGGACGACGACGCCGTCCCCGGCACACCGCTCCGACCAACCAGTCCACCGCACGACCCGGAAAGGAGCCCCCGAGTGCGCGAGGACCTCTCCACCCCCGCCGTGCTGAGCGTCCTGCGGGTCACGTTGCACGTGAGCTTCGCGGCGCTGTTGGTGCTCGCCGCCGTGCGCGCGGTGCTGCACCTGAGCCGGGCCCCTGGCGGCGGGGCGATGATCGCCGTCGTCCTGGGACTGAGCGTGCTGCTCGCGGCGGTCTACCTCGCGGGGACCCTGGTGGAGAACCGTGTGGCGCGGGGTCGTGCGAGCCGGGAATCCCTGCGGTGGGGTCCCGGGTGGCTCGGTCTCATCGCGGCGCTGTGGGCCGCGCTGGCCCTGCTGAGCCCGGACTTCTCGTGGGTCGCGTTCCCCCTGTTCTTCCTGTGCCCCGTGGTACTGCCCACCGCGGCGGCGCTGGTCGCGATCGTGGTGCTCACCGGCGTCGTGGTGCTCTCCCAGTACCTACATGCCGCCCCGGGAGCGTTCACGGCGGGAATGGCGCTCGGACCCGCGATCGGTGCGATCGTCGCGCTGCTCGTGAGCTTCGGGTACCGCGCACTGTACGAGGACACCCGCCGCCACGTGCGCGCGATCCGCGATCTCGAATCCACGCGAGCCGAGCTGGCGCGCCAGGAACGGGACGCGGGGACCATGGCCGAGCGCGACCGGTTGTCCCGCGAAATCCACGACACCCTGGCCCAGGGGCTGACCTCGATCGTGCTAGTCTCACGGGCCGCACAGCGCTCGCTGGAGCGCGCCGAGCTCGACGCGGCCCGCGCGCAATTGGCCACGATCGAGGACACGGCCGCGGCCGACCTCGCGGAGGCGCGTCGGTTCGTACGGGACCTCGCCGCGCCGGCACCGGGTGACTCCCTGCCCGCCGTCCTCGCGGAGGTGTGTCACCGCACCCGGGAGGCGGCCCGCGCCGTGGGCGCGCCGCTCACGTGCGAGTTCACGGTGGAAGGTGCCGTCCCCGAACTGCCCGCCCCGCAGCGCACCCTGTTCGTGAGGGCAGCGCAGTCCACCCTCGCGAACGTGACCTCGCACGCGCGGGCGTCACGCGCCGTCGTGACCCTCGCGGGCTGGGACGACGCCGTGACGTTGGACGTCGTGGACGACGGCGCGGGCTTCAGACCGCGTTCCGCCGCCGACGACGCACGCAACGACAGCTTCGGACTGGCCCACCTGCGACGCCGCGCGCTCGAGCTCGGGGCCGTCCTGACCGTGGAGTCCGAACCCGGCGCCGGAACGGCCGTGAACCTGCGGTTGCCCCTGCCCGCACCCGAAGCCACCCGCCCCCTGCCGAATGGAGATTCGTCATGACCACCCGCGTATTGCTCGTGGACGATCATCCCGTGGTGCGCGCCGGGCTGCGCGCGGTGCTCGAATCGGTGGGTGACATCGTGGTCGGCGCCGAGGCGCCGGACGGACGCGTGGCGCTCGAGATGCTGTCCCGCGCGGGCGGCTCCGTGGACGTGGTGGTCATGGACCTGCAGATGGGTTCCGGGATGGGCGGGCTGGACGCGACCCGGCGCATTGTCGCGGCGGGCGGGCCCCCGGTGCTGATCCTCACGACCTACGACACCCAGGCGGACATCGTCGCCGCGCTCGAGGCCGGCGCGACCGGTTACCTCCTCAAGGACTCGCAGCCCGAGACCATCGGTGCCGCCGTGCACGACGCCGCCGCGGGCCGCCCCGTGCTGTCCCCCTCCGTCACGGCACGGCTCATGCAGCGGGTGCGTTCCCCCGGCACGTCACTGAGCGCGCGGGAGATCGAGATCCTGCGCGGACTCGCCACGGGCGCGTCCAACAGGGCCCTGGCCAAGGAATTGTTCATCTCGGAAGCCACCGTGAAGACGCACCTTGTACACATCTACGACAAGCTCGGGGTGGACAACCGGACGGCGGCGGTCAACCGTGCGCGGGAAGAACACCTGATCTGACGGATGCGATCACCGCGGCGATCCGCTCGGGGTGATCCACCATGACGAAGTGACCGCTGCGTCGCAGCACGATCGTGTGCACGGGCGCTTCCCGGGACAGGTAGGTGGCCCGGGCGAGCACATGGCGCACCCACCGGGTGGTCCCGATCCGCGGCAGCCGTCCGTTCGCGGCCACCACCAGGACGTCCAGCTCCGGGTCCAGGGGCGTGTGGGCGGCCAGTTCCTGCAACCGGTTCATGCACGCCACGTAGCCCGCGAGTTCCCGCAGGGACCCCATGAGGAAGTTCGGGGATGTCAGATCCACGCGCAGCTGCGGCCACGAACGCATGAGGCGTCCGCGTCCGGGCACGAGTCGCCCGGCCACGACGGGGCCCATCACACGCCACACGGCACCCGCCACGCGGGACCGTGCCAGGGGCAGTGTGAACCGGCGGAACCGACGGGCTGTCGCGGCGTCGTCGTGGGCCGGGTCCGCGCCCTCGGCCGAGGGCACGGACGCGTCCAGCAACACGAGGTGACGGATCCGCTCCGGATGCACCCGGGCCACCACTTCGACCACCGCGCCACCGAAGGAATGTCCCACGGCCGTGACGGGTTCCCGAACGCCGCACACGGTGAGCACGGCGGCGAACCGATGCGCCTCCTCATCGAGATCGGGGAGTTGTTCGGACACCCGGTCCCCCTGGGCGTATCCGGGGCGGTCGTACACGATCACGCGGTGGTCCCGGCGTAGCCGTTCGACCACGGGAAGCCAGTCCCACAGGGTCGACGCCACGCCGGAACAGCACACGATGACCGGCCCGGAGCCCGCATCGAGGATCCGTACGGGGCCGCCCATAACTTCGCGGGTGCTGACATGATCCCCGATGCCCGACGGCGCGGAACCGTTGTCCTTTTCGTTGTGAGTTCCCGTGAGCGCAACCGCTGGGCGACGGGCACACCGGCCGCGGCGATGAGCCACACCGCGATTGCGGGAGGACATCACTTCGCGGGCCCGTCCGTCCCTCGCGTACCGTTCGGGAGAGCGCGCCACAGGGTCCGCAGCCGCGCAGAGGAGAACGCCGTCACCCCGGCGAGCACCACCCCGACCACTGCGTCCACGGTTCGCAGCACGGTGGCCCCGGCGAGGTCCGCGACGACGCACTCGGACACGAAGGACGTCCACGGGTGCAGTTCCCGGTTCACGAGCGGATAGAGGACCCACACCGAGTACAACAGCGCCGCTACGGCGCACAATCGGCGAGAAGCCAGAGTCACGGAACCGGGTCACCCGCCTGAGTCGTGGGCCGCACGTACGGAACAGCCGCCGAGTCTATTAGGCCGCGGCGGCTCCCGGAGGCGGGTGCCGCCCTGGATACGACGAAGGCCCCCTTCCGTACTGGAAGAGGGCCTCCGTGGTGGCTCCCCCGACTGGACTCGAACCAGTAACCCTTCGATTAACAGTCGAATGCTCTGCCAATTGAGCTACGGGGGAATGTACGCACTGCTGCGCAACGAGACGATACTTTACCGCCCCGTCGCGGCTTCCTCAAATCGAATCCCCGCCACCACCCGCAAGCGCCACACCCCTCTGAGTCGGGGTCACACCCCGGTGAGGCTGCGCCGCTGCAGTTCGAGGTCCAGCAGTTCGCGGTTGAGCTGTTGGTACAGCTCGGGTTCCCGTTGCGCGTTCAACCGGTTGAGGTGGGCCAGTTTGTCCGACTTCGCCCGGTTGATGTGCATCTCCACGAGCGAGGTGAGCACGCCCACCGCGTAGTTGCGCATTTGTTGCTCGGTGGCCGCGGGTAGCGGCGTGACGGACAGTTGTGCGAGGTAGCCGTGCAACGGTTCGGGCAGGTGGGCGCGCACGTGTTCGAGCCACGCGCGACCGCCCTCCCCGTGATAGTCCTCGTCCGCGCGGGCGGCCACCACGGCATCGTGCAAGACCTGGTGCACCCGGTACGTCATGCCGGCGGAATCGAAATGCTCCCAGTAGCCGTCCGGCACGAGGTCCGGGAGCTGGAGCACCACTTCGAGCGCCTCCCGTTCCATCCGGGACACGGGTTCGCGCGGATCCGGCAGCTCGGGCGCCTCGGGCCGGTGGTTCTCACCGGGGGCCGAGCCGGGCCCGGAGACAGGCCCCGAGCCATGCCTCGATCCCGCCGAGTCACCGCGGTGGCCACGCGCATCCGGACGGTCCGGGGTCGACCCCTGAGCGCGCCCCCGCCCCGGTTCTCCCCGGCCGTTCTCACTGCGGGAGGCGGCGTCGACGGCGCGCAGCACCTCGTTCGTCTCGATCCCCAGCCACCCGGACAGCTCCCGCGCGTACGCGGGGCGCAGGGCGGGGTCACGGATCCCGGCCACGATCGGGGCGCACGCCCGCATGGCGCGGAGCCGACCCTCGAGGCTGTTGACGTCGTACTCGCGGATCGTGGCTTTCAAGGCGAACTCGAACAGCGGGGTGCGGGACTCCACGAGATCACGCACGGCCACGTCCCCGCGGGTCAGGCGCAGGTCACACGGATCCATCCCGTGGGGCTCGACCGCCACGTAGGTCTGGGCCACGAACCGCTGGTCCTCCTGGAAGGCGCGCAGCGCGGCCTTCTGTCCGGCGGCGTCGCCGTCGAACGTGAACACGACTTCTCCCCCGGCGGAGTCGTCCGAGAGGAACCGGCGCACGATCTTGATGTGGTCCGCGCCGAACGCGGTGCCGCACGTGGCCACCGCCGTGGTGATCCCGGCCAGGTGGCACGCCATGACGTCCGTGTACCCCTCCACGACCACGACCTGTTTGGTCTTGGCGATCGGCCGTTTGGCCAGGTCAATGCCGTAGAGCACCTGGGACTTCTTGTAGAGCTGGGTCTCGGGGGTGTTGAGGTACTTGGGGCCGGCATCGTCGTCGTAGAGCTTGCGTGCCCCGAACCCGATGACCTCCCCCGCGACCGCGCGGATGGGCCAGATCAGCCGCCCCCGGAACCGGTCGTAGAGTCCGCGGTTGCCCTCCGAGACCATGCCGGTGAGCTTGAGTTCCTGGTCCGTGAACCCGTGATTGCGCAGGTGCTGCAACAGGTGGGACCACCCCTGCGGTGCGTAGCCGATCCCGTAGGTGCGAGCGGCGTCATGATCGAAACCGCGCTCCCCCAGGAACCGCTGGGCCGCGGCGGCCTGCCGGGTGTAGAGGTTGCGTTGGAAGAACTCCGCGGCCACCTTGTGTGCGTCGAGCAACCGCTGTCGACGCCCTACTTCCTCCCGGTTGGGTGCGGAACCCTGCTCGTAGTGCAGCTCGTACCCGATCCGGGCGGCCAACCGTTCCACGGTCTCCGAGAACGGCGTGTGGTCCATTTCCATGAGGAAGGAGATGACGTCCCCGGACTCGTCGCACCCGAAGCAGTGGTACGTGCCCAGTTGGGGGCGCACGTGGAAGGACGGCGTGCGTTCGTCGTGGAAGGGGCAGAGTCCCTTGTACGAACCGATGCCCGCGGGCTTGAGGGTCACGTACTGTTCCACGACCTCGCGGAGGTCCGTGCGCGCACGGACCTCGTCGATGTCTTCACGCTTGATCAGTCCGGCCACTCGGCCAGTTTAGGCACCCCGTCAAACCGGATCGCGCACTCGTCACGGATGTGCAGCGGCCCGGAACGACTGGTTAACGGGCCCGCAAGGACACGCGATGACTCCGGCCACGGCGTCACCGAACGGTCCTGCGACGAACAGGGCGCGGGGTCAGCGAGCCGCCGGGGCGTCGTCGTTCCCGCCGACCACCATGCGGCGGTCCGGGGCACCCACGGTCTTGGACCCGACCATGGCCACGCTGCCCAGGGCACCGACCGCGGCGAACGCGAAGAAGCCCCACGGGTACGCGAGCCCGGCACCCAGCAGCGTGCCGCCCACGATGGGACCGCTGATCGCGCCGAGACGCCCCACCCCGGCGGACATGCCCAGGGCGGTCGCGCGCACGCGCGGCGGGTGGTTGGTCGCGGTGAACGCGTACACGAGCACCTGGGAAGAGAACACGAAGCACCCGGTCAGGAACACCATGACGTAGATCCCGGCCACGGGCAGCCGGATCGCGAGGGCCGCGAGCAGCACGGCCGAGGCCGCGAACCACATGATGCTCGCGATGCGGGGGGTAATCCGGTCCGCCACGCGGCCACCGATCCACAGCCCCACCACGGCGCCCACGTTGAGGATGAGCAGGAAGCCCAGCGCGTTGCCGAGGTCGTAGTCCGCGGCGCGCATGATCTGCGGCAACCACGTGTTGAGCCCGTACACGAGTAGCAGACCCATGAAGGACGCGATCCAGATCACCACGGAGTTGCGCGCGTACGTGCCGCTCAACAGTAGGGCCGCGCCCTTCTTCTCGGCCACCACCTGGGCCGACGGCGCTGCGGCACCGCGCGCGCCCGAGGCCGCGGGGGCGGCGTCGCCAATCTCCAAAGGCACGTTGTAGTGCGCGGCCACCCGGCGGGCATCCTCGAGGCGGCCCTTGGACGCGAGGTAGGACGGGGACTCGGGCAGGAACACGAGCATGAGCGGTACGAGGATCAGGGCGGGCAGCGCGCCCACGATGAACATGGTGTGCCACGTGAAGTGGGACAGCACCCAGATCGCAAGCGCTGCGGTGAGCACGGCACCCACGTGGTAGCCGGTCATCATGACCGTGGTGGCGTTGGAGCCGCGGCCGGGGCGGGAGAACTCGGTGACCATGGAGATGCCGGTGGGCAGGCAACCGCCCAGGCCCAGGCCCGCGAGGAAGCGCAGGATGCCGAACCACAGGACGGTCGGGGTGAACGCGGCGGCGAACGTGAGCACCGAGAATACGATCACGGCTCCGATGAGCATCTTGCGCCGGCCCCAGCGGTCCGTGAGGTAGCCCATGCCCAGGGCGCCGACCATCATGCCGAACAGACCGGCGGTCGCGACCGCGGTGGCCTCACCGGTGGTCATCCCCCACGCCTGGTCCGCGAGCAGGGCGGGCATGACGGCGCCGAGCACCACGGCGTCGAAACCGTCGAGCAGCACCGCGATCCAACACAGCGGAGCCACCCAGGCGGCGGATTCCAGGACGAGCCCACGCGATGGGGCGGCGGTTTCGGAACTCACGGGATCACTTCCGGTCGTGGGGAGGGAACACGGTGATCTTAGTCTCACGCGGACGTGACGCACCCGATTTTCCCGATCAACGGGACGCGATGTGGGGCACAGAATTGATGCCGCCGGACCTCACCAGAGCGGCTTGTCCCCCGTGCGCCAGTTGGTGCCCCGGATCCGGTCGTGCAGCGCGACCGCGGAGCGGTCCGTGAGGCACGCGATCTGATCGACCACGAGCCGCAACCGGGCGGCTTCACTGCCGGGGCCGTCCCCCAGGGCACGCCAGTCCGCGGCGAACTCGGGGGCCAGGAACCGCCCGTCCGTCTGCATCAGGGCGTCCACGAGGATCGTGAGGATCTCGTGCTGGTTGTCGTAGAGGGGCAGGGCGTCCCGCACGGTCATCACGAACGCGGTCGCGATGCCCTTGAGCACCCCGATCTCCAGCTCCGTCTCGCGCGGGACCACGAGGGACGCCCGGTACCGGGTGAGCCGGTCGTCCCCGGCCACGTCCCGGGTGGCCGCGACCGCGGACATCGCGAACCGGCCGATCAACTGGCTCGTCATGTTCTTCAGTCGTGCCAGATCCGCGCGTGTCCCGTGCAGACGGGGAATCCACACGGATGAGGACTCGAGCCGGGACAGCGCGGCGTCGAGCTCGTCCTCCGTGGCCGCGGGCAGGTACCAGCTGCGGGTGCACTCGATGACCCGGTGGCGGTGCGCGGGTTGCGTGAGGTTCTCGAGCTGCAGGGCGTGGGCCGCGACCGCGTCCTCGACGTCGTGGACGCTGTAGGAAATGTCATCCGCGAGATCCATGACCTGGGCCTCGATGCACTTGCGTCCGGGCACCGCGCCCGCGCGGAACCACTCGAACACAGGCAGGTCGTCCTCGTAGACTCCGAACTTGCGGTTGGGGCGCCCGTCCGGCCGGGGCGGGGCGTCCGCCGCGCTCCACGGGTACTTGCACGTGGCGTCGAGTGTCGCGCGGGTAAGGTTGAGCCCCGCGGGCTCCCCCGACGGCGCGATGATCTTGGGCTCGAGCCGCACGAGCAGGCGCAGGGTCTGGGCATTACCCTCGAAGCCCCCGATCCCGCGGGTCAGCTGCGCGAGCGCCGTCTCACCGTTGTGCCCGAACGGCGGGTGACCGAGGTCGTGGGACAGGCACGCGGCGTCCACGACGTCCGGATCGCACCCGAGCGACTTGCCCAGCTCGCGCCCGATCTGGGCGACCTCGAGCGAATGGGTGAGCCGGTTGCGCACGAAGTCGTCCGACTGCGGCGAGACCACCTGGGTCTTGGCCGCGAGCCTTCGCAGCGCGGAACTGTGCAGCACGCGCGCGCGGTCCCGCTCGAAGTGGCTGCGATGGCGGTTGTGGTGGTTCTCGACGACGAACCGCTCGGTGTCGGTGGGCTCGTAGTCCGGGGGCAGGATCGCCAGACGGTCGGGGGTGTGCAGTGGGATCAGCCTCCCGAGACGTCGAGCTCGGCGGCCGCGAGACCCAGCCGTTCGGCGTCGCCCAGGATGCGGGAGTCGAGCCAGCCGTCCGGCAGGTGGGGCTTCTTGGGCGAGCCCGCCCGGCCCCGAGGCCCTTCGACGTCCGCGCCCGGGTAGGGGGCATCCAGGTCGAGTTCGTCGAGCAGTTCGCGCAGCGCGGCGAGTGTGGGCACCTGCGCCATGCGGGCGCGTAACTGCCCGCCCACCGGGTACCCCTTGAAGTACCAGGACACGTGCTTGCGGATCTCGCGGCAGCCCTTGAGTTCGTCCCCGAACTCCTGGGTGAGCAGCTCGGCGTGGCGGTACACGGTCTCCGCGACCTTGCGCACACCCGGCCGGTAGCGGCGCGGGCTGCCCTCGAAGGCTGCCTGCAGGTCCCCGAACAGCCACGGCCGGCCCTGACAGCCCCGACCCACGACGACGCCGTCCACGCCCGTGTGCTCGACCATGCGCACCGCGTCCTCCGCGGAGAAGATGTCCCCGTTGCCCAGCACGGGGATGTCCGGGAGGGCCTCGCGCAGCCGCGCGATCGCATCCCAGTCGGCGTGGCCCGAATAGTGTTGTTCGAGGGTGCGCCCGTGCAGGGCCACCGCGGCGATCCCCTCATCGCGGGCCATGCGCCCGGCATCCAGGAAGGTCTGGTGTTCGCCGTCGATGCCGATGCGCATCTTGACGGTCACGGGGATCTCCCCGGCCTCGCGCACCGCCGTGCGGATGATCGCGCGGAACAGGTCGGTCTTCCACGGCAGGGCGGAACCACCACCGCGCTTGGTGACCTTGGGCACGGGGCACCCGAAGTTGAGGTCGATGTGGTCCGCGCGATCCTCCTGCGCGACCATCCGCACGGCCTTGCCCACGTTCACGGCGTCCACACCGTAGATCTGGATGGATCTCGGGGTCTCGTGGGGGTCGTGGTCGATGATCCGCAGGGACTCGGGGCGGCGTTCCACGAGTGCCCGCGCCGTGACCATCTCGGTCACGTATAGTCCCCCGCCGTACTCCCGACACAGGGTGCGGAAGGACTTGTTCGTGACCCCGGCCATCGGCGCCAGGACCACGGGTACGTCCACGGTCAGCCGGCCCAGCTGTAGGGGTTTCAAGTTCAACACGGCCGGTTCACGGTCCGCGGTCTCAGTCGTCTCGGTGCTCATCGTGGGCCATTGTCTCATTCGTCCGCTGCCCGGCGTCGCGGTCGGTGCGCGCGGACGCGTCCACCTGCTCGAGTCGCATCGCGAGCTTGAACGCGCGCACCTGCTCCTCCCTGCGACCCAGGGTCTTGTACACCGCGCCCAGGTCCCGCAGGCACTGCACCCACTCGCGGGTGTGGGCCTCCGGCTCGGGCAGCGCGGGGTAGAGGTTGCTTGCGGTGTGGAGGGCGTGGGCAACGTCGTTCCAGGCCATCATCCCCTCGGCGAGCGCCGCGAGCCCTTTCCAGCACATGATCTGCCCGGCCACGTCCCCGCGCGCTTCGCAGCCCGCGAGCACGGTCTCGTAGTGCTCGGCCGCGAGTTTGCGCCGCCCGGCCGCTTGCGCCGCGGTGGCCAGGTGGGACACCCAGCGCAGGTCCTCCCGCGTGACGAAGCCCGCACCGTCCCCGGCGGGTCGCGCAGGATCCACCCCCGCCGCCGCGGCCCCCTCCTGGAACTCGCGGTATGCGTCCCACGGGCGCCCGGCCAGCAGCAGCACGTCCCCGAGGTTCTCGAGGCACTGCACCCGCGCTCCCAGGGATCGCGCCGACCGTGGCGCGCGCTTGTACTGCGTCGCGGCCAGTCGGTAGTAGTGTTCCGCGTCCGCCCAGTCGCCGGCGTCCCGCGCGAGATTCCCCAACCACGACGCCGCCTGGCCCGCTTCCAGCCACGCCTCCCCGAGTCGCGCCGCGCGCAGGGCCACCTCGTAGTGATCGCGTGCCGTGGCGGTGTCCCCGGACGACGACGCCGCCCGGCCCCGTTGCAGCCTGCGCGCCACCCTGGCCCGTGCGAACATGCGCCCTCCTCCTGTGCTCCTAACGCGTGATTCTTCCAGCACCGAATCATTGCCCCGTGCAACCGATGCCGCAGGGGCGCGGGGTCAGAGGACCCTGCGGGCGGCGTCGGACGGGGTGAGCGTGAGGAACAGCGGATCGGGGAACCTGTTCTCCGCGAACCGGTGCTGCACCGCGCTCGCGAGTCGCTCCACGTGGGTCTCGGGAACCAGGGCGATCACCGAGCCCCCGAAACCGCCGCCCACGACCTTGGCGCCCACGGCCCCGGCGGCCAGGCAGCCCTCGACCGCCGTATCCAGTTCCGGGACCGTGACCTGGCAGTCGTCCCGCATGGACTCGTGGCCCGCCACGAGCAGCCGCCCCACGGCCGCCCAGTCCGGGTCCGCCTCACGCAGGAGTCGGGCGATCTTCTCCGAGCGCACCATCTCGGTCACGGAATGACGCAGGCGCAACCGGGTCCCTCGGGGGTCCTCGGTCAACGGAGCGCCCGCCCCGAGCAGGTGGTCGAAGCGCTCGAGGACCGCCGCGGCGTCGTCGAACCCCGGATCCTCGGGCAGGGCGTCCCGCAACCGGGAGACCCCGAGCACGGCGGCGGCGGCCTCGCACTCGGCGCGGCGGGAACTGTACTGACCGTCGGCCAGTTTGTGCGGGGCGCACGTGTCCACGGCGAGCCACGTGAGACCCGCGAGCGCGGGATCGGCGGGCAGACGGGCGACGTCGAAATCGCGGCAGTCCAGCGCGAGCAACTGCCCGGCGTGCGAGCGCAGGGACGCCGTCTGGTCCAGGCCGCCGGTGTTGGCGCCCACGATGTAGTTCTCCGCGTCCATGCAGGCTCGGGCCAGGGCACGGCGCAGGGTGTCGTCCGGGTGGTCGTCGCCCGTGCGCAGCGAGAACAGGGCGAGCGCGACCGAGCACTCGAGCGCCGCGGAGGAGGCGAGCCCCGCGCCGATGGGCACGGTCGAGTCCACGAGCAGGTCCGCGCCGAAGTCCGCACCGAGCGCGAGTTCGGGCACGGCCTCGTGCTCGGAGTGCCCCACGGCCACGCGGTTCATCCCCCACGCCACGCCCGCGGCGTAGCCGAACCAGCCATGGATGGCTCCGGGTTGGACGTCACTCACCCGGGCCGCGCGCGGTTCACGGTCCGCGACGGAGGCGTCCGTGTCCTGGAGGGACTGTGCGTGCAGCAGCCCGTCCGTGCGGGGTGCGGCGGCGGTCAACGTCACGTACTGGTGGGCGAAGGGCAGGCACATCCCGCCCGAGTAGTCGATGTACTCGCCCATGAGATTCGCGCGGCCGGGCGCGGCCCACACCCCTGCGGGCGGGCGGGCGTAGACCTCCTCGAACTTCGTGCTCAACCGCTGCGCCCGCTCACGCACGTCCGGTTGCGCGACCCAGCGCGGGCGCGCGAAGTCTTCCGGGGTGGCGGTTTCGCTGAGCTCACAGGACACGGACGGTTCCTCACATGGTGTGGACGGGGCGTCGTAGGACGACTGACGAACCATTGTCCCCTACCCGGCGCGGAAGTAGCGCTCCAGCTCCTCGAGGGACTTGTCCTTGGTCTCCGGGGCCACGCAGTACACCCACACGATCGCGACGAGCTGGAGCACCACGAAGATCATGATCGTGTACCCCACGCCCAGCGCGTCCGTGAGCACGGGGAACGTGAGCCCCACCAGGAACGTCATCATCCACAGGATCCATGCGCACACACCCATGCCCACGCCGCGCACGTTGAGCGGGAAGATCTCGGACATGTACAACCACGTCACGGTGCCGATGCAGCACTGCATGAACCCCACGAACACCACGATGCACGCGAGGATCACCCACGCGCGCGCCGGACTGCCCTCGGGGATCGTCAGGTAGGACACCGCGAAGCCCGTCAACGACGTTGCCGTCCCCACCAACCCGGTCAGCAACAGTGTCCGGCGGCCCACGTGCTTGAGCAGGTACATGGCCAGGGCCACAGCCACGACCCCCATGATCCCGGGGATGATGTTGGCGTAGAACGCCCCGTTGCCCCCGAAGCCCACGTCCTGCAGCACCGTGACGCCGTAGTACTGGATCGCGTTGATCCCCGAGATCTGATTGATCACGGCCATGGACGCGCCCAGCACGAAGATTCGCCTGATCCACGGGACGCGGACCAGATCCGTGATCCGGGCCGCGGGGCGGTGCTCGTCCTCGTGGGCGAGTTCCAGGACGGTCTCACCCTCGCGCCGGTCGTAGGAGTCCTCGCGGATGCGGCGCAACACCTGGAACATCTTCTCCACCGCTCCGTGGCGGGCCAGCCAGCGGGGGGACTCCGGCACCACGATCATCCCGATCCACAGCACGAGCGCGGGGACGGTGGCGAGCACGAGCATGACGCGCCACACGTGCGGAAGGTGCCCGAACGCCGTCGCCAACCCCGCGTTGAACACGAAGGCGAGCGCCTGGCCGCCCACGATCATCAGCTCGTTCTGAGCGACCACGCGACCGCGCAGGTGCGAGGGGGCGAGTTCGGCGAGGAATACGGGCACGATCACGGAACACGCGCCCACGGCCAGCCCCAGCAGGCAGCGGAACGTCACGAGCACCGCGACGGTGGGGGCGATCGAACACCCGATCGTGGCGACCACGAAGACCACAGCCAGTATCACCAGCACCCGGCGGCGGCCGTAGCGGTCGGCGAGCTTGCCGCCGAACGCCGCGCCCCACGCCCCACCGAACGGCAGGATCGAGGCCACGAGACCCTCCAGGAACGGCGTCAACCGCAGATCCGTCACGATGGACGGCAGCGCTCCGTTGATCACCCCGGTGTCGTAACCGAACAGCAATCCGCCGAACGTGGCCACCGTGGCGATCAGCCGCAACCGGCCGTTCATCTCCTGGCGTCGCGGTGGCTCCGTGCGCGACGGACTCGCCTGGGTCTCGGGCATGGGACTCCTTTCCTCCGTGAACGTCTTACCACGAACGACGCATTGCGGGGCCCGCGAGGCTGCTCGGCGCCGACCCGCTCGACGTCCTGTCTTCAGGTCAGTCCTCGGTGCCCGCGATCCTGGCCGCGAGCTCCACCGCCGTGGCGCTCGCGAGCGTGGCCGCGTGGCTCGTGACGGCCGTGCTGTCCCGGCACGAGCAGCACGCGGAGGCCTCGTAGACCGAGACCGGACGGCGGCGGTCAGTCCGCACCGCGGCCCGAACAGATTCCGTGATCGTGGAGCTCGTCCCGCAACGCGCGCCACATCCTGTGGTACGTGAACCGCTCGGTGACCACGGCCCTACCCGCCTCCGCGAGCGCCTCCCGCTCGGCCGGGTGGCGCAGCAAGCGGTCCACGGTGTGTCGCCAACCCTCGGGGTCACCGACCGCCACGGGTGCCGCGAACCCCGCGTTGAGGTATTCGCTCAGGGCTTCGGTGGCGGTGAAGGCCACGGCTGCCGCGGCCTCGCGTGCCACCGTTTGCCCGGTGAGGCACGCGAGCTCCCGCGTGGGAACGGCCGTGATCGAACCTGGCGGCGAGGACGTCGACGGCCCGCTGCGTCCCGTCGTCGGTGAACAGTTCCGGTGCGCAGCCGAACGGGATAGCGGCCACCTGCTCGGCCCGGAACCCTGCATCCACGAGGATGTCGATCTGGTTCCGGCTCAGCGTGAGGATCAGATCCACCGCTGAGAACCGGCGGACGAGCGTGCGTCTGCGATCGGGATCCGCTCGTCGGATCCATTCCACGAGCCAGCACGAGATCATCACCAGGGGTGTGCCTGCGTACGGCGGCACGTCCCGCCGCTTGAGCTGCGCGGCGAGTGCCGTGACGGGTTCGAGCACCCCCAGGACGAGTTCGGCGTTCCGCACCCCGGGCACGGCCCTGAGGGGCACGTCCACCGTAGTGTGGGTCCGATGCTCCACGACGTCCCGCAGTTTCCGGGGTAGCCTGCCGCGCAGGGGTCGGACACCGGTGACCGGGAAACCCGGACCCGGAAACAGGTCGATGCCGTACGGGCACGCCGTGTGGTCACCCGCGTGGAGAACCAGTGTCCTCACCGCACCCGTCCTCCCCCCGCACCGGCTTGGACCGGCGGCCTTACACGCGGTCGTCCACCAGCGTGACCGTTTCCGTGACCACGTGCGCGACCCCGGCCTCCAGCAGGTTGTCCACCGCGGCCACGAGCGGGGTCATGGAGTCGTCCACCTCGAGCTCCACGGGGTAGTCCCGGACTAGCAGGGCCAGCAGCGTCTCCACGGCCGCACCCGCCTCACGCGCGGAACCGTCATCGGAAGAGGCGCCCGGCACGTAGCCCAGCAACACGTCCGCGGCCTCGAACCGGGTGGCCCGGTCCTCGGGATCCTGCGGATCGAACGGGCGGTAGCTCACGGCGAACGCGGTGATCGGTGCGGGACCGTCACTCCCCGGAGCGCCCGCGCGCAGCACCAGGGCTCCGAACGCTCCGGCGGTGTCCGAGAGCAACTGCCGGTTCACCGCACCGATCCCGATCTCCGCGACCGGGTCCCAGTCGTGGACCGAGCGGTAGAACTCCCACACGGCGCGTGTTAGTTCCACGGAACCGGTCGCGAGATCTTCCACGGAGCGCACCCACGAGCCGTCCGCGGTCTGTCCGAGCGCGGGTTCGGGCAGGGCACCCGCGGCCACGCGCACCACGCGCGAGCGCATGGCCGGGGTCAGGCCCTCCGCCTTCGCGAAGCTCTCCCCCGCGGAGCCGGGGGTCACGCGGGAGCGCAGCGCCGTGACGCTCGACGGCGCGTCCGCGGCCACTTTCCGCAAGCGCGCCAGGAGCTCCCGGCCGATGCCTTCGCGCTGCCGGTCCGGAGCCACCTCCACGTACGCCCACAACCGGCGCGGGTGCCACGAGGACTCGTAGACCACCCCGGCCGCCACGGGGACGCCGTCGTCGACGGCCACGAGCGTGCGGGAGAACGCGGCGGCGTCGTCGGCACCCAGTCGCGCACGGAAGGCCTGCGCGGGTGCCGACGGCGCGTCCGGCCAGACCTCGAGCAGACGCAGGTCGTCGTCCTCGCGCCACGGACGGTACTCGATGCTCATGCGGTGCCTACTTCTCGAGGTGGTCGGCGAGGTACTGCTGGACGCGGTCCAGACCCACGCGCTCCTGGGTCATCTCGTCGCGCGAGCGCACGGTCACGGCCTGGTCCTCGAGGGTGTCGAAGTCCACGGTGATGCAGAACGGCGTGCCGATCTCGTCCTGGCGGCGGTAGCGGCGGCCGATGGCCCCGGCGTCGTCGTAGTCGATGTTCCAGCGCTTGCGCAGCTCGGTGTCCAGGTTCTGCGCGGCGGGGCGCAGGTCCTCCTTCTTGGACAGCGGCAGCACGGCGGCCTTGACCGGAGCGAGGCGCGGGTCCAGGCGCAGCACGGTGCGCTTGTCCACGCCGCCCTTGGTGTTGGGGGCCTCATCCTCCACGTATGCGTCCACGAGGAACGCCATCATGGAACGGGTCAGCCCGAATGACGGCTCGATCACGTACGGGGTATAACGCTCTCCCGAGGCCTGGTCGAAGTACTGCATCTTGGTGCCTGAGTGTTCGGTGTGGTTGCTCAGGTCGAAGTCCGTGCGGTTGGCCACGCCCATCAGCTCGCCCCACTCGGAGCCCTGGAAACCGAAACGGTACTCGATGTCGATCGTGCCGTCCGAGTAGTGCGCGCGGTCGTCCTCGGGGACGTCGTAGCGGCGCATGTTGTCGGGGTTCACACCCAGGTCCACGAACCAGCTCCAACACGCCTCGACCCACTCGTCGAAGTACTGCTTGGCCTCGTCCGGGTGGATGAAATACTCGATCTCCATCTGCTCGAACTCCCGCGTGCGGAAGATGAAGTTGCCCGGGGTGATCTCGTTGCGGAACGCCTTGCCGATCTGCCCGATCCCGAACGGCGGCTTCTTGCGCGCGGCGGTCACCACGTTGAGGAAGTTCACGAAGATGCCCTGAGCGGTCTCCGGGCGCAGGTAGTGCTTGCCCTCCTCGTTGTCCACGGGACCCAGGAAGGTCTTCATGAGCCCGGAGAACTGCTGGGGGTCGGTCCACTTGCCGTCCTGGCCCGTCTCGGGGTCCTTGACGTCCGCGAGCCCGTTGACCGGCGGGTGGCCGTGCTTGGCCTCGTACGCCTCGAGCAGGTGGTCCGCGCGGTAGCGCTTGTGGGTGTACAGCGACTCCACGAGCGGGTCCGTGAAGGTCTCCACGTGGCCCGAGGCCTCCCACACCGCGGAGGGCAGGATGATCGAGGAGTCCAGGCCCACCATGTCCGCGCGGCCGCGCACGAAGGTCTGCCACCACTCGCGCTTGATGTTCTCCTTCAGTTCCGCGCCCAGGGGCCCGTAGTCCCACGCGGAGCGCGAACCGCCGTAGATCTCACCCGCCTGGAACACGAAGCCCCGGCGCTTGGCCAGGGAGATGACATTGTCCAGGGTGGATTTGGCAGCCATGCGGTCTCACGTCCGTTTCTCGCCCGACCGCTGGCTGCGGCCGTGCGTGGAGTACTGGGTGGGTCGTTCACGGCGCCGACGACGACGCCGCGGGGCCGCCCACGCGGGACCGGCACCGAAGGGTGCGGGTGCGGTGGGGACGAGAACGCCCGACGGCGCGCGAAGGCGCTGTCACCAGGGTAACGAGGATGCCGAATCCCCGCCTAACCGTGCAGCCCTCGCTCATGAGGGACCGCGCCTGGTCGGTCACGACCCCGGGCGCGGTCCTGCGGGCACGGCTTCCGCTTCTGGTCGTCAGCTCCCGGCCACTCAGACGAACGCGGAAACCCCTGTGAGCGCCCGGGAGACGATGAGCGAGTTGATGTGATAGCTGCCCTCGTACGTGTAGATGGCCTCGAGGTCCCCCAGGACCTTGGCGATCTCGTAGTCGCTCAGCAGGCCGTTGCCGCCCAGGGCGTCACGCGCCAGTGAGGCCGAGCGCCGGCCGAGCCGGGTCGCGGTGGACTTGGCGAGGGCCGCGTGCATCATGTCCATCTCGTCGCACGTTTGCAGGCGGGTGACTTGCACCATGAGCGCGGAGCTCGCCGCGAGGTTGCCCGCGATCTCCGCCATGGCCTGCTGGACCATCTGGAAGCTCGCGAGAGGCTTGCCGAACTGTTCCCGCCGCAGGGTGTACTCGCGCAGGACGTCCAGGATGGCCTGTTGGGCGCCCACCGCTTGCCACCCGACCCATGCGCGCGAGTCCTTGAGCAGCATGTTGGCGGCGTCGAAACTCACTGCCCCGGGGAGCAGGGCGTCCGCGGGGACACGCAGGTCCGTGAACGTCACGTCCGCGTTCTGCATGATGCGCAGACCCATCTTGTTGCCGATCTTGGTCGCGGCGTACCCGGGTGTCCTGGTGGGCACGGCGAAACACTTGACCTGACCGTCGGCCGTGTCCCGCGCCCACACGAGGGCCAGTTGGGCCACGGTTCCGGCGCCGATCCAACGTTTTCGACCGTTGATGACCCACTCGTCACCCTCGCGGGTGACCGTAGTGGCCAGGCCGCCGGCGATGTCCGAGCCGTGCTCGGGTTCGGTGAGGCAGAACGCCCCGATCGTGGAGAGGTCCGAGAGTCCGGGGAGCCACGTGTCCTGTTGCTGCTGCGACCCCAGTTCCACGAGGGTCCCCACGATCAACTCGTTGTGGATCCCGATCAGCGCGGACAGGGACACGTCCGCCCGGGCGAGCTGCGCATGCACGAGTCCTTGGAACAACCGGGACGAGCCGTCCCGGAACAGGTTGCCCAGGCCGAGCTCGGCGAGCGGGGGCAGCATCTCCAGGGGCAGGTGCTCCCGGTTCCACGGGTCGATCGACTGACGGCGGACGTTGTCCTGCAGGTGCTTCTCGATCCCCGCCAAACGGGTGCGTTCGTCATCGCAGAGCAGCTGCTGGATCTTCAGCAGGTCCACTCCGGGAAGCTCGGACGCGGCACGGGGACGAGAGGAGGTGATGGTGGTGGTCATCCTGGCCCTCGGGTGCTCGGTAATCCAATGGTGATCTTTTCAATTATAGACCGTCCAAGTACATATGTATGTCACAGATCACATGAATTCGAGGGGGGGCGGTCATGACCGTCACGGACGAGATTCGCGCCGCACGCGACCACCTGGTGTCGCTCCAGCAGGAGTGGGAACGGGCCCGGGAGGAGTTCGTGTGGCCGCGCTTCGATGCTCAACAACCAGGTGGAGCTGTGGGAGTGCATGCTCGCGTGCATCAAGCTGGGGGCGGTGGTGATCCCCTCGACCACCCAGATGGGACCCACCGACCTCACGGCCGGGTGGAACGCGCCGGCGCCTCGCGGGCGGTGGGCGGCGTGGAGGATGCCGCCAAGTTCGCCTCCGTGCCCGGGGACTACGCGGTCGTGTACGTCCCGGGGGTCCGGGCGGGTTCCGAACCGGTCGCCGCACCCGAGCTTCCCCACCGCACGTGCCTGGACTACCGGGACGCGTACGCGAGCTCGGACGAACTGGAACCGGACTCGCCCACGGGCGGGGACGCTACCCTGCTGCTGTACTTCACGTCCGGGACCACGTCCACGCCGAAACTCGTGGAGCACACCCACACGTCCTACCCCGTGGGCCACATCTCCACGATGTACTGGATCGGTCTGGAACCCGGCGACATCGTCTCGGTGGACGAGAACGGGGTGTTCAGCTACATGGGCCGCTCCGACGACGTGTTCAAGTCCAACAACTACAAGATCTCCCCGTTCGAGCTCGAGTCCGTGCTCGTGGAACACCCCGCGGTGCTGGAAGCGGCCATCGTCCCCACCCCGGACGAGCTGCGCCTCGCGGTCCCCAAGGCCTGCGTCACGCTCGCGCCCGGCCGCATGGCCGACGTCGCGACCGCCACGGAGATCCTGGCCTACTGCCGCGCCAAGGTGGCACCCTATAAGCGGATCCGTCGGATCGAGTTCCTCGAACTGCCTAAGACCATCTCGGGCAAGATCCGTCGCGTGGAACTGCGCTCGGTGGAGACGCGGCGCTCCAAATCCGGCCGAGCGCCGGAGGGGCACGGGACGGAGTACCGCGAGAAGGATCTGTCCCTGGACCAGTAATGGGGCTCTTCAGGATCCAGGGTGTAGTCGCGGCCTGAACCCGCCGGTCTCCAGGAGCGATCTGGCGATGTAGTTGGTGAGGTTGCGGAACCCGAGCGCGGAGCCGCGCAGGTGTTCGAGCCGGCCGTTGATCGCCTCGGTCGGGCCGTTGGATGTACCAGGACGATCGAAGTAGGCCAGCACGTCGGTGGCCCGCTTGGTCAGGGTCCGGCCGAGCGTGATCACCTCGCTCAACGCACCCGGGACGCCGTGGCTGAGGGAGTGGATCAGCCGCTGCATCAGCGCTCGGCCTCGGGCCCGGTCGGGTTCTCGGTAGGCGGCGATCATCCTCTGGTAGATCCCCCAGGTGGCCTCGACCTCGACGTGGGCGTCGGCCGTGAACAGCTTCTCCAGCCGGTCCCGCTGCTTGTCGGTGAGCAGGTCCGCTCCGGTGTGCAGGGTCCGGCGAGCCGAGTAGAGGGGATCGCCGGCCCGGCCGCGGTGGCCACGGGTGTCCTGCTGAACGCGGCGCCGGCACTGATCCAGGGCATCGCCGGCCAGGCGCACGACGTGGAAGGGATCCATGACCGCGGTCGCCTCGGGCAGCTCCTCGGTGGTGGCGGTCTTGAACCCGCTGAACCCGTCCATCGCGACTACTTCCACGCCCTGGCGCCAAGGGTTCTCGCGCTCGGCCAACCATGTCTTGAACGCCTGTTTGGAGCGGCCCTCGACCATGTCCAGCAGCCGGGCGGGACCCGTCCCGGCGCGAACCGGGGTGAGGTCGATGATGACGGTGACGTACTTGTCGCCGCGGCGGGTGTGGCGCCAGACGTGCTCGTCGACGCCGATGACCTTGACCCCGTCGAACCGGCCGGGGTCGTCGATGAGCACCCGCTTGCCCTCGGCCAGCACGGCGTCGTTGGCGGTGTTCCACGAGACTCCCAGGCCTTCGGCGACGCGGGCCACGGTCAGGTGCTGGCACACGATCCCTTCCAGCGCCCACCGCAGACCGCGACGGGAGAGCCTCGCCCGCGGCTCGGCCGCCTTGGTGGTGTCCTGGCGCCACACGTGTCCGCACCCGGTGCACCGGTAGCGGCGAACCGTGACCAGCAGCGTCGTAGGTCGCCAGCCCAGCGGCTCGTGCGCCAGGCGCCGCACCACGGTGTCGCGGGGCGTGCCCTCGCAGCCGCAGCGTCGGCACCACTGGTCCGGTTCCAGGACCCGGCAGGCCAGGATCGCCTGCTCGGGCTCGAGGCGCTGACCGACGACGTCAAGACCGAGCTCGTCGAGACAGCAGAAGGTGGTCAAGTCAGGGCAGGCGAAGGTAGCGTCAGGCACGTCGAGGTCTTCCAGATGAGGCGTGTAGGAACCTTCATCTTCGGGAGGCCTCGACCCCTATCCGGCGACCGACGCGCCGACCCCAACTACACCCTGGATCCTGAAGAGCCAGTAATGGCCGCCCGGTGACGGCCCTCCCGTGACGGTCGCCCGAGGACGGTCGCCCGGTACCGGCCGTCCGGTGACGGACGTTCGATGACAGGCCCTTGGTACCCTGACCGGGCCGCGGGAGGGCGCCGACGGCATCCGATGAGGAAGGCGGGTTCCCTGTGTCGACCACTCCCGGGCTCCCCAGGGACCCCATTGCCGAGGCCCAACGCAACTGGATGCGGCACGGGTGGGAGGACACCGCCGCGCCCATGGCGGCGGTCACGGCCATCATGCGCGTGCAACAGATCCTGCTGTCCCGGGCCGAGGCCGTCCTCAAACCGTTCGGGCTCACATTCGCGCGCTACGAGCTGATCGCGCTGCTGAGTTTCTCGCGCGAGCACCAGATGCTCATGAAGAAGGCCAGTGCCCTGTTGCAGGTCCACCCGACCTCCGTGACCAACGCGGTGGACCGCCTCGAGGACGCGGGCCTGGTGCGCCGCGAACCGCTGCCCAGTGACCGGCGGGCCATCACCATCGTGCTCACGGATCGGGGGACGGCCGTAGCCGCCGAAGCCACCGAGGCGCTCAACCGTGACCTGTTCCGCGACACGGGGTTCGCACCGGACGAGGTGGACTCGCTCATCGCGATCCTGCGGCGCTTCCGCGCACACGCCGGGGACTTCGCGATCGAGGGCTGACGCCCCTGCGACGCCAGGCCCCGCCATTTAAGCCCCGCCGCGCAAGCTCCCCGCTCAATCCTTGCTGGTCAGGCGATGCCATTCAGGCCCCGCGCTCGCTCTCGGCGCGGATGGTCTCGATGATCCCCGAGAAGTCCCGGTGGGCGCCGTCGCCGGCCGCGAACTCGCGGTACAGCTGCGCGGCGAGCGGGCCCATGTGGGCCGCGACCCCGGTATCGGTCAGTGCGGAGACGGCCAGGTTCAGGTCCTTGGCCATCAGGGCTCCGGCGAAGCCCGGCCGGAAATCGCGGTTGGCGGGACTCGCGGGAACCGGCCCGGGCACCGGGCAGTTCGTGGTCAGGGACCAGCACTGTCCCGAGGCCTGCGAGACGACGTCGTACATCGCGTCGTGCGTGAGCCCCAGTTTCTCGGCGAGCACGAACGCCTCGCTCACCGCAATCATGGACACGCCCAGGATCATGTTGTTGCAGATCTTCGCGGCCTGCCCCATGCCGTTGCCCCCGCAGTGCACGATCCGCCCGCCCATGATCTCGAGCAGCGGGAGCACCTCCCGGTATACGTCCTTCGGGGCGCCCACCATGAACGCGAGCGTTCCCGCCTCCGCCCCGACGACGCCGCCCGAGACCGGTGCGTCCGCCGCCCGGTGGCCCGCCGCCACGGCGAGTTCGGCGGCGTCCTGCGCGTCGGAGATGTCGATCGTGGAGCAGTCGAGGAACGTGGTCCCGGCGGGTGCCGCCGCGAGCAGACCGGGCGCGGCGTCGTCGCCCGTGTAGGCCTGCCGGACGTGTCGACCCGAAGGGAACATGGTGATGACGACCTGCGCCTCATGGACCGCGGCCGCGGGCGAGTCCACCACTGTGACCCCGGCCGCGCGGGCGGCGTCCATCGCGGCGGGGACCACGTCGAACCCCAGGACCGGGACGCCCGCGGCCACCAAGTTGGCGGCCATGGGCCCGCCCATATGGCCCAGGCCCAGGAAGGCCACCCGGAGATCTGTTGTGCCGGAGGTGTTCATGGTGCTCCCTGACGGTACGGAACCCGGGGGTTCGGGACGTTCGGTTCGGGCGTTCGGCTCGGGTCGCGAAGTGCGGGTCGTGAGGCGCGGGACCTATGGGGCGGGGACCAGGGCCGGGCCCCGTGGAAGGGAACCCGCGGCCGCCCGCGGGCCCGCTCAGCTGCCGGCGGGCATCACGAAGCTCGAGCCCTCCTTGGCCCCGGAGGGCCAGCGCGTGGTCACGGTCTTGGTCTTCGTGTAGAACTTCAACCCGTCCGTGCCGTGCTGGTTGAGGTCGCCGAAACCGGAGGCCTTCCACCCGCCGAAGGTGTAGTACGCGATGGGCACGGGGATCGGGACGTTCACGCCCACCATCCCCACGTCCACCCGGGACGTGAAGTCGCGCGCGGTGTCCCCGTCGCGCGTGAAGATGGCCACGCCGTTGCCGTACTCGTGCTCGGAGGGCAGGCGCAGGGCCTCCTCGTAGTCCTCGGCACGCACAACACACAGCACGGGGCCGAAGATCTCGTCCTTGTAGATCTGCATGTCCGGTGTGACGTGGTCGAACAGGGTGGCCCCGACCCAGAAGCCGTCGGGGTGACCCGCGACCTCCGCGCCGCGCCCGTCCACGAGCAGCGTGGCGCCCTCCTGCTCACCGATGCCGATGTAGCGCTCGATGCGTTCCTTGGCGTCCGGGCCCACGACCGGGCCGAAGTCCGAAGCCGGGTCGAGGGACGGGCCCAGGGTGAGTTGGTCAATGCGTTCGCGCAGCAGGTCGACCAACCGGTCTGCGGTGGCCTCCCCCACGGGCACCGCCACGGACACCGCCATACAGCGCTCCCCCGCGGAGCCGTAGGCGGCGCCCATGAGAGCGTCCGCGGCCTGCTCGAGGTCCGCGTCCGGCATGATGACCATGTGGTTCTTGGCACCCCCAAAGCACTGGGCGCGCTTGTTGTGCTGCGCGGCGGCCACGTAGATGGACTGGGCGATCGGACTCGAACCCACGAATCCCATGGCCTTGACGCGCGGGTCCTCGATCAGCGCGTCCACGGCGGTCTTGTCCCCGTGGACCACGTTCAGCACGCCCTCGGGCATCCCGGCCTCGACGGCGAGTTCCGCGAGCCGCACGGGCACGGACGGGTCGCGCTCCGAGGGCTTGAGCACGAACGTGTTGCCCGCTGCGAGCGCGATGCCGGTCTTCCACAGCGGGATCATGGCCGGGAAATTGAACGGTGTGATCCCCGCGACCACGCCGAGGGGCTGGCGGACCGAGTGGACGTCGATCCCCGTGCCGGCGTTCTCGGAGAACTCCCCCTTGAGCAGGTGGGGTGCCCCGGCGGCGAATTCCACGACCTCGACGCCGCGCTGAATGTCCCCGCGCGCGTCCTCCAGCGTCTTGCCGTGTTCGTTGGACAGCAGCTCGGCCAGCTCGTCCGCGTTCTCGTTAATCCGGTCCACCCATTTGAGCAAGAGCCGCCCCCGGCGTTGGGGGTTGAGCGCGGACCATACGGGGAACGCCTCCTGGGCCGAGATGACGGCGCGCTCGACCTCGTCCGCGGTGGCCAGGGGCACCTGCGCCGCGACCGTGCCCCGCACGGGGTTGTAGACGTCCCCGAATCGCCCGGACTCCCCCGGGACGCGTGTGCCTGCGATGAAATGTGGGATCTGGGTCATGGTCGTCTCCTCGCGGCGCTCCAGTGTGACGTGCGTCTCACGAAAAATCTAACGACAAACCATTACACGTGCAATCAATCGTGGGGCGACGGATTCCCGACCACACCACGCAGAATCGCGCCTCAGGAAAGGCGGCGTGAACCCCACGGGAGTGTGACGACCACGAGGCCCACGAGGGTGGCCAGCGTGCCCGCGACCGTGACGGGGGTGACCACGGTGGCCGCGGTGGGCACGGCGACGTCGAGCACGAGCGCCCCAAGCAGCATGCCCGTCACGAGCCCCAGGCTGGTCTGCAGCACACCCACGTGCCGGGCCAGCACCGCCCCGGCGGCCACGAACACGATGCCCAGGATCCCGCCCGTGTAGAGCCACCACTCGTGGGGCCACTGCACGGGTCCGGGGCGCGTGAGCCAGCGGGCCACACCGGCCACGACCACGAGTGCCACGGTCCCGGCCGCGAAGTTCGTGAGCGTGGATGTGAGGGGCGTCCCTGTGGCCGCGGCAATGTGAGCGTTCCACGCCGTCTGCACCGTGTTGAGCACACCCGCCAGAACCGGCAACGCCACCGCGCCCACGAGCGCCGGGGTGGACATGTGCAGGGAACCCGCCGAGAACCGCGGCACCATGGCCACGGCCACGGCGGCCAGGATCAGGACGGTACCGAGCACCCTGTAGCGGCTCAGCGGTTGCATCCCGCCGGGGCCGATCCCCCACCGGTCCACGAGCATCCCGCCCAGGGACTGGCCCACCACGAGACCCAGGATGAACACGGACACGCCCAGCAGCGCCGTCGTGAGCGTCTGCGCGATCACGAGGTACGCGCCGAAGACCCCGGCCAGGAAGTACCACCAGCGGATCCGCCGCGTGCGCAGCACGCCCGGCAACCGCGCCGCGCCGCGCCGGCCCGCAGGCAGTAGGACGGAGCCCACGAGCAACACTGCGAACCCGATCCCGAAGCTCACGAGCGCGGCGAGGTACGGGTCCCCCATGGCGCGGCCCAGCGCGCCGTTGAACCGCGACTGGACGGCCAGGCACGACCCCGCCAGGATACTCAGCACGACCCCCGTGAGCAGGACGAGCGGGCTCCGGGCGGGCGCGTGTGGAGTGGGGGCGCGACGGCGGACGGGGGTGGAAGAGGTCACCGATGAAGACTACTCCCGAGCCTGCGAGGATGGACCCATGCATCACGACGACTACGAAGAACTCCCGATCCGTGACGAGATGATCCGATTGGGCCAAGCGCTCAAGCTCGCGAACCTCGCGGAGGACGGCCAACACGCCAAGCACTTGGTGTCAGAGGGGCAGGTCACGGTGAACGGCGCGGTGGAACTGCGCCGCGGCGCGCAACTGCACGCCGGAGACGTGATCGCGGTGGTCGGGGCGGAGCTGCCGCCCGTGCGCATCGTGACGGGCTGACGCCCTACGAGGTCGCGTCCACGGCGGCCTGGAGATACTCCTTAATGTGCGCGAGTTCCTCCGGGCAGACCCCGTGACCGATGCCCCGGTACTGGATCTTGGTCAGCTCGGTGTGGTCGTTGGCCCACTCGGCGGTGCCGTCTACGAGCACCGAGGTGATCACGGGGTCCTCCGGGTCCCGGCCCCAGAACATGCGCAGCGGCTCGGCGCGCAGTCGATCGTCCCGGAAGAAATCAGCTTGGGCGTCGTCGGGCGCCACGGGGATCACGAACCCGGACATCCCCACGACGGCGTCCACGAGCTCGGGGACGTGACGCGCCACGGTCGTGGCCATGGCCATGCCCTGGGAGAACCCCAGTAGGAAGACGTGCGTGTGCTGCTGGGACTCTTCGCGCAACCACTCGATCACGGCCTCGGCCGCGGCGACCACGGCGTCCGTGGTGAACGCGAGATCTGCGGCCAACGGGAACCATTGGAAACCCATACCCGCGCGCTGCGGTGCGCGCACGGACGCGTACGTGTAGCCCTGCGGTAGCGCGAAGCTCAGGGCCATGAGGTCTTCCTCGTACGAACCGTAGCCGTGGAACATGACCACCAAGGGTGTTCCGGCGCGGTCCTGCGGTTCGTTGTTCCAGATCACGTGGGGAGCTTGCTGCATGGTTCCATCCTGACATGCCCACCCGGCGCTGCCCGCGGGCCTGAGTCGTTCAGGCGGGTGTGTTAGAAACCTGGTATGGATAAGAGCACGCACTCCCGAGCCCCCTCCGACCCGAAGCACCCTTGGCACCGCATGGTCTCGATCGGCGATTCTTTCACGGAGGGCGTCGGCGATCCCGACGACGCCGTCCCCGGCGGTGTGCGCGGTTGGGCCGATCGCGTGGCCGAGGAGCTCGCGCGCCACACCGACGACTTCGCGTACGCCAACCTCGCGATCCGCGGTCGGCTCTTCCAGGGCATCGTGGACGAACAGCTGGAACCGGCCATCGAACTGCGCCCGGACCTCGTGACCATCAGCGCGGGCGGCAACGACATGCTGCGACCCGGTGCGGATCCGGACGACATCGCGGTGCGGCTCGACGCCGTGATCGAGAAACTCGCCGCCACGGGTGCCACGGTCACGATGTTCGACGGCCCGGACATCGGCAACACCCCCGTGCTGCGCGGCATCCGCGGGCGCGTGGCGATCTTCAACGAGAACGTGCGCGTGGTGGCCGCCCGGCACGACGCCGTGATGGTGGACCTCTGGGGACTGCAGCAACTGGGGGAACCTGCCATGTGGGCACCGGACCGGTTGCACTTCTCGCCCCTGGGCCACCAGCTCATCGCGTGCGAGGTCCTGGACTCCCTGGGGGTCGAGCACGACCTGGTTCCCGGTGAACTCGGGGACCGCCCCGCGCGCACGTGGCGCGAGGCGCGTCGAGAGGACCTCGTGTGGGCCGGGAAGTACCTGGTCCCGTGGGTCGGCCGCCGGATCCGGCGTCGCAGCTCGGGGGACAACATCACCGCCAAGCGCCCTTCGTTCGGGCGCACCACGATCCCCGGTGCGGGCGAGGGCATCCCTGTCGAGGACCGGGAGGCCTGAGCCGGCCCGGGGCCGGGTCACCCAGTCCCGCCAGTCAGGGCCGCGCCCACTGAAGCCGACCCGTTCCCACCGGGTCTCACCGCTGAAGCCGACCCGTCAGGGCTCCCTGCTCAGTCCCGCAGCACGGTCTCCCGCAGCAACATGCCCACCTGCGGAGTTTCGATCAGGAACCCGTCGTGCCCGCTCGGGGACGTGATCGTGTGCAGCTCCTGCTCCCCCGGCAGCGCAGCCACGAGTTCGGCGGATTCCGAGGGGAAGAACAACCGATCGGAGTCCACCGCGGCCACGAGCCACTCGCACCGCGTGCGGGCGAGGACGTCCCGTAGCTCGCCGCGGCCCCGAGCGACGTCGTGCGACATCAAGGTCTCGTTGACACTCAGGTACGAGTTCGCGTCGAAGCGGCCCGCGAGTTTGGACGCCTGGTGGTCCAGGTAGCTCTCCACCTGGTACCGACCGCGGTCCGCGACGTGGGTGGCCTCGGGGTCCTCACGGGGTTGGGGTTCGCGGCCGAAGCGCGTTTCCAGCTCGTGCGCGCTGCGATAGGTGATGTGCGCGATCCGCCGCGCGAGCCCCAGACCCGCCTCCGGGTACTCGCCCGCGTAGTAGTCGCCGCCCCGGAAGTTCGGGTCCTGGCGGATCGCGAGCGACTGTGCCTGTCCCCACGCGAGCTGCTCGGCACCCACGCGCGCGTTGGCCGCGATCACGGCGCACGCGGCCACCCGATCCGGGTGGGACACGGCCCACTCGAGGGCGCGAGCTCCGCCCATGGACCCGCCGATCACGAGCCGCCACCGGGAGACTCCGAGCGCCCGAGCGAGCAGGGCCTCCGCGGTCACCGAGTCCCGCACGGTCACGCGCGGGAAACGCGAGCCCCACGGGACGCCGTCCGGTGCGGGGCTCGCGGGTCCCGTGCTGCCGTAGCACCCACCCAGGATGTTGGCGCACACCACGAAGTAGCGGTCCGTGTCGATCGCGGCACCCGGGCCCACGAGTCCGTCCCACCAACCGTCCGCCGCGGCGGCCGCGCCCTCGGGAGCGCTCGCGGCGTCCTCATGCCCCGCACCACCGCGCGCCACGTGCGTGTCACCCGTGAGCGCGTGCTCGATCAGCACCGCGTTGGAACCGTCCGCCGCGAGCTCGCCCCACGTCTCGTACGCGAGGTGCACGTCCGGCAGCCGGAACCGGGACTCGAGCACGAGCTCGCCGAGTTCGGCCCGCCGTACGACGCCGTCGCACCGCGTGCGCGGCCCGTTGCCCACGACCGTCATGGTCAGTTCCCCGTGTCCTCCGCCGACGACGCCGCGTCGCCGGCAGCGTCGCCGCGCGCACCCACCGCGGCGAATCCGGACTCGAGGTCCGCGAGGATGTCGTCGATGCCCTCGACACCCACGGACAGCCGCACGAATCCCGGTTCCACGCCGGCCGCGAGCTGCTCCTCGTCCTTGAGCTGGGCGTGCGTCGTGGAGGCGGGGTGAATCACGAGCGAGCGCACGTCACCGATGTTCGCCACGTTGGAGTGCAGGCTCAGGGCGTCCACGAACGCGACACCGGCGTCCCGACCGCCGTCGAGCACGAAGCCGAGCACCGACCCGGCGCCGTTGGGCGCGTACTTCAGGGCGCGGTCGTGCCAGCGCGAGGACTCGAGACCGGCGTAGGACACCGAGCGCACCTCGGGGCGGGCCTCGAGCCACTCGGCGACCTTCTGCGCGTTGGCCACGTGACGTTCCATGCGCAACGACAGCGTCTCGATGCCCTGCTCGATCAAGAACGCGTTGAACGGAGAGATCGAGGTCCCCAGATCGCGCAGCAACTGCACGCGCGCTTTGAGGATGTACGAGAGGTTGACGCCGAAGGCCCCGTCGGCACCGAGATCACGGGCGTAGACGAGTCCGTTGTACGTCTCGTCCGGTTGGTTGAAACCGGGGAAGCGCTCGGGGTCCCGCGAGTAGTCGAACGCTCCGGAGTCCACGATGAACCCGCCGATCGCCGTGCCGTGGCCGCCCAGGAACTTGGTGGCCGAGTGCAGCACGATGTCCGCGCCCCACTCGATGGGCCGCACCAGGTAGGGCGTGGCGATCGTGTTGTCCACGATGAGCGGGACACCCGCCTCGTGGGCGATCCCGGCGATCGTCTCGATGTCGAACACGTCGTTGCGGGGGTTCGGGATGGATTCACCGAAGAACGCCACGGTGTTCTCGCGCACCGCGTCCCGCCACTGCGCGGGATTGTCCGGGTCCGAGACGAACGTGGTCTCCACACCCATGCGCGGCAGCGTGTGCTTGAGCAGGTTGTACGACCCGCCGTACAGGGACGGGCTGGCCACCACGTGGGTCCCGGCGCCGCCCAGGTTAAGGATCGCGAGCGTGGCCGCGGCCTGCCCGGAGGAGACCATCAGGGCCCCCACGCCGCCCTCGAGGGACGCGACCCGGTTCTCCACGACCTCCGTGGTGGGGTTGGTCAGGCGCGAGTAGATGGGCCCCATCTCCTCGAGCGCGAACCGGGCCGCCGCCGTGCGGGCGTCCGGGAACACGAAGGACGTGGTCTGGTGGATCGGCAGGGCGCGCGACCCGGTCACAGGGTCGGGGTTCTGGCCCGCGTGGATCTGTCGGGTTTCGAACGACCAGCCCTGGGGATTGTCGGGGGTGGGAGCGGTGCTCATGGCCGTACTCCTTCTCGGAGGGATCAGGGGTCCGGTGGCGATCCGCACGGTGCCCGTGCTGTGACCGGGCACCAACGACCCGCGCTTGCCGCATGACGTCGGTCGACGCCACGGCCAGGTCCTCACCCAGGGCACCCCACCGCGGAAGGGAGGGTTGCCGGTCAGCTAGCTGGGGCTTCGCGCTGACTCTCGTGACCTATTACCTCATTGTCCGAACCCGGCGGGGCGGGAGTCAAGCCGGGGACGCTGCGAGCGGGCTCGGGGTCAGTGGCCGCTCGTTCCTGCTGTTCCATCTCCCGGGTGTGCAGTTCCCGGTCCTTCATCTCACGTGGATGGACGTAGAACAGACCCGTGAGCACCGCGATCACGAACACCGCGAGCATCACGAAGAACAACGGCCGCACGCCGGTCAGGTAGATGACGGGGATGGCCAGCACCGTGACCAACCCGCCCCCGAAGAACGGTTCGAACACCAGCTGTTTGTAACCGAACGCCTCGAACACCGGGTCTTGGCCTCCGGGTCCACCACGCGCATGAGGATCAGCCCGGTGGCGGTCACCCCCATGGACGGGTGGTAGTCACCGATACCGCGCGCGAGCCAGTAGCGACCGATGATGTGGGGTGCCAACCACAAGAAAATGGCCACGTTGAACGCGATGCCGACCACCGCCAGGATGGTGAACGCCGCCAGCCACGGCCGCGATGGACATGTGCAGGGAGAACGGTTCCACGGAGGACGGGCAGCTGGTCATGGTGCCAGCGGAGTAGTACTCGTCGCTGCGGAACAGGCTCTGGACCCAACCCACCTTGACGCGCACGAACTTCCCCAGGAGCAGGGCGACTCGGAGGATCAGGAGTGTGAAACCGACGGCATTTGCGGACACGGGAACCACCTCGTAGTGATCGGGATCGATATCGGTCTCAGGTCACATATCGAGGGCTCGGTCGGAGACTCCCCGGCTGATGCTGCGGACTCCAGCCTCTGAGATGCGCGTCTCGTTGACCTGGACCAACACAGTCCCCGCCCGGATCAGCCGTCCCGATGTCAGGTCTCGGGAGGTGCGGAGAGCCGGCCCTGCCCACCGGACCGGGCGGCGCAGGTCACACACTCGCCGGGCTCGCGCTCGATTTGGTGGCCCGTGTGGCCGGTGCCACCATGGCGTCATGAACTTGGATCACGTTTCCTTCGCGGCTCAGCCCGACGGCCTCGAGGCCACCACCGAACGCATCGCGAACCGGTTGGGGATCGAACCGGTCAAGGGCGGTGTGCACCCCCGTTTCGGCACCCGGAACATGATCCTGCCGCTCACCGACCACCAGTACGTGGAGGTCGTCACGGTGCTCGAGCACCCCGCCGCGGAGAAGGCGCCGTTCGGTCAGGCCGTCCGTGCCCGTTCCGATGCCGGCGGCGGCTGGCTCGGCTGGGTCGTAGAGGTCCCCGACCTCGCGCCCTTCGAGGCCAAGCTGGGCCGCCCCTCCGTGCCCGGTGGCCGGTTGTTCCCCGACGGTCGGCAGCTCGAATGGCATCAGATCGGCGTGAAGGGTTTGATCTCCGACCCGCAGTTGCCGTTCATGGTGCACTTCGATTCCGAGGACGAGATGCACCCGTCCCAGGCGCGGATCACGGACGTCCGGTTGAGCGGAATGGAGATCGCCGGCTCCCCCGACCGCGTCACGGAGTGGCTCGGCGGTCCCGTGGAGGACGTCCTGGGCTCGCTGGACGTCACCTGGTGCGCCCCCAATGGCACCCCCGGGGTCATGGCCGTCTCGTTCGACACCCCGGACGGCACCGTCACCATTTGATCTGGTTCCCTTCGGTGCGGCCGACGACGCCGCTCCGCCCGGTCTCCGGCATCAGCCCGCGAGCAGTTGCGGGGCCAGGAAGCCCACGGTGTCCAGGAGGGCGTGGGCGATCAGCAGCGGCATGAGTCGACCGCCGCGGCGGTAGAGCCACACGAACACGAGTCCCATGACCAGGTTCCCGAGCGTGGGTCCGAACCCCTGGTACAGGTGATAGCTGGCCCGCACCACCGCGGAGGCCACCGCCACGAGCCACCACGACCATCCGAGGGATCGCAAGCGCTCGCACAGGAACGCCACCACGATCATCTCTTCCACGATCGAGTGGCGCAGCGCGGAGAGCACGAGCAAAGAAACCGCCCACCAGGTCTGCTCCATGGTGGATGTGGTGATCTGCGCGGTGATCTCCAGGGACCGGCCCACCTGATAGAGCACCAGGGTGCCGCCGCCCATCACCGCGAACAGGCCCATTCCCCACAGCGTGTCCCACACGGGTCTGCGCCCATCCACCCCGATCCTGCACAGCACGCCGGGGATCCCCCGCGCCACCCCGGCCATGAGGTACAGGGCCAGCAGCACGGGGACGAGCGCGAAGCCGATGCCCGTGAGCTGACGCAACGCGTCGATCAGGGGGACGCTGCTCAGGGGCCGGTTGAGCGTCGTCGTGGTGTCGGCCAGCGAGGACCGCATGAGCACCTCGGCCAGATCCAGCACGGCGTAGACCGCGGACGCCCCGAGGGACACGCCGAGCACCAGGACGATCTGAAGCCACGTGTCGGCGCGCGACATGCCGCGCTGCGAAGGGGTGGGAGTCTGCACGGGACCATTGTGGCCGCTCGCGAGCGGGACCACGTCTGCGCATCCCCACCCGCCCCTAGACTGTGGGCATGACTTCCGAGCAGCCGTCCTATCCCGTGGCCCCGAGCCGCCCGGTGGAACGCACGTTCCACCGGCACACCTTCGCCGATCCCTACGAGTGGCTCCGGGACAAGGACTCCCCCGAGGTGCGCTCGCACCTGGACGCCGAGAACGCCTACGCGGAGGCCACGACCGAGGATCTGGCGCCCCTGCGCGAGCGGATCTACGGGGAGATCAAGGACCGCACGCTCGAGACGGACCTGTCCGTGCCGTCGCGTCGCGGGGACTGGTGGTACTTCACGCGCACGGTCGAGGGCGGCGCCCACCAGATCTTCTGCCGCGTCCCGGTCACCGACCCCGCGCAGTGGACACCGCCCACCGTGGAACCGGGCACCGCACTGGACGGCGAACAGACCCTCCTGGACGCTAACGCCGCATCCCAGGAGCACGACTTCTACGCGCTGGGCGCCTTCAGCGTGTCGGAGGACGGCTCCAGGTTGGCCTGGTCCGAGGACACCGCAGGTGACGAACGGTTCACGATCCAGGTCAAGGATCTCGCTACGGGACAACTTCTCGCGGACCGGATCGAGCAGACCTCGTACGGCGCGTTCCTCACACCGGACGCCTCCCAGCTGATCTACATCGTCGTGGACGAGTCCTGGCGGCCGTGGTGCGTGTACCGGCACGTCATCGGCCAAGACGCATCCTCCGACGAGCTGCTGTTCCAGGAGGACGACCCCGGTCTGTGGCTCGGGGCCGAGCTCTCCGCGGACAAGCAGTGGCTCATGCTGTCCTCGTCCTGCTCGGAGTACAGCGAGTACCGGATCCTGCCGTTGACCGAGCTGGCCGGCTCCCCCACGGATGAGCCGGTCGCCGATGCGTCCGACGACACCGCTGGGCCGGCTTCCCTGCCCTGGCGCATCATGATCTCGCGCGAGGACCGGGTGCTCTACGAGGTGGAACCCCTCACGGTGGCCGGCCAGGACTACGTGCTCCTGACCCACGACGCGCACGCCCCCAACGGCCGGGTGAGCCTCATGCCGCTCGGGCACGCGGGCCGTGCCCTCGCGGACCTCGAGCTCACGGATGTCATCCCGGCGTCGGAGGACGTGCGGATCGAGTCCTGTGTTCCCACCGCCACCCACCTGGTCGTGGCCCTGCGCGCGGACACCACGCCCCGGGTCCGCCTGATCCCGCGCCGCGCGGTGGACGAGATCGTTGCGGGCCCACGCGAGGCCGTGCCCTCGACATCGGACACGGGCTCAGGACGCCTTGCGGACTCGGACGACGCCGCGGCGTCGAGCGCGGCGGCCGGTGCGGCGTCGCCGTCGCTGCTGGACGGGGCCGAGGCCGCGTTCGACGAGGAGCTCTACACGAGTGGCGTGCTCTCCGCGGAGTACGAGAACCCCGTGGTGCGGGTGTCCTACACGTCCTTCGTGACGCCGCCGCGCGTCTACGACATCCCCACGGCCGAACCCGGCGAGTCCGGGACGAACGAGTACGGCGTGGGCGATCCCGTCCTGCGGCGCGAGGCCACCGTGCTGGGCGGGTACCGCAGCCAGGACTACACCGTGGAACGGGACTGGGCCGTGACCGAGGACGGGACCCGGATCCCCGTGAGCATCGTGCGCCGCGCGGACCTGGACCCCACCCGCCCCGCACCCGTGCTCCAGTACGCCTACGGGTCCTACGAGATCAGCACGGACCCCGGCTTCTCAGTGTCCCGGTTGTCGCTGCTGGACCGGGGCGTGATCTGGGCGGTCGCGCACGTGCGCGGCGGTGGCGAACTCGGCCGCGGGTGGTACGAGAACGGTAAGAAGGACACCAAGACCAACACGTTCACCGACTACGTGGCCGTCACCCGCCACCTCGCCACCCGCCCGGACGTGGACGCCCAGCGGATCGCCGTGATGGGTGGCTCGGCCGGCGGCCTGCTCGTGGGAGCCGTGCTCAACCTCGCGCCCGAGCTGTACTGTGCGGCGCTCGCGGCGGTCCCGTTCGTGGACCCGCTGACGTCCATGCTCATGCCCGAGCTGCCGCTCACCGCCCTCGAGTGGGAGGAGTGGGGCAACCCCGTGGACTCGGCCGAGGTCTACGAGTACATGCGTTCATACTCCCCCTACGAGAACCTCCGGGACGCGGACTACCCGCCCGTCCTGGCGGTCACGAGCCTCAACGACACCCGCGTGCTGTACGTGGAACCGGCCAAGTGGGTCGCCGCCCTGCGCACTCGTGCCCGGCACCCGGAGACCGTGGTGCTGCGCTGTGAGATGGCGGGCGGCCACGGTGGCGCGTCCGGGCGCTATTCGCAGTGGAAGGACACGGCCTGGGAGTACGCGTGGCTCGCGCGCTACCTGGGGGTCGCGGACTGATCGGGTGAGCCGTCCGGGGCCAGAGCATCGCGAGTGGCGGGGCTGAGCCAGTCCCCCACCTCACCGCGCAGCACCAGTTCCGCGGCAGCCCTGGCGAGTGCCGAACTCGTCTGGAACCCATACCCGCCCTGGCCCGCGAGCCAGAACATCCCCGGTGCCACCGGGTCCCAGCCGCACACGGGGACGTCGCTCGGACGCTCCGTGCGCAGTCCGGTCCACGCCTTGACCACGCCCGTGATCCGCAGGCTGGTCTCCCGCTCAATCGTGGCGATCAGCCCGGCGACGGCGCCCTCGTGCGGTTGGGCATCGCACGGTTCGCTGGGTTTGGCCTCCCCGAGCGAGATCATGGCGCCCGCGGCATCGGGGCGGTAGTACCAGTCCTCGGCGGCATCGTCGACCATGGGGTGTTCCGGCGGCATGGGCTCGGCCAAGGTTACGAGGGCCGCCGTGCGCCGCAGAGGCCGTAATCCCTGGGGCGCCGCGCCGAACAGCGCTCCCACCTCGTCCGCCCACGCACCCGCGGCATTGACGACCGTGGCGGCACGCACGGTCTTCGGCCGGGCGGCGTCGAGGGTCAGCTCCCACAGGTCCCCGGCCCGCCTGGCATCGGTCACGCGGCTGTTCGTCCGGATCTCGACGCCGGCCGCCAGCGCTCGCTCGCGATGCCATGCCACGAGGGCGGTGGCATCCGTGCGCACGGCGGACTCGTCCACGGCGGCGGTCCGGAAGCGCTGCGGGTTTACCCGCAGTTCGGGGCACAGCTCGAACAGTTCGGCGCCCTCAAGGGTACGCAGCCCGGGAACAGTCATGGCGGCCACGTCCTCGGGCGAGCCGGCGACGACGAACGAGCTGGGCCACGCGAGCGGCGCCGCCAGATAGTTGCCAGCTTCGAGCAACCGGGCAATGCTCCAGCGGGTGAGCTCGAGCACCGGTTCCGGACCGTAGCTCGGGATCAGTTGCTGCGCGGACCGGGAGGACGTGTGCATGGCCGCGTCCCGTTCCGCCTCCAACACGAGGATTCCCTCGCCAGTCCCCCGGTGTTCCGCCAGCTCCGAGGCCGCGGACAATCCGGCGATGCCTGCTCCAATGATCGCGATCTCAGTCGTCATGACCTCATTGTGGCACCCCACAGGTCGCATCCCGGAAGCCGGAGAGGAATCCTCCGGCTCGGCAATCGGGGCCCCGCAGGATGCCGTGGCGTGAAGCCCACACCGTGGGATCCGGACCGGTTCCGGGTATGACGAAGCCCCGCCCCACACCGGGATCGGTGCGGGGCGGGGCTTCGAGGGGTCAGCGGCGGACCTCGGTCCACCGCATCACCCGGTCATCGCGAGCGATGAGTGCCTGGATCAGGCGGGGATGTTCAGAACCTGGCCCGGGAAGATCAGGTTGGCGTCCGCCACGGTGCCGGAGTTGGCGGCGAACAGGGCCTGCCAGCCACCGTTGACACCCAGCTTGTTGGCGATGGTGCCCAGGGTGTCCCCGGCCTGCACGGTGTAGGTGCCGGCGGCGGGAGCGGCCTGCTGCACGGGAGCCGCGGGAGCGGAGTAGGTCACGGCCGGAGCCTGGGCCACGGGGGCAGCCTGCTGAACCGGAGCGGCCTGCTGCACGGGGGCAGCCTGCTTCACGGGCGCGGCCTGCTGGACCGGAGCGGGAGCAGCCTGCTGCACCGGGGCAGCCTGCTTCACGGAGGACGCCTGGGTGCTCACCGAGGCGGCGGAGGCGACGCCCCCACCGTTGCCGGACAGGCCGAGCTTGGCGGAGCAAGCGGGCCATGCGCCCCAGCCCTGACCCTGCAGGACGTTCTCGGCCACGCGGATCTGCTCCCCCTTGGAAGCCCCCTGAGCGGAACCGGTGCCGCCGAAGGCAGCCCAGGTGCTCGGGGTGAACTGCAGACCGCCGGAGAAACCGTTACCGGTGTTGGTGCCCCAGTTGCCACCGGACTCGCACTGAGCCAGGGCGTCCCACGTGGAGACGGGAGCGGCGTTGGCGGGAACGGCGAAGGCGCCCACGGCCACGCCGCCCATCAGGACAGCAGCGGCACCACGGCGAATAGCGGTTGAAGTCTTCATTATGCTCCGTAAGGCCACCTACGCTCGTTCCCATCCCTGGGTGTCTTCGCGCCGTCGTCCACCCTTGACAGTTGGTGTTAGGGGTAGAAACTACGGAATGCTGCCATACAGACGACGTACGGTGTTGCGGCAACATCCAGCACAAGCCGAGCCACGGATCGAGCGGGCCCGGAAGCGAACTTCCGCTCACGAAAGTCCGCTGAGGAAGTTGATAATAACGATAACGTAACGTTCCGGGCGTTGCCAAGCAGAAAGTTACTTTTTCGTTATCCCGTTTCTGGGGACACCCCCAGTCGCGGACACGTATCACGGCCACCACGGCCGATCAACTCCGGCCACGCTAGGCCACCCGCGACGAACGGGTCAACCCGACCCGGGTTCCCGGCTCGCATAACGGTGTGATTGCCAACCGATAACGGTGTGATTACCACTACTCAGCGCGGGGCCCAGGCCGCGATCACACTGGTCACGCGGGTCTTTTCGTATGCGTTCGCGATCGCACTGCCCGCTGAGTGTTCTTGCTCACTCAGCGCCGGTGGAACGGGCAGATCGGGGCGCTGCACCACCGCCCCGGCCTCGTGGGCGATCAATGCGCCGGCCGCCCAGTCGTGCTCGTGCAGTCCACGTTCGGAGTAACCGTCCAGGGTGCCGTCGGCCACCATGCAGAGATCCAGGGAGGCCGCTCCCAGGCGCCGCATGTCCGAGAAGTTCTCCATGATGTCCAGGAACGAGCCGAATTGCTCACGCCGCACGGCGGGGTCGTACGAGAAACCCGTGCCGTAGAGCGCGCCCCGGCGGCCGGGGACCGGACCCGTGAGCCTCGTGTCCCGTCCGTCCCGCCGGACCCACGCACCCAGGCCTGCGACGCCGTAATAGATCCGCCCGAGAGCGGGGGCGTTCACGACCCCTACGAGCCAGTTCCCGTGCTCGTCGCACGCGGCCACGGAGGTGGCGTAGTACACGATGTCCCGGATGAAGTTGGTGGTCCCGTCCAGCGGGTCCACCGACCACCGCACGGGGCTGCGGTGCTCGGGCACGTACGTTCCCGATTCCTCCCCCGTGATGGCGTCCCGGGGCCGTTCACGGCGCAGGACGGCACTCACAGCCTCCTCCGCGGCGACGTCGAAAGACGTCACCCAGTCGCCGTCCGAGGACTTGGTCTGTGCGTGGAACTCGGCGCTGTCACGACCGCTCAGGACATCGGCCCCGGCCTGTGCGGCGCGCAGCGCGACCTCCAACAGCTCCTGCAGTTCGTCCGACCCCGGACCCAACCCTTCCAGTGCATCCGCCATCTCGCGTCTCACTTCCCCGCGTTGTCGTGGGATGCAGCGGCATCCGGGGCGTCAGCCGCGGCGCCCTGGCCATCCGACTCGGCCACGTCCGGGGCCGAGGCCTCCGGGTCACCGTCCTGGGCGTCCTCGGCCGAGGACGCTCCCGGTGCGGCAGCGGCGTCGTGGAACGCCGACGGGCCCTGCGCGAGCAAGCGCTCGAAACCGGCCTCGTCCAGCACGGGAACCCCGAGGGACTCCGCCTTGTCGAGCTTGGAACCCGCGTTCTCGCCAGCCACCAGGAACGCCGTCTTCCTGGACACCGACCCGGACGCCTTGCCGCCGCGTTTTAGGATGGCCTCCTTCGCGGAGTCCCGGCTGTAGGCCTCGAGCGATCCCGTGACCACCACGGTGACTCCCTCAAGTGTGCGGGGGGTGGACTCGTCCACCTCTTCCTCCATGCGCACACCCGCGGCGGCCCAGCGGTCCACGACCTCACACCGCCACGGCTCCTCGAAGAACTCGATGACGGCCTGCGCGATGACGGGGCCCACCCCGTCCGTGCCCGCGAGCGTGTCCAGGTCCGCCGAGCGGATCGCGTCCATGCTGCGCAGGGACGTGGCCAGCGAGCGCGCGGCCGTGGGACCCACGTGGCGGATGGACAGCGCCACGAGGATCCGCCACAGGTCGGTGTCCTTGGCCTGTTCCATCTGCTGGAACATGATCTCCGTGGTCTTGGAGGGCACGCTCGGCTTGTTCTTGGTGGGCTTGGTCCAGAAGTACGGGACGAGTTCGGGGGTGACCCGCTGGGTCTTCTCCCCCGTCTCCTTGTCCGTGACGGTGCGCCGGGAGTCCCGCCACACCTTCACCTTCTTGAGGTCCTCCGGCGTGAGATCGAACAACCCGGCCTCGTTGCGCAGCGGGGGCACGGAGAACTCGGTGCCGTCCGGTGCGTCCTGGGGAACAGGTTGGGTCAGGGCCTTGGCCGCTTCCTCGCCCAGTGCCTCGATGTCGAAGGCCCCGCGACTCGCCGCGTGGTTGACGCGCTCCTTGAGCTGGGACGGGCACGTCTCCGCATTGGGGCAGCGGATGTCCACGTCCCCCTCCTTGGCGGGACGCAGGGGCGTGCCGCACGACGGGCACTCGGTGGGCATCACGAATTCCCGCTCCGTGCCGTCCCGCAGTGCGACGACGGGCCCCACGATCTCCGGGATGACGTCACCGGCCTTGCGCAGCACCACGGTGTCCCCGATGAGCACGCCCTTGGCCTTGACCACGTCCTGGTTGTGCAGGGTGGCCATCTCCACGGTGGAACCCGCCACGCGCACCGGGTCCATGAGCCCGAAGGGCGTGACGCGACCGGTACGACCCACGTTGACCAGGATGTCCACGAGTTTCGTATTGACCTCCTCCGGCGGGTACTTGTACGCCACGGCCCACCGGGGGACGCGGGAGGTGTAGCCGAGCCGGAACTGCGTGCGGCGGTCGTCCACCTTGATCACGATGCCGTCGATCTCGTGCAGCAGGCTGTGACGCTTCTCGCCGTACTCGGCGATGAACTCGAGCACCTTCTCCATCGAGTCCAGGACCCGGGAGTACGGGCTCACGGGCAGTCCCCAGTCCCGCAGGACGTCGTACGCCTGCGACTGCGTCTCCAGCTCGAAACCGCGGGAGAACCCGATGCCGTGCACGAACATGGACAGCGGCCGTCGCGCGGTGACCTGCGGGTCCTTCTGGCGCAGGGACCCCGCCGCGGCGTTACGGGGGTTCGCGAACGGCGCACGGCCTTCTTCCACGATGGCCTCGTTGAGGGCGCGGAAATCCTTGGATGAGATGAACACCTCGCCGCGGATCTCGACCTCTTCGGGGAAGTCCTCACCGGTCAGCCGCTGCGGGATGGTCTTGATGGTGGCCACGTTGTGGGTGATGTCCTCACCCGTGGTGCCGTCCCCGCGCGTGGCGGCCCGGACAAGCACACCGTTGCGGTACAGCAGGTTCACGGCCAGGCCGTCGATCTTGACCTCGCTCAACCACGCCACGGTGGGCGCACCCGGCAACTGCTCGACCTGCTGCTGGGCGCGGGTCAACCACGCCATGAGCTCGTCCGTGGAGAAGACGTCCTCGAGCGAGTACATCTTCTCGAGGTGCTTCACGGCGCTGAACGCCGCGGAAACGTCACCGCCCACCTCCTGCGTGGGGGAATCGTTCGCCTTGAGTTCGGGATGCAGGGCCTCGAACTCCTCGAGGGAGCGGTACAACCGGTCGTACTCGGCGTCCGACATGACGGGTTGGTCGTGGACGTAGTACGCCGTGCGTGCTTCGCGGACGCGGTCCGCGAGATCGGCGTACTCCTCCCGCAGTGTCTCGCTGGGCTCGTCCGGATTGAGGCTCTGGCCCGTGGCGTCCGTGGCCCGCCGCGCGTTGTCTGTGCTCACGCCCCCCATTGTGTCCCACCCCACCGACAGACACGAACACCCCCGGAACCTCGGTCCCGGGGGTGTTCGTCAGGCGGATCAGCGAGCGGTCACAGGGCCGTGACCGTGACCTCCGCGTGTGGGCGTTGCCGCTTGGGGTCCCACACGAGGACGCGGGAACCGCGCCAGTGGGCGCCCCGACCGTCGTCGTCCACCGAGACCGCCACCGTAGTTGGCAGCTGCACCGGGACGGCGAAGTCCACGGACCACGCGAAGGGGACCTCCGCGGGCACGCCGGTCAGCGCCAGCGCACGCGAGGCCGTGTACATCCCGTGCGCGATCGCCCCTTTCATCCCGAGCGCCTTGGCGGACGGGTCGGAGAGGTGGATGGGGTTGTAGTCGCCGCTGACCGCCGCGTAGTCCCGCCCGGTCCCGGCGCCCAGGACCCACTGCGCGGTCTGCTGCGGCGGATCGAACGGTGCGCGCTCGTGGGAGGACTCCTCGGGAACGCGCGCGCCCTCGTCCGCGATCGCGGTGTGCACGCCCTTGGCCAGGTACGTGGAGCGCCCGGCCCAGACCACGGACCCGCCCTCGCGGGACAGTGTCACCACGGCGTCCACCGTGGTCCCGGACCGGTGGGTGCCCAAATTCTCGGTCCACGCCGTGGCGGTGAGCCGCTCCCCCACGGCCACGTCCGTGACGTGGCGGATGGTGTTGCTCAGGTGCACCATGCCCAGCACGGGCAGGGGGAAGTCCTTGCGCGTGAGCACCGACATGGCCACGGGGAACGCGAGCGCGTGCAGCGCACCCGAGAACACCGTGGTGTGCTGCGACCCCGGGGCCACGGGATGCGTGCTTGCGTGCACCACGCGGCAGAACTTCTCGTGCCACTCGGGTTCCGCGCTAACGTCCTCCACGACGTGGGCCACGCGCGGCACCTGCAGGGCAGCCCCCACGCGTTCCGTGCGGGACTTACGCAGCGCGCCGGGCAGCACGCGCCCCACGGGCGAGTCGCGCAGAGCCGGGAGCACCTTGTGCGTGGCCGCAGCGGCGGCGTCGGAAGCCGCCGACGACGCCGCGCGCGCCCCCGCGGACGCGTACAGCGCGGGCAGCTTCACCGAACCCGCCGGCTGGACGAGTTCGTAGTCGGAGGGAACGGTGGGCAGGACCGGGTCAGGAGTGCTCATGCGATCATGCTCCCACGAGGCTCTGGCCGCACACGCGCAACGTCTGACCGTTGATCCCACCGGCGGCGTCCGAGAGCAGGAACGTGATGGCCTGTGCCACGTCCTCCGGCGTACCGCCCTGCTGCAGGGAGTTCAACCGGCGGGAGATCTGGCGGCGGGCCGCCGGGATCTTGGCCGTCATGTCCGACTCGATGAACCCGGGAGCCACGGCGTTGATGGTCCCGCCCTTCTCCGCGATCAGCGGTGCCGTGGCGGCCACCGCACCGATCACCCCGGCCTTGGAGGCGGCGTAGTTGGTCTGACCGCGGTTGCCCGCCACGCCGCTCGTGGACGCGAGGCACACGATGCGCGGCGCCGGGCCCAGCTGATCGGAGGCGAGCAGGGTCTCGGTGATCCGCAACTGCGATTCGATGTTAACCGCGATCACGGAATCCCACTTGGCCTGGTCCATGTTGGCAAGCATCTTGTCCCGCGTGATGCCCGCGTTGTGCACCACGAGGTCCAGCCGGCCGTACCGGGCCACCGCGAGGTCCAGGATCTTCTGTCCGGCCTGCGGGTCCGTGACGTCCAGCTGCAACGCGGGCACGCGCAGTTCGTTGGCGAGCTTGCTCAGCGCGTCACCGGCGGCGGGCACGTCCACGGGGATGACCGTGGCGCCCGAGGCCGCGAGCGTACGCGTGACCTGTGCGCCGATCCCGCGTGCGGCACCCGTGACCACTGCGACCTTGCCCGCGACGGGGTGCACCCAGTCCACGTCCGCGTCCCCGCGGTCGTCACCCACCGTCAGGAACTGCCCGTCCACGTACGCGCTGCGGCCCGAGAGGAAGAAGCGCAGGGCGCCCGTGACACCGGGAGCGTCCGCAGCGACGTCGTCCGCGAGCAGGATGCCGTTGGCGGTCACGCCGCCGCGCATCTCCTGGGCGATCGAGCGCAGCATGCCCACGACACCCTGGCGCGCCGCGGCCTGCGACGGGGTCAACTGCCGCGCGCCGGGCAGCGTGCCCGACGCTGCTCCGGTCCCGATCCCGGGCGCCGGTCGCGACAACGTGATGACCCGCCCGCCCGGGCGCAGCTTGCGCACGGCCGAGGCCAGCTCAAGGGCGGCGTCCGCGAGATCGGCGGGGCTGTCGACCTCCGTGTAGTCGATCACCACCGCACCCACCCGGTCCACGTCCTGAGCGTGCCGGCGCACGTCCAGGTCCCAGCCGAGCAGGGCCGACGACGCGGCGTCGCCCGCCGCACCCCGGCCGAGCACGAGCACGGAGCCGCTCGGGAAGTCCCCGTCCGCGGTGAACCGGCGCAGCGTGACCGGGCGCGGGAGGCCCAGTTTGCCGGCGAGCTGCTTGCCCAGCCCCGAATTGACCATGTCCAGATATGTGTCCGTCACTTGTGTCCTCTCCCAGAAATCGTGGTGTCTCGCCGTGGCCGTGAACTCGCTTAGACCGAGCGCAGCAGCATGGCCACACCCTGACCACCGGCGGCGCACACCGAGATCAGCGCTGTCTGCGGCTTGCCCGTCTCCTTGGCACGTGCGGCCAGTTCCTTGGCGGTGGAGGCAACGATGCGACCACCCGTGGCGGCGAAGGGGTGCCCAGTGGCGAGTGAGGACCCGTTGACGTTGAGCTTGGCGCGGTCCACCGAACCCAGGGGCGCGTCCAGGCCCAGGCGGTCCTTGCAGAACTCCGGGGACTCCCATGCGGCGAGGATCGACAGCACGGTGGAGGCGAACGCCTCGTGGATCTCCACGAGGTCCAGCTCCTGCAGCGTGAGGCCGTGGCGGGCCAGCAGACGCGGCACGGCGTAGGCCGGGGCCATGAGCAGGCCCTCGTTGCCGGTCACGAAGTCCACCGCGGCGGCCTCGCTGTCCACGACCTCGGCGAGTGGGGTCAGGTGGTGCTCACCGGCCCACTCCTCGGACGAGATGAGCACCGTGGAGGCACCGTCCGTGAGCGGCGTGGAGTTGCCGGCCGTCATGGTGGCCTCACCGGAGAGCTTCTTGCCGAACACCGGGTTCAGCCCGCCCAGCTTCTCCACGGTGGAGTCCGGGCGCATGTTGTTGTCCTTGGTCAGACCCTTGAACGGGGTCACGAGATCGTCGAAGAAGCCCCGCTCGTACGCGGCGGCCAGGTGCTGGTGGGAGGCCGCGGCCAACTCGTCCTGGGCCTCGCGTGTGATGCCCCACTTCTGGGTGGTCAGCGCCTGGTGCTCACCCATGCTCAGGCCCGTGCGCGGCTCACCGGACGAGGGCACCGACGGCGCGAGGTCGCCCGGGCGCAGGTCCTTGAACGCCTTGAGCTTCTGGGCGGTGGTCTTGGCGCGCTGCAGCTTGAGCAGCGCGCGGCGCAGCCCCTCGCTCACGGCGATGGGAGCGTCCGAGGACGAGTCCACACCACCGGCGATCCCGGCCCGGATCTGGCCCAGCCGGATCTTGTTGGCGATCGAGCTCACGGTCTCCATGCCCGTGGTGCACGCCATCTGGATGTCGTAGGCCGGGGTCGCGGGGTCCAGCGCGGAGCCCAGCACGGACTCGCGCGTGAGGTTGAAGTCCCGGGAGTGCTTGATCACGGCACCGGCCGCCACGGCGCCCAGGCGTTCGCCCGCGATCCCGGTCCGGGCCACGAGCCCGTCGATCGCGGCGGTCAGCATGTCCTGGTTGGACACGTTCGCGTACGGCCCGCCCGCGCGGGAGAAGGGGATGCGGTTGCCCGCCACGACGACGGCGCGGGCTCCCGTCGCTCCGCCCTGCGGCGCGGAGGAGGCGGCCGGGGCCGCAACTCGCTTGGCGGCTTCGGAACCGGTTCCGGTGGCCGGGGTGGACGGTGCCGTGTTCTGCGTATTCTCGCTCATGCGTAGTTCCTTTCGGGGAATTTATGCGATCTGGATCACTCGGGATCCAGAATAGCTGATACTCTCGGTATCGTGAAACAGGTCACCCACCCCGTGGACGGCAGGAGCTCGCGTTGGCAGCGGCACCGCGCCGTGCGGCGGATCGAACTGATCACGGCCGCGCGCGACGCCGTGGCCGCGAACGGTGCTGCGCTGTCCATGGAGGAGATCGCCACGGCGTGCGGGACCTCCAAGTCCGTCTTCTACCGCTATTTCAAGGACAAGGCCGGCGTGCAGGCCGCGGTGGGTGAGTACTTCGTGACCCGGATGCGTCGACGCATGGTGGCCGCGGCCAGCGAAGCGGACACGTTCGCCGCCATGATCCACGCCCTCGTCTCCGAGTACCTCAAGTCCGTGGCGGCCTCCGGTGAGGTCTACCGCTTCGTGGTGACCGCCCCCACGGAACGGGGTTCCACGATCGAACGCTTCGTGGATTCCGTAAGGGGCCTGCTCATGGAGCAACACATGCGCCACCACGGCAGCCGGGCCACGCCCGAGGGGGTCCTGAAGTGCTGGGCCGCTTCCACCGTGGGCATGGTCCGCGGTGCGGGTGAGGCCTGGCTCGAACTCGGCGGCGATACCGCAAAACCGGATCGCCACACCATGAGTCGGATCATCACCACGTGGGCCGTGGAGGGCCTGCGCCCCGTGACCGGCAGTGAATCCGCACCACCAACTTCCCCCATCAGGACGACGGGTAAACCACCCGTCCCAGAGAACCGTCAGGAGTCATGATGTCCATTACCTCGGTCAGCGGAACAGTTCCCAATACCGACCGCATCGAAGACCTGCCCGAGGACGGTGCCACCACCCCGTCCGGGATCGACACCGCCGAGCTCGGCGCCATCCTGCTGGGGCGCTGGCCCGAAGCACGCAAGGCGGCACGCGAGCGGGCGAAGGATCCCCGCTTCCAGTCCCAGTACGACCAGTCCTTTGCGGACCAGCGCAACGTCACGTTCGAGCAGCTCAAGCTGCTCGCGGATGCCGGGCCCCAGTACCTGGGCATGCCCGAGAGCGTGGGCGGGGCCATGAGCCCCGGCGCCAACCTCTCCGCGTTCGAGGAGCTCGTGCTCGCGGACCCGTCCCTGCAGATCAAGTCCGGTGTGCAGTGGGGCCTGTTCGGCTCCGCCGTGCTGAACCTGGGCACCGAGGAGCACCACAAGAAGTGGCTCCCCTCCATCCTAGACCTCAGCATGCCCGGTGCGTTCGCCATGACGGAGATCGGCCACGGTTCTGACGTCGCCTCGATCGGCACCACCGCCACGTACATCCCGGAGACGGACGAGTTCGAGATCCACACGCCGTTCAAGGCCGCGTGGAAGGACTACCTCGGCAACGCCGCGGTGCACGGCCGCGCGGCCACCGTGTTCGCGCAGCTCATCGTCAACGGCACCAACCACGGTGTGCACTGCCTCTACGTGCCCCTGCGGGACGAGAACGGCGAGTTCCTGCCGGGCGTGGGCGGCGAGGACGACGGCCGCAAGGGTGGGCTCAACGGCATCGACAACGGCCGACTGCACTTCGACCACGTGCGCGTGCCCCGCACCAACCTGCTCAACAAGTACGGGGACGTGGACGAGAACGGCGTCTACTCCTCCCCCATCCCGTCCCCGGGCCGGCGCTTCTTCACCATGATCGGCACGCTGGTGCAGGGCCGCGTGTCCCTCGACGGCGCCGCGACGATCGCGAACCAGGCCGCGCTGAGCATCGCGGTGCGCTACGCCGAGCAGCGTCGGCAGTTCACCACGGACTCGGACATCCAGGAGCAGACGCTGCTGGATTACCAGCGCCACCAGCGCCGGTTGATCCCCCGCATCGCCGAGACGTACGCCATGACGTTTGCGCACCAGCAGTTGCTCGACAAGTTCCACGAGGTCTTCTCGGGCGAGGACGACTCGGACGGCAACCGTCAGGAGCTCGAGACCCTGGCCGCGGCGTTCAAGCCGATGTCCACGTGGAGCGCCCTTGACACGCTGCAGGAGTGCCGCGAGGCGTGCGGCGGTGCGGGCTTCATGGCCAAGAACCGCCTCGTGGAGCTGCGCGCGGACCTGGACGTGTACGTGACCTTCGAGGGTGACAACACCATCCTGCTCCAGCTCGTGGCCAAGCGCCTGCTCAACGACTACTCCGCGGAGTTCAAGAACGCGGACGTGGGCGTGATGGCCCGCTACGTGGCGGACCGCGCCACCGAGGCCGGCTTCAACCGCTCCGGGTTGCGCAAGCTGACCCAGGCGTTCTCGGACACCGGGGACTCCCGCAAGTCCGTCAACGCCCTGCGCGATCCCGCGGCCCAGCGCGCGCTGCTCACCGACCGGGTGCAGACCATGATTGGCGACATCGCGGACGAGCTGCGGGCCGTCTCCCGCAAGTCCCGCACCGAGCAGGCAAAAGCGTTCAACAACAACCAGAACCGGCTACTCGAGGCCGCCCGCTCCCACGCCCAGCTGCTGCAGTGGGAGGCGTTCACCGCTGGTCTCGAGAAGATCGAGGACCCGGACACCAAGCGCGTGCTCACGTGGCTGCGGGACCTCTTCGGCCTGCACCTGATCGAGCAGGACCTCGCGTGGTACCTCTCCTACGGTCGGCTCTCGATGCGCCGCGGCCGCGCTCTGGAGTCCTACATCAACCGCCTCATTGCGCGCCTGCGCCCCTACTCCCTGGAGCTGGTGGACGCGTTCGGGCTCTCGCCCGAGCTGCTGCGCGCTGAGATCGGCGGCACGGTGGAGGCCGAGCGCCAGGAGGAGGCCGCGGGCTACTACCGCCGGTTGCGCGCGAGCGGCAAGGCCCCCGTCAAGGAGCCCAAGCCCGCCAAGGACCCGGGCGCCCAGACGCGCGGCCACCACGCCTGACCCGGCCGGCTCGCGCGGGGTTTCCGCGTCCGCGTGAGCCGCGCCCCGACCGTTTCATTGCGAACGAAACGCTCGGCTTGACGCGCGCACGCAAGCGTGCCCAGGCACCGGCCGCGCGATGCCCGGGACGTGAACTCAGCGGATCCTGGGGATGGACGTGGTGTTGGCGCGGGGGTCGTCCGCGCGCAGCACGTCCGCGACCACGAGCGTGACATTGTCCCGGCCACCAGTGCGCAGCGCGGCCTGGACCAGGACGTCTGCGGCCTCCTTGGGGTGCGGGACCGAGTGCAGGACGCGGGCGATGTGCGCGGGCGAGAGTTCCCCCGTGAGACCGTCGGAGCACATGAGCAACCGCTGCCCCGGCACCGCGGGCACCACGATCACGTCCGGTTCCCAGATTTGGCCCGTGCCAAGGGCGCGCGTGATGACGTTGCGCCGCGGGTGCACGAGCGCTTGGGCCGGGGTGAGCTGGCCGATCGAGACGAGGTACTGCACCTCGGAGTGGTCCACGGTCAGCTGGGTCACGCCCACGGGTCCGGTCTCGGTCGTGGGCGGCTCCCCCACGGGCGGGCCCACGAGTTGGTAGGTGCGCGAATCCCCCACGTTGAACACGAGCCACAGCCAGGTGCCGGCGATCTCCACAAGCCACGCACCCGTGACCGTGGTCCCGGCGCGCGTGCCGCACTGGGCCTGGATGGCCTGGTCCGCTTCCCACAGCACCGAGCGCACCCGGTGCACGGCCTCCAGTGCCTCGTTGGGCACGTCCGGGTCGAGCTTGAGCTGGCGGTCGATCGTCGCGCGGAACCGGGCGACGTCCGATCCGGGTGCCGGCTCCACGATCACGTAGTCGCGGAAGTCGTCGAGCGAGAACAGGTCCGAGCCACCCAGCGTGGACACGCACAGCGCGCTGGCCACCTCACCGGCCTCGTGACCGCCCATCCCGTCCGCGACGGCACACATGGTGTCCGTGACGATCAATGCGTCCTCGTTCGTCTCACGACGCAGTCCCCGATCGGTGACACCGCCCGATCGGATGGTCAGGGGAACGGTCATTCGACCTCGTCTTCCAGAAAGGGCCCGTGGCCCTGGGTGATAGACACGGGGCGCACGTCCCCGAAGCCGCGCACGTTGCGGGTGGGTTGCGGGGTCAGCACGAACCGGTCGTCGCCGTCGAGCACACGGGCGGTGGAGGCATCCACCATGACACCCCCGGGTTCCGTGAGGGCCACGAGCCGGGACGCGAGGTTCACGGTGGGCCCGTAGAGATCACCGAGTCGCGGCAGCACGCGCCCCCACACGAACGCGACGCGGGCCTGCGGCAACAGGGGGTCGTTCTTGATCACGCGGGCGAGTGCGAGCGAGATCTGCGCCCCGCCCTCGGGGGTCTCGGACAGGAACATCACTTCGTCGCCGATGGTCTTGATCACGCGGCCACCGCCGATCGAGATCACCTCCGCGCACCGCTTCTCGAAGCGCTGCACGAGGTTGGCCAGGGTGCGCTCGTTCATCTGCCGAGACAGGGACGTGTAGGAGACGAGGTCCGCGAACCCCACGCCGCGCGCGAGCGGCAGGGACGAGGAGCCCACGTCCGGGCCCGCCATCCCGAGGCTCACAGTGGACCCGTCCGCGCGTTCACCGCGCATGGCCAGTCGTTGCACGGCTGCGGAGAGCTGACGGCGCCACGCGTAGTCGAGCAGGTTCTCGAGCGGTTCGAGAATCTCCGGGAGCATGCGCAGCAGTTCGCGCCGTGCCTGGGCGTCCGTCATGTCCCGGTGGGCCACCATGTCCTCGACGAGCGCCTCGATCTGCCACACGACCATGCGGTCGGTCAGTTGCGCCACGGAGCGGGCCAGGGACAGCGCGGCCTCCTCGCTGAGCTTCTCCTCCTGTACGAGGTTGGAGACCACCCGCAGGGCCCGGACGTCCTCGCCCGTGAAGTAGACGTCGTCGTCGCTGAGGTTCGGGAAGCCCAGGGCACGCCAGATCTTCCGGGCGGACGCCGTGGACAGCCCCGCTTCACGCGCGGCCTCCCGGCGCCGCAGGTGACGCTGCGAACCCAACAACAGGGAGTCGAGGTGGCGCGCCGCCGCCTTGGACTCCTCCGACCCGTACAGGTTGGACTGCACGGGATTGTGCACGTTCAGGTTGAGCTGTTCGGTCTGCGGCCCGGTGACGTATCCGTCCGTGTGCTCCGAGGGGTCGTCAGCCACGCGGTCCTCCTTGCTGGGCGATATGGGTTCCGGGATACCCCGGTCCGGCCGTGTTGCCTCCACCACTGTAGTTGCCCGCGTCCGCCGCGGACTCGCGGACCAACGCGGCGAAGCGGGCCGGTTGCGGGCAGCTGGCGAGTTTGAGCCCGCCCAGGCCCCCGAAATCCGCGAGCACGGTGCCGCGGTCCAGGCCCTCGCGGGCCTCGCCGGGCCGGGTGGCCCCGCGCGTGACGCGCACCGAGCGCAGTTCGTTCAGGGGCAGGAACACAGCACCGTCCCGCGCCGGGGGCCCCACGAGGGCAAGCCGCGCGGTGGTCAGCACGAAGCGCGTGCGCAGCCAGCGCCACGCGGGCGAGAGCACGAACCGCCACGCGAGCAGCAATGCCGCAATGAGCAGCAGCCACCCCACGAACGCGTGCAGCGTGGTCCATGGGGTGGCTGTGGGCCGCCACGTGAGGTCCAGGACGCGGCGCAGGGCCGAATAACCGAACACGATCGCCCACGCGGCGAGCGCCGGGGCCACGAGTTTCAAGGGGTGGGCGCGGGTGGCCACGACCGTGTCCTCCCCCGGTGCCAGGTCCAGGGCGCGGCGCGAGCGTGTCATCGGGGCCTCTCGTTCTCGTGTCCGGCGTCCTCCGGGGTGCGGGGGCCGGGTCGCACGTGGACGACGTCGCCCGCGCCGTACTCGTGCTCGCGGCCGTCGTCGTCGCGCACGCGCAGCTGACCGGACGATCCCAGTCCCACGGCGGTGGCGGGCAATGGCGCGTTGCGCCCTGGCAGGTGCACGAGCACGCGGCGTCCCAGGGTGTCGAGAGCGGATTCGAGCTCCCGTCGCAGTTCCCCACCCGGCCCGAGTTGCGCGGCGGGGTCCACGCTCGCGCGGTCGAGGGCGCGGGAGAAGTGGGCGAGCACCCCGGTGAGCACCGCGCTGCGGGTGGGGACAGCGGCGTCGTTCCCGGTCTCGAGGCGCAGGGACGTGGCGCCGGGGACCGGGAGGTGGCCCTGCTGGACGTTGATGCCCGCGCCGAGCACCACGGTGGGTCCTTGGTGTGCGGCACCGGGGGGCGAGGGTACGAGGGACGCGAGGATGCCGCAGACCTTGCGTTCGCGGATCAGGACGTCGTTGGGCCACTTCACCGCCGCGGGGACGCCGGTCAGCTCGCGCACGGTGGCCGTGACACTGTGCGCGAGCATCAGCGTGAGCCACGGCAGGAGGTCCTGCGGCCACGCGCGGCCCGAGCGGTCCCGCGGCGTGAGGGCCACCGAGAACGTCACGGCGGTGCCCGCGGGGGTGAACCAGCTGCGGTCCAGGCGCCCCTTGCCGCGGCTCTGGAATCCCGCGACGACCGCTCGCAGCGGTGCCCCGGCGGCGTCGTGCGCCGCGTCCCGCGAGAGCTGTTCGACGAGCCACTCGTTGGTGGACGGGACGCTGTCCAGGATCGTGAGGCGGCACCCGTGGCCGCGCAGCGCCCCGTCCAGCTCCGCGGCGCGGTAGTCCGCGGCGGGCCGGTCCTCGGTGGCTTCCATGGGTACTCCTCACATGATTGTGCCCACGACGCATGTCGACGACGGGGCGGTACCGCAAGTTTATGTCTAGCGTCGTGAGCCGGGCATATGCTGGGACCAGCCAGCGCCACCACGAGAGGACCCGGTATGAGCGTCTACGCCTTGAACTACGTCTACGGCGGCCCGCAGGACATCCTGACCGAGCACCGCCCCGCCCACCGCGCGTTCCTGCGCGAACTGCACGAGCGCGGCGTCGTGATCGTCTCGGGGCCCTTGGAAGGTGACGCCGCATTGATCGTCCTGCGTGCGGACAGCGCCGAGGAGATCGAACGGATCATCGCCGAGGACCCCCTGGTGGTCCACGGTGTGGTCACGGAGCACACGATCCGGGAATGGACCGTGACGATCGGCTCGGTGGGGTCCGACACCTCCGCCTGAGGGACCCGGGACGCTCGCGCCCGTCGAAAGAGCACCGGCCTGCGTTGTGGGACTTCTACAAAGGCGCGTGTGGGCCCTGCAATTACACTGGGGGGCGTTCCCAGGGCTCGCGGTACGCCCAACCAGTACCGATCACGATGACGCGAGGTGTTATGAGCCACGACCTGTCCACCACAGCAGGCAAGATCGCCGACTTCCGGCAGCGCCGCGAGGAGGCCGCGGTACCGTCCGGACAGGCGGCCGTGGACAAGCAGCACGCGCGCGGGAAGAACACTGCCCGGGAACGCATTGAGATGTTGCTGGACCCCGACTCGTTCGTGGAGTTCGACGCCCTGGCCGTGCACCACAGCACCATGTTCGGCATGGAGAAGAAGAAGCCGCTGGGTGACGGCGTGGTGAGCGGTTTCGGCACCGTGGACGGGCGCCTCGTGGCCGTCTACTCCCAGGATTTCGGCGTGTTCGGGGGCTCCCTGTCCCAGGTCAACGGCGAGAAGATCGTCAAGGTCCAGAAGTTCGCACTGCGCAACGGGTGCCCGGTGATCGGGATCAACGACGGCGGCGGCGCCCGCATCCAGGAGGGCGTGGCCTCCCTGGCGATGTTCGCGGACATCTTCCGCATGAACGTGCGCTCCTCCGGGGTGGTCCCGCAGATCTCGCTCATCATGGGCCCGTGCGCCGGTGGCGCCGCCTACTCCCCCGCACTGACCGACTTCGTGGTCATGGTGGACAAGACCTCCCACATGTTCATCACGGGCCCAGACGTCATCAAGACCGTCACGGGTGAGACCGTGGACATGGAGACCCTGGGTGGGGCCCGCTCCCACAACGAGCGCACGGGCACCGCCGCCTACCTGGCCTCGGACGAGCAGGACGCCTTCGACTTCGTCCACGAGCTGCTCGAGTACCTGCCCGGCAATAACCTGCAGGACAGCCCGGTGCTCGACCACGACCAGGTCGAAGAGGTCACGGACGAGGACCTCGCCCTGGACACCTTGATCCCGGACTCCGCGAACCAGCCGTACGACATGCGCACCGTGATCGAGACGGTCGTGGACGACGGGCACTTCATGCAGATCCAGGAACTCTACGCCCCCAACGTGATGGTGGGCTACGCCCGCGTTGAGGGTCACACCGTGGGGATCGTGGCAAACCAACCCATGCAGTTCGCCGGGACCCTGGACATCGCGGCCTCCGAGAAGGCCGCGCGGTTCGTGCGTCACTGCGACGCCTTTAACATCCCGATCCTCACGTTCGTGGACGTCCCCGGGTTCCTGCCCGGCACGGACCAGGAGTTCAACGGGATCATCCGCCGCGGGGCCAAGCTGCTCTACGCGTACGCGGAGGCCACGGTCCCCCTGGTCACGCTCATCACCCGCAAGGCCTACGGCGGCGCGTACATCGTGATGGGGTCCAAGAAGCTGGGCGCGGACATCAACCTCGCGTGGCCCACCGCCCAGATCGGTGTCATGGGCTCCCAGGGTGCGGTGGAGATCCTCTACCGCCGGGACCTCAAGGCCGCCCAGGAAACTGGTGAGGACCAGCAGCTGCGCGCCGAACTCGCGCAGAAGTTCGAGGAGGACCTGCTCAACCCCTACCAGGCCGCCGAACTTGGGTATGTGGACGCGGTGATCTGCCCGTCCGAGACCCGCGAGCAGATCATCCGGGCCCTGCGCGGGCTCGCGGACAAGCGCGCGTCCACCCCCGCCAAGAAGCATGGGAACATTCCGCTGTGAGCACGGCCGAGAACAACTCACCGGCCTCGCGGGCGGCCGGTGACGTGTCCCGTCCCGCCCATGATCCGGGGACCGCGGCGGTCGCTTCGCTGCCCGAGACCACGAGTCGCCAGGACCCCCTGTTCACGGTCACCCACGGCAACCCGACCCCGGAGGAGCTGGCCGCGCTCACCGTGGTGTTCTCCGCGCAGGCCGCGGCGCAGGACGCCCAGCCCTCCCGCGCACCCAAGCCTCCGCGGTCCCAGACCCGGCGACTGCGCCTGGGCCTGCGGTTGCGACCGGGGCGCGGTGCGTGGCGGCGCACCCTGCCCGATCGCTGAGCCCAGTCCGCCGCCCCCTTGTCGGCTTGTCAGCGCACATGAGGAGGATGCATCGAAATGGATAATGTTTCCGTGGCTGTCATCTCCTCGTCCTCCCTGGGTTCACTCGCCCTCGTGCTGCTGATCAGCGGGGTGGCCAAGCTCGTCTCCCCCTCCACCGGCCCGTCCCTGCTGACGTCCCTGCCCACGCCCCTCACGGCGCGCTGGCTACAGGGTGTCCTGCCGTGGCTCGAACTGGTCCTGGCGATCGCGCTCCTGCTGGCCTCCGGGGTGGTGCTGTGGGCCGCGGCCTCCGCCGCCACGGTGCTGTTTTCGGTGTTCACGGCCGCGGTGTTCCGCGGCACCCGGCAGTCGGATCCCGCCTCGTGCGGGTGCTTCGGCTCCCTGTCCCGCGCCCCGGTGTCCACGCGGACCGTGGTGCGCAACCTCGCCTTCACGATCGTGGCCGCCCTGGCCCTGCTGCTCGTCACCGTGGGCGATTACGACGGGCCGGTCCTGGACGTCCCGTGGTGGGTCGTCGTGGCGGTCGCGATCCCCGTGGGACTCATGCTCGTGAGCCTGTGGAGCGAACGCCCGGGTCCGTCCCACGCCGGTGACCCGCACGCGCTCGCCGGGATCCCGCCGCTGCCGGGTTCCTCGCACGACGACGCCGCTGTGCCCGCCTACGCGCTCACAGCGGGTACTCCGGTCCCCGCACAGGCGGGCCCACCAGCGGGTGCGGTCCCCGGCGCCGTCGCGCCTCGACCCGCGGGAGACTCCGCAGCCCCTCGACCGGCCGGCAGTTCCAAAGCCCCCGAAGAACACGACGTCTACGCGCGTTTACCCATTCCCTACGCGGGGCTCACGGACGCCGCCGGTAACCCGGTGACCCTGCGTGGCCTGGCTGCCACCGCGGCGCGCGCCCTGGTCCACGTGAGTCCCTCGTGCGGGGCATGCACCCCCGCGATCGACCGTGCGGCGGGGATGCCCGACCACCTGGGGCCGGTCGCGGTGCACGTCGTGGTGGCCCGCGAGGAGGACCGAGATCTGCTCCCTCCGAGCCTGCGTGCAGCGTGTTTGGTGGACCGCGAGCACGAGGTGAGCGCCATGTTCGAGCACCCCGGTACCCCGTGGGTCGTGGTGCTCGGTGCCGATGGGCTGCTCGCCGGCGGCCCGGTCGCGGGTACGGACGCAGTGCTCGAGCTGCTCGCGGAACTCGAGGAACGATTCGCGGGCTGAACTCGCCGCCCCGGTGCTTCGCGGCGGCCACACCGGTGAGTACACCGGCGCGCTCCCCGGTGCCGCGGGAACCGCGCCGTCGCCGCGCCGAATTGCGACAGCGCCGACGTGCGAGCGCACACCGCCCGGGCGTGTCGGACTCGCCAGGGTGCTTGCCGCCGGCCGGAGCGTGACTAGGGTGACACTCTGTGACGCACATCGACTCCACCCCGCAGAGCCGCGAACCCCTGGCACCCCTGGGCACCACGCACCGCTCCGCGACCGCCGTGGACACCCTCGCAGAAACCTACTTCGACCATTGCATGGCCCTGGATCCCAGCGCCGCCACGTTCAACGGCATTCCCGGCCACGAGACCGACTACCCGGACTACGGGCCCGCGGGCCGCGCGGCCGCCGCGGAACTGGCCCGCACCACGCTCGAGCTCGTCGAGCGGGCGGAGCCCCAGGACGACGTGGACCGCGTGACGCTGCACGCGCTGCGCGACGAGCTGCGCCTGCAGCTGGACCGCCACGAGGCGAACCTGGACGTGTCCGTGGTCAGCAACATCGCGTCCCCGGTGCAGGAGATCCGGCAGATCCTGGACGCCATGCCGCGGGACACGGAGCAGGAGTGGAAGCACATCGCCGGCCGGATGGCCAACATCCCCGCGGCCCTGGAGCAGTACCTCGAGGGCCTGCGCGAGGCCGTGGAACTGGACCGCCCGCCGTCCGCCCCGCAGATCGTGGAGGCCTCCCAGCAGGCGGAGCAGTACGCGTCGGACAAGGGCTCCTTCGCGGTGCTCACGAACGACCCCACCGCGCCGGAGGGCGTGCGCGAGGAGCTGCGCCGCGCCGCGGACGCTGCGCGCGAGGCATACCGCGCCGTCGCCCGGGCACTGCGCGAGGAGTTCGCCCCCGGGGCGCGGGAATCGGACGCGTGCGGGATTGACGACTACCGGTTGCACCTCGCCTCGTTCCTGGGCGCCCGGCTGGACCCGCGCGAGGTCTACGACTGGGCGGTGCAGCAACTGCTCGAGCTGGATGCCGAACAGCGCCGGGTCGCGGAGCAGATCCAGCCGGGAGCGAGTGTCCCCGAGGCCATGGCCGCTCTCACCGCGGACCCCGCACGGCAACTGCACTCCCCCGAGGAGTTGCAGGCATGGATGCAGCGGCTATCGGACGCCGCACTGGACACCCTCGCGGACACCCACTTCGAGATCACCGAGCCCATGCGCGAACTCGAGTGCCGGATCGCCCCCACGCACGACGGCGTCATCTACTACACGCCCCCGAGCGGTGATTTCACCCGGCCCGGGCGTATGTGGTGGTCCGTCCCCGAGAACGTCTCCCAGCACGCCACGTGGGAGGAGACCACCACGGTCTACCACGAGGGTGTCCCCGGTCATCACCTGCAGATCGCCACAGCCCTGGCGAACGCGGGTGAGCTCAACAGATGGCGCCGGATGGGCATCTGGGTCTCCGGTCACGGCGAGGGCTGGGCGTTGTACGCCGAGCGACTCATGGCCGAGCTGGGCTTCTTGGACGACCCCGGGGATCGGATGGGCATGCTCGACTCGCAGCGCCTGCGGACGGTGCGCGTGATCTTCGACGTGGGATTCCACTGCGGCTTCGAGATCCCGGAGGTGCTCGGGGACCTGCTGGGCGGCGCGCGCGCGGGCGAGACCTGGACCTCCGACGACGGTTGGGCGTTCCTGCGCCACAACGTAGTGATGGCCGATTCCGTGCTGCGCTTCGAATGGTTGCGCTACATGGGATGGCCGGGTCAGGCGCCGTCCTACCGAATCGGCCAGCAGATGTGGCTCGACGCCCGGCAGCAGGCCATGGCGCGCGAGGGAGCGGACTTCGACCTCAGGCAGTTTCATGCCCGAGCACTGCGCCTGGGCTCCGTGGGATTGGACACACTCTCGTACGCCTTGGCCCTATAGGCGGCGGATTCTCAGGGATTCTTCAGGGTACAGGATTTTATTCCCGTGTCGCGCTGTCATATTTCGTCATGTGACCCGTGCCGTTTAGGATACACGGGCCTATCCTGGGCGCATGAATTCCGCAGAAAGTACTCGCCGTCTCCCGCGGTGGATGACGTCGTTCGGGTGGCAGATCCTGATCGCTCTGATTTTGGGTCTTCTCCTCGGATCGCTGGCCGCTGCCATGGGTGGCGACCCCGAGGAGAACCCCAACTGGCTCATGACCACGTTGGACACGATCGGCACGAGCTACGTCACCATCCTCAAGGCCGCCGTGGTCCCGCTCGTGGTCACGGCCGTGATCTCCTCCATCGCCAACCTGCGTGACGTCTCCAACGCCGCGCGCCTCGCGTGGAAGACCCTGTTGTGGTTCGCCATCACCGCGTTGATCGCGGTGGTGATCGGCATGCTGCTCGGTGTCATCGCGCAGCCCGGTGTGGGCACCGGCCAGGAACAGCCCGGCACGTATTCCGGCAGTGAGGGCTCGTGGCTCGGGTTCCTCAAGGGCCTGATCCCCGTGAACTTCCTTGGTCTGGAGACCAGCTCCAAGGTCGTGGATCCGGAGACCGTGACCACCGCCGTGAACTTCAACATCCTGCAGATCCTGGTGGTCTCGCTCGTGATCGGCATCGCCGCGCTGAAGGTCGGCAAGGCCGCCGAGCCGTTCCTGACCTTCATGCAGTCCGCGCTGGCCATCATGCAGAAGGTCGTGTGGTGGATCATCCGCCTGGCTCCCCTGGGCACCCTGGGGCTCATCGGCCGCGCCGTGTTCGAGTACGGCTGGACCTCCATGGGTTCGCTCGTGAAGTTCGTGATCACGGTTTACGTGGGCCTGCTGCTCGTGGCCTTCGTGGTCTACCCCCTGTTGATCAAGCTCAACGGGCTGTCCGTCAAGCAGTTCTTCTCGGGCGTGTGGCCCGCCATGCAGCTGGGCTTCGTCTCCCGTTCGTCCCTGGGCACCATGCCCATGACGCAGCGCGTGAGCGAGCGCAACCTGGGTGTCCCCGGGCACTACGCGTCCTTCGCGATCCCGCTGGGTGCGACCACCAAGATGGACGGTTGCGCCGCGATCTACCCGGCGATCGCCGCGATCTTCGTCGCGCAGTTCTACGGTGTGCCCCTGACCCCGATGCACTTCGTGCTGATCGCGCTGGTCTCCGTCCTGGGTTCCGCCGCGACCGCCGGCACCACCGGTGCCACGGTCATGCTGACCCTGACGCTGTCCACGCTGGGCTTGCCGCTCGACGGCGTGGGCCTGCTGCTCGCCGTGGACCCGATCCTGGACATGGGCCGCACCGCCCTGAACGTCACCGGTCAGGCCCTCGTGGCCACGATCGTCTCCAAGCGCGAAGGCATCCTGGACACCCGGCTCTACGACGCCCCGCGTTCGAGTGAGCCGTTCAAGGACGACGCCGCCCTCATGGAGCAGCCCGCCCACTCCGGTGAGCAGGGTTCGCACGCGTACGCTCCCGCCGCGCCTTCGGACGGGCAACGCACCGAGTAGGCGCCACCGACCACCGGCACTTTCTGTGAACGGGGCAGTCCGGGTTCTCCCGGGCCGCCCCGTTGCGTGTGCACATTGTGTACGCATAAGGGGGCATGCGGGTGCCTGTCATGATGTCGGGGGCCTGGCTATAGTGTGGTGCACCTCACTTTCGGACAACAGGATGGTCGCCATGAGCGTGTACACCCAGCCCGGCACGGACGGATCCGTCGTCAGCTTCAAATCCCGTTACGAACACTTCATCGGCGGCGCGTGGGTGCCCCCGGTCAAGGGGCAGTACTTCGAGGACGTCACCCCCGTCACGGGCAAGGCGTTCACCGAGGTCGGCCGGGGAACGGCCGAAGACATCGAGGCCGCACTCGACGCCGCGTGGGCCGCAGCGCCGTCGTGGAACGCCTCTACGCCCGCGCAGCGAGCGCTCATGCTCAACAGGATCGCGGACCGCATGGAGGAGAACCTCGAGGTGATCGCGGTCGCAGAAACCTGGGACAACGGCAAACCCGTGCGCGAGACGCTCAACGCGGACATCCCCCTGGCCATCGACCACTTCCGCTACTTCGCCGGTGCGATCCGCGCGCAGGAAGGGCGGCTGTCCCAGCTGGACGAGGACACCGTGGCGTACCACTTCCACGAGCCCCTCGGCGTCGTCGGCCAGATCATCCCCTGGAACTTCCCCATCCTCATGGCCGTGTGGAAGCTCGCCCCGGCGCTCGCCGCCGGCAACTGCGTGGTGCTCAAGCCCGCCGAGCAGACCCCGGCGTCCATCCTGGTGCTCATGGAGCTGATCCAAGACCTGATCCCGGACGGCGTGGTCAACATCGTCAACGGCTTCGGCGTGGAGTGCGGCAAGCCGCTCGCGTCCAACAAGCGCATTCGCAAGATCGCGTTCACCGGTGAGACCACCACGGGCCGACTCATCATGCAGTACGCGTCCGAGAACATCATCCCGGTGACCCTGGAACTCGGGGGCAAGTCGCCCAACATCTTCTTCGAGGACGTCGCCCAGCAGAAGGACGGCTTCTACGACAAGGCCCTGGAAGGCTTCGCGTTCTTCGCTCTGAACCAGGGGGAGATCTGCACGTGCCCGTCGCGCGCGCTGATCCAGGAATCGATGTACGACCAGTTCCTCGCGGACGGGGTCGAGCGCGTCTCTCGCATCACCGCCGGCAACCCGCTCGACACCGACACCATGATCGGCGCGCAGGCCTCCACGGACCAGCTCGAGAAGATCCTGTCCTACCTGGACATCGGCAAGAAGGAGGGAGCGAAGGTTCTCATCGGCGGCGAGCGCGCGGAGCTCGAGGGCGACCTCGCTGGCGGCTACTACGTGCAGCCCACCGTGTTCGAGGGCACCAACGACATGCGCATCTTCCAGGAGGAGATCTTCGGTCCGGTGCTCTCGGTGGCGAAGTTCGGCTCGTACGACGACGCTATCTCGATCGCCAACGACACCCTCTACGGTCTGGGCGCCGGTGTGTGGGCTCGTAGCGGTAACACCGCCTACCGCGCCGGCAGGGCCATCCAGTCCGGCCGCGTGTGGGTGAACCAGTACCACAGCTACCCCGCGCACTCCGCGTTCGGCGGTTACAAGTCCTCGGGCATCGGCAGGGAGAACCACCTCATGATGCTCGACCACTACCAGCAGACCAAGAACATGCTCGTGAGCTACACCGAGAACGCGCAGGGCTTCTTCTAGACCCTGACCGGAAGGCGAGGAACCGTCATGAGCACCCCTTCATCACCGGCGGACCCGTCCCCGGCGGACATCGCCGATCCCGAACACCCCGTGGTGCTCGAGGCGACCGCTGCGGTACCCGGTGAGACCACCTCACGGGTCGGTTTCACCGGGCCCGCAGTGGCCCTGTTGCAGGAACTGTGGGAGCAACATGGACCCCTCATGTTCCACCAGTCTGGGGGCTGCTGTGACGGTTCCTCGCCCATGTGCTTCCCCGCCGGTGAGTTCCGCACGGGCGGGGCCGATGTCCTGCTGGGGACAGCCCGGTTGCCGTCCCCGACCGGCGAGGATCTCGGGGCCCTGGAGTTCTGGATCTCCGCCGAGCAGTTCGAGTACTGGCGGCACACGCGGTTGGTGATCGACGCCGTTCCCGGCCGCGGTGGGGGCTTCTCCCTCGAGGCACCCACGGGCCGGCGCTTCCTCACCCGCAGCGAACTGTGTGGGATCGAGGTGTACTGATCGGAGACGTTGGTCAATCGTGAGAAGGGTGCTGGTTCCCGCAGGCTGTGTGGGGCGGTGGTGGTTGTAGTAGTGCAGCCAGCCCTCGAGTTTCCCGCGGCGCTCGGCCTCGCTCGTATAGCAGCGGGCGTAGCCCCAGCCGTCGGCCAGGGTGAGGTGGAACCGCTCGATCTTCCCGTTGGTCTGCGGCCGATACGGCCTCGTGCGCTTGTGCCGGATGTCGAGGTCGATGCAGGTGTCTCGCCACAAGTGTGAGCGGTAGGCGCCGCCGTTGTCGGACAGCACCTCTCGACGGTGACACCACGCTGGTTGAACCACTGGACGGCCCGGACGAGGACGGCCGTGGCGGTGAGGGCAATGTCGTCGTCGTGGATCTCGGCAGGGCATTCAATGGCTGGGCGACAGGCTCACCAGGTGGGAAGTTCGCCGTGGCCTGGGGTCACGCGTCGCTCATCCTGACCGATGGGACGGTCGTTGATGCTGGCCTCGCGATGGGTCATGTAGCCCTGTGCGTCGAAACGCCACAGCTCATTGCCGTAGGAGCGCCACCACCGGCCGTCATGGTCGTGCCACTCATACTGGAATCGCACGGCGATCTGATCGTCGGTAAACGCCCACAGGTTCTTGCGGAGTTGATAGTCGAGTTCCTGATCCCACTTGGCGGTGAGGAAGGCAATCACCTGGTCCCGGCCGGTGATCGTCTGGTCACGGTTTCGCCACACGGTATCGACGCTGTAGGCCTGGGCGACCGTCTCGGGGTCGCGAGTATTCCAGGCGTCTTCGGCGGCCTGTACCTTGCGGGCAGCGGTTTCGGCGGTGAACGGTGGGATCGGGTTACGGGTTTGGGTCATGTGATGGCTCCTTGACCTGGGAGCGGATGTGTCAGTGGTTTGCGGGCGTTGGCCACATGGGTGGCGCCGGGTGGTACTCGATGCTTTTTTGTACCAGTTGTAAGAGAGCGTGTCGTTGGGAGTGGGGAACGAGCCGGCGACGGTTTCGGTTTAGGCCGCGAGTGTGAGCGGCTTGGTTAGTTTGGCTTCGAACTCGATGGGCGTCAACCCGCCGAGTCTGTCCTGGGCTCGTTGACGGTGATACTTCCGCTCGATCCAGACCACGATGGCCAGGCGCAGCTGCCGGGCCATCGCGCGACCACGGAACTGGCTATCTCTGTCGGCGTGCAGCATGCACCCGGCGACGTCGCCTCGGCGGGCGAGTGCGTTGCGGACCGCGTCCACGGCGAGTTTCGCGGTCATCCGCTCCGAGATCGAGTATCCGACGACGCGGGTGGAGAACACGTCTTCGATCGCGCAACAGTAGAGCGTGCCCTCCCTCGTCCAATCCCCCGTGATACCCCTCAGCCAGAGCCGGTTCGGCTCATCGGCGCGGAAGACCCGCTGGAGGTGGTCCTCGAACACCGGCGGGCCCGTTGTGTTCCCCTTCCCGCGCCGGCGAGCTCGGCAACGAGCGGGTATGTCAGTGTGGGCAGCCGCCGAAACGCAGATTCGCTTGCGACACATACGCCGCAGCCCTACTGAGCACCTCGTTGTCCTGCTCCAGGAGGCGGATCCGCTTCTTCAGCTCCCGAGCATCCGCCGCGTCCGACGCAGTCTGACCAGGCCGATTTCCTTCGTCACAGTCGACCTGACGGAGCCAGTTCTGCAGGGTCGCTTCGCTGATACCGACGTCGGTAGCAATCTATTTGATGGTGACGCCGCTCTCACGACGGTGAGCGACCGCGATAACGTCCTCCCGGAACTCTCTGGGATAAGGACCGGGCATGATGACATCCTCCCCGCCAGCGCCTCTCAACGCTAACGATCAGTCATCACCTACTCGTTCCCCACGCCCGGTCTCGACCACCAAGATGACCTACGACGCCCTGACTCGGCTATACGTCACCAAGCGCCGAGCGGAAGGAAGGAACGACCGAAAGATTCGCCGCTGCATCAAGCACTACCTAGCCCGTCACGTCTATCGAACCCTCAACGCTACGACCCCGAGCGTGAATGGCTCTTGACCGACATAGAAGAATCTGGGCACCCCTCGGCAGACGTCACCATCGGACGCCAGTGTGGGGTTTGCCGGCAGGGGCGAGGTCGGCGGGTAGTTCTGGTTGTCCGGTTGGAAGGTTGGACAAACAGAACTAGCCACTCATGCAGGTTCTACCGAGAGGTTAGATTGCGGCGACAGCCGAACGAACAGCCTCGGCCATGGACGTGGCCGGGCGTCCGATAAGCCTGCTCAGGTCTCCAGAGTTCACCAGGAGGTCTCCGCGGGCTATTCCCAGATCAGAATCTGCGAGGATTTCCGCGCCCCCCTCGGGCACTCCGACCCTGACGAGCATTGCGGCGTATTCGCGCGGCGGCAGGTCCTGGTAGGAGATGTGCTTGCCGGCCGCGGCGCTGATCTCTGCCGCAAGCTCGGCCATGGTGAACGGCTTGTCACCGCCGAGTTCATAGATCCTGCCGGCCTGGTCGTCGGCCAGCAGCACCGCGGCGGCCGCCTGGGCATAGTCTGCGCGGGAGGCGGCGCTCACCCGACCATCGCCGGCACTGCCGACGAGGGCACCCCGAGCGAGCACGCCCGGCAATTGGTCGGTGTAGTTCTCCAGATACCAGCTGTTGCGCAACAGGACGAAAGGAACGCCGGACTGCTCCAGGAGGGTCTCGGTGGCTTGGTGCTCGACGGCCAGCTTCATCCCACTACCGTCTGCGTTGGCGATGCTCGTGTAGGCGACCAGCTGGATACCCTCGCGCTGAGCGGCCTCGATCACGGTACGGTGCTGCTCCACCCGCTGGCCCACCTCGGAACCTGAGATCAGGAGGACTTTGCTGGCCCCCTCCATGGCCTTTCCTACGGAGGCCGCGTCGGTGTAGTCCAGCTTCCTCACGTGGACACCGCGCTGTGCCAGATCCGCGATCTTCTCAACCGCACGCCCTGCGGCCACAATCTCCTGCGGCGGAACGTTGCGCTCCAGCAGTGTCTCCACGACCTGGCGGCCAAGCTGGCCGGTAGCTCCGGTGATAACGATGCTCATGATGTCCTTCAATGGGGTCCTTGACGGAAGGTATAACCACCCCACCTTCCGATTACTTCCGAAAAGCCGGGAGAAGAACCCGATTGTGGTGGCTGCTTTCTCATCCTCGAGGGCCTCGGTGTAGGCCAGCCGGGAAAACCCGTCCACGGCGCTGGGAAGGTAGGTGTACCCGCCACGCTGCTTGGGCGCGTTCGGAAGCCAGGGCTTGGCGGGAGTCTCGCCCGTGGGCCCACCAACCACCACCGTCGGGGATTCTCCCGAGCTTCTTCACATCCAGGTGGCCACAGTGGGCCGGGAAACCCGGAACTTTGCAGCCACGTGAGCCTGGGGCACACCATCGTAAAGATGACGGTGCACCATCCGCAGAAGGCCGGTCGGGGTCAGGGGTGCATTAGCGTGGGTCATGAACGGGCTCTCTCGTACGCGTGGGTGGTGTAGGAACTTCCATCCCGCGACGAGCAGCCCGTTCCTCATCTCACCACCACACCCGTGCCAACAACCTCATCCCCCACAACAGCGAGGAAGCACCTTCATCGGGCCCGCGTCACTCGTGAACGGCGGCGCTCCGCGCCTCGGATCCCAGGTGCGGACCCGCCGTTCGCGCGCGGTCGTCCCGTCGGCGGAGGGCGGCGCGCCGGATGAGCCACCGGCTCACGAGCTGCAGGAGCAGCCCCGCGGCGAACGTCACGGCCATGAACGGGCGGTCGATGTCGAGCGGTAGGACCACGGCCGCCATGCACACCGCACCGAGCACGATGAACGCGGCACGAGCGATACAGCGGCACTCGGTGCGCCAATAACCACGGGGCAGCCGCACGGCCCGTCGGCATGTGGCGAGCGCCGCGAGCCACCCCGTTCCCAGTGGAACGGACAGTTGCGGGTACGTGAGTCCGGCGTCGCCCGGCAGGGCGATCACCGCGCCTCGAGCCACCACCTGGTTGGCAAGGATCAGGGCCAGGGTCACGGCCAGGGCGTCCAGCAGTATCGACGTCAGGGGGCGGGACAGCCATCGCGAAGGCCGCGCCGGTGGTGTCCCGGTGGCGTTCGTAAGGCCGATGCCGTCCGAGAGCCACGGCCCGTGCGGGAGCCCGGCTCCTATGGACGGCCCGTTCGCCAGCCCGGTCCCGAGGGACAGCGCGGGCCCGTTCGAGGCGTGGGATGCTGTCGCTGGTCGGGACCCGGTGACGCCGGAGAGGTCCCGTGGGATGCGCGCACCACGACGCACGATCTCGACCATCCGGGCCACCTCCCTCTCCACGCGCGCGGCCGACGTAACAGGGTACATCCAGATGCTTGAGGTTGCCCCTATTTGTATGATCGCGGCCCTCCCGCGAGCACACCCCTCCTCACCGGACCGACGTCCCCTCACCCGATCCGCCGTAGAGTGAGGGGCGTGCACCCCGCTCTCGTCCTGGCCTCGCAATCACCGGCGCGCGCATCCCTGTTGGAGCGCGCGCACATCCCGTACCGCGCCGTCGTCTCCCACGTGGACGAGGACGCCCTCGTGGCCGCGGAAGCCCCCGAGACCCCCGCAGAGACCGCCTTGCTACTGGCACGGGCCAAGGCGGAGGCCGTCGCAGCGCTTCCGGAAGCGGAGGGGCGGCTCGTGCTGGGTTGCGACTCCGTGTTCGAGCTCGACGGCGCCCCCTACGGCAAGCCGTACGAGCCGGACATCGCGATCGAGCGCATCAGCGCCATGAGCGGGCGCACGGGCACGCTGCACACGGGCCACTGGCTCGTGGATGCGCGCACGGGCGAGGCTTCCGGCAACGGCCTGGTCTGTTCCGCGGACGTGCACTTCGCCACCATGACACGCGCGGAGATCGAGGACTACGTGGCCACGGGTGAGCCCCTCCAGGTCGCAGGCTCCTTCACCCTGGACGGGCGGGGATCCCAGTTCATCGAACGGGTGGACGGGGATCCGAACGCCGTGATCGGGCTGAGCCTGTCCACCCTGCGTACCCTGCTCGCCGGGGTAGGGATCCGGGCGTCCTCGTGGTGGGGTGCCGCAGCACAGGGCGGGGCGCAATGATTTGTAGATCTTCCACAGTTACCGCACCGCGGTGCCCCCGCGCTTAGGCGTTCCCCGGCACGGGGCACTAACCTTTCGGCAGAGAGTCGACAAGGAGCTATCACGTGACAACCACCTCGCGGCAGCAAGAGGCCGCCACCGCAACCCGCCCCGTCACCAAGGTCCTCGTGGCCAACCGAGGGGAGATCGCGGTGCGCGTGATCCGCGCCGCGCGCGACGAGGGCATCGCCTCCGTGGCCGTCTACGCGGACCCGGACCGGGATGCGCTGCACGTGCGCATGGCGGACGAGGCGTACTCACTGGGCGGGACGACCGCCGCGGACTCCTACCTGCGGATCGACAAGATCCTCGACGCCGCTCGACGCGCCGGTGCTGACTCCGTCCACCCCGGTTACGGGTTCCTGTCCGAGAACGCGGAATTCGCCTCCGCGGTGATCGCGGCGGGACTCACATGGATCGGCCCTCCCCCGGCGGCGATAGCCCAGCTCGGTGACAAGGTCGCGGCCCGCCACATCGCGGAGAAGGTCGAGGCGCCGCAGGTCCCCGGCACCGCCGACCCGGTGTCCTCGGCCCAGGAGGTCCTGGACTTCGCGGACGAACACGGCCTACCGATCGCGATCAAGGCCGCCTTCGGTGGTGGCGGCCGTGGCATCAAGGTGGTGCGTGAGCGCGACGCGATCCCCGAGCTCTACGAATCGGCCGTGCGCGAGGCTACCGCCGCGTTCGGCCGCGGTGAGTGCTTCGTGGAACGGTTCCTGGACGCACCCCGCCACGTGGAGACCCAGTGCCTCGCGGACCAGTTCGGCAGCGTCGTCGTGGTGTCCACGCGCGACTGCTCGCTGCAGCGGCGCAATCAGAAGCTCGTGGAGGAGGCACCCGCGCCGTTCCTGTCGGACGAGCAGATCGAGCGGCTCTACGAGTCCTCCAAGGCCATCCTCAAGGAAGCCCAGTACCAGGGCGCAGGGACGTGCGAGTTCCTCGTGGGCCAGGACGGGACGATCTCCTTCCTGGAGGTCAATACGCGCCTACAAGTGGAGCACCCCGTGTCGGAGGAGGTCTCGGGACTGGACCTGGTGCGGGAGCAGTTCCGCATCGCCCGCGGTGAGGCTCTCGGCTACGACGACCCCGAGATCCGCGGACACAGCTTCGAGTTCCGGATCAACGGCGAGGACGCCGGCCGCAACTTCATGCCCTCCCCCGGCACGCTCACCACGTTCACCGTGCCCTCCGGGCCGGGCGTGCGCGTGGACTCCGGCGTGGAGGCCGGCGAGACCGTGGGCGGGAACTTCGACTCGATGCTCGCCAAGCTCGTGGTGACCGGTGCGACCCGCACGCAGGCCCTCGAACGGTCCCGCCGGGCCCTGCAGGAACTGACGATCGAGGGCATGCCCACTGTCGTCCCGTTTCACCGGGCCGTGGTGAGCGATCCCGCGTTCGCAACCCCGGACGACACCCCCTTCACCGTGCACACCCGGTGGATCGAGACGGAGTTCGACAACCGGATCGAGCCCTTCACCGTGGCACCCGAACCCTCGGCGGACGAACCCGAACGGCAGAGCGTCATTGTGGAGGTGGGCGGTAAGCGCCTCGAGGTGACCATGCCGCAGCTGGGAGGTGCGGCCCGCCCGGACGCGGCCCAGCCCAAGGCACGCAAGCAGCGCAGCGGACGCGGCACGGCGGCCCGCGGAGCCTCGGGGGATTCCCTCTCCTCACCCATGCAGGGCACGATCGTGAAGATCGCCGTGGCCAACGGGGACGAGGTCTCCGAGGGGGACCTGATCGTGGTGCTCGAAGCCATGAAGATGGAGCAGCCGCTCACCGCCCACAAGTCCGGTGTGATCAAAGACCTGGACGTGTCCGAGGGGGACACCGTCTCCGCCGGCACCGTGCTGGCCTCCATCACGGGCTGACGCCCCGGCGCATCGCTTTACGGGGCCGGGGCATCGCCCCGGAGCTCCCACCAATCCGTCGTAGCGGCCCCGGTTCGGAACAGGACCGGGGCCGCTACGCACCCGCTCGACGACGAGACCGGCCCAGCACGCGAACTGAGCGACGTTGAGGTTCCATCTCAGAATGTGGACGCCAGAATTCACCATGCGGTATGGCCGGTCTTATCTTGAAGGCATTTCGCCCCTGAGTCCCTGTGAGGTTCTTCATGTCTTCCACCGTGTCCACCGTGGATCCGGGATCCCCCGCGGAGCAATCACGTGTGCCCCGCAGCCGCGTGATCCTGGCGTCCCTCGCGGGAACCACGATCGAGTTCTACGACTTCTACGTGTACGCGACCGCTGCGGTGGCCGTGTTCCCCGCCCTGTTCTTCACGGGCGAGAACGACACCGCCAAACTGCTGGCCTCCATGGCCACGTTCGCCGCCGCGTTCTTCGGCCGGCCCATCGGCTCCGTGATCTTCGGTCATTACGGGGACCGGATCGGGCGTAAGGCCACCCTGATCGGCGCACTGCTGACCATGGGTATCGCCACGTTCCTGATCGGCCTGTTGCCCACGTTCTACCAGATCGGCATCTGGGCTCCCCTGATCCTCACGATCCTGCGCTTCTGTCAGGGCCTGGGACTGGGCGGCGAATGGTCCGGTGCCTCCCTGCTCGCGACCGAGTACGCGGAGGAGGGCAAACGGGCCCGCGCCGCAATGTGGCCGCAACTCGGCGCGCCGTTCGGGTTCATCCTGGCCAACGGCTTCTTCCTGCTGCTGACCGTGGTCATGCAGTTCGGCACCGCGGGTCACCACCTGGGCACGGGCCACCCGTTCCTGGTGTGGGGCTGGCGAATCCCGTTCCTCGCGTCCGTGGTCATGGTCTTGCTGGGCCTGTGGGTGCGGATCAAGCTGGAAGAGACCCCGGTGTTCCAGCGCGCGGAACAGCAGGGTGAGAAGGTCAAGGCCCCCGTAGCGGAGGTCTTCAAGACGTCGTGGGTGCAGATCATCCAGGGCACGTTCATCATGCTCGCCACGTACGTTCTGTTCTACCTGATGACCGCATGGGTGCTGTCCTACGGAATCGGCAAGCCGGAGACCGGTGGGCTGGGCATCGAGTACCGCACGTTCCTGATCCTGCAGTTGCTCGCCGTGCTGCTGTTCGCCGCCATGGTCCCCGTCTCGGGCTGGCTCGCGGACCGCTACGGCCGCCGCTCCTCGCAGCTCCTGATCACGAGCCTCATCCTGCTGTTCGGCCTGAGCTTCGCCCTGATCATGAACCCCGACCTCGTGGGCACGGGCGCGGATGCGTCCCTACTGCGCGTGCTGGTCTTCCTCACGATCGGCATGACCCTCATGGGCCTGACGTTCGGTTCCATGTCCGCGATCCTGCCCGAACTGTTCCCCACGAACGTGCGCTACACCGGTTCGGGCATCGCGTACAACGTCGCGTCCATCCTGGGTGCGGCGATCACCCCCTACATCGCGGTGCTGCTCAACGCGCGCTTCGGCGTGGGCGCGGTGGGCCTGTACCTGTCCTTCGCCGCCGTCATCACGCTCATCGCGCTGTGGTTCTCCCCCGAGACCCGGCACGTGAACATGTACACCGTGGGCACCAAGGCCGCCAAGTAGGCCTTCCGCTTCCACGGACGACGGCGCCGCGGTGACCTTCCGTACGAAGGTCACCGCGGCGTCGTCGTACCCGGGGTGCGAACCGTGCCCGCCGGAACGAGCGGTGCTCGCCCGAGCGGGGCAGTCAGCGGTGGACGTGCAAGCGGCGCGCGGCCTCCGCGATCGTGCCGGACAGGGACGGGTAGACCGCGAACGTGTCGGAGAGGTCGTCCACGCCCAGGCGGTGGGTCACCGCGAGCGCGATCGGGAAGATCAGCTCGGAGGCGCGCGGTCCCACGACCACGCCGCCCATGACCGTCCCGCTGCCGCGGCGGGCGAAGATCTTCACGAAACCGTCGTCCACGGCCATCATCTTGGCGCGCGGGTTGGTGGACAGCTTCATGGTCATGCCGGTGAACATCGTGGGATCCGCCTCGACGTCCGACTGGGAAATGCCCACGGAAGCGATCTCCGGGGACGTGAAGATGTTGGACGCGACCTCGCCAGTGTGCAGAGGGTGCACGGTGTCACCCAGGATGTGGGCCACGGCGATCCGGCCCTGCATGGCGGCCACGGAGGCCAGGGGCAGCACGCCCGTGCAGTCACCGGCGGCGTAGATCCCGGGGACGGACGTGCGGGAGACCGAGTCCACCTTGATGTGACCGCGCTCGTCCATGGCGACCCCGGCCTCCTCGAGACCCATGTCCGCGGTGTTCGGGATTGAGCCCACGGCCAGCAGGCAGTGCGATCCGCGCACCTTGCGCCCGTCAGAGAGCGTCACGCGCACGCCGTCCCCGGTGTTCTCCACGGAGTCGGCGCGGGAGCGGGACAGCACGCGCAGACCGCGGCGCTCGAAGACGTTCTCGAGCACCTGGGCGGCATCGGTGTCGGAACCGGGCAGCACCTGGTCGCGGGACGAGATCAGGGTGACCTCCGAGCCCAGGCCGTTGTACGCGGAGGCGAACTCGGCGCCGGTGACACCCGAACCCACCACGATCAGCTTCTCGGGGATCTCGGTGAGCTGGTAGATCTGCTTCCAGTTGAAGATCCGCTCGCCGTCAGGCTTGGCGGTGTCCATCTCCCGGGGGTGCGAGCCCACGGCGAGCAGGACGACGTTCGCGTGGAGTTCGTACTCGGCGTCGTCGTCGGAGGGGCTGACCACCACGGTGTGCTGATCGGCCAGGCGGCCGCGGCCCTGCACCACGCGCACGCCCACGCGCTCCAGGCCGCGCTTGATGTCACGGGACTGCGTGGCGGCGAGGCGCAGCAGGCGCACGTTGACGGTGTCCAGGTCCACGCGGAGGTTGTTCAACTCCTCGCTCGCGTCCTGACCGTCCCCCACGTGCACGCCCAGGTCCTTGGCGTCCGCGAACCGGTTCATGGTGTCCGCGGACGCGATCAGGGTCTTGGAAGGGACCACGTCCGTGAGCACGGCGGAACCGCCCATGCCCTGCTCCTCGATCACGGTGACCTCCGCACCGAGGGACGCGGCGACCAGTGCGGCCTCGTAACCACCGGGGCCGCCGCCGATGATCACGAGCTTCGGATTCGCAAATTCAGTCTGCACACTCACGGTCCCCATTGTTGCAGCATTTACCACGGGTGCTACCGCCCATGATGGTGGTCCGGGTCTTCCGCGGGCCGGTTACGAGTGGCCGAGTCAGCGAACACACGTCGTAGGAGGAGACATGTCCACCGTCGCTCTTGTTGTCGTCCTGGGCTTCGTCCTTTTCGTCGTCCCCGTCGTCGTCCTGGTCGTCGGGGTGGTTCTCACGGCCTCACTCCGCCGGCAGCGCCCGCCCGCGTCCGATCCGGCTCCTCCGCTCAATGGCCACGTGATGCGGGGTGCACCTCCCGCCGATCGTTGAGGACGACCCCTTGCCGGCAGGACCCTTGCCCGGGCCTTTCACGTCCGAGCGGTGGATCGCGGCTTAGAGTGGTGCCCGTGACTGAGAACGCAACGGCTTGCACGGATCCCTTCGACCTCGCCCGCCGCGCCGCGGACGTCCTGCGTGAGCGCACCGGCGTGCAGAGGCACCGGATCGCCCTGACCCTGGGCTCCGGGTGGGGCGGTGCCGCGGACCTCATCGGTGAGACCGAACACGAGATCCCCGCGACCGAGATCCCCGGCTTCTCCGCCCCCGCCCTGCAGGGCCACGGCGGCACCCTGCGTTCCATCCGGCTCACGAACGGGGATCACGCCCTGGTGATCGGGGCGCGCACCCACTTCTACGAGGGCAAGGGTGCGCGGGCCGTGGCCCACGGCGTGCGCACGGCCGCCGCGGCCGGAGCCGAGACCATGATCCTGACGAACGGATGCGGCGGACTGAACCCCGCATGGGCGCCCGGGACCCCCGTGTTGATCCGCGATCACATCAACCTCACCGCACACTCCCCGCTCGAGGGCGCCACCTTCGTGGACCTCACCGACCTTTATTCTCGGCGGATGCGGGACATCGCCCACCAGGTGGACCCCGGACTCGACGAGGGCGTTTACGCCCAGTTCACCGGACCGCACTACGAGACGCCGGCGGAGGTTCGGATGGCCAAGGTGCTCGGGGCGGACCTCGTGGGCATGTCCACGGCGCTCGAGGCGATTGCCGCGCGCCACGCCGGCCTCGAGGTGCTGGGGATGTCTCTCGTGACCAATCTCGCGGCGGGGATCAGCGACGAGCCACTGTCCCACGAGGAAGTGCTCGAGGCCGGCCAGGCCGCCGGTCCCCGGATCTCCCGGCTGCTCGCGGACGTCGTCGCAAAGTTGTGAGAACGCGCGCCGGTTCGGGTGCTCGATATCGACGGAATGTCGGCAAGTTCCGGTCCCAGGCACTAGACTGGACGCAGGAACGTAATGGGCCCGCCGCGGCGGTCTGAAAGGGTGAACTCATGGTCAGAAGAGCCGAAACACACACGAGCGATCAGTACTCCGCTGGGCGCACGGTGGAGGATGGCAGCCACGCGGTGACCGAGGACCACCGGGCCGCCCGCTCCGACCACGATTCCGCGTCCCGCCGCAAGCCGCAATACTCTGGCCAGGACGACGTCGTGAAGAACGCCATCCTCTTCGGCGGCGGTTTCATCACCATCCTGGTGAGCCTTTACCTCTTCGCGTCCTACCCGGACAGCTGGTTGTTGTTCCTGCTCGGGATCCTGGCCTACGGTCTGGCCCTCATGGTCCCCACCACGATCCTCAACGGCAGCACCGCCAAGCACTCCACGGGTGGCAAGGAAGTCACCCTGGACCTCCCGCGCGACGCCTCCGAGATGGCCCGCCAGCCCATCGGAGCGGGTCAGCTCCAGGACAACGTGAGCCACTGACGCACCACATCCACGACAGCCCCGCTCGTCCACCCGGATGAGCGGGGCTGTTTCCGTGTGCGGGCCTGCGACGACGCCGCGCCAAGGTACCCGGGGTGAGTCAGTACCCGGGCGAGGCGGAGCCCGGACGGGGCCGCGCTATCCCTACTGCGAGACCTCTTCCGTAGGTGCCTGTACCGGAGGGAAGATCGCGTCCAGCACCTCCCGTGCCCATGCGAGGATCTCCCCGTCCACGAGGTCCTTGCCCCCGATCCGCGCGGTCTTGGGTTTGGGGATCAGCGCCATGCGGGTGTCCGCCCCCGGGACCGACTTCACCTGCGCGCCCGGGTACATCCGGGTCAGGCGCATCTCGCGGGACTCGGTGAGCTCGGCCGGCGAGAACCGGATCATGGTGCCCTGGGTGGCCACGTCCGTGAGACCCGCGGCGCGCGCCCTGATCCGCAACCGGGCGACGTCGAGCAGGTTCTCCACCGGGGTGGGTAGCGGGCCGTAACGGTCCTTGAGTTCCTCGCCGGCCTCCGCGACGGCTTCTTCCGTGGCGGCGTTCGCGATCGTGCGGTACGCCTCGAGCCGCAAGCGCTCACCGGGCACGTAGTCGTGCGGGAGGTGGGCGTTGACGGGCAGCTCGATCTTCATCTCGGCGGGACCCGTGTCCTGGTCGCCGCGGTACTCGGCTACGGCCTCCCCCACGAGCCGCAGGTACATGTCGAAGCCCACGCCCGCGATGTGTCCGGACTGTTCCCCGCCCAGCAGGTTGCCCGCACCGCGGATCTCGAGGTCCTTCATGGCCAATTGCAGACCCGAGCCGAGCTCGTTGTGGGCGGCCACGGCCTTGAGCCGTTCCAGTGCCGTCTCGCTGAGGGGTTTCTCCGTGGGGTACAGGAAATAGGCGTAGGCACGTTCACGCCCACGGCCCACGCGACCGCGCAACTGGTGCAGCTGCGACAGCCCGTAGCGGTCCGCGTGGTCCACGATCAGCGTGTTGGCGTTGGCGATGTCCAGGCCCGTTTCCACGATGGTGGTGCACACCAGGACGTCGAACTTCTTCTCCCAGAAGTCCACGATGATCTGCTCCAGGCGCGACTCGCTCATCTGCCCGTGGGCCACCGCGATCCGCGCCTCGGGAACGAGTTCGGCGAGCGCTTTGGCCTGCGCCTCGATCGAGGAGACACGGTTGTGGATGAAAAACACCTGGCCCTCGCGCATGAGCTCACGCCGGATGGCCGCGGAGACCTGCTTGTCCGTGTAGGGCCCCGCGTACGTGAGCACGGGGTGGCGTTCCTCGGGCGGGGTCGCGAGCGTGGAGGTCTCACGGATGCCCGTCATGGACATCTCCAGCGTGCGCGGGATGGGGGTCGCGGACATGGCCAGGACGTCCACGTCCGTGCGCATGGCCTTGAGCTTCTCCTTGTGCTCCACGCCGAAACGCTGTTCCTCGTCGATGATCACCAGGCCCAGGTTCTTGAACTGGGTCTCCTTGGAGAGCAGTCGGTGGGTCCCGATGACGACGTCGATCGCGCCGGAGCGCAGTCCCTCGAGCGTGGCCTTGGACTCCTTGGCGCTCTGGAACCGGGACAGCGTGGCCAGGCGCACCGGGAAGCCCGAGAAGCGTTCGGCGAAGGTCTCGGTGTGCTGCTGGGCGAGCAGCGTGGTGGGCACGAGCACGGCCACCTGTTTGCCGTCCTGCACGGCCTTGAACGCCGCGCGCACCGCGACCTCGGTCTTGCCGTAGCCCACGTCCCCGGAGATCAACCGGTCCATGGGGATGGGCCGTTCCATGTCCGCCTTGACCTCGTCGATCGTGGTGAGCTGATCCGGTGTCTCCACGTACGGGAAGGCCTGTTCGAGTTCGCGCTGCCACGGGGTGTCCGGGCCGAACGCGTAGCCCTTGGACGCCATGCGCGCCGAGTACAGCCGGATCAGCTCATTGGCGATCTCCTTGACGGCCTTCTTGGCGCTGCGCTTGGTCTTGTTCCAGTCCGCGCCACCCATCTTGGACAACGACGGCGCTTCCCCGACGTACGTGCTCACCTGGTCGAGCTGCTCCGTGGGCACGAACAACCGGTCCCGGGGACCGTTGCGCTTGGACGGCGCGTACTCGAGCACGAGGTACTCGCGCACGGGCTTGGGTTGACCCGGGGCGGTCATAGCCCCGGCGATCGGTCGCTGCACGAGTTCGATGAACTGCCCGATCCCGTGCTGCTCGTGCACCACGTAGTCGCCCTTCTGCAGGGCCAGGGGGTCCACCTGGTTGCGCTTGCGCCGCTGCGGCAGTTTGCGCTGCGCCCGGTTGTCGTAGGCGGTGGAACGCCCGAGCACGTCCGCCTCGGTCAGCAGGGCGGTGCGCGTGGCCTCGATGACGAACCCGCGTCCGGCGCGGGCCGTGGTCAGTTCCACGAGACCGGCCCGGGGCACCTCCGTGAGGCTGTCGCACCGGGCGGCGGGGATCTCCGCCCCGTGCAGCAGCTCGCTCAGCCGCTGCAGCGGTCCGGGGCCGTCCGTGACGATCACGACCCGCCAGTCGTCGTGCATGCGCTCCCCCAGGAAGCGCAGCATGGCCTCCACGTCCCCCGAGAACCGGGTGGGTTCGCGCGCCGTGACGGTCAGGGTGTCGGCGTCGGTGTCCGCGAGCCGGACCTCCTCGTCCGCGGTGTCGGCGTCGATCTGGGAGGTCGTCACGGCGTTGACGTTGAGCCCCGTGACGGACCACCACCCCACCGACCGGTCGAGCGCGAGTTCCCGGACCTCCCCCACGGTGTGGAAGGACCCGGCGGCGAGCGTGCGGGACGCGCCGTCGTCGGCGTCGAGCGCGGCGTGCAGGTCCAGCGGGGCGTCGTTGCCGCCCGAGGCGGACTCCCACGCGGCCGTGAGGAACTCCTGGTTGGTGGCCACGAGGTCGTGCGCGCGGGCCCGGACCTTCTCGGGTTCGAGCACCACGGTCATGGAGCCTTCGGGCAGCAGGGACATGAGCTGGACCATCTCGTCCGCGAGCAGTGGCGCGAGCGATTCCATGCCCTCCACGTACTGCCCGCCAGCAATACGCTCCAGGATCTCGCGCCCGCCCGGCAGCTGTTCCTTGAGCTTGGCGGCGCGCGACTGCACCGACGGGGTGATGAGCAGTTCGCGGCACGGCGGCGCCACGATCACGGACGGGTGTTCGGCATCGGTCAGCGTGCGCTGGTCCGCGACCGCGAACCACCGCATCTCGTCGAGCTCGTCCCCGAAGAACTCCGCGCGCACCGGGTGGTCCTCGGTGGGCGGGAAGACGTCGATGATGCCACCGCGCACCGCGAACTCACCACGGCGGGTCACCATGTCCACGCGCGAATACGCTGCCCCGGCAAGACGTGCCACGAGCTGTTGGAAGTCGTACTCCTGGCCCGTGCGCAGCGTCACCGGTTTCATGGCACCCAGCCCGGCGACCACGGGCTGCAGCACCGAACGCACCGGCGCCACGACCACGCGCAGCGCCTGTTCCCCGTCCTGCGCGTGGTCCAGGCGCCGCAGCACGCTCAATCGCTGACCCACGGTGTCCGAGCGCGGCGAGAGTCGTTCGTGCGGCAGGGTCTCCCAGGACGGGAAGTTCGCGATCTGCTCGGCGGGCACGTAGGACGCGAGCCCCGACTGCAGTTCCTCGGCCTCACGTCCCGTGGCGGTCACGGCAAGCAGGATCGGGGTGGACCCCGCGGAACCGCCCTCGGCCCCGTCGGACGACGACGCTGCCCCGGCCCCGTCCGCGAGCCCTCGCGCGATCTGCGCGAGCACCGGCGCGCGCAAGCCGTCGGTCGCGCTGATGATCGTCTCGGCGGAGCGTTCCGTGAGCGGCCGGGCGGCCTGCGCGCGGATGTTCGCGAAGCTGCGGTCCTCGGAGAGCGCGGTGAGCAGACCGGTCAGGGACATGGGTGGCTGACTCCTGGTGGGTGCGGTGATCGGGACCTGTGGTCCCGCGCCCATGACGGGCGCGACGGAACGCGCTACAGCCTACTCGGGACGTCGGACACGATCCCCCGCGAGCGCCCCGTCCGGACCATGCCCTCGCAAGAAGTGCACCGGGTCGGCCGGACTCACGCGAGGTCAGCCCCGTACGCGAGCGCGCGGACCCGACACCCGTTCCCACGGCCGGACTCGCACCGGGCGGCCCGGGCGTACCCTGGAGACATGACAACAGCTGAGCACCCCGCCCTGACCGGACTGACCGTGGCCGTGACCGCGCATCGCCGCGCCGCCGAGCAGGGCGGGGCGTTCGAACGCCACGGGGCACGTGTGCTCCACGCGCCCACGCTCAAGCTCGCCCCGGTGGACGAGGACGACGCTGTGTTCGCCACCGTGCGCGAGACGATCGCGACTCCCCCGGACGCCGTGCTCGTCACGACGGGCTACGGCTTCGACCGGTGGCTGCGCGTGGCCGAGCAGGAAGGGCTGGGTGACGAGCTGCTGAAGACGCTGCGCGGCGTCGTCGTCATGGCACGCGGAGCGAAGGCCCGGGGGCAGTTGCAGGCCAAAGGCGTGACGTGCGCGTACACGGGTGCGTCCGGGCGCACCGCGGAGCTCGTGGACCGCGTGCTCGCGGGGGATCCCGCGGCGCAGCGCCCCGCGACCGTGACTGTGCAGGTGCACGGCACCACGGACGAGGAGCAGCTCGAGCGGTTGCGCGCGGGTGGGATCGCGGTGCGCGTGGTGGCGCCCTATCAGTGGGAGTCCGCGGACGAGGGTTCCCGACTGGCCGGGCTCGTGCGCGACGTCGTGGCCGGGGAGATCGATTACGTCACGTTCACCGCCGCGCCCGCCGCGGACGCGCTGTTCGACGCCGCTCGCTCGGTGGGCGCGTACGACGAGTTGGTGGGCGCATTACGCGAGGGCCGGTGCACCGCGGTGGCGATCGGGCCGGTGTGTGTACAACCGCTCGAGGAAGCGGGCATCACGAACGCCGTGGTGCCCGAGCGGTTCCGCCTGGGGGCCATGGTCAAGGCCGTGTGCGATCACGCGCGGGAGGCCGCCTCGCGGTAGTGCTCCACAGTGAGCTCCATGAGTTCCGGGGGCACCGATCCGGGGTGGACGAGTAGCGGCTCGGCCACGACGTCGCCGCCGGCCGTGAGGACGCGACCGTGGAAGAAGCCCGGCGCCAGGAGGTACGGGACGAGCAGCACGCGCCCGGCATCGGCTGGCGTGGTTTCCGAGCTCTGCGCTGCGTACGGGCGCGATGCTCGACCGTGGGAGCCGGGCCGTTCGGAGTGTTGACCGAGCTCCGCGCGCGCGGCGGCCACGGCATCGGGAACCGAGGGCTGCGCCGCTGAGAGGTAGGCGGCCGTCACGGGCGTGCCCAGTGCATCGCCGAGGTATCGGGCCATGAGCTCGCAATCGTCCCGCGAACGGGGATCGGAGGATCCCGCCGCGACCATGAGCACGCGATCGGCCGGTGCGAGACCGGGTGCGCCCGCGGCGTCGAGCGCCTCGGTGAGCCGCCGGGCCATCACGCCCGCCAGGCGCCGGTCGGGGCCCAGTGCCGCGGCCACGACGTGCTGTGGTGAGGACTGGACGGCCCGGGCCATGTCCACGAACACGTGGTACCCGGCGGAGAGCAACAGCGGCACGACCACCGCGGGATGCTCGGCGTGTTCCCGGGTGCGCGCCACCAGGTCGGGTTCCTGGACGTCCACCCACGTGTCCACCACGTCCACCTCGGGAAGGGCCGCACGCACCTGCTCGACCAGGGCGGCGACGGCGCGTTGTCCCCGCTCGTCGCGGGTCCCGTGGGCGCACGCGAGCAGGACGGGAGCGGAGGCGGGATGCGTGTTCACACAGTCCATTATGCCGGTTTCCCAGGTTGCGCGGCGCATCCGGGAGGCCGCGGTCGCGGGACCGATGACTAGGATGAGGGCAGCCCGCGCACCGTGTCCCATGGCGCGCGGAAACCGACGATTCGGCGACGACCCTGAGGAGCATCATGTCCGTCAACGCTTCCACCACCATCAAGGCCCCCGTGGACACCGTCCTGGCCACGTTCGTGGACGAGGCCTTCGTCCGTCACGTGAGCGCCTTGGCCGGAACGCAGTTCGAGTCCTTCGAGGTCAACGGGGACACCTCCACGGCGTTCACCGCGACCACCGTGCGCAGCATGGGCTCGGACAAGCTGCCGGACGTGGCGCAGAAGTTCGTCAAGGGCGGGGTGAAGCTCACCCAGGTGGACACGTACGGCGCCCCCGCCGCGGACGGTACCCGTACCGTGCGCACCGAGATCAAAGTGGCCGGTCTGCCCGTGGGAGCCACCGCGCACCAGACCATCAAGCCCCTGGGTGAGGACGAGACCTCGGTGGACGTCACCGGTGAGGTGCAGGCCAACATCCCGCTCGTGGGCAAGAAGATCGCCGCGGCCGCCGAGCCCTACATCGGCAAGGCCCTGACCCTGCAGGCCCGCCAGGCCGAGGCGTGGATCATCAAGAACTGAGCGCCTCGCGGGTCTAGGATGGCCGGGCGGGCACCATCGGTGCCCGCCCGGCCATCCTTCGTCCTACTCGACAACCGCGGTTCACCTGTGAACCACGTGACGGGAGTTCCTTGTCTTGAGCACAGACACGCAGACGTCCTCCGGTTCCGGTGGATCCTTCACGAATTTCCTGCGCCGGGACACCACCGGCGGTCTCTTCCTTCTGATCGCCATGGTGTTGGCCCTCGTGATCGCCAATTCCCCGTGGGGGGAGGTCTACTTCGGGCTGCGTGACACCGAGGTGGGCCCGAGTGTGGCCGGGCTGCAGCACACCGTGGGGCACTGGGCCTCGGACGGGCTGCTCGCGATCTTCTTCTTCCTCACGGGGTTGGAGTTGAAGACCGAGTTCGTGGACGGGGAACTGCACAACATCCGTAAGGCGATCCTGCCGGTCGTGGCCGCGTGCGGCGGCGTGCTCGTTCCCGCGTTGATCTTCCTGGGGGTCAACCTGGCCGCCGGTTCGGAGCGCACCGCGCTGCACGGCTGGGCGATCCCCACCGCCACGGACATCGCCTTCGCGGTGTCGGTGCTCGCGGTCGTGGGTTCGTCCCTTCCCGTGGCCATGCGCACGTTCCTGTTGACCCTGGCGGTCGTGGACGACCTCATCGCGATCGCGATCATCGCGTTCGTCTACACCGAGAGCGTGAACTTCCCGTTCCTGGGCGGGGCCGCGGTGCTGCTGGCACTGTACTGGTTCCTCACCCACAAGTTCATGGGGTGGTTCATGGCCCGGCACTGGGCCGCGTGGGTCATCCTGCTGCCCATCGGTGTGGTGACGTGGTGGCTGGTCTACGAGTCCGGGATCCACGCCACGATCGCGGGCGTGCTGCTGGGCTTCATGGTCCCCGTGCTCAAGCAGAAGCCGCGCATCATCCGTCAGGAGGACCCGCGCATGGGGTTGGCGCCCGCGCTCGAACACCGCTTCCGTCCGCTGTCCAACGGCTTCGTGATCCCCGTCTTCGCGTTCTTCTCGGCGGGTGTGGCCGTGGGCGGCTGGGACGGTGTGACCTCCGCCGCCACGGACCCGGTGGCCTTGGGCATCGTGGCCGGTCTACTGCTCGGCAAGCCCATCGGCATCTTCGGTGCCGCGTGGCTCATGGACCGTTTCACGTCCGCGGAGAAGGACCGGGACTACACGTGGTTCGACATGTTCGGCATGACGATCGTCGCGGGCATCGGGTTCACGGTGTCCCTGCTCGTGGGCGAACTGAGCTTCGGAGAGGGCAGCCCCCACGGCGACCACGCCAAGGTGGGCATCCTGTGCGGTTCCCTGCTCGCCGCGCTGATCGGTGGCACTCTCGTGGCCACGCGCAACAAGAAGTACAAGGCGATGCGCACGGCCGGCCACGACCCGGACACCCTGGACTGACGCCCACACACCGCTGCACAGGAGACGCGCCCGCTCCCCCGATCCGGGGAGCGGGCGCGTTACTCGTGACGGGCGGTCAGGCCGGGTTGCTCGGGTGGAAGTACTGTTGTGTGTCGGTGAGTCCCCGCTCGCTGAGCATTTCCACGGCGTCGGCGGCGTCACTGATGAGCAGCGGCAGTTCTTTGGCCTGCGCGCCGGAAAATCGCTTGAGAACATAATCGTCGGTATCCATGCGTCCCGGGGGTCGACCCACGCCCACGCGAACCCGGATGTAATCCCTGGTTCCCAGAGCCTTGGTGATGTCCCGCAGCCCGTTGTGACCGCCCCCACGACCATGGCACCGCTGTTGTGCCGGGTCCCCGCGTAGCGGTCCCCCGGGTTGCCCAGTCCCACGACCAGCGTCCGCTGCGTCATCTCGTGTCCCTTCTTCGGGGCGGGGGCCCGCTCGTTCGTCCCGCACCGTATCGGGTGTCGGATTGTTCGTTGCCGTCCACGTCGATCTCGAGCACGGCGTTGGAGTTACGGGACGCGAGCATCATGTCGTGGCCCGGCAGGATCACGTGCAGCGGCTCGGCACCGTGGCCGTCCTGGCGGTCGTGGGCTCGGCCCTGCCCACTGCCATGCGCACCTTTCTCTTGACCCTGGCCGTTGTCGATGATCTGATCGCGCTCATCATCATTGCGTTCGTGTACACGGATTCCGTGCGCGTGCTCTTCCTGGGCGGCGCAGCCGTGCTGCTCGGGATCCTCTGGGTACTCACCCACAAGTACGCCAACTAGTTCATCGCCAAGCACTGGGCCGCCTGGGTGATCCTGTTGCCCTTTGGAGTGGCCACGTGGTGGTTCGTCTACGAAGCCGGCGTGCATGCCACCATTGCCGGTGTCTTGCTGGGGTTCATGGTGCCCGTCATGAAGAACACTCCCCGAGTCATCCGTCACGAGGACCCCGAGATGGGCCTGGCCCCGGCCCTCGAGCATCGTTTCCGCCCGCTATCCAACGGCCTGGTCATCCCCATTTTCGCGTTCTTATCCGCTGGCGTGGCCGTGGGCGGCATCGAGGGCATCAACTCCGCAGCCACTGATCCCGCGGCGCTGGGTATCGTGGCCGGTCTGCTGATCGGTAAACCCGTGGGGATCTTCGGCGCATCCTGGCTCATGGACCGGTTCAGTCCAGCGGTCAAGGACAACGACTACACCTGGACCGACATGTTCGGCATGTCGTTCGTGGCCGGTATCGGCTTCACGGTGTCCCTGCTCGTGACCGAGCTGAGCTTCGGCACCGGCAGCCCCCACAACGACCACGCCAGGGCGGGAATTCTGTTCGGCTCCATGTTGGCCGCCGTCATTGGTGGCATCATGCTGCTGACCCGCAACGCCACGTACAAGAAAATCCGGGCCCACGGCGTGGATCCGGACGTCTACGACAACTGACATGTAGGGGAGTTCTGTCGAGAGGACAGGGTGAGGCGCCGTCCGGAAGCTATCCGGGCGGCGCCTCTTGTTGGCCCAGCCGGTGCTGGTCGGAAAGCGTGTCAGGTGGCGACGCGCGGTCAGACTGATATGCGCGGGTTGGGTACCGCAGGACGGTGTTCGGCTAGAACGGACCGCGTGTCTACAATCCAGCGTGGCACCGCAACAGGAACCTCGTGCTGCTGCTCATAGTTGTATCGCGGGTCGCTCCACGCGCTACCTCCCGGGACCACCGGCGGGTCGGCTTGTAGGGGCGGGAGACCTATCCGGTGGCGGCCCCGCCCATCTGCTCATCCATCACGGCCAAGGACCAGCACCACCCGGCCAGCTCCCGTGCGATAGCCACGTTAGCGATCTTGGAGCGCTTCTTCCGTTCAAGCATCCGCGCCCAGCGGTGGTGCAATCTGCGGTTGCTGGCATCGCCACGGGCCCGAGCCGCAGCCGGGGCCAGGTCCCAGCGATCCTGCATGATCTTGCCGATGCAGTATGCCCGGCGGTGGTGCCAGGCTGCGTCAACCAGCAGCCGCCAGCATGGGTGTTACCGGTCTTGGTGATCGGTCTTCGTACTCTGCTGGTTCCGGAGGAGTGCTCGCAGGGCACCAGCCCGACGAAGGCCCCGATGGTGTTACCGGTGAAGCGGTGCCAGTCCCCGATCTCCACTGCCAGCCCGCAGCCGGTCAGTGTGGAGATCCCGCGCAAGCACCCCAGCCGGTGGACGACCTCGGTGAATTGGGACTCGGCGGCCATCTGGGTAATCACTTGATCCAGTCGGTCACGGCGGTCCGCAGTGGCCAGAACCGTCTCGTGCTCGGCACCAAAAGCCATCCGCGTGGCCGGGGATTCCAAGTACTGGCGGGCCAGCCACGCGTGATGGGCCCCGGTCCAAGCCTGCCCCACCTTCATGGACGATCCCATGATGTAGCAGCAGCTTCGAGACCCGGTGGCGGGCGCGCATCAGATCTGAACGGCAGCCCTCCCGGGCCCGTACCAGAAACTGGGCGGCTTCTTGTTCCACCGACGGCACCACCACGCCAGTGACCTCATCCACACGCAGCAACCAGGCCAGGTGCACCGCGTCCTTCGCATCAGTTTTCACCCGGTCCCCAAAAGACCGTTGCAGCTTCGAGGGGCCGCCACCACACACCGGATCCCGTCTGCGTTCAACACCCGAGATGACCCGAAACCGATGGGGCGGCCTCCTAGGTCACCGCCACCGGCCCGGGCAGCTGGCGGATCCAGGACCGAATGTGAACGTAATCTGAAGTCAGCCGGGCATGTCCGGTAACCCACGAATCTCTGTGAGGGAGGCCCCGGCCCGCAACCCCTCCACGACAGACGGGTCACTAGATACCGTTTAGACGGTCTTGGACGCCGCGTGCTTCACGGCGTCCTCGACGGCCACCCAGCTGAGCATCGCGCACTTCACGCGCGCCACGAACTTGGACACCCCCGCGAAAGCAGCGGCGTCGCCCAGGATCTCTTCATCCGGAGTCACCTGGCCACGCGACCGCAGCATGTCACGGAAGTGCTCAATCAGTGTGTCCAGCTCGGGCAGGCTCATTCCCGGTGCCGTTTCCGCTAACACCGACGCCGCCGCCATGGAAATCGAGCAGCCCTCACCGTTCCACTCCACGGCCTCCACCGTGGGGGTCTCCCCGCCTGTCACCGTCACCCGCACGGTGATTTCATCACCGCACGTGGGGTTGTACTGATGCGACACTCCGCTGCGCTCACCAGCGGATGAAACGTCCTGGCTCGCCTCCCCACTGCGCTTGTGCGAGTGCTCCAAAATGATGGTCTGGTACAGCTGGTCCAATTCAGCGCTCATGCGCCCTCCGCCCGGAAGTAGCCGCGAACACGCGAAAGCTCGTCGAGGAAGCGATCGACGTCATCAGTGGTGTTGTACAAATACGTGCTTGCGCGTGTGCTGGCCGTGAGGCCCAATTCGCGGTGGAGCGGCTGGGCGCAGTGGTGACCAACGCGCACGGCAATTCCCGCGGCATCCAAGAGCTGACCCACATCGTGCGCGTGCACCCCGGCCACGTCAATGCTGACCAGGCCCACGCGCTCCACCCCGGGTTCGGGACCGATGAGACGAACGCCGTTGATCTCGGTGACACCTCGTGCCAACTGACGGCCGAGTTCGGCCTCCCACGCCTCGATCCGGCCCATGCCGATCGCCTGCAGGTATCGCACGGCCTCAGCCCAGGCGACGGCCTGGCTGATGCGCTGGGTACCGGCATCGAAGCGGACGGGCGAGTCCAGATAGCGAGCATGCTCGGTGGTGACCTCGGTGATCATGGAGCCGCCGGTGAGGAACGTGGGCAGCGCATTGAGCAACTCGTGGCGACCGTAGAGCGCGCCGATGCCCGTGGGACCCAGCATCTTGTGCGCGGAGAACACGGCGAAGTCCACGCCGAGCGCGGGAAAATCTATGGGCATGTGCGGCACGGATTGGCACGCATCGAGAACCGTGAGCGCGCCGATTTTTTGGGCCTCCCCCACGATGGCCTGCACATCCGTGATCGCACCGGTCACGTTGGACACGTGAGTGAACGCGACGAGCTTGGTGCGCTCCGAGACTGTGTCGGCAACCGCCTGGGGCGTGATCAGACCGCGCGCGTCCACGGGAACCACGCGCAGGCTCGCACCCGTGCGGGCTGCCAGTTCCTGCCACGGGATCAAATTCGCGTGGTGCTCCGCCTGGGTCGTGACGATCTCATCATCGGGCCCCACTCGAAACCGCTCCGCGTTCTCGGAACCATTGGAACCTGCGGTCGCGTTGGACATCGCGTAACTGAGCAGGTTCAGCCCCTCGGTGGCGTTGGAGGTCCAGACCAGTGAATAAGGGTCCGCACCCACGAAGTGCGCGATCGTGGCCCGTGCGTCCTCGAAGAGATCCGTGGCCTCGACGGCCAGCGTGTGGGCGCCGCGGTGGACTGCTGCACGATGATGCAGGGTGAAGTCGCGTTCCGCGTCAGCGACCGCCAGGGGCACCTGGGAGGTGGCACCGGTGTCTAGGTACACCAACGGATGACCCGCCACCTGCGATTCGGTGAGCAGCGGGAAATCCTGCTTCAGCCTCAAGACCTGCTCGTTGTCCAAGGGGGTTGTGGGCATGACTCCTTCTTACGAGCTTCCGCTCCTTGACGAACGCTGCGGGCATTTCGACCGTAGTCCGGTGCGAGCACGGTGACGAATGGTGATTACGCAGTGTTGAGCCCACCGTCACTATGGGCCGGGTCCGCGGTGTCACCGGCCGGCGCGGGCCGGACGCGAGAACCCGGCCCGGTGTCAGGACAATCTGGCGTGGAAGTACTGTTGCGTGTCGGTGAGTCCCCGCTCGCTGAGCATTTCCACGGCGTCGGCGGCGTCACTGATGAGCAGCGGCAGTTCTTTGGCCTGCGCGCCGGAAAATCGCTTGAGCACATAATCGGCGGTATCCATGCGTCCCGGGGGTCGACCCACACCCACGCGAACCCGGATGTAATCCCTGGTCCCCAGAGCCTTGGTGATGTCCCGCAGCCCATTGTGACCGCCCTCCCCACCACCGCGCTTGAGCTTAACGGCACCGAAGGGCAGGTCAACGTCGTCGTGGACCACCACGAGCTCGTCCGCACCCAGGGAGTAGTACTGGGCCAGCGCGCTCACAGGCCCCCCGGAGACGTTCATGTAGCTCAAGGGCTGGGCCACCACGAGTCGCGGCGCCCCCGGACGTATCCGGGTCTCCGCCACGGCGGCGCGCGCCTTATGGGCGGAGAGTTTCACGCCGGCGCGCTGCGCGAGTTCGGCCACGACCATGGCACCGATGTTGTGCCGGGTCCCCGCGTAGCGGTCTCCCGGGTTGCCCAGTCCCACGACCAGCGTCCGCTGCGTCATCTCGTGTCCCTTCTTCCGGGCGGGGGCCCCGCTCGTTCGTCCCGCACCGTATCGAGTGTCAGATTGTTCGTTGCCGTTCCCGTGTCCGGACCCGGGGACGACGGCGGCGGCAGGCACACGTGGTGCTTGCCGCCGCTCATCACATCGCCTCAACCCGTTACGGACGGGCGACCACTTGGATCACTCGTCGTCCGAGGACTCCTCGGCCGACTCCTGCGCGGTCTCGACCTCGGCGTCCTCGGTCTCCGGCTCCTCACCCAGGTCCTGCTCCACGGGCTCGGACACGTTGATGACCAGCAGCTCGGGGTCGGACACGAGCGTGACACCGGAGGGCAGGGTCACGTCCGCGGCGTAGATGTGCTCGCCGGCCTCGCGGCCCTCGATGTCCACGACGACGTTCTCAGGAACCTTCAGCGCGTCGGCCTCGACGAGCAGGACGTTCTCCTCCACGTTGTGCACGGCGGTCGCGGCGACCTCGCCCTCGACGGTCACGGGGATCTCGACCTCGACACGCTCACCGCGGCGCACGGTCAGCAGGTCGATGTGCAGGATCTCGGGGCGCACGGGGTGGCGCTGGACGTCCTTGATCATCGCGAGGTGGCCCTCGCCGTCCACGTCGATCTCGAGCACGGCGTTGGAGTTACGGGACGCGAGCATCATTTCGTGGCCCGGCAGGATCACGTGCAGCGGCTCGGCACCGTGGCCGTAGATCACGGCGGGGATCTGGTCGTTGGCGCGCACGCGGCGGGAGTAGCCCTTGCCGAACTCGGTGCGCAGGGTCGCGGGAATGGTGATGACGTCCACCATGGCGGTTCTCCTTCGATCGTGGGTCTGGTTGGTTACCGTCAGACCGTCCGAGTCACGGTGGAGGTACTCGCACCGTGCGTCCCGAACGTTGTTACGACCGACGTGGTGCGGTACCCCACTCGCCCACCGCTCGGGATGCACTCACCGGTCGCGGTGGATCGTAAGGATCCACAAGCCGTCGTCGATAACGGGGCGGGACGACCGCCCCCTCGCCTTGGCAACGGGCCCACGATAGCACGTGCCCCACCCCCGGCGCCGCCTCCGGGTTTGACCCCCAAGCGGGCGACGACGCGGCCCCGTCAAGGACGTCACATGTCCACAATTCTGTACCGATTCATGAACTCCGGGGATATTCGAGCAGGTGAGAGAGTATGTTGACTAATTAGCGGGCGTAAATCTCGGGGGAGATGAACACCGCGGTGCGGGGACTCGTTGGGAACGGTCCACGCATCGGAGCGAGCGCGTGGGGCGTCTCGCCGTCGAACGGTTTTGGGGGAAGGTTCGTCGACCGTGTTCCAACATGCAAGCCAGAAACACAAGCACTTGTCGTGGCGCGAGAGCTACCAGACGGAACTGAGGATCTACGACGCTTTGTCCCTGGTGCTCGCGCTCGCCGCGGCCCAGGCCCTGCGGTTCGGCTGGCTGCAGGGGTTGCTGCAGGTGGACGTGCTGCCCGTGCCCTACTGGCTCGTGGGGCTGCTGCTGGCCGTGGGGTGGTGGCTGTGGCTCGAGCTGCGCGGCACCCGCGGTGTGCGGCTGATCGGTAACGGCGCGGAGGAGGCAAAGCAGCTCGTCACGGCCTCGCTCACGTTGTTCGCCGCGATCGCCATCGCCTCCTACGCCTTCAACGTGCCCACGGCGCGCGGGTACATCCTGATCGCACTGCCTCTCGGCACACTGGCCCTTTTCGCAGGACGCATGTGGGCGCGGCGTCAACTCATGCAGCGGCGCAAGAACGGGCTCAACATGTCCCGCACCATGGTGGTGGGTCGCTTCCCGGGGGCGGTGGAACTTGTTGGAGAGCTGCAGAGTCGCCCGGACGCCGGGTTCAACCCCGTGGCGGTCTATATGCCCACCTCGCACCACCAACTGCCGCAGTCCCTGCACTCCGTGCGGGTACCCGTCAACGCACTCGCGCCGGAGGAACGCCCTAGCGTCCAGGGGATCATGCAGGCGTGCCGCGAGCACGACATCGAGACGCTCGTGATGGCCGCCGCCGTACCCCTGAACACCACTGAGATCCGCCACCTGGGCTGGGCGCTCGCGGACGAGCGGATCCGACTGGTCATGAACACCGGGCTCACGGACGTGGCCGGACCCCGGATCCACACCCAGCAGCTCGTGGGTCTGCCGCTGATCCACGTGGCCACCCCGCGTTTCACCCGGTCCAAGAAGATCGTCAAGCGCATCATCGACGTCACCGGCTCTCTGGCCGCGCTGATCATCCTCTTCCCCGTGATGCTCGTGCTGGGCATCCTGGTCAAGGCGCACGACGGCGGTCCCGCGTTCTTCGCGCAGGAGCGCGTGGGGATTGACGGCACCCGGTTCCGGATGCTCAAGTTCCGTTCCATGTACACGGACGCCGAGGAACGCAAGGCCGCCCTGATGGCCGCCAATGAGTCTCAGGGGGACGTGCTCTTCAAGATGAAGGATGATCCCCGCGTGACCGCACCCGGCAAGTGGATGCGCCGGTTCAGCCTGGACGAGCTGCCGCAGTTCATCAACGTGCTCAACGGCACCATGTCCCTCGTGGGGCCCCGCCCGCCGCTGGCCAGCGAGGTGGACAAGTACGAGCAGCACGTCTACCGCCGCTTGCGTGTGCGCCCCGGGATCACTGGCCTGTGGCAGGTCTCCGGTCGCTCGGACCTCGACTGGAACCAGACCGTGCGCCTGGACCTGTACTACGTGGAGAACTGGTCGCCGGTGCAGGACTTGATCATCATGCTGCGGACCGTGCGTGCGGTCTTCGCATCCGAAGGCGCCTACTGAGGTCGAAATCAGAAGTATTTCTTCTCGAAATGCAATCGTGATGACCGTTGCGTGTGAGACACATCGAATTCCTGGGTGACCACTTACACTTTCTAGTGCGTCCCCCTGGCCGCTCGCCTTCCCCCCAACGAGTGGCTCCCCCCACACGCAGTAAAGGCTACGCGTATGATCTCCCCCCGAAAATCAGTGCTGCCCGCTGCCGTGACCGCCGCGGTCCTGGCACTGACCACCTTCATGCCCGCCACGGCGGCCAACGATCCCGCGGAGAACCTCAATCCCGAGAAGGGGAAAGTGGTCTCCGTGGAAACCCACGAACTCGAGACGGTTGTCAAGGACCCCCAGCTGCCCACGGCCCCGCCCAAGACCGGTGACAAGAATCCCGGCGCGACCATGGGCCAGAAGATGAAGTCCATGGCGACCACGACCAACCTCTCGGAGGCATCCGAGAAGGAACTCGACAAGGTGGCCGAGAACGTCCTGGGCCCCGAGGCGGCGAAACCCTCCGCCGCGCCGTCGACCGCGACGCCGTCGACCGCGACGCCGTCGCCCAAGACCCCCGCCACGCCGTCCGCGAGCGCGAACCCGAAGGCCACCGCGAGTGCCGCCGCGCAGGCCGCGGGCACCACGGGCATCGGCCCGGCCGGTTCCATGTCCCTCGTGATCCGGGAGAACAACTGGATCCCGACCGGGATCCAGGGCATGGACGTCTCCGGGTGGCAGCCTGCCGTGAACTGGAGCGCGGAATACGCCGCCGGCGCACGCTTCGCTTACGTCAAGGCCACCGAGGGGACCGGTTATCACTCCGAGGCCTTCGACGACCAGTACACGGGCTCGTACGAGGTGGGCATGTTCCGCGGCGCGTACCACTTCGCGCTGCCCTCACAGTCCTCGGGTGCCGCCCAGGCGGACTTCTTCATCAACAACGGCGGCGGCTGGTCCTCGGACGGCAAGACCCTGCCCGGCCTGCTGGACATCGAGTACAACCCGTACGCCTCCCTGGGTGGCACGTGCTACAACATGTCCCAGCCGCAGATGACCGCGTGGATCAAGTCCTTCTCGGACCGCTACAAGCAGCGCACTGGTCGACTGCCCGCGATCTACACGACCGCGGACTGGTGGCAGACCTGCACGGGCAACACGGCGCAGTTCAACCACCACCCCCTGCACCTCGCGTCCTACGGCGTTATGGCACCCCAGTGGTACCCCAATGGCTGGTCGCGCTACGACATCTGGCAGTACACGGACAGCGGGCCCTTCTCGGGTGACTCGAACGTGTACGGCGGTTCGTGGGCGCAGCTGCAGGCCCTGGCGTCGTCGTCGAACTACAAGCCGCTGGGCGGGCGCGCGACCGGCTACTCCGTGGCCGGCGGCATCGGCGCCATCTACCGCGCCACGGGCGGCGCCGCGAAGTGGGGCACCCCGGTGGGCCCCGAGGCCAACGCCGCGAACGGCGGCCGGTACCAAGAGTTCGTGCGCAACGGCGTGAAGTCCACCGCGTACTGGCACCGCACCACGGGCGGGCACATGGTGCGCAACACGAGCAGCATCGGCGGGAAGTTCATCGGCGCCGGACGGGAACGCGGTTACGGCTTCCCGATCACCGAGGAGCGCTCGCTGGCGGGCGGGGCCTACCAGGTCTTCCGTACCCCGTCCGGTAAGTCCACCAAGCTCATGTGGTCCCCGCGCACGGGTTCGCGCGCGATCAAGGAGTACGGCGCGATCGGTCAGCGCTGGGCGAAGTCCGGTATGGAGCGCGGCCTGGGCTATCCCACGACCGACGAGTACCGCGCGGGCTACGAGATCCGTCAGCAGTTCTCCAACGGATACGTGATCGGGTACAACACCGTCTACGGCGGGACCCGGATCAGCCGGTTGTGATGCCGTGGTGTCCGGGGTGATGCGCCCCGGACACCACGACTCCCGAGCACGACGAAGGCCGGGGTGGCGTGTGCCGCCCCGGCCTTCGTCGTACCGGAAACCGCGTCGTAGCGGTCACCGGCGGTTGTCAGGAGCGGCCGTTGAAGAGGCTGGTGACCGATCCGTCCTCGAAGACCTCCTGGATGGCACGGGCGATCAGCGGGGCGATCGAGAGCACCTCGAGGTTCTCGAACTGGTGCTCCGGGGGCACGGGCAGGGTGTCGGTCACGGCCACCTTGTCCGCGCCGCACGAGGACAACCGCTCCACGGCGGGACCGGAGAACACGGCGTGCGTGGCTGCGATGATCACGTTCTTCGCGCCCTGGTCCTTGAGCACCTTCACGGCGCCGGTGATCGTTCCGCCGGTGTCGATCATGTCGTCGATGAGCACGCACGTGCGGCCCTTGATGTTGCCCACGACCTCCTTGGACACCGCCTGGTTGGGCACGGTGATGTCCCGGGTCTTGTGTACGAACGCGAGCGGGGCACCGCCCAGGCGCTCCGCCCACTGCTCGGCCACGCGCACACGGCCGGTGTCCGGGGACACCACGGTCACGTTGTCCACATCCACCACGGAGCGCACGTAGTCGCTCAGCAGCGGGATGGCCATGAGGTGGTCTACGGGTCCGTCGAAGAAACCCTGGATCTGCGCGGTGTGCAGGTCCACGGACATCAGCCGGTCCGCGCCTGCGGTCTTGTAGAGGTCCGCGATCAGGCGAGCGGAGATGGGCTCGCGGCCGCGGTGCTTCTTGTCCTGCCGTGCGTACGGGTAGAACGGGCTGACCACGGTGATGGACTTGGCGGACGCCCGTTTGAGGGAGTCCAGCATGATGAGCTGCTCCATCAACCACTGGTTGATGGGAGCGGGGTGGGACTGAATCAGGAACGCGTCCGCGCCGCGCACCGACTCACCGAAGCGCACGTAGGTCTCACCGTTCGCGAAGTCGTACGCGTCCGTGGGGACCAGTTCGGTGCCCAGCTCACGGGCGATGTTGTTGGCGAGCTCGGGATGGGCCCGACCCGAGAGCAGAACCATGCGGTTCGAACCCGTGTTGGTGATGCCGGTCATGTGAACTCGCTTTCCTTGAATTCCTGTGGATCACTGCTCGCGTGCCGTGCGCCCGGACTCAGGCGTGGTCGTCGCGGTCAGAGTCTTGAGCGGCCTGGGCCGCGCGTGCCGCCGCGGTTCCGGGACGGTGCTCCTGCACCCATCCTTCCACGATGACCTGCTTGCCCTCCGTGAGCACCAGGGCCCCGGCGGGGACGTCCTTGCGCACGGTGGTCCCGGCACCCGAGTAGGCACCGTCGCCCACGGTCACGGGGGCCACGTACATGTTGTCCGAACCCATGCGGACGTCGTTGCCGATCGTGGTGTGGTGCTTGGCCACGCCGTCGTAGTTCACGAAGACCGAGGCCGCGCCGATGTTGGAGTTCTCCCCGATCGTGGCGTCCCCCACGTAGGACAGGTGCGGGACCTTGGAGCCGCGTCCGATCGTGGCCTTCTTGGTCTCCACGAATGTGCCGATCTTGCCGTCCTCGCCCAGGACCGTGCCGGGGCGCAGGTACGCGAAGGGGCCCACCGTGGCGCCCGCGCGCAGCTCGGAATCGCTGCCGTGGGTGCGCGTGACGTGCGCTCCGCGGCCCACGATCACGTCGGTCAGGGTGGTGTCGGGGCCCACGACGGCGTCCTCCGCGACCCGCGTACGCCCGTGCAGTTGGGTCCCGGGTAGCACGGTGCTGTCCGCCTCGAGCTCCACGGTGTCGTCGATCCACGTGGTCGCGGGGTCCACGATGGACACCCCGTTGCGCATGTGCATTTCCAGGGTGCGCTGGTTGAGGTAGTGCCCCAGTGCCGCGAGCTGGACGCGGTCGTTGGCACCCTCGAGCTCCATGTAATCCGTCATCTTGAGTGCGTCCACGCGGTGGCCGGCCTCGCGCGCGAGACGCGGGACGTCCGTGAGGTACTTCTCCGCCTGGGCGTTGTCGGTGTCCACGCGGGAGAGCGCATCCCGCAGCACCGCGGCGTCGAACGCGAAGATCCCGGAGTTGACCTCGCTCACGGCACGCTCGGCGTCCGTGGCGTCCTTGAACTCTCTGATCTCGGCGAACTCGCCGCGCTCGTCCCGCAGGATCCGGCCGTACTTGCCGGGCTCGGGGTGATCGGCGGTCAGCACCGTCACGGCGTTGCCGTGGGAGTCGTGGTGCGCCACGAACTCGCGCAGCGTGTCCACCATGAGCAGGGGGACGTCCCCGTAGGTCACCAGCACAGTGCCGCTCACGGGGGTCTCGGCGTCGAGGACCTCGAGGCCCGCGTCCACGGCGGAACCGGTACCGGGGACGTCCGACTGGTCCGCGGTCAGGACCTCGGGATCCACGGCCGCGATGTGCTCGGCCACGAGATCGCGCTGGTGACGGATCACGGCCACGATGCGCTGCGGCGCGAGCTCGCGGGCCACCTTCAAGGCGTGGCCGAGCATGGAACGACCCCCGATCTCATGCAGGATCTTGGGGGTCTTGGACTTCATGCGGGTGCCCTTACCCGCGGCCAGGACGATGACGGCGGCGGGGTTCTGCCCGGTGCTCGCGGTGTCAATGGTGCTCACGGAGCAGACTCCTCTGGTTGCTCGTGAGGCGGTGGGGGCCATCTACGCCTCGATGTATCGTGCGTTCCGCCACTAGGACTCGAACCTAGACTCACGGCTCCAAAGGCCGGTGTGCTGCCAATTACACCATGGCGGAGCGTTGTCACCCGCGGGCGCCAACATGTGCGTGCGGCCGGAGGACGCACGAGACGTCACTTTATCATCTGCGTTCAGCGCGTCAGCACGAGCAGAACCCGCCCCGCTGCACGGTTCTCCTCGAATCCGGGGAGCCCCCGGGACAGGGTCTCGGCGTCCTCCACGGTGATCCCGCGCACGAGCACGGGGGCGCGTGCGGCGGCGCGGCGCACGTACTCCCACGCGGCGTTGTCGGCCTGTCCGGCGGCCCGGGAACGCGAGACGTCCCACGCCGTGGAGGTGACGTCCGGGGCGGTGACGTCCAGCGTGCCGTTGTCGTACTCGCGGTCCAGCAGGGCCATGAGCATGCCCACTTCCTCCACGATCGTGCTGTTCTGCACCATGAGCTTGACCTGGCGGTGGGACGCTGCTTCCGCGAGCGCGGCGAGCATCGAGTACAGCCGCCGCCGCTGCCGCCCCCGGTGCGCCACCCCGCCCAGGGCGAGCACGAGCCACCCGGCGCCCACACCGCGGCACAGCTCCAGGGCGTCGTCCACGGCCGCGAGCACGCCCTCGTCGGGGATGTCGTCGTCCACGGCCACGGGCGCGCGCAACAACAGGGGTTCCGCGCCGGCCTCGCGCAGGCGTAGAGCGGTCTGGCGGCGCACGAGCGAACCCATGTGCGGCCCCACGGGGTGGTCCCCGCCGATCGTGATCTCCACCGGCCCCGGGAACTCACGGATCCGGGCCACCGCCTCGGCGAGGCCCTGGGGATCGTCCAGGACGGTTCCCGCGGGCGTCTCCCCGCGTCCTGTTGCGTCGTGCATGGCACACAGTCTCGCACGCCCGTGGGGCGGGGGGACGACGCCGCGGCCCGTCGGTGCGCGCTTGTATCCTTGCCGGGTGGCTCATCTGATCGGCGGAGAAAACTTACATCTCGAGTACCCCACCAAGACCGTGTTCGACTCGGTCACCGTGGGGATCGACGAGGGCGACCGGATCGGGATCGTGGGTCGCAACGGGGACGGCAAGTCCACTCTCATGCGACTGCTCGCGGGGCGCATCGCACCGGACTCCGGGCGGGTGACCGTGCGCAGCGGGACGACCGTGGGCATGCTCGACCAGGCCGACACGCTGGACCCGGACCAGACCGTGGGCCACGCCGTGGTGGGGGACGTGCCCGACTACGTGTGGGCCGCGGATCCCAAGGTGCGGGACGTGATCTCCGGGCTCGTCTCGGACGTGGACTGGGACACCCCCGTGGGGCAGCTCTCGGGCGGGCAGCGCCGCCGGGTCGCGCTCGCGAGCCTGCTGACCGGCGACTGGGACGTGATCTTTCTGGACGAGCCCACCAACCACCTGGACGTGGACGGCATCACGTGGCTCGCGAAACACCTCAACAACCGCTGGTCCAGGAACGCCGGCGCGCTCGTGGTCGTGACCCACGACCGCTGGTTCCTGGACGCCGTGTGCACCGACACGTGGGAGGTCCACGACCGGATCGTGGAACCCTTCGAGGGCGGGTACGCGGCGTACGTGCTGCAGCGCGTGGAGCGTGACCGACAGGCCGCCGTGGTGGAGCAGAAGCGGCAGAACCTCATGCGCAAGGAGCTCGCATGGCTGCGCCGCGGGGCACCCGCGCGCACGTCCAAGCCCAAGTTCCGCATCGACGCCGCCAACCAGTTGATCTCCGACGTCCCGCCGCCGCGCGATTCCGTGTCGCTGTCCCGCATGGCGGTGTCCCGGTTGGGCAAGGACGTGGTGGACATCGAGGACGTGTCGGTGGAGTTCCCCTCCCCCGCCGTTTCCGGTTCCGCGGGTTCGTCCGGTCCGTCCGGCCCTTCCGCGGATGACGACGGCGCCGCGACTGCCGCTTCGTCGGGCGCCTCTTCGCCTGGCGCCTCCGGTCGGACACGCGTGCTGCAGGACGTCACGTGGTTGATCGCTCCCGGGGAGCGCACGGGCATTCTGGGCGTCAACGGCGCGGGCAAGTCCACGCTCCTGGGGCTCGTCACGGGTGCCGTGGAGCCCACCACGGGGCGGGTCAAGCGCGGGAAGACCGTCAAGATCGCAACCTTGACCCAGCAGCTCGCCGAGCTCGAGGACGTCGCGAACGACCGGGTCTCGGACGTCGTCGCCCGGAAGAAGACCTCCTACGTGACCGAGGGCAAGGAGATGACCCCCACCCAGCTCTTGGAGCGGCTGGGGTTCTCCTCCGCGCAGCTGAAGACCCCGGTCAAGGACCTCTCGGGTGGGCAGAAGCGGCGCCTGCAGTTGCTGCTCATCCTGCTGGACGAGCCCAACGTGTTGATCCTGGACGAGCCCTCCAACGACCTGGACACGGACATGCTCGCTGCCATGGAGGATCTCCTGGACACGTGGCCCGGGACCCTGCTGGTGGTCTCCCACGACCGCTATCTCCTGGAGCGGGTGACCGATCAGCAGTACGCGGTAATCAACGGCCGGTTCCGGCACCTGCCCGGCGGGGTCGAGGAGTACCTCAACCTCTCGGCGACCGCGGCGTCCGGCACCGCAGCCGGTTCCTCCGGGGCGTCCAACCCGCTTGCGGCGTCCTCTTCCTCCTCTGGCACTGCCCCTGCCTCCGACGGCGCTGCCCCCTCCGAGCCGCGGCTGTCCGGCGCGCAGGCGCGGGCCGCGCAGAAGGAACTGGGCGCCGTCGAACGCAAGATGCAGAAACTCGGCGAGCAGATCAAGGCATTGGACGGGACCATGGCCGCCGCGGACCCCTCGGACTTCGAAGGCCTCGGCAAGCTGGCGGCGCAGAAGTCCGATCTGCAGGAGCAGCTGGACGAACTCGAGCTGCGATGGCTCGAGCTGGGCGAGGCGCTGGAGTAGACGAGCGAGCCGGAGCTCACTCGCTCCAGGGATTCGCCTTGATGATCTCCACGAAGTTGTCGCGCTTGAATTCCGGGTCGAAGTGCTCCAGCACGTCCGCGTTCATGTTCCCGAACGTGGAGTGCGAGCGGTGCACGTTGGCGTCGTTGAACGCCTTGAGGATCTGGTTCTTGAAGTCCGGGCGGGGATGGACCTCCACCACGGCCTGCCGTTGGGCGTCCGTGAGCTCGTCGAAGTGCATGCCCAGCACGTCCGTCTCCACACCCGCACTCACGAGCGCGATCTCCGGGGCCATGAACTCGGGCACCCCGGGGGTCGTGTGCAGCGCGATCCCGAGCCACGCGTTGTGCGCCCGCTCCTGCGACGCACCGCGTTCCAGGAGGAACTCGCGGACCTCGTTCGCGCCGTCCACCTCGAAACGCAGCATGGAGTCGGAGTAAGTATCCGTGAGGCCGCGATCGTGGAACATGGCCGCCGCATACAGCAGCTCGTGGTCCACGCTCAGGTCCTGGGCCTGCCCCACGAGCGCGCCGAAGAAGAACACGCGGCGGGAGTGGTGGTAGAGCAGGTCGTCCTCGTTGTCCCGGATGTACTCGGTGATCTCCCGGGCGAGTTTGCTGTCAGGGACGGAGATGCCGGAAATGGTGTCGGTCATGAGCTGACTCCTGTTCTGGGCGGGCCGTGCATGGGCGGGCAGGGGCCGCTGCAGCTGAGGAGCCGCGCTGCCCCACCTTTCCATTGTGGGCTCGCTGCACACCCGTCCGCCAGGTCCACAGTGACAGGAACCCCTCGGATTCGGACATACTGAACACATGACAGCCCGCCATCACGTCGTCGTTCTGCTGTTCCCCGGGGTCACCCTGCTGGACGTCTCCGGGCCCGCTGAGGTTTTCGCCGCGGCCAACTCCGCGGGTGCCGACTACGCGGTGCGCTTCGTGTCGCCGTCCGGCGGAGACGTCGAGACGTCGGTGGGCGCGCGGATCGCGACCGAATCACTCGCGGATCTGAAGGGCGCACCCCGGATCGGCACGCTGCTGGTGGCCGGTGGAGAATCCCTCGCCACGCGCCCGGTGCCGGACGGCGTCGTCACGGCAGTGCGCGCCGTCGCCGACCATAGCGACCGCGTGGCGAGCGTGTGCACCGGGGCGTTCGCGCTGGCCGAGGCGGGCCTGCTCGACGGACGCCGGGCCACGACCCACTGGTGTCACGCCGCCGAGCTGGCCCGCCGCTACCCGGTAGTGACCGTACACCCCGACGAGCTGTACGTGCGGGACGGAGCCGTGTTCACGAGCGCGGGCATCTCGTCCGGGATCGACCTCGCCCTGTCACTCGTGGCCGTGGACCACGGGCGGAACTTGGCCCACGGCGTGGCCCGGGAACTCGTGGTCTACATGCAGCGCGCGGGAGGGCAGTCCCAGTTCTCGGCCGCGCTGGACTGGCCCGCGCCGTCGTCCGCTCCCCTGCGCGAGCTGTGCGCCGATATCGTGAGCGACCCCGCGGCCGCACCCCCAGTGGCGGAGCTGGCCCGGCGCGCGCACATGAGCGTGCGCCATCTGAGCCGGCTGTTCACCGCGGAGCTGGGCGTATCGCCGGGGAAATTCGTGGAACAGGTCAGGGTCGAAACCGCCAAGTCTCTGCTGGACCGCGGGCACGGCGTCATGGACACCGCGCGACTGTCCGGCTTCGGCACGGACGAAAGCCTGCGCCGCGTGTTCGTGCGGCACTTCGGCGTCACGCCCAGCTACTACCGCGGCCGCTTCCCGGCCGATCCAGTCCGGGAGCCTTACAGGTCCACGACCTCGAACTCGAGCAGCGACGCACCCGTGGCCACCGGTTTGCGCTGACCCCCGGCGTGGGCGGCCTTGGCATTACCGTCCCGCCACGCCTCGAAGTCCTCCTGGGTGGCCCACGTGGTCACCACGAAGTAGCGGTTCTCCCCCGCGACCGGGCGCAACAGCTGGAACCCCTCGAAACCGGGCTCACCGTCCACCGCGTGCTTGCGCGCCGCGAACCGGGCCTCGAGCTCGGCGCCGGCACCCTCGGGGACCTCGATGGCATTGATCTTCACCACGGACATGACTGCCTCCTGTCGTTCGTCATCACTTCTCTCCCAGGCTAACGACGCCGCCTGACCGGTTACTGCGACGAGGTTCCGGACCAGGCGGCGTCACCCGGCGACGTCGGACACGAGTTCGAACTCGGCGCGGCCCTCCGCGACGTCGGCCCGCACGAGACGCACCCGGACCTCTTTGCCGAGCGGCAAATCGGGGGCCTTGAGGGTGACCTCAACGGCGGGTTCGCGGATGATGATGGTGCCGCGAGCGCCGTCGTCCTTGACCTCCACCACGGTGGCCTTGAATTCCTCGCCCACGTGCGCGGACAGCGCCAGCGTCTCGACCATGTTCACGATCCCGCGCTCGTACGCCGAGGCCTTGCGCGCGGACGCCTCCATCTCGGCCGGCAGCTGCGGCAGCGCCTCGAGCACCCAGTCGGGAACGGGGTTCCCGGCGCTGATCGCGAGGCACACCTCGCTCCCGTAGCGGTCCACGAGTCGGCGCAGCGGCGCGGTCACGTGCGCGTACGACGTCGCGAGGGCCGAGTGTTCGCGATGCTCCGGGGCCGCGCCGTGGAACGCCTCGTAACCGGCCCCCCGAAACAACAGGGTGCACGCGTGCAGCATGGCCGCGTGGGTCCCGAGCTGCGGATCGAGTGCGCGCACGAATTCCGGGTAGCTGACGTCCTCGGGCCACGGGATGCGCAGGGCGGCCGCCGTGGCCCGCAGTTTGCGGATCGCGGAGTCGGCCGCGCGGGGCAAGATGCGCAACAGGCCCGTGCCGGCGTCGAGCATCAACTGCGCGGCGGCGATGCCCGTGAGCAGCGAGATCTGGGCGTTCCACCCCTCCACGGGCAGCGCACTGCGGTGGACCACGCGCCACTGCTCGTGATCGATCACCACTTCCTGCTCGGGGATGCGCAGGCTCACCCCGCCGCGTTCCCGTTCGATCCGTTCCCGTAATTGCCCCACGGTGCGCAACAGTGTGAGGGACGGGCCCGCGGTCCCCGCGTCCAGCCGATCCTGTACTTCTCGATAGGTCAGCTGGGCGCGGCTACGCACGAGGGCCCGCCGCACCGATGTGCTGCGGAGTGCGCCCTGTTCGTCCAGCCCCAGTTCCCACAGCACGGCGGGGCGCACGGTGTGCGGCAGCAGACTCGCGGCGTCCTCCGAGAGTTCGGGAGGGTGCAACGGCGTGCGCTGGTGCGGGGCGTAGAGGGTCTGGCCGCGGCCGTGGGCCTCGACATCGATCGGATCGCCCGGGTGCACGAACGCGGCGACGTCGGCGATCGCGTACCACACGGTGAAACCCGTATCCGCGGTGCCGATGAGCACCGCTTGGTCCAGGTCCCGGGAGCCCTCCGGGTCGATCGTGACGAGCTCGAGGTCCGTGCGGTCCAGAGACGGTAGGCGCGGTGCGGCGGCAGCGGCCACGGCGGCGTCGTGCACGGCCGGTGGGAAGTCGTCGGGGATGTTGAGCTCGTGACGCAGGGCCTCGAGTGCGCGCACGAGTGGCTCGGGAACGGGATGGACCTGCTGCGGACGGATGGCCAAGATTGACTCCTCACCCGGGGGCTCGGGGAGTGCACCGCCCGGGCCGGCCCAGACCTCGAAACCGTGGTGACGCGCCTACGTTGACCCGATTCTGCCCCGGGACACCCCGGCGGGCGGGTTCATTCGCGCGATTCGACCCGCGCGCCGGGCACGGGGCCGGCCACGGCGAGGGCGTGGCGGTGTTCCCGCACGAAGTCGAGCACGAGGCGGCGCGCGGCATCCCGCGAGCGCACCAGGAAACATACCGTGGGGCCCGACCCGGAGACCCATCCGGCGAGCGCACCCAGTTCCACGCCGTGGTTGAGCAGCCCCTCGAGTTCGGGTAGCAACTGGATCGCGGGGCCCTGGAGGTCATTGCGGATCCGGGCGGCGAGGGCATCGGGGTCCGCGTCGGCCAAGGCCGTGAGCACCGCGGTGGGGACGGGGTCGGGGGCGATGCCGGTGCGCGGGGCACTCCTCGTCGACGCGTTCGTCACCGTGTGACTGGCATCCCGCTGGCGGTACACGGCCGGTGTGGACAGGCCCTGGTCCTGGGGGACGAACACGAAATGCAATTGCTCCTCCGCGGCCACCGACTCCAACTCAGTTCCCGTGCCGCGGCCGATCGCGGCACCTCCCAGGAGCATGAACGGCACGTCGGCGCCCAGGCCGGCGCCCAGTCGGAGGAGTTCGTCCGTATCCATTGGGGCGATGCCCGCGTGGCGGGCCACGAGGCCGTTGACCGCCACGAGCGCGGCGGCGGCGTCCGCGGATCCCCCGCCCATGCCGCCGGCGACCGGCACGGCCTTGCGGACATGCAGCTCGAGTCCGGGCACGGGGACGTCCAGCGCCTCGCACACCGCGAGCGCGGCCTTCACGGCCAGGTTCGTCCCGTCCAGGGGGACATCGGAGAGGCGGGCGGTTCCCTCGCTCACCATGCGGGCGTACTCGCTACCGCGCTCGGCCTCCACGGTGATGCGGATCCCCACCCCACGACGGGCGAGCGCGGGATTCACGGAGGCCGTGACGGTTTCCCGCAGGTCCACGGCCACGAAGAGGGTCTCCAGGGGGTGGTAACCGTCCGGGGTGGGGCTGCCCACGTGCAGCACGAGGTTCGTCTTGGCCGGGGCGCTCGCGCTGACCCGGGTCGGTGTGGGGCTCATGGGTGCTCCCCCGGGTCGGTGGCAGGTACGTCGTTCACTCCGGACCGGTCTCGGGGCGCGGTCTCAACGGCTTCCGCGGGGTGCTCGTCCGGCGCCGTCCCAGTGGCAGACGCGGTTCGTGTAGTCGTGAGGTTCCCCGGAACTTCTCCGGGTCGGCTATCAGCTCCGGCCACTTCCTCCGTCCCCTCTGAACTTACGGTCCCGGCGGCCGCCGCGATCCGGGCGAAGTCGGCGACGTCGAGCCGCTCACCGCGCGCGGCGGGGTCCACACCGGCGGCGCGCAGGATCTCCTCGGCGCGGGCACCGGACCCCGCCCAGCCGCTCAGCGCCGCCCGTAAGGTCTTGCGACGCTGGGCGAATGCGGCGTCTACCACCGCGAACGTGTCCCGGCGCAGCGACTCGGCGACCGGGGGCTCGCGGCGCTCGAAGCGCACGAGCCCGGACGCGATCTTCGGGGCGGGCCAGAACACGTTCTTGCCGATCACCCCGGCCTTGCTCACGTGCGCGTACCAGGTGGCCTTCACGGACGGCACGCCGTACACCCGCGACCCGGGCCCGGCCGCCAATCGGTCAGCGACCTCGTCCTGGACCATCACGAGCCCGTGGCGCACGGTCGGGAAGGTCTCCAGGATGTGCAGCAGCACCGGCACGGCCACGTTGTAGGGTAGGTTCGCGACGAGCGCGGTCGGCTCGCCGGGCAGCTCACGCACGCGGGCGGCGTCGGCCTCCACCACGGACAACCGGTCCGCAGCGCTCGGGAAGAACCGTTCCACGGTCTGGGGCAGCTGCCGCGCGAGGGGCGGGTCGATCTCCACGGCCGTGACCGACGACGACGCCGCCAACAGCCCCAGCGTCAACGACCCCAGGCCGGGCCCCACCTCCAGGACGTGTTCGTCCTGCCCCAGGTGGGCGGCGGCCACGATCCGGCGGATGGTGTTGGGATCGATCACAAAGTTCTGACCGAGCGTCTTGGTGGGGCGGATCCCCGCTTGCTCGGCGAGTTCTCGAATCTCGGCGGGGCCTAGGAGAGGGCCGTCGGTACTGGGCTCGGTCACCGGTCAATCCTACGTGGCGTGCCTGCGCGATCCGCACCCGCACCTGTGCCCGCGCCCCCGCCCCGCTCACTCCCCCATACCCGAACCTTCCCTCCCACCCTCATTGGGCCCCGCGGCAATCCCACTGCACAACTGAAGCGCCCTGGGTTTCGTTCCGAGGTCAGGACGCAACGGGCGCTACGTCGTGGTCGTGAGTGTAGGCTACTTCGACCTCCGCGGGCGTGAGGTAGCCGAGGGCCTCGTGCAGACGGACGGTGTTCCACCAGTGCACCCACCCCATCGTGGCCAGTTCCACCGCCTCGGTGGACTCCCACACACGTTTCGCGTGGATGAGTTCGGCTTTGTAGAGCCCGTTGACCGTCTCGGCCAGGGCGTTGTCGTAGGAATCCCCGACCGTGCCCACCGAGGCGCTCACTCCGGCGGCGATCAACGCATCCGAGTAGGCCAGACTGACGTACTGACCGGATTCAACTGGTCGTTGCAACACCGGCTTCTTGGAGAGACTTTAGCTGCTCGTTCAGTGCCTCGGCAGGTGTCTTCCACCCCAGGCTCTTGCGTGGACGAGTGTTCAGCGTGTGCGCCACGGCGTTGATCTCGTGTGCCGACCAGCGTGACAGGTTGTCCCGTGACGGGTCTGTTGGAGGCTTTCATTCCACGGAAGGATGAGAGTCATGGGGGCACCGAGGAAGTACCCGGACGAGTTGCGAGAGCGCGCCACCCGGATGGCGGTGGAGGCCCGGCGGGACCCGGCGACGAAGGCCGGGGCGCTGGCGCGGATCGGTCAGCAGCTGGGGATCAACCCGGAAACGCTGCGGAACTGGGTGAGACAGGCCGAGGTCGATGAGGGATATCGACCAGGAACCACCACTGATGACGCCCAGCGGCTGGCCGAGCTCGAGAGAGAAGTTCGGGAACTCCGCAGGGCTAACGCCATCCTGCGGTCGGCCTCGGCTTTCTTCGCGGCGGAGCTCGACCGCCCACACAACAGGTAGTGGCCTACATCGACGCCCACAAGGGCGAGTACGGGGTCGAGCCGATCTGCAAGGTTCTGCAGGTCGCCCCGAGCACCTATTACGCAGCCAAGACCCGCCCGCCCTCAGCGCGATCGGTCAGCGACGCGGCCACGACCGCGGTCATCACCAAGGTGCACGCGGAGAACTACGGGGTGTACGGGATCACCAAGGTCCACGCCGCGCTGCGCCGGAACGGCCACCGGGTGGCCCGGTGCACGGTTCACCGGCTCATGAGGGCGGCGGGTCTGCGCGGGATCATTCGCGCCAAGGGCCCGCGCACCACGGTGGCCGGCACCGGACCGGAGACCCGCCCGGACCTGGTGGAACGATCTTTCACCGCCGCTGCCCCGGACCGGCTGTGGGTCGCCGACATCACGTATTGCAGAACGTTCGCCGGCTGGGTCTACGCCGCCTTCGTCATCGATGTGTTCTCCCGGCGGGTGGTGGGGTGGCAGCTGTCGACCTCGTTGCGCACGGACCTGGCTCTGGACGCTCTCGAGATGGGGTTGTGGACCCGCTCCCACGACGGCCATGACACCAGCGGTGTGGTCCATCACAGCGACAAAGGCGTTCAGTATGTCGCCGTGCGCTACACCCAGCGCCTGGCCGAGGCGGGGGCGGTGGCCTCGGTGGGATCCACCGGCGATTCGTACGACAATGCCCTCGCTGAGGCGTTCAACTCGCTGTTCAAGGCCGAACTGATCCGCAACAAGGGCCCCTGGAAGTCGATCGACGACCTGGAGATCGCGGTGGCCGAGTACGTCGACTGGTTCAATCACCGGCGCCTGCACGGAGAGATCGGGCTCGTGCCCCCGATCGAGTTCGAAGACGCCTACTATCGTCACCACACCGCCCCGGCGACCGCCGGAGCGGCACTACCAAGCCTCCACTGAACCCGTCACGGGACAGGTCAGTGCCCTTGGGGAAGTACTGACGAAGCAGGCCGTTCGTGTTCTCGTTGGTGCCGCGCTGCCACGGTGAGTGCGGATCGGCGAAGAACACCGGGATGCCTGTCTCGACACGAAACGCTATGTGCGCGGACATTTCCTTGCCGCGGTCCCACGTCAGTGAACGCGTCAACTCCACCGGCAGACGTGTCATCGTCGTCGACAACGCGTTCTTCATCGTGATCGCGCCGTACCCGGCCAGGGCCGGCCCCTTTTTCACTGATTCCTTGTGCCGATAGCCTTCCTCGCGGGGCAGGTGAACGAGCATCGTGTAGCGGGTGGTGCGCTCCACGAGCGTGCCGATCGCGGAGCGTTCCAGCCCGATGATCAAGTCGCCCTCCCAATGGCCCGGCACTGCACGGTCGTCGGCTTCAGCAGGCCGTTCACTGATGAGCGCTTCGGGCGTGACGTGCGCCCACGTCGTGCGCTGCGCGCGCGCCCGCGGGGCGCGCAGCGCACGCCCGGTGCGCAGGCACAAGATGAGTTCACGTTTCAACGCTCCTCGGCCTTGGATGTAGAGGGATTGATAGATCGCCTCGTGGCTGATGCGCATGGACTCATCATCGGGGAAATCGAGGGGCAGGCGCCTACTGATCTGCTCCGGGCTCCACGCGCGCACCCACGCCCGGTCCTTGCGGCGTGGCTTGTTACGGCCCGTCCATTTCTCTACCGGCGGCCCGGCCACGACGTTTCCGTCCTCGTCGACGATGTGGCCGCTGAGTCGTTGCTCAACGTACTCGCGCAACCGCGGGTTCGCCACGAGCTTGGCTTCCTTCGGCCGCCGCGCTGCCATGTCGGCCTTCCACTGCGCGACCGACGCGCGATAGTCACGCGTGAGGCCCCGTGTCGCGGCGTTTCGGCGTAACTCGCGCGAGATCGTTCCTGGGTCGCGGCCGATCGCGCGCGCGATCTGCCGCACACCATGACCTTTCGCGACAAGAATCGCGATCTCTTCACGCTCGGTGAAGCTGAGGTAACGCCCTGACGGCGTCGGCGGCATGAACGGGCGCATCCCACCATGCTGGCGGTACCAGCGCGTCGCGACCGCAGGGGCCACGCCGATGACACGAGCCGCTTCCTCTGCCAGCAATCCCAGCGCTATCTGATCCCAGAACGCTGACTCGACATCCCGGCGGTACTTCGGATGCCCCGGCGACCGCAGCTTCGGTCTGATCGCCCGATCCGCTTGCCACTGTCGACGCGCACCCGCCGGCACCGCTGATTCCTCTGGATCTCGTCCCACCACACACCCTCACGATCAGGGTGTTGCGACAACCAGTTGAATCCGCCCTGGCTACCCCGGTCGCTGTGGTGTACCAGGCCCTGTCGGCCGCGGCTGGCACCGGTGTTCAGCAGGGCATGTTCCAGGGCCAGTAACGGCAACCCCACGGTGTGCAGCGAGGCAGAGACTGCCCAGCCCACGATTTTTCGGGTGAACACGTCGGTGACGAACGCTGTGTAGCAGAACCCGCCCAGGGACCTGACGTAGGTGATGTCAGCGACCCACAACTGATGCGGCCTCTCGGCGGTGAAGTGCCGTTTCACGAGGTCAGGGCGGTGGTCAGGCTCACCGGCAGGGCGCGTGGTGACGGGCTTGCGACCACGTCGGACGCCCTGCAGGGCGGCGGCACGCATGAGCCGAGCGACCTGATCACGGCCGATCTCCCAGCCGGCGCGGGCCATCGCGTGGTGCATCTTCCGCACCCCGTAGACCGAGTAGTTCTCCGCGTGGATCCGCTTGAGTTCCTCGGTGAGGATTTTGTCTCGCAGTGCCCTCGCGGACGCGGGGCGCTGCTTCGCGGCACGGTAGCCGCGGGAGGTGATGAACCCACATCCCGTCGCACTCAGTGTGCGGCAGATGGCCTCGACCCCGAACTGATCGCGGTGCATATCGATGAACCGGATCATCTCGTCGTGGGGCGGTCGAGTTCCGCTGCGAAAAAAGCCGAGGCGGCTTTGAGAATCTCATTGGCTCGGCGGGCTTCGGCGAGTTCGCGTTTGAGGCGCTTGTTCTCCTGCTGCAGGTCCTCTCCGGCGGGTATCTGCTCGATCTCATGGCCGTGGCGGTTGCACCACATCCGCAAGGTCTCCTCCCCGACGCCAAGCTGTGGGGCCACGGCCCGGATGGAATGCGAGCGTGGGCCGCCCTGCGCGGCCTGGCGTTCCAGGACCATCCGCACGGCGCGCTCACGCAACTCGGGGCTGAACTTCTTGGGCATGTTCCGATTCTCCTTCAGTTGGATCGGAACGAAACCCAGGGCGCTTCAGATGACCTCACGCCCCCGATCTCGTAAACATCTGTGCCCCGAAACGACACTGGATTCGCCTCGCTCCTTGCTTTTTCGGGGCACAGGTGTGGTGCAGCCCGGTTGCCGCGGTGGGGAGGTGGGTGGGCTGGTTGTGGGAGCACGCATGAGAAGCCACGTGGGCGCAGGGTGTGGGTGGGCATGGTGGATGGGGCGCGGGGCGGGGTGGGAGCCCCTCAGAACTGCCCGCACACCCGTTCCGAATTCAGAACTGCCCGTACACCCGCTCCGAGTTCTCCCAGATCCGCCGGCACAGCTCCTCGAGGTCCGTGTCCAGGATCTCCGCCATCCCCCGCACCGTGTAGTTGACCATGTACGGCGCATTGGGCCGGCCCCTGAACGGGTGCGGCGTGAGGAACGGCGCATCCGTCTCGCACAGCACGAGCCCCGGATCCGCTTCCCGCAGCGCCGCGTTGAGCGGTGCCGCGTTCTTGAACGTCACGGTTCCCGCGAAAGACATGTACCACCCGTTCTCGTTGCACACCCGCGCGAGTTCCGAATCCCCCGAGAAGCAGTGGAACACAGTGCGTTCGGGAGCCCCTGCATCACGGAGGATGCGCACCACGTCCTCGTGGGCCTCACGGTCGTGGATCTGCATGGCCACCCCGTGCCGCTTGGCGATCTCGATGTGCGCCCGGAACGATTCCTCCTGCACCGCCAGACCCGACGCCGGGGTGTGCACACGGTCCATGCCCGTCTCCCCAACGCAACGCACCCTACGCTGCCCCGCCAATTCGTCGATCACCGCGAGCGCTTCGTCCAGCGAGCGCCCGCCCGTTGAGCCCGCGTCGCGTGCCCCCGTGAAACGCCCAGCCGCGGAAACTCCCTCTGGTCCATCGGACTCGAAGCGCCCCGCACCGGAACCGTTCGCCGAGCCGTCACCCGCCGGAGCCGGTGCATCACGGTCTCCGGACACACCCGACCCGGCCAACGCCGGCGCCTCGTTCGGGTGCAGCGCCACCGCCGCCAGCACCCCCGGAACCGTCTGCGCCGCCGCCACCGCGAACCGCGACGACTCCACGTCGCACCCGGCCAGCACCACCCCGCACACGGAGGCGTCCCTGGCCGTGGCCATCGCATCCACCACGGACACCCGCACCAACCCGTCCTGCATGTCCAGGTGGGTGTGGTTGTCCACCACGGGGTGCGGCAGCGGTTCCGGCAGCGCGGGGAAGGTGAGGTTGCGACGTCGCCCCCGGGCGTCGGTGTGCGCGCGGCGCTCCGTGCCCTCACCGTTGGGCACGTCGTCACCGGAATCGGCGACCGCGTACCGCTCCACGGTGTACGCCTCGGGCGTCTGTCCCGCCACGGGCTCGGGTCGGGCTGCGTGGTCCCACACGGATTCGGATACGGGTGTCTCGATCACCCCTCCACGATAGATGACTCGCTCCCGCCCGGCCCCGGGCAACCGCATCCGTGCGCCGCTCGGTGAGGAAGGGGCCCCGACCCCGTTCGCAATGCACCCGCACCTGGCAAATACCTGCGAACATGGGGACAAACACCCCCGGATCCCCCTGCCCGTGAGACGAGGAAATAATGGAGCAGTTCGCCGCCCGCACCAAGGCCATCCTTGACCGTATGAACTCGGTCATCGACGGCAAACCCGCCGAGACCCGCACGGCCCTGCTGACCCTGCTGGCCGGCGGCCACCTGTTGGTCGAGGACGTCCCGGGCGTGGGCAAGACCATGCTGGCCCGTACCCTGGCCGGCGCGGTGGGTGGGACGATCAACCGGATCCAGTTCACCCCGGACCTGCTCCCCGCGGACATCACGGGCGTGTCGGTGTACGACCAGACCCGCAACCAGTTCGAGTTCAAACCCGGCCCGGTGTTCGCGAACGTGGTGATCGGGGACGAGATCAACCGCGCTTCGGCCAAGACCCAGTCCGCGCTGCTGGAGGCCATGGCGGAGGGCCAGGTCACGGCGGACGGCACCACGTACCGGCTGGCCGAACCGTTCATGGTCGTGGCCACCCAGAACCCGGTGGAGATGGACGGCACGTTCCCCCTCCCGGAGGCCCAGCGGGACCGGTTCATGGCGCGGATCTCCATGGGCTACCCGGACGCGGACGCCGAGGTCGCCATGCTGCGCGATCACGGCGCAGGCTCCCCGTTGACGGGTCTCGGGCCGGTCGTGGACATCGAGGAGGCCCGCGACCTCGTACGCCACGTGGCCTCGCTGCACGTGTCCACCCCGGTGCGCCGCTACGTGGTGGCACTGTGCCAAGCCACCCGCACGCACCCGCACCTGCGCCTGGGCGCGAGCCCCCGCGCGGCCCTGCAGTTGCAGGCGGCCGCCCGCGCGCAGGCCGCCCTGGCCGGACGCGACCACGTGCTGCCGGACGACATCAAGGACGTCGCGGTGGCCGTACTCTCCCACCGCCTGCTCCTCGAGCGTCGCTCGGGCGCGGACAGCGCCCAGGACATCGTGCGCACGATCCTCTCCGACGTCCGCGTCCCCACCGAAGACGCCCCCCAGACCCGATGAAGGCTGCGGCTCCCGAGGCGCGGGTGGACTCACGCGCCAAGTTCACGGTGCGCGGGTGGTGTTTCCTGGCGGCAGCCGTGCTATGCCTGGCCGCCGCCACGTGGCTCGGCCGCAAGGACGTCCTGGCGCTGTCCCTGTTCCTGGGCATGGTGCCGCTGCTGTCCTCCCTGGCCATGTGGCTCGTCAAACCTCGCGTCCTGCTCAAACGTTCGGTGGACCCGCCGCTCGTCACGCTCGGCGACGCCGCCCAGGTGGCCCTGCGCGTACGACGTCGCTCCGCCTTCTCCGCGCGCAACCGCACCTCGGGTGCCGGTCGAGCAGGCTCCACCCACGACCCGGTGGACCCCGCGGTCCACGACATGGGCACAGCGGGAGGCGGCCTGACGGGTGGCATGGGCAATGGCCCGGCGGATGCCGCGAACCCCGGCCGCGGGGCAGGCCCGGACACCACCGACGCGGACCGCAAGGGCACCCTCCGCTCGGGCCGCACGAGCGCCGTCGCCGCGGTGGACGTGCACGAGACCGTGGACCCCCTACTGGGCCGGGACCAGGACGTCTCGGTACCGGTGTCCGGGGCGCCGGTCACGTACACGGTGCGCCCGCGGCGTCGGGGGATCCACGAACTGGGTCCGGCCACGGTGCGCGTGGGCGACCCGTTCGGCGTGGTGACCGAACTGCTGGACGTGGCCGAGCGGACGTCGCTGTACGTGGCCCCGGAACCCGAGGACCTCACCGAGCACGGGGCTACCATGGCGCGTGAATCTGGCAACGACCCGTCCCGGCGCGCCCAACCGCAACCGGGACCCGACAACGTGATGACCCGCGAGTACCGCCACGGTGACCCCATGCGCCGGGTGCACTGGGCGGCGTCCGCCAAGCACGGCCAGCTCATGGTGCGCCAGGAGGACCCGCGCAGCACGCGCAGCGCCGTCGTGGTCCTGGACTCCGCGGCCGAACACTGGCCGGGCGCTCGTGTGTGGGCCGGTGTGCTCGAATCCACCGAGGAGTTCGAGTGGGCGGTGCGCGCGGCGGCGTCCGTGATCGAGCACCTCACGCGCCGCGAGACCGTGGTGCACGCGCTCGACGACCAGGGCCGCGCAATGCCCCGCGGCGAGGCACCGGTGGCCGACCTGCGGGATACGGACGTCACCGACGACACCGCCACGGAAGTCGTCCACGGCCTCTCCCGAGCGGCCCTCGTGAGCCGGCCCGAATCCGAGGCGTCGACCGATCCCCTGACCGAGCGCCTCGAACGGGAAGGGCTCTCCCACCCGTTGTTGCTGCTCACGGGCCGACTCTCCCCAGCGGCCGCGCGGCGCTACGTCACGGCAGCGGCGGCGAGCACGGTGTGTTCGGTCATCATGGTGATCGACGCCCCCGCGCACCGCCCCGACAGCGCCGCGGTGTTCGAGTCCGCGGGGTGGTCCGTGGTGTTGGTGACGCGCTGGACGGACGTGGACGCCGCATGGCTCGCGACCACCCGCGGCGCCACCCTGCTGACTCCGCCGCCGCCCGACCCCGGTGCCCGACAGCTGCGCATGGACGAGATGATGGGCCGCGCCCGAGGGAGGGCCACCGCATGAGCGCCCCCGATCCCACGCCCCACGCGGACCACGACGCCACCCCCGCCGCGGCTGCGACCGCCACCGCGGCGCCCACGGCTCAGGGCCGCTCGGTAACCCCCGACGCCACCGGTCTCCGGGCCGCTCCGGACGGCCGGAGCTCCGCCGGCCACTCCCGCACTCCGCACGATCAGCACATCCAGGGAGCGCGTCCGCCCCGGCCCCGCGTGATCGAACTCAGTCTGCTTCTGCTCACCGCGATCGCCCTGGGCTGCGTGGGCATGGCCGGTGCGCTGAACGGCCTGTGGTGGCTGCCCTCCGTGGCGGCCACCGTGCTCACGGTGCTCGTGGTCACGGGCGCGGCCCGCTGGTTGCGCGTGCCCTCACCTCTCGTCACGGTCCTGGGCCTGGCCGCCCTGTTGCTCGCGTTGACCGTGGTGCACCTGCCTTCCCACGCCCTGCTGGGCTTCATCCCCACCGGGGAGACCTTCACCGCGGCCGGTGAGCTGTGGCGTTCCTCCGGCGACTTCATCTCCCGCGACGCCGCCCCCTACGGCCCGAACCCCGGGCTGGCCTTCGTGCTGTGCACCCTGGTGGGGCTGGTGACCGTGTTCATGGAAACCGTGCTCGTGGGCCTACGCATGGCCGGGCTCGCATGCCTGGGGGTCCTGGCGCTGCTCGTGCTCCCCGCGCTGACCCTGCCGGGCAGCGTCACTGCCCTCGGTCTGGCCGCGGCCGCGCTCGCCGCCCTGGCGCTGCTGGCCGGTTCACGGTTCTGGGGTGCCACGCGCGCCCAGCGCATCGCCCCGACCCCGGGAGGACTCCCCCGCGCCCTGCTCGTCATCGCCGGTGTACTCGCGGTGGTGCTGTTCGTCCCCGCAGTCATGCCCGGATTCTTCAACGGGGCCTTCCCACAGGGCAGCTCGTTCACCGCGGAGCGCGCCTCCGGGGTGGGCCCGCTGCGCGCGGTGGGTCAGGACCTGCGCTCGGTCGAGCACACCCGGCGGTTCTCGTACACGACCTCGGACGACCAGCCCCAATACATGCGGTTGCTCACCCTTTCCGATTTCGACCAGGACGAGTGGTTCCCGGACGTCGAGAACCTGGACGGCGATCTGTCGGGTCTGGCCGACGCCGCGCGCAACCCGGTCCCCCGCGGCACCGAGGTCTCGGCCAAGGTCATGTTCGACGACTTCTCCGAGCACTGGCTGCCAGCACCCTACGCCCCGGTGGCCGTGAGTGGACTCGGTGACGAGGGGTGGGCGTGGAATCCCCGCGACCTGTCCATCTTCAGCGAGTCCACGGGAATGTCCGGGGCCGAGTACACGGTCACGTCCGCGCTGTCACGAGCCACCCCGGAGGCACTGCGGACGGCACCGTCGGCGGCGTCGGACCCGCAGCTCGGCGACTACCTGCGGCTGCCCGCAAACCGCCCGCAATCGGTCGCGGACGCCGCGCGCACGTTCACCGAGGGTGCGGACACGGACTACGACCGCGCCCTCGCGATCCAGAACCACCTGCGCGACGGCTTCCGCTACGACGTGACCGCGCCGCTCGCCCAGGGCTACGACGCCGGCGGGATGGGATCGCTCGACGAATTCATGCGCACCCGCACGGGGTACTCGGGGCATTTCGCCCCGGCCATGGCCCTCATGGCCCGGGAAGTGGGTATCCCCGCGCGGGTCGCTGTGGGTTACCTGCCCACCGCCCCGGTCGAGGGCCCGGACGGCGGCCGTTCCTTCCCCGTGAGCACGGGCGATTCCCACGCGTGGCCCGAGCTGTACTTCGAGGGCGTGGGCTGGGTCCGTTTCGAGCCCACCCCCGGGGTGCCCAGCACCCCCGATTACGCGCCGGATTCGGCCCAGGACCAGGGTGGGGAGGGCCCGGAGACCCCGGAGGAGACCGCGGCGCCGAGCGACGAGCCCGAGCAACAGCCCAGCGAGGAACCCTCCGACCAGCCGTCCGATCAACCGAGTGAACAACCGGGGGACGACCCCTCGCAGGAGCCACCACCCCAGGACGAGGCGGTGCCGACCACCGCTGCGGTGCCGTGGTGGCTCGTGACCGGGATGCTCGGTCTGCTCGCGCTGCTGGCCCTCGTGGCGGCGCCGCGGGTGGTGCGCGGGCGGCGTCGTCGGGCTCGACTCGCGGCACTGCAGGACGCGTCCCTGACCCCGCAGCGCCGGGCCAACGCCGCGTGGGACGAGTTCCGCGCGCTCGCCGAGGACCACGGCGTCACCTCCCCCGCGTCCGACACGCCCCGCGTGCGGGCACGCCGGCTCGCGGCGGGGCTACCGGGTGCGCAGACCGCCGTGGATCACCTCGTCGCGGACCTGGAATCCGCGAGCTACGGCGCCCCGGACTCCCGCTGGACCCCGCGGACCACGCCGGAGGACCTCACGCTGGTCCGGGACGAGTTCCGGAAGCGGGCCTCGCGCGGCGGGCGGCTGCGCGCCGACTGGTGGCCGGCGTCTCTGTGGAGCGGCCCGCGCGGGTGACCACGACGCCGCGCGGGCGGGTCCGTCCCGCCCGCGCGGAGGCCGGGGCCGCGCCGTCATCACTGCACGGAGACCGGCAAGTCCGACCCGAGGGGCACTCGTCGGCGAGACGGTCGTCCTACATATCTGCGCGTCGTTACCGCGGGTCGGGTCAGTTCTGACCGCGCGCGGTGATCACGGCGTCGTAGAGCTTGCGTGTGCTCACCCCGTGCGCGGTGGCCACTTCGCGCGCGGCGGCCTTGAGCTTGACGTCGCTCGCGGCCACGAGGTGCTCGACCTCCTGAACGAGGTCCTCGGGCTCGGGAGCCGCGGCCGGTGGGGCACCATGCACGACCACCACGATCTCCCCGCGCACCTGGTTGTTCGCGGCCCACTCGACCAGACCCGCGAGGTCATCGCGCAGCACCTCTTCATGCAGCTTGGTCAGCTCGCGGCACACGGCCGCGCGCCGGTCCGCGCCCAGGGCGTCCCGCAGCGCGGTGAGCATCTCCGCGAGACGGTGCGGGGACTCGTAGAAGACCATGGTGCGGGGTTCGTCCCGCAGGGTCGCGAGGTGGGCCGCACGCTCGCCCGTCTTACGCGGCAGGAAGCCCTCGAACGTGAACCGGTCGGTGGGCAGCCCGGAGACCGCGAGCGCCGCGAGGACCGCCGAGGGCCCGGGGAGCACGCTCACGGGCAGGTCCGCCTCGGCCGCGGCGCGCACGAGCGGGAACCCGGGGTCGGAGACCGTGGGCATGCCCGCGTCGGAGAGCACGGCCACGGTCCGACCGCGGCGCACCTCGTCCAGCAGTTCGCCGGTGCGCGCGTTCTCATTGTGTTCGTGGTGGGTGACCACCCGCCCGGTCACGGTCACGCCGAGCCCGGAGGCCAGGCGGTGCAGGGTGCGGGTGTCCTCCACGGCCAGCACGTCCGCGGTGTGCAGGATGTCCTTGAGCCGCTGGGACGCGTCCGAGAGGTTGCCGATGGGGGTGCCCACGACCACCACGGCACCGGGGCGGTGGTCCTCGGTGCCGGGGGTGGTCGTCGATGTCTGTGAACTCACCCGTCCACTCTACGAAGGTCCGCCGGTCGAACGCGGTGACGCCACCGTGGCCGGGCTGAATCTCCAGGGGTGCACCCTACGATGGGATCCGTGCCCTCGACTGTCTTCTCCCCCGCCTCGACCGCACCCGTGGCCCCCTCCGTGCGCGACCGCCTGCTCCCTGCGGTCACCCGGTTGCCCCGGTACTGGTGGGTCCCCCTGGCGCTCGTGACCCTGCTGGGCGGGGTGCTGCGCTTCGTGCACCTGTCGTGGCCGCACGCCGTGGTCTTCGACGAGACGTACTACCTCAAGGACGCCTACTCGCTGCTGCTCCACGGCACGGAGCAGCAATGGCCCGAGGGCGCGGACGAGGGTTTCGTCTCCGGGAACATCCCGGACACACAGGGTCACCCCTCTTTCGTGGTGCACCCGCCCCTGGGCAAGTGGCTCATCGCGATCGGGCTGTGGTTGTTCGGCGCGGACGACCCGTTCGGGTGGCGCTTCTCCGCGGCCCTGTTCGGCACGGCGTCCATCGCGGTGATCTGGTGCGCGGGATGGTTGTTGTTCCGCTCGGTCACCCTGGCCACGATCGCCGGTGTGCTGACCTCCCTGGACGGGCTGCACCTCGTGGAGTCCCGCCTGGCCCTGCTGGACGTCTTCCTCATGTTCTTCCTGTTGCTCGCCTTCGTCTTCGTCCTGTTGGACCGCGACGACGGTCGACGCCGCCTGCTCGCCCGCAGCCCCGGCGGCGTCCTGGGCCCGTGGTTGGGCGCGCGGTGGTGGCGGATCGCCGCGGGCGTGGCGTGCGGTGCGGCCGCGGCCGTGAAGTGGAACGCGCTGTTCAGCATCGCCGCGCTCGGGATCCTGGCGGTGCTGTGGGACATGAACGCGCGGCGGATCGCCGGGGTCAAGAACTGGTTCGCCGGTGCGGTGCTCAAGGACGGCCCGTGGGGATTCCTGGCCCTTCACAGATGAGCATGGGTAGGGGTCTTGCGCCACGGCCGGTGTCCGCCGGCGGCGAGCAGGGCGCGTAGGCGGTAGTTGTCGAAGTTCCGGAAGCCGCGGGCGACCCGGCGCATCGTCTCGATCACCCCGTTCACGGCCTCGGTGGGCCCGTTGGAGGCCCCGGCGGTGTCGAAGTAGGCCAGGATCGCGGCCTTCCACCGGCGCAGGGTCCGCCCGAGCCGGGCGATCTCCGGGATCGGGCAGGACGGGAAGGCGGCAAGGATCTCGGCGACCAGCCGGCGGCCGGTCTCGGGGCGGGCGTGGTAGATCGCACGCAGCTTCTGATAGCAGTGCCAGGCCAGGGTCACCTCGTGGTGCGGGTCCCCGGCCTCAAGCTTGGTGTTGAGCCGGGTGATCTGTTTGGCGGTGAGGTGCTCGGCGCCGATCTGCAAGGTGCGGCGGATCCCGTAGAGCGGGTCCCCGGCCCGGCCCCGGTGGCCCAGGGTGTCCTGCTGCACCCGACGACGCACCTCGTCCACGACCTGCCCACCGAGTTTCACCACGTGGAAGGCGTCCAGGACGGTGATCGCCTCAGGGAGTTCGTCGCGGATGGCGTTGGCGTAGCCGTGGAACGGGTCCAGCGTCGCCGTGCGGATCCCGCTCGTGAACGCCGGACCCTGCTCGGTGAGCCAGTCGCCGTAGGCCGCCCCCGTGCGCCCCTTGACCAGGTCCAGCAGTCGCGCCCGGGGCCGGCCGTCCTCGCCGCGGGAGTGGTCCACGATCCCGGTGACCAGCCCGGTGCCGGGTGGACCCACGTGGCGCCACACGTGCTCGTCGACACCGAGGGCGTCCACCCCGGCCAGCCGATCCTCCGCGGCCAGCTGGCCTTCGATGACCGGGGCCACGGCGTGCCAGACGGTGTTCCAGGCGACTCCGAGCATGTCCGCCAGGGCGGAGACCGCGATGTCGTGGGAGCGCAGCTGCGTCACCGCCCAGGCGATCGCGCGGGTGGTGAGCTTGGCCCGCGGCGCGGCCAGCTCGTGGACCTCGCTGAACGTCACGACCTCGCAGGCGTCCTCCCGGCACCTGAAGATCCGCTTGCGCCACACCACCCGCACGGGCACCCCAGCGCAGGGCAGATCGTGGAGCACGACCTCCCGGCGGCCGTGGCCGGTGGCGAGCACCCCGCAGGACGGGCACCCCACCAGCGTCGGAGAAGTCTCCACCACCACGGTGAACGAGCGTGGTCCGCGTTCCACGGCCCTGACATGGACGTCGGGCAGGTCGAAGAGCGCGCACGCGGGCGCGCAGATAGCATGAGACACGTCGAGGCCTTCATGGATCGGGTTGCTTGGTCGCTACCCATCCTGGAGGCCTCGACCTCTACCCAGACCTCACAACACACCCCTCGAGACGCCCACGCGCACACCGCTACCCATGCTCATCTGTGAAGGGCCGGATTCCTGAGCATGATCGGCGTGGGCGCGGTGGTGTACGTGATCACGTGGACCGGGTGGCTCACCACGAGCACGGGCTACAACCGCAACTGGGCCGAGCTGAACCCGGGCGACGGCCCGCAGTGGCTCCCGCCCGCCCTACGTTCCCTGTGGGAGTACCACGTGGCGGCCTATTCGTTCCACGCGGGGCTGTCCTCGCACCACACGTACATGGCCGGCCCGGCCACGTGGCCGGTCATGGCCCGCCCCACGTCCTACTTCTACGAATCCCCCGGACGAGGCGTGGACGGCTGCACGGTGGAGTCGTGCAGCCAGGCCATCCTCAACCTGGGCAACCCCGCCGTGTGGTGGGTGGGGATCCTGGCGGTGCCGCTGGGACTGTGGTTGTGGGCGGTGCTCCGTGACTGGCGCTTCGGTGCCCTCGTGGGCGTGTACGCGGCCGGTTACCTCCCGTGGTTCCTCTACCCGGAACGCACAATGTTCTTCTTCTACGCGCTGTCCTACTTCCCCGCCATGGTCCTGCTGATCACGGGGGCGATCGGGGTGCTCACAGGCAAGCTCGCGGTCCCCCGCCTGGGTGCCACCGCGGGCACGCCGTCCGCCGCGGTGCACGAGCAGGTGATCTCACCGGTGTGGGCGCGACGCTGGCGCAGGGTGAGCCTGGTGTTCCTGCTGCTCGTGGTGGTGCTCGCGGTGTTCTTCTGGCCCGTGTGGACCGCCCAGACCATTCCCTACGAGCACTGGCGCTGGCGGATGTGGTTCACCTCGTGGATCTGAAGGAGCGTGCCGCCCGCATCCGGCGGGTCGTGGCGAGCATGACCGCGAACGCCCCGATGAGCGCCACGAGCGCCACGGCGATCGCGGCGTCGATCCAGAACTGGGTGGGATAGAGTCGGATCAGGGTGTCCGAGATGCTGAAGGTCCACGTCCCGGAGCTGAAGAACAAGGAGTGGAACGCCGTGAAGAAGCTCTGCCACCCCACCACCGCGAACACGGCCGTGAGCAGCAACAGGACCACGGTGAGCCACGAGCCCGCGAACCACGCGGAAGAGGCGGTCCCCGGGGTCGCCCGGTGCAGGTACCAGGCCGCCAGGACGCTCAGCACGAGCAGGACGAACGCGATCAGCAGCCCCCAGTACATCACGTGCTGGACGTCCCGCATGTGAGAGACCTCCGCCGGGGTGAACGCCATGCCACCCTCGCTGCTCACCAGACCGCCCAAGTACTCGGGCGGGGCCAGGTTCATGATGTAGTCCATCCCGTAGGAACCGAACGTCATCCGTTCCTGCGTGCTCATCCCCCAGTGGTCAGCAGGGAAGCCGGGGCGGTGGTACTCGAGCCACAGGAAGACCGGGGTGGCCACGAGTCGTACCCCCAGCGCCACGAGCAGGACGGGCAGAGTGAGTGCCAGGAATCCCTGGAGGATGCGCTGCACCGCGGTGGGGCGGGGCCAGGGGCCGCGTGGGATGGAGGAGCTCACCGGGCTGTATCACCAGTTTCCGTGCCAGTCCTCGTCCGAGTAGTGCTCGAACGGGATGTTCCAGTCCCCGTAGCCATCGTCGGGATCGGCCTGGGGGTAGTCAGTGTTGACCACCTCCACCATGTCACCCGGGCGGAAGGTCTCAAAAATGTAGGCCGCACCCTCCGGCGGCATCCCCACGCACCCGTGGGACACGTTGGCCACGCCCAGCACGGGCATCGCGGACGGCAGCGCCTGGTGGATGAACTCGCCGCTCCACGTCAGCCGGGACACGTTGGACGCGTCGAACGGCGGGTAGTAGTGGGGGTCGCCGGGCTTGAGGTTCAGCGACGACGCCTTGAACTCGTAGGAGGCCGCTTGCTCGATGATGACCTTCTTGCCCGTGGTGGACGGCCAGTCCGGGTTGCCCAGGGTCACGGGCCAGCGACCGGTCTCCTTGCCGTTCACGTAGGCCACGAGGGTCTTGGTGTTGTTGTCCACGAACACCCGCTGCTCGGCACCGGTGCTGAACGACACCGTCTCGTTGCCGTTGCCGATCATCCCGTTGCCCAGATCCTTGCCCAGGATGTTAACGGTGACCGTGACCTTGGAGTTCGGGTCCCACGGTTGCTCCGGGCGGAAGCGCAGTTTGCGGTCCGAGTACCACCGGAACGCGCCGTCGCGGTGCGCCCCGTCCACGGTCACGGCCTTCTCGACCTCGTCCTTGTTCATGACGGGCTCGGAGAAGTTGAACTCCACGACCTGCCACACGCCGTAGGTCTGCCCGTCCTTGACGTTGAGGGCCACGTCCGCCTCGTGGGCGGCGTCCACCGTGCTGAACACGGACTGCCCCGTGCTGTCCCGGTCCCCGGAGCGCGCGGTGTAGTCCACCGTGTAGGTCTCGTCGAACGCAAGGGGCGCCTTCGAGCGCCACTCGTGGCCGTCCTGCGCGAGTTCGCCCTCGACCCGCTCCCCCGAGCCCGCGGCGCTCACGGTCACGTCCGTGAGTTCCCCGCCGTCCGCTGTGACGACCACGGGGTCCACGGGGTTGACCATGCTCGTGTCGGCGGCCGGGCTCACCTCGACCCGCACGGTCCCGAAACTCTTCGTGGGCGCGGTACTCGATGGAGCGGCGGCGGCGGACGACGGCGCTGCCGGGGTGGCGTCGTTCCCCCCGGCGCACGCGCTCAGGCCCAGGAGCCCCGCGAGAGCGAGGCACACGATGCCCGGACGACGACGCCGCGCGCTCGCCCCGGCGGGACGCGCGGGCTCGCGCGGTGTCCCGGGCAGCGGATCGCGGTGGTGGGAAGGGAGTCTCATGGGCACCTCACATCGGGGGGAGAACGGCGGCCGTGGGAATCACGGTCTCGCAGCCCACCCGGACGGGGCAACCGGGTTACGGCCGCCGCCAGTGCGGGGTGCGCAGGGCTGCGGGGAGGGGGACGGAGTCCATGCGCTGCCCCACCTGCGTATTTGCGTTCGCAATCGTACGCGTCGCTACAGAATAGCCGGTATTCGCCCCGGAACGGCCCATGGGAACATGACGCGCCGGGCGCGCGCCATTGGCGCCCGCGGAGCCCTCGGAACGGGGCATTTCGGCGGAACCGGAGTCGCCCGCGGGGCCGGAATCGGCGTCTGCCCGGGATTCGTCATCGCGGCCCTGGTAGGAGACGTCGCGCAACACGGGACCCCGTGACCGGGACGGGCCCGAGGGTCGCGCAGCCCCGGGCGGTCGCACGGCGCCCAGGAACGTACCGCGCGCCGTGCGGTGGGGTGCGGGATCCTCGTCCGGTCGGACGGCTTCCACCACGGCGTCGAGGTCGTCGTGGTTCCAGCCGTCCGGTGACTCCAGGCGCACCACGCGCCAGCCCTTGGGTGCCGTCAATGAGTCCGCGTGCACGGGGCACAGGTCGTACGCGTGCGGTTCCCGCCGCGCGGACAGGGCACCGATCACCGCGGTGGAATCGGAATAGACATAGGTCAGGGTGCACACCGCGTCACGATTGCACATCTGCTTGGAGCACGTGCGCCGCGGAGTCTCGGGAGCGGCCACGGGGTTCAGCGTCCCCGGCGACGCAGCCTGCGCCGCTCGCGCTCGGACAGGCCGCCCCAGATCCCGAACTTCTCGTCGTTGGCCATGGCGTAGTCCAGGCACTTGCCGCTCACGGGGCACGCCTCGCACACGCGCTTGGCGTCCCGGGTGGACCCGCCCTTCTCGGGGAAAAAGGCCTCGGGATCGGTCTGGGCGCACAGGGCGTCGGTCTGCCACGCGAGCTCGCCCTCGGCGTCGCCCTCGCTCACGGAGTACAGCCCGGCCACGGCCTGCCACACGGAGGCGTCCACGCTCTGGACGTCGTGGACCTCGGTGGTGCTCAGGTCTTGGGGGGTGCTCACGGGGGGTTGCGGTTCACGCGGCTTCTTGCGGTCGGAACGCAGGAGCACGTCCCCGGCGACCTCGGGGTGTGCGGCCAGGAAGGCCGTGGCGAGATCGTCCAGTGTGGTCACACCCGAGTCCCCCCGGGCTTGATCCACGGGATCCACGAACCAGTCCACGGGAGCTGCACCCCCGGTCGACCCGGGTTCGTAGTCCTCCCGAGCATCGATCTGGCGGCGTGCGGCCTCTCCCATGTCGCTCCTTCCGTCCCACGCGTTCGCTGTTCAAATGCCCTCAACCAGCCCGGTTGTCCCGACCGAAAACGAGTGCGCCACGTAGGGGCGTACACCGTCGATATCCAGGTGGACCCCCTAATTACACGCGTGTAAGTCCTACTGAGTCAAGCCGAGTATCCTGGGCTTCCCGGGTCCACCGGCGCGCCGCCCGGGAACCCGTGGTTCCGTCACATACCCTAAGGAGTTTCCTCGTGGGACGCACACCGACAGACCTGGCCCAGGCCCTGCAGACCGTGGCCGAGCGCCCCACCCCCGCTCTGATCTGGCGCGACGGCGCCGAACGGGTCGAGCTGTCCGGGCGGGTCCTGGTGAACTGGGTCGAGAAGGCCGCCGGGCTGCTCGTGGACGAGCTCGACGTCGTCGCCTCCGACGTCCTCACGATTTCCCCCGTGCCGCACTGGCGACTCGCGGTGCTCACGTTCGCGGCGTTACGCGCGGGTGCGCGCGTGGACTTCACGCGTCATCCCGAACCGGATTCGGTGGTCCATGCGTACCCGGAGTCTCACCCTGACGACGACGCCGCGGCGCAGACCCTGTTGGTGGTCGCCGAACCCGCACTGGCCTTCGAGTGCTCGGGGCCCCTGCCCAAGGGCGCGGTGGACTTCTGCGACGAGGTCCGGGCGCAACCGGACATGTACGGGGGTCTCGAGAACCCGGAACCCGACAGCGTGGCCCTGCCGTCCGGGGTGACCCACGCGGAGGTACTGCCGCGAGCGTTGGAGCTCGCCGGAACCGACGGGGGCACCGTGTACCTGCCGCTCACCGAGGGTTGGGGCGAGAACGCGGCCCTGCGGACCCTGGGAATCATCACGGGCGGTGGGGCGGTGGTGCTGACCGCGCGTCCCGAGGATGCCACGGCCGCTGTCCTGGACCAGGAGCGCGCGACCCGCGGTTGACACCGAAACACGGTGGCGCCTGCACCGGGCCGCGCGACCGGCGGTGGTCCGGCCGGCGTTTGTCTGGTGCAGGCGCCCTGTTCGACGGTCCTCGCGGATCAGGACGCGCGGCGCACGTCCTGCTCGGGAAGGGTGTTCGCCACCGTGTCCTCGGGCCGCAGCGCCGGGTTCCCGTGGTGGGATGCCGGGTCGTTGTGTCGGGGCGTCTTGTCCTCGCGCTGCGGGATCACGGGGATCTGCCCGGTGATGAACGCGAGTTCCTGGTCCGGGCTGCTCGCGAAGTCCGGGTCCTGGTCCAGCTTGGTGCTGAACACCCAGAAGCGGTAGGCGAAGTAGCGGAAGATCGTGCCCAGGATGGTGCCGATGATCGTGCCGGAGATGAAGGACGCGGTCGCGGAGGTCAGGCCCAGGACGTAGTAGCTGACCCCGAGGCACCCGAGTTCGATCCCCATGCCGATGCCGTTGGCCACCAGGAACTGCACGAGTTCCTTGCGTTTGTCCTCTTGGCGCTTGTCCCGGAAGGTCCACAACCGGTTGGCGACCCACGAGAAGATGATGGCCACGACCGTGGCGACCACCTTGGCCTTGATGTGGCTTTCCGCGAAGTACTGCGTGTGCATGAGCACCCAGACCAGGCCCGCGTTGATGGCGAACGCAGCCGCACCCACGACCCCGAACTTCGCGAGTTCTTTGACGAACAGATTCCACAGCGCGTGTGCGCGATCAAACATTTTGTTCAAGATTCGATCCCAATCTGACGCTCGGGGAAGAGGGATGGGCGGCCGCACCGGCGTGGCCCGCCGCCGACCCGTGACCCGCCACGACACGGATGATGTGGCGTCCGCAGGATGATTGAGTGCATCGTACTCCGAAATGGCTGAACGTCCGCTGTGGCGCTAGCCTGAAGCCGTGAATTCTCCCATTACCGGTCCTGTCATTGGTGTGGTGGGCGGCGGGCAGTTGGCCCGCATGATGGCCCCCGCCGCCGTCGCTCTCGGCGTGGAACTGCGCGTGTTGGCCGAGGGCCCGGAGGTCAGTGCCGTGGCCGCGGTGCGCACGGCACCCACGGGTGACTACACGGATCTCGAGACCCTGCAGCGTTTCGCCGCGGACGTGGATGTGCTCACGTTCGACCACGAACACGTTCCCACCGAGCATCTGCGCGCGCTCGAGGCGCAGGGTGTGGCGGTGCGTCCGGGGCCGTCCGCCCTGGTGCATGCGCAGGACAAGCTCGTGATGCGCCGCGCCGTCGCCGAGCTGGGCTTGCCCAATCCGCAGTGGCAGGAAGTCTACTCCCCGCAGGAACTCGTGGCGTTCGGCGAGCGGGTGGGTTGGCCCGTGATCCTCAAAACCCCGCGCGGCGGGTACGACGGCAAGGGCGTCCTCAAGGTCGACGGCCCGCAGGACGCCGGCACCGGCACCGCCGCCGAGTGGTTCGAACGCGCCACCGGCCAGGACGACGGCGCCGGGTTGCTCGCCGAGGAAGCGGTCGCGTTCTCGCGGGAACTGTCCGCGATGGTCGCGCGCCGGCCCTCGGGGCAGACCGTGGCGTGGCCCGTGGTGGAGTCCATCCAGGTGGCCGGGGTGTGCGACGAGGTCATCGCCCCCGCCCCCGGCCTGGATCCCCAGGTGGCCCGCGCGGCACAGGACGCCGCGGTCCGGCTGGCCGAGGAACTGGGCGTGACCGGGGTGATGGCCGTGGAGCTGTTTGAGACCCCCGGGATGGACGCGGGTTTCGCGGTCAACGAGCTCGCCATGCGCCCCCACAACTCGGGTCACTGGAGCATGGACGGATCCGTCACGGGACAGTTCGAGCAGCACCTGCGCGCCGTGCTGGACTGGCCCCTGGGCGCCACGGACGTCGTGGCCGGGGCGGCCGTGATGAAGAACTACCTGGGCGGGGACAACCAGGACCTCTTCGCCGCGTATCCGCAAGCACTGAGCGCGGAACCCCGCGCCAAAATCCACAACTACGGCAAGTCCGTGCGCCCGGGGCGCAAGATCGGTCACGTCAACGTGGTGGGCGGCGCCCACGAGATCCAGCGGTTGCGCCAGATCGCGACCCACGCGGCGAGCATCCTGCGCGACGGCGAGGACCGCGGCGTGCGACCCACCGACGTCACCGATGCTCCCGAGCAGCAGCCGTGGGGTGCCGTCCCGTCCGGTCAGGACGAGCCCCCGCGCGTGGGTCTCGTGATGGGCTCGGACTCGGACTGGGCCACCATGCGGGCCGCGGCCGAGGCCCTCGAGGAACTAGGGGTCCCGTACGAGGCGGACGTGGTCTCCGCGCACCGGATGCCCACCGAGATGCTCGAGTACGGCCGTACCGCCCACGAGCGTGGCCTGCGGGTCATCATCGCCGGGGCCGGCGGTGCCGCCCACCTGCCGGGTATGCTCGCGTCCGTCACGCCGCTGCCCGTGATCGGGGTGCCCGTGGCGTTGAAGACCCTGGACGGCATGGATTCCCTGCTGTCCATCGTGCAGATGCCCGCGGGGGTTCCCGTGGCCACGGTGTCGATCAACGGCGCCCGCAACGCCGGTCTGCTCGCCGCCCGGGTGCTGGGATCGGCGCCGGACGCGTCCGGGCAGGACCTGCGGGAACGACTGCGGGATTTCGCACAGGAGCTCTCGGAGGCGGCGCATCGGAAGGGCTCCGCGCTGCGTGACACCGTGGGCCGCGGAACCGCCTCCCAGGACTGAGCGCCACCCCCTTCGGGGTGCATTGTCGGCCCGGACCCAGGCGGACAAGGCACAATGATCGGGTCGGGATCCGTTCTCCTCTGATGGATCCCGGCCCGGCGGGCCCGCACCCATGGCCCGTCGCAACACCGACTTCCCCTTCAGCACGGAGTTGCACGTGAACGGATCCAGCGACCGGCCCGACGACGCCGCCCCCCATCCCACGGCCACCAAGGCCTACGAGAGCGTGGCGTCGGGCTCCCACACCGCATCGGACGAGCCGCCCGCGGGCGCCACCGCCGAGCGTCACCCGGGCGACGGGCCGCGACGATCGCGTTCCCGCGTGGGGGATCCCCTCAGGAGTCCCCGGTTCGCTGCACCCGCCACCCGCACCAAGCGGGCCTGGTGGCTGCTGGGTACCACGCTGCTCGTGCCCGGTTCCGCGCAACTCGTGGCGGGCCGACGCGGCCTGGGGCGGATCGCCGTGCGCGTGACCGCCGTGGTGTGGGCGCTCGTGCTCGCCGCCCTGTTGTTGTGGGTCGTGTGGCGCAGCGCGCTGATCTGGTTGCTGACCAACACCGTGACCTCCGCGGTGCTCATGTACGGCCTGGTGGCGCTCGCGATCGGGTGGGTGCTGTTGTGGTTCGACACGCTGCGCCTGATCAGACCCGGGCTGCTCGGGGACGGGATGCGCCGGGCCGTGGTGCTCGTGACCGTGCTCGCGATGCTCGTGACCGGAGGGGGACTCGGCTACGCGGCGCACCTGGTCTCTGTGGCCCGCAACGCGGTCTCGGACATCTTCGGCGGGGGCATGCCGTTCGCCCCGGAGGACGGGCGCTATAACATCCTGCTCATGGGCGGTGACGCCGGTGACGACCGCGAGGGCCGCCGCCCGGACTCCATGACGGTGCTCAGCATCGACGCCTCCTCGGGACAGACGGTCACGATCTCCCTGCCCCGCAACCTGCAGAACGTCCCGTTCCCGGCGGACTCCCCCATGAACTCGGTCTACCCCGAGGGGTTCAATTGCGGGGACGAGTGCATCATGAACGCCGTCTACACGGACGTGATGCAGAACCACAAGGACCTCTACCCGGACGTCGCCGATCCCGGGGCGCAGGCCACCAAGGAGGCCGCCGAGGGCGTCACGGGCCTGAAGATCCAGGCGTACGCGCTGATCGACATGGACGGCTTCGCGTCCCTCGTGGACGCGCTCGGCGGGATCGACATCAACGTGGGTGGCCGCGTACCGATCGGCGGCGGGACCAACCTGGACACGGGACTGAAGAACCCCATCCTGGGGTGGATCGAGCCCGGGACCCAGCACATGGACGGCTTCCACGCCCTGTGGTACGCCCGCTCCCGCGAGGGCGCCACGGACTACGACCGCCAGGCCCGGCAGCGCTGCGTCCAGGCCGCGATGCTCGCGCAGCTGAACCCGGTCGCGGTGGCCACCAAGTTCGACGAGCTCGCGAGCTCTGGCCAGCAGATCCTCGAGACGGACATCCCGCAGTCCTCGATCGGCTCCATGGTCACCGTGGCCACGAAGGCCAAGGACCACGAGCTGCAGGCGTACGCGGCGGGTCCTCCCTACTACGACCAGTCCTTCCCCACCTATCCGGACTACGCGCAATTCCAGTCCGACGTCTCCCGGGTCCTGGCGAACGCGAACGGCGACGACGCCCAGGCCGCCGGGGGCGTGCGCGGCGACGCAGCGGCGTCGTCCGCCGACACGCCCGGCACCGTGGGTTCCCAGGGTGCGGCGCGAGCGGGCGGGGTGTCCGCGCTGGGCGGCGGTGCGGGCGTCGGGACGGCCGTGGTCGTGCCCGCCGCGCTCAAGGTACCGGCGCAGGAGCAGTTGTCGCCGAACGGGACGTGCTCGGTCCCCTGACCCGGCACCCCGGACCCGCGCACTCGGTACAATTGGGGGCGTGGCGAACATCCTGCAGTCCCCCGAATGGGCACGGTTTCAGCAAAGCATCGGACACCGCGTGATCCAGGCGAATGGGCCGGGCTGGCGGTACCTCGCGACCGTCGAGGGCGGGCGCACCGGACGGTACCTGTACTGCCCGTACGGCCCCGAAGCGGACTCCCCGCAGACGTTCGACGCCGCTCTGGCGGACCTCACGGCGCAGGCCGAGGCGCACCGGTGCTGGTTCGTGCGCGTGGAGCCGATCAACGGTCACCCGGTGGACGGTCTGGAGACCCCGGAGGCATCGCTCAAGCGGCGAGGCATGAAGCTCGCGCCGCGACAGGTGCAACCGGGACACACCCAGCTGATCGACCTGCGCAAGGACGCCAAGGACCTGCTCAAGGACATGAAGTCCACCAACCGCAATCTCTACCGCAACATCCACAAGAAGGGCGTGAGCATCGAGCGCTCCGAGGATCCCGCGGACGTGCGGTACCTGCTGACCTTCCTGGACGCGACCGCCAAGCGGCGCAACTTCAATCGGCAGCATGACGACTACCTGCGGGCCGTCGCGGAATCGCTCATGCCCGCGGGTGCCGCGAGCCTCTATCTCGCCAAGTTGGACGGTGAGCCGATCGCGGCCTCGCTCGTGTACGACTCCGAGGACACCCGCACCTACGCGCACGCGGCCACGGACCAGACCCACCGGAAGCTTTCGGCGGGGATCCCGCTCGTGGTGACCATGATCATGGACGCCAAGGAGAAGGGGCTCACGTGGTTCGACCTCTTCGGCACCGCTCCCGAGGGCGCGGGGCCCGAACACGAGTGGTACGGCTTCACGTCCTTCAAGAAGTCCTTCGGCGGCGAGCCCGTGTCCTACCCGGGGACGTGGGACCTGCCGGTCTCCCGCGCGGGCTACACTGCCTACGGTGCGGTGCGTGCGGGCCGTGAGACCCTCGGGGCAGCCAGGGGCAAACTGCGCACCCTGCGCGAGCGTAGGGTGGGCGCATGACTCGCACAGCCCTGATCACGGGTGCCACCGGTGGCATCGGACGTTCCTTCACCCATGCCCTGCACGAGCGCGGCTACGGCCTGATCCTCACGGGCCGCAGCACCGAGAAGCTCACGGAACTGTCCCAGACCGTCACGGGCGGCACCGCGCAGATCGTCGTGGCGGACCTCGGGACCACCGAGGGGATCGACACCATCCTGGACGTGCTGGAACGCAACCCCGTGGACCTGCTGATCAACAACGCGGGCTTCGGCAGTCACGGCGAGTTCGCGCACCTGGACCTGGACCACGAGATCGAGGAGCTCACGGTCAATGTCCGGGCCCTCATGACGCTGACCCACACCGCTCTGGGTGCCATGACCGCCGCGGGGCACGGCGCGATCGTGAACATCGCGTCCGTGGCGGGCTTCCAGCCCCTGCCGTCCATGGCCACGTATAGCGCGTCCAAGGCGTTCGTGGACCGCTTCAGCCTCGCCGTGGGTGTGGAGGCCCGCAAGCACGGCGTACACGTGTTGAGCGTTAACCCCGGTCCCGTGGACACCCAGTTCTTCACGGTCGCCAATGCGCAGGCCATCGAGCTGGGCCGTTCCGCGAATCCGGACGACCTCGTGGCCGCGACGCTCTCGGCACTCGACAAGAAGCGGTCCCGGCTCGTGTTCCCGCGCGCCTACTACCTCATGGACGCGCTCACGGGTGTGCTCCCGCGGTCGCTGGTCGCGCGCGCCGCGAACGTGGTCTCGGGCCGCAAGTAGTCCCACCCCGCGCCGGCAGAGTTCGTCCCGGGCGGGCGGGGCTCGTCTCCCACACGGGCAAGTCTCGTCCCCACCGCGCCGTGCGGCCAGGCACGGCCCTCTTCGCGCCGCGCGCCTCGGCTCGCGCGAGTCGCCCACACCGTCCACGGCGTGCGCCGCAGGTCAGGACCCGTTCACCAGCGGGCGGCGTCGCGGACCGCCGCCCGGCCCTCCTCGACGGCGCGACGCAGCAGTCCGGCGGCCGCGCTCTGACGCCGCGAAGCGCTCTGCGTGTCCCCGTCCGTGCTCGGGGTTCCGGTGACCGGTGTGCCGGTGGGCTGCGCGGTCCGCTTGCGGCGGGCCAGCGGGCCCGGAAGCATGCCCGTGATCTTGCCGCCCCGCGCCAAGCGTGGTGAACGGGCCGCCCCGGAGTCCTTCGATGTACCGCCCGGGAGCTGATCCGCGGAGCGCACCAGATCCGGATCGGCGTCCACCCCGGGGCTCGTCCGGGAGGACGGTGCGGCGTCGTCCTCACGGGAACGCGCTGCGGTAAGACTGTCGGATGGCTCGACGGGCGAGCCCTCGAAAGCCGCGGACCCGGCAGTCGCGTTCCCGGCGCGTGTCGGCTGGGGCACGTGGTGGGGGGCCGCGGCCGACGTCGTCGGCTCGGGTGCGGCGTCGTCGCGGACCGCGGGCTGCTCCGGCAACAGGTCGTCGGGGGCCGCGTTCTTCGAGCGTCTGCCCAGGAACCGGCGCCGGGTCTTCTCCACACGGCCGGCCACCTGGAACTCGCCGAGCAGCGGGTACTCCCACGTGCCGGGGGCCTCGTGCTCCTCGGTCGCGAGCTCGCGCAACACCATGGGTTGCGAGGGCCGGTCGGGGTCCCCCGCGAGGACCTTGTGCACCTGGCGCTGCTGCAGTTGGACCAGGCCCGTGAGCAGGAGGGCGTCGTCCACGCCCAGCTGGCGGGCGCGATCGGTGAAACCCAGCCGGTAGATCATGGCGGATTCCCCGGTGTGCACGAACCACAGGTACCCCAGGGCGGTCTCCGTCCCGTCCTCGAGGTGCTCGGTGGCCACGAGAAACACGGAGTTCTCCCCCACGGCGCGTAACAGTTCACGGATGTACTCACTGCGCAGACCCACGTTGGAAAGATCGCGGTCCGAGGCGCGCACCCGGCGCACCCGCACGCCGGAATCACGCAGCCCGGCGCGGCAGCGCTGCAGCGTGTCGTCCGACAACCGCTTGGACAGCTCACCCTCGGTCTCGCCCAGTCGCACCACGAGGTGACGCGGTCCGGCCTCCCCCTTGCGGGGCTTGTCCGCGCGGCGGTAGCCCGCGCCGGTGAGCAGCTCGGTGAGTTCGGGGGTGGCGTCGGTGTCCGGGCTCACCCGTAACACGGCGGCCTCGTGTGCCGTGCGGGCGTGGTCCTGCAACGCGGCCAGGACCTCCGTGAGGTGGCGCGGATCCTTGACGTGCAGGGACCGGGCGTCCACGACCGTGTGCAGGTCCTCCCGCAGGATCACCAACTGGCTGTAGCCCACGGTCTGCTGACCCCGATCCACGGCCACGCGTTCGACCCTGGCGTCCTGCGCGGTCAGGGCCTCGGCGTCACCGATGCCCCACAGCAGTTCGGGGTGTCCGCCCGTGACACGGACCCGGGCGTCCCAGGTCTTCCGATTTCCGCAGGGGGTCACGCTCAGCGCCACGGGGTTTCCTCTCCTCAGGCCCACAACGCGTTCCAGCATAGCCGGGCACACACCGCGCGCGTGCCCTCCCCGACCGGGGTGAACACGCGCGCGGTGTGTAGAGAGTGTCGGGGATCAGCCCTGGTTGCGCTCGTACTTCTCCCACTTCTTGGCCAGGTGCTCGGCCTCGACCATGCGTACCGTGCCCGAACGCGAACGCATCACGATGGACTGGGTGGTGATGGTGCGCCCGCGATAGCGCACACCGCGCAGCAGGTCGCCGTCGGTGATGCCCGTGGCGGCGAAGAAGCAGTTGTCGGACGTCACGAGCTCGTCCGTGGTGAGGATCCGATCCACGTCGAGTCCTGCGGCGGCGGCCTTCTCCCGCTCGGCATCGTCCGTGGGGGCCAGCCGGCCCTGGATCACACCGCCGGTGGCCTTGACGGCGCACGCGGTCACGATGCCCTCGGGCGTGCCGCCGATGCCCATCATGATGTCCACGCCGGTGCCCTCACGGCACGCGGCGATCGCCCCGGCGACGTCCCCGTCGAGGATCATGCGGGTGCGGGCACCGGTCGCGCGGATCTCGTCCACGAGGCCCTGGTGGCGGGGGCGGTCCAGGACGCACACGGTGACCTGGTTGGCCTTGACACCCTTGGCCTTGGCCACGAGGTGCACGTTCTGCTTGACGGGCAGGCGCAGGTCCACGAGATCGGCGGCCTCGGGGCCCACCACGAGCTTGTCCATGTAGAACACCGCGGAGGGGTCGAACATGGAGCCGCCGTCCGCCACGGCGATCACGGCTAGCGCGTTGTTCATGCCGAGAGCCGTGAGCCGGGTGCCGTCGATGGGGTCCACGGCGACGTCCGAAGCCGGGCCCTTGCCGTCGCCCACCTGTTCGCCGTTGAACAGCATGGGGGCCTCGTCCTTCTCGCCTTCACCGATCACCACGGTGCCGTTGAAGTCCACGGTGGAGAGGAACGAACGCATGGCGTCCACGGCCGCGCCGTCCGCGCTGTTCTTGTCACCGGCGCCCACCCAGTGGCCACCCGCGATCGCGGCGGCCTCCGTGACCCGCACCAGTTCCAAGGCCAAATTCCGGTCCGCCACATTGCCCGCTCTGCTCTGCTGGGTCGCTTCTGCCACGTTGTTCCTCACATTCGAGTTTCGGGTCGCCCCGGTGGCCGCCAGCCGGGCCCCGGCGGCACCACCATGACACGTACGTCCAGCATATCCTCGGGTTCCCAGGATTGGGCCGGTCCCCGGGAGCACGGCACAATGGGTCCGTGAGTTCTTCCGCTTCCGGTCCCGGTGCCGGGTCCTCCCCCGATCCCCGCGACGCGCACGCCGCGCCCGCCTCCGCCGTACCCGGTCCGAGCGACTCCACCGCGGACGGTCCCGCCTCGGGCAGCACTCGCTCGGAGCGCACCTCCTCGGACGGGGCTTCGGCGGAAGCTCCCTCGGCGAGCGCCTCCGCCGCGGCCGACGACGCCGCCACCCCGGACGCGGGTCAGGCGCCGGTCCCGCAGCTCACCCGCAAGCAGGCCTCGCGGATCAACGCACCCATCCGCGGCATGGTCATCTCCATGCTCGTGCTCATTCTCCTGTTGTTGCCGTTTTTGTGGTTGCAGCCCAAGCCCGATGCCCAGCCCTACCGAGCACACGTGGACGTGAGCGAGGAGGCGCGCTATGCGGGTGACCAGGCCCCGTTCACCCCCGCGGCCCCGGCGTTGGGGGACGGGTGGAGCGCCAACTACGCGCGCTGGGAGGCGCAGTCCCAGGACGGCGTCCCCCTGTGGAACGTGGGTTTCCTCTCCCCCGGTTACCACCTGGTGGACATGGCGCAGACCGCCCGATCCAATCCCACGTGGCTCGCGCAGCGCACCCAGCTGATCCCGCCCACGGACGAGCGCACGGTCAATGGGATCACATGGCAGATCCATCACCGTGACGCGTCGGGCAAGCAGGACGAGTTCACCGCGTGGGTCGGTGAGCTCAAGGACTCCACGGTGGTGCTCAGCGGCCAGGCCCCGAGCGCCGAGTTCGAGCACGTCGCGGGGGCCGTGTCCGGGCAGTGACGCCGGGCAGCGGGACCGGGCGCAGCGACGTCGTCGAACCGAGGTCCCGGAACCGGGGCTAGTCTAGGACCCGAGCGAGCCGACCCGGCCCAGCCGTCGTGCCTTCGAGATTTGGAGATCAGCGTGAGCACTCAGCCGTCTGCCGTGGAGAACACACCCCGCACCCCGTTGGGGGCCTGGCGGAAACTGCGGGAGGGCAACGCCCGGTTCATCTCGGGTGACACCCTGCACCCCCACCAGGACGCCCAGCGCCGCAAGGACCTCGCGCAGTCCCAGAAGCCGTTCGCGGTGATCTTCGGGTGCTCCGACTCCCGCCTGGCCGCGGAGATCATCTTCGATCTCGGGCTCGGCGACGCCTTCGTGATCCGCACCGCGGGCCAGGTGATCGACAACGCCGTCCTGGGCACGCTCGAGTACGCGATCGAGGTCCTCGGCACGCCGCTGATCATGGTGCTCGGCCACGACTCGTGCGGCGCCGTGACCGCGACCAAGGCCTCCGTGGAATCCGGGGAACTGCCCCGCGGTTTCCAGCGGGACCTCGTGGAGCGCATCACGCCGTCGGTGCTCGAGGCCCGGAGGCAGGGCCACACGGACCTACAGGACATGGTCGTGGAGCATACCAAGCAGACCGCGGCGCGCATGCTCGACCAGTCCGCGGCGATCTCCGGCGCGGTCTCCCGGGGCGAAGCCGCCGTGATCGGCGTGTTCTACCACCTCTCGGACGGCCAGGCGGACCTCGTCTACAGCAACGACCCGGCGTTCCGGGACGCGTGAGTCCCCCTCCCGGATCTCACCTCCCATGCCCTGCTGAATGACGATGACGCCGCGCGCTCCCGGGCACCCGGCGTCGTCGTCCTCCGCACCGCGGTAGTACGGCGACCGCGACGGCTGACGACGGGGCCGTGGGCCTAAACTGTGGGCCATGGCAGAAAACACCGAGTACCGCATCGAACACGACACCATGGGTGAGGTCCGCGTCCCCAAGAACGCGCTCTACCGAGCCCAGACCCAGCGCGCCGTGGAGAACTTCCCGATCTCCGGCACCACCCTGGAACGCGAGCACATCAAGGCGCTCGCGCAGGTGAAGAAGGCCGCCGCCACGGCCAACGAGGAACTGGGTGTCCTCGACGCCCAGCGCGCCCAGGCCATCCGCGACGCCGCGGACGCCGTGGCCTCTGGCCAGTACGACGAGCACTTCCCGATCGACGTCTTCCAGACCGGCTCGGGGACCTCCTCCAACATGAACACCAACGAGGTGCTCGCGACCCTGGCCACGCGCTCCCTCGAGTCCGAGGGCGTGGAGGTCCACCCCAACGACCACGTCAACGCATCCCAGTCCTCCAACGACGTGTTCCCCACCTCGGTGCACGTGGCCGTGACCAACGCGCTGATCAACGACCTCAAGCCGGCCATGGACGTGCTCGCGATCTCCCTGGAGAAGAAGGCCTCGGAGTTCAAGGACGTCGTGAAGTCCGGGCGCACGCACCTCATGGACGCGACCCCCGTGACCCTGGGTCAGGAGTTCGGCGGCTGGGCCGCCCAGGTGCGCTACGGCATCGAGCGCATCGACGCGTCCCTGCCGCGCGTGGCCGAGGTGCCGCTGGGCGGCACGGCCGTGGGTACCGGGATCAACACCCCGGACGGCTTCTCCGCGCGTGTGATCGAGCTGCTCTCCGAGGAGACCGGCCTGCCCCTCACGGAGGCCCGCAACCACTTCGAGGCGCAGGCCAACCGCGACGGGCTGGTGGAGGCCTCAGGACAGCTGCGCAACATCGCGTACTCGTACATGAAGATCATGAACGACATCCGCTGGATGGGTTCCGGGCCGAACACGGGCCTGGGCGAGCTGCACATCCCCGACCTGCAGCCGGGATCCTCAATCATGCCGGGCAAGGTCAACCCCGTGATCTGCGAAGCAACCATCCAGGTGGCCGCCCAGGTGATCGGCAACGACACTACCGTGGCGCTGTCCTCCACCAACGGCGCGTTCGAGCTGAACGTGGGCATCCCCGTGATGGCCGCGAACCTGCTCGAGTCCATCCGTCTGCTCGCCAACTCCTCCCGCGTGGCCGCGGAGAAGATGGTGGACGGGCTGCAGGCCAACGAGGATCGCTGCCGCTTCCTGGCCGAGGCCTCCCCTTCGATCGTGACCCCGCTGAACAAGGCCATCGGCTACGAAGCCGCCGCGAAGATCGCCAAGTACGCCGTGGCCAACAAGGTCACCGTGCGCGAGGCCACCATCGAGCTCGGCTACGTGGACGGCGAGAAGCTCACCGAGGAGCAGCTGGACAAGGCCCTGGACGTCACCACGATGACCGGCAAGCACTGATCCGCTCGTCCCGTAGGGCGCTCACCGGCCCCCGGTGAGCGCCCCGGGAAACAGGGGCGTGCTCGCGGCACCCCGTCAACGGCAGAACTCGGCCACCCGTTCACCGGGTGGCCGAGTTCTTCGTCGCGGCGGGGACCTCCTGACCGCCGAGCGGTCGGGGAGGTCCTACGGAAGGTCACGCCTTCCGGGGTGAGGAGGCCGCGCACCGGGAGACCCCGGTGGCGCCGGCCACGGCGCAGGAACGCTGCGCCCGTGCCACGGTTCGAGCACCCGCACCCGGGTGTTCCCCCACCGCCCCGCTGATGCGCGACATAGCCCGAGGCGCTCCCGCGTTCCCGCGGCCGCTCAGATGCACGTGGAACTGCGGCGCCGTGGTCCCCGCATGGGACACGGTGGGCTCACGATCGGACGGGGTAAGTGTGCGAATGCTCACGGGCTCCATCATGTCATGTGCGGGGCGATCGCGCGGCGGCGCGGGACCGAGCGGCCGCGGGGCCCTCGTGGGACGCCGCACGCACCGGTGTTCCGTTGCCCACAGATCTCTTTGACCGCAAGGATCCGGGACTATCCTGGGTGGCAGAGACATTCGTGATGCCAGCCCGGGTGCTCCCGCGGCGGGCCGTTCCCCCGAGGAGACAGTGTGAAACTTGCAGAGCAGATCGTCCAGCAGCTAGTGGAAGCAGGTGTGGAACGGATCTACGGCGTGGTGGGCGACAGTCTGAACCCCATCGTGGACGCCGTGCGCCGCACCGGCGGCTCCGCCAAGGGTGGGATCGACTGGGTGCACGTGCGCCACGAGGAGGCCGGTGCGTTCGCAGCGAGCGCCGAGGCTCAGCTGACTGGCAAGCTCGCCGTGTGTGCGGGCTCCTGCGGGCCGGGCAACCTGCACCTGATCAACGGGCTCTACGACGCCAACCGCTCCGGTGCGCCCGTGCTGGCGATCGCCTCCCACATCCCCTCGCAGTACATCGGCTCCGAGTACTTCCAGGAGACCCACCCGGACCGGATCTTCACCGAGTGCTCCGTGTACTCGGAGCTGGTGAGCACCCCGCAGCAGTGCCCCGCCGTGGTGAGCTCCGCGATCCAGTTCGCCGTCACCAGCCCGGGCGTCTCCGTGGTCACGCTGCCGGGCGATCTCGCGGACTCGGACGCCGCTGTGGAAGCCCGCCCGTTCGCCGTGCCGGCACCGAGCGCCGTGGTCCCCTCAGACGAGACGGTCGAGCGCATGGCCCAGGCCCTGAACTCGGCCAAGAAGGTCGCGATCTTCGCGGGCATCGGCGTGGCCGGCGCCCACGACGAGGTGATTGCCCTCGCGGACACCCTCAAGGCGCCCGTGGGCCACTCGCTGCGCGGCAAGGACCAGATCCAGTACGACAACCCGTTCGACGTGGGCATGACCGGGCTGCTGGGCTACGGCGCCGCGGCGGAGGGGCTGCACGACGCGGACGTGATGGTCATGCTCGGCACGGACTTCCCGTACGACCAGTTCCTCCCGGACGTCACCACCATCCAGGTGGACACCGATCCCACCGTGATCGGGCGCCGGACCGGCGTGGACATCCCCGTGCACGGTGACGTGAAATCCACGATCCTCAAGCTGCTGCCCGAGCTCACGGTCAAGTCCGACCGCTCGTTCCTGGACAAGACCCTGGCCAAGCACGACAAGCTCATGAACAAGGCCGTGGGTGCGTACACCCGCAAGGTCGAGAAGATCGCGCCTATCCACCCCGAGTACGCCGCGTCCATCCTGGACCAGGTGGCCGCCGAGGACGCCGTGTTCACCGCGGACACCGGTATGTGCAACGTGTGGAGCGCCCGCTACATCAACCCGCTCGGCACTCGTCGCATCCTGGGCTCCTACCTGCACGGGTCCATGGCCAACGCCCTGCCGCAGGCGATCGGCGCACAGCTGGCCCATCCGGGACGCCAGGTCATCTCGATGTCGGGCGACGGCGGGCTTTCCATGCTCATGGGCGAGCTGCTGACGCTGGCGACCTACAACCTGCCCGTGACCGTGGTGGTGTTCAACAACTCCACGCTGGGCATGGTCAAGCTGGAGATGCTCGTGGACGGGCTACCGGACTTCGGCGTGGACGTGCCCCAGGCGAACTATGCGCAGATCGCAACCGCCATGGGCATGCAGGGCATCCGGGTGGAGAAGCCCAAGGACCTCGAGTCCGCGTTCACCACCGCACTTGCCCACCAGGGCCCGTCCGTGGTGGAGGTCATCACCGACCCCAACGCCCTGTCCATCCCCCCGGAGATCAAGAAGGACCAGGTCTTCGGCTTCGCCACAGCGATGTCCCGCATCGTGCTCAACCGCGGCGTCGGTGAGGCCGTCTCCATGGCCCGCTCCAACCTGCGCAACATCCCGCGCGGCTGACCGGCGCGGCAGTCCCGCGCAACTGACCCACGCTCCGGGTCGGAGGCCTGACCCGCTCTTCGGCCCGGGCGACGACGCCGCTCGGCCCGTGCGTCCCGAAGGCCCCGGGGACCCCTGGTTACCCGGGGCCTTCGCCATATCCGGGTCGTGAACCAGCGGGGTGGTGTGAATCACACGCGACGGATATGCTCACATTTGAGAGTGAAGCACTTCACTTTTGTGCCCCTTTTCTCCCACGGATCGTCCGGCACGTGCCTGCCGGGAAAGAGGATCGCCATGTCGAGCGTGCAGTACGAACACGTCACCTGTCATTACCCGGGCGCCGAACGCCCCTCCGTCAGCGATCTCAGTCTGAAAATCGCCGACGGGGAGTTCCTGGTCCTCGTGGGACCCTCGGGTTGCGGCAAGTCCACAACCCTGCGCATGCTCGCGGGCCTCGAGGACGTCAGTGACGGCGCCATCCGAATCGGGGGTGAGGACGTCACCCACGTGGCCTCCCGCGACCGGGACATCGCCATGGTGTTCCAGAACTACGCGCTCTACCCGCACATGAGCGTGCGGGACAACATGGGATTCGCCCTGAAGATTGCCAAGGTTCCCGAGTCCGAGCGCAATCAGCGCATCGAGGAGGCGGCCAGGATCCTGGACCTCACCGACTACCTGGAGCGCAAACCCAAGGCCCTGTCCGGTGGCCAGCGGCAACGCGTGGCCATGGGCCGTGCGATCGTACGCTCGCCCCAGGTGTTCCTGATGGACGAGCCGCTGTCCAACCTGGACGCCAAGCTGCGTGTCCAGACCCGCACCCAGATCGCGTCCCTGACCCGCCGGCTGGGCGTGACCACGGTGTACGTGACCCACGACCAGACCGAGGCCATGACCATGGGTGACCGGGTCGCGGTGCTCAAGGACGGCCGCCTCATGCAGGTCGACACCCCGCGGGAACTCTACGACCGCCCGGCCAACGAGTTCGTCGCCGGGTTCATCGGCTCGCCCGCCATGAACCTGTTCCGCGCCACCGTGAGCCCCCAGCACACCGTGGAACTCGGAACGCTGTCCTGGCAGTTGAGTCCGGCCGCGCGGGAGGCGCTCACGGGTCCCGAGGTCACCGTGGGGGTGCGCCCCGAGGACCTCGTGATCTCCTCCGAGGGTCACGGACTGGCCGTGGTCGCGGACGTCGTCGAGGAGCTCGGCGCGGACGCGTACGTATATGGCCACCTGGACCAGCGCACCGCCCAGCACGTGACCCCCGTGGCCACGTCCCACGGCGAGGACGAGGACACCGTTCCCAACACCGGCCTGAACACCGAGGCGGATGCGAGCCCACTCGTGATCCGCGTGGACGGTCGGCAGCCACCGCGCGTGGAGACCACCGTGTGGGTGGCCCCCGATCCCGAGCGCGCCCACCTGTTCGACACCACCACGGGCCTACGACTGCCCGACTGATCCCACGCCGCGGGCTCCGCTCAGCCGTCGGTGCCCGGACCCCTTCCGAACCGACGAGGAGAACGACACCGTGAGCGACACCTCCTTCCAGATCCCCACCGAGATGCGCGTGAGCGTCCTGAGCGCCCCGGGCGAGATCCACGTGGAGCGCCGACCCGTCCCGCGCCCCGGACCGCACGACGTGCTGGTACGGATCGCGTCCGTGGGCGTGTGCGGATCGGACACCCACTACTTCGAGCACGGGCGGATCGGTAGCTTCGTGGTCAAGCAACCGCTCGTGCTGGGCCACGAACCGTCCGGCACGGTGGTGGCCGTGGGTTCCGAGGTCACGGATCGACACCCGGGCCAGCGCGTGTCCTTGGAACCCGGCGTCCCCTCGGCCTTCTCCCCCGAGACGCTGGGCGGGCATTACAACCTGGATCCCGCGGTGCGCTTCTTCGCGACTCCCCCCGTGGACGGTGTGTTCAGCGAGTACGCCGTCCACCCGGCGACCTTCGCGCACCCCGTCCCGGATTCCGTGTCCGACGACGCCGCCGCCCTCCTGGAGCCGCTGTCCGTGGCCGTGAGCGCGGTGCGCGCCGCGAACGTGACGCTGGGCGACCGCGTCCTGGTCAGCGGCGCGGGCCCCGTGGGTCTGCTCGTGGCACGGTGTGCCCGGCTGGCCGGGGCCGTGGCCGTGGTGGTCACTGACACTCGGGAGGACCGGTTGCGGGTCGCGGAGGCCTACGGCGCCACCGACACCTTCGCGGTCGCGTCCGCTCCCCCGGACTCGGGCCCGTTCCCCGGTTCCGGGTACACCGCCCTGGTGGATGCGAGCGGTGCGGAGGCCGCGATCCTCGCGGGCATGCGCCGCGTGGCCCCACGCGGCAGGATCGTGCTCGTGGGCATGGGCTCGGACACCCTGTCCGTTCCCGTTCCGCTCCTACAGGAACGGGAACTACAGCTCACGGGCATCTTCCGCTACGCCAACACGTGGCCCACCGCGATCGCCCTGGCGGCCTCCGGGGACGTGAACCTGGACGCCCTCGTGACCTCCCGGCACACATTGGACGAGGTCCCCGCGGCCTTGACCGCGGGGACCTCTCCGGGGGCCCTCAAGGCGATCGTCACGCCCTGAGCCCGAGCGCCGTCGACTACTTGATGGCGCCCATCGACAGACCGCGAACCAGCTGCTTCTGGGCGACCCACCCGGCCACCACCACGGGCAGGGACGCCAGCACGCTCGCGGCGGAGAGCCGGGCGAGATAGAGGCCCTCGCTCGTCATGGTGGACACGAGCATGATGGGTGCGGTCGCGGCCTCGGCGGCGGTGAGGTTCAGCGCGAAGAAGAACTCGTTCCACGCGAAGATCACGCAGATCAGCGCGGTCGAGGCGATGCCAGGGGTGACCATGGGGATCAGGATCGAGCGCATGGTGGTCATCAGCGAGGCACCGTCCATCTGGGCGGCCTCGAGGACCTCGCGCGGGACCTCCTGGAAGAACGAGCGCATCATCCACACCGCCAACGGGAGGTTCATGGCGGTGTAGAGGAACACGAGCGTCCACACGTTGTCGAGCACCTTGAGCTTGCCCGCGACCACGTAGATGGGCATGATCACGGCCACCACCGGCAGCATCTTGGTGGAGATGAAGAAGAACAGCACGTCCCGGGTCTTCTCCACGGGGCGGATGCTCACCGCGTAGGCCGCGGGAACGGCCAACAGGATCACCAGCAGCGTGGAGACCACGGTCGCCACCGCGGAGTTCCAGAAGTACCCGCCCGCTCCGGCCTCGAAGACCGCCTTGTACTGGTCCAGCGTGGGATCGAAGAAGAACGTGGGAGGGTCGGACGCGGCGTCGGCCTCCTGCTTGAAGGACGTCAGGACGAGCCACAGGACGGGCATGAAGAACCCGATGGCGACGAGCCATGTGAACAGGGTCAGGGCCGCGGAGCCCGCCCCGGAGGAGTTCCTGCGGGAACGGCGCGGCGCGCGGGACGGCGCGGTGGTCTGGGCGGCGGCGGGGGTCCCGGCCGGGGACGCTGCGGTGCTGGTGCTCATCAGTTCTGCTCCGTGCTCATGAAGCCCTTGAAGATCAGACGCAGGGCGAAGTTGGCGATGATGATGGTGGCGATGACCACGACCACACCCATGGCCGCCGCCTGGCCGATGTCGAAGCCCAGGAACGCGCGCTGGTAGATGTAGTAGGGCAGGTTCGCGCTGCTCGTGCCCGGACCACCGGCGGTCATGAGGTAGATCTGGTCAAACGTGTTGACCACGTAGATCGCGCCCAGCAGGACGGACAGTTCGATGTAGCGGCGCAGGTGCGGCAGGGTGATGTGCACGAACGTCTGCCACCGGGTGGCGCCGTCCATCTGGGCAGCTTCCAGGACGTCACGGGGCTGGGACTGCAGGCCCGCCAGGATGAGGAGCATCATGAACGGCGTCCATTGCCACACGAGCGCGATCAGGATGGACAGCACCGGGTAGGACGAGGTCCAGTCGATCGCCGGGATGCCCACGAGCCCCAGCAGCCAGTTCACCAGCCCGAACGTGGGGTTGAACATGGACACGCCCCACAGGGTCGCGGAGGCCACCGGCATGATCAGGAACGGGGTGATCAACAGGGTCCGTACGATGCCCCGACCCCGGAACTTCCGGTCCAGGAGCAGGGCGAAGACGGTGCCCAGCACCATGGCGGCCAGGACGCAGCCCAGGGTGTAGATCACCGAGTTCAGCGCCACCTGGCGGAAGGTGCTGTCCGTGAAGATCGCCGCGTAGTTGGCCAGGCCCACGAACACGTCCGAGGCGGGGTTCAGCAGGTTCCACGAGCGCAGCGAGTACCAGATGGTGATCAGGAACGGGATCTGGGTCGCGATGATCGTGAAGATCAGCGCGGGCAGCAGCGGGAGCCTGCGGGACCACGCGTCGTGACGACGGCGCTCGTCACCGGTGGCCGGCGAACGGCCGGCACCGTGCGGGCCGGCCAGGGCGCGCACGCGGGTGGAGGTCGAGGAGGACGACATGGTCACTGCCCTTCTTCACGCTGGTAGGTACGGGCCACTTGCTGCGCGTACTCCTGGGACTGCTGCAGGGCCTCGTCCACCGAGGTGCTCCCCGCGATCGCGGCCGACATCTGCTGTCCCACCCGGGTTCCCAGGTCCTGGAACTCGGGGATGGACACGAACTGCAGTCCCTCGTACGGGACGGGGTGCGTCATGGAGGTCTTCTGGGACGCCCCGTCCATGGCGCGTAGGGTCGGCTGGGCGTAGGCCTGGGAAATCTTGCGGTACTCGGGGATCTCGTACGTGGAGTAGCGCGAGCCCGGGGGAACCCGTTCCCACCCGAACCGTTCACCCACGGTCTTGATGTACTCCTTGTCGGTCACCCAACTCACGAAGTCCCATGCGGCGTCCTTGTGCTCGGACGTGGTGGGGATCGCGAGCGACCAGCTATACAACCACCCCGCGGCTTCCGTGTTCATCACGGGCGCGGGTGCGTACCCGTTCTTGTGGGCCACGGTGGAGGACGCCGGGTCCTCGATCGCCGAGACCATGGCGGTCGCGTCGTACCACATGGCCGCGTTGCCCTGGCTGTAGCGGGTGATGCAGTCCCCGTACCCGGACGTCGCGGCACCGGGTTGACCGTGCGTGCGCACGAGGTCCACGTACTCGGTGACCGCTTCCTTGGTCTCGGGGGACGTGAGGGTGGGGTTCCAGTTCTCGTCGAACCAGCCACCGCCGTAGGTGTTCATGACCGTGCTCAGCGGTGCCATGACCTCACCCCAGCCGGCCAGACCGCGCAAGCAGATCCCCGAGACACCGTTCGCCGGATCGTCCAGCTTGGCAGCGAGTTCGGCGACCTGGGGCCACGTGGGCTTCTCGGGCATGGTCACCCCGGCCTTCTCGAAGAGTTCCTTGTTGTAGACCAGGAACGAGGACTCGCCGTAGAACGGGACCGAGTACATGTCCCCGTCCTTGCTCAGGGCGGTGCGGATGGAGCCGATGAAGTCCTTGTCGTCGTAGCCCTCGGTGCGGTCGATGTAGGGCTGGAGGTCCTCGATCCACCCGTTCTCGGCCCAGATGGGGGTTTCGTAGTTGGAGATCATCACCACGTCGAACTCACCGCCGCCCGTGGCCACGGACGCGGTGATCTTGGCCCGCGCCTCGTTCTCCGGAAGGGACACGAATTTCACGTCCACCCCGGGGTGCTCCTTGCGGAACTCGTCCTGCAGCTGCATGGCGTCCTGCATCTGGGGGTTGGACACGATCGCCACGACGATCTGGTCCGTGGTGTCGTCCGCGGCGGCGGCACATCCCGTGAGCGTGAAGCCCGTGAGCACCGCGACGGCGGCCGCGGGCCACCACGCCGAACAGCGCGTCCCATGCCGCCCTCGCCGGGGCGGATGGCCGGAGGCGCAGGGTGGGTCCGTGAATCGTCGACTCATGATCTTCCTTGTCCTCGGGGCACGTGATGCGCGGGAGGAATCACTGGTCGAGCCCCAGAATCTCATCTGAGATCACCGCATTCCTCAAGTGTGATGTGATGCTAGTCATATAGACTCAGATGAGCAAGGCCCTCGGGCACGAATGATGACCCCGGATGCGGTGAGATATGCCAACCACGGCCCCCTGGCCCCCCACTGACCCGGGCCAGCGCCAGCGTCTGCTCGCGCACCTGGCCCACGAGTACTTCGTGGAGGGCACGTCCAAGATCGCGCTCGGCAAGAAGTCCGGGCTCTCTCGCTTCCAGGTGGCCGCGCTGCTGCAGGAGGCACAGGACACGGGGATCGTCCGGATCGAGATCGCGGTCCCGCTCGAGAACTCGGACGAGGGCCTTGCGCGCGCCGCGGGGCTGCAACGCCTCGTCACGGTGGGTTCCGCGCAGTGGCCCGCGGACCGGGAGGCGCTGGCCAAGGCCGTGGCCCGGGAGATCACGCGCGTGCTGCACGACGACGACGTCCTGGGGATCTCGTGGTCCCGTACCCTGCAGCTCGTGGTCCATGACCTACCCGCGCTGCCGCACAACGACGTCATCCAACTCGCGGGAGCCCTCAGCACCGACGACCGCGCGGCGGAGTCGCCACGGCTGCTCGCGTCCCTGCACTGTCGCTCGGTCTGGCCGCTATGGGCACCGCTCGTGGTGGAACAGGCCGATTCGCTCAAGAAGTCCCGCGAGATTGAACTGACGCTACGGCGCGCAGATTCCCTCGACGTCGCCGTGCTGGCCGTGGGCGGGTGGACGCCCGACACCTCCACGGTGTGGCCCCGGATCGCGGACGACGTCGCTCGCGCCGCCCAGCGCGCGGGCACCGTCGCCGAGGTCTCCGGGCACCTGCTGGACGCCGAGGGCCACGAACTGGACACCCCCGTGAGCGGGATGATCGTCGCCGCGAGCGTGGCGCAGCTGCGCGCCGCCCGCCGCAAGGTGGCCGTGGCCTCGGGTGCGGAACGCGCACCCGCGGTGCTGGCAGCCGTCCGGGGCGGTCTCGTGGACCACCTCGTGTGCGACGCCGCCCTGCGCGACGCCCTCGAGGGCCTACTCCCCCGTGCCAATCCGGCCAATGGCGAGTGACACCCGGCCGCACCCATACCCAGCCCGTTCCCACGGAAAGGACCCCATGACCACGGTCGTTGGCATCGATTCCTCCACGCAGTCCTGCAAGGTCGTGGTGGTGGACGAGCGCACCGGGCGGACACTCGCCCAGGCGAGTGCCCCGCACCCGGACGGGACCAGCGTGGACCCCGCGGCATGGTTGGCCGCGCTGCGCACCGCCTGGCGGGACGCCGGGGTCCCGGATCGCGGTGACGTGGTGGGCGTGGCGGTGGCCGGTCAACAGCACGGCATGGTCGCCGTGGACCGCCACGGTGAGCCCGTCCACGATGCGCTGCTGTGGAACGACGTCCGTAGCGCAGCCCAGGCCGCGCGCATGCTCGCCGAGCACGGGACCGAGTGGTGGATGGAGCGCGTGGACATGGCGCCCGTCCCCTCCATGACGCTGTCCAAGCTCGCGTGGTTGCGGGAGAACGACCCCGGGGCCGCCTCACGGGTGGAGCGCGTCATGCTCCCCCACGACTGGTTGACCCTGCAGCTGTGCGGTGAGTTCGTCACCGATCGCTCGGACGCCTCCGGCACGGGGTACTTCGACGCCGCGCACGACCAGTACCGCCCCGAACTGCTCCAGGAGTACTTCGGGGCCGTTCCCCAGCTGCCCCGCGTCCTGGCGGCGGGCGAGGCCGCGGGAACGCTGGGTGAGGAGTGGGGCTGCGGCAGCGGCGTCGTCGTGGGCCCCGGCGCCGGGGACAACGCCGCGGCCGCGCTGGGACTGGGCCTGGGCGAGGGCGAGGTCACGATCTCCGTGGGGACCTCGGGCACGGTGTTCGCGTGCAGTGCCGAACCTCCACGGGACCCGAGCGGGGTGACGGCGGGCTTCGCGGATGCCACGGGCCGGTTCCTCCCGCTGCTGTGCACGATCAACGCCGCGCGCGTCATGACCTCCACGGCGGAGCTGCTGGGCGTGGGGCTCGACGAGTTCACGCGCCTGGCCACGTCCGGCGCGTCGGACGCCGGCGGCCTCACATTGCTGCCGTATTTCGACGGCGAGCGCACGCCCAACCTGCCCAAGGCCACCGGTCGGCTGGACGGGATGACGCGCGCGTCCCTCACGCGGGAGAACCTCGCGCGCGCCGCCGTGCTGTCCGTGGCCAATTCACTCGCGGACTGCCTGAGCGTGCTGCGCGGGCTGGACGTCGCGGTCGAGCGGGTCCTGCTGATCGGTGGGGGCGCCAAGTCCGAGGCGCTGTGCAGCGTCCTGCCGGACACCCTCGGGATGCCGTTGGACGTGCCGGACACGGGCGAGTACGTGGCGCTGGGTGCCGCGCGGCAAGCAGCGTGGGTCGCTACCGGGTCCTTCCCGGAGTGGGAGCGTTCGGTGGGGCGGCGGTTGCACCCCTCCTCCGACACCGGTGCGCAGCGGTTCCGGCAGCGGTACGGGGACGCTCGCGCGAACCTCGAGACCGAGCTCGCGGCGGACCCCACGGAGCAGCGGCCGGAACCGACGGACTGAGACGGCGGGCCGGCACCCCGGCGCACCCCCATGTGCCCTGGCGCGATGCCGGTACCGGGGCCGACCCGTGAGGCCGTACCGGTCTCGCACGTCCTCCGGCTACCGCGCGAACCGGGCGACGGCGTCCTCGATCGTCGCGCGCGCCCCGCGCTCGTGGAAGCTGCGCAGCGCCTCGAGGTAGGGCCGGGTGAATTCCTCGTGGTCCGCGAGATCCCCGAACAGGTCCGTGTCCCGCACGAACGCGAGCTCGTCCTCGGACTGCCGGGCCGCGGCCGCCATGACACGTTCCTTCCGACCGTCCACCACGGTGATGGGTGCTCCGTGCTCGTCCGTGCCCTCCGCGTAGCGCGCCCAGGAGGCCACGATCGTGGCACCGAGCTCGACCGGGCGACCGTGGGCCAGGTTGTCCTTGATCACCGGGACCAGCCACTTGGGGATCCGGTCGGAGGATTCCGCGCACAACCTCGCGAGGGTGTCCCGCACGTGCGGATTGGCGAAGCGCTCGATCAGCTGGTGCTTGTAGGCGTCCAGGTCCACACCGTCCACCGGTCGCAGCGTGGGAGTGGCCTCACGGTTCATGTACGCGAGCAGGTAGGAGACGAACGTGGGGTCCTGGCACACCTCGTGCGCGTACTCGTACCCGGCCAGGAATCCGGGGTAACACAGGGCCTGGTGACTCACATTGAGCAGGCGCAGCTTCATGAGTTCGTACGGCTCCACGTCCGGGACCACCTGTACGCCGACCTCCTCGAACGCGGGGCGCCCGTCGGTGAACGCGTCCTCGAGCGCCCACTGGGCGAACGGTTCCGCGACCACGGGCCACGCGTCCCGGACCCCGAACCGTTCGGCGACCATGAGGCGGTCCTCGTCCGTGGTCACGGGCGTGATCCGGTCCACCATGGAATTGGGGAACGGCACCTCCTGCTCGATCCACTCCGCGAGTTCGGGATCACGCAATCGGGCGTAGGCCGTGAACTGGCGGCGGGCCATGTCCCCGTTGCCCTGGATGTTGTCGCAGGACATGACGGTGAACGGGCGGGTACCCGCGGCGCGCCGTCGGGCCAGTGCTTCGACCACGAGTCCGAAGACCGTGGCCGGGGGTTCGGCCTCTCCACCCTGCGTGGCGACCCGTGCCTGCTCGAGGTCGTGGGCCACCGCCGGGTTCTGGGCGTCGAACTCACCCGTGGCCTGGCTGAAGTTGTACCCGCCCTCGGTGATGGTCAGCGAGACGATGCGCGTGGCGGGATCGGTGAGCCGCGCCATGGCCTGCTCGGCCTCGGCCGGCGCGAACACGTAGTCCACGATGGATCCGATGACCCGCGGTTCCAGGGTCCCGTCCGGGTGCTTGAGCACGAGCGTGTAGAGGTGATCCTGCTCCGCCATGACCTGCTTCATCGCGGCGTCCCCGGGGAGCACACCCATGCCGCAGATGCCCCAGTCCAGGTCCTTGCCCTCGTTCATGAGGCGGTCCGCGTACATGGCCTGGTGCGCGCGATGGAAGCCCCCCACGCCGAAATGCACGATCCCGACCGAGACCTGGGAACGGTCGTAGCCGGGAACCGGGATGTCCAGCTCACCCAGCACGGCCTGGGAAAGTGTCACGGCGTCCTGGGCGGATGTGTCCTGCTGCATGGCTGCTCCCATCAGAGACCCGGGAGTGGCTGATGTGACCCACCCCACGTGCCCAAAATATCAGATGAGAAACATCTCGTGCTCATCAGAGCACCTCCGAGCGGAGTGTGCAGCCTCAGCACTCGAATTCCGTGCGGCCCGTGAACGCCAGCGCGGCCCGCAGGCGCTCCGCCTGGTGCTCCGGCATGGGAGGCAGCTCGTCCACCGGGTACCACCCCACCTGGAGGGACTCGTCGTCCGCCACCCGCGCCTCGCCGGAGACGTAACTGCACAGGAAGGTGTGGTCCAGGAACTGGCAGCGGTCCCCGTTGGGGAATTCGACGACGTCCCCGGCCTTGACCCGCACGAGGTCGTCCACCGTGACCTCCACACCGGTCTCCTCGAGGCACTCGCGGCGCGCGGCGACCCCGGGGTCCTCCCCCGGTTCCACGATCCCGGTGATCAGTCCCCAGTTCCCGTTGTCCGCGCGCTGCCCCAGCAGCACCCGGCCCTCATGCAGGACCACGGCGGTGCACCCGGGCAACCACAACAGGTCGTGATCGATCTTGAGGCGCAGGTGGGCGATGAACTCGGGAACGGGCACGGGTGTCTCCTCCTGGGTGGGTACGACTGCGCGGGCGGCGTTCACAGGAACGCCACGACACCCAAGCTTCCCACGATCATGAACGGCCCCAGGGGGATGCGACTGCTCGCCCGGGCGCGGCGCAGGATCAGCAGTACGGCGCAGAACAGCCCGGCCAGCACGAACGTGGCCGCGAGCGCGAGCACCGTATGGGTCACGGACGAGAATCCCGTGAGTAGCCCCAGGACCCCCGCGAGCCGCACGTCCCCCATTCCCATGCCAGCGGGGTTGATCAACCGCAGGGCCAGGAAGAGTCCCTTCATGATGAGCAGACCCCACAGCATCCACCACAGGCGCACGGTGTCGTGGGCGAGGACGGCGGAGGCGCCCAACAGGAGGGCGGTCACGGGATACAGCGGGCGCACCACCCGCCCCGGCAGGCGGCGGTATCGGATGTCGGTGGCGGCGAGCCACACTCCTGTGCATGCGAGCACCATGACGGCCAGGGCGCATGCCACCGCGGCCAGCTGTGCGCCGACCGTGGCTTCCTGCAGGTGCGCCCCCACGAACCCGCCGATGCCCGTAGTGTCGGGCTGAAGCATGAACTCATCCTAGGCACCCCGCTGTGGTGCGGGTCACGGATTGCGAGCAGTGTGGATAACGGGTTCGTAGACTGGGCCCATGATCGCTCCCTGGCAGAACAGGTCCGCCCGATCGACCGTGTCCGAGGAGTCCTTCGCCGCGCTGTGCCGGTCCTCCCCGTGGCGCTGGGACACGGTGCGGTTCACGCTGTACTGGGTGAGCGAGGATCCGGACAGCGCCGCCCGCCCCGTGCGCGTGTGGCTGCGCCGGCCCTCCGATGTGCGCGTGGAGACACTGCAGGGCGACGTGCTGTACGCGAGTACGTCCCTCGAACGCTCCCGGGACGACTTCTACGTCACGGACACGTCCCGCTCCTGGTTGCTGCCTCCCGCGCTCGTCTCACCGGTCTATGACGACGACGGCCTCGTGGTCCGCCGCCCCGAGGCCGCCTACGGGGACCCGATCTTCGGGGGCGGGCGCTGGCAGGCGATCCTGGACCCCGTGGAATGCGTGGGCCCCGCGCCCACCCCGCCCTACCTACCAGAGCAGCGCCCCTCGCAGTTGTCCTCCGTGGTGGCCGGGGCCTTCGCCAAACGCCGGGTGTGGTGCGCGACCGTGGAGCCCACCGTGCGCTACCGGCCCGTGACCGCGAACCACCCGCTCGCCCCGGGTCCCACGCGGATCGCGGTGGACACCGCGACCGGCGTCTGCGTCTACTCCCACGTGCTGCGCGGACCGTACGCGGGTCAGGGCCACCGACTCGTGATCGAGGCGGTGGACGAATACCAACTGGACGACCTGTTCACGCAACAGGACTTCAACCTCACGGACGTCTCCCGTCACGTGCCGTGGCCCGTGCTCCCAGCCTGAGCCGCCGCCCGCGATCCGCACCGGGCGGATTCCCCAGGGGCCGCGTTTCTCGGGTGTCCAGGGCGCGCAGCCCGTTCGGACCTGACGACGACGCCGCGGGCTCGGGACGACCAGGCCGGGCGGGGGACGACGCCGCCCTCCCGGCCCGGCGTCGTCGGGTCACACGTCCTGGCGCTCGAGCAGGTCGGTCACGAGGGCCGCGATGGGTGAACGCTCGGAGCGCGTGAGGCTCACATGCCCGAACAACCGCTGACCCTTGAGCGCCTCGACCACGGCCATGATGCCGTCGTGACGTCCCACCCGCAGGTTGTCCCGCTGGGCGACGTCGTGGGTGAGCACCACCTTGGAGTTCTGCCCGATCCGGGACAGGGCGGTGAGCAACACGTTGCGTTCGAGCGACTGCGCCTCGTCCACGATGACCCACGCGTCGTGCAGGGACCGCCCGCGGATGTGGGTCAGGGGCAGCACCTCGAGCATCCCACGCGCCACGACGTCGTCCACGACCGCGGGTGAGACCACGGAGGACAGCGTGTCGAAGACCGCCTGACCCCACGGGTTCATCTTCTCCTCCTCCGTGCCGGGGAGGTGGCCCAGGTCCTGGCCACCCACCGCGTAGAGCGGGCGGAACACCATGATCCGGCGGTGTTCGCGGCGTTCCAGAACGGCGTCGAGCCCCGCGCACAGCGCGAGCGCGGACTTGCCCGTTCCTGCGCGACCGCCCAGCGAGACGATGCCCACGGCGGGGTCGGTCAGCAGGTCGATGGCCAACCGCTGTTCGGCCGAGCGTCCCTGCACCCCGAACACGTCCCGGTCCGCGGCGACCAGGCGCGCCTGCCCGTCCGGTTCGGTCCGGGCGAGAGCGCTGCCCGCGGACGAGCGCAGGACCAGACCCGTGTTCACGGGAAGCTCCCGGGCGCCCGGCACTTCCGTGCGGCCCTCGGCGTAGAGGCCGGAGACGACGTCGTCCGCGACGTCCAGATGGGCCACTCCCGTGTACGCGTCGTCACCACCGATCCACTCACCGCGGTACTCCTCCGCGGCGAGTCCCAGGGCGGAGGCCTTGAGCCGCATGGGCAGGTCCTTGGACACCACACACACGTCGTGACCCTCGCCGGAGAGGTTCGCGGCCACGCTGAGGATGCGTGAATCGTTGTCCCGCAGCCGGAAACTCTGGGGCAGCACCGTGTCCGCGACGTGGTTGAGTTCCACCTGCAGGCACCCGCCGTCCGCGAGGTCCACGGGCCGGTCCAGGCCGCCGTGGGTCACGCGGAGGTCGTCCAGCAACCGCAGCGCCTTGCGCGCGAAGTACCCCAGTTCCGGGTCGTGACGCTTGGCCTCGAGCTCGGTGATCACCACCACGGGCAGCACCACGCGGTGCTCGGCGAAACGGAACACGGCGCGCGGGTCCGAGAGCAGCACGGACGTGTCGATCACGTACGTGCGCACACCGGCCGCGGAGCCGTCCTCCTCGAGCGCGCCGGATCGGACGGGGGTTACGGGGGTGTCGATGCTCATGGGGCCCTTTCCCTGCGGAGTCATTGGCCGGTGTGTCCGGCACCTCTCACGCTAGGGAGGCCGATCAAGGGTGGCGCGCCCCACCGGTGAACGGCGCGTGAACATCCGCCACGGGCCCGTGAGCGGGACCGGTAGGGCCCGCTCAGCCCCCGAATCGGCGCTGACGGCGCGCGTAATCGCGCAGGGCCCGCAGGAAGTCGACCCGGCGGAAGTCCGGCCACAGCGCTTCGCAGAAGTAGAACTCGCTGTATGCGGACTGCCACATCAAGAAGCCCGAGAGGCGTTGTTCGCCGGAGGTGCGGATCAGCAGGTCGGGATCGGGTTGCCCGCGCGTGTAGAGGTGTGCGGAGATGTCCTCCACGCTGAGCTCCTGCGCCATTTGCGCGAGCGACGCACCGCGGGCGTCGGCATCGGTGAGCACCTCGCGTACCGCGTCCACGATCTCCTGCCGCCCCCCGTACCCCACGGCGATGTTCAGGTGGGGGCCGGGATTGTCCACCGTGCGCTGTGCGCTGTTCAGCAGTTGCTCCTGGAGCTTCTCCGGGAGGGTTCCCAGGGCACCCACGGGCTGGATCCGGCAGATCCCTTCTTCCTGCAGCTCGCACATGAGGTTGGTGATGATCTCCAGCAGGGCCGTGAGTTCCTCGCGCGGACGGTTGAGGTTCTCGGTGGAGAGGATGTAAAGGGTGACCACCTGGATGTTCAGCTCGTGGCACCAGCGCAGGAACTCCACGATCTTGCGCGCGCCCGCCCGGTGGCCCTCCTCCGTGGTGGCCCCGAACTGGCGCGCCCACCGGCGGTTGCCGTCCACGAGCACACCCACGTGATGCGGCAACTCGTCCGCGGTGAGGGTGCGCGCCAAGCGGTGTTCGTAGAAGGAATACATGACACGGGGAAGTTTCACAGCGTCATTCCTCCCCTGAGTCGGCCCGGTCCACACGGATTCACACCCCTAAACTACCTGTAGGGCAGACCCAATCCAGTAGCACCCCCGAGCTCCGTGTCCGCGGGGCGCCCATGAGAGGCAGTGGTGTCCACCATGTCAGACGAACGCACCGAGAAGCGCACCGTTCCCGGCCCGGTGACGATCGTGCGTCACACGCGTAACGGTCCCCTCACGGTGGAGAAGAAACCGTCCTGGCGCGGGTGGATCCACGCGGGCTTCAGCCCGGTGGCCGCGGTGCTGGGTGTGGTGGCCATCGTCGTGGCACCCACGGTGGAGCTGCGTCTCGCATGTCTGGTCTACACCATCACGGCGATCATGCTGTTCGGTACCTCGGCCGTATACCACCGCTTCTACTGGGGCGCGCGCATGAACGCGGTGCTGCGGCGGATGGACCATTCGAACATCGCCCTGATCATCGCCGGGACGTACACGCCCCTGGCCGTGAGTTTCCTCCCGGTGCGGGGCGCCACGATCCTGCTCGGCGTGATCTGGACGATCGGTGCCCTGCTCGTGATCTTCCGTGTCTTCTGGATGAGCGCGCCGCGATGGCTCTACACCCCGCTCTACGTGATCATGGGGTGCCTGGCCCTGCTCTACCTCCCGGCGTTCTTCGCGGTGAACGTCCTCGCGACCGTCCTGCTGATCTGCGGCGGCGTGTTCTACATCGCCGGTGCGGTGTGTTATGCGACCAGGCGCCCCCGGTTGCTCCCGGCGACGTTCAGCTTCCACGAGGTCTTCCACGCGTGCACGATCGGCGGCTTCGTCTGCCACTACATCGCGATCATGTTCGCGATGTTCGCCGCGTGAGCGATGTGTGACGCTCCGGTCAGAGGTCCGACGGCGCTCGGCGTGCGGGGACCGCTCGGCGCGGTGACGTCTGCGTCGTCCACGCGATGCCGACGACGCAGCGCCCCTGTGCGCTCAGCCCCGCTCTGCGCGGATCCGGGTGACGAGTGCGCTCACGTCCGGCACGGAATGGACGGGAAGTTCGCAGCGTCCCTCCCGGCACAACCACACCGTGTATCCGGGTTCCGATGCCGCAGGAACCCCGTACGGCGCCGCACTCCCGTCCAGGACCAGGACATCCAGCATACGTGCCGCACCGACCGCGTCGAGCGTCTCGCGCCACTGCTCGGCGCTCGCGTCCACGACCTGCAACAGGGCCGGGGGGTGCTCGTCGGCCAGCACGGCCGACACCATGCCCCCGGCCGTCGTGGATGCCTTGAGGACCACCCCGGTCGCGGGCGCGGTCACGGCGTCGACCACCTCCCGGGCCTGGCGCTCACCGATCGTCGGCTGGGACAGCTCCGTGAGCCACCGGGAGAGCACCGCGGAACTGGACGCGGCGACGTCGTCGAACGGCTCCGCACGGCCCGTGGCCCCGGCCGCCGCGAGGGTGGGGTCCACCTCGGCGGACTCGAGCACGGTACTCCCGCGCACAAAACGCTTCACGGCGACCTCGGCGAGCGCGCGGCTGCGCTCGTACCACGCGGTCTCGCCCGTGGCCCGGTACAGCGCGAGCAGCCCGGCGCCGAAGCGCGCGTAGTCCTCGAGCTGGCCCTCGTGGGGGTCCACGACGCCGCCGCGTGACGTGCGCGTGATGCGTCCGGTGGCGGAGTCTCGGTGCCGTTCCCACAGGAAACCGGCGGCCGTGGCGGCCAGCTCGATCCATTCGGGGTGCCCCAGCAGCACACCCGCGTCCGCGAGTCCCGTGAGCGCCATGCCGTTCCAGGCCGTGACGATCTTGTCGTCCAGGTGGGGTGCCGTGCGCGTGATCCGCCGCTGCCACAGCTCCTGCCGTACGGACTCGTCCAGGATCCCCGTGACCGCACCCGCCTCACCCCAAGCCGCCGTGGCCGGCGCGGGGCGACCCCCTGCGGAGCTCCCGGCGTGACCCGAGAACGTGTAGTAGGCGCCCTCACGTTCGGCATGCGGCTCGTCGGACGCGGGATCACTGTCCGCGTCGAGGGATGCGGCGAACGCGCCCTCGGGGGTGATCACCTCCCGTTCGAGCCACTCGACCAGCAGCTCTGCGGCCCGGCGGTAACGGGCCGCGCGAGTGGCGTCCGTGCCGGTGCGTTCCAGCAGCGCCACGGTGCGCGCCAGCACGCCGAGCAGCTGGGCGTTGTCATAGAGCATCTTCTCGTAGTGGGGCAGGGACCAGTCCGGGGTCACCGAGTACCGGAAGAACCCGCCGCCCACATGGTCCTGCAGCGCCCCCGTGACCATCGCGTCGAGCGTGGCGCACAACAGATCACGTGCGGTGCGCGCGTGCTGCGCCGCGGCGTCGTCGTGGCCGGAAGCAGCGTGCGCGCTCGCCGACGCAGGATACCCAGCCAGGGCATCGCGGTGCGCAGTGCTCGCAATGCGCGTGAGGGCGTCCAGGGTGGGCGAGGGCGGGAACTTGGCGCCGGTTCCGAAGCCCTCGTGGGCGGCGTCCCGGGCGACCTCCAGGCCGTCGAGCCAGGCTCCCGTGAGTTGTTCCGCGGCGTCCTCGGCGGCCTCGCCACCCTCCATGCGAACAACCGACGGACCTGCGTCGGCGAGCATCCGGTCCACGAGTTCGGGGTGGCGGGACAGCGCATCGTAGACCTGTTCGGCCCCGCGCAACACCTCGTCACGGCGCTCGGTCCAGGCCTCGGTGACGGCCCGCAGGACCTGCATGAAGGACGGCCTCCCCTGCACGGGACGCGGCGGGTAGTAGGTCCCGGCATGGAACACCCTGCCCTGCGGGGTCAGGAACGCGGTCATGGGCCAGCCGCCCTGACCAGTGAGCAGCTGGGTGGCCGCCATGTAGATCGAGTCCACGTCCGGGCGTTGTTCGCGGTCCACCTTGATCGCCACGAAATGTTCGTTGAGGTAGCGCCCCACCTCCGGGTCCTCGAAGGACTCGTGGGCCATCACATGGCACCAGTGGCACGCGGCATAGCCCACGGACAGCAGGACAGGCACCTCCCGCGCGTGGGCCTCCTCGAAGGCCTCGGGGCAGAACTCCCACCAGTCCACGGGGTTCTCCGCGTGCTGCAGCAGGTAGGGACTCGTGGAGTGGGCCAGACGATTGGACATACCCCACGGTCTCACACGGGAGCGGGGATGACAGCCAGGGGGCTCACGGCTCGAGGGTCATGAGGCGCGGCTCTGGTCGCGGTTGCCCGCCACCGGGTGGTGCGTCGTGCCCAGGAGCGGGGCGCCCGTCGGGTTCGGGCGCAGGCCGGAGCGCCTGTGGCAGTCAGTCGCGGGGCGGACCGTCCCGGCGGTCACCCGCGCGAGGCGGGCGGGCGACATCGCCCTCGCTCGACCCGCCGGTGCGGGACGTGCGCGACGGCGACGCCGCGGCGTCGTCCGCGTAGCCACCCACGTGATCCTCCGCGGCGCGCTGCTCGGCGTACTGGGCGCGGTAGCGCAGTCGCCGGTTACGGCGGTTGAAGTCCATCACGAGCAGGACCACGGCGGCGGCCAGCAGGAACGTCATGAGGAAGCCCACGAGGCCCGGCGAGACCTGGCTGGGGTCCAACCCAGGGCGCAGGGTGTTCTCCGGACTCGGGGCCGGCGTCGCGGCGGTCAGGACGGTCAGCAGCGTGGGCACGGGAAGGCTCATTTCCGGGGGGTCGAGGCAGCGTCGGTGACGCCCGCGAACAGATCCGTCTCGGGCAGGGAGGTCTCCACGCGGGAGTCCGCGAGCGTGTAATCCTCCCACGGCCACACTTCGGCCTGGGTCTCGGCGGAGACCGCGAAGAACAGGCTCTTGGGGTCCACCTGGGTCCGGTGGCTGCTCAGGGCCGCGTCCCGGACGGTGAACTGGTGCGCGCACTCGATCTTGGTGGTGGTCTCGTGGCGCGGCATGGGCGGGCGGTGACCCTCCGGGTCCGACTCCTGGATCGCGGCGATGCGCTGGGCGTACGGGGACTGCAGTCCGCGGGCCTCGAGGGCCTCGTGCAGTGCGATGAACCGCTCCACGTTGAACGCGCGGTCGTAGTACAGCTTGGACGGGGTCCACGGCTCACCCGTCCCGGGGTAAGCCTCCGGATCACCCGCGCGCTGGTACGCCTCCATGGCCACGTTGTGGGTCTGGATGTGGTCCGGGTGCGGGTAACCGCCGTTCTCGTCGTAGCTCAGGATCACGTGCGGGCGGAACTCACGCACCAGCTGCACCACGGGGGCCGCGGCGCGTTCGAGGGGCTGCAGGGCGAAGCAGCCCCACGGCAGCGGGGGCAGCGGGTCCCCCTCGGGCAGACCGGAGTCCGTGAACCCGATCCACCGGTGCTCCACGCCCAAGGCCTTCGCGGCCGCGGCCATCTCGTGACGACGCAGCCCGGGCAGGTCACGCTCGGCCCAGACGTCCCCCTCCATCTCAGCGTTGAGGATCGAGCCGCGCTCGCCACCGGTGCACGTGGCCACCATGACGCGCGCGCCCAGCTGGGCGTAATGTGCCATGGTCGCGGCACCCTTGCTGGACTCGTCGTCCGGGTGGGCGTGGATGGCCAACAATCGAAGCTGTGAATAATCCGTCACCGAACGGATGCCTCCAAGACGTCATCGCGGGAAAAATGCAATCCCCGGTATCTTACGCCGCTCGTGCCGCCGGAGCTGTCGTGCCCATCACGGCTGCCGCGCACCGCACGGCGACCGGCCTCCCAGAAACCGCACACGCGCGCTGGGTACAGTGGTCGCTATGAGTTCTGCCATGCCCCGGCCTACCTCCCGGCCGGAGACGGGCGCCACTGCCCCCGGCACCTCCGCGACCCAGCGGGCGCTCGCACAGCGCTACGGGACCGGACACCGCGCCGTCGCCCGCTCCCCCCGCCGCGGGCCCAGCACCCGTGGCTGGATGCTGATCGCGGCCGCGGCCACGCTGGTGGCGGCGCTGTTCGTGGTGTGGATCGTGTGGGGCAACTCCCAGCGGCCCGTGTTCAAGGACGTGAGCTTCCAGATCACGGACTCCGCGCACGTGTACGCGGACTTCGACCTCACCAAGGACCCCGACCAGACCGTCACGTGCGCGGTGCAGGCCCTCAACGAGCAATACGCCGTGGTGGGTTGGACCGAGGTCATGATCGGCCAATTGCCGGACGACCAACTCAACGGCCGCACGAGCACCCACCGGGTACCCCTGCGCACCACGAACCTGGCCACCACAGCGGGGGTCGACTCGTGCTGGGAGAGTGCTGGCTGAGCCTCCCGCGGTGGTCGGGTAATTCCTGACTGACCATCCGCGCAGCTTCGGACCGGCCACATCCGTGACGGGAACCATGACGTCTGATTGCACGACCCACCGCACCCCGCACGCGCTTTGGGCCGCGGGCGCGGACTCCACTAGACTGGACAGAGATCACATCCCCGACCCGGACGCGCTGGGCCACTCGGCTCGCCCCGGGGCGGGGTTTTTCTACACGTGTCCGTCAGGGCGACGGACACCAGAGAACGGAGGCACCGTGGCTACTAATGAGGGAGCCTGGCTCACCCAGGAAGCCTACGACCGGCTCAAGAAAGAGCTTGACCACATCTCCGGGCCGTACCGCCAGGAGATCGTGGACCGGATCGAACAGGCGCGTTCCGAGGGTGACCTCAAGGAGAACGGCGGCTACCACGCTGCACGCGAGGAGCAGGGCAAGAACGAGGGCCGGATCGCCCAGTTGACCCAGCTGCTCGAGAACGCCCAGGTGGGCGAGGCCCCCGCGGACGACGGCGTGATCGAGGCCGGCATGGTCGTGACCGCGGAGATCGCGGGCGACGAGATGACCTTCCTCATGGGTTCCCGCGAGGTCGCCGAAGACCTCACCGGCGGTTCGGACCTCGAGGTCTTCTCCGAGCGCTCTCCCATGGGTGCCGCGATCAACGGCCACAAGGTCGGTGACACCGTGAGCTACAAGGCCCCGAACGGCAAGGACATCACGGTGAAGATCCTGAAGGCCAAGCCCTTCAGCCGCTGATCGACCCCGGTTCATCACGAAGGCCACCTCGCCCGTGCGAGGTGGTCTTCGTCGTGCGCGACCCGATGCGGCCCAGGAGTCTTACGCGGCTCGACACGGTCCATGAGTCGCCCGGGTGTGGCCCGTAGGATCGAAGCACGCCCCGTCGAGCCCCGCTAGGAGTTTCCCCCGTGGTCACACACTGGAACCGGACCCCCAACTCGTGGACGGTCCCGCTGATCATCCTCACCGCGCTGCTGGGGATCGCCGCGATCGTCGTGCACTTCCTGGGTCAGGACGACCCCGCACTGAACGCGACCGGCGGCCTGCGCAACATCCTGTGGTTCGCCACCTTCGTGGCCGCGTTCGTCACGTACTTCACGGCCCGGCGCGGACGACGCCGCTGACGCACGCGCGCCGCGCGGGTCACCTCCCGCTCAGTGCACCACCACGGGTCGGTAGCCGTGGGACTCCAGGGCGTCGATCACGTGATCACAGTGCCCGTGGCCCTTGGTCTCCATGTCAATCGTGATGGACACGTCCCCCATGGACAACGAGCCCCCGATCCGGGTGTGATTCACCCCGGTCACATTGGCGTCCATGTCCGCGATGATCTGCGAGATCTGGGCGAGCTCACCGGGGCGGTCCGTGAGCATCATCTTGATGGTCATGTAGCGCCCCGCCGCGGAGAGACCCCGCTGGATCACCTTGAGCATCAGCATGGGATCGATATTGCCGCCCGAGAGCAGCACGACAGTGGTCCCCAGATCCGGGTACTCGCGCTTGAGCGCCCCCTCGAGGATCGCCGCCACACCCACGGCCCCCGCGGGTTCCACGACCATCTTGTTGCGCTCGAGCATGAAGATCAGCGCCTGGGCGAGCGAGTCCTCGGAGACCGTGACGACGTCGTCCGCGAGATGGCGGATCACGTTGAACGGCAACTGTCCGGGCCGGCCCACGGCGATGCCGTCCGCGATGGTGGAGACCTTGGACAGCGTGACGATCGCGTCCCCGGCGAGTGAGGGCGGGTAGGCCGCGGCGTTCTCCGCCTGCACCCCGATGACCCGGATGTCCTTGCCCTGCTCCTGTGCCTTGGCCTTCAGCGCCACGGACACTCCCGCGAGCAGGCCTCCCCCGCCCACACCGGCGATGACGGTGTCCACGGTGGGCAGCTGGTCGAGGATCTCCAGACCCAGGGTGCCCTGGCCGGCGATGATGTCCGGGTGATCGAACGGGTGGACGAACACCGCGCCGGTCTCATCCGCGTAGCGCTGGGCCTCTGCGAGCGCCTGGTCCACGTTCGACCCGTGCAGCACGACCTCCGCACCGTGGTCCTGGGTGGCCGCGATCTTTGGCAGCGCCGCTCCGCGGGGCATGTAGATCCGCGCCGTGATCCCCAGTTTGGCCGCCGCGAGCGCCACACCCTGGGCGTGGTTGCCCGCCGACGCCGCCACGACGCCCCGTCGCTTCTCCTCGTCCGAGAGCTGGGCCATGCGCACGTACGCACCGCGGACCTTGAACGATCCCGCACGCTGGAGGTTCTCGCACTTGAGGTACACCTCGGAACCGAGCATGCGGGACAGCGCGCGCGAGTGCGCGAGCGGCGTCATCTCGATCACCCCGTCGAGCAAATGCGCGGCGTGGCGGACGTCGGCCACCGAGACGGGCAAATCAGTGAGGCCCACAGAGAACTTCTTTCGTGGTAGTCGGCCGTTGCGGCTCGTTCGAAACGCGCGAACCCGGGGTGGATCACGACCTCGAGGCTCGGCGCGGACACACAGAACGCGGCGTCCGGGGTGAGGACGCCGCGTTCCATGGTATTACGCCGTGCGGGACTAGACGTTCCGGGAGTCCCCCGAACCCACCTCGTCCGCCTCGATGGACGCGTTGTGCTTGGTTTCCTTCTTGTGCTTCTCCTCGCGCTTCTTCTCCGCGTTCTGGCGCTCACGATGGCGCTTGCCGCGGAAACGCTGCAGCTGGGCCATGACCTGTTCGCGCGTGAGGTCCTGCTTCTTGGCTGCCTTCTTGATCTCCCACGGGTACATGAAGGGCTGCCATGCGATCTCCTCGTCCCGCTCCCAGGCGCGGCTGCCGAGGTAGCGGATGATCGTGTTGAGCATGGCCATCAGGGGCACGGCGAACAGCGCACCGGCGATCCCGAAGAGCACGCTACCGGCGGCCACCGCCAGGAACACGGCCACGGGGTGCAGGGCCACGGCCTTGCCCATCACGAGCGGCTGCAGGACGTTGGACTCGACCTGCTGGACGAGCAGCACCACACCGAGCATGGCGAGCGCGATACCGGGCCCGATCGCCACGAGGGCCACCAGGACGGCCACCGCACCGGTCAGCACGGCACCCACGATGGGGATGAAGGACGCCAGGAACACCAACACACCGATCGGCAGCGCCAGCGGCACACCCAGCAGGAACGCACCAAGCCCGATACCCACGGCGTCCACGAACGCCACGAACACCTGGATGCGCACGTACTGCGCGAGCGAGATCCAGCCCTTGCGCCCGGCACCGTTCACGGCGGGGCGGGCGCGGCGGGGGAACAGTTTGACCATGAACAGCCAGATGTTCTCGCCGTCCATGAGGAAGAACAGCAGGACGAACAGCATGATGATCATGCCCGTGACGATGCTGGTCGCCGTGGAGCCGAAGGTCATCGCGCCGGAGAGGATGGCGTCCGAGTTGCGCTGCAGCGTGGCCCCGATGTCCGAGAGCCACTGGTTGATGTTGTCCGTGGAGATGTTGAGGGGGCTGTCCTCCAGCATTCCGATCAACTGCTGGAAACCGGCCACCGCGCTGTCGGAGAGCTGTGCGAAACCGGCGATCATCTGCTGACCCGCGAGCACCAACAGGCCCAGGACCCCCAGGATCAGTCCGAGCTCCACGGTGATCGCGGCCAGCGCGGACGGGAAGTGCTTGGAGCGCAGCCAGCGGACGGCCGGCGAGAGCAACCCCGCGAGCAGCGCGGCCAACAGCACCGGGATGAACACGGTGGTCACGTGGCTCAGCAGCCACCCCACCACACCCACACCGGCGATGATGAGCAAGATCCGCCACGACCACGCGGCCGCGATCCGGACCGGGGTCGTGACCATGGTCCGCGCGTCAGGGGCGCTGGGCCCCGTGGAGGGGGGCGACGCGCCGTCGTGCTGGGTGACGAGTTCGGAGGACGTGTCGGACTGGGGACGTTTGACCACGGGGTTCGGGGATGAGCCCGCGTGGGACGTCGTAACACTGGATGACATGCCCTTATCATGACACCATCGCGCAACGTGCTGATACCGGCGTGCGGGGCCGAGGGTGACAAAATGGGCGTCATGTCCACCACACTGCTGCGCGTCCTGTCCCAACGCCGCCCCGCGAGCGTCCTGACACAGGAGGCCCCGCGGCGCGAGGAGCTCGAGGCCATCCTGCGGGCCGCCGCCGGCGCCAAGTACGACGAGCGCCCCACGGGTTGGCGCGTGGTTGCGACGAGCGGGCAGGCCGCGTCCCTGCTGGCCGCGGCCATGGCGGGCCTCACGTCCGTCCCCGCCCTCTCGGGCCCCGTCCCCCGGTTGAAGGGTCGCAAGATCCGGGTCCTGGCCGCGTATCGCGGGAGCCTGCAGTGGGCGTCCCGGGGCGGGGTGGCCCTGGCCATCATCTTCCGCCACCACCCGGAACTGCCGCAGTCCAAGAAGGACCAGCGCGGGGACGTGTACGCCGCCCGCGGGATCCTCGAAGCCGCGTTCTACGCGCAGGGATGGGCCACCGTCTGGTCCCATCGCGAGCCCTACGACCGGGACGTGGTGCGCGAGTTCTACGGTCTGGACGAGCACGAGGAGATCCTGGGCTGGCTGTTCGTGGGACGAGCCGCGAGCAATAACATCCCCGCCCGCGCGATCAACCTGCCCCCGCGCGAACTCGAGATCCGCTACATGTGAACGATCCCCACAACGCGAGAAGCGGCGACCCACTGGGCCGCCGCTTCTCATTCCGGCGTACGTCACCGGGCCCTGAGGGCCCCGAGCGACGCGCGGGGATGGGAGTCAGTCGCTCATGGAGCGGATGATCGAGAGCACGCGCAGGATCTCCACGTAGGCCCAGATCAGGGTCACGGTCAGCCCGAACGCCGCGGACCATGCCGCCTTCTTGGGAATACCGCGCTTGACGCCGTCGCTGATGTTCTCGAAGTCGAGCACGAAGCTGTAGACGGCCAGCAGGATGGCGATCGCGCCCACGAACAGCCCCAGCGGGATGCCGAAGATCGTGGCGTCGTAGCGCATGTTGTAGCCGCCCAGCAGGCTCGTGCCCAGGTTCACCAGGGCGAACAGGGCGTAGGCCAGCAGTGCGACCATGAAGAACTTGGTCACGCGCGGGGAGGAGCGCAGCACGCCCACCTTGTAGAGCACCAGCACGGAGACGAACACCGCCAGGGTGCCGATCACCGCCTGGACCACGATGCCCGGGTAGGCGCCCTCGAACATGCGGGAGATGCCACCCAGGAACAGGCCCTCGGCGAGCGCGTAGAGCGTGATCAACAGCGGGCTGGGCTCACGCTTGAACGCGTTGACCAGACCCAGCACGAGACCCACGATGGCGCCCGGCAGCGCGAGCACCGGGGCGACCCAACCCACCACGGCCGTGACGATTACGCAACCGAGCACGAGCGAGGTGCGCATGACGACGTCGTCGTAGCTCATGCGTCCGGTGCGGTCCGGACCCGCGGCGGGCGCGTTGTAGAGGTTCTCCAGGTTCTCGGGTGAGTAACGGGGGTCGCGGGAGATATCCGGGGTGGTCGCGGTGCCGTTCTTCTTGTTGAAGTCGCGTAGCAGTGGGTTTCCGCCGGCCATGGGACGTCCTTTCGAGGCGTGGGCGAGCTGTTCGTTCAGCCTAACATTGACGCGTCACAGGAACCTGGGAGTTTGTGCTGAGCGAACAGGGCCCCCGCGGGTGCGGAATCGGTGCCCCCACTGGGACTCGAACCCAGACTGAGCGGATTTTAAGTCCGCTGCCTCTGCCGATTGGGCTATGGGGGCGTGACCGAGCCGGTGAGTCCGCGCGGGTGCGCGGGCCCACCGGCTCGGTGCGATGGAGTGTTACAGGCTCGCCTTCTCGGCCGGGACGTCCGCGCCCGCGGCCTTCTGGAAGGCACGGCGGGGGTCCCGCAGGTGACGCAGCGGGGTGGTGTCACGACCGAAGAGCAGGTTCACTCCCCACTCCGTGAACACCCGCACCTTGCGCTCCACCGTGGGGATCGCGTACCCGTGGTAGAGGCGGTGCATGGCCCACGCTGGCAGACCGCCGAGGTCGATGCCGCGGATGGTGGCGGCACCCTTGTACAGACCCAGACCCGCCACGGACCCGAGGTTCTCGTGATAGTAGTCCTCGAGCGGCTCGCCCTTGTGCGCGGCCATGATGTTCTTGGCCATGGTCGCGGCCTGGCGCACGGCGTGCTGCGCGTTGGGGACGCAGAACCCGCCGGGGCCGGCGCCCGTGAGATCCGGGACGGCGGCGATGTCACCGGCGGCCCAGGCACCCTCGAAGGGCCCGTCGTCGCCGGTCACGCGCAGGTCCGCGCCCACGCGCACGCGTCCGCGGTCGTCGATGGGCAGGTCGCTGTTCTTGGCGAAGGACGCAGCCTGCACGCCGGCCGTCCAGATCAGGGTGTCCGTGGCCATCTCGCCGGCCGGGGACTTGTCCTGCATGTTGATGAGCTTGACCAGGTCACCGTCCACCTCGGACAGGGACGTGTTCAGCAGCACCTCGATGCCGCGGGCACGCATCTCGGCCACGACCTTCTCGGCACGATCCTCGGAGACCTCGGGCATGATCCGGCCCATGGCCTCGACCAGCACGAAGCGCAGGTCCGAGACCTTCAGGAGGTCGTTGCGCTGCACGGCCGAACGCGCCATGTCCTCGAGCTCGGCGATGGTCTCGGAACCGGCGTAGCCGCCGCCCACCACGATGAAGGTCAGCGCCTTGCGCTTCTCGTCCTCGTCGTTGGTGAGGGAAGCCACCTCGATGCGCTCGAGCACCCAGTTGCGCACGGACACGGCCTCTTCGATGGTCTTCATGCCGATGGCCTTGTCCGCGAGCCCCGGGATGGGGAACGTGCGGGTGTTGGAACCGCCGGCGAGCACGATCTCGTCGTACGTGAGCTCGAACTCGGGGCCCTCGTCGATGCCGTGGACGGTGACCGTACGGTTGGCGTGGTCGATGCTCTCCACGCGGCCGGTGATCAACTCGCAGTCGGCCAGGTGCTGACGGTGCGGGATCACGGCGGAGCGCGCCTCGATGTTGCCGGCCGAGACCTCGGGCAGGAACGGGAGGTAGGTCATGTACGGGTTGGGGTCCACCACCGTGACCACGCCGCCGGACTCCTTAATGCGGGTCTGCAGCTTCTGCGCCAGTGTGAAACCGACGTAACCGCCACCCACGATGAGAAGGCGCGAACGGTCCTTAGCAAGTTGATTGAAAGCCATACCCGAAAGTTTACTCACCGTGGCACGGTTTTGCCGACGCGGTGTCAGCGGCCCGGTGAGTTGATCGTGAAATCAGCGCGAGAGCCTGCGGATGTGCAGGACCGCGGCTACGGTGAGGCCCGCGACGATCACCCCGAAGCTGACGAGGATCACCACGGGTAGCGCGCCGGTCTCGTTGAGGGGTGCCTGCGCCACGGGCGGGGTGGCCTCCCCGGTCACCTGCCGCGTGTCCGGCGCGGGCGGGGTCGGGGAGCTGCTCGGGGTGGGTGTCTGCGAGGGCGGGCGGTTCTGCGCAATCCATTGCCGCACGCTGCCCAGGGGATTGGTGTCGGAGATCCGGACGTCGTCCTCTACGGCCGCGCGTACATCCAGGATCCCATACCCGTAGAGCGGGTCCTTGCCATGCGCTCCCGCGTCGTGCGCGGTGTCCACGATCCGCTGGGCGATCCCAGCGGCCGTGAGGTCGGGGTGCTTCTGCTTGATCAGCGCCGCTGTCCCGGCCACGAGGGGCACAGTGGCGGAGGTCCCGGACCACCGGGCGTAGCCGTCCCCCGGGATCGCACCCACCATCTCCTCGCTGGGCCCGGCCACCGCGATCGAGATGCCCTGGGAGGACGAGTCCCAACTCGCCGTGCGCGACCGGTCCACGCCGCCCACGGACAGCACCCCCGGAATCGTGGCGGGCGCCCCCACCTGGTTGAGCCCCGATCCCCGGTTGCCCGCCGCCGCGACCACGAGAACACCCTTCTCCTCCGCGTACGCGAACGCCGAGTCCCATGCGGGGGGCCAGCCCGTGGCGTTCGAGCCCAGGGACATGTTGATCACGTTCGCGCCGTGGTCCACGGCCCAACGCACGGCGTCCGGGATCTGTTCGTCGATGTCGCGGGCGCCGGGGTGTTCGCTGCCCACCCACAGGGACACGGGCAGGATCTCCGCCTCCGGGGCCACGCCGATGATGCCCCGCGTGCCACCCGGACCGTCCGGGTTCTCGGATCCGTGACCGCGTCCCGCGGCGAGCGAGGCCACCAGGGTCCCGTGTTCGGGTTCCGCGCCCAGGCCCTCCTGACCGTTCGCGCGGCCCACGCCCGAGACGTCCGTCCCCTCACCGACCGCGCCCCGCAGATCCTGGTGGGAGCCGTCTACGCCGGTGTCGATCACGGCGATCTTCACGCCCTTGCCGGTCGAGGACTTCCACGCGTCCCGCACGCCGTAGTCGTCCAGCCAGTACTCCTCCTTGCGCACGTCCACCGGCTCCACGGGGACCTTGCCGTTCGGGGGCGGTGCCACGGGGGTCTCCACGGGCACCGACGGCGCAGGCATGGGTTCCACCGCGAGCGCCGGGGCGACACCGGTCCCGCCGAGCAGCAGGCCCACCGCGGCGAGTGACAGCGCGCAGCGTGTTCTCAGCCGTCCCATGATGCCTCTGCTTTCCCGCGCTGCACGCGCGTCTTCGACCGCTCCCGGCGGCCGATGTACCGGACCCCCGCCCGGCGTCACGACGACGTCGCCCGCTGACCCGTCCACTCCGGCTCGCTTCCGCTCCGGGCCCGTCCACACCGGGTGCCGGCGCGGGCGTCCGCTCCCCCGCGCGCCCGCAGGTGGTGTGCCGGGGTGCGACGGCGACTGGCCCGTGATCTCAGGCCGCGAGGGACAGGGCGATTCCGTCCAAAATATCGTGTTCGCTCGCGGTCACGGTGCTGACGCGCCCGTTGGTCGCGTCCGAGACACGTTCGATGATCCGGCGCCACACGAGCGCACCCGCCCCGATGACGTCCACGCGGCCCTCGTGCATGAACCCGAGCTCGGCGCGTTCCTCCCGCGTCATCCCGGTCAGGTCCCGGCACGCCCGGATAACGACGTCGCTGCCCAGGACGCTGCCGTTGATCCGGTCCTCGTCGTAGCGGCTCAGACCCATGGCCATGGCACTGACCGTGGTGACCGTCCCGGCGACACCAACGAGCCGGGTGGTCAGTTCGAGCGGTACGGTGCGGGCCACGGTGTCCATGGCCTCGTCCACGTCCCGCAGCACGAGACGTTGCTGTTCCTCGGTGGGCGGGTTGGACCCCAGGTGGCGTTCGGTCATGCGCACGCACCCCACGTCCACGCTGCGGGCGGCGATCACGTGATCCGGGGAGCCCAGGACGCACTCGGTGGAACCACCGCCCAGGTCCACCACGAGCACGCGGTCATCCGGGGTCAGGCCCGCGGCCGCATTGAGCGCGCCGCGGAATGACAACGCCGCTTCCTCGTCACCGCTCACGACCTCCGGGGTCACCCCCAGGCGGGACCTGATCCCGTCCACGAAGACCTGCCGGTTGCCGGCGTCGCGCGTGGCGGACGTGGCCACGAACCGGACGGCGTCCACCTTGTGCTTGGTGATGAGCCGGGCGTACTCCTCGGCGGCGGCGAAGGTCCGCTCCAGGGCGGCCTCGGCGAGCCAGCCGGTGGCGTCCACACCCTGGCCCAGGCGCACGATGCGCATCTCGCGCACCCTGTCCTTGAGCTCGAGGTGGCCGTCCTTGTCCTTCACGTCCGCGATGAGCAGACGGATGGAGTTCGTACCGCAGTCGATGGCCGCAACGCGCATGGGTGATGGATCCTCGGTTCGGTGGGAGCGTGCCGGTTGACCGGCCCGGCACCAATTTACCCGCGTCGCGGGGCACTTCCGCCCCCTCCCCCGTAAATCACCTGCGCAGCCCGTGACCCGCGATCCGAGGAGCCGATGTGTTCGAGATCCTGCTCACCGCGGTCTTCGTGGTGCTCCTGGTTGATGTCGTGGTCGCGTTCGTGGTCACGGCCCGCCGCCCCGTCACCGACCGCTGGCTGTTGTCGCTGCTGCTGAGCGGTACCACCGGCGCCGCGCTCGTGGCGCTGCTGACCGTGCTGCTGGGCCCGCGGCGTCGTCGCGATTCCCGGACGTGGCCGTGGTGCTGATCGGGCTGGCCTCGCTCACGGCCGTCGTCCGACTGACCGCGGCGCGCACCCCCCCGGTGCCGCTCGGGGCGCGAGGACGAGCCCCGCGCCGCTTGGAGGCGGTGACGGCGCATGATCACCGGCCTCAGCGCCGTCCTGATCGTGTGCGGAGTGTTGTTCTTCACCGCGGGCACGGCAGATGAGCCCAGCGCGCCCGGCACCGCGGACCCGAGGCGGCCCGCCCCGTGACCGAACTCATCGCCCTCGACGTGGCCCTCGGCGTCGCCGTGCTCGCGACCACCGCGGCCACCGTGCTCCCCCGCGCGCAGCGTGCAGGCCATGTCCTTCCTGGGTCTGGGGGGTGCTCATGATCCTCGTGTGGCTGCGGCTGGGCAGCTCGGACTCCGGCGGTGCGTTTCAGTCCGGGGCTGTGCTGGCAGGCGCGCTCATCCTGCTGCGCAGCGCCGGGGTGCCCCTGGACCGGCTGACCGGCCGGTGGCTACGGCCCCTGCTGATCGTGGGCATGATCGGTTTCATCCTGACCGGGGCGCTGGCCGTCTCGCTCGGTGACGCGCGGCTGGGGTGGTCCCCGGAATGGTCCTTCGCGGCCATGCTCATCGTGGAGATCGCGCTGACCGCCGGGATCGTGCGTGTGGTGGACGACGTGTACGGGATCCACGTGGCCTCGGAACTGGGCGTGCTCACCCCGTTGCTGATCGTTGCGTGCTTAACCATCCTGTACGGCTCCTACCAGGCCCTGCGCCAGGAGGACCTCAAGAAGCGGCTCGCGTACTCCACCGTCTCGCACGTCAGCTACGTGGTGGTCGGGATCTCCCTGGTCACGCTCGCGGGGACCACGCGCGGTGTGGTGCACCTGGTGCACCAGGGACTCATGAAGATCGCCCTGTTCTTCTGCGCGGGACTGTTCGCCGAGGCCCTGGGCATCACCAAGCTTTCGCAGATGCACGGTCTGGGTCGGCGCATGCCGTGGACCTCCGCGGCCTTCACCGTGGGCGCTTTCGGCATGATCGGTCTGCCCGTGACCGCCGGTTTCGTGTCCAAGTGGATGCTGGGCCTGGGTGCCCTGGAGTCGGAACACCCCTGGGTCGTGGGCGTGCTGATCGCCTCGTCTCTGCTCAACGCCATGTATTTCCTGCCGGCGGTCTACCACATGTGGTTCCGCGACCCCGCTGACCAGGATGCTTCCCCTGCGACGTCCGGCGGCAGCACGGCCGCGCAGCCCGGTGCGACCGTCGTGATGCGGGAACCGGCCAGCCTGCTGGTGCCCACCGTGATCACCGCGGCCGCGTCCGTGTTCGTGGGTCTCGCGGCATCGCTCGAGTTCGCTCCGCTGCAGATCGCCCGCCAGGTTGCAGAGGGGGTGCTCGGCTGATGCTCTTCGCCCTCACGTTCCTGGTCCCGATCGCGGTGGTCGCCGTCGTGGTGCTCGCGGGAGTGCTCCCGGCACAGCGCGCGGCGCCCGTGCGCCGCGGCGCCGCCCTATGTGCCCCACTGGCCGCGGTGCCGGCCGGGCTGCTGGCGGTGCTCGGTGGCGGCGAGTCCGTGGACGTCCCGTGGTTGTTGTTCGGCACCCGCTTCTCAGTGGACGCCGTGGTCCGGCCCCTGTTGTTGATCGCCGCGCTGCTGTACGGCGGGTCCCTGCTGGCCCTGACGTAGCTCAAACTGCGCCACACCGAACGGCACCACGGTGCGCTCACCGCCTTCATGCTCTTGTCCTTCGTGGGCAACATCGGCACGTACCTGGCCGCCGTCGCTGGCGCCCCGCTGACCCCGGACGCGTTCGACACGCACGTGTCCAAGGAAACCGTATCGCCCATCTCCGTACTGGGAGTGGGCCTGGACTCGATCCTGCCGCTCGTGGCCACCGGTTCCACCCTGCTGCTCATGCGGTTCACATGGCTGGTATGAACGGCGGAGCGCGATCCGCGCCGCAGGCCCGACGGCGAATTGGTCTCGTGGTTGCTCGTGGCCGCGGCGGGCATCGTGGTGCCGTGGCACGGGGCTGGGGTCGTTCTGAACCGCGGCCGCGCGCACGTGGCTCCGGCGCGCGGCGGGGACGCTCACGTTGCTCGGGTGGTTCTTGTGGCAGTCCGCGCGCGGCGGTGTGGACGTGGCGCTGCGCGCCGTGGACCCCGACCCGGGACTCTGACCAGCGAACGCGCCACCGCCCATGCCCGCGGTGGTCACGGCACACGCATGATCGCGCATGAGTGATCGGGGCAGTCATGATCGGACCGCCCCTCGAGAACGTCACCCCACCGGGACGAACGCCATACGAGGGTCAGTCCGCGCTGCGCCACGCGGGATCGCATGCGCAGCGGTCCCGGGACCAGGTGTCGGAGATCAGCTCGAGAGTCTCGTCCCCCAGGGGGTTCACCCCCGGACCGGCCGCGAGGCTGTGCCCCACGAGCACGTGCAGGCACTTCACACGCGTGGGCATGCCGCCCGCGGAGATCCCCTCGATCTCGGGAACCTCGCCGATCCCCGCTTCCTCCCCGATCCGGCGCCGCTGCTCCAGGTAGTGCTCGTGCGCGGCCCGGTACCGCTCGGCGAGTTCCGGGTCCTCGGTGATCCGGTCGGACATGCCGTACATGGTGCCCTCGGCCTCGAGCCGGGACACCGCGGACGTGATCACGGGGTGCGTGAGGTAGAAGACCGTGGGGAACGGGGAACCGTTGCTCAACCGGGGGGCCGTGGCCACGACCAGCGGGTTCCCGCACACGCAGCGCGCCGCGATCTCCACGACGTCCCGCGGGGGCCGACCCAGCTGGTGTCCCACCACGGTGCGGTCCTGATCGGTCACGGACGGGCGGTGTTCATGGGCCGCTGCGGTCACTGATTGCCACTTCCTCGGGTCTGCGGTTCAAGGGTGATCTGTTCGGGCGGGTACGCGGAGTCCACCACGGACTGCCACAGCCCGTCCGCCCACGCCGGCTTGCTAGCCTCGACCTGCTCGGCGGAGGATTCGACGCTCTGGCGCACGCCCGGTTGCGCGCCGAGCACCAGGTAGGCGTTCTCCCCCGGCATCACGTAGGACATCCGCTCACGCGCTTGTTGCTCCACGTAGGAGTCGTCCCCCCACAGTTGTTCCTCGTGCTTGAGCTGCTGTTGTCGCTCTTGTTCGTGGGCGATGCTCTGCTGCAGCGCGGAGATCTGCGCGCGCTGGTCGAAGAAGATCTTGGTGGTGGGCGCGGCCAGGAACACGATGAGCGTGGCCACCACGATCAGGGCCACGAGGCGCCCGTTGAACGAGTGGGCGGGTGTGGGGGCCGCGAGCGTCGACGAGCCGCCAGCGCTGTCCTGGGAGGGGGTGTCCCTCAGCGAGTCCCGTTTCGCGGACCGTTGCGTGTCCCGCGGAGGGTTGCGCCGAGCGTCCCGCGAGCGCCCGCCGCGCGGTTCGCGCGGGGTGTCGTCAGCGGGTTCGGGGCCCATACGGGGGATCCGCGGGCGGGGTCCGACCATGGGTGCCTCCCGGGTGACGTGGGTGGTTCGTGCTCGGTCAGTCTACCCGCAGCACGACGCCGCCCGGCCCCGGGAACGGGGCGAGCGGCGTCGTCATCAGGGAACCCACGGCGGCACGGGGGCCGCCGCACAGCTCACTTGCCGGTGAAGCGGGGGAACGCGGAAGCGCCGGCGTAGGTCGCGGAATCGCCGAGCTCCTCCTCGATGCGCAGCAGCTGGTTGTACTTCGCCACGCGCTCGGAACGCGCCGGGGCACCGGTCTTGATCTGACCCGCGTTCACGGCCACGGAGATGTCCGCGATCGTTGTGTCCTCGGTCTCGCCGGAACGGTGGGAGATCATGCAGCGGTAGCCGTTGCGCTGGGCGAGCTCGATCGCGTCGAAGGTCTCGGTGAGGGAGCCGATCTGGTTGACCTTCACGAGCAGGGCGTTGGCCACGTGCTCGTCGATGCCGCGACCCAGGCGCTCCGGGTTGGTCACGAAGAGGTCGTCACCCACGAGCTGGACCTTGTCCCCGATGTGCTCGGTGAGCGCTGCCCAGCCCTCCCAGTCGTTCTCGTCCAGGGGGTCCTCGATGGACACGAGCGGGTACTTCTCGACCAGCTCGGCGTAGTACCGGGACATGTCTTCGGCCGAACGCTTCTGGCCCTCGAAGGTGTAGGAACCCTTCTCGTGGAACTCGGAGGACGCCACGTCCAGGGCCAGCGCGATCTCCTGACCGGGCTTGTACCCGGCCTTCTCGATGGCCTCGAGGATCAGGTCCAGCGCGGCGGCGTTGGACTCCAGGTTCGGGGCGAATCCGCCCTCGTCACCCAGACCGGTGGACAGCCCGCGGTCCTTGAGCACGGACTTGAGGCTGTGGTAGACCTCCACGCCCCAGCGCAGGGCCTCGGAGAACGTGGGAGCACCGATCGGGGCGATCATGAACTCCTGGATGTCCACGTTGGAGTCCGCGTGGGAACCGCCGTTGAGGATGTTCATCATGGGCACCGGCAGCACGTGCGCGTTGGGCCCGCCCAGGTACTTGTACAGTTCCAGGTCCGCGGAGCTCGCAGCCGCACGGGCGATCGCCATGGAGGCGCCCAGGATCGCGTTGGCGCCCAGCTTGGCCTTGTTGTCGGTACCGTCCAGTTCCAACATGGCCTGATCCACGGCGCGCTGGTCGGAGGCGTCCAGGCCCACCACGGCCTGCTCGATCTCCTCGTCCACGGCGTGGACGGCGTCCAGCACGCCCTTGCCCAGGAAGACCTTCTTGTCGCCGTCGCGGCGCTCCACGGCCTCGAACTCACCGGTGGACGCGCCGGAGGGCACGGCCGCGCGCCCGAAGCTGCCGTCCTCGAGCAGTGCCTCAACCTCGACCGTGGGGTTGCCACGGGAGTCCAGAATCTGGCGGGCTTGCAGCGCAATGATCATTGCCATGAAAATCTCCTTGTCGGTCGTCGACCCGTGGGGCGGTCCCCCGGTCATTAGCCTACCGAGCGTCGCTGGGTGCGGGCGATAAAGGTGCGTCGTGGTCACGCACGAACCGTCGCACCGCCGTCCGCAATGCGCGCTCCGCGTCGAGGCCGCGCGCGGAGCTGTCCTGCACGCGGCGGAACAACTCCTCCCCCAGCGCGTCCTCCTCCGCCTGCCGGTCCTGCTCGTCCGACTCGGGGCGCGGTTCCGGGAGCCCGGCCACGCCGTGCCGGCGCGCCTTGGACAGGGCCTTCTCGGCGTACGCGAGCGCGGGCAGCGCCGGCGGGATGCCGTCGAAGATCCGCGTGCGCTGGGGTTTCTCGCGGCGTTTCACGGCGTCCCAGCGTGCGGCGAGTTCCGCATCGCTCGGTGTCCCGTTGCCGACGACGCCGCTCGCGCCCGTGACATCCGAGCCAGTGCCGCCTGGGCTGGCACTGTCCAGGGTGGTGCCCTCGACAACGGTGCTGTCCGCAGCGGTCGCCTTCACAGCGCCCGCAGTCGCAGCGGTCGTCCCCGCGGCCTGGCGCGCCGCGGCGTCGTCGCCCGGTGGGAACACCGCGGGGTGGCGCCGCACGAGCTTGTCCGTGACCGCGGCCAGCACGTCCGAGATGTCGAAGCGCTGCCCGTCGGGGTGTTCCTGGCCGATGCGCGAGTGGAAGACGACCTGCAGCAGCACGTCCCCGAGTTCCTCCACGAGCTCGGTACGACGCCGCTCGGACGGCTCGAGCGCCTCGACCGCCTCCACGACCTCGTAACTCTCCTCCACGAGGTAGCGCAGCAGCGACTCGTGGGTCTGGGCGGCATCCCACGGGCACCCGCCCGGCGAACGCAAGCGGTCCATGACGGCGAGCAGCCGCTCGAACTCCGCGCCCGGTGCGGAGCCTCGGTCCGGCGCCACCGGGTCATGGGCGGTCATGTTTCCCGTCCTGGCTTTCTGCGCCGACTCATCGTGCGGGGTCACAGACCCCGCGGGCGCCTCTCGTGTCGGTTCCTCGGGCGCCGTCATGCGTCCTCACCCGTCACGTGGCGTTCGAGCCATTCCTGATAGGCCCGCGGCACGAACGCCGCGCGGGCCGCGTTGCGCTGCACCGCGACCAGATCGGCCTCGTCCCACCCCGCCTGCTCACGCAACAGCTCGAGCTCGTTGCCCACGGAGGTGTCGCTCATAAGCCGGTTATCCGGGGAGATCGTGACCGCGAAGCCGTGCCGCAGAAACCGGGTGGCCGGGTGATGGGCGATGTCGTCCCCCCACACCGCGCTCGCACCGGTCTGCAGGTTGGAGCACGGGCAGACCTCCAGCGCGATCCTGCGGTCGCGGATCCACCGGGACAGCGGCGACCGCGCGTCGGGGTCCTCGTTGAGCAACTGCACGCCGTGACCCAGGCGCAGGGCGCGCCCGGCGGTGAGCGCATCCGCCATGGACTCCGCACCGTCCGCTTCACCCGCATGCAGCGTCACGGGGATGAAGTTCTCCGCGAGTAGGTCGAGGGCCGATTGGTGGTCCGACGCCGGGAAACCGCGCTCGGGTCCGGCGAGGTCGAACGCGACCACCGACCCGGGTGCAGGTTCGCCGGGGACGCCCCCGTGCGACGTCGTGGTGTCAGACGCCGCGTGGTCGGAGACCGCGTGATCGGACGCCGCGGCACGCACGCGGCGCACCACGAGCTCGGCGATCTCGAGAGAGCGGTCCAGGTGGCGCATGGCGCACAGGATCTGCACGACTGAGAGGTGACCGCCCGCGGCCTTGACCTCGGCCACGCCCTCGGCGAGACCGGCCTGCACGGCATCCACGGCGGCGTCGAGCGTGAGCCCACCGGCCACGTGCTGTTCCGGGGCCCAGCGCACTTCCGCGTGCACGATCCCGTCCGCCGCGCAGTCCGCGACGTACTCGCGGGCCACCCGGCGCAGCGCGTCCGCGGTCTGGGTCACGGCCACGGTGTGCGTGAAGGTCTCGAGATATCGCTCCAGACTGCCCGAGTTCGCGCTGTCCCGGAACCAGCGACCGAGCGCGGCGGGGTCCGTGGCGGGCAGCTCATGGCCGAAACCTGCGGCGAGGTCGATGATCGTGGCCGGTCGCAGCGCGCCGTCCAGGTGATCGTGCAGGCAGATCCGGCGGTGTGGCCCGAGGCCCCCGTCCGTGGTGCGGTCGGGGGCCTCGGGAGTGGTTCTCGTGGTCATGGATCAGTAGTTCCAGTCCTGCAGTGCCTCGTTCACGTGCTCCGGGATGTTGGAGCCGGTGCGCGGGTACATCCGCAGCTCCTCGAGGTAGTTCTGCCCCGGCAGGCGCTGCTCGTAACGAACGAAGGCCTCCTCGTCCGAGTAGTCGAACGTGACCTCGGGCGGAACGCCCGGGCGGAAGCGGAACATCATGGCCAGCGGTGCGCCGGAGCCCTCCACGTAGGAGTCGTCCTTGAGCTCCTGGACCTTGAGCAGGTCCTCGGGGACCAACTCGAAGGTCGGGCGCTGATCCCAGAACCCGTTGAGGCGCACGTGGGTCAGGGCGTCGTAATAGGTGCCCAGGGCGCGCACGCGGATCAGCACGGTGGAGACGTCCCGCGCGGTGCCCTCGGAATCGAACAGGTGCCGCTGCGCGTCCGCCAAGCGGGAGACCACGTCACCCGTGGTCAGCGCGAGGTTGCCCGGGGCCAACGCGTCCGGGTCGAGTCCCTGCTCCGGCTCGGCCCCGCGGTACGACGGCGCCACGTCCGTGGCGAGCGCGACCTGCGGTGCGCTCGCGGGGTCGTCCTCGGTGTCCTGCGCAGAGGCGGCGGGCACGAGGTTCTCGGCGGGTTCCATGCCGAACTCGGACTCGTCCACGTGGGCCGGGAGGTCCTCGGGGCTGGACTCATCGGTCTCGGTGGCCCGTTCCTCGGTCGCGTCGATCACCTCGGGACGATCCTCGGTGGTCTGCGCGACGGGCTCGGCGGCGAGGGCCGACTCCCGCTGCTCGAACTGTCCCCGCTCGTCGAGCGGCTCCGACCGCTGGAGCTGCTCGGCCTCTTCCTGCTGCGCCGTGAGCTCGGCGGCATCCCGATCGACCACCGCGGGCGTTTCAAGGGACTCGTCCTGCACGACCGGGGCCGCGGGCTCGGACTGCTCGTGCTCCACAACGGGCGCGGGGTCGGTGTCCTCGGCGACCACGGGGGCCGCGTGACCGGCCGTGAGCACCTCGCCGTTCTCGGCGGGTTCGCTCGGCCCATGCTCGGGCACCATCCGCACGGCGTCGTCGTCGACCTGAGCGGTGTCGGCCGGGACCGTCCCGGCGGCGGGCCGGGAGTCCTGGGCGAGCGCGCCGTTGACGACGGGGGCCCCGGCCACCGGGTCATGCTGCGACGCCTCCGCCGGGGCGCCGTGCACGTACTGCTCCGTGCGGGACTCTCCGTTGGGGAAGTCGTAGGTCACGGTGATCTCGCGCTGCCCGTCGTGCGGGTTGGCGGCGATCAGGTCCAGCTGACGCCACGGCCCCACGGGGGTGTTCATGGCCTGGGTGTAGAGATCCGCGACGTCGTCGAACAGCGGCGAGCCCTGGTCCACGGTGCCGTTCTCGACCTCGTCCTGGGCGTCCCCGACGGCCTGGCGGGTCTGGTGCGTCATGATGTTGCCCGACTGCACGAGGGTCAGCCGCGCACGGTCCGCGCCGCGGGACAGCAACAGCTCCACGAGGTTGCGCAGCGCACCGGACTCCGGCAGGGCGACTGCGTTCGGATCATGACGACGCGGCGCGTTCTCCTGCGCCTGCTGCGGTGCCTCGGGAGCGCCCTGCGCACTCTGGGGAGCGGCCGCAGGGTCGACGGGGCGGGCGCCGGGAGCCGGCTGGGGTGTCGGGGTGTCGTTCTTCTTGCTGCGGAACAGATCTCTCAGACCCACGTGTTCGTTTCCCTTTCAGAGCCGGGCTTGGTTTCCTGCAAAGTATAGGTGGCGCGGGCTCCGCCGATACCGGGGACCGGGCCCGTGCGCCGGTCCGTGACGGGCTCGACGTCGCTCCGCCCCGGTTACAGGTTCTCCGGCCCGAAAGCGTCCGGGAGCACCTGGTCCATGGTGCGGACCCCGCTGACCGTGAGCAGTTCCATCCCCGGGGCCCGGTGTTCGTAGAGCAGCTGCCGGCAGCGCCCGCACGGCATGAGCACCTCTCCGTGACCGTCCACGCACACGAACGCCACGAGCTTGCCCCCGCCGGACATGAACAGCGCGCTCACCATGGAGCACTCGGCGCACAGGGTCACCCCGTAGGACGCGTTCTCGATGTTCGCGCCCGTGACCACGCGGCCGTCATCCACGAGTGCGGCCGCCCCCACCGGGTATCGGGAGTACGGCGAGTAGGAGTGGGCCAGGGCGTCCGTGGCGGCACGCTGCAGTTCGCGCCACGTGGCCTCGTCCACCGGGTTGCGGGTGCCACTCATGATCGTTGCCTCTCCTCGTCGCTCGAACGTCAGGATTGCTCGGTTCCGGAACTGCTCGGTCTCGCGTTTTCACCACCGGTCGACGACGCCGCGTGGCCATGCGAGCGGCGCATGCGCCGGCGTCGTCGTACCGTGGTGCGCGTCATTCCTTGGTGTACGGCTCGCCCGAGGCGGCCGGACCGCGGGAACGGCCCACGAGACCCGCCACCGCGAGGATCGTGACCACGTACGGCAGCATGGCCAGGAACTGGCTGGGCACAGGGGTGCCCAGGAAGGACAGGATGGATTCCAGGTTGGATGCGAAACCGAACAGCAGGGACGCGAGCAGCGCACCCACGGGGTTCCAGCGGCCGAAGATCAGCGCGGCCAGGGCGATGTACCCGGCGCCCGCGGTCATATCGCGCGTGAACGCGGAGACCGAGACGAGCGTGTAGAACGCCCCGCCCAGACCGGCCACGGCACCGCCCAACAACACGTTGCGCACGCGCAGCGCATTCACCGAGACACCCAGGGTGTCCGCGGCCTTGGGATGCTCCCCCACCGCGCGGGTACGCAGACCCCATCGGGTCCGGTACAGCGCGAACCACACCACGATCACCGCGAGGTACATGATGTAGCCGATCACCGACTGGTCGAACAGCACGGGACCCACCACGGGGATCTCGGCGAGGACCGGAATGCGCACGTGCGGCAAGCGGTCCGGTGCGTTGAAGGACGCGGCGTTGGGCTCGAGCACGGTCGCGAAGAGGAACCCGGTCAGGCCGGAGACGAGCACGTTGAGCACCACGCCCACGATCACCTGGTTCACGCGGTAGCGGATCGCGAACAGCGCGAGCACGGCGGCGACCAGCACCGCTCCCAGCATCGCCGCGAGCAGACCCACCCAGGGGTTGCCGGCCACGGTCCCGGCGACCGCGGCGGAGAACGCACCGAAGAGCAGCTGGGCCTCGATCGCGATGTTCACCACGCCCGAGCGCTCACACAGCAGACCGCCCAAGGAACCGAACACGAGCGGTGTGGCGAGTGCCACGGACCCGGCGAGCAACGCCGTGATGGAGATGCTGGGCGTCTGGGCGGTGCCCACGATCCACACCAGGAACCCGGTCACGAAGAAGAAACCGGCCACGATCACCGCCCAGCGCGGCAGCTTGCGCGCCTGCACGGCCGCGTACACCGCGAGGGCGGCGAGCACGATCGTGACTACCCAACCGTAGGGGGCGGAGGGCACGGAGACGTCGGGCAGGCGGATGGCACCGCCGTCATTCGAGAACCGGAAGTCCACCCTCTGCCCGGAGGCGTTCAGCGCGAAGACGATCAGGGACACGAGCGCCAGGACACCCAGGCCGATCGCGGGCCGCAGGGTCCGCACACCCACGGCGCGGTTCGCGGCGGAGGTGGCCAGAGCGGCTTCGGGCGCGTGCTCCGGAGATCCGGACGAAGGACCGGAGGACTGCGAAGTGATAGCGGTACTCACGCGGCGGCCTCCTGCGAGCGACGGGTAGCGAACTTGAATAGCGGGGGCAGCGCCACGAACAGCACGATCAGGGACTGCACGACCAGCACGATGTCGATGTTGGTCCCCGTCATGGACTGCATGGTCACGCCACCGGCGCGGAAGGCCCCGTAGAGGATGCCCGCGAAGAACGTCCCCCACGGACGCGAGCGGCCGAGCAGGGCCACGGTGATCGCGTCGAAGCCGAAGGACGCGGCCACGCCCGAGGTCAGCGAGTGTTCCGTACCGGCGATCTGCGCGGTACCCGCGAGCCCGGCCAGCAGGCCGGCGAGGAGCATGACGACAACGAACCCGCGGGTCACGGAAATGCCCGCGGTACGCGCGGCGCGGGGGTTCGCTCCCACGGCGCGCAGCTCGAAGCCCACGGTGGAACGGTTGAGCAGCCACGCCACGGCCACGGTGGCCAGCACGGCCACCACGAAGCCCCAGTGCAACCGGAAGTGGTCACCCAGCAGCTTGGGGAACATCGCCGTGTCCGCGACGGGCGGGCTGATGGGGTTGGACGAGCCCTCGCGCTGAAACCCCGGCAGCGTGAGCAACCACGCCACGAGGTTCAGGGCCACGTAGTTGAGCATGATCGTGAGGATGACCTCGTGCGCGCCCGTGCGCGCCTTGATCAGTCCCACGATCCCGCCCCACACGGCACCGCCCGCGGCACCGGCGACGACGACGGCGAGCAGGTGCAGTCCCACGGGCAACTGCCACGCGAAACCGACCCACGCCGCGAGCGTGGCACCGATCAGGATCTGCCCCTGCGCGCCGATGTTGAACAGCCCGGCCCGGAACGCGAGGGCCACGCCCAGACCCGCGAGGATCAGGGGGGTCGCCACGGTCAGCGTCTCGGTCAGCGGGTACAGCCGGTCCGCGAGCGTGCTGCCGTTCGGGTTGTACACCGCGCCGTAGAACATGGCGATGTACGCGCTCGACGCCGCGCGCCACATCGCGGAGAGCGTGTCCCCGGGGCGGGCGAAGAAGTACCCCGCGGCCTGGCGGACCCGCTCGTCCGTGACCGCGATCAGCAGTCCGCCCAGGATCAGCGCCACGACCACGGCGAGCACCGACTGCAGCGTGGAGCCCAGCAGGGTCCGGCGCGGGTCCGCGGCGGAGAGTTCGGTGGGTGGCGGGGCCGAGACCTGATCGGAGGTGGCCGGTGTGGTGGACGCGCTCATGCCGTGCGGTTCCCCTCGGGTCGGTCGGTGGTTCGGTCGGCGGGATCGGGGGCGGGATCGGGGGCGGAGGCCTCGGTGGAGGTGGTTCCCTCCGGGCGAGCCGCGCCGGCCGCGGGAGCAGCACCGTCCGCGGGGACGGGCGCGGATGCGGCCGCCGAGCTGCCCGCCGGGGTGGCCGTCGCGGTCTGCCCGGGCGCGACGACGCCGGACCCGCCGTCGTCGTGCGAGTGATCCCACGGCGCGGGCGGCAGCACGCTGTCCGCGGGCTCACCGGCCATCATGCGCCCAAGGGCCTCGCGCGGGGTGTCCGGGCCCACGATACCCATGAGGCGACCGTGGAAGAACACCGCGATGCGGTCCGCGAGTGCGTAGATCTCGTCCAGTTCGGTGGACACGATGAGCACCGCGGTGCCCTTGTCCCGCTCGGCCACGATGCGCTTGTGGATGAACTCGATGGATCCCACGTCCACGCCGCGCGTGGGCTGGGACGCCACGAACAGTTTGAGGGGCCGCCCGAGCTCGCGGGCGATCACGACCTTCTGCTGATTGCCGCCGGACAGCGTGGCCACGGGAGAGTCCACGGATCCGGTGCGGATGTCGTACTCGTTCACCTCAGAGCCGGCGTGCCCACTGATCGCACCGAGGCGCAGGGACGGTCCCGCCGCGAACTCCCGTTCCCGGTAGCGGTCCAGCACGAGGTTCTCGGCCACGGTGAAGGTGCCCACGAGTCCGTCCATGGAACGGTCCTCGGGCACGAAACCCACACCGCTGGCCAGGATCTCCCGGGTGCGCAGCCCCACGAGTTCCTGCCCGTCCAGGCACGCGGAACCGCTCACCTGCTCCTCGAGTCCCACGAGGGCCTGGGTGAGCTCGGTCTGGCCGTTGCCCTGCACACCGGCCACGGCCAGGATCTCGCCGGGCGCGACGTCGAATTCCACGTCGTCCAACAGGACGACGCCGTTGTCCCCCACCACGGTGAGCCCGCGCACCTCGAGCGCGGTACCGGTGGTGTGGGCGGTGTCCTTGGCCACGGTCAGGGAGACGTCACGGCCCACCATGAGCGCCGCGAGCTCATCCGTGGACGTCTCAGGGCCCACCTGTCCGACCACTTCCCCGCGGCGGATCACGGTGATCACGTCCGACACGGCCCGGACCTCGCGTAGCTTGTGGGAGATGAACACGATGGACGTGCCGTTGTCCCGCAGTTGCCGCATGATCTCGAGCAGCTCGTCCGTCTCCCGCGGGGTCAGCACGGCCGTGGGCTCGTCGAGAATCAGCACCTTGGCGTCCCGCACGAGGGCCTTAATAATCTCGACCCGCTGTTGGACGCCCACGGGCAGGTCCTCGACCACGGCGTCCGGGTCCACCGCGAAGCCGTAGCGTTCGGAGATCTCCCGGATCCGGGCCCGGGTGGTCTCCAGGTCCAGGGACATCCCGCGCGTGTTCTCGTGACCCAGGGCCACGTTCTCGGCGACCGTGAAGACCGGGATCAGCATGAAGTGCTGGTGCACCATGCCGATCCCGGCCGCCATGGCATCGCCGGGGCCGGAGAAACTGACGGGCGCGCCGTCGATCTCGATCGTGCCGAACGTGGGCTCGTACAGCCCGTACAGCACGTTCATGAGCGTGGACTTGCCCGCACCGTTCTCACCGAGCAAACAGTGGATCTGATGTGGTTCCACCGTGAGGTTCACACGGTTGTTGGCGGTGAAGTCACCGAACTTCTTGGTGACGTCCGTCAGTTTCAACTGCACTGTTCTGCTCCTGCCGGGCCCGCCCGCTCAGGCGGTGGGGGCGTTCTTGGACTGCACCGTGACCTTGCCGTCGATGATGTCCTGCTTGAGCTGCTGGACCTGCTTGTCGAGGTCCTCGCTGACCTCGTCCTGCTGGTCGTGGTAGGGGGCCAGGCCCACACCACCGTTCTCGAGCGTGCCCACGTACTGGGTGTTGTCGAAGTTGCCGTCCGCGGCCTGCGTCACGACGTCCTCGACCGAGGTGGACATCTCCTTGAGCACCGAGGTCAGCAGGAACTCCTTGCCGGCGTCCAGGGTCTCGTAACCGTCGGTGTCGGGCCAGATCAGCCGGACGTCCTTGCCGCTGCGGTTGGCCTCGGTCACGGCGTCCACGGTGCCCTGGGCCGCCTGACCCGCGACCGGCAGCACCACGTCAGCGCCCTCACCGATCAGGTTCTGGGTGACGGTCTTGGCCTTGGAGGAGTCCTGGAACGAGCTCAGGAACGTGCCGTTCTGGGAGTCCTTGTTCCACCCCAGGACCTGCACGTCCGCGTCGTTCTTCTCGTTGTAGTACTTCACCCCGTCCGCGAAACCGTCCATGAACACGGTCACGGTGGGGATGTCCATGCCGCCGTACGTGGCCACCTTGCCCGTCTCGGAGGTACCCGCCGCGAGGTAGCCGGCCAGGAACGCGGCCTGGGCGGTGTTGTAGACGATCGGCTTGACGTTGTCGGCCTTGATCGAGTTGTCGTCCACGATCGCGAAGTGCTTGTCCGGGTTGGCCTCGGCCACCTTCTTGGTGGTGTCCGCGAGCAGGAAGCCCACGGAGACCGTGAGGTTGCAGCCCTGCTGCGCCATGGAGGTCAGGTTGGGCTCGAACTCCGTCTTGGACTGGGACTCGGCCTGGCTGATCTGGATGCCCTTGTGCTCCTCGGCGGCCTTGAGGCCCTCATAGGAGCTCTGGTTGAAGGAACGGTCCTGGAAACCGCCGTCGTCGGAGACGATGCAGCCCTTGAAGTCGGAGGCCCGGGCGCTGCTGTCGCCGGCGTTGTCCGGGGCGGCACCGCAACCCGCCAGGACCAGGCCGGTGACCCCGGCCAGGCCAAGCGTCCCCAGGGTGCGCAAACGTCGAGTGGTCATGAGGTCCTCCGGTCGGACTGGGATCAGATGCGGGTCGTGACCCGGGAACACAGTGCACGGGCCACCGGCCCGTGCCCCGGGCGGTGACCCGTGCAGTGAGCCGGATCATAGGTCAGCTCAGTGTAGCCCCGGAAGTACCCCGTAGGACGCTCACCGCGGGCGTGTCAGGACTGCGGTGCGTCCGGCGTCGTCATGGCGTCCGAGAGCTCGCGCACGCGCAACCGGATGGCGCGCAACGCCGTGGAGGCCATGACCTGCACACCGCAGCGGATCGCCTCCTCCTGGGGTGCGTAGTCGGACTGGTGCAGGTCGTAGGTCCGGCCACCAGGAGCACGCGTACCCAGGCGCATCATGGCCCCGGGGACGTGCTGCAGGAACCACGCGAAGTCCTCCCCGCCCATGGACTGCTCCACCAGCAGGATGCTCTCCTCCCCCAGCTCGGCGCGCGCGGCGATCTCGAACAGGGTGGTCTCGGTCTCGCCGTTGACCACGGGAGGCACGCCCCGGATGTGCTCGAGGTCCACGTTCACGCCGTACGGTGCGGCCACCTGCTCCACGACCTCGTCCAGCATGTCCCCCGCGCGCGACCACGCGTCCGCGTCCAGGCAGCGCATGGTCCCGGACATGAATCCGGACATGGGGATCGCATTGGGCGCCACGCCCGCGTGGATCTGACCCCACACCACGGCCACCCCCGAGCGCACGTCCACGCGGCGGGAGAGCACCGCGGGAACGTTGATCGCGATCTGGCTCATCGCGTAGACCAGGTCCTCGGTCAGGTGCGGGCGGGACGTGTGCCCGCCGCGCCCGGACAGCTCGATCCGGATGGTGTCCGAGGCGGACGTGATCGCACCGATGCGCGTGCCCACCTGACCCACGTCCACCTTGGGTTCGCAGTGCAACGCGAACATCCGCGGTACACCGGCCAGCACGTCCTGCTTGATGATGGTCAGCGCCCCGCCGGGCAGTTTCTCCTCGGCGGGTTGGAAGACCACCCGCACGGTGCCCGCGAACGGGGACGAACGGTGCAGGTCGGCGAGCACGCGCGCCACCCCGAGCATCACCGTGGTGTGGATGTCGTGACCGCACGCGTGCATCACGCCCTCGTTGACGGACGCGTAGTCCAGGCCCGTGTCCTCGAGGATGGGCAGGGCGTCGATGTCCGCGCGCAGGCCCACCATCACGGGCCCGCGACCCACGTCCACGTAGCACCCGGTGCGTTCGAAGCGCACGGGGTGCAACCCGGCGGCCTCGAGGGCGTGCACGATCCGGTCCGTGGTGCGGTACTCCTCGTAGGACAGTTCCGGGTGCTTGTGGATGTCCCGGCGGAAGCGCACGAGGTCCGGGAGGTAGTGCGAGAGCAGGGGGCCGATGGCCGGGGGCAGTCCGATGTCGTCGGCGGACGGCAGAGGCAGATCCAACATGTGTGTCACAGTACCGCCGGGACCCCGCGCGGTGATTCAGCGCGGGCGGCGGCGGGGCTCACAGGACGTCCGTGTCGCCGTTGCGCTTGAGGGAGTCCACCGCGTTCTTGACCCGTTGCGCGTGCTCGGCCGTGGTGACCAGCAGGGCATCCGGGGTGTCCACGACCACGATGTCCGCCACGCCGATCAGCGCGATCAACCGCCCCGTGTCGGACACGACGATCCCGGAGGACTCGTCCGTGAGCACACGGTTGTTCTGGCCCAGGATGGACACTGGCGCGTCCGTGCGCGGGTCCACCTTGTTGAGCCGGTTGATCGCCGCGAAGTCCCCCACGTCCTCCCACGTGAAGTCCCCGGGGACCATGGCCACGTCCCCGGCCGCGGCGGCGGGTTCGGCCACGGCGTAGTCGATCGCGGTCTTGGTCAGGGTGGGCCACACCTTGTCCACGACGGCGTCCCGCTCGGGGGTCTCCCACGCGTCCGCGATTCGGTCCAGGCCCCGCGCGAGCTCGGGTTCGCTGCGGCGCAGGTAGGAGAGCATGAGACCCACGGGCGCCACGAACATGCCCGCGTTCCACGTGTACTTTCCGCTGGCCACGTAAGCGCGCGCGGTCTCCTCGTCCGGCTTCTCCACGAACTGCTCCACGGCGAGCGCGTGGGGTGCCTGATCGAGTCCCAGGGACTGCCCCGCCTTGATGTAGCCAAAGCCCGTGGCGGGCGACGACGGCGTGATCCCGATCGTGACGATGCGTCCGGTGTCCGCCGCGCGCACCGCTTCCTTGACGACCTCCTGGAACGCCGAGGCGGGCTCCACCACGTGGTCCGCCGCGAACGAACCGATGATCGCGGTGGGGTCGCGGCGCTCGATGAGCGTGCACGCGAGGCCGATCGCCGCCGCGGAGTCCTTGGGGGACGGCTCGAGCACGAGGTCGTCCGCCGTGAGCTCGGGCAGCTGTTCCTGCACCGCCCCGGCGTGGGAGCGCCCGGTCACGACCATGACCGGACCGGCGGACAGACCCGCGAGCCGGTCAAAGGTGGCCCGCAGCAGGGACGAGCCGGAGCCCGTGAGGTCCAGCAGGAACTTGGGGGCATCCGCACGGGACAGCGGCCACAGCCGTGAACCCACCCCGCCCGCGGGGATGAACGGATGGAAACGTTGCAATGGCGAAGTCACGACGGTCAGTGTACGGCCCCCTCCCCCGGCGGCCCTGGATGCGTCACCCGTGACATCCCGGGGTACGGGCCGCACACGGGCCGGGTGTGCCCACCCACGACGCGGCCGGCCGGCCCACGGGGACTTCCCGTGAGCCTTCGCGGACCCGACCCCTCGCCCGGGCGAGAGAGTCCCGCGAAGGCCCCGTGAGACGTCGCCGGCGGACCTTACGCACGGGGGTCGTGGGGCCGCTCGGGCGCGTATCACGGGCCGCTTGGGGGCCGCTTGACGGCCGCTCGCGGGGCGTTCGGACGGCGCACGGCCGGAGCCGATTCAGACACAGAACAATGCGCTAATTCCGCGCTATTCCGGGGGGCACACTTGCAGACACGTTGTCAGGAAATGTGCGGGGGGCTGGTATCTTTGACGAGAACTACCGCATCATCCATGACAGAGCCAGCCAGGGCTCCGCCATCGCCGTGCACTCGCGCGAGAACGCTGCCTTCTTCTTCGACCATTCTTCGGTGCGCACGACGACGAGCGACACAGGGAGGACATTCCGTGGCGAACTCAACCAGGGGCACCCTTTACCGCGGCCAGTACGGCATGTGGTCTTGGGTCGCCCACCGTATTACCGGCGTGGCCATCTTCTTCTTCTTGCTGGTCCACGTCCTCGACACCGCTCTCGTGCGTGTATCCCCCGAGGCGTATAACGCAGTGATGGCGACCTACAAGAACCCCGTGATGGGTCTCGGCGAGGCCGGCCTCGTGGCCGCGATCGTCTACCACGCCTTCAACGGCCTGCGCATCATCCTGATCGACTTCTGGAAGGGTGGGACCAAGAACCAGAAGGGTCTGCTCTGGGGCGTCCTCGCTCTCTGGGTCATCGTGATGATCCCGTTCCTCATCCGTCACCTCTCAGTCGTTTTCGGGGGTTAATTCCGTGAGCACTCCTCTTAAGACCAAGATCAGCGTCCCCCGCAGCCGGGACCTTCAGGTGGACGGCGTGAAGTACAACCGCGCCGGTTCGTCCCGCAGCAGCTTCGAGATGATCGCGTGGCTGTTCATGCGCATGTCGGGCGTGGTGCTGCTCGTGCTCGTGTTCGGTCACCTCTACGTCAACCTCATGGTGGGGGACGGCGTGCACGCGATCGACTTCGGATTCGTGGGCGGCAAGTGGGCCAACCCGTTCTGGCAGGTCTGGGACCTGGTCATGCTGTGGCTGGCCATGCTCCACGGCACCAACGGTATCCGCACCATCATCGACGACTACGCCGATCGCAACACCACCCGCTTCTGGCTCAAGGTGCTGCTCTTCGTGGCCTCGGGCTTCGTGATCCTGCTGGGCACCATGGTGATCTTCACCTTCGAGCCGTGCCCCGCCGGTGCGGACCCCGCGCTGCTGGCGTCCTTCTGCCCCGGAGCGTGATCGCGGCCACGGCAGAGCCCCGGCTCCGCCGTCGTGCGTCGTCCCGGCCCGAGCGGCCGGGCCCGATACTTCTCCCACTCACCCACATAGAAAGAACATCTGGTATGCAGGTTCACAAGTACGATGTGGTAATCGTCGGCGCCGGCGGCGCCGGCATGCGTGCCGCCATTGAATCCGGCCAGCGCGCCCGCACTGCCGTACTGACCAAGCTCTACCCCACGCGCTCCCACACCGGTGCGGCCCAGGGCGGCATGTGCGCCGCCCTCGCCAACGTCGAGGAGGACAACTGGGAGTGGCACACGTTCGACACCGTCAAGGGTGGCGACTACCTGGTGGACCAGGACGCCGCGGAGGTCATGGCCAAGGAAGCCATCGACGCGGTGCTGGACCTGGAGCACATGGGACTGCCCTTCAACCGCACCCCCGAGGGCAAGATCGACCAGCGTCGCTTCGGTGGGCACACCCGCGACCACGGTAAGAACCCCGTCCGCCGCGCGTGCTATGCCGCGGACCGTACCGGTCACATGATCCTGCAGACCCTCTACCAGACGTGCATCAAGCACAACGTGGAGTTCTACAACGAGTACTACGTCCTGGACCTGATCATGGTGGACACCCCGGAGGGCCGCCGCCCCGCCGGTGTGGTCTCCTACGATCTCGCGACCGGCGAGCTGCACGTGTTCCAGTGCAAGTCCGTGATCTTCGCCTCCGGTGGCGCGGGCAAGGTCTTCAAGACCACGTCCAATGCCCACACCCTCACGGGCGACGGCATGGCGATCGCGTTCCGCAACGGCCTGCCCCTCGAGGACATGGAGTTCGTGCAGTTCCACCCCACGGGCCTGGCGGGCCTGGGCATCCTGGTCTCGGAGGCCGCCCGTGGTGAGGGTGGCATCCTGCGTAACTCCGAGGGTGAGCGTTTCATGGAGCGCTACGCCCCCACCATCAAGGACCTGGCCCCCCGTGACATCGTGGCCCGTTCCATGGCCAACGAGGTCCGTGAGGGCCGCGGTTGCGGCCCCAACAAGGACTACGTCCTGCTGGACCTGACCCACCTGGAGCCGGCGCACATCGACGCCAAGCTCCCGGACATCACCGAGTTCGCCCGCACCTACCTGGGTGTGGAGCCCTACACTGAGCCGGTGCCCGTGTTCCCCACCGCGCACTACTGCATGGGTGGCATCCCCACCGACATCAAGGGCGAGGTCTTCCAGGACTCCGAGAACACGGTTCCCGGTCTCTACGCCGCTGGTGAGGTCGCGTGCGTGTCCGTGCACGGCTCCAACCGTCTGGGCACCAACTCGCTGCTCGACATCAACGTGTTCGGCAAGCGCTCCGGAATCTACGCCGCGGAATACGCGCGGGACGCCGAGTTCCTGCCGATCCCCGACAACGCCACCGAGCGCACCGAGGCGCTGCTCAACAACGCGCGCAGCCCGCACGGTGACGAGAAGGTCGCGGCCATCCGCAAGGACCTGCAGGACACCATGGACGCCAACATGCAGGTGTTCCGCACGGCCGAGACCATCCAGACAGCCCTGGACGACATCGCCGCTCTGGAGGAGCGCTACTCCCACATCTCCATCCAGGACCAGGGCAAGCGGTTCAACCTGGACCTGCTGGAGGCCGTGGAGCTGGGTTTCCTGCTGCAGCTGGCCAAGGTGATGTCCGTGGCCGCCCTTCACCGCGAGGAGTCCCGCGGTGGTCACTTCCGCGAGGACTTCCCCAACCGAGACGATGAGAACTTCATGGTCCACTCCATGGTGTACGAGGACCCGTCGTCCCCCACCGCGGGAATCCGGCAGGAGACCAAGCCGGTGATCATGACCCGCTACGAGCCGATGGAGCGTAAGTACTGATGTCCACTGCAGCCACCGAGAACCAGACCCAGGACGCCCAGAAACCCGGCGACAAGGGCGAGGAGTCGATCCCCACGTACGACGTGGTGCTCAAGGTCCGCCGCTATGATCCCGAGTTCAGCTCCGAGGCGCACTGGGATGAGTGGAACCTGACCATGTACGGCACCGACCGCGTGCTGGACGCCCTGCACAAGGTCAAGTGGGAGCTGGACGGTTCCCTGTCCTTCCGCCGCTCGTGCGCGCACGGCGTGTGCGGTTCGGACGCCATGCGCATCAACGGCCGCAACCGGCTCGCGTGCAAGACCCTTCTCAAGGACCTGGACCTGTCCAAGCCCATCCTCGTGGAGCCCATCAAGGGCCTCCCGTGCGAGAAGGACCTGATCGTGGACATGGAACCGTTCTTCCAGTCCTACCGCGAGATCATGCCGTTCCTGGTTAACGAGGACCACACCCCTACCGGAGAACGCTTCCAGTCCCAGGAGGACCGCGCGCGCTTCGACGACACCACCAAGTGCATCCTCTGCGCCGCGTGCACGTCCTCGTGCCCGGTGTTCTGGACGGACGGGCAGTACTTCGGCCCGGCCGCGATCGTCAACGCGCACCGGTTCATCTTCGACTCCCGTGACCAGGCCGGTGACATGCGCCTGGAGATCCTCAACGATAAGGAAGGCGTGTGGCGCTGCCGCACCACCTTCAACTGCACCGAGGCGTGCCCCCGCGGCATCCAGGTGACCAAGGCCATCGCCGAGGTCAAGAAGGCGGTCTTCGCCTCCGCATTGTGACCCCTCGTCGCACGACCGCGGCCCCGGGATCCCTCATGGATCCCGGGGCCGCGGTCTTTCCCGGGCTTTCAGCTCTCCGACGACGACGCCGCGGGGCCACTACCTACCGCGGGGCTGCTGCCCGCCGCCGGCCTGTCGAAGCGGACGGGAGTTGCGTGTCCGAGGCCCCGAGCGGCATCGGGCAGGGAGGTCGCCGCCACGACCGTGACGGCCCGGTCCTCGCGCTCCGGCTGGGCGCGGGCCCCTCGGATGTCCGCCTGCACGAGCGCGCCCACGGCGGCCGCGAGCAACAGAACCTGCCCGTAGAGGTTGAACCACAGCAGTACACCCACGAGCACCGCGAACGAGAGCAGATAGGGGTTGTCCGCGCTGCGGGCGATGATTTCGCTGCCGCCGTAGCGCAGCACCTGCGAGCCCAGGGCACCCGTGACGATGGTGGCCAGCAGGGCCTTGCGATGCAGTTTGAGCTGGGCGACCCCGCTCACCAGGGCCAGGCTCATCAGGATGTCCACGAGCAGACCCACGCCGAGCGTGACCGCGGACTTGGCCCCGCCGTCCAACCACGGCTGCAGGCGCGTGAGACCGAGCTGACCGAGCCACCCCAGCACCCCGTCCACGGCGCCGGACGCGAAGACGCTCACGGTCGCGGAGGCGAGCAGCAGGATCCCGATCACCACGAGCCACGCGAGATCGCGCGGTACGGCCGCCACGGGCACCCCGGGGGCGGGCGGCAGTTCGAACATCCGCCGCGTGGCCAGCCGGATACCGGCCACCCAGCGCCACGCGGTGAACAACAACACCGCGAGCGCCACGGTGGAGGCCACGGTGAAGGGCCCCGTGTTCTCGAGCAGGCTCAGCGGGATGACTCCCCCGTTACCGTCCCCCACGTCCAGGAGTCCGGGGATGTTCTGCACCAGACCCGCCACGAGCGTCTGCTGCAGCGGCGAGTCGGTTCCCAGGAACGTGGCGAGTGCTGCGAAGCAGATCACCAGCAGGGACGAGGACGCGAAGAGCAATTGGTACGCGAGCCCGGCGGACATGAGCGGCCCGCCGTGGAACATGTAGTGCGCCACCACGCGCACGGGGAACACCGACATGAACCGCGCGAAGAACCACGCACCCAGGGCGCCGGCCCGCCTGCCCAGGGGTGCCCCCTCGGCGGCGAGCTGTCGGCGTACTTCGCGCAGGCGCCGGTGTTCCGCGTGCAGTCCAGTGCGGTCCGTGAGGGCGGGGACCACCGGGGGCGGGTCAGTGTGCGTCACGGTCGTCCGTGCCGGCCCCGCCGAAGGGGATGCGGTCCCGCACGTGCCACGCACCGTGTTCGTCCCCCTCGTAGAGGTCGATGTGGTCCACCAGGAAGGACGCGTGGTACGTGCGCAGCACGTGCTGGGCGCGGTCCAGCCCCTCCTCCGTGGTGCCGTGGGCCAGCGTCACGTGGGGGTGGAAGTCGAAGGGGGACGCGGACTCCAGGTGGTGCTCGCTCAGATCGCAGTGCAACTGCACGCATTGGTCGTGACCGCCCTCGATGCGCAGGTAGACCACCGGGGTCACGGGTCGGAACGTCCCCGTGCCGCGGATCTCCACGTGGAACGGTTGCCAGCGGTCGGCAACCTCCCGGATGTGGGACACGAGGTCCGCCCAGTCCTCCCCGCGCTCGGCGATCATGAGTGTGATGTGCGCGGGGACCGAGCCCGCTTGCGCGTCCCCGAAGGACGAACGCCAGTCCTGCAATTCCTGGCCCATGGGTTCGGGCAGCCGGATGACCACACCCGCGTACACCCGGCCCGGGCGCACGGTGGGGGAAGGATGTCCCTCGCTCACACGATCCTCCTCAGGTCGGCCCCGTCCAGACTATCCCACGGCGTCTGGCGCCACACGGCGTGCCGCACGGGGCCCCGCCCGGCGACTCACGCGCCGAGGAGGAAGCCCATCCGCTCGTAGACGTCCGTGACCGTGCGGGCCGCGATCTCCCGGGCCTTGTGCGCGCCCCGGGCCAGCAGCCGGTCCAGCTCGGCGGGATCGTCGAGCAGTTCCTGGGCGCGCTTCTGGATGGGGTCCAGGGTCTGGGTGACCACCTCGGCCAGGTCCACCTTGAGGTGGCCGTACATCTTGCCCTCGTACTCGGCCACGAGGGTGTCCACCGGGGTGCCCGTGAGGGACGAGTAGATGGTCAGCAGGTTGGAGATCCCCGGCTTGGCCTGGCGGTCGAAGCGCACTTCGGTGCCGTCGTCCGTCACGGCGGACTTGATCTTCTTGGCGTTGGATTTCGCGGGATCCAGCAGGCGGATGAGCCCGGCATCCGACGGCGCGGACTTGGACATCTTGGCCGTGGGGTTCGCGAGGTCGTAGACCTTCGCGGAGTTCTCGAGAATCTTGGCGTCCGGGACCACGAACGTCTCACCGAACCGGGAGTTGAACCGCTGCGCGAGGTTGCGGGTCAGCTCGAGGTGCTGGCGCTGATCCTCCCCCACCGGGACCTGGTTCGCCTGGTACACCAGGATGTCCGCGGCCATCAGCACGGGGTAGGTGAACAACCCCACCGTGGTGTTCTCCGCCCCCTGCTTGAGGGACTTGTCCTTGAACTGGGTCATCCGCGCGGCCTCCCCGTAACCGGTGATGCAGTTGAGCACCCATGACAACTGCGTGTGCTCCGGCACCTGGGACTGGATGAGCAGCGTGGAGCGCTCGGGGTCGATGCCCGCGGCGATGTACTGCGCGGCCGTGACCCGGGTGCGCTCGGACATCGTGGCCGGGTTCTGGCCCGCGGTGATCGAGTGCAGGTCCGCCACGAAGAACACGCACTCGTTGTCGTCCTGCATGTCCACCCAGTTGCGCAGCGCTCCCACGTAGTTACCCAGGTGCAGGGAGTCCGCGGAGGGCTGCACGCCCGACACCACGCGGGGTGTGGGGTTCGGGGCGGTGTTCTGTTCGGTCACGGTCGACATCTTCTTTCGGTTCTCGGTCACGGGAGGCGGGGAGGTGCGGTGCGGGCAGCGGCGTCGTCGTCCGACGGCGCGCGGGACCTCACGAGAGGCGGTAGTCCACCACGAGCGGGGCGTGGTCGGAGAAGCGCGTGTCGTACGCGGCGGCCCGGTCCACGACGGCACTCCGGGCGGCCGCGGCGAGCCCGGGGGTGGCCATGTGGTAGTCGATGCGCCACCCGGCGTCCGTGTCGAACGCCTTGCCGCGGTAGGACCACCACGTGTAGGGCCCGGGGACGTCCCCGGCGAGGCTGCGGGCCACGTCCACGTAGCCCACGTCCCCGAAGAACTTGTCGAAGTACGCCCGTTCCTGCGGCAGGAAGCCCGCGTTCTTGACGTTGCCCTTCCAGTTCTTGATGTCCCGCTCGGTGTGGCCCACGTTGAGGTCACCCACCACGAGGGCATGATCGCCGCGCTCGGCCAGTTGCGGCATGCGGGTGAGCATCGCGTCCAGGAAGCGGTATTTGTCGTCCTGGCGGGGTGTGTCCACCTCGCCGGAGTGGACGTACGCGGAGACCAGGGTCAGTGTGGTGCCGTCCGGCAGGCGGACGTCGTTCTCGATCCAGCGCCCGGAGTCGTCGAAGTACTCGTCCCCGATGCCCACGCGGGACTCGGTGGGGAGCAGGGCGCCGTCGAACGCGTCGCGGCGCGTAGCGATCGCGACGCCCGCGCGGCCCTTGGCGGCGGCCTCGGTGTGCCGCACGTCCCACACGTCCTCGTCGAGCAGCTCGCGCGTGATCTTGTCCGGCGCGCGCACCTCCTGCAGGCACAACAGGTCGACGCCGCGCGGGGCGAGCCAGTCCGCCATCCCGCGCCGGTACGCCGCTCGGATGCCGTTCACGTTCACCGTGGCAATGCGCACCGTCTGCTGGGAATCCGCCATGTGCCTGTGTCTCCTCGCTCGTTACGGGGTGGTTCTCAGTCCACCACCGTACCGCTCACGGGCTTCGAGGAGTCCTTGAGGCTGCGCAGCCCGTTGGCCGCGGTCATGTCGATGGTCTCCAGGGCCCGCTGGATCTGCTCAGGATCGGGCTCGGCGCCGGAGAGCTGTTCCTTCACGACCTTGGACTGCACCAGGATCACCTGCATGCCGTGGGCGAGCTTCTCGTCCCGCAGGGACTGACCCGCACCGGCGGACGCCGAGGCGGCGGGAGCGCGGCCGTGCTGGGCCTGGAACTGCTCCTGTGCCTGGCGCACCTGCTCACGGCCGTACGCCGCGGCCTTGCGCACCATGCTCAGCGCCCACACCGCGAGCATGAGCCAGCCCAGGGCGATCCCCGCGAGGATCCAGCCGAGCAGGGAGTTGGAGTTGGCGGCCTGGATCAGGGCCACCGCGAAGATCACGGCCAGGACGGCCAGCCCGATCACCGTCCCCCACAGGGCGGTGCGTCCGGTGCGGGGAGCGTCCGGGGAGTCGGTGGCGCGGGTGTGTGCTGATCCGATCGACTGCATGAACCCATTGTCTCAAACCGCGCGGGGCGCACCGAATCGGGCGGGTCCCCGGGGACCCGACCCACCGGCGTCGCCCGAGCCCCTCGGCACAACCGGGCCCCGAGGGGGTATCAAGAGAGGGTGAGCACATCTTCCGCGGACTCTCCGCGCTCCCCCGGGGACGACTCCCCCGCCCTGGACCCCGCCGAACGATGCCGCATCCTGTGTGTCTTGCTCGTTCCCCTGTTCATGTCCCTCATCAGCGTCTCGATCGTGAACGTGGCCCTGAGTTCCATCCAGCAGGAGCTGGGGGCGAGTTCCTCGGCACTCCAGTGGGTGCTCACCGGGTACGCGCTCGCGTTCGGGGTGCTGCTCGTGGCCAGCGGCCGCGCGGGGGACGTGTTCGGCCGCCGGAAGCTGTTCATCGCGGGAATTGCGGTCTTCGCGGGGGCCTCGCTGTTGTGCGGTCTCGCGCCCAACACCACGGTGCTCAACATCGGCCGGGTGATCCAGGGCCTCGGATCCGGGATGCTCAACCCCCAGGCGGTGGGCATGATCCAGGAGTACTTCCAGGGTCGGGAGCGCGCCAAGGCGTTCGGGCTGTTCGGTTGGGCACCGCGATCGGCACCGCCCTGATCACGGCGGTGACCTTCGGTGTGCTCGCCCGCGCCGACTGGGATGCCGCGTTCACGGCGAGCTTCGCGGTGATCACTGTGATCGTGCTGATCGCCGTGGGGATCGGGATCGCGGACATGCGCCGACGCACCCCCGAGGAGCCATCCCGGGGCTGAGCCCCGCGCACCTCGTTCCCGGCACGTGTTCGGACCGCGGACTCCCGGGCTTTACGGCCGCCCGCGTACCGCACAGACCCCGGGGACGACGCCGCCGCGCGGCCGGCTCGAACGAACGAGACGGCCGCGCGGCGTCGTGACCGGAAGGCTACGGGATCAGGCCGACTCGACGGCCCGTTCGCAGGACTCCACCACGTTGACGAGCAACATGGCCCGGGTCATGGGACCCACGCCCCCGGGGTTGGGCGACAGCCACGAGGCGCGCTCGGCGGCGGCCGGGTCGATGTCCCCCGTGAGCTTCTTCTTGCCGGTCTCCGTGTCCTCGACCCGGGAGACACCCACGTCGAGCAGGACGGCACCCTGCTTGATCTGGTCCGCCCCGATCATGTGCGGGCGCCCCGCCGCGGCCACCACGACGTCCGCTTGCGCGAGCAGCTCGGGCAGGTTGCGGGTGCCCGTGTGGGCCAGGGTCACGGTCGCGTTGATCTCCCGGCGGGTCAGCAACAGACCGATGGGCCGACCCACGGTCACACCGCGGCCGATCACCAGCACGTGGCGCCCCGCGAGGTCCACCCCGTGACGCGTGAGCAGCTCCACGATCCCGTGCGGCGTGCACGGCAGCGGGGACGTGATGGGCTCGTTGACGTTGAGCACCAGCCGCCCCAGGTTCGTGGGGTGCAACCCGTCGGCGTCCTTCGCGGGATCGATGCGCTCGAGCACGGCGTTGGTGTCCATGTGCGGCGGCAGGGGCAACTGCACGATGTACCCCGTGCACCGGGGATCGTCGTTGAGCTCGTCGATGACGCGCTCGAGCTCCTCCTGGGACGCGTCCGCGGGCAGTTCCTTACGGATCGAGGCGATCCCCACCTGCTCGCAGTCGCGGTGCTTGCCCGCCACGTACGAGTGCGAGGCGGGATCGTCGCCCACGATCACGGTCCCGAGACCGGGCACCACGTCCCGTTCGCGCAGTGCGGCCACGCGCTCGGTCAGTTCTTCCTTGATCCGGGCCGCGGTCGCCTTGCCGTCGAGGACCTGGGCCGTCATCTCACCACTCCTCGAGGCCGGGGTACAGCGGGAACTGCTCGGTCAGGGCGTCCACGCGCGAGCGCAGGGCAGAGACGTCCGCACCGGGCTTGAGGGCCTCGGCGATCACGTCCGCGACCTCCTCGAACTCGCCCGCGCCGAAACCGCGGGTCGCGAGCGCCGGGGTCCCGATACGCAGCCCGGACGTGGTCATGGGCGGGCGGGGGTCCCACGGCACCGCGTTGCGGTTGACCGTGATCCCCGCCTGGTGCAGCAGGTCCTCGGCCTGCTTGCCGTCCAGCTCGGAGTGGCGCAGGTCCACGAGGACCAGGTGCACGTCCGTGCCGCCGGTCAGCACGGACACACCGTGCTCCGCGAGATCCGGGGAGTTCAACCGCTCGGAGAGGATCTGCGCGCCCTCGATCGTGCGCTGCTGGCGCTCGCGGAACTCCTCGGTGGCGGCGATCTTGAACGCCACGGCCTTGGCCGCGATCGCGTGCATGAGGGGCCCGCCCTGCTGGCCGGGGAACACTGCGGAATCGACCTTCTTCTTGAGGTCCGCTTCCGCGAGGATCACACCGGAGCGCGGGCCCGCGAGGGTCTTATGCACCGTGGAGGTGGTCACGTGCGCGTGGGGCACCGGGTTGGGGTGCAGCCCCGCGGCCACGAGACCCGCGAAGTGGGCCATGTCCACCCACAGCTTGGCATCCACCTCGTCCGCGATCGAGCGGAACGCCTCGAAGTCCAGCTGGCGCGAGTAGGCGGACCAACCGGCCACGATCACGTTCGGCCGGGCCTGCAGTGCCTGCTCGCGCACCTTGTCCATGTCGATGCGGTAGGTGTCCGGGTCCACCTCGTACGCGGCGATGTTGTAGAGCTTGCCCGAGACATTGATCTTCATGCCGTGGGTCAGGTGCCCACCGTGGGCCAGGGACAGCCCCATGAGGGTGTCACCGGGCTGCATGAGCGCGGCCATCACGGCGGTGTTCGCCTGGGCGCCCGAGTGCGGCTGCACGTTCGCGTGATCCGCCCCGAACAGTTCGCACGCGCGGTCACGAGCGAGGTTCTCCACGACGTCCACGTACTCGCAACCGCCGTAGTAGCGACGGCCGGGGTAGCCCTCCGCGTACTTGTTCGTGAGCACCGAGCCCTGCGCCTCGAGCACGGCACGCGGCGCGAAGTTCTCCGACGCGATCATCTCGAGCGTGGAGCGCTGGCGCCCCAGTTCGTCCTCGATGGCCCGTGCGACGTCCGGGTCCACCTCCGACAGCGGCTGATTGGTCACAGGGTGTCCCAGGGATTCCGTCATGCTCCACCTTCTTTGTGCGCGGGAGGGTCCGCTCCAGCATATCCGCGCGTCGCGGTGTTGCGCCTCAGCACGGCGGGGGCACGAGCGCGGCGATGCTCGTAGAGTTTCTGGATCGTCCGGGCCCTCGGCGGGCGGGTCCCGCCCGGGGAGCGAATGCGGGTAGCATGTGTACCCGTACCGCGTGCGTACCCCCTGCGCGCGGCAGCCGTCACAGCGCAGCCGGTCTGCCGCTCTCGCTCAGCGAGCGCGAGCATTCGCATCGTCCCGCCCCACGTCCTGATCCTTCGTGTTAGGAGATCTCGCGCCGTGAACGTTCTTCCCACCGCCCCGTTCACCGCTTCCATGCCGCGCATCACCGACGGCCAGTCGCCGCCGGAACCCGTGGACGTGGTGCGCACCCCGTACGCCGCCGTGATCTTCGACATGGACGGTGTGGTGACCGATACCGCCGGGGTGCACGCCCGCGCGTGGCAGAAGCTCTTCGACCGGTTGCTGACCGATCCCCGCCTCGAGCCCGTAGCTCCGGCCACCGAGGTGGACCGGCGCCCGTTCGACATGGGCGGTGACTACCGCACGTACGTGGACGGACGACGTCGCGAGGACGGCGTCCGCGCGTTGCTCGCCGCCCGCGGGACCATGCTCCCCGAGGCCCAGAGCCACGAGGACCCGCAGCCGGGTGACTGGACCGTGCAGGGCCAGGCCGCCGCGAAGGACGGCTTCTTCCACGAGGAGCTGCGCGAGCACGGTGTGCGCGTGTTCACGGGCACCGTGGCCCTGATCGAGCGGCTGCGCGAGGGCGGTGTGCCCGTGGGGCTGGTGACCGCGAGCCGCAACAGCGCCGTGGTCCTCGAGGCCGCCGGGTTGCAGCACTTGTTCGACCGCATCGTGGACGGCAATTGGGCCGCCTCGCACGACCTGCCGGGCAAGCCCGCCCCGGACACCTTCCTCGAGTGCGCACGCCTGCTGGGCGTGGCCCCCGGCGAGAGCGTCGTCGTGGAGGACGCCGTGGCCGGCGTCCAGGCCGGTGCCGCCGGCGACTTCGGCCTGGTCGTGGGGATCAACCGGGACGGTGCCCGGGAACGGCTCTACCGCGCGGGCGCCCACGTGGTGCTCAACGACGTCGCCGAGCTGGACCTGGGCGCGCGCCGGGACGACCCGTGGGCGCTCGTGTTCGACGGTTTCGACCCCGCCACCGAGCCCCGCCGCGAGGCCCTGCTGACCCTGGCCAACGGCTACATGGGCGTGCGCGGCGCGGCCTGTGAGTTCGCCGCGAACACCGTCCACTACCCCGGAACCTACCTGGCCGGCGTGTTCAACCGGGTGCTCAGCCACATCAACGGCCGGGACGTGGAACACGAGTCCATGGTCAACGTGCCCAACTGGCTGCACCTGGACCTGCGTTTCGCGGAGGGCCAGTGGTGGTCCGAGGGCGGAATGAAGCCCTCCGAGGAACGCGTGGAACTGGACCTGCGCCGCGGTCTGCTGACCCGCACGCTCGTGCTCACGGAAGCGGACGAGGACCCCGGCGCGGACCAACCCCCGCGCAGCCTGGAGATCACCCAGCGCCGCCTGGTGTCCCTGCGCTACCGCCACCTGGGCGCCCAGGAGACCCGGATCGTCTCGCGTGGATTCAGCGGGCGGTTGCACGTGCGCACCGGTGTGGACCCCGCCGTGACCAACAGCGGCGTGGCCGAGTACCGGGAACTCAACGCCCACCACCTCGCGCTGCTCGAGTCCACGACCCTGCCGGACGAGCACGAGACCCTGCTGTCCCTCGTGCGCACCTCCCAGTCCAAAATCGAGATCGCGATGGCCCAGCGCACGCGCATCGAGTCCGAAACCCCCGTGCGCGAGCGCCGCGAGGTGCGCCCCGGCGGGATCGAGTTCCGCCGCTACACGGTGCAGATCGACCCGCACAACCCCGTGCTCGTGGACAGCACGACCGCGGTGGTCACGAGCCGCGACGCCGCGATCGGTTCCCCCCGCGAGGGAGCGCTCGCCGAGCTTAACCGCACGCCGTTCGGGGTGCGTAAGCTGCTGGCCTCTCACGAGATCGAGTGGGCCCGGTTGTGGGACCGCTACGAGGTCACCCTGGAGGCCGCGGAGGACACCCCCGAGCACGTGGCCACCCAGCTCGCGGTGCGCACCCACCTGTTCCACGCGGCCCAGACCCTGGCCCCCCACCTGTCCCTGCGGGACGCCGGCATCCCCGCCCGCGGTCTGCACGGTGAGGGCTACCGCGGCCACATCTTCTGGGACGAGCTGTTCATCCTGCCCGTGATCAACATGCGTCAGCCGCACGTGACCCGGTCCCTGCTCTCCTACCGGTGGCGGCGCCTGGCTATGGCCCAACAGCACGCCCGGGACTTCGGTCTCTACGGCGCGGCCTTCCCGTGGCAGTCCGGTTCCGACGGGCGCGAGGAGACCCCGCCCGAGCTGTACAACCACCACTCCCGGCGCTGGCTACCGGACAACTCGTGGCGCCAGTTCCACGTGGGCCTGGCGATCGCGTACAACGCGTGGGTGTACTACGAGTCCACCGGGGACATCGACTGGCTCTCCAGCCACGGGACCGAGCTGATCGTGGGAATCACCCGACTGTTCGCGTCCCTCGCGGAGTACGACTCGCACGACGGCAAGTACCACATCTCCGGTGTCATGGGCCCCGACGAGTACCACGACGGCCCCGCGGGCCAGCACGGTGGCGGGCTCAAGGACAACGCCTACACCAACGTGCTCACGTCCTGGCTGTTCCGTCACTCGGCCCACATCTTCCACGACATGGTCGAGCACCAGCGCGAGGACCTGGAGTCCCGCTTCGAGATCTCCCCGCAGGAGGTCCAGAAGTGGCTCAAGATGGCCGAGAACATGTACGTCCCGTTCAACGCGGACGGCACGATCGCGCAGTTCGAGGGCTACGACGAACTCGCCGAACTGGACTGGGACTTCTACCGCACCAAGTACCGCAACATTGGCCGCCTGGACCTGTTGCTCGAGAACGAGGGCGACCTGACCAACAACTACAAGCTCTCCAAGCAGGCGGACACGATCATGCTCGTGTACCTGCTGGGTCCCGAGGGTTTGATCGAGGAACTCGCGCGCATGGGCTACACCACGGACCTGGACGCCATCCAGCGCACCGTGGACCACTACATCACACGCTCCTCCAACGGTTCGTCCCTGTCCCGCGTGGTCAATGCCGCGGTGCTCGCGTGGCTCGACCCGGACCGCTCGTGGGGTTCGTTCCAAGACGCGCTCATGATCGACATGGACGACACCCAGGGCGGCACAACGGGTGAGGGCATCCACCTGGGTGCCATGGCCGGTTCGGTGGACGTGATCACCCGCGCGTACGCCGGGCTGCGCGTGCGGGGCCAGTGGCTCGAGTTCCAGCCCGCCCTGCCCCGCGAGTTGGACGCCGTGGACTTCACGGTCCTGTACTGCGGTCAGGTCATCGAGGTCTCGCTGGACCACGACATCCTGGAGCTCGAGGCGAGCTCGGTCAAGGCGGATCCGGTCACGGTGCACGTCAACGGCGCCGAGTACGTGCTCAAGGGCGGGCAGAAGATCTCGGTGTCACTGCGCCACCGCGAGTCCCGGCGTCCCGAGAAGGCCATGGCTGCCTTGCGGCGCCGGTTCATTTCCGACGCCGGCGAAGGCTGAGCCCCGCCCCGAACCGTGGCCGTACGACAACGCCGCGCGGCTCGGGCGCGCCTGCTCATCGCGCGCACACCGCGCCGAGCCCCGGCCACGCGCCGGGCGCGTGGCGGCTACCGGCGGCGTCGTGACGAGCGCGAGCGCGCACTATGCTATGGCTCATGACACAGTTCTCCGAGCCCGCGGGCGCCGACGCCGCCCGCGAACCCCTGATCCTGCCCTACGGTCAGCACCGGCCCTCCGTGGCCCGCTCCGCTTTCGTGGCACCCAACGCCACGATCGTGGGTGACGTGGTGGTGGGTGCCGGGGCGGGCATCTTCTACGGCGCCGTGGTGCGCGGTGACCGCTCCCCCCTGCGGATCGGGACGAACTCCAACCTGCAGGACAACGTCACGGTGCACTCGGACCCGGACCACCCCACGACCATCGGCGAGCGCGTGAGCGTGGGCCACAACGCGGTCATCCACGGGTGCGTCCTGGAGGACGACGTCCTCGTGGGGATGAACGCCACCGTGCTCAACGGCGCCGTGGTGGGCCGCGGGAGCCTGATCGCCGCCGGGACCGTGGTACTCGAGGGCGAACGCATCCCGCCCGGTTCCCTCGTGGCCGGGGTCCCGGGCAAGGTCCGGCGGGAGCTGTCCGTGGACGAGCAGCATGCCGTGAGTCGCAACGCCCAGAACTACATCGAGCTCTCCCGGGAACACCGCGCCATGTTCTCCTGAGCCCGCCTGGACAACCGCAACACACGACGACGCGCGGCCCCGGAAGCCCGGGACCGCGCGTCGTCGTACGCCGGGTGAAAACGCGGTAGCCCGGCGGGAGCGGCTCAGTGAGTGTCGCCCAGTGGATGCCGCTCAGTGAAAGAAGTGCCGCGCCCCCGTGAGGTACATGGTCACGCCCGCGGCCTGGGCCGCCTCGATGACCTCCTCGTCACGGATGGAACCGCCCGGCTGCACCACGGCGCGCACGCCCGCGTCCAGGAGCACCTGCAACCCGTCCGCGAACGGGAAGAACGCGTCCGACGCCGCGACCGCACCGCGGGCACGTTCGGCGTGATCCTCGGCGAGCGTGTTTGCCCGTTCCACGGACAGGCGGCACGAGTCCACGCGGTTGACCTGGCCCATGCCGATGCCCACCGAGGCGCCGTTGTTCGCGAGCAGGATCGCGTTAGACTTCACGGCTCGCAGGGAACGCCACGCGAACTCGAGGTCCGCCAGGGTCTTCTCGTCCGCGGCGTCACCCGAGACCAGGGTCCAGTCGGCAGGGTCGTCGCCCTCGGCGTCGAGGCGGTCGGCCTGCTGGAACAGTGCGCCGCCGGAGACCCCGCGGTACTCCAGGGGATCGCGGCCGAAGCCCTCGGGCAGCGCGAGCAGGCGGATGTTCTTCTTGGCCCCGAGGATCTCGAGCGCCTCCGGCTCGAACTCGGGGGCCACGACCACCTCGGTGAAGATGGGCTTGAGGTTGCGGGCCATGTCCGCCGTGACCGTGCGGTTGGCCGCCACGACACCGCCGTACGCGGAGAGCGGGTCGCACGCGTGGGCCTTGAGGTGGGCGTCCGCAATGGGGTCCTGCGCGCCGGGGGTGGCCACGGCCACGCCGCACGGGTTGTTGTGCTTGACCACGGCCACGGCGGGCTCGTCGTAGTCGAATGCGGCGCGGACGGCGGCGTCCGCATCCACGTAGTTGTTGTAGGACATCGCCTTGCCGTGCAACTGCTCGGCCTGCGCGATCCCGGGCGCCGCGGCGTCGTTCGTGTAGAGCGCGGCCTTCTGGTGCGGGTTCTCGCCGTAGCGCAGGGACTCCGCGCGCTGCAGCGCGAGACCCGCGTACGGGGGCCAGAAGTTCGCCTCGGGGTCGTGGTCGAACTGCTGGGCGGTCCACGTGGCCACGGCGGTGTCGTAGGCCGCGGTGTGGGCGAACGCCGCCGCCGCGAGCTTCTGCCGGGCCGCGAGGTCGTAACCGCCCTCCTGGGCCGCGCGCACCACGTCCGGGTAACCGGCGGGATCCACGACCACGGAGACCGCGGCGTGGTTCTTGGCGGCCGCGCGCACCATGGACGGACCACCGATGTCGATCTGCTCCACCACGGCATCCTGCTCCGCACCCGAGCGCACGGTGTCCTGGAACGGGTAGAGGTTCACGATCACCAGGTCGAACGGCTCGATCTCGAGCTCGGTGAGCTGATCCATGTGTTCCTGCTTGCGCCGGTCCGCGAGGATTCCCGAGTGCACGCGCGGGTGCAGGGTCTTGACCCGCCCGTCCAGGCACTCCTGGAACCCGGTGACCTCGGAGACCTCGGTCACGGGGACCCCCGCGCCGCGGATGGTCCCGGCGGTGGAACCGGTCGAGACGATGCTCACGCCGGCGTCGTGGAGCCCTCGCGCGAGCTCCTCCAGACCGGTCTTGTCGTACACGGAGATCAGTGCGCGCTTGAGCGGCACACGGTTCAGGTCGGCAGTGTTCACGAGCTCTCCAGTGGGGACGAGGGTACGGACGGTAGGCGGGCCGGAGCCCGGTTCAGTCTACGACCGGGGCAGATCGGGGTCGGTGCTCGTGACGTCCCAGCTCAGTTTCGCCAGCGCGTTGACGAGCAGGGTGCGCTCGGCGGATTTGATCCGCTCGTGCAGCACGGCCTCGGTATCGTCCTCGGCCACGGGGACCGCGACCTGGGCCAGGATGGGTCCGGCGTCCACGTCCGCGACAACCTCGTGCACCGTGGCGCCCGTGACCTTCACGCCGTAGGCCAGGGCGTCCCGCACGGCATGGGCACCGGGGAAAGACGGCAACAAGGACGGGTGCGTGTTGATGATCCGGCGCGGGAACACGGACACGAACTCCGCGTCCACGATCCGCATGAACCCGGCGAACACCACGCGGTCGGGGTGGTAGGACGCCACGCGTCGTTGCAGCGCACGGTTCCACTGCTCCCGGTCCGGGTACTCGGACAGCGGCACCACGAAGGTGTCGATGCCCGCGGCGCGCGCCCGGTCCAGACCGGCGCACTCCAGGTCCGCACCCACGGCGGCGATATCCACCTCCACGTCCCCCTGGTGCAGGGCGTCGATCATCGCCTGCAAATTCGTACCGGAGCCCGAGACCAGAACCACTAAACGCATGGGCCCACTCTATCCAGCGAGGCTGCCTCGATGGCGCCGCGGCGGTGCCGCACCCGCGGCGCTGCTCGGTTCGTCGGCTCGCCTACAGTGGTGGGTATGCACGATTCCCGCCACCGGAGCACGCCGCCCCACGCCACGCACTCGATGGGTTCGACCTCCGGCGGCACCCCTTCCGGGGGTTCCCACTCAGGGGGACCGCACTCCGACGGCCCGCAGCAGGGAGGCCCGCACGCCGGCGACCCGCGCGGTGAGAAGCCCTCACCTCGCGGCCCCCAGTCCGGGGACCCCTCCGACGGCGACGGCGCTCGGCTCCGGTTCGCCGCGGTGGCCGCGGCCCTCGCGGTGCTCGCCTCCGCACTCGTGGTGGGTGACGTGTGGTCCACCGTGGCGGGGCTCGCGCTCGCCATCGCCGGGATCGTGCTGGGCATCATCGCGCTCGCTCGTTCCCGCGGTTCGTCCTCACGGGTCCTGATCACGGTGCTCGCGGTGTTGGCCATCGTGTGGGGTGTGATCAATGCGCTGGGCGGTGGCACCCGATTGCTCGTGTGGCCGGCCACCCAGGTCTACCAGGAATGCACCGATCGGGCCCTCACGCTGTCCTCGACCAGCCGGTGCGAGCAACAGCTCAACGACAACATGTGGAAGCATTTCTCGGGTGCGCCCCTCGAGACGGGTGCGCCGCAGGACGATCCGACGGCCACCGCCACGCCTGAGGCCTCCCTTGTCACGCCCACGCCGAGCGCCTCGAACCCTGCCCCTTCGGGGAGTGCTACACCGGGAGCGACCTCGCCGACCTCCGCCGGTCCCGGGTCCTGAGACGCCCGTTCCCAGCGAGTCCATTGCTATCGAGAGCGGTTCGTCATCGGCCCAGTCCCATGTCCTGGGACGCCCGAGCCCGTCGGCGCCAGGAGCGGTTCATCGTCGTCTCAGTCCCGCTCGTCGTCGAGGGCGGCCAGCCGCGCGGCCTTGCGCTTCTCGGACCTGCGCTGCGCACGACGACGCTTGGCCTCCTCACGGCGGGACAGTCCCGGTTCGTCTGCCGATCGTCCCACGGCCGTGGACCCGCCGCGGGGCTGGGACTCCCGCTCGGGCTCGGCGGCAGCGCGCGACGCGCGGCCCCGGAACAGACCCCGGACATCCCGAGCCGTGACCTCGCCGTCCGGGACGGCCGCCCCGGATCCAGGACGGCCACCGGGTGCCGTGCGAGCATCCTGCCCGGCGCCGGGGCCGGAAGCCGACCGGGAACTGTGCACGGCGCCAGCGGCGGGCAGGGCGTCGTGGTGGGCCACAGCGGCGTCGTCCTCCGGGGCCGGGGAATCCGACTCGGGGAGCTCGTCCGCCTCGGCGCGGGAGCGGGAACGGTAGCCCTCGCGTTCGAGCCAGGGCCCGGCCAGGCACCCCACGGTGGCGCCCACCGCGAGTTCGGCACCGAGCCACAGGAACACGTGCCACGCGTGCGGGCCGATGTCCGTGAGCCTGCCGATGCCCAGCGAACCGCTGGAGAGCCACGCGAGCGCGGTCACGAGGCCCGCCCCCACCACGGCCATGAACACCGCCGTGAGCACGGTGGAGAGCACGAACGTGATCCAGCGCAGGGGCAGGCGGATGGCCATCCAGTCGTCCAGGTGGTTCTCACCCTCGCGGCAGAACCACCACCCCGCGAGCAGACCCGCGAGCACGGGCAACCCCAGGACCGCAGGGGCGTACAGCCACGGGTCACCGGTGGGCAGCGCGGCGAGCGCCGGGAACTGCGGCAGCGGTCCCAGCGTGCTCTGGAACGGCGACACCAGGGTCCCGGTGCCCAGCGAGAAGCCGGCACCGGTGGCCCACGTGAGCGCCCACACGACCATGTTGGGCAGGTACCCGAACTGCAGTGCCGTCAGGGCGGTGTCCCCCGCAGCGCCGGTACCGAGGTCCTGGTAGACCGTGATCACGCGGTCCCAGTTCCACGCGAGCGCCACCACGAACAACAGGGCACCGGCCGCCACAGCGGTGACCGCGGCGAGGAAACCGGCGCGGATCACGGCCCACACGTAGGAACCGGCCCAGCGTGAGTGCTGGCTCGTGCGCTGCAACCAGGACGCGACGTCGGCCCCGAGCACCGCGGCGAGCGAGCGCGAAGCGCTCCACCCGCCCACGAGGGTGCCCAACCCGGCCGGGACCAGGGGCAACAGGGCGGCCGCCACGAGGTCCACCGAGACTTGTTCGGTGCGGCTGAGCCACCCCACGAGGGCCCCGAAGAGCGCGTACGCGAGCATCCCGGCGAAGAACGGGATCAGGAACTGACCGCGCCAGCACGCCCGGGCGATCCGGCGGCCCGCGATCACCGCGAGGCCGAACGGGATCAGCGTGAGCCCTAGAGGCACGAGCGTGACCGTCCCGCCACCGTCCAGCGACAGGCCCTGGATGGCTTGGATCGTGAGAGGCACGCAGTGCGCGAGCAACCAGACCTGACCGGCGAGCTGCAGGCTCCCGCCCGCGCCCATGGTCGCGAAGCCCCCCGCAGCCCATACCGCACCCAGGAGCACGGTGCCCAGCAACAGGCCCACCACGGCCACCGCGAGCAGCTCGATCACGCCCTGCAGCGCGAGCGGCATGGGCAGTCCCGGGGAGTCGTCCGGTTCGGGGCGGGGCACGTCGGCGGCGCGCACGGGGGACGAACCGTGCGACGTGAAGCGGTCGCGTACGCCCGAGACCACGCCGGGCAGTGAGGGAAGTTTCATCACCGGACATCTTTTCACGTTCACCCGCGCACCACGGGCAGCGAAGTTAGCCCGGACTTCACCTGCGGGCCACCCCCGGGTGACTCCCCCGTGAGGCGCCGGGCCCACAGTGGGAACCGTGAGAATCGCATTGGTGGCCGAACAGTTCCTCCCCCACGTCAACGGTGTCACTCATTCGGTGATCCGCGTCCTGGAACACCTGCGGGATCACGGGCACGAGGCCATGGTGATCGCCCCCTCCTACGAGAAGACCCTGTTCCTGGGCTCGGTGGACCACGTGGACGGCGTGCGGATCGAGCGCATCCCGTCCCTGCCGCTCGCGGGCTATCCCGAGGTCCGCGTGGCGAGCTGCACCGTGAGTCGCATGCAGCGCATCCTGGCCCGCTTCGCCCCGGACGTGGTGCACGTGGCGTCCCCGTTCGTGCTGGGCTGGCAGGCCATCCAGGCCGCCAAGGGTCTGGGCCTGCCGTGCGTGGCCGTGTACCAGACGGACGTTCCCGGTTACGCCGCCCGGTACGGGGCGTCCGTGCTGGAGACCGCCATGTGGTCCCACGTGCGTGCGATGCACAACAGTGCGGCCCTCACTCTCGCTCCCTCCACGGCGTCGATCAGCCAGCTCCACGAGCACGGCGTCCAGCGGGTGCACATGTGGCGCCGCGGCGTGGACACGAGCCGGTTCCGTCCCGCGCTGCGCGATCACGCGTGGCGCGAGCGCGTGGGCGGCGGCAAGCGACTCGTGGGATACGTGGGGCGGTTGGCCCCCGAGAAGCAGGTCGCGGACCTCGCCGCGATCGACGCCCTGCCGGACACCCGGCTCGTGATCATCGGTTCCGGCCCCGGGAAGGAGTCGCTGCGCTCGGTATTGCCCAACGCGCACTTCGAGGGCTTCCTCACGGGCACCGAACTCGCCACGGCCATGGCGTCGCTGGACGTGTTCGTGCACCCCGGTGAGCACGAGACGTTCTGCCAGACCATCCAGGAAGCCATGGCCTCCGGGGTCCCAGTGGTGGCCGTGGGCCGCGGCGGCCCCCTGGACCTCGTGGACTCCTCGCGTAACGGGTGGCTCTACGCCCCGGGTGACCCGGCCGGGTTGCGCGAGCGCGTCCGGGACCTCGCGGGCGACGACGCCAAACGCCTCGCCTTCGCGCGCACCGCCCACCAGTGCGTGCAGGAGCGCACGTGGGGTGCCGTGTGCGAGCAGTTGCTGGGCCACTACGAGCGCGCTCGCACGGTCACCTCCCGGATGCGCGGCACGCGCCGCAGCGGCCTGCACACCCCATGAGAACCGCCGCCGGGTGCCAGATGTTACTCAACAGAAGCTTGATTAAGTTTTGATGACATTCTCGGTCCGCGCCTGGCTGGTCCCCCGAATCCACGGATAGGCTCGAAGCAGCTTCACGAGATGCGCCCGCGCAACGACAAGGACGTCACCGCGCGCCCAGAGCTCCAACTCGGCGTACGCCAACCCTCGGTTCAGGGGTGGATTGGATGACGAAGCGGCCGGGGCCACACGTGTGGTTCCGGCAAGCGACCGGAAAAATCAGAGGCCCGACATCATGAACACGACAACGCAGAAATCCCACCCCGACCGTCAGACCCTTCCCGAGACCCGCGAGCAGTGGGTGGACGTCACCGTCCAGGCGGACCCCGCCCGGCACGTGGTGTCGATCACCGGATCGGACGGTCGTCAGCACGAATACTTCGCGGACGACGCCCGCGAGGTCGCGCTGGCCGCACAGCACACACGGGGGCGCGGCCAGTGGTGCGCCAAGTACAGCCGACTCCTGGTCCCCGGGGCCTCCCGGGTGACCGGCGGGGTGTCCTTCTACAAGCTGGAGCCGATGCCCGCGTAGTCCACGCGCACACGGTCACCGCGACCGCGAACTCCACGAACGGTGTGGCCCGGGTCCGAACGGATCCGGGCCACACGCGTGTGTCGAGCGCTTCTCTGCGCTCCCGCCCGGTTCTCAGTGGGCGGTCGTATCCCGATCCTGGGCGATCAGCTCGGCGGCGCGTTCACCGATCATGAAGACCGTGATGTTCGGGTTCACCGTCACGAGCTCGGGCATTATCGAGGCGTCTGCCACGCGCAATCCGCTCACGCCCTTGACGATCGCATCCAGCAGGAACGCCGTGCGCCCGGTGATGAGCACGTACAGCATGAGCCCGATCGCAAGGATGATGCTCAGCTCGGAAAGCCGCCGGATGCCCTTGTCCACCCCAAAGATGGTCCCCAGCAGCGCCGCGGTGTCCACGGCGTCGCCGGCGGCACCGTGGATCCGGCACCCGATCAGGGGGTAGAGAGCGGAGCGGATGCTCAGCGGCATGCCGAAGCGGTAGGCGAAGTAACCGAACGCCATGCCCATCAGGGCGTACATGGCCCACCCCGTGAACAGGTTGAACTGGGGTTTCGCCTGGTCCGGGCCCATCTTGATCGTGCCGTGCCTGCAGTCCGCGACCAGGATCACGAACACGATCACGAGAGCGGCCGTGAGGATGTAGAACCACCCCAGCCGGGAGGCGACCCACGCGACCACGCCGCCGATCACGGCGTCGGCGTGCTCGGGTGCCTCCGTAGCCCAGGCGGACGGCGAGACAAGCAGGGTTGCCGCGGCCACGAAGACCCGCCAGTTGACGGGCAACCGGGGTGGCGCAGAGCGAGGGGCCCGGACGGGGCGGGCGGATCCGCGACGGGCGACGAGCCCGGGCATGGGTGACGGGTGGACGAGGAATCGTGGGTGGTCACGTCGGGGATGCGGATCGGACGTCGGACGACCCGGGGTTGAGGCGCCTTACTACCAGCCGTTAGTCATGGCACGCCACCTCACTGTAGGGGAGGGCCGCGCAGCAGCCGAATGCAGCCGCGCGGCCCCACGAGCACACCCCCCCCCGTTCGCCCGGGGCGGCACTGTCAGCCCAGCAGCTTGGCCACGAGGGCGCTCGCGAACTCCTCGGAGACGTCCCCGTAGTTCAGGGAGAAGTCCTCGTCCACGAGCGTGGGCAGCAGCCCCGAGCACAGCACCGTGGCGCGCGCGTACAGCCCCGGCAGGGCGGCACCGATGGGCACGGAGAGCAACCGCAGCTCGGGATCGTAGCTGACCAACGCCGTGCCGGTGTCCCGCGCCGCGAGGTGCTTGCCGAGCCCCGAGGACACGGGACGGGCGTGACCCGAGACCACGTCCTCCGCGGTGCGGTAGGCGTAGCGCGTCTTGTGGTGGTGGTTGATCCGGTACAGCCCCGCCTGGTTGCGGTCGTCCGTGGCCTCCCACGTGGCGTCCGCGGGCACGAAGCGTTCCGCGACCCCGTTGTACTGCATCTCCTTCAGGGGCAGCCCGGCGACGACCGAGGACAACGGGGGCAGGGTGTCGAGCATGACGGGCCCGGCGTCGTAGACCACGTCGCACAGCCCCTCGGGCAGCAGCTTGCTCAGCGCGTCGAGGTCCACATCCTGGAGCATGGTGGTCGCATGGTCCTCCGGGGACAGCACCACGACCTCACCACCCTGGGCCCCGACCGCCTGCGTCACGGCGTCCTCTTGGTCGGTCTTCCACCCGCCCGTGAGCAGGATGGAGCCGTCCACGAGCTGGGTCAAAGCCGGGGAGCACACCTGCCAGCGGCGCACCGTCCAGTTCTCGTCCCGGATCACCTCCAGGAAACCGAGGGCCTGCAGGTGACCCACGAACCATTCCTCGAAGCGCTCGGAGTCCTCGAGCTGGCGCGCCACGATGGACAGGCTCGACCGCTTGCCGCCACCCAAGAACGTGAGGATGTCCTTGAACGGCGCCCAGGACCCCGGGTACTCGCCCTCGTCCGGGCCGATGAACTGCAGTGCCTCGACCGAACCCGTCTGGCCCACCGCCGAAAGCTTGGTGAGCCGGCCGGGGTAGCGCTTGGTAAGCCCGCAGAACTTGCAGCGCCCGAACACCCACGGCGCCTTGGCCTTGGGATCCATTGGGGGCAGGATCACTTTGTGCTTGCCCGTGACCATGCAGGACACGTCCGGGGCCTCGGGCAGCTCGTTGCTGCGCTCGGGGAACATCTGCCCCTCGGCGGACTCCCACCCGGCGACCTCGGGCACGGGGACCTCGTCAACGGTGGCTTCGTGGGGGTCCATGTTGTCGAACGACCCCTGGACGTACTCATCCGGGATCTCGTCCCGCGTCACCGCGGTGACGGGCCACAACGGTTCCTCCGCGACGTGGACCATCTCACCGTCGTAGCCCAGGGAGCGTTGAGTGATGTAGTAGGAACTGTCCCGCACGCGGAACTCGAGGCGCTGCTTCACGGTGCGCCCGGAACGCAGCACCAGCGTGTAGTCGTTGGGCTTGAGGTGACCGTCCTCGCGGGCCAGTTCCGTACCGCCCAGGCTCACCTGGAACGGTGGCACCCGGGGTGCGGTGAGCTTGGTGCTCATGAGCTTGAACGAGTGCGGGTTGCGCCACTCGCACTCCACGGACAGGGGGTCGTCGCTGTCGGACGTGACGGTCAACTGCGGGGGCCGCAGGGCCGAGAACCGGTCCACGTCCCCGGGGATCCGCAGCCCGCCGGACAGGGTGATTGCGGGGACCAGGCGGGGTACCAGGGCCGAGAAGTTGTCGTTGACGGTCAGCGCGGGGTCACCGGCACGCAGCACCTGGACGTCGTCGAACAGCACCCAGCCCTCGCAGACCCCGTTCTCCCCCGGGCCCACCACGCGGTAGTCGGGAGAGGCCGAGTCGTCCAGGATCGCACGGATCTGATCCACCCATTCAGGTTGATCGCGCACCATGATCCGGCACGGCCACGCCGCGGGGACGTGGTCCACGGAGATGAACGTGTCCGAGTACGCGTCCTTGGCGAAGACCACCACGGGCCGCGGATTACGCGTGAGGGTGAGCTCCCCCGCGGTGATCTGCAGCTGCCCGGACAGCAGCGTGTCACTCGTCATGCGGGCGTTGTACGCGGAGATCCCCAGGAACGCGTCCCCGATGTAGGACAGGAACATGGTGCGCGGGCCGACCGTGGTCGCGAGATCCACCTCGCGACCGGGCACCAGCCGCTTGGGCACCACGAAACCGAGTTCGTAGATGGGGTTGCCCACGTAGTCCGTGCCGTCCGTGAGGGACAACCCGGGGCTGCGCGAGCCCAGGTGCCGCGTGCCGCGGGCGGCGGCCGCAGCGTCGTCGTCCGGGGCGGACTCCCACGCGTCCAACTGGGCGAGCGCGACCTGCAACGCGGGATCGCGCGTGAGGGGGTTGGTCCAGATGCTGCGCAGGCTCTTGGACACATCGGTGTCCGCGATGTCGAGCCAGAAGTCGATGTAGATCCCAAGCTCCGCCGCGCTCATCCCCTGCGCCGTGGTCAGCTCGAGGTCCTCGAACATCTGGTGCAGATGCCGCAGCTCGGACGGGCCGAACAGGGTCTGGGACAGCGCGAGGCCCACGGGACGGTGGTTCACGGCGTACGCGGACGGCAACCCGAGTTGGCCGTCGAAGGCCTCGAGCCAATAGCGCAGCGCGTCCCAGTAGGTCTCGGAGTCCTTGCGCACCGAGGTCTCGAGCGCCTTGACGTTGTCCTGGCCCGCTTGCAGCAACACCGCGAGCGGCAGGTAGAACGTGGACACGGATTTCTTGCCCGTGCGCGCCGCGAGCGCGGACATGTGCCGCCCGGCCAGGGCGAACAGGGCCAACAGCGCCACGATGGGCGGCGGGCCGATCCTGGTGAGGTCCTCGAGCTGGCGCCGGGACGTCCGGTACCACGCCTCGGTGAGCTTGTTGAACGCGTCGAACACGGACCGGCGGGAGCCGTCCGTCACGAGCAGCGGCGTCACGGAGTCGGCGAGCGCACGCAGCGTGGCCGGGCCGTCCAGGCCGAATTCCGAGCCGATCTGTTCGAGCATCTTCTCGTCCAGGTCCAGGTGGACCAGTTCCCCGGCCCTCCTGGGGCCGAAGAATGCCCGCGCCACGGCGTCGTTCCAGCGCAGGTACTCGACTTCCCGGGGTCCGGATGCCATTGCGTGGTCCCCCGTGTGGAAACCGGCAGCGTCAGCCACAAATCCTCCGTCTGCGCCGTGCGGCGCGCTCGAAACACGACAATCCCTGTCGATTATAAGTTCCCGCCCGTCGGCGGTTCACTGCCCGATCCCACCGCGCCCCCGGTTTGCACGACGACGACGCTGCCCCGGCCCTCGCCCGCCGGCGCCCGGCCGTGTCCGCACCGGGCGGTACGGTAGGGGCCATGGATGGTGCTGCGCAGTTCACGGACGCCCGCGGTCCGGGTGCCGCCCCGGACTGGCGCAGCGAACTCTCCCGGATCGTGCCCGGCACGAGTCCCGACAGGGTCGTGGCGGACCCGGAATCCGGACCCACCGTGGCCCTCGAACTGGACCTGGCCCGGGTGCAGAACCGCACCCCGAAAGCGTGGCAGGAATCACCCCGGGAGACCCCGCTGAGTCTCACGGCCCGTCCGGTGCTGCGCGGACAGCGCCACGGGTGGGTGCACACCGGCATCGACTGGGGCAACCTGGCCTCCCACGCCCGCTCCGGGCACCTGAGCGCGGAGCAACTGGACTGGTTCGAGGAGCTGCGAGCGCTCTCCGAGTCGCACCGCGGCAGTTACGCTGCGGACCGGCACCAGCTGCACATGGAGCGCTACACCTCTCCCCTGTTGTGGCCCATCCTGGGGCGCGCCCGGGGGCTCGGGATCCCGCTCGTCTCCAAGGGCACGGGAGCACCCGTGATCGTGGATCGCGACGGCCGGTTCGAGGTGCGCGTGGATCCCGGCGAGCACGGCGAGCTCGCCCTGCACCCCCAGCTCATCGTGGGCGAGAACGAGATCCCCCTGCGCTGGACCCGGATCATCGGCCAGCCAGGTCACGGCCTGTTCTACCCGGACGCGCCCCCCGCGGCCCTGGACACCGCGGAGGACCTCAACCAGTTCCCGTTGCACCTGGTTGCCCTGGGCACCCGCCTCAATCAGCAGCAGCGCTCGTTCCTGGACCGCGCCGAATCCCTCACGGTCCCGCAGGACGGTGTGGAGGAGTTCTTCGACACCTACTTCCCCCGGTTGCACCAGAGCATGCACGTGATCGCGGGCGAGGACTCCCTGGTGCTGCCCCAGGTCGCGGATCCGCAGTTCGTGCTCACCATCCACCATGACGACCTCACCGAGCGCGTGAAGTGGGAGTGGGAGTACCAGAAGGGTCGCGAACGGATCCGGCTGCCCTTCCGCCCCCTGGACCCTCTCGGGGACGAACCCGTGGCCCGCGAGTCCCGGTGGGAGTCCTCCATGGTCCAGGCCGTGCACCGCCGGATCCCCGAGTTGGACTTCAAACGCAGTTCGTACGCGGCGCAGGACGCCCTGACCCTGTTGCGGGTGTGGTTGCCGCTGCTGCGCAAGATCCCCGACCTGCGCATCGTGGAGACCGGCGGGAGTCCCGCCTACCGCGAGGTCACCGAACCCACCGAGATCACGGTGTCCACCGCGCCCACCGAACACCACGACTGGTTCGGCCTGGGTGTCACCATCAGGGTCGGTGAGCACTACCTCCCGTTCTCCCAGATCTTTCAAGCGCTCGACCGCGGTCAGGACGTGATGCTGCTGCCGGACGGTTCCTACTTCTCCCTGGACCGCCCGGAGTTCACGCGGCTGCGCACGCTCATCGCCGAGGCCCGCACCCTGCAGGAGGACAAGGACGCGCCGCTCGCGTTGAACCGCTACCAGGCGAGCTTGTGGGAGCAGTTTGAGGACCTCGCCACGGACACCCGCCAGGCCGAGCAGTGGCGCGAGGGCGTGCGCGCACTGACCCACCTGCACGAGATCCCCTCTCCCCCGGTCCCCGAGGCCCTACAGGCCAACCTGCGCCCCTACCAGTACGAGGGCTTCCGGTGGCTGAGCTTCCTGTGGGACCACGGACTGGGCGGGATCCTCGCGGACGACATGGGCCTGGGCAAGACTGTGCAAGCCATTGCCGCGATCCTGCGCGCCACGGACCGGGATCCGCAGCTGCCACCCCACCTGGTGATCGCACCCACCTCCGTGGTGGCCAACTGGTCCGCCGAGCTGCGCCGCTTCGCGCCCTCCTTGGACATCACCGTGCTCACCCACACCAAGGACTCCGTGGCCGACGCCGCCGCGCATTCCCATGTGGTGCTCACGTCCTATGCCCTGCTGCGTCTGGACGCGGAGGCCTACCGTTCGGTCGAGTGGACCGGGGTGATCATGGACGAGGCCCAGTTCGTCAAGAACCCCCGGACCAAGGCCTACCGCGCCGTGAAGAACCTGCGGGCACGCACGTGTCTCGCGATCACCGGCACCCCCATGGAGAACAGTCTTTCCGAACTGTGGTCGTTGCTCTCGCTCACCGCCCCCGGGCTGTTCCCGTCCAAGAAACGTTTCACCGAGCACTACCAGCGTCCCATCGAACGCGCCATGGACTCGGACGCCCTGGCCCGGCTGCGGGCCCGGATGCGCCCGTTCATGCTGCGCCGCACCAAGGCGGACGTGGACCTGCAGCTGCCACCCAAGCTCGAGCACGTCCTGCCCGTGGGCTTGAACCCCGAACACCGCAGTGCGTACGACCGCCGGCTGCAGCGTGAGCGCGCCAAGATCCTGGGCCTGCTGCGCAACTTCGACAAGAACCGGTTCACCATCTTCCAGTCGCTGACCACCCTGCGGATGTTGGCGCTGGACCCCGTCCTGGTGGACCCGGAGTCCAAGGCGCCATCCTCAAAACTGGACGTCCTCTTCGACCAGCTGCCCCAGCTCGTCCAGGAAGGCCACCGCCCGCTCGTGTTCAGCCAGTTCACGAGTTTCCTCAAGATCGTGGCCCAGCGCCTCGACGACGCCGGGATCGCCTACAGCTACCTCGACGGCAGCACGCGGGACCGCGCGGGGGCGCTCGAGAAGTTCCGCAGCGGCCGCGCTCCCGTGTTCCTGGTGAGCCTCAAGGCCGGCGGTTTCGGCATCAACCTCACCGAGGCCGACTACTGCTACCTCCTGGACCCGTGGTGGAATCCCGCGGCGGAGAACCAGGCCGTGGACCGCACCCACCGGATCGGGCAGACCAAGAAGGTCATGGTCTACCGCATGGTCGCGCAGGGCACGATCGAGGAGAAGGTCATGGACCTCAAGGCCCGCAAGGCGGACCTGTTCGGGGCCGTGCTCGACGATGAACGGTTCTTCTCCGCCACGCTCGACGCCGAGGACATCCGCGCGCTGGTTGGTGTCTGAGCGAACCCCGGGGTCCGTTGAGTGCCCTGCACGGTCCCGATCACGCCGACGGTCGAGCTCGGGCGCACGCGGGAACACCGCGCGGGGTCTTTTCCGTGGAAGTCACACTCCCCCCGACCTGTCGACCCGGCACGGTCAGCGGGTTAGCGTGAGCACAGATCACGCCGGCCCCGGCGCACCCGCACCGCGTGCGCGGACCCCTGACCCGATCCGTGGGTGTTGCGTGATCACGGTGTTGGGAGGCACTCGAGCATGTCACACAGCAGGACGCCGCACGGCCACGGTCCGAGTACCGAGGTGGCACTGCGGCGCGCCGGGATCGGTGTTGTGCTGGCCCGGGTTGCCTCCGCCGTCCCCGATCCGCCGGTCTGTCCATGGTCCCGTCTGGAGTCCGTCCTCACCGGGGCCATCGCCGGGATGCTCTGGAACGACTTCCTCATGGTCGAGTACGACCCACCGGAGGGCACCCCGGACGTTCCCGCCGCGTGGGTGCGCACGGGACCCCGCGGGGTGCAGTGCGCCCTGCAGCGCGTTGCGGGCCGTTCCGCGGCCGCCACCCACGGACCCGCCGAGTTCACCGGGCCGTGGTGTCCCGCGGAGCGGCTGAGGTCGTGGGGGTGGGACGACCCCACCGCCCCCGGACGGCCGTGGACGTGCGGACCGTGCCTGCCGCGGGCGGCCGCGCGCAGCGTTCTCGCTGGCATGCGCAGTCACCGGGCGTGCGGGGACCCGTACGAGTTCCACTGGGGCGTGGGGTCGCTCCCCGCCCCGGAGATCACCGCGAGCCGCCTGCTCGCGCTACCCTCGGCAACTACGAGTTCTCCGACGCCGAGGGTGCCCGCGTGGTCGCCGCCCTCGTGAGTCTCGTGCCGGGCGCGACCGGGCTGTTCGGCAAACTCCTGGCCGCCGTACCCCAACCCATCACCGCGGGGTTGCTCGCGGGGGTCCTGTTGCCGTTCGCGATGCGGGTGGCTCCGGCCGTCGCCTAGCGTCCCGGCACGCTGAGCGGCCCACGGGCTGGATGGTTCCGCGGGCTGACTGGCTCCGCGGTCGATGGCGCGCAGAGCGTATTGCGGCGCAGACAGCGTTCGGCGCGGGTTCAGGTGCGAGCCAGGCGCGAGGCGGGATCCACGGCCGACGGCGCGCGGGGTGCTTCGGAGCCCCGAAACCACCGCCGGTGACCCGCGCGTAAAATACGGGTACATGCCCGAGCACCACAGCGCTTCCTCCACCGTTCCCGAGTCACCGGAACCCACTGTCGCCCAGATCCGCAGGTGGCGTCACTACCTCGCGGACGAACTCGCCGAGGCCGCCACGTACGAACACCTGGCCCGCCACAGCTCGGGCCGCCATGCCGAGATCTTACAGAGCGTGGCCGAGGCGGAGGGCCGCCACGCCGAACACTGGCGTCGTCTGCTCGGACCCCACGCCGATCGTCCGGCGAGACCCGCCCTGCAAGCGCAACTGCTCATGTTCTTGGCCAAGCACGTGGGATCCGTCTTCGTCCTGGCGCTGCTGCAGCGCGCCGAGTCCCGCTCCCCGTACCGCGAGGACCCGGATGCCACGGCCGCCATGGCGGCGGACGAGGCCGTCCACGAGGAGATCATCCGCGCACTCGCAACCGATGGCCGCACGCGGTTGTCCGGCAACTTCCGGGCCGCCGTGTTCGGCGCCAACGACGGCCTGGTGTCCAACCTGGCCCTGGTGATGGGCGTGGGCGCCACGGGCACGTCCAGCTCCCTGGTGCTGTTCTCGGGCATCGCCGGACTGCTCGCGGGTGCCCTGTCCATGGGAACGGGCGAATACGTCTCCGTGCGATCCCAGCGGGAACTGCTGGACGCCTCCCAACCCACCCAGGTGACCCTGCGCGTGGCGCCGGCGTTGGACCTGAACGCCAACGAGCTCACACTGATCTACCGGGCCCGGGGCATGAGCGAGAAGGCTGCAGAGCACCGGGCGGCCGAGCGACTCGGACACTTCGACTGCGACTGCGATCCATCGCTGTCGTTCCAAGACGAGAAGGCGCGTCGTGTGCTCAACACGGAACCCGGCGAGGAGCTTCCCGCCACGGACGACAACCAGGCCCTGGGCACCGATCTGGGGGCGGCGGCATCGAGCTTCTGCTTCTTCGCGTCCGGGGCGATCATCCCGATCCTGCCCTACCTCTTCGGCCTGGGCGGCGGAGTGGCCATGGCCGTGGGAATGGCGCTCGTGGGCATCGCGTTGTTGATCACGGGCGGTTTCGTGGGCCTGCTCTCCGGCGCCTCCCCGTTCAGGCGGGGACTGCGGCAGCTCGGGATCGGGTACGGGGCCTCGATCGCCACCTACCTTCTGGGGCTCGCATTCAACACGACGGTCTCGTGAGTACCGAACGGCGACTGTTCTCCGTAGGCAGAAGTGTGATTTGTACGACATAAAAGTGGTGCGTGCCCACAATCAGGAGGCATTTCTTGTCCCCTCTATCGCCCACAAGTGCAGTAAGTATTGTTGAGATATTCGCTCATTAGCATTTGTTAACCTTCGCTCACTAGGCGAAAAACCCTGTTATTGCAGGTCAGAGCGGCTTTAAGGGGTCAATTTCCGGCTAATTTACACGCATAAATCGGTGGGCCGATTCGCGCGAACCACACTCCATGAAACTTCACCGGCTCCGAGTCATCTGAGAAATTCCGATATTCTGGGGGCGTGGTTCTACGAACCACCGCAACGGGAGACTTCGCACAGGGAAATCGCCACACATGCACTGGGGGGTGCTCTGTGGTTGATGCTGTGCGTCGGTAGCCGCTCAGCCCACGGCTTGATCCCGTTGAGGCGTTATCGCCTGCCGGTGGCTGCGGGTTCTCTCGCAGAGGCGCACCTCTCCCCGCGCCGGACGGGCTCCTACCGTCCGCTCCCGCGGCCACCGGTCGTTAACGCCCCTTCCGAGATCCGGACCATCCCGCGCGCTGTGTAGCCCGGGGCGATAAGATCGTCTGCGGTCCCCGGACGGATGACATCCCGTGCTCCGGGGCCGCTCCGTTCCCCGTTCCGCGATCCCAGGAGTATCCCCTCATGTCGGCCCAGCAGCCCACGTCCGATGAACACGTCCTGACCGTCCACTGCCCCGAGGCCTACGGTCTCGTGAGCGCCGTGGCGTCGAACCTCACGGAGCAGGGTTGCGACATCTTCGACGTCAAGCATTTCTCGGACCGGCACAACGACGAATTCTTCATCCGCTGCCACACCATGAACGAACCGGGCACCGTGACCACTGAGTCCCTGATCGAGGGGTTCCGCCCGGTGGCCGAGAAGCACGACATGCGCTTCCGTCTGGTGGACGCCCGGCACAAAACCCGTGTGCTCGTCATGGTCTCCAAGATCTCGCACTGCCTCGTGAACCTGCTCCACCGAGCGCGCGTGGGCTCGCTGCCCATCGAGATCGTGGGTGTGGTGTCCAATCACACAGACCTGCAACCCCTCGTGGACTTCTACGGTGTGCCGTTCCACCACGTGCCCGTCACCCGGCACACCAAGCCGCAGGCCGAGGCGCAACTGCTCGAGATCGCCGCGTCCTACGACACCGAACTCGTGGTGCTGGCCCGCTACATGCAGATCCTCTCGGACGAGCTCACGCAACAGCTCGCGGGTCGGTGCATCAACATCCACCACTCGTTCCTGCCCTCCTTCAAGGGCGCCAAGCCGTACCACCAGGCCTACGAGCGCGGGGTCAAGATGGTCGGGGCCACCGCCCACTATGTCACCCCGGACCTGGACGAGGGTCCGATCATCGCGCAGCGCGTGATCCCGGTGGATCACGCGCACACCCCGGAGGACCTCGTGGCGGTGGGTTCCGAGGCGGAGACCCAGGCCCTGTCCCGCGCCGTGAAGTGGCACGCGGAGGGTCGCGTGGTGATCTCCGGCAATCGGACCATCGTCCTGGCCTGAGTCCCGGCCCGAGTCACGGTCCGCATCGCGCGCCCGCATCCCGTCCGGCCGGCGCTCGACTCGCACCACGACGAACCGCGCCGCTGTCCCTCACCGGCTGACACTCGCGTCCGAACGGCGCCACGACGAACGACGCCGCTCCTCCACCGAGGTGGGCGAGCGGCGTCGTCGTGGATGCACCGGCGGCGAAGCGCCGGGAGGGGCTTACTTGCCCTCGAAGATCTCCCGCATGAGCTGCGCGGTCTCCGACGGGGTCTTGCCCACCTTCACACCGGCGGCCTCGAGGGCCTCCTTCTTGGCTTGGGCCGTGCCCGAGGAACCAGAGACGATGGCGCCGGCGTGGCCCATGGTCTTGCCCTCGGGAGCGGTGAAGCCCGCGACGTAGCCCACCACGGGCTTGGTTACGTTCGCCTTGATGAACTCCGCGGCGCGCTCCTCGGCGTCGCCGCCGATCTCACCGATCATCACGATGGCCTCGGTCTCGGGGTCCGCCTCGAAGGCCTCGAGGGCGTCGATGTGCGTGGTGCCGATGACCGGGTCACCGCCGATGCCGATGGCCGTGGTGAAGCCCAGGTCCCGCAGTTCGTACATCATCTGGTAGGTCAGCGTGCCGGACTTGGAGACCAGGCCCAGCTTGCCCTTGCCCGTGATGTTCGCGGGGGTGATCCCCAGCAGCGACTCCTCGGGGGAGATGATGCCCGGGCAATTAGGGCCGATGATCCGGGTCTTTGGCTTGCCGTCCGCGCCGGTGTTCGCCTTGGCGTGCGCCCAGAACTCGGCGGAGTCCTGCACGGGGATACCCTCTGTGATGACCACCACGAGCGGGATCTCGGCGTCGATGGCCTCGATCACGGCGTCCTTACAGAAGGCCGGCGGTACGAACACGATCGACGCGTTCGCCCCGGTCTCCTGCACGGCCTCGCTCACGCTGCCGAACACGGGCAGTTCGACGGCGTTGCCGTCCTTGTCCTGGTGGTTCACCGTGGTGCCCGCCTTACGGGCGTTGACACCGCCGAGCACGTTCGTGCCGGCAGCGAGCATGCGCGCGGTGTGCTTGGTGCCCTCGCCGCCGGTGATGCCCTGAACGATGACCTTGGAGTCCTTGTTCAAAAAGATCGACATGTCTTCTTCCTGATAGCTGTTCGCGTGGGCGATTACTTGGCGGAGTGGGCCAGCTCGGCCGCCTTGTCGGCGCCGGAGTCCATGGTGTCCGCGGAGGTGACCAGCGGGTGGTTGGCCTCGCGCAGGATCTGGCGGCCCTCCTCCACGTTGTTGCCGTCCAGACGCACCACGATGGGCTTGGTGGCGGAGTCACCGAGGATGTCCAGCGCCTTCACGATGCCGTTGGCAACGGCGTCGCACGCGGTGATGCCACCGAAGACGTTGACGAACACGGACTCGACCTGCGGGTCATTGAGGATCACGTCCAGACCGGCGGCCATGACCTCGGCGGACGCGCCGCCTCCGATGTCCAGGAAGTTGGCGGGCTTCACGTTGCCGTGCTTCTCACCGGCGTAGGCCACGACGTCCAGGGTGGACATCACGAGACCGGCACCGTTGCCGATGATGCCCACCTCGCCGTCGAGTTTGACGTAGTTGAGGTCGTTCTCCTTGGCCTTCTCCTCGAGGGGGTCCGCGGAGGACTTGTCCGCGAGCGCCGCGTGGTCCTCGTGGCGGAACTCGGCGTTGTCGTCCAGGGAGACCTTGCCGTCCAGGGCGAGGATCTCGCCGTCGCCGGTCTTGACCAGCGGGTTGACCTCCACCAGGGTGGCGTCCTCCTTGGTGTAGACCTCACCGAGCTTGACGAGCACGGGGACGACCTTCTCGGCGGTCTCGGCGTCGAACTTGGCCTGCTCCACGATCTCGCGGGCCTTGGCCTCGGTGATGCCCTCCGCGGGGTTGACGTCCACGCGGGCCAGGGCGTCCGGGCGCTCCACGGCGAGCTGCTCGATCTCCATGCCCCCCTCGACCGAGCACATGGCCAGGTAGGAGCGGTTGGCGCGGTCCAACAGGACGGAGAAGTAGTATTCCTCGGCGATGTCCGCGCCCTGCGCGATCATCACGCGGTGCACGGTGTGGCCCTTGATGTCCATTCCCAGAATCTGCTGGGCGTACTCGTAGGCCTCGTCGGCGGACTTCGCGACCTTCACACCGCCGGCCTTGCCGCGGCCGCCCACCTTGACCTGTGCCTTGACGACGGTGACCCCGCCGATCTTCTCTGCTGCTGCCTTGGCTTCTTCTGGGGTAGTGGCGACGATGCCGGCCAGCACGGGAACGCCGTGCTTCTCGAACAGGTCGCGTGCCTGGTACTCAAACAGGTCCACGGATAAGTGTCCTTCTGCGTCGAGGTGTGTCGTTCCGCACCGGGAACCCCCGGTTGGAGCGACCTGATGTGGGGGGATGAAGCGCAGCACTGCGCTCACAGAGCCCTCACGAGCATTTTAGGCCATGGGCCCTTGATTCGCGTCACACCCGGCCCCCGCGGACACCGCGGGACCGGGCCCGGGATTCCCGCCCGCACGGCAGCGGCTGGTTGACTGGGGGCATGCGACGCATCGGACTGCCGGAGATCTGGGACGCCCGCGAGGCGGACCCGGGGTTCATGGCCTCGTTGGCCACCTTCTCGTTCGTGGCACTCGGGCTGGAGTTGGTGGTCAGCGGGACGATCCTGACCCTCACGGGTTCGGTATCCACCTTCTATCCCCTGGGCTGGCAGGTCGTGGAATGGGTGGGTCTCGGGGCACTGTGGGTGCTGCTCGCGCGCGCCCTGGTGGCCTGGTCCCGGCGCCGCGGGGTCGATCCGTTACCGAGCGAGGAAACGGGCGCGGGGCGCGACGACGCGGTCGACGGCCGGGACGACGCCGCCGCGGGCCGAGTCGGCGTCGACGGCGGGGTGGACCACCGCCGCTGGCGGGAGATCCTGTTGTGCTTCGTCCTGGCCGTGGTGCTCGCGATCGTGCTGCCCGCATTGATCGGGGCGCCGTGGGGTCTGGCCCCGCTGGACCGCTACCTGCAACTGTTCGACGTGTACGGGCCCCTCGGGTGGCTCGCGATGGTCGCGTGGGTCTGCTACCTGGTGGGCCGCAGTTTCCTGGTCGCGGGCCTGCTGGCGTACTCGCACCGTGCCATCCGGGAGGTCCTCACGTTCCGGGGGTCCCGGTGGGTCCCGTGGGGCGGTCTCGTGGCGGGCCTCACGATGGGGGCCGTGGCTTTCCTCGCCGGCGGCCAGGCGGCCGCCGTGACCACCCTGTTGAGCTGCGTGCTGCTGGGCGTGATCCACGTCCGCTCCGGCGAATCCCTGCGCGTGACCACGCTGTTCACCGTGCTCGTGTTGATCTTCGTCTGAGCGATCACCGCCTCTACTGTCTCCATGCCTGGGAGCAACCCTGATCGGTTGCGCTCCGATCCCGCCGGGCCACCCGAACGGTTCGAGCATCCGGGTGAGTCTCAGCACACCGGGCTGCGCCGGGCCGCCAGATGGGTTCGCCAGGCAGGTTCGAGCCACCCGGTGCGTTTCGGCGCACCGCACGACACCGCGCGCGACGGGGCCGCGGCGTCGTACCCCTTACGAGACCTTGGTCATGGGCGCGTAACGCAATAGGAGCCGCTTCTCCTCCGCACCGAAGCGCACCTTGGCGACCGTCTTGTCCCCAGAGCCCTCCATGGCGACCACGGAACCGCGGCCGAACGCCTTGTGCTCCACCGTGTCCCCCACGCTGAGGGAAGGAATCTCCCGCTGGGGCTGCACGCGCCCGGCGGAGGCCGGTGAGAGCCTGCGGAAACTTGCCCCGGATCCGGCGCCCGCACCCCACGAGGAACCGCGCAACGGATCGCGGGCCTGGAATCCGGCGTGCACGGGCGAACCCCATCCGCCCGCGGCGCTGGCGCCCTCACGCTTCCACTCGATCAACCGCGAAGGGATCTCGTCCAGGAACGGGCTTGCGGGATTGAATTGGGACTGCCCCCACATGGAGCGGGACTCGGCGCGCGTGAGGTACAGCCGTTTGCGCGCCCGGGTGATCCCCACGTACGCGAGGCGGCGTTCCTCCTCCATGCTCGAGGCGTCGGCGAAGCTGCGCTGGTGCGGGAAGATCCCGTGCTCCATGCCCGTGAGGAACACGACCGGGAACTCGAGTCCCTTGGCGGTGTGCAGGGTCATGAGCGTCACGACCCCCTGGGAACGCGCTTGCGCGACCTGCTCCGCGATCTGCTGGGCACTCGCGCCGCCCTCGGGTTCGGGCTGGGTGGGGATCTGGTCCGCGTCCGCCACGAGGGCCACGTGTTCCAGGAACTCCCCGAGGCCCGCGTCCGGGTGGTCCTTTTCGAACTCGCGCACCACGGCCACGAGCTCCGCGAGGTTCTCCACACGGGACTCGTCCTGCGGGTCGGTGGACGTACGCAGGGCCTCGAGGTACCCGGACTGTTCGAGTACGGCCTCGAGAACCGCGGTCACCGAGGCGCCCTGAGCGAGTTCCGCGAGATCGTCCATGAGCTGGGAGAACTTCTTGATGGCGTTCGCCGAGCGAGTGGCCAGGGCGGGTGCCTCGTCCAAGCGGTGCATGGCCTCGGAGAAGGAGATGCCCTCGCGGTCGGCGAGCGCCGCGATCGAGCCCTGGGCGCGGTCCCCGATCCCTCGCTTGGGCTCGTTGATGATGCGCCGCACGGTGATGTCGTCCGCGGGGTTCGCGATCGCGCGCAGGTAGGATATGGCGTCCTTGATCTCCTTGCGCTCGTAGAAGCGGGTCCCGCCCACCACCTTGTAGGGCAATCCCACGCGCATCAGGATCTCCTCGAGGGAGCGCGATTGTGCGTTGGTGCGGTAGAACACGGCGACGTCGCCGGGGCGGATCCCGTGCTCGTCCTGTAGCGTGTCGATCTCCTCCGCGATGAAGCGAGCCTCTTCGTGTTCGTTCTCAGCGGCGTACCCGATGATGGGGGCGCCATCGCCTTCCGCGGTCCACAGTTTCTTGTCCCGGCGGTCCGCGTTCTGGGAGATCACGGAGTTGGCCGCGGAGAGGATGTTCTGCGTGGAGCGGTAGTTCTGTTCCAGCAGGATGGTGCGTGCGGAGGGAAAGTCCCGCTCGAAGTCCGTGATGTTGCGGATGTCCGCGCCGCGGAACGCGTAGATGGACTGGTCCGAGTCCCCCACCACCGTGAGTTCGGCCAGCGGGATCCCGGAGTCATCCGGGTGGTTCTCGGAACCGCCTCCCACGAGTTCCCGCACGAGCGCGTACTGGGCGTGGTTGGTGTCCTGGTACTCGTCCACGAGCACGTGTCGGAAGCGGCGTCGGTAGTACTCGAGCACCTGAGGGAACGCGCGGAACATGTGCACGGTCTCGCCGATGAGGTCGTCGAAGTCCATGGCGTTGGCCGCGCGCAACCGCTGGGTGTAGCCCCGGTAGACCCGGGCCACGGCGGACTCGAACGGGTCCGAGGAACTCGCGCGGGCCAGGTAGGTCTCGTCGTCCACGAGCTCGTTCTTGAGGGCGGAGATCTTGTGCTGGATGGCCTTGGGCGCGAACCGCTTGGGGTCCAACTCATGCTGCTTGGCCACCTGGGTGATCAACCGCAGGGAGTCCGCGGAGTCGTAGATGGAGAAGTTGGTGGACAGCCCCAGGGTCTTGGCCTCGCGGCGTAGGATCCGCACGCACAGCGAGTGGAACGTGGAGATCCACATGGAGCGCGCGGACTCCCCCACGAGATCCACGATCCGCTCCCGCATCTCCGCGGCGGCCTTGTTCGTGAACGTGATCGCGAGGATCTCCCCCCGGCGGGCGCGGCCCGTGGCCAGCAAGTAGGCGATCCGGTGCGTGAGGACCCTGGTCTTGCCGGAACCGGCACCGGCCACGATGAGCAGCGGGGAACCCGCGTGCTCCACGGCGGCGCGTTGGGGGTCGTTCAGTCCCTCCACGAGTTGAGCCCCGGATGCCGGGGTGGGCTGGGAGAACTCGTCCGAGTCGGGCGCGTTCGCCGAGCGCACCGAGGCCGCGGACAGGAGGGGATTGTCAGAGAGGAAGTCCATGGTGGCACCAGTTTAGCCAGCGGTGGGGACGCCCTCACCGGCCCGTGGACAACCCCGGATCACACGTAGCGCGGTTCCAACAGGTGGCGCCCGTTGGCGTCCTCGACCCACAGGTGCGAATCCGCGACGGTGACCCGCGCCGGGGCCTGCAGCACGACGTCTTCGTCGAGGTCGTCCCCGTCCTGGTCGGGCCCGCCGTAAATGGTGAAGACCTCCCCCGCGGAGGGGTCCAAATGGCGGATGGCGTCGTTGCCGGTGTCCGCGACCACCACGGAACCGTCGTAGAGGATCTGCAGGTCCTCGGGGCGGGCGAGCTTGGCGTCCGCCGCGGGGCCGTCCTGGTACCCGGCACCGTGGCGGCCGATGACCGTGACCACGTGGGGATCGCCGTCGGGCCGGTCCGTATCGATCGCAATGTAGCGCAGCGCGGAGGAATCCTTGTCCACGAGCCACAACTTGCCGTCACCGGCCTCGGTGATCGAGACCGTGGCCGCGAACTTGGCCTGAGCGATCTTCCCGTCCCGGCGGCCGGGCTCACCCGTGCCGCCGTACTCCTGGAGGGCGTCGGTGTACGGGTCCCAGCGGAACAACTGGTTCTTGTCCGGAACGGCGGCGATCACGGCGGAGAGCTTGTGGGACCACACGATGTCCGCGATCCGCGCGCCCTCCAGGACGGAGCAGTTGATCCTGCGCCGGACCGTGGTGTGATCGGCCTCGTACAGGGTGAGTTCCGTGCCGTCACCCGCGCTCATGAGCAGTCCGTCCGGCAGGCCGATGGAGAGTTCCATGACCATCACCACCCTTCCGCAGTGCCCGCGGGGCACCTGTTCACCACCTCGTCATCGAGCGTGGTACCCGTAGTCATTCACAGTACAACCCGGGGGATAATGGGGCCATGGGTATGACCAGAGCGCAGAAGGCCAGGAAGTACGGGGAGAACGCGGGCTCCGCGAAGGCGGGGTCCTCGCCCGCTCGTGCACCCCGAGTGCGCCCCGCGAGCGTCCACGAGATGCGCCCCGGTGAGCTCGCCGCGGAACCCACCAAGGCGTCGTCGGCCGGGATCCTGGTGGGCGTCGCGTTCTTCGTGGGTGCCGCGCTGTGGCTCTACTACCACCTGCTCGTGCTGCAGGGCGTCTCCGGAAACCTTGCCGGCGGCGTCACCGCGCCCGAACTCATGGCCGGCGGTTTCTCCCAGGGCCACCTCGCGGACTTCGCCCGCGGCCTGGGTGCGGACGGCCGCACCGAGTACGAGGGCGTGCACGCGACCACGGGGCTCTTCACTCCCCTTCTCATGTGCCTGGGCTGGCTGCTGTTCACCGGGCTCAACACCCCGCAGCGCGCCCGCAAATGGGTGTACTGGGCGGTCATCCTGGTCTACGCGGTGGTCTTCCTGGTGGGCAACACCGTGCTCGACGCCGCCGTGGCCGACCCCGCGGACGCGTCCGCCGTGGCACTCGCCTCGGGGCTCGTGATCGCGCGGTGGGTGTTGTTCGCTCTGCTCGTGCTGATCGCCGTGATCGTGGCGGTATCCGTGACGCGCCGCAAACTCGACGACTTCTCCGAGGGCAAGCTGCCGGGCCAGCGTCCGCGCGCCTGAGCTCAGGGATACACCCCTCGCGCTTCCCCACACCGCGATTCAGCTGAGCTGACGCAGGTCTCAGGGCCGCGGGCTGCTTTTACTCCACTCGTACATCCCCGTTGACGTGCGGGGTCGGCCATCCTCACCGGGCGGGCGGGTTTCGCTGGGCGGGTCGGCCGGTTGTGGGAATGCACTGCGGGAATGACGACGTCCCGCCCGTTATCGGGCGGGACGTCCTCGGTGCCCCCGATTGGATTCGAACCAACGACACCGGCTTTAGGAGAGCCGTGCTCTATCCCCTGAGCTACGGGGGCAACACTGCACCACTGTATCGGCGGCGCGTTCCCCCCGCGAGTTGAGAGCACATCGGAACAGCGCACAATGGAGCCATGACCGTCTACATCGATCCACCCCGATGGCCCGCGCACGGCACGGTGTTCTCGCACCTGATCTCCGACACCTCCCTGGCCGAGCTGCACGAGTTCGCCCGCGGCCTGGGGGTCTCGGAACGTGCCTTCGACCGCGACCACTACGACGTCCCCGCGCACCGCCACGCTGACGCTGTGGCCGCGGGTGCCCTCGCTGTCGACGGCAAGAAACTCGTCCGTGTCCTGATCCACAGTGGCCTGCGGGTCCCCGCACGACGCCGCCCGGCCAAGCTCGCGGTGACCCTCACGCGCCGCTGGGCGCACCACTTCCCCGAGCATCCCGACCTGGGTGCCAAGCTGCTGAGCCGCTGGAGCGAACCGCACCGCGTCTACCACGGGCCTTCGCATCTGCTGAACGTGCTGGAAGGCATCGACCGGCTCACCCACGGCGCCCCGAGCGCGGAGCTCGTGCTCGCCGCGTGGTTCCACGATGCCGTGTATGACGGGCAAGCAGGTCAGGACGAACGGGACTCCGCCGAGCTGGCCCGGCAACGACTATCAGGCCCGGAGTGGCCCGCGGCCATCGGGCGCCGCGTGGCGGAGCTCGTGCTCGTGACCGTGGACCACCGCCCGGATCCGAGCGACGTGGACGCCTGTCGACTCGTGGACGCGGACCTGTCCGTGCTGGGCGGCAGCGAGAACGAGTACGAGCGGTATCGGACCACGGTGCGCCGCGAGTACGCCCACGTCCCGGACGAGCAGTTCAGGGCGGGCCGCGCCGAGATCCTGCGCGGACTCCTGGAAAAAGACACGTTGTTCCACGATCCTCGTGCGGTGACGTTGTGGGAGGCCCGCGCCCGGGAGAACCTGGAACGGGAGATCACGCAGCTGATCGCGGCCTGAGCCGGCCTTCGAGGTCGATTGGAAGTAACGGGGGACGGAGAGAACTCACCGCCGCGTGGAGCTCGGGGCCGGGCTGGACGGCCACGCGGACCCGTACGAATACCCAGCGACGTCGACCCGGCTCTCCGGTGGGTGGGTCTGCGACGAGCGCCGACAGCGGCGTGCCGGCTCCCCGGTGGGACGGGCTCAGCTGCGACGATCGGCGACGTCGTCGCCCGGCGCTGCGGGCGAGGTGGGCTGGGCTGCCCGGGCGGCCGCGCGGCGTCGCCGGAAGACGACCGTGGCGACCACGAGGCCGATGATGATCCCCACGCCACCGAAAACCGACAACCACATGGCGGCGTGACCCACGAACGCGGCCACTATGAACCCCACGACGATCCCCGGGATGGCACCGGCAACCATGCCCACGGCGTAGTAGGTGAATTCCTGGTCCTGCGGGGTGCGTGCGGCGGTGGAGAGATCGGAGGGCATGGCGTCCATTCTACGGGCCGGGGCTGCGCGATCGCTGGGGCCGATCCGCGATCGACGCCTGCACGAAGGGGGGTCGGGTGCTAGGTGGGCCGAGTGATCACCGCTGCCGGTCCACGTCCGGGTTCCAAGTTCCGGGTTCCGGGCACGAAAAAACGCACGGACCCTGCGGTCAACAGGGTCCGTACGTTCTCTATCGCTCTCATCGGGATCGGGTACACAACCGGTCCCGACTCGACACGAGGTGTGGCGCCGCGCGGATCAGCGCTGTGCCGAACTCGATCCGGTTCAGCCGACGCGGATGAACTCGGGGCCGGAGCCCACGTAGGCGCTGGTCTTCACGGTCTGGTTACCGTTCCAACCGCCGTGGATGGCCTGGCCGTTACCGGCGTAGATGGCCACGTGAGCCATGCCGGAACCGCCGTTGGCGTAGTAGGCGATGTCACCGGCGCGGGCCTGGTCCGCGGAGACCTGGGTGCCCAGCGACTTGTAGCTGGCCGGCCAGCCGTGGTGGTTGATGCCCACGGCCTTGAGGGAGTTGGTCACCAGCATGGTGCAGTCCTGGGACACACCGAGCTGAGCCTCGGCGGCACCCAGGATGGCCTGGCCCTTCGCGGAGCCGGACACGGAGGAGGCCTTGGCGGCGGGAGCAGCCTGAGCCTTGGCCTGAGTGTTGGACTGGGTGGTCGCCTGGGTGGCGGCGGGAGCAGCCTCGGCCTTCGCCTGGGTGTTGGACTGCGTGGTCACCTGGGTGGCGGCCTGAGCCTGGGGGGCAGCCTGCGCCTTCGGAGCGGCCGGGGCCTGCGGAGCCTTGTAGGACGCGGGCTGGGCGGCAGCGGCACCCTGGGCGGGGGCGTAGTTCGGGATCACCGGGGAAGCCACAGCGGCGCGCTGCTCGGCGGCGGCCTCCTTGGCAACGGTCTGAGCGGTGGCGGGAGCGGCGTGGCGGCCCTGGGCCACCGGAGCCTGCTCGGCGACCGAGGTGACGTTCTCGGAAGCGGTCACGACGGTGGGGGCTGCAGCCGGAACGGCGGGAGCCTGCAGCGGGGTCACGTCGGCCACGGGAGCGGCCTGGACCACGGAGGGCTGAGCGGGAGCCTGAGCGGCGGGCTGCGCCTTCTCGGTCTTCGCGGCCTTCTGCTCCTTGGCAGCGTTCTCCTGGGCCTTGTCGGCCTTGGCTGCGGGCTCCGCGGAGACGGTGTTATCGGAGGCGGGAGCCTCGGACACAGCGGCGGCGGGGGCCTGCTCGGAGGCATTCTGCGTGGCCTGCACGGACACGGTGGTCGCGAGGGCCAGACCTGAGAAGGCCGCGACGGCGGCGACGGTGCGGGCCTTACCCGCGAAGAGGCCCTTGGCGGCGTGAGGAGCGGTTTCGTTCGACATTCGTGTGGTTTCCTAACACGTTCGTGTCCACCCAGGGCACGGAGGTGTGCGGTGACCGGCACATCCGTCAGGACGCAGCAGCGGTGCACGGATTTGGGCGGGAGATTACGTTCGGTTTTCAGGTGGTTCCGGCGCGGTGTGCCGGCCGAGGTCCGGGGACCCAGCCAGCACACCCGGCCGCAATGTGGCTCGGTGTAGACCGCGCATCATGCTCGCGCGCGGTGTCACCGGGTCACCGGAAGGTGTAGTAACCATCCAGCTGCATGGCATTCACGGAGTGAACCTGAGTGCCCTGCGAGGGATTGAGAGCGGAGATCATCTGGCCGTTGCCGATGTAGATCCCCACGTGGGAGCCGCCGTTCTGGGAGACCAGATCGCCGGGCTGCGGGTTGGAGGTGGGGGTGCCAGCGGCGAACTGGGCCCAGGTGGTGCGGGGCAGGTTGATGCCGTTCTGGGCGTAGGCCCACTGGGTGAAGCCGGAGCAGTCCCAGGCCTTGAAGCCAACGCCGCCCCAGACGTACGCGCCGCCGATGCCCTGGTAGGCGGTGCCCACCAGACCACCCGTGGAGTGGTTCGACTGGGTGCTCACGCTGGCGGCGGAGCCCACGGTGTTGGTGGTCTGCATGGTGTACGACGCGTTGTAGGCCTGCACCGAGGAGGTGGACGCCTGGTAGCCGTAGGACGCCGTGGAGCCCAGATCGATGGGACCGCTCGAGGCCTGCGCGGGGGCCGCGAGGCCGACCACGGCGGCACCAGCGACGACCGTACCGATTGTGGTGTTACGCACGAGGTGCGACTGCGTCTCGGCGCGGTGCCGGGCAGAGTTCTGCTTCATGAAAGACATGTGTGTTCCTCCCTGCGCCTACGAGGTGAGCTGTCGGGTTCGGATGGGAGACATCCGGCCGCACGCACCTAGGTGCCGTGCTGGCTTGACCCCAAGGACCCGTCGGATTGCAACGAGCCCGGAAGTGGTTCCCCCGCTTCTGCCATGCGGATGTTCTGTGTACGGGTCCCGGAGCGCATGGCAGAACTCGGCGAACGCTCGGGAGTGGCGATCCGACCAGTGATCGGCACGGGCATGACTGTACAGGATGGATAACGAAAATGTCACGTTTTGATTACAGCCGGTCACGCATCGGGCATCGGTCGTTATGAATCACCGTGGATTACCACGACCGTCGATATCAATCGGCCGCCTCAACACGCCCGCCCGCTCGAAAGCCCACACCACGAAAAAAGCTCCTGACCTGCGGTGATACAGGGCTCACCCAGTGAGCGAAGGTCGAAACCGCACCGATCACCCGTGATTGTCCACACAGTCGAAAGGTCACGGTCAACTTCTCGAAGATCACGGCGCGTCGCGTTCCGACGTCACCGGAAGCAACCGCGAAGAGACGCAGCGGCGATCAGGCCTCGGCGGCGGCCACCCGAATGGCGCGCGCGGTGGCGGAGTCCAGGTCCAGGGACACTCCCGAATCGACCCGGGTCACCACGACCCGATTCTCGTTCCCGGGGTTGATCTCGGCCGTGACCCTGGAGCCCGTGAGGATGCCCGCGGAGCTGAGCATCTCGATGAGTTCCTGATCCGCCTGCACCACTTCCGGCAGCAGCCGGACTACGTACTCCGTGGAGTCCTGGGCTCCGGCGACCTCGAGCAGGGTGAGGCCGTCGAAGACCTCGGCCGCGGCACCGGTGCCGTTGTGCTCGCCCCGCCCCGGGATGGGCGTGCCGTACGGGGAGTTCTCGGGATCCCCCAGGAGGTTCACGAGCCGCTGTTCCACGCGCTCACTCATCACGTGTTCCCAGCGGCAGGCCTCCTCGTGGACGTGCGCCATGTCCAGGCCCACCACATCCGCGAGGAGTCGTTCGGCGAGCCGGTGCTTGCGCATCACGGACACAGCGGTGGTGCGCCCGGCCTCGGTGAGTTGCAGGGAGCGGTCCGGCGCGACCGAGAGCAGGCCGTCGCGCTCCATGCGGGAGACGGTCTGAGACACGGTGGGGCCGGAGTGGTGCAGGCGTTCCACGATGCGGGCTCGCATGGGGGTGATCCCCTCTTCCTCCAGCTCCAGCACCGTGCGCAAGTACATTTCGGTGGTGTCGATCAGATCGCCGCTCATGGTTCGTCCTCAGATTTCTGCGCACCACAGCGCGCGGGTCAACGACCCCCGGTGGGGGCTGCCGTTCAGCCTAGTCTGAATGATTCAGGATAATTATAGCCAGTGGGTGTCCTTGCGGCAGGCGTCTCGAACGCGCCATCGACTCCCCGGGCGGGCACAATGGGGGACACACCCGACCGCCCGCCAGAGGAGCCTTCGTGACCAGCATGCCCGTGATCCCCCCGTCCCTGTTGCCCGCGGATGGCCGTTTCGGCGCGGGCCCGTCCCGGGTGCGGGCCGAGCAGGTGGCCGCGCTCGAACGCGGTGGCAGCACACTGCTGGGTACGTCCCACCGCCAGGCCCCGGTCAAGAACCTGGTAGCGCAGGTGCAGGAGCGCCTCGCCGAGTTCTTCGCACTGCCCGAGGGGTACGAGATCGTGCTGGGTCTCGGTGGGTCCAGCACCTTCTGGGACAGCGCGGCCTTCAGCCTCGTGTCCCGGCGCGCCGAGCACCTCAGCTTCGGGGAGTTCGGCGCCAAGTTCGCGCACGTGACGGATCGCGCACCGTTCCTCGAATCCTCCGTGGTCATCGAGGCCCCGGCCGGTTCGCGCCCCGAGGGGCCTCGCGTGGCGCCCGGGGTGGACGTCTACGCGTGGCCCCAGAACGAGACCTCCACCGGCGTCGCCATGCCCGTACAGCGCGTTCACGCGGACGACGGCGCTCTGACGGTCATCGACGCGACGTCCGCCGCGGGTGGGATGGCGGTCGACCTCTCTGAGACCGATGTCTACTACTTCTCCCCGCAGAAGAACTTCGGCAGTGACGGTGGGATCTGGTTCGCCGCCTTCTCCCCCGCCGCGCTCGAGCGGGTCGAGCGCATCGCCGCGTCCGGTCGCTGGATCCCGGACGTGCTGTCCCTTGCCACGGCCGTGGAGAACTCCCGCAAGCACCAGACCTACAACACCCCCGCACTCGCGGGGCTCGTGATGCTCAACGAGCAGGCGGGCTGGCTCAACGCCCAGGGCGGTCTGGACTGGGCATCCCGCCGCACGGCCGAGACCTCGGGGCTCGTCTACGACTGGGCGCAACGCAGCGACGTCGCCGCCCCGTTCGTCACGCTGGCCGAGCACCGCTCCCCCGTGGTGTGCACGGTGGACTTCGACGACGCGGTGGACGCCGCCCGGATCGCGGCCGTCCTGCGCGCGAACGGCGTGGTGGACGTTGAGCCGTACCGCAAGCTCGGGCGCAACCAGTTGCGGATCGCCACGTTCGTCTCCGTACCGTCGGAGGACGTCCGCGCCCTGTTGGAGTGCATCGACTGGACCGTGGCGAACGGCCTGGACTGAGCGGACTCAGCCGCGCGACGTCGTCCCCGGCGCCGCCGTGGACGACGTCGCGAGCTGCCGTTCCCGGCGCAGTCGCCACGCGAAGCACGCGCCGATCAGCGCGCCCACGACCCCGGCGAGCACCGCCGCACCCATGCCCCACCGCGCCCCGAGCGTGTCGGTCAGCCACCCCACGGTGGGTGCGCCGATCGGCGTACCGCCCATAAAGATGGCCATGTAGAGACTCATCACGCGCCCGCGCATCGCGGGTGCGGTGGTCGTCTGGACATAGGCGTTGGCGGTGGTCATGATCGTGAGCGACGCGATGCCGCACGGGATCAGCCACAGCGCGAAAACCCACAGCGTGGGGGCGGTGGCCGCACCCAGGCACGTGATCGCGAAGGCCACGCAGCCTAAGAAGATGTAGCGCAACCGCGCCCGCGCGCGGCGGGCGGAGAGCAACGCCCCGGTCAGGGTGCCTACTGCCAGGATCGAGTTGAGGACGCCGAACTCCTCGGAGCCGCGCCCGAACACGGAACCGCCCATGGCCGCGAGGAACACGGCGAAGTTCATCCCGAACGTGCCGATCATGAAGATCGTGCTCATGACCGCCACGAGGTCCGGGCGGTGGAGCACATAGCCGATGCCCTCCCGGATCTGCCCGCGTGCCCGCCGCGCGCGTGGAGCGGGACGCAACTTGGCGGCGTCGATCAGCACGATCGCGCAGATCATCGCGGCGAACGTGAGGGTGTTAATCATGAAGACCCACCCCGTACCCACGGCGGCGACCAGCACACCGGCGACCGCGGGACCGATCAACCGCGCCGAGTTGAACGATGTGGAATTCAGGGCCACTGCGTTGGACACGTGGGTGTCCGGGACCATCTCCGAGACGAACGTCTGCCGGACGGGGGCGTCGAACGTCGCGACGATCCCCAGGCCCAGCGCGAACGCGTACACGGTGGGCAACTGCGCGACGTCCAGGAGCAACAGGATGCCCAACCCCAGGGCCAGCAGCGCCATGACACCCTGCGTGATCACAAGGATCCGGCGCCGGTCGTAGCGGTCCGCGAGCACCCCCGCATAGGGGGCGAGCAGCAATTGCGGAACGAACTGCAGGGCCATCACCACGCCCATGGCCGTGGCGTCGTGATCGGTCAGTTCATCGAACACGAGCCATGACTGGGCGGTGCGCTGCATCCACGTACCCACGTTGGACACGAGCGCACCCGTGAACCACAGACGGTAGTTACGGATGCGCAGGGACCGGAACATCCCCGACTCCGGGACCGCCGGCGGCGGGGCCCCGGGGGCGGCGGCCGGTCCGCTGCCTACGATGCTGCGCCGTCCTCGGCGTCTTCCGATGCAGCGGACTCGTCCTCGGTGCGGGAGGTCTCCCCATCGGTGGAGGTCTCCTCGGCGGGTGCGGTGTCACCGTCACCGGCGTGCTCGGCGTCGGCGGAGTCCTGCCCGTCGCCCGGGTGCTCGTCCCCCTCCGCCGGGGAGTCGTGCTCGTCCTGCGCCTCCTGCTCCTGCAGCGCCTGCATCCGCTCCTCCCACGGCACCCAGTCCGGGGCCAGGAGGGAATCAGGACCCGCCACGAGGCCGGTCTCGCACACGGTCACGTGCTTGCTGCGCGGGGCCCGGGCCACGGTCGCGTACCACGCCCAGCCGGGGTAGCCAGCCAGGCGACAGTCGAAGAGGTGGGTCAGCAGCCGGTCCTCGTGCACGGTGACACCGAGGTGTTCCCCCACCGAGGACGCGTCCGCCACGGGGGCCAGCACGGCCTCCCGCGCGAGATCCACCGCGCCCGTAAGCACCGGGTCCTGCTTGGGTGTGCGTGTACGCCCCGTGGGTCGCTGCGGAGCGGTCTCCGCGGTGGTCTCAGACATCGAGCTCATCCGCCACGGTGCGCAGGATGGTCGCGATCTTCTTGCCGTGTACGTGGTCCGGGTAGCGCCCCCGGCGCAGTCCGTTGGACATCCCGTCCAACAACCGGATGAGGTCCTCGGTGAGCACGGCCATCTCCTCGGGGGGCTTGCGCGTGTTGCGAGCCACGGACTGCGGCTTGCTCAGTAAGGTCGCGGACAGGGCCTGCGCACCGCGCTTGCCGTCCGCGATCCCGAAATCCATGCGGGTCCCGGGCTTGACCGTGGTGACCCCCTTGGGCAGGGCGGACGAATGCAGGAACACTTCCTGGCCGTCGTCGGTGGCCAGGAAGCCGAAACCCTTGTCTGCGTCGAACCACTTGACCTTGCCCGTGGGCACGCGGATCACCTCAGTCTCTCGTCGCCGTGTCTGCGCGGCCACCGACGGGAACGCGGGCGGCTCGCGAAGTCAATAGTTTAGCCCCCTCACGATCGCCCCGGGCCCGGATTCAACCCACCGCGTAACCGGTCCTTGCTACCGTGAGGACCATGTCCGAACCCACCGTTCCCACCGCATCCGGCCGCACCTCCCCGAGCCCTCACCGGGGCATGTCCCCCCTGCTCGTCGTCACACTGGTCCTCGCGTTCGTGTGCGTGCTGTCGCTGGTGGCGGTGCTCGTGGCGGCCGCCGGCGGGCACGTGATCTGGGGCGGGTTCACGGTCTTCCCCGCGATCTTCCTCCCCGTGGCCTTCCTGCTGATGTGCGTGGAACTGTTGCGGGGCGCGCGACGGCGCTCGGCCCGCTGAGGCGCGCGCAGCGGCGTCGCCGTCCTTCCAGATAACGGACGGCCCGAGAACAGAATCCATTCAGGAAACTCGGAGATACTGACGGGCGTGAACACGAAAACACCCGAAGCGAAACTGCTCGTCGTCGACGACGAACCCAACATCCTGGAACTGCTGGCCACCTCCCTGCGATTCGCGGGCTTCGAAGTGGTCACCGCGGCGAACGGCCGGGACGCCCTGCTCAAGGCCGAGGCCGAGGACCCGGACCTCGCCGTGCTGGACGTCATGCTCCCGGACATCGACGGATTCTCCGTGACCCGCAAGCTGCGCGCCGCCGGACGCCACTTCCCCATCCTGTTCCTCACCGCCAAGGACGACACCGACGACAAGGTCGCCGGCCTGACCGTGGGCGGCGACGACTACGTGACAAAGCCGTTCAGCCTGGACGAGGTCGTCGCCCGCATCCGCGCTGTCCTGCGCCGCACCCAGCCGCTCGAGGAGGAGGACTCCCGGCTGCGCGTGGACGACCTGGTCCTGGACGACGACGCCCACGAGGTCTTCCGCGGCGGGCGCGAGATCGACCTGTCCCCCACCGAGTTCAAGCTGCTGCGCTACCTCATGCTCAACCCCAACCGGGTGCTGTCCAAGGCCCAGATCCTGGACCACGTGTGGGAGTACGACTTCAACGGGGACGCCTCCATCGTGGAGTCCTACATCTCCTATCTGCGCCGCAAGATCGACAACGACCCCGAGCAGCCGTCCCTGATCCACACCAAGCGCGGCGTGGGTTACCTCTTGCGCTCGGCGGACAAGCGCCACTGAACCGTTGAACGTCCTCACCCGCCGGTTCCGCTCCGCATCCCTGCGTTCCCAGCTGATGGCCCTCACGGGGCTGTTGCTGGCCATCAGCATCTCGGTGACCACGCTCGTGGCCGTGTCCGTGCTGCGCGACTCGCTCGTGACCAGCATGGACCAGGAACTGCGCGGGTCCGTGAACACCGTGGCCCCGGTGCTCACGGGAGCGCTGCAGGGTGACGTGACCACACCGGTGCCCAATTCGGGGTACCTGCTGGATCAGAACGGCAACGTGGTGGCGAGCGCTCGCAGCGGTACCGGCACGTCCCCGGACAGCTCGAGTCCAGATCTGAGCGGGATGACCCTGGACTACGTCATGGCCCACGACGGCCAGGGGGAGACCGTGGGATCCGTGGGCGTCCCCGAGCGCAAGTGGCGGGTGGTGCCCACCAAGCTCACGGCGTTCGACATGTCCGTGGTCGTGGCCGAACCCCTGGACCGCACCAACGCGATCATCTCCGGCGTGGGGTTGCTGACGTTCAGCTTCGGCCTGGCCACCCTGCTCGCGGCCATGACCGTGGGCTGGGTCATGGTCACCCGGGCGTTCCAACCGTTGCGGCAGGTCGAGGCCACGGCCGCCCGGATCGCGGAGGGGGACCTCTCCCAGCGCATGGAGGGTTACAACCCCCAGACCGAGATCGGACAGCTCTCGGGCTCGCTCAACGCGATGCTCGGCCACATCGAGGACGCGTTCGACGCCCGCACCCGCTCCGAGATCAAACTGCGGCGGTTCGTCGCGGACGCCTCCCACGAGCTGCGCACCCCCCTGGTGTCGATCCGCGGGTACTCGGAGTTGTACCGCCACGGCGCGCTGCAGACGCCCGAGGACGTGGGCAAGGCCATGGAACGCATCGAGTCCGAGTCCAAGCGGATGACCCAGCTCGTGGAGGACCTGCTGACCCTGGCCCGGTTGGACGAACGCCGGGTCGCCACCACTCGACCAGTGGACCTCTTGCACCTGGCCTACGACGCCGCGTCCGACGCCCACGCCACGGCACCGGACCGCACGGTGCGGGTCGTGGGGCTGCACGACTCCCAGCCCGAGGCCGCGTGGGTGCACGGGGACGAGTCCAAGCTGCGCCAGGTCGTGGCCAATCTGATCACCAACGCCCTGCGCTACACCCCCGCGGGATCGCCGCTCGAACTTGCGGTGGGTCTGGAGAGTGCCGTGGACGGCGGGTTCACCTCCGTACTGCAGGTGCGCGACCACGGGCCCGGTATCGACCGGGAGGACGCCGAGCGCGTCTTCGAACGCTTCTACCGCGCGGATTCCTCCCGCACCCGCGAGACCGGCGGCACGGGGCTGGGCCTGTCCATCGTGGCCGCGATCATCGCCCAGCACGACGGCGCGGTGAAACTCGAGGAGACCGACGGCGGTGGGGCGACCTTCACCGTGCGGATCCCCCACACGAAACCTGTGGACGAGGACTCCGAGGACGCCTGAGTCCCCATCCCCTCCCTCTCCGGGGCGTTGCGCGGCACGTGCTGCCTAGCGTGGATCGGGCCCGGCAATCCACCGGCCACCGCATCCGCTCCAGGGAGGAAACACCATGGCCCACTTCGTCGTGGACAGTGACACCATTGCCGCCAAGTCCCAGCAGGCCCACGGGCACATCGAACGGCTCAGCTCCGAGGTCAACGGTATGAGCGCCACGCTCGCCGATCTCCAGGCCTCGTGGACCGGCACCGCCTCGGCCAGCTTCCAGGAGGCCTTCCACTCCTGGCGCTCCGCGCAGGCCCAAATGGAACAGGCCGTGGCCCAGATCAACCAGGCGCTCGCGACCGCGGGCACTCAGTACGCCGAGACCGAGGCCGCGAACGCGCGGATGTTCGCCGGGTGAGCCCGGGCTCAGACCTCCGCCGTGACCTGGTGGTACCGCAGTAGCCATGGGCCCATGTCGTGGTGCTGGTCCTCGCGGACCCACACGGAACTGCGCCGGGTCACGACGGATGTCTCCTCGAGCCGGTAGCTCACGTGGTAGGCGTGCGCGCCCAGGGCCGTGACCCGCAGCTCCCGGGGCTCACACCCTGCCGCTTCGACGATGCTCAGCACGGACTCGGGGGCTGCCGTGGCACCTCGCCGGTCCACGCACACCAGGTCGGGGTGCAGGGACTCCCCCGGTCCACCGGGAGCATTCCCGCGGCCGAGGACCGTGGCCTCACGCGAGGCCGCGTCCGAAATGAGATGCTCGGGGGTGCCGCCGGAATCTGGGGAGTCCGTGGACCCGGCGTGACCCGCCGGGAGGTCCTCCGAGGAGGCCCACGCGGAGAAAAGATCCGGTTCCACGTCTCCCGCCTCGATTCCGCGGCCCGCGTCGTCCCGGAAGCCCGGCCCCGCGGGCATGTCCTCCGGCGCGGTGCCGGACTGGTAGGCCGTGGCCATGGCGCGGGCGCGCTCGTCCGCGGCCTCGTTGAGCTCGTGACCCGCGTGCCCCTTGACCCACTCGAAGCTGACGTCCCGACCGGAGAGCTCGCGGTCCAGCGCCTTCATGATCTCCACGTTGAGCACGGGTTTGCCGTCGCGCTTCTTCCAGCCCTTCTTCTTCCAGCCCGGCATCCACTTGGTGACCGAGTTGATCACGTACTGGCTGTCGCACAGCACCCGCAGCGGTTCGTCCGCGCGGTGCCGGGTGGAGCGGAGCAGATCGAGCACCGCGGTGAGCTCGCCCATGTTGTTGGTCCCGTGGGCCCAACCCCCCGCGCGCCACGAGGTGGGATCGATGTACCAGGCCCACCCCGCGGGTCCGGGGTTGCCGAGTGCGGAGCCGTCCGCGGAAGCGATGATCGTCATGCGCTCATCCTCGCAAAACCTCCCGACACGTTGAACCACCGCCGCTGGCAGGCGATCGCCCGGTCCCGCATCGGCCCGCGGTTCAGCGGACCGCCCCGGGGCCACCACCCGGGCGCGCGAAGAGCACCCGGGTGCACGAGCACTCCCGGAGATGCGAGAACCCCGGGGACAGCACGTGTCCCCGGGGTTCTCGCAATGTCCGCCCGTGTAGCGGGCGGAACTCACTCAGAAGAGCGAGATCACATCATACCGCCCATGCCACCCATGGGATCGGCACCCGCGCCCGCACCGGCGGCCTCGGGCTCGGGCTTGTCCGCGACCACGGCTTCGGTAGTCAGGAACAGCCCGGCGATGGACGCCGCGTTCTGCAGGGCGGAACGGGTCACCTTGACGGGGTCGTTGATGCCCGCGGCCATGAGGTCCTCGTACTCGCCGGTGGCGGCGTTGAGGCCCCAACCGGTCTCGAGCCCGCGTACCTTGTCCACAACCACGCCCGGCTCGAGACCGGCGTTCAGCGCGATCTGCTTGAGCGGCGCGTCGATCGCGACCTTGACGATGTTGGCACCGGTCGCCTCGTCCCCGGACAGCCCGAGGGACTCGAAGACCTTGGCACCGGCCTGGATCAAGGCCACGCCACCACCGGCGACGATGCCCTCCTCCACGGCGGCCTTGGCGTTGCGCACGGCATCCTCGATGCGGTGCTTGCGCTCCTTGAGCTCGACCTCGGTGGCGGCACCCGCCTTGAGGACGGCCACTCCGCCGGCCAGCTTGGCCAGGCGCTCTTGCAGCTTCTCGCGGTCGTAGTCGGAGTCGGAGTTGTTGATCTCCGCGCGGATCTGGGCCACGCGACCCTCGATCTCCTCCTGCGTACCGGCGCCGTCCACGATGGTGGTCTCGTCCTTGGTCACCACGACCTTGCGGGCCTGGCCCAGCAGGTCGATCGTGGCGGACTCGAGCGACAGGCCCACCTCTTCGGTGATGACCTGGCCGCCGGTGAGGATCGCGATGTCCGCAAGCTGCGCCTTGCGGCGGTCACCGAAGCCGGGGGCCTTGACGGCCACGGACTTCACGGCACCGCGCATCTTGTTCAGCACGAGCATGGCGAGCGCTTCGCCGTCCACGTCCTCGGCGATGATCAGCAGCGGCTTGCCGGCCTGCATGATCTTCTCGAGTACGGGGACCAGGTCCTTCACGGCGGAGATCTTGGAGTTGACGATCAGGATGTAGGGGTCCTCGAGGACGGCTTCCTGACGGTCGGCGTCGGTCACGAAGTAACCGGAGAGGTAGCCCTTGTCGAAGCGCATGCCCTCGGTCAGCTCGAGGTCCAGCCCGAAGGTGTTGGACTCCTCGACGGTGATGACACCTTCCTTGCCGACCTTCTCCATGGCCTCGGCGATGAGCTTGCCGATCTCCGGGTCCGCGGCGGAGATGGACGCGGTCGCGGCGATCTCCTCCTCGGTCTCGATCTCCTTGGCGGAGGACAGCAGCTGCTCGGTCACGGCGGCCACGGCCTTCTCGATGCCACGCTTGAGGGACAGCGGGTCCGCACCGGCGGCCACGTTGCGCAGGCCCTCCTTCACGAGGGCCTGGGCCAACACCGTGGCTGTGGTGGTGCCGTCACCGGCGACGTCGTCGGTCTTCTTGGCGACCTCCTTGACGAGCTCGGCGCCGATCTTCTCGTACGGCTCCTCGAGCTCGATCTCCTTGGCGATGGACACGCCGTCGTTGGTGATCGTGGGGGCGCCCCAGGACTTCTCGAGGACCACGTTGCGTCCGCGCGGGCCGAGGGTGACCTTGACGGCGTCCGCGAGGGTGTTCAGGCCCCGCTCGAGGCCGCGGCGGGCTTCTTCGTCGAATGCGATCATCTTTGCCATGTGTTTCGTCCCTCCTGGACGGTTGACAAACAAGACTTGTCATCACGATGCCCGCGACGGACGGTGCCGCGCCGCGATCCTCACCGCGCCGCAACCACCTCACCGTGATGTCACTCGTCCGCCGCGCGACCACCACCGGACCCGGTTAGCAGTCCACGCGACTGAGTGCTAATCCCATAGTGGCACTCGTCATGCCGGAACCGCAAACGCCCTGCGTCCAGTGGACTCATGTTTCGTCCCCGGCTGAACGGGCGGCTCAGGCGGCCGCGGGGGCTCCGGGCACGACGTCGCTCGCGGCCGTCCCGAGCGCCACGGCACCCACCGCGGAGGCACCGGCCGCGGCGTCGTCGTCCGCGGACACCGCAACGGCTGCGGCGGGGAGGGCGAGCGCTTCCTGGGCCGTGCGCGGGGCGTTCACGAAGGCCACCGCCCCCAGGACGAGGGCGAGCACACCGGTCACGAGGATCGCCAGGAACTTGCCCCGGGACCCCGCTCGGGCGTTCGGGTTATGGCCCCGGTGGGCACCCTGCCGGGCGCCGTCCTCGGGGACGTCGTCGAACTCGTCACGGGGGTACTCGCTCATGCTGTGGCTCTCCTCAACGAACGGCGGGATCGGGGGCGCCGACCCGCGGGTGCCGGGACCGTGGGACGGCGTGCGCCCCGCCTGCCGGACCCGCGGCGGTCAGGGGTCCGCGGTGCGCTGCCCACTATCCCACGCGCACCCGGGGACCCACTCAGCGATTGCGCGCGCGGCGCAACCGGGAGATCAGCATGGGGGCGTGGCGCGCGGCGGCCTCTGAGGAGATCAGGGCGTTGAGCCGTTGGTAGTAGTGCACGGGGCTCAACCCCAGGCGGGAGCGGATCGCGGACTCCTTGGCGCCGCGGTACTTCCAGTGCTCGGACTCCAGGTCCAGGATGGCCCGGTCGAGCTCGTCGAGGCCGTCGCCCGTGGTAGACATGGGCTCAACCCTAACGCTCCGGGCGGCACCCGGAGGCCGCACGCCCTGGAGGTCGCACCGTGAACACCCCGCCCCCGTTGCACGAGATCATGAACGAGGAGTGGGCCCGTGCCTTGCAGCCCGTGGAGCCGCAGATCCGGGCCGTGGGCGAGTTCCTGCGCGCCGAACACGCCGAGGGCCACCACACCCTGCCCGCTGGGGACCACATCTTCCGCGCGCTTCGCGAGCCGATGTCCGCGGTCAAGGTGTTGATCGTGGGCCAGGACCCCTACCCCACCCCGGGCCACGCGATGGGCCTCTCGTTCTCGGTGGCCCCGGACGTGCGCCCGATCCCGCGGTCCCTGCAGAACATCTACAAGGAACTGCACTCCGATCTGGGGATCACGCCGCCCGCGCACGGGGACCTGTCCTCGTGGGCCGAGCAGGGCGTCATGCTGCTCAACAGGGTCCTCACGGTGCGCGCGGGCTCCCCCGCGTCCCACCGGGGCAAGGGCTGGGAAGCGGTCACGGAGTGCGCGATCCGCGCGCTCGGGGCGCGCGAGCAACCCCTCGTCGGCATCCTGTGGGGTCGCGACGCCCGCGGCACCAAGGACTGGCTGGGTGGGGCGCCCACCGTGGAATCGGTGCACCCGTCCCCGTTGTCCGCGTCCCGGGGGTTCTTCGGTTCCCGCCCGTTCTCCCGCGCCAACGAGCTGCTGCAACAACAGGGCGCCCAGCCCGTCTCGTGGGAACTGCCCGCGTAGCAGCACCTACGCTGGACGCATGGCACAAACTCCGGCGCGACCCCGCAAACCCCAGCTCAACCTCACGGTTACGGACCGGATTCAGCTCTCCCCGGGCATGGTGCGCGTGGTGTGCAGGATCGAGAACGCCGAGCAGTTCCAGGACATGGAGGCGCCGGAGAAGTACGTCAAGCTCGTCTTCTTCTCCGCAGCCACGCTCGCGGCGACCGCGCCCGGCGCGTTCCCCGACTACTGGGCCGCGCGCGAAAACGCCGCACCCCAGGACCAGCCCGTCACGCGGCACATGACCCTGCGCCACACGGAACCCGACGCCGAGACCGTATGGATCGACGTCGCCCTGCACGGCACCGAAGGCTATGCGGGGCCGTGGGCGGATGCCGCGTCCCCCGGCGACCGGATCGTGGCGCTCGGCCCGGGCGGCAAGTGGCTCCCGGATCCGGCCGCCGCGTGGAGCGTCTTCGCTGGCGACGACGCCGCCGTCCCCGCCGTGCTCGCGAACCTCGAGGCGCTGCCCGCCTCGGCGCGCGGAGAAGCCGTCCTCGAGGTCGAGGACGCCTCCCACGAACTCGACCTCACCGACCTCGCGATCCCCGAGGGCGTCCGGGTGCGCTGGGTGCACCGCGCCGCTCAGCGGGACGGTGAGCGCGCCCTCGTGACGGGACTCGCGAACGCCGCGTGGCCCGAGGACACCGCGGGGGTGCAGGCGTTCGTGCACGGCGAGCGCGAGGCCATGAAGGCTGCCCGGAAGGAACTGCTCGACGTCCGCGGGCTCGAGCGTTCGCAGGTATCCCTGTCCGGGTACTGGGCGGCCGGGCGGGCCGAGGAGACGTTCCAGGCGGAGAAGAAGCTGCCCGTGGGCAAGATCCTCTGACCGGTCAGCGGCGGCGGTTGCGCCGCTGGGAGAGGTACTGCATCCGCTCGATGAACGGGCGCATGAGGTACTTGGCGAGCACCACGCCCGCCGCGAGCAGCACGATGGACACCATGGCGTTGACGAGTCCCGTGATGCCGTCCCCCGTGGTCTCGTTCTCCACGGTGATCGCGTACATTCCGCGGAACAGGCTCAACCCGGGCAGCAGGTAGGTCATCGCGGGGATCGCGAGGATCGCCTGCGGGATCTTGGCCCTCGCCGCGAGCAGCGCGGCCACGCAACCGCTCGCCACAGCCCCCATGCCCGTGGCCAATCGTGTGCTGGGATCGAAGCTACCGATGCCGTGGTAAAAACCGAGGCCCACGAGGGCCGCGGCCACGGCGGGCAGCAGGTGACGCGGCTTCGCCTGCATGGTGATCGCGATCAGAGCGGTGGAGATCAGCATGAACACCGTGTTGGTCATGGCTGCCGCGGGTGTGAACCCGGACTGGGAAACGTCAATCCGTGGGACCCCCAGGTGCGCCGACAAGGTGATCCCCAGGGCGATCCCGGCCACGATCCCCAGGAACGCCATGGCGGTGGACAGTAGTCGTCCGGCCGCGGTCACGGGAAAACCGTTGATCGCGTCCTGCATCGTGGAGACCATGCGGGTGGTGGGCAACAACATGATGATCCCACCGGCGATGACCCTGGGCGGGGACACCTCGACCCCCACCGCCGAGATCAACAGGGCACCGAGCGTGACCACCAGGGCGTTGGCCGCGAGGGAGAAGAACTCCGGGATCCGCCACGCCCCCAGTTTCGCCGTGACGGACTGCACCACCACGGAGGAGACCACAGCCACGAGCGCACCGGCCGGGCTGCCGCCGATCGCCAGCGTGATGGTCCCCGCCGCGATCACCGTGGCGAGCCACACGACCCACTTGGGGTAGGGCTTGGGCCGGGCGTTGATCCGGGCGAGCTCCCGTTCGGCGTCCCGCAGGGGCGTGTTGCCCTCGATGATCCGAGTCACGAGCTGATGGGAGTCCGCGAGACCCGCGTAGTTGTCGGTCCATGAACGCACCACGCGCATCACGGTGTGGCTCGAAGTCGAAGAATCGCCCCACGGGTCCTGGCCGGTGCGCGGCGCGGAGCTCCCGCGCTGCTCCCCCGTGGTCCCGGGTGTGCCCGCCAGGGCGGTCGCGGGGTGGGCGGAGGAACCGGTGTCCTCGGTGACCCGCCGCGGGGCCTCGCCGGCGGCGGTGAGTTTGCCCGTGGCCGTGGTCTCCGCGACGTAGTTGATGGTCACCGACTGGTTGGTGATGTCCACGTCCAGGTTCTCCACCCCGTACGTGGCGCACACCGCGATGATCGCGTTCTCCACGTCCAGCGCGTCCGCGCCGTAGTGGAACATGGTCTCGGCCAGGCGCAGCGCGAAGTTCAGGGTGCGCCGGGCCTGGCGGTCCGTGCTGTCCCCGAACTTGCGCAGGTGCTGGAACGGTGTGGCGGTCAGCCGGTCCACCACACGCATGGGCGCGGTGGGCGCGGCGTCCCCCTGCACGAGGGAGCGCAACAGTGCCTTGGGTGCCCGCGACGATTTGACCCGGGTGGCCGGGTACACGCCCCGCGAGATCGCGGTGGTCGCGGGCGCCGGCTCGTGCGCCACGGTTTCCGGGCGCTCCACGGGTGAGCTCGCGGGGGCGGTGCCACGCCGGGACGGGCTGCCGATGGGTTCGGTCAATGCCGCGGGAACCGCCGCCCGGTGCCCCTGGCCCGCGCGGTCGGCGGCGATCTGGCCCGGTGTGAGGACGGGCAGGGAGGAGACCTGCGGCGTTCCGGTGCCGGTCGCGGGACCGTGCCCGGCGCTGCGGGGACGGACGCCAGGGACCCGCAGCTGCGACGTCGTCCGGGTGTCGGTGTGCACGGGCGCGTTACGCAGTTCCGCCCGGGCGGCCTGTTCCTCGGTGGGGCGCGGTGCGTAACGCGTACGACGCCGCGGACTCGTGTGCTGCACGGCGTCGCGCAGCGCGGTGTCCCCGGCGGGACCGAACGGTTCACCGTCCACCGCGTGCGGGCCCGTGCTCTCACCCGAGGACGGGTAGCCCTGGCGCGCCAGACGCGTCAATTGCTCGCTCACGCTCACGTGGGATCACCCTTCCCTGCCGCCGCAGGCACTGTTCGACTCCTGTGTGCTGGGGTGCGGCCCACACGCATCCGCTCGCGCGCCCGTGCTCGCCCACGTCCTCGCCTGCGGGCGAGCGGGGGCCGGGTGGAGGGGCCGCGGCCGCCTGTCAGTAGAAGGGCTGACCCGTGCGGCGCACCCACAACTGGCGCTGTACCTTCTCCGCCACGTTGTTCCACATAGCGTATTTCGCGCGGCTGAGTGGCTGATCCCAAACGCCCACGTAATCCACGACAGTCTTGGTGAAGCTCGTCTTGAACAACCCCAGACCGTAGTAGGGGTGCTCCTTGTTCTTGAGCTGGTCGGAGGGCGGGGTCCCGCAGAAGTCGTACTGGGTGATCTCGTGGTCCTGCTTCAGGTCCGTGATGGCGCTCCACTGCACGAGGTGCGAGTCCCCGTACTGCTTGCGCCGCGGCTTGGAGCCGCCGTCCTTGTAGGTGCCCTTGCGCCCGTAGGAGATCACGTAGGCACCGACCGAGGGCTTGCCGTCCTCGTACGTGAAGTAGAGCCGGCCCTGACCGCGATCGGCAAAATTGTTCCAGAACGCCCGGTAGTACTCGTAGGAACGCAGGGTCACCTTGGCGTGACCCTGACCCACGGAATCCATGAGCGCGTACATCGCGCGCATGTTCTCCTCCGTGAGCGGGACCTGGTCCACCTCGCAGCCCTCGCGGGTCGCACGGCGCACCGCGTTGCGACCCCGCGAGTGCAGGGACTTGAGCAGAGCCTTCTCGTCCATGTCCGTGTCCAGCACGGCGGTGGAGTCGTTGGGCTGAATCTCGAAGGACTTCACGAGTCCGCTGCGCGCCATCACGCCCGCGGCGTAGTCGGAGGCCACGATCTCGGGTTCGTACTTGATCGCGAACACGCCGCGCGCGGGACCCGCCACGAAGCGCTCGTTGGCCGCCACGATGCCGGGGATGTCGTCCACGCTCGCCACGTCCGGGCCCTTGATCATGTACCACAGCCTGCCCAGGGCGGGCACGGACTTCTCGAGCACCAGGTTGTAACTGGGCTGCGAACCGTCCGTGGGTTCGTACACCACGTACTGCGGCTTCCACCCGTGGTCCTTCTTGACCAGCGCGAACGCCTCCGACTGCAACAGGTTGCCGCCCGAGGGGTTGGCCGTGACGTGGGAGTCCCACTCGGCGATTTCCTGATCGGTGGCAAAACGTGCCGTGAATTCTCGCAAGGCTCTCTCAATCCTGTACAGGGGGGCACTGACGACGTGAGGCGGTGCCGCGCTGTCGCGGCACCGCCTCACATGGTATCCCTCGGGCTCAGGCGAGCCCGGGGTTGCGGGTGCGTGAGTCGTCGGAGGGGTCCACGTGATCGGAGTCCGGGGACGGGTCGCTCGTCGTGTGCTGGGCACCGGCCGCGTTGCCAGGCTGCCCCTCGGGACGCCGGCTCGTGCCCGCGGTGGACTGCCCGGGGTTCGCCTCGGAGGCCTGCCCCGCGGACGGCCCGCTCGTGCGCGGCGTGGCGGACTCGGTACCGCGCTCGCCGCCGCGGGCACCGGACAGCGCCGGCTCGCGATCGTCCGCCGGCATGACGTCGCCGGGTTCCAGCGGGCTGCGGCCCTTGAACACGTACTTGCCCGGGTGACCCGGGGTGAACTTGTCCGGATCGGCGTAATCCCAGTCCTCACCCCAACCGCCTTCGACGCCCTCGAACAGCTCGCCCGGCGTGAGCCAGCGGTAGAGGGTCTCGTACGAGATGCTCTGGGTGGCCGTGACCTTGCGGCGCAGCATCTGACGCGTGAGCTCCTCGGGGTGCTCGCAGCCCATGGTGGAGATGATCTGGCCCGCTTCCTCCACGGTCAGGCGGTGGTAACGCTCCACGCGGTCACCCTTGTCCTCGATGTCGAGGGCCTTGTAGAGCTTGGGGTTCTGCGTGGTCACGCCCACGGGGCACTTGTTGGTGTGGCACGCCTGGGCCTGGATGCAGCCCACGGCCATCATCATGGCGCGCGCGCTCATGCAGAAGTCAGCACCCTGGATGATGTGGCGCACGATGTCGTGGCCCGAGGTGATCTTCCCGGCGGCGCCGATCTTGATCCGGTCCCGCAGTCCCGCACCCACGAGCGCGTTGTGCACCAGGATCAGACCCTCCACGAGCGGGGTGCCCACGTGGTCCTGGTACTCGAGCGGTGCGGCACCGGTGCCGCCCTCGGAACCGTCCACGATGATGAAGTCCGGGGTGACTTTCTCCTCGATCATGGCCTTGCAGATGGCCAGGAACTCCACGCGCGAGCCCACGCACAGCTTGAAGCCGATCGGCTTGCCGTTGGACAGTTCCCGCAGGTGGGCCACGAACTGGATCAGACCGCGCGGCGTGGTGAACGCCGAGTGGCTGGCCGGGGAGATGCAGGTCTGGCCCACGGGGACCATGCGCGCCTCCGCGATCTCCTCGGTCACCTTGGAGCCCGGCAGCACGCCGCCCAGGCCCGGCTTGGCGCCCTGGGAGAGCTTGATGTTGATGGCCTTGACCTGCGGCAGGTTGGACTTCTTGCGGAAGGCCTCCGGGTCGAAGTTGCCGTTCTCGTCACGCGTGCCGAAGTACCCGGAACCGAACTCCCACATGATGTCGGCGTCGTGGGCGAGGTGGTACTTGGTCAGCCCGCCCTCACCGGTCTCCTGCGCGAACCCGCCCATGGCCGCGCCCTTGTTCATGGCGAGCACGGCGTTCTTGGACAGGGAGCCGAAGCTCATGGAGGAGATGTTCAGCAGCGAGGCGTCGTACGGCTGCTTGCAGTCCGGCCCGCCCAGGCGCACGCGGTGCTCGCTCTCCGGGGCCGCCTTGGGCGCCACGGACTGGACGAAGTACTCGTAGCCCGGTTCGTTCACGTTGAGCTCGGTGCCGAAGGCCTTGTCGCCCTTGAAGCCCTTGGCCCGCGAGTACACGAGCGAGCGCTGGTCACGGTTGAACGGCTTGCCGTCGTAGTTGCGCTCGATGAAGTACTGCTGGATCTCGGGGCGGATCTTCTCCATGAAGAACCGCGCGTGCCCGAGCACGGGGAAGTTGCGCAGGATCGAGTGCCTGCGCTGCGTCGCATCGCGGATGCCCACGAGCAACAGCAGGAAGAGGATGACTGCGAGGATCCACCATCCCCAGGGACCGAAGACCGCTGCGAGAACCGTGGCAATCGTGGCCACGACCAGACCGGTCAGAATGAGAAACCGCACCATGCGATTCACCGTACTCCTCGCCCTGGGCCCCGACCCCGGTCACCGGAATGCGACGATCACCCCCCCGGGAAAGCACCGACGCCGGGTGCCCACACAGGGGCGCCCGGCGTCGGCGGTGGTGAGGATCACTCGGCGTCGAGGTCCGTCTCGATGATCGAGGCGAGGTGCTCGAGGGCTTCCTCGGCGCCGTCGCCGTCGGCCGCGAGGACCACCTTGTCCCCGTGGGCCGCGCCCAGGGACATCAGGGACAGCACAGAGGACGCGTCCATGCCCTCCTCGGCGTCCTCGCCCTCGGCGCGGATGGTGATCTCCAGGTTCTCGTACTCGCCGGCGGCCTCCGCGAAGATCGCGGCGGGCCGGGCGTGCAGCCCCACACGGGAGGCCACGGTGGCAATGCGTTCTGACATGTCAGCTCCTTGCTGGGTCGGTTCGGGTGACGCTGGTTCGGGCGGGGTCACAGCCCCAGTTCGTGCAGCACGGGCAACTGTGCCCGCACGGCTTCCTTGGCCTCGCGCGCGCTCGTGGCGGACACGGCGAGTGCGGCCAGCCGCTCGGCCTGGGCGGTGTCCACGCGGGCGAGCACGGCGGCGACGGCGGCGAGCGAGCGCGCGCTCATGGACAGGGTGTCCACCCCGAGCCCCACGAGCACCACGGCGAGCGCGGGGTCCGCGGCGGCCTCGCCGCACACGCCCACGTTCTTGTGTTCACCGGACGCGTCAGACGCCGCTCGCGCACCCGCCGCGGTGCGCTCGATCATGCGCAGCACGGCCGGTTGCCACGGGGAGTTCAACTCGGCGAGTGCACCCAGCATGCGGTCCGCGGCCATCGTGTACTGGGTGAGGTCGTTGGTCCCGAGCGACACGAAGTCCACGCGCTCGAGGATCTGCTCGGCGGTGATGGCCGCGGCGGGTGTCTCGACCATGACGCCGGTGACCTGCAGCCCCTCGGCGCTCGCGAGTTCGTGGAACCGGGCGGCCTCCTCCGCGGTGGCGATCATGGGTGCCATGACCCACACGTGCGCACCGGTCTCCCGGGCCGCCGCCGCGATCGCCTCGAGCTGGCGCTGCAGCACGCCCGGGGTGGTCCAGTCGGTGCGGTAGCCGCGCACACCGAGCGCGGGATTGGGCTCGGTGGTGTCCGTGAGGAAGGGCAGGGGCTTGTCCGCCCCGGCGTCGAGCGTACGCACGACCACCTTCTTGCCCTCGAACGCCGCGAAGATCTCGGCGTACGCCTGGGTCTGTTCGGCCACGGTGGGTTCGCTGTCCCGGCCCAGGAAGCAGAACTCGGTGCGCAACAACCCCACGCCCTCGGCGCCGGCCTCGGCAGCCGCGCGGGCGTCGTCGCCGGTGCCCACGTTGGCGAGCAGCGGGACCTCGGTGCCGTCCGCGAGCGCGCCCCGGCCGTCGAAGGACGCGAGTTGCGCGGCCGCGCGCTGCCACGCGGTCACTGCCTCGCGTTCGTGCTCTGCCGGTGCCGCGACAACGGCGCCCTCGGCACCGTCCACGAACACGGGCGTCCCCGCGGGGACCTCGAGGATCCCCTCGACGGCCACGGCGGCCGGCAGCCCGAGGTTGCGCGCGAGGATCGCCGTGTGGGACTGGGGTCCGCCGGAGGCTGTCACCAGCGCCACGACGACGTCCGGATCCAGCACCGCGGTGTCCGCCGGTGCGAGGTCCTCGGCCGCGAGCACGAACGGCTCCTTGCGCTGGGGCACACCCGGGGCGTCTTCCCCGCGCAGTCGGGCGACGATGCGCGCGCGGACGTCCTCGATGTCCGCGGCACGTTCGGCCATGTAGCCGCCCATGGCCCGCATCTGGTCCGCGTACGCCGTGGCAGCCTGCCACAGCGCCCGCTCGGGGCTGAGCTGCTGATCGGTCACGAGCTTGCCCGCGTTCTTGATCAGGGCCTTGTCCCCCGCCATGAGGGACGTGGCCTTGAGTACCTCCGCCGCGGATTCCGAGCGCGCCCGAGCGGCCCTTTCCTTGAGCTCGGCCTTGACCTCGAGCGCCGCTGCCTTGAGGCGGTCGATCGCGGCCTCGGCGTCCCCGGTGAGCGGCTCACCCTCGGGCGGCTCGCTCACGGCGGGTGCCATGTGCACCACGGGGGCGATCACACGCCCGGGGCTGACCCCCACACCGCGCAGTTCCACGCGCTGCTGTGCGGCACCGGTCACGTCGTTGTCAGTCATGATGTCTCACACTTCCACGGTTTGTTGTGTCTGCGGAACCCCGGGGACCTCGCCCACGTGCTTCTTCACGTTGCCAATGCGCTTGAACAGGGTGACCAGCACGGCGGTGACCACGGTGCCCACCAGGATGGCGGCCACGAAGCCCCAGCGTCCGTCCACGACCGGCAGGATCCAGATCCCACCGTGCGGGGCCGCCGAGGTCACGCCCCACGCCATCGTCAGGGCACCGGTGATCACGCCACCGGCCATCGAGGCGGGGATCACGCGCAGCGGATCGGCCGCGGCGAACGGGATGGCACCCTCGGAGATGAAGGACGCGCCGAGCAGCCACGAGGTCTTGCCGTTCTCACGCTCCGCGGCGCTGAAGTACTTGCGGCCCAGCACGGTGGAGGCGAGCGCCATCCCGAGCGGGGGCACCATGCCCGCGGCGATCACGGTGGCCATGATCTCCTGCGGCGCCGTGTTGGTCACGGTCGCGGCACCCAGTCCGGCCACGGCGAAGGAATAGGCCACCTTGTTGATGGGACCGCCCAGGTCCGAGCACATCATCAGACCAAGCACGGCACCCAGGGCCACGGCCGAGGCACCGCTCATCCCGGCGAGCAGGCTCGTGAGCCACGTCATGAACGCGGCGATGGGCCCGCCGATCAGCAGGAACAGCAACCCGCCGGCGAACAGCGTGGCGAGCAGCGGGATGATGACCACGGGCATGAGTGATCCGAGCCAGCGGGGCAGTCGGGGCAGCGTCAGCCAGTACGCGCAGATGCCGGCCAGCAGACCGCCCACGATGCCGCCGATGAACCCGGCGCCCATGAAGTTGGCCACGAGACCGGCCGCGAAGCCGGGGGCGATGCCCGGACGGTCCGCGAGCCCGTAGGCGATGTAGCCCGCGAGCGCGGGGACCAACAGGCTGATCGCCAGGTTGCCGGTCTTGAACAGCACGGCACCCAGGTACATGGCCAGGGACACGTCCCCCAGGTTGCCCAGGGTGGTGGTGGCCAGGATGTCGTCGGCCTGCTGGGCCACGAGCACCGGGTCCGCGATCATGAACGCGATCGCCATGAGCAGACCGCCCGCGGCCACGAACGGGATCATGTAGCTGACACCCGTCATCACGGCCTTGCGGATCCGCGTGCCCCACCCCTCGCTGCCGGTCACGGCGGCGGAGATCTCACCGCCGTCGCCCGTGACCTTGGGCGCCTGGGGATCGTCCGCGGCCTCGAGGGCCTCCTGGATCATCTCGCGGGGTTCGTCGATCCCGCGCTTGACCGCGGACGCGATGTACGGCAGACCCGCGAACCGCGAGCGCTCCCGCACGTCCACGTCGGTCGCGAAGATCACGGCCTCCGCCTGACCGATCACGGCCGGGTCCAGACGCGTGGCGCCCGAGGAGCCCTGGGTCTCGACCTGCAGGTCCACCCCCATTTCCTGGGCGGTGTTGGCCAGGGCGTCCGCGGCCATGTAGGTATGGGCGATGCCGGTGGGGCACGCCGTGACGGCCACGAGCCTGCGCGGACCCCGGGCGCCCGCGTCATCGGGCGCCGTCGACGTCGCGGATTCGGTCAGCGGCGCGTGCGTTCCGGTGGGTGCCTGCGTCCCGGCGTTCGACGCCGCGGTCGCACCGCTCGCACCAGCTACGGCTGCGCCGGCAGCGGCACCGCCGGTTCCCGTGGCAGCGGACCCGTCGGCACCGGTCGCGGCGGGACCGGTCGCGGCGGAGGATCCCGCGGCCGCGGTTCCGGTCGCCGCGGTGGGTGCCGCAGCGGCGTCGTCCGGCTGCGGAGCGAGACCGAGGGCCGTGTCCACGATGTCCACGACCTCCTCCGGCGACTGCGCTGCGCGCAGGGACGCCACGAAGGGCTTCTTCATGAGGGAACGTGCGAGCTTGGACAGCAGCTTGAGGTGCTCCTGGTCCGCGCCGGCCGGTGCGGCGATGAAGAAGACGATGTCCGCCGGTCCGTCCTTGGCCCCGAAGTCCACGGCGGGGGCGAGCCGCGCCATGACCAGCGTGGCCTGCGTGACGGCCTCGGACCGGCAGTGCGGGATGCCGATCCCGCCCGGGATCCCGGTGGCGTTCTTGGCCTCCCGGGCCAGGGCGTCCGCGGCGAGGGAATCCGCGGTGCTCGCGCGGCCCTCCCGGTGGACGGTGGCCGCGAGTGCACGGATCACACTCTCCGTGGATTCGCCCAGGTCCCGGTCCAACAGGACCAGGCCGGGATTGATCAGATCTGACATGTCGGTGCTCCTTGGCTACGGGGCGGTGGGTGGATCAGGTCCGGGGTTGCGTCTCGCGGGGCGCGGCCGGGGTCGGTGGGTTCGGCGTCGGGACGTCCGGTGTCGCGGCGCTTTGCCGTGCGGACGTCAGCTGCGTGACCCGCACGGCGTCGGGCGTGGTCTGCGCGACCGTGGGCATCTGCGTCCCGGGCAGGGCGGCGGCGGCGGAGCCGTGGGCCACGGCCCGGCGCAGGCGTTCGGCCGGCGCCTCCCCGCGCTGGGCGGCCACGAGGTACCCGGTCAGGGCGCTGTCGCCAGCGCCCACGGTCGAGCGCACCGTGACGGGTTCGTGCACGGCGTGCCACGCGCCCTCGGGCGTCACGAGCACGGCACCGCTGCCGCCCAGAGTGCACAGCACGGCCCCCACGCCGCGGGCCACGAGCTCCCGCCCGGCGTCCGCTGCGGCGCACGGATCGGCCTCGAGCGCATCGCCGTCGGTGCGGCCCAGCAGCTCCGCGAGTTCGTGGCCGTTGGGTTTGATCACGTCCGGCAGGACGGTGACACCCGGGGCGAGAGCCGCGCGCAGCACGTCCCCGGAGGTGTCCAGCGCGAACGACGGCGCGGCCGCACCGAGCGCGCCGCTCACGCGGGCGGCCAGCACGGCGTAGATGTCCGGGGCGGGCCCGGGCGGCACGGACCCCGCGAACACGAGCCACTGCGCACCCGCGCCGCGGGAGACGATCCGTTCCACGATCCGGTCCACGGTGTGCTCGTCCAGCGGGGGGCCGGGCTCGTTGATCTTGGTCGTGGTCCCGTCCGGTTCGGTCACGGTGATGTTGGATCGCACGGGCGCACCGATGGACACGCTGTCGTAGCGCACCCCCGCGGCGTCGAGCGCGGTGAACAGCGGATCGGTGCCGTCCCCCGGGACCACGGCCACAGTCTCCACACCGCTCGCGGCCAGCGCGCGCGAGATGTTCACACCCTTGCCCCCGGGGTCCTGGCGGGTGTCGCTCGCGCGCTGCACGCGACCGCGGGCCAGCGGGCCGGGCAGGTCCACGGTGCGGTCCACGGAGGGGTTGAGGGTCACGGTGATGATCATGCGAGAACCACTTCCACGTCGGCGTCTTCGAGGGCTTGGGCCAGCTCCCCCACGGGAGCGCGGTCGGTGATGAAGGTGTCGATCTGTTCGAGCGAGCAGAAGCGCGTGAGGGTCTCCTGGTCCTGCTTGCTCGCGTCGCACAGGACGACGACGCGGCGCGCGGCCTGCACGATCGTCGCCTTGACCACGGCCTCGATGGGGTCCGGGGTGGACAGCCCAAAGGAGGCGTGGGCGCCGTTGCAGCCCACGAACGCGAGGTCCGGGCGCAACTGGTCGTAGTGCTGGGCGGCCCGCGAGCCGGTGGCCGCCCACGTGAGTTTGCGGATCCGCCCACCCACGAGCTCGAGCCCCACACCCTCGGCGTCCGCGAGTTTCGCCGCGATGTGCAGGGCGTGGGTAATGATCAGCTGTTCCTGCCCGCCGGGCAGGTGGTTGTCCCGGGCCAGCAACAGGTCCGCGAGCGCCTCGACCGTGGTGCCGGCATCCAGGACCACGGCACCGGCCTCGGCATGTTCGAGTACCTCGAGGGCCTTGCGGGCGATGGCCCGTTTCTCATCGGCCGCGAGGCGCGATCGGGAGTCCATCCCCTGTTCCCCGCTCGTGGACTGGTCCACGGACACGGCACCGCCGTGCACACGGCGCAGGTTCCCCTGGGACTCGAGCACGGCGAGATCCCGGCGGATCGTCTCCATGGTCACACCGAACCGTTTCGCCAGTTCCGCACCGTTGACACGGCGCTCGTGGCTCACGGTGCGTGTGATCTCCTCGTGGCGTTCTGCAGCGAACATCTTCACCTCACGGACCGGGGTGTCGGCGGTGAAACCCCTGAGTGATGTGAGCTTATGTCTGTTTATGTGGTTTTGCTAGCCCCTAACCCACATTTCCCATGCTCATGACGAGCAGGACCACGTTCAGCACCACCACGATCGCGGCGCTCACCCACCCGATGGCCGCGAGCACCGGGCCGTTGCGGAAGCGGCCCATGAGGGAGGCCCTGCCCGTGGCGCGCACCAGGGGGATGAGCGCGAACGCGATCCCGAAGCTCAGCACCACTTGACTCCCGACCAAGGCTGCAGTGGGTTCCGCGCCGAGCGCCAGGATCACGACGGCGGGGATCACCGTGATCAGCCGCCGCGCGAGCAGCGGGATGCGCCACCGCAACAGACCCGCCGTAACCACGTCCCCCGCGTAGGCACCCACTGCGGTGGAGGCGAGCCCGGAGGCCAGCAATCCCAGGGAGAAGACGACCCCCACGGTGGGCCCGAGCGCGTCGGAGATCGCGTGCTGCGCACCCTCGATCGTGTCCGTGCCCTCCATGCCGTAGAGGTTCCTGGCCGCGAGCAGGAGCATCCCTATGTTCACCGCACCGGCCACCACGAGTGCCAGCACCACGTCCACGCGGGTCGCGCGTAGGAGTTGGGAGACGCGCTCGGGGGCGTGACCCATGCCGTGACGGTCCCGACTCAGTGCGGAGTGGATGTAGATCGCGTGGGGCATCACGGTGGCACCCAGCATCCCCGCCGCGATCACCAGGGACTCGAAGCCCTCCAGCCGCGGTACCAGACCGTCGAGCACACCCCGCGGATCGGGCGGGCCCACCACGAGTCCCCCGAGAAACCCCACCGTGATGATCCCGAGCATCCCCAGGATCACGGTCTCGAACACGCGCTGACCGCGGTGGTTCTGGAGCGCGAGCACGAGCATGGACAGCGCGGCCACGATCACCCCGCCCAGGGGCAACGGGATGCCGAACAGCAACCACAATGCGAGCGCCCCGCCGATCACCTCGGCGACGTCCGTGGCGATCGCCATGAGCTGGGCCTGGGCCCAGTAGAGCACCCGGGTACCGGGCGGCAGCGAACCGCCTAGGACCTGCGGCAGGGACAGCCCCGTCACGATCCCGAGCTTGGCGGAGAGGTACTGGATGACCATGGCCATGAGGTTGGCGAGCACGAGCACCCATACGAGCAGGTAGCCATGCCCCGCACCCGCGCTCACGTTCGCGGCCACGTTACCGGGGTCCACGTACGCGATCGCGGCCACGAACGCCGGCCCGAGTGCGGCGATGGTCCCGTGCGACGACGCCCGCGCCGTCGTACCCCCCGCACCGGTCGCGTCCTGCGGCGCTGGATTGCCCGACGTCATGGTGGCCTCCTGCTCATGTCCACCGTCCCGCGCACCGTGTGGCACGGCAAGTTTCGGTGCACCGAAACTTTAGCGCGTGACGCCCGGATAGCCCGGGGTGCCCCGGTCCGTTCAGCGTGTCCCGGCCCGCGCGTATATTGGGCGCGTATTCGGCTCCCTCCGTGCTCGACGTCAGGATCGACCGTCATGCTGCTGAGTTTGTTACGCACTTTCACGCGCCCCTACGTCCCATGGGTCGTGGGCGTTCTCGTGTTCCAACTGGCGGCCACGATCGCCACGCTCTACCTCCCGAGCCTCAATGCCCGGATCATCGACAACGGTGTGGCCCGCGGGGACACCGACTACATCTGGCGCGCCGGCGCCGTGATGCTGGCCGTGGCGTTCGCCCAGGTGATCGCTGCCGTCGTGGCCGTGTGGTGCGGTGCCCGCACGGCGATCGGTGTGGGCCGGGACCTGCGCCGGGACGTCTACCGCCGGGTCGGGCAGTTCAGCGCGCGCGAGGTCGGGACGTTCGGGGCGCCGTCGCTGATCACGCGCACCATCAACGACGTCCAGCAGATCCAGATGCTCACCCTCATGGGCCTGAACTTCATGGTCATGGCGCCCATCATGTGCGTGGGCGGGATCGTCATGGCCCTGCGGGAGGACCCGGGGCTGTCGTGGCTCGTGTGGGTGTCCATCCCTGTAATGGGGGTGCTGCTGGGCCTCGTGGTCTCCCGGTTGATGCCGTGGTTCCGGATCATGCAGGAACGCATCGACGGGATCAACGGGGTGCTGCGCGAACAGATCACGGGGATCCGGGTGATCCGCGCCTTCGTCAAGGAGCCGTTCGAGACCGCGCGTTTTCGCAGCGCGAACCAGGACCTCACGGACATCTCCCTGCGCATCGGGGCGCTGTTCGTGCTGATGTTCCCCGTGATCAACATGGTCATGCACCTGGCCACCGCGGCCGTGCTGTGGTTCGGCGGCCACCGCGTGGACCAGGGCCAGATCCAGGTCGGGGCGCTGACCGCCTTCCTGCAGTACATGCTACAGATCCTCATGGCCGTGATGCTGGCCACGTTCATGTTCATGATGGTCCCGCGCGCGGTCGTGTGCGCCGAGCGGATCGGGGAGGTGCTCGACACCCGCCCCACCATGCACCCGCCGCAGCGACCGGCCGTAGCACCGCGCCCGGTGGGCCACGTCCGGTTCGAGGACGTCACGTTCCAGTACCCCGGCGCGGAGGACCCCGTGCTGTCCGGGATCGACTTCGCGGCGGAACCGGGACGCACCGTGGCCGTGGTCGGGGCCACGGGTTCCGGGAAAAGCACACTTATTAGCCTGATCCCCCGCTTGCTCGATCCCGTGACCGGCCGTGTGCTGCTGGACGGGGTGGATCTGCGCGACTACGCCCCGGACGACCTCGCGGGCCGGGTGGGCCTGGTCCCGCAGCGGCCGTTCCTGTTCTCCGGGACCGTGGCGTCCAACCTGCGCTTCGGCCGCGCGGACGCCACCGACGACGAGTTGTGGGAGGCCCTGCGCGTGGCCCAGGCGGACGACTTCGTCCGCGAGATGCCCGAGGGTCTGGACGCCCCCGTGTCCCAGGGTGGGACCAACGTGTCCGGGGGTCAGCGCCAGCGGCTCAGCATCGCCCGCGCCCTCGTGGCCCGCCCCCGGGTCTACGTCTTCGACGACTCGTTCTCCGCACTCGACGTCGCCACGGACGCCCGGTTGCGCGCCGCCCTGCGCCCCGTGACCCGGGACGCCACCGTAATCACGGTGGCCCAGCGCGTCTCCACCATCACGGACGCGGACCTCATCCTGGTCCTCGAGCACGGCCGGATCATCGCGCGCGGCACCCACGAGGAGCTCGTGGCCGCGAGCGAGACCTACCGGGAGATCGTCACGTCACAGCTCTCGGCCGAACAGACCACGGGAGGCGAACGGTGAGCGAGACACAGGAACCGGCCCGGAAGCCGCAGCGCTTCTGGGCCTCAGCCGGGCGACTCGTGAAGCTCATGGCCCCGCACAAGGCGGCGCTCGCCGTCGTCGTCGCGGCCGTCGTGCTGTCCGTGGTGCTCACGGTGTGGGCCCCGCGCGTGCTGGGACGCGCCATGGACGTGATCTTCGCCGGCGTCGTCGGCAGATCCCTGCCAGCGGGCGCGAGCCAGCAACAGGTCGAGGCCGGGCTGCGTGCGCAGGGCCAGGACACGCTCGCGGACATGATGTCCGCCATGACGCTCGTCCCGGGACAGGGCGTGGACTTCACCCGACTAGGCACCCTCATCCTCGTGGTGCTCGGCATGTACACCGTGGCCTCGGTGCTCATGTGGTTGCAGGGCTACGTGCTCAACCGCGTGGTCATGCGGGTCGTGTACGACCTGCGCGAGGAGATCGAGCGCAAGGTCAACGCCCTGCCCCTGAGCTACTTCGACGCGCGCCAGCGCGGGGACGTGATGTCCCGCGTGACCAACGACGTGGACAACATCCAGACGGCGCTGCAACAGACCTTCGCGCAGCTCGTGCAGAACGTGCTGACCGTGCTCGGCATCATGGTCATGATGTTCATCGTCTCGTGGCAATTGGCGCTCGTCGCGCTCGTGGCTCTGCCGTTGTCCGCCGTGGCGGCGGGGGTCATCGGCACCCGCTCCCAGCGGTTGTTCAAACAGCAGTGGCACGCCACGGGTCAGCTCAACGGGCACATCGAGGAATCCTTCTCGGGCCACGAGCTCGTGCACGCGTACGGCCGACAGCGTCAGATGCAGCAGCAGTTCGACGAGCGCAACGAGGAACTGTACCGGGCGGCGTTCGGGGCGCAGTTCATGTCCGGGACGATCATGCCGGTCATGCAGTTCATCTCGTACCTGTCCTACGTGGGCATCGCCGTGCTGGGCGGGCTGCGCGTGGCCACGGGCCAGCTGACCCTGGGGGATGCCACCGCATTCATCCAGTACTCCCGGGAATTCACCCAGCCGCTGTCCCAGGTCGCGGGCATGGCCACCCAGTTGCAGTCCGGCATCGCCTCCGCGGAACGCACCTTCGAACTGCTCGACGCCCCCGAACAGGAACCGGAGACGCCCACCGCCCACCTGCCGGGCACGCTGCGCGGTGAGGTGCGCTTCGACCACGTGAACTTCTCCTACGACAAGGCCGCCCTGGCCCGGGGTGCCGAGCCCCTGATCGAGGACATGTGCCTGCACGTGGCTCCGGGGCGCACCGTGGCGATCGTCGGACCCACGGGCGCCGGGAAGACCACGCTCGTGAACCTCATCCTGCGCTTCTACGAGATCGACGCGGGCCGGATCAGCTTGGACGGGATCGACATCCGGGACCTCTCCCGCCACGAACTGCGTTCACAGGTGGGCATGGTGCTCCAGGACGCGTGGTTGTTCAGCGGCACCATCCGGGAGAACATCCGCTACGGCCGTCAGGACGCCACGGACGAGGAGGTACTGGCCGCTGCGCGCGCCACGTACGTGGACCGTTTCGCGCGCGCCCTGCCGGACGGGTACGACACCGTGATCTCCGAGGACGGCTCCTCGGTCTCGGCCGGTGAGAAGCAGCTGATCACGATCGCCCGGGCGTTCCTGGCGCAACCGTCCCTGCTCATCCTGGACGAGGCGACCTCCGCGGTGGACACCCGCACGGAGCTGCTCGTGCAGAAGGCCATGGCCGCGCTGCGGGAGCGCCGCACGTCCTTCGTGATCGCCCACCGGCTCTCCACCATCCGGGACGCGGACACGATCATCGTCATGGAGTCGGGGCGGATCGTGGAGCAGGGTTCCCACGACGAGCTGATCGAGGCGGACGGGGCCTACGCCAACCTCTACAGGGCGCAGTTCAACGCGGCGGACCCCGCCTCGTGAGCGCGCGCGGCGGTGGCAATCACCGCGGCGCCCGTCTACCGTGGACGTGACGGTCCACCCCACAGAATGGATGTTCACGTGACCAACTTCGCCAATGTCGAACGTCGTCATCTTGCCGCGCTGCTGCGCCGTGTGGGGCCGGACGCCCCCACCCTGTGCGAAGACTGGGACGCCCGGGACCTCGCGATCCACCTGATCATCCGTGATTCCCGTCCGGACGCGGTCGCCGGGATGCTCTCCCCCAAGCTGCCCGTGCTCGGGCGCCACGCCAAGTCGGTGGACGCCGACTACCGGGAGATGCCGTGGGAGAAGCTCGTGGACCTCGTGGAGCGCCCCCCGCTCTTCTCCCCGGGTCGCTGGTCCCCGATCGACAAGCGGATGAACACCGGGGAGTTCTTCATCCACCACGAGGACGTCCGCCGCGCGCAGCCTCAGTGGCACGCCCGGCAGTTGCTCAACGACGAGCAGAAAGACCTGTGGAACGTGCTCAAGCTCATGGGCCCGGCACTGCTGCGCAAGAAGTCCGAGTCCGTGGTGCTGCTCGCGGGCGGTTTCGGTGCGGTGCGCGGCGGCAAGAAGTCCGCCCGGCGCGTGGAACTCGTGCGCGGTGAACCGTCCGAGCTGCTCTTGTGGGCCTTTGGCCGCGAGGAGCAGGCGGACGTGGAGAGCACCCAGGAGTAGTACCCGCCATGCAGGAAGAACCGGCCCCGCTCAAGCGGGGCCGGTTCTTCCGTGTTCTTCCGTGTTCGGGCGTTTTCGGGGTCGCCCGGACCGGGCAAGGTGCGTTCAGTCGGCCCGGACTGGCCGGGAACCCAGTTCGGAGTCCAGGCGCAACAGGCCAGGCCCGTCGTTGTGGACCAGGCGCACCTGGTCGCAGATCTCCTCCACGGTGGCCTCCTCCTCGATCTGCTCGCTGATGAACCAGTGCAGCAGGGGCATGGCATCGATATCGCCTTCTTCCTGCGCCAGCCGGTACAGGTTGCGGATCGATTCGGATACCTTGCGCTCGTGCGCGAGCGCGGCCTCGAAGCACCCCAGGACGGATTTGTCGGCGATGTTCGGACCGGCCATATCCCCGATCTGCGGATCACCGCCGCGGTCCACGATGTGGTCGATGAACTTCTCGGCGTGCGTGATCTCCTCGGCCGCCTGGGCGCGGAACCACTGCGAGAAACCGGGCAGACTCGCCACGTCCATCTCAATGGACAACTGGCGGTAGACCACGGTCGCCTGCAGCTCCATGGTGATCTGGTCGTTGAACGCTTCTGCCATTCTTCTCTTGATTTCCATGACCCCATCGAAGCAGTTTTTCTCCGGCATGGGTAGGTAGCACGCCACCGCATGACGGGTCCCGCCGCCCCGGCCGGTTCCCGCGCGCCGGGTGCCCGCCCTCGGCGCGTCGTCCAGTACCATGGAGCGGTCCCGTGATCGCACTGGGCAGCAGTGCCTCCTTAGCTCAGATGGCCAGAGCATCTGTCTTGTAAACAGAGGGTCGCCGGTTCGAATCCGGCAGGGGGCTCCGAACCCGGGCACGGCGCCGTCGTCCCCGCGTGACAGACGATGAGAGCCCCGGTCGGGATGACCGGGGCTCTCGTCGCGTCGGGGGCACCGCCCGCGTCACTTCTTCTCGTCGACCGCCTTCTTCAGTGCGTCCTGGAAGTTGCCTTCCTCGTAGCGCTTGCCGTCGATGAAGATGGTGGGCGTCCCGGCCACACCGTTGTTGATGGACTCGCGGGACATCACGTTGACCATGGGGCGGTAGGTGTTCTCACCGAGCTGGCCCGCCGTCACGTTCGCGCCGTGCTTGTTGGCGATGTCCGCGATCTGCTGGTTGCTCAGGCCGCCGGTGCCCTGGTGGCTGAACAGCTCCTGGGCGAACTCCATGTACTGGTCGCTGTCGACCTGCTCGGCGACCACGTAGGCCGCGTTGGCGGCGCGGGACGAGTACTGATCGCGGGTGGCCCGGTCCAGGAAGTTGAGGTTGCGGTACTCCACCTGCACGTCACCGGCGTCCACGGCCCGCTTGATCGCGTCCGCGTTCTGCTTCTCGAAGTCGGCGCAGTGCACGCACTCGAAGTCCTGGAAGATCACGACCTGCACGGGCTTGCCGTTGCTCGCGGCCTGGTCCTGGTCCACGACCCCCGGGGGCGTCTTGGAGGTGTCCGCGGTGGCAGCGGGCTCGGGCTCCTGGGAGAGGTCCCGTTCCTGGACGTCCGAGCTGTTCTGCACGATCCCGTCCTTCGTGACCGTGATGCCGCCGTACTGGTTGGCGCTCGCGGGCACGGGGCCGGCGTCGGGGATCCTGGCCCTGTTGTTCTGCCACACGACCACCCCGATGATCAGCGCGATGATCACGAGCAGCGCGATGACGGCGGCGATCAGCCCCACGGGTTTACCGTTGGAGCGGCGGGACTGCCGGTCTGCGATCTGGCGTGCCCGCTCCCGGGCCTGGTCCGAGGACGAGGAACCGGCGGTGTTGTTCTTGGAAGCCATGGGGCCCGGGTTTCCTTCCGATGTGCTACACGGGTGTCGGTCTTCGTCCCCAGATTACCCGGGCCCGGCGGGGCCTCGATTCAGCCCGTTCCCAGCTGCCGGGGACGATGCCGCTCGGGCCCCGTCGCGGCCGCCCCGCACCGGCGCGGCGTCGTGCTCCCGTCCCGGCGGCGACTTCTCCCCCGGTGCCGGTGGTACGCACACTTAGGATGGGGGTGAACAGCCGCCCCGGGGAAGGAAGCGATCATGTCCGCAGACCAGTCTCTTGAGAAGGTGCCCGTCCCGCAGGACGGCTACGACTTCGTGGTGGTGTCCAACCGCCTTCCCGTGGACCGGGACGTGGACGAGGACGGCAACAGCACGTGGCGCCGCTCCCCCGGCGGGTTGGTGAGCGCCCTGGCACCCGTGATGGCCCAGCGCGACGGCGCGTGGGTGGGGTGGCACGGCGCCCCGGACGAGACGCTGGAGCCGTTCGACCACGACGTCTTCCATCTCGTGCCAGTGAGCCTGTCCGAGCTCGAGGTCAAGCGCTACTACGAGGGCTTCTCGAACGCCACGCTGTGGCCGCTGTACCACGATGTCATCGCGCCGCCCGAGTTCCACCGCACGTGGTGGTACGCGTACCGTCGCGTCAACGAGCGCTTCGCGCGCCGGGCCGCGGAGACGGCCTCCCAGGGTGCGACGGTGTGGGTCCAGGACTACCAGTTGCAGTTGGTGCCGCGCATGCTGCGTCGGTTGCGCCCGGACGTGACCATCGGGTTCTTCAACCACATCCCGTTCCCGCCCACCGAGATCTACTCCCAGTTGCCGTGGCGCAAGGCCGTGCTGGAGGGTCTCACGGGTGCGGACCTGATCGGCTTCCAGCGCCCCGGGGACGCCCAGAACTTCCAGCGCTGCGTGCGCAAGTACCTGGGGGTGCAGTTCACCAAGGGCAGCGCCCGGTTCTCCGAGGACACGGCGGACGGCGAGAGCACCGAGTGGGCCATCAACGCGGGCTCGTACCCCATCTCGATCGACGTGGAATCCATCAAGGAACTCGCGTCGGACCCGCAGGTCCAGGCCCGGGCGCGGGAGATCCGCGAGGAGCTGGGCAACCCGGACACCGTGTTCCTGGGAGTGGACCGCCTGGACTACACCAAGGGCATCCGGCACCGCATCAAGGCCTACGGCGAGCTGCTCGAGGACGGGGAGATCTCCGTGGAGAACTCGGTGCTCGTCCAGGTCGCGAGCCCGTCGCGCGAGCGCGTGGACTCCTACCGGCAACTGCGCGAACTCGTGGAGGGCATGGTGGGGCGGATCAACGGCCAGTTCGACACCATTTCCCACACCGCCGTCCGCTACCTGCACCACGGCTACCCGTTCGAGGAGATGGTGGCCCTGTACCTCGCCGCGGACGTCATGCTCGTCACGGCCCTGCGGGACGGGATGAACCTCGTGGCCAAGGAGTACGTCGCGGCCCGGCAGGACCGCTCGGGTCGACTCGTGCTCTCGGAGTTCACCGGCGCCGCCGAGCAGCTCAAGCAAGCGGTGCTCGTCAACCCGCACGACATCGACGGGCTCAAGTCCGCCATGCTGCACGCGCGGGACATGTCCGACGCCGAGGCCCGCAAGCGCATGTCCTCGATGCGCCGGCAGGTGCTCACGCACGACGTCGTCGACTGGTCCCACCGTTTCCTCGACGACCTCGCCGCGCACGCCCCGGAGCTCGAGCAGGGCGCCGCGCCCGGGCGGGATTCCGCGCGCGACGACGGCGCCGCGGCCGACACGACGCCCGGAGCGGATCGTGACTGACTCGCTCGCGGACGCCCTCGCCACCGCGGCCACGGCCGACACCATGTTGCTGGCCCTGGACTTCGACGGCACCCTGGCACCGTTCACCGAGGACCCCGCGGATTCCCGGCCTCTGCCCGCCGCGCGGGACGCGCTCGACGCGCTCGCCGGACTGCCCCGCACCACGGTCGCGATCATCTCGGGGCGGCCCCTCGAGTTCCTGCGCACCGTGGTGGACCCGCGGCGCCGCATGGTGCTCTCCGGTTCGCACGGCGCGGAGCTGGACCTCGGCGCCGCGCCCGGCTCCGGTGCGGACACCGAGATCGAACTGACCGAGGACCAGTTGGCATTGCTGGACCGGGCGATCGATGCGACGTACGGGTTCGTGCAGCGCTACCCGGGCTCACGGGCGGAACTCAAACCCGCGGGGGTGGCCTTCCACACGCGTCCCATGGAGGACCCGGACACCGCCCGGCGAGCGCTGGACGAGATGACCGAGGCCTATGCCGCGATGCCCGGCCTGCGATTGACCCCGGGTCAGCAGGTCATCGAGTGCTCGGTGCTCAGCGCGACCAAGGGGGACGGTCTCACGGCCATCCGCGGGGCCGTGCACCCGCAGGTCACGGTCTTTGCCGGTGACGACGACACCGACGAGGACGCCATGGCGATCCTGGGACCCCACGACGTGGGGATCAAGGTGGGCACCAAGGACTCCGCGGCCCCGTGGCGCGTGGCGGATCCGGACGAACTGACCCGGCTGCTCACGGAATTGGCCCGGCAGCGGGCCCGTGCGGTGACTAGCATGAACTGACATGACCGCCTCCCCGTCCCCCGAGCCCGCGGCGCCGAGCCCCCCGCCCGCTCACCGCGGTGTCTCCATCAACACGGCCTTCCCGGAGCCGGGCCTGCTGGAACTGCCGTGGGACACGCCCCTCGAGGACTGGCCCGAGCAGGTGCTCGCGGCGTACCCGCGCGGGATCTCGCGCCACGTGGTGCGCTTCGCGCGGGTCGGGGAGAAGGTCGTGGCGGTCAAGGAGACCACTCAGTACTATGCCCGGCGCGAGTACGGGCTGCTGCGCAAGCTCCAACGCATGACCACGCCCTCCGTGGTCCCGGACTCGGTGGTCACGGACCGCTACTCCCCCGACGGCGAGTTGCTGCCCGCCGCGCTCGTCACGGAACACCTGAGTTTCTCGTTGCCCTACCGCACGATCTTCGAGCAGGTCCCCTCACCGGGGACCATCGACCGGTTGGTGGACGCCCTCGCGTCCCTGATCGTGCAACTGCACCTGTCCGGTTTCTACTGGGGGGACGTGTCCCTGTCCAACACGCTGTTCCGACGCGACGCCGGGGAGTTCGCCGCCTACCTCGTGGACGCCGAGACCGGCGAACTGCACCCGCAGCTCACGCGGGGTCAGCGCGAGTACGACATCGAGCTCGCCAGGACCAACGTGGCCGGTGAGGTCATGGACCTGCTGGCCGGGGAGCACATGCAGCAGCGCCTGGCCCAGGCCGGGGTGGATCCGGCCTCGGTGGACCCGTTCGCGGTCTCGGAACGGCTCGTGGACACCTACACCGGGCTGTGGGACGAGCTGACCGCGACCGAGATCTTCCCCGTGGGTGACCGGTGGCGGGTCCAGGCGCGCGTGCAACGGCTCAACGACCTGGGCTTCGACGTGGAGGAGGCCTCCATGGACGCGGACGAGTCTGGTCAGGTCCACCTGCGCCCGCGGGTCGTGGAACCGGGCCACCACGCGCGCAGGTTGTTGCACCTCACGGGGTTGAACACCCAGGAGAACCAGGCCCGGCGCATCCTCACGGACATCGACCAGTTCGGGCACGCGCTCTACCCCGGTCTGCCCGAGGACCTCACCGCCCAGTTGTGGATGCGCGAGATCTTCGTGCCCATCATGGCGGCCGTTCCCGCCGAGTTGCGGCGCAAACGGGAACCGGCGCAGATGATCCACGAGGTGCTCGAGCACCGCTGGTTCATGTCGGAGAAGGCCGGCAAGGACGTCCCCACGCAGGACGCCGTCCAGGACTACGTGCAGTCCTACCTGACCGAACGCCCGGACGAGAAGGACGTGTTCTAGTCCGCCGCGGGTCGCGTGGTGATCAGGTCCGTGACGGCGCGGTGCACCCGCGCGGTCCAGTTCTCGTCCAGCGAGCCATAGCGCGCCACGTGCGCGTACGCCGCCCCCAGGATGAAATCCACGACCATGTCCAGGTCCACGGTGTCCCGGATCAGTCCCCGGTCCTTGTCCCGTTGCAACAGTTTGCGCAGCGCATCCAAGCGTGGGCGCACCACGGTGGCCCGCAGCACCTGCGCAGTGGCCGAATGTGGTTCCTGCAGCAGGGTGATGGCCACGCCGAGTCCCATGTCCCGCAGGAGAATGTCCACGGCCGCGGTGAGCGCCTGCTCCCACGTGGCGTCCGGCGCCAGCGGTGCGGTCGCGGTGACCGTGTGCTCGAGCGCGGCCTCCAACAGTTGCGTGCTGTTGGCGTAGCGGCGGTAGATCGAGGTTTTGGCCACGCCGGTGCGGGCGGACACCGCCTCGATCGTGACCCGCCGGGGCCCGCCCTCCCGGAGCAGGCGCAACGCCCCCGCCACGATCTTGCGATCGGTGCGGGCCGTGCGGGGGTCCACGGAAGCGGCGTCGGCGCGTTCGGGCGCGGACGCGGATCGCGAACCAGCGGGGTGCGCGTTCATGATCAGGCGGGGACGGTGTCCCGGACGGGCGCCTCACGGGCCGGCGCCGTGGCCCTGCGGAAGATCTGCAGTCCCGCCATACCGGGCAGTCTGGCAATGTTCGCGTCCAACCGGTCGATCTCGTGGGCCCCGCCCCCGCCACCGAAGAGGTGGCGCATCACGTGGCCCACCTCGCGGTCGTCCATGACCCCGGAGCCCACGGGGGCCCAGAACTTGCGCAGGGCGAAGCGCGTGAGGCGCTGGGCCTTGCGGGACGCTTCCAGGCGGCGTCGTGCCTGGGTCGCGTAGAAGGCCACGTGGCGGGACTCCTGGTGGGCGATCCGCTGCAGCAGCACCGCGAGCACCGGGTGCTTCTCGAGGGACGCCATGCGCCGGTAGGCCGCCACGGCGGACCACTCGTTGGCCGCGCCCCACGCCATGTGCGTGGCGATGAAGTCCACGCCCACCATGTTGGACAGCAGCGACTGCTTGAGAGGCTTGAGCGACTCGGACCAGCCGAGCTTCATGCGCTTGGCCTTGATCTCGTCGTAGTCCACCACGATCCCGTGCATCCCGAGCACCTCCGCGAGTGCCTCACCGTGCCAGTACTCCTCGCGGTTCCACATGGTCATGAAGGTGGAGACGTCCTGGTCCTGGTGGGACGGCGTGACGAGCATGTCCCGCATGTAGCACACGGTGTGGTATTCGACGTCGCACATGTAGCGCAGGCAGCGCAGCGAGTCCTCGGACAGCGGGTTGGTCAGAAACTCGTCCATGTCCAGGTCCGACCACTTGACCCGCGCCGAGGTCTCCGCGAACTTGTCGATGTTGAACGCCATGACTCAGACCTTCCTCCAGTCCTCTACGGGCCAATGGGCCTTCTTGGCACGCCGGTACAGGGGCAGGTCGGGGTTCACCGCGTACGGGTGGCCCACGAGGGACAACCAGCTCACGTCCGCCACGGAGTCCCCGTACCCGTACGAGCGGCTCAGGTCCAGGCCGTGGTCCTGCGCGTAGCGCTTGAGCCACTGCGCCCGGGCCTCATCCACGAGCGGCGGGGCCGCCAGGTACCCGGTCAGCACGCCGTCCACCTGGTCCATCCGCCCGGCCACGACGTCGTCGAACAGTTCAGCGACGGGGCTCACGAGCAGGTCCAGGGACCCGGTCACGAGCACCGTGCGGTGCCCCGCACGCCGGTGTTCCTCGATCCGTTCGAGTGCTCCCGGGCGGATGCTGTTCTCCACGACCCGGCCGAGCGACCCGTTCATCAGTTCCTCGACCCGCGCCACGGGCACGCCCGCGTAGCGGCGCAGGAACGCCCGGATGAACTCGCCCCGATCGCGCCGTTCCGCCTTGATGTAGGTGGGGGCGTTGCCGAACAGTTCGGTGAGTTCCGCGGGCCACTGCAGCGGGCTCAGCTCCCGGCGGCGCAGTTGCGCGTACTGGGTGATGATGTTGCCCGAGGCCACGGTGCCCTCGAGGTCGAACACGGCCACGACGTCCGTGCCCTCGTTCAGTCCCCGACTGCGCACGGCCCGCTTGTGCGACGCCGCCTTGGCCCGGGTGTACGCACGGGTCATCTCGGTCAGTGCGGGCAGGTGCACTCTCTGCCAGTAGTCCCGCCAGTCGATGGCCCGCACGTCGAAGTGCTGGTCCTCGGGCGTGCCCTGCGGCAGGGAGCGGTCCAGTTGTCGCGTGTGGGTGTCGTCGAAGATCATCTCCGTGCGCGTGTAGTTCTGGTACAGGTCCACGTAGGTGCGCAGCGAGCCCAGCCCGGTCTGCATCCGGTGCAGGGAATTGGTCCACTCGCGTGTGCGCGCCGTGGCCGGCAGCACCGAGCTCAATCGGCTCCCCGCGGCGGCCAGTTTCTCCTTGACCGCGAGCCCGCGTTCCATCGAGTTGTTCGCGGGGAACTTCCACTCGGGCACCGCGATGGGATTGCCATGGGAGTCCTCGAGCGGGCGCTCGCGGAAGTACGAGCGCACGCTCTCGTACATCTGGTGGAACGGCAGGGGGTTCGAGGCCCCCGAGCACACCTGGTAGTACCGCGCTGCCGGATCCTGGGCGTCCCGCAGCGTGGGTGCCCCATTGGCTTCCCGGTGCCCCTCCCTCACGAGGGCCACGATCGCGTTGACCACGAAGTCCACAGGGATCACGTCCAGCACCGAGTCCGGCAGGCCCGGGAACTCGGGCAGCGCGCCCTTCGCGTACGCCATGATGAGCGGGTCCGCGACCTTGTAGCCGTCGATCCACCCCGGGAAGGGGTGACGCAGGGCGGACTCGATGATGGACGGGCGCACGATCGACAACCGGTGCCCGGCCCCGGCCCACTTCTGCTCCGCCACGCGCTCGCCCAGGGCCTTGGTGAACGTGTAGATGTCCGTCCACCCCAGGGACTGCGCGCGCGTGCGGCCGTGGTCCACGAGCCGGGAGCGCACCCACTCCAGGCGTGCTTCCTCGGCGGCGCGGGCCACGGACTTGGGCCCCTCCTTGCCGCGCGTGCTCGTGGCGCGCCGGATGAAGGACTCGAGACGCTCGGGTGAGCGGGACTCCACCTGGGCGGTGTCCGCGGCGCGGACGGCGGCGTCGTACTCCACCTGCCAGTCCACGTCGTGATCCACCGAGGCCTCCGGGCGCAACCCCTTGGCGATCCCGCCCACGTAGCACGTGGACACGTGGATCACGTGGGGGTCCTGGCCCGTGCTGCGCAGCGCGTCGTAGAGCCCCACGGCGCCACCCACGTTCGTGCGGAACGCCTCGTCGATGGGCGGGTCGAACGAGACCGTGGACGCGGAGTGCACCACCACGTCGAAGGGTTCCGCGATCTCCCGCAGCCCCGTGAGGTCGCCCTCGAGCACGCTCGTGCGGGCGTCGAAGATCTCCTGAGCGCGTTCCCGGCCCACGGCGTCCCGCCAGGTCTTGAAGGACGGCTTGCGCAACAGCTGCCTCAGGCGCGCCTCACCGGACTGCGTGCCCTTGGGTCGGACCACCGCCGTCACGTGGATGTCGTCCGAGCCGGAGAGCAGGCGCTCGAGGACGGCCTGGCCCAGGAAGCCCGTGGCCCCCGTGAGCAGGACGCGAGTCGTGGTGGTCTGGGTCAACGGGATCCTCCGGTGCTTGGGAACGGGTGCGCCGTGGGCGCGGTGGCCACCCGCGCCGACCGCGACGCGGGTGAAAGGGTCTGGTGGGGAGCGTATCGACTCAGTCGCCACTCGCGTTCCACGGCCCGGCGCAGGGGTTCGCTGCCCGCGGTGCCCGGCGTGGCCTGCAAGGGCTCGTCCGCGAGCGCGAACAGTTCGCGTCGCTGCGCGACCGTGGGCGCCAGGTCCCGCAGGAACCGGCGCGCGTGGGCGTGGGACAGGCCCACGGGCCGCAGCGGGTGGAATGCGAAGGTCAGGTAGGCGCGGGCGAAGCGCTGGGCGCGCGGGTCGGTACGGACCCGCGCGGTGGTCTCCTCGGCGAAGAAGCGTTCGTGGGTGGCCTTCACCTCGGCCACGCGCCGCAGCAGCGAGGACAGTTCCGGGTGCCCGGCGCGGCGTTCGAGCATCCGCAGGACCGCGCGGGTGCTCGCTTCCTGGGACCAGCCGCGCGCGGTCTGTCCCGCGACCACGGCCTCCCCGGAGAAGTTGGTCCACACGGAGTCCACCATGGGCGAGAGGTTGTCCAGGGCGGTCTCGACCCGCTCGACCCACGAGTGCTCGGGCGGCTGGGGAGCCCCGGCGTGCGGTCCGTGGGCGTCCAGGACGGCTTGATAGGCGTCCGCGATCCAGTGCCGCTCGTACGCCCACGTGGTCAGGAACGCGGCGACCCGCGACTCCTTGTTGGTGTAGCTGACCACCACGGAACGCACCTGGCCCATGGTGGAGCGTTCCATGTCCCGCAGGTAGCGCAGGTCCTCGAGCACGGCCGGGTCCAGGGGTGCGCGGTCGAAGGCGGCGAGGTCCAGCTGGGGTCGGAAGCTGCCCTGCGCGCGGTACGTGAAGTCCTTGACGTCGAAGCCCGAGCGCAGCACGATCGGTTGTTCCACGGGCCCGTAGAGCCGGCCCTGGCGATGCCGGGCGAGGTAGGACTGCTGGCTCACGGGACGCTCCTTCGATACTCCGTCATGGCTCGCCGAGGGGCGCTCACGCCGGGCCGGGGGACGCTGCGCTACGCCTACCGTAGTGCATCTTAGTGGCATGCTTACCGCTCTCGTGACCGGTGGGACGTCAGGCATCGGTGCCGCGTTCGCACGTTCCCTCGCCCGCAGAGGCTTCAACCTGGTCCTGGTGGCCAGGGACACGCAACGGCTCGAGAGCACCGCCCGGGAGCTCGGCGCCGCACACGGGATCCACGTGGAGACGCTGACCGCCGATCTGGCCGAGACCGAGGACCTGCTGCACGTGGCCGAGCGGCTCGAGGACCCCGATCGTCCCGTGGACATGCTCGTGAACAACGCGGGCTTCTCGGTCAAGGTGCCCTACACCGCCCAGGACTTCTCCCAGCACGAGGCCGGTTTCCAGGTCATGTGCGCGGCCGTCGCGCGACTCTCGGGGGCTGCGGCCCGCGCCATGACCGCCCGCCACTCGGGGTGGATCGTCAACGTCACCTCCACCTCGGGCTGCGTGACCATGGGCGACTACTCCGCGATCAAGGCCTATGCGACCGCCATGACCGAGTCGCTCGCCGTGGAGCTGCACGGCACGGGGGTCCACGTGACCGCCCTGCTGCCCGGGTGGGTCCGCACCGAGTTCCACAGCCGCGCGGGCATCACCGGCTCCTCGATCCCCGACTTCATGTGGCTCGACGCGGACCGGCTCGTGGAGGAGGCCCTCGCGGACGTGGCCCGCGGCAAGGTGATCTCGGTGCCCACACTGCGCTACAAGGTCATGGTCACCGCACTGCGCCACCTCCCGCGCCCCACCGTCCGGTGGATCTCCCGTCAGATCTCGAGCGTCCGACGCCGCGAGCTCCAGGCCTGATCCCATGGCACCCCAGGATTCCTCCCCGCAGCACGACGGCACTCCCGCCCGGCGTCCGCGCGCCGCGTCCCGCCAGCGCCCCGGATCCACGCCTCGGTCGACCCCGGAGCCCCGCCCTCGCGTGTTGGACTCCCTCGAGGGCCACACCGGTCGGCAGGAACCCGATCCGCCCGCTCCCCCGGCGGAGTCGGCGGATCTCACGGCGGCCCACTACACCCAGCCCGTGCGCCGGATACTGCGCCGGATCACCCAGACCGTCTTCTTCCGGGGGATCGTCAACCGCACGATCACCCGCACCAACGTGGTGGATCCCGCGGCCTACGGGGTCAAGGGCACGTGCGTGGTCGTCGCGAACCACTCGAGCCACCTGGACGCCCCGCTCGTGATGAGCGGCGTGCCGCACTACATCTCCCGCGATCTCGCGACCGGGGTGGCCGCGGACTACTTCTTCACCGCGTGGCACAAGAAACTGTTCACGCAGCTGATCTTCAACGCGTTCCCCGTGGATCGTCGCGGTGAGGGCGCGAACAAGGGCCTGTCCAAGAAGCTGCTGGCCGCGGGTGTCCCGCTACTGATCTTCCCGGAGGGGACCCGCTCGAAGACCGGGAAGATGGCCCCGTTCAAGGTGGGAGCGGCGTCATTGGCGCTGGCGGTGCAGGTGCCGGTCGTGCCCGTGGCCCTGATCGGGGCGCACGAGGCCATGCCGCGCGGTACGAGCTGGCCCCGCCGGGGCCGCCCGCCGGTGGTCGTGGCCGTGGGTGCACCCCTGCGAGCGCGGGGCAACGAGAACGCCTACAGCTTCAACGAGCGCATCGAGGCCGCGGTGCGTGCGCTGTACGCTGCGAACCGGCACAGAATCCAGGACTAGTCGGACCCAGGAAAGAGGTTGTTCCTCAGTGGCACACGTGAAGCATCAGAAGTGGTGGGGCTGGGGCGAGGAAGGCGTGTTCTTCGACTACCAGAACAAGCCGGCCTTCGCGCCGTTCGTCAAGAACGCGATCGGGGTGTCCCTGCGGCCGCGCGAACGGGACACCGTGGACTTCGCCACGGCGCGGGTCCCGGCGTCCACCGTGTCCGAGGACGTGCTGACCGTCCTGCGCGGGATCAGCGGCGCGGAGCACGTGTCCGTGGACGACGAACTGCGCATCGTGCACTGGGCCGGCAAGTCCGTCCTGGAACTGATGCAGACACTGCGCAATGATTTCGCGCGTGTCCCGGACGCGGTGGTCTACCCCGGCTCCGAGGACGAGGTCACCGCGATCCTCACCGCCGCCGTGGAGCACGACCTCGTGGTGATCCCCTTCGGGGGTGGCTCGAGCATCTCGCGCAGCCTCCAGGCCGAGGCGGACGAGACCCGCTGCATCGTGTCCGTGGACATGGGCCGGTTGAACAAGGTGCTCGAGATCGACGAGACCTCCGGGCTCGCGACCATCCAGGCCGGCGTGCTGGGCCCGGACATGGAGGAACAGCTCAACGCCCGCGGGTGGACCCTGGGCCACTTCCCGGACTCGTTCGCCCACTCTACGCTCGGCGGCTGGGCAGCCACCCGCTCCTCCGGCATGCAGTCGGACAAGTACGGGGACATCGCGGACATCGTGCGCGGCCTGCGCATGGTCCGCCCGTCCGGCACGGTCGTGCTACGCTCCCTGCCCTCGACCTCCACCGGGCCCAGCCTGCGCGAGATGATTATCGGCTCTGAGGGCCGGCTCGGGATCATCACCGAGCTCACCGTCCAGGTGCACCGGTTGCCCCAGGAGCACGAGGTCATCGCCTACATGTTCCCCACGTGGCAGCAGGCCCTGACCGCGGTGCGCCAGTATACCGAGGCGGAGATCCCCCTCACGTTCGCCCGCGTGTCGGACGCCCACGAGACCGCGTTCTCCTTGGCCACGCAGAAGGCCGCGACCTCCGTCAAGGGCAAGCTCGCCGCCAAGGGCCAGGACGCCCTGTGGGCCGTGATGCGCAAGCGCGGGTGGGACACGGACGCCATGTGCATTTCGTACGTGTGCTTCGAGGGCACCCCCAAGGACGTCGCCGAGCGCAAGAAGGCCGTCGCGAAGATCGCCAAGGCCCAGGGCGCCGTCGTCCTGGGGTCGGGGCCGGGCGCGCTCTACGACCAGAAGAAGTTCGACACCCCGCACCTGCGCGACTTCCTGCTCGAGCAGAACACGGTGGGGGACGTCTCCGAAACCGCCGCGCCGTGGTCGCGCCTGACCACGGTCCACAAGGCCGCGTACGACGCCGCTCAGCGCGCCTACGAGCGGATCGGCAAGACCGGCTGGATCATGTCCCACATGTCGCACTCGTACCACTCGGGGGCGTGCCTGTACTTCACGTTCGCCTATGTGTTCGACGACGAGAAACCGTACGAGGAGTACGAGATCGTCAAGTCCGCGATCCAGCAGTCCTTCGTGGACTCGGGTGCCACCCTGTCCCACCACCACGGCGTGGGCGTGGAGCACCAGCCGTGGATGGAGCAGGACGTCTCCCCCGAGGGTGTGGCCCTCATGAAGGGGCTGTTCCACGCGGCGGATCCGGGAACGAACTTCAACCCGGGCAAGATCGTGTCCTGATCCGACCCACCCATGCCGCAGGCCCCGCTCCCGGTTCACCGGGGACGGGGCCTGCGCCGTCAGGCCCCCGAGGTGTACTTTCGGGCCGCTTCGGCGTACCAGTCCAGGACCTCGGCGTCCTCCGCGGTCGCGCGGTTGACGCTGCTCGGGTCCGCGCCCTGGAAGAGCCTTTTGACGGGGATCTCCAGCAGCTTGCCCGTACGGGTGCGGGGAACGGCCGGGGCCTCGATGATCTCGTCCGGGACGTACCGCGGGGAGATCTTCTCACGGATGGCCCGCACGATGCGTTCCTCGAGCTCCTGCGTGAGCCGCGTGCCCGGTTGCGGGACCACGAACAGGGGCATGTAGTAGTCCCCGTCCGCGAGCTCCGCCCCGATCACCATGGACGCCGCCACGCCGTCCACCTGGTCCACCACATGGGTCAGATCGGCCGAGCCCATCCGGATCCCCCCGCGGTTGATCGTGGCGTCGGATCGCCCGTGCACCACGAACGGGCCCTCCGAGAGCTGGGTGACCCAGTCCCCTTGCCGCCACACGCCGGGGAACATGTCGAAGTAGGCCGCGTGATACCGGGAGCCGTCCGGATCGTCCCAGAAGAACACGGGCATGCTCGGCATGGGTCGGGTGATCACGAGTTCCCCCACCTGGTCGTACACCCGCCGTCCCTCGCGGTCCCACGACTGGGCGTCCACTCCCAGGTACGGGCCCATGAGCTCGCCCTTGTACACGGGTTGATATGGGTTCGTGCCGATGAACGCGCTCGTGACGTCCGTGCCGCCCGAATCGGATCCGAGACGCACCGTGTCGGACACGGATTCGTACACCCAGTCCCACGTGGCATCGGGCAGCGGTGATCCGGTCACGAGGATCGATTTCAGTGCGGAGAGGTCCATGCTCACATTGGGGACCACGCCGGCGCGCTGCATCATGGCCAGTACGCCCGCTCCCGTCCCGAAGAACGTGGCCCCGTTGCGCGCCGCCAGCTCGAGGGACTTCTCCGGTCCCCCGTACACGGGTGAACCGTCGTAGGTGATGATGCGGGAGCCGGTGAGCAGGATGCCCACGAGCATGTTCCAGACCATCCACGTGGTGGCCACGGCGTAGTACGCGATGTCCTCCGGTCCGAGACTGGCGTGCAGCCCCAAGGCCTTCAGGAACTCCAGGATCACCCCGCCGTGGGAATGCACAATCCCCTTCGGTTTACCCGTGGTTCCCGAGGAGTAGAGGATCCACAGGGGATGGTCGAAAGGAAGCTGCTCGTACCGCGGCGTCACGTCGCGCCCGCTGATCTCGGAAAAGCGCAGCGACCCCTCCGGCAGGGCGCCCACCTTGTCCCGCGGTTGTTGGTCAACCACGACCAGTTGCTCCACAGTGGGCAGGACCTCGAGCAAACCGGCGTAGCTCCCCGTCATATCCCGCAGCGACCCGCCGAACTCGTAGCCGTCCACCACGAACAGCACCCGCGGTTCGATCTGCGCGAAGCGGTCCGCGACCCCGGACGGCCCGAAGTCGGTGTTCACCACCGACCACACGGCACCCACGGACGCGGTGGCCAGCATGGCGATCGCAGTTTCCGGAAGGTTGGGAAGTACAGCGGCCACCCGGTCCCCCGGGACGATCCCGAGATCACGCAATTGTTGCGCCACGGAGGCCACTCGAGCTTCCAACTCACCCCAAGTCCAGGTGCTCGGTGCACGTGATTCGTGCTCCCCGATGATGGCGACGTCGTCCGGCCGGGTGCGGGCCGCCCGTAGCGAGTTCTCAGCGTAGTTGAGGCGTGCACCGGGGAACCACTGAGCGCCGGGCATCCCCGTATCCGCCTCCGAGTTCTCGGAGGTACTTAGTGCCTGTTCCCCCGGCCGGGAAGCCACAACGTCGAAGTAGTCCCAGACACCCTGCCAGAACTCGTTCATCTGCTCCACCGACCACGCGTGCAGCGAGGGATAGTCCGGGAGCTCGATCCCGTGCCGGCGTTCTGCCCACCGGGCGAAGTCGAACATCCGCGAGCCACGAATGGAGTCCTCCGAGGGGGTCCACAGTGGCGTTCTCAGGCCGTCATTCAATGAAGTGTTCATGGCCCCATCGTTGCATCCTCGGTGAGCGGCGTCACGCAAGGCGTCACCGGGATGCGATGTGGCGACAAGGGGAATCATTCATTGAATGCCCATTCCCGGAAAGGAAGGAGTAAGGACTCAGAGAGGCTACCCATGGGACACATGGAAAAAGCCCCCGGCTGGGAGCCTGGGGGCGTGTGCTGGTGATCGTGCGTGCATCGGTGCTCGCGAGTGGGCTGGATGTTGGTGGGTGGGCTTGGTGTTCGCGCCGGTGCTCAGGAATAGGCATGTTAAATGGTGGGAGGCCGCGCCCCTAAGGGGGTGCGGCCTCGACCACTTCTTTCTTTCATGTTAATCCCGGCGGTGTCTTACTCTCCCACACCCTTCCGAGTGCAGTACCATCAGCGCTGTGGGTCTTAGCTACCGGGTTCGGGATGGGACCGGGCGTTTCCCCCACGCTATAACCACCGGAAACCCTGCCACCAACCCCCTACACGGTGACTACCAGCAACCATGCGTGGGGTGATGAAACCATGGGGTCCCGTGTTTCGTGGACCAAGCTTTATTATATTACCAACCACTACCCCCAGCCCACCCCACGCACCAGCCTGCGCGGCCGGGTAGGGGTGGGGGGTTGTTGGTGGTCAACCACATGGTGGACGCGAACATCACATTCTTCGAATGAAGGCTATGTGTGTGTAGAAGTCTTCGGTGTATTAGTACCAGTCAGCTCCACGTCTTGCAACGCTTCCACATCTGGCCTATCAACCCAGTCGTCTACTGGGCACCTCACACCCCACAAAGGAGGTCAGGAAATCTTATCTCGGAGCAAGCTTCCCGCTTAGATGCTTTCAGCGGTTATCAATCCCGAACGTAGCTAATCAGCGGTGCTCCTGGCGGAACAACTGACATACCAGAGGTTCGTCCGTCCCGGTCCTCTCGTACTAAGGACAGGCCTCCACAAATTTCCAACGCACGCAGCGGATAGGGACCGAACTGTCTCACGACGTTCTGAACCCAGCTCGCGTACCGCTTTAATGGGCGAACAGCCCAACCCTTGGGACCAACTCCAGCCCCAGGATGCGACGAGCCGACATCGAGGTGCCAAACCATGCCGTCGATATGGACTCTTGGGCAAGATCAGCCTGTTATCCCCGAGGTACCTTTTATCCGTTGAGCGACGGCCATTCCACAATGTACCGCCGGATCACTAGTCCCGACTTTCGTCCCTGCTCGAGCTGTCACTCTCACAGTCAAGCTCCCTTGTGCACTTACACTCAACACCTGATTGCCGACCAGGCTGAGGGAACCTTTGGGCGCCTCCGTTACTCTTTAGGAGGCAACCGCCCCAGTTAAACTACCCATCAGGCACTGTCCCTGACCCGGATCACGGGCCGAAGTTAGATATCCAGAGTGACCAGAGTGGTATTTCAACAACGACTCCACCACCACTAGCGTGACGGCTTCACAGTCTCCCACCTATCCTACACAAGCCACACCGAACACCAATACCAAACTATAGTAAAGGTCTCGGGGTCTTTCCGTCCTGCTGCGCGAAACGAGCATCTTTACTCGTACTGCAATTTCGCCGAGTTCATGGTTGAGACAGTAGGGAAGTCGTTACTCCATTCGTGCAGGTCGGAACTTACCCGACAAGGAATTTCGCTACCTTAGGATGGTTATAGTTACCACCGCCGTTTACTGGGGCTTAAATTCTCCGCTTCAACCCCGAAGGGTTTAACGAGTCCTCTTAACCTTCCAGCACCGGGCAGGAGTCAGTCCGTATACATCGTCTTACGACTTCGCACGGACCTGTGTTTTTGATAAACAGTCGCTTCCCTCTAGCCTCTGCGACCCCGACCAGCTCACACCGCGTGGGTGTTCACCAACCAGGGCCCCCCTTCTCCCGAAGTTACGGGGGCATTTTGCCGAGTTCCTTAACCATGATTCTCTCGAACGCCTTAGTATTCTCTACCTGATCACCTGTGTCGGTTTAGGGTACGGGCGACTAGAACCTCACGTCGATGCTTTTCTTGGCAGCATAGGATCACCGAATTCCCTCACCTAAGAGAGTCCCATCACATCTCAGGCCCATGACCCGCGGATTTACCAACGGGTCGCCCTACATGCTTAGACCAGGACAACCATCGCCTGGCTCGGCTACCTTCCTGCGTCACACCTGTTAACACGTTTACCTCCCCGGATCAGGTCCCACGCTCCCCACACACTCCCGTGACCGTAAACGGCCACGGATCGTGATGGTTCGGGTGGTTAGTATCCCCGGTTCGATAGGGTCGGTTCTTCGTCGGTACGGGAATATCAACCCGTTGTCCATCGACTACGCCTGTCGGCCTCGCCTTAGGTCCCGACTCACCCAGGGCAGATTAGCTTGACCCTGGAACCCTTGATCATCCGGCGGACGGGTTTCTCACCCGTCTATCGCTACTCATGCCTGCATTCTCACTCGTTGAGGTTCCACCACTGGGTCACCCCGCAGCTTCACTACCCCAACGACGCTCCCCTACCCACAACACCACCTCAACCACAAACGGCTCGGCTATACGGTGTCATGCCACAACTTCGGCGGTGTACTTGAGCCCCGCTACATTATCGGCGCGGAATCACTTGACCAGTGAGCTATTACGCACTCTTTCAAGGGTGGCTGCTTCTAAGCCAACCTCCTGGTTGTCTAAGCAACTCCACATCCTTTCCCACTTAGCACACGCTTAGGGGCCTTAGTTGATGGTCTGGGCTGTTTCCCTTTCGACTATGAAGCTTATCCCCCACAGTCTCACTGCCACGCTTACACTTCACCGGCATTCGGAGTTTGGTTGACGTCAGTAACCTTGTAGGGCCCATCAGCCATCCAGTAGCTCTACCTCCGGGAAGCAACACGCAACGCTGCACCTAAATGCATTTCGGGGAGAACCAGCTATCACGGAGTTTGATTGGCCTTTCACCCCTACCCACAGCTCATCCCCTCCATTTTCAACTGAAGTGGGTTCGGTCCTCCACGCGCTCTTACACGCGCTTCAACCTGGCCATGGGTAGATCACCCCGCTTCGGGTCTAGATCACGCCACTACACAACGCCCTATTCAGACTCGCTTTCGCTACGACTACCCCACACGGGTTAATCTCGCGACGTAACACTAACTCGCAGGCTCATTCTTCAAAAGGCACGCTGTCACCCCAAAAGGCTCCAACGGCTTGTAAGCACACGGTTTCAGGTACTATTTCACTCCCCTCCCGGGGTACTTTTCACCATTCCCTCACGGTACTGATCCGCTATCGGTCATCAGGAAGTATTCAGGCTTACCAGGTGGTCCTGGCAGATTCACACGAGATTTCACGGGCCCCGTGCTACTCGGGAACAACGTCACACCACGCACACCACGGTTTCGTCTACGGGACTCACACCCCCTACGGTCTGGCACTCACCACCAGTTCGACTACCACAGCGCCACAGCGCCCGGGGTGGCGACCCCGAGAACAACGCATCCCACAACCCCGATCATGCAACCCTCGCCAGGTATCACACACAACCGGTTTAGCCACCATCCGCTTTCGCTCGCCACTACTCACGGAATCACTATTGTTTTCTCTTCCTATGGGTACTGAGATGTTTCACTTCCCCACGTTCCTCCTCGCACCCTATGAATTCAGATACGAGTGACCACGCATGATACGCAGCCGGGTTACCCCATTCGGAGACCCTCGGATCACAGCTCGTTTATCAGCTCCCCGAGGCTTATCGCAGATTTCCACGTCCTTCATCAGCTCCTGATGCCAAGGCATCCACCGTGTGCCCGTAACAACTTCTACGCCACACAACACAAAACAATCATCAAAGAACACACCACACACACCCACCACACCACCACAACCAGGAATCTAAAAAACCCCTTGACCGTGATCATCGTGTGACCAGATGCACGCGGCGTCAAAGATGCTCGCGTCCACTATGTAGTTGACAAACAACAACCCACCAACACCACACACCCACCACAATGGATGCGTCAGTGCCCCAGGAAACCAACCAACGTAACTTGTTGATCGACAACCCAACAATGTGCCACCACGAACCCCCACACACACCACCACCAACCATCCAAGCCGGCAGTGTTCCCGTGTGCGTAGTATCCGTGTCCGCTTGCTGATATTCCACCCATGAGCAAAACACCCACCACCGACTCAACGGCGCACCACGATCTCGTGGTCTGTGGGGCCACCAGCCACCCGGCCGGTCAGCGTGCTCCTTAGAAAGGAGGTGATCCAGCCGCACCTTCCGGTACGGCTACCTTGTTACGACTTAGTCCCAATCGCCAGTCCCACCTTCGACGGCTCCCCCCACAAGGGTTAGGCCACCGGCTTCGGGTGTTACCAACTTTCGTGACTTGACGGGCGGTGTGTACAAGGCCCGGGAACGTATTCACCGCAGCGTTGCTGATCTGCGATTACTAGCGACTCCGACTTCACGTGGTCGAGTTGCAGACCACGATCCGAACTGAGACCAGCTTTTTGGGATTAGCTCCACCTCACGGTATCGCAACCCATTGTACTGGCCATTGTAGCATGCGTGAAGCCCAAGACATAAGGGGCATGATGATTTGACGTCATCCCCACCTTCCTCCGAGTTGACCCCGGCAGTCTCCTATGAGTCCCCACCATCACGTGCTGGCAACATAGAACGAGGGTTGCGCTCGTTGCGGGACTTAACCCAACATCTCACGACACGAGCTGACGACAACCATGCACCACCTGTACACCAGCCCCACAAGGAGGAAAACCCATCTCTGAGCCGATCCGGTGTATGTCAAGCCTTGGTAAGGTTCTTCGCGTTGCATCGAATTAATCCGCATGCTCCGCCGCTTGTGCGGGCCCCCGTCAATTCCTTTGAGTTTTAGCCTTGCGGCCGTACTCCCCAGGCGGGGCACTTAATGCGTTAGCTACGGCGCGGAAAACGTGGAATGTCCCCCACACCTAGTGCCCAACGTTTACGGCATGGACTACCAGGGTATCTAATCCTGTTCGCTCCCCATGCTTTCGCTCCTCAGCGTCAGTAACAGCCCAGAGACCTGCCTTCGCCATCGGTGTTCTTCCTGATATCTGCGCATTTCACCGCTACACCAGGAGTTCCAGTCTCCCCTACTGCACTCAAGTCTGCCCGTACCCACTGCACACCCGGGGTTAAGCCCCGGGCTTTCACAGCAGACGCGACAAACCGCCTACGAGCTCTTTACGCCCAATAATTCCGGACAACGCTTGCGCCCTACGTATTACCGCGGCTGCTGGCACGTAGTTAGCCGGCGCTTCTTCTGCACGTACCGTCACTTTCGCTTCTTCCGTGCTGAAAGAGGTTTACAACCCGAAGGCCGTCATCCCTCACGCGGCGTCGCTGCATCAGGCTTGCGCCCATTGTGCAATATTCCCCACTGCTGCCTCCCGTAGGAGTCTGGGCCGTGTCTCAGTCCCAGTGTGGCCGGTCACCCTCTCAGGCCGGCTACCCGTCGTCGCCTTGGTAGGCCATTACCCCACCAACAAGCTGATAGGCCGTGAGCCCATCCACAACCAGTACAAACCCTTTCCACCCCCCACCATGCGACAGGAGGTCATATCCAGTATTAGACCCAGTTTCCCAGGCTTATCCCAGAGTCAAGGGCAGGTTACTCACGTATTACTCACCCGTTCGCCACTCATCCACCCAGTGCAAGCACCAAGCTTCAGCGTTCGACTTGCATGTGTTAAGCACGCCGCCAGCGTTCGTCCTGAGCCAGGATCAAACTCTCCGTCAAAAAACATTCAACAGAAACCACCCCACCACCACACCAAACAGCGCAGCAGAACCAGGGCAGGATCCCAGCTGACACCCAACACCCCCAGGAAACGGGAAAACACCCAGGGAACTGTCAGGCCATCAACCAAAAACAAAAAACTTTGGTATCAACAAACTAGACACACTATTGAGTTGACAAACAACAAACCACACCACCAGACCCCTCACCAGGGCCACAACGGTCGGTTGCGATCTGCAAGCTTAGCTGCGGGTGACCCAGGCTGCAACTCGACATGAACTCTCGATTGCTTCCTGCTGTCACTGCTCTTCAGCGGCTTGCGGGGAATCATTCTAGCACACCTTCTCGCCGTTGTGCGCGGCTCGTCAGTGGTGGGATCGACTCCGTTTCGTTGCCCCGTTCGGCCTTCGCGACCGCTGCCGTGGCAACTCGGAAGACATTACACGCCCCCACCGGAGACGGCAAACCTGGGACGGCGAACCCTTCGGAGGTGGCGAACCCTCCGGAGACGGAGAACCCGCGGGAGCACGTGCTCCCGCGGGTTCTGCATTCAATGATGCGTGACCTGATCAGTCCCGGTCGCGCGCCGTCGGGCTGGTGCTCGCACCCTTGGCCGGCTTCAGGAACAACACCGCGAGCGGCGGGACGGTGACCTCGGCGGACGCCGGCTTCCCGTTGTATGCACCCTCGGCCGCGGTGACCCGGCCCAGGTTGCCCACGCCGGAACCACCGAAGATGTCAGAGTCCGTGTTGAGCACCTCGTCCCACTCACCCGCCCACGGCAGACCCAACCGGAAGCGCTCGTGGGTGTTGCCCGCGAAGTTGGCCACGCACACGAGCGGGTTGCCCTGGTCGTCCCATCGGGTGAAGGACAGCGTGTTGCGCTTGGCGTCGTTGGCGTCGATCCACTCGAAACCGGACGGGTCATTATCTCGTGCGTACAGGGCCGGGGTCTCGCGGTAGATCTCGTTGAGGCTCTTCACCAGCTCCTGCACGCCGTGGTGCGGTGGGGTCTCGGAGAGCCACCAGTCCAGGCCGTGCTCCTGGGACCACTCGGACTCCTGGGCGTACTCGGTGCCCATGAAGATCAGCTGTTTACCCGGGTGGGCCCACATGTATGCGAGGTACGCGCGCACGTTGGCGAGCTGCTGCCACCGGTCACCCGGCATCTTGCGCAGCAGGGAGCCCTTGCCGTACACGACCTCGTCGTGGGAGATGGGAAGGATGAAGTTCTCTGAGTAGGCGTAGACCATGGAGAACGTGGCCTTGTTGTGGTGGTAGTGCCGGTTGACGGGATCCTCGGCCATGTACTCGAGGCTGTCGTGCATCCACCCCATGTTCCACTTGATCCCGAAGCCGAGACCGCCGGCGCTCGTGGGTTTGGTGACCCCTGGGAAGGACGTGGACTCCTCCGCAACCATGACGATCCCTGGATTGCGCCGGTACGCGGTGGCGTTGGCCTCCTGCAGGAACGCGATGGCCTCGAGGTTCTCGCGTCCGCCGTACTGGTTGGGCTCCCACTCGCCGTCGTTGCGCGAGTAGTCCAGGTAGAGCATGGAGGCCACGGCGTCCACGCGCAGCCCGTCCACGTGGAACTCCTCGAGCCAGTAGTTCGCGTTGGCCACGAGGAAGTTGCGCACCTCCCGGCGGCCGTAATCGAAGATTAGCGTGCCCCAGTCCTTGTGCTCGCCGCGGCGGGGGTCCGGATGCTCGTAGAGTGGTTGCCCGTCGAACTTGGCGAGCGCCCACTCGTCCTTGGGGAAGTGGCCGGGGACCCAGTCCACGAGCACACCGATGCCGGCCTGGTGCAGCTGGTCCACGAGGTAGCGGAACTCGTCCGGGGAACCGAAGCGCGACGACGGCGCGTAGTAGCCGGTGACCTGGTAACCCCACGAACCACCGAAGGGGTGCTCCGCGACGGGCATGAACTCCACGTGGGTGAAGCCCTGCCACGTGAGGTACTCCACGAGTTCGCGGGCGAGATCCACGTAGCCGAGACCCATGCGCCACGAGCCGATGTGCATCTCGTACACGCTCATGGGTGCGTTGTGGGGATCCTTGGCCGCGCGGGCCTGCATCCACGCGTCGTCCTGGAACTCGTAGGAGGACTCGAACACGCGCGACGCGGTGGACGGCGGGATCTCGGTGCCGAAGGCCATGGGGTCCGCCTTGTCCCGCCACGAGCCGTCCGCCGCCCGGATCCGGAACTTGTAGGTGTCTCCGGAGCCCATGCCGGGCACGAACACTTCCCACACACCGCTGGAACCCAGCGAGCGCATGGCATGCTCGGAACCGTCCCACCCGTTGAAGTCACCAATCACGCGCACGGCCCGGGCATTGGGGGCCCACACCGCGAAGCTCACGCCGGAGACGTCCCCCATGGAGGACGGGTAGTGGTGCACGTGGGCACCGAGCACGGTCCACAGGGTCTCGTGCCGGCCCTCGCCGATCAGGTGCAGGTCCAGCTCGCCCAGGGTGGGCGCGAAGCGGTAGGGGTCGTCGACCTCGGCGGGCTCCTTGCCCGCATAGGTCACCAGGACGCGGTAGTCGGGGATCTTGCCCTCGTCGTGCGCGGGGACCACGCCGGTGAAGATCCCACCCCACTCGTGCTCGAGGGGGAACGTCCCGTTGAGCGTGCGCACCGAGACGTGCGTCGCGAAGCGTCGTAGGGTCCGGATGGTCACCGAACCGTCCGGGTTGAAGTGCGCCCCGAGCACCGCGTGGGGATCGTGGTAGCGCCCCTCGGCCACCGCTGCGAGCACGTCCGCGCTCACGGGCACGGGCCCGCCCGCGGGGTGCTCCCGTTCCGACGCCGCTGCGACGCTCTGCTGGGAAGTCCCGGCCCGAGTTGACGCATGGTTCCCGCCCGCGGTCTCCGCCGGAGCCGTCACGTCATGACCGTCGGTGGTCCGAGCCGACGCGTCGTTCGTCCCGGTCGCCTCCGACGCAGCGCCCCGCGCGTTGCGCGGTTCCGCCGACGGCGCCCGGCCGTCGGCGTGCTGCGCGGACTCGGATGCCGGGGGCGGCGTGGATTCGGAGCCCGTAGGAGTCGACGACGCCGCGGGGCCGGTGTTCTCGGGGTGTTCAGGGGTCACGAAATCCTCGGTTCTGGATGCAGGTGTGTGGCTCTCGTGTGTTTCACGCCTCACGTTACGGGAGCGCGCACGTTCAAGCGAACGCACCACGGCACCGGCCGGGACCGCGACCCAGCCCGGGCGGTTGCGCTGCTCGTAGACCACTTCGTACAGGCCCTTGTCAAGCCACAGGGCGCGGAAGAGCACCGAATCCCGGTCCACGCCAGAACCGCTCGTGCGGGCGTACCCCTCGAGGAACGCGTCCGAGACCGCGTCGGTCCAGGCGCTCATGTCCTCGTCCCGCTCGCGCGCGGCCATGGCGCCCGCATAGTCGAACGAGCGCAGCATGCCGACGACGTCGCGCAGGGCCACGTCCGGGCGGACACGCTCCTTAATGGGTCGTAGGGGCTCACCCTCGAAGTCCAGGATCCGGAACCCCTGGGCGTCGTTGTGCAGCACCTGGCCCAGGTGGTAATCACCGTGGATCCGTTGCAGGGCGGGGATCTCCCGGATCCGGGACAGCTGCTCGAGCAGGTCCTCGACCTCGGCCCGGTAGGAATCGAAGTAGTCCCCGCAGGACTCCCACGCCCAGCGGATCCGCGAGGCGAGGTCGTCCAGGAACCGGCGCCGAGCATCGTCGTCCGCGGAGACGGGGTCGAAGGCACCGAGGAGGTCGGCGTGGACGCGCGCGGTCGTGGCACCCAGCTCGGCCGCGAGCTCGGAGAAGTCCCGGGCATGGCTCGCCGCGTCCAGGGCCATGGCCCACGCGTCCCGCGAATCGGCCAGGAACTGGGCGGCCACCGCGAGCTGACCGGACGTGGTGACCAGACCCTGGCGCCACTGGGCATCGAGCCATCCAGCCGTGGCCGGGACCGCGGTGGAACCGTGCGACGTGAGTTTGACGCCCACCTCCACGTCCGGGTTGCGCCCCTCCCCCACCACGCGGAAGAACTTCACGATCACCGCGTCGCCGCCCAGCGCGGAATCCGAGTCCTCCGCGTCCTGCGGAGTGAGGATCACGGACGTGTTGGACTGCTCTGAGGAGATCACCCGCACCTGATCCGCGGAGGCAATCCGATAATCCGTGTTCATGGCCCCGGTGTAGCGGCCGTGCAGGCCCATCCCGTGGCGCAGCACCCCGCCCTCGGTCAGCTGCGCATCCATGATCCGCAGCACCCGGTCCATGAAACCTGGGTCCCCCACGGCGTCGTAGAGGTGGAACGTGGCCGTCTCGTCCGCGGTGGTGCTCTCGCTGCCCTGTGCATCGGCGCGGGCCTCACTACGACCGGACGCGCCGGCCTTCTCGCGGGCGCTGGCGGTCCGACCGGCCTCCGGGGAGTCCTCCGAGGTAATGGGTTGGGCGGTCCGCGAGCGCTCCGAGCGGCGTCGTTCGCGGAAGGAACCCGCGTGCGAGATAGCGCGGCGCAGGAACGAGGCCGAGGCCTCCGCACCCGCGATCAGCTGCTCGGGCAGGGGACGGTCCGGGCCGCCGGAGCAATAGCTGCCGATCGCGAAGCGCTCGAGCTCGGGCAGGGCTTCGGTGCTGCGCACGACCGGTACGTTGAGCAATTCGCTGCGCTCGCCCACCGTGACCTGGACCAGGAACATGATGCGTTCCGTGCCGCGATGCGATCCGGTGCCGGAATCCAGGGTCGCGCGGCCCACGACGCTCAAGCGCAACTGGTCCGGGGTGGCCGTGAACGGGAACCACCGCTGCCGCGGCAACCAGTCGCGCAACCTGTCGAGAAATTGCTGATCCGTCATGGAGGGTCCCCCGCTTTCGTCTGGACAATCACTGCTTCGCGCGCGGGCCGTACCCGCGCGCGCTCACTCGTTGCGCGCGGGCTTGATGATGGGCATGGCCACCGTCTCGGGGTGGGAACCGTCCGTGCCGGGGGTCGTGCGCAACCGGAGCCAGAAGAAGTCCTGCGAACCGAGCGTGATGCGGTAGTCGCCCTGTTCCGAGAAGGAGCCGAACGGTTCACCGCCGAACAGTTCCCGGGTGCCCCGGCCCGCGTACTCGGCCAGGTGCACGCTGCAGCTCGCGGGGACGTGGGAAAGGTTGAACACACACAGCAGGGTCTCCCCCACGCCGTCGTCCGCGTCCTGCGGGCTCAAGCGGCGCAGGAACGCCAGGACGGATTCGTGGTCCGTGCTCACGTTGACGTAGTCCCCCAGCCCGAACGCCGGGTGCGCCTTGCGCACCATGAGCATCTGCCGGATCCAGTGCAACAGGGAGGAGGACGACGCGAGCTGCGTCTCCACGTTCGTCTGCGTGTAGTTGTAGACGAGCGACTGCACGACCGGGAGGTAGAGCTTGCCCGGATCCGCGGTGGAGAAGCCGGCGTTGCGGTCGGGGGTCCACTGCATGGGTGTGCGGGATGCGTCGCGGTCGTCGAGCCAGATGTTGTCCCCCATGCCGATCTCGTCCCCGTAGTACAGGAACGGCGACCCGGGCAGGGACAACAACAGCGCGTGCGCGAGTTCGAGCTCCGCGCGGGAGTTGTCGAGCAGGGGTGCTAAGCGGCGTCGGATACCGATGTTCGCGCGCATGCGCGAATCCGGGGCGTACCACCCGAGCATGGCCTGGCGTTCCTCGCTCGTGACCATCTCGAGCGTCAACTCGTCGTGGTTGCGCAGGAACGTGCCCCACTGCGTGCCCCGCGGGATCTGCGGCGTGTGCTCCATGGTGGAGACGATGGGCGCGGCCTTCTGATCGCGCAGCGAGTAGTAGATCCGCGGCATGATCGGGAAGTGGAAGCACATGTGGCACTCGGGCGCCTGCTCCGTGCCGAAGTACTCCACGACCTCGTGCGGCATCTGGTTGGCCTCCGCGATGATCACGCGGCCGGGGTACTCGCGGTCCACCATCTCGCGCAGCCGCACGAGGAAGTCGTGGGTCCCGGGCAGGTTCTCGCAGTTGGTCCCCTCCTCCTCGATGAGGTAGGGGATGGCGTCCGCGCGGAAGCCGTCGATGCCCATGTCCAGCCAGAACTTCACGACGTCGAACACGGCCTCGACGACCTTGGGGTTCTCGAAGTTCAGGTCCGGCTGGTGGGAGAAGAACCGGTGCCAGAAGAACTGCCGCCGCACGGGGTCGAAGGTCCAGTTGGAGACCTCCGTGTCCACGAAGATGATCCGCGCGTCCTGGTACTTTTCGTCCGTGTCCGACCACACGTAGAAATCGCCGTACGGCCCCTCCGGGTCCTCCCGCGAGGCCTGGAACCACGGGTGCTGGTCCGAGGTGTGGTTCAGCGGCAGGTCGGTGATGACCCGCAGACCCCGCGCGTGGGCCTCCGCGACCAGTCGCTTGAAGTCGCTCACGGTGCCGAACTCGTCCAGCACGGAGTAGTAGTCGGAGATGTCGTAGCCGCCGTCCCGCAGCGGGGACTCGTAGAACGGGGGCAGCCACAAGCAGTCGATCCCGAGCCACTGCAGGTAGTCGAGTTTGTCGATCAGACCCGAGAAGTCGCCGGAGCCGTCACCGTTGGCGTCCGAGAAGGCTCGCACGAGCACCTCGTAGAACACGGCCTTGCGGAACCAGTCCGGGTCGTGCGCGAGCCCGGGAGCGTTGAGTTGGAAAGGAGTGATGCTCATGGTCGGCGGGACTGCCCTCTCGGAGAAACGTGCGTGTCGGTCATGACGGGTGCGGGGTGCGGGCCGCCGTGGTGCGCCGCGCTCAGCGGTCGGGGCGCATCGCGACGGCGCTCGCTCACTTGACCCCGCGGCGGACGCTGAGCACGTGCGCGGGTTCCACGTACGGATCCAGGCGCACGTAGTTGTGGGTGCCCCACTTCCAGCTCGCGCCGGAGATCAGGTCGTCCACCCAGAAGGAGCCGTCCTCGTTGAAGTCCTGGTCCCGCAGGTCCAGGGAGTCGAGGTCCAGCCACACGGTGGCCTCCCGCGCGCTGTGCGGGTCCGTGTTGAGCACCACGATCACGGTGTCCCGGACCTGCTCGCCGTCCCGTTCCACGGTCTTGGTCTTGCTGTAGGCCACGATGGCGTCGTCCGTGGAATTTTGCAGCGTGAGGTTCTGCAGGTCCCCGAGTGCGGGATGGTCCTTGCGGATCCGGTTCAGGCGCGTGATGTACGGCGCGAGCGACTCGCCGCGTTCCACGGCGGCGTCGAAGTCGCGCGGGCGCAACTGGAACTTCTCGTTGTCCATGTACTCCTCCGCCCCGGGACGAGCGACGTGCTCGAACAACTCGAAGCCGGCGTACACGCCCCACAGCGGGGACGCGGTGGCCGCCAGGGCCGCGCGCACCTTGAACGCGGCCGGGCCACCGAACTGCAGGTACTCGGTGAGGATGTCCGGGGTGTTCACGAAGAAGTTGGGCCGGTAGAACCCGGAGGTCTCGTGGGAGATCTCCTGGAGGTACTCCTCGATCTCCTCCTTGGTGTTGCGCCACGTGAAGTACGAGTAGGACTGCTGGAACCCGGCCTTGGCCAGCCCATGCATCATGGCCGGACGAGTGAACGCCTCCGCGAGGAACACCGTGTCCGGGTGGTTCTTACGCACCCTGGCGATCAGCCACTCCCAAAACCACAGGGGCTTGGTGTGCGGGTTGTCCACGCGGAAGATGTTCACGCCGTGACCGATCCACAGCTCCACGACCCGCAGTACCTCGGCGGCGAGGCCCTTGGGGTCGTTGTCGAAGTTCAGGGGGTAGATGTCCTGGTACTTCTTGGGCGGGTTCTCGGCGTAGGCAATGCTGCCGTCCGCGCGGGTCGTGAACCACTGCGGGTGCTCGGCGACCCACGGGTGATCCGGGGACGCCTGCAGCGCGAGGTCCAGCGCGACCTCGAGACCGAGATCATGGGCGTGCGCGACGAACGCGTCGAAGTCCTCGAAGCTCCCGAGGTCCGGGTGGATCGTGTCGTGACCGCCCTCCGGCCCACCGATGGCCCACGGGGAACCGGGGTCCTGGGGTCCGGCCGTGAGGGTGTTGTTCGGCCCCTTGCGGTGGTTGCGCCCGATCGGGTGGATGGGCGGGAGGTACGCGACGTCGAAGCCCATGGCCGCGGCCCGGTCCAGGGCCGCGATGGCCGTGCGGAACGTCCCCGGGGTCCACTCGCCCGTCTCGGGGTCGTACGTGGCGCCCTCGGAGCGCGGGAAGAACTCGTACCACGCACCACGACCCGCGGCCTCGCGCTCGACGCCGAGCGGGTAGCGCGGGGACGAGCTGAGCAGATCGCGCAGCGGCCGCTCACGGACATAGTCCAGGAGCTGCGGGGACGTGGCGATCTCCCACCGCTGTTCCGGCGTGCGGTCGGTGTCCGCCATCGCTTCGGCGGCGTCCTCGAAGACCCGGGCCTCATCGGTCGAGCGATCGGACTCCTTGGAGGCGGCGTCGAAGAGCAGGGCCGCTTCCTGGAACATGAGCTCGACGTCCTGGCCGACCCCCAACTTGATCTGCGCGGCGTGGTGCCACGTGTCGTAGAGATCCGACCAGCCCTCCACCGCGAAACTCCAGGGGCCCTCGTACTCGGGACGCAGCCACGCCTCGTAGCGGTCCGTCCCGGGGGCCACGAGCGTCATGAGTCGGCGCTGGGTCTCACGGCCCTGCGGGTCGTACAGCACCGCGGTCACACCGAGGGAGTCATGACCCTCGCGGAACACGGTCGCGCTCACCCGGATGTCCTCACCGGGAACGGCCGTGGCGGGGAAACGCCCACCCTCGATCACGGGGCTCACGTCCGTCACGGGGATCCGCCCGTACACGAGATCGTCCGACGGGAAGTCCGCCAGGTGCTCGTCGTCCCCGGAATCGGTGTCCTGCTCGGCCGGGGCCTGCGCCGCGGCTTCGGCGTGCGGATCAGGTGCGGACTGAGTGTCGGGCTCGTACTGCGTGTCGGGCTCGCGCTGCGCTCCGGGTGCGGACTGTTGGTCGGATGCGGGCTGCGCCTCGGATTCGGTGTCCTCGGTAGGTGGTACGACCGCGGCGACCTCCTCGGCCGCGCCCGGTTCCGCATATGCGTGGGCGTCCGGCTGCCCGGCACCGGCGGACGACGCCGCTTCGGTTGCCTCCGGCGCGGACGGGACGCGAGCGGCATCGTCGTGGGGCTCCGCTCGGCGTACCGAGGGGGCGACGTCGGGAACGCCCGTGGCCGGGACCGGCGGGGTCAAGCGGGACCCGACGTCCGGGTGGGCATCGCCCGCGTGGGGATCCGGCACGGGATCTGAGGACGGACGGCGGCCCTGGGGCTGTGAGTTCTGCTGCGACACGAGACCAACGTTAGCGACAAACGCCCCGATTCATAAGGCCGTGGCCGTGGTCCCCGAACCGCGACGGCGACGCGCTCGCGTCACACGTCGGACCCCGTGGAGCGGCGGGGCCGAAGCCGCTAGGCTCGGGACCGTGAAGGCCATCCACAGGTTCACCGTCCGCACCGTCCTGCCCGAGTCGATCGCTGCACTCTCACGATTGGCCAAGAACCTCCGATGGACGTGGCATCAGCCCACCGAGGACCTCTTCGCCGAACTCAACCCGCACGCGTGGGACGCGGTCCACGGGGACCCCGTCAAGCTCCTGGGCTCGCTCACGCGCGAGGAGATCCAGCAGATCGCCGCGGACCCCGAGCTCGTGGCACGCATCCGCGACCTCGACGCCGATCTGGACACCTACCTCACCGAACCCCAGTGGTACCAGCGCACGCAGGGCGAGGACGCCCCGGCGGCCGTGGCGTACTTCAGCGCCGAGTACGGCATCACGTCCGCGCTTCCGCAGTACTCGGGCGGACTCGGGATCCTCGCCGGGGACCACTTGAAGACCGCGTCCGACATGGGCGTGCCCGTGGTGGGCGTGGGATTGCTGTACCAGGCCGGGTACTTCAAGCAGTCGCTGTCCCGGGACGGCTGGCAGCAGGAGACCTACCCGGTGCTGGACCCGGATGAACTCCCTCTCACCCTGCTGCGCGAAGCGGACGGTACGCCCGCGCGCGTGGTTCTCCCGCTGCCCGAGGGCCGGACGCTGTCCGCGCAGATTTGGCGGGCGGACGTGGGCCGCGTGCCGCTACTGCTGCTGGACTCCAACATCAGCGAGAACGACGACGCCGCACGCAACGTCACCGACCGGTTGTATGGCGGCGGCAGCGACCACCGGTTGTACCAGGAACTCTTGCTGGGCATGGGAGGGATCCGGGCGCTGCGCGCGCACAGCAGGATCACGGGTGCGCCCACGCCGGAGGTCTACCACTGCAACGAGGGCCACGCGGGTTTCCTGGGCGTCGAGCGGATCCAGGAACTCATGAACCCCGGGGCCGACGCCCAGGCCATGATGTGGGAGGAAGCACTCACCGCGGTGCGCGCCGCGACCGTGTTCACGACCCACACCCCGGTCCCGGCCGGCATCGACCGCTTCGAACGCGATCAGATCGCCCACGTCCTCGCCGCGGGGCTCGCCCCGGATGTCCCCTCCGAGCGCGTGCTTGAGCTGGGTGCGGAGACCATGCCGGGCGGTGACCCGAGCAAATTCAACATGGCGGTCATGGGGTTGCGGCTCGCCCAGCGTGCCAATGGCGTGGCCGAGCTCCACGGTGCCGTGTCCCGGTCCATGTTCCACGGGCTGTGGGAGGGCTTCGACACCGAGGAGGTCCCGATCACCTCGGTGACCAACGGCGTGCACGTCCCCTCCTGGATCGACCCCGCCGTGTGGCGCATGGCCGTGGACCCGGAGGAGAACGACACCAACCCGGCCGCTCGTTGGCGCAGGATCTACAATGTGTCCGACGCCGAGCTCTGGGCCACCCGCCGCGCCCTGCGGGAACGCCTCGTGCACGACGTCCGCGAGCGTCTACGGGCCTCGTGGAAGCGCCGCGGTGCTGCGGACGCGGAACTGGGCTGGACGGAGTCCGTGCTGGACCCGGACGTGCTGACCATCGGTTTCGCACGCCGCGTCCCCACGTACAAGCGGCTCACGCTCATGCTGCGCAACCCGGAACGGCTCAAGCGGATCCTATTGGACCCCCGCCGCCCCGTGCAGTTGGTGGTCGCGGGCAAGTCCCACCCCGCGGACGAGATGGGCAAGCGGATGATCCAGGACCTCGTACGGTTCACGGACGATCCGCAGGTGCGTCACCGGATCGTGTTCCTGCCCAACTACGACATCGCCATGGCGCGTGTCCTGTTCCCGGGGTGCGACGTGTGGCTCAACAACCCGCTGCGTCCGCTCGAGGCGTGCGGGACCTCCGGGATGAAGGCCGCGATCAACGGCGGGCTCAACCTCTCCGTCCTGGACGGGTGGTGGGACGAGATGTACGACGGGCAGAACGGCTGGGCCATCCCCACCGCGGACAACAAGGCCGGCACGGACGAGCGCGATGACATCGAGGCCGCCGCGCTGTACGAACTCATCGAGAGCCACGTGGCACCGCGGTTCTACGGTGACGGTTCCGAGGACGCCACGACCGCGGCCGGACCCGACACCGCGCCGTCGCGAGCGAGCACCGTGCCGCACCAGTGGCTCGCCATGGTGCGCCACACGCTCGCGACCCTCGGGCCCAAGGTCTCCGCCCGGCGGATGCTCACCGACTACGTCAACGAGCTGTACGTCCCCGCGTGCGTCGCCGGCCGGCGCGTGACCACGGACGACGGCGCCCTGGCCCGCGGCACGGCCCACTGGGTCGAGCGCGTGCGTACCGCGTGGCCGCAGCTGCGGATCGAGCACGTGGACGCACACGGTGTGCGCCAGGAACCGCAGATCGGTGACGAGCTCACGGTCAACGCGTACGTAGATCTGGGCGAGCTGACCCCCGAGGACGTGACCGTGCAGGTCAGCTACGGGCGCGTCTCGGAAACCGATCACATCCACGAACGGTCCTACGCCACGCTCGAGGACGTGACCGAGCTGGGTGGGGGACGCATGACGTTCTCCGGGCCCATCACGATCGACCGCTCCGGCCCGTTCGGGTACACCGTGAGGGTGTTGCCGCGCCACGACGAGTTGGCCTCACCGGCCGAACTCGCTCTCGTGCGCAACGCCGGGGACTGACGTCCGGCCCGCCCGGTTCACGCGATCGCGAACATCGCGATGCTCTGTGCCGGGACCGTGAGCTCCTCCCCGGCACGCCATCGGTTGCCGGTCAGTTCGTCGAGCTGAGGGTCCGTGGCGAGCACGAGCCGGTACGAGGCCCCCTCCACGTCCGAGCCGGCCAGGTTCTCGAAGCGCGGCAACACCGCGGCCACGGGCGATGCGGTGCCGTTGAGCACGAACAGTCCCGCGAGGTCACCCCCGCGCGCGCCGATCACGATCTGCAGCGCACGGACCCCGTCCGTCTGCCACAGATCGTCGCTCATGGGCTCCCCGGAACTCGCGTACCACTTGAGCACCACGTCCCGGGGGCGCGCGGGGAAGTCCCGGGGTTGGCTCGCCAGGAAGGCCCGGCGGATCCGGATGAGCCGCTGGGTCGTGCGTAGCATGGACCGATCCAGGGGTGTGAGTCGCCAGTCCACCCACGAGAGCCGGTTGTCCTGGCAGTACGCGTTGTTGTTGCCCTCCTGGGAGCGCAACAGCTCGTCCCCCGCGGTGATCATGGGGATGCCCTGCGAGAACAACAGGGTGGCCATCATGTTGCGCGCGGTGGCCGCGCGGGCGGCCCGCACGCGCACGTCCGGGGAGAAGCCCTCGTGGTCGTGGTTCCACGAGTGGTTGTCGTTGGTGCCGTCCGCGTTGTTCTCGCGGTTGGCCTCGTTGTGCTTGGCGTCGTACGCCGTGAGGTCGTAGAGCGTGAACCCGTCGTGCGCGGTGATGAAGTTGACCGAGGCCAGCGTGGTGCGCCCGTGCGGGGCGAACAGGTCCGCGGACCCGGAGATCGCCCCGGCGAGCCGACCGGCGGTGCCCCCACCGCCCCCGCGACGCATGGTGCGCTGACCCGAGAGCCAGAAGTCCCGCACGGTGTCCCGGTAGTGGTCGTTCCAGTCCGCCCAGCCGGTGGGGAAGCGCCCGGTCTGCCAGCCACCGGCGCCCACGTCCCACGGTTCGGAGATCATCCGCACGCCCTGCAGCACCGGATCCGCGGCGATCGCCACGAAGAACGGGTGGTTGCGCGTGAAGTGGTGGTGCTCGTCGCGGCCCAGTTCGGGGGCCAGGTCGAAGCGGAAGCCGTCCACGTGGCACTGCGTGACCCAGTAGCGCAGGGAGTCCAGAGCCATGCGCACGACCTGGGGGTTGCCGAAATCCATGGAATTGCCGCACCCGGTCACGTCCACGTAGTTGCCGTGCTCGTCGTGGCGGTAGTACTCCCGGTCCCCGAGCCCGCGCCAGCAGTACGGGCGCTGTGTGGGTCCGCCTTCTGCGGTGTGGTTGTACACGACGTCCAGGAACACCTGCAGCCCTGCGCCGTGCAAGGCGTCCACGGCGGCCTTGAACTCGTTGAGCACCGCGGTGGGCCCGGCCTCCTGGGCGGCCTTGGTCGCGTACCCCGCATGGGGTGCAAAGAACGCGAGGGTGTTGTACCCCCAGTAGTTGGTGAGCCCGTTCGCGGTCAGGTGGGCCTCGTCCAGGTGGGCGTGCACGGGCAACAACTCCACCGCGGTGATCCCCAGGCTGCGCAGGTACTCGAGCATCACGGGGTGTGCGAGTCCCGCGTAGGTGCCGCGCAGCTCGTGAGGGATCCCCGGGTGCAGCATGGTGAGGCCCTTCACGTGGGCCTCGTAGATCACGGTCTCGCGCCACGCCGGCCGGGGACGGTCGTGGTCGCGCCACTCGTGGTCCTGGGCGACCACCACGGAGACGTACTCCCCGCCGTAGGCGTCCGCGCCGGGATTGACGACGCCGCTCGGTGGCGCCACACGCGTCAGTCCCCGCCCGTAGGGGTCCAGCAGGACCGGTTCGTACGCCGGATCCGGCACGGGACTGCCCTCGGGCCGGGCACTCACGAATCCGTACTCGGTCCCCTCGGGCATCGCGGGACACACGTCCCGTGCGAGCTCGTCCGGGGTGAGTTCCACCTCCGGCACATGGCGTGGGCGCGAGACGGTCGCGTAATGGATCCCGTGGTTCTCCCCCGCGAGCCGTAACCGCTGCCACGATTCACCGGGGCGCCGGAACATGAGGTCCACCTCGGTCAGTCCCGGGGCGTACACCGCGACGTTGGCGGTCCCGTCCCCGGACGGGGAGGGGTGGACGCCCAGCGGATAACTACGCGCTTGCACGCCGGCGCGCGATCTCGTACAGCGTGATCCCCACCGCCATGGACGCGTTGAGGGACTCCATCGCGGATTCGATGGGGATCGACACGATCGCGTCGCAGTGCTCTGTCACCAGGCGGGACAGGCCCTTGCCCTCGGAGCCCACGACCACCACGAGGGGCTCGGTGGCCAACTCGAGCTGCGGCAGGTCCACGTCCCCGCCGCCGTCGAGGCCGACCACGAAGTAGCCCTGCTTCTTGCAGTTCTCGAGCGTGCGCGTGAGGTTCGTGGCCTTGGCCACGGGGACGCGCGCCGCAGCACCCGAACTCGTCTTCCACGCCGTGGCCGTGACCCCGGCGGAGCGGCGCTCGGGCAGGATGACCCCGTCCCCGGCGAACGCGGAGACGCTGCGGATGATCGCACCCAGGTTGCGGGGATCGGTGATCCCGTCCGCCGCGATGAGCAGGGGCGGGCGGGAATCATCGCCCCGGTCGGCCATGAGGGAGGCCGCGAGCTCGTCCGCGTCCTGGTAGTCGTACGGCGGGACCTGCAGCACCACACCCTGATGGATCGCGTCCGCGGAGAGCCGGTCCAGCTCGCCGCGCGAGGCCTCGAGCGTGGGCACCTGGGCCTCGGCGCACAACTGCAGGATGTCCTTGACGCGGTCGTCCATCTCGATTTTGGTGGCCACGAACAACGTCTTGGCGGGCACCCCGGCGCGCAGGGCCTCCAGCACGGCATTGCGCCCCGTGACGAGGTCCTCCTTGATGGGCCCGGACCCCGTGCGGGACGGACGCCGGTGCAGGTTCTGCTGCTTGCGCGCGACCGCCTGCTTGGCCTTGTACGCCTTGTGGTAGACGCGGTCCTCGGCCTTGGGCGTGGGGCCGCGGCCCTCCAGGCCCTTGCGGCGCTGGCCGCCGCTACCCACGACCGGACCCTTCTTCTTGCGCGTGGCTCCGGGTCGGTTCTTCTGGGCCATGGTCAATACTCCGTGTCTGTCACGGGTCACGGCCCGCGGGCCGCCCCGGGGTGGTCGGCGATCTGGCTCCAGTTTAGGCCAGGCTCATTCCCCCACGGACCACTCGGACCCCCGGGCGCCGTCCTTCACGACGACGCCAGCAGCGGCCAGCTGGTCCCGGATCCGGTCCGCGAGCGCCCAGTCCTTCGCCTCACGCGCGGCGGCACGCTGGGCCAGCAGGTCCTGGACGAGGGAGTCGAGCGCGCGGTGCTCGGCGCCGTCGGCGTCCCGAGCGCCGTCGAGACTCATCAAGGGGAGCAATCCCAGGACGTCGGACATGCCCGCGATCGCGGAGACGAGCGGCTGGGCGGTCGAGGCCTCCGGGCCCGAGAGAGCCGTGTTGGCCGCGCGCACCGTCTCGTGCAGCACCGCGAGCGCACGGGGCACGTTGAGGTCGTCGTCCATGACCGCGACGAACTCCTCAGGCACATCCATGTGCTCCCAGGACACGCTGAGTCCGGAATGCTGCGCGGCCGCGAGGACGGCTTCCACGCGCTCGACGGCGGCGGTGGCCTCCCGCAGGGACGTGGGCCGGTAGTCCAGCACGGAACGGTAGTGGGCCTGGCCCAGGTAGTAGCGCACGGCGAGCGGCCGTGCTTCCTCGAGCATGCTCGCCGGGGAGACCGTGTTGCCGATCGACTTGGACATCTTCTCGCCCTCGTACGTCACGAGCCCGTTGTGCAACCAGAAGTTGGCGAACGGGCGGCCCGCCGCGGTGGACTGGGCGAGCTCGTTCTCGTGGTGCGGGAAGCGCAGGTCTAGGCCACCGCCGTGGATGTCGAAGTGCGCGCCCAGGTATTTGTGGGCCATGGCCGAGCACTCCAGGTGCCAGCCGGGGCGGCCGCGGCCCCACGGGGAATCCCACGACGCCGTGGCGGGCTCGCCCTCCTTGTGTCCCTTCCACAGCGCGAAGTCGCGGGGATCGCGCTTGCCGCGGGGATCGGCGTCCGGGGCGTCCTGCATGTCCTCCACGCGTTGCCGGGTGAGTTCGCCGTAGCGGGGCCACGAACGGACGTCGAAGTAGACGTCGCCGGAATCGTCGAGTGCGGGGTACGCGTGCCCGGCGTCGATCAGCTCCTGGATCAGCGAGTGCATCTCCGGGACGTGGCCCGTGGCCCGGGGTTCGTACGTGGGGGCCTCGATACCGAGCGCGGCGTAGGCCCGCCCGAACACACCCTCGAACCGGTAGGCCAGCGCCCACCACGGTTCGCGCGGGTGGTCACCCTGGTAGTCGTTCTCGAACGAGGCGTGCGCGTTGGCCAGGATCTTGTCGTCGATGTCCGTCACGTTGCGCACCGTGGTGACCTCGTAGCCACGGAAGCGCAGCCAGCGGGCCAGGATGTCGAACACGAGCGCGGAACGCACGTGGCCGATGTGCGGTGCGCCCTGCACCGTGGCACCGCAGTAGTAGAGGCCCGCCTCGCCGGGTCGCACGGGGACGAAGTCCTTGACGGTCGCGGAAGCGGTGTCATAGAAGCGCAAAGTCACCCTGCCAGTCTAACGGGGTGGCGCCGCACGCTCGCGGCGGGCGGGTTCGGTCGGCCGGCACTACTGGCGGGCTCCCCCCGGTGGACTCGACCAGTCTGCTGGGTTGCGGCCGGTGGGCTCGGTCGCCGCCCGTTTGGGCTCAGCCGCGCGGGAACACGATCGCGGTGGCGATCGCCGCGAGACCCTCGCCCCGGCCCGTGAGCCCCAGGGCGTCCGTGGTGGTCGCGCTCAGGTGCACCGGCGCGCCGGCCGCTTCCGTGAGCACCGCGGCGGCCTCGTCCCGCCGCGGGGAGAACTTGGGTCGGTCGCCCACGAGCTGGACGGAGACATTGCCCACCCGGAAGCCGGCCTCGGTCACGATCCGCACTGCCTCCGAGAGGATCCGACACCCCGAGGCCCCCACGAACTCCGGGCGGTCCGTTCCGAAGTGCGCTCCCAGGTCCCCCACGCCGGCCGCGGAGAACAGCGCGTCCGCCGCGGCGTGTGCCACGACGTCCCCGTCCGAGTGCCCGCTCAGTCCCCGCTCGCCGGGCCACATGAGTCCGGCGATCCACAGCGGAGTGCCCTCCGGGCCGAAGGCGTGCACGTCCACCCCGATCCCCACGAGCGGGACGTTGAACGGCCGGGGTTCCGGGGTCGATGGATCGGCGGGGCCTGGGGTTGCGTCAGTCATGCGGCCATTGTGCCGGACAGGCCGAGTCCCGCTCACGCACGATCGCGTGGGCGAGTACCAGGTCCAGGGGACGGGTGATCTTGAAGGACTCCTCGTGCCCGGCCACGAATTCCACGGGGTGTTCGGGGGCGAACAGTTCCACAAGACTCGCATCGTCCGTGATGCCTTCGGGATCCCCTGCGGAACCCGTCACCGTGGTGGCCGTCTCTGCCGTTCGAACACTGTGCCCGAGCCGGGGGTCCTCCCCCGTGGCGTCCAGTGGGCCGTCCGGGAGCAGACCGGCCGCGCGGTTCACCCGTTCGAGCAGTGCACGGTCGAAACCCTGGGGTGTCTGGACGCTGCGCAGCCCCGCCCGGTCCACCGTCCCGGTACTGCGCCCGTGGGTGTCCACCCCGCGCACGGTGTCGGTCACCGGGGTCACGGGAACCACGGCCTGTGCACCCGTATGCAGGGCGGTGACCACCCGCTCGAGGACGGCGGGCGGAGTGAGACAGCGAGCGGCGTCGTGCACCAGGACGTGGGTGACACCCGCGGGCAGGGCGGTCAGTGCTGCCGCGACCGACTGGGCGCGTGTGGCACCCCCGGTCACGGCCGCGGCCCCCGCGGCGCGCGCGACGGCCGTGAGGTCCGTGTCTCCGGCGGGCACGGTCACGATCACCGCGGCACCGGGCAGGGTCCCGCACACCGTGGCAAGCGCGTGCTCCAGGATCGGTCGACCGGCCACGGGGACGAGCGCCTTGGGCATCCCGTACCCGAGCCGCGTGCCGGAACCGGCGGCCACGACAATGACGGCGAGCCCGTCCATGGCGGACGGGCTCGCGAGGTCGGAAATCTGGGACACGAAGACGTGCTACGGGAATCAGGCCGCGGACAGGATGTCGTCCAGGCGCTTCTCCGCTTCTTCCTCGTCGATCTTCTTGGCCAGTGCCAGCTCGGAGGTGAGGATCTGGCGGGCCTTGGTCAGCATGCGCTTCTCGCCGGCGGAGAGGCCCTTGCCGCGATCGCGGCGCCACAGATCACGCACGACCTCGGCGACCTTGAGGACGTCGCCGGAGGCGAGCTTCTCGAGGTTGGCCTTGTAGCGGCGCGACCAGTTGGAGGCTTCCTCGGCGTCCTTGGCCTGCAGGACCGCGATGACCTCCTTGAGGCCTTCCTCGTCCACGACGTCCCGCACACCCACGAGATCGACGTTCTCCGCCGGGACCTCGATCATGAGATCGCCCTGGGTGACCTTCAACCGGAGATACATCTTCTCCTCACCCTTGATGGTTCGAGTCTTGATCTCCTCGATAGTTGCGGCACCGTGGTGCGGATAGACAACCGTTTCGCCAACCTCAAAAACCATGCACAAACCCCTTTCAGCCCGCCAAGTCTACCACGGTGTATGATTGCCCACCTTTCCGCGAGCCCCGTCCGTGGCCGCTCCACGGACCGCATCACGGGGCCTTATGGAGGCCACCCGGGCAGCGCCCGGGCGGGTGTGCGTGACCCGGCCGTGCGGCGTCGTCGTCACTCCATAAGCGCGCGCACCACGGGCCCGCGGGCGCGCCACGAACGGGGCGTGGATGCAGACGATCCGTGGCCAAACCGATAGACTGACTGCAGATTTTGCACCCGCTGTCAGAGAGCCCGAGGAGTTCGTGCCGTGAAGAACGCCGCCCACAAGAAGTTGCAGCACCTCGGAATGGGTGCGGCGGCACTCGCCGTCCTGACCGGTGTGAGCGGGTGCGCGTACATCAGCCCGCAGGCCACCATGGACAGCTACGCCCCGACGGACGGGATCCAGATGGACCTGGGTGACGTCCAGCTGCGCAACATCCTGGTCGTCGCCGAGGACGAGAACTCCGAGGGCCGCGTGCTGGGCACCCTGATCAACACCGGCGACCAGACTGAGACCGTCACCATGGACGCCAACGGCGCCCGCGCGAGCGTGGAGGTCCCCGCCAACCAGGAGGTCGTGCTCGAGAAGTCCCGGCCCGTGCTGTTGGACCGAGCCGGCGCGAACCCCGGCCTGATGGTGGACACCACGTTCACGGCGGACGACCAGGACCAGACCACCCAGGTCCCCGTCCTGGACCACACCTACCCGCGCTACGCATCCTTCGTGCCCGGCGGCGCACCGTCCACCCCGGCCAACCCCTCCAACACCCCGGCCCCCGCGGGCGAGGCGCACGGCGGGCACTGACCTCTCATACCACCCGCGCCAACCGGCGCGATCGAGCGAGCGCCCGGGCCCCGAACACGAGGGTCCGGGCGCTCGCTTTCTCAGACCGGTGTACAGACGTAAGAACCGCACCCTGCTAAGGGTGCGGTTCTTCCGTCATACGGGTGCCGCTCGGTGGAGGCGTCGGGATCAGGGCTCGAACTTGTACCCGAGACCGCGCACGGTCACGATGTGCTGCGGCGCGGACGGCTCCGGTTCCACCTTGGAACGCAGCCGCTTGATGTGCACGTCCAGGGTCTTGGTGTCCCCCACGTAGTCGGAACCCCACACCCGGTCGATGAGCTGGCCCCGGGTGAGCACGCGGCCCGCGTTGCGCAGCAGCATCTCCAGCAGTTCGAACTCCTTGAGCGGCATGGCCGCCGGCTCCCCGCCCACGTGGACCACGTGACGCTCGACGTCCATCCGCACGGGACCCGCGGCGACCGTGGCCGTGATCAGTTCCTCCGGTTCGGAATGCCGCCGCAGCACCGCCCGGATCCGCGCCACGAGTTCGCGCGACGAATACGGCTTGGTCACGTAGTCGTCCGCGCCGAGCTCCAACCCGAGCACCTTGTCAATCTCCGCGTCCTTGGCGGTGAGCATGATAATCGGGACCGTGGAGCGCTGCCGGATCTGTTTGCAGACCTCGGTCCCCGACTGGCCGGGCAGCATGAGGTCCAACAGGACGAGGTCCGCGCCGGTGCGGTCGAACTGCGCCACGGCCTCGAGCCCGTCCGCGACCACGGTGACCTCGAACCCCTCACGGCCCAGCAGGTACGCCAACGGGTCGCTCAGGGATTCCTCGTCCTCGATCATGAGAATCTGGGTCACGCGCGCTCCTCCACTCGCTGTTTACGCAGCCCTCCGCGTGGGGGCTCCGCCTGGTCCTCGGGTTCCTCCATGGGCGGCAGCACGAGGGTGAACGTGGACCCCCGGCCCGGCTGGGACCACACGGAGACCTCCCCGCCGTGCTGCGCCATGACGTGTTTGACGATGCTCAATCCCAGACCGGTACCCCCGGTCTGGCGGGACCGAGCGCTGTCCACCCGGTAGAAACGTTCGAAGATCCTGTCCTGCTCGGTCTCCGTGATGCCGGGGCCCTGATCCGTGACGGTGATGTGCGCCATCCCCTCCCGCTCCCGCAGGCCGATGCCCACGCGGGTGTTCTCCGGGGAGTACCGCACGGCGTTGTCGATCAGGTTGCGCACCGCGGTCACGAGCATGTCCGGGTCCCCGAACACGGGGGTCTCGATCCGCCCGCCCACCTTGATGCTGATGTTCTTGGCCTCCGCGGCCAGTTTGTTCCGGTCCACGGCCTCACGCACCGCGCGGTTGAGATCCACGGCAGTGCCTTTGGCCACCACGTCCGTGGCCTGCAACCGGGACAGTTCGATGATGTCCTGCACGAGCGCACTCAGCCTCATGGACTCGCGCTGCAGGCTCGCGGCGAAGTGGCGAACCGCGTCCTGGTCCTCCGCGGCGTCCTCGATGGCCTCGGACAACAGGCTGATGGCGCCCACGGGCGTCTTCAACTCGTGGGAGACGTTGGCCACGAAGTCGGTGCGGATGGACTGGGCGCGCACGATCTCGGTCTGGTCGTCCGCGAGCAACAGGATGTACTCGTCCGCGATGGTCACGACCCGCACGTCCAGCACGATCGACCCGTGTTGGAACTGCCCGCGGGTCAGCTCCAGGCGCTTCTCCTCCACGACGCCGTTGCGGCGCGTATTGCGGATCATCTCCAGCAGGTCCTGGTGCACCACCGTGTGCCCGCGCACAATCCCGTACGCGTAGGACGCGGGGGACGCGCGCACGACGCCGTCCACGCCGTCGACCACGACGTACGCGAGGCCCAGTGCCGCGAGGATCTCCGCGGTGCCCTCGGGCAGCGTGGGTTCCTGGACGTCCGCCAGCGAATGACGACGCCGCTGGCTCACCCGCACGGCGATCACCCCGCTGATGCCGAGCAAGAAGCCGATGAAACCGGCCAGCAGGGCAATCGACGTATCGCTCACGGTGTCAGCTTAGACGGCCCGCCCGGACGCACCCCGGTGATCCGCGCCCCGTGGGGGCCGGTTCAACGAACGTTCACCTGGGGATGACGATTCGTTCACGGCAGCCTGTGAACCTGGTCGGGCGCGTGCGAATTCGTCGTGCCGCTCCCCCGATGACATCCCGATGGCACCCGGCCCACTCAACCCGCGTAGGCTACGGACCAGGACTTGCCATGAACGAAAGGACGCCCCCTGTGCGTAAGGTTTTCCAGGCTGAGCTCCACCAGGTCGGTGAGGAGCTGATTCAGATTGCCACGCTCGTGCAGCAGGCATTGGGCAGCGCCCGCACCGCATTCCTCGACGCCGACATCCAGGTGGCCGAAGAGGTCATCTCCAACGACGCTCGCATCGACTTCCTGCAGAACGATCTCGATGAGCGTTCCATCGACATCCTGGCCCTGCAGTCCCCCGTGGCCTCCGACCTGCGCATGATCGTGGGCGCGTTGCGTATGAGTGCCTCGCTCGAGCGCATGGGCGACCTGGCCCGTCACCTGGCCCAGCTGGCCCGGTTGCGCTTCCCCGAGCCCGTCCTGCCCGAGGCCATGCGTGGGCACTTCGAGGAGATGTTCGACATCGACGCGCGTCTGGTCGAGCGCGTGATCTCCGTGCTCGAGGACCGGGACATCTCCGAGGCGGACCAGATCTTCGCCCTGAAGTCCGAGCTGAACCTCAAGCACCAGCAGGTGTTCGAGATGCTCGCGGATCCCAACTGGGATTCCTCCGTGCCCACCGCGGTGGACGTCACGCTCGCTTCCCGCTACCTCGAACGCATCGGTGACCACGGCGTCTCCGTGGCCCGCAAGGTCTCCTACCTCGTGACCGGCGACTGGGCCCCCGCGACCGACAGCCACCCCACCGGCCACGGACACATCGGCGCCGACGCCGGCGAGTGAGCGGTGCGGGTCCCGGTGGCGTGAGCCGCCGGAACCCGTGATGGCGCGCCCCGGGTGGGATCATCCGGGGACCGGCCCGAGCGGCGTCGTCCGATCGCTCCGAACGGAGGCGTACACGCGGCCCCGCGAGACACGGCGACAATGAGAATCCCCGGCACCGAAATGTGCCGGGGATTCTTCACGGTGCCAGAAGGGTTACTTCTTGCCCTGGTTGGCCACGGCCTTGATGGACTCGGCGGCGGCGTCCGGGTCCAGGTAGCGCCCACCGGGGGTCACGGGCTTGAGGTTCTGATCCAGCTCGTAGTACAGCGGGATGCCCGTGGGGATGTTCAGCCCGGCGATGTCGTCGTCCGAGATGCCGTCCAGGTGCTTGACGAGTGCGCGCAGCGAGTTGCCGTGCGCGGCCACGAGAACCGTCCTGCCGCTCTTGAGATCGGGGACGATCTGCTCCTCCCAGTACGGCAGGAACCGCTCCAGGACGTCCTTGAGGCACTCGGTGCGGGGCAGGTCGGCGACGTCCGCGTAGCGGGGATCCCCGGCCTGCGACCACTCGGAGGAATCGTCCAGGGCGGGCGGCGGGGTGTCGTAGGAACGGCGCCAGACCATGAACTGTTCCTCGCCGTACTGCTCGCGGATCTCCGCCTTGTTCTTGCCCTGCAGGGCACCGTAGTGGCGCTCGTTGAGCCGCCACGACCGCTTGACGGGGATCCAGAGGCGGTCCGCGGCGTCGAGCGCGAGGTTGGCGGTGTTCATGGCGCGGCGCAACAGGGACGTGTGCACCACGTCCGGCAGCAGCTGGTTCTCGGCGATCAGTTCACCGCCGCGGGTGGCCTCGGCGCGGCCCCTGTCCGTGAGCGGGACGTCCACCCAGCCCGTGAACAGGTTCTTCTCGTTCCAGTCGGACTGACCGTGGCGCAGCAGGATGAGCTTGTGGGTAGCGGAATCGTTAGCCATGGGGCCATTGTCCCACCCCGGGGCCACCGAGGGAACGCGTGTCGTGACGTGCGCACTACAGTGTGGGTGTGCCAACCCAGCCCCGCCCCGTGGGATCGATCACCCGCGGGACCACGAACCCGAACCGCCTCCGGCGCGCGGACCGGTACCTCACCGGGGTCCTGGCCCCGCTCGTGCGCCGGGCATACGACCCCCTGCTCGTGGACCTGGGGTTCGGGGCGGCCCCGATCACCGCGGTCGAGCTGTGGCAGCGGGCGCGCACGGTGCGCCCGGACGTGGAGGTCATGGGCATCGAGATCGACCCGGACCGGGTGGCCGCGGCCCAACCCCACACCCGCCCGGGGCTGTCCTTCCGGTGCGGGGGCTTCGAGATCCCCTCGGGGTCACGCTCCCCGGTCTTCGTACGCGCGTTCAACGTGCTGCGGCAGTACCCGGTGGAAGAGGTCCCCGCCGCGTGGCACCTCGCGTGCGGGCGGCTCGCGCCGAACGGGGTCCTGATGGACGGCACGTGCGACGAGATCGGGCGCCTGGCCACGTGGTTGTGTTGCACCGTGGAGGGCCCCCGCACCTTCACCGTGAGTATGCGTCCAGGTGCGTTCACCGTGCCCTCGGACGTGGCCGCGCGACTGCCCAAGGCGTTGATCCACCGTAACGTCCCGGGCGAGCGGGTCCACGCATTCCTCGCGGCCGCCGACGCCGCGTGGCTGGCCAACGCGGCCCTGTCACCATTCGGTCATCGACAGCGCTGGACGGCGATGTGCCGGGACCTGCGCGCCGCCGGGTGGCCCCTACTGCACGGGCCCCACCGGTGGCGGTTCGGGGAACTCACGGTGCCGTGGTCCGCGGTCGCGCCGGACGAACCGGGATGGCGCGTCGAGGGCTGACCCACCGAGCCCGTGGGAGGTCGACCCCACGGTGGCTCGACATGCGCTCCGGGAGAGACCTCGAACGGTAAATGCCTACTACTAGTACCCGGGGTTCTTGGACTCGCCCGAGACAGCGGGGCGCACGTCCGCGAGGTACACCCCGGTGATCGTCGCGGCGATCAGCATGAGGATCAACGAGCCGGTCCCCGGGACACCCACGGCCAGCAGCGCGAGGGTGGAGAACACTGCACTGAACACGGACACCACCGCGGCACCACCGGTCAGGGCGAGCCAGAACGTCTTGGTCCGCTTCCACGCGCGTTCGAACTGCACCGCCGAACGCCGCAAGCAGTCGAACACCGCGAGCAGCGCGAGGACGGCCACCACCAAGGTGATGGCGTAGTCCAGGTAGTTCGCCAGAACGATGGCCCAAGGAATGGAAGTCACGGGGTCAGTCTATCGATCCGCGAGCGCGTCGAGTCCGGCCCGGAGGTCCTCCCAGAGGTCCTCCACGTTCTCGATCCCCACGGACAGGCGCAGCAGGTTCTCGGGGACGGTCTCCGGTTCGTCGTGGTGGCGACGACGCCGCTCGATCAAGGACTCCACCCCGCCCAGGGACGTGGCGGGGGTCCACACGCGAAGGTCCGTCAAGAGACGTTCGGCCGCAGCGACGTCGCCGTGGGGGACCACCGAGATCACCGAACCGAACCCCCCCTGCAATTGCGCGGCGGCGCGCTCGTGGCCGGGATCGGACGCGAGGCCCGGGTAACGCACGTGGGCCACGGCGGGGTGGGCCTCGAGCCGGCGGGCCAGTTCCGCGGCGGTGGCCATGGAACGTTCCACGCGCACCGCGAGCGTACGCACGCCGCGCAGCGCGAGCCACGCCTCGAAGGGCCCGGGGATCCCGCCCTCGAGAGATCGCTGGGAATGCAGCCGTTGCCGCAACTCGGGCGTGGCGCACAGCACCGCACCCATCAACACGTCCGAGTGACCGGCGATGTACTTGGTCGCGGAATGCACCACCAGATCCGCCCCTACGCCCAGGGGACGCTGCAGCAGGGGCGTGGCGAACGTGTTGTCCACGCACGTGAGCACCCCCTTTTCCCGTGCGGCGCGCACGAGTGCGGGCACGTCCGCGATCTCGAGCATGGGGTTGGTGGGGCTCTCGACCCAGAGCATGTCCGCGCCGTCGAGTGCCGCGGAGGTGGCCTCGGTGTCCGTGATGTCCACGGTGCGCACCGTGAAGATGCCGCGCTCCTGCCATGTGTGCGCGAGTGCCACGCTGCCCTGGTAGCTGTGGCGCGGCAGCACGAGCGTGCCGCCCACGGGCACGAGGGTGAGCACCGCGGTGATCGCGGCGAGCCCGGACGCGTAGGACAGCGCGGGGCACGGGGCCTCCTCGAGCTGGGCCAGGACGTCCTCGAACGCCTCCCACGTGGGGTTGGTCAACCGCGCGTAGGTGCGGTCCGCGGGGTCGAGCTCCCCGGTGCCCCGGTAGGTGGAGGTCAGCACCACGGGCGGGTTCACGGGCGCGTCGTGTTCGTGGTCGGGGCGGCCGCCGGCGACCACCACGGTGTCTTTACGCATTGCTCCAGCCTAATCCCGCGGCGCCGTGCGGCCCGTCCTGTGGACACCCACGGCACCGCTGTAGCTGTCGGGTGCGATCGCTACAGTGGGGGCGTGAAGCAATCAGCGCGCGGGGCCCTCATCGTGTTCGAAGGCGGTGACGGCGCCGGGAAGTCCACCCAGGCTGCGGCGCTGGTGGCCGCCCTGCGCCGCGACGGTCGTACCGTGACGCTCACGCGCGAGCCCGGGGGTACACCCCTCGCGGAATCGGTGCGCGCGCTCGTGCTCGATCCTTCCCACGCGCCGGTGTCCGCGGTGACCGAGGCACTGTTGTTCGCGTCCGCGCGCGCGGACCACGTGGCGCGCAGGATCCGCCCCGCCCTCGAGCGCGGGGAGATCGTGATCTGCGACCGGTTCGTGGACTCCTCCGTGGCCTACCAGGGAGCGGGACGCGGTCTGGGCACCGAACGCGTGCTCGAACTGAACCGGTGGGCGGTCCAGGGTCTCGTCCCGGAGCTCACCGTGCTGTTGGACGTGGACCAGACCACCGCCGAGGCCCGACGCCGCGAGCGCGCCGTGGCCACGGACCGCATGGAGTCCGAGGCGCGGGCGTTCCACGACGCCGTCAACGCGGCCTTCCGTGAGCTCGCCGCGCAGGCACCCTCCCGCTACCTGGTCCTGGACGCGTCCGCGCCCGCGGCCGAGCTCACCGACGCGATCGTGGACCGCGTCACCGGGATCCTCGCCGAGCGCACGGAGGTCTCCGCGTGAGCGTGTGGGACGAGGTCGTCGGTCAGCCCCGCGTGGTGGAGCAGCTGCAACGCGCGGCCCGCGACAACGACCCGACCCACGCGTGGTTGTTCACCGGGCCCCCGGGCTCCGGTCGCTCCACGGCCGCGCGCGCCCTGGCCGCCGCGCTGTTGTGCGAGCACGGCACGGGCTGCGGCACGTGCCACGCGTGCCGCACGGCGTTCGCCGGGACCCACGCGGACGTGACCCATTTCGTCACGGAGAACCCGCAGATCAGCATCGAGGAAGCCCGCGAGCTCGTGGTCAAGGCGCAGGACCGGCCGTCCGTGGGCTCGTGGCGGATCATGATCGTCGAGGACGCCGATCGGATGACCGAGCGCACCTCCAACGTGATGCTCAAGAGCATCGAGGAACCCCCGCCGCACACCATCTGGTTGTTGTGCGCCCCGTCCCCCATGGACGTGCTCGTCACGATCCGTTCACGCTGCCGCGCCGTGACCCTCAAGGTCCCGTCCCCCGAGGACGTCGCCCGGCTGCTCGTGGCCCGGCACGGGGTCCCGGAGCAACGCGCCATCGAGTGCGCGCGGTTGTCCCAGTGCCACGTGGGCGTGGCCACGCGACTCGCCCTGTACGACGACGCCCGCACCCGCCGCCAGGAGGTCGTCTCCCTGCCGCTGTCCATGCACGGGGTGACCCGGGCGGTCAAGGCCGCGGACCGGTTGCACCGCCTCGCCGTGGACGAGTCCACCGCGGACGCCGAGGCCCGCAACGACGAGGAACGCGCGCAGTTGCTCGTGGCCATGGGTGCCCCCGAGACCGGCCGCGTGCCACCCGCCATCCGGGGTGCCCTGAACCGGCTCGAAGCCGATCAGAAGCGACGCTCCCGGCGCATCCAGACCGACACCCTGGACCGCTTCCTGATCGACCTCACCACGTTCTACCGGGACGTGCTGAGCGTGCAGCTCGACACCGGGACGGCCCTGATCAACCAGCACCTGGGCGAGCAGATCCACGGGTACGCGACCAACACCACCGCCGAGCACACCCTGCACAAGATCGACGTGATCAGCGAGACCCGGCGCCGCATCCGCACCAACGTCAGCGCACAACTCGCGTTCGAGGCCATGATGGTGGCCATCGTCTGACCCGAGAGGACCCCGTGAACCGTTCCCTCCCCCGCCGCCTGGCCGTCCTGCTGTGCACCGCCGCGCTGGCCCTGACCGCGTGCGCCGATCCCTCCCGGGAGACCGACGCCCGGGGCAGCGCGGACCCGGATGTCACCTCCGGCGTGGACTCCGCGCTGACGTCCTACTACACCCAGACGCCGCAGTGGCGGGAGTGCACCAAGACCTCCGAACGGCAACAGTTCCCGAGCGGTCTGGAGTGCGCGGGCATCACGGTCCCCGTGGACTACGCGAACCCCTCCGCCGGTGACACCACCGTGGAGATCGCCCGGTTGAAGGCCACCGGTTCCTCCCCCGTGGGTGCCCTGTTCCTCAACCCCGGCGGTCCGGGCGGATCCGGCGTGGACATGATGGGCTCCGCAGACTACTTCACGGCCAAGGAGGTGCGCAGGAAGTACGACCTCGTGGGGTTCGACCCCCGCGGTGTGGACCGTTCGGACGGGATCCGCTGTCTCACGGATCGGGAGATGGACCAGTGGCGTTCCGAACCGGCCTTCGACCCGCGCCGGCAGTCCCTGGACGAGGTGCGGCAGAGCTCCCGGCAGATCGGTGAGAAGTGCCACGAGCACTCCTCGGCCGTGGTCTCCCACATGGACACCCAGAGCGTGGCCCGGGACCTGGACGTCCTGCGCGCCGTCCTGGACCAACCCACGACCCACTACCTGGGGTTCTCCTACGGCACCGAGATCGGCGCCACGTACGCGCACCTGTTCCCCCAGCGTGCCGGGCGCATGGTGTTGGACGGCGCCGTGGACCCCACCCTGGACGATCGCGCCACCACGCTCGCGCAGGCCAAGGGCTTCGAGGACAACCTGCGCCACTTCGTGGCCGACTGCCAGGAGACGAACAACGACTGCGCCGTGGCCGGCGCGGACGTGGACGCGGGGATGGCCACCATCCAGCGCATGTTGCGCTCGGTGGCCCAGGACCGCCCCACGGTCTCGGACGGACGCTCCGTGACGCCGACCAATGCGATCGAGGGGATCCTGGTCCCCCTCTACTCGACCGCCTCGTACCCGCAGCTGAACTCCGCCCTGCAGCAGGCCCTGGACGGCAACCTGGACGCGCTCATGGCGTTCTCCGACTCCAACCATGGGCGTGAACCCTCCGGGAAATACACGTCCAACGTGTCCATGGCGTTCACGGCGGTCTCCTGCCTGGACACGGTGTCCAACGACGTCACGGACGAACAGATGGCCCGGGCGGCCCGTGAGATGACCCAGCAGGCCCCCACGTTCGGTCCCTACCTGGGTTATGGTGCGGCCGCGTGCCAGGGCTGGCCGGACAAGCCCGTCAAGCCCTTGGACACGTATCGGGCGGATCTGGAGACTCCCACCCTGGTGATCGGCACGACCCACGATCCCGCCACCCCGTACCCGTGGGCCCATTCCCTGCAGCAGCAGATGGGCGACGCCCGTCTGCTCACCCACGAGGGGTACGGGCACACCGCCTACACCTCCGGCAACCCCTGCGTGACCCGCGCCGTGGACGACTACCTCCTGGACGGCACCCTGCCGGACGAGGGTGCCACGTGCGGTGACTGAGGCCCGCCGCCGGGTGCCATCCACGCGACCACCGGCCCCTGTACCCGGGTGATCCGTGATTGGTGGTGTTCCGGCCCGATCTGATACTGTTTCCGGGTGCATCTGGGCCGCAATGGTCCCGGTCACGCCGCCTTAGCTCAGTCGGTAGAGCGATTCACTCGTAATGAATAGGTCGCCGGTTCGATTCCGGCAGGCGGCTCCATGGACCATCCCCGTTCTCCCCGGCAGGACCTGCTGCGCGGAGGGCGGGGATCGTCATTTCCGCGCCCGCTCCCTGTCTAGTGCGGCCGGCCCCTGTCACCCACCCTCCGCCGGCCGGCATCTGTGGTTTCAGGCCTGTGGGTCCTTACGCCGGTGACATATTGGCAACGATTTCGCGCAACACTTCCTAAACACAACGCTGTTCCATAACATATGTGTCAGGACGTTGTGGCTCTGGCTGCCCAATGATCCAGGACAGGGGACACCATGGCGCCCCGGGGGTTCCTTCAATCGGCCGAGATCCACGACCGACGGGCAAGGGGAACCCCCGGAGCCCCTCCCGAGCCTGAGACGCCACCGTCCACACCCACATTTGTTGCCTGCGGGCATCGGGTGCGCTGAGGGTGCAATACCTCTGAGGCACCGCTCATCCGACGTGAACGTCAACCACCCAGGGGAACGTCAACCATCCCGAGAGACGTAACGGATCCGGTCACACACCCGTTACCCGGTGGGGCCCTCAATCCTCCGGCGAGTGCTCCGCATGCTCACCGAGCAGCCGCTCCGCCGCAGTTACGTACTCCGTCACGACCGTTGAGCGGCGCTGGATGGCGCTCACACCCTGCGATGGTGCCGAGAGCTGCTCGGGGGACCCAGCGGCGTCGCCCCCGGAACCTGGCTCACCCACGAGACCCGACGTCCCCTCCCCCGCCACACCCGACGCGGACGAATGGGCATGGGAACCCGCGGCGAACCGCGCCATGGTGAGCGCCTCCGCGGCCTGAGCCATGGAATTGCCGGCCCGGGAGAGCTGCCGGTGCACGTCCGAGAGGTAACCGTCCGTGGAGTGCGGGATGTCCTGCGAGCGCGATGGGGCGCGCACGTGCGCTTCCATGCACACGGCGCGCACCCTGGGCAATAGGTCCGCGAGGTCGTTGGCCACCGGCACGGCGGCGGCGCGCAGTTCGGGGTCGCGCACGGATTCCAGGATCTGGTGGTAGCGGTCCAGGCCGCGCTTGAAGCGGTCGTGGGCCCGGCGCCAGACGCCCTCGCCCAGTTCACGTTCGTCGCGGCGCGTGGCCCTGTAGTCGCTGAAGAAACCCACCGATACCCCTTTCCGATCCGCCACCCGCGGGCAGCAGTCCATGGTACCGCTTCAGCAGCAACGGCCCTCGGGGTGCGCCTCCTGCCAGTCCTGGTAGTCCCGCCAGAATTCGCGTTCCGTCATGAGCGGCGTCCCGCACCCCGAGGCCCGGTGGTACTGCACGTAGTGCTCGTACTTGTCCGCACCGAGCACCCCGTTGCCGAAGCGCAACGCGCCGCGCCACCACGAGCCGACGCGGGCGAGCACCGGGATCTGCGCCGCGCCCGACATCAGTGGTGTCCCCCGCCGGTGGGGGTGCGCTGCTCGATCGGCAGCGCGTCCCATTGCTTGGCCAGGGCCTTCTCGGAGGGTGTGGCTCCCAGGCCCGACGGCGCGTAGAAGCGGGACTCCACATAGGGGTCCTCGTGCGTGCGGCGCTCGTGCCCGCGCAACGCCTTGACGGCCTCCACGACGGCCATGATCACCACGATGATCGTGAGCACCACGAAGAGGATGGACAGGGTGCCCTGCACGAACGTGTTGCGCACGACCGCTTCCATGGCCTCCACGTTCTTGGCGGTCCCGAAGCTCGTCTGTCCCTGGGCCAGTGCGTCCTTGAACGCGAAGTGGTTGGCCCAGTAGCCCACCTTGGGGTCCGGGGAGAAGATCTTCTGCCAGGACCCCGTGACGGTAACCAGGACGTCGAATGCGAGCGGCAGCAGGATGATCCACAGGTACTTGAAGCGGTGCAGGTTGGCCGCTATGGCCAGACACACCGCGAGCGCGATGGCCGCGAGCAGCTGGTTGGCAATGCCGAACAGCGGGAAGAACGTGTTGATACCGCCCAGCGGGTCCGTGACGCCCAGGATCAGGATGGATCCCCAGCCGGCGACCATGATGGCCGTGGTGAGCCACGCACCCGCGCGCCAATCGGCGTCGCGGAACTTGGGGATGAAGTTGCCCAGGGTGTCGGTGAGCATGAAGCGGGCCACGCGCGTGCCGGCGTCCACCGCGGTGAGGATGAACAGGGCCTCGAACATGATCGCGAAGTGGTACCAGAAGCTCATCATGGAGGCCCCGCCGAGCCACTGGTGCATGATGTGCGACAGCCCGAGCGCGAGGGTGGGTGCGCCACCCGTGCGGGAGATGATGGTCTCTTCGCCCACGGCGTCCGCGGTGCCCTGCAGCAGTTCCGGGGTCACGTGCACGCCGGAGAGACCCAGCGAGTTCACGAACGCCGCGGCGCCCTCCACGGTGCCCATGGTGGCCGCCGGGGAGGAGTTCATCGCGAAGTAGATGCCGCGGTCGATCGACACCGCCGCCACGAGCGCCATGATGGCCACGAAGGACTCCATGAGCATGCCGCCGTACCCGATGAACCGGGTCTGGCGTTCCTTCTCGATCATCTTGGGCGTGGTCCCGGATGCGATCAGGGCGTGGAACCCGGAGAGCGCACCGCACGCGATGGTCACAAACAGGAACGGGAACAGAGAACCGGAGAACACGGGCCCGTCCGAACGGCCCGCGAACTCGCTGACCGCGGGGACTGTGATCTCCGGGCGCACCACCACGATGGCGGCCGCGAGCAGCACGATGGTGCCCACCTTCATGAACGTGGAGAGGTAGTCGCGCGGGGACAGCAGCAACCACACGGGTAGCACGGCCGCGATGAAACCGTAGACGATCACGCACCACGCGAGGGTCACGCGGTCCAGGGTGAACAATTGGGCGCCGAGGTCCGTGCCCGCGACCCAGCCACCGGTAACGATCGCGGCCATGAGCAGGACGAACCCGATGATCGAGACCTCCATGACCTTGCCCGGGCGCAAGTACCGCAGGTAGACACCCATGAACAGCGCGATGGGGATCGTCATCCCCACGGAGAACACACCCCACGGCGACTCGCCCAGGGCATTGACCACCACGAGCGCGAGGATGGCCACGATGATGATCATGATCGCCAAGGTCGCGATGATGGCGGCGTACCCGCCCACCACGCCGAGCTCCTCACGGGCCATCTGACCCAGGGAACGGCCACCGCGGCGCATGGAGAAGAAGAGCACCAGGTAGTCCTGGACCGCACCGGCCAGGATGACGCCCACGATGATCCAGATGGTCCCGGGGAGGTAGCCCATCTGGGCGGCCAACACCGGCCCCACGAGCGGGCCCGCACCGGCGATGGCCGCGAAGTGGTGGCCGTAGAGCACCCGCCGGTCGGTGGGCATGAAGTCCTTACCGTTGGCGTTGTACTCCGCCGGCGTAGCGCGACGGTCGTCCGGGCGGGTCAGCTTCCGTTCGATGAACTTGGAGTAGAAGCGGTACGCGATGAAGTAGCTGCACACCGCCGCGAAGACGAACCAGATGGCGTTGATGGACTCACCACGCGCGAACGCGATCATGGCCCATGCGATCGCGCCCAGCAGGGCGATGCCCACCCAGATCACGATCCGCAGCGGGGTCCAGCGAGTCTGCTCGTGTTCCAGGACCTCGGGGTCCACGTGATTGGGGGGAAGGTCGGTGCGACCCTCGCCCGCGGGCCGGGGTGCGCCCGCCGATTGCTGATGTGTGGTGCTCATGGGGAAGGCTCCGGATCTCGTGCCAACACGCTGGCAGAAGCGTGAGATTGTTGGCACGAGTGTATGCGAGCGGGACCACATTGTCCCGGCATTGGCACCCTGTCTCGGGCACCCCGATCACACGGTCAGCAGCACCTTGCCCACGTGCGATCCGCTGTCGAAGTACTCGTGCGCTTCACGCACCTGGTCGAGCGGGAACGTGCGCGCGACCAGGGGGCGCACCTGTCCGGACGCCACGAGCGGCCACACGTATTCGCCCACCGCCGTCATGATCCGCGCCTTCTCGTCCGCCGGGCGTGCCCGCAGGGTCGTACCGATCACCGCGGCCCGCTTGTTGAGCAACCGTCCCACGTTGAGTTCGCCCTTGATCCCGCCCTGCATCCCGATGATCACGATGCGCCCGTTCGTCGCCGCGGCCCGGAGGTTGGGCTCGAGGTACTTGGCGCCGACGACGTCCAGGATCACGTCCGCGCCGTGGCCGTCCGTGAGTTCGTGGACCCGCTCCACGAAGTCCTCGTCCTTGTAGTTGATGGGCGTGGCGCCGAGTTCGCTCACGACGTGCATCTTCTCGTCACTGCCCACGGTCGCCAGCACCGTGAGCCCCAGGGCGCGGGCCACCTGGATCGCGTGCGTCCCGATCCCGCCCGCTCCGCCGTGGACGAGCAGGGTTTCCCCCTCCCGGGCCGCGGCGGCCATGAACACGTTGGAGTACACGGTCGCTGCCACCTCGGGCAGCCCCGCCGCGGCGACCGGGTCCACACCGTCGGGCAGCGGGAGGACCTGCCGCCACGGCGCGACCACGCGTTCGGCGTAGCCGCCCGAGTCCACCAGGGCGACGACGCTGTCGCCCACCGCGAGACCCGCCGCCTCCGGGACGTCCGCCCCGAGTTCCACGACCGTGCCCGACACCTCCAGGCCAAAGATGTCCGTGGCGTCCGGCGGGACGGGGTAGTTGCCGTTGCGCTGCAGGACGTCCGCGCGATTGAGCCCCGCGGCGGTCACGGCGATCAGGACCCCCTCTGGGGTCAGCTGTGGCTCGGCGGTCTCCGCGGCCTCGAGGACCTCCGGCCCCCCCGATCGGACATCGCGTACTGCTCGCATGGCACTTCCTTCTCTGACGACGGCGTTGTACCCCATTCTCCCGCAGCGGCATCACCCGCGCCAGGGGCGCACCACCGCACCCCTCCCTCCCTGCACCGCGCCGAGGGCATTGGCCCCCCGGGCGCGGCGCATGGAATAATGGCGATTCGTTCGCCCGCGCCACCGCGGGAGCGCGCGACACTGGAAGGTTGTCCGAGCGGCCTAAGGAGCTGGTCTTGAAAACCAGTGTGCGGTAACCCCGTACCAAGGGTTCAAATCCCTTACCTTCCGCCCAGTTCAAAGGCCCCGGATTCCTGTTCCGTCAGGAATCCGGGGCCTTCGTATGTCCGGCCCTACTGGCACGGATCAGTCGCCCCACCAGCCCTCGGGTTCATGGGGCGCGCGGCGGAGCACACGGCGGCCCACCGAGGTCGCCCCACGTCAAAAAAAGTTTGTCGTTTGCATGGATCCTGGCCGCCTCCGAAATAGACAGTAGTCTGTGATTTGCCTCACAGCTGGGCCCCGCACCCATCCGCCCAAAAGGCCATCGTCAAGAAGAGGTCCGCTCTCCTCGCCCTTCCCACTCTCACCCTGGGGGCTCTGGCGCTCACACCCGCGGCCGCGGGTGCCGTGAACCCGATGAACCCCGCGCTACCCCTGGCCACGGACGTGCCCATCGCGTGCGGCCAGTTCGTGTCCTCGCACATGGCGATGCCCGGAGGCCCCGCCGACACCGGGGCAGATGGGACCGGGCGTGGTGCTGGGCCACGTGAACGCCACGGGCGGTGGGCCAGGCGTCTTCGCGGACCTGCCCGTCCTGACGCCGGGGGACGAGATCCGCGTGCAACGTGCAGATGGCACGCAAGCCCAGTTCCGGGTTACGCACGCGGAACGCTACGCCAAGGACGCCTTCCCCACGATGCGCGTCTACGGGAACACGGCGGACCCGCAACTGCGGCTCATCACGTGCGACCGCTACGACCCCGCCACCGGCACCTTCGACGAGAATCTCGTGGCCTACGCGACCCTCGTCACCAGGTGAACCACTCAGCGGTTCCCGAAGTGCAGCCCGGGCGCGGAGCTCAGAGCCCCACGACCTCCCGCAGCTGTTCACTGATCCGCTCGAGCCGCGCCGCGGCCTCCTCGCGGGGAACGGCACCGCCCTCGGGAACCGGGAGGACGACCTCGAGGTAGCACTTGAGCTTGGGCTCGGTCCCGGAGGGCCGCACGATCACGCGGTCATCGGCCTCGGTGCGGATGAGGATCCCCTCGGTGGGCAGCATCTCGGGCCCGCCCTTGGACAGATCCGTGTACTCGACCACGGACGAGCCCGCGATCTCCCGCGGCGGGTTCTCCCGCAACCGGTCCAGCCCGCGGGTGATGAGCGAGAGATCCGCCACCCGGAACGTCAACGGCGCGGTCGCGTAGAGCCCGTGGAGCGTGGCGAGCCGGTCCAGTTCCTGCTGCACCGTGGCGCCCCGGTCCTTGAGAGCGGCCACGTAGGAGGCCACCCGCACGGCCGTGGAGATCCCGTCCTTGTCACGCACGGCGCTGGGATCGGTGCAATAGCCGATGGCTTCCTCGTACCCGAAACGCAGCCCGGGGGTGCGGGCGATCCACTTGAACCCCGTGAGGGTCTGACGGAACGAGAGCCCGTGGTGCTCGGCGATCCGCCCGAGCAACCGCCCGGAGACGATCGAGCACGCGAGGGTGTCCCCCGCGCGATCGGGATCCGCTGCGGCGTTCTCCCCCAGCAACGCGCCGAGCTCGTCGCCGCTCAGTCGCCGCCAGTCACGTGCGGGATCGCCCGTGCCCGCGCCCGTGGGGATGGCGACGGCGCAGCGGTCCGCGTCCGGGTCCAGGGCGATCGCGACGTCCGCGTCCTGGTCCGCTGCGAGTGCCACGAGCAGGTCCATGGCCCCGGGTTCCTCCGGATTGGGAAAGGCCACGGTCGGGAAGTCGGGATCCGGCTCGGCCTGTTCGGCCACCACGGAGACCCGCTCGAAACCGGCGCCACGCAGTACGGCGAGCGCGGTGTCCAGGCCCACGCCGTGCATGGGGGTCAGCGCGATGGAGATCTCGGAACGGGCCTCGGGGTCGCGCAGGCACCCGGCGCGTTCGATGTAGCCGGCGACCAGATCGGCGTCGGCGGCTGAAACACGCGAGGAGTCCCGGGGAACGCGATCCGCGGGAGGGGCGGCGGCCATGTGCTCAGCGATCAGGGCGTCGTCCGGGGGCACGATCTGCACGCCGCGCTCGTCGTCGGAGCCCACCGCGCGACCGCCCAGGTAGACCTTGTACCCGTTGTCCGCGGGCGGGTTGTGGGACGCGGTGACCATGACGCCGGCGTCCGCGCCCAGTTGTCGCACGGCGTAGGCCACGAGCGGGGTGGGCAGCCGGGACGGCAACCGCACGGCCCGGCATCCGGCGGCGGAGAAGACCGCAGCGGCGTCGGCGGCGAAGTCCTCGGAACCGTGGCGCGCATCGCACCCGACCACGACCAGGGGCGCGGGCCCCGCGCGCTCCGTGAGGAAGGAGGCGAGCCCGGCGCTCGCGCGGATCACGACCGCGCGGTTCATCCGCGATTCCCCCGCGCCCACGGCCGCGCGCAGCCCGGCGGTGCCGAACACGAGCGGTCCGGAGAAGCGCGAGTCGAGCTCGGCGAGCGCGGGCTCGTCACCGGAGGCGGCGGCGTTCGACAGCTCGGTGAGTTCGTTGCGGGTCGCGGGATCGGGGTCGTGCTCGACCCACTGCCGCACCCGCTCGAGCAGCTGATCGCTCATCAGGAATCGAGCCCCTCGAGCACCGCGCGGGTCCCGGACAGCCCGAGGCGCGTGGCGCCGGCATCGATCATGGCCAGCGCGGCCTCGGTCGTGCGGATCCCGCCGGAGGCCTTCACGCCCAGGCGCCCGCCCACGGTCTCGGCCATGAGGCGCACCGCCTCGACCGACGCCCCGCCCGCGGGGTGGAAGCCCGTGGACGTCTTGACGAAGTCCGCGCCGGCGGCCTCGGCCTCGCGGCACGCGGCCACGATCTGATCGTCGGTCAGGGCCGCGGACTCGATGATCACCTTGAGCACCGCGGGCGCGGGGCACGCCGCGCGCACGGCCTCGATGTCGTCGCGCACGCCGTCCCAGGCCCCCGCGACGGCGAGGCCCAGGTTGATGACCATGTCCACCTCGTCCGCGCCGTTCGCCACGGACACGGCTGCCTCCGCGGCCTTGACCTGGGCGGGGTGCGCGCCGGACGGGAAGCCGCACACGGTCGCGAGCTTGACACCCTCGGGCAGGTCCACGTCCAGCCGGGACGGGGAGACACAGATGGAGTACGTCCCGAGTTCACCCGCCTCCCGGGCGAGCTCGGCGACTTGATCGGCGGTGGACTCGGGCTTGAGCAGGGTGTGGTCGACCATGGCGGCCAGTTCTTCACGGGTGATCATGCGGTTCTCCTCGCGGGGGTGGTGCGGCGCGGTGACAATGCACCACGGTGGGGCGACGACGCCCGGTCCCCGAGCGTCGTCGTTGCGGTCGGACGGTGGGTCAGGCGATGCGATCCAGCACGACGTCGTCGCGCGCCCCGGTGCCCTCGGCGGCATCTGGGTCGATCGTGGCGCCGCCGTGGAGGGACTCGAGCGCGCGCTCGAAGCGGTCGGGGGTGTCGGTGTGCAGGGTGAACAGCTTCTGGCCCTTACTCACGCGCTCGCCGGGCACCGCGTGGATCTCCACGCCGGCGCCGGCCTGGACGGGGTCGCCCTGCCGGGCGCGGCCAGCACCCAGTCGCCAGGACGCCACGCCCACGGACATCGCGTCCATCTCGATGAGCACGCCCGAGGTCTCGGCCAGCACGTCCTGCGTGTGCTCCGCCTGCGGCAGCTGGGCGTCCGGGTCCCCGCCCTGGGCGGCGACCATGCGCTTCCACGTGTCCATCGCGCGGCCGTCGCGCAGGGCCTCCTCGACGTCCGCGTCGTGCACGCCGGCCGCCGCGAGCATCTCGCGGGCCAACGCCACGGTCAGGCGCACGACGTCGCTCGGGCCACCCCCGGCCAGCACCTCGACCGATTCGCGCACCTCCAGGGCGTTGCCCACGGTGCGCCCCAGCGGGCGGGACATGTCGGTGAGCAGGGCCACGGTGTCCACGCCGTGGTCCTTGCCGAGCTCGACCATGGTGCGCGCGAGTTCGCGAGCGTCCTCCTCCGCCTTCATGAACGCGCCCGGGCCGGTCTTGACGTCTAGGACCAGGGCTCCGGTGCCCTCGGCGATCTTCTTGGACATGATCGAGGAGGCGATCAGCGGGATGCACTCCACGGTGGAGGTGGTGTCACGCAGCGCGTAGAGCTTCTTGTCCGCGGGGGCCAGGCCGGTTCCGGCGGCGCAGATCACCGCGCCTACGGTGTCCAGGATGTCCATCATCTCGGCGTTGCTCAGATCCGCACGCCACCCGGGGATGGCCTCCATCTTGTCCAGGGTCCCACCGGTGTGCCCGAGCCCCCGCCCGGACAGCTGCGGGACGGCCACCCCGAAGCTCGCGACGAGCGGGGCGAGCGGCAGCGTGATCTTGTCCCCCACGCCACCCGTGGAGTGCTTGTCCGCCGTGGGGCGGGACAGCTCCCCGAAATTCATGCGCTCGCCCGAATCGATCATGGCCTGGGTCCAGTGCGAGATCTCCGCTCGGTCCATCCCGTTGAGGAAGATCGCCATGGCCAGCGCGGACATCTGCTCGTCCGCGACCACGCCGCGCGTGTAGGCGTCGATCACCCAGTCGATGGCCTCGGGGGACAGCGTCTCGCGGTTCCGTTTCATGCGGATGACGTCGACGGCGTCGAACGCTTCAACCACCGTGATCACTCCCTCGTGTAGCTGCGGCACGGTGTCGTGTCGGCGCCGGGCGTCCCAGGACACGACCTGTCCTGCAATCCTAGGCGGCGTATCGGAAAATTTGTCAATTATAGTTTTGACAAATGTTCGCGCCGCGGCGGATCCCGTCGCGGCGCCGGAAGTCGAAAGCTGGGGTCACCGTGGACCGTTTCCAGGGCCTGGTGGGGATCGTCCTCATCCTGGGCATCATCATTCTCCTATCCCGCCACCGCACCGCGATCAAGTGGCGCACCCTGGCGGTGGGACTGCTGTTGCAGGTGGGCGTGGCGCTGCTGATCCTCAAGTGGGGTCCGGGCTACGAGGCCCTGAAATGGTTCTCCGGTCTGGTCCAGGGACTGATCGGATTCACGAACGAGGGCACGCAGTTCGTCTTCGGCGGGCTGCTCAGTGACAACAACGGGTTCGTGTTCGCGCTCAGTGTGCTGCCCGTGATCATCTTCCTGGGTGCCGTGATCGGTGCGTTGTACTACCTGCGGGTCATCCAGATCTTCGTGCACGTGTTGGGCACGACGCTGAACAAGATCATGGGCACGTCCAAGATCGAGTCCGTGTTCGCGTCCACCGTGATCTTCCTGGGCCAGAGCGAGGCACCGCTCATGATCAAGCCGTACCTGAGCAAGCTCACCCGCTCCGAACTGTTCGCTTGTATGACCGGTGGGTTCGCCGCCGTGGCCGGATCGACCCTCGTGGGGTACTCCCTGCTGGGCGCACCGCTGCCCTATTTGCTCGCCGCGTCTGTGATGAACGCCCCCGGTTCCCTGCTCGTGGCCAAGGCCCTCATGCCCGAGACCGAGACCTCCGTGGCCTCCGTGAACACGCTGAAGGTCCGGGACACCGAGTCCAAGAACCTGATCGACGCGATCGGCAACGGCGCCATCAGCGGCGGCCGGATCGCCGTGATCGTGGGCTGCCTGCTGATCGCGTTCATCGCGCTGATCGCCTTGGTCTCCGCCGTGCTCGGCTGGGTCGGCTCACTCTTCGGTTTCGAGGGCTGGTCCCTCGAGGGGCTCTTCGGGATCATCTTCGCGCCGCTCGCGTGGGCCCTGGGCGTGCCGTGGCACGACGCCGCACAGGTGGGCAACTTCATCGGCCAGAAGACCATCCTCAACGAGTTCGTGGGCTACACCGCGTTCGGCCCGGAGATCCCCAACCTGGATCCCCAGTCCGTGCTGATCACCACGTTCGCGCTCGCGGGCTTCGCCAACCTGTCCTCGATCGCGATCCAGATCGGTTCCATCGGCGGGCTGGCCCCGGACCGACGCGCGGACGTGGCCCAGCTGGGCTTGTTCGCCCTGCTCGGTGGGTTCCTCACGAACATGCTCAACGCCGCGCTCGTCGGCGTGATCATGGGGCTGTGACGTGGCTGCACGGCCGGTGACCGGAGCGCCGTCGTGGACCTGACCGCGCGGGACGTCCAGTCCCTGGAGGCGGCCCGGCTCTACCACGAACGCGGCCTGTCCCAGGCGGAGGTGGCCCGGACACTGGCCATGTCTCGCCCCACGGTGTCCAAACTGCTGCAGCACGCGCGCGAGCGCGGGTTCGTGAGCATCGAGATCCGGGACCCCCGCACGGTGTCCACGGACGTGGGGCGCGAGCTGTGCTCGGCGTTCGGGCTCGCCCAGGCCACCGTGGTGGCCGATGCGGAGACCGAGCACGAGTTGCTGCACAACCTGGGTGTCGCCGGGGCGCGCATGCTCGAGGAGAATGTGGCCGACGGCGATCTCGTGGGGATCACGTGGGGTCGCACCATGCGCGCCGTGGCCCAGGCGCTGACCCCCCAACCGCGTAGCGGCGTGCACATGGTCCAGCTCAAAGGCGGCAGCAGCCTGGCCTCACCGGCGGCGGGGCACTTCGAGACCGTGCGGATGTTCTGCACCGCGTTCAACGCCTACCCCCACACGCTGCCCCTCCCGGCGCTCTTCGACAGCCCCGAGGTCAAACGCCTCGTGGCGCAGGACCGGCACATCGAGTACGTCCTGGACTTGGGCCGCAGCGCCCGGGTGGCGGTGTTCACCGTGGGCTCCGCCGGACGGGACGCACCCCTGCTCGCACGCGACTACCTGACCACCGAGGAGCGGGAAGGGGTCGCGCAGCGCGCGGTGGGTGACCTGTGTTCGCACTTCATTGACGACGCCGGCAACCCCGCCGTGCCCGAGCTCGACGCCCGCACCGTGGCCATCCCCCTGGACTCCCTGCGGCACAAGGAGATCCGGATCTGCGTGGTCGGCGGCGCGGCGAAGACCCCGGTCCTACGCGCGGCACTGCGGGCCGGGTACGTGTCCCACCTCGTCACCGACGAACGCACCGCCCGCACCGTCCTGGGCTGAGCCGGCGGCGCGGTAGTGGTGGGACCCGCATGGTTCGACGTGATCCCGGCGGTGTCGGCCCGAGCCACACCCGTCCCGGTCCCATGGCGCGCGGTTGCTCCGCGCACGGTCACTCCCCGTATGACGCCGCCCGGACCGGATCACTGCCGCGCGCGCGGCTCCCCCAGGATCTCCCGGGCGATGGCGTCCGCGTCCGCGATGGTCCGGGCACCCAGGTGGGCCGGTGCACCGGCCTCGGCCGCGATCGACACACCCCACTGCACCGAGGACAGTTGCAGACCGATCACGTGGATGCCGGGTTCCACCGCGTCTTTGTCCCCCACGGCGCGGTAGACGAACGAGCCGGCCGCGGCGTCGTCGTCGTGGGCACCCCGCGGACGCTCGCGCGAGACGTCCAGACCCGTGCTCGTCTCGGGGCTCGCGCCGTCGCGCGTCTCCATGAGTTTCGCGCGCACCAGGCCGCGCTCGTGCATGTGCGTGAGCAGCGGGGAGATGTTGCGGTGGACGTCGTTGCTCGGGGACATGGCCTCGATCATCCACCGTGAGCGCACGGGTGCCGCCTCGACCCACGGGGACGCGGCCACGAAGTAACCCTCGGAGCGGTCCACCACGAAGCGCGGTTCGGGACCCAGGAACCGCACGATCCCTGCGCGGGTCAGCGCGGCGAGCTGCTGGATCCGCAGCACGGGCGGTCCGGAGGCCAGCCCCTCCACGAAGGGTTCGAACTCGCGCTGCAGCTCGTGGACCCAGGACGAGTCCGAGATGCCGATCTCCGCAAGGACGCACTTGAGCACGCTGCGCGCGGCATTGAGGGACGCGATCGCCATTTTGACGGGATCGTCCTCACCCTGCAGGGACCCGTGGACGTCCCGGTCCAGGTAGTGCACCACGGCGGCCGCGTACTCGTCGTGGCTGGCGAAGCTCACGTCCTCGAAGGGCCGAGCGAGCCGGGCCTGCTGCAGTTGCCGCCCGGGGACCACCGAGTCCGAGATCAGCGCATCGCTCTTGCGCGCCCAGTTCACGTCCGTGCGATCCGTGAGGATTTCATCCAGCCGGTCCAGGAACGCCCGGGGGTCCCCCAGGAACGCGTCCGGTGCCGTGCGCGCGAGCACCACGTAGTAGTTCCACACGGCGTCCTTGCGGATCAGGGGTCCGAGTTGCCGGTCGAAGGACAGCTCGCCGGGGCTCGAGGCCGCAACGTGGCGCACCGCGTCCACGGTGAAGAAGCGGGTCTGCAACGACGCCGCGTAGTACCCCCGGAGCCGCGGCTTCGCCCGGTACGGCGTTCCGCGACGCGAGCCCGCCACGATCTTCGGTTCCCGTCCGGAGGGGTGGTACACCAACCGTTCAGGGTTGTCCAGATCGGTCGTGAAGCGGCCTCCCCGCCCCTCGGTGAGCTGGGCGAGCGCGTCGCAGAAGTTCAGGCCCATGCCCCGCACGAGCACCGTCTCGCCGTGCGGTAGATCGGGCCACGCGGCGTCCGCGGGCACGGTGGGCGGCCAGTACGTCAGTCCGTGTTCGGCGGCGCCGTCCACGAGTTCCTTCTGGGACGGACGCAGGTGCGCGTCCAGGTGGCCCAGCGCGAGCACGACAGCGTCCGCGGGCAGCACCACACCGCCCGCGAGCTCCACGGAGTAGCGATGACGCCCGTCCGTCCTGACCCACGCGTCCACGGCCTCGGCGCGGTGCACCGTGAGCTCCACGGTGCGCGGCAGGTTCTCCCGCAGGGTCGCGAAGACCCACGCGAGGTAGCGCCCGTACGTGGCGCGCGGCGGGTACCCCTGCGGGGTCAGCCGCGCGAGTTGGTCGCGTTGCTCGTCCGTGAGCGGGCTCACCGGGGTGATCTCCCCGGCGACGACGCCGCGGCGCCACCGTTCGAAGCTCACCCCCCGCAGGGGCTCCAGCGCGGGGACTGCCAATGCGCCGTCGGCGGCGATCACGGTGGGGAAAAGAGAAGGGGTGTTCATGAGGAACAGCTCCGACTGGTCGGTGCGCCACACGTGCCCCGGTCCGGGAGGGAAAGGATCCACCAGGTCCACGTGGACGCGGATCCCGTGGGCCGCGGAGTGCGCCGCGAGCCGTTCCACCACGGACAGGCCTCTGGGGCCCACTCCCACCACCACCACGCGTTGCTGAATCACCACGTCCTTCAGGATAACGAAGGGTGACCCCCGTTCGGGCCGGGCATGAATCCGACGTGGACGTCCGGCCGGTGTCGCGCTCGAGTGCTCGACGGACCGACCAGTACACCACCCGCGGGCGTGCCGCGGGCCTGGCGGAGCGCTCCCGATGCGCATGTGCACGCGCTCGTCTGTGACCGTTACCCTTACAGGGGCCCGGCCCCGGAAGGCCCGCCCGACCCCGTCCGCTCCAACGCTGGGAACCTCTCCATGTCCTCTGCCGCTCCGGCCGAACCACGCACGCTCGCCCCCCAGGGCACCACCGGGACCATTGCGGTGCTGCTCGTGGCCGCGTTCGTGGTGATCCTCAACGAGACCGTCCTGAACGTGGCGCTGCCCCACATCATGGGAGACCTGCACGTGGACGCCGCCACAGTGCAGTGGGTGACTACGTCCTTCATGCTCACGATGGCCGTGGTGATCCCCACCACCGGGTTCCTGCTACAACGCTTCAGTACCCGCGCGGTCTTCGCCCTGGCCATGGGCAGTTTCGCGGCCGGGACCCTGCTGGCCGCGCTGTCCCCGAGTTTCGGGGTGCTGATCGCCGCGCGCGTGATTCAGGCCTTCGGCTCGGCGATCATGCTCCCGCTGCTGATGACCACCATCCTCATGCTCGTCCCCCAGCAGCGCCGCGGGGTGGTGATGGGCAACGTGTCCATCGTGATCTCGGTGGCCCCCGCCCTGGGTCCCACGCTATCCGGGTTGATCCTGGCGCACTTCCCGTGGCGCACGGTGTTCTGGTTCGTACTGCCCATCGTCCTGCTGGCCCTGGTGATCGGCCTGCTGCGGTTGCGGGACGTGAGCGAGCGCGGGAGCCTCACACTGGACCTGCTGTCCGTGGTGCTGTCCGTGCTGGGCTTCGGTTCCCTGGTCCAGGGCCTGTCCGTGGTGGGGGCCGCCGGTTCCCACGCCGGCGCCGAGTCCGGCTGGCTTTCCACGACCGCCGGCGGTGCCACCGTGCTCGCGCTGGGCGTGGTCCTCGTGGCCCTGTTCGTGTGGCGGCAGATCCGGTTGCAGCGCAAGGACCAACCGTTCCTGGACCTGCGCACGTTCCGGCACCGGGACTTCACGGTCTCCGTGGCGGTGCTCGCGCTCGGCATGATGGCGTTGTTCGGCGGTGTGATCGTGTTGCCCCTCTACCTGCAGACGGGCCGCGGGCTGGACACCCTGCAGACCGGCCTGATCCTGCTGCCCGGTGGGCTCATCATGGGCCTGCTGGGACCGCTCGTGGGTCGGTTGTTCGACGCGTTCGGCCCCCGCCCCCTGGCTGTTCCCGGTGCCGCACTGCTGACCCTCGTGATGTTCGGCTTCTCCCGGTTACAGTCCGACACCCCCGTGTGGTGGATCGTGACTCTGCAGATCTCCATGTCCGTGGGGCTCGCGCTGATCTTCACGCCCGCGTTCACCTCCGGGCTGAACCCGCTGCCGCCGCAGTTGTACTCGCACGGTTCCGCGACGCTGTCCACGTTGCAACAGGTGGCCGGCGGCGCGGGCACGGCGTTGCTCGTGGGCGTCCTGCAGGCCGGCACCGTGATTCATGGACAGGCCGACGGCACCACCGTGACCGATTCCATCCCCGGCGTCCACGCGGCATTCGTCACCGCCACGGTGATCGCGGCGATCGTCCTCGTGCTGACGTGCTTCATGCGCCGCTCCACCCCCACGGAACTGACCCGCGTGGGGGACGACGCCGCTCGGTAATGTCCGCGCGCGGATGCCGCAGCGCTGTCGTACCCCGCCCACGAACCGCCCGAGAACATCCGAGGCCCGAAAGGGCACGCCGCCAATCGGTGGCGTGCCCTTTCGGGCCAAAAATGCAGCGGGTGGATCACCGCGGGGCGGTCACTTGATGCGGGTGACCTTGACACCCCCGCGCGGGGTCCAGGTGTACTGCGTGCGCTCGCCCGTCCTGATGTTCTGGAACCGCTGGTAGGCGCCGGTGGACGTGCGGACCTCCGGGGAGATCGGGTACCCCGCCTTGGTCTCGTACCCCTTGCGGACCCATACCCGGCCGATGCCCGAGCTCTCGACGATCGGTTGCGCACCCGTGCGAGCGCTCCACAGGATCTTGGTGGTCTTGCCCGAACGCGGGTCCACGAAGCTCTGGTAGTAGCCTCCCGTGGCGGTGCGCTGCTCGTTGTTGAACGGGATGCCCACCGCGCGGGCACCGCCCAGGCCCTCGTGGCGCGAGCCGATGCCCGTCCACGTGCGGACCTCGCGCACCCCGGTGCGGGAGGACCAGTAGAGCTTGGTGGTGCGCCCGTTCTTCACGAAGTGCTGCACGACGCCGCCCACGCCCGTGTCCCGCTCCCCGGTGGTCGGATTGCCGTAGACGCCCGCCCCACCGTGGGACTTGTAGTACGTGGCGATCGCCCCGCGCGTGGTGGGCGCCACCGCGCGGGCGGCGCGCACCGCGTCCACCTTGCGGTAACCGTTCACGTTCACGCCGGTGTCCCGCAGGGTCTTGCGGATGGCCTCCACGCCGATGTTCGGGTTGCGCTCCTTCATCAGGGCGATCACTCCGGACACGTGCGGCGCCGCCATGGACGTCCCGCTCAGGTCCCCGTACGAGGGCGCGCCCAGGCTGAACGCCCCCGTGTTGACCGTGGACCAGATCGGCGCGTTGGTGTCCCCGCCCGGGGCTGCGACGTCCACCATGGGCCCCCAGTTGGAGTAGCCGGTGATCCGGTTCTGGGACGACGTCGCGGCGACCACGATCGCGCCGCCACAGTTGGCGGGGGCGGCGAGATTGGCGCTCTTGCCCGCGTTCCCGGCCGCGACCACGAGCGGGACCCCGATCTTGTGCATGCGGTTGACCGCGTTCTGCATGACGGGTGCGCACGTGGGAGCGTCCCACGCCTCGGAGAGGTTCACGACCTTGGCGGGGGTCGTGTTGCGCGGGACCCCGGGGATGGCGATGCCCGCGGACCACATCACACCGTCCGCGATGTCCGAGACGTACCCGCGGCCGTCCGCTCCCAGGACGCGGGCGTGCTGGATCCGGGCGTCCGGGGCCACCGCGGCGATACCCGTGCGGTTGTTGGTGTGGGCCGCGGCGATCCCGGCCACGTGCGAACCGTGCCACCAGTTGGGCCGCCCGGGGCTCCAGTCACCCTCGTCCTGCGGGTTGCCGTCCCGGCCGTTGCCGTCCCGCGAGTGGTACAGGTCCGAGAGGAAGTCGTACCCGCGCACCGTGCGCTGAGTGAGGTCCGGGTGGTTGATCTGGCCCGTGTCCGCGATCCCGATCACCACGCCGTTACCCGTGCCGTGCGACCACGCGGAGGGCACACCGATGTTGCGGGGACCCCACTGGTAGTTCCAGTAGCGGTCGTTCGGGGCGGACGCCGTGTGCGCCGCGAGCCCGTTGACCACGATCAGGTCCGGTTCCGCCGATTCCACGGCGGGGTCCTTCTCGAGGGTCTCGACCACCGCTTGCTGCTCCGCCTTGTCGAGCATCGTGTCGGATTCCACGACCTGCTCGGCGTTGCCCGTGGTCTTGACGATCTCCGGGTCCTCGATCTCGGTGGCCGTCTCCACCTCGGTCAGGACCTCTTCCTTCTGCGCCTCGGGGACGTGGTCCTTGAACTTCACCACGACCCGGTCGGTTTCCGCCAGGACCTTGCCCTGGGCGCCCGTTCCTCTTCCGAGGGATTCGACGCCGCCCACGGTCGGGGGTTTCGTCTGAGCCTGTTGTTCCGGGGTGGGTCCCTCCGGGGGTGCCGCCGAGGCGGGTGCGGCCGTGGCCAGCAACAGCGCGGAGACGGACAACGTGAGAAGTGTTCGTGCGGAGCGTCGTGGCATGATGTCCCCCTCGGGAATCAGCTCGCGGAGGCGGGATCAGCACCGGATCGAGGTGGCTGACGCCCGTGGGCGGGAGCACCGGACTGCGAGTGCCACGGACTTTACCAATGTAAATATCGCGAGGGTACCCCCGACACGAACGAGGGCCCCACATGACGTGTGGGGCCCTCGACATTTCGCGGAGACGGGGGGATTTGAACCCCCGGTCCGGTTTAACCCGGACCCTTCATTAGCAGTGAAGTCCATTCGGCCGCTCTGGCACGTCTCCGTGTCGTTCGTGATGCTCCAATTCCATGAGAACAGGCTCATCCCAAAACAACGGACGTCAGCTTATCGGCACGGTGCGCGAGCGGTCAAAGCGGCGGGCGCGTCGTTCCCGCCGGGATGCAGCGGCAGCACACCCCGGCGTGGTAGTCATGGTGCGGGGCGTTGTGCTCCGTCCGCTTCCTCCCGAAAGGTCTTCGTCCCGTGCGATCACTCGTCGTCACCGCGTGGTTCCCCGACGCGGAAACCCCCAGCCGCACCCCCTTCATCGTGGAGCACTGCTGGGCGCTGCAGGAAGCGGGCCACGACGTCGCGGTGGTGCACGTGAACATCGGTCGACGCGCGCACACCACGGCGCAAGAGGTCTACCAGCGCATCCCTGTCACCCGCGTGTGGCTCGACGTGACGGATCCGCGGTCCTACGCGCACGTGACCCGCGTGCTCTCCGCCGGGCTGTGCGGCGCGGACGTGCTGCACACCATGGCGTTCTCCGCGGTCCTGCTGAGCGCGCCGGCGTGGGCCGCGCGACGCCTCCCCTGGGTGCACACCGAGCACTGGAACGGAGTGGTCAATCCCGCGAGTGTGAATCCGCTGTGGCAGCGGCTGGCGTGGCTGCGGCATGCCTTGCGACTGCCTCACGTGGTCACGGGCGTGACCGCCGAGCTGTGCACCGAGATGGCGCGCTTCTCCCGCCCCGGGGCGACCCACGTGGTGCCGTGCGTCGTGGAGAACCCTCACCCGGCCGCCGAGTTCCCGGCGAGCCCGCCCCTGCGACTGGTGGGCGTGGGGGCACTCATCGATCGCAAACGCCCCGTCCTGGCGTTGGAGACCGTCGCGGAACTGGTGCGCCGCGGAGTGGACGTGCACTACACCCTGGTGGGCAAGGGCCCCCTCATGGAGTCCCTCCCGCAGACCGCCCGTGAGCTGGGCATCGAGGACCGGGTCGAGCTGACCGGGGCGGTCCCCCCGGCGGAGATCGCCCAGCGGCTCTCCGACGCGCACATCTTCTTCCTCCCGAGCGCCCAGGAGAACTTCTTCACCGCGGTTGCCGAGGCGATCGCGGCCGGACGGCCCGCCGCGGTCCCCCTGAGCGGTGGGTTCGACGACTACTGCACCCCCGAGAACTCGGTGCTCACCCACAGCTGGGACGTCCCCGTGCTCGCGGACGCGATCGAGACCGCGCGGGACCGCTTCCGTGAGGCCGATCCGGCCGCCATCGCCGCCACCGTGCGCTCCCGGTTCTCCCGCGCGGAGATCGGTGCGCAGTTCTCCCGGCTCTACCGTGCCGTGACGCGGGATGCGTCCGGTCGACACGCGAGTCGATAAACTCCACGATGTGACATCCTCCCCCACCTCAGGCTCCCCCTCTCGGCGGTGGCGGGGAATCCTCTTCCCCCCGCCGAATCACGAGAACCGGGACAACCCCATCGGTTCGTCGTTCGCGTTAACCGTGATCGCCGTGTTCGTGCAGGGACTCTCCCGTTTCGGGTACAGCCTGCTGGTGGGCAACATCCTGGGCAGTGAGATCCTGGGGCGGGTCAACCTGGCCATCTCCCTGGCCCTGTTCCTGGTCCTGCTGTGGCCGCAGGCCTCGGGCAACGCGGCGGCCAAGTTCATTGCCATGGCGCGCGGTCAGCAACACCGCGAGGAGCAGTTGTCCGTGGCGGTCTACGCATCACGCACCGCGGCCCTGGCCTCGGCGGTGCTGGCCGTGGTGGCGGTCGTGGTGGCCACGTACTTCCTGCACCTGCCCCCAAGCTACGCGCTGTCCGCGGGCCTGCTGGTGATCGCGCTGTCCGCCTACAACTTCGTACGCGGAGTACGCACCGGCAACAACCAGTTCGTGACCACGGCCGTGTGGGACTGCATCAGCTCGGGGATCACCCTGACCCTCCTGCTCGTGGTGCTGCTGGGTGGTTTCACACCGCTGCTGCTGGTGCCGTTGAGCCTGGGCTACCTGATCTACGCGATCCCGGGCTGGCCGCACCGTTCCGGCGGCCCGCTGCCCACGTCCCTCAAACGGCAGATCAACTCGTTCACGGCGTGGGCGTCCATCAACATCCTCACCGCTTCGGGTCTGCTGCAACTGTCCATGATGCTCGGCAAGCACTACGACACCCCCGCCGCGGTGGGTCAGTACTCCGCCGCGGTGAGCATCGCGACGCCGGCCAGCATGCTCTCCTCCTCCATGCTCGTGGCCCTCGCGCCGGCCGTGGCCCGCATGTTCACCGCCGGGGACATGACCGGCATGAAACAGCAGCTCGATTCCATCCTGCGGGTCATGGTGCTCATGTTCCTACCCGTGTTCGGCGTGGGCATCCTCTGGGCGCCATACGTGATTCACGGGCTCTACAACGCCCGCGCCGAGGAGTTCACCGGGGCCGTCCCCTTGCTCATCGTCCTGTTCTTCGCGGTCTCCGCCACGAGCTTCAACGCCTCCAACTCGCGGCTCAACGGCGGGGAGAGCTGGGGGGTCCGCGCGCTCGCGGCGTGCAACGCGCTCGGGCTGATCCTGGGCGTCGCCACCGTCCTGTGGTGGGGTCCGCGGCTCGGTGTCATGGCCGCGGCCATGGGGTACCTGGTCGGCTGCCTCATCAGTGCGGTGGGGCCGCTGATCATCGTGTGGGTCCACGACCGCATGAAATGGTCCGGTCTCATGTTCCGGGTGATGTTGGGGTACGTGCTGATCCTGTCCGGGCTGTGGCTCGTGTTCACGCACCAGGGCGTGCTCGTGACCATCCTGGCGACCGTGGCTTTCCTGGCGCTGTGGTGTGCGATCTCATGGCGTGATCTCGCACCGCGTGTGGCCATGGTCATGCGCAGGTTCCGTCGCGCCTGACCCCATCACGACGGCGGTCGGTTCAGTTCCGCGACCCCGCGGCGAGCGCCCAGCGGTAACGCAGCATCTGGACGGCGCTCGCGGCGACCACCCGCAGGGGTGCCTGCCGGACCAGCACCCGGGTCCAGCGCTCGGTGAGCAGCGCCCCCGGCGTGGTGTAACGACGTCGCTCGGCCAGGGCCGCGAGCAACTCCCGCTCCCCCGCCCCCGGGGACAATAACCGCGCGACCCGCAGGTCCGCGCGCGAGAGCTGGTCCGTCACGTGCGGCGCGTACTGCGTCAGTTCTTCGAACACGGCATTCGCCGACCGCGCGTAGTGGGCGTCCCAGGCCCCCGAGCGCACGGCGTGCTCCAGAGCGGGGAAGAAGTTCACGCGGATGTACTTGAGGATGTAGGACCGCTTCAGCTCGTCCGGGACCCCTGCGAACCAGGGTTCGCGACCGAGATCCAGGGCGGCTGCCACGGTTTCTCGAATCGGGAGGAGCTGGCGCGAGACTCGGTCCGTACCATCCGCATGCATCAGCACCCCGGGGAGACCGGGCGCGAGATCGATCCGGTGTGCCCCCGTATAAAGGGCCATGACGAAGGACTGGTCCTCACCCGTTCTCGCAGACTCGTCAAAGCAAGCCCCCGTGCGCCTGACCGCGGACATACGGATCAGTCCGAATGCCGTGCTGCGATACCCCAGGCGGTCCTTCACGGGATCCAGATCCGAACGGCGCAACGGCCTGACGATGGGGGTGATGTCCACCCTCGGGTTCTCGTGGTGCTGGAAGGGCATGACCAGGTCGCTACCACACCGCTCGGCGATCCTGAGCCACCGGGTCACCGCGCCGGGATCCAGGGTGTCGTCGCTGTCCAGGAAACTGATGTAGCGCGCGCTGGTGCGTCGTAGCGCCTCGTTGCGCGGCACGGCCGCGGTACCCCCCCGGTCCTCGGACTCGATGACGTCCACCACGGCGCGTTGCTCGACGCTCAACATGGAATGCACCTGCTCGGCGGTGAGATGATGCGCGACCGCCGTCACCCGGCACTGACCGGGGGCCGCACCGGGGGCCGCACGCAATGCCGAGGACACGGCCCGCTGCAAAGGTCGCGAGGTGGAGTGGACCGGGATCACGATGTCCACGAGCGGCGGTTGCGGGTGTTCGACCATGTCGCAAGGATAATTTACACACGTTTCCCGTCGCCTGGGTGTCCCCTTAAGAGTGCCCGATCCATCCCGCGGCGGCCCGATTCACCCCTGGGCGGCGAGTACGAACGGTAGCACCGCGTCCGCCCCGGCGAGGCGCAACTGCCGGGCCGCGACCGTGAGGCTCCACCGGCTGTCTGCGAGGTCGTCCACGAGCAGCACGCTCGCCCGCGGCGCCCGCGCCAACTGTTCCGCGAGGGGCTCCGGGACCAGGAACCGGTCCCACACCTCGGCGAGCCGATAGGCGCTGTTGCCGCCGTGGGAGCCGCGGGGGACGTCCGGGTTCAGTTCGAGCGAGCCCCAGAACGGCAGGTGCCCCGCGGAGGCCAGCCCGCGGGCCAGGGAGTCCACGAGCTGTGGGCGGGACAGTGACGGCATGGCCACGACCCCGGTGGGCCGTTCCTGCCAGTCCCACTGCGCCAGGACGGTGATGCTCGCGCGTCCCAGGTCCGCCGTGACCACCGAATCCACGGGATCGCCGTGCTCGTCCGATCGGAAGATCTCCCGCAACCGCTGCCCCCACCCGAGATCGGTGAGCCGGGCCAGGGCGCGGCCGCGTTCGGCGCGTTCCGTTTCCGGGATCTTCCCCTTGGCCTGCAACCCCAATCGATCCATGCCGGTGGGCCACTGCGCGCGCGGTTCCACGGGGACACCGGCCCGGTGCAGGGCGGCGTCCGCGGCGGCGGATGCGTCGGAATGCACGGTGGTGGGGTACCACGGCCCGGCGCACACGTCGCACCGACCGCACGGTTCCGCGGTGGCGTCGTCGAGCTGACGGGTGAGGAAGCGCATGCGGCACTCGCTCGTGAACTGGTAATCCATCATGGCCTGCTGTTCCGCGATCCTGGCCTTGCGCACCCGCTCGTAACGCGGGGCGTCGTAGGTCCAGGGCTGGCCCGTGCTCTGCCAGCCGCCGGAGACCCGTTCCACCGCGCCGTCCACCGCGAGCACCTTGAGCAACAGCTCGAGCGGGGTGCGTTTGATGTTGACCCGCGGCTCGAGAGCCGCGACCGACAACGGGCCGCCGTTCTCCGCGAGCGCGGTGAGCACCGCGGTGGCCTTCTCCTCGGTGGGCATGGACGCGGTGGCGAAGTACTCCCAGATCTCCCGGTCCTCGCCGCCCGGTAGCAGCAGGACGTCCGCGGTGTCGGTCGCGCGCCCCGCGCGGCCCACCTGCTGGTAGTACGCCACCGGGGACGACGGCGCTCCCAGGTGCACCACGAAACCCAGGTCCGGTTTGTCGAAGCCCATGCCCAGCGCGGACGTGGCCACAAGGGCCTTGACCCGGTTCTCCTTCAGGGCGACCTCGAGTTCCTCGCGTTCCGCCGCGTCCGTGCGACCGGTGTAGGCCGCCACGGGATGGCCCGCCTCCGTCAGCGCTCGGGCAGTGTCCTCCGCCGCCCCGATGGTCAACGCATAGATGATCCCGCTGCCCGCAAGCTGGTCCAGGTGTTCGAGCAACCAGGCGAGCCGTGTGGCGGTGGAGGGCAGTCGCAGCACGCCGAGCCGCAGGGACGCGCGGGACAGCGGACCGCGCAGGGTGAACACCTCGCCGCGGTACCCGGAGCCCACCCCAAGCTGCTCCCGGACGTCCTCGATCACGCGTTCATTGGCGGTGGCCGTGGTGGCCAGTACGGCCACCGAGTCAGAGAGGTCCGCGAGCAGGTCCTTGATTCGCCGGTAGTCCGGACGGAAGTCGTGACCCCAGTCCGAGATGCAGTGGGCCTCGTCCACGACGAGCAGTCCGAGCCGGGAGACGAGCTGTGGGAGTTGCTCGTCCCGGAAACGGGGATTGTTGAGGCGTTCCGGGGACACCAACAGGACGTCGATCTCGCCGCGATCCAGGGCCGCGGAGATCTCCGCCCACTCGGTGGGATTGGCGGACGAGATGGCCGCGGCGCGGACACCCGCGCGCTGGGCCGCCGCGACCTGGTCCCGCATGAGTGCGAGCAGCGGGGAGATGATCAGCGTGGGGCCGTAGCCCTGGGCCCGCATCAACAGCGCGGATAGGAAGTACACCGCCGATTTCCCCCACCCGGTGCGCTGCACCACGAGTGCCCGCCGGTGCTCCTGGACGAGTGCGGAGATGGCCTCGAACTGACCGGGGTGGAAATCGGCGTGCGGGTTCCCCGTGAGCTCACGGAGGTGATCCAGGGCTCGGTCCCGGAGGGATGCGGTGTTCTCGTGCGCAGGCGCGATCATGACTCGAGTGTCCCAGCAGGTTCGGACACGCAGAAGCGACCGGAGCGCCCACCGCGGCGCGAGGTGCGGCCCTCTGTATCAGGCCCCATGACACGCCGGGTCGGGCGTACGACCCCTTAACGCGTTGCGTCCGCTGCGCCAGGACTCATTCCCCCGAAGGAGTCCATGCGGCGCAGCGGACGCATATGCCGGAGAACCGGCGCGGATCAGGTCCGCTCGAAGCACATGCCCCCCGGCATGAACCTCGTACCGTCGCCTCACGGGTGACCCGGACACACCACGCCCCCCAGCGTGGAACGCGTACGAATCCGTCATGGACGTACGGCCCGTATTCCCCCCGGTCATGACCGCACATCACTGAATGTCCCGTGTTGCGACATGAATATGCTGGCACGCCCGCTCCAGGATTTCCAGCGGTCACCGAGTCACGCAAGACCCATCGCAGTTTTGTGGACAAATCAACTCAAGCGTATGTTCTCCCATGTCGGAGGCCGATTCCTTGCTTCCATTGCGCGCAATCGACCGGACGGCGGCGCTGATTCGTAGCGCAAAATGGGGACAGCTCGGACGCCCCGAATGCCCGTCATGGGGACCCGTGTCAGTGGTCGTCGTCCTTCTCGACCCGCTCGGCGTTCCGCTGACCGTGCGTCAACCGCTCGATGTCCGCGTGGCTGTCGAAGTTCGACCCGAGAGCACCGGCGATCGTGCCGAGCGAGGCAGAGAGCCACGCGATGTCCACGTAGTTGCTCAGCGAGGGAGAGACTCCGATCACGGATTGCATGTATCCGACTTCGATCACCACCAGAGCGGCCACGAGGATCCCCGCCATGAGCACGGTGTAGAACGTGAGAACCGTCACGAGCAGCGTGGCGATCGTGGAGGCGTTGTACATCGCGGCCTCCACGCGACTGCCGAGCCGCCGGGGCGGGTCCCACAGGCGGTTGCTGAACATCAGCCACCCCACCATGGCCCCAACCGCCAGGAGCGAGATCAGGGCGAGCCGCCACGAGGGCAACGCCAGGGACATCTGCCAGATGGAGGAGTAGAACACGCCGAACGCGCCGGTGGCCGACGCCGCCGCCCACATGCGCTTGAGCTTGGTGACGTCCTGGAACGGCTGGTTGGTGCGCACCATGCCCAGGACCAGGCGGATGCGACCTGGCCACCACCACGGCGACGCAATGAACACGGAACGCCCGGTGTCCACGTCCTGCTCGTGGACCACTCCGAAGCGCACACGCCGGTCCTGGACGTCCGGGAGGTCCTGATGGGCCAGGGTGTCCAGGGAGTCGAAGATGGCGCGTCCCAGTTTGGTCGTGAGCCCCCGCCAGCCCAGCGCGGGCAGCGAGATGATCACGAGCCCGTCCTCGAAGTGCAGCTCCGCCATCTTGGGCAGCTTGCCCGCCCGCCGGGGGATCTCCGTGATCACGACCTGGAAATCGGCCTCACCCTCGCGGGACCACGCGCGCACGGCCTCCACGTCCAGGCTGTTGTCGGGGCGCAGGGGGATGGTCCTGTCCCGGCGCACGAGCTGGTAGTCCCCGAAGCCGTCCCCGCCGTGGCGTTGCTGCAATCGACTGAAGATCGCGGAGCACAGCCCGGGATCGGTGAAGACGTCTACGCGATAGGCCGGGTCCATGCGCCCCATGATCCCAGTCCGCCGGCTCGCCCCACAATCGACAGTGGGCTTACCGTTGCGTGACGCCCCCGTCCGCGCGGATCCCGGGCACACTGGTGCCATGGACATGACCGTGACCCGCACCGGCCCCGCTCGCCCGGCGGACGTGTGGCAGCACTACGAGCGCCTCGATCTGTGGACCGTGTGGGCTCCCCACCTCACGAACGTCCGCGCCGATTCCGCCACCCTGGCCCCCGGCACCTCGGGCGTGGTCACGGCGCTGGGCGTGGTACCCGCGGCGTTCCGTGTGATGAGCGTCCGCGCCAACCTGCATTCGTGGTCCTGGCGCGTGCGCGTGGGTCCCGTGACGCTGGAGCTCACGCACGATGTCGCTCCCACCCCGAGCGGCGGTTCCCGCGCGGACGTCAGGATCCAGGGCCCCGCCCCCGTCCTGCTGGCCTACCGCCCGCTCATGGGCTGGGCGCTCGCGCGCCTCGTACGGGTCGGCCCGGCGCACTGAGCGCTACTCGGCCAGAGGCGCTGCACGCGGGCAGGTCCGGGGCGCCGAATGCCGCTCGCCCCGGGCCCCGAATGCGAGCGGACACGGAAATGCCCCGCGCGATCGTGATCGCCACGGGGCACATGGTCTCCGGTTCCGGGAGGTGGTGCGCCCTGTGGGGCTCGAACCCACGACCCATGGATTAAAAGTCCACTGCTCTACCAACTGAGCTAAAGGCGCGTGCCCAGCCGCGAGTTCCCGCCACCGAGCACGGCTACTCTACCGCAGCGCGGGCGCATTTCCAGTTCGGGAAGCGGCCTCCCGCGCGGCACCGACGGCAACCACGGGCGGGCCCAGCGGGCCGCACCGCGCGGCGCGACGAGCCACCGCGCCGTGGGCGAGCGCACGGCGTCGTCGTCGACCGGGCCCGTCCGCAATATGGGACCCTGGGAGGAGACGACACCCGGGGCGTGCGCAGCCCGCCGCGGGGTTCCCGCCGAGCCTTCGAGGAATGACCCATGAGCACCGTCGCGATGTCCAAGCTGGGCCCCTCCCCCGTCACCGAGTACCTGCGCCGCGTGGTGGAGGACCTGCGCCCGCTGACGGACGGCACGGTGAACAATTCCGTCCCGGAGCTCGCGGCCGCAGACGAGAACATCGTGGGGATCGCCGTGGCCACCGTGGACGGCGCGCTCTACCAGGCCGGGGACACCAAGCTCGAATTCTGCATCCAGTCCATCTCCAAGGCCTTCACGTATGCCCAGGCGCTCACGGACCGCGGCCCGGAGGGTGTGTTCGAGAAGATCGACGTGGAACCGAGCGGTGACGCCTTCAACGAGATCTCACTGCAGCCGGAGACGGGACGCCCCGCGAACCCCATGATCAACGCGGGCGCGATCGCGGCGACCTCCCTCGTGCGCAACACGTCCCACGGCACGCGCATGGAACGGATCCTGCGGTTGCATTCCCGATGCGCGGGCCGGCAGCTGCGGATCAACAAGAACATCCAGTCGCAGGAGCACAAGGCCGGGGACCGCAACCGCGCGCTGGGCTGGCTGCTCGCGTCCCGGGGGATCATCGAGGGGGATCCCACCGGCGCGCTCGAGGACTACTTCGGCCAGTGCTCGATCATGCTCAACTGCGTGGACCTGGCCCGCATGGGTGCCACGCTCGCGGCCGGCGGGCGCAACCCCGTGACCGGCGAGCGCGTCCTGGACCCCGAGGTCGTCTCGGACGTGCTGTCCGTGATGAGCACGTGCGGGATGTACGACGACGCCGGGCGCTGGGCCATCCGCGTGGGCCTGCCCGCCAAGTCCGGGGTCAGCGGTGGCGTGGTGACCGTGCTCCCGGGGCAGCTCGCGGTCGCGGTGTTCTCCCCGCCCCTGGACCGCCACGGCAACTCCGTGCGCGGCGTGGCCGCATGCGAACGGCTCACCAAGGACCTGGACCTGCACTTCGCCCGCACGGAACGCAAAGGGCACTCCACGGTGCGCTCCGAGTACACCCTGGCGGAAGCGCCGTCGTTGGTGCGGCGCAACGAGGCCGCCACCGAGGTGCTCGACGCGCACGGCGAGGACGCTCGGATCATCGAGCTGCAGGGCGATCTGCGCTTCGCCGGGGCCGAGACCGCGGTGCGCACGGTGCGCGACGCCGCCCGCAGGTCCAGTTACGTGCTCGTGGACATCCGGCAGGTGGACGATATGGCCCGCTTCGTCCTGCCCATGCTCAGCCGCACCGCCGAACAGATCGAGAAGACGGGCCACCACATGGTGCTCGTCGCGGAGAAGAGCGGTGAGAACAAGCGGAACCTCGAACACCCGCTCACGGTCTTCGCCACGCGCGCCGAGGCCCTCACGTGGGCCGAGGACCAGATCCTGGAGCGCTTCGGCGGCCCCGAGTGCGCCCCGGACAAGGTGCACTCCACCCGTTCCGAACTGCTGAGTACGCTCGGCGAGGAGGACGTGGAGCGCATCCGCTCACGCACCGAGTCCGTGGACTGGAAGGCCGGGACCACGGTGTTGCGCACGGGCCAGAAGTTCAACGGCGTGTACATGGTCACGTCCGGCAACGTGGAGGTCTCCCGGCGCTCACCGCAGGGTGACCGCGTGGAGCTGGAGGTGATCGGCCCGGGAATGAGCTTCGGTGAGATCGCCCTGGGTACCAATATGCGCCACCTGGTGAGCTTCACCGCGCTCACGGACGTCTCCGCGCGCAGGCTCTCCCCGGAGGCGATCCAGGAGATCGAGGAGGAGGACCCCCAGCTGGCCCTGCGGTGGTGGCGCGCGGTGTCCCAGCAGGCCCTGCTGCGCATCGAGGAACGCTGGCGTCAGCGGGCCGGGGAGACGCACACGGTCGACTGATCCGCCGAGCCCCGTGAAAGGTGCGCGGCGTACACTCGGGCGCATGTCCGAACGCCGCACGCATCATTCGCCCGTGAAGTTCTCCCCCGAGAAGTTCGACGCCCACGAGGGCGGCACGGACCCCGCCCGAGTGTCGGAGGCGGCCCACCTGGCCGCGCAGGCGCTCGTGTCGCGGGGCCGGGAATCCGAGGATCCGGTGGTCCACGATCGCCTCGTTCGGCTCACGGACGAGCAGGGTCTCGAGGGGATCGCGGAGATGTGGGCGCAGGCCCCCGCGGTGTCCCTCCCGGGTGCGCTGTGGCGGCTCTACGCGCTGCGCGCCGCCGCCCGCAAGGACCCCTACCGCATGGGCCGCTGGTTCGCCGCGGGCAAGCAGACCGCGCAGGTGTCCAACGTGGTCGCGGGCGTCGCGGACCCGCCCGGTGCGGAGGAGATCTGCGAGGTCGCGGACGCCATCCTCTCCGGCGCGTTCGACGGCGATTTCGACGTCGCTCTCGAACGCTCCGCCGCGTTCTGCCGCGTGATCGCCACGGGCCAGGAACGCACGCTGGACATCTCGAGCCTCGGCGTGCGCGATCCGTGGCGCCGCATCCCCCGCCTGATCCGCACCGCAGAGGAACTCGAGTCCGCGGCCGCCGCGTGGCGCAGGGGTGCGCTCGAGTAAGGGCCTGCCCTCCGCGGGGCGTCCTCGTCCGGACGGACCGCTTTGCGGCGCCCCCGGGGTCGGGGATTATGATGGAGACAGGTGTCGGGCCGTGGCAGCCCCGGGCTCCATCATTTAGCCGCTACGAGCGGCCTTCCGCCGAGAGGCGCTCCCGGTCCGGCACCGCACCCCTCAACAAGATCCACATGTCCCCCCGGTTAACTTTCGTTCGGTACAGTGACGGCCGAAAAGTGAACGGTTCGACGGGAGGACGAACGGATGGCCTTTCGGATCTTCCCGGAGGACGAGCGGGTGACCGAGCTCCTGGTCCAGATGTCCCAGTGCGTGGGCACCGCGGTGGATCAGCTCGCCGAACACATCGGGCAGATCGACAAGACCTGGCAGCGCCCCATCACGGACCTCCTGGACACCGAGGACCGCTGCACCAACCTTTACTTCTCCCTGATGACCACCACGCGCTCCTCGTACGTGGTGCCCATCCCGCGTCAGGACGTCTACATCCTGGGGCAGTGGCTGTTGCGAGCAGTCCAGTGCCTCGTGGCGAGTGCCGAGACCCACCAGCTGTACCAGCTGGAGCGGCCCACCTCGCACGCGACCGAGGAGCTCGCGGTGATCCAGCACATGTCGCTCATGACCACCAAGGCCATGGGCCGGCTGAGCAGCTTGAACGAGCTGGACGACTACTGGTTCGAGATGATCCGTCTCACGCGCCAGGCCGAACGGACCCACCGGGTGCACCGCGCGAGCTTGCTGGATCAGTTCAAGACGGCCCAGGCCATCCGCCGCATGGACGCCGCCCGCCAGCTCTTCGATGCCGCACGCGCCCTGGGCCAGGTCTCCGCAGAGGTGGGCCGGATCCTCGTGGTAGAGTCCTGACGCGCGGTGACAGAGTTACTGGCCGTCGTAGGCACCCTCCTGACCCTGGTCTTAACGGTCGTCAACGGTTTCCACGACGCCTCCAACGCCGTGGCCCTGCCCGTACGGTTCAACGCCCTGACACCCCGTGTGGCCCTGTGGACCGGAGCGGTGTTCAACCTCATGGGCGCCCTCCTGGTGGGGCTGGTCTTGGACCGGCTGATCTCGTTCGAGATCCCCATCCCCCTCAACGACGCGGGCGTGGTGGCCCTGTTGTGCGCCCTGCTCACGGCCATCGGGTGGGACCTCCTCACGTGGTGGTGGCGCATGCCCACGTCCTCCACCGCCGCGATCGGCGGCGCCGTGGTGGGTGCTCTGCTCGGAGCACGCGCCGCGGGGCTCTACGACGACCACCTGGCCATGGGTTCCTACTTCTCCTGGAATGTGCTGCTCCCCCTGCTGATCTCCCCCGTGATCGCGTTCGTGCTCGCGTTCCTGCTGGTCGTGCCCATCGTGTACCTGGTACGCCACGAGACCCCGGGACGCGTGAACTTCCGGGCCGGGGTCGTGCAGGCCACGGGTGCCGCGGCCATTCACTTCGGACACGGGATCCAGCACGCCCGGCGCACGCTGTGGATCCTCTTGGTCCTCCTGCTGATCGTGAACCCCAACCTCTCCCGGGACAGCATCCCCGTGTGGCTCACGGTGCTCGTGGGGGCGTGTCTCGCGTTCGGTACCCTGCTGGGCGGCTGGCGGATCTCCTACACCCTCTCCGCACGCATCGTGACGCTGGATCCCCTGCGCGGAGCGGCGGCGCAAACGGTGTCCGGCGCCCTGCTGTTCGTAGGGGGGTTCCTCTCCCCCATTCCGCTCTCTACGTCCCAGACCACCACCGCGGCGATCCTGGGCGCGGGTTCCGCCCAGAAGTTCCGCACCGTGTATCACGCCACCGTGCTGCGGGTCATCGCCTCGTGGGTCGCCACGGTCCCCGTGTGCGGCCTGGTCTCCGCCATCCTGTTCCTGGCGGCCTCCCCGCTGATCCAGGTCCCCGCGGCCTGATCCGTACCCGCGGTTCGCTCGGGGCACGCGTCACGATCGGGGCACGCGGAGGCTGACGACGTCGCACGGTGCGGATCGCTGCGCGCTCCCGGTGCGTGCGTCGTCGTACCCCGGGTCCGGCCGGAGCGCCGTCGTACCCCCGGGCGTGCACGCGAACGGTGCCCTCCGAGACGGAGGGCACCGTTCGCGTGCGCGAGGACGCGGATCAGCCGAAGCGGCCGGACACATAGTCCTCGGTGTCCTTCTTCTGCGGGTTGTTGAAGATGTCCGTGGTGGGCGCGTACTCGATCAGACGGCCGGGCTTGCCCGTGCCCTCGATGTTGAAGAACGCGGTCTTGTCCGACACACGGGACGCCTGCTGCATGTTGTGGGTCACGATCACCACGGTGTAATCGGTCTTGATCTCGTTGATCAGGTCCTCGATCGCGAGCGTGGAGATGGGGTCCAGCGCGGAGCACGGCTCGTCCATGAGGATCACGTCCGGCTTGACCGCGATTGCGCGGGCGATGCACAGCCGCTGCTGCTGACCACCGGAGAGACCGGAACCGGGCTTGTCCAAACGGTCCTTGACCTCGTTCCAGAGGTTCGCGCCGCGCAGCGAGCTCTCCACGAGCTCGTCCGCGTCCTTGCTCGAGATGCGCTTGTTGTTGAGCTTCACGCCCGCGAGCACGTTGTCGCGGATGGACATCGTGGGGAACGGGTTGGGGCGCTGGAACACCATGCCCACCATGGAGCGCACGGTCACGGGGTCCACGCCCTTGCCGTAGAGATCGTCTCCGTCCAGCAGCACCTTGCCCTGGGCGTAAGCACCCGGGATCACCTCGTGCATGCGGTTGAGGGTGCGCAGGAACGTGGACTTGCCGCAACCGGAGGGACCGATGAACGCGGTGACCGAGCGGGGTTCGATGTTCATGCTGACGTCCTGGACCGCCAGGAAATCGCCGTAGTAGACGTTGAGGTTTTCGACGTCGATTCGTTTCGACATGGGTGTGTTTCCTTAGATCGAATGGTCGGCCAGCACTCAGCGGCCGGCGGTCTTGGGAGCGAAGGCCCTGGCGATCAAGCGTGCCACGAGGTTGAGCAGCATCACGATCACGATCAGGATCAGCGCCGCGGCCCAGGCCCGCTGCAGGGACGGATCGGGGTTCGTGGGCGAGGTGGGCGTCATGATCTGGTAGTAGATGAACGTGGGCAGCGTGGTCATCCAGCCGGAGAACGAGTTCCAGTTGATGGCCGTGGCGAAGCCCGCGGTCACGAGCAGCGGCGCCGTCTCACCGATCACACGGGCGATCGCGAGGGTCACACCCGAGGCGATACCCGAGATGGCCGTGGGGATGACCACCTTGAGGATGGTCCGCCACTTGCGCACACCCAGCGCGTAGGACGCCTCGCGCAGTTCGTTGGGCACGATCCGCAGCATCTCCTCGGTGTTCTTGACCACCGTGGGGATCATCAGCACGGTCAGCGCGACCGCCGCCACGAACCCGGTACGGGTCGAGGGGCCGAAGATCATGCCGAACAGAGCGGCCGCGAACAGACCAGCCACGATGGACGGGATACCGGTCATGACGTCCACGAAGAACGTGATGGCCTTGCCGAGCCAGCCGCCCCGGGAGTACTCCACGAGGTAGATCGCGGTGAGCAACCCCACGGGCACCGACATGAGCGTGGCCCAGAACGTGATGGACACCGTACCGATGATCGCGTGGTAGGCGCCGCCCATCACCTGACTGGGCGCATCGGCCTGGTTGTCGTGGAAGCCCGTGACCCCGTTCATGGAGGTAAACAACATGTTGGAGGTCAGACCGGGGATGCCGTTGGCGAGCACCGTCCAGATCACGGAGATCAGCGGGATCACCGCGAGGATGAAGGCGGCATAGACCAGGAAGGTCATGAGCGAATCGGCCCCGGCGCGGGAACCCTCGATCATGCCCACGGCCAGCGGGCCGACCACCAGGAAGATCACGGTGGCGAACAGGGCCCACAGCGCGATGCTGAACCCCACCAGAGCGGCAAGCGCGGCCCCCGCCACGATCGCGGCCACGCCGATGACGGGGACGAGCCACTTGGGGCGCTGACCGCGGGTGAGCCTTGACTGGCGGACGGGTGAGGTTCCGGGTTGGGTGGACGTGGTCATCAGTTGGCCCCCGAGAATTCCTTGTAGCGAGCGATGATGGCGCGGGCGATCATGTTGACCACGAGGGTGATCAGGAACAGCACGAGACCGGCCGCGATCAGTTCGGACAACCGCAGGCCGTAGGCCTCGGGGAAGTTCAGCGCGATCTCCGCGGCGATCGTCTGGTTACCGGACTTGATCAGGGACGCGATCATGGGCCCGGAGGACAGCACCAGGGCCACCGCCATGGTCTCGCCGAGCGCGCGGCCCAGGGCCAGCATGATCGAGGAGATGATCCCGGGGCGCGCGAACGGCAGCACGGCCATCCGGATCATCTCCCACCGCGTGGCCCCCAGTGCCAGCGCGGCCTCCTCGTGGAGCTTGGGCGTCTGCGTGAAGATCTCGCGGGACATGGACGTGATGATCGGCAGGATCATGATGGCCAGCACGATGCCTGCGGTGAGCATGGTCTTACCCGTCTGGGACGCGGGCCCGTCGAAGATGGGGATGAAGCCCAGGTGCTCGGTGAGCCAGTTGTACAGCGGTACGAGCGCCGGCGCGAGCACCGTGGCACCCCACGCGCCGTAGATCACGGAGGGAATGGCCGCGAGCAGGTCGATCACGTAGCCCACCGGCTTGGAGATCTTGGCCGGTGCGTAGTGGGAGATGTAGAGCGCCACCAGGATGCCCACGGGTGTGGCGATCAGCAGGGCGATCACCGCGGCGATGAGCGTGCCCACGATGAGCGGCCAAATGTAGTGGAAGAAGCCCTGCCCACCGGTGATCTCCTCGGCGGGGGCGGCGAACGTGGGCAGCGCCTGCAGCAACAGGAATAGCGCGACGGCCGCGAGCACCGCGAAGATCAGGATGCCGGCGGCCAGGCTGAGTCCGGAGAAGACGGAGTCACCGGCACGTCCGGCCGAGGACTGGCGGGTCCCCGGTTTCTGGGCGCTGATGGTGGTGGACATGAACCAGTCCCTTCGATCAAGGTGTGGAACGAGCTGAGCGGTGAATTCGGCCAGCGTAGGACGTGGCGGTCCGAGATGACCGCGTGCGTGGCTGCGGCGCCGACGCGCGATGACACGCCGGCGCCGCACTCACACGTCGTCGGGGCGGATCAGCCCTTCGCGGTGATGGAGTCCACGGCCGCCTTGGCCTGGTCGCGCAGGGTCTGGCTCAGCGGGGCGGAACCGGCGGAGTCCGCAGCGGCCTTCTGTCCGTCCTCGGAGATCACGTAGTTCTCGAAGGCCTTGACCAGGTCCGCGGTCTCCTGGGAGTCGTACTGGGAGCACACGATGTGGTAGGAGATCAGCACGAGCGGGTACGCACCGGATTCCTTGGTGTCGCGCCCGATGTTGATCGCGAGGTCGTGCTCGCCGCGGCCCTCGGCCTGGGCGGAGACCTCGACGGCCTTGGCGGCGGCCTCGGGCGAGTGGGTCACGTACTGGTCGCCCACCTTGATCGCGGCGGTGCCGAGATCGCCCACGGCGGAGGAGTCCGCGTAGGTCACGGCGCCCTCGGTGCCGGAGGTCGTGGAGACCACGCCGGAGGTGCCCTTGTTGTTCTCCGCCGCGTACTCGGAGGGCCAGGCCTGTGCCGGGTCCTTGGTCCACTCCTGCGGAGCGGCCTCGTGCAGGTAGTCGGTGAAGTTCTCGGTGGTCCCGGAGTCATCGCTGCGGTGCACCACCGTGATCGGGGTGTCCGGGAGATCGGCGTCCGGGTTCTGCTGCTTGATCTGCTCCGCGTTCCAGCGCTTGATCTCACCCTTGAAGATCTTGGCGATGGTGGGGGCGTCCAGGTTCAGGGACTCGATACCGGGCAGGTTGAACGCCACGGAGATCGGGGAGATGTAGACCGGGAGGTCCATGGCGCCGTCGGGGCCGCACTGCTGCTTGGCCTGCTCGACCTCGTCGTCGGAGAGGTAGGCGTCCGAGCCGGCGAAGTTCGCGCCGCCCGCCAGGAAGGCCTTGCGCCCGGCGCCGGAGCCGTCCGGGGAGTACTGCACGGTGGAGCCGCTGTTAGCGGACTGGAAGCCGTTCTGCCACGCGGTCATGGCGGCCTGCTGGGAGGATGCCCCGATGCCGGTCAGCGTTCCGGACACGCCGCTGCTCTCGCCCGAGCCCCCGCCGCTGTTGGTGTTGCCGGTGGCGTTGTCGGAACCGCAAGCGGTGAGAGCGAGGGCACCAATGGCCAGGACTGCGGCCGAACGGCCGACATGCGAAACCTTCATTGTATTTCCCTTCGAAAGCGTGAACCGGGGAGCCCGGTGGGTGCGGACAACCGGATCTTGGAGTCCAACGCCGCTGCGTCCGCAGCGCGCCCGAGAATTACCGTAGGCAGGCGATATTGACAGATGCGGCCGGGAAGGTGAACTGGCGGTTAACAACCCCTGTGACCGGCGCCACCCCTGGCCACGGCGCCGCCCGGTCACGCGTCCCGCGCGGTACGCGTCCGTCCGAGGCGCCCGCCTAGGATGGGAGCCATGACGTCCTCGGAAGCAGCTCCGTACCGCTCCCGATTCCGTCGTGTTCCCGAGGTCGTGGGCAAGCGCGGGCGCTCCGGCTGGGCACGCATGACGTCCGGTTTCTTCCAGGCCGTGCAGATGACCGTGGCGGCCGTTGGCGCGTACGTGATCGCGGAACGGCTGCTGGGCCATCAAGGCCCCATCTTCGCCGCGACCGCCGCGCTCGTGTCCCTGGGGTACGCCAAGGGCGGGCTGCGCTACCGCCGGGTGCTGGAGGTCTCGATCGGGTGCACCCTGGGGATCGTGATGGGCGATCTGCTCATCCAGGTCCTGGGCCATGGTGAGTGGCAAGCGGCCCTCGTGTTGCTCCTGTCCCTCTTGCTCGCCCGGTTCCTTGACAACGGCGCGATCTTCACCACGCAGATGGGGCTGCAGTCCGTGCTGGTGGTGCTCCTCCCGCCATCGCAGGACGGCGTGTTCGCGCGGTCCTTCGACGCCGTGGTGGGGTGCCTGTGCGCGCTGCTCCTCGCGTACGTGATTCCCCAAGACCCGCGCCGCGAACCGCGCCAGGACCTCAGCAAGCTCATCGTGGAGTTCACCCAGGTGCTCACGGACTGCTCCCGTGCGGTCTCGGACACCGATTCGCGCCTCGCGTGGCACGCCCTCGTGCGGGCTCGTCAGACGCAGCCGCTCGTGGACTCGGTGCGCTCGGGGCTCACGGCCTCCCGGGAGATCGCCCACGCATCCCCTCTGCACCGCCGGCACCGCCGCGAGATCGACGACCTGAGCGAGAGCATCCGGTACGTGGACCTCGCCGTGCGCAACTCGCGCGTGTTCGCACGCCGCCTCGCGTCCGTCCTCAACCGCGTCTCCCTGTCCGACGACGCCGTGGCCTCCCTCTCCGAGGCCCTCGCCGATCTCTCCGACGCCATCCTGAGCCTGGATCACACGTTCTCCGCGAGTCATCCCCAGACCCGTGAAAGCTACCTGCGCCAGACGCGCAATGAACTGATCTCCGTGGCCGGTCGCCTGGAACCCGGGCTCATGGGGGTGCGGACCATGGAGGGCGAGGCACTCGTGCTGCTGATCCGTCCGTTGGTCGTGGACCTGTTGGAGTCCACCGGTCTCACCCACGAGGAGGCGATCCGGTACCTGCCCACGCTGGGCGGTCGGTGACCGAGCCATGGATCCGTGCCGCTTATGCGCGTCAGATCCGCCCCCTACGGTGACAGCATGAGCGCGAAGACCAGGAAGCCGTCCGTCTCCTACCGGTGCACGGAATGCGGCTGGACCACGGCCAAATGGGTGGGCCGGTGCGGTGAGTGCCAGTCCTGGGGCACCGTGCAGGAGATCTCCACGAACCTGGAACACGGGCGCACCCGGGCCGCGGCCAGCGTGGCGGTGCCCGCTCAACCCATCGGCCAGGTGGATTCCTCGGTGGCCCGCTTCACCCCCACGCGCGTCACCGAGTTCGACCGCGTCCTGGGCGGCGGACTCGTGCCCGGTGCGGTCATCCTGATCGCGGGGGAACCCGGCGTGGGTAAGTCCACGCTGCTCCTGGACGCAGCCGCCAAGGTGGCGGGCGGGCCCGATCCCCGCACCGTGTTGTACGTGACCGGGGAGGAGTCCGCGGCGCAGGTCAAACTGCGGGCCGAGCGCATCGATGCCCTCTCGGAAAAGCTGTACCTCACCGCGGAGACCGACCTCTCCGCGGCGCTCGCGCAGGTCAAGGACTTGAAACCGGAACTGTTGATCGTGGACTCGGTGCAGACCCTCGCGAGCCCGGAGATCGAGGGTTCGGCGGGCGGGGTGAGCCAGGTGCGGGAGGTCGCGGCGAGCCTCATCCACGCCGCCAAGACCCGGAACATGACCACCCTGCTCGTGGGCCACGTGACCAAGGAGGGTTCGATCGCCGGTCCCCGGTTGCTCGAACACCTCGTGGACGTCGTGTGTCAGTTCGAGGGGGACAAACACTCGCGCATCCGCCTACTGCGGGCCGTGAAGAACCGGTTCGGCCCCACGGACGAGGTCGGGTGCTTCGATCTCGAGGAGAACGGTATCCGCTCGGTCTCGGACCCGTCCGGCCTGTTCGTCTCCCGCACCCCCGTCCCGGTCGCGGGAACATGTCTGAGCGTCACCGTGGAGGGGCGCAGGCCGCTGCTCGCGGAGGTCCAGGCCCTGCTGGACAAGTCCAGCACCGCGCAACCCCGACGGGCCACCTCCGGCCTGGACGGTTCCCGGGTGGCCATGCTGCTCGCGGTGTTGCAGCGCCGGGCGGGCGTGGCCCTCGCGACCATGGACTGCTACGTGTCCACCGTGGGCGGTGTGCGGCTCACCGAACCCGCCACGGACCTCGCGGTGTGCATGGCGCTCGCGTCCGCCGCCCAGGATCGACCGCTGCCCCAGCGGCTCGTGTGCTTCGGGGAGATCGGACTGGCCGGTGAGGTCCGCCCCGTACCCGAGATCAACCGCAGGATCCAGGAGGTCGCCCGGCTGGGCTTCACCCACGCCGTGGTCCCGGCATCCCCCAACGGACCCGGCAAGATCCCTCCGGGCTTCTCCGTGCGTGAGGTCACCACCGTCTCACAGGCCATGGAGCTGCTCTTCCCGCCGCGGCAGGGCTGAGTCCGACGCCGTAGGGCCGAGTCCAAACACACATGCCACGCGGGGCATGTTGGCCTTTGGGCGGGGCGAGCGCACATAGAATGAGGCCGTGGTGAAATCGCACGAGACTGCCCTGAGACGGACCCTGGCCAGGGTCTCCCCCGGTACCGAACTGAGGACGGGGCTGGAGCGCATCCTCCGGGGCCGCACGGGCGCGCTCATCGTGCTCGGATTCGACCGCTCCGTGGAGTCGCTGTGTTCGGGCGGGTTCGACATCGACACCGAATTCACCCCCACCAAGTTGCGCGAACTCGCCAAGATGGACGGGGCGATCGTGTGCGACAAGGAAGCCACCCGCATCCTCAAGGCCGGGGTCCAGCTCATGCCGGACGCGTCCATCCGCACCCAGGAGTCCGGCACGCGTCACCGCTCCGCCGAGCGCACCGCCAAGCAGACCGGTGTTCCCGTGATCTCGGTCAGCCAGTCCATGAGCGTCATCACGATCTACGTGGCCGATTACCGCTACGCGATCGACGGTTCCCAGGCCATCATGGCCCGCGCGAACCAGGCCCTGCAGACCCTGGAGCACTACAGCAACCGCCTCGAGCAGGTCCTGGGCAGCCTCTCGGCGCTCGAGATCGAAGCCGCGGTGACCGCCCGCGACGTGGCCCTGACGCTGCAGCGGATGGAGATGGTGCGCAGGATCTCGGACGAGATCGGGTGGTACGTCCTGGAACTCGGCTCGGACGGGCGTCTGATTTCCCTGCAGCTCGAGGAGCTCACGGCCGGGACGGGACCGGGGCCCGGCGTAGTCCTGCGGGACTACCTGCCCGAGGCCACGACGCCCGAGGTGATCGCGGAGTCCCTGGACCGGCTCGCCCGGTTGTCGTCCACCGAACTGATCGATCTGCAGCGGGTCGCGGTGGCCGCGGGTCTCACCGGGCCGCAGGGCAACTTGGAGGTGGACCTGCACCCCCACGGTTACCGGCTGCTCGAGGGCATCAAGTCCATGCCGCGTGCGGTGGCGAAACGGCTCGTGGCCCAGTTCGACGGCCTGCAGTCGCTCATGGCCGCGAACCTCGAGGACCTGATGTCCGTGGAGGGCATCGGCGAGCAGCGTGCCCGCACCGTACGCGAGTCCTTGTCCCGTACGGCCGAGACGAGCCTGCTGGAACGGTTCATGTAGCAGTCCGGGTGGCCCGGTCGCGGACGCGTCCCGTGCACCGCCCGGGCATCGCCCACCGATGGTCACCTCGAGGGCCGCCAGCCGGCCGCGCGAGCCCCGGGACCGCCGTCGCCAGTGGATCTGCGCGAGCCGCGAGCCGCCCGTCGCCCACTCACTGCAGGCTGAAAACGGCCTGCTGGCTCGCGACGTCCCCGAGCGACGTCGTGAGGTTGTAGTACCCGGCGAGCGCCTCGGACTGGCCGGCCGGGCAGCCCTCCGCGGTGCGCACCCGGTTCCACGTGAGCCGTGCGGTCTCCTTCTGCCCCGTGTCCAGGGTGATCTGACGGTCCTCACCGGCTGCCGCGCAGTGCCGTGAATCAAAGACGGTGTCCGCGCCGGAGGTCACCACGAAGGCCATGTGATTGCTACCGGCGTCCACGCGGCACGGATGCTGGCCCTTGTTCTCGAGGGTCAGTTCGAGCACCGGGTTCTGGCCCGCCGCGTAACTCTGTTCGTCGGTCGCAGCACTCACCGCCAGATCCGCGCCGCATTCCGGCGCCGCCGTACTGCTCGCACTCGGGCTGCCGGACGCGCCGGGTGCACCAGACCCGGACGGTGTGGGCCGGGCAGTGAAGTCCGCGAACTTGTTCTGCGGATCCGTGCTCGGCTGCGCCGCGGCGTCGGGCTGCTGCGTGGCATTCGTGCCGTCGGCGTCCGGTGCCGTGAGTGCGCGCACGCCCGAGACCACTGCCCACAGCAGGGCCAGGACCAGGGCGACGATCACGGCGAGCGCGACCATGCGGCGTCGCCGGTAGACGTGCTCCGGGAGCCTGCCCCCGGTGTCTGCGGATTCCGCGGGGGACGTGGGGGGATCGTGCTGTTCGGAACCGGAAGCCATGGTCTCCAGGCTACCGTGGACAGTTATGAACTCGAGCCGCACACCAGCCCGCAACGAGCGACTTCACGGCATTCACGCAGCCGTGATCGAGTGGTACCGGCGGGCGTCCCGCGACCTGCCGTGGCGCGCGCCCGAACGCACACCGTGGCAGGTTCTCGTGAGCGAGATCATGCTGCAGCAGACCCCGGTGGGGCGCGTCCTGCCGGTGTGGCGCCGGTGGCTCGAACAGTGGCCGGAACCGGGCGATCTCGCGGCGGCGTCGCCCGCGGAGGTCCTGCGCGCGTGGGACAGGCTCGGCTACCCGCGCCGCGCGCTGCGGCTGCAAGCGGCTGCCCAGAACATCGCCGTAGAGCACGACGGGCGGGTGCCCGAGGACCACGCACAGCTGTTGGCATTGCCCGGGATCGGCGCGTACACCGCGGCGGCAGTGGCCGTGTTCGCGTTCGGTCAGCGCCACACGGTCGTGGACACGAACATCCGCCGGGTCGAGGCCCGGGTGTTCTCCGGGCGGGCCCTGCCGTCCCGTTCCCTCACCGCGGCGGAGACCCGGTTGGCGCAGGACGTCCTGCCGCAGGACGTCGCGGAATCGGTCGCGTGGAACCAGGCCGTGATGGAGCTGGGGGCACTGATCTGCACCACGCGTTCCCCGCGCTGCGACGAGTGCCCCGTGCGGTGGGACTGCGCGTGGGTCGCGGCTGGCAGCCCTCCCGCGCAGGAGACGCCCAGGGGCCAGTTGTGGCACGGCACGGACCGCCAGGTCCGCGGGGCCATGATGGCGGTGCTGCGCGCCGCGGACGAGCCCGTGCCCGCGCACTTGCTGCTCACGGACCTCGCGGGCTCGGAACAGATCGCCGGGGAGCACGCGGCCCCGCCCGCTGTGGTGATCGAACGGCTCGGGGCCCTGTGGCGGCTGCCCGCGCCCGCCGAACAACGGGAGCGTGCGTTGAACGGACTGCTCGCGGACGGTCTGGCCACCTCGGACGACGGCGCGGTCAGCCTTCCGGGGTGACCCGAGTCGTGCCAATTTAGTGTGTTGGCCATTCGGTGCCGGTGGCGGTGAGGATCTCGCTGGCTGCCGGTCAGCGGGTCGGCGGCGACGTGGGGGTGACCGGCGATGACGACGGTGACCTGTTGCAGCGGGCGTAGGGCCTGGACGATCTTCTTGATGCTCATCCCGGTCTGATCCTGCAGGTGACGGGCGACGGCCAGGGCGGTGACGATGATGGTGAGGTGGGCCTCGATGGCATCGCGGTCGTGGTGGAACATGGGCCTGGCCCGCAGGTCGGTCTTGCTCATCCGGAACGAGGCCTCGACCTGCCACAACGAGTGGTAGGAGGCGATCACCTCCGCTGCGGGCATGGTCGTGACGGGCAGGTTGGTGACGTAGCCCTTCAGCCCGGCCAGGCTGCGGGCGCGGGTCAGGGCGTCCTCGTCCAGGCGCGTCGAGCCGTTCACCGTCTTCACGAACCGCGGTGTGCGGGCTGGCTTCTCGCCGGCGATGACCGCCTTGGCGCGGTTCTCCTGCAGGGTGAGGGTGGCCCGGTCCCGTGCGGCGCGCTTGACGGAGTACGCCCATACCGCCCGCCACGACCGATCGTGCACCGCGGGGTCCCACACGGGTTCGGCGCGCTTGGTGACGTCGTTGACCGAGGCCGCCTTGGTGGTGGCCACCCGTGGAGTGATGGTGTCGATGATCTGTCCGTCGGTGAACGCATCCCCGTGCCACCGGAAATGAGAAGCGAGGTCGCCGGGGGCCTTGGTGACCCGCGAGCCGACGATGAACCGCAACCCGGCCGCATCCAGCTCCTTGAGGTTCGATGAGGAGAGCATGCCCGCGTCGGCGACCACCACGATGTCGGCCAGGTTGTGGCGCTGCTGGAACTGCTCGATGATCGGCAGGATCGTGGCGGTCTCGGCCTTGTTGCCCTCGAAGCACCCCACCTCCAGCGGGAACCCGGCACGGTCCACGAGCAGCCCCACGACGACCTGCGGGTCCACGCGCCGCTCCTTCGAATAGCCGACCTTGCGCAGCTCGTCCTCCTGCTCGGCCTCGAAGTAGAGGGTGGTTACGTCGTACAGGACCAGCGACAGGTCCCCGTGCCCGGCGGCGTGGGCGAAGCACGCCGCGGCGACCTGGTCGCGGTAGCCGCGTTCCTGGGCCCGGGCCAGGCACCGGAACATCGTGCGCAGCGACGCGTGCGGCACACCGAGCTCGTCCAGCACCCGCAGCGAGTCGGCCTTGCTCGTGGGTTCCACGATCCGCGCCAGCACCAGCGCCTTGAACGCCTCATCGCCCAGGGCATCGAACCCCAACCTGGCGTACGCGCTGGTCAGCACGTGCCACAGCAGTGCGCTGCACTTGCCGGTGATCACCGACTGCCCCGCCGGCACCGCGCCCGCGCTCAGGTCGAGCTCGCCCTGACCCGGGTGCATCTTCACCCGGGCGGCCTCCAACAGCGCGGTCAGCTCGGCCTCGGTGTGCGCTGAGCCCAGGTGCTCGAGGACTTTGTCCCGCCCGCCCCGGCGCTCAGCGATCTGCACCGCCGTCGCCCCCGACGCCGTCCGGACCTTACGCACGAACACCACGGTCCGACCCTACCCACCCGATTAGTGTGTCGCCGACCCCCGCCACAGGACCCTGACCAGCGACAACACCGGCCAAGTCAGCCAGGAGCTCTCAAGTGGCACGAGTCAGGTCGGACGACGGCGCGGTCAGCCTTCCGGGGTGATCGCGCGGATCATCCGCGTGTTGCCCAGCGTGTTGGGTTTGACCCGGGCCAGGTCCAGGAACTCCGCGACGCCCTCGTCGTGGGAACGCAACAGCTCTGCGAAGACCTCGGGCTCGATGGTCTCCTGGTTCTCCATCACGGCGAATCCGTGCCGCGCGAAGAACGCCACCTCGAAGGTCAGGCAGAAAACCCGGCCGACCCCGAGCCGAGCCGCACGGGCCAGCAGTTCCTCGATCATCCGCCCGCCCACGCCATGACCGCGCGCCGCGGGGGACGTGGCCAGGGTGCGCACCTCCGCGAGGTCCTCCCACATCACGTGCAAGGCCCCGCAGCCCACGAGGTTCCCGGCGTCGTCCTCCGCAACCACGAACTCCTGGATACTCTCGAAGTACGTCACCGTGTCCTTGGTGATCAGGATGCGCTCGGCCGCCATGGGCGCCACGAGCTCCTTGATGCCGTGGACGTCCGAGGTCCGGGCGGGGCGGATGCGGATCTCTACCATGCCCACGACTGTACGCGTCCGTTCGAACGCGAGCGGGCGGCGCCGCCGACCGTTGTGGTCGACGACGCCGCCCGCTCGCGGAGGCGCCGCGGTGCCGGGCACCGCGCGGGGTGGCTCAGGCCTGCGCCTGGGCCGCTCCCCCGCCGCTGTCGGGCCCCGAGTGGGGCGAGCGCGGCACGTCTTTGCCCGACTGGCTGTCGGCGTCGTCCGAGAACGCCGGGGTGTTCTCGATCTCCCGGATCTCGTCGTCGGAGAGCTCGGACATGGGCGTGGAGGAGAAGGTGAAGGTGGCGCCGTCGCCCTCACCCTCGACGTCCACCGAGATCTTCTCGCCCGAGGCGATCTCGCCGAACAGGATCCGCTCGGAGAGCTGGTCCTCGATCTCACGCTGTATGGTCCGGCGCAGCGGCCGGGCACCCATCGCGGGGTCGTAGCCCTTCTTGGCGAGCAACTGCTTGGCGGCGTCGGACAGCGAGATGGACATGTCCTGCTCACGCAACCGCCGCTGCAGGCGCGCCACGAACAGGTCCACGATCTGCACGATCTCACTCTCGCTCAGCTGCGGGAACACGATGATCTCGTCCACGCGGTTGAGGAACTCGGGACGGAAGTGCTCCTTGAGCTCCTCCTGCACCTTGGCCTGCATTCGGTCGTAGGACGTGGCCGCGTCCCCGCTGGCCTGGAAGCCCACGGGAACCGTGCGGGAGATGTCCCGGGTACCGAGGTTCGTGGTCATGATGATCACGGTGTTCTTGAAGTCCACCACACGGCCCTGCGAGTCGGTCAGGCGACCGTCCTCGAGGATCTGCAGCAGCGAGTTGAAGAGGTCCTGGTGGGCCTTCTCGACCTCGTCGAACAGCACCACGGAGAACGGCTTGCGACGGACCTTCTCGGTCAACTGACCGCCCTCCTCGTACCCCACGTAGCCCGGAGGGGCACCGAAGAGCCGGGAGACGGTGTGCTTCTCCTGGTACTCGGACATGTCCAGCGTGATCAGGGCGTCCTCGTCACCGAACAGGAACTCCGCGAGCGCCTTGGCCAGCTCGGTCTTACCCACACCAGTGGGCCCGGCGAAGATGAACGAGCCACCCGGGCGGCGCGGGTCCTTCAGACCAGCTCGGGTACGGCGGATGGAGCGGGACAGGGCCTTGATGGCCTCGTTCTGCCCGATGACGCGCTTGTGCAACTCGTCCTCCATGTGCAGCAGCCGCCCGGACTCCTCCTCGGAGAGCTTGTACACGGGCACACCCGTGGAGGCGGACAGGACGTCCGAGATGACCTCCGGGGTCACCTCCGAGATCTGGTCGTCGCCCTCGCGCCACGCGGTGTCCTTCTCGTCGCGCTCGGCGATGAGCTTCTGCTCGGTGTCGCGCAGGGACGCGGCCTTCTCGTAGTCCTGGCCCTCGATCGCGGCTTCCTTGGCACGCTTGGTGTCCGCGATCTTCTGGTCCAGGGCCTTGATCTCCGGCGGCGCGGTCATGCGCTTGATGCGCAGACGTGCACCGGCCTCGTCGATCAGGTCGATGGCCTTGTCGGGCAGGAACCGGTCCGAGACGTAGCGCGCGGACATGTGCACCGCGGCCTCCAGCGCGTCGTCCGAGATGGACACGCGGTGGTGCGCCTCGTATTTGTCGCGCAGGCCCTTGAGGATCTCCACGGCGTGGGCCTCGGAGGGCTCGTCCACCTGGATGGGCTGGAAGCGCCGTTCGAGGGCGGCGTCCTTCTCGATGTGCTTGCGGTACTCGTCCAGCGTGGTGGCACCGATGGTCTGCAGCTCGCCGCGCGCCAGCATGGGCTTGAGGATCGACGCGGCGTCGATCGCGCCTTCCGCGGCACCCGCACCCACGAGCGTGTGGATCTCGTCGATGAACAGGATGATGTCCCCGCGCGTACGGATCTCCTTGAGCACCTTCTTGAGGCGTTCCTCGAAGTCACCGCGGTAACGGGAACCGGCCACGAGCGATCCCAGGTCCAGCGTGTAGAGCTGCTTGTCCTTAAGCGTCTCGGGGACGTCCCCGCGCACGATCGCCTGGGCCAGGCCCTCCACGACTGCGGTCTTACCGACACCGGGTTCACCGATCAGCACCGGGTTGTTCTTGGTGCGCCGGGAGAGCACCTGCATCACGCGCTCCATCTCGCGGTAGCGCCCGATCACGGGGTCCAGCGTGGACTCGCGCGCGGCGGCGGTGAGGTTGCGACCGAACTGGTCCAGCACGGCCGAACCCGCGGGAGCGCCCTCGGCGCGGCCACCGGTGCCGACACCGGCGGCTTCCTTCTCCCCGCCGGCGTTGCCGGACTGGTAACCGGAGATCAGTTCCAGCACCGTGGCGCGGACCTTGCCGGGATCGGCGCCGAGCTTGACGAGCACCTGGGAGGCCACGCCCTCGCCGGCGCGGATGATCCCGAGCAGGATGTGCTCGGTCCCGATGTAGTTGTGCCCCAACTGCAGGGCCTCGCGCAGCGAGTGCTCGAGCACCTTCTTGGCGCGGGGCGTGAACGGGATGTGACCCGAGGGCGCTTGCTGGCCCGGGCCGATGATGTCCTGGACCTGCTCGCGGGCGGCGCTCAGGGTGATGCCCATGGACTCGAGGGCCTTGGCGGCGACGCCCTCACCCTCGTGGATCAGGCCGAGCAGCAGGTGCTCGGTCCCGATGTAGTTGTGGTTGAGCATCCTGGCCTCTTCCTGGGCCAGCACGACGACCCTGCGGGCGCGGTCGGTGAAGCGTTCGAACATGGATACTCCTTCATTGATCTCTGTCAACGATGCTAGGCATCCCGCGCGGCGTTTCCGGCACTGTTCGCCACTGGCGCACGGTATCCAGCCCTCAGCAAAATTCCCCCCGGGGGGCCTTTCGCAACTCCCCGTCCCGTGCTCCCCGGTACCGACGACAACGGCCGGAACACGCCTGTTGCGGCGTGTTCCGGCCGTGATGCCGGGGTGTGCTACGAACTCAGTCGTTGTGAGCGGCGTAGTACTTGTCCTGGATGTCCTGGTGGATGCGGCCGCGGTCCGAGACCTGCAGGCCCTGCTTTTTGGCCCACGCGCGGATCTTGGGGGTCTCGGGGTTGCCCGAGCGGTTCGGGCGCGTGGTGGTGTTCTGGCTGCGCCCGCTCTTGGCGGACGCGCGGCGACCGGCCGCGACGTAGGGACGCAGGGCGTCGCGCAGCTTGGTGGCGTTGGCCGAGCTCAGGTCGATCTCGTACTGGCCGCCGTCCAGACCGAAACGCACGGTCTCATTGGCCTCGCCGCCGTCGATATCGTCTTCAAGAATGATTTTCACGGTCTGAGCCATGCTCCAGCTCCTCCAAACGCCCTACGGGCTCGTCGATCAATTATTCGCGCTAGCAAATTCATGCTGTGGGGTGAAACACAGGAATTTGTCCCCCGTGTGATTCCGATCTCCATTCCTCATGGAAACTGTTCGGATTCACCCATGGGAACGTCCCCGGAATGAAATGCAGGGACCGCGGATTCACGGTCCTATCATGGCAGATATTCGAATAATTGTCATCACGGTCTATTGGGATCTTCCGGGGATTCACGAATAGGAATGCTGTTGCGTAAGCCCAGACCCCGTTGTTGCCGGGGCTTATCCTCCTGATATCCGAACGGGACTTTGTCCCCCTCGCGTTCGCGTACCGAGCGGTACCACTGCTCGGCGTCGTCGCGGGCCTGTGCCTGCGCACTGCGCTCGGTCCTGTCCCCGCGCAGCAACCAGCGCATCACGAGGTAGAAGACCACACCCACACCGAGTGAGGGTACGAAGACGGCCAGGTAATCCATGACGGTGATCATCCTCTCCAGGACTGGACGGCGGCTGGACGCGGTACTGCGCCGGGCCGGTTCACTCGGGCTTCATGAGGGGGAAGAGGATGGTGTCCCGGATGCCCAGGTTGGTGAACAGCATGATGAGCCGGTCCAGCCCCAGGCCGAGCCCGCCCATGGGCGGCGCGCCGTATTCGAGGGCCCGCAGGAAGTCCTCGTCCAGCTGCATGGCCTCGTCGTCCCCCGCCGCGGCGAGCCGGGACTGCTCCGTGAGCCGGTCGCGCTGCACCACCGGGTCCACGAGCTCGGAGAACGCGGTGCCACGCTCCATCCCTCCGATGATCAGGTCCCACGCCTCGATCAACCCCGGCTTCTCGCGGTGGGGCCGGGCGAGCGGTTGTGCGGCCGGCGGGTAGTCGTACACGAACGTGGGTTGGATCAGGGTGGGCTCCACGATTTCCTCGAAGAGTTCCATGACGAGTTTCTGTGCGTCCCATGCAGGATTCACTTGGATATCGCGCTGAGCGGCGATCTTTCGCAGTTCCGTGACATCCGTGTCCGGGGTGATCTCCCGTCCCACGGCCTCGGACAGCCCCGGATACACGGAAACCCATGCCCACTCCCCGAACAAATCAATGCGGCCGTCCTCGGTGTCCACCCCGTCCACACCAAGCGCGCGGGCGCATTCCTGGATGATCTCCTGGATCCGCTGCGCCATCACGAATTGATCGGCGTAGGCCTCATACGCCTCGAGCGTGGTGAATTCCGGGCTGTGGGAGGAATCCACACCCTCGTTACGGAAGACCCGGCCGATCTCGAAAACCCTGTCGATACCGCCCACGACCGCGCGCTTGAGATACAGCTCGGTAGCGATACGCAGCGTCATGTCCTGGTCGAACGCGTTGAGGTGGGTACCGAATGGGCGCGCCGCGGCCCCGCCGTGCACGAGCTGGAGCATGGGGGTCTCGATCTCCACGTACCCCTGTTCCTCCATGACACGGCGTACGGTGCGCGTGATTGTGGAGCGCGTGAGGACGACGTCGCGGGCCTCCTGGCGCACGATCAGGTCCAGGTAGCGCTGCCGCACCCGGGTTTCCTCGTTGAGTTCCTTATGCATGGTGGGCAGGGGGCGCAGGGCCTTGGAGGCCATGGTCCACGAGTCCGCCATCACGGACAGCTCCCCGCGCCGCGAGCTGATCACGCGACCGGTGATGGCCACGAAGTCGCCAAGGTCCACGAGGGCCTTCCACTGCGCGAGGGGTTCGTCCCCCACGTTGACCTTGGAGAGCATGGCCTGCAGCCGGGTGCCGTCCCCCTCCTGGAGGGTCGCGAAGCACAACTTGCCGGTGTTGCGCACGTGGACCACACGACCGGCCACGGTCACGACGTGCTCGGTCTCCTCCCCGGCTTCGAGCTGACCGAACTGCTCACGGACCGCGGCAAGGGTCGTGGTGCGGTGCACGTCCACGGGATAGGGCGCCATCCCGGCGTCCTGCGCTGCCTGGCGCTTGGCGGCGCGCACGGCCATCTGATCGTTGAGCTCGTGGGCGCTCAGCTCCGGATCGGTGCTGGCGGTGTCTGCGGGAACGGTGGATTCGGGCTGCTCGGTCACAATGGACCAGGATACCGCCCGCGCTCAGATTCGCATGTTGTCGATCAGGCGGGTGGGACCCACCCACGCCGCCACGAGCGCGAGGGTCCCGGGGCCGGGTTCCACGAGGGAAAGATCTCCCGGGTCCACGGTCACGAGGTAGTCCAGGCGCACCTCCGGCTCGGCGTCGATGGCGCTGCGCGCCCGCTCGAGCGTGAGCTCCCCTGCCGCGAGCGCGCGCAACGTCCGGTGCAGCACGAGCGCGTGGTCGGCCTGCTCGGCGGAGAGGTACTGGTTGCGCGAGGACAGGGCGAGCCCTTGCTCCGAGCGCACGATGGGCACCGCACGGATCTCCACCGGGTGATCGAAATCACGCACCATCCGCTGCATGAGCAGCAGTTGCTGCGCGTCCTTCTCCCCGAAATAGGCCCGCAGTTCGGCGGCGGGGCCCGGTGCCGCGATCGTGAACAGCTTGTTGACCACGGTCAGGGCGCCGTCGAAGTGCCCGGGGCGCGTGGCCCCCTCCAGGATCGACCCTGCCCGCCCGGAGGTCACGGACACTACGGGCGTCCCGTCCGGGTACATCTGCTCGACCGACGGCGCGAAGACGAGGTCCACACCCACCTCGGCGAGCCGCGCAACGTCCCCGTCCAGGTCCCGCGGGTAGCTCTCGAAGTCCTCGCCGGGACCGAACTGCAGCGGGTTGACGAACACGGACACCACCGCGAGGTCGTTCTCCGCACGCGTGCGCTGCGCGATCCGCGCGTGCCCGTCGTGCAGGGCACCCATGGTGGGGAACAACCCCACGGTGCGGGCGCCGCGGGTCACGCGCGCCCCGATCTCCTCGCGCAACTGCGCCACGGTGGTGCACACCACGGGTCCCGTCACGGGCGTTCCTCTCCGTCGAGCGCGGCAAGCACCGCGCGATAGGTCGTCTCGTCGATCCGGCCCGACGACGCCGCGCGGGCCGCGGTCTGCCGCGCCAGTGCGCGGTACCCCGCCAACAACTGCTCCCCGGCGTCCGCCTGGCGCGCTCCCCGCACGGAGGCGTCGGGTGCCGTGACGCGCTCGGGCGAGCGGGCGGCGTCGGCGGCGGAGACCCCATCTTGGGATAGCTCCCGTAGGGCGGCGACGTGGGCGGCCACCGTGGCGACGTCCCCGCGGGCCACGGGACCGGTCAGGGCGTCCTCCCCGGAGGCCAGGGCGTTGTCCACCGTGGCGCGCGCGAGGGGGCCCAGGACGCGTTCCGGGTGGGTGACCCCGATCTGCCCGAGCACTTGCATGGACTCCCCGAGCAGGGTCATCACGTGGTTGGAACCGTGGGCGAGCGCCGCGTGGTACAGGGGGCGATCCGCTTCCGCGATCACCACGGGCTCGGCGCCCATCTCCACCACGAGAGCTTGCGCGATGGGCAGGACGGGTGCCGCGGCGGTGACGCCGAAGCTGCAGTCCGCGAGCCGGTGCAGGTCCAGGCTGAGCCCCGTGAAAGTCATGGCGGGGTGCACGGCCAGGCCAATCCCCCCGGCACGGCGCACGGGTTCGAGCACATCCGTGCCGTAGCGCCCCGCGGTGTGCACCACGAGCTGACCGGGTTGCCACGCGCCCGTGGCACCGAGCCCGCTCACCAGACCTGGTAGTTGGTCGTCCGGGACCGCGAGCAGTACGAGTTCACTGCGTTCCACGATCGTGGGGACGTCCAACACGGGCACGTCCGGCAACAGGGCACCCGCGCGCTCCCGGCTCTGTTCGGAGGACGCGTGCACACCCACGACGGCGTGTCCCGCGGCCCGCAGCGCGGCGCCCAGCACCGCGCCCACCTTGCCGGCACTGATCACGCCCACGCCCAACCGGCCCGGGCGGTCACTGGGTTGTCTCACGGAAATTCTCCTCGACGGGGACGACGGCACGCACAGAGTAGCGCACGCGCGTCAGCTCCCCCGCGGGTCGGGCGTGCCGGCCAGCGCAGTGGCGTGCTGTTCGCGGCCCCGACCGTTGACGCGGTCGCGCGCCGCGCGGGCAAGGTCCGTGTGGCGTGCCTGCAGCTCGCGGACCTGTGCGGTGTCCAGGTGGTGCACGGACGTGGTCACCGACCCGGGGGTCACGTGCACCGCGAAACCACTCAGCCGCAACCGCCGGTCCACGGGACCCTGGGTCACGGCCACGGACTGCGTCTTGTGGTGCGGGATCACGCTCGCGTGCCGTGCGAGTCTGCCCCACCGCAGCACGAGCGCGGACGTGTTCAAGGCGAAGCCCGTGCGACGCCACGTGAGCGGATCCAACCAGCGGGCCCTCCGGGGGCTCGTGGTGAAGTCCTCCGAGCCGCCGATCCCCGTGAGTCCCTGGTCCACGAGCTCGGTGGGCGCGTGTTCGAGCGGCAGCACGAGGTCGAGGATCTCGTGCACGTTCTCGAGTGTGCCCACGGGCAACACCGTGGAACCGAGCCCCTCGGTGCCCTCGGAGCCGCCTTTACCCGCGGTGATCACCCGGACGTGGTGGCCGTCGAAACCGCGCCACATCAGGGGTTTACCGACCTCCAAGGCCTGCACCCTCCCCGTGGGAATCGTGGAGGAGCGCTCGTTGAACAACCCGGATCGGGTGCGCACCCCGGAGGGGACCACGCTGAGCGTGAACCCCCAGCTCTTCTCGAGCCGCGAGTACACCGTGGAGACCACGCCGAGCAGCAGGGGGACGAAACTGGGGATCATGACCCGCATCACCTGGACGTTCCAGAACGCGGCGATCACCGCCGCCACCGCCATGAGCAGCAGGATCACGGCGGGCGGGGAACACACGAGGCTCAGCAGCACCCGGCTCGTGGGCACCGTGAACACGCGCCGCAACTCGTCCTGTTCACCCAACAGGCCGTACTTCCGGGCGGCCCGCACGTCCACGGTGTCGCGCCGGCCGCGCTCGCCCGTACCGGCCGCGGGGTTCCCCTGGTACGCGGGGTAGCGGTCGGTCGCGCCGGAGTCCACGGCGGGGACGACGGCGCTCGCCGCCGAACGGTCCCACGGCGCCACGCGCCCGGGGCGGGTGACCTGCGGATCCCGGTACCGGTCGGCAGCCGCCTCCCCCGTTGCTTGGCCGTCATGAGCGGCCGACGCCTCGTGGGCGTCCGGGGCGGTGTGCGGGATCGGCGCGTCCGACGCGTGGTGCGCGGCCACGAGCAGTTGTTGCCGCAGCTGGCGGGCGTGGTCGCGGCGAAGGTAGGACAGCTCGAGGACGCTGGACCCGCCGTCTGCGACGTCGAACTTCAAGGACGCGAGACCCAGGATCCGGGGGACGAACTTGCGCTCGATGTCGATGCCCTGGACCCGGTCCAGGCGGGCCTGGCGGTGCGTGCGGAACAGCCACCCCGTGCGCAGGCGCACGTGTTCGTCCGTGATCTGGTAGCGGATGAACCACCACGAGAGTAGACCCAGACCGATGAGCAGGCCGAGCACACCGCACAGGATCGCGATCGCAAGGCCCGCGCCCGCGAGCTGCACCGCCCCGCCCACGTCCATCTCGATGGGGTCCCCGTTGAGCACCGCCGTGACGAGGTCGTCCAGGAACACGTTGCCGAAGCCCCACGCGAGGGCCACCACGAGTAGCCAGCTGCGCACGAAGGGCGTGAGCGGGTGCACCCGGTGCCACGCGCCGTCGGCGTCCGCCCCGGGGCTTGGACCCGTGCCAGTGCGCTGGGCGGGCCCGGGGAGCGGACCGGAGCCCGGGTCTGCCGGCGACCCCGGCTGCGCGTAGCGGTGGGACGGGTCCGGGCTCATCACAACCCCACCATGTGCTCTTCCCCGCGCTCCGTGAGCTGCTCGCGCAACCGGCCTGCCTCCGCGCGGGGTAGCCCGGGCAGCACGGCGTCCGTGGCCGCGGACGCGGTGTGGAGCGTGAGCGTGGCCAGCCCGAACGCGTTGAGCACCGGCCCGGTCTTGATGTCCACGTACTGCATCCGCCCGTACGGCACCACGGTCAAGCTGCGGAAGAACAGGCCCTTGCGCAGCCACAGTTCGGTGGGTGCCTCCGCGTAGCCGATGGCCCGGACCCGGCGCGGAATCAGGGACAGGTTCACGAGACCCACCCCGAGCACGATCCCGGACAGCACCCACATCCACCACTGCGGGCGGTCGCCCCAGGTCCCGAGCAGACCCAGGATCAGGGGGATCGAGAAGACCGCGGTCCACACGACGGTGGAGATGGCGGAGCTGATCAGGCGTACGGAAACGTACTGGGGCGCCGCCCGGTGCCAGGTCAGTCCCGGAGGTGACAGTTCATCGGTGGCGGGCATATCCTCCCTCTCCTGGGGCGTACGGGTCCCGCCGTCCACCGTAGGGGGTTTCCTCCTCCGCGTCGGGGTCATCGGGTGGGAGCCGACACGATTTCTCCACGATCCAGCCCACGACCGCCAGCACGATCCCCGCCGCGCCTTGGGCGATGCACAGCCACAACGGTTCCTGCGTGGAACGCACCCCGAGCAGGGTGAGCTGGTCCACGCCGATCCCGGCGTGCCACCCGGCGGTCAGCGCTCCGTAGTACGCGATCGCCTGCGCCGCCGCTGCCGTGCCCACGGCCCACACGGGATCGTACGGTTTGCGCCGAGCCGGGTCGCGACGTCGCCCGGCACCGCGTTCGGGGTCCCGGTAGGCGCGCAACCGCAGCCCCAGGTACCCCACCACGAGCGCGGCCGCGAGTTCGGCGAGCAGACTGAGCCACGGCAGGATGAGCAGGCTCTGGTGTTGCCCGCTCACCACGTGATTGAGGCTCCACCCCACGGCCGCCGCGACCGCGGCGGCCGCCACGAGGGACAACACGTTCAGGTATCGCACGGGGACCCCACCTCCGGTCGCACGCGGTGCTCGGTCACGGTCAGATCCGCGAAGTCCGAGGCCTCACGGGCCAGCTTACGGACGGGACGGCCGTCGAGGTGGGCCCGCGGATCCATGAGGGCCCACGGTTCGAGCACGAACGCGCGTTCGTGGGCCCGCGGGTGCGGCAACTGCAAACGCGGATCGTCGCTGTGGACGTCCTCGAACCACACGACGTCCAGGTCCAGGGTGCGCGGCCCCCAGCGCACGTCACGCGTGCGACCGTGCTCGGCCTCGATGCTCTGGCACACCGCGAGCACCTCGAACGGCGTGAGCCGGGTACGCAGTTCCACGACCGCGTTGAGGTAGTCCGGGGAGTCCTGCGGTCCACCCACCGCGCGGGTCTCCACGACCGGTGAGCTCGCCGTGACACTGATCCCGGGTGTCGCGTCCAGCGCCCGCACGGCCTGCCGCAGCACCGTCAACCGCTGCCCCAGGTTCGCCCCCAGGGCCACAACACACCGGGCCGTCATCCGTCCGCGCCCGCCTCGTAGTGTCCGCGGCGGCGGTGGATGCTCACGGCCACGTCCGAGAACGTCACGTCGATCGGCGCCTTGGGTTTGTGGACCGTGACCTCGAGCTCGGCCACCGCGGGGAAATTCTCCACGAGCGCCCGCGCGATCTCCTCCGCGAGGGCCTCGATCAACTGGAACCGGGTCCCGATGATGATCTCCCGCACCATTTCCGCGACCTCCCCGTAGTGCACGGTGCGGGTGAGGTCGTCGCTGGTCCCGGCCGGTCGCAGGTCCACGGAGAGCACGAGGTCCACGAAGAACGGCTGACCGCTGCGGCGTTCCTTCTCGAACACGCCGTGATAGCCCACCGCGCCCAGGCCGGTGAGGGTGATCCGATCGCGATGGTTCTTGTCAGGGGCGGGTGTGTTCATGGCGGGCTCAGTTTCGCATATCCCGGGGGTGCAGTACGGCCGGGACGACGCCGCACCACGCGTGGGCCGCGGCCACCGCGTCCACCGTGGTCGGGACGTCGTGAACGCGCACGGCCCAGGCTCCCCCGAACGCGGACAGTGCGCTGATGGCTGCCGTGGCAGTGTCCCGCTCAGCCACGGGACGCGGTCCGTCCTGCGTGGCCAGCAGGGCGCCCACGAAGCGTTTGCGGGACGCGGCGATGAGGACCTTGCCGAGACCGGTCAGCCGGGGCAGGGCGCGCAGCAGTTCCCAGTTCTGCTCCCCCGCCTTGGCGAAGCCGAGCCCCGGGTCCACCATCAGGTGCTCCGGGCGGATCCCCGCGGCGAGGCAGCGCTCCCGCAGCTGCTCGAGCTCGGCGAGCACCTCGGTCACGGTGTCGTCGTAGTCCGCGAGGGACGTCATGGTCTGGGGGGTCCCGCGCGAATGCATGAGCACGTACGGCACGCCCCGGTCCCCGGCCAGCTCGATCATGCGGGGGTCCAGGTTCGTCCCGGAGACGTCGTTGATGATGTGCGCCCCGGCGTCCAGGGCGGCCTCGGCCGTGTCCGAGTGCAGGGTGTCCACGCTCACGACCACGCCGCGGTCGCTCAGTTCGCGGATCACGGCCAGCACGCGCCGCTGTTCCTCCCGCGGATCCACCCGTTCGGAGTCGGGCCGGGTGGACTCCCCGCCCACGTCCACGATGTCCGCGCCCTGTTCGGCAAGCAGCAGCCCGTGCGCCACCGCCGCGGCCTCGGTGTCGTGGCGACCGCCGTCACTGAACGAATCTGGGGTCACGTTGAGGATGCCCATCACGAGTGTGCGTCCGGTGGGCAGCGCGTCGAACGAACCCCAGCCAAGCGCGTGCCGAGCGGGCCCGGCATGGTGGGCCCGAACGCCGTCGGGCGAGCTCGCGGCGTCGTGCGGCGCGCTCATTGCGCGTGCCCCGCCTGGATCAGGTTCATGGCCTCGGCGCGGGTTGCCGGGTTACGCAGTTGACCGCGCACGGCCGACGTCACGGTCTTGGCACCGGGTTTGCGAACCCCCCGCATGGACATGCACAGGTGCTCGCACTCGATCACCACGATCGCCCCGGCCGGGTGCAGGTGCTCGCTCAGGGCCTCAACAACCTGGGTGGTGAGCCGCTCCTGGACCTGGGGACGCTTGGCGTAGAGGTCCACGAGCCGCGCGAGCTTGGACAGGCCCGTGACCTTGCCTTCCGGACCCGGGATGTACCCCACGTGAGCGAGCCCGTGGAACGGCACCAGGTGGTGCTCGCACGTGGAGTAGAACGGGATGTCCCGCACGAGCACCATCTCGGAGTGGCCGATGTCGAAGGACGTGGCCAGCAGGTCCGCGGGGTCCTGGTGCAGACCCGCGAAGACCTCGGCGTACGCGCGTGCCACCCGGGCCGGGGTGTCCCGCAGACCATCGCGGTCCGGGTCCTCCCCCACGGCCAACAGGATTTCGCGCACCGCGGCCGCAATCCGAGGTTGGTCGATCGCCGGATCGAGCTGGGGGGCATCGGCGTAGTCCGCGTAGGACCCCGACACCGGCTCGTGCGGATCGTCCTCGTGGGTGCCGTGCATCAGGGGTTCTCCCGCCGCACACCGCCCGGTTCCTGTCCGGACGGCCCGTCCGGGCCCGCGCCGGAGGCGTCGGTCCCCGGTTGTGGGTCCTGGTGCTCGGGCACCTCGAGCGGGTGTTCCGGCTTGGCGGCCACGGCCTGGTCCTGCGGTGCCATGGTGCTGGGGTCCTGGAGGTTCTTGCGGCGGGCCTCCTCCCGTTCGGCGGACGTGACCACCGGCGGGATGTCGGAGACCTCGCGCTCCTCCCCGGAAAGCCACACCGGGCGCAGGTCCCGCTTGGTGACGTCCCGGAAGATCTCCTGGATCTGGGCCTCGTTGAGGGTTTCCTTTTCGAGCAGCTCCAGGGCCAGGCGGTCCAGGACGGGACGGTTCTCGAGCAGGATCTGGTGTGCCTCGGTGTGGGCCTGGTCGAGCAGTGCCCGCACCTCGTCGTCCACGACGGCCAGCGTGTGGTCCGAGTACTCCTTGGAGCCCGAGCCCATCTCGCGGCCCACGAACGGGTCCGAGTTGTCCCCGCCGATCTTGACCGAGCCGATCCGCGAGCTCATCCCGTACTGGGTGACCATCTTGCGCGCGGTGTCCGTGGCCTTCTGGATGTCGTTGGACGCACCCGTGGAGGGGTCGTGGAACACGATCTCCTCCGCCGCGCGACCGCCCATGGCGTAGGCCATCTGGTCCAACAGCTCGTTGCGGGTCGTGGAGTACTTGTCGTCCGAGGGCATCACCATGGTGTAGCCCAGCGCGCGGCCGCGCGGCAAGATCGTGATCTTGGTGACGGGGTCCGTGTTACGCAGTGCGGCGGCGACGAGCGCGTGGCCGCCCTCGTGGTACGCGGTGACCTTGCGCTCGAGTTCCTTCATCACGCGGGAACGCTTCTGCGGGCCGGCGATCACGCGGTCGATCGCCTCGTCCACCGCGCGGTCGTCGATCAGCTGCGCGTGGGAGCGGGCGGTCAACAGCGCGGCCTCGTTCATCACGTTCGCGAGTTCCGCACCCGTGAACCCTGGCGTGCGCTTGGCCACGGAGGCCAGGTCCACGTTGTTCGCGAGCGGCTTGTTCTGGGAGTGCACGCGCAGGATCTGCTCGCGGCCCTTCATGTCGGGGGCATCCACGCCGATCTGGCGGTCGAAACGGCCCGGGCGCAACAGCGCGGGGTCCAGGACGTCCGGGCGGTTGGTCGCGGCGATCAGGATCACGTTCGTGTTGGCGTCGAAGCCGTCCATCTCCACGAGCAACTGGTTCAGGGTCTGCTCGCGTTCGTCGTTGCCGCCGCCCATACCGGCACCGCGCTGGCGGCCCACGGCGTCGATCTCGTCCACGAACACGATGGCCGGGGCGTTCTCCTTGGCCTGCTGGAACAGGTCGCGCACGCGGGACGCACCCACGCCCACGAACATCTCCACGAAGTCGGAACCGGAGATCGAGTAGAACGGAACACCGGCCTCACCCGCCACGGCCTTGGCCAGCAGGGTCTTGCCGGTACCCGGAGGGCCGTAGAGCAGCACACCCTTGGGAACCTTGGCACCCACAGCGGTGAAGCGGTCGTGCTCCACCAGGAACTGCTTGATCTCGTCGAGCTCCTGGACGGCCTCATCCGCGCCGGCCACATTCGCGAACGTGACCTCGGAGTTCTCCTTGTTGAACATCTTGGCCTTGGACCGGCCGAACTTCATGGCCTGCCCGCCGGTCTGCATGCGGGCGAAGATGAACCAGAAGATACCCAGGATGATCAGGAACGGGAGCAGGAAGCGTACGAGCGACAGGAACCAGTTGTTCTCCACGGGTTGGTCCGTGAAGCCGCTCAACTGGGCGTCGTTCATGGTCCGCACGACGTCTTCCGCGCGGGGCTGGACGTAGAAGAACTCCACGTCCTTACCGAGGTTCTGGCCGTCCCGGTTCAGATCGTCCCTGAGGCTGAGCTCCACCTTCTGCTCGCCGTCGTAGATCTTGGCTTCGTCGACCTTGTGGTCCCTGAGCAGTTCCAGACCCACGTTGGTGTCCACGCGGGACGAGGTGGGGCTGAACACGCTGGCGCCCACGGGAACCAGGACCACAATGGCCAGCAGGATCCAGAAGAGTGGACCCTTGAAGAAACTCGTGGGTTTTTTTGCCGTGGCCAAGCCGTTGATCCTCCCATGGACGTGACACGTTTCGTCACGGCCCGCTCGTGCACCTGTCTCCATGGGGCGGAGGGGTGGGGAACGGTGGCCGTGACGTGTATGGCACAATCTATCGCTTCGAATGGCGCTGCGACGCCGTGCGTGCGGTCCGTTCTTTCACAGCGCACACGATTGGGCCACGGTACACGCCTCTGCCCGACATTGGCTGGGCGTGAGGGTCCGTGCGCGACTCACTCGTAAACGTGCGGTGCGAGCGTGGCGATGCAGTCCAGGTTGCGGTACTGCTCCGCGAAGTCCAACCCGTACCCCACCACGAACTCGTTGGGGATGTCCCAGCCCACATAGCGCACGTCGATGTCCGTCTTGGCGGCGTCGGGCTTGCGCAGCAGCGTGCAGATCTCCACCGAGGCGGGTCCGCGCGACTCCAGGTTGGTGCGCAGCCAGGACAGTGTGAGGCCCGAGTCGATGACGTCCTCCACGATCAGCACGTCCTTGCCGTGCAGGTCCGTGTCCAAGTCCTTGAGGATGCGCACCACGCCCGAGGACTTGGTGCCCGAACCGTAGGAGGACACCGCCATCCAGTCCATGGGGTACTGCCCCTCGAGCTCGCGCATGAGGTCCGCCATGACCATCACCGCACCCTTGAGCACCCCCACGAGCAGCACGTCCCGCCCGTGGTAGTCGCGGTCGATCTGCTGGGCGAGTTCACGGACCTTCTGCGCGATCTGTTCCTTGGTGAACAGGACGTTGCTCAGGTCGTCGTGGACGTGTTCGGCCTTCACTGTGCACTCCCGGGGTCGTTCGTGGGTGGACTTGTCTCCAGCGGGCGAGGTCCGCGCTCACCGCGCAGCTCGAGGCACCCTCGCGCATGGGTCGCGTCCGAGCGGTGCCGCCACGCTGCCACCTTACCCGCCATCTGCACCGGCCCGGCCGCCCCGTACCCGAGCGCGAACTGCTCGAGCGCGCTCAACCGTTCGAACGTGGGCGTCTCCCCGCCCGCGAGGACACATCCCTTCGCGAGCATGCGTCGGCGCAGTGCCGCCGGGGTCCCCTGGAGGACGGCACCGTCCAGCACGACCGACGAGCCGGACGACGCCGCGGGCACCAGGGCGGCGTCGAACGCCAGGGACGCCTGTTCGTCCAGGTAGTCGGCATCGGCGCCGAGTACCGACGCCGTGCGGGCCAGTGCCCTGCCCACCCCCGGCCCCAGCTGGGACTCGAGATAGGGCAGGACCTCGTGGCGCACGCGTGCGCGGGTCAGTGCAGTGTCCGCGTTGGTGGGATCGTGCCATGGCGACAGCCCCTCGGCCGCGCACACCGTCTCGGTCTCGGCGCGCGTGACGTTGAGGAACGGACGCAGGTACAGCACGTCGTCGACATGATGCCGCTCGGGCATCCCGGACAGCGAGCGCGTTCCCGAGCCCCGGGCGAGGCCCAGCAACACGGTCTCCGCCTGGTCGTCCCGTGTGTGTCCGAGCAGGACGGCGGCAGCGCCGGTTCGGCGCGCGACATCGCTGAGGGCGCCGTAGCGGGCGAGGCGCGCGGCCATCTCGGGGCCGTGGTGCTCGCGCACCACCGTGACCCGCTCGACCGCGACGGGCTCGAGGCCGAGCTCCCGCACGGTGCGCGCCGCGTCACGGGCCACCTCGGCCGAGCCCTCTTGGAGTCCATGGTCCACCACGACGGCGCCCACCCGCACGCGGCCGCGCCGCGCGAGGTGCGCAGTCGCTGCGGCGAGCGCGAGGGAATCGGCGCCACCGCTGCATGCCACGAGCACGAGGGGCGGGCGGGGATCAGTGCCCGCCCGCGCGTGCTCGGTAGTTGTTTCCCGCGGGGTCGTTGAGGGGTCCGGACGCATCGGATCACGTGCGTCCGCTCCCCCGGCCGACGTCTCACGGGGTAGGTGGTCGACGGCGCGGGCCACCGCACGCCGGGCGCGGGCGACCACGGGATGGAGGCGACCGGTCCGTCCGTGCTGCACCCCGTCAGTCCTGGGCGGACCTGGCGCGCTGCGCCGTTTCCTCGGCCATCCCCAGGACCTTGCTCAGCACGGGGGTGGTGTCACCGAGCATGACCAGGGCGCGTTCCAGTTCCCCCACCGGAACCACCGAGGCGAGCGCGGACACGGCATCCGTATCCGTGGTGATCCGCGTGCGGATCTGTGACGTGGACAGCACCGGTTGGGATGCCTCCACCCTGTTCAGGACAGCCTCCTGGTCCGAGGACCCTGCGCTGTCCTCGAGCATGACCAAGCGTTCGTAGACCGCAGGGTTACCGATCTTGATGCGTCTGCCGCTGATGAGTTGGGAGAGCATGGGCGCGGACAGGCCCAGGACCTGGGCCAGCCTGCGCTGCGTAATACCGTAGACCCCCACCACGGCGCCAAAACGCTCTGATAGCGGCTGACCGTACAGCCGGATCTGTTGATTGATGTTTTCAGAGCTCACACGGTCATCTTGGCACAGACAACCGGGGGAAAACCCGAGAGCACGTCCCGGGTTCAACCCAGGACGCGATCCATCCAGGCCTGCGGGTCGTGGATCTCCACCTCGGTGGGCAGGGTCTCGGGTGAGGTCCACACCGTGTTGAAGCGCTCCATGCCCGCACGCTCCACGATGTACTCCACGAACTTCTGGCCGTTGCTGTACTGGCGCATCTTGGCGTCCATGCCCAGCAGGGAACGGATGAACCGGTCCAGGGCGCCGTGGGTCGCGGAGCGGTCGTCGAAGCGGCGGCGGATGGTCTTCACGGAGGGCACGATGGACGAGTCCACGGCGTCCATGACGGCGTTGGCGTGACCCTCGAGCAGGGACATCACCGCCGTCACGTGGGAGACCGTGTCACGTTCGGCGTCCGTGAGCAGATGGGTCATGGGACCCAGACCCGCGTCCGGGCGGCCGGCGGAGCGGCCCGTGATCGACGCCGCGGCGGCGCGCAGGCGATCCCACGCGGACGCGTCCAGCGAACCCAGGCGGGAGATCTGCTCGAGCATGTGATCGCGCAGCCACGGGGCCGCCGCGAACTGCACACGGTGGGTCTGTTCGTGCAGGCACACCCACAATCGGAAGTCCTCGGGGGCCACGTTGAGTTCGTGCTCGGTCCACAACACGTTGGGTGCCACGAACATGAGCCGACCCCCGGGATGGGAACGGGCCGCCTGTTCGGAGACGAGCCCGGCGTAGGGGTCGTACTGCCCCAGGACCTTGGCGGACAGGAAACCCACCAGGGCCCCCATCTCCGCGGCGATGGCCGTGGGCGCCACGCCCCGCAGGGCGGCGTCGAACGTGCCGGGGTCCTTGGCGTGCAACCGGTCGAAGACGGGCTGGACGAGCACGGAGAACGTCTGCGTGTTGGCCTTGGCCCAGCCCGCGCGATCCACCACGAGCACGGTGGAGTCCCGCAGGTTCTCCGCGGCGTCCAGACGCGTGATCGCGTGGACGTGGTGCACCGATTCATGTGCGAAGTAGCGCAGGGACTCCACGGCGCGGGACATCTCACGCGGCCCGGGTGTGGGGCCCGGCGGGGTCAGTTTGGCAGCGATCTGGGCGGCTGCGTCCCAGTCCACGAGCGAACGACATGTCAGTTCTTGGCTCATGCGCTCACTCAATCACACCCGGGCGGTCACGCGAATGGGCGGAGGCTGGAAACTCCCGGGGCACGGCGCGTTCCGCGAGTGGTCGGCTCACGCAGATCTCGCGAGCGCGGCCACCGTGCGATCCACGGTGTCCTTGGCCCGGGTGGTGTCCCCGCTGACCCCGTTGAGCACCAGGGAGTACACGAGCACGCTGCCGTCGGCGCGCTGCACGTACCCGGACAGCGCCACGACGTCCAGCAGGGTCCCGGTCTTGGCCCGGGTGACACCGCGCGCCGCGGCCTCCGCCGGGTCGTCGAAGCGCTCCGAGAGCGTTCCCTGGGCTCCCGCCAGTGGCAGCCCCCGGCCGTACGGACCGTAGCGGGGATCCGTGACCAGGGTGTCCACCGCGCGGGCGAGTGTGGTGGGGCTGACCCTGTCCTGCTGCGCCATCCCGCTCGCGTCCGCGGCCCGCAGGCCCTCGGTGTCGATCCCGTGCTCGGCCAGGGCGGCCGGGATCAGCTCCTGCACACCCGTCACGCTGCCCTCACGTCCGGAGGCCACCGCGGCGACCCGCGCGAGGCTCTCGGCGAGGGAATTGTCCGAGTGCGCGAGCATATAGGCACTCTGTTCGGACACGGGCGCGGATGCCACGCGCGCGAGCCCCACGGCGTCCTCCGGGGCACTCGCGGCACCTCCCACGGTGACGCTCGCCCCTGCGCCCAGGCGCTGTTCGAGCTGGCGCGCGAATTCTCGCGTGACCGCGGCCGCGGGGTCCTGGGGCCGTTCGCCGCGGGAACCCGGGTCCGCGCCGTCCGCGGTGGGCACCCGGTGGGAATACAGGGCCACGGGCGCCACACGGGTGATCTCCCCGGCGGCGATGTCCTCCCCCTCCCACGCGGGGTTCAGCTCCGGTCCGGCGAACAGGTCCGTGTCCAGTTCCACGGTCCACTGCCCGGAGGCCGCGGCGTCGGGATCGTCCTGTCGCAGTGCCTGCGCGGTGCGTTCCGCGAGCGTCCCCAGTCCCGCATGACCGTTGACCGCATCCGCCCGCCCCTCGCCCGGAGCGAGCAGGGTGTCACCACCGGCCACCAGGACGAGTTTGCGCGGCTGATCCCCCCGGACCACGGTGGTCTCCAGTCGTTCGTACGGGTCCACGGTCGCGGCCAGCGCCAGGGCGGTCAGCACCTTCTGGTTCGACGCCGGCACCATGGGCCGCTCCGGCGACCGCCCCGCGACCACGGTGTCCTCCCCCGCCACCGCCACGGCGGCTGCCACGGTTCCCGGGGCCCCGGTCAGACCCGCGTCCAGGGCCTCCGCCACGCCCTCGGCATCCACCGTCCCGGACGCTGCCGCCAGACCGGCCGCAGCGGGATCGGGCGACGCCGCGGCGTCGTCCGCGTCCTGCGCGTGCTGCCATGCCGGCCGTAGCTCCGCGACGACCGCGGGCACGGCGAATGTTGCCGCGACGAGCACCGCGAGCGCGAGCAGTGCACACGCGAGGGGCCAGGAGCGGCGACGCACGGAGGTACTCGGTGGGGGTGCGGGCATGGCCCTCATTCTCCCGTACCCGCCCGACACGGACAACGCACCGAGCGCCGTCGTACGCCGAGCACCGGACCGCTGCGGGCGGGCGCTGCCCTACGGCGCGGCCACGGCCGGTATCGTGGGAGCATCCGATCGAACGCGCGGCGGCTCGGCGCTGTCCCGCGCGGTGCCCGGGTGCGCGAACCGCCCGGCACACAGCACTACGACCCGAGGAGTTTGACCATGGAGCTTGACGTCACCATCGAGATCCCGCGGTATTCCCGCGTGAAGTACGAGATCGACCACGAGACCGGTCGACTCCGCCTGGACCGCGTACTCTTCACCTCCATGCAGTACCCCACGCACTACGGCTACTTCGAGAACACCCTGGGCGAGGACGGCGACCCGCTGGACGCCATGGTCATCCTGGACGTGGACGTGGTCCCCGGTGTGATCGTGGAGGCCCGGCCCATCGCCGTGTTCAACATGACGGACGAGGCCGGCGGGGACGCCAAGATCCTGTGCGTGTCCACGGACAAGCGCTACGACGAGATCCAGGGTCTCGAGGACGTCAACGAGTTCAAGCAGAAGGAGATCCAGCACTTCTTCGAGCGCTACAAGGACCTGGAGCCCAACAAGTGGGTCAAGGGCGAGGGCTGGGACGGCAAGGAGGCCGCGGAGCGGCTCATCGTGGAGGCCCAGCAGCGCTTCGAGCAGTCCCACTACGACAGCGCCGCGGAGGCCGAGCAGGACGACTGAGTCCGTCCCCCTCCACCCGGGGTCCCCGTGGTCGGTGTGCGCACCGAGCACGGGGACCTCACCCGTGCACACCGGCTCGGTGACGGTCACGCCCGGTGCCCCCCACGCCCAGTGACTCCGCATCCCGCGCCCCTCGGAACCGCGGGCGCTTATGCCTGTCGGCGGGCCGTGGTGGGATGATCCTGCGGGACGCGGCCGCGAGAACCCGGCGGTCCCCTGCGCTTCGGAAAGGTGGTACCCGTGTTCGATCCGCACGCACGTGAACACGGGCACGTCTACGTCTTCCACGGCACCGAGTCCACGCAGGTCCTGGGCCCCGAGCACCTCATGGGTCAGGTGCGCACGCTGCTGTCGGCGGCCGGAACCGATCCGGCGCCCGAGCCGTCCCTGCACCCGGACATCGTCCCGCGCCCCTACACCTCGGAATCCCAGCAGGATCCGGGTGACCCGGCACCCGAACACTGGACGGACGTGCGTAGCACGGTCACGGAAGTCTCCGTGGACCTCGGGGCGGACGCCTTCTGGGACCGGGTGGACAAGGGCAGCTGGGCCACGTGGCAGGACCGCTGGCCCGATCCCCCGGGGGGACCGTTGTTCCCGCCCAGCGCACCGGACTGGCTCGTGCGCGCCCCGCGATGGGAACTCGATCCCCTGGCTCCGGCACTCGGCCCCGCGGCGTCGGGCGGGTGGGTACGCAGTCCCGCGCGGGCGTGGGGTTCCGGGGAGCCCGCGGTCCCCCGCGACCCCTCTGACCGGCCCGGTGATCCCGCCCGCCCGGAGCCCGGAGGCACCGGCGTGGGGCTGTTCCAGCTCACGGACCTCGAGTCCTTCTGGGTCTTCGCCCCCGAGGCGGACGTCGCGGACATCATGGCGCGCTGCGAAGCGCTCGCCACCGACCACCCCGCCTTCACGTGGCTCACCGGGTACTTCGACGTCCGGGACGTCGCCGGGTCACTGCGGCTGCCGTCCCCGTGCCTGCCCATCCTGGAAGCGGACCTCGCGAGCGCGGGTTATGCCGTGGACACGTGGTGGTGACGCCACAACCACCCGCTCACGCGAGCAGGCATTGACGTGTTCGACCGCTGACCCGGCCGCCGTTCCCCGACCGGGCATCGCCTCGGACGCCCATAGCGCGGGTACTCATTGGCCCAGGGCTCACTCGCACAGGCGCAACAGCGTCGCGGCCGCCGGACGGGCCTGCCACTCCTCGTTCCACAGGGAGCGCACCACGGCCTTGGACACCGCTTGGGGTGTGATCCCGAGCTGCTGGGCCACGGTCTTCTGCTGACCTCTGGCTCCGGGGACCAGCAGGTCCACCACGCGCCACTCGGCCTCGCTGCGCTCGCTCACGATCCGACCCACGAGCTTGAGCACCGCCTGGGCCTGCTCCGCGGCCGTCGCGTCCACCGCGCTGACCCGCACGGCCGCCCGCTCGGTGTCACGGCCCGGTTGCGCGGCGAGGTGACCGTGGTTCATGCCCGGCCCCTCGGCGGTCACGGCCACGCGGCCGTCCTCGTGGTCCACGCGCGTGAGGAACACGTCCCCCACGCCGATGCCCACCGCATAACGGTCCTCGCGCACGGCGGTCATGGCCGCCGCGACCGCGGCGTGGGCGTCCTCGGTCAGACCGCGCACCTCACCCGGCGCCATGGGCTGGAACGGGGCGCGCGCGGGCACGTCACGCAGGCGCCGACACAGTTCCTGGTCCATGGCGGGGTCGGGGCGGGACGCGTCCGCCACACGCTGGGTCAGGGTCAGGACGAACACGGTTCCAGTATCGCAGTTCCGCACCGGGCAACCCGGCCACGACGCCGCGCATTTCCCGAACCGGACGTCCCGCTCAGAGCAGCGTGCACAGGATGGCCGCGGCGCCGTCGTCGTACACGCTGCCGGTGACCTCGCGGGCGACCTGCTCGACCTCGTCCGGTGCCTGACCCATGGCCACACCGCGCGCGGCCCATTGCAGCATCTCGATGTCGTTACGCCCGTCCCCCATGGCCACGGTGTGCGGGGGGTCCACGTCCAGCTGCTTGCGGATCTGCTCCAAAGCGCTGGCCTTGGAGACGCCGTTCGCGGCGACGTCGAGCCACGAGGACCAGCCCACAGAGTAGGCGACGCCGTGCAGACCGGCCTGCTCGATGGCCTGGGCGAAGTCTCCGGGGGCGTCCGTGGCGCTGTAGACCACGAGCCGCACCGCGGGCATCTCGGAGAGCTCCTGAAGGTCCACGCCCACGGCCTCGATCCCGAAGGACGAGTCCTGGAAGCGTTCGGTCGAGTAGAACTGCCCATCCACGCCCTCGAGGGCGAACTTGGCGGTGGGCAGCTTGCTGGACAGCGCCCGCAGCGCGTTGGAGGGGTCGAAGCTCACGCGGTCGGTGATCTCGTAGCGCTGCTCGAGCTGCGGGTCCAATCGCAGGGTCACGCCCCCGTTGGAGCACACCGCGAACCCGGAGTGGATGTGGCCCTGGCGGATCACGGGCAGCGTGGCGCCTTTGGAACGGCCCGTGGCGATCACTACGTGGTGGCCGGCGCCCACGACGGCGCGCAGGGTGTCCTTCACGCCGCGGGACATGTGGCCGTCGTGGTCCACGAGGGTCCCGTCCACGTCCAGCGCCACGAGGTACCGGACGCCCTCTTCCCTGGTCCAGGAACTCGAACGGGGGGTCTGCATTTTCATGGGCGCGAACGCCGCTGCAGCACTCTGCGCCTTCTCCTCGGTGTGCCGGTCATCGATGCCGGCCTGGATATCAGTCATGACAGTCATGGTGTCACATCACCATCGATGCATGTCTTGCGATGGACCGCCCGGTGACGGGAGCGTGAAGTTCCCGTCACCCGACCGGGCGCAGGACCTCCTGGCCGCGCAGGTACGGGCGCAAGATCTCGGGGACGACCACGGAACCGTCCTGTTGCTGATGAGTCTCGAGGATCGCCACGAGCCAGCGGGTCGTGGCGAGCGTCCCGTTGAGCGTGGCCACCGCGCGGGTCCCGCCCTTCTTGGTCCTGCCCTGGGCGTCCGTGGTCTCAGGCAGGCGTTCCCGGATGTTGAGCCGGCGCGCCTGGTACGTGGTGCAGTTGGATGTGGAGGTCAGCTCACGGTACTTGCCCTGGGTGGGGATCCACGCCTCGCAGTCGAACTTGCGGGCCGCGGAGGTCCCGAGGTCCCCGGCCGCGGTGTCGATCACGCGGTAGCTCAGCCCACACGCCCGCAACATCTGCTCCTCCCACGCGAGCAACCGCTCATGCTCGGCGGCGGCGTCCTCGGGGTGGCAGTAGACGAACATCTCGAGTTTGTTGAACTGGTGCACGCGGATGATCCCGCGGGTGTCCTTGCCCGCGGAACCGGCCTCGCGGCGGTAGCACGAGGACCAGCCGGCGTAGCGCAGCGGCCCGTCGCTGAGGTCCAGGATCTCGTCCGCGTGGTAGCCCGCGAGCGCGACCTCGGACGTGCCCACGAGGTAGAGGTCGTCCTTGCCCACGCGGTAGATCTCGTCGTCGTGCTCCACGTCGAATCCCGTGCCGTTCATGATGGCCGGGCGCACCAGGTTGGGCGTGGACATGGGGATGAACCCGTTGTCCAGGGCGAGGTCCTGGGCCGCGAGCAACAGTGCCGTCTCGAGGCGGGCGACGTCCCGTTTGAGAAAGTAGAAGCGCGAGCCGGAGACCTTGGCCCCGCGTTCCATGTCGATCCCGTCCAGCAACTCCCCCAGCTCCAGGTGGTCCCGGGGTTCGAAGCCCTCGGCCTCGAAGTCGCGCGGGGTGCCCTCGGTGCGCAACAGGACGAAGTCGTCCTCGCCGCCGGATGGGATGCCCTCCACGATCAGGTTGGGGAACTGGGCCACGAGCTCCTGCTGGGTGAGCTGGGCGGCGTCTGCCTCCGCCTGGGCGGCCTTGACGTCCGCGGCGAGCTGCTTGACCTGGGCGAGCAACTGCTGCTTCTCCTCACCCTGGGCCTTGGCCACCTTCTTGCCGAACGCGTTCTGCTCCGCGCGCAGGGACTCGAAGTCGGTGATCGCCCCGCGCCGCCGGGAGTCCGCCTCCAGGATGCGGTCCACCAGTCCCGCGTCCGCCCCCCGGGCGGTCTGGGAAGCACGGTAGGTCTCAGGGTCGGCGCGCAGGTCGTTGATGTCGATCACCCGTCCAGGGTATCCAACGAAACGCGCGGGTGCGCGATCCGACGTGGAGGCGGCGCCCGGCCCGCGCGCCAGTAGACTGGCCGCGTCCGACAGCCGCCTTTCGAACGATCCAGGAAGGGGACTCCCGTGCCGCAGCACACAGTGGAACCCCAGCGAGTGGCCGTGGTGATCAACCCCATCAAGGCCCAGGCAGACGCAGCACGGGACGCGGTGATCATCGCGTGCCGCAAGGGTGGTTGGGCGGATCCCGTCTTCTACGAGACAGAAGTGGACGATCCCGGGTTCTCCATGGCCCGCGGCGCCGTCGAGGAGGGCGCGGACGTCGTGCTCGCCGCGGGCGGTGACGGCACCATCCGTGCCGTGGGCGAGTCGCTGGCCGGCGGGGACATCCCGCTGGGGCTCGTGCCGCTGGGCACCGGCAACCTGCTGGCGCGCAACCTCAAGGCGGACCTCGCGGACCCGCACCACTCCGTGGACGTGGCGCTGTTCGGGTCCCAGAAGGCCATCGACACCGTGGCCGTGCACCTCGAGACGGACGACGACCGCACCGAGGACCACCGCTTCCTGGTCATGGGCGGCGCGGGTTTCGACGCCCAGATCATGGCCGACACCAAGGACGACCTCAAGGACCTCGTGGGGTGGGCCGCCTACGGCGAAGCCGGCTTCCGGCACCTGTTCAACCGGCCCCGCTGGGCGCGCTACAGCATCGACGACGGCCCCTGGGAGTCCAAGCTCGTGCGCTCCGTGATGGTGTGCAACTGCGGCGAACTCACCGCCGGGTTGGTCCTGGTGCCGGAGGCCAAGATCGACGACGGCGTGCTGGACCTCGTGGTGATGACCCCGCGCTCGCTCGTGGGCTGGCTGGGCATGGTTGCCAAGGTCGCGTTCCGCCACCGCCACGAGCTGCCCGTGATCGACTACCGCAGCGGCAAGAAGGTCCGGGTGGAGTTCCACGAACCCATCGAGTACCAGGTGGACGGCGATCCCCTGGGGCGGATCAAGGCGTTCGAGACCACCATGCACCACAAGTCCCTGCAGGTCCGCGTGCCACCGACCCAGGCCGACTGATCCGCACGCGAACGGCCCGGTCCCTCCTCTCGGAGGGACCGGGCCGTTCGTTCATGCGGGCCTCAGGGCCGACGACGCCGCGCGGGCATCATGTGCCGCACGGGCGCCACGCCCTGCACAGGCGCCACGCACCGCGCCGGCTCAGACCGCGCCTGCGAGTCCGAAGATCACCGCGGCGATCGTGAAGCCCAGCACACCGATGATGGTCTCGAGCACCGTCCAGGTCTTGAACGTGGTGCGCACGTCCATCTCCAGGAACCGGCCCACGAGCCAGAACCCGGAGTCATTGACGTGGGAGAGCACCACGGAACCGGCGGCCACGGCCACGACCATGGCCGCGAGCTGCACCACGTTGTAGTCGGCGGCCAGCACCGCCGGGGCGATCAGACCCGCGGCCGTGGTCAGCGCGACTGTGGCGGAACCCTGCGCCACGCGCATGACCGCGGCGATCAGGAAGCCCGCGATGATCAGGGGGATGCCCAGGTCCGCGAGCACGTCCTCGAGGGCGTTGCCGATCCCGGAGGTGCGCAGCACACCGCCGAACATGCCGCCGGCGCCGGTGATCAGGATGACCGAGCACACGGGGCCCAGGGCGGACTCGAACGTCTTCTCGATCGCGGAACCGCTCACCCCTCGGGCTTTGCCGATGGTCAGCGCGGCGATGATGAGCGTGAGCGTCAGGGCGATGGGCGTCTCACCGATCGCGCGCAGCAGCTCGAACCACGCCTGGGACGAGGTCTCCTCGGAGACCGCTCCGGACTTGGCGAGCGTGCCCAGGCCGGTGTTGAGGAAGATCAGCAGCATGGGCAGCAGCAGCATGGCCACCACGGTGCCCACCGCAGGAGGGTTGCGGACGTCCTCGGCCTGGCCCAGGATCGCGGGGACCGGGAGCTTGATCCGGCGCCCCGAGAACTTGCCGAACAGGTAGGAGGAGACGTACCACGTGGGGATCGCGCAGATCAGGCCCACCAGGATGATGTAGCCCACGTTCGCCTCGAAGAACGTAGCGGCGGTGACCGGACCCGGGTGGGGCGGCAGGAACACGTGCATCACGGAGAACGCGCCCACGGCGGGCAGCGCGTACGTGAGCACGCTGCCGCCCAGTCGGCGTGCGACCGAGAAGACCACGGGCAGCATGACCACCAGACCGGCGTCGAAGAAGATGGGGAAGCCGAACAGTAGGGAGGCCACACCCAGGGCCAGCGGCGCGCGCTTCTCCCCGAACGCGCGGATGAGTCGGTCCGCGAGCACCTGGGCGCCGCCCGAGGTCTCGAGCAAGCGGCCCAGCATGGCTCCCAGCCCTACGAGCAGCGCCACGCTGGCGAGCGTATTACCGAAACCGTAGAGCAGGACGGGCACCACCTGGGAGGTGGGGATGCCCGTGGCGAACGCCGTGAGCGCCGAGATGATGATCAGCGCGAGGAAGGCGTGCACGCGGAATGTGATGATCAGCACCAACAACACTGCGATGGCCGCCGCCGCGATCAGCAGCAACGGCCCGGCTGTCAGTGTCTGACTCCAGCCCTCGATCTCCATGGACGTCAATGTCCTTTCAGGTTGTTGACCCACGAACGGGCCTGGATGAAGGCGGCGTCGCTGTAGTGCTTGGCCACGTGGACCGCGCGCCCGTCGGCGCGGGGGTAGGACCCGAGGAACCGGGTGCGGGGGCAGATCCGGCGCACACCCATGAGGGCTTCGGAGACCCGGTCCTCCCGGATGTGGCCGTCGATGTCCACCGAGAAGAAGTAGTCGCCCAGGTGGGTGCCCGTGGGGCGGGACTCGATGCGGGTCAGGTTGACCCCGCGCGTGGCGAACTGCTCGAGGATCTCCAGCAGCGCCCCGGGACGGTCCTCCCACAGCGGGATCACCAGGGACGTCTTGTCCGCCCCGGTGGGCTCGGGCATGGGTGCATCTGGGCGGGCCACGAGCACGAAACGCGTGACCGCGTGCTCGTTGTCCCCGATGTCCTCGGCCAGCACGTTCAGCTCGGGGTGGCGCTGCACGACCACGGGGGAACACACGCCGGCGTCGTAGCCCAGGCCCTCGGTGCTCACCCCGCCCGTGCCGTCCAACATGTCCATGGCCGAGGCCGCCGTGGAGGACGCGGGGACGTAGCTCACGCCTGGGAGGTTCTGCTCGACCCAGCCGCGGATCTGCGCCCAGGCGTGACTGTGGGTCGCCACGGCGTGGACGTCGGACAGGCTCACGCCCGGCGGGGCCACGAGGACGAACTGGATGGGCACCAGGATCTCGCGCAGGATCCGCAGTTCGGCACCGAAGGAGACGTCGTCGAGCGTGGCGGTCACGCCGCCCTCCACCGAGTTCTCGATGGGCACCACGGCGGCGTCCACACGTTCCTCTCGAACGGCCGCGAGCGCGGCCGGGACGGAGCTCATGGGGGTGCACGCGGCGTCGTCGACCCCCGGGACCTGCCTCAGTGCCGCCTCGGTGAACGTGCCCTCGGGGCCCAGGAAGGCGTACTCACGAGCGCATGGCCCCGGGTCCACAGGACCCGAGGCCACGCCGGACAGTGCTGCGTTCACAGAACGCGCGCCGTTTCCCCGGTCTCGGACACGATGGGCTTCTCCGCGTCCGCCCACGCGCCCATGCCGCCCACCACGTTGACGGGGTCGTACCCGTACTGCGCGAGGTACGCGGTGGCGCGCAGCGAGCGGCCGCCGGAACGGCAGATCACGTAGACGTCCTGGTCCAGCGGGACCTCGTCCGTGCGCTCCGCGAGCTGCGACAGCGGCAGGTGCTGGGCACCGTCGATGTGCCCGGCATCCCACTCGTCCTGTTCGCGCACGTCCAGGATGGGTGCGCCCGCCGGGATCTCGTCCACTGTGGCGGACGGCAAGTTGTTCACGTTGTCCATGGCGTCCCTCGTCGTTCGACTGCTCAGTTCACTCGGACCCCCACCATAGCGGCAGGGCGCGGTGTTCGGCGCCGACGGCGCGGGGTGCCGCGGGCGACGTCGCTCAGCGCACGTCGGTGCCGATCTTGTCGTGCTCGGACGGGTGCGAGCGCCCCAGCTCGGACAGGCCGTGCTTGGCCACGTGACGCGTGGAGATCTCGTAGCCGATGTCGGTGCCCACGAGGATCACGATGCCCGCGATGAGGCTGTAGTACCAGTGCGGGTTGGTCATGCCGAACATGATGTACAGGCTCAGCAGGATCAGGAACGCGAGGCACCCGTAGGTGGTCACGGGAGCGTCGGGCAGCGTGAAGGACACGCCGCGCACCTGACCGTGGGCCGCGAGGTTGCGCAGCGAGCGGGCGCACGCGTACAGCGTGGCGTTCACGCGTGAGAACGCGCTCGTGACCACCGGTTCCCAGAACGGTCTGGGCACCCTCGCCCGCGTGATGATCGATCCGGGGGTACGTCATCCTCGCGGAAGCGCCTTCCTACTCGGGCGCCATGGCCGTGTTCGCGGGCGCCCAGGCGGAGGTCGTCCACGTGGCGATCGACCACGAGGGGCTGACCCCGGACGAACTCGAGGAGACCATCGAGGAGCTCGAGTCCCAGGACCGGCGCATCAAGTTCCTGTACACCATCCCGAGTTTCCAGAACGCGGGCGGGACCATGATGCCGCAGCAGCGCCGCGACCGGATCTGTGAGGTCAGCGCCGCGCACCACGTGCTGATCGCGGAGGACAACCCCTATCGCCTGCTGGGCTTCGAGGGTCAGACCGCCCGTGCCAGGCGCGCGGACGACGAGAACGTGGTCTACCTGGGCTCGGCGTCCAAGATGTTCACGCCGGGTCTGCGCGTGGGCTGGACCGTGAACCCCGATTCGCTTGCCACGATCCCGGGTCTGCAGAGCGAGGCCCCTGTGCTCAGTCCCTCAGTCTTCGCTCAGGAAGTGGTCGCCGGGTGCCTCGAGAAGTACGACTGGAGTTCCGTGCTGGACGAGTACCGCGTGCTGTACGGCAAATGGGCCCAGGCCCTGATAGACGCGTTCGACGAGCACATGCCCGACGGTGTGACCTGGACCCGCCCCGAGGGCGGCTTCTACTCGTGGATCACCCTGCCGCAGGACGTGGACTCCTACAACCTGTGCATGAAGGGCATCGACAAGGGCGTGGTGTTCGTCCCGGGCACCGCGTTCTACACGGACTGCCGCGGTGAGTACGAGGTGCGCATGTCCTTCTGCCACCCCACCGATGGCGAGATCCGCAAGGGTGCGGAGATCTTCACCATCACCCTGAAGAAGGCCATGAACGCCTGATCGGTTCGCCCGAACGCCACGGCGTCGGTGTCAACAATCCTGTGGCCCGGCGCCGTCGTTCTGCCGGGCCGTATCCGCTGCGACCTAGACTGATGGATCGAGGACCGCGGTTGCCCGATCCTTGCACCCCGCTTCGTGGGGGCGCCGTCGCGGGGGTCGGCGCACCATCACGCAACTGTGTCGGCGCCGGGGCCGGCCGTTAGGAGCCCGTTCCATGTTCCGCCTCTTCCACAACGCCACGGTGCACGCCATGAATCCGGCCACCGGATGGACTCCCCAGGCCCAGTGGCACTCCCACGACATGCCCCATCCGGACGCCATCCTGACCTCCGACGACCGCATCGTGGCCGTGGGCGACTACCAGCGGCTCAAGGATCTCGCGCCGCTCGGCACCGAACGTACCGATCTCGGCGGCACCCACGTGCTCCCGGGCATGGGCGACGGCCACATCCACTCGGCCATGTACTCCCGCTCCCTCATCGAGCCGGACATGCGCCACTGTACGTCCCTGGAGTCCGCGCTCGAGGTGCTACGCCCGTTCGTGGAGCGAGGCATGGCGGACGAGTCCATCACGTGGATCTTCGGCGGGCAGTGGAACGTTAACGCGTGGGAGGTCCCCGAGCTGCCGGACCGCCACGCGTTGGACACCGTGGCCCCGGACATCCCTGTGGCCCTGGGGTCCCTGGACTGGCACACCCTGTGGTTGAACTCCAAGGCGCTGCAGGAGCTGGGCCTGGACCGGAACGTCAAGGACCCTGACGGCGGCGAGTTCGTGCGGGACGAGCACGGTGAGCTCACCGGCGTGATCCGGGAGGCCGCGGCCATCCCCATCCGGGACGGGCTCATGCAGTCGGACGTCTCCGGCAACATCGACGACTACCTGCCCCTGGGTCAGCGTGAGCTGCTCAAGCGGGGCATCACATCCATCCACGACATCGACGGCGCGGACTGCCTGTACGCGTACCAGAAGCTGCGCGAACGCGGCGAGCTGGACATCCGCATCCACAAGGTGCTGCGCCAGGAACAGGTCCACGACTTCATCCGGCGCGGGATCCGCACGGCCTCCGGGGACGAGTGGATCTCGATCGGCCCGCTCAAGCTCTTCGCGGACGGCGCCCTGGGCTCGCACACGTGCCACATGTCCGAGGCGTGGCCGGGCACCGAGAACCACGGCATGACGGTCACGTCCCCGCACGAGCTCGAGCACTGGATCGGTCTGGCGGCGTCCGCCGGGATTGCCACGGCCGTCCACGCGATCGGCGACCAGGCCACCACGGAGGTGCTGGACGCGTTCGCCAAGAGTCAGTCGATCGCCCGGGTCTTCGGCCTGCGCCAGCGCGTGGAGCACGCCCAGTACATGAAGCGCTCGGACGTCCCCCGGTTCCGTGAGCTGGGAGTCACCGCGTCCATGCAGCCCATGCACTGCACGGCGGACATCCCCATGAACGACTTCCTGGCCGAGCGCGACCTCGTAGCCTACGGGTGGAACAGTCTGCGCGAGGCCGGCGCCGAGCTCGTGTTCGGCTCCGACGGCCCCGTAGAGGACCCCAACCCGTTCCAGGGCATCCACGCGGCCATCACCCGCACCCGGGACGGGGCGCCCGAGGGCGGGTGGCAGCCCCACGAGCGGCTCCCGCGCGCCGAGACCGTGTACTACTACACCCACGCGGTGGCCCGCGCGTCCTACGAGGAGAACCTCAAGGGCTGCCTGGCCCCGGGGATGCTCGCGGACTTCGTGAGCGTGGACCGCGACATCTTCTCCGAGGACGCCGAGGTCGTGAAGGACACCGTGGTCGAGGCCACCGTGGTGGGCGCCCAGATCCGCTACCAGCGCGCGGACTGACAGCGCGGGGCACAACGACGACGCTCACGCACGTCCCACGGGCGACGTCGCCCGCGTGCGTCCCCGGGCGACGTCGTCCGGGCGGGCGACCCTGCGGCGTCGTACCCCGCGACCGCGCAGACCGACGCGCGCTCAGCTCAGGTGCAGGTGCGGGGCCACGAAGGTCCTGGTGGCGTTACGTTCGTTCTCCAGGACCCAGCCCATGCGCTTGAGCGGGCGCAGGGAGATCACCGATTCCTGGATCTCCACGTCCGAGACGAGACTCTGGATGGCCTGCTCGGCCTCGATGATCTCCTCCACGGAGGAGAGCCACATAACCACCATCATGTTGGAGCGCCCCGTGATGGAGGAGACCACGCGGGTGCGTGGGTCCTTCGCGAGTGCCTCGGCCGCGTCCTCGTGCCGATAAGCATTCAAACGCATGAACCACTGCGCAGTCACGGGGGAGGACGAGAGCCCCTGCACCAGGTCGCAGCGGATGCTCAACAGCCCGGAGGCCAGCACCTTCTGCAGGTAGCGCCGGGCCGTAGCCGGGTGCAGCCCCGTGCTGCGGGCGATCTCCGCGGCGCTCGCGCGGCCGTCACGCATCAGGGCCTCGATCACCGGGCGCTGGTCCTCCCCGAGCGCGGTGGTTGAGGTGGGCAGGGCGGCCTGTTCGGCGGAGGTCCACGCCTGGGCCGCGGCGCGCTGCTCGTCGCTGAGCCGGTCCAGTCGCCACTTGTCGCCTGCTCGGTGCAGGCGTGACGAGAGCATGAGCTGCACCTTGGCCACGCCCGGCACCTGCGAGATCTGTTCCTCCACGAAACGGGACAGCGACTCCAGGTCGTGACTGAGCACGGTCAACCCCAGGTCCGGGGACGGCGCGAACGCCTCCACGGAGATCACCTCGGGCATCGCGGTGAAGGTGTCTACCACGTGAGCCCAGCCTCCCGGATCGCACGAGATCTCGATGAAGCTGAGCTGGTTGCGGGTGTCCGAGAGGTTGACCTGCGCCGTGATCCACGCGATGCCCGAACGTTCCAGCTTCTCCCACCGGCCGGCGAGCGTGGTGGCGTGCGCGCCCAGGATCTCGGCCGCCTCCCCCCACGTGATGCGCGGCGCCCACTGCAGCAAACTGATCAGTTCCTGATCCTGGGGGGAGAGCTCGCTCTTGATGTGGCCGTTGCTCAGCATGGGTCCTCTGTTTCCTGGGCTCGTGGCACGGGTGGCGCCGGGGTGGCGGCGCGGGCGGTGCCGTTCAGCCGTCCCAGGATGGCGGCATGCGACCCGTGGGACGGACGTACTCCCGGGCCCGACCGCGGCTCCCAACGCCCCATGATGAGTGCGAGGACCGTCCGGTGCCAAGTCGTAACCGAGACGTCCGGACACCCGAGTTGAAATAAAATCGATTAAAGCGACCCAAAATTGTAGAAATTTATGTCACACAGTTGGTTATTTGTATCACATCATGCAGAGTTGCTAGCACGCTGCATGACTGTTGCCCACAGTGACGACTTGACAGGGCTGATCTGACCCGCCCTCACCTCTCAGGATGCACGACATGTCTACTTCCACTGCTTCCTCTGAGATAGCCACCGAGACCAACCCCGGCGGCCCGGCGGTCTCCTCCAGGAAAACACTCATGAACACCGGTATCGGCAACGCACTCGAGTGGTACGACTGAAGCAGCTACGCAACGTTCTCCAGCTACTGCGCGCGTGAGATCTTCAACCCCCAGGCCACCGCCCTGCAGGCGAACCTGTTGGCCAACGTGGTCCTGATCATTCCCTGCCGTTGTGGGACAAGCTCTCCGACATCTGGGGCCGGCGTCCGTCGCTGATCATCGGCAATCTGGTGCCGCTGCTGCTGTTCTTCCCGCTCAACGCCATGGTGGGCTAGATGTTCCTCTCCCTGTTCCTGCCCGCCACGAGCGTACGCACCGTGGGCGTGGCCTTCCCGTACGCGGTGGCCGTGGCCATCTTCGGTGGCACCGCCCCGTACCTGCAGAACTGGATCAGCACGCAGTACTCGGCGGGCATGTTCTCGCTGCACGTGTGCCTGCTGCTGGTGGTCTCCACCGTGGTCGCCTCCATCCTGCCCGAGACCAAGGCCAACGACCTGCGGCACTAGGGTCCGCCTTCTCCCGGTACGACGTCGCCCCCGCACCTTCTCGGTGCGGGGGCGACGTCGTCGTACAGGGCCGGGTCCCGGACGTGGAACCCGGCCGCGCGGGAATTACTTCTTGGGGGTATGCAGCAGCTTCTTGTTGGCGAACTCCTCGATGCCGAACGGGCCGAGCTCACGGCCCACACCGGAGCGCTTGACGCCGCCGAAGGGCAGGTCCGGAGCGGTGCCGGTGACCTCGTTGACGAACACCATGCCGGAGTCCACACGCTTGGCGACCTCCAGGGCCTCGGCCTCGTCGGCGCCGAACACGGAACCGCCCAGACCGAACGAGGAGGAGTTGGCCAGCTCGATGGCCTCGTCCACGTCCTTGACCTTGTAGACCACAGCTACCGGGCCGAAGATCTCCTCGGCGTAGGCGCGCATCTCGGGGGTCACGTCCGCGAGCAGCGTGGCCTCCATCCAAGCACCGGGCTTGTCCAGCTTCTTGCCGCCGGCCAGCACCGTGGCACCCTTGTCCACGGCGTCCTGGACCTGCTCCATGATCTCGTCACGCGCGGACACGGTGCACAGCGGGCCCAGGAAGGTCTTCTCATCCGTGGGATCGCTCGGGGTGATCCCCTGCACGGCCTCCGCGAAGTTCTCCACGAAGGTCTCGTACGCGTCCTCGAGCACGATGAACCGCTTGGCGTTGGTGCACGCCTGGCCGTTGTTGTTCATGCGCCCATTCACGGCCTGCTTAACGGTGCGTTCCACGTTCTTATCGTCGAGCACGATGAAGGGGTCCGAACCGCCCAGCTCCAGCACAACCTTCTTGAGGTTCTTGCCGGCGGTCGCGGCCACGGAGGCACCCGCACGCTCGGAGCCCGTGAGGGACACACCCTGGACGGCGGGGTCCGGGATGATGATGTCCGCGATCTGGTCGCTGGACGCGAACACGTTGATGTAGACGTCCTCGGGGAAGCCCGCCTCGTGGAACAGCTCTTCCTGCACCAGCGCGGACTGCGGGACGTTACCGGCGTGCTTGAGCAGGATGGTGTTGCCCAGCATCACGTTGGGGGCCGCGAAACGGGCCACCTGGTAGTACGGGAAGTTCCACGGCATGATGCCCAGCAGGACACCCGTGGAGTCCAGGACCACACGGGCCTCTCCCCCGGTGGAGGGGGTCAGGCTGCGGCCCTTCATGAACTCCTCCGCGTTGTCCGCGTAGTAGTCGTAGATCGCGGCGACGATCTGGACCTCGCCCACGGCCTGCGCGGCCGGCTTGCCCATCTCCTCCGTGAGGATCGCGGCGAGCTCGTCCTGACGCTCGCGGTACAGCTCCGCCATCTTGTGCATCAGCTGTGCGCGCTCGGCCACCGGGACGTTGCGCCAGGAGGAGTACTCCTCGGCGGAACGCTGGACGGCGTCCTTGATCTCCTGATCCGTGGCGGTGTCGAACTTCTTGAGGGTCTCACCCGTTGCAGGGTTGATTGTTGCGTAAGCCATGCTGTCAGCGTATGCCCCGCCACACTCTCACGACATAGCGTTCACCGAGGGCGAGACTTCATGACACCTGCCCCCACCCCGCGCCGTCATTCCCCTCTCTGGCGGGACCTGCTGCCCACCGACGACGCCGCTGCTTCCGCGGCCAAGGGGGCCCAGCGCCGTCGTCCTCCGCCCGCTGTCGATGACACGAACTCGCACATAAGCCCCGGGGGCGCCGTCCGCGCGGACAATGGAGCGCAACAACCTCGACCTCCTCGACATCCCAGGACGGCATGCATGACACACGAACGCCATCTCCCGGAGCACGGCGCAGGGTTCAAGAAGGTCCTGGGGCGGCTGGACGCCATCGCCCTGGGCGTGGGGGCCATGATCGGCTTCGGCTGGGTGGTCCTCACGGGAGGCTGGCTGAACGACGCCGGGACCATGGGCGCGGTGCTCGCCATGGTGGCCGGCGGGGCGATCATGGCCGTGGTGGGCCTGGTGTACGGCGAACTCGTGGCCGCGATGCCCGCCGCGGGCGGTGAGCACAACTACCTGCTGCGGGGCATGGGTGCCAGGTGGGCGTTCATCGGCTCGTGGGCGATCACGGTCGGGTACATCACGATCGTGGCGTTCGAGGCCGTGGCCGTACCTCGCACCGTGGAGTACATCTTCCCGAACCTCAGCCACGTCCCGCTGTGGACGATCGCCGGATTCGAGGTGAACCTCACGTGGGCGCTCGTGGGTGCGCTCAGCGCCGTGGTGATCACGTGGATCAACCTACGCGGTGTGAAGCAGGCGTCCACGGTGCAGGTCTTCGTGATCATCTTCCTGGCGATCGTGGGACTCATGATGGTCTTCGGCGCGTTCACGCGCGGCTCGGAACAGAACATGGAGCCCTTCTTCCACAACGGTGTCTCCGGGTTCTCCCTGGTGCTCGTGGTGGTCCCGTTCCTGTTCGTGGGCTTCGACGTGATCCCGCAGGTCTCCGAGGAGATGCACCTGCCGCCCAAGAAACTGGGCGGCACGATCGTCACCTCCGTGCTGATAGCGACCGCGTGGTACGTGATGGTGATCCTCACCACGTCCTCGGCGATGTCCGCCCATGACCTCGCGAACGCGGACATCGCCGTGGCGGACGCGTTCGGCAACCTCTTCACCTCGGGCGCCATGGCCAACGTGCTGCTTGCCGGTGGCCTGGCCGGGATCCTCACGTCCTGGAACTCCCTGCTCATGGGTGCCTCACGTCTGCTCTGGGCCCTGGGCAACTCCCGGATGCTGCCCCGCTGGTTCGCCCAGCTGCACCCCAAGTACGGGACCCCCTCCAATGCCCTGCTGTTCGTGGGGGCGCTGTCCTTCATCGCCCCGTTCTTCGGCACCGAGATGCTCGGCTGGCTCGTGGACTCCGGCTCACCCTCGATCGTGGTGGCGTACCTGCTGGTGTCAATCGTGTTCGTGATCCTGCGACGCCGCGAACCGGAGATGGAGCGGCCCTACCGGATCGGCGGGAAGCACCACGGCGGTGTGGTGATCGGTGTGCTGTCCGTAGTGCTCTGCCTGGGACTCGCTGTGCTGTATCTGCCCGGGATGCCCGCGGGGTTGGGCACCGCCCCCTACGTGATCTTCGCGCTGTGGTGGGTCCTGGGGTTGATCTTCATGCTGCGCATCCCGCGTGGGATCGCCCCCGGCGCGGACGCCGAGGAGCGGCTCGTGGCAGCGAGCGAGTCACGAACCCGCAGCCGCTGATCGCACCGTTGCGGCCGGGCATACCATGGAGGAAGGGAGCTATGTCCCACGAGTTCGAGACTGCACCGGACCACGCCGAGTGGAGTTCCCAGAAAGGAACCAGATGAGCATCAAAGACCGGGTTTCAGAAGTCCTCGAGGCCACACCCAAGGGCCTCCTGATCAACGGCGAGTGGCGAGATGCCTCCGACGGCGGGACGTTCGACGTCGAGAATCCCGCGACCGGCGAGGTGCTGGCCACGCTAGCCTCCGCGACCGAGGAGGACTCGCGCGCGGCCATGGACGCCGCCGCGAACGCCCAGGAGTCCTGGGCCCGCACGAGCGCTCGCGAGCGTTCCGAGATCCTACGCAGGACGTTCGACCTCGTCCAGGAGCACAAGGACGATCTCGCACTGCTGATGACCCTGGAGATGGGCAAGCCGTTCAAGGAGTCCCAGGGCGAGGTCGTCTACGGCGGCGAGTTCCTGCGCTGGTTCTCCGAGGAGGCCGTGCGTCACTACGGGCGCTACGTGGACACCCCCGAGGGCAACCTCAAGATGATCGTGACCCACAAGCCCGTGGGCCCGTGCCTGCTGATCACCCCGTGGAACTTTCCGCTGGCCATGGCCACCCGCAAGGTGGCCCCCGCGGTGGCCGCCGGGTGCACCATGATCCTCAAGCCCGCGCGCCTGACCCCGCTGACCTCACAGTTCTTCGCGAAGCTCATGATCGAGGCCGGCATCCCCGCGGGTGTGCTCAACGTGGTGTCCTCCGCGTCCGCGTCCAACGTCTCCGGGCCCATCATGGAGGATCCCCGGCTGCGCAAGATCTCCTTCACGGGCTCCACCCCGGTGGGCAAGCAGCTCATGAAGACCGCTGCGGACCGCGTGCTGCGTACCTCCATGGAACTGGGCGGCAACGGCCCGTTCATCGTGTTCGAGGACGCGGACCTGGACAAGGCCGTGGATGGCGCCATGGCCGCCAAGATGCGCAACATGGGTGAGGCGTGCACCGCAGCCAACCGCTTCCTGGTGCACGAGTCCGTCGCGGACGAGTTCTCCAAGAAGTTCGCGGAGAAGCTCGACGCCCTCAAGCCCGGCAACGGTCTCGAGGAGGACACCACCGTGGGTCCCCTGGTCGAGAAGAAGGCCCGCGACAGCGTCGCCGAATTCGTCCAGGACGCGCTCGACAACGGCGCCGAGGCCGTCGTGGGCGGCAAGGCCGTGGACGGACCGGGGTACTTCTTCGAGCCCACCCTGCTGACCGGCGTGACCGAGCAGTGCCGCGTGTTCAAGGAGGAGATCTTCGGCCCCGTGGCCCCCGTGATCACGTTCAAGGACGAGGACGACGCCGTCCGCCTGGCCAACGCTACCGAGTACGGCCTGGCGTCCTACGTGTTCACCGAGGACATCTCGCGTGCCCTGCGCATCGGCGACCGCATCGAGTACGGCCTACTGGGCATGAACGTGGGAGTGATCTCCAACGCCGCGGCGCCGTTCGGCGGCGTCAAGGAATCGGGCCTGGGCCGCGAGGGCGGCGCCGAGGGCATCGAGGAGTACACCACCGTGCAGTACATGGGCATGCCCTCGCCCTGGGCCTGAGCACGCCCGCGCCCGTCTGACGGGAGGAGGGCCCCACGAGGGTCCGAACTCCCGGCACCGGCCGCACACGGACCCGCCTCGGCTGGAGCCCCGGATCACCGGGGCTTTCCGGGGCGGATCCGATTATCGAGTTTTCGCGTCCCCGTGCCGCTGTAGTGAAAGGGCAACCGAACATGGCTGACATCGAATACCGGCTCGAGCAGAAGCGCGATCTGAAGACCGCCCTCCCGGGCCCCAAGTCGCAGGAACTCGCGGCGCGGCGGGAGAAGGCGGTCGCGGCCGGCGTCGCCTCCTCCGTGCCCGTCTACGCGGACGATCTCGACGGCGGCATCATCAAGGACGCGGACGGCAACCAGCTCATCGACCTGGGCTCCGGCATCGCCGTGACCTCCGTGGGCGCCACCGCGCCCAAGGTTGTGGAGAAGGTGCGCGAGGCCGTGGGCAAGTTCACCCATACGTGCTTCATGGTGACCCCCTACGAGGGGTACGTGGAGGTCGCCGAGAAGATCGCGTCCCTGACCCCTGGGGCCTTCGACAAGCGCGCCGCGCTGTTCAACTCCGGTTCGGAGGCCGTGGAGAACGCCGTGAAGATCGCGCGCGTGCACACGAAGCGCAACGCGATCGTGGTCTTCGACCACGCCTACCACGGCCGCACCAACCTGACCCTGGCCATGACCTCCAAGGTCATGCCGTACAAGCAGGGATTCGGGCCGTTCGCCAACGAGGTGTACCGCGTTCCCATGTCCTACCCCTTCCGCGATCCGGAGGGCATGACGGGCGAGGAAGCCGCCAAGCGCGCCCTGACCCTCGTGGAGAAGCAGGTGGGTGCGGAGAACGTGGCCGCGATCGTGATCGAGCCCATCCAGGGTGAGGGCGGGTTCATCGTCCCGGCCCCGGGCTTCCTGCCCGCCCTGTCGCAGTGGTGCAAGGACAACGGCGCGGTCTTCGTCGCGGACGAGGTCCAGGCCGGCGTGGCCCGCACGGGCAAGTGGTTCTCCTCCGAGTACGAGGGTGTGGAGCCGGACCTCGTGACCTTCGCCAAGGGCATCGCCGGCGGTATGCCGCTGTCCGGAGTGGTGGGCCGCGCGGAGCTCGTGAACGTGGTGCACGGTGGCGGCCTGGGCGGCACCTACGGCGGTAACCCCGTCGCGTGCGCCGCCGCTCTCGGCGCGATCGAGACCATCGAGGACTGGAACCTCGCGGACCGTGCCCTCGAGATCGAGAAGATCATCAAGGAGGAGCTCGGCTCCCTGGCAGAGTCCTCCCCCATCGTGGGCGAGCTGCGTGGGCGCGGCGCCATGATGGCGCTCGAGTTCGTGAAGCCCCGTTCCAAGGAACCCAACGCGGACGCCGCCCAGCAGATCGCGGCCAAGTGCCTCGAGCAGGGCGTCGTCATCCTCACGTGTGGCACGTTCGGCAACAACGTGCGTCTGCTGCCGCCGCTCGTGATCGACTTCGACCTGCTACGCGAGGGCCTACGGATCTTCGCCAAGGCCATCGAGGCGGCCGGCGCCTGATCCGCGCTTCCTGAGTTTACCGCGTACGACGGCGGGCGGTCACCGGGGTTCCGGTGGCCGCCCGTTCGCGTGTCCGGCGCGCACGGCTGGGGTATCCGTCAAACGCACGACATCGACTGAGCCGCAGTCAGCCCGAAGGCGGGCTCTACCCCCCACAGTTCCCCAGGGGGCGTCCGGTCCGGAGCCCGGAGGCTACCTCACGTACACCGTGGCTTCCAGAGTCGAGTTGCCCAGGTAGTGGCCCACGGAGGCGACGCTGGTTTTGGTGGCAGCAGATGTGTCCGGTGACTGGATGACGGCGCAGGATCCCCCGTGAGAAAGTTCCGCCAGCGAGGCCGCCTCATATTCTTTGGACTTCGCATCGCCGCTGAGTGGGGGCGCACCGCTCTCAGTCACCGCGTACTGGAAGGGCCGCCAATTGTGGCCGTTGGCGTTGACGCCAGTCTCCATGAGCTGTTCCTGGGTGGCGGCATGTGAACACAATGCGCCCCATGCGTCATTGAGCTGGGGAGGCATCACGGCGTTGAGTTCTTTCTGGGCATTCGGGCTGAAAATGCGGAAATTGATGTCATTGCCCTTCAGCGTGGTGCCGTAGAGCTCAGCCAGCCGATCATTGCTGCCGACGGGCACCTTTGCCTCGGGGGCTCTGTGACTCTTGCCGGTAAATGGCGGGGTTCTGTTGATGCTTCGTAGCGGCCTCAGGTGGTACCGATAACGAGGGTGCTGGCGGCTGCTTCGATGACATCGTTGGTGATGGTGTCGAGCTCGTTGATCTTCATGACGCGCTCGATCTGCGGGAAGAGCCTCTCCAGCAGTCGGAAGTTCCCGCGGGTAATGCGGGTGATGGCTGCGATGGCCTGAGCGTCGGTGAAGTCTTCGGGGTCGAGGGTCTTGCCCAGGGAGCGCCAGTGACGCTGGAGGACGAACAGCAGCTCGTCCGTGCCCAGGGGTCGGTATTGGTGGGCGAAGCCGACACGACTGTAGAACTGCGGGTAGTGACTGAACTGCTTCTCCAGCCCAGGCATGCCGATCAGGATCAGAGCGATGTTGTCGCGGTCGTAGCGATCGCGCAGCAGCTCCAGCGCGGTGGGGCGGAGCCGTTCGGACTCATCGACGATCACCAGCTGTACGTGGTTCCTGTCGTGCCGCCATCCCCACGACTGCGGGGTGATCTGGCCGATCGCCTCCAGGTGCTGCTCGATGCAGATGTTGGTGCGGGTGATGGCCTGGGCGAGTTCGTCCTTGAGCACCCGTGGGGTGGTGAGCACGCTGGGGGTGTAGAGCACGGTACGACTCCGAGCCAGGGCGGCGTAGACCTTGGCGTCGCTGTCGGCGCGCGGCCCCCAGTTGGTCAGCAGGTCGTAGGCCTTTTCCCAGTGTGCGTAGCGACGCGCGGACAGCGTCTTACCCACCCCGGCCGGTCCGAAGCACAGGCCGATGGTGTGGCCGCGGCGCACAGCGTCGGCGAACTCGGTGAAGCGGCGGTGCTCCTTGGTGACGATGAAGCGCTGGCTCACATCAGGTCCTCCCTGTAGACCTTCAGCTTCCGCCTCGGTGCTGGCGCGGGGGCCGGCGGCTCGGCTGTCAGCGGCGCCTCGGTGGTGTGTGCGGCTACGACGGCGATGCGTTCATTGATACCTTGGCGCAGGGCTCGACGGCGGGCGTTGCGGGCAGCCTGGATCTTCTTGAGGCCGATCTTCTGGGCCTGGTGCTCCTGGTTCACGGCCTTGCAGAGAAACTCGTCATGGTCAAAGACGCGGATCTCGGTGATATCGCGCGGGTCGTAGCGGATCACCACGGGCCGTCCGACGTAGCCGGCCAGCGTCGGGGAGACGTAGCGCAGCCCCTGGAAGCGGATGCCATCGCGGTGCACCACCCGGGACTGGGCAACCGTGAGCAGCAGCCCGTCGAGATCTTCGAGGCTCTCGGGCATGCGCGGCAGCCAGCCCTCGGCGATCCACGCACTGCGCGGCGAGGTGTCAAGCTCGCTGTGCGACCGGTCGTTGTAGGTGGCCACGAACCCCTCCAGGGCGCTGTCGAGCTCGGCCAGCGACAGCTTCGGCGTCGGAGCAAGGTGGCCCTCGGTGATGTAGCCGGGCAGGTCAGCGAGAAGCTCGGTGTTGACGGTGCCGAAGAACCGTTCGATCTTGCCGCGGCCCTGGGGGCAGGCGACGGTGGAGTGGATCAGCCGGATATGGAGGTCGACGGTGGTGCGGGTGAGGTGGTAGCTGATGAAGTCGCTGCCGTGGTCGACGTAGAGCACGTCCGGCAGGCCGCACATCGGCCACGCCGGGTCGGGCTTGTGCCAGATCGCCTGCCTCAGCGCCAGCGCAGTGTTCATCGCCGAGGGCGCACCGAGAAAGACGGTGTAGCCGCAGATCGCGCGGGAGCTATCGTCAATGATCGCCGTCAGCCACGGCCGGGCGGGCTTGCCGTCGGTGCCCACCACGAGGATGTCGAGCAACGTGTGGTCGCTCTGCCACATCGCATTCGGGTGCTCGGCCTGCCGGCGCAACACCAGCTCGTACTTGTCACGGTAGGACCCCGCGCCCTCCAGGGCGAGAGTGACCATTCCCGGATCCAGGGCCGCCACGATCGAGCGGACCACGCCGTAGGAAGGCGCCAGCCACCCTCGGGTACCGCAGATACGGGTGACCCCGCGGTGGAGAGTGGCGATCGCGGGGCGGGGTTTGCTCAGCGCCAGGCCCTCGATCAACCGCACGAGCTCCGCGGGAAGATGGTGAGTACCGGCATCCGAGCGCTGTCCTGTGCTCAGGCCCGCATACCCGTCAATGCGGTAGCGGGCGTGCCAGCGCTCCAAGGTGCGCAGCCCGATCCCGGTCTCGCGGGCCAGGGCGGTCAGCGCGATGCCGTCCTCGACGTGCAGCCGCAGGATGCGCCACCGCGCCGCCCCGTCCATCTCACACCTGCTCGGCGACAGCTGCTCGGGCGCGGGCCGCCTGCTGGTGGCGATACAGCGTCGCCCGCGACCAGCCGACGAGTCGGGCGGCGTCTTCGGCGGTGCGGCCCTTCGCGCGCGCATCGGCGGCGATGTCGAGCTTCTCTGCGACCACGGCCGGGTCGACCGGAGGTCGGCCGAGGCGGGTACCGTTCTGCTTCGCCGCGGCGATCCCGGCATTGACACGCTCGGTGATCAGCTCGCGCTCATACTCGGCCAACGTGGCGAGCATGCCCATCATCATCCGGCCCGACGTCGTCTCCGGGTCGATTCCGTCCGAGACCGATCTAATCTTCACGCCTTGCCCGCGTAGCAGCGTGACCGTGTTCAGGACATCGATGAGGGACCGGCCGAGCCGGTCGATACGCCAGCCCACCACGGTGTCACCGTCCTGGGCGTAGTCGAGCAGCCGCTTCATCCCCGGTCGCTCGATCGCGGTCCGGCTACCCGAGGTCACATCCGAGAACACGTCCCGCTTCTGCACCCCGGCATCCACCAGCGCATCGACTTGCAGCTGCGCATCCTGAGTTGCCGTACTCACGCGGGTGTATCCCAGCTGCCTCATACCCTCAGCATGGTGCAGAAAGTCCTGGAAGTCACCACCCTGAGGCGCTTTTCGTCGAGACGACTTAGCGAGACACTTCCGGGTGCCCATTCACGCAGGGAATGAACCTGAGGCCAACCGCGCGCTGAACGTCTAATCAACCTATAGCTTTACGAGGCGACACTGTAAGTTCAGTTCATACTGTATAGTTCAGTGAATGCTGACTATTGTTTCTCGTGTTGACGTGATGAACCGGTTGGGCCGGGCGATGGCCGACCCCACCCGGTCGCGGATCCTGATGACCTTGCTGGAACGGCCGGCCTACCCGGCCGAACTGGCGCGGGACTTGGGGCTGACCCGGTCGAACGTGTCGAACCACCTGGCGTGCTTGCGGGACTGCGGGATCGCGGTCGCCGTGGCCGAGGGCCGCCAGACCCGGTACGAGATCGCCGATGCACACCTGGCGCGGGCGCTGACTGCTCTGGTCGAGGTCACCCTCGCGGTGGATGAGAGTGCCCCGTGCCTGGACCCGGCCTGCTCCGTGCCCGGCTGCTGCGAGAAGGGGGTGGGCGCGTGATCCTGTCCTCAACCCTCCAGGCGATCGGTCTGTTCCTGGTTACCAACATCGACGACATCATCGTGCTATCCCTGTTCTTCGGCCGTGGTGCGGGCCAGCGTGGGACCACCGTCCGAATCCTGGTCGGCCAGTACCTCGGCTTCGCCGGCATCCTGGGTGCGGCAGTGCTCGTGTCCTTAGGCGCGGGCGCGTTCTTGCCCCCGGGGGTCATCCCCTACTTCGGGCTCATCCCGCTGGGCCTGGGAGTGTGGGCGGCCTGGCAGGGGTGGCGCAGAGGCGAAGACGATAATGACGACGCCAAGATCGAGGGCAAGAATGTCGCCGTCTGGACCGTGGCCGGGGTGACCTTCGCCAACGGCGGGGACAACATCGGCGTCTACGCCCCGGCCTTCCTCAGCGTCGGCCCGGGGGCTGTGGCTGCCTACTGCATCGTGTTCCTGGCCCTGGTCGCGGTGCTGGTGGGCCTGGCCAAGTTCGTCGCCACCCGCCGACCGATCGCCGAGGTCCTGGAGCGCTGGGAACACATCCTGTTCCCCATCGTGCTGATCGGCTTGGGTTTCTTCATCCTGATCAGCGGCGGGGCCTTCGGTTTCTAACCACGCTTCCTGATCGGCAGCCTCCACCACAAAGAGATCTCCGGCCATTGTCGATGCCGACGTCCTGGCGATCGTTGCTGGCCCCAGCTTGCGGACAGTGTCGTTCCTGGATGGACGGCCCTTGCCGCCACGTATCTCAGCAAGAATGCCGCCACATACCTGCAACAGTCACAACGACGAAGGCCAAAACCGCGACGGAGAGCGACCGTTTCATGGGGGATCTACTTTCTCGGTGTGATGCGTGAGGGGAAATTCGAGCATACTGCGGCGATTTTGGCGTCGGGATCGAACAGGCGTTCATGACGGAGCTCAGAGGGTTGGACTGGTTCGATTCCCGGGTACGAGTCCTCGAGAACCTTTCCCAGGCAGTGTCGGTCCGACCGTCCTCGGCAGCGCCGCCCCCGCTCTGAGAACTTCATGACGCGCAATGGTTAGGCTGGGGTCCCCGCACACGTCCCGAACGCCATGGAGGACACGGTGGAACACTTCCCCACGTTGACCGAGACCGTTGCCGCCCTGCGCCGCGGGGAGGTGACGAGCGAGGAGCTGACCCGGCGGACGCTCGAGCGGATAACCGAGCTCAACGCGCACTTGGGGGCCTTCGTCCATGTGGCCCCAGAGGCCACCCTCGAGCGGGCCCGCAGCGCGGACGAGCGGCTCTCGAGCGCCCGAGGCGACTCCGAGGAGGATGCCTCCGAGCTCCCCGCCCTGCTGGGTATCCCCACCGCGCTCAAGGACGGGCACGACGTCGCCGGGATGCCCACCACGTGGGGTTCACTGACCACGCGGGACGAGACCGGTACCGTGCCGCCCGCCGCCGTATCCGAGCCGCTCGCCGCGACCCTCGAAGCCTCCGGTGCGGTGATCCTCGGCAAGACCCAGGTCCCCGAGTTCCTGCTCAATTGCTATTCGGAGAATCGCGCTTTCCCTCCGGCCCGCAACCCGTTCGCCCTGGACTGCTCCCCTGGCGGGTCCTCCGGGGGTCAAGCGGCCGCCGTGGCCGCGGGGATCCTGCCCGGGGCCGTGGGTTCCGACGGCGGCGGCTCCATCCGGATCCCCGCGGCGGCCTGCGGACTCATCGGCCTGAAACCCAATCGTGGGCGTGTCCCGAGCAACGACGCCCTGTCCAACGTGGGACAACTTGGGGTCAACGGCCCCATCACGCGCACCGCCAGGGATGCCGCCCTGTTCATGGACGTGCTGTGCCACACCCCCGGACACGATCGGATCGACCGTCCCGTATGGGCCGCGCCCGAGCCGTCCTTCACGGCAGTGGTCGACGCCGCCCTGGCCGGGCGGATGCCGTGGGGTGAGCGCCCGCTGCGGATCGGTGTCAGCACGGCGTCGCCCTTCGACGAGACGTACGACATCTCCGTATCACTCGAGGCGCGTGCCGCGCTCGACGACGGGGTGCGGCGCCTCGAGCGGGCGGGGCACGACGTCGTCGACGCCCGGATCTCCTACGACCCGGCCTACCCGGACGCGTTCTTCCGGCTGTGGAGCACCGTCATGGGGCAGCTGCCGCTAACCGGGCAGGAAGGACAGCTCACGGGCCTGGCCCGGGCGTTCCGGGACCGCGCGCTGACACGGTCCGCGGTGGATCTCGCCGATGCCGTGGCGGTCCTGCGGGACATCGAGGCCAATGTGATCAGCCAATATGCCCAGTACGACATGATCCTCACTCCGGCGCTGGCCATGCCCCCGCGCCCGATCGGCTGGTTCTACGAGGGCTTCGACATCACCGACCCCGCCGGTGCCGAGCAGGATTATATGCGGCAATGCCAGTACACCCCGTGGACCTCCCTGATCAACGTGGTGGGGCTGCCCGCGATCACGATCCCCACCACGTGGGCTACACCCGAGCGAGGCAACTATCCCGGGCCGGTGCCCATGGGCGTGCACCTGGTGGGAGCGGCGTCGTCCGAGGCGTGGCTGCTCGCGCTCGCGGCGCAGTTGGACCCGCCGACCACGCCGCGCGCGTCCCTGGTGGCCTGACGGCACCTGCTCTGAACGCGAGCTGCGAGCCCGCTGCCACCGGCCGTTCAGGCCCCGGCGTGCGGTGCGCGGAAACCTGCGGAAAACGACTGACGGGCGCCGCGATCGGGACTAGGTTTGAACCATGACCAACCGTGCGGGCACCGTCGCCCAACCCAGTGACCTCGTGGACATCGACCAGCTCCTGGCCGCGTACTTCGACCGCGTCCCGGACGCGGACGATCCTGACCAGCGCGTGGTGTTCGGCACCTCCGGGCACCGCGGGTCCTCACTGAAGACCTCGTTCAACGAGCACCACATCGCCGCGATCACGCAGGCGATCGTGGAGTACCGCACCGCGCAGGGCATCACCGGGCCACTGTTCATGGGCAAGGACACGCACGCGCTGTCCGGACCCGCGCAGGACACCGCGCTGCAGGTGCTCGCGGCCAACGGCGTGCGCACCCTGCTGGACTCCCGGGACGGCTTCACGCCCACCCCGGCGCTGTCCCACGCGATCCTCACGTACAACGCCTCCGAGCCCGAGGACCGCGCGGATGGCATCGTGATCACCCCGTCCCACAACCCGCCCACGGACGGCGGCTTCAAGTACAACCCCCCGCACGGCGGCCCCGCGGACACGGACGCCACCGAGTGGATCGCGAACCGCGCCAACGACCTCATTGCGGCGGGCCTCGATGGTGTGGAGCGGGTGCCCCTGGAGGAGGCCGCCGCCGCGGAGACCACCGGGACCTTCGACTTTTTGGACAGCTACGTCTCCGCGCTGCCGGAAATCATCGACCTCGAAGCCATCAAGGAATCCGGGCTGCACATCGGCGCGGATCCCATGGGCTCGGCGTCCGTGGCGTACTGGCAGGAGATCGGCGAGCGCTTCGGGCTGAACCTGACCGTGGTCAACCCCGAGGTGGACCCGCAGTGGGCGTTCATGACGCTGGACTGGGACGAGAAGATCCGCATGGATTGCTCCTCCCCCTCGGCCATGGCGTCCCTGATCGGCAACCGGGACGAGTACGACATCGCGACCGGCAACGACGCCGACAGCGACCGGCACGGCATCGTGACCCCGGATGCCGGGCTCATGAATCCCAACCACTACCTGGCCGTGGCCATCGACTACCTCTACCGCAACCGTTCCGGGTGGTCCCCGGAAGCCGGGATCGGCAAGACCCTGGTGTCGTCCTCGATCATCGACCGCGTGGCCGACTCGCTGGGCCGCCGGTTGGTGGAGGTCCCCGTGGGCTTCAAGTGGTTCGTGCCCGGTCTGCTGGACGGATCCATCGGCTTCGGCGGGGAGGAATCCGCGGGCGCGTCCTTCCTTCGGATGGACGGTTCCGCGTGGACCACTGACAAGGACGGCATCATCCTGGCGCTGCTCGCCGCGGAGATCACCGCACGCACGGGCAAGACGCCGTCGCAGCGCTACGTCGAACTCACCGAGCAGTTCGGGGATCCGGTGTACGAGCGCATCGACGCCCCGGCCGATCGCGAGCAGAAGGCCGCGCTGAAGAAGCTGTCCGCCGAGCAGGTCACCGCGGAGACCCTCGCCGGGGAACCCATCATCGCCAAGCTCACCGAGGCGCCGGGTAACGGCGCCACTGTGGGCGGGCTGAAGGTGGTCACGGAATCCGCGTGGTTCGCGGCCCGGCCGTCCGGGACCGAGGACGTGTACAAGATCTACGCGGAGTCGTTCAAGGGCGCGGAGCATTTGGCGCAGGTCCAGAAGGAGGCCAAGGCGCTCGTGGATTCAGTGATTGGCTGAGGTTGGAACGCCTCCCGCACCGGGCGGGTGCGGGAGGAGGTGTTGACCGATGATAAGTACGCGTATTCAATGAGGGGCGACCCTCGCGGCACCGTGGCAGACCCCTCGCCCCGGGGGCACATCACCGAAGGATGACACCCCCGCATGAGCTCCACCCCCGCCCGCCCGGATTCCACGAGTCCTCTGGGCCCATCCAGCATGTTGCAGTCCGAGCCCTGGGAGCGTTTCCAGACCGATCTGGGGCGTACCACCCACAGGCTCCACGGGCCCGGATGGGATGCCTTGGTGGTGGAGGAGCGATCCCGCGCCGGCCGGATCTGGTACGCGCCCTACGGGCCCGTGCTGCAGCATCCGGCAGCGCTCCCGGACGCTCTCGAGGCCCTGCGGGAGGCCGCCCGCGCCGAGTCCGTGGGGTGGCTGCGGGTGGAACCGCAGCTGCCTGCTCCCGCGCAGACGCCCTTCGGGGACGCGGTGCAGCGACAGAACGCCACGGCGGCCTCCCTGGTGGCCCTGCTCCGGGCGCACGGCGCCCGCCCCGCTCCGCGTGACATCCAGCCCGCCCACACCCGCTGGGTGGATCTCACCCGTCCGCCCGAGGCGATCCTCAAGGCCATGACGGGCACCAACCGCAACCTGTGGCGCCGGCACCGGGACAAGGGTCTCACCCTCTCGTCCAGCTCGCACCCCAGCGCCGCGGATACCGTGATCGAGCTGCTGCACCGCACCGCGGGGCGCAAGGGGTTCACGGCCCACACCTCCGAGTACCTGCGCACTGCGGCCCGCTCCCTGGGACCGCCCGGCAGCTGCACGGCGTACCTGAGCTCCGTGGACGGCACGGTGGTCAGCGCCCTGCTCACCTACGACTCCCCCACCACGCGGATCTTCGCGCACTCCGGCATGGACGCGGCGGTGCGCAAGCTGCGACCCAACCAGCCGCTGATCGCCCAGGCGCTGCTCGACGCCGCCGCGCAGGGTCAGTCGGTCGGCGACCTCTTCGGGATCGCGCCCCTGAGCCGACCCGATCATCCGTGGACGGGCTTCAGCGCGTTCAAGCGCTCCTTCGGGGGCGCGGACGTGGCACTGGGCGGCACATGGGACGTGCCCGTCGGCCGTGCCCGCTACGCGGCGTACCGGGGAATGCGTCGCGCCCGGGACGGAGCGGTCCAGCTCCGCGCCCGGGCGCGCACGGCGGTGTCCGAGGCCAGGGGTTCCCGCGCCTCGAATTAGCCCACCGGGTTTCGCCCGTCCCAGGCCCGGGCGTAGAAGTCCGAGGACAGCGAGTCCAGCAAGTCCCGGTAGTCCTCCGGTGCCAATGCCTGGACGGAGCCCTCGGGGGGCGTCTGGCGGCGCACGGACACGCCGAGGCCCGCGGCGCCGTCGTGCACGGAGAGACCGGCGGCCTCGAGGAGGGTGGGGTACATGGACAGCTGGTCCGCGCCCGCCCGCAGGGGCTGGTCCGAGGACTCCCCCGGGATCCACACGCGGTTGAAGATGGTGCGGTTGGGGTGGTGGTCCAGCTGCTCGTGGAACGCGTCCCCGGCGCTCATGTGCTTGAGGTGGTCCCCCATGACCACCACGGAGGTGTCCTCCAGGTAGCCCTGGACCCTCATGTGCTCGATGAAGCCCGCCACCTGCGTCATGGAGCACGCGAACACCGAGGTCACCTGGTTCTGGGTGTCCACGCCGCAGGAGTCGTAGACGTGCACCGGTTCGTGGGTGTCCAGGGTCAGCATGGACAGGTTAAACGGCTGGCCCGTGCGCTCGGAGCGGGCGTGCAGACGGTCCACCTCGTCCTTCGCGTGGGCCATGAGCCGCTCGTCGCTGAGCCCCCAGTCGCCGCGGAAGTTCTGCTCCGGCTCGCCGGCGGCCCGCCAGTCCGCGAGCCCCTTGTCCTCCGTGTAGCCGTGCGATCGCAGGAAGGCGTCCTTGCCGGCGAACGAGGAGTTGGCCCCGCCCAGGAACGTGCTGGTGTAGCCGTGGTTCTGCAGCACGTCCCCCAGACACGTAACGCCTCCCAGGTACTGCTCCATCCCGGCGCCGATGTCACTCGAGCTGATGCCCTCCCCCGAGCTCTTGAGGGGAATGCCGCACTGGGTGGATGTGAGCCCGGCCATGGTCCAGCCGCCGCCCTCGTACTGCTGGAGGTCGGTGACGCTGCGCCAGCCGTCCTCCGCGCGGGTGACGTCCTCCAGGGGCTTGAACGCATTCTTCTCGAACAGCTGGTCGTCCGCGAGGGTCTGCTCCCCCGACTCGAGGTAGACCACCACCAGGTTGCGCTTGCCCGCGTCCCCGGTGACAGTGGGCTGCACGTAGTGCGATCCGATGTCGTGCGGGAACTTGGCGGCCTTGACGTAGCGGGGCAGGTCCACCGCGGACGCGAAGCTCGCGGTACCCCCCACCACCACCGCAGCCACCGCGATCGCGGAGACGGATCGGACCACGCCGCGCGGGGCGCGCGCAATGTGCCCGGACAGGCGGCGGCGCCGCCACACCCACCGGCCCAGCGCGACCGCCAAGGTCAGCAACACGGGAAGCACGCCGATCAGCAGCACCGAGACCCACACGATCGACCCGCCGCCGCCGTCCGTCTGCACGGACACCAGGTTCATGCGCATCTGCCCCACGGAGATCTGACCCCAGTAGTGCCGGATGATCCCGCCCGCCGCGAGCAGGGTCAGTCCCAGCCAGATCAGGCCGTAGCAGAGGCCTCGGCCCGTCCACCGGCCCAGCCGTCTGCTCGCACGCAGAAAACCCTCGGACATGTTGTGGACCTCGTGCTCCTCGATCACCGGTGCCAGCCGGCACCGCCGCGGCCCGGGCATGGTGTGCCGCCGCCTACATATTCGTGTTCCTTCAAGGGTAGGACATGTTCCGGTCACCTGCTGTTCACCTTGTGGGCCCGCCACGGCGCCGGGCGCAGCAGGGGAGCCGACTGTCCGAGGCGGCGCCGCTCGGTCCAGCGCGAGCCTGATGCTGTCCGCAGCCGGGCCGGGGAGCGCCTGTCCCGTTCAGCTCGCGTGGGTGAGGGCCTGCACCCAGACGGCCTCCGCCACGAGGATGCCGAGTTCCACCGTGACCCCACCGGACGCTACCGTGCCCACAACGTCGGGCGGCCCCTGCATCGCCAGAGCTGCGGGCGAGCTGCCCCCCGGGACGTCACCGCCCGGCGTCGTGCCCCCGCCGGCTACGCGCACGCGCACCGTGGCGCTGCGGTCCGGACCCGGGAGCACCCGCAGCACCGCGCCCGGCCGAATCTCGGCCTCCGCGAGCACCCGCAGGGTCTCAGGGCTCTCGTCCGAGACGCGCGTGACCCGCACGGGCTCCGGGTGGGTGACGTCCCCGAGCGGAACGGCCGGGGCGGGAGTGATCACCCCGTCCCGCGAGGGGATCGCATCCCCGTGCGGGTCCTCGGACGGGTGGCCGAGCTTGGCGTCCACACGGTCGATGAATCGGTCGGTGACGGCATGCTCGAGAACCTCGGCCTCGTCGTGGATCTCGTCCCACGCGTAACCCAGCTCGGTGGCCAGGAACATCTCCAGGATGCGGTGGCGGCGCACCATGTGCACGGCCACGTCACGTCCCTCGGCGGTCAGCTCCACGACCCCGTATGCGGGCCGGGTCACCAGGCCCTGTGCGGTGAGCTTCTTCAGCGCCTCGGACACGGTGGAGGCCGCCAGACCCATTCGCGCGGCCAGCGACGTGGTGGTCACCCGCTCCGGCTCCCACTCGCCCAGCCGCCAGATGGTCTTCAGGTAGTCCTGGGTGGACGGGCTCAGCTCTGCGGGGTGCACGCGTTAAGCCTAGCGGCCCTCCGGGGACGTCCCCAAGGGTGCGCCCCGCGGCGTTCGCGCCGGGGATGACAGACGGCGACGACGACGCTGCACCCCCTCCGGGGGCCGCGCCCGGGGTGTGCCCGGGGTCGCTTCGGGTGGCGCGGCACCCGGCGACGCCGCGCCGTCGGCTGGGTGCGAGGGGTCACCGTGCGACGTCGTCAGGCCGTGCGACGGTGACGCGCCTGCGCGCCGGGCCGCTGCGGCGGAATGACTCCCGCAGGAGGCGCGCAATAACGGAGCAAACGCAGAAAATGGCGCTCAGATCTGCATGTGCTCCGTTATTGCCCATCGTAGGCCGCGGCCGTGCCGGGCTCCACACCGGGCTCGGCCGGGGGTTCACTCGTACGTGTAGAACCCCTGCCCGGAGCTGCGCCCCATGTGACCCTGGTCGATGAACTCCCGCTTCACGCGTTCCGCAACCCGCTGGGACTCCTCGGTCCCCGCATTCATGTTGATCTGGTAATAGGTCTCCATGCCCACGTGGTCCAGGATCTGGAACGGGCCCAGGGGAGAGCCGGTGGCGGTGCGCCAGGTCTTGTCGATGTCCTCGGCCTGTGCGATGTCGTTGACCCACAGGTGCGATGCCGCCGTCAGGAACGGCACCAACAGGGTGTTGAGGATGTAGCCCGCCTGCTCCTTCTTGATGTGGATGGGCACCATCCCGATCTGCCCGGCGAACTCCAGGACGGCCTCGGCCGCGGCGGGGTCCGTGCCCGCGTGCCCCATGACCTCACCGGTGTTGTTGCGCCACACCTCGTTGGCGAAGTGCAGCGCCAGGAACCGCTCCGGGTGGCCTGTGGACTCGGCAATGTCACTGGGCAGCAGCGTGGAGGAGTTGGTGCAGAGAATGGTCTTCTCCGGTGCCGCCTGTCCGATCTGGGCCCACACCTTCTTCTTGAGCTCCAGGTTCTCCGGGACGGCCTCGATCACGATGTCCGCGTCCGCGAGCGCCGCAGTGAGGTCCGTGGTGCCGCTCAACCGGGCCTTGGCCGCCTCCAGCTGCTCGGGGGTGGCCGCCACGTCCCGCGTGTACAGCAGGGACAGCTTCTCCCACTTGCCGGGCAGCGCCCCGACGATCTCCTCGCTGATGTCGTACACGGTCACGGTCTTGCCGAAGTACGCCGCCTGGAACGCGATCTGCGATCCGAGCACCCCGGATCCGATCACGGTCACGTTGGTCAGTTCAGCCATGATGTCCTCCCCCACTCCTGTGTGAGTCACGCTCGCGCGAGTCGGCCTCCCGCGGGCCCGGTGGCCACGGGCGTGGCCCCCGTCATTTACCCTACTCGCCCGTAGATTTCTCGCCAGGCGCCGACGACGCCGTACGGCCACCTCCCGCGGCACCTCACCACCGCGCGTTGGCCCCGCATCACCAGTCGGGCCCCCACCCGCGCACTAGAATCCTCGGGGCGGCACCCACGGCCCGCCCAGGACAAGGAGCACCCATGAGTTCGCCGGTTTCCCCCGACCACACCCCGCCGCCGCAGGACGAGCAGCACGAGCCACGCAAGCAGGACCGGCGCGGCGGCGTCGTCGAGCGCCTGGGCCTGAACTGGCGGCTGCACGGGGACGGCAAGCACGTGGCCCCGGGGGACGTGGTGACCCCGCGGGAGCGGCTGGCGTGGCCGCGGACCATCTCGATCGGCGCGCAGCACGTGGTGGCGATGTTCGGCGCCACGTTCCTGGTGCCGCTGCTCACCGGCTTCCCCCCGGCCACCACGTTGTTCTTCTCCGGCATCGGCACGGTGCTGTTCCTGGTGATCACGGCGGGGCGGGTGCCCAGCTACTTGGGGTCCTCGTTCGCGTTCATCGCCCCGATCACCGCGTCCGTGAACCAGTACGGTCCGGGCGGGGCGCTCGGCGGCGTGATCATGGCCGGTGCCGCGCTGTTCCTGATCGGCGTGATCGTGCAGATCGCGGGCACGGGGTGGCTGCAGAAGCTCATGCCGCCGGCCGTCACGGGCACCATCGTGGCCCTCATCGGTTTCAACCTGGCCCCCTCCGCCAAGCAGAACTTCACCGCGGCACCCGTCACGGCCCTCGTGACCCTGGGTTCGATCATCCTGATCTCGGTGTTGTTCCGCGGGCTGCTGGGCCGCCTGTCCATCCTCCTGGGCGTGGCGATTGGCTATGTCACCGCCGTGATCCGCGGTGAGGTGGACTTCACCTCGATCCAGGCCGCATGGGATGAACAAGGCGTGTTCGGCCTGCCCCAGTTCCACTCCCCCGAGTTCCACCTCAACCTGGCCGGGTTGTTCATCCCGGTGATCCTGGTGCTCGTGGCGGAGAACATCGGTCACGTGAAGTCCGTGGCGCTGATGACCGGCGACGACCTGGACCCCTACATGGGCCGCGCCATCATCTCGGACGGTCTGGCCACCATGATCGCGGGCTCCGGCGGCGGTTCGGGTACCACCACGTACGCGGAGAACATCGGAGTCATGGCCGCCACGCGCGTCTACTCGACCGCCGCGTACTGGGTGGCCGCGCTCGTCGCGATCCTGCTGAGCGTGCTGCCCGTCTTCGGCGCCGCGGTGGCCACGGTCCCCCAGGGTGTGCTGGGCGGAGCGGCCACGGTGCTGTACGGCATGATCGGCATGCTGGGCGTGCGGATCTGGGTGCAGAACCGCGTGGACTTCTCCAACCCGGTCAACCTCACGACCGCGGCGATCGCCATGATCGTGGGCATCGGCGACTACTCCTGGTCCGTGGCCGGGCTCGACTTCGCGGGCATCGCCCTGGGCACCGCCGCCGCCCTGGTGGTCTACCACCTCATGGCGGGCATCGCCCGGGCACGCGGTTCCGTGGGCTCGGACCCCCTCACCCCGGACTCTTCGCAGAGCCCGTCACCGCTGGGCTGACCCGCGGTTCACACGCTGATCGGGAGGTCCGATTCCTGATCCGCCACGTTCCGGATCCGGTCCATGTCCACCTCGGCCACCGTGGCCGGCTCCCACTGCGGGTTCTTGTCCTTGTCCACGACCATGGCGCGCACGCCCTCGATGAAGTCGTGGCCCACCGCAGTGTCCTCCGCCATACGCAGTTCGCGGCGCAGGCAGGAGACGACGTCGTCGTCCTGCGCGCCGCGCTGCAGCAGCTCGAACACGCGCGCGAGCGACGTGGGGCTCATCCCGTCCAGGTCCGAACCCGCGTTGCGCACGACCTCCTCGAAGCCGTCCGCACCATAGGTCGCCACGATCTCGTCCCAGCGCCCCACGAGTTCGGATTCCGGGGCCTGCTTGGCGTACGACGACGTCGCGACGTCCACTCCGTCCGCCAGCACGGTGTCCACGAACGCGTCCACGTCCGCGGAATCGATGTAGGTGTCCGCCAGCCCCAGCGCGATCGCATCCGCGCCGTTGATGCGCGCACCGCTCAGCCCGAGGTAGCGGGCGACGGCGAGGGATTCGTGGCGAGCGGCGTCGTCGTCGGTCGAGGAACCGGCACCCCGGGTGACGCGCGGCAGGAAATAGCTCGCCCCGATGTCCGTGAAGAAGCCGATGGCAGTCTCCGGCATGGCCATCTGCGTGGTCTCCGTGACCACTCGGTGCGAACCGTGCACGGACAGGCCCATGCCGCCGCCCATCACGATGCCGTTCATGATGGCCACGTACGGCTTGGGGTAGCGCGCGATGATCGCGTTCATGGAGTACTCGGTGCCGAAGGCGTCGCGGATCTCGTCCTGGCGGCCGCCCAACGCCGCCTCGCGGACCTCCTTGATGTCCCCGCCCGCGCAAAACGCCTTGGCGAGCTGCGAGCGGATCACGACCTGCGTGATCGCGGGATCGTCCCGCCACATCTGCAGTGCGCTGACCAGCTGGTGGTACATGCTGCGGTTCAACGCGTTCAGCGCCTTGTCACGGTTCAGGGTCAACAGCCCGGTCTGGCCCTGGATCTCGGCCCGGACGAACGATTCTTCGGTTGCCTTCATGTTCCCCATGCTAGCCAGCACCATGGGCTCATGTGACGACCAGCATGCCCCCGAGGGCGGTGGCCGCCACGACGACCGTGGAGATCGCACCGAGCAGCACGGGCTTAAAACCCACTCGCACGAGTTCCTTGGCCTTCACCCCGAGCCCCAGCGCAAACATCGCCATGCTGAGACACCACGTCTCCAGCGTGCCCAGGGCTCCCATGACCGGTTCCGGGAGGACGCCGCTCGAGGCCACCAGCACGGCGAGCACGAACCCCACCACGAACAGGGGCACGATCGGGGGTCGCTTGCCGTTGCGGGCGGCGGTGCCCGAACGGCGCGCCCGGATCCCCACGATCGTCATGACCGGCGCGAGCATGACCACGCGAGTCAGTTTGACCAATACCGCGGACGCCAGTGCCGCCGAGCCGATGGTCCCGCCCGCGGCCACGACCTGGGCGACCTCGTGGATCGAGCCGCCCGCCCACAGACCGGCTTGGTGTTCGGTCAACCCCAGGACCCCGCTGAGGAGCGGGATCACCGGGATCACCAGACTGCCGTAGAGCACCACGAGTCCCACGGCGGTCGCGACGTCCTCGTCCTCCGAGTCCGTGACCCCCTCCACCGCGGCCACGGCGGCGGCCCCGCAGATCGAGAACCCGCACGCGATCAACAGGCGCTGTGCGCGCGGGACCCCCATCAGGCCGCCGATCCACACCGTGGTCAGGATGCCCACGCCGACCACGGCCACGACGACCGCGATCATCCCGAAGCCGAGTCCCGCGATGTCCTGGAGCGAGACGGACAGGCCCAGCAGGACGAATGCCGACGCGCAGGACCCGCTTGGCGGCCACGGCGATCCCCGGAGCCAGAACCCGGGGCAGCCGGACCACGTTGGCGATCAGGGCGCCCACGACGATCGCGATCAGCAGTGGGCTCACCCCCGGGATCAACCACCCGAGCACGAGGGATACGGCCATGCCCACAGCGCAGAACGCCAGCCCGGGGAGGACCGCCGCATGGGAACCCGGTTGCCGTTCAGTGCCAGGGGCAGCCGGGGGCGCGGGCATCGTCGCACGCGCCACTGGAACAGGATGCATGGCCGATGCCGCGGCTGCGGCGGTTGCCGAGGTCGACGCCGCTCCTCGCGGGACGACTGCGCCACTGGGAGCGCCCCGCCCAGCGAGCGCACCAGTCCCACCGAGTATGCCTGCCCCGCCGAGGGCGCTTGTCCCGTCAGGGGTGCCGTGGGAAGATTCGTGACCCGTCGCCATGCCTCCACTGTGCTCGCGCGAACACCCGCCGGGTAGTCGTGATCTGAGCATTGGGTCATACACTGCTGATATGGCCGAGGTCGATCTCTCCCTACTGCGCGTGATCGTGGCCGTCATGGACCACCACTCCATGGGCGCGACCGCCCGCGCGCTGGACATGGCCCAGCCCAATGTCTCACGCGCCGTGGCCCGCGCCGAGCGGATGTGGCGGCTGCGCCTGCTGGACCGCTCACCCACCGGGTCCAGACCCACCCCCGAGGGCCGCGCCGTGGCCGAGCGCGCCCGCAGGGTCCTCGCGGAGTACGACGGGTTCACGACGGAGATCGAGAAACTGCGCCTCGAGTGGACCCAGCACGTGAAGGTCGCGGCATCCGTGACCGTGGCCGAGTACCTGGCCCCCACGTGGTTGTCCCGGTTGCGGGACTCCCACCCGGGGCTGGAGCTGCAGTTGTTCGCGTGCAACTCCGCGGAAGTCATGCGTCGCACGCGCCGGGGCGTGGTGGACGTGGGCTTCGTGGAGAGCCCGGATCCCGCGGAGGGGCTGCGAGAAACGGTGGTCGCTCGGGACCGACTGGAGGTCGTGGTGGCCCCGCTCCACCCGTGGGGTCAGCGCACCGAGCCCTTGACGGCTGCGGAACTCGCGGCCACCCCGCTGGTCATGCGTGAAGAAGGATCGGGAACGCGACGCACACTGCTCGCCGCGCTCGCGCCCCTCGTCCCGGTGCCCCCGGCCATGGAGCTCAGCTCCAACGCGGCTGTCCTCGGTGCCGTGCGGGCCGGGGTGGGCCCAGCGGTGCTCAGCGCGCTCGCCGTCGCCGCGGAGGTCGAGCGCGAGAACCTGGTGCGCGTGCCCGTGTTCGGCGGCGTGCTGGACCGTGATCTGCGCGCGGTGTGGCGCGCGGGTCTGGACACGGACGGCGCCGCGTGGCACCTCGTGGAACTCGCGGCGCACGCGCACCGCGCCACCCCGTTCAGCCCAGATCGCACTGCGCGAGCGCGGCCAGCAGATCCTTGGCCCGGCGGTCCACGTTCTCGCTGAGCATCTCGTTGGTGTGGAACGAGAAACCGATCCGCGCGTCCGGCCAGACCCCGTGCAGGCAGCCGCCCGCGCCGGAGTGACCGTAGGCCCGCTCCACTGGGCCGTACGTGCACAGGGGGTCCTGCACCTCAAACCCCAGCCCGAACGCCACGGGCCGGTCATTCACCGCGTCCCTGCCGTGGGACCACGTGCGCGTGAACGTCTCGAGGGTCGCCGGTGACACGAGTTCACCCGATGCTACGAGCGAGTAGAACCGCGCAATCGCATCCGCACCGGCGATCCCGCCTCCCGAGACCAGTCCGCTCGCGTGGAACGCGCGGGAATTGGCGGGCAGTTCCTCCCCGAGCAGTGCGTTGCCGTACATCCGCTCCACGATGGCGCGCCTTTGCGGATCCTCCAGGAACGTGCTGATCGCGTACCCGGGGGCGCGGAACACGGGAGCCACCCGGTCCTCGAGCTCGGCGGGCAGTCCCAGGTACAGCTCGAGCCCGTGGGGCCGGGCCACGTGCTCGCGCAGCAGCTGTCCGGCGCGGTGACCCGTGACCCGCACGAGCAACTCCTCAACCATGTGCCCGAACGTCACCGCGTGATACGCCACCTTGCTCCCGGGGTCCCACAGGGGCTCCTGCCGCGCGAGCACCGCCGCATGCGCGGAGGCGTCCAGCATCCCGGCGGGAGGTTCCGGATCCGTGTACACGAGTCCCACGGTGTGATCGAGGACCTGCGCCACGCTCACATGCTCCTTGCCGCGGGCCGCGAACTCGGGCCAGTAGCGCGCCACGGGCTCGTTCACATCCAGCAGCCCTCGGTCCACCGCCATGGCCACGAGGGTTGCGGAGACCCCCTTGGTCCCCGAGAACATCACGGCCAGGGTGTGCTCGTCCCACGGCCGCTCGACCGCGTCCCCCGGGGAGGACCGGCGGTCGAACGATCCCCCGTGCAGCCGGATGAGCGGGCGCCCGTCCCGGTACACGCAGAAGGACATCCCTCCGTGTGCGCGGGACAGGTGCTCCTCGAAGGTCTCACGCACCCGGCTCACGGCGGGGTCGCGCAGGTTCGTGTGCGCCGTCGTCAACTCGGCCCGGCTTCGGATGGTCATCGTCCCATCTCAGCCCGCGCTCTCGAGGGTGGGTACGTGCTCGAGCAGGGACCGCGTGTACTCGTGCCGAGGGTCGCGCAGCACGGTGTCCGTGGGCCCGTACTCCACGAGCTTCCCGTGCTCGAGCACCGCGAGCCGGTGCGAGATGTGCCGCGCCAGGGCGATGTTGTGGGTCACGAACAGCATGGCCAGCCCGCGCTCGCGCTGGATTTCCCGCAGCAGTTCGATCACGGACGCCTGCACGGACACGTCCAGCGCGGACGTGATCTCGTCGCACACCAACAACGACGGCGCGTTCACGAGCGCCCGCGCCACGGCTGCCCGCTGCCGCTCCCCGCCCGAGAGGTCACCGGGGCGACGGTCGATGTAGCTGCGTCCCAGCCGCACGGCGTCGAGCGCATCCGCCACGGCCGCGCGCCGCTGCGCTCGGGAGAGCTCCCCGTTCATCTCGAGCGGCACCTGCAGCGAGTCACCGATGCTGCGCCGCGGGTTCAGCGATGAGAACGGCGACTGGAACACGTACTGGATCCGCTGCCGCTGCTCCCGGGTGCGCTGGCGCGTCCCGGGCGCGAGCACGCGCCCGTCCAGCAGGACCTGCCCGGTGTAGCGGTCGTTGAGCCCGGCCACACTGCGGGACAGCGTGGTCTTGCCCGAGCCGGACTCCCCGAGCAGCATGGTGGTCCGCCCGGCCGGCAGGTCCATGCTGATTCCGTCCAGGATCACCGCCCGCCCGTACGCCATCCGCAGGCCCCGCACGGCGACCACGGGTTCGACGGAGGCGCGGTCGCCGCCGGCCGCCCCGGGACCGGACGCGGTGGGCACCTCGGAGGCATCCCGCGATGGGTCGGAACCTCCAGCTTCAATGCTCACCCGGGGCTCGACGACGCCGCTCCCGCGCCCCCGCGTCGCCTCCTCACTGCGCGGGGTACTCGCGTCGCGCGACCGGCTCGGCCCGGCGACGTCGTCCCCGCCGCGCCCGTCTTCCCGACCGAGGCCGTCGTCCCACGGCGCACGCACCGAGTGGACGGGTGCCACCGAGGGACCGCCGCCCATCTCGCGGGCGCCCGCCATGTCAGGAACCGCGTCCAGCAGCGTGCGCGTGTAGGGGTGTTCCGGGTGGTGCAGCACCTGCCGGGCCGAGCCCCGCTCCACGATGGTGCCGCGGAGCATGACCGCGACGTCGTCCGCGACCTGCGCCACGACCGCGAGGTCGTGCGTGATGTAGAGCCCCGCGACGTCGTGCTTGGTGGTCAGCTCGTACACGGTCTTCAGCACGAGGTCCTGCGTGGCGACGTCCAGACCCGTGGTGGGTTCGTCCAGGATGATGACCGCGGGGCGGCACGCGAACGCCATCGCGATCCCGATCCGCTGCTGCTGCCCACCGGAGAGCTCGTGCGGGAACCGGCGCTGGTACGCGCGATCGCTCGGCAGACCCACCTCGGTGAGCACCTCGGCCACGCGGGCGTCACGCACACGGGCATCGCGGCCGAACTCGTGGGCGCGCAGCACCTCCGCGATCTGCTCACCCACACGCAGGGACCCGTTGAGCGACAGCGCGGGGTCCTGAGGCACGTACGCGATCGTCCCGCCCCGCAACCCGCGCGTCCGGCGTTCGGTGAGCGTCAGCAGGTCCACGGCCTCGGGGTGGAAGCGGGACGCGCCCGCGTGCAGTTCCACGGTGCCGCGGCGCAGTTCCAGCCCGGCGCGCAGGTGGTTCATGCACGCGAGCGCCGCGGTGGTCTTGCCGGAGCCGGACTCCCCCACGAGCGCGAGGATCCGCCCGGGGTGCAGCCGGAAGCTCACGTCGTCCAGGATGAGCTCGCCGCCAGTGACCCCCACACTCAGGTGGGACACCGTGATCGCGGTGTCCACGCTCGCGCGGGGCACCACGGTGCGGGGGACGCCGCCGCCGCGGTCGTCGGCGCGTCGGTTCGTCGTGGCGGAAGTGGGGCCCCGACCCGTCGTGTGCGGGAAGTTGTCCCGGCCTACAGTGGGGCGGGCGTTACCGCCGCCCGTTGAGTCCGGAGCATTGCGTGGGGCGTTGGCACCGGAGGCGTTGTGCGGGCCGTCGGCACCGGACGCGTTGGCTCGAGCCGCGGCGCGGGCCTTCTGTTCCGAGCGTCTCATCGAGTTCCCTTCCCAGTGGTGCGCACGCGGCCCGCGGAGGCGCCGGCCACGGCGTCGGCGATCAGGTTGGTCCCCACCGTGAGCACGGCGATCGCGATGACCGGCAGGATCACACCCCACGGTTGCAAGGACAGCGCGATCCGGTTCTCGTTGATCATGAGGCCCCAGTCCGGGGTGGGCGGTTGCATCCCGAGCCCCAGGAAGGACAGGGAGGCCACCGCGCCGATCGAGTAGGTCAGCCGCAGTCCTACCTCCACCATGAGCGGGCCCATGATGTTGGGCACCACGTCCCGGCCCAGGATCTTCCACTGGGGGACGCCGTACATCTGGGAGGCCAGGACGTAGTCCTCGGCCACGACCCCGGCGGTCGCAGCGCGGATCACGCGCGCCACCCGGGGAGCGTGGGTCACGCCGATCACGAGTACCAGCACCCAGCCCTGCGGACCTAGGACGGTCACGGCCAGCAGCGCGAAGACCAGCTGCGGGATGGCGAGCAACACGTCCCCGCAGCGCATGATCACCGAGTCCAACCACCCGCCGCGCAGCGCGGCGAGCATCCCCAGGACGGCGCCCAGGCCCACGCCCACGACGGTCGCGAGCGCGGAGTACAGCAGCAATCGCCAGCCACCGGCCAGGAACCGGGAGAGCACGTCACGGCCCAGGTTGTCGGTGCCGAAGACGCCGGTCTGAAACGGTTTGCCCGCAAACGAGTTGGTGCCGTACCCGGTCCACGCGGGCACGGCCAGCGGCCCCAGCACGGCGAGGAGCAGCACGATGGCGGTGAGCACGATGCCGAGTTTCGCGGCCGGTTGCCGCAGTACACGGCGCGTGAACGACTCCGAGGTTCTCTGCGCGCTCATGAGCGGGACTCCGTACGCAGTTTCGGGTTCGCGAGGATCCCGACCACGTCGGCGAGCAGGTTCACGATCACGTAGAACGCCGCGATGATCATGGACAGCGCCTGTACCACCTGGACGTCACGTGTGTTCACGGCGTCCACCATGGCCTGACCGAGACCGGGATAGCGGAAGAGGAACTCCACGACCACGATGCCCCCGGCCAGCCACGCGAGCTGCATCGCGACCACCTGGGCCACCGGCCCGATGGCGTGCGGGAGGGCATGTTTGAAGATCACCTGGCGTTCGGGCAGCCCCTTGAGCCGGGCCATCTCCACGTACCCGGAGTCCAGAACGTCCGCCATGGTGGTGCGGGTCATGCGGATCATGTAGGGCACCACCACCAGGATCAGGGTCAGGGTGGGCAGGATCAGTTGCAGCGGGTAGTCCCACACACGCGTGCCCGGCGCGGCCATCGTGACCGAGGGCAGCAAGCGGAACACGGTCGTGGACAACAGCGTGGTCAGCGCCACGCCGATCACGAACTCGGGCAGCGCCGCCAGCACGAGCGAGATCCCCGTGAGCCCCTGATCCGCTGCGCGGCCCCGGCGCATCGCGGACCACGTGCCGAGCATGAGCCCCACGGGAATGGCGATCACGGCCGCGATGGCCATGAGCACCACAGACGCGGAGACCTTGCTCGCGAGCAAAGCGTTGACGGAACCGCCCGTGGCGGCCGACGTCCCCAGGTCCCCCACGAGCAGACCGCCCACCCACGAGAGGTAGCGCTCGTACCACGGGGCGTTGAGGTCCAGTTGTTCGCGCAGAGCGGCAAGCCGTTCGGGTGTGGCCTGCTGGCCCAGGATCGCCTGGGCCGGGTCACCAGGCAGCAACAGGGTAAAGAAGAAGACCAGAAGGGACACGGCCAGGAGCACGAAGACCGAGATGCCCAGCCGTTTCAGGATCATGGCGGCCACGCGATCACTTCCCTTCCCGGTCGATCCAGAGGGTGCGCAGCTGGAACCCGCTCACGGGCATCCCCGCGCGGTGCTCGGAACCGCCGCCCACGTAATTCTGGTACGCGTCCGCCTGGTTGAAGAACCCCCACACGATGTACCCGCCGGCGTCGTACAACCGCTTCTGGGCCCGCGCCACGAGGTCGTGCCGCGCGTCGTCGTCGAGCGTGGCCCGGGCCTTCTCGTACAGCGCAATGAACTCGGGATCCGCCCAGTGCGTCTCGTTGAACGGGGACGCCGGCAGGGTCCCGTTTGCGGTCTGGGGCAGGAAGCTGCGGGTGTACCAGAAGTCCTGGGAGAAGGGGTATTGCAGATAGCCGTCCCCGAAGAACGTGGTGGTGTCCACGCGGCGCAGGTTCACGGTGATCCCGGCCTCAGATGCCTGCTCAGCGAAGACCTGGGCGGCCTCCACCGCGCCGGACTGGATGGGTGCCGTCACGAGTTCCACCTCGAGCCCGTCCGGGTGACCCGCTTGCGTGAGCAGGTCCCGGGCCCGGGCCACGTCCCTCGTGCGCTGCTCGAGCCGCGGTGTCCCCGGGTCGAACGGAGCGTACATGTCATTGCCCACCGTGCCGTGCCCCGAAAAGACCTGCTCGACCATTTGTTCCCGGTCCACCACGAGGCGGAACGCCTCCCGCACGCGGGCGTCGTCGAACGGTGCTGTGTCCACGCGCATGGTGAACGGCAGCCAGTTACCGGTCTCGGAGACCACGGTGTACAGCCGCGGGTCCGTGTTGACTACGTCGATCAGGGACAACGGCAACTGCCCCACGACGTCCACCTGGGTGGAGAGCAGGGCGTTGACCAGCGCGTCCTGGTCGTTGAAGTTCACCAGGTGGACCTCATCCACGAACGGTGGTTCCCGCCAGTAGTCCCGGTTGGCCTCGAGCACCGTGAGTTGACCGGGTTCGAACGTGCCCAGCCGGAACGGGCCGGTGCCCACGGGTGCGGCGGGATCGTAGTCCACCGGCACGATCCCCATGGAGTACTGCGCGGTCGAGTCCACGAACATGGCATCCGGTTCCGACAGTTCGAAGCGCACCGTGTGATCGTTCACCGCCACGGTGCGCCGCAACAGGGCCAGCCCGGACGCGCCCGTCTTGGGGTCCTTCGGGTCGGTGACCCGGTCGTATGTGGCCACGACGTCCCGCGCGGTGAACGGACGCCCGTCGTGGAATACCACGCCCTTGCGCAGCCGCACGAGCCACTCGCGCCCGCCGTCCTGCGGCGTGGCCGACTCGGCGAGCACGGGCACGGGGACGTAGTCGGCGTCGAACTCGTAGAGCCCGTCGTAGAGGTTGATCACGCGCCCGGCATCCGCGGTGCCCACCGGGACGTGGGCGTCCACGCTGTCGGACGCACCGCCGCCCGTGAGACCCACACGCAAGATGCCCCCGCGCTGCGGTGCGCCCGTGGCGCGGATCGCCGCCGCGCCCGGCTGCTCGCCCGCAGCGCAGCCGGCCAGGGCGAACGACGCCGCCGCGGCGCCCAGTCCCATGAACCCGCGCCGGGAGAACGCGCCGTACCGCGCGGATCCACCACCGGGACCCCGCGCCGCAGGGACCCCGGCCACCGGGGCCGACGGCGGGCAATCGGGTGGAGGTAACTCGGACGGTGCGGTGCGGGGTGGACGGAGTGACGGTCGTGGGTTCATGGTTCCTCGCAGGGGTGAACGATCCCGGGCACGCAACAGGGCGGCGACGAGCGTGACGCTCGGAGGGTGTCGCGGGACGCGCGACACCGATTGAGGGGCGAGCTTCGTCCAGCTACGGGATCTTGCTCAGGCGGGGGGCCATGATCCGGCGCCCGGCCGGCACGCATTGCGATGTCAGATGACGCAGCACGGACTTGCGGAACAGAGCGGACATGTTGGACGTGCGTCGCATACTTCCTCCCTGTGATCGAGGCCGACGGGTCGGTTCACCCGGCGGGAACGGCCCACCGGTGCTCTGGATCACATTCAACCTACCCCGGAACGGCGCACAAGGGTGCGCGATCCGGGGTAGGTGTCACAGTGGGTCGGGCGGCCATTGACCCCGGCATTGCAGGACGTCCTTGAGCAGATCGGCCCGATCCGTGATCAGCCCGTCCACCCCCATGTCCAGCAGGCGCTTCATGTCCGCGGGGTCGTTGACGGTCCACACCTGCACCGACAGCCCCGTGCGGTGGGCCAGGTCCAGGAACGCGGGCGTGACGATCCGCAGGGTCAACCGGTGCCCCCCGGGCAAACGCACCGGGTGCTGTTCGGGCAATTGGAGGGTGTCGAACGGTGCCACGAGGCGCGACCACGCCGCGATGTGCGCCCGCCACAGCGCGGGCGCGATCTTCCGGGACACCCGGTCGGTCAGGGGTGCCACGACGGACACGGCCAGGAATCCCGCGGTGCCCAGGGTCCCGGCCGAGGACCGGACCCGTTCACCGGTGAGCCGGGTGATCCCGGCGAGCGCGCGGCGTCGTCGTGATTCGGAGAAGGACGTGACGCGCAACCGGTGCGCGGCGTGCTCGCGCGCCACGACCCCGGGCAGGGCGGCGACGGACGCCTCGTCCTTGACGTCGATGTTCAGGCACGCCTCGGGCAGCGCCCGCAGCAGCTCGGTGAGCGTGGGGATCTCCTCGGTGCCGCCGATGCGCACTTCCCGCAGTTGCTCCCACGTGAGGTCGTTGACGTTGCCGCTCGTGCCCGTGACGCGCTCCAACGTGGGGTCGTGGAATGCCACGACCACGCCGTCCAGGGTCGTGTGCACGTCTGTCTCGAGCCACACGAAACCGAGCTCCGCGGCGGCCCGGAACGCGGCCAGCGTGTTCTCGTGACCGTCCGGGGAGAACCCACGGTGGGCGAGCGCGGCGGGGTGCCGCCGTGCACCGGGGTCCTGGCGGGCGGCCGGAACGGAACGGGACGACTCAGACATGGCGACCCTCCCGGGCCACGGGAACGATGTGTTCGTGCTCCAGGTAGGCCTCGATCACCTGCGCTACGCCGTCCTCGGTGAACGCCGGTGCGGTGCGTCCCACCGTGGCGACCACATGCGGGTGCCCGTCCGCCATGGCGTAGCCGCGCTCGGCCCACGTGAGCATCTCAAGGTCGTTGGGCATGTCCCCGAAGGCCATGACCTCCCGGTGGGAGATGCCGTGCTCCGCGGCGAAGTGTTCGAGCGTGCGGGCCTTGGTGAGCCCGCGCTGCCCCATTTCCACGAGGGGTGCGGCGGCCACCGAATGCGTCACGGACAACCGCCCCGCCACGATCTCACGGACGTGCTCGAAGTATCGATTGGGATCGGCGCCGTCCAGCTTGGCCAACAGCTTGACCACCTCGGTGCCGGGCGCGAGTGACTCCTTCACGGGCGCTTCGGTGATGTGGCGGATCTCCATACGGTCCGTACGGGACCAACCGTGATCCGTGTAGACGCGCTCCAGGGTCTCCGCGGCGAACAGAGAATCCGGGAACTCGCGGGCCACGTCCGCCATGACGGGCAGGGCCTCGCTCACGTCGAACAGGCTCGCCTCCAGGACACGCTCCGCGCCGGGATCGTAGATCACCGCCCCGTTGGAGCAGATCACGACCCCCACGTCATCGAGTTGTTCGTGCAGGGGGTCCAACCACCGCATGGGACGCCCGGTCACGAAGACCACGTGAATCCCGGCGTCCCGCGCGGCGGTGATCGCGGCGACGGTGCGCGGCCGGAACCGGAAGTCACGGCCCAGCACTGTCCCGTCCAGGTCACTCGCGATGAGCCGGACGGGTGGCTGGTCCGCGGCGTGTTCCGGCGCCACGGGTTACTTCACTTCGTAGACGGGCGTGAGGAACGCGCGTCCCAGGGCGTGCGAGAACAGGTTGAAGTTGACCATTGCGGGGCTCGCGGACTCGTCCACCTCGAGCTCGGGAACGTCCACGGCCGTGACGCAGACGATGTAGCGGTGCGGGCCGTGGCCCTCGGGGGGTGCGGCGCCCAGGTATTCGTCCGTGCCGCCGTCGTTGCGGTGCTTCACGGCGCCCTCGGGCGGGTTCGACGCCGCCCCGGTCGCCAGTTCGGTGACGTCCGCCGGGATGTTGGACAGGCACCAGTGCCAGAACCCGCTGGGGGTGGGGGCATCCGGGTCGAACATCGTGACCACGTAGGAACGGGTGCCCTCCGGGGCACCGCTCCACGACAGCTGCGGGGAGACGTCCCCTCCCCCGGCGCCCATGATCCCGGAGACCTGGGGCGTGTTCATGCTCTCGCCCTCGGCCACGTCCGTGGACGTCACTGTGAACGTGGGCAGTTCGGGCAGATCGGCGTAGGGGTGACGGTCGTACATGGGAGCGTTCCTTTCCTCGTTACGGTCATGACATAGCTGGGGGCCTCGCACGGCCACGGGAAAGCGGCGGATCAGGCGTGGTCGATCAGGTCCGAGCGCGTGGGCAGATCCGCGCCGGAGCGCGAGACCGTGACCCCGGCAGCGGCCGCGGCGTGGCGCAACAGCTCCGTGAGTTGCGCGCTGTCCAACTCGTCGAGGGCGCTCGCCGCAGTGGGGCCCAAGATGTTCCGGTCCGCGAGTCCCGAGAGCAGGGCCGCCATGAAGGAGTCACCCGCGCCCACGGTGTCCGCGACGGTGACCCGGGCGGCGGGGACCTCCACGCCATCGCGTCCGGTGCCGCGACTGACAGCCCACGGCCCCATGACCCCGCGGGTCACGACCACAAGCCGTGCTCCGGCCTTGAGCCACGCACGCGCGGAGTCCTCGATGCTGCGGTGCGGGTAGAGCCACAACAGGTCCTCGTCGGAGGCCTTGACCACGTGGGACAGCGCCACGATCTTCTCCGCGCGGGCGCGCGCGTCCGAGGAGTCCGGGATGATGGACGGGCGGCAATTGGGGTCGTAGGAGATCAATGCGTGGCCGCGAGCGCGTTCGAGTGCCTGGCCCACCACGGTGGCGCCGGGTTCCAGCATGGCCCCGATGGATCCGGCGTGCAGGGCGTCGGTGTCCCGCAGGAGCTCGTCGATCCGCTCCGGGGAGACGTCCAGGGACCAGTCGAGTTGGAAGTCGTAGCTCGCGGCACCGGTCTCATCCAGGGTCGCCTGGGCCACGGAGGTGGGCAGGGCGTCCGCGTCGAACGGCAACCGCACCCCGTTGCCCGTGAGGTGATCGGCCACCTGACGGCCGTACTCGTCCCGGCCGTAGCGGCCCAGGAACTGGACGTCGTGACCCAGCCGGGCCAGTCCCACGGCCACGTTCATGGGGCTGCCACCCACGTGGGCCCGGGGTTCTTCACCCTCGCGGGACACCACGTCCACGAGGGCTTCACCGATCACCGTCAACATGACCCCACGTTAGCAAAGCGTGCGGAGAGTCACCGGGGTTGTCACGACGCCGCACGGGCGGGAGAAGACCCCCGTGCACCGTAAACTTGGGGCCACGACGAGCAGCGCCGCTCCCACGCGCGCCATCACTCGAGTCAGCGCACCGCCGCGCGACCCCCAACACGGCCCTCACGACGACGTCCGGGCCGAGGAAGAAGGATGCTCATGAGCGCCACGTGGTCCGAACGAGAAGCCCTTGCCGAGCAGCTGGTCCCCCTGGTGGGTCAGCTGCACCGCGGCAACAAGGTGGTCACCACGGTGTTCGGCCGTTCCCTGGTCCACAAGTCCGTCACGGAGATCATCAAGGTCCACCGCTTCACGCGCCGCATCCTGGGCGAGGAAATGCCCATCGACAAGACCCTCGAGATCGTCCACACGCTGGGCGAGCTCAACCTCGGCGTGTGCAACGTGGACGTGGCCAAGCTCTACCAGGGCTACACCGTGGCCGGCAGCGGTGACCTGCAGGCGTACCTGCGCGAGGCCCTTGCTCCCGCCGTGGACCAGCGCGGGCGCAACGAACCCGGGTCCCGCGACGTCGTGCTCTACGGCTTCGGGCGCATCGGGCGTCTGCTCGCGCGCATCCTGCTCAACCGCAACGACGGCACCGGACTGAACCTGCGCGCCGTGGTGGTGCGCCGCAAGCCCGGCAACGACCTCGTCAAGCGCGCCTCGCTGCTGCGCCGCGACTCGGTGCACGGCCCCTTCAACGGGACCATCACCGTGGACGAGGACAAGAACGTGATCACCGCCAACGGTGTGCCGATCCAATTCATCTACGCCAACTCCCCGGCGGAGATCGACTACACCGAGTACGGGATCGACAACGCCCTGGTCGTGGACAACACCGGCGTGTGGCGTGACGAGGAAGGCCTCTCCCAGCACCTGCAGTCCAAGGGTGTGGGCAAGGTCCTGCTGACGGCCCCCGGTAAGGGCGACATGAAGAACATCGTGTGCGGCGTGAACGACAAGGACATCTCCCCGGAGGACACCATCCTCTCCGCGGCGTCCTGCACTACGAACGCCATCACACCCGTGATCAAGGTCCTCAACGACGAGTACGGGATCATCCAGGGTCACGTGGAGACCGTGCACTCCTACACCAACGACCAGAACCTGATCGACAACTGGCACAAGGGTGACCGCCGCGGCCGTTCCGCCGCCCTGAACATGGTCATCACCGAGACCGGTGCCGCCAAGGCCGTGGCCAAGGCGCTGCCCGTGATGAAGGGCAAGCTCACCGGTAACGCGATCCGCGTCCCCACCCCGGACGTGTCCATGGCGATCCTCAACCTGCAGTTGGAGAACGCCCCGGAGTCCAAGGACCAGATCAACGAGTTCCTCAAGGACATCTCGCTGAACTCGCCGCTGCGCAAGCAGATCGACTACGTGGACTCCCCGGACGTGGTCTCCACGGACCTCGTGGGCTCCCGCCGCGCCGGCGTGGTGGACGGACTCGCGACCATCGTGAACAACAACTCCGTGGTGCTCTACGTCTGGTACGACAACGAGTTCGGTTACTCGTGCCAGGTGGTGCGCGTGATGGCCCGCATGGCGGACATCTCTATGCTCCAACTCCCGTAAGGATCACGGTCCCGCGCGCCGCTGGTGCGCTCGACGACGACGCCGCCCCGGCCACCTTCCGCGTGAAGGTCGCCGGGGCGGCGTCATTGCGCTCACGGGCGCCAGAACGCCGCGACCGCCCCGTGCAGGGCGTACAGGTCCCCGGTGTGCACGAGTTCGCGCGCCGAGTGCATGGACAGCAGCCCCACGCCCACGTCCAGCGTGCGGATGCCCAGGCGGGTCGCGGTGATGGGTCCGATGGTCGATCCGCACGGCACGGTGTTGTTGGAGACGAACTCCTGGTAGGTCACTCCGGCGCGTTCGCACACCCGGGCCCACTCGGCCGCACCCGTGGCATCGGTCGTGTAACGCTGCTGCGCGTTGATCTTGAGCAGCGGCCCTCCCCCGGGTTCGGGGGTGTTCACGGGATCGTGGTGGCCCTGGTAGTTGGGGTGCACCAGGTGCCCCGCGTCCGAGGACAAGCACACGGAGGCCGCGAGCGAGCGCCGATAATCGTCCGTGGTCTCGCCCCGCGCGGCGCTGATGCGCACGAGCACGTCCTCGAGGAACGGGCCGGCGGCGCCCGAACGGGTGGCCGAACCGACCTCCTCGTGGTCGAACGCGGCGAGCACGCTCACGTGCTCCGCGCTCTCGAGGTCGTGGGCGTGTCCGATCAGGGCGCGCAGGCCCGCGAACACGGAGGTCAGGTTGTCCAGACGGCCGCTCGCGAGCAGCGTGCGCTGCGCGCCGATGAGTTCCGGGGCCTGGGAGTCCGCCACGACGATGTCGTAGCCGAGGATGTCCGAAGCCGTGATCGATTCGGCCACCGCTCCGTCGCCGGCCGCGGCACTCGGCGCACCCGTCACGGTCGTCCGGCTCATTTTGCGCGACTCGTTCGCGGCATCCGCGAGCACGGTCAGGACGTCCGCGTCCTGGGCCTGCCCCACGCCCCACACGGGTTGCACGTGGCGCTGCTTGTCGAGCGTGAGACCCTCGTTCGCGCTGCGGTCCAGGTGGATCGCCAACTGCGGGATCCGGGCCACGGGGTCGGTCGCGGTGAGGACCTGCCGGGTCCCGCCGTCACGGCCACGCACCACGAGCCGACCGGCGAAGCGCAGGTCCCGGTCCAGCCACGAGTTCAACAGCGGACCGCCGTAGATCTCCACGCCGGCCTGGTACCACCGGTGCGTCACGGTGGTGGGGCGGGGCTTGAGCTTGAACCCCGGCGAATCGGTGTGGGCCCCCAGGATCCGGTACCCCGCACCCGGCACGGCACCGGACGGGAGTACCCAGGCGATCAAGGCGCCGTCGCGCACGGTGTAGTAGCCACCCGCGGACAACTCCGACCACGGCCGGGTCTCGTCCAGGGCGGTGAACCCCGCGGCGTCGAGCGCAGCGGCCGCCGTGGCCACGGCGTGGAACGAGCTGGGCGAGGCCGTGACGTACTCGCCCAGTGCACGCGCGAAGCCGGCCTCGGGTGTTCCGGGGCCGGGCTCCGGCGTTCCGTTCGCGGGGTCGGCCGGGGTGGTGGATTCGTGCGAGCTATCCGTCATGACGCCCAGTGTAGGTGGGGGTGTTGTCGCGCTCGCCCGGGCCGGCGGGCGGGGGCGTCGTACCGCGCGGAAGCGGCGTCGTCGTACCGTGCGGGTCGGGGCCGTGGACCCGGGGGCCGCTTTCGTCCGAGGTACTGCCCGAGGGCTCGCCCAGCGCCACGGGGGCGTCGTCGTGCCCCGCGTGCGCGCCGTGGGCGGTACGAGTGTCCAGCAGACCCACGTAGCGGCCCTGCCCGTCCCGCACGGAGTACGGACCGTACTGCGGCGGCAGGACCAGGTAGCGCTGCGTGGCCGGGTCCAGGACGTAGGCCGCCAGGCCCGAGGCGTCCGCGGCCAACCGAGGGGGCCGGTGGCCGAGCTCGGGCAGCCGGGCCGGTTGCGGGGGTGGCGGCAGGACGATCGTGCGGGTCACGGCCACGGACCGGTTGCGGCGCACGAGCCAGAACACGAGTGCCACGTAACCACCGTTGATCAGCGCCACCGCGATCAGGTCCGTGGGCGCCCCGGAGGTGTCGTTCATGTCCGTGAGCCCCACCATGGCCATGAGGGACACCGTCATGTTGTTCACGGCGTGCAGTGCGATCGCCGCTTCCAGACCACCGGTGCGCCACGTGATGATGCCCATGGCCACGGCCATGATCCCCACCGAGGCCTGACCCCAGATGTCGTACGCGTGACCGAGCACGAACAGCGGCACCGGGAGCAGGATGGCCCACGCGGGGTGCTTGAGCCACCGGCCGATGGTCTGGGCCAGGTAGCCGCGGAACACGACCTCCTCCGCCGCGCATTGCAGGGGCACCACGAAGATCACCGAGGCCATGAGCCACCAGAAACCGGGGGCCGGTTGCAAGGACACGGGCCTGCCGCCCGCGGCGAGTTCCAGACCCACGGCGATCGCGTTGATCAGGGCGTAGATCGCGACCGCCGCCACGAAGCACGTGAACAGCCACTTCCACCGGATCCGCCCGGTCACGGAGAAGATCAACCCCAGGGGACGCGGGCCCAGTACCAGCCGGGCCAGCAGGGCGCTCGGGAGCATGAGGACCACGGAGCCGAAGAGGATGAAGAACACCACCGGATCCAGCTGATCCATGGCCAGGATGTCTCCTTCGATCCGTCCCGGGGCCGCGAAGACCATGATCAGGAAGAACCCGATGGTCAGGAGCAGGAGCACGGCCAGCAGGATGAGCCCCTCCACGAGCGGCATCCACCAGCGGTGCCGGGGATCCGCGTGCGCCAGGCGGTGGTAGAAGAGGGTGCAGGTCCGGGGCGGCTCCTGGACGGGGGGCGACGGACGGGACCACGGGGCGCTGGCGTGACTCATGACTCCACGGTAGCCGTCACGGGTGACGCTCAGGGCCCTCTGTGCAGGGCGCTGGCCGTGAATCCGGGGTGGCTCCGACGGGGAACCGGCGAATTCCGACCGCGGTATGAGATGCCAGCCCGGGGCGGATCCGCCCGATGGTACCGGAAGTCCCGGGTGGTCCGCCCCCCGGGGCGTTGACGACCGGGCTCGTGATCAGACGCCTCGACCCGGGCGGGTCAACGCCGGTAACGCTCCACGAACGCCCGTAGGATCCGCGGGGCCTGGTCCACGGCGGGGCCGTTGACCACCCGGTCGATCACGGTGTCTGTGTCCTCGGGCCGGAAGTACCCCAAGTCCTTGTACGCGCGCACGCGGCTCACGAGCCCCTCGGGGTCCAGTTCGGGGTGGAACTGGGTGGCGTAGAGGTTGTTCTTGATCCGGTACATCTGCACGTGGCACGCGGTCCCGGTGGCGAGCAGCACCGCGTTGGGCGGCAGCACACGGGTGCCCTCCTTGTGCCCCACGTACGCGCTGAACTCGCGGGGCAGTTGCACGAGTAGGGGATCCCGAGCCCCCTCGTCGGTCACGCTCACGGTGATGGGACCCACGTCCTCGTGGCACGACCGGTCCACCTTGGCCCCCTGGTGGATCCCCAGGGTGCCCACGCCGTAGCACGCGCCGAGGAACGGGAAGTCTCGGGCCACGACGTCGTCCAGCAGGGCGCTGATCCAGGTCTCAGCGACGCGCTGCGCCCTAGACTTCTCCTCCGGCGGGTCCGAGGAGTTGAACGGCGACCCGCCCACGATGATCCCGCTGTACCTGTCCAGGTCCAGCGCGGGCCACTCACCGGACTCCAGACGGATGCGTTCGAGTTGGTCCTCTTCGAGGCCCCCGAAGTGGGCCACGGCCCGGTATTCCTCGTCCGCGAGGACGTTGTCATCACGGGTGGCCAGCAGCACGAACGGTTTCATGGCTTACACCTATGTCATGGGGGCCTCGGGATGCAAACTGCCCGGGGACGAGGCCGCTTTCCGACGCTTCGATGACACCCGTGGAAGAGTCCGGCGGTTACTCGGAAGAAACGTGGTTCCACTCGGTGACTTACCCCGTGTGACCCAGTTCGCTGTTCCTAAATGAAATTTAGATTTCACATCACAAAATATTTGAGGATGGATCGTGGATTTAACCGAGTTCAACAGCCTCGATCGTGAAGCCGCCGTCGCGGCCGTAGGACCGGCCCTGGACGTCCAGCACTGGATCGAGGAACTCGTGTCCGGGCGCCCGTACGGGTCGAGGCCCCGCCGCGCTTCGTGCCCATCGCATCCATCGAGCACCTCCAGAATCACCTGCGGGAAGGTGACACCGTCAAGGATGGTAAGCTCGTGGACTCCGAGAGCAACGAGATCCCGTGCATTATCGCATCCGGTGAAGTGGTCCCGGCGCCCCTGGACTCCAAGAAGTCCGGGACCGCGGGCGAGCACTGATTTCCCGCCGCCAACCGTGTCCTCACGCGGTGAGCGGAAGGACACGGTTCGCACATATCCTTCACGTGCGGTGGCCGGACCCCCACCCGGGGACCGACAACCGCACGGTCAGAACTGCCCCGCCTCTCATGGCAGGAGAACAACACATGCAGCCTTCAAGCAATCACCACATTTTGAGTGGGTTGACGAATAATCTTCAGGACGCTGATGTTCAGGAGACGCAGGAGTGGATCGAGTCGTTTGACGCGTTGATCCAGGCGCAGGGTACCGCGCGGGCGCAGTACGTGATGCGGGCGTTGTTGCAGCACGCGGGCACGCATTCGGTGGGTGTGCCGATGGTGACGACCTCGGATTATGTGAACACGATCCCGGTGGATCAAGAACCCGAGTTCCCCGGTGATGAGGAGATCGAGCGCCGCTACCGGGCTTTCCTGCGCTGGAACGCGGCGGTGATGGTCCACCGCGCTCAACGCCCGGAAGTCTCTGTTGGCGGGCATATCTCCTCGTACGCGGGGGTGGCGACGTTGTATGAGGTGGGGTTGAACCACTTCTTCCGCGGACCTGGTCATCCCGGGGGCGGGGATCAGGTGTTCTTCCAGGGTCATTCCTCCCCCGGTAACTACGCCCGCGCTTACCTCGAGGGCCGGCTCACGGAGGAGCAGTTGGATGGGTTCCGGCAGGAGAAGACCCACGCCCCCAACGGGTTGCCCTCGTACCCGCATCCGCGGTGTTTACCGGATTTCTGGCAGTTCCCCACCGTGTCGATGGGGATCGGGCCGATGAACGCGATCTACCAGGCCCAGTTCAACCGGTACCTGCACAACCGTGGTATCAAGGACACCTCGGACCAGCACGTGTGGGCGTTTTTGGGCGACGGGGAGATGGATGAACCCGAATCCCGTGGTGTGCTGCAGTTAGCGGCGAATGAGAAGTTGGACAACCTCACCTTCGTGATCAACTGCAACTTGCAACGCTTGGATGGTCCGGTACGCGGGAACGGGAAGATCATCCAGGAGCTGGAAGCGTTCTTCCGCGGTGCGGGGTGGAATGTGATCAAGGTCGTGTGGGGCCGGGAATGGGACGCCCTACTGGAAGCGGATCACACCGGGGAGCTGGTGCGGATCATGAACGAGACCCTGGACGGGGACTACCAGACCTTCAAAGCCGAATCCGGTGGGTTCGTCCGCGATCACTTCTTCGCCCGCTCCGCAGCCACCAAAGAACTGGTGGCCGATTACACGGATGAGCAGATCTGGAACCTCAAGCGCGGCGCCCATGACTACCGCAAGGTGTACGCGGCGTACAAGGCGGCGGTGGAACACACCGGCCAGCCCACGGTGATCCTGGCCCAAGGCGTCAAGGGCTACGGGTTGGGTCCGCACTTCGAGGCCCGTAACGCCACCCACCAGATGAAAAAACTCACCCTCGAAGACCTCAAGGCCTTCCGGGATCACTTACGGATCCCGATCAGTGATGAGCAACTGGACTCGGATCTCTACAACGCCCCCTACTACCACCCCGGACCCGACTCCCCCGAAATCAAGTATTTGTTGGAACGCCGTCAGGAGTTGGGTGGGTTCCTCCCGGATCGCCCCCACACCCAGCAGGCGCTCACCTTGCCCTCGGACAAAGCCTTCGCTTCGGGGAAGAAGGGCTCGGGCAAACAACTGGCGGCCACGACCATGGCGTTCGTGCGGATCCTCAAAGACCTGATGCGGGAGAAGGACTTCGGGCACCGCATCGTACCCATCGTCCCGGACGAGGCCAGAACGTTTGGGATGGACTCCTTCTTCCCGACCGCGAAGATCTATAACCCCAACGGGCAGAACTACCTCTCCGTGGACCGCGAACTGATGCTCGCGTACAAGGAATCCGCCCAGGGTGTGATCCTGCACCCGGGGATCAACGAGGCCGGGGCCACCGCTGCGTTCACCGCCGCGGGCACCTCCTACGCCACCCACGGTGAAACCATGATCCCGGTGTACATCTTCTACTCCATGTTCGGGTTCCAACGCACCGGGGATGAGTTCTGGGCAGCAGCCGATCAGATGGCCCGCGGGTTCGTGATCGGCGCCACCGCCGGGCGTACCACACTCACCGGTGAGGGCCTGCAACACGCTGACGGGCACTCCCCGATCCTGGCTTCGACCAACCCCGCGGTGATCCACTACGACCCCGCCTACGGGTACGAGATCGCCCACATCGTCAAACGCGGGATCGAACACATGTACGGGCACGCGGATGAGGATCACAACGTGATGTACTACCTCACCGTCTACAACGAACCCATCCACCAACCCGCCGAACCCGAAGACGTCGATGTGGACGGGATCCTCAACGGTATCTACCTGCTCAAACCCGCCACCAACGAAGGCCCGCGCGCCCAGTTGCTGGCCTCCGGGGTCGGGGTGCCCTGGGCGTTAGAAGCCCAACGGATCCTCGCCGAGGAATGGTCGGTCTCCGCCGACGTGTGGTCGGTGACCTCGTGGACGAACCTACGCCGGGATGCTCACGCCGCCGAACATGAGGCGTTCCTCAACCCCGGTGAAGGAGCCCGCACCCCCTACATCACCCAAGCACTAGCAGGGGCAACGGGACCGGTGATCGCTACCAGTGATTACACCTCGGCCCTACCGGACTCCGTGCGTCAGTACGTACCCAACGACTGGGCCTCGTTGGGCGCTGACGGATTCGGGTTCGCTGACACCCGCGCCGGAGCACGCCGGTACTTCACCATCGATGCGCACTCAATGGTCGTACGCACCCTGGAAATGCTGGCCAAACGCGGAGAGATCGACTGGTCCGCCCCCACAGAAGCCATCACCCGCTACGACCTCACCAACCCCGCCGCCGGCACCAGCGGTAACACCGGAGGCGACGCCTAACCCACCAACCCACCACCACGACGCCCCCACACCGCGCGGCACAGTGACGTACCGCCGCGCGTTCACCGTGCCCGGGCCGTGATGGGCCGGCGAGAAGCACCCCGTATGACTGCCCGATGAGTCGATTGGTTCGACGACGCAGCCCGCAGGCTAGGGCCCCGCCCGCGTGGCACCGTGATGCGCAGCCGAATTTCATCTGCGGATCGTCCATTGGAAATTTTCAGTTTGACTAGTGGCGATGTCCGGGATCCAGGCTGTGGTGCACATCAGCACACTTCCGGGGGCCTGCACATCATGGAACTCAATCGCCGAAATCTGGTCGCGGGAACAGCAAGCCTGGGCGCGCTGGCGGCGGGCGGCCTCGTCACCTCCCCCGCCCACGCCCACCAGGGTGGGCGCCATGGTCGAGACCCCTCCGGACTGCCCACTGCACCGCGGACCCCCGCAGGCCGCCTGGCCCGTGACGAGAAGTACTGGCGCACCGTCGCACGGCATTTCCGCATGGACATGCCCGTCACCAACTTCGAGAACGGGTACTTCGGAGCGAACCCTCAGAACGTACGAGATGCCTATGCCCACGCCAACCGGACCATCCAGGAACAGAACTCTTGGTTCCTCCGCAACGCGTACGAGGAGCGCATCACAGATGTGCGGGCTCGACTGGCGGAAGCTGTCGGGTGCTCCGTGGAGGAAATCGCCATCACGCGCGGCGCTACGGAGGCGCTACAGGCCCTGATCGGTGGCTACAACAAGCTGAAGCCCGGTGACGCCGTGGCCTACGCCGATCTCGACTACGACTCCATGCAGTACGCCATGAAGTGGCTCAAGGACCGCCGCGGGGTGGACGTGATCGCCACCGCGATCCCGGAACCCGCGACGTACCAGAACGTGATCGATCATTACACCAAGCTGCTCCGGGACAATCCGCGGATCACATTGCTCCTACTGACCCATATCTCCCACCGCACGGGCCTCAAGCTGCCAATCGCGGAGATCAGCCGGATGGCCGCGCAGCACGGGGTCGACACAATCGTGGATGCCGCGCACTCGTGGGGCCATGTGGATTTCAGCGTCAGGGATCTCGAGAGCCCCTTCGTGGGGTTCAATCTGCACAAGTGGATCGGCGCACCGCTGGGCTGCGGCTTTCTCTACATCAAGAAGGATCGCCTTCCCGATATCGATCGTCACTTTGCGGACGAGGACCACGACGCCGATGACGTGCGATCACGGATTCACACGGGAACCGCCAATTCGGCCAACTACCTGGCGGTCCCGGCGGCTCTGGACTTCCACCGAGCCGTGGGAGCCGCCAACAAGTTCGCGCGCCTGCAGTACCTGCGTGATCGCTGGGTGCACCAGGTCTTGGACGTGTCCAATCTGACCATCATGACTCCGGAGGATCGGCGCATGTACGGCGCACTGACGTCCTTCCGGATCGACGGGAACACGACCCGGGAACGCAGCGTGGCCATCACGGACTACCTCACCAGGACGTGGGGGATATTCACGGTGCGTCGCGGCGGTGTGACGAACGGCGAGGTCATTCGTGTGACCCCCGCCCTGTACAACACACCGCAGGACAGCGACCGCTTGGCGCGGGCATTGAGGGCTGCCGCCAGGCGGTTCTGAAGCCCGTGGACCAAACGGTACCGGGACCGACGCGGCGTCGAGACTCGGACGAAGTCGCTCAACCGGCCTGGGCCAGCTGTCCGCACAGCCGCTCGGCGGCCTCGCGCAACAGGGGCACGGCGCGGTCGCCGAAGTCCCAGTCCACGCGGGACGTGGGCCCGGACACCGAGATCGCAGTGGGTGTGGGTGCATCCGGCAGTGCCATGGCAAAGCAGCGCACGCCGATCTCCTGTTCCTCGTCGTCCACGGCGTAGCCGCGTTCTCGGATCTTTTCGAGATCGGCGAGAAGCTCGTCCACAGTCCCGAGGCTCTTCTCGGTGGGGGTAGGCATGCCCATGGACGCCACGATGGACACGACCTGCTGTTCGGGCAGGGTCGCCAGGATCGCCTTGCCCACACCGGTGTCGTGCACGTGGGCGCGCCGGCCCACCTCGGTGAACATGCGCATGGAGCGGGAGGACTGCGCCTGACCCACGTAGACCACCATGTGACCGTCCAGCACCGCCATGTTGGCAGACTCCCCCAGTTCGTTCACGAGCCCCTGCAGGACTGGTTGCGCGTAGGTGCCCAGTTGCAGGCCCGCCGCATAGCCGAGGCGGATCAGTCCGGGGCCCAGCGCGTAACTGCGGTTGGGCAGCTGACGCACGTAGCCCAGCGGGATCAGGGTGCGTAGCAACCGGTGGATGGTGGGCAGCGGAAGATCCGCCCGGGATGCGAGCTCGCTGAGGGAGGACTCCCCTCCGGACGCGGTGATGATGTTGAGCAGGTCGAAGACCCGCTCCACCGATTGCACGCCGCCCGCACTCTTGCCTTCGGCCATGGCCGTTCTCCCTCTGCTGCCGGAGCGATCACCGCCCCGCGTGGGGTCGCGTACGGTGACCGCAATGTGAAACAAGTCTCACGAAGACCTTGTCATGCCTCGTACTCTACGCCTAGGATTCAATTAATGAAATTTATTTTCCACAATACGGATAGGTAGCGGGCCACCGCGGTTCCGCTCGACTCGGAAGGAAACCCGTCACATGGCGGCTCCCCACCCCGGCTACTCCATGGTCCTGCGCATGGAAGCGCCCGCGACCTTCAACTCCACGAGTGAGATCACCACGGCGGCGGCCGCCGCCGCTGCCCAGGTGACCGCACTGGACATCGTGGAGTCCTTCCCCCACAGCGTCGTCGTGGACATCAGCTGCAACGTGTCCAACGCCGAGCACCGGGACGAGGTGCGCGACGCGCTCAACGCCCTGGACGGCGTCAAGGTCCACAAGATCTCCGACCGCACCTTCCTGATCCACCTGGGCGGCAAGATCGAGGTCACCCCGCGCGTGTCCCTGCGCAACCGTGACGACCTCTTCCGCGCCTACACAACGGGCGTGGCCCGCGTGTGCATACCCGTCCGAGAGAGCCCCAAAGACGTCCGGCGGCTGACCGTCAAGCGCAACACCGTGGCCGTGGTCACGGACGACACCGCGGTACCGGGCCTCGGTGACATCGCACCAGCCGCGGCCCTGCCAGCCATGGAGGACAAGGCCGCCCTGTTCAAGGCGTTGAACGACGTCAAGGTGGTCGTCTCCGGCGTGGGTGCCGCGGACGTGTTCATCGGCGTCTCCGCCCCCAATGTCCTGGACGGCAACGACATCGCGACCATGGCCGACGACGCCATCGTCTTCGCCATGGCCAATCCGGATCCCGAGGTCCACCCCCGTGGAAGGTGCCGAGCACGCGACCGTAGTGACTACCGGCCGGCCGGACTTCCCGAACCAGATCAACAGCGTGCTGGCCTTCCCCGGGCTGCTGGACGCGGGCGCTTGCGAGATCACCTCAGAGGTGGTCGCGGCCGCCGCGAGGGCCATCGCCGACTGCGTGCACGAGGACGAGCGCAACGCGAGCTTCATCGTCCCCAGCGTGTTCGACCAAGAACGTCGCCCCGGCCGTGGCCGAGGCCGTGAAGTCCGTGGCGGAGGCCGCCAGGCCGGCTGACGGGAACGACCGGGTGCGGCGGCGTCGTACCGAGTGCAGGGCCTGCCGCACCCGCAATGAGCAGTACAAACTACACCGAAAATCCAGGAGGCAACCCATGAGCATCACCCACAACACACCCGACAACATCCCCGCCGCGAACGAGATCCTCTCATCCGACGCCCTCGCATTCGTGGAGGCGCTGCACGAGAAGTTCGCGGACCGTCGTGAGGAGCTGCTCGGCAAGCGCGAGACCGCCCGCGCGAAGGCCGCCGAGAGCGGCACCATGGACTTTCTCCCGGAGACGCGCGAGGTTCGGGAAGGCGACTGGAAGGTCGCCCCGGCCCCCGCGGCCCTGCAGGACCGGCGCGTGGAGATGACCGGACCGGCGTCGCCCGCGAAGATGGCCATCAATGCCCTGAACTCCGGCGCCAAGGTGTGGCTCGCGGACCTCGAGGACGCCGCCTCCCCCAGCTGGGCCAACCAGGTGGACGCGATCGCCAACCTGCGCGACGCCGCCCGCGGCACCCTGGGCTTCACCTCCCCGGAGGGCAAGGAGTACAAGCTCCGCGAGGACGTGCCCCTGGCCGTGGTGGTCATGCGCCCGCGCGGCTGGCACCTGCCCGAGTACAACATCACGGTCAACGGGAAGACCGGTTCCGGTTCCCTCACGGACTTCGGGCTGCACTTCTTCCACACGGCGAAGCAGCTGATCGAGAACGGCCAGGGGCCGTACTACTACCTGCCCAAGATGGAGTCCTACCTGGAGGCGCGACTGTGGAACGATGTGTTCACGTTCGCGGAGGACTACCTGGGCATCGAGCACGGCACCGTCCGCGCGACCGTGCTGATCGAGACCATCCCCGCCGCGTTCCAGATGGACGAGATCCTCTACGAGCTGCGGGACCACGCCTCCGGGCTCAACGCCGGACGCTGGGACTACCTGTTCTCCATCATCAAGTACTTCCGCGACGCCGGGGAGAAGTTCATCCTGGCGGACCGCTCCGCCGTGACCATGACCGCTCCCCTGATGCGCGCGTACACGGACCTGCTGGTGCAGACGTGCCACAAGCGCGGCGCGTTCGCGATGGGTGGCATGGCCGCGTTCATCCCGTCCCGCAAGGATGAGGAGGTCAACCGGGCCGCCTTCGAGAAGGTCCGCAACGACAAGACCCGCGAGGCCAATGACGGCTTCGACGGCTCGTGGGTGGCCCACCCGGACCTCGTGCCCGTGTGCCAGGAGGTCTTCGACGGCGTGCTCGGCGAGAAGCCCAACCAGGTGGACCACCAGCGCCCCGACGTGGACGTGACCGCCGAGATGCTGCTGGACGTGCCCTCCGCGGGGGACCAGCGCACCGAGAAGGAGCTCAACGCCAACCTGTACGTGGCCATCCGCTACGTGGCGGTGTGGCTGTCCGGCAGCGGCGCGGTGGCCATCCACAACCTGATGGAGGACGCCGCCACCGCGGAGATCTCCCGCTCGCAGATCTGGCAGCAGATCAAGAACGGCGTGGTCTACACGGACACCGACAACACCGCCACGCGCGAGCTCGTCTCCGACGCACTGGACACTCAGCTCGAGGTGCTGCGCGGTGAGATCGACCAGGAGAACTACGAGAAGTGGTTCGTGCCCGCCGGGCGGCTCATCTCGGACATGGTGCTCAGGGAGGACTACCCGGCGTTCCTCACGCTGTCCGCCTACGACCTCATGGAAGGCAGCAAGTAACACCGGCGCACCTGGACGCCACCCCGGCCCCCGCCACGACCGCCCCGCGCGGCGGGGGCCGCCCCCTCTCTGCCAGCGGGCTTCGGTCACCGCGCGGACCTGCTGCTCGCGGGCACGGACGCTGACCTCGCACGGTTCCTCCCCAAGGACTCCGGGACCCGCCAGCCCGTGCACACGTGCTACGTCCTGGCGGACCTCGTCACAGAGCGGACGCCCGCCGAGTGAGGTGCCGCGGCGTCGTCGGCGACCGGGGAAGCGGGTGGTCTTGCGGCCCCGGCTGAGCTCGCCGGGATCGACGCCTCGGTCGCACCCGATCTCGTGGCCCGCGTCCACAAGAAGCTGCGCACCGAACCGGTCGAGGACACGAATGCCTCCGATTCCGGGTGCCTGCTCCCCCGTGAGCTGAAGGCCCACCGTTTGTTCGGCGAGCAGGAGACCACGCTGGCGATCGTGGTGGCGATGAGCAGCGCAGTGGTGGGCTTCTCTTCCAGCACCGTCCACTTGAGGAGGACGTTGATGCCGATGGTGGTGAGGTAGCAGATGCCGCCCACCGTCAGGAACCGCATCTGACGTTTGCCCCGGGTGGTCGAGGTCGATCCGGTGCAGGCGGACTGCGTCGTGGTGCCTTCCCTGTCAACGTGTCAGGCCCGTGTTCAGGAGTGCTTTCAGCGGACGGGAGCGGCTCCACAATCCACACGGGGGCGGGACACGGCCCGTGCACGCACAACGCCCCGGACCGTAGTGGTCCGGGGCGTTGTGCGTGCTGCGCGGTTGCTCAGATGGTCTTCGCGTCGATCACGAAGCGGTAGCGGACGTCCGAGTCCACCACGCGGTCGTAGGCCTCGTTGATGTCCTCGGCGCTGATCAGCTCGATCTCCGCGGTGACACCGTGCTCGGCGCAGAAGTCCAGCATCTCCTGGGTCTCGCGGATGCCGCCGATGTTGGAGCCCGTGAGGGACTTGCGGCCGCCGATGAGCGAGCCCGCGCTGACCTCCAGGGCCTCGGTGGGCAGCCCCAGCAGGACCATGGCACCGTGCGGGCGCAGGGTGGCCATGAACTCCTGCACGTCCACGTGGGCGGAGACGGTGTTGATGATGACGTCGAACTCGCCCTTGTGGTTCTTGAGGGCCTCGGGATCCTCCTTGCGGGCGATCCAGTCGGTGGCGCCGAAGCGGCGGCCGTCCTCCTCCTTGGAGCGGGTCTGGCTGATCACGGTGACCTCCGCGCCCATGGCGGCGGCGAGCTTCACGGCCACGTGGCCCAGACCGCCCATGCCCACCACGGCCACCTTGGAGCCCTCGGTGACGCCCCACGTCCGTAGCGGGGAGTACGTGGTGATGCCCGCGCACAGCAACGGCGTGGTCGCGGCCGGGTCCAGGTTCTCGGGGATGTGCAGCGCGAAGGCCTCGGAGACGAGGATTTCGGTCGAGTACCCGCCGTCGGTGGGGCGCCCGTCGAAGCGGTCCTTGCCGTTGTAGGTGCCCACGGCCTTCGGACAGTTGTTCTCCTCGCCCTTCAGGCACCACTCGCACTCGCGGCAGGAGTCGACCAGGCAGCCGACGCCCGCGCGCTCGCCGACCGAGAACTTCGTGACCTCGGAACCGACCTCGGTGACGCGGCCGATGATCTCGTGTCCCGGGACCATGGGGAACTTGATCGGTCCCCACTCCTCGCGCACGGTGTGGATGTCGGAGTGGCAGATGCCGGCGAACTCGATTTCGATGCGGATATCGTCCGGGCGCAGGTCCCGGCGCTCGATGGTGCCCTTCTCCAGCGGGGCGTCGGAGGCGACGGCCTGGTAGGCAGCAACATTGGTAGTCATGGGCCGTGACTCTAGACCCCCGCCGTGGCCTTGTCACGTCACTCCTTTCACAGGGGACCGTATCCGCAGACAGAACAACATGGACCCGGCCGTTGCTCGCCCAGCCCATCCTCGAATGCCCCACCGTGCGGGGCGTTTCGAGCAGCCGGGAATATCCGCGGGCACCTCCCCGCTGTTATTGATGAGTTTCATCGAGATGAGTGAGGAGTCATCATGGCTTTCCGTACGGAGAATCCCGCCACCGGCATTGTGGAGCAGGAGTTCACCTCGGCCACCGATGCTGATGTCACCCGCGCGATCGAGCGCGCCGACACCGCATTCGCTTCCTGGCGCAAGACCCCGGCCGCTGACCGCGCCAAAGCGCTGGCCGGTGTCGCCCAGGCGTTCCAGGACCGCGGGGACGAGCTCGCGCGCGTGATCAGCACCGAGATGGGCAAGCCCTTCGCCCAGGCGCAGGGAGAGGTCGCACTCTCGGCATCGATCTACCAGTGGTACGCCGACCACGGCGAGAGCCTGCTGGAGGAGGAGACCCTGGACGTGGGTGACGACGCCAAGTCCGTGGTCGTCACCGAGCCCATCGGTGTGCTCATGGGTGTCATGCCGTGGAACTTCCCGCAGTACCAGGTGGCGCGTTTCGCGGCCCCGAACCTCATGTTGGGCAACACCGTTCTGCTCAAGCATGCCTCCATCTGCGCCCGGACGGGTGAGCTGATCGAGGAAATCCTGCACGCCGCGGGTATCCCGGAGGACGCCTACATCAACCTGTTCGTGAGCACCGACCAGGTGACCACGATCATCGAGGACCGGCGGGTGCGGGGCGTGTCCCTGACCGGCAGCGAGGGCGCCGGTGCCGCGGTGGCCACCACGGCCGCGCAGAACCTGAAGAAGAGCGTTCTGGAGCTCGGCGGGTCCGACCCGCTGATCGTGCTCGACGATGTGGACGTGAAAGAGACCGCTACGACCGTGGCAACGGCGCGGATGAGCAACGCAGGCCAGGCCTGCAACTCGCCCAAGCGCATCCTGGTGCCCGCCGGCATGTTCGACGAGTTCGTGCAGACGGTCGTCAAGACCGTCGAGGGCATGCCGGTGGGGGACCCGCTGGCGGAGGGCACCAAGATCGGCCCCCTGTCCTCCGTGCAGGGCCGCGACGACGCCGTGTCCCAGGTCGAGCGCGCGGTGGAGCAGGGTGCGACCCTGCACACCGGTGGTAGGGCTCTGGATAAGGACGGGGCGTGGATGTCCCCGGCGGTGCTGACCGGTGTGACCCGGGAGATGGATGCGTTCAAGGAGGAGATCTTCGGTCCGGTGGCGGTGATCTACTCCTACGACTCGGTGGACGAGGCGGTGGAGATCGCCAACGACTCCGACTTCGGTCTCTCCGGCTCCGTGTGGAGCAAGGATGAGGCGAAGGCTGAGGAAGTCGCGCGTCGTCTGGAGGTGGGCATGGCCTACGTCAACGAGCACGCGACGACGAAGGCGGGCCTGCCCTTCGGCGGCGTGCGCCGCTCCGGCTACGGCCGTGAGCTGGGCCGCTGGGGCTTCACCGAGTTCGCCAACACCAAGCTGGTGCGCGTCGCCGGCTGACACCCGCCCGGCGCCCACCACGAGAGAGGTTTGCACTATGGCTCGCATTACCAAGGCTCTGCAGTCCCTGACCGCACCGTCTCCCAAGCCCACTGCGACGGAGACGGCAGCGCGCCTGGCCCTGGGAGCGTTCATGTCCACCGCGGGCATATCCCACCTGACCTTTGCCCGGGAGGACTTCCAGGCACAGGTTCCGGACTGGTTCCCCATGGACAAGGACACCGTGGTTCTGGCCTCCGGTGTGGTGGAGATCGCCTTTGGTGCCGCACTGTTGGCGCTGCCCAGGCAGCGCGCAGCCGTGGGCGCCGGTCTGGCCGCGTTCTACGCCGCGATCTTCCCCGGCAACATCAGCCAGTACGCCGAGCGGCACGACGCATTCAATCTGGACACTGATGCCAAGCGGCTGGCCCGGCTGTTCGGTCAACCGGCCTTGATCGCCGCGGCCCTCCGGGCCGGGGGCTTCCCCCGGAAGTAGTCGGAAAGCGCAGGACGCGAGCCGACCTCACCGCCCGAACGGGAAACCCTTCAGGTCCTTCGGCAGAGGGTTCGCGTATGTGCGGACCTTGGAGGTCCTCAGCCCCAGCCACACCAGCGACTGCGCCACGGTGACCGCAGCAGCCACGCCGTCCGTCACGTGCACGCCGCACCACTCGAGCACGGCGTGCTCAAGGGCGGCCATCCCGCCGCAGCCGAGGACAACCACCTCGGCTGCGGCCCTGTTCGATGGCCCGCTGCGCTTCAGCGACGATCGTCTCGACCGCCACGTTCTCATCCCGCTCCAGGTCCAGCGCGGAGGTGTTCGACGCCCGCACGGACGCGCAGCGCTCCATCAGCCCGGCCAGCCGCAACCGGTCCTCGATGAGTGGCACAGTGCGGTCCAGGGTGCTCACTCCCGGTGTAGCTGCGCCTCATGAAGATGGCGATGGAAGCGGCCGCCTCGGGATGTCCACGACGGGCTGGTCGAGGAGCTCCTGTAGACCTTCCCGCCGGTGCTCGCCGAACCTGGCCTGGATCACAGGGTTGAAGGGCGGGTCGTAGGTCAGCACCGCGTCCATCACCCCCACCGCGGCGAGGTAGGACTTCACGTTCCCTTCGCACGACGACGCCGTGCTCCACCCTGCGGGGCGAGCGGGAGGCAGCCTGCGGCGGCGTCGTTGGGCGCGATCTCGTGCGAGACGCAGGGTCGGTGCGAAGTGGCGACTACGATGGCCCCACCGTGCTGGTCGCTGCACTCGAGCTCGCGCTTGGCGGTGACCAGGTAGCACCGGGCGCCCAGGTCGGCCCCAATGAACTACGAGAACTCGCCGACGGCCTGGAAGACGGGCAGCAGGGCGACCGCCAGAGAGGCCAGTATCGTGGGGACGAACGCCCCGATTGCCCGGGGGTCACGCCGCCGCGGTAGACGTACTCGCCGTCGTGGGTGTCCATGGGGAGCTGGGGCACGTTCACGCTGGAGCGGCGGATCAGCCAGTAGTCCACCATGATGATCCCGAAGAGCGACCAGAGCAGCGGCACCCAGCCCACCCAGGAAGCACACGATCACCACGGGCGAGGTGTAGAGGTTCCACGGCAGGATCAGCAGCGCTAGGGACGCGAGCACCTGCAGCGCGCCCACACCCAGGACCGTGAGCACCTGCCCCGCACCGAGTCCGAGGGCGAAGAGGCCGATGGCGAAGCCGTAGTTGACCAGGGAGTGCACGTCGTTGGCCCTCATGGTGAAGATGCTGTACGCGCTCCACGTGCGCCCGTAACGGCTGGTGGGAGCGAGGTCCACGTTGTAGAGCCTGTCGCTCGTGTCCGAGCGCGGCTCGTAGGCGACGCCGGGCGGTGCGTGCGGGCGCCCGGGCTCGGGGCGCCCGCCCGCCTGCTCCGTGGTGCGAGGGAAGTCCTGGAGAAAACCGTGAGACGACGTCGCACCGTTCAGCTCCCAAATCTCACACCACGGGTTGACGCGCATCACACCCGGTCGATAACTTTTTCATTCATCAGAACTCGAATTTCACTCCATGGAATCAAAGCGTAAGAAAACAGGGCGGCCGCGCCACCGCCCCGGGGAGGGCCCACCGTGCGGTACACCGTGAATGCCTCGATCATGCTGACCGACCTGCCCGTGCTGGAGCGCCCCGCCGCCGTGGCACGCGCAGGCTTCTCCGCGGTCGAGTTCTGGTGGCCGTTCCCCGCCACCACCCCGTCCGAGAGGGAGATCGAGGACTTCGCCCGGTCGCTGGAGGACGCGAACGTCCAGCTCACGGGCCTGAACTTCTTTGCCGGGGACATGCCTGCCGGTGAGCGGGGAGTCCTCTCCCACCCCACGCGCACAGATGAGTTCCGGCGAGGCGTGGACTCCCTGGTGCGCGTGGCCCGGGCCACGGGCTGCCGGGCCTTCAACGCCCTCCACGGCAACCGCCTGCCGGACGTGCCCGTGGCCGAGCAGGACGACGCCGCCGTCGAGAACCTCCGGTACGCAGCGGACGCGGTCGCGGTCTTCGGCGGGACGGTCCTGGTGGAACCGCTCTCCGGCGCCTCGACGTATCCTCTGCGCACCGCCGCGGACGTCATGGCCGTGCTCGACCGCGTGGACTGCCCGAACGTGAAGCTGCTCGCGGACTTCTACCACCTGGCGGTCAACGGGGAGGACGTCGAGGCCCTGATCGAACGGCACGCCGCGGAGTTCGGGCACATCCAGCTCGCGGATGCTCCCGGCCGCCACGAGCCGGGCACGGGCGATCTGCCGCTGCTCCGGTGGGTGGCCCGGGCCCACGAGCGCGGCTACCACGGACCGGTGGCGCTGGAGTACGTCCCCTCCCAGGACGACCCCTTCGCGTGGCTCCCCCGCGACCGGCGCGCGTGAGCCCGCAAGCCGACCCCACCCACAGAGGCCGCGCGGGTGAGCACCGCGTGGCCGGGCCCCGAGCGGGCGGGCACGCCGGGCGGGTGCCACTTGAACAGGTACCGAGCGAGCGGGTACCGCGCGGGCGGCGTCGTGCTGGAATGGTCCCGGAACCGGACATCCACAGAAGGAGGACACCGTGCGCGTCGTCGTGGCACCGGACAAGTTCAAGGGGTCGGTGACCGCCCACGAGGCGGCGGCCGAGCTTGCGGCGGGCATCGCCGAGGTGCGCCCGGACGCCGTCGTGGAGGTCCTCCCGGTCGCCGACGGCGGAGAGGGGACGCTCGACGCCGCCCTGGACGCGGGCTTCGAGCGCCACGACCTCACCGTCACCGGACCCGCGGGAGGTCCCGTCCCCGCCGCGTGGGGTCGACGCGGAGACGAGGCCGTGGTGGAGATGTCGTTGGCTTCGGGCCTCGCTGTCCTCCCCATCCAGGACGGCCGCCCCGTGCTCGCACCCCGCACCGCCACGAGCCGCGGCACGGGCGAGCTCGTGGCCGCCGCGCTCGATGCCGGCTGCACCCGCGTGCTGCTCGGCGTGGGCGGCAGCGCGACCACTGACGGCGGCGCGGGGATGCTCGCCGCGCTGGGGCTGCGCCTGCTGGACGTGAACGGCCGCGACCTGCCCACTGGCGGCGCGGCGCTCGCCGAGTTGCATCACGTGGATGCGGCACAGCTGCACCCACGCATCCGGGACGTCGAGTTCGTCCTTGCCGCGGACGTCGACAACCCTCTGCTCGGCCCGCACGGTGCCGCCACGGTCTTCGGCCCGCAGAAGGGCGCCTCCGAACGAGATGTCTTGGACCTCGACGCCGCCCTGGCCGTGTTCCGCGACCGCCTCGCGGACGTGCTCGGCGAACCGGCCCGCCAGGCCGCGGATGCCCCCGGCGCGGGGGCCGCGGGCGGCGTCGGATACGCGGGACTCGCGGTGCTGGGGGCGCGGCGCAGGCCGGGGATCGACGTCGTGCTCGACCTTGTGGGGCTGGATGCCGCCGTGGCCGGCGCGGACCTGCTGCTCACCGGCGAGGGCAGCCTGGACGAGCAGAGTCTCGGCGGGAAGACGCCGCTGGGCGTGCTGCACGTGGGGCGGCGCCACGGCGTGCCCGTGGTGGCCGTGTGCGGGCGCACCACCCTGGATGCCGCGACACTTCGCGAGGCGGGGTTCGCCGCCGTCCACGAACTGCGTGCGCTTGCAGCGGACCCAGAAACGTCGATGCGAGAGGCACCTCGCCTGCTCCGGGAGGTCGGTCGCCGCATCGCCTCGCAGTGACGGAGCTTTCCATTTCCACGGGCACTCGAGAGCGAGCAGCCCCTCACGCACCGCACCGCCCGGCCACGAGCGCCGGAACGCGCCAGCGGAAGGGCACCACTTCCATGAATGCCTCCCCGCAGCACGGTTCACCTCAAAAGAAGACCCCCGGCCCGGGGCGACCGCAGACCCGGAGGTCGACGAGGAGCGCGCGAACGAGCGGGTGCGGGCGACGGTGGAGCAGGCGCATGCCCCTGAACTCCGTGCCCGCCACCGTGAACATGCCCGCCTTGGAGTACGAGCGACTGTTCGCGGCGCAGAACGCGTTCGTGGACATCGGCTTCTGGGGCGGCGCCGTCCCCGGCAACAAGGAGGACCTGCGCCCCCCGCACGATGACGGCGTGTTCGGCTTCAAGTGCTTCCTACTGCATTCCGGGGTGGACGAGTTCCCGCACCTGGAGGCGGACGAAATGGAGGAGGCGCTCGAGGAGATCAAGACCTTCGACTCGCTGCTGATCGTGCACGCGGAGGACTCCCGCACGATCGCCAAGGCCCCGCAGCCCAATGGCAACGTGTACGACACGTTCCTGAAGTGACGCCCGCGCGGCGCGGAGAACATCGCGATCGCGGAGAACATCGAACGCACCCGCTGGACCGGGGCGCGCTCGCACATCCTGCACCCGTCCTCCTCGGACGCCATCCCCATGATCCGCTCCGCGAAGAACGACGGCCTGGACATCACCGTGGAGACCCGCCCCCACTACCTCACACTGCTCGCGTAGGAGATCCCGGACGGCGCCACCGCGGGCAAGTGCTGCCCGCCCGTGCGCGAGGTCTCCACCCGGGAGATGCTGTGGGGGGGGTCTGTTGGACGGGACCATCGACTTCATCGTCTCGGACCACTCCCCCTCCACGCTGGACCTCAAGGACCTGGGCAACGGCGACTTCGGCGTGGCGTGGGGCGGCGTGTCCTCCCTGCAGCTCGGGCTGTCCCTGATCTGGACCGAGGCACGACGCCGCGGCGTGGGTCTGGGCCGCGTGTTGCAGTGGATGTCCACGCGCCCGGCCGAGCGCGTGGGTCTGCGCTCCAAGGGCCGGTTGTCCCTGGGGTACGACGCGGACATGGCCGTGTTCGCGCAGGACGAGAGGTTCGTGGTGAACGCCAAGGCCCTCAACCACAAGAACCCCATCACGCCGTACCAGGGCAAGGTGCTCTCCGGGAAGATCCGCAAGACCTTTGTGGGCGGCCAGGAGGTCGACTACCAGACCCCCACGGGTCGTCTACTCGGCCGCGGCCAGGTGTGAGCCGATCGCCGGATTGTTGACAATAGGCGGATTTTTTTCAATCATGAACCATGAACTCGTGGGATGAGACCGAGAATCATGGTTCCCCCGATCCGGTGTCCACGGATGCCGGATCGGGCTCCCCCGACGTCCGTGAGCCCCTCTTCTCCGAGCAGGAATACGCGCACCGTCTGCACCGCGTCCGCGAGAAGATGGCGCACCAGGGACTGTCCGCCCTGATCGTCACGGATCCGGCCAACCTCTTCTACCTCACCGGCTACGACGCGTGGTCCTTCTACGTCCCGCAGATGCTGTTCGTCCCCGCCGAAGGCGACATCCTGTTGTTCCTGCGCGAGATGGACGCCCGGGGCGCCTTTCGCACCTCCTGGCTGCCCGAACACCAAATCATCGGGTACCCCGAACGCTATGTGCAGCGCCCCCACCTGCACCCCTTCGACTGGGTCGCCTTCGCCCTGCGGCGCCGCGGACAGATCGCCCCGTCCGCGCACGGCTGCGTGGGCCTGGAGATGGACGCCCACTTCTTCTCCCCCAAGGGCTACCGGGCCCTGGTCAATGCCATCCCCGAATGGTCGTTGGTCGACTGCTTCGAACTGGTCAACTGGGTTCGCTCCGTGAAGTCGGACGCCGAGATCCACTACATGCACGTGGCCTCGCGGGTGACCACCGCGGCCATGACCGCGGCGATCGACGCGATCGAACCCGGGGTCCCGCAGAACAGGGTGGCCGCCCGCATCGCGGCCGCCCAGGCGGAGGGGGACGGCGAGGCCTGGGGTGACTTCCCGGCCATCGTGCCCATGCTGCCCACCGGTGCGTCCGCGGACACACCCCACCTCACGTGGTCCGACCGTGTCCTGCGCAGCGGCGACGCCGTGGTGGTCGAGTTGAGCGGTGTGCATCGGAGATATCACGTCCCCCTGGCGCGCACCGTGACCCTCGGTCCCCCGAGCGATGCGATGGACCGCTTGGAGGAGGCGGTCGCCGACGGTCTGCGCGCCGTCCTGGACGCGACCGCCGCGGGCGTCCCCATCCGTGAGCTGGCGAGCGCCTGGAACTGGAAACTGGCCTCGTACGGGCTCGAGAAGCCCAGCCGTCTGGGGTACTCCGTGGGCATCGGGTACCCGCCGGACTGGGGCGAGCGCACCATCAGCATCCGCTCCGAGGACGAGACGGCCCTCGAGGAGAACATGACCTTCCACCTCATTTGCGGCATGTGGATGACGGGATACGGCTACGAAGTTTCGGAGACCATCCGAGTGACCAGCACGGGGGTGGAGACCTTCACGTCCTTCCCCCGCCAGATCATCAGGAAGTGAGCTCATGACCACGACCCCGCACGTCACCACCGTCCGGTCCCTGGACCCCTGCCCCACCGCGGGTGTCTCGGGACCGGCCACCCAGGGCCTGCTCCCGCTCGCGTCCCGCTCGGACGGGCTCGTGGGCTCGGTCATCGATTCGTCCACCTCGCTGCTGGCCGCCCAGACCCACGACATCGTGCGTTTCGCGATGGGCGCTCCCGCGGCGGAGGTGATCCCCACGGAGGAGTTCCGACGGATCGCCGGGGAGATCCTCACGGACGCCAGTTTCACGTACGGCGCCACCGAGGGTGAACCGGACCTGATCGACACGGTCGTGAACCACTTCTCGGACAGTGCCTCCGATCCGGAGCGCATCGTGATCACCTCCGGCGGGATGCAGGGTCTGGATCTCGCGTTCAAGCTGTTCGTGGACCCCGGTGACCTGGTGGTCGTGGAGAGCCCCACCTACACCAACGGTTCCGGCACGGCGCTCAGCTACGGCGCGGACGTCCTGGAGGTCCCCGTGGACGACGACGGCATGGACGTCGACGCCCTCGAGACGCTCGTGGCCGAAACGGGCCGCACGCCCCGGATGATCTACACGATCCCCAACTTCCAGAACCCGTCCGGCACCACCCTGAGCGAATCCCGACGGCGCCGCCTGCTCGATCTCGCGCACACGTGGGGCGCCATGATCCTCGACGACGACCCGTACGGCGAGCTGCGCTTCTCCGGCGATCCCGTCCCCGGGTTCCGCGAGCTCAGCCCGGACGACCCCCTGGTCTTCTCGGTGCGCACGTTCTCCAAGATCCTGGCCCCGGGCCTGCGGGTGGGCTGGGTCGACGTCGATCCCCGGCTGCGCGAGCTGCTGATCGCCGGGAAGCAGGCCATGGACACGTGCGCGAACGTCCCCGCCCAGCACATCGTGGCCGAGTACATCGCCCGCGGCGGCTACGACGAGCACCTCGCCGGGTTGCGCACCGAATACAAACGCCGCAAAGAGGCCATGGACGCCTCCATCGCCGCCCACCTGGGCGATCGAGTGCGCACCACGGACCCGGACGGCGGCTTCTTCCTATGGGTCACCCTGCAGGGCGACGACGCACGGGTGTCCTCCTCGCGATTGTTCGAGATCGCGTTGGCCGAGGGGGTCGCGTTCATCCCGGGCCCGGCGCTTTCACCCTCGGGGCGGTTCCAGGACGCGTTCCGGCTGTGTTTCGCCTCGAGCACCCCCGAACGCATCGAGGAGGGACTGCAGCGACTCGCACGGGCCCTGGACATCGCCCGGGGAGAGCTCGACCGATAGCTCCGACCCGGCCACCTCGGCGCAGCGCCACCCATTCGGACTGGATAAGGAGACCCATCATGAGCCGCGACGGCGTGCGGTGCAGCCCGCAGGAGCAGGCCGTGCTCGACCTCATCGACACGGACGAGCTCGTGGACCTCACGTGCGCCCTGGTGAATGCCGCCGGCGAGAACCCCGGGGGCACCGAGGAGGACACCGCCCACGTCCTGGAGCGAGCGGCGAGCGAGCGCGGATTGACTGCTCGCAGCGACGTCGTGTCCCCCGGTCGGCCGAACGTGGACGTGGACCTGCCCGTGGGCGGTCCCGTGGCGGACGGGCCGGGGCTGCTGTTCCTGGGCCACTCGGACGTCGTGCCCGCGGGGCCCGGGTGGATGCGGGCGCCGTACGACGCGGTGGTCGACGGCGACCGGCTGTACGGGCGCGGGGCCACGGACATGAAGGGCGGGCTCGCCTCGGTGCTGTGTGCCATGGACGCCCTGCGCCGCTCGGGTGTGTGCCTGTCCGGACCCGTGAGGCTGTCGTCCACCGTGGACGAGGAGGACCTGGGTCTCGGGATCCGGCAACTCACCGCGCGGGGGCTGGGGCGTGCGTTCCTCGGCTGCGTGGTGGCCGAACCGACCGACCTGCAGACCGTGATCGCATGTCGTGGGGACGCGTACCTCGAGGTCGAGATCACCGGGGTCCCCGCGCACTCGGGGCGCCCCGCCGACGGGCGCAACGCAATCGATGCCGCGGCGGCCCTGCTGCGCCTGATCCGGCGGGACCACGAGGAACACGCCCGCCGCAGCGATCCGCTGCTGGGGTCGCCCACGTGGAACGTGGGCAAGATCGAGGGCGGTCGGGCCACCTCCATGGTGGCGCCGTCCTGTCACGTGTGGTTGGACCGGAGGCTCATGCCGGGTGAGGACCCCGAGCGCATCGTCGCCGAGCTGCGCGCGGCGGTGGACCGTGCGGGGATCACCGGCGACGGGATCTCCCTGGACGTGGAAATCACCATGTCCATGCCGGGTTTCCGCACCGACCGGGAGCACGAACTCGTCACCATCGTGCACGACGCCGTGGCGGACGCGGGCGGCCCAACGTCGATCGGCGGGTGGACGGCCGCGTGCGACGGCGGGTTCATCGCGCGGGACCACGGCGTGCCCACGGTGGTCATGGGACCCGGAGGACTCAACGACCAGGCGCACCAGGTGGACGAGTCCGTGAGCGTGGAAGAACTTTCGCAAGCGGCCAGGGCGTACACCCTGACCGCGTTGCGTCTGCTGTCCCGCTGAACGGACCGGCTACCGCCGGGCGACCACGGGCATCTTGCCCGTCTCCGGGATCTCCGTGCCGCGCAGGGACGCCCCCACGGTCTCCTTCATGAACTTGGCGGCGATCAGGCCGATCACGCATGCGCCCATCATGTAGAACGCGGGGATCAGCGGGTTGCCGGTCGCCTCGATGAGCGCCTCGTTGACCAGCGGTGCGGTGCCGCCGAAGATCGCCGTGGACACGTTGTAGGTGATCGCGAACCCGGCGTAACGCACCTGCGTGGGGAACATCGCCGGGAACGTGGCGGAGATGCACGCCAACTGGGGGATGTAGAGCAACCCCAGCACCGCGAAGCCCAGCAGTGCCCACCAGAAGCCGTTGGCCATGAGCATGTACATGGGGATGGACATCACGATCAGACCGATGAGCGAGAAGTACCACATGGGTTTGCGCCCAAGCTTGTCAGAGAGTTTCCCGGCGAACGGGATCACGAGCATCATGGCGAACTGCGCGATGAACATGATGGTCAGCACCGTCTGCGAGGACATCTCGGTCTGACCCTCGAGGTAGGTGGGCATGTAGCTCAGCAGCGTGTAGTTGACCACGTTCACGGACACGACCAACCCGGCCATGATCAGCATGGGCTTCCAGTAGGTGGTGACCAATTCCTTGAGGGCCATGCCCGCGGATTCCTCCGAGTGGCCGGCTTCCTCGAGCTCCAGGAACACGGGCGAATCCGCCAGCTTGGACCGCAGGTACAGGCCGATCAGGCCCAGCGGGCCGGCCAGCAGGAAGGGGATCCGCCAGCCCCACTCCATCATGGCGTCGTTGCCCAGGGTCACCTCGCCCATCAACACGATCAGTGAACCCAGCGCGAAACCGCCCAGGGTGCCGAACTCCAGGAAGCTGCCCAGGAAGCCGCGCTTCTTGTCCGGGGCGTACTCGGCCATGAACGTGGCGGCACCGCCGTACTCACCGCCGGTCGAGAAGCCCTGGATCACACGCAGCAGCACGAGCAGGACGGGTGCCACGAAGCCGATGGTCGCGTGGGTGGGCAGGATGCCGATGCAGAACGTGGCACCGGCCATCAGGATGATGGTCAACGCAAGGATCTTCTTGCGTCCCAACCGGTCACCGAGCGGGCCCCAGAACAGTCCGCCCAGAGGGCGGACCAGGAACGACAGGGCGAACGTACTCAGAGCCAGCAGCGTGCCGGCCTCCCCCGGGAAGAAGTTCTGGGTGATGTACATGACCGACACGGCGTACACGCCGTAGTCGAACCACTCCGTGGCATTACCGATCGCGGAGGCGGCCACCGCGCGGCGCACGGTACTCGCGTCCGGTTCCGGGTGTGACGACGCCGCGGGGGACGTCATGTCGCGCGGGTCCCGCGATTCGTGGGGCAGATCGGATTGATGTTGCGAATTCATGGAAACCTCCATGGTGCAATCGGTGGGCGTCGGCGCGCCCGGGATCGGTCCGGCATCGAGAGATCATGGAGCCTGGCGGCCCGTGGACCGTTTGATTGTCGACAATCCTACCCATAGGCTGTGCGATACGTAAGACTTGGATGCGCGGACCTTCGGGTCTGCCAGGACCGGAGGCGGCCATGCCCGGCAATCTGCTGCGACCCGTGGTACAGGAAACCACCCCGTCCTTGTTGGCCCGGCAATTGCGTCAAGCCATCGGTGCGGGCGAGCTGGCCCCCGGCCAACAACTCAACGAGATGGAGTTGAGCCGCGCCCTGGGCGTGAGTCGGGGTCCGTTGCGCGAGGCCATGCAGCGCCTCACCCAGGAAGGCCTTCTGCTCAGCGTGCGCAACCGCGGGGTGTTCGTCACGCAGATCACCGACGACGACGTCCGGGACCTCTATCTCGCCCGCGGCGCCGTGGAGCGCGCGGCGGCCGCCCGGGTGATCACGACCGATCCGGAGGCTGCGGCACAGCGTCTGGGTGAGAAGGTCGAGGCGATGTCCCGGGCGATCGATCACGGGGACACCGCATCGCTCACGGAAGCGGACGTGCAGTTCCACGCGTTGCTCGTGGAACTCTCGGGCAGTCCCCGTCTGATCCGCATGCACGACACCCTCATGGTCGAGACCCGCATGTGCATGACCGCTCTGGAAACACGGTACGCGTCGCACAGTTTCCGCCTGGAGGAGCACCGCGAGATCACGGAGGCCATCGGGGCGGGCGACGCTCCCCGCGTGGACGCGCTGCTGCTCGAGCACATGCGCGACGCCGTGATGCGGTTGACCTCGAGCGACGACTGACCCGCCCCCAGCTCAGCCGCGCGGCACGGCCACGTACTTGTACTCGAGGAACTCCTCGATCCCCACGCGCCCGCCCTCGCGTCCGAGCCCGGACGCCTTGACGCCGCCGAACGGTGCCGCGGGATTGGAGACGATGCCCGTGTTCAGGCCCACCATCCCGACCTCCAGGGCGTCGCTCACGCGGAAGCTGCGATCCACGTCCTGGGTGAACAGGTAGCCCACGAGTCCCCACGGCGTGTCGTTGGCCAGTTCGAGCACCTCGTCCTCCGAGTCGAACGGGATCACCGGCGCCACGGGACCGAAGATCTCCTCACTCATCAGTTTGGAGTCCGGGTCCACACCGTGCAGCACGGTGGGGTCGTAGAAGAATCCGGGTCGGTCCGGGCGGGAGCCGCCGCACTCCACGGTGGCGCCGCGGGCCACGGCGTCGTCCACAAGTTCCTGGACCTTGTCGAGCGCCTTGGCCTCCACGAGGGGCCCGACGTCGGTGCCGTCCTGGGCGCCGTCGCCCACCGAGAGTGCCCCTAGCCGTTCGGCGAGCTTCCGGGAGAACTCGCTCATCACTGAGCGGTGCACGAACAACCGGTTGGCCGCGGTGCACGCCTCCCCCATGTTGCGCATCTTGGCCGCCACGGCGCCGTCCACGGCGCGATCCAGATCCGCGTCCTCGAAGACGATGAACGGGGCGTTGCCACCCAGTTCCATCGAGGAGCGCATCACGTGGTGCGCCGCTTGTTCCAACAGCCGCACGCCCACCTCGGTGGATCCGGTGAAACTGACCTTCCGGGCGATCCCGCTGGACATCCACGGGCCCACGACCGAGGACGCCTTCTTGGTGCACACCACGTTGAGCACCCCGCGGGGCAGACCCGCCTCGATCAGGATGTCCACGAGGGCCAGCGAGGACAGCGGGGTGAGGTTGGCGGGCTTGAACACCATGGTGCACCCCGCGGCCACGGCCGGGCCGATCTTGCGGGTGCCCATGGCCAGGGGGAAGTTCCACGGCGTGACCAGGACGCACGGCCCCACGGGCTCCTTGGACACCATGATCCGGTTCTTGCCGTCCCCGGTCATGGTCTGATCACCGCCAATCCGCACGGCCTCCTCGGAGAACCACCGGAAGAACTCGGCGGCGTACGCCACCTCGCCCCTGGCCTCGGCGAGCGGCTTGCCCATTTCCGTGGTCATGACGAGGGCCAGTTCGTCCTGGCGCTGCATGATCAACTCATAGGCCCGGCGGAGGATCTCGCCGCGCTCGCGCGGGGGTGTGGCCGCCCACTGCTTCTGCACGCGTCCCGCGGTCTCGATCGCGCGCTGGGCGTCCTCCGGGCCGCCGTCCGCGACCGTGGCGATGACCTCCTCGGTCGCGGGATTGACGACGTCGAACCGGGCGCCGGAGGCGGCCTCGCCCCATTGGCCGTCGATGAACGTGCCCGTGCTGACCTTGGCCACCGCATCGAGGGCGGCCCGGGAGGTGCGGTGTTGGGTGGTGTGTGCGCTCATGGGATTTCCTTCGTCGGTCGTGGGTACATGTCGGAGGGTGTCGGCGGGCCTGATCACGCGGTGCCCGATGGCTGGGGTCCGGTCGCTGCGGGTCCGGGGTCCAGGATCTGTGCGATGTGCAGGCCGCGAGCGCGGGGATCTACGTGGCCCACCTGCATCGCGCACGAGAACCCGTCCGTGAGAACGGCGGTGTCCGGTGCGGCCGCGCGCAGTGCCGGCGCCAGGGACGTCTCCGCCACGAGCATGCTGACGTCGTAGTGCTCGACCTCGAAACCGAAGTTGCCCGCGACGCCGCAGCACCCGTTCGCCTCGCTCACCTCGGCCACTCCCGCGACGGCCAGGGCCCTGCGCTGGGTCGCGGGGCCGAACACGGAGTACTCGTGACAGTGGGTCTGGACCACGGCGCGCCCCGGTACCGGCGCGGCCGGTGGGGCCATATGACGCTCACCCGCCCACGACGCGACGTAGGCGGCGAAACTCGTGACCCGCCGTGCCACCCGCCGCGCCTGTTCCGTGGGGACGAGTTCGGGCAGGTCCTTGCGCAGTGCCGCGGCACAGCTGGGTTCCACGACGACGATGGGGCGCTCGGACCCGTCGTCCAGCGCGGCCGCGGCACGGGTCAGCAGCTTCTTGGCGGTGCGCAGCTGTCCTGTGGAGATCCAGGTCAGCCCGCAGCACACGTCCGCCGAGCACTCCACCGCGTCCCCCGCCCCGGCGAGGACGCGCGCGGCGGCGCCGGCCACCTCGGGCCGGAAACCGCGGGTGAACGTGTCCACGAACAACACGACGTCCTGCCCACCGGGCGCGTCCGCGACGTGGGCCCCGGCGGGAGCCAGAACACCGGGGCGCTGGGAGGGGACACCGGTGCGCAAAGCGGGCCGAGCGGTGTCGTCGACCTCCCGGCGCCACTGCCCGGAACGGGCGAATCGCGGCAGGGCACGGTGCGGGGTGAGGCCGCCGAGCCGTGCGGCGAGTCCGCGCAGCGGCGTGGCCAGGATCGCATTGACGAGCGGCGCGATCCGCCCCGCGATCCCGAGCCACCGCGGCAGCCAGCCCAGGGAGTAGTGGGAGCGCGGTCGGAGCCGGCGCGCGTAGTAGTGGTCGAAGAACTCGGACTTGTAAGTGGCCATGTCCACCCCCGCGGGGCAGTCCGTCGCGCACGCCTTGTACGAGAGGCACAGGTCCAGGGCCTCGCGCGCGTCGTGGGACCGCCAACCCTCGGCCACGGTCGCGGCGCCGCGGACCATGTCCTGCAGCACCCGGGCGCGCCCGCGCGTGGAGTCCTTCTCGTCCCGCGTGGCCCGGAAACTGGGGCACATCACGCCACCGCTGTCCGCGCGGCACCGCCCCACACCGATGCACCCCTGGACGGCGTGCACCCAGGGGTCGGGCTGGGCGTCCCGCCCCGATTCGCGGGCGGTCTCCGCGGCGCCGACCGGTTGCAGGTCGAAGCTCGTGCGCCACTGCCGGTCCGGGACGCCCTCCAGTGCCAGGTGAGCGTCGATCGGTGCCGGATCCACGATCGAGCCCGGGTTCAACAGCCCCTCGGGATCCCATGCGCGCCGGAACGCGGCGAAGGCCTCGAGCACCTCGGGCGAATACATGAGGGGCAGCAGCGCGGAGCGGGCCCGGCCGTCCCCGTGTTCCCCGGACAGCGAGCCGCCGTGGCGCACCACCAGGCGGGCGGCGTCCCGGGTGAACTCGCGGTACACCTCGCGGCCGCGTTCGGTGCGCAGGTCGAACGTGATGCGGATGTGCATGCACCCGGCGCCGAAGTGCCCGTACATCACACCGTCCAGGTCGTACTCGCCCATCAGGGTGCGCAGCTCGGCGAGGTAGGCGGCCAGGTTCTCGGGGGCCACCGCGGAGTCCTCCCACCCCGGCCAGGACTCACCTCCCGTGGCCAGCCGCGACGAGAGCCCCGCGCCGTCCTCGCGGACCCGCCACAGGTTCGCACGTCCCTCGGGATCCGCGACGGCGATCCCCTCCACCAGGCGGCCGTTCCCACCGAGTCGTGTGAGCAACTCGTCCGCCTGCCCGGCCACGGCTTCGCGCGTGTCACCGTCCAGGTCCACGAACAACCACGCATTGCCATCCGGCAGTCCCGTCACGGAATCCGGTCCGCGCCGCCACCGCATGGTCTCCACGATGGCCTTGTCCGTACCCTCCACCGCTGCGGGTGAGAACTCGAGGATCGTGGTCACGTCACGAGCGGCGTCGACCACGGTGTCGTACCCCAGGCAGACCAGCAGCGCGCTCGCGGGCTTGGGGACGAGCCGCATGCGCGCGCCCACGATCAACGCGCACGTCCCCTCGGACCCCACCAGGGCGCGGGCCATGTCGAAGCCCTTCTCGGGGAGCAGGTTCTGCAGGTGGTACCCGGACACCTGGCGCGGGATCCGGCCGAGCTCGAGCCGGAACGCCGCGAGGTGCTCACGGGCCAGCGCACGCAGCTCGCCGCTCAGCTCGCTCGCCCGCAGCACCGAGGCGCGGTCGTCGGGGTCCGTGGCGCGCAGTCCGGTCGCGGTGGCAGTGAGCCGTGCGCCGTCCGCGGTCACGACGTCGATCTCGACCGTGTGATCGCTCGTGCGCCCGTACCGCACGGAGTGGTTGCCACACGCGTCGTTGCCGATGGCCCCGCCCACCGTGGCGCGGTTCTTGGACGAGGGGTCCGGCGCGAAGGTGAGCCGCTGACCGGTCGCGGCCTCGACCTCGCGGGTGAGGGTCGCAAGGACCACACCGGGTTCCACGGCGACCGTTCCCGCGCCCGGGTCGATCTCCAGGATGCGGTTCATGTGCCGCGAGAAGTCGACGACGACGCCGCTGCCCACCGCATTGCCCGCCATGGACGTCCCGCCGCCCCGACTGACCACGGGGGTGCGGGTGTCCGCGCACGCGCGCACCGTGGCCACGACGTCGTCCACGGTGCGCGGGAACACCACGGCCAGCGGACGCACGCGGTAATTCGAGGCGTCGTAGGCGTACTCGGAGGTGCGGCGCTCGGACGCGTCCACCTCCACACCCGAGCCGCGCAACCGGGAGACCACGGCGTGCTCGGTGACCGGCGCGGCCGTCATCGGCTCCCTCGGTCCCCGGTGGTCGCGCCGGACGGCGACGTGACGGCGGCCAGAGCGGCGCCGAACCGCTCGAGACCCTGCTCGATCTCGCGTCCGGTGACCACGAGCGCGGGGATCAACCGGACCACGTTGCCCGCGGGACCGCACGTGAGGGTGAGGAGGTCCTGGTCCACCGTGGCCTGCTGGACCGCCGCGGCGGTGGCGGCGTCCGGTGACCCGTCCTCGGCGGTGAACTCGATGCCCTGCATCAGCCCCAAGCCGCGCACGTCCCCGATGACCGGGTAGCGGGTCTTGATCTCCTCCAGCCCGGCTCGGAGCTGCTCACCGCGCACCCGGGAGTTCTCGACCAGGCCCTCCTCCTCCACGACCCGCAGGGTGGCCACACCCGCCGCGGCGGAGACCGCGTTACCGCCGTAGGTCCCGCCCTGGGAACCGGGCCACCCCTGGGACATGAGCTCGGTGGAGGCCGCGATCACGGAGATAGGGAAGCCGGAGGCGATGCCCTTGGCCATGATCTGGATGTCCGGGGAGGCGGTGGAGTGCTGGTGCCCCCAGTACTTGCCGGTGCGGCCCACGCCGGCCTGCACCTCGTCGAAGATCAGGAGGATGCCGTGGCGGTCCGCCCGTTCCCGCAGTCCCTCGAGGAACCGCGGGGGCGTGGGGATGTAGCCGCCGTCCCCCAGCGCGGGTTCGATGAGGAACGCCGCGGTGTCCTGGGGCGCGGTACGTGTCATCAGCAGGTAGTCGAGTTCCTGCAACGCGAAGTCCACGGCGGTGTCCATGTCCCAGCCGTAGCGGTAGGCGTAGGGGAACGCGGACATGTGCACGCCGGCCATGAGCGGCGAGAAACCGGCGGAGAACTTGGTCCCGGCGGTCGTCAGGGATGCCGCCGCCACCGTGCGGCCGTGGAACCCGCCCTGGAACACCACGATGTTGGGACGACCGGTGGCCATGCGTGCCAAGCGGATGCCGGCCTCCACGGCTTCCGACCCCGAATTGGCGAAGAAAAGAGAGTCCAACCCCGCGGGCAGCACCTCCCCCAGGCGCTCGGTGAACTCGAGCAGCGGCGGGTGCATCACGGTGGTGTACTGCGCGTGGATCACCTTGCCCACTTGTTCGCGTGCGGCCTCCACCACCCGGGGGTGGCAGTGACCGGTGCTGGTCACGCCGATGCCCGTGGTGAAGTCCAGGTACTCCCGCCCGTCGGTGCCGTGGATCCAACTCCCGGACGCGTGATCGACCACGACGGGAGTTGCCTGCTTGAGAAGAGGGCTCAGGGATGCCATGCGTCACATTCTCCGAGCCGGATCGAATGATTGTCAACAATCAGCGGATTGGCCTAGGGTGCGATGATGACGCAGCAACGGCCACTCGCCCAGCCCTCCCACGACATGCACGCATTCCCCGATGCACCCCGCGCCGAGGCCGGTCGTCCGACTCGCGATCACCGAGGGTCCGGTGACGACGACGCCGCAGCGCACAGGGCACGACGCCGCCCCCGCCTCGTGGTCCTCACCTCCCCCGACGCGCCTCCCCTACCCAATGCTGCACGCATCGAGGACATGGTGGAGGTGGTCTACACGCACGCGGACGATCTCGAGTCCGCGCTCCCCGGGTCCAGGGCGTTGCTGGTGTGGGACTTCTTCTCCACGGCACTGCTGGACGCGTGGCCCGGGGCGACCGACCTCGAATGGATCCACGTGGCCGCGGCCGGCGTGGACTCACTGCTGTTCGACGAGTTGCGTGCCTCGGACATCACCGTGACGAATGCACACGGCGCCTTCGACGTGCCCATCGCGGAATTCGTGCTCGCGTCCGTCCTGGCCCACGACAAACAGCTCCACCGCAGCAAGCGGTTGCAGAACGAGCGGACGTGGCAGCACCGACAGTTGCAACAAACGAGCGGTCAGCGTGCCCTCGTGGTCGGTACCGGCGGGATCGGCCGGGCGACCGCCAGACTCTTGCGAGCGGCCGGCCTGCGAGTCACGGGAGCCGGGCGCACAGCGCGCGAGCACGACGAGGACTTCGGCACGGTGGTCGAGAGCAGTCGACTCGCCGAGCACGTGGCGGACGTGGACCACCTCGTGCTCATCGCGCCGTTGACGGACCGGACCCGAGGACTCCTGAACGGCGAGGTCCTCGCGAACATGAAACCCACGGCGCACGTGATCAACGTGGGCCGCGGAGCCCTCGTGGATGAGGACGCCCTGGTGGAAGCACTGCACGAGGGGCGCATCACGGCGGCATCGTTGGACGTGTTCGACCAGGAACCCCTCCCCCGCGACCATCCGTTCTGGACGATGCCCACGGTGCACATCTCGGCTCACATGAGCGGGGACGTCATCGGCTGGCGGGACACCCTGGCGGAACAGTTCGAGGCTAATCTGGTCCGCTGGCTGCGCGGCGAGGAGTGGGAGAGCGTCGTCGACAAGCAGCTGGGGTACGTGCGGGGACGTTGAGGCGGGGGCCACCCAGACGTATCAATCCTTCGGGAACGCTGGCCACACGGTGATTGCCGCCCCTGCACCACGCCGAGCCCGCCCCCGAACCCGGACCCTCGGACCCCGGATCCCGCAGGACATCGCAGGCACACCACACCGTTGTCATGGCCCGAGAAATTTGCCGTCCACCCCTTGACGCGTGATGTGGATTACAGGAGATTTCATATCTCGCATCTTCGCGCGCTGAACCACGCCTAACCTCAGCGCCGCAGCCCGTCCCCGACCCACGAAGAGCCCAGATGTCACGCGAACTCTCCACCGGAGACCCCGCCCCCACGCTGCGACTGACCGCACACGACGGCAGCACCGTGGACCTTGCCGACGCCACCCGCAACGGCACCGTGGTGTACTTCTACCCCAAGGCCTTCACGCCGGGGTGCACCACCGAGGCATGCGACTTCCGGGACAACCTGGCCGCCTTGAAGGGCCAGGGCTACGACGTCTACGGCGTCTCCGGGGACGACCCCCAGGAGCTCCAGCGCTTCGTCACCGAGTACCACCTGCCCTACACGCTTCTCTCCGACGCCTCCTGAACCGGGACGCGTCCCTCATACTCCGCGCGGGCAGTGGCCTCCTGGTCGCACGGTGACAGCGGCAGCCACCTCCGGGTGGCTGCCGTCCTGTCGTCTCCCGTCGGGTCGGCGCGAGGGCACGCCGCTGGATCACCGCGGGCTCCTGTTCGTCCCGTCATGACGACGACGCCGCGGGCCTGGCGAGGACGGCCCCGCCCCGCTCACGTCACCACGGCGCCGCGTGATCAGGCCCTGCGAGACCATCAAGTCGAACGCGACGTCGCCGGGCACGTGGACCTCGCCTCCTGGGTAGACGCGCTGCTCGCCTTCCTGCTGGGCACCCAGATCGCGGCGGTCCTGGACCCCGCGAACGTCACCCCTGCGCACCTGGAGCGCAGCTGACGGCGCAGCTGGCGCTCGTGCGCGTTTCCGCCGGGGCCACCGGTGGCGGGCAGGTCACGTACCCTACTGGGATGCGCTCGCCCCGCCCGCTTCCCGCCCGCCCCGACGACCACGACGACGGGCCACCGCCCGAGAGCCGCTACCAGCACCTGGACGACCAGGCCGTGCGCGCGTCCGCGGCCGCCCTGCAGCGCCGGATCTACTCCCGCTTCCCCCAGCGCAGCCTGTGGGAGGTCTGCGGTGAGCTGATCGCCCTGGTGGACGAGGTCACCGAGGGCGGTGGCATCAGCCGGCGCCGGATCCGCACCGCCCGCGCCCTGTCCCGGCTGGGCGTCCTGGTGGTGCTGCTCGTCTTCGGCACGGCCATCACCCTGGCGGCGCTGAGCATCTGGGCGGACCCGGACGCCCTCGGCCCGGTGGACTGGCTACCCCTGCTGGAGACGGTGGTCAACGACCTCGTCTTCGCGGGCATCGCCATCTTCTTCCTGCACGCGGTGCCGCAACGCCTGGAGCGCGCCCACGTGCTGCGCGTGGTGCACCGACTGCGCTCGCTCGCCCACGTGATCGACATGCACCAGCTCGTGAAGGTCCCGGAGCGCCTGCCCGCCGCCAGGGTCTACACCGAGGACGCGCGGGAGGACGAACCGGCACTGACGCGCACACAGATGACCCAGTACCTGGACTACTGCACGGAGATGCTCTCGCTCGTGGGCAAGACCGCCGCACTGTTCGCAGAGGACACCACAGACGCAGACGTGCTGGACGCCGTGGAGGGCATCGAGGCCCTCACGTCGGACATGGCGCGGAAGGTATGGCAGAAGATCGCGATCATCCAGGAGCAGGGCGGCTGACCACCCACCGCGGGGGTGCCCGCCCCGCCGTGAAGACCCGTAGAGCCGGGAGCACCGCACAGGCCATGAGGCCCGCGACCGAGGAGCAGACCCCGAAGCCCGGGACGCACGCCAGCAGCACCATCAGACCGATGGCGGGTGCCTCCCTCTCCGATGCCCGCGGCCACGAGCACGGGACGCCCGAATCGACGCAGCGGGCCGCGGGTCAGTGCAAGGCCCAGGGGAAGGACGAGCACGAGGGCGATCACCGTGGCCAGCGCCGTGAGGCCCAGGTGCTGCCAGCAGGCGGCGAGGAACTGCTTGGGGCGCCGGTCCAGAAACTCTCCCACGGGTCTGCCCCCTCTCTGCTCGACACACCCAGACCCGTCGACCAGGGCTCGGCCGAGTGGTCAGGGTCGATTGGCCGCCCGAGGGGCGACGTGATGATTGGCCCATCACAAGGTGGCTTTTTGTTGACGTGCATCCATGTTTTTGTCCGGATGTACTTGCTACAGTAACTATTTCTTAGGTAATGTGTTGAGTATTCCGGCGGCCTCCTGGGCCGTCCCCCGACAAGGAAGTGGTTCCCGTGTCCCTGCTCACCCAGCGCCCCGATCCCCGCAGCCTGCGCCGCCGCCCGGCGGACGACCTGCTCTCCGACGGCACCACCATGGGCGCCGTGGAGCTGCTCGTGAAGGACCTGGACGGGATGATCGCCTACTACTCCACCGGCGTGACCCTGGACGTGCTGCAGCACTCTGGGAACACCGCCGTACTGGGCCACGACGGCCGCATGGTCCTGCGCCTGCGCCGCGTCACGGACCTGCCGTCCTGGCGCCCGAACCAGGCGGGCCTGTTCCACACCGCCGTGCTCTTCGACGACGACGCCGCCCTGGCCCGCGCGCTCGCCTCGATGGCCCGTTTCGCACCGGGCACTTTCACGGGCTCCGCGGACCACCTCTACAGCCAGGCGTTCTACTTCACGGATCCCGAGGGCAACGGCGTGGAGCTCTACGCGGACCGCCCCCGTGAGACGTGGCAGCGCGAGGCGAACGGCCTGCTCAGCCTGGCCTCCAACTATCTGGACCCGAACGAGTTCTTGCGCACGAATCTGCCCCTCGAGGCACCACAGCCGACCACGGCACCGGCCTCCACGCTGGGTCACGTCCACCTGCAGGTAGGCGACATTTCCACCGGGCGCGAGTTCTACGTGGACACGCTCGGCTTCGAGGTGATGAGCGACGCCGGGTCCGCCCTGTTCATCTCCGCCGGCGGCTACCACCACCACATCGCTCTGAACACGTGGAACAGCGCGGGCGCCGGTCCGCGCGCCGCGTCCCTGGGCCTGGGCCAGGTCAACATCGACCTCCCCACCGGCGAGGACATCGCCGCGCTGGAGGAGCGCCTCACGGACCACCGCGTGGCCACCCGCCACGACGGCGCCGTGCTGCGCTTCGAGGACCCCTGGGGCACTCTCATCCAGGTCGCGCAGGCCCCCGAGCCGGGCGTCGTCTGACACTACCCGCCCCGTAATGTCGGCTTGCTACAGTCGCCAGGGAAAAGGCCCCGACCGGCCACCACACCACCGCAGGAGGTTCCCATGAGCCAGCACGCACCCACCACCGCACGGATCGCCGGGATCGAGCAGGAGATCTTCCGGCTGAACCTGGGCGGGAACACGTTCGGGTGGACGAGCGACGAGCAGCAGTCCTTCGACGTCCTGGACACCTTCGTGGCCGCGGGCGGAAATTTCGTGGACACCGCCGACATGTACTCTGTGTGGGCCGAGGGCCACGAGGGCGGGGAATCCGAGACGGTTCTGGGGCGCTGGTTCGCGGCGCGCGGCAACCGTGACTCCGTGGTGCTCGCGACCAAGACCGGTGCGCACCCGCAGTTCCGCGGCCTGGCCCACGACACCGTGGTGGCTTCTCTCGAGGCGTCCCTCGACCGGTTGCAGACCGGCTACGTGGACCTCTACTACGCGCACTACGACGATGCGGACACGCCCATCGAGCAGCAAGTGGAAACCTTTCACGAGCTCGTGGATTCCGGGCGCGTGCACGCGGTAGGGCTGTCCAACTACTCGCCGCAGCGCATGCGCGAGTTCTTCACGGTGGCCCGCGAGCGCGGCTTGGCGGTGCCCGCGGCCATCCAGCCGCAGTACAACCTGGTGCACCGCCGCGATTTCGAGCGGGACTACGCCGCGATCGCCCGGGAGTACGACGCTGCCGTGTTCCCCTACTTCGCCCTGGCCTCCGGCTTCCTCACGGGCAAGTACCGCACCACCGATGACCTCGAAGGAGCGGCCCGCGAGCAGATGGCCCGGGAGTACGTCTCCCCCGAGGGTTTCGCGGTTGTAGAGGAACTGGTCTCCGTGGCGGACAGGCACCGCGCCGAGCCGGCCACCGTGGCCCTCGCATGGCTGCTCGCCAAGGGCGTCACCGCACCCATTGCTTCCGCATCCTCCGCCGCGCAGCTGTCCTCGCTGGTGGCGGCGCCCGCACTGCACCTGGGCGCGGACGACGTCGCCGCACTGGACCGGGTGTCGCAGCCCTTCGCGTGAGGGGACGCTGGGTGCACGCAGCAGACGCCGCGCGGCGGCGTCATGATCGTGTCGCTGATAGCGGAACCGGCGGGGACACCCTTGCCAGGGAAAGTGCCGCGGTGCCACAGTGGAACCACCAACCAAGAGAAAGGATTCTCGACAATGGCTGAACTATCCGGCAAGAAGATTCTCGTTCTGGTGACCAACCAGGGCGTGGAGCAGGACGAGTTGAAGGTGCCCCTGGAGAAGTTGCGGGCCGACGGGGCGGAGGTCACGGTGGCCGCCCCCGAGACCGGCGAGGTGAAGTCCCTCGTGGGCGACTGGGACCGGGGGGAGACCTTCCCCGTGGACCAGACCATCTCCAGCGTCAACGAGTCCGAGTACGACCTGCTGCTGCTGCCCGGCGGCACGCTCAATGCGGACGCCCTGCGCCTGAACGAGGACGCGCAGGAGATCGCGAAGTCCTTCGCGTCCTCCGGCCGCCCAGTGGCCGCCTTGTGCCACGGCCCGTGGCTGCTCGTGGAGACCGGCCTGGTGGACGGCAAGACCCTCACGTCCTACGCGTCGCTGAAGACCGACATCACCAATGCCGGCGGCAACTGGGTGGACCAGGAGGTCAAGGTGTGCCCCGCCAACGAGTGGACCCTGATCACCTCCCGCGACCCCGGTGACCTTGAGGCCTTCGTGGGTGCGATCAAGGAGCAGTTGAGCATCTGATCCCCTCTTTGCACAGATGCACAGTGGGCCCCGCCGGATCCGGCGGGGCCCACTGTGTCGTTGGGGGCCGTGTGCGGTGGACCGCTGTCCGTGGGGGTGGTGTCGGACCGGCGAGGGTGCCTGCGGATGAGAGTGTCGGCGGGTGCGCACACCATTTATGCTGCGCCGCGCACACCAGAGCCCCGATTTCGCCTCTTATCGCAGCACAGATGCCCCCTTGTCCAGGGCGGGTAGCGCCCGTTACCGGCCCAGCACCTCCCGCAGCGCACCCAGGATCAGTGTGACCGACTCCGGGGCAGCATTCGGACCCATGAGCCCGATGCGCCACACCGTGTTCGCGTACTCCTTCACACCGGCGCCGATCTCGATGTCGTACTTCTCGAGCAGTTCCCTGCGCACCGCGGCCGAGTCCACGCCCTCTGGCACCTTGACCGTGGTCAGTTCCGGCAAGCGGTGTCCCTGCGCCGCGAACAGTTCCAGGCCCATGGCCTCCAAACCGTCCTGCAGCGCGCGGCCGGCGGCCTCGTGACGCTCGCGAACGGCGTCGAGCCCCTCGTCGAGGACACGGCGCAGACCCGCCTCGAGGGATGCGACCATCGCCACGGGCGCGGTGTGGTGGTAGGTGCGGCTGGAACCGGAGGCCTCCCCCACGTAACCGCCCAGCATGCCGAGGTCCAGGTACCACGAGCGCGGCTTCTCGACCCGGCGCTGCCACGCGCGCTCGGACACCGTGAACGGCGCGAGCCCCGGAGCCACACCCAGGCATTTCTGGGTCCCGGCGTAGCCGATGTCGATGCCCCACTCGTCTGCCTTGAGCTCGATGCCGCCGATCGAGGTCACGGCGTCCACGAGCAGCAGTGCGTCACCCTTGATCCGGCCCAGGGCGGCGATGTCCGAGCGCACGCCCGTGGAAGTCTCCGCGTGCACCGCCGCGATGATCTTGGGCGAGGGGTGGGCCGCGGCGACCTTCTCCGCGTCCACGGCTTCGCCGAAGGGGAAGTCCACGCGGATCACGTCCGCGCCGCACCGGCAGGCGACGTCGCACATGCGCTCCCCGAACAGACCGTTGACCGCGATCACCACGGGGTCTCCGGGGTTCACGAAGTTCACGAACGCCGCTTCCATCCCGGCCGAACCGGTCGCGGAGAGCGGAAGCGTACGGCGGTTCTCGGTGCCCCACACCGCGCGCAGACCGTCGCATGCACTGTCCATGATCTCCAGGAACTGCGGATCGAGGTGGCCCAGCAGCGGCCGGGCCAGCGCCTCGGTGGCTTCCGGATACGGGTTGGTGGGGCCGGGTCCGAAGAGGTGACGGATGAGGATCTGGCTCATGACTGGGTCTCCTTGCTGGCACCGCCGCGGCGGACCGGGGTTCGCCCGCGGAACGTGCGGGCCCATCGGACGTGTTCCGGGTTACGTCCAGCGCAGGCCCAGGGCCCCGGGCCGCGCGATTCACCACCCGGTGGGTATCACACGACGACGCCGCTCGGGTTCCGTCGTACGTTACCCGGCGGCACACCTCAGTTCCCGCTGGGTACCACCGGGCGGCGTGGCAGGAAGATGGCGGCCAGGACGATCGCGATCACGATCAACGCACCGATGCACAGGGCCGCCCCGCCCCAGCCCGCGCCCGTGAACGCGATGCCGGCGGCGTACCCCAGCGCGGAGGAGCCGCCGTAGTAGAAGAGCGTGTAGAGGGAGGACGCCTGGGCCCGCCCCTCGGTGGCCATGGCGGGAACCCATCCGTTGGCCACGGAGTGCGCCGCGAAGAATCCGGCGGTGAACACCAGCAGCCCCGCGACGATCACCGGCAGCCACGGGACGACCGTGAGCAGCAGACCGCCCAGCATGATCAGGGCCGCGGCGATCAACACGGGGCGGCGGCCGAAGCGATCGGCGAGGCTTCCCGCCCGCGCGGAGGACCACGTCCCGGAGAGATAGGCCAGGAACAGCAGGGACACCACGCTCTGGGGCACGTTGAACGGTTCATCCCCCAGGTGGAAACCGATGTAGTTGTACACCGCCACGAAACCACCCATGAGCAGGAACCCCTGCAGGTAGAGGGTTACCAGGCGCACGTCCTTGAGGTTGACCCACAGGTGCGCGATCATCCCCTGCTCCCCCGTGAGCCGCACGGGCTGGGGCGTGAAACCGCGCTGACGCGGGATCAACAGGATGAAAGTCACGGCTGCGGCGGCGGCGATCAGCGCGACGACGCTCGTCCCCACGCGCCAACCGAAGAAGTCCGCGAGCGGGGCGGCCACGATGCGCCCGGAGAGCCCTCCCAGACTCGTCCCGGAGATGTAGGTCCCGGCTGCCACGGCCCCGTAGCGCGGATTGACCTCTTCCGCGAGGTACGCCATGGCCACCGCGGGAATCCCGCCCAGAGCCACGCCCTCCAGGAACCGAAGGCCCACGAGGGATTCGAACGTGGGCATGACGTTGATGAGCACGCCCAGGACGGCGGCGCAGCTGATCGCGGCGACCATGGCGCAGCGTCGTCCCCAGCGGTCCGAGACGAGCGACCACGGGATCACCCCCACGGCGAGACCCAGCGTGGCGGTGGAGACGGCGAGCGCGGCCTGGGCGGCGTCGATGTCGAGGTCCTGGGCCATGATGGGCAGCACGCCCTGCACGGAGTAGAGCTGGGCGAACGTGGCCACGCCGGCGCACAACAGGGCCACGAGGATCCGCTTGTATCCCGGACTGCCCTTGTCGTACCCCTCCCACACCCTGCGTGACGATCCCATACCCGGGTGCACCTCCTGCTACGACTGTCCTGCCCGGGCAGCTGCGTCTTCCCGGGCCCGGCCGTACCATGCGTGCACGACCTCGGCCAGGGTACGCCCGGTGCGCGCCCGGGCCCGGGCCGCTCCCGCGCCAGGTTTCCGTGCGGCGTCGTGCGGGAGTCACGCGGAAGCGGCGGCACCGCAGCCGGACACGACGACGCCCGCGTCCTCCCTCGGGAGGACGCGGGCGAACGGTCATTCTGGCGCGGGGCACACCGCTCCGCGGGGTGTCAGGAGCCGGCGACGGTGGAGGCGAGCCGTTCGAGGGACTCCTCCAGAACCTTCTCGCCGAAGAGCGGGAAGCTGATCTTCTTCGTCACCTTGGGGTTGGCGTGCTCCCACGAGTAGGTGAGGGTCACGGTGGTGGAGTCCGAGCCCTCGGGCTGCAGCTCGTACACCCATTCCCAGCCGTTGTCCTCCACGGAGGTGCCCTCGGGGCAGGGCTTCCACGCGATGAGCTTGTTGGGGTCCAGACCGGTGACGTGGTTCTCCGTCTTGTAGTCCCCGCCCATCATCTCGGCGTTCATGTTCATCACGAAGACGTCGCCGACGTTCTGGATGCGCTGGTCCGTGCCAGAGATGACGGTCCCGGAGGCGTCCAGGCTGGGGTGTTTGGCGGGCAGTGTCAAGATCTCGAAGATCTCCTCCGCCGGGGCGTCGATGAGACGGCTGACGGTGATGGACTTCTCACTCATGGCATACCTCCTGATTGACGATGCTGATGGTTTCTACGTTAGCCACGGGAGAGGGAGGCCCTTCAAGCGTTTTTGCGATGGGCGAAGCGGGCGCGCGCCACTCCGATTCCTCCCGCGGCAGTGAGAGCGTCCGCAGGTGATGCGCGAACCCGAGCTCCGCACGTCCTTCGAGCCGCCCCGACGTCACCGCACGGATCCGGTCCGTGGCCTCGACCCGTGCGCCCACTCGGTGCAGTGCAGCCAGGAGGGCTTCATCCTCGCTGCACGCCAGGGGCGGGAAACCGCCCGTGTGCTCGTAGAACGAGGCGCGCACACCCATGTTCGCCGCGTGGATGTGGGGGTGGCTCTCTACGAGCGTGTGTTCGCGCTGCCACAGCTCGTACACGTGCGGCGGGCACTCCGCCGGGTCCGGTTCCACGGTCCCGAGAATCGCATCCACACCGTCGCCCGCGCGCTGCACCTGGTAGCGCAGCCAGTTCTCGGGCACCATCGTGTCCGCGTCCGTGGAGGCGATCCACTCCGGGTCCGACGCCGCGAGCGCCTGCCGGGCTGCCGCGGCGCGCGCTCCCCCGGCGCTGTGCCATTGCCCCGAAACGATCTCCAGTCGGGCTCGGCCACCGTCCCGGTTCGACACCGCCCACGCCTGGCGCGCGCGCTCCACCGTCCGGTCCGTGCAGCCGTCCGCGGCGAGCACGACCGTGACCTCGACGTCGCCCGTCCCCACACCGCGCGGCGCCCCCCGCAAGGCCCGCATGGCATCGATTCGGGACGTGCCGGGAGCGGGCCCGGCGACGTCGTCGGCGGACGCCCACTCGGACCGTGCGAACGACGGATCATGACCCAGCCCCGCGATCGCACCGGCGACCGACTCGAGGCACCGGCCCACGCGGTCCTCTTCGTTGCACGCCGGGATGATCACGGCGATCCGGCGGATCATGTGTCCCCCGCGGGAACGGGCGCGAAGACCTCGATCACGAAATCGGTTTCGCGGTGGCTCAGCACCCCGCGCAGCCCGGGAGTGCGCCGAGCCTCGCGGTGGACGTCCGCGCCGTCGAGCGGCCAATCCGCGATCGGGTGCCGCCAGTGGCACAGCACGAGGTGCCCGCCGTCCGCGAGCGCCGCCACGCAGCGCCGCAACAGCTCGCGCCATTGCTCGGGCGAGCAGAAGTACCCCATTTCGCTCACCACGATCAGCTCTCGCGGGGACCAGTCCTCGTCCCAGTCGCGCGGCAGCACGGCGCTGACGAGTTCCACGTTCGGCACGCCCTTCCGTTCGAGCCGGGTGCGGGCGGCGCTCAGGGCGACGTCGCTTGCGTCCACCGCGGTCACGGAACGCGCGCGCCGGGCCAGTTCCACCGTGAGGGCGCCCGTGGAGCACCCCAGATCCAGGACGCTGCCGTAATGCTCCCGCGGCAGGCACGCGAGTAGCACGTCCCGTTTGCGCCGCTCGTACCACGAGGTGTCCACGGCCCAGGGGTCCGCGCTCGCGGTGTGCACACGGTCGAACACGGTCCGCTGATCGGGCGTGCCGAGCACGAAAAACTCGACCGAACGATCGAAGTGTTCGAGCACGTGGGGGCCTAGGAGCACTTCGTCCCCCCGCCGGTCGGACAGCGGCTGCACCTGGGTCACGTGGTGGGCCAGGGCGGAGCGCTTGGCGGCGCGAGCGGCGTCGTCCAGTGGGACCCGCACGAGCCCGCGCGGCAGGCGCGTGGGGGAACCCCAGTGCCAGAACCACACGGGGTACTGCAGGCAGCGCACCCCCCACGCCCCGGCGGCCGCGACGACCGTGCGGGCCAGGACCTCGTGGTCGGTGTGCCCGTCCTCCTCCCACGTGACGATCACCAACGGCTGCTCCCCCTGCTCGAGCCATTCGAGATGACGGGCCACCGGCTCGGACAGTTCATCCTCGGTCAGGCCGCCGTCGGTCAGGGCGAGGTACTCCGGCGGGGTGTCCGTGCTGGTCAGGGTGTGCACCGCGGCGGCGAGCTCTTCGTGGCGCAATGCGGCCAATCGTTCGGGCGTGTGGGTCGGTGAATCCGGGTGGGAGTTCTCCCCCAGGGTCGCCACGACCACCCGCACATCCGCTCCCGCGTCCGCGAGCCGGTGCACGGTGCCGCCGGCCCCCAAGGTCTCGTCGTCCGGGTGGGCCGCGAACACGACGACCCGGTCCACGCCGGTCAGGTCCACCTCGGGGGCGCGGTGCAGAGCGCCGCAGCGGGCCCAGTCGGCCTCGGGCGTGCCCGGATCATGGTGGTCGAAGCTCACCACGGGGTCTCCTCCGACCCATCCTGGACCAGCTCCAGCAGGGTGCGTCCGAGGGCGGCGGTGTCCCGCTCGGCGTGGTCCTGGCGGATGTAGACCTGCAGGGACTCGACCCGCCGCACGTGTGCGGGGTCCCCCGTGAGCGGACCGGGCCCGGTGGCGCGGGAGACCACGCGGATCACGGTGTCGGCGGCGTCGGCCACCGTGCGGCGCACGCGCAACGCCCATGCGGCGCCGTGCTCACCCGTGGCCTCGCCGCGGTCCACCGCCGCGGCCGCACGGTCCAGGACGGCCTGAGCCGCGCCGAGCGTGAGGTCGAGCTGCCCGAGGGCGGTGCGAGCGACGTCGTCGACGGGGCGTGCGGGGCGCACGAGTTTGCACCACAGCAGATCCGCGACGGACTGTGCGCCGCCGAGCCACACGGCCGCCACGCCCATCCCGCCCCACGCGAAGCCCGGGCGGGTCAGGTACCACTCGTCCGCGCCGAGCGGTTGCGCCGGAACGCCCCCGAAACGGACGGGTACCGTGACGACCTCGGCGAGACCGCGGGACGTCCACCCCGCGGCGGCTTCGGGCCGGAATCTCGGGTGGTCCGTGGCCACGACGAACGCCCGACGGTGTCCCGTGGGTTCCCCGACCTCGTCGGTGACGTGCGCGGTCACGACGGCGCGTGAGACGGAACCCGCGAGCGAGCACCAGGGCTTGGTCCCGGTCAGGGTCCAGTGCGGACCGTCGGCGGCGTCATCATCGGCCGAGTGCGCAGCGGACGACGGCGTGGCCAGCAACGGCTCGCCCGACCCCTCCGCGGCCCACACGCCCCACGTGTCGCGGTCGGTGATCAGGTCGGTGCGGCCCGCCTGGCGCAGGATGGCCAAGGCATCCAGGTGGGGTTCGATGATCCTCGCGTAGGCGAGGTCCATCCGACCCAGTGCGCTCAGCTCGCGCCACAGTTCACGCGTGGCGCCCTCACCCGGGGCGGGCAGGTCGCGTCCGAGTACGCGCGCCCGGCCCAGGGCGTGATCGACGAAGCGTTGCACGGCCCGGGGATCGGCCGGAGCCGCGGCGGGGACGGGAAGTTCTGGGTGCTCGGACACCCCATCAGCCTACGTGTCGGGGCGGACACCCACCCCACCTTTTCAGCGGTAGGCCACCTACCATGAGGGGAGTCGATCGAAGGGGACAAGGCATGTTCACGGTGGATCCCGCCGCTTCCACACCGGTGTACGAACAGCTCGTGGAATGCGTCCTGCGGGACGTCTCCTCCGGGGAACTCATGGTGGGTGACCGCATCCCACCGGTGCGCGCGCTCGCGTCCGAGCTGGGGCTGTCCGCGGGCACCGTGGCCAAGGCCTACCGGGAGATGGAGACCCACGGCGTGATCGAGACACGCGGGCGCAAGGGCACGTTCATCGCGCAGGGCCGGGACGACCGCGACGCCGCCGCGGCACGCGCCGCCGCCCGGTACCTCGACGAGGTGGCCGGGCAGCTGCACTACTCCCCCGAGGAGTGCATGGCGCTCGTGCAGCACGCGCTGCGCGCCCGTTCGGAGGGGTGACAGCGGCGTCGTCGTCCATGCCTCGGACAACGACGCCGCCAACCTCACTTCTCGGCCTTGCGCCCCCCGTGCCGGACCACCAGTGCCAGCAGGAACGCGGCAAGGCAGAACACAGCGAGCAGGGTGAGCCCCACGAAGTAGGAGTTGCTCTCGGGGTCGTAGGTGGCACCCATGACCAAGGGCGGGAAGTAGCCGCCCAGACCACCGGCCGCGGCGATCACGCCGCCCACGGTGCCCACGTTCGCCGCCGGCGTCGCCCGGCCCACCCACGCGAACACGCCGCCGGTGCCGAGGCCCAGGAACAGTGCCATGAGCAGGAACAGCGGACCGTACACGTGCTCGCCGCTGGGCTGGAACGCCACGAGCACCGCGCACACGATGGTCCCGGCCAGGGACAGCAGCGTGATGACCTTGGGCCCGAGCTTGTCCGCGAGGGTGCCGCCCACGGGGCGGGCGATCACGGCCGCGACCGCGAAGCCCGCGGTGCGGGTGCCGGCGGCGGTGGGGTCGTACGAGTAGACGTTGGCGAGGTACGTGGGCAGGTAGTTGGAGAACGCCACGAACGCGCCGAAGACCACGGCGTAGAGGAAGCACAGCTGCCACGTGACCTTGAGCTTGAACGCCGCCTTCAGCTTCGGCACCACCGGCTCCACGGGGACGCCCGCGCGCGCCGGGGAGTCACGCAGCATGAGCCAGCACAGCACCGCGCTGACGGCCACGATCGCGGCGATGATCACGTGCGTCGTGAAGTACCCGGTGGCCGCCACGAGCCGCGGGGTGAAGAACGCGGAGACCGCGGTGCCCACCATGCCGGCACCGAACACGCCCGTGGCGAAGCCCTTGCGGTGGGACTCGTACCACGCGGAGCAGAACGGGATGCCGATCGCGAAGACCGTGCCCGCGATGCCCAGGAAGAACGCGACCACCACCAGCAGCGGGAAGTTGTGCATTCCCCCCACCACGCCGGTGAGCAGCACGAGCGGCGCGGTGACCCCCAGGATCACCGTGAACATCAGCCGCCCGCCGAACTTGTCCGTGAGCGCCCCCACGGGCACGCGGGCGATCGAGCCCACGAAGATGGGCATGGCCACCAGGATGGCCGTCTGCCCCGGGCTCAGGTGCATCTCCGTGGCGTAGCGCTTGGACAGCGGCCCGATCACGGTCCACGCCCAGAACCCCACGGTGGAGGCCAGGGTGGCCAACACGAGGTTCCTGAGCTGGCCCTGCTTCAGGTTCGGTGTCGCCGCGGCGACGGGGGCGGTGGACATGGTTCTCCTCGCTGGGTGCGGTGGGACAGGGCGGGTGTGGTGCTACTTGGCGCGCGTGGAACCGGAGCCTGTGGAACCGGAGTGCTCGCGCGGAGGGCGCGTGCGGCGTCGTGTGCTCGCGCGGTCCTGGGTGCCGATGGGCTCCCAGCCGCGCCGGTAGTTCACCGAGCCCGCGCGGAGCGAGTCCCCCCGGGAGCGGTAGACGATGTACGGGCGGAAGAGGTAGTGCAAGGGCGCGGTGAACGCGTGCACCAGGCGGGTGAAGGGCCACACGGCGAACAGCGCCATGCCCCACAGCACGTGCACGTGGAAGCTCGTGGACGCGGCGGCCATGGCGCCCACGTCCGGCTGCAGGATCCACAGCGAGCGGAACCACGGGGAGACCGTCTCGCGATAGTCCACGGTGGAGGGGTCGAACACGGAGAGCACCGTGGTGGCGAGCCCTGCCAGCAGGGCGCCCACGAGCATCACGTACATGAACTTGTCGTTGTTGGTGGTGGCCATGAACACGGGACCGGTCAGACGGCGGCGCACGATCAGCAGCACCAGGCCCACCAGGGTGCCCACACCGGCCACCGAGCCGATGGACAGCGCCAGGAAGTGGTACGCGTGCTCGGACATGCCCACGGCCTCGGTCCAGGACTTGGGGATCACCAGGCCCATGATGTGTCCCGCCAGCACGGCCAGGATGCCGAAGTGGAACAGCGGGGACGCGATGCGCAGCAGACGGGACTCGTAGAGCTGCGAGGAGCGGGTGGTCCACCCGAACTGGTCGTACTTGTAGCGCCAGATCAGCCCGCCCACCAGGGTCAGCATGACCACGTACGGCAGGACTCCCCAGAGCAGGATGTCGATCACGTTCACGGGTTTCCTCCGGTCATGGGCAGCAGGCGGGGGTCGTAGGCGTCCAGGCCCACTTCCTCGGTGGGCGGGCCGTAGCCGGCCATCCGGGCCACGGCGGACTCGTCCTCGGGCGAGGGCCCGGGCAGGGTGGAGCAGATCAGCTCCACCGCGCAGGCCTGGGGCAGCTCGTCCCGGACCAGCGCCAGGCGCAGCAGCTCCAGGGACGGGCGGTAGCGCTGCAGCAGCTCGAAGCCGTCCTCCGCGGAGACGCGCGCGGCGAACTCGAGCACCACGGGGAGGTGGTCCGGCAGTTCCTCGTCCCCGAACTCGCACCCGTGCGCGCGGTAGACCTGCTTGAACGCGGACAGCGCCTCGCCGCGGCGTCGGGTGTCCCCGTCCGTCCAGTAGGTCAGGTGCAGGCTGTGGCGGCGGGAGAGGTCGAACTCCTGGACGTACTCGCCCTGGATCTCCCGCAGGTCCGGCCCGCGCAGCCATGCGGTCAGCGGCGCGATCCGCTGCGGGTCCACGCCCACCTCTTCGAGCGCACTCTCCAGCAGCGGCAGCTGCGCCACGAGCTCCGGGCTCGGGTAGCTCAGCAGTAACCCGGCGCACTGGCGCACCACCGCGGAGCGCTGCGGCGTGCGGTCACGGTAGCCGGGGACCTCCACGGTGCCCTTGCCAGGCTTGCCCAGCAGGTTCGCGAGCAGGCCCATCACCGCGCCCCGTCCGCGCCGGCAGTCCCCTGGTCCGGACGGGAGCCGGGGTTCGACGACGTCGCCGCGAGGCTCGCCGCATCCTCCCCGGCCTCCGAACCCTGCCCGATCCGGGCGGGGAACAGGCCGGAGGGTGTGCCGTTGCCGTCCCAGTTCAGCAGGTTCACACGCCCGGCCAGCTGGTCGTTGCCCGTGGGGTCCTCCCCACGCTGGCGGGCCTTGAGCGCCGCGAAGTTCTCCACCGCCACGGGGGCGGGGCGCCCGGAGGCCTCCCCGAACACGCCGGTCTGGCCCATCCCGGGGCCGCCGTCCACGTCCAGGGAGCAGCCGATCTCCTCCAGGTTGTGGGCGTCCTCCACGTGGGCGGCGGGGATCACGTAGCGCTCGTCGTACTTGGCGATCGCCATGAGCCGGTACATCTGCTTGATCTGCGCACCGGTCATGCCCACCGCCTCCGCGATGCTCTCGTCCGGCTCGTCCCCGAGCGTGATGTCCCGCATGTACGCCCGCATGGCCGCGAGCTTGCGCAGCACGTCCGTGATCAGCTCGGTGTCCCCCGCGGTGAACAGCTCCGCGAGGTACTCCACCGGGATCCGCAGGGACTCGATCGCCCCGAAGAGGTTCTCCGGGTCCTCGCCGTCGTGGCCCTGTTCCTTGAGGAGGTCCACGATGGGCGAGAGCGGCGGCACGTACCAGACCATGGGCATGGTGCGGTACTCCGGATGCAGCGGCAGCGCCACCCGCAGGGTCTTGGCGAGCGCGTACACCGGCGACTTGCGGGCGGCGTCCAGCCAGTCCTCGGGGATCCCGTCACGCCGGGCGGCCTCGATGACCTCGGGGTCGTTCGGGTCCAGCATGAGGTCCAGCTGCGCCTCGTACAGGTCCTGCTCGTTCGGGGTCGCGGCCGCCTGGGTGACCTTGTCGGCGTCGTACAGGAAGATGCCGATGTAGCGCATGCGGCCCACGCACGTCTCCGCGCACACGGTGGGGATGCCCACCTCGATGCGGGGGTAGCAGAACGTGCACTTCTCGGCCTTGCCGGACTTGTGGTTGTAGTAGATCTTCTTGTACGGGCAGCCGGTGATGCACTGGCGCCAGCCGCGGCAGCGGTCCTGGTCCACCAGCACGATCCCGTCCTCGGTGCGCTTGTAGATGGCACCGGAGGGGCACGAGGCCATGCAGGAGGGGTTGAGGCAGTGCTCGCACAGCCGCGGCAGGTAGAACATGAACGTCTGCTCGAACTCGAACTTGATGCGGTCGTTCGCGTCCTTGCGCAGCTTCTCCACCACGGGGTCCAGGTGACCCATCTCGGTGGCGCCGCCGAGGTCGTCGTCCCAGTTCGCGGACCACTCGATCTTGGTGTCCTTGCCCGTGATCAGGGACTTGGGGCGCGCCACGGGGAAGTCGTCGCTCGCCGGAGCGTTGACCAGGTTCTCGTAGTCGTACGTCCACGGCTCGTAGTAGTCCTTCAGCTCCGGCTGCACCGGGGACGCGAAGAGCTGGGCCAGCTTCTTGAGCCGCCCGCCGGACTTGAGCTTGAGATTGCCCCGCTTGTTGAGCTCCCAGCCGCCCTTCCATCGGTCCTGGTCCTCGTAGCGGCGCGGGTAGCCCTGCCCGGGGCGGGTCTCCACGTTGTTGAACCACACGTACTCGGTGCCCGCCCGGTTGGTCCACGCCTGCTTGCACGTGACGGAGCACGTGTGGCAGCCGATGCACTTGTCCAGGGTCATCACCATGGCAACTTGCGACATCACACGCATCAGTACTGAACCTCCTGGGAACGTTTGCGGACCACGGAGACGATGTCCCGCTGGTTTCCGGTGGGCCCCATGTAGTTGAAGGCCCAGGACAGGTGGGCGTAGCCACCGATCATGTGGGTGGGTTTCACGAGGATGCGCGTCACGGAGTTGTGGATGCCGCCGCGCTTGCCCGTGGTCTCGGACTTGGGGACGTCGATCGTGCGCTCCTGCGCGTGGTGGACGTAGACGACGCCGGGCGGCATGCGGTGGGAGACCACGGCGCGTCCCACGAACACACCGTTGGTGTTCACGCACTCCACCCACTCGTTGTCCGAGACCTCGATGGCCTGGGCGTCCTGCGGCGCCATCCACACCGTGGTGCCGCCGCGCGAGAGCGAGAGCATGAACAGGTTGTCCTGGTACTCGGAGTGGATGGACCACTTGTTGTGCGGGGTCAGGTACCGCACGGCGATGGACAGCTCCCCCTTGTCGCCGAGCTGCGGCTCGCCGAAGAGCCGGTGCATGTCCAGCGGCGGGCGGTAGACGGGGAGCATCTCTCCCATGTCCTTGAGCCAGTCGTGGTCCAGGAAGAAGTGCATCCGCCCGGTCAGGGTGTGGAACGGCTTGAGGCGCTCGATGTTCACGGTGAACGGCGCGTACCGGCGCCCACCGGTCTCGGAGCCGGACCACTCCGGGGAGGTGATCACGGGCACCGGTGCCTGCTGGGTCTCCTTGAAGGTGATGAGCTTCTCCTCGGAGCCGCGGGCGAGGTCCGCCAGCGGCTTGCCCACCCGCTTCTCGAGGGTCTCGAAGCCCTGCGTGGCCAGCGCGCCGTTGGTGGTGCCGGACAGGCTCAGGATGGCCTCGGCCATGCGGGCGTCCGAGTCCAGGGCGGGCCTGCCCTCCGCCGCACCGGAGTCGAAGACGCCGTGCTGGCGGCCCAGCCGGTCCACCGTGGCGGAGACGTCGAACGTCACGTTCTTGGTGGTCAGCCCGAGCTTGTCCGCGAGCGGGCCGAGGGCCACGAACTTGTCCCCGATCGCCGTGTAGTCCCGCTCCACGATCTTCATGGGCGGCAGGTTTTTGCCCGGCACCGCGGGGATGTCTGTGCCCTTCCAGTCAGGGACGTGACCGCCCGGCTGGGCGATCTCCCCGGGGGTGTCGTGCTGCAGCGCGGTGGCCACCACGTCCTTGCGGGTGTCCAGGTGCCCGGCCGAGAGCCTGCCGACCTCGTCCGCGAGCAACTGGAACAGCTTCCAGTCCGTCTTGGCCTCCCACGGCGGGGTGATCGCCGGGGTGAACGCGTGCACGTACGGGTGCATGTCCGTGGAGGAGAGGTCGTACTTCTCGTACCACGTGGCCGCGGGGAAGACGACGTCGCTGAGCAGCGTGGAGGACGTCATGCGGAAGTCCGCGGAGACCAGCAGGTCCAGCTTCCCCTCGGGGGCCTCCTCCCGCCAGCGCACGTCCTGCGGCTTGGCCTGCGCGTGGTCCTCGCCGCGCACGCTGTGGTGCGTGCCCAGCAGGTGCTTGAGGAAGTACTCCTCACCCTTCGCGGAGGAGCCGAAGAGGTTGGAGCGCCACAGCACGAGCGTGCGCGGCCAGTTCTCCGGGGCGTCCGGGTCCTCGACGGCGAAGTTCAGCTCCCCGCTCTTGAGCTTCTGTGCGATCCACTCGGGTTCCGACGCCGCCTCGCCGCGTTCCACACCGGCGATCGCCGCGTCCGCGACGTCCAGCGAGTTCTCGTGGAACTGCGGGTAGAACGGCATCCACCCCAGGCGGGTGGACTGGGCCACGACGTCCGCGGTGTGCATGCCTCTCAGGTGACCCTCCGCGAGCGGCGACTGCAGGGAGTCGGAGGAGTACCCGTCCGAGCGCCACTGGTCCGTGTGCATGTACCAGAACGCGGTGCCGATCATGAACCGCGGGGGACGCATCCAGTCGTTCGCGGACGCCATGGCCGCCCACCCGGTGATGGGGCGGGCCTTCTCCTGGCCCACGTAGTGCGCCCAGCCGCCGCCGTTGCGGCCCTGGCAGCCGCACAGCATGAGCATCGCGAGGATCGCCCGGTAGGTGGTGTCACCGTGGTACCACTGGCAGATGCCCGCGCCCAGGATGATCATGGACCGGCCGTGGGACTTCTCCGCGTTGGCAGCGAACTCCCGTGCCGTGCGGATCACGGCCTCCGCAGGGACGGAGGTGACCTCCTCCTGCCACGCGGGGGTGTAGGGGGTGGCGGCGTCGTCGAGGCCCGCGGACCACTCACCGGGCAGGCCGTCGCGGCCCACGCCGTACTGCGCGAGCATGATGTCGAAGACCGTGGTGACCGTGCGCCCGGCCACCGTGGTGGTGGGAACGCCGCGGTGGATCACGGAGCCCACACCCGTGGGGTCCGTGAACGCGGGCAGCTCCACGGCGCTGACCCCGCCCTCGTAGCCCGCGGAGTCCGCCACGGACAGCGCCGGCAGGGTGTCCCCCAGGTCCAGGTTCCAGCGGCCCTCGTCCTGCTCGTTGTAGCGGAAGCCCATCGAGCCGTTGGGCACCACCGGGCGGTGGGTGTGCCGGTCCAGCAGCACCGTCTTGAACGCGGGGTCGGCCTGCCCCGCGGCGTCGTCGTCCCCCGCGGCCGCGAGGTCCTCGGCCGTCACGAACTTGTCCGGGACCACCGTGCCGTCCGCCCGCTGGTCCAGCGAGACCAGGAACGGGAGGTCCGTGTACTGCAGGACGTACTCCTCGAAGAACCGCACCCGGCGGTCCACGAAGTTCTCCTTGAGGATCACGTGGCCCATGGCCATCGCGAGCGCGGCGTCCGTGCCGGCCTGCGCGGGCAGCCACTCGTCCGCGAACTTGGTGTTGTCCGCGTAGTCCGGGCTCACCGAGACCACCTTGGTGCCGCGGTAGCGGACCTCCGCGAGCCAGTGGGCGTCCGGGGTGCGGGTCACCGGGATGTTCGAGCCCCACATCATGAGGTAGGTAGCGTCCCACCAGTCCCCGGACTCCGGGACGTCCGTCTGGTCCCCGAAGACCTGCGGGGAGGCCACGGGCAGGTCCGCGTACCAGTCGTAGAAGCTGTTCATCACCCCGCCGATGAGGTTGATGAACCGCGCGCCAGCGGCGTGGGAGACCATCGACATGGCGGGGATCGGCGAGAAGCCGGTGCAGCGGTCCGGGCCGTAGGTCTTGATGGTGTGCACGTGCGCGGCCGCGGTCATCTCCACGGCCTCCTGCCAGCTCGCGCGCACCAACCCGCCCTTGCCGCGGGCCTGCTGGAACTCGCGACGCTTGACGGGGTCGTTGACGATCGACTCCCACGCGAGCACCGGATCGTGGTGGAGCTGCTTGGCCTCGCGGTACATCTGCAACAGCACGCCCCGGATGTACGGGTAGCGCACGCGGGTGGGCGAGTAGGTGTACCACGAGAACGCCGCACCGCGCGGGCACCCGCGGGGCTCGTACTCGGGGCGGTCCGGGCCCACGGAGGGGTAGTCCGTCTCCTGCGCCTCCCACGTGATGATGCCGTCCTTGACGTACACCTTCCACGAGCATGACCCCGTGCAGTTCACACCGTGGGTGGAGCGCACCACCTTGTCGTGGCTCCAGCGGTTGCGGTAGAAGGCGTCACCCGCGCGACCACCCTCACGGAAGACGGCGCGGCCGTCCGGCGTCTCCTCCCAGCGGGAGAAGAAACGTCCCATTTTCAACAGCGCATCTGATGCCGGTCCGTCGATCCCGGCGGGGGTCTCGGTGGTTGCCATACCGGCATGCTAAGTCGATTTGGTATCGAAAATGCGTATTTTGTTCGGCGTGGCTCGGACATTGCGGTGAACCTGTGTGACGTGCGGGAATACGGCATATTTAGCTGGACTAATAAGCCTGGGTGCTGCCGCTGGTTCCCGAGGTTTTCTGGAGCGGTCTCGCGGTTCGCCGTCCCGGTCCCGACGGCGGCCGCACGGACGGTCCCCCAAGACTGCCGGGTGATTCCCGACGGCGTCCGCGCACCGGTTCCCGGGGGCTCGCGAGGCAACCATGCGACGTCGTTCCCGGATGTCCGTGCGAACGGCTCCAGGCGCTCGCGGGGCGACCGAGCGACGTCGTCCCCTCCCGGCCGACGGTGCCCGACCCGGTCGCGGAGGGCCGGGACCCGCGCCCGTAGACTGGTGCCCCATGAAGTCGTTCGTCGCTCCCGTGCTGCTCGTGATCACCGCGCTCGTCCAGGCTATGGGCATCTACCCCTACGTCCAGGACGGCATCACGCTCACTGGGCAGCTGCTGTTCCCCATCCTCTTCGCGCTCGCGGCCATGTACCTGGCCCGCAAGGGTCGCCCCGGCGCGTTCGGCACGGCGCACATGGTCATCCTGGTGCTGTCCGTGGTCCTGGTGGTGCTGTCCCTCGTGGGCATGAGCCAGCAGCTCCCGTACTTCTACCCCACCATGATCCTGTACTACATCGCGTTCGTGCTCGTGGCCGTGGAATGCGCGCTGCGCATCGCCGGGTTGCCCAAGAAGTCGAGTGCCGTGGGTGCGGAGTCCGACGACGCCGCCCCCACCCACTGAGCCGTGCCCTCCTCCCCGAACGCGTCCTTGCAGCTGCCCTTCGACACCGTGGTCGTGGCAGGGGGCCGCTCCTCCCGACTCGGAGGCGCCCCCAAAGCCCAGTTGTCCTTCGAGGGCTCCACGCTGGTGGCCCACACGGTCGCGGCGGTGCGCCTGTTCGGCGCCGTGGTGGTCGTGGGGCCCGAGGATCCGCGGCTGCCGCCGGACGTATTACGCGCCCGGGAGGATCCGCCCTTCTCGGGACCGGCGGCGGCGGTGGCCGCGGGCGTCATCGTCCTGGACGGCGTGAGCGGACGTCACGAGTGGACGGCGGTGCTCGCATGCGACATGCCGCATGTCGACCGCGCACTGCCCGCGCTCGTGCGGGCTGCGCAGGACGTCCCCCCGGAGGTCGACGGCGTGATGGCGTTGTCCGACGAGGGCCGGACCGAGAACCTCGCCGTGCTGATCCGTTCTGCGGCGCTGAGCGCGGTGCTGCGCGAGGTGCCCACGGTGGACGTGTCCGTGCGCTCGGTGTGGCGTCATCTGACGCTGGGCTCCGTCCCCGTCCCCCACGCCAGCACGAGCGACGTGGATACATGGGAAGATGTGCGTAGATTCGACCTGCACTGAATCGCCACGTCGAGGAGACATCATGCCCGGACTTCCGCACCAGCACGATCCCGCCGCTCACGAGGACGACGACCAGCGCGAGAACCGTTCGGCGGCGTCGGAACCGACCGTGCGCTGGGCCTCGTGGGACGAGGCCCGACGGATCGCCTACGGCACCCCGCACTCCCTCCCCAACATCCTGTTGCCGCTGGCGAAATGCCTCGACGAGATCCTCGCCGAGTCCGTGACCGCCGAGATGCCCGTGCCCCACTACCCCTCCGCCGCGGCGGACGGCTGGGCCGTGGCCGGGGAGGGCCCGTGGCGGATCCGCATGCCGCGCCCCGCCGAGACCGACGAGCGCCTGCTGCTGACCCTGCCCCCGGACCAGCGCATCCTCCCGGTGGTGGAGCTCAAGCCGGGTGAGGCCACCCACGTCAATGCCGGGGACGCCGTCCCGTTCGGGACCCGCGCGGTTCTCGAGGCCCACCGGGGCCACGTGGTCCCCGCCGACCCCGCGGCCCGCGACATGCCGACCGGTGAGCACGGCCGCGGACCCGAGGAGGGCGACACCCTCGAGGACGCCACACCCGCAGCGACCCTCGTGAAGAACCAGGACGTCCGGGCCGTGGGCGAGGAGATCGAGCAGGGGGACCTCCTGCTGCGCGCCGGTCGCAAGCTCAACCCCGCCCACCTCGGTCTCGCCGCGAGCGCGGGCCACGACATGCTCCCCGTACGACGCCGCCCGCGCGTGACCGTGCTGCTGGGTTTCGCCAACGTGGTCGAGGACGGCATTCCCGGCCCCGGTGAGGTGCGCGACGTCCTCGGACTGCAGCTGCCCGCCGCGCTGCGCGAACTGGGTGCGAACGTGGATCAGGTCCGGCGCGTGGCCGACGGCGCGGACGGAATGATCTCCGCATTCACGGAAGCCCCCATGGGTGCGAGCTCGCTGCTCGACGCCCGTGCGGAGATCGTGGTCTCCACCGGCGGCACGGGTCACGGGGAGGACGATCACGTCCGTAAGGCCCTCGAGGATCTCGGGGCCCACCTCATCATCGACGGCGTGGCGCAAGAACCCGCCCACGGGGTGATCGTGGCCCAGCTGCCTGACGACGGTCCCGTGGTGCTCGCGCTTCCCGGTTCACCGCTGTCCGCGATGACCGGTCTGCTAAGTGTGGGGCACGCCCTGATCGCCGGGGCCAAAGGTGAGGCCATGCCGTTCACGCGCCGCGTCACCGCGGGTCAGGACCTCGAGGCCACAGGCCGCACCCGCGTGATTCCCGCCTACCTTCAGGACGGCCGTGTGTTGCCGGAACTCACCGTGGGCCCCACGATGCTCTCGGGTCTCGCCCACGCGGATGTGCTCCTGGTGGTTCCGGAGGACGGCATGAGCGCGGGCCAAGACGTGGAGGTCATCCCCCTCCCCTGGCGGGGCTGAGGCGGGGGCGTCACGGGGTGGGCCTACGGGGTGCGCCCGGCCCGCCAGGGACTTTTGGGTGCCCTGACGCCCCCGCGCAATTTTCAGGCGCCGTGAGGCCATGGAGCCCAGCCGATGGTGGCTCCAGAGTAACTCGGAATTCGCGGGTGGCCTTGGAATGACTGATATGTCCAGGACGGCTTTGGAACGCCTGGGAGTTCCTCAGCGGCCCGGGCATGACTGAGAGTTACAGCGTGGCCCGGGGTGACTCATAAATTCGCCCGCGGGCGGGCACCGGGGCGGACCTCAGTTCACGGTGACGAAATAGACGATCGCCCCGATGATGAACGTCAGCGAGGCCAGCAGGGCGCACGACAGTTCCACCAGGATGCCCACGCCCATGGCCTTCGCGGCCACCCAGGATGTGCTCAGTGCGGTGTTGAAGTCTTTGTTGCGCACGGTCTCGGACAGCAGGAGCCCCACCACGAAACCGATGAACAGGCCCACCACGGGGATCACGAACATCCCGATCACCGCGCCCACCACACCGAAGAGCAGCGTGCGGTTCGGGATGGCCCGGCGTTTGAGCTTGCTGCCGGTGAGCACGAGACTCGCGGACATCCCCGCGAGGAGGAGCGTGCCGCCCAGGGCGAGCACGACCCACCCCTCGGGGGCACGCACCACGAACGCCCAGATGATCAACCCGATCAACGCGGTGATGGAGCCCGGGAGCACCGGGACCACGATCCCCACGCAGCCGATGACGATGAGGGCGGCTGTCGCGATGGTGGAGATAATGTCTGCGGTCACGCCCTCATCGTACGGGCAGGGCCGCTGACGAACGGCCCGCCGCTGCGGAACGCGGCGCGCGCGGGGGCCGTCATCGACTGCGCAACCCATGCACAACACCCGGTGGCACCGGTGGTTCCGCAGACCCATGGCCCGTGAACCGCGATCCGAACAGCGGTCCCCGTGGCGCTCCGGGCGGCGGTCCGGGCGGCACTGGCAGCCGCCTATTATGGTATCTCATACACCAATTAAGGAACGGATTCAGCGTGCCCCCCATCAGTGCCCCGCAGCGGCCCAGCACCTCCACCGCCCGCAGGGGCCGCTCATGGCACCGCACCGCGGGCAAGCCCGTGCGCTGGTGGCTCGTGGCCCTCGTGATCGTGATCGCAGCGCACCGGTGGATCCCGGACACCCGATGGCTCATGGTGCACATGGTCACGCTCGGGCTGATCACCACGTCCATCATGGTGTGGTCCCAGCACTTCACCGAGGCACTGCTGCACCACAAGCTCCCGGACTCCGGCCGTCCGCGGCAGATCGTGCGGATCTACGGGGTCACGGTGGGCACCGCCCTGTTGATCGTGGGGATGCTCGCGGGGTGGTGGTGGCTCACTGTGGCCGCGGCCACCGTGATCGGCGTGATGCTCACCTGGCACGGCCTGGCCCTGCTGGCACAATCGCGCACCGCACTGCCCGCGAGATTCGGACTCACCGTGCGCTGGTACGCCACGGCCGCGTTCTTCTTACCCGTGGGGGCGGTGTTCGGCACGATCCTGGCCCGCGACCTCTCCGCGACGTGGCACTCCCGGCTCCTGCTGGCCCACCAGGCCGTCAATGTCCTGGGTTTCGTGGGCCTCACCGTGTGCGCGACCCTGCTGACGCTGTGGCCCACGATCCTGCGCACCCGGATGCGCGACGACGCGGTGCGGTTGTCACGCATCGCTCTGCCCCTCATGGCCGCGGGCAGTCTCCTCGCTGCCGTGTTCGCGGTGCTCGGAACGGCCTCGCTCACGGCCGCCGCGTTGCTGCTCTACGCCGCCGGCGCGGCCACGGTGGGGTGGCTCATGCTGCGCACCGGGATGCAGCGCCGCCCCGAGGGTTACATGGGATGGTCCGTGGCCTCGGGCATTGCCTGGCTCGTGATGACCACGGTGCTGGCCGCGTGGCTCGTGCTGACCCGCGGGGTGGAGACCTCCGTGGCGCAGTCCCTCACGATCCCGTTCGTGGCGGGATTCCTGGTGCAGACTCTCTTCGGCGCCATGAGCTACATCCTGCCCTCGACCATGGGCGGCGGCCCCGCAACCGTGCGCGCATCTCTGGCCGCCATGAACCGCGCCGGGGTCTACCGCGTCACGGTCGCCAACCTGTGCATCACGTTGTTCGCCCTGCCCGCCGGGGTCCTGCCCTCGTGGGTCCGCGCGCTCGTGTCGATCGTGGGGGCCGTGGTCCTCGCGGCCTTCATCCCGCTCATGATCTCCTCGGCCAAGGCGGCCATCGCCGCACGACGCCGCGCCGTCGCCGAACGCGCGGCCGGCACAGCACCCACGGACCGGACCGGGGCAACCGCTGCCGAGTCCTCCCGCCGCGGGATGGGAACGGCCACCCAGTTCCTGGCCGGGGTACTCACGGTGCTGCTCACGATCGCGGCGGGGATCGCCGTCGCACCCCAGTCCGCGGGTTTCTCTCTCACGGGCAGCAACAGGTCGAGCGCGGAGGGCACCGGGGAAACCACCGAGGTCAGGATGCATGCCCAGCAGGACATGCGTTTCGACCCGTCCGAGATCCGGGTACCCCAGGGAAACCGCCTGGTGATCCACCTGACCAACGACGACCCCACCACGGTGCACGATCTCGTCGTCGCCAACGGCGCCACCTCCGGCCGCCTGGACCCGGGAGCCTCCGCGACCGTGGACGTGGGAGTGATCACCGACAGGCTGGAAGGCTGGTGCTCGGTGATCGGTCACCGCTCCATGGGGATGACCGTCGACGTGATCCCCGTGGACGCACAGGGCCAAGAGGTCACCGCCACCGGAACGGATGGCGCCCACGGTTCACACGGGCACGCGGAGCACACCGGAACGGACCCGGCGCAGGCGGCGGATCTCAACGCCGCCCCCGGTGAGGGTTTCACGACCCGCTCCCCCGAACTGGCCCCCGCATCGAACGAAACCGTGCACCGGATGACGCTGGACGTCCAGGAAGTGGCCCGCGAGGTGGCCCCCGGCGTGACCCAGGACGTGTGGACCTACAACGGTCAATACATGGGGCCCACGCTGCGCGGGAAGGTGGGTGACACCTTCGAGATCACCCTGACCAACGGCGGCACCATGGGTCACTCCGTGGACTTCCACGCGGGGGACATCTCCCCCGACCAGGCCATGCGCACGATCGCCCCCGGCGAATCGCTCGTGTATCGTTTCACGGCCCTCCGTTCCGGGATCTGGCTCTACCACTGCTCCACCATGCCCATGAGCAGTCATGTCGCAGCGGGCATGTTCGGCGCGGTGATCATCGATCCCCCGAACCTGCCGAGCGTGGACCGTGAGTACCTGCTCGTGCAGAGCGAGACGTACCTCGCGGCCCCGTCCCCGGATCAACCCGGTCTCCCGGAGGGGGTCAACGCGGTTGTGGATCCGGAGAAGATCGCCGCGAAGCAACCCTCGTTCACGATGTTCAACGGCCATGCCACCCAGTACATGCACGACCCGCTCACGGCCCGCCCGGGAGAGCGCGTACGGATCTGGGTGCTCGCGGCCGGCCCGTCCGAGGGGTTGAGCTTCCACGTGGTGGGCGGCCAGTTCGACACCGTCTACACGGAGGGCGCGTACCAGCTCTCTCCCGATGGACCCGGTAATCCCGGTGGGACGGGTGGCGCTCAGGCCCTGGATCTCGCACCAGCGCAGGGCGGCTTCGTGGAACTCGACTTCCGCGAGCCCGGGACCTACACGTTCGTCAATCACTCGTTCGCCGAGGCCGAGCGGGGCGCCCGGGGGCTGATCCGGGTCCAGGAGTGAGCGGGGCCCGGGCGACGTCGCATCGTCACCCGGGCCCCCGGTCACGTCCCGACTCAGTCGGTCAGTGCGCTGCGCAGCGTCCGTAGCGCCACGGACAGCGCGGCGAGTTCGACGCCGGCGTCTCCGCTGTCGGCCATGGACTCGATCTCGTCCAGGACCTCCCGCAACCGCTCGAGCCGGTCCGCGTTCTCCTGCTCCCACGCCTGGACCTTCTCCTGGGCGTTGTCCCCCGGGGAGTCCAGTGCCTGACCCGCGAGCGCCACGAGCGTGGAGTACAGGTCCTCGCGCATGGCGATCCGGGCCATGTTCTCCCACCGCGTGGTCTGCGGCAGGGCCGTGATCCGGTTGAGCAGGTTCTCCAGGCCGTAGCGGTCGAACAGGGCGAAGTACACGCGGGCGATCATCTGCACGGTCACGCCCTCGCCGGAACCCTGCGCGGTGTCGTCCGGCGACGCCGCGGCGTCGCCGGGCTCGTACGCCGCGATGCCCTGCGCCTGGGCGAGCCGGGCGACGTCGAGCAGTGCGAACGCGTCGAGCAGTTCCGCCCATTCCACGGCGAGTGCGCGGGGCACGCCCTGGCGCTCGGCGAGCTCGGCCTCGGTCCGGGCGCGCTCGGCGGATTCCTCGCCCAGCAAGCGGTCGTTGCCGAAGCGCAGTGCCACGATGGGCCGGTACATCTCCACGAGCTCCTGGATTCCGGAGTCGGTGTCCTGGCGGTGCAGGAACCAGCGGACCACGCGGTCCAGCAGCCGCCGCATGCGCAGCGACATCCGGTTCCACAGCTCCAGGGGCACCTCCGCGTCCAGCTGGGCGTGGCGGGTGGCATAGCTCTCGAGCTCGAAGATCTCCATGGCCACAGTGAACGCGCGGGCCACGTCCACGAGGTCCGAACCGGAGTCGTCCACCACGCGGTACGCGAAGGCGATCCCGCCGTAGTTGATGATCTGGTTGGCCACCACGGTGGCGATGATCTCCCGGCGCAACGGGTGGGTGTCCAGCTTGTCATCGAAGCGCTCCCGGATCTGGGCCGGGAAGTACTGGGACAGCGTGCGGTGGAACCAGGGGTCGTCCGCGAGGTCGCTGTCCACGAGTGCCGCGGAGAGCTGGATCTTCGCGTACGCCGTGAGCACGGACAGCTCCGGGCCGGTCAGGGGCTGGCCCTGGGCGGCCCGCTCGCGCAGCTCGGAGTCGGAGGGCAGGAACTCCAGCTCCCGGTTGAGGTCCGCGTGCTCCTCCAACCAGTGCATGAGCCGGATGAACGTCTCGGTGAATTCCACACCGCGAGCGCGCTCGGTGGTCAGCAGGACGTTCTGGGCCACGTTGGTGCGGAGTACGAGTTCGGCGACCGCGTCCGTCATGGACTCGATGAACTCCGCGCGCTCGTCCGTGGAGAGCAGGCCGGCCTGGACCATGCCGTCCACCAGGATCTTGATATTGACCTCGCGGTCGGAGGACTCCACGCCGCCGGAGTTGTCGATCGCGTCCGTGTTGACCAGGATCCCGTTCAGCGCGGCCTCGGTGCGCCCGAGCTGGGTGGCCCCCAGGTTGCCGCCCTCACCGATGACCTTGACGCGCAGGTCCTCGCCGTTGACGCGGATGGCGTCGTTGGCCTTGTCCCCGACCTCCTGGTTGGTCTCGGTGGACGCCTTCACGTAGGTACCGATGCCACCGTTGTACAAAAGGTCCGCGGGCGCGAGCAGCACCCTGCGCACGAGTTCCTGCGGGCTGAGCGACTCGACGTCGTCCTCGATCCCGAGCGCCTCGCGCACCTGCGGAGTGATGGGCACGGACTTGTCCCGGCGCGAGTACACGCCGCCGCCCTCGGAAATCACGTCCCGGTCGAAGTCCTGCCACGAGGTGCGCCCGGCGGTGAACAGCCGTTCGCGCTCCTGGTAGGAGGCCGCGGCGTTCGGGGCGGGGTCCAGGAAGATGTCCCGGTGGTCGAACGCGGCGATCAGGTGGATGTGCTCGGACAGCAGCATGCCGTTGCCGAACACGTCCCCGGACATGTCGCCCACGCCCACCACGGTGAACGCCTCGGACTGGGTGTCCACGCCCAGCTCGAAGAAGTGGCGCTTCACGGACTCCCACGCGCCGCGGGCGGTGATGCCCATGGCCTTGTGGTCGTAACCCACGGACCCACCGGACGCGAACGCGTCACCGAGCCAGAAGCCGCGCTCCAGGGAGATCGCGTTCGCGGTGTCGGAGAACGCGGCCGTGCCCTTGTCCGCGGCGACCACCAGGTAGGAGTCGTCGTCGTCGCGGCGCACCACGTTCTCGGGGTGCACCACGGTGTCCCCGGCCACACCGGAGGTCTCGGCCGACTCGCTCGCACCGCCCTCGGAGCCCGGGGTGGCATCACCGCGGGACGACGACGCCGTGTCCCGCGCGGTCTCGCCGGTCCCGTCCTGCGCGGTGCCGGTCTCGGCATCGCGCTCGATGTTGTCGGTGACGTCCAGCAGGGAGGTAATGAACAGCTTGTAGGCCTCCCGACCCTCGGTCAGCCAGCCCTCGCGGTCGGTCGCGGGATCCGGCAGCTGCTTGGGGAAGAACCCACCTTTCGCACCCGTGGGCACGATCACCGCGTTCTTGACCATCTGCGCCTTGACCAGCCCCAGCACCTCGGTGCGGAAGTCCTCGCGCCGGTCGGACCAGCGCAGACCGCCGCGGGCCACCTGGCCGAAACGCAGGTGCGTGCCCTCCACGCGCGGGGACCACACCCAGATCTCGAAGGCCGGGCGCGGTTGCGGGGCCGCGGGGATGGCCGCCGGGTCCAGTTTGAACGCCATGGTGGGCCGGCTCTGGAACACGTTGGTGCGCAGCGTGGCCGTGACCACGTCCGCGAGCGCGCGGAACAGCCGGTCCGCATTCAGGCTGGGGACCTCGTCGAGCACCCCGGCCAAGCGCTCCAGGGCGCCGTTGCGCGCCTCGTCGCGGGCGGCGTCGTCGTCGGTGAAGCGGGAGGGGTCGAAGCTCGCCGAGAACAGCTCCGCGAGCTCGTGGGTGGCCCGCGGGTAGTCCACCAGAGTGTCCGCGATGAACTCGAACGAGTTGGGGTAGTTCAGCTGCAGCAGGTAGCGCACGTAGGCGCGCAGCACGGCCACGGTGCGCCAGCCCATGCGCTCGGTGAGCACCAGGCGGTCCAGGCTGTCCGACTCGGAGCGGTTGGAGAGCACCGCGCACAGGGTGTGCTCGATGAGGTCCTCCGTCTTGGCGTCCTCGGGGCCCTGGGGGTCCACACCCTCGGGCAGCTCCACACCGAAGTCGTAGAGCTGGAACTCGCGCCCGTCCGCGGGGGTGACCGTGTAGGGGCGCTGGTCCAGCACGGTCAGGCCCATGTTGTGCAGCAGCGGCAGCAGCTCGGTGAGGGACAGCGCCTGGGTGAGGTAGATGTTCAGCCGGACCTGGCCGTCCGCCGTCTGCGCCACGCGCACCTCCGCGGGCAGGTCAGGGTCGCGGCCCCACAGCTCCTCGCAGCGCTTGAGGTCCTGGATGGCCTCCTCGATCTCGTAGTCCTCGCGGTACGAGCCCGGGAACGCGTTCTCCCACACGGGGCCCAGCGCACCGGCCTTGTCATCCTCGAACTCCAGGCCGATCGCCCGGCCCAGGGACTCGGGCCAGGAGCGCACCGCCGCGCGCAGGCGGGCTTCGAGGTCCTCGTGGTCGAAGTCCCGCACCTCACCCGTGTAGGGCAGCCGGATGCGGAAGAACAGGCGGGCCAGGGAGGAGGAGGTCAGGCGCACCTCGAAGTCGATGGCCTCGGCGTCGAAGACCTCGAACAGCTGGGCCTCGATGCGCTGGCGCACCGAGGTGTTGTAGCGGTCCCTGGGCAGGAACACCACGGCGGACATGAAGCGCCCAAAGGTGTCCTGGCGCAGGAACAGACGGGTCTGGCGACGTTCGTTGAGCCCCAGCACACCCCCCGCGGTCTCGTAGAGCTTCTCCGCGGACATGTGGAACAGCTCGTCCCGTGGGTAGTCCTCGATGATGCCCATGAGGTCACGGGCGGAGTGGGAGTCCGGGAGGAAGCCGAAGCGCTCGACCACCCGCTGCACCTTCTCGCGCACGAGCGGGGTCTGCTGGGCCGGGACCGAGTAGGCGTGGCGGGAGAACAGCCCGAGGATCAGGTACTCGCCATCCACATCCCCGTTCTCGGCGAACGTGCGCACCCCGATGTAGTCCAGGTACTCGCGGCGGTGGATCGAGGAGCGGCGGTTGGCCTTGGTCACGAACACCACCTGGTGGTCGCGCGCGTGGGCGCTGCCCAGGCCCGTGAGCTTCTGGGCATGGCCCTCGGTGCCCTGCTCCCGCAGTAGCCCCAGGCCCGTGTCCGGTCGCGAGTGCAGCACGGCGTCCTCGCCGTCCACCTCGAGGTCGTAGCGCTTGATGCCCATGAACACGAAATTGCCGCCGCGCAGCCACTCCAGGAACTCCTGGGACGCGCCCACGTCCGGCAGCCGCGAGCCGTCCTCGAACGTGATGTCCTCCAGGGGCGCGAGGGAGTCGGCGATGCGTCGGGCCTGCTCCAGCATGGCCTCCTGGTCCTCCGCAACCCGGCGCACGTCCGCCACGAGCGCCTCGATGTGGCGCGCGAGCTCCCCGCGGGCCTGCTCGTCCAGGGTGCGGTGCAGCTCCACGCGGATCCAGGACTCCACGGCGGTGTGTGAGCGCCCACCGGCGGCGCCGCCCACGAGCTCGTCCGTGATGGGGATCGAGGTGGTGTCCCCGGAGGAGACCGCGGAGATGTTGGGGACCTCCCCCAGGGATCTCAGCACGTCCTCGGAGTCACGTGCGGCGAGCAGCAGCGGGTGCAGCACGAGCTTCGCGCCACCCCAGTTGGCGGCGATCTCCGTGGTCAGCGTGGACACCAGGAACGGCATGTCCGTGGTGACCATGTACAGCACGGTGTCCCCGTGGTCCTCCCGGACCTCGATGCACAGTTCGTCCGTCCGGCGGCTGCGCCCGACCTCCCGGTGGCTCTCCGCCCGTTCCGTGAGCACCTGCTGGTCCGTGCCCGCCATGTCCGCATCCGGGACCGAGCGGTAGTACTCGTTGAGCCACGCCTGCTCTGCACTCCATCGCGGCCGCTGCCACACCGTGGGGATGGCCTGGGTGGTGGCTTGAGGAGAGGTCACTGCTGCATCACGCCTTAGCTGTCGTTGAGTTGGGATGTCACTCCACGGCGTGGCTCGTGGTGCCCGGTGGGGCACGGCACACAGACCTCCGCCGGACCGCTCGCCCCGGAACCCATGACGTCTGCCTAACCCACGGCCACACTGCCGCATGTTCCACCACCATAGGACCCCGCGAGCACCGGGACCAGGCGCCGCGCGTGTTCGCGCGAGCGTTGCACGGCCCTACACTCATGCAGTTACGGTTTTCCCCTCGCACCCCGCCCACCGGCGACTGCGGGTGCCCGTGACCCCGCAGCCAGGGCGACCCCGCAGCCGGGGCGCAGCCCCCCCCCACGACAGAAAGCAGAGCAGTCATGACCAACGTGAACCCATTGGATGTGGTGGCGAACGCCGTCACCGCCGGGGAGGCCAAGGCCACAGCGCCCTCCGGCGCCCTCGTGCTGCGCGGCGTGCTGGGCGGTGCCGTGCTCGCGGCCACCACCTCGTTCGCGGTGTCGGCCACCGTGAGCTCCGGCTCGCCCGTGGTGGGCGCCCTGCTCTTCCCCGCCGGCATCACCATCGTGATCCTCATGGGCATGGAGCTGCTCACCGGCGGCTTCGCCCTGACCCCCATGGCCGCGCTGCGCGGACTCGTCCCGTGGTCGGCCGTGGCCCGGTACTGCCTGATGGTGACCATCGGCCACATCATCGGGGCTGCGCTGTTCGCCCTGCTCTACGCGGGCACCCTCACGGGCTTCGGCTCCCACGACGCCGGCGCGCTGGGCAAGAAGTTCGCCGACACTGCTGCGGCCAAGACCACTGCCTACCAGGCCATGGGCTTCGCGGGCATGGTCACGGTGTTCGTCAAGGCCGTGCTGTGCAACTGGCTCGTGTCCCTGGGCGTGTTCATGGGCATGGTCTCCAAGGACACCATCGGCAAGATCGCCGCCATCTGGCTGCCCATCATGGCGTTCTTCGGCCTGGGCTTCGAGCACGCCGTGGTCAACTTCTTCATGATCCCCATGGGCATGCTCATGGGCGCGGACGTGGGGCTGGGCGACTGGTGGATCTGGAACCAGATCCCTGTGCTGCTGGGCAACCTGGTGGGTGGTTTCGTCTTCACCGGACTCGCGCTGATGTACGCGCACCGTCCGGCCCGCACGGAGGCCACCGAGACCGCGGCCGCTCGCCCGGGCGCAGAGCAGTAGTCCGGTAGGTCGGTCAGGGGGCGGCAGCCAGCTGCTGCGTGGTCACCTCGACCACTTCCCCGTTCTGCAGGCTCGGCAGCTCGACCCCCAGGATCCGGCCCGCGGTCAGGCGGATGAACGTCCCGTGGGCCACGATCATCACGTCCTGCTGCGGGTACCGCGCGGCGATCTCGCGCAGTACCGCGATCCCCCGCTGCACCACGTGCTCGGCCGCCTCACCGTGCTCCTCCATGAACGCGTGCCGCTCGTCCTCTGTCATCCCGGTGCAGTCGTAGCCCTCCGCGTCCCCGAAGGAGCGCTCCGCGAGGTCCGCGTAGGTCCCCGCCGGCGCGAGTCCGAGCTGCGCCCCGATGATCCGGGCCGTCTCCCGTGCGCGCTGCAGGGGAGAGGAGACCAGCGCATCCCAGTGTCGCCCCGACGCCGCGAGTTCCCGGCCCACCGCGCGGGCCTGTTCCCTGCCCGTGTCGTTGAGGGGGATGTCCGTGCGGCCCTGCAACAACCGTTGCAGGTTCCAGTCCGTCTGGCCGTGGCGGATCAGGGTCAGGGTCGTTTCGTTCACCCCACCAAACTACCCCGCGGGCACCCTGATGCCGCAGCGGCGTCGTCACCCTGTGACGCGGACGCGGACGACGCCGCATCCACCGCGGGTGCCGCTGGCCGGGGGTTCCGTCGCGAGGGCGGACGACGACGGACCGGCACCCCGCTCGGAGATGCCGGTCCGTTGGAAGCTCTTGCCGCGGGCGACGCCGCGTGGCTCAGTGCGCGGGGCGCTCGTCCGTCTCGATGTCCACGCGCTCCTTGCGGAGGGTCTCCTCGATCACCTCGGTGCGCTCGACACGCTCGGCGACCAGGCGGACACGCTGGTACGGGACCCGCATGGTCTGCACCACGGGCTCGGTGCGGTACAGGATCAGTTCGTCCTCACCCACGGGCAGCTCGCGACCGTCCAGGAACGCCTGACGCTCCTCCTCGGTGATGGGGGTGCGCACCACGTTGGCCTCCTCCGAGGCGAGGGTGACCTCCTGGCGGACGGGCTCACTCACCACGTACTTGCGCAGCCGGGCACGGCCGGTGACCTCCTCCTCGCGGTTGATCACCAGACGCTCCTCGTGACGGATCACGGAAGCATGCTCGTCGTCCGGGGCTGCTGCGTGGCGGGGATCGCGCGAGTCCTGCCCCGGTGCGGTGTTCTGTACTGCCATCCTGACCTCCTGGGAGAGTGTGGTTTTGAGATTAGCAGCCGGGTTCCGAATCGGCCCACCATGTAGCATCCTTAGATTCTTACTGGGTCCCGGGAGGTTGATCTGATGAGTTACTCGGATGACGGCAACGGTTATTTCACGCGTGCTCTGGACGCCGAGGACCGCGGTGAGCACGACCTCGCGGAGACCGCGTACCGACAGGCCATCGAGCTGTTCCACGAATCCGGCGACACCGCCAAGGAACTCGCCGCGTGCCACTACAACCTGGGCCACATCTACGTGGTCATGGAACGCACCAGCAAAGCCGTGGCGGAATACCGCACCGCGCTCGAGTACTTCTCCCAGCTCCCGGGCAGTGGCAAGCATAAGGCCCGCGCGCACCTGATCCTGGGGTCCCTGCTGGTCGAGACCGGGGAGTTGCGCGCGGCCGAGACCCAGTTGTTGGACGCCCTGGGCCAGTACCTGGACGCCCCCCACGAACCCCGCGACCAGGCCGACTGCTACAGCAACCTCGCACGGGTCTACCGCGAGACCCAGCGCAACGCGCAGGCTGTGACCGCGTACAACCGCGCCGTGGACTTCTACGAGGAGGTCCCCGATTCCCTGCGCGACCGCTCCGACTGTTTCACGGAGCTCGGAACGGTCTACGAGAGCACGGGCAAACTCGACGAGGCCGCCGCCGCGTTCGCCGAGGCCGCCCGCCTGCGCCGCGGCGCCGAGCAGCAGGGCGGGCGCCCGTGAGCAATCCCCTGATCTACGGGTGCATGACCCTGGGTGGCTCCTGGGGTCAGGAGTCCGTCCCGGCGTCCCAGTACGACGTCGCTCGCGAGGCCGTGTACGCCGCGCACCGGGCCGGGTTCGAACTCTTCGACCACGCGGACATCTACATCGGCGGCGCCTCTGAAACCCTGTTCGGTCGCATCCTGGCCGAGGACGCCCTGCTGCGGCGCGCGGTGCGGATCCAGACCAAGTGCGGGATCAAGCTGCCGGGTAACACCGGGCCCCAGGGCTCACCCGTCCACTACCGACTCGACCGTGACTCCGTGCGGTCCTCCCTGGAGGGGTCCCTGCAGCGGCTCGGCGTGGACCACGTGGAGCGGTTGTTCCTGCACCGCCCGGATCCGCTCACACCCCTGGGCGAGACCGCGCGGGCCCTGGACGAACTGCACCGTGAGGGCCTGATCGGTTCCGTGGGGCTGTCCAACATGACGCCGCATCACGTGGCCGCGTTCCAACAACTGTTGAGCGTGCCCGTGACCGCGGTGCAGATCCAGATGAGCCTGGCGCACCGCGATTTCGTGGAGTCCCAGGTGCTCGCCAATCACCCGGAGGGGACCGGGGTGTCGTTCCCCGGTGGGCTGCTCGCCCAGTGCATCGCGGACGAGATCGAGTTGCAGGCATGGGGTGCCATGGCCGGCGGGATCTATTCGGGTGCACCCGCGCCCGCGTCCGGAGCTACGTCCGCGCCGGCTGCCTCGTCCGGGGAGGACGGGATGGGCGGTGCGGAGACCGGGGGTGCGGCGTCGTCCTCCGGCGGTGCGAACGAGGACCCCGTACGGCGGACGAGCGCCCTCGTGGAGCAGCTCGCCCAGCGCATGGGCGTGTCCCGCGAGGCCGTGGTGGTGGGTTGGTTGCTGCGCCACCCGTACGGTATCCGCCCGATGGTGGGGACCTTGAACCCGCAGCGGATCGCCGCGTGCGCGCAGGCGCCGCGGGCCGCCGAGCTCATGACCCACGAGGACTGGTACGCACTGTGGACGGCGGCGCGGGGCCGTCCGCTGCCCTGATCCAGCCCCTGTCACCGCAGCCGTTCCGGCACGCACCGCGTCCGTGTGGGCCCGGGTGGCATATATGCGTCGTCATCAAACGGTGACCTTCCGGTGCTTGCTCGCGCACCCGCTTGGTGGATATTTTCTTCTGTAAAGCCGATGCGGCGGACTGCCGCGGGGCCGAAGAGGGAGAACAAGGCTATGGAGCATCGCTGGCTGACCCCGTTGCACGGGCATGTCGTGTGCCGCCCGGAACAGTTCGGGTACCGCACGGACCTGGGCGTGCTGGACGCACCGGCCGGGCGCTCGCTGCGAGTGGACGAGCACACGGTCGTGGAACTGCGTGTGGGTTCCTTGCACCACCAGTGCGTGATCACCCACGCCGGGGAGCAGTGGGTCGAGACCGTGGGTCTGTTCGAGGACACCGCAGCGCAACTGCCCACGCTGTGCAGCATCGCCCACCCCACGCCGTTCGCCTCGCACGTGGAAGTGGGCTGCACGGTCACCGAGCACTCCCCTCGCGGTCTGCAGCGGGAGCTCGCGCGCCTGCACGACACCCTGGATGCGGCGCCCCTGGCGGTGTGCGTCCAGGACACCGAGGACCCCGCGGCGGTCACCGCTGCCACGTGCCACGCGGACCCGGACTCCCACGCCGTGCTGTGGTGGACGTGGCGGGTCTTGCCGGAAAGCGGCCACATCCTGCGCACCCGCGCGCAGCTGCGGTTGCGGACCCCGGTGAAGCTCGCCGCCTGAGCGACGTCGGCGCGGTGCGCGGGTGTGCGCAGGTCAGAACGGCGACGGCGCCGTATACGGTTCCAGCAGTTCGCGTTGTTCGGGGGTCAGGCGCACCACCGTGCGCGTGCTCGGGAGGTAGAACGCGAGCTGGGTCTGCGCGCGGACGCAGGGAGCGCCGTCGGCGAAGTCTAGGATCTCGAATCCCAGGACCAGGGTGGCGGCCCGGGCGGAGACCACCCACACGCGCACATCCACGGGGACGTTGCGGTACGCCAGGGGGCGCAAGTACTTGACCCGATGCTCGGCGATCAGCGCCTGGGTGCCCTCCGGGAGCACTGAGAACAAGGGGATCTTGGCCGGCAGGACCTGCTCGCCCGTGCCTACGGGGACGCCGAACGCGGCGATGCGCGCTTCCTCGAGCACACGGACGACCTCCACGTTGTTCACGTGGCCGTACGAGTCCATGTCCCCCCACCGGAGCGGAACCTGGCAGATCATCGAACGTTCGAGGTGGTCGTTCGAGCGCATGAGCTGACTCCTTGGTGGGTGTTTACCGGTACGAGATGCAGAAGCCTCGGAAGGGGTTCCGCTGGATGAGATGATATCCGCGGCATTCCTGTAAAGCCCCACATCGGAAGGACATCCGTGGCACACGCGGCCCCCGGGCAGACCCTCGCCAAGAAGCGGCGGTGGCCCCTGCTGGTGTTGACCGTCCTGACGATCCTCATGGTGCTGTGGCTCGCGGTGTGCCACGCCGTGCTGGACAACCCCCGCGTGGATCCGCCGAAACGATCTGACGCGGTGTTCGTGCTCGGACCGCCGGACACGTCCCGCATGGCCTACGCGGAGGACCTCGTGTTCAACCAGCACGTGGCGGACACGCTGGTGATCTCCGCCCCGGACCCCCAGCCGTACGAACCACCGCAGATGCAGGAGTACTACTCGACCCGCCCGTTCTGCGCGCCCCGGGAGGGCGTGGAGGTGATCTGCTTCAAACCGGATCCGTCCACGACCCAGGGCGAGGCCATGGAGCTGCAGAAGCTTTTCGAGGAACGCGGGTGGGACACCGTGACCGCCGTGACCTTCACCCAGCACGCGCCCCGATCGCGGCTCATCCTCTCCCGCTGTTATCCCGGTGAGCTACGCATGTCCGCCGTGGACTTCCACATCACGGGCAAGAGCCTGCTCATGCAGTACCTGCACCAGACGGGCGGCTTCATCAAGGCCTGGCTCACACCGGGGTGCGATCAGCAGCTCCCCTGGAACCCCAAGTCTTTGGACTGACGCTTCACGCTCACGAATCGAGGGGTGGTGCGCGGACCCACCCACGCTGGTTCGGCAGGGCAGGACATGGCCCCACGCGGGTGACTGAGGCGCGGTGCACCGACCGTCGTGAACGGATGGCGCGGGGCATGGACGCGCGGTGGTCGACTGCCGCGCACAGTGCGGATCCGAGCAGGTCGCCGAGGCGGCCTCCGCAGCCGCTTATGCAGGTCGGAACCGGTTCCTACCCTGGGGTCTGCTTCTTCCCCGAGGTCTTGAGAGGACCACCACCATGCCCAGGTTCCCCCGATGATGGGCCCCAGCCATGCCGCGTGCGGTGCAGCCGCGTGGGTGGCGCTGACCGGTACCTACACCGTGCACCTCGCCGACGTCTCCGTTCCGGTGGGTTTGGGGGTGATGCCCGTGGGCGACCCCGGCGTCATCACCGGCGCGCTGATCTGCGCCGGCGCGGCCCTGCTCCCGGATCTCGACCACCCCGGGGGCACGGTCGCCCGCTCCCTCCCGCCACTGTCCACGTGGGTGGCCCGGGCGGTCGGCAAACTCTCCGGGGGCCACCGCAGGGCCACACACTCGCTCGTGGGGCTGCTCCTGATCATCGTCCTCGCGCTGTTGTCCCAGCGCGCGTCCGTCCCCGTGGGGGACGCCCTACGCTGGAACTCCTTCTCCTGGCCCGGGGCGGAAGGTCAGGCTGGAGAGATCCCGGACGCCGCGGCGTCGTTACCAGGACAGGTGTGGCCCCTGGCGGCGGTGCTGTCCGTGCTGCTCATCGCGTGCGCGGTGAAGGTCCTGGCGTTCGTCCCGGACCGGCTCTCCCACGCGAACTGGATCGTGGGCATCCTGCTGGGGGCGTTCGTCGCGGCGAATCCCCCGCAGAACCCGCGCTGGTTCGTGGTGGCCGTGGGTCTCGGGTGCGCCGTGCACATGCTGGGGGACCTGCTCACGACCCAGGGGATCCACCTGTTGTGGCCCCTGCGCACGTCCCTGCCGCTGCCCACCACGTTCTACAAAGGCCGCTCGTTCGTGCGCTTCCCCGTGCTCGGCAACGCGGGCTCCGCCCGGGAGATCGCCCTGCTGGTCCCGGTGACGCTCTACGCGCTCGCCGGACTGTTCTGCGCCGGCGTCACGTGGGCGGGACTCACGGTGAGCATCTGAGGCGCCACAGCGCCGTCGCCCCTACCGAGAGTTCGACGACGCCGCGATTCGCCAAACGTCGCACGCGTCAGGTATTCTTTTCGACGTTGCTCACCGGCGAATGCCGCGTGGAACAACGAGCGCGAGTGGCGGAATAGGCAGACGCGCACGGTTCAGGTCCGTGTGCCCGAGAGGGCGTGGGGGTTCAACTCCCCCCTCGCGCACCGCAAGAAGTCCCGTTCGACCGGAAGGTCGGGCGGGACTTCGTCATTCGCGGGCCGGTCCAAGGCAACCGTTATCCGGCGCTCCCCACCGGACGGCTCCGTAGAACCGAAGCCGACGGAGGCCGCGGGAACCCTCCGTATCGATGGTGCGGCCGGCCCCTCGCGCCGCGGCCCCCGCTCAATCCTCGGTCAGTTCGTACCGGGTCCCGTCCGGGGCGCGCCTGAGCACTCCCATGTCCACGGCGTGCCGGCGGAAGAACGCGACGTCGAGCACGAACATCCGCAGCCGCTCGTTGAGCGCGGACTCCGCGACGGCTTCCCCGGGGCGCACGACCCGCCGGGCCACCGCGGCCACGACGTCGTCGACCCAGCGCACGGGCAGGCCCGGCACGCTGCGGATCAGATCCGCGCGCTGGCCGAGAAACTGCAGGCGCCGGTCGTGTCCCTGCGCGGGGGCCGGGGCATCACGCCCTCGTCCGGACCATGGACGCAACACCCCGGGTGGCACGCCCCGGACGCACGGTGGTTGCCGTGCGTCCGGGGCACCGGTCGGGTACCGCTACCCCCGACTCACCGTGACCTTGCCGGTGGAGCGGTGCCACGTGGCCACCACACCGCGGGAAAAGCGCTGGGCCATACCGCCGGAGACGGCGTACTCGTCGGTCGCGGGGTACCCCCACGCGTGTTCGTGCCCGGCCTTCTGCCAGGCCGTACCGATCCCGCCGCTGAGCTTGATCACGCGGGTGCCCGTGGCCGGGGAGTACATGGCGCGGTAGCGGGCGTTGCCGTTGCGGAAGTCCTGGTAGGCGCCGCCGGGGATCTTGCGCTCCGCCATTACGGGATAGCCCCACCCGCGCTCCAGACCGGCAGCCTTGTAGGCGTTACCGATGCCGGTCCCCCACTTCACGGGGTGGGCGCCGGTCGCGGGGCTCCAGTAATACGTGTAGTTCTTCGTGAAGCCCTGGTAGACCCCGCCCGCGCGGCCCGTGGGCTTCTCCGCCGACGTCGGTTGCCCATATGTCCCCATCCCGCCCGTGGCGACGTAGTCGGTCCGGATGGCCCCGCGCAGCCAGGACGTCTGAGGGGTGCCCAGTGTGGCGGTCTGGCCCGTCGTCGCCGGCGCGGGCGGCAGCGTGGCCAAGCCCTGGGCGATCAGGCCCACGATGTCGTAGTCGTCGTGGTTGTAGCCCTGCAGGGTCTTGAGGGAGGTGCGGGTGAACCCGTCCGCCCGGAACCGCTTCATGCCCTGGGTTGCGGCGGCGGACGCGGACCACGTGGGCGGGTTGGTGCTGCCGGCCACGTCCTTGGTCCCCGCGTGCCACGTGATCGGGAGGGAGCGCACCGCGGCACTCGGCGCGGTCTGCATGCCGCTGGCACCGCCGCCGCCGATGATTGTCGCACCGCCGCCACGGATCCAGTTCTGCCGATCGGCCAGCAGCTCGTACGTGATGAACTCCGCGCCACCCGAGTAGCCGGCGAGCCACACGCGGGAGGTGTCCAGGTCGTAGGTCTTCACGAGGCTGTCCTTGAGCGCGCGAAAGTAGTCGCCGTTGCCGTCCGCGTCCTCCCACCACGTGATGCCGTTGGGCTTAAGCTTGTGGTCCGGGGAGATGGGGACCACCAGGATCATGTTCTTCTTGCGGGCCTGAGCGGCCAGTGCTGTGAGCGCGGTCCCTTGGGGGCTGTGCACCCAGGTCTCGCCGGGGTTGTCGTAGTCGCCGCCCAGGTAGAACAGCACACCCACGGCCTTCGAACGGTCGATGCCGTTCGTGTAGATGTGGTAGCTCGAGTTCTTGCCCGCGGCCTTGAAGGGTTTGTGATGGGCGGTCGCGGGAAGGGCGGGGGCCTGAGCCGCGAGCACGGGCGCCTCGGGAACCCGCGGCGCGGTCCGGACCGCGGGAGCGGCCACTGCGGGAGCGGCGTTCGCCGGGGCCAGGAATGACGGGGAGAGCGCCAACGGGGACAGCGCCGTGACCACGGCGAGGGCCGCCGCGGGCACCACGGAGGAACGGAAGAAACGCATGGGGGGCTGCTTTCTACATGGGGGGGTATTCAGTTGTGGCCCGCCCGGTCAGCTCATTCCGGGCGCAGCACTGGCCGAGCATCGGGGGAAATGCTCAGCCAGGTGAAGATCATGCCATCGGCGTGATGGAATTTTGCGAACGCGAAGCCCGTGCCGCGTTAATTTCTGGTGTCCCGGCCGCTCGCAGCCGTCGCCCCCCCACGACTGGCCGCCTGCGGCCGCCGATCCCGCCCCGATCAGCCCCTCATCCGGGTCACGACGTCGGTGAGCTGCGCGTCTTCCTCCTCGGTGATCCGCACGCCCAGATCCCGGACCTCGGTCACGATCTCCGGGGCCGTCAGTTCCCGCTGCCGGGTCGGCCGCCCAGGGGTGCGCACGGTGGTGCCGTGTTCGGTCACGGTCACGTGGCCCCGCGGGGTGTGCTTCATGACCATGAGGTGATGGCGGAATATGGACTCCGCACCGGTCGAGGTCTGCAGGTGGCCCATCCGCACGTCCGCGGGGTGGATGGTGGACTCGTCCAGCACGTGTTCCATGTCCCCGTCCCGCTCGAACGACCACACGGGCCAGCCCTCGTCCGTGACCCGCCCGATCGAGAAGGTGCGGTTCCCCTCCACGCGGCGAGCGCCGTCGTGCAACGGGATGGGACCTGTGATGCTGAAACCGAAGCCGGGATCGCACAGGTAGCGTGTGCCGGCGAGGTCCACGAGCACGGTCATGTGGGTGCGGGGGCTGTCGAACGAACGCACGCGGCCCAGGGCGCGGCGCACGGTGAAGCCCAGCGTTTCCAGAACGGCCGCGAACAACTGCGAGTGCTCGAAGCAGTATCCGCCGCGGCGGCGTCGGACGAGTTGGTCCTGCGCGGTCGCCAATTCCACCCCGGGATGCCGTCCGAGCAGCACCTCCACGTTGCTGAACGGGAACGTGAAAACATGGGCGCGGTGCAGCCGTTCGAGCAGGCCCAGGTCCCGCGGGGCGGCGGCGAGCTGTGGGGCGTCGACGTCCAATGCCGCGAGGTAGCCGGGGACGTCCACGTCCTCGATCCGCCACGGGGACGCGGGGCGTTCGTTCATCATGACCTCCGGTGGCACGGGAGCGGGCCGGTACGCGGGGCGCGGCAAGGTTGACCCGGCATCATGGTGACACACGACCGCACCCCGACAAGGACCCGTCATGCATCCGCACACCACGTCCCCGTCCCCCTCATGAGCCGCGCTCCGGGACGCGCCGTCGGCTGGACGTTGGGTCTGCTCGTGGTGCTGGCCCTCGTGGTGGGTGCCGTGTGGGCCGGTTCGGGACCGCTGCGTTCGCTCGTGTCGAGTGCCCCTCCCGCACTGGGCAGGGCGGAATGCACGGTGACCACGCAGGACGGGGACGTCCCTCTGACCCGCGAGGAGGCCAAGGCCGCGACCACCGCCGTCGTGCGCGGTGCGGACGCCTCCGCGGTACCCGGCGTGGAGCCGACTGTCATGGAGCGTCTCACGCACGGCCCGCCCGACGACGCCGGGCCCAGCCTGCGCTGCCGCGGGCACAGCAGCGAGGGACTCCAGGCGCAGGAGATCACCCCCTCCGGGCTGACGCCCCGGGCCGAAGCGGTCCGGGACGCGATGATCGAGGTCTTCGGCCCCCTGAGCCTCGGCGGTTACGCCCCGGGCGGTGTGGGCCACGGACATGGCGAGAATTCCACGCACTACGACGGGCGCGCCGTCGACGTGTTCTTCCGCCCCGTGACGGAGGAGAACCGCCGGCAGGGGTGGCAGCTCGCGCACTGGCTCGTGGCCCACGCCGAGGACCTGGACGTCCAGTACGTGATCTTCGACGACATGGTCTGGGGTTCGCGCTCCCCCGCCGGGCGCTGGCACCCCTACAACGCGCCGCCGCCCGCGAACGAGATCCTGCGCCACCTGGACCACGTGCACGTGGACGTGGTGCGCGGAGAGCCCGCGTAGTCGTCGCGCACTCCGGCCCGATCCCGTAACGTGACGAACCAGCCCGCACGGCACCCGTTGCGGTCCGTCTCAGCGCAGGAGGACACCCATGAACGCTCACGTGGTGGTTTTCGGAGCCACCGGATACACCGGCCGCCTGGTGGTCGAGTCCCTCGTGGAACGGGGAGTGCGCCCCGTCCTCGCCGGGCGCCGCGAACGGCCCCTGAACCAGCTGGCCTGCACGCTGGGCGGCCTGGACGTGCGGACCGCGGACCTGGCTGAGCCCGATTCCGTCCGCGCGCTGGTCTCCGAGGGGGACGTCCTGGTCACCACCGTGGGTCCCTTCGAGCGACTCGGGGACGTGGCCGCGGACGCCGCCGCGTCGCAGGGTGCCCACTACCTGGACTCGACGGGTGAGGTGGGCTTCGTGCGTCGACTCCAGAAGCGCTATCCCGCCGCCGCGTCCGACGACGCCGCTGCGCCGGGTGATGCGCCCCGCGGCACCATGCTGCCCGCATTCGGTTACGACTACGTGCCCGGGATCCTCGCGGGATCCCTGGCTCTGGAACGCGCCGGGGACCGCGCCGAGACCCTGCGGGTGGGCTACTTCGCCCCCGGGGCGGGCCCTACCGGGTTGAGCGGCGGGACCATGACCACCATGCTCGAAGAGCTGAGCAAACCGTTCCTGGTGTGGCGTGATCACCGGTGGCAGAAGCCGGGGCGGATACCGCGGCAACACACGTTCACGGTAGACGGGGCGAAGCGCAATGCGGTGATGGTCCCCGGGAGCGAGATCGTGTTCCTGCCGGAGGCGTTCCCGGAGGTTGCGAACATCGAGGTGTTCAACGGGTGGTTCTCCGCGCCGGGGCCAGTCATGAAGGCTGCGCTGCCCGTGATGGCCGTGGCCGGTTCCTCGTCCCTGGCCCGCAAGGCGCTCGGCAAGGGCATCACCGCCCTGACCGGGTCCGAGGGCGGGCCGAGCGCGAGTGAGCGGGCGAAGTCGTCCTCCCTGGCCATAGCAATGGTCACCGACTCCCGGGGCGAGACCGTGTCCGAGGTCCATGTGGCGGGTCCCAACGTCTACACGCTAACGGGTCACCTCTTGGCGGCCGGGGCGGAGCACGTGCTCAAGGACCGTTCACGGGCGCGCGGGGTGGTGGGCCCGCTGCAGGCCTTCGGCATGGAAGGCCTCGTGGAGCTGTGCGCTTCGGCGGGGTTGCGGGAGGTCAGCCCCGGGGCGGCTCGCTGACCGCGGTCGAGCCGCCTTCCACGTGAGGATCTGCCGATGACGACGCCCCGGTCGCCGAGACCCCGGACGACGGCGCTCCGCGCACCGCGGCGACGTTCCCCCGGTGGGTAGACACGGCGTCGTCGGCATCCGAGGACTCACGGCCGGCGGCATCGGAGGAGTGAACGTCGTCGTCGCCGTGCTTCTTGCCGAAGGGCAGTACGTGGACGATGCCCACGATGATGGAACCCCACACGATGCCCAGCACCAGGGCACAGAACGTCTCCACGAGCCACGCGAGCGCGGGGCCCACCCCGGCCACGTGGTGCACGGACTCGCCCAGGTGGTGGACCCAGTCGTACACGGGGGTGAACCCGAGGTCGGCCATGCCCACCAGGATGATGTGCCCGCCCACCCACAGCATGGCGAAGACACCCACGATCGAGATCACGGACAGCACCGTGGGCATGGCCTTGACCAGGCCCCGGCCGAACTTCTGGGCGCCCTCGGAGTCCTTCTGGGCCAGGGCCAGGCCGATGTCGTCCATCTTCACGATCAGGGCCACGACGCCGTAGACGAGCACCGTGATGAAGATCGCCACCACGATCAGGATGAGCGTGCGGGTCAGGAACGGCTCGTGGGAGACCTCATTGAGCGCGATCACCATGATCTCCGCGCTGAGGATCAGGTCCGTGCGGATCGCCCCGGAGGTGATCTTCTTCTCTGCCTCCGGACCGCGGTCCGCGGCGGGTTCGTTGGGGGCGTGCTCCTGGTGGGACAGGTGCTCGATCACTTTTTCCGCGCCCTCGAAGCACAGGTACGTGCCGCCCAGCATCAGCAGCGGCGTGAGCAACCACGGCGCGAACTGGCTCAGGATCAGGGCCACCGGCAGGATGATCAGCAGCTTGTTGCGCAGGGAGCCGATCGTGATCTTCTTGATGATCGGTAGTTCCCGCTTGGGGTTAACACCCTGCACGAATCGCGGGGCCACCGCGGTGTCGTCGACGACGACGCCCGCGGCCTTGGCGCTCGCACGCCCCGCCGCCCCGGCGACGTCGTCCACACTCGCGGCGGTCAGCTTGGCGAGTGCCGCGATGTCATCCAGCAGCGCAGCCAGTCCAGCGGCCATCAGGCTCCCTCAATCCTTGTGCTCAGCCATCTCGATTAAGGACAAGCGTAAAGGGTGCCGCGGCCGGCGCGAACCACGAGCGGCATCGGCCCCTGTCCGAGGTGGTTCGCGCCTCGGTCGCCGAGACCGCTACGCACGGTCGAGGCCGCTGCGGTGCAGATCGGCCATCGCCTGTGCGACCACGACGGCGCGTTCGGGGCCCAGGACGTCCACGAACGTGGCCGTCATTGTCTCGGCCACGAGATCACGGACCTTCCCTGCCGTGGTGCGGCCTTCGGCGGTGAGCTCGAGGTAGACGACGCGCCGGTCCTCGGGACACGGGGCACGCCGGACCAGGCCGCGCTTGGTGAGCCGGTCCGCAACCTTGGTGAAACCGCCGGTGCTGAAGGCCACCTGACGGGCCAATTCGGCCATGGGCATGCGCTGGTGCGGGGTGCGCGTCAGACGCAGCAACGCCTCGGCCTCCGCGGCGTTCAACGCATGGGCCGCGGCCACCTCTCGGTGCAGGTTCTTGTTGGCGCTCTGGAACCCCTCGATCACCTGGCCCCACAGGGTCACGGGGTCCACCGCCTGGGCAGCGGTGTCGGTGTGCGCGGTCATGATCTCCCCTTTCAAGCCCTTAGAACTCGTTGAGCTGAGGGATGATTTTACCTCGCCTCAAAAACATTTGTCTAAGAATCTTCTTGCGCAGCCATCTCCAGCCTCGCACCCTGTCCCGCCCCCTTGAGCGGACCCCGACCGCAAGTTAGCCTTGCGAGGAAGATATTTCTGTTTAAACAAGTTCATCTCCACCCGGACCGCCCCGTCGCATCCCGGACCCGCGCCGGGTGGCCGCGACAGCAGCGTCGTCGACCCCGGCGAATACAGTCGGCGCACGAAACCACGAGGAGCCGCCATGACCGAGCAGGACCGTTTCTTCCTGGACAAGTCCGACCCCTCCAGCTGGCGGGCGGTCAACGCCTTCTCCCGCAAGGTCGGTGCCGCTGCAGAGGATGCGGGCACCCCCGCCTCGGTCGTGGAGCTGGTCAACGTGCGAGTGTCCCAGCTCAACGGGTGCGCGTTCTGCCTGGACCTGCACGTTCGCAAGGCCGAGGCTGCCGGGGTGACCGCGCAGCAACTCGCCGTGCTCCCCGCATGGCGTGACACCGTTCTTTTCAATGCCGTGGAACGGGCCGCCCTGATTATCGCCGAAACGGCCACCCTGCTGCCCGACGAGAACACGCGGCACGCCGAGCAGGCCGCGGCCCGGGAAGCACTGAACGACGAGCAGTACTCCGCCCTGCAGTGGACCGCGATCGCAATCAACGCCTTCAACCGGATCTCCATCCTGTCCGGACACCCCGTCCGTCCCCGTAAGACTGCGTCCGCGCCGGCCGGTGCGACCACGAGCACCGGAGGTGCGCGATGACCAACTTGGAACGCAACCCGCAAGAGGTCCTGTGCACCGAGGCGATCGGTGCCGGGGCGGCCCTGCTGACCCCGCGGGACGTGCCCCTGGGTGGCCCGCGGGCGATGACCGTGCGCCGCACCCTCCCCCAGCGCCATCGCAGTCTCATCGGCGCGTGGTGTTTCCTGGACCACTACGGCCCCGATCCCGTGGCGGACACCGGGGGCATGTCCGTGGCGCGCCACCCGCACACCGGCCTGGCCACGGTGAGCTGGCTGTTCACCGGCGGCATCTCCCACCTGGACTCCGCCGGGTACAGCGCGGACGTGCGCCCCGGGGAGGTCAACCTCATGATCGCCGGGCGCGGGATCTCCCACCAGGAGTTCTCCACCCCGGACACCACCACCCTGCACGGCGTGCAGCTGTGGTACGCCCTGCCGGACGACACCCGTCACATGGCACCGACCTTCGAGCACTACACGCCAGAGCCCGTGAAGAACCACGGCGCCGAGCTGCGGATATTCATCGGTGAGCTGGCCGGATCCACGTCCCCGGTGAACACCTACACACCCCCGCTGGTGGCCGCCGAGATCCTCATGGAGCCGGGAACGGAACTGGACCTGGACCTGGACCCGTCCTTCGAGCACGGGGTCCTGGTGGACACCGGGGACCTGAGCGTGAACTCGGCGCCGATCCCGGAGGACCACCTGGCCTACCTCCCCACGGGGCGGGACAGCGTGGTCCTAACCGCCGGTGAGAAGCCCGTGCGGGCCATGCTCCTGGGCGGGGAGCCCCTGGGGGAGCAGATCGTGATGTGGTGGAATTTCGTGGGCCGCACCCACGAGGAGGTCGTGGCCTACCGTGAGCAGTGGCAGGCCGAGATCGACGCCGAACCGGCCCCCACCCCAGAGTCCGGAACTTACTCGGACGGGACCCCGTGCCCGCGCTTCGGCCCCTTTCCCGACGGTCAGCCCGCGCCACTGCCGGCCCCGACTTTGCCCACCGTCACTTTGCGACCCCGCGGCTGAGCCCGCCCGATCCCACCCAGGAGAGTCCCGTGGAAACCGAATCCGACATCACCGTCCGCCACAACGCCGATGGGCACCGCTACGAACTCCTCGACGGTGACGCGGTCATCGGCGAGGCGCACTACCTGCCGTTCGACGGCGCCGACGAGCCGCAGCGGATCTTCTACCACACGACCGTCGACGACGCTTACAGCGGTCAGGGTCTCGCCTCCAAGCTCGCGCGGGGGGCCTTGGACGGCACCATCGCCGACGGGAAGACCATCGTCCCGGTGTGCCCCTACATCAAATCCTGGCTCGGCAAGCACGACGACTACCAGCCCCACGCCACTGCGGTCCGCCCGACGCACTTGCAGGCGTTGTCGGGGATGAATCGGTAACTTCTATCGGCGCCTCAGCACAGCCACTTCCACTCACCCGTCCGCGGCGCCCAACACGGTCACGAGGAACTCGCTGTCCGGGGACCAGGGGCGTACGTCCCACCCCGCCAGGGTGAGTTGCGGTGTGAGACCCTCCGCAGCGGCGTCGGCGAAGAACTCCTCGGCGGAGTAGCCGCGCCCCGCGCCGAAACCGACCACCGCGCGGCCGTCCTGACCCAGGTGACTGCGGAAGCCGCGCAGCACGTCCCGCCGGGTGTTTTCCGCTAGGAACGTGACCACGTTGCCCGCGCACACGATGGCGTCGAAGGCGTCCCCGAGGTCCATGTCGGCCAGTACGGCGAGATCGGCCACGCGATACTCAGGGCCCGGGTAGTCCTGCCGGGCGGCGTCGATCAACTCGGGATCCACGTCCACCCCGACCACCCGATGCCCGGCCGCGTGTAGGTACCCGGACAGCCGCCCCGCTCCGCACCCGGCATCCAGGATGCGAGCGCCGCGGGGAACCATGGCGTCGATGAGCCGGGCCTCCCCCACGATGTCCTCCCCGCGCGCGGCCATGGTGCGGAACCGTTCGATATACCACTGGGAATGCCCGGGGTTCCGAGCCACCTGGGCAAGCCACTTGTTCTGTTCCGTCATGGGGCCAGGCTATCGAGGTGCCGCCCCCTTGCCCACGCTCCGCGCGCCCGCCTCCGTGAACGGTCTGGGTAGGCTGACGATCGGCAGGCTCGTCGGCGAACAATGCTCGGAGGACAGACAGTGGCTGGACGTGGAGGCGTCTCGTGGCGGCTGCGCCTCGCGGCGCTGCGGTACCGATTCGAGGAGAGCCTGTTCCTCTATCCCGCCATCATCATGCTGGGCGGGATCGTGTTGGCAATCATCGCGACGTCCGTCGATCATGCCCTGGGGTACGACACCCACGTGCCGTTCACGCTGGAGATGAGCAGCAACGCGGCCACGTGGTTGCTGGCCACCGTGGCCGGGGCGATGATCACCACCGTGGGCGTGGTGTTCTCCCTGACCGTGGTCAGCCTGCAGTTGGCCAGCAGCCAGTTCTCACCTCGGGTCATGCGGTCCTTCATCCGGGACCGGCTGAGTCAGCGCGTGATCGGCCTGCTCGTGGCCACCTTCTTCTACTGCGTGCTGGCGCTGCCCAGTGTCAGCGGGGAGACCACGGACCCTGCGCCGAAGGTGTCGCTGACGCTCGCCGTGGTGCTGACGCTGATCACCGTGATCGGCATCATCGTGCACCTGGATCACCTGGCCCACGGGCTCCAGGTGGGCAACGTGGCCCGGGTCATCGCGGACGAGGGAGAGAAGGTGGCCGCCGCACTTGACGAAGTGCCCTCCGGGATGTGTGAGGTCGACCCCCGGGACTTCCACGATGCCCCCGATGACGCCGCAGTCATTCCCGCCACACGCAGCGGATGGATCAGCCAGGTGGACATCCGCCAGCTCCTCGCGGCCGCCTCCCCCGACACCACCGTGCGCATGGACACCCGCGTGGGTGCTTACATCCACGCCGGTGAACCCCTGTTGACGGTGTGGCCCCGCCCCTCGGCCGCCAGCAGGAAGGGTCTCGCCGAGTCGATCGGCGTGTCCGACATGCGCACCACCCTCCAGGACGTCGACTTCTCCATCCGCCAGCTCGTGGACATCGGGCTGCGTGCCCTGAGTCCGGCCGTGAATGACCCCACGACCGCCGTGGAGGTCATCCTGCGGCTGGGGAGTCTGATGCGGACGTTGCTCATCACTCCACTTCCGCCCCCGGCGTTGCAGGACGGATCCCGCCGGGTGCTCGTCCAGCCCTGGAACCTCTCCCATGAGGAATACATCGCCCACGCCTTCGATCAGCTCCGGCAGACGTGCCTCGATCAGCCGGACGTGGCCGCCACCATGTTGCGGGGGCTGCGGATGCTGATCACCCACCTGCGGGACCAGGGGCACCCCGATCTGGTTCCGGCGCTGCAGCGACAGATGCAACTGCTGCTCGACGGGCTCGAAGCGCAGAAGGACATGCACCCCGAGGATCTACGCCACCTCCGCTCCCTGTCCTCCGACCACACGGATCCCGCCGACCACAGTCGGTGACCCGCCCCCGCCGGACGCCGCGCCTCCGGCGCCCTGCGCTTACTCGGGCGTAACATTCGCGTCAGATCACCGCATGTGCGAGTGCAAAGTTATTCTCTCCCTCATCGGCTGTCCCTGAGGACAACCCCGCGGGCTGCGTCCCATGCCCCCCGACCGGAAGGTTCACCATGAAAATCTCGGCTCAACTGCTGGCCGTACCCGTCCTGCTCCTCGGACTCACCGCGTGCGCGGGATCCGGCGACGCACCCGCGAGCGCCCCCACGGCGCCGAGCGTGGAGCCTGCGGTTGCCGAGACCACGCAAGCTCAGCCCACTCCGGGCCTGTCCGAGCGGGGGAACCTGATGAAGCGCGTGGGTGAATCCTCGTCCATCACCATCAACGGCCAGGAGAGCACCCCGGTCGTGAATTTCGTGGTGAACGGGATCGAGGTGGATCCGAAGTGCACCAATCCTTACGCGGAGAAGCCCGAGAACGGACACTTCGTGACCCTCGATGTGTCCGCTGAGACCGGCCCGAGGGAACAGTTCCAAGAGGCCTTCTACGGCACTGATTACATGTTCAATCCGCACGAATGGAAATTCATCACTCCGGCCGGGACCACGGCGAACTCGGTGGCATCAGCCGCGTCCTACATGTGCTTGCCCGATGCAGAGCGGATCCCGGAGATGGGGCCCGCCGAGCGTGCGACCGGCAAGATTGTGTTGGACGTGCCCGCGAAAACGGGAACCCTGGTCTATGCGCCCGGTTTCGTGGACCAGGCCTGGGAGTGGAAGCTGTAGGCTCCATCCTTCGTGGTGCCCGCGCGTAGCGAACGCGCCACGACCACTGCACGACGACGACGCCCGGGTTCCGCACACGAAGCCCGGGCGTCGTCGTACCCGCGGAGCGCACCCAACGCGGCGTCGGGCACTGCGCGGCGTCGTCGACCGGGCCCGACGACCTGTGCCACTCGGGCACCTCCGAGCGCAGGCCCGGACGGCTCCCGGGCACCTCCTAAGAACACGACGGAGCACTACGGGGTGTGTTTTCACACGTCAGGCGTAGCATGCCGATTGTTAGGTAGTCTTCTTTCCCTGCCGGACGTCCTTCTGACCATCCTTGGAGCCGCAATGCACTTGATCCCTCGCGAGCAGGAGAAACTGCAGATCGTCGTCGCCGCGGACCTCGCACGCAGACGCCAGGCCCGGGGCCTGAAGCTCAATTACCCGGAGGCCGTGGCGATCATCAGCTACGAACTGATCGAGGGCGCCCGGGACGGCCGCACGGTGGCGGACCTCATGAGTTGGGGGACCACCATCCTCGGCCGGGATGACGTCATGGAGGGTGTGCCCGAGATGATCTCGGACGTCCAGGTGGAGGCCACCTTCCCGGACGGCACCAAGCTCGTCACCGTCCACACCCCCATCCGATAGGCAGGAGACTCCCATGATCCCTGGCGAATACGTCCTGGCGGACACCCCCGTGGTGTGCAACGAGGGCCGCGACACCGTGGAGCTGGACGTCACCAACACCGGCGACCGCCCGGTGCAGGTGGGCTCCCACTTCCATTTCGCGGAGGCCAACCCGGCGCTGCGCTTCGATCGGGACGCCGCCCGCGGCTTCCACCTCGACATCCCCGCCGGCACGGCCGTGCGCTTCGAACCGGGGGACAAGAAGACCGTCCGCCTGGTGGCGATGGCCGGTGACCGTGCCGTGTTCGGATTCCGCAACGCCGTCAACGGCCCCCTGGACAGTGAGGAACGCTCATGAGCTTCGAGATGTCCCGTCAGCAGTACGCCGGTCTGTACGGCCCCACCACGGGGGACGCCGTCCGGCTCGCGGACACGGACCTGTTCCTGGAGGTGGAGAAGGACCTCACGAGCCACGGTGACGAGACCGTGTTCGGCGGCGGCAAGGTCATCCGCGACGGGATGGGTCAGGACGGCAACACCGTCCGCGACGGCGCCCCGGGTGACCTGGCCGTGGCGGACACCGTGATCACCAACGTGATCGTCCTGGACCACACGGGCATCTACAAGGCGGACGTGGGGCTGCGGGACGGACGGATCCTGGCCATCGGCAAGGCCGGCAACCCCAACATCATGGACGGCGTGGACGTGGTGATCGGTCCCGCGACCGAGGCCGTGGCCGGTGAAGGCCGCATCCTCACCGCCGGGGGCCTGGACACCCACATCCACTTCATCAGCCCCGACCAGTTCGCCACCGCCCTGAACTCGGGGATCACCACCATGATCGGTGGCGGTACCGGACCCGCGGAGGGCACGAAGGCCACGACCATCACGCCCGGGTCCTGGAACCTCGCGAACATGCTGCGCGCCGTCGAGAACTTCCCCATGAACGTGGGCCTGCTGGGCAAGGGGCACGCGAGTGCGGTGGAACCGCTGGCCGAGCAGATCAAAGCCGGGGCCATTGGGCTCAAGGTGCACGAGGACTGGGGCGCCACGCCCGCGGCGATCGACAACTCCTTGAAGGTGGCCGACCATTACGACGTGCAGGTGGCCATCCACACGGACACCCTCAACGAGGCCGGGTTCGTGGAGGACACGATCAAGGCCATCGACGGGCGGGTCATCCACACGTACCACACCGAGGGTGCCGGCGGCGGCCACGCCCCGGACATCATCAAGATCGCCGCGTTCCCCAACGTGCTGCCCGCCTCCACGAACCCCACGTTGCCGTTCACACGCAACACGGAGGAGGAGCACCTGGACATGCTCATGGTGTGCCATCACCTCAACCCGGACATCCCCGAGGACGTGGCGTTCGCGGATTCCCGCATCCGCCCGGAGACGATCGCTGCGGAGGACGTGCTGCAGGACATGGGCATCTTTTCCATCACGAGCTCTGACTCCCAGGCCATGGGCCGCGTGGGGGAAGTGATCCTGCGGACGTGGCAGGTCGCGGACAAGATGAAGAAGCAGCGCGGCAAGCTGGACGGGGACACCGAGCGCGGCGACAACTTCCGGCTCAAGCGCTACATCTCCAAGTACACGATCAACCCCGCGCTCGCCCACGGTGTGGGTGACTACGTGGGCAGTGTGGAGGCCGGGAAGTTCGCGGACCTGGTGCTGTGGGAACCTGCGTTCTTCGGCGTCAAGCCGTTCATGGTGTTCAAGGGCGGGCAGGTGGTCTCCTCCCTCATGGGTGATTCCAACGGGTCCATCCCCACGCCCCAGCCCATGACCATGCGCGGTTCGTTCGGCGGGTTGGGTTCCGCGGTGCACTCCTCCTCCATCACGTTCATGTCCCAGGCGGCCGTGGACGCGGGCGTCCCGGAGCAGCTAGGTCTGCGGAAGACCGTCAAGGCGGTCCACGGCATCCGGTCCCTGCGCAAGTCCGACCTCGCGTTCAACGGCGAGACCCCCGAGCTGGACGTGGACCCCGAAACCTACGAGGTGCGCGTGGACGGCGAGAAGGTCACGTGCGAGCCCGTGGACGTGCTCCCCATGGCCCAGCGGTACTTCCTGTTCTGAGCCCACGCGGCCGCCGGCAATCCGCGGACGACGGCGCTCGGCGGGCACCCGGCGCCGCCAACCAGTCGTTGCGGGCCCGTCGTTGCCGCCCCGGCACCGGCACCCCGAACAACCATTCCTGACACGTTCCCGACAAGGAGGATCTCGTGATCGTCGACCGCGTCCTGGGCAACCTGGCCGATTTGTCCCCCTCCGAACGGCAGGGGCTGCACGTGGAGAAGGTGGTGCTGCCCAGTTCCGAACTCGTGAAGCGGATCCAGCGCGTGACCACGGATCACGGCCGCACCCTGGGGTTGCGCCTGGACAGTCCGCGCGGCGCGGCCGGCGACCTCCAGGACGGGGACATCCTGCTCCGGGACGAGCGCGGCGTCGTCGTCGTGTCCGTCGAGGCCACGGACGTGCTCGTGATCGCCCCGCGCACCATCACCGAGATGGGCATGACGGCGCACGGGCTGGGCAACCGGCACCTGCAGGCCCAGTTCTTCGACGCGTCCTCCGAATACGGCGCAGAGGTCATGGTGGTGCAGCTCGACCACACGGTGACCCAGTACCTGGACGAGCACGGCGTGCCCTACGAGCGGCAGGAGCGCGTGATGCCGGTCCCGTTCCGCCACGCGGAGCATACGCACTAATGACCGGGGACGCACAGGACTGGGCGGGATCTCTCCTGCCGCTGCTGCAGATCTGCGATTCCGCGCTGCCCACGGGGGCATTCGCGCACACGTTCGGCATGGAGACCTACCTGGAACGCGGCACCGTGTCGGACCAAGCGAGCTTCCAGGACTGGCTCGAACGTTTCCTCGACCACCAGCTCGTCTACGCGGACGGTCTGGCCGTGCGGCTCACCGCGGAGTTGTTCGCGGGGACGACGGCGAACGGAGCCTCGGCGGGCACGGCACCTTCCGCGCTGGCGGCCGCCGATGGCGCGGCGTCGCCCGCGGATCCCCCCGCAGCCCCGGCGGACGCGACACCCGACTCCGACATCGACGCCGGCCTCGTCCGACTCGACGCCCTCATGTTCGCCCAGGCCCTACCGGCCCAGGTGCGACAAGCCGGGCTGACCATGGGACGCCGGCTGCTCGAGATCGGCACGCTGTCCCTACCCGGCCCGGGACTGGAACGCTACGCCCGCCTCGTGGCGGAGGGGACGTGCCACGGCCACCAGGCGATCGTGTTCGCGCTGATCGGGGTGGACCACGGTGTGCCCCCGGCAGCGATCACGCAGGCCTTCCTGTTCTCCACCCTCACCTCGCTGACCCAGAACGCGGTGCGCGGGATCCCCATCGGGCAGAACGCGGGCCAGCGCACCCTGGGAGCACTGCGCCCCCGGGTCGCGGCCGCATGGGAGCGCATCTCCACGCTGGACATGTCCGATCTGGGCGTGGTCTCCCCGGGGTTGGAGATCGCCCAGATGCATCACGAAACCCAACGTGCGCGCATGTTCATGAGCTGAACCGCGCCACCGAACGTACGGAGGAATAAACCACATGACGGCAGTGAAGATCGGGATCGGCGGACCGGTGGGCGCGGGCAAGACCCAGTTGATCGAACGCCTCACCCGGGCGCTGAGCCAGGACATCTCCATGGCGGCGATCACCAACGACATCTACACGATCGAGGACGCCAAGATCCTCTCCCGCAACAGCGTGCTGCCCCTGGACAGGATCGTGGGACTCGAGACCGGCGGGTGCCCCCACACCGCGATCCGCGAGGACACCTCCATGAACCAGGCGGCGATCGACCGGTTGGAGCAGGAGCACCCGGACCTCGAGGTCGTGTTCGTGGAATCCGGCGGGGACAACCTCTCCGCCACGTTCAGCCCCGAGCTCGTGGACTTCTCGATCTATATTATCGACGTGGCCCAGGGCGAGAAGATCCCCCGCAAGGCCGGCCAGGGCATGATCAAGTCCGATCTGTTCATCATCAACAAGACGGACCTGGCGCCGCACGTGGGGGCGGACCTCACGGTCATGGAGACCGATTCCCGCCAGTTCCGCGGGGACAAGGCGTTCTGCTTCACCAATCTGAAGACGGACGAGGGCCTCGAGCACGTGATCGAGTGGTTGCGCCACGATGTCCTCATGCAGGACCTCGCGTGAGCCCAGCCGCACCGGTGACCGACACGCACGCCTCCGCCGCGCCGACGGCCACGCGGGACGACGCGTCCGAGTCAGCGTCGCCGACCGCGGGGACAGCTGCGACCACACTGACTGTGGCGGCATCGGCGAACACGGTGGCCGCGGCGTCGTCGTCCCCCGGAACTGCGCGAGAGACGTGGCGCGGTGAACTGGAACTGGGAATCACGGCGCGCCCGGGGCGTTCCGTGGCAACCCACCAGTTCCACCGCGGGGCGCTGCGCGTGCTGCGCCCGCACTACCTGGACGCGAGTGGGCAGGTGACCTACACGGTGGTCAATCCCGGCGGCGCGTACCTGGACGGTGACCGTTACCGCGTGGCCGTCACGGTCGGGGACGGCGCGGACCTGCTGCTGACCACCCAGTCCGCGACCAAGGTCTACCGCACCCCCGTGGGTCTTTCGACCCAGGAGATGACGGTGCGCCTGGGGTCGGGCGCGCGGCTCGAGTACCTGCCGGACCAATTGATCGCCTACCGGGACTCGCGCTACCGGCAGCACACGCTCGTGGACATGGACCCGTCCGCGACCCTGGTGCTCGCGGAGGTCGTCACGCCCGGCTGGTCCCCCACGGGCGAGCCGTTCCGCTACGACAGTGTCCGGTTGCGCGCCGAGGTGCGGATATCCGGGCGCCCCGTGGCGCTCGACAACATCCGTCTGGAACCCTCCGGGGATGAGTCGGGGTTTGGCGGTGTGGGCTCGTTCGAGGGGTTCAGCCACGTGGGTTCGCTGCTGGTCCTGGATCCCCGCGTGAACGACGCCGCTCTGGCAGCCGTCCGCGCGCTGCTCACCGAGCGCGCGGGGCACCTCCGTGGCGGCGCCTCCGCCCTGGCCGTGCCCGGGTTCGCGTTGCGTGTGCTGGGCAACTCGACGCAGGAGATCGACGAGCTGATCCTGGCCGCGGTGGCCGTGGTTCGTGAACGGTACTTCGGCCAGGGGCCCGTGAACCTGAGGAAGTACTGACGTCCGTTGGAGGTAGAGATGACGCGCACCGGTGGAAGTACGGCGGTGACCCGCACGGCAGTGAGTGAGTGGAGTCTGCGCTCCCGGGTGCTCGCGACCCTGGGCGCGGTGGTGCTGCTGCATGTCCTCGCGCTGGGCATGTTGGGTGCCGGGGCCCTGGAGAGTTCCGTTCCCTTGTCCATCGGACTCGTGGTCACGTGCTACCTCACGGGGGTGAAGCACAGTTACGACTGGGACCACATCGCCGCGATCGACAACTCGACCCGCCGGTTCATCTCCCAGGGCAAGCGACCGGCGAGCGTGGGTCTCGCATTCAGCCTGGGGCACAGCTCGGTCGTGATCCTTGCGGGAGTCCTGGTGGTGCTCGGGGCCACGTTCGTGTCCTCGTTCATCGAGGAGGGCACCACCGCGAACACCGCGCTGGGGATCATCGGTGGCACGGTGTCCGGGGTCTTCCTGCTGGTGCTAGGAACGTACAACGCCACCGCGAGCGTGCGGTCGTGGCGGCTGCGGCGCGCGGTGGCGGACGGGCAGCAGATCACGGAAAAGGACATGCGGTCCCAGGGGTTGATCGCCCGCGTCCTGGACCGGCCGCTGCAGCGGGTCAAGAGCCCGCGCAACATCTACGTGCTCGGTTTCCTCTTCGGTCTGGGTTTCGACACCGCGAGCACCGTGTCCCTGTTGATCATCACGGCGTCCGCGTCCGTGGCAGGGGTGTCCACGTGGACCCTGATCTCCCTGCCGTTCTTCTTCGCCGCGGGCATGTGCCTGTGCGATTCCCTCAACGGACTGGCCGTGCTGCGCATGTACGGCTCCACGTGGCGCAATCCCATGCGCAAACTCGGGTTCAACGCGGTGATCACGGGCATCTCCGCGGTCTCCGCCCTGTTCATCGCCTTCATCACGGTGGGCGCGGTGCTCAACACCGCGTTCGACCTCAACGATCCGCTCACCACTTTCCTGGCCTCCGTGGACCTGGGCCACGCGGGACTGTTGTTGATCGCGGGGCTGCTCGCGGTGTGGGGCATCTTCGCCCTGGTTCACCGCTCGTCGTGGCGGGCCTCCCCCGCCCTCCACTGACGGGAGCGCAGCGCCAGAACGGTCCACGTGACGAGCACGAAGGGCCACGTGTACGGCGCGACCCCCACGGCCGTGATGACCCACCACAGCGGCACGGTGAGCGCGGCGGCCAGGACGGGCACCCCGATCCGCAGGATGCGGGACCCCCGCGCGGGGAACGCGACACCGAGCGCCACGGTCACGAGCAACGCGCCGTAGCCCAGCAACCCGGATGCGGCGGGGCCCCGCCCGATCCCCACGAACCCGGCGAGCGTGCCCACCAGGGTCCCGGCCGCCGCCCACACACCGGCCCGCCTCCCGGCGGCGAACATCCCGCGAGCACCAACAGCCCGCCCAGCACGGAACCGCCCAGGATCACCTGGTGCGCTCCCCACACGGCCCCGGCGAGTACGTCGTGCACGGGGGAGCCCAGGGGCACCACGGCTCCCTGGGCCCGTTCGAACGGGACCGCTACGGCCACCGCGATGCTGTTGACCAGGCAGAACGGCCCCGTGAGCAGCGGAAGGGATTCGGGCCACGAGAGCTTGGGGGCGCCCCACACGATCAGCGCGCAGACCGCCGAACCCGCGAGGGTCCACAACGCCGCGGGGATCCCGGGCCCGCACGAGAGCACCGCGGCACACCCCGTCAGGGCACCGTTGAACCCGTGCAATCCCTGGTCTACCTCTGCGGGGATCACCCCGGCTCGGCTCCGGGCCAGGGCCTTTGCACCGACCCGTGAGCTCTCGGGATCGTGTCCCGGGATGCCACTCCGGGCCCGGGTCCCGCCCTCCCGGAGACGGTGCAGGCCCCGCGCGTCGTCCCACCTGGCGAGCGCCAGCGCACACCCTGCCTGGACCGCCGCCCCCGCGAGCGCGGCGAGCGCGAACCACGCGGACGCCACCGTCATGGCGGCGAGCGCGAACACCGCGGGGCCCCATCCGGCCTGCAGGAAGATCTGGCCTTGGGCCCGGACGATGCCGCGGAGGAATTTCATACCCCTACCCTCCTACCGTCATCCCCAGGTCGCGACCCATGTCCCGGGTGCAGCACCCATGACATGCGCCACGGATCCCACGTGGTGCCACCCGCCGGCGCACACACGGATACCCTCGAACCACCGACCCCGCTCACCGGAAGCCGCCCATGTTGATCCTCATCGCCGCCCTGCTCGCCGTGCTCATGGGTACCGTCCTGCAACGGGTGTCCGGCACCGGGGTGGGCCTCGTGGTGGCACCGGTGCTGTCCCTGATCATGGGTCCCGGCCCGGGAGTCCTCGCGACGAACGCGGCCACCACGTGCTCCGGTTTCCTGATCACCCTGTCCGTGCGCCGATTCGTGGAATGGCGGCACGCGGCGGTGCTGGTCGCGTCCGCCGTGCCCGGGATCGTGGCCGGAGCGCTCGTGGTGCGCTGGGTGCCGAGCGCGTGGTTGCAGGTGGCCGTGGGTGCGGTGGTGCTCGCGGGCCTCGCCGTCACGCGCTTCTCCCCCGCGACCCCCGAGCTCTCCCGCCGCAAGGCCATGGTCCCGGCCGGGGTGATCGGGGGATTCTTCAACTCCACCGCGGGTGTGGCGGCCCCCGCCATGGTGATCTACTCGCGCGTGACCCGCTGGGACCAACACCGGTTCGCGGCCACGATGCAGCCCGTGTTCATGTCCATGGGGGCCTTGTCGGTGGTCTCCAAACTCGCGGCCGGGGTGCACTTTGCCCTGCCCGTCCCCGCGCTCGCGGCCGTGGGCGCGCTCGTGCTCACGGTCCTGGCCGGGATCGCGGTGGGGACCTGGCTGTCCCGCCACCTCACCAAGGCGACCGCGCAGAAACTGGCCATGGCGCTCGCGGCCGCGGGCGGCGTCGTCGTCCTGTTGCGCGGCGCGGCGACCCTGGTCCTCGGCTGAGCACGGCCGCCCCGCGACGACCCGGCATCACCCGCCGTACGGGCGCATTCGTTACGGGACGACGACGCCGCTGCCCCTGCTACCGCGCGGCCGCCGCCTCGAGCGCGTCCAGGTCGCGCACCTCGTGCCGCCGCCCGTAGGCCATGATGCCCAGGCACAGGGCCGCGATCACGGCACCGGAGGCGAACAGCCACGGGTAGGACGTGAACCGGGCGATCAGCGCGAGGACCATGGGCACGAAGAAGCCCACGTAGGTGAGGGAGTAGAAGACCGCGGTGAGTCCCGCGAGGTCGTCCGGGCGGGCGATGCGCTGGACCTCCTGCAACCCGGAGACCAGCACGAGACCGTAGCCGCAACCCAGGACCGCGGAAGCCGCGAGGACCACAAGGATGTTCAGGGTCGCGGCGGAGGCCACCGCGGTGAGCATGCCCAGGATCACCGCGACCATGCCCACGGCGAGCGAACGGATGGAACCGTCGCGGTCCAGGTGCCGGCCCAGGGGCTGGATGAAGAACCCGCAGCCCAGGCCCACCAGGCACATGAGCCCCGAGAACGCGATGCCGTAGTCCGGGCCCACGACGTCCGCCATGAGCGCCGGGAGGATCGCGTACGAGGACGCCGCGCATCCGAACACCCAGGGCGCGGACGGCGCCACCACGAACCAGAACCTGTGCTGACGCGTGGCCGGGATCTTCAGATCGGACAGGAGGGAGCCGTGCGGTGCGCTTGCGTGGCGGGTCTCGGGTGCTCCCGCGACCAGCAGGACCGCGGGCAGACAGATCAAGAGGTTGATCACGTACGGCAATACGGTTTGCAGCGGGGCGAACTGGGCGAGCATCGCTGCGATCACGGCACCCAGGGCGAATCCGGCCGTGAGCGACAGGGACGCCCTGCGAGCGCCCGAGACCCGCTCCGGGTGCTCCTCGTACGGCCGGTCGGAGAGCTCCTTGATCCACGAGGTCCCCACGGCCATGCCCAGTCCCAGGGCCAGCCCGGAGAAGACCCGGCCCACGAAAAGCAGCACCAGACTCCCTGCCCCCATGGCCAACAGGATGCTGCCCACCATCGCGAGGATGGGCGCGGGGATCATCAGTGCCCGCCGCCCGTGCCGATCGGACAACGGCCCGCCGATCAACAGGGCCGGCACGATCCCCAGGACGTACGCGGCCAGGAGCATGTCCACGGCCACCTGTTCGTACCCCTCCACCGTGCGGTACATGACGAGCAACGGGGTGAACTCGTTACCACCCCACGCCACCGCCAACAGCGCCGAACTGACCCTCATCCAGGGTTTCACACTCATGACACGATCCCTTCGTACACGCGCTGCAAATGCTCCGCCAACAGGGCTTCCACCCGTTCCGTATCTTTTTCCCGAACGCCCGCCACGATCTCCGCGTGCTGCGCCAGGATCTCGTCAGACCGCTCCTGGGCCGTGCGCACCGCGGTGGCGATCAACCGGATCTGCCGGTCCCGCAGCCCCTGGTAGAAACCGCTCAACAGACTGTTGCCCGCGGCCTCCACGAGAGCGGTGTGGAACGCGGCATCCAGCTCACCGAATCGCGGCGTGCCCGCAGCCTTTCGCTGCTGTTCCAGGAGGTCGGCGAGGGTGTCGGGCAGATCGGGATCCCCGATCGCCTCCTTCACGCTCGCGCATTCCACGACCCGCCGCGCAGCGAGCACCTCGCGGGACTCGTGCGGGCCCACCGGCACCACGAGCGCACCACGCTTGGGGTAGAGCCGCATGAGCCCCTCCACCTGGAGCCGCAGGAACGCCTCACGGACCGGAGTCCGGGAGACCCCCAGCTCCGTGGCGAAGACGCCCTCGGACAACATGTGCCCGTCCAGCTCACCCGTGAGGATCCTGGCCTTGACGTGCTCGTACGCGCGCTCGGCCGCGTTGTACGCCATGGTGCTCCCTGTTCGACGTCGCTCCGGCCGGTTCCGTACCCGCTGGCACGGCCGCGTGCCCCGGGGTGTGGGGCGAGCGGCAACCCGCGGCGATCAGTCCGCGGGTTGCATAGATACAAGCTGCATACTAAGTGTCACACGTCACGCGGGCAACCGAGACGAGTGGCTCCGCAGCGTCGTCGAACTCTGCTACGCCGTCGCAATCCGTAGCGCGGTGGAACTCAGCCGATCCGAACCCACGGGACCGAGGCCCGTGCCGGATCAGTGCTCCATCTCGTACAACCGCCGGGCCCGGACGCGCGCCTCGTGGTGCACCGCGGCGTCGGGATTCACGAGTCGGTAGCACGCGAGCCCCAGCAGCACCGCGATCGCGTGCCCGATGGCCGTCCATCCGAAATCCAGGACCACTCCCCCGGCCGCCGCGGCCACGAGCCCGGCGGCCCACAGGAGCCTGCGGCGCGCGGAACCGTGATAGGTGGCCAGCGCGGCGAACGCGAAGAACCCGTAGCTCGCGACCACGTCGATCCGTTCCGGGATCAAGTCGGGGTTCGGGAAGGCCTGGGCCTCCCACATCTGCAGTGCCGCGGTGGACACGGTGGCACCCACGTGCCCGATCACGAAGCCGGCGAACACGCGCCGCCACCCGAAGCGATGTTCCCTGGGCGCCACGACCAGGGAGAACGCGATCCACCACACCGCGAGCTCGATGGGTGAGACGCACATGGCGCTGCGCAGCAGAACGGTCACCGGATTGATGCCCAGCTCATGCAGACTCGTGGACTGCTCCACGAGGAACGCTCCCTCGCCGAGCGCGCCCTGCCGCTCGTGGTCGTGGCGTTCGACCAGCACGCCCCGCAGCAGAGCCCGGACACCGTGAACGGCATGGCGGTCGCGGGCGGGTTGATCCCCGCGGTGATCTTCCTGATCGTCATGCTCATCATGGCCGGCTACCCGCTCACGGAAGCAAAGTTCAAGGACATCATGAAGTCCATCGAGGCCAACCGTTCGCTGCGCCACGAGCAGCTGCACCCCGGTGAGGTCCCGGCTCCCGCGGGGACCCGCACCGACCGCCCCGGCCCCACGGCCCGGGATTCCCACCCCATGACCACCCAGGGCCCGTCCGTGCCGTCCGAGCGCGGCGACGGGTCCGGCCCGTCCACACGCTGATCCGCCATAATCGAGCGGGCCCACCGTTCCAGAGAGGAAACACCATGAAGATCACCGAAGCCAAGGTCATCGTCACCAGTCCCTCACGCAACTTCGTGACGCTCAAGCTCACGACCGACGAGGGTGTCACCGGGATCGGTGACGCGACCCTCAACGGCCGCGAACTGGCGGTGGCCACGTACCTGTCCGACCACGTGGCACCCCTGCTGATCGACCGCGACCCGGCAAACATCGAGGACACGTGGCAGTTCCTGTACCGCTCCGGCTACTGGCGCCGCGGCCCCGTGACCATGGCCGCGATCGCCGCGGTGGACATGGCCCTGTGGGACATCAAGGGCAAGGTGGCCGGCATGCCGGTGTACCAGCTGCTCGGTGGCGCCTCCCGCCGCGGGCTGTCCACGTACGGCCACGCCTCCGGGCGGGACACCGAGGAGATCTTCGACTCGATCCGCTCCGAGCAGGAGCACGGCTACACCGCGATCCGCGTGCAGTCCTCGGTCCCGGGGATCACCGCGCTGTACGGCGTGGCCGCCCAGCCGCAGGCCCCCGGCGAGCGCTCCGACTACCAGCCGGCACAGCGTGCCGCGCTGCCCGCGGAGGAGGACTGGGACACCCGCGCGTACCTGCGCCATATTCCGTGCGTCTTCGAGGCCGTGCGCAACGAGTTCGGCCCGGAGCTGCCCCTGGTGCACAACGGCCACCACCGCATGACTCCTATCCAGGCCGCCAAGCTCGGCAAGTCGCTCGAGCCCTACGACCTGTTCTGGCTCGAGGACTGCACCCCGGCGGAGAACCAGGAGGCCCTGCGGCTGGTGCGTCAGCACACCACGCAGCCGCTCGCCATCGGCAAGGTCTTCACCACGATCTGGGACATCAAGGACCTGATCTCCGAACAGCTGATCGACTACGTGCGCTGCGCGTCCACGCACTTCGGCGGGATCTCTCCGCTGAAGAAGGTCATGGACTACGCCGCGATGTACCAGGTCAAGTCCGGCTTCCACGGCTCCACGGACGTCTCCCCCGTGGGCTTCGCGGCGCAGCTGCACGTGGGCATGGCCATCCACAACTTCGGCCTGCAGGAGTACATGCCTCACTCGGAGAAGACCAACCAGGTCTTCCGTCAGTACATGACGTTCGAGAACGGTCTGCTGCACCCCTCCGACACCCCGGGCCTGGGCGTGGAGATCGACGAGGATGAGGCGGAGAAGTACGAGTACACCACCGCGCACCTGCCCTACAACCGCCTCACCGACGGCACGGTGCACGACCGGTGAGCGGGGTGAGCACGGACATCGCACCGCTCGTGGTGGTCATGGGCGTCTCGGGGTCGGGCAAGACCACGATCGGCACGCTCGTGGCCCACGAGCTGGGTGTGGACTTCGTCGACGGGGACAGCCTGCACCCCATCGAGAACGTCCAGAAAATGGCCTCGGGCACGCCGCTCGACGACGACGACCGCTGGCCCTGGCTCGAGATCGTGGGCCGCACACTGCACGAGCGGGGTGAACAGCACGAGGGCATGGTGATCGCGTGCTCCGCGCTCAAGCGCAAGTACCGGGAACGGATCCGCTCGCAAGCGCCGTCGGCGTTGTTCCTGCACCTGGATGGGTCCGTGGCGGTGCTGACCCGGCGGATCGAGGGCCGCAGCGGGCACTTCATGCCGGCCACGCTGCTGCAGTCCCAGCTGGACACCCTCGAGCCGCTCGCGCAGGAGGAGGGCGGCTACAAGCTCGACATCGATCAGTCCGTGCCGGACATGGTGAACGAGGCGGTGACCAAGCTGCGGGCCATGGCGGCGGCGAACTCGTAGTCCGCGCCTTCGCGGTAAGCATCCGAAGCGTCCCCGGGTGCTCGACAGGGCACCCCGGGACGCTTCTTCGATGCGCGTGCCCGTCCGCGACCCGGGACGACGGCGCCGGGCCCGGCGCCGTCGTCAGCCTCGCCGGGTCGCCGGCATCGAACCGGTAGTCCCGCCCCTCACCCCCTGCGCAGCAGGACCGCGACCTCGTAGTGTCCGGTGTGGGGGAACATGTCCAGCAGTCGTGCTTCCACGGGCCGCAAGGACGGCATCCGGCCCAGGTCCCGCGCGAGCGTCGTGGCGTTGCACGACGAGTACACGACATGATCCACCGATGAGTTCTCGAGCCACGCACACAGGGACGCTTCCAGCCCGCGGCGGGGCGGGTTGACGATCGCGAGCTCCGGGGTGCCGGGCAGATCCGCGGGGGTCGCGGCGGCGTCGTCGGCGAGGAAACGCACGGAGCCCGGACCCTCATCCGGTAGCCCCATGGCGCGGGCGGTGTCCCGGGCGGAGGCCACGGCCTCGGCGGAGATCTCGGTGCCCACGACCTCGCGCGTGGGAGCGGCGACATGCAGCGCGAAACCCCCGACCCCGCAGTACAGGTCCCACACGCTCGCCGGGTCCACCGCGTCCACCCAGTCCGCGACCTGGCGGTACAGCTGCTCCGTGACCCGTGTGTTCGTCTGGAAGAACGAGCGCGGCCGGACTCGCAGGTCGATGCCGTTGACCGGCATGATCAGCTCGCCCTGCCGCGAGAGCAGGATCTCCTCGGCGCCCTCGATCACGGCCTTGTGCTCGGGCTGGATGTTCACGGAGAGCACGTCCGCGTGCGGCAGGAGCTCGCGCAGCAGATCCGTGTTGTCCCGGATCTTGGCCAGCTGCCCGGTGCTGCGCAGCACGAACCGGATCATGAGCCGCCCGTCCGGGTTCCCCGTGACGATCAGGTGTTTGAGCTCACCGCGCCGCTTGGCCACGTCGTACGGCAACAGCCGCACCCGCGCGATGAACTCGGCGAGCGCGTGGATCGCGCGCGTCACGGGTTCGGGGTAGAGCGGGCAGTCGCGCAGGTCGACCCCGCGGCCCCCGCGGTCCAGGATGCCTAGGGTCGGTGCGCCGACCTTCCCGGCCACGACCATCTTGGCCTTGTTGCGGAACCCCGCCTCCACGGACGCGACCGGCTCGAGCCACCGCGGCTCACCGTGTGAGTCCACGAGGTCGCGCACGAGCTGTTGTTTGCGAGCGAGCTGCCGCGCGTAGGGCACCTCGATCACCGTGCAGGATCGGCACAGGTCCCGGTCGTAATATCCGCATTCCACCCGCTCGATTCTACGACGACGCCGCACGCGCCCCTTCCCCGCTCGGGCCGCCCACCCGCTGGTAATCCCGGCGGTATCGTGACAGCGTGGCACGGACACCGCCCCTTCCGCCCGAGGACCTGCCATGAGCACCCCACAACCCTCCCCCGCCGCGATGCGCGGCCGCAAGGACCCCGCACTGGGCGTCCGCCCGGTGGACTACACCTCGTGGCGCCCTTCCGAGCGGCAAGGGGACGCGGACGCCGTCGGCGATGACTCCGAACCTCGGGCCGGAGCAGCGCCGGACGGGACGCCTCGGTCAGGTCCCGGGCCCCGAACAGTTCCCGGCGCGGACGGCACCCGTGCTGTTCCTGCCGCGGGCGGGGCACCCAAACCGGGCCCCGGGCCGCGCACGGTCCCCGCCGGGGAACCCACCACGCCCATCGCGTCCGAAGCACCACGCGAGCTCACGGTGGACCCGCAGCTCGCGGAGTTCGTTCGCCTGTTGCGCGCGGGCATTACCCCCGACACCACTGCCCCCGAGCGTGCGTTCTACACCGTGGACTCCGATCTGTCGGGGGCCCCGGCGCTCGAGGTGCCCGCGGACGGCGTCGTCGTACAGGGCGTGTGGGACGTGAGCGAGAGCGCGCTGCAAGCCGTCGTGGCGGACCCCGAGGACACCTGGACCGCGGACCTCGGGCGCACCGACTACTACGTGCGCGGCCGGCTGTGCGTGCAGGTGACCCGGGCGGAGCACCGCGTGGTGGGGATCTACCGCAGCGGGTGGGCGATCGCCCGGCGCCCGGACGAGACCTGGGCGGACACCCCCGACTCCCTCGAGCACACCGGCGCGAAACCCGGGGGCAGCGGCACCCGCTATCCCACCAACCGCAGGGAACTGCTCGAACGGTTGCGCGGGGCGGGCTTCGAGGTCACCACGTCCGGGCCCACCCACGGGAAGATCACCCACCCGGACGTCCCCGGTAGGTTCCTGCCGTTCTCCTCGACGCCGTCCTCGCAGCGCTATGGCCGCCACGTGACCACCGCGGTGAAGCGGGTCTTCGGGATCGACCTGCGAGACCCCACGAAAACCCGGTAACTGCCCTAAGTACCCCCTAAAGGGAGGGCAGGCATTTCCCCTCGGGAACCCCGGAATCACATGCCAAAGGCGTATGCTTTTGCACAGTTCACTCCGCCCGTCCCGGGGAAAATGGTTAGTCTGGGCAAAAGTTCGTCAGGGAGCAAGCGCGCCGAGGTTCTTGGGGAAGAACCGGACGCCCGCGGCGGAGACACGTATTACTTGGGGGATCATTCATGCTCACGTACTCGCAGCTGCGCCGTTCCAGGCCCGGCCACCGCTCACGCGTTCGCGAGGAGGACTCCGTACGCCACGGGTGGGTGCCTGCCGGGAACCGGTGGATCGCTGTGGACGTGCACGAACCCACGGCCACCGAGCGCGGCGGGACCGTCATCGTCGTGGGGTCCCCGGGACGCGAGCGCGTGACCCTGACCCGCAGCATGATCCACACGGCCCGGGCGCTGGCCGCTCACGGGTGGCGTGTGGTGCGCCTCGACTGGTCCGGGACCGGTCAGAGCCCCACCGCCGAGGAAGCCGTGGACGCCGGACTGTGGGTCGACGACCTAACCACCGTCCGCGATTGGGCGAGCTCCCACGGTCCCGTCCACGGGGTGGGCTTCAGCCTGGGCGGCACCGTGCTCGCCGCCACCGAGGATCATGGCTGGGCCTCCCGGCTGGTGCTGGCCCCCGTGTCCGGTAAGCAGTGGGTGCGCCACCAGAGCGCGCTGCGCCGCATGGGCGGGCCCGACCTACCGCCCCGCGTGAGCGAGGGCACGGAACTGATGAACCTGCAGCTGTCCTCGCACGGCGCGGCCGCGCTCAAGGCGCTTCCCGAGCCCGCGGACGGTCCCGATCGTCGAATCCGCATCCTGTCCGACGAAGAAGCAGGCGCACTCCCGATCAACGTGCACCCCCGCGCGGCTGCCGTCCCCGCCCGTCTGATCGCCACCGTGCGTACCGCGCTGGACGCCGCCCCGGCCGGGACGACGCCGGATGACACCGCTCGTCCCGACGGGGACGGCCTGGTCCCCGAGCAGGAGATCACCGTGGACGTGGCCGGGACACCCGTGGTGCTGCGGCGCTCGACCAGCGGGGCCGCCCGACGCCCGGCCATCATCACCGAGCCGGTGACCCGCGACCACGATGCCCCCGGGCTGGCGTTCATCTCCCCAGGTTCGGAGGTCATGGAGGCCTCCGGCGGTCTGTGGCTGCGCACCGCGCTGCTCGCGTCCGCGCGCGGCGCCGTGTGCTTGCTCGCCGAACGCTCCGACACCGGCGAGCTCGTGCGCTCGGACATCACGCAGGACTCCAACCCGTACGCTCACCACACGCTCACCGAGTCCCGGGAACTCGTGATGCACCTGAGCGAGCTCACGGACGGTCCGCTCCTGGGGGCAGGCATCTGTCTGGGCGCGTGGGGCCTGGTGGCCTCGGCCCACGAACTGCCCGCAACGGTGAGCGAACGACTCACGCTCATGGTCATCAACAACGTCGCGTGGCAGCGGGCACCGTGGCGCTACTGGCGCCAGGGCCTGCGCGGCGGCCCCCTGGCCCCGACCCTGCCCGGGCAGGATGAGGCGGCGGCAGCGCCGTCGTCCGCTCCCGCCGCCGACGACGCACCTGCCGGCTCCCGCTGGGATGCCGTCCTGGCCGGGCTCAACGCCTACGTGGGGACGACGGCGCGCACCGTGGTACGCGGCACCCGTCACCGCGCCCGCAACGCGTCACCTCGGGTCAATGCGCTCGCGGCCGGGGTGGGGGTCATCGACGTCCCGCAGCCCACGCTGCGCCGGCTCGCCAAGATCCCCGGACTTACGGTGGACGCGGTCTTCGGACCCGCCGATGCCAAGCACTGCGGGGTCACACCCCAGCGCCTGGGCCCGCGCAGCACGCTCACCGTCCTGGACCCGTTGGACCACTCGCTGTTCGCCACGGAATCGTGCCGCCGGATGGTGGATTACGTCCTGGCGTACGTACCCGAGGTGTGAACCGCGGCGCGTACGGGACAGCGGGCCGATGACAGCCGCCGGCAAATGACTCAGGAGCCCCGCACGGGTGGCGTTGCCAGCACGTGCGGGGCTCTCTCGTCAATACGGCTCATGGGGCCGTCATGAGGTGACGCTTCACCCGGCCCGTTGAGAGATCGTCGGCTACTCGGACTCGGCGCCCACCGGTACCGATGGGACGCCCAGCGCCCGCACCCGCGCGGCCGCACGACCCTCGTCGGTGAGGGCTCCGCTGACCGGAACGTGCACCGTCTCACCCGGGAGTACATGGACGTAGCCGTCCTCGGCCACGGCCCCGCGGGGCAGGTCCAGGGCCACGAATCGCGCAAGTCCGAACGCCGTCACGGCCACCGACCACTCCCCCTGTTCCGTCCTGACCCAGTGAGCGTCGAGTCCCGGATCGGGTGCATCGTTGCGTCGCGGTCCGCCGGTCAGGTGGACGTCCCGGGCGAGCACGCGACCGGAGGGGTTCACGAGCTGGGCGGACACGGCGTCGTACTCCCGCTCGCCGAAACCGTACGCGTGGTCAAGGTCCCGGAACGTACCGTCCGCGAGGTCCGCGCGGATCACGGTCTCGCCGCGCGCGGGCACCGTGACCGGGATGTCGAGGGGTTGCTGGCAGCCGCCGTGCACCGTGGCCACGGTCAGTCGCAGTGTGGCCGTGAGCGGGGTCGGGCCGTCGTTCCAGACATGGACGGGTAGTCCGTCGCCGCCGGCGGGGAGGAAGGACACGGCCACGGGCGCGCACGCCCGGCGCATCCCGTACCACGCGGCGGTGGGCCGCCCGGAAGCATCCAGGACACCCCACCCGGGGCCCGCGGCCATGGACAGCGCCGAGAGCACGAGCGCTCCCCGGCACGGCGAATCCCTGCTGCGCCACTGGGCGAAAGTCCGCTGGAACACGTGGGCGAGCGCGGCGCGCTCGTACTCGAGGCGCTCGACGTGACCCGTCCCTGCGCCGTCGGACGCTGGCTGCCCCGGGGTCGCCAGACCGGCGTCCGGATCGCTGTCCCGGTCCAGGAACAGTCGGTGGACATAGATCGCGGTGGTGTCCTCGAAGGTCCATTCCGCCCCCGGGTCGTGGGCCACACCGGCGCGCCACGCGTCCGTGGAATCCCCATCGTCCAGCGGACCGTCCGTCCCGAATTGCTCCCGCACCGCGGCGGGTTCCGGCGGCACCGCGAAGGCCAGCGCCTCCGCAGCGAACCGCACCCCGCGGGTCACCGCGTCCTCGAGCGGTCGCCCGTAGGCCCCCACCCCGAAATAGTGGGACACGCCATCGGCCGCGTCCGTGGGAGCGACGGTCGGCACCGACGACGACGACGCCCGCTCCCCCGAGGCCTCGCCCGTCTCGTACGCGTGCTGCGCGGCGTCCAGGTCCGCGTCCGAGCACGGAGAGGACGGGACGACCACCACGTCCGCATCGGCCTCCCCGACCGCGCGGGGAACGTCCCGCAGGACCACGTCTGTGCGCCACTGCTCGGCGGGCCGGCCCGCGAGCACGGGGGCCTGGATGACCTCGGTGCCCCCGGAGATCACGACCGTGGACGGATGAGAGGCCAACCGTGAGGCGAGGTATCGGACCTCGTGGCGCAGCCCGGCGCGCCACTCGGGATCGTCCGGCGGGTCCTGAGGCCCCAGGGCCACGTCTTGCCAGACCATGAGACCCAGCTCGTCGCACGCGCGGTGGAAGTCCTCGGTCTCGTAGCACGCCGTTCCCGGGACGCGGATCATGGTGCTGCCGCCCGCGTGCAGGCGTTCCAGCACGTCGCGGGTGCGCTGCGGGTCCGCGGCCACCTCGAAGGGGTCCGCACCGGCCCACACGGCACCCCTCGCGAACACGGGGACGTCATTGATCCGCAGGGCCAAACCGCGATGGTCCCGGTCCCGCGGTTCGGCACACACCGACCGGAACCCCACGGCGTACGTGCATTCCCCCTGCCCGGTGCGCACCCGCACCCGGTACAGCGGTTGCTCGCCCATCCCGTGCGGCCACCACAGCGCGGGGTCGGGCACGGCCACGTCCACGGTGAACGTTTCGCGCGATGTGGCATCGGACGCGGTCACGACGCACTCGGCGGTCACCGGCTGCGCGTCCACCTCATAGGGAGGCTCCACGGTGATGTGTACGGTTTCACGCGCATGTTCCACCGCAGCGCCGCGGGCCACCAAAACATCCGGGTCCGCTGAGCATCCGACGCACGCCAGCTCCGCGGCCGCGCCCGCGCTCCCGGCCGTGTCCGCGTAAAGATCCGGGGTCGTACCCGTGGTCGGGCCGAGTTCCACGGTCACGACGCCGCTACCGTCCTCCCCGACCCGCGTGCGCACCGCGCGCGGTACGAGTCCGAGCGAGGGGTGGGGAGTGTCGTCGTCGGCGGAAGAAGGAAGTGGGACAGCGCGCAGGCCGCCCCACGGACCCAGGACGGGCAGCGCACCGGGCCAGTCGATCGAGCCGATCAGCGGGGTGCGGCGCCACCGCAGGGAGCGGTCGGACACGAGCGGCGACAACCAGCGGGCGCGCGGCTTGCGCGGCACGCTCACGGACGCCGTGGGCAGGACCCGCAGGGCGATCTCACACGGCCCGGACGGCAGCTCCACGATCACGTCCCACGGTGCGAAGGCACTGTGGGACTCGTGCACGACCCGGTCCGCGACCAGCAGCTGCGCCACGGTGGCCACGCCCGTGGACATGAACCGGTGCCGACCACCGGCGGTGGTGACCCGGGTGCGGTACTCCCACACGGTGTCGGGACCGTCAGTGGCCAGCACGGTGGCCACGCGGTCCTCCCCGAGGGCGTCCCGCAGGGCACCGGACACCGTCCCCGGGACCCGCGCGGGAATCCCACGAGCGAGGGCATCGCCCGGGTCCTGCGACGGGTCGAGGCGCCGGAGCGTCCACGCGGCGTCGCGCACCCCGGTCACTCCCCCAGGCCCAGGGCCTCACGCACCGCGCGCATGCCCGCGGTGTGCCCGGCCACGAACGCCTCCGCGGACGAGTCGATGCGCGGTGTCCTGCCCGAGGCCGCCCGGGCGAGCTTGAACTGCAGGGCCTTGGCGGCGCCGGCGGCGGCATCGAACTGCTCGGCGGCCTCGATCAGCTGCTCCGCGTCCACGTCGCTCGGCCACTCCTGCGCACCGCGGGACAGGTACCGGCACGCGTGGGCGGCGAGCCCGGACGTGAGACCGGCCTGGCGCGTCGTCGCGAACGAGTACTGGTGGAAGTACTCCATGCCCCGCTCGGCGAGCACCGGGACGTGCTCCCGGATCGCGGCCACGAGCCGGTCGGCCGGATCGGGGCGCGCGGAATTCCCCGCCCCGGCATCAGGAGCGCGGCGCACGTGCCCCCGCGCGATCTCGACGGCGCGCTGCCACAGCGCCTCGGGCGCCAGGGACCGGATGCCGTCCAGGCGCACGAGTTCCACGTACGGGTACGGGACCCACCCGGAACCCACACCCGTGCCCAGCGCGTTGTCGAGGTCCTCCCCGTGCAGCACGTGGACACCGTCGTTGTGCAGGTAGATGAGTTCCCCCGCGACCGGATCCAGGCGCAACGGCACGATGGACGTCTTGGTATGGGCCCGTCCGTAGGACACGCCCTCGGTGTCCGGGAGGTGGTAGGCGTCCACCTCCACGATCAGGGCGTCCCCGCGGGACATCACCAGCTGCACGTGTTCGGCCAGGGGCCGCCACGTGTCGTACTCCCCCACCGTGAGGCCGTAGAGCGTCTCGAGGTCCTCCTGCCGGGGCTTGAGGAACTCCCACTGGTCCCCCAGGAAGTCCGCGCTGAACGCGGCCCCGAGCATGGGCAGCGGGTCCAACCCGAGGGTCGCGGTGAGACCGATCCACACGTCCATGTAGCAGTTCGTGGGTGACCACGGTTCCGCCGGGTCGTGCAGGACGGAGCGCGGTGCGTTCGCCACGGTGAGCGACTCGCACCCGCGCACCGCCAGGACCTCGTGGCCGAAGGGCTCCCGCACGGACGCGGTATCCGCCGGCCCACCGTGGTTCACGGTCACGGCGGTCATGGCAACCCCAGTTCCTGACGCACGGTCACGGGCCACGCGGCGGTGTCGAAACCGTGGCGCATGGCCAGGGCCAGGGCCACCCGCTCCAGACCGAAGCCGAAGCACGCGGAGTGGGCCACGGCACCGTCGGCGGTGTGCATGCTGAAAGCCTCGCCGAAGTGGTCCTCGTGCAGGTTCGCCGAGGCGATCGCCGTGGGGTGGCCCGGGTAGACCTCCGTGAGGATCTCGAACTTCAGCTGCGCCTCACGCTGACCCGCGCTGAGCAACTTGCCCGCGCGGCCGAAGAACGGGTCGTTGGCGGTGTCCGCCTGGACCTCGAGCCCCAGGGAGCTCAGCAGGTTGGTCCCCGCCTCGAGCCACTTCTCGCGGTGCTCCCGGGCCTCCTGCGGCGTGCCCAGGCACACCGCCTCGAACATCCGGAAGGTCACGAAACGCATGGGGTCCGGGCTGGGCTCGTGGCGGTAACACTCGCCCACGAGCTCGAACACCGAGCCGTCCACCTGCGAGCCCTCGAGGTACGCGTACAAGGGGTGGCACACCGCGGGGACCAGCGCGTGGCCGGCCGGGGTGAGCTGGGCGGACCAGTCACCGTGCTCCTCGTACGTGGCGAGCAGCTCACGGTGGGCCTTGTTGTCGCCCTCGAACGCGGAGATGGTCCCGAGTAGTTGCGGGAAGGACGCGACGTAGTCGGTGCGCTCGAGCAACCGGGTCCCGTTGACCGGTGGGAAGCGCAACCGGCGCGTTCCCGCGTCCGGGGACAATCGCGCCGCGACCTTGCGGGCCGCGGCGGCGATGCCCTGCACGACGTCCTCGGCCTGCGGACCGAGCCCGGTCACGCCGTCCCCGAGGGTGGGCAGGAACCAGCCGTGGGCTTCGAGGCCCTCGCGGAAGGTGTCCTGCAGCTGGGAGAGGTCCTGTGTGGTGTCCGTGGCGCTCATCGTTGCCCCCTGGAAACGAGTTGGAGTGTGGCGGTGTGGAGCAGGATGCGGTCGTTGTTGACCATGACCGAGGGCCCGATGCTGTCCCGGTACAACCGGGCCAGGCTCACGGGCGAACGATTGGCGAAAGCGGTGATGCCCACGATCACCATGGCGTCCCCCACGATCCGGCGCACTGCTTCCGCGCCCGAGACCTTGAGGGTGTTCATGGCGATCGCGAACTGCATGGACTCGGTCACGGCCGGATCGTCCCACGCGGCCTCGTAGCGGGCCACGCTCGCACGCACCACGTCTGTCATGGACTGCAGCTGCACCTCGAGTTCCGCGAGTCGCAGCGCGGACGGCGGTGTGGTCCCCGGGGTCTTACGCGCGGCCTTTTGCACGACGGACCGGGCGGTGAGCCCGGCCTGGGTAGCCATGCCCAACCACGCGGAGGCCCACAGGCAGTGGGCCGCCGGGAGCATGGTCTGCGCGGAGATCGTCTCGAACAGCACCGTGAACATGGCGTCCGCGGGCGTGGTGGCGTCCAGCTCGAAGGACTCGGAGCACGTGCCCCGCATCCCCAGGGCGTCCCAGCCACGCTGGCGGTCCAGCTGCAGGTTCTCGGCCTCGACCACCAACAGCACCTGGTCGCTCGACGCCGCGTCCTCGCTGCGCCGCGCGGTCACCAGGATCGCGTCCGCGTACGCACCGTAGGAGATCACGGGGCAGCTCTTGTGCAGGGCCACCCGGCCGTCCTCGATCGGGCGCACGGCGCACGTGGAATTGCGGGTGTCCCCGCCGATCTGGGCCTCGGTCGTGGCGGAGGCCAACAACAGCCCCTCGGCGGCCACACGGCGGGTGTAGTCCCGTAGGAAGTCGGTGTCCGCGTGGCGGGTGAGGCACAGCACCTGGGAGTGGTGCATGGCCAGGATCATGGCCGTGGAGGTGCACTCCCGACCCACGCGCTCGAGCATCCGGCACAGCTCGGTGATGCTGTAGCCCAGCCCACCGTCCGCTTCCGGGATCGGCGCGGCCAACAGGCCCTGGGCGCGGGCCTCCTCGATGGCCTCCCGCGGGAACCGGGACTCCGAGTCCACCGCGTCCGCGAACTCGCGCGCCACGGCGGCCACGGCCTCCGCGCGCGCGGCGACCCGCTCGGCCCGGTCGGTGTCCTCGGCACCTCGCTGCGAGGTGTCGGTCAATACTGCATGATCAGTCATTGTTGATCGCCTCCACGGCCTCGGTGATGGAGTTGATGGACGTGAACGTGGCCTTGGTCAGGCGCTCCTCGGGAAACTCGATGTCGAACTCGTCCTCCAGGCCCAGCATCACGTTCACGGACGCGTGGGAGGTCATGCCTGCGCGGTACAGGTCCGCATCCGCGGCGATCGTCCCGGCGTCCTCGGACAGCTTCCCGTGCTGGCCCAGCACGGAGCGGACGGTGGTCTCGATGGCGGTGGAATCCATGGGGTGAACCTCTTTCGGTTGATGTGGTGGTTTTCGATGTCCGCGCCCCGGGTACCGGTCGGCGCGGTGGTCTGGCCTCCGGTCAGGGCTGGGGTGAGCGGATGGCCAGGGCCACGGCCATCGCGAAGCCTCCGTCGTGGGACGTGCTCACGCTCCACGCCCCGAGTCCGGCGCCGCGGGCCAGGCGGGCGGCCGTGCCCCGCAGTTCCACGCGAGGGGCACCGTGGGCGTCCGAGCGGATCATGATCTGGGGCCAGGCCACGGCGTCGTCGGCGCTCGGGCGCAAGACCTTCAGCACGGCCTCCTTGGCCGCGAAGCGCCCCGCCACGGACTCCGCCGCGAGCGGACGTCCGTCCGGACGCGTGAGGTCGGCGATCTCCTCGGGCGCGAACAGTGCCCGCAGGTACCGCTGCCCGCGCTGCGCGAGCGCTTCGGCCACGGGCGCGACCTCCTGCAGGTCGCAGCCCACGCGGGGTACGCCGACGACGCCGTCCCCTGCCTCGGTCCCGCGTGTCACGGCCACGGGCGCGCTCGTCATGACGAACTCCGTGAGGTCACGTCCTCGAATGCCGAGGGCACCGACGGCTGGGGCGAGGTGCGCTTCACGCCCACCCGATCGGCCCAGCGCCCGAGGGCGACCGTGGCCGCGGGGGTCCAGCACGGGAACTCGTGGCCGCCGTTGCACTGGCCCGCCTGGCCGTACTCGGTGTACTGGTAATCCACTCCCTGTGACTCGAGCTCGCGCGCCATGGTCACCGTGGTGTCCTTCAGAGCGGGTTCGATGTCCCCCTCCTGGCCGTTGCCCCGACCGGCGAAGAGTTGCACGTGGACATCCTTGAGCTCCCCGCTCCGGACCGCGGGATCGTTCGCACGCCACTGTTCCTCGGTCGTGACCGAGCCGTTGCCGAACACCGAATCGGTGCGGCCCGTGGCCTCCTGGGATCCCGTGGCGATCGTCTGCTTGGCCTCATCCGAGGACAGGTCCAGCAACCCGGACAGGCTCACGGCCTCCCCGAAGAGATCGGGACGTTGCTCGGCGTAGCGCATGGCGCCGTACCCGCCCATCGAGTTGCCGATGATCACGCGGTGCTCGCGGTCCGCCCTGGTGGACAGGTGCTGATCCACCCACGGGACCACCTGGTCCAGGTGGAATGTCTCCCAGTTCTGCGTGAGTTCCTCCTGGGACGCCCAGTCCGAGTACCAGCCCACCTTGCCCCCGCTCACGATGACAGTGATCACGGGCAGACCCTGGGTGAGCTGCTCGGCCTGACCCGCCTCGTACCACTGCAGGGCAGGGGACTCCGTGGCACCGCTGCCCGGGAGGAGATACACCACCGGGTACTTCTTCGCGGGGTCGTAGTCCTGCGGGGTGATCACCACCACCGAGTTGCGCCCGCCCGGGGCCTCGGCAGAGACCTGGTCCGTGCTCACCGCGAGTTCCGCGGCCCGCTCCGAGAGCCCCCGCGCACCCGTCACGGTGATCCCGTGGGACGGTTGCGTGAGTTGCTGCGGGTCCGCGAAACCCACCTGGGACAGCGCGGCGTCGTCGAAACCCAGGCTCTCACCGGAGGAGGACGGCGCGTGGTCGCCGGACCCGCCGGCCGCGCAGCCGCTCAGCAGCACGGCCGTGAGGGCGCACCCGGCGAGCGCGCGGGCGCTGCGTGTTCTCAGACGGCGCACGGGACGACCTCCTCGGCGGGTGAGGGGCTCAGGCCCAGGGCGGCGTCCACGATCTCGAGGGCCGTGAGGCGTGAGGCGTGGGCCTGGAGGGAGTGGTCCAGGGCGGGCACGTGGGCCACCCTGATCCGGCGGCCCTGGCGCTGCAACCGGGCCAGACCCTCCTCCCCGCGTTCCTGCTGGAAGAGCAGACCGTCCTCCGGCCCGAAGTAGAACGTGACCTCGGCGCCCCGGGACGCGTACTCCATGACCACCTCGGGAACGTTGGGGATGTTGCGCCGGCCCAGCACGAGCCACGCGATGTACGGCATGCGGCGGCGCACCCGGTCCTTGGCGCGCGTGCGCCAGCTCGTGGTGACCTCCACGTCGCTCATGGTGCGCAGCTGTTCCAGCACGGCGTCCACGTCCCAGTTGCGATAGAGCTTGTCGTAGTAGCTCTCCGCCGCGCGCCACGCCACGTTGTTGAGCACCACGCGGGTGGTCATGGCGCTCGTGGGCGGGGCCATGGCGACCAGCCAGCCGCCCACGCACAGCCCCACCCCGGTGACTTTTTCCCCGGTGCGCTCGGCCAGCCACGCGGCACCCAGGTCCAGGTCCGCCACGCCCTGCCCCGTGTAAGGGTTGATGTCCTTGACCTCGTCCAGGCCAGCGGCGTCACCGCAGTGGTGACGCTCGATGCGCAGCGCGGGGACACCGCGCGCGGCGAGTCGGCGTGCCTGCACGGTCCACAGTCCCGTGGGCCCGTCCTTGGGGTCCGCGGACGGCGGTGCGAGCACCACCGCGCCGGCCCCGGTGCCGTCGCGGCCCACGGGGTGGGTGTAGGAGGTCGGCAAGTGGTCCGGGCCCAGCTCCAGCAGGTCCTCCTGGACCTCCGCGCCGAACTCCGCCACATGGAAGCACGCGGTCGTCGTGGGACGCCAGCCGCTCACGTCCACCCAGTCCTCCCTGTGGGACGTGGTGGGGACGGAATCGTCCAGTCGACCCACGAGGGCGGCGATCGCCTCCGGGCTCGCCTTCGCGTAGATCGCGGCCACGCCGTATAACTTCTTGGCGATGCGCCGGTCCTCCTCGCGCACCGTGATCAGACCCGGGGTCTTGATCTTGCGGGGATCCGGTAGGGCGCGGATGGCCGCGGCTTCGGCGTCAGTGAAGTGTGCGCCGCCGATCTCCACGCCGTCGGGGACCTCGGGCGGCAGGATCAACCCGCTCGTGCGCCGCAGGCCCGTGTACTGGCGCATGTAGACGGCGCCCGAGACCGGTTCCCACAGCACGCGCCGATCGAACGGCAGGGGTGAGGTCGCGAGCACACCCGCACCGATGCGCAGCCCGATCCCGTGCACGGGCAGATCAGGTCCTACGAGCTCCCGCGCGGTACGGTGGGCCACCGCAAGGTCCTCGTGCCACACCTCGAGCGGGTTACTCAGGGCCGGACGCGCACCGGATTCGGAGGTCCCGCTCCACGCCAGGCGGATCACGAGCCACCCGGATTCCGCGGCGCGCGCGGCCACGAGGCGCATGCTGCGGTGACTCACGACCTCCTCGCGCGCCAAGGCCGGCGCCACGATCACGGCGCCGCGCACACGATCGTCCACGGGGCCGTGGACCCACGCGTGGATGGTGTGGTCGTGGTCCGTCAAGAAAGTTGCCTGCCCGGCAATACGCATGAAATCTCCCCCAGTTCTGCTCCGGTGCGCCTCAGCCGCGCCCCTTCGCACGTCCCCCGTGGCGATGGGGTGCCCTCTCGAAGACCGGGCCCCACCCCGAAGTGCGGATCGATGCCCCGAACTCCGCGTCACTTTCGCGTTCCCCCGCGGGAGTCGTGCATGTTTGCACTCATAAAGCATAGCCAGGGAGACGCCGGTCGTGACCGAGATTACCGTCCCCTAATGTGTGGTTTTACATCAAGATCACTGTTTTTCGCGCTCCCACCTGAGGTGATACCCACGTGTACCTATATGAGCCCACACAGAATTGTCATCACTGTGGTGTTAGGTGCTTGTGCACACGATTATGATGGCAAACGTCGGCACACGCGGGATTCGTGTTTCGGCGACATTCACCGCTCCCGGTGGGACAGCCATGAGGCATTGCTGCACCACGTGGCGCGGAGGCGGACTGGGGAAGTCCGCCCATTCGGGAAAAGCGGCAGCGGCTGAGCTGCTCCGCTTTTCATGGGGGAGGAGATAGCGTGGCAGCACGCGTCCTGATCATCGGACTCAACTATTCACCGGAACATACGGGCATCGCGCCGTACACCGCCGGCATGGCTCGCGCGCTGCGCGAGGAGGGATGGGACGCCCGGGTCATCACGGGTCTCCCGCACTACCCGCAGTGGCGCGTCCACGAAGGGTATTCGCACCGCCGCGCCACGCACGAGGAGATCGACGGCGTACCCGTCCTGCGCGTGCCGCACCCCGTTCCCCACGACGCCGGACAGCTGCGCCGGCTGGGAATGGAGATCGTCTTCGGTCTGCGTGCCGCGACCGCCGCGTGGGGCGATCCCGACGCCGTCGTGGTCGTGAGCCCCGCCCTGTTCTCGTCGGCGATCGTGCGGGTGCGCGCCGCGCTGAGCCGCACGCCGGTGATCGCGTGGGTGCAGGACATCTACACCGCCGGGCTCACCGAGACTGGCGCGGCGAGCGGACCCGTGGCGCGCGTCATGCGCGGTATCGAGAGCACCTTCCTGCGCTCGTGCCAGGGGGTGGTCGTGATCCACGACCGCTTCTCGGACTACCTGCGCCGCGAGATGGCCGTGCCCGCGCGCCGGATCAGCACCGTGCGCAACTGGACCCACATCTCCCAGACCCCTTCGGTGGACACCGACGAACTACGGCGTCGTTTCGGGTGGGGCGCGGGCGACGTCGTCGTCCTGCACACGGGCAACATGGGGGCCAAACAGGACCTCGCGAACGTCGCCGCGGCCGCGGACGTTGCCGAGCGCACGGGAGCGCCGCTGCGATTCGTGCTCGTGGGCGGCGGGCACCAGCGCCCGCAGCTCGAGGAGCTGGCCCGACGCACGCCGCGCTTCGAGGTCCTGCCCGGGGTCGACGACGAGACCTACGCCGGACTGCTGCGCGCCGCGGACGTCCTGCTGGTCAACGAACGACCGGGGCTCAAGGAGATGTGCGTCCCGAGCAAGCTCACGAGCTACTTCACCGCTGGCCGTCCCGTGCTCGCGGCCGTCGAGGCCGAGAGCCCGTCCGCCGCCGAGCTCGACGCCGCGGACGCGGGCATCCGTGTGGCGCCCGGGGATCCCGAGGCACTCGTGGCGGGCGCCCTGCAACTGCACGAGGAGTGGATCGCGACCGGCGGCGCCACGCACCGCGGCGGACGCCGCTACGTGCGCGACGTGCTCAGCGCCGGCGCCGCGGTCCGCGCCTTCAGCACCGCGCTGCGCGCACTGCTACCCACCGAGACCACCGCACCTGCGGCGGCACTGCATTCCTGATCGGCCGGGACACCCGTCCCGACGTACCACGTCACACAGGGGAGACCACTCATGACCAAGAAAGCGCTCATCACCGGCATCACCGGGCAGGACGGTTCCTACCTCGCGGAGCTGTTGCTCGCCAAGGGCTACGAGGTCCACGGCCTGATCCGCCGCGCGTCCACGTTCAACACGTCCCGCATCGACCACCTGTACCAGGACCCGCACGACCCGCAGGCGCGGCTGTTCCTGCACTACGGCGATCTTTCCGACGCCGCCCGTCTGGTCACGCTGCTGGGCGAGATAGACCCGGACGAGGTCTACAACCTCGCGGCCCAGTCGCACGTGCGCGTGTCCTTCGACGAGCCCGAGCACACGGGTGACACCACGGGCCTCGGCACCGTGCGTCTGCTCGAGGCCGTGCGCCGCGCCGGGGTGAAGTGCCGCTTCTACCAGGCCTCCACGTCCGAGCTGTTCGGGGCCACTCCCCCGCCGCAGAACGAGGACACCCCGTTCTACCCGCGCTCCCCGTACGGCGCGGCTAAGATCTACTCCTACTGGATCACCAAGAACTACCGCGAGGCGTACGACATGTTCGCCGTGAACGGGATCCTCTTCAACCACGAGTCCCCGCGCCGCGGCGAGACGTTCGTGACCCGCAAGATCACGCGTGCCGTGGCCGCGATCGCGGCGGGCAAGCAGGACCTGCTCTACATGGGCAACCTGGACGCCGTGCGCGACTGGGGCTACGCAGCGGAGTACGTGGAGGGCATGTGGCGCATGCTCCAGGTGGACGAACCGGAGGACTTCGTGCTGGCCACGGGCCGCCCGTCCACGGTGCGCGAGTTCCTGGAGACCGCGTTCGAGCACGCCGGGCTGGACTGGGAGAAGCACGTCCGCTTCGACGACCGTTACCTGCGCCCCACCGAGGTGGACGCGCTCATCGGTGACCCGTCCAAGGCCGAGCAGAAGCTCGGGTGGAAGGCCACGGTGCACGCCCCGGAGCTCGCGCGGATCATGGTGGACGCGGACCGCGCTGCCCTGGAGTGCGCCGGTTCCCCGTGGATCGACACCGTGTCCGAGCGCATCTGGACGCCGGAGCACGCGGCGTGAGCGCGGACGTGGCGAACCGCCGGGACACCACTGCCGGCCAGGAGCACTGGCCGCACACGGTGAGCGACCCGGCCGATGCTCGCACGACCGACGACGTCGCCTACACCCCCGGCGCGCTGGACCGCTCCGCGCCGTTCTACGTGGCCGGTCACCGCGGTCTCGTGGGTTCCGCCATCTGGCGTCACCTCCAGGACGAGGGTTTCGAGAACCTGATCGGTGCGAGCTCCCGTGAGCTGGATCTGCGGGACCGCGCGGCCGTGGAGGCGTTCATAGCCGAGCACAGGCCGCGCTACCTCGTGCTCGCGGCGGCCAAGGTGGGCGGGATCGGCGCGAACAATTCCCAGCCCGTGGACTTCCTGTCCGACAACCTGCGGATCCAGCTCAACATCCTGGACGCCGCGCGCACCGCAGGCGTGGAACGCGTGCTGTTCCTGGGCTCCTCCTGCATCTACCCCAAACTCGCGGAACAACCGCTGCGCGAGGACTCGTTACTCACGGGGTACCTGGAGCCCACCAACGACGCCTACGCGATCGCCAAGATCGCCGGCATCCTGCACGTGCAGTCGATGCGACGCCAGTACGGGCTGCCGTGGATCTCCGCGATGCCCACCAACCTCTACGGCCCCGGGGACAACTTCTCCCCGTCCGGCTCCCACGTGCTGCCCGCCATGATCCGCCGCTACGACGAGGCCGTGCGTGCCGGTGACACCGAGATCACCAACTGGGGTTCGGGTTCACCGCGGCGCGAGTTCCTGCACGTGTCGGACCTGGCCACGGCCTGCCTGTACCTCATGGAGCATTACGACGGGCCCCAGCAGGTCAACGTGGGCACCGGCGAGGACGTGACCATCAAGGAACTAGCCGGCCTCGTGGCCTCGGCCACCGGGTACGAGGGCACCACCTCGTGGGACACCTCCAAGCCGGACGGGACGCCCCGCAAGCTTATGGACGTCTCCCTGTTGCGTTCGCTGGGCTGGTCCGCCTCGATCGACCTGCCCACCGGGCTCGACGACGCCGTGGCCTGGTACCGCGCGCACCGCGAGCAGGCGCGGGGCGCCTGAGCGACGGGATGCCCCGCGTGATGCGGGGACACTCCGTGTCATGGGCGAACTCTCCGCATGATGCCGTGACGACCCGCGCGATGCGGGTCGTCACCGCCGCCCCGGGGGGGGATGACCGCGGCGTGCCGACCGCAAATAGCATGGGAGCCCGGCGTTCAGAGCCGAGCGCCCTGCTCGAGAAGGCAGCCATGAACATCCACGCCTACGTGGTCGATCACGTCGATGCACCGTTCCGGTGGGAAGAACTCACCGTGGACGAGCCGGGTCCCGGTGAGGCGGTGGTTAAGATCGTGGCCACGGGCCTGTGCCACACGGACCTGAACACCTAAGCGGGCAAATATGCCGCTGCCGCTGCCCGGAGTGCTGGGCCACGAGGGTGTCGGGATCGTCACGAAGATCGGCCCGGGCGTGGAGAACGTGGCCGTGGACGAGTCCGTTCCCCTGGAACTCGCGGGCCCCCTCGCGTGCGGTATCACCACCGGGGCGGGAGCCGTGCTCAACACCGCGAACCCCGCCCCGGGTGAATCCGTGGTGGTCTACGGTGTGGGTGCCGTGGGACTCGGGGCCATCATGGCAGCCCACAATTCGGCCGCGGCCACGATCATCGCGGTGGACCTGCATGACTCCCGCCTGGAGCTCGCCCAGCGCTACGGGGCCACGCACGGGATCACCTCCCGGAAGGAGGACTCGCTGGAACAGATCCGGGAGATCACCGGAGGGGCAGCGGATTACGCCATCGAATGCACCGGTGTGATCGCCGTGCTCGAGGAGGCCATCGAGGCGGTGCTCACGCTCGAGTGAGCTCCGCCCGCCGCGCCGCGGGACGCCACGCGTCCACGCCCACGACCAGGCCCAGGATCGCGATCGCGAGCAGCAGCGAGGCCGTCACGTCCGTGAGCCAGTGGTACCCCAGGTAGAGCCGACTGAACGCGACCACCCCGATCAACACCACCCCCGCCGCGGCCACCCACCATCGGGTGAGCGGGGAGCGGGAAGGGCGCAGCGTCGTCGTACCCGTTGCGGCCTCAAAGGACGACGCCGCCGCGGGACCCGCCGCCGGTGACCGCGGGCTCGTCAAGGCGCCCGCGCAGGAAGGTGGACCGGCCGGTCGCCGGGGTCGAGGTGGTCATGGCGTCATGCTGCGTCCGCAGACCGGGAACGGGTTGTGCGTTGGCCCTACGCCACCAGGAGCCAGCAGCCCGCCAGCCCGATGGTCGAGAGGACCGCAGCCACCAGGAACGACCGCCACGGCGCACTGCGTCCCACCAGGACGTATGCGACGAGGACCACGGCGAACTCACGGATGACCAGCAGCGTGGCCGCGAGGTGCAGGTCGAACGACGCGACCCATGCGATCAGCGCACCGAAGACCACGCCGATCACCGGACCCACGAACGTCTTCCAGGCCGCACCGGTGCGCACGAGCAGCACGGAGGCCGCCCAGGACAGCACTACGGGGAAGGACACCATGGCGATGAACGGCACCATGGACATCGCGGGTTTCCAGTCGCCACCCAGCAGGGGCGTGAGGACCACGCTCGCCGTGAGGGCGATCAGCACGCACGCGAACGCGAGCATGAGTGCGCGCAGCAACAAATGGTCACTCGCGCTCCGGATCTCCTCCGGGGTCTCCTTGTCCGCAATCCCCACGCGCACCACGTTCGCGGTGGACGCGGCCAGGGCGTCCCCCGGGGCGCGGCCCACGGCGCTGCCCGCGGTGTAGGTACCGAGGACGGCGGTGCCGGCGAACACGGCCATGAACAGTCGCTCGGCCTGGCCCTGGAACCAGGACACCAGCGCGTAGCCGGACATCGTGCCCATGTCGGAGAGGATCGAACGCTCGCCCGGCGTGGAGTGCGGCAGGGGTTGGGTGTTACGGCGCGCACGGCGCCAGCACAGCAGGGCGAACATGCCCTCCGTGACGGCCAGCTGCAGGGCCGGGCCCAGCAGCGAGTGGGTCAGCACCAGGATGGTCCCGCCCACGAGCAAACCCACGAGGGAGGCCCGCAACTGCATCCGGGCCAGGGTCCCCCACTGGTTGGTGGCCTGCAGCGTGCCCACGTACAGCAGACCCAGGGCCCCGAAACCGGGCGCGAGCGCCACGGGCAGCACCTGGAAGAACTCGCCCCAGTTCTCGAGCGTCCCGTTGTGCAGCAGGAACAGCATGAGCCCGGTAAGGATCACGAAGGCCAGGACGGGCATGATCACCCGGTAGCGGTTCATGATCTTCATGCCCCCGGGTTCGGTCAGCACACGGATCACCGCGAACCGGGCCCCGGAGTCGATCGTGACCTGGATGGCCGTGTAGAGCAGGGTCACCACGTTGTAGATTCCCACGTAATGCGGGGACGTGAACGCGGCGAGCGTGAGGATCACGATCGCGGAGGACATCCGCGGGATCGCGCGCTCAATGAGCGACTTGATCTGGTTCAGCATGCCGGCGCCGGGATGAGCGTGGCGTTCCTCCACAACTGTCGGCGCATATAGGGCCGGGTCCGTGGCCGGGCTCGCGCTACTACGTCCTCGAGCTGCGCCCGCGTGGCCACGGGGTGCATGGTCCCTCCCCCGTTGTCCATCAGCCAAGACATCCCCAAGGCCTCCACCCAGGCGCGATAGGCGCGATCGACCTGGGGATCGTCCTTGACCCGCCGTAGGTAGTCTGGGGCGCCGGAGATCTGGTTCGCACTGATCCGATACGCGATCACCGCGGTGGCCGTCTTGTGGATCGTGGACCCATTGAGTAGCGCATCGACCCATAGAACATAGTCCTCCGCAGCCGAGGGCGTGGCGTATGCGTTGGCGTCCAGAAGTGTCTGCCGCCGGGCCAACAGACTCGGGTGGAACAACGGATTCGTGAACGGCAACAGAAGCCCCACCTCCTTGCTCGTGAGCGACCCCAGGTATGAGGGTCGAGGGACGGCGCGATGGCCGAACCGGATGCCGCTGCCGCACACGATGTCCGCGTGCTGCATGGCCGCGAGCTCAACACGGAACCGCCACGGCAAACACACGTCGTCGGCGTCCATCTTCGCCACGAGTTCGCTGTCCGTCGTCTCCAGGGCGTGACGCATGCATGCCACGGTGCCCCGATTGACCGGGTTGGCACGCACGACGACGCGGCGGTCCGTCACGCGGCGTGCCGCGCGTTCGGTCTCGGCGTCCGGGCCGTCCACGGACACCACCAACTCCGCGTCCCGCGGCATGGCCCGCAGCGTGGAACGCATGGCGCTCTCCACGGTGGCGCCCGCCCGATAGGCGGGCATGATGACAGTAAGCCTGGGCAAAGTGGTCCACTCCCGTTGATGAAGCCCCGGGAACGCGAAGGTCGCCCCTCCACACCCGTTGAGCTGATTTATTTGTGAACTGCCGGTGTCCGCGGTGAAAGCTCCGTGGCCGGTGAAGATCTTATTCCCGCGGGCGGTGATTTCGTATCACCACGGCCGAAGATGCGTTCAACGATCCACAACCCCCACAGGGGCAGGATCGACAACGTCAAGAACACCTCGAGGGACTCCAGCTGCCCCACGATGCCCTGGAAGACGAGCGTGGATCCTACGGTGGCCAACAACAACCGATTGGTTTCACTCCGGCTGCGACTGTAGGCATCGGAGACCATGGCAGACACCAGCCCCAACACGAAGTAGCCGACGATCGCACCGAGCAGGCCGAAATTCAGGATCATTTCTGCGCTGAGCCCCGGAACCACGTAAATCTGGTCTTCCCCACCCAACAAGTCGTATCCCGAGACCTGCACCATGGACCGGAAAGGATTCTCCGCCGGGATACCCGCGAAATGCAGAAGCGCAAGCGGGACGTTGAGCAGAGCGCTCAACAGGGTCTCACCCTGGAGTGCCCCGTGGAACTGGACGTGGTTCTCGGCCCAGGCGGCCATGGAGAACCGACCCCATTGCCAATCCACGAACGACCACGGGTCCGTGGTGGCACCTACGCGCCGGGCCGTGGTCGCGATGATGAACCCCACGAACACGGTCACGCCCACCACGATCAGCGGCCACCGCAGGACGTTGATCCGGGGCAGCATCAGAGCCAGCAGGGGAAATGCCACGTAGGCGATCTCGGAACGCCCACCGTTCCACGTGGCGCTGACGCCCAATGCGGCCAACCCGGCCACCAGGATGATGGTGTTCCACACCGCTGGGCCGGGCACACGCTTCCGGCTCGCGAGCGCCAAGACCAGGATCGTAATGCCCCACGGCAGCCAACCCGCCAGGAATGCGTAGCGGGCATTGCCGCCGTCCACGGAAATGATCCGCCCGCCGGTCTGGTCGGTCGTGGCGCCCATCACTCGCACGAGTCCCACGGCGCCCGCTGCTACGAGTACGAGAGCCAGGCCCCCCATGCTGACCCGGTGATGGGATACGAAGGAATACAACTGTTCGGGTACCAGAGGGCGCCGGGGAACCTGTCGGGGACCACGGTGTGCGGCCAGGATCCGCGGCCGCGGGATCGTCAGCCCCGCCCAGAGGGCACACATGCCCAAGAAGGTCGCCCAGGCGGCCGTGGTCAAGCCGGATGTAGCACCTGCGGGAGTACCGGACATGGCCTCGTAGAATCCGCGGTCCCTGGACCACCCCAATACATGGGCGAATCCGGACAGGACGTTGGCCACGAGGAAGTTGATCACGAGCCACATCCGCAGGTTCAGCCCGTCCACCCGGTCCCTGGTCCAGATGTGGATGAGCGCGAGCGCACCCACGGCGGTCGTGGCCCCCAGGAGGAACACGGCCCAGCCGAAAGGAGTCATCGTGTTCATCGTGGGCTTCAGAGAACGCCGGAGTGTGCGCGCGAAGGGCGCACCTGGTTGGCCACCAATGCCACGGGCGTTTCGCGGAATCCCTGAACCGAGAACTGCAGCTGATCGGTCGAGGTCTTCCCGGGCACCGTGACCAGCAGGACCTCATCCGCCAGTTCGCCCAGCACCGCCGCGTCCACGGAGTCCTGCAACGGGGAACAATCGAGGACGACAACGTCGAATTCCGAACGCAACTCACCCACCAACGCAGCCATCGGTTCCGAGCACACCAGGTCACTCGGGCGCGGCGTCGGCGTACCCGCGGGTAAGAAGGTCAGCCCCATCTCGAGGCGAACAGTGCTCTGGTCTGCGCCGGCCCGACGTTCCACGAGATCCGAGACACCGAGGTGATTGTGCTGGGCCAGCAAAACAGTTGCCCCGCGGTCGGAGAGGTTGGCATCCACGAGAGCCACGCGGCTGCCCAGACCGGCAAAGCTACGCGCGAGTTCCACGGCGACCGTGGTGGCACCGTCGCCCGAACGCTGACCGGTCACCACCAGTACCGCGCAGCCGGCCACATGGGGCAGGACCTCGGCATGACCCTGTTGGATGCGCGAGCGCAGCGAAGTGACGTGAGGTGACACCTCCCGCGCCGGCGCGGATTCGCCACCCGCGGGAAAGAAGCTGCGCGCGTCAGTCCTGTGCTTCAGTCGCGGAACGGACGCGACCAGCGATGCACCCGGCACACGACGCAGCTCCGTCGTGGTCCGCGGCCGCCGAACCAGACTCTCCAACACGAAGGCGAGGATCACGCCCAACAGCGCGCCACCGACCACACCGAACAACGGATAGAGCCACGACGGCAGGCCACTGGTTTCATCCGGGAGCTGCGCCCGGCTAAGAACCGTGGCCTGAACGGTGCCTCCCCGGTTGGCGACCTCGGGGGACAGTGACCCGACCCCTCTGGTCAATTGATCCGCGACCCCGTTGGCAACCGTCTGGGCCTCCTGAGGCGAGTCCGCGGTGGCATCGACCTGGATGATGGAGGTGGCCGTCGGATTGGTGACGTCCAACATGTCCTGCAATTGCGCGACCGTCTTATCCACACCCGTGTCCTCGACGACGGGTTTGAGGATGTAGGGAGACGTCGCCACGGTCGCGTACGACTTCAGCTCTCGCGAAAGGTACGTGGCTGCCTGGTTCAACTCCGTGGCGGAGTCACTCGCGGGAATGGAGACGTAGAGGGATGACGTGGCCTTGTACATGTCCGGAGACACCAAGGCGTAGATCCCCCCGGCCAACAAGCCCACCACGGTCAGTGTGATGACGGTTTTCCACCATTTCTTCAAAATATTGACGTAATCATGCAGCGTCATGTGCCCTCCCAGCCCCTGATCACAATGAAAGACGGTTCGTTTCGGACGCTGCCCAGCCCCCGAGCACGTCCCGCCAGTCTCTTCATCGCTCCCCTGTAATGGGCCTCAGTCTAACGCGCGAAATCATGTCGATGAACACGCAGATAGTTTCTGTAGAATTATTTTGTACCCGAATTGGGGGATAAACCTTCATCGGCAGATCTCGACAGCAATTTGAACCCGCAAGAAATGAGGGCTGCAAAACTGTTCGCAGAAGCAGAATCATTCCCACGACAAGTACGTTGCCCTCAGCAACGAGACAGTGCGCGACCTGCGCCGTTGCGGAAAGTCTTCCCGGACGCATGCGGGCAAGGACCCCGACCCAGGCGCCCGTCGGCGTCGAGGAGATATCGAGGACGAAGCGACGGCATTAGTCCCGGTGTCTCCACTTATGGGGTCAGAAGCAGGCGGATCGACGGGCGCAGTGTGCCAAGCTTGGATCCCGTAGCCGCGCGCCCGCGGGGAGAGCGGACCGGTTGCGCGCAGCGCGCAGCCCTATTTGCGGCTCGACGACAGGGGGAGACCATGACACACACGACGAGACGCCTGGCCACCTTCACCGGCCGCGGCTACGACAAGGGCCGGGGAACACTGCAGTGCGCCGCGTGGGCCCTCGTGGCGGAACCGCTGCAACGGTCCGTCCTGTGCCCGCCGAGCGTACGCACCCGCATCCTGCGGGCCTTCGGCGCGCAGATCGGGGAGGGCACACTGATCCGCCACGACGTGCGGATCCACTGGCCGTGGAAACTGACCGTGGGCGAGAACTCGTGGATCGGCGTGGGCGCATGGTTGCTCAACCTGGAGCCCATCACGATCGGCTCGGACGTGTGCGTGTCGCAGGGCGCCATGCTGTGCACGGGCAGCCACCGCGCGGACGACCCGGCCTTCGAGTTCGACAACGCCCCCATCACCGTGGCCGACGGCGCATGGATCGCCCTGCGAGCCACCGTCCTGCGCGGCGTCACGGTGGGCGAGGGCGCCGTCGTGGGAGCCACCGCGCTCATCACGCGGGACGTCCCGGCCGGGGCGCGCGTGCTCGCCCCCGTGGCCACGAAGGCGTGAGCGGCATGCGGATCCTGCAGGTCGTCGCCCTGGTCTCGGGCACCAACGCGTACGGCGGGCCCACCACGGTGGCCCTCAACCAGTGCCGCGCGCTCGCCGACGCCGGACACGACGTGATCCTCGCCGCGACCGGCTCCGATCTGGGCGCGCCTCTGCCCACCGAACGCGACGGCGTGCGCACGCAGCTCTTCCGTCCCGTCCAGGCCCTGCCGGGTGCGGGTTTCGCGGGTCTCACATCGCCGGCCATGCTGTCGTGGCTGCGCCGGGTCGCGCCGACCGCGGACGTGGTGCACGTGCACACGGCGCGTGACCTGCTGACCCTGCCGGCCGCGTGGCTCGCGGAGCGCGCGGGCACCCGAACCGTCCTGCAGACCCACGGGATGATCGACCCGTCCGAGAATCCCCTCGCGGGGCCCCTGGACGCCCTGCTGACCCGACGGGTGCTGCGGGACGCGCACCGGGTCTGCTATCTCACCCCTCAGGAGGAACAGGACCTCACCGAGGTCGCCCGCGGGCCCGTGAACCTCATGGAACTGCACAATGGGATGCCCGTATCCTCGCGCCCCCGCGTGCCGCGGGAAGACGACGAGTGTCGCGTGCTGTTCCTCGCGCGTCTGCAGGATCGCAAGCGTCCGCTCGCGTTCGTGGCCGCCGCGCGATCCCTGGCCGAGCGGTTCCCGCGCGCCACGTTCACGCTCGTGGGCCCGGATGAGGGCCAGGGGGACGCGGTGCGCGCGGCGATCGCGGCCGCGGGCCTCGGCGAGCGCCTCTCGTGGGCCGGCCCGGTGGACTCCGCGGGCGCGGCGCGGTGGATGGCGGAATCGGACGTGTACGTCCTACCCTCCGTCCACGAGCCGTACCCCATGTCGGTTCTCGAGGCCATGTCCGCGGGACTGCCCGTGGTCGTGACGGACACGTGCGGGCTCGCGCCCACGGTCGCGCGAACGGGGTCCGGCGCGGTCGTGGACGACACCCAGCCACCCCTCGAAGATGCCCTCGCGCAGCTGATCGCCGATCCCGAGCGGCGACGGCGAGCGGGTCGGGCGGCCGCGGACACGATCGCGCGCGAGTACGGGATGCGCGCCGTCGTCGAGAAGCTGCTGGGCGCGTACCGGGACTGAGCGGACGGCGCGGTCCCGGAGGACGACGCCGCCGGGTCACCCCGCGCGCGAACGCCGCGCTCGGGGGTGACCCGGAATGCTACGTCGTGAAATGGGGCGCCCGCGCCCCACCCCATAGGATGGACGGGTGAAGGCCTTACTGCTCGAGAACATTCATACCGACGCCGTCGACTCGCTGCGCAGCCGCGGCTTCGAGGTAGAGACCCGCAAGGGTGCCCTGGACCCGCAGGAACTGATGGCCGCGCTGGACGGCGTGGACCTGCTGGGGATCCGCTCCAAGACGCGCGTGACCCGCGAAGTGTTCGAGGCGCACCCCACCCTCAAGGCCGTGGGTGCGTTCTGCATCGGGACCAACCAGATCGATCTCACCGCCGCCACGGACACCGCCACGGCCGTGTTCAACGCGCCGTACTCCAACACGCGTTCCGTGGTGGAGCTCGCGCTGGGTGAGATCATCGCGCTGGCGCGTCACCTCACGGACAAGAACTCCGGGATGCACCAGGGCGTGTGGGACAAGTCCGCCAAGGGCTCCCACGAGGTGCGGGGCCGCACCCTGGGGATTGTGGGCTACGGCAACATCGGCAAGCAATTGTCGGTCGTGGCGGAGGCCTTCGGGATGAACGTCTACTTCTACGACATCGTGGACCGCCTGGCCATGGGCAACGCGACCAAGTGCGATTCCCTGGAGCAACTGCTGAACACGGTGGAGACCGTGACCCTGCACGTGGACGGGCGCGAGAGCAACACCAACATGTTCGGCCGGGAGCAGTTCCGCCAGATGCGCCCCCGTTCCCTGTTCCTCAACCTGTCCCGTGGTCACGTGGTGGACATCGAGGCCCTGCGCGAGGCCCTCGTCTCCGGCCACCTGGCCGGGGCGGGCCTGGACGTCTACCCGTCCGAACCCAAGGTCGCCGGCGAGGCGTTCGAGTCCTCGCTGCAGGGGCTGCCCAATGTGATCCTCACCCCGCACGTGGGTGGTTCCACGGCGGAGGCCCAGGAGAACATCGGCGGTTTCGTCTCCGGCAAGCTCATCGACTACTGCCGCTACGGCACCACGAGCCTGTCCGTGAACTTCCCCGAGGTGCAGCTGGACCCCCACATCCACGGCACCCGGTTGCTGCACATCCACAGCAACCTGCCCGGCGTGCTGGCTCGCGTGAACGCGGTGCTCGGCGAGCACGGGATCAACGTGGACCGCCAGCAGCTCGTGACCAAGGGGAAGATGGGCTATCTGGTCACGGACTGCGGCAACGGTGTCACGGACGACGTCGTGGCGGCCGTCAAGGCCCTGCCCGAAACCATCCGGGTGGCCACGGTCAGCTGAGCCGCGCTGCCGTACGCTGGGATGACCGACCTTTTCCCCACAACGATGTGGAGACATCATGAGTCACCCGGCCGTACCCGGCGCGCACCTGCAGAACATGGACCCGGACCCTCACCGCGGTGAGGAGGTGGACTTCCAGTCCCCGGGCGAACGGGCGGAGGCGGAGAAACCCCGCACCCGCACCGTGCGCTGGATCGGCCTGGCGGGCGGTCTGTTGCTCGCGGTGCTCATCTACACCCTGATGCCGCAGGACGTCCCCCACGCCGCCCGGCTCACGGCCGCCACGGCCGTGCTCATGGGCGTGTGGTGGATGACCGAGGCCCTGCCGTTGCCCGCGACCGCCCTGGTCCCCCTGGTGGTGTTCCCCACGCTCGGCACGGACGTGAAGTTCGACGCCGTCGGGGCGTCCTACGGCAACAACGTCATCTTCCTGTTCATGGGCGGGTTCCTGCTCGCGCTCGCGATGCAGCGCTGGAACCTGCACCGGCGGATCGCCCTGCTCACCGTCAAGGTGATCGGTACCAAGCCCACACAGATGATCGCGGGGTTCATGGTGGCCACGGGCTTCCTGTCCATGTGGGTGTCCAACACCGCGACCGCCGTGATGATGCTGCCGATCGGCGTGTCCGTGCTGCTGCTCGTGACCAAGATCGGTTCCGGTGCCGACGCCGCCCAGGGCACCTCCGCCGCGCCCGCACGGGAGGAGATCGAGCCCCAGGACAGCGAGGTCAAGGGGGAGATCGTCAAGTCCAACTTCGGCACCGCGCTGATGCTCGGGATCGCGTACGCGGCGTCGATCGGTTCGCTGGGGACCATCATCGGCACCCCGCCCAACACCCTGATGGCCGGCTATCTCTCGGACGCGCACGACATCACGATCGGTTTCGGTCAGTGGATGCTCGTGGGCGTGCCCCTGGCCGTGGTGCTGCTCGCACTGTGCTGGGTGCTGCTGACCAAGGTGTTGTTCAAGCCCGAGATCACCGAGATCCCCGGCGGCAAGGAACTCATCAACGACGAACTCGCCAAGCTCGGCCCTATGTCCCCGGGTGAGAAGCGCGTGCTGGCCATCTTCGTGCTCGCCGCGCTGTCCTGGGTCTTCGTGCCGGTGCTCTTCGCGGATCCCATCATCTCCGACGCCGGCATCGCCATGGCCGTGGGGCTGCTGTTGTTCCTGTGCCCGGCCGGTGCGGCACCGGGCGTGCGCCTGCTGGACTGGGACTCCGCGGTCAAGTTGCCGTGGGGCGTGCTGTTGCTGTTCGGCGGTGGCCTGGCCCTCTCCGCGCAGTTCTCCACCTCCGGGCTCACCGAGTGGATCGGCGAGCGCGCCCAGGGTCTCGGCGGACTGCCCGTGGTGTTGCTCGTGCTCATCATGGCCGGCGGCATCCTGCTGCTCACCGAGCTCACGTCCAACACGGCCACCGCGGCCACGTTCCTGCCCGTGGCCGGCGGTGTGGCCATGGGGATCGGCGTGGACCCCATGCTCCTGGCGATCCCCGTGGCGCTCGCCGCCACGTGCGCGTTCATGCTGCCGGTGGCCACCCCGCCCAACGCCATCGCGTTCGGTTCCGGGTACGTGACCATCGGGCAAATGATCAAGGGCGGGATCGGGCTCAACCTGATCGCCCTGGTCCTGATCACCGCCACGACCATGACCCTGGGCGTGTGGGTGTTCAACCTGGCGTTCTGACCCGCGGTCACCCATCCGGCGACGACGGCGCGGCGCCGCCTTAGCAGGGTGACCGCAAGCGGCGTCGTCGTTCTCCAAGGCATACGACAGCGTGCGGCGGCACCCGACCGCAGAGGAAGGACCCCCGGACCCGCAAGATGCGGATCCGGGGGTCCTTCTACTACATGTGTGGTTACTTCTTTTTGGCGACCCGGCCGCGCTTGACGGCCTTGGCGGCGTCCTTCTCCGTGCGGGCGGCGGAGTTCTCCAGCACGCCGGAATCGGACTCGATGTGCGAGCGCATGAACCACTGGAAGAGCTCGAGCCCGCGGACCTGGGCGATCAGCATGTCCTCGGTGATGGGATCCACGTCGCTGATGCGGGCCAGGGCATCCCGATGGTCGGTGATGACGCCGTCGTAGACGAGGTCCAGTGCCGCGAGGTGCTCCACGCCGGAGGCGCGCTGGACGTCGTAGTCGTCCCACGTGCGCTCGGCCACGATGGCGCCGGGCAGACCGTTCGGCGGCACACCCAGGGTGGCCATGCGCTCGGCGAGCTCGTCCACGTACCCGCGGACCTCCTCGATCTGCGGGTCCAGCATCTCGTGGACGGAGATGAAGTTGGGACCCACCACGTTCCAGTGGGCGTGCTTGAGGGTCAGTTGCAGGTCGTTGAGCGCGTGCAGCCGCTGCTGCAGGATCTCGGCCACACCGTGGCCCTGCTCCGTGGTGAGACCCGGAACGGTGTAGTTGGCGTTCTTCGTGGATTTCTTGGCCATGACAACCTCCTCGTGGGGCGGTGGTCCCGGGGTGGAACCACGCCATGCCGTCTTATTTTGATGTATTCAGAATAACAAGGACGCGAGCATTGCACCAGGGGTCACTCGGGAGCCACCGCCCTGGGGCGCTCGTCGCCTCGGGGTGCCCGGACGATCGGCCCGACGGCGCTCTGGTCCCGAAGCGCCTTCACGGTGCTCTGGCGCCTGAGCGCCTCTACGGTGCGGCGGCACGACACCCCACTGACGGAACGCGAGTGGGAATCCGCGAGCCGCCCGGATGCGGGCTGTGAACTCCGCCTAAACCGACCCCTCGACCCATCCCGCCGCGGACGCCGAACGGATCGGGGGTTTCCTGCTGAGGTGGTTCCCGCCGCGCCACACCGAGGAGCTACGCCGGACCGACCGGGACACCGTGCGCACCCTGGGTGGTTACGTACGGGGCACCGCTGCGGTGGCGGTGATCGAGATGCTCGCGATCGCGGTCGGCTGTGGTTGCTCGGTGTGCCGCTCGCGGCCCCGCTGACCATGCTCGTGTCCCTGGGAGCGTTCATCCCCATCGTGGGCCCGATTGTCGCCGCAGCGCTGGCCGCTCTCGTGGCCCTCGTGACCACGGGACCGTGGGCCGCGCTCGTGGTGCTGCTCAGCATCGCGCTCGGAACGCTCGTGGACGGCGTCGTCGGCGCCGCCCTGGCGGCACCCCTCACGGCAGTGGCGTGGTCCGTGATCCAGTTGTGGCTGCCGCGGCCCGGTCGGATTGGTGATCCAGCTCACGGGCTCTAGGGTGGAAGAAATACCTGAGACCTGGAGTATCGGATGAGTTCCTATCCCCATCTTCTGTCCCCGCTGCGCGTGGGTTCGCTGACCCTGCCCCACCGCGTGATCATGGGGTCCATGCACACCGGCCTCGAGGAGGTCCCGGGCGGTGAGCACGAGCTCGCGCGCTTCTACGTGGAACGCGTGCGCGGCGGCGCCGGGCTGATCGTCACGGGCGGGATCTCCCCCAACCCGGAGGGCGCTGCCCGCCGCGGCGGCGCGCACCTCAGCCGCGAGGACCAGCTGGGTCCCCACCGCACGGTCACGGACGCGGTGCACGGGGAGGGCGGGCTGATCGCACTGCAACTGATGCACAGCGGACGGTACGCGATGCACGAGGGCGCCGCGGCGCCGTCGGCCATCCGCGCTCCCATCAACAAGGTCACGCCGCGTGAGCTGAGCACCGCGGAGGTCGAGCGCACGGTCGAGGACTTCGCGAACGCCGCGCACCTCGCGCAGCGCGCGGGCTACGACGGCGTGGAGATCATGGGCTCCGAGGGGTACCTGATCAACGAGTTCCTCGTGGCCCACACGAACGAGCGCACCGACCGGTACGGCGGGTCCGACGCCGCCCGCCGCCGGTTCGCCACCGAGATCGTCCGGCGCGTGCGCGAGGCCACGGGCCCGGACTTCCTCATCATGTACCGGCTCTCCGCCCTAGACCTGGTGCCGGACGCCCAGCAGTTCGCGCAGGTCCTGGAGCTCGGCCGGGAGATCGAGGCCGCCGGGGCATCCATCATCAACACGGGGATCGGGTGGCACGAGGCCCGGATCCCCACGATCGCCACGAGCGTGCCGCCCGCGGGGTTCACGTGGGTCAGCAGGGCATTACGGGAGCACCTGAGCGTACCCGTGGCCGCGGTCAACCGGATCAACACCCCGGAGATCGGGGAAGCGGTGATCGAACGCGGGGACGCGGACCTCGTGTGCCTGGCCCGCCCGTTCCTGGCGGACCCGCAGTTCGTGGCCAAGGCTCGCGCGCAGCGCCCCGCGGAGATCAACACGTGCATCGCATGCAACCAGGCGTGCCTGGACCACACCTTCTCGGGCCGCCGCATGTCATGCCTCGTGAACCCGCGCGCGATGCGCGAGGACGAGCTGGTGCTGGGCCCCACGCGCACCGCGGAGCGGATCGCGGTGGTGGGTGCCGGACCGGCCGGACTGGCCTTCGCGGAGGCCGCGGCGCAGCGCGGTCACAGGGTGACCCTGTTCGAGGAACAACCGGAGCTGGGCGGCCAGTTCCAGTTGGCGCTGCGCATCCCGGGCAAGGAGGACTACGCCCACACCGTGCGCTACTTCAGCACGCGCCTGGCCGAACTGGGGGTCACCGTGCACACGGGGCACACCGCCACCGCGCAGGACGTGGCCTTCGCGGACCGCGTGGTCGTGGCCACCGGCGTAACCCCGCGCGTCCCCGGCATCCCCGGGGAGGACGGCCCCACGGTGCTCGGCTACAAGGAGGTGCTGGCGGGCGCCCCCGTGGGCGAGCGCGTGGCGGTCGTCGGCGGCGGCGGTATCGGGTTCGACGTCGCGCACTTCCTCACGCACGACCCGCACGCCGACTTCTACGAGGAATGGGGCGTGGACCGCTCGCTGCAGGCCCGGGGTGGGTTGCTCGCCCCGGCGCCGTCGAAACCCGTGCGCCGCGTGACCCTGCTGCAGCGCAGCGCGGGCAAACCCGGTGCGCGACTGGGCACCACCACGGGATGGATCCACCGCGCGGAACTGCGCATGGCGGACGTGGAGTTCGTGACCGGGGTGCAGTACGTGCGGATCGACGAGCAGGGCGTGCACGTCCTGGCACCCGCGCACCGGGATGCGTCGTCGGCCGACGCACCGGACACCGAGGACCGGATCGAACGGATCATCCCCGCGGACACCGTGGTGCTGTGCGCGGGCCAGGAACCCCGCGCCGAGCTCGCCCGGGAACTCGCGGGAGAGAACGGGGAGCGCCCCGTGCACGTGGTGGGCGGCGCGCACGTGGCGGCGGAACTGGACGCGAAACGCGCGATCCGTGAGGCCGTGGAACTGGCCGCGTCGCTGCCCTGATACGGCGTCGCAGTCACGACGCGATCACCGAGCGCCCCGCTGTCAGTGTGCAGCGGGGCGCTCGGTCAGCGGCTCATAGGGGCGTCCCCGGTGATCCGCCCCTGCCTCCCCCCCCCACGAAGCGACAGGCGTGGGGGGCAAGACGGTATGTAAGCGGCGCCCCGGGACGTCAGCGCGCGGTGACGCTGCCGTTCTGCACGTTGACCGTGTACTCCTTGTCCCGGTTGTCGATGTCGAGCTCGACTTCCCAGCGCACGACGTCGTCGTCCTCGTCCAGGGAGGCCTCGTCCAGCACCTTGGTGCCCGACTCGGACTCGGCGGACTCGAAGACCCGCTTGATCGCGTCCTTCGCGCCCACGGACGCGGCACGCAGCTCGGCCACGTCGTCCTCGTCCGCGCGGCCGTCCGCACGGTCCTCCTGGACGTTCTTGCCCGTGCCGTCCACCGTGACCTGGTGGGCGTTACCGTCCGAGATCAGGTCCACCTCGAACTTGTCCGCGCGGCGGTCGTAGTCGATCTCCACCACGTCACCACCCTGGTGCTGGGCCAGCGCGGAGTCAACGGCGGCCAGCGCGGCCGCCTGCCCGCCGTTGACGGCCGCGCCGGACGCCGAACCGCTCGGGCTCGCGCTGCCGGACGCGCTGCTCGTGGGCGAGGCGCTGTCGGACGGCGAGGCGCTGTCCGTGGCGGACGCGGTGTCGGACGGGGATGCACCGGTCGCGTCGGGCGTGGCCGCGTCCTGCGTGGTGCCGGTGGCCGCCGGGGTGGCGTCCCCGGCGCCCTGGGTCGCGTCGTTCTGCGCGGGGGCCTGGTTCTGGGTGGTGTTCCCGCAGCCCACGAGCAACGAGGCGCTCAGCAGTGCGGCGGAACCGAGGGTCAGGATCTTCTGGGGTCGCTTCATGGTCCCGAGTATCGCCCGCCCCGGGGGACCGGGTCGAGGGTCCGTCGGTAGAAGTCGCAGTGTGTTGACCACCCGCGCTGCACCGCGGTACGCCGCGACGCGCCGGGCCGGCCACCGTGTCCTGCCCGGCCGGGCGCGCTCCCAGCGGGATCACGCGCGCTGTCACCGCCCACTCAGCCTGTCCGGCTACTATTCTGAACACTGTCCATGACCGTGTGTACCGCCGCCCCCTGCGGTCGCACGCCGCGCAGCGCCACTGGCTGACCGAGGAAGGAGGCGGGATGGGTTTCTGGACCGGGCTGGAGAACGGGATCGAGAAGGTGGTCCGCACCGCCTTCACCGCGGGTTCTCGCAAGCGGGTCGAGGCCGTGGAGATCGCAAGCGCCCTGCGCCGTGAACTGGACCAGGAGTCCTTCACCGTTCCCGCGGGCCGCACCATGGCACCCAACGTCTTCACCGTGGAGTTCTCCGACGACGACTTCCCCCGGGCCCAGGAATGGGGCGTCCAACTGGCCGAGGAACTGTGCGACGTCGTCATCCGCCACGCGCGCTCGCAGGCCTATACCCTGCAGGGCGCGGTGCGCGTGAGCTTCACGCGCCAGTCCGAACTCGAGGCCGGCCACTTCGACATCCTGTCCTCGTTCGAGCGCACGAGCACACCGGAGGTTCCCGCGGACGCCGGGACCTCCGCGCGCGCACCCCAACCCCCGGCGCCCGCCCCGCACGCCCGCCCGCGCGATAGCCAAGCCGCTCATTCGGCCGACGACAACGCTGCGGGTCACGTTCCCGGCGGCTATCACGACCCGGTCGACGACCAGGCCGGGCTGCAACCGGTGCCCGTGATCCAGGTGGGCGCCGAACGTTTCACGCTCAACGCGGACCGCGTGAGCGTGGGCCGCTCCGCGCAGGCGGACGTGACCGTGGAGGACACGGGGGTCTCCCGCGAGCACCTCGAAATCCGGCGCCAGGGGGACCATTTCCTGGCTGTGGACCTCGGTTCCACGAACGGTTCCTATGTGGACGGCCAGCGGATCCAGGGCAGGGCCCAGCTCGTGGACGGTTCCGTGATCACCGTGGGGCGCACCAGGTTGACCTTCCGACTGATGCTCCCGAGGGAGAGGCGCTGACGTGTCCGAACTGACCGTGACCCTGCTGCGCTACGGATTCCTGGCGCTGCTGTGGATCTTCGTCGCCGCCGTGGTCTTCTCCCAGGCGCGTGACCTGACCGTGGGCGGCAAGGCCCGCGCGGCCGTGCGCGGTGGCCGCGAGAAACTGCGTGACGCCCGCGCACGGGAACCCCGCCAGGAGGCACCCCAGAACCCCCGCCCCGCCGCCCCCACCACCGGGGGTGCGCGTACGCGCGCGCAACAGCTCGTGGTCGTGGACGGCCCGCTCGCCGGGCGTAGCTTCCAACTGGGATCGGCCCCCGTGATGCTGGGCCGTTCCGCAGAGGCCACCATCCCGCTCGAGGACGACTACGCCTCGGGGCGCCACGCCCGCCTGTTCGCGCAGGGATCCAAGTGGTTCCTGGAGGACCTCGGGTCCACGAACGGCACCTACCTACAGGACCAGCGACTGTCCCGCGCCACCGTGGTGGACCCGGGTGCCCGGTTCCGGGTGGGGCGCACCGTGATGGAACTGAGGCCGTAGCCCATGCCCATTGCTTTCCGATATGCTGCTCGCTCCGACGTGGGCCGGGCCCGTTCCAAGAACGACGACTCCGCCTACGCCGGCCGCTACCTGGCCGTCGTCGCGGACGGGATGGGTGGTCACGTGGGGGGTGACGTCGCCTCGGCCTCCGCGGTGATCGACCTGACCCACCTGGACCACGGCGGCTACGACGGCGACGCCGAGACCGTGCTCGCGGACGAGATCCAGAACGCCAACCAGAACCTCGCGAAACTCGTACAGTCCAATCCACGGTTGGGCGGGATGGGCACCACCGTGACGTCCCTGCTGATCGACGGGGACGTGATCTGCGTGGCGCACATCGGGGACTCCCGCGCGTACCGGTTGTCCGAGGCCGAGGGTTTCGAGCAGGTCACTACCGACCACACGTTCGTCCAGCGGCTGATCGACGAAGGCCGGTTGCAGCCCGAGGAGGCCGAGACCCACCCCCACAAGAACGTGCTCATGCGGGTGCTCGGTGACGTGGACGCCTCCCCCGAACTCGAGGTGCGCACCGTGCGCCCGGCCGTGGGTGAGCGCTGGTTGCTGTGCTCCGACGGCCTCAACGCGGTGGTGAACGCTCAGACCATCGAGAACGTGATGCGCTCCACGGGGGATCTGAACCAGATCGTGAACTCTCTCGTGGAACTGACCCTGGACCGCGGGGCCCCGGACAACGTGACCGTGGTTGTGGTGCAGGTGGACGAGATCCCCCAGGGCAGCGAGGCCCACCCCATGACCGGGGAGAGCCAGGGGGCCGTACCGGATCAGTCCCGCACGTCGGACGAGCAACTCATGAGCGAGTCCGAGGTGGAGCATTGGGACGGACCCATGGACTCCCCCGTGGCCGGCGGCGGCACCGACTACCGCGAACCCGGCTACCCCCACACCACATCGCAGCCCACCCAGTCCTCGGCCTCCGTGCTGCGCCGGGACCTGGCCGAGCGTCCCCACCTGCTCGTGGGTGCCGCGGCGAACGCGACCCAGACGGGGCGCATCCCTACCGTCTCGGACTCGGCGATCCAGCGCCGCGCCACGATGCTCGCGACCTCCACGCTGGACGTGACCACCGATCCCGCCGAGGTACGCAGCCTGTTGCGTCGCAAGGGTGACGACCCCGCGCGCGGGACCAAACGCCGTCGTGCGGCGTGGATCGTGGGCGTCGTCGTGCTCGCCCTCGCCCTGCTGCTCGGCGGGTGGGGTGCGCGCGCGTGGACCTCGTCCCAGTACTACGTGGGTGAGGACCGGGGTCACGTGGCCGTGTTCCAGGGGGTCTCGCAGTCCCTGGGTCCCATTTCGCTGAGCGAGTTGAGCGCGACCACCGAGATCCCCGTGGACTCCCTGTCCCAGTACGCGCAGGACCGCGTGCGCGCCACGATCCCCGCGGGCAGCCGCGAGGAGGCCGAACAGATCGTCGCGGACCTGGAGTCCTCGCGCGGACCCGAACCCCGCCCCACGGGCCGGGTGACGGTCACGACCCCCACACCGAACCCGTCCGCGAGCGCGTCGCCGAGTGGCTCGGCCACCCCGCGCACGTCCCCCGGGGGTGAGAACCGATGAGTTCGACCGTGAACGCCGCGCCCGAGCGCGGCACAGAGGCTCCCGTGCGCCCCAGGCCGCGGCGGATCACCGAGTTACTGTTGCTGCTCGTGGCCCTGGCGATCGGCGTGAGCGCCAACATCCTGGTGGATCCCGAACGCGCCCAAGCGGATCCCCGCCACATCATCATGAGCGGTACCGTGCTGGGCGTGGGCGCCCTGCTGGTGCACGTGGTGCTGTGGATCCGGGCGCGCTACGCGGACCCCTACCTGCTCCCGCTGGCCGTGGCGCTCAACGGGCTCGGGCTGGCGATGATCCACCGCATCGACCTGTCCACCAACCAGAGTGCCGCCAACACCCAGGTGGTGTGGACCGGCGTGGCCATGCTCGCGTGCTGCGTGGTGCTGTGGTTGCTCAAGGACCACCGGCGACTGCGCAACGTCACGTACATCATGTTGCTGCTCTCCGCCGTGCTCCTGCTGCTGCCCATGATCCCGGGCCTCGGCGTGGAGATCAACGGCGCCCGACTGTGGATCTCGGTGGCCGGGCGCACGTTCCAGCCCGGTGAGATCGCCAAGATCACGCTGGCCATCTTCTTCGCGGGCTACCTCTCGACCAACCGGGACCTGATCCTGCTGGCTGGGCGCAAGATCGGCCCCGTGCGCCTGCCGCGGTTCCGGGACATCGCCCCCATGCTCGCGGCGTGGGTGATCGCGATCGGCGTGCTGGTGCTGCAGAAGGACATGGGTACCGCCATCATGTTCTTCGGCCTGTTCCTGGCCATGGTCTACCTGGCCACGGGACGCCTGGGCTGGATCGTGTTGGGCGTGCTGCTCATGGCCGTGGGAGGTTTCGCCGCGAGCCGCATGTTCTCCCACGTGGCCCTGCGCCTGGACGCGTGGCTGGACGCCTTCAACCCGGACGTCTACAACCGCTCCCCCGGTGGCTCGGCGCAGATCGTGCAGGGACTGTTCGGTCTGGCCTCCGGCGGACTGTTCGGTCAGGGCCTGGGCCAGGGGCGCCCGGACCTGGTCTCCTATTCCAATTCGGACATGATCATCACGGCGTTCGGTGAGGAGCTCGGGCTGATCGGGCTCGGCGCGATCCTGGTGATGTTCCTGCTCTTCGCGACCCGCGGGTTGCGCGCGGCCCTGGGTACCCGTGATGCGTTCGGCAAGCTGTTGGCCGCGGGCCTGTCCTCGCTCATGGTGCTGCAGTTGCTCGTGGTGATCGGCGGTGTCACGCGGTTGCTGCCGCTGACCGGTCTGACCACCCCGTTCATGTCCGCCGGTGGGTCGTCCCTGCTGTCCAACTGGATCATCGTGGCGATCCTGCTGGCCATCTCCCACAGCGCGCGGCGCCCCGTGGTCACCGGTCCCGCCACGGACGAGGACCTCGCGACCTTCGAGCGCCGCCTCCGCGCCCGCGAGGAACGCCGCGACGATGAGCGCACCCGCACCGACGGCGCCGATGCCGCCCCGGGCCGGGAGCCGGCCACGGAGCCCACCCCGTCGCTGTCGCGGACCACGTCCGTATCCCACGACGCCGCGGCGTCCCCGGGCGCGGCGGAATCGGCATCCGCGACCGAGGCGATCTCGCGGATCACGCATCGCTCGAGCGGTTCCGCCGGCTACGGCGCCACGCGCGCCTCCCGGAGCGACCGCACCGAAGGTGACGCGGCGTCGTCGTCCGGTGAACGCGGCGCATCCGGCGGCAACGCGCACGATCAGGAAGGGGGGACCCGGTGAACAAGGCGATCCGGCGCATGTGGCTCATGGCCGTGGCCATCATGGTGGTGCTACTACTGACACTGACGTACGTGCAGTTCTTCGCGGCCAACGCCCTCCAGGCCAACCCGTGGAACAACCGCACGCTGTATGAACAGTTCGGCCGGGACCGCGGCTCGATCCTCGTGGGCGGGAAGGAGATCGCTCGCTCCGTGCCCGCGGACGGCGACTTCGCGCACCAGCGCGTCTATTCGGACTCCCCCCTGTACGCGAACCTCACCGGGTACTTCTCCCTGGTCTACGGGGCCACGGGACTCGAATCCGCCATGGGTGACCAGCTCTCGGGCGCGTCCGACGACCAGTTCTACGACCGCGTGGTGTCCCTGTTCTCCGGGAACCAACCCAAGGGCGCCTCGGTGGAGCTGACCCTGGACCCCGAGCTGCAGCGCATCGCGTACAACGCACTGGAGGGTCACAACGGCTCCATCGTGGCCGTGGACCCCAAGACCGGCGAGATCAAGGCCATGGTCTCCCGCAAGAGCTACGACGCGAACGCCCTGTCCTCGCACGACACGAACCAGGTGGTCGCCGCAGCCCAGTCCCTGAACGCGGACCCGGACAAGCCGCTCGTGAACCGCGCGATCAGCGGGGACCTGTACTCCCCCGGTTCCACGTTCAAGATCATCGACACCGTGGCCGCGCTGGAGTCCGGAAAGTACACGACCGACACCACGCTGCCGAACCCCAACGAGCTCCCGCTCCCGGACACGACAGTTAGCCTGCCCAACTACCGCCAGGGCGGGTGTGCCGCGCGCTCCCAGGTGGACCTGCGCTTCGCGCTCGAGCAGTCCTGCAACACCCCGTTCGCGCACATCGCCATGGACCTGGGCCAGGACAAGATCCGCCAGACCGCGCAGAACTTCGGCTACGGCCAGAACCTGGACATCCCGCTGCAGGTCACCCCGTCCGTGTTCCCCGAGGACATGAACCAGGCCCAGCTCGCCCTGTCCTCGATCGGACAGTACGACGTCCGCACCACCCCGCTGCAGGTGGCCATGGCCTCCGCGGCTATAGCCAACGACGGTGTGATGATGCGTCCCAGCCTCATCAAGACCGTGCGCTCCTCGGACCTGTCCGTGATCGACCAGTTCCAGGCCGAGCAGCTGCGCCGCTCCACGGACGCGGAGACCGCGGGCACCGTCAAGGACCTGATGACCTCCGTGGTCAGTAACGGCATCGCGTCCGGCGCGGCCGTGCCCGGCGTGCAGGTGGCCGGGAAGACCGGCACGGCGGAGATCGGCAGGGACGGATTGAACGATTCGTGGTTCACTGGATTCGCGCCCGCCGACGACCCCCAGTTGGCGGTGGCCGTGGTGGTCGAGGACGTGGACGTCACCACAGGGTCTTCCCTGACCAGCCCCAGTGCCCGGCAACTCTTCGAGGCGGTGTTGAACAAGTGAGACCATCGTCGAACACCACCCTGGGCGGCCGTTACGCCCTGACGGAACGAATTGCCATCGGCGGCATGGGCGAGGTGTGGAAGGCCAAGGATCAGGTCCTGGGTCGGATCGTCGCGGTGAAGATCCTCAAGGACGAGTACAACGGGGATCCCACGTTCCTGCAGCGTTTCCGGGCGGAGGCCCGTCACACCGCCCTGCTCAACCACCCGGGTGTGGCCAACGTCTTCGACTACGGCGAGGACGAGGGCTCCGCGTTCCTGGTCATGGAACTCGTGCCCGGCGAACCGCTGTCCAACATCATCGACCGGCAGAAGTCGTTGGACCCGGACACGGTCTTGAACTACATCGGCCAGACCGCCCGCGCCCTGGCCGCCGCGCACGCGCAAGGGCTCGTGCACCGGGACGTGAAGCCCGGCAACCTGATCATCACCCCGGACAACCGCGTCAAGGTCACCGACTTCGGCATCGCCCGGCTGGCGGACCAGGTGCCGCTCACGGCCACCGGCCAGGTCATGGGCACGGCCCAGTACCTGGCCCCCGAGCAGGCCACCGGTCAGACCGCCACGGGCTCCTCGGACATCTACTCCCTGGGGATCATCGGCTACGAACTGCTCGCCGGCCGGCGCCCCTTCACGGGGGAATCCCAGATCGCGATCGCCCTGGCCCAGGTCAACGACAACCCTCCCGCGCTGCCGGACTCCATCCCGGACCCGGTGCGCGCCCTCATCATGTCCATGCTCGCCAAGGACCCGGAGGAACGCCCGGAGAACGCGGGCAAGCTCGCCAACGCCGTGGATGCGCTGCGCCGCGGGGACGTCACGGCCGCGGTCACGATGGTCCCGGGGATGCAGCCATTCCTGTCCCAGGACTTCTCCGACGAGCAACCCACCGAGGCCATCGCACCGGTCTCGGGACCGAGCACCCGGCCCATGTCCGGGACGGCCGCCGCGGGAGTGACCGGTTCGGCCGCGGCCGCGGCCCAGCCGGACCCCAAGTACAGCGCCCACCCCTCTACCGCACAGTTCGACGCCGTGAACCGGCCACCGAGCTCGCAGCGCGGTTCCACCCCGCAGGGTGAGCGGCGCAAGACGTCCGTGTGGGCGTGGTTGTTGCCGCTGCTCGCACTTCTGGTGGCCCTGGCCGTGGCCGGGGTGTACTTCTTCTCCTCGCGGGACGATTCCGGCTCCCCCGCACCGGGCACCGTCACGTCCTCCACCGTGAGCCCCACCGCGAACACCGTGGTGTTGCCCGCCAACATGGTGGGCCGCGACGCGGACCAGGTCGCCTCCGAGATCACCGCCATGGGCGTGAACGTGGACAAGCGGCTGCAGCAGGGCACGGGTCAGGCGGAGAACACCGTGGTCTCCGTGGAACCCGCGGCCGGTTCGCGGGTGAAAGTCGGTTCCACCGTGGTGATGTACGTCGCGTGGACCCCGGGTGCCCAGACGACCCCGGGGGCCGGGACCGGGGGCACCGGTGCCACGCAGTCACCGCAGCAACAGCCCGAGCAGAACCAGAACACCCAGGCACCGCAACAGACCGCTCCCACCAACGGCGGGGGCAACGGCGCCGGTAACGGCGACGGCGCGGACAACGGCGGGGCCGGTAACGGAGCCACCAACGGCGCCGGGGAGACCGGCCAGAACGGGGCGAACACCCAGGCGGACACCGGTGCCCAGGGGACCACGGATCAGAGCGCCCGCTCCGAGGCAGGATCCGGGCAGTCCAACCCCGTGCAGGGCACCGGTGACGGGGCGCTCGCGGCTCCGAGCGCTCCCGGCAGCGGCGCGGGCGGCTGACACGCATGGGGACGTCGGGACTGCCGGATCTGATCAACGACCGGTACGAGGTCGGTGAGGTCATCGGCCGCGGTGGCATGGCCACGGTGCACGTGGGACAGGACGTTCGCCTGGGCCGCCGCGTGGCCATCAAGATCCTGCGTCCGGAACTGGCCGCGGATGAGACGTTCCACGAGCGGTTCCAGCGCGAGGCCCACGCCGTGGCGTCCCTCAACCACCACTCGATCGTGGCCATCTACGACACCGGGGAAATCCGCCCCCAGGGCCCGGACGGTGTCCTGCGCCCCTACATCGTCATGGAATACGTCCCCGGGCGCACACTGCGGGAACTCATGCACGGGCCGGGGGTCACTCCGGAACAGGCCATCGAGTACATGCTCGGCATCATGGACGCCCTGTCCTTCAGCCACCGCGCGGGGATCGTGCACCGGGACATCAAACCCGCCAACGTCAAGGTCACCCCGGACGGCAGCGTCAAGGTCATGGACTTCGGGATCGCGCGTGCCGTGGAGGACACGCAGGCCGCGCTGACCCAGTCCCAGGCCGTGCTCGGCACCGCACAGTACCTTTCCCCCGAACAGGCCAGCGGGGCCGCGGTGGATCCCCGTTCGGACCTGTACTCCGCCGCGTGCGTGCTCTTCGAGTTGCTGACCGGGCGCGCGCCGTTCGTGGGGGAATCCTCCGTGGCGATCGCCGCGCAGCACGTTCGGGACGCGCCGCCCGCGCCGTCGGCGGTGAACCCGCAGTTGCCGCCCGCCGTGGACCGGTTCATGGAGCGCGCCCTCGCCAAGGACCCGCGGGACCGGTTCGCGGACGCCGGACAGATGCGCCGGGCCCTGCGTGAACTGGGCGGGCAACTGCCCGGCAATCTCGGGGCCACACAGCCCATCGACGTCACCCACACCGTCGATTCCCACACCAAGACCCTGCCCGCGGTGGGTGCCGGTGCCCCGGCCGCCGCCGTGACCGCCGCGGGGCGCAGCGAGGATGCCGAGCCCACCGTCTCCGCACAGTACGGCGGGTTCGACGACGACGCCGCGGCCGACGACCCAGCGCCCGTCGCCGCCCCCGCGTCCGCCTCCGCGCCGTACGAACAGCGCCGTCGCAGGCCCCTGTGGGTCGTGCCCGTGGTGCTGCTGCTCGTGCTCGCGCTGCTGGTCGGCGGAACCGTGCTGGGCGTGCGGTGGTGGCAGGACCAGCAGGTCGAACAGGTCGCGCAGGTGAGCGTCCCCCAGGTCACGGGGATGGACAGCACCACGGCGGAGAACACCCTGCGGGACGCGGGGCTGAACCCCACGTTCACCACGCAGCACAGTGACAGCGTGCCGGACAAGCACGTGATCAGCATGAGCCCCGCCGCGGGGACCCAGGTGGACCAGGGGTCCTCGGTGGCCGTCGTGGTCTCCGAGGGGCCCGAGAACGTGACCGTGCCCAACGATCTCGTGGGCCAATCCTTGGACTACGCCCGCCAGTCCCTGCAGCAGGCCGGCCTCACGGCGGGCCCGGTCAGCACGGTCAACAGCGCCACCGCGCCCCACAACGTGGTGCTCTCGACCGATCCCGGACAGGGCGCCTCGGTGGCCCGGGACAGCGCGGTCAAACTGCAGGTGTCCACGGGCAAGGTCACGGTCCCGGACGTCGTCGGCCGCAGCCGCGCGGAGGCCGAACAGGCCTTGCGGGCGGACGACGTGCGACTCAACTACGACGTGGAGATCCGCGAGACCGAGGATGCTGAGGCTGGCACGGTGCTGCGGCAGTCCGCTCCCGCGGGGTCCTCCGTGAGCCAGGGGTCCACGATCACGCTCACGGTGGCCCGGAAGGTGACGCCCACGCCGAGCCCCACCCCGTCCCCGACGAACGAGGACGAGCCCACGGCGGAACCCACGACTCCCGCCGAACCCACGGATGCCGCACCGCAACCCACGCAGCCCCAGCCCACGAGTCGCCCCACCGCATCCCGCGGGGGCGACGGCTGAGATCGGCCGGGCCTTACTGTGCGGGGCCTTGTTTCGACGGACCTCGCTCCGACGGAGTGTGCGGTCCGGGTGCCTCTGACGGAACTGGTTCTCAGGCGGTCATGAGCGGGGACAACCCCGCGGCCGCCGCGGCGGCACCGTGCTGGCCCACTTCCTCGAGCCAGTTGCCGAGCATGAGGTAGCCACCCTCCGTGAGCACGGACTCGGGGTGGAACTGCACACCGTGCAGCGGGGCGGAGCGGTGCTTGAGACCCATGACCACCTGCCCGTCGTCGGTGGTCGCGGTGACCTTGAGGCAGTCCGGGACGGTGTCCGCGGCCACGGCGAGCGAGTGGTACCGGGTCGCGGTGAACGGCGACGGGACCGAGGCGAAGACGCTGTCCCCGTGGTGCACCAACTGGGACGTCTTGCCGTGCATGAGCTGTTGGGCGTGGCCCACGCGAGCGCCGTAGACCTCACCGAGCGCCTGGTGGCCCAGGCACACGCCGAGCAACGGTGTCCTGGTGTGCTCCGCCCAGCGGATCAGGTCCGCGCACACGCCGGCCTCCGCGGGGGCACCGGGGCCGGGGGACAGCAGGACACCCTGGTGTTCACCGGCGAGAGCGGTGGCCGCGGCGACGTCCAGGTCGTCGTTGCGCACCACGGTCGTCTGGGCCCCCAATTGCTGCAGATACCCCACCAAGGTGTAGACAAAGCTGTCGTAGTTATCCACGACGAGAATCTTCACAGACACTCAAGAACTCCTGCGCGTTCACCAATTGACAGAACTCGCGCCAGTCTACGCCCGCTCGGGCGGATAGACTGAACGCCGATCTCGCGGCAGGAACCGGTCCCCGCCGCACCCGCGGGCCGCCACGGCCGCGAACCCACCCCCGGGCCACGCCCGGACGTGGTGCCCACGCAGCAGGAGGAAAGAACGCCAGTGTCTGAGCCCAAGAAGCGCTTCGGTCGATCCCGTAAGTCGCAGGACGACACACAGGACTTCGCCCTCACGGAACGGGACCGCGAACTCGCCGCCCTCGCGGCGGAGATCCTTCCCCGCAACAGCGCCGCCGCGTCCTTCGAGCGTTCTGCCGCGCGCAAATCCGGGTCCTCGGCCGTCTCCACCAAGGATGCGGCGACCGACCACGGTCTCGCCGACGACGCCGCTGCGCCCGGTACCGGGGATGCGTCCGGTGACCCGGCTGTGCCCGCTGGCAAGACGACGTCCGTCGGTAAGGGCCGGGCAGGGAAGAAGCGGGCGGCCGCGGCATCCGTGTCCGCTTCCGGGACCGCTGTAGCGAACGAATCCGGCATGAAGGGGGCCCGGGCCGGTACGTCCGGAGCGGACGCGTCCGGCGAGGCCGGGTCCACCGACGAGCCGGGCGTCGGCACGTCCGATACGAGCGAGGACGCGGAGACGCCCGCGGCGCGCAAGAAGCTGCAGCGGGACGAGCGACGTCGTGCGGCGAAGGCCGCCAAGGCGGAGAAGCGCGAGCGCCGGTCCACCGACTACCAGCCCACGCCGCTGTGGTACAAGGTGGTCATGATCGGGTTGATGATCCTAGGGCTGTTGTGGATCATCACCTACTACCTGTTCCAAGGCATGGTGCCCATCCCCGGGATCAGCGTGTGGAATCTGGTGATCGGGCTCGGGTTCATGCTGGCGGGGCTCATCATGACCACCAGATGGCGTTGACCCTGCCACCGATCCGCACTCGCGCCCCGCAGGAGGCCTCGTGAACACTTCCCCTCACCCCCCGTCGCCCGATGACGGGCGGGGCGCCGGGCCCCCCGATCGGAACTTCCCGGACGACGACGCCGCTCCGGGGCCCCTGTCCGAGGCGTCGTCGCGCCGAGGCGCGAACGAAACCCGCCGCGAGGGGTACCGGATCAACCCCGCGCGTATGGAGGTGCGGGTGCGGCGCATCGCGCTCGTGGGACTCGTGCTCGTGCCGCTGATCTACTTCATCGTGCAGTCGTTGCGCTAGCCGCGCTCCTGCCCCGCGGAACGCAAGTGCCCCATCGGTCGTACAACCGGTGGGGCACTGTTCACGCGGGGAGCGAGTCGCTCGGGCGCGAGATGCTCAGGTGCGAGTCGTTCAGTTGGTGGACTCCGGAGCGGTGAACTCCACGTCCAGGTCGATGCGCACCTTGTCGGAGACCATGACCCCGCCGGCCTCGAGAGCGGCGTTCCAGGTCACGTTGAACTCCTTGCGGGAGATCGAGGTGGAGGCGGTGAAGCCCGCGCGGGTGGTGCCGAAGGCGTCCACGGCCACGCCGTTGAACTCGGCGTCCAGCTTCACGGGCTTGGTCACGCCACGCAGGGTGAGCTCGCCGGTCACGGTGCCCTCACCGTCGTTGAGCTCCAGGCCGGTGATCTTGTAGGTCATCTGCGGGTGGTTCTCCACGTCGAAGAACTCGGCCGAGCGCACGTGGTTGTCGCGGGTCTCGTTCTTGGTGTCCACGGAGTTCATCCCCACGGCCACCTGGCCGTTGGACTGGGAAGCGTCCTCGGCCACGTTGAGTTCACCGGAGACGTCGCTGAACACACCGCGCACCTTGGAGATACCGGCGTGGCGGACGGAGAACGCGACCTCCGTGTGGGCGGGGTCCAGGGTCCAGGTTCCGGGGGTCATACCTTCGAGCGTGGTCATTCGTTTCTCCTTGGCATCGGGCGGGCCGTCGTCGGACGGCCCAATTGGTTGCTTCGGAAACTAATTTACGACCCGCTGTTTGATGCGTCAACCTATTCTGGAGAAAACTTTGGGTGAACAGCGTCACACACGGCACGGCGAAGGCCCGCCCGTCAGAGGTGCAGGTCCAGCACCGAGCTGTCGCTGAGGCCGTGGAACTGCCGCTGGTGGTACACAAGCGGGCTGCCCGAGCCCTCTTCACCCAGGACCTCCACGACGGCGGCATTGAACACGAGCGCCGGCCCGGCCTTGATCCGCGCGAGCGGGATGGCCCTCAGCACGCGGCGCACCCCGAGCAAGCGGGGCTCGCCTGTGGACAGCGTGGTCCACTCCATGTCGTCCCCGAAACGGGGTGCACCCGAAATGGCGAAGGATCGTGCGAGTTCCACGTTGTCCGAATCCAGGAAATGCACCACGAAGGAATCGGCCGTTGCCACGACGGCCGCTGAACCGCGCTTGGCCTGCAGCGAGAAGCCGAGGATCGGGGGGTCGGCGGAGATGGAGGAGACGGAGGACGCCGTGAGGCCCACGGGGCCTTCCGGCCCGGCGACCGTGATGATCGCGATGCCCGCGGGATGCTGACCGAACGCGGACTTGAACCCTTCCGTCAGGCGCGGATCGCTGTGCAGCGCCTCCGTGGGGGCCACGAGGTCCACGGCATGTGCGGCGACCCGTTCTGCCTCACCCCCGGATGCCGGGACACCGTCCAACCCCTGGCCGGGGTCGGGGGTCTCGGGATCTGCTGAGGTGTTCTGGCTGACGCGGTCCGGCATGGTGGGTCCTCTCACACGGCTGTGTTCCCGGATCGGCGGTCCGGCCGCCGTTATCCGGACAGGCTAAATCCTGCCAGGCATCTCATGTCCAACACATGATTTCGTAGTCCACATTCTGGGCCACACGGCGCAATGAGACGTCACATTGGGGGGACACCACCACTGCGCACCGTGCGACGAGCGATCCCCCACTTCTCACCGTACGCCCACCCGCGGCCGGGATCACCCGATGCTCTTGTACTCCCTCGCGAAATGGATCAGGGGACGGTCCGCGGCACCCGCGTCCACCCCTCGGCCCATGGCCGTGACACGCCCCACGACCACCAGGTGGGTTGCCGCGGTGTGGGTGGACACGGTGTCCAGCTCGAACCAGCTCAGGCACCCGTCGATCACAGGCGTCCCCGTGCGCTCGGTGCGGTGGAACGGGACGGTGTCCAGCAGTCCGTCCACGGGGTTGCCCGGACTCGCGAGCCAATTCGCCACGGAGCGCTGATCCGCGTTCAGCAGGGACAGGGCCCAGGATCCGGAGCCCTCCACGGCCTCGCACATCCGCCCCATGTCGTACAGGCACACGAGCATGGTGGGCGGATCGTAGGAGACGTCCGCGAACGCCGTGACGGTGATCGCGTGGTCCTTGCCCCGGTAGCGCGAGCACACCACGCCCACCCCCACCGCGTGATCGGCGGCCAGGGTGCGATAGCGCTCCACCTGCACGTCCGTGGGGCTGGGATCCAGGGTCTCGTTCTGCATGACCCCAGTGTGTCATCGCGCCCGTCGCGGCCCCGGGTCCGAGCGGGGCACCGGTTCTCGTGGCCGAGCCGCGCGCAGACCCTCGCGTTCGAGCGGGGCGCCCGACCCCGTCTGCCGACAGACGGGGTCGCTCTCAGCACGTCAGCGCGCTCGCCGGTGTCCACCCGTCATGCGTAGCGTGATGTTCAACCGCCCGCCGTTCTTCAACCCCAGGTGCAGGCCACCCGTGCCGGGGAACACTTTGGGCACGCCGTGGAACGCGTACCGGGAGGGTCCGCCGAACACGAACAGGTCCCCCGAGCGCAGTTCCACGTCCCGGTACGGAGCCGTGCGGGTCTCGGTGTTGCCGAAGCGGAACGTGCATGTGTCCCCCAGGGACAGGGACACGATGGGCGCCGCCGAGAACTCGTCCTTGTCCTGGTGCATCCCCATGTGCGCGGCGCCGTCGTAGTAGTTGACCAGCGCGGAGTCGGGGACGAAACCGCGGACGACGTCCTCGACTTCGGGGACGCCCACATCTCCCGCGTCCACCACCCCGTACGCGTCCGCCACGGCCCGCGCACCCAGGTCCACGAGCCAGTCCGGCAGGGCCGCGACCTCCGCTCCCCCGGTGGCCCCGTAGCGGTAGGGGGTCCGATTCGCGCCGAGCATGACCGACTGCACGGACATCCGACCGCCGCCCGGCATCACCTGGTGACGCATGGGGGCCGAGCGCACCCAGTCACGGCACGCGGCCACGAGATCGTGCTGCCGGGCGACGGGGAGCCAATCGGGAACGTGCACGGCCCCGGGCGCGAGCACGGTGGGCTCGCGGGGGACGGTGAACAGCTCGGTGACCTCGTACTCGGCCATGCCCGTGAGCCTATGACCGACCCCCGACACCCACAACGCGCGCCGCCAGGCGCCGGCTGGGGCGATCCGAGCAGGGCGCCCCGAGAACTGAACCGGCAAGTCCGGGTCCGGTGGTGGCCCCGAGTCTGCCGGTAGGCGCTCCCTCATCCCGCTCCCCCGCTCATCCCCTCCCACCCCGGGCAACCCGTTCAGCACACCCGGGAGAGCAGCGGCCCGCGGAATATCGGGCCCCGTGAGCCCGTTATTCCTACAGCAAGTTTTCTCTGGAAAGGGTTTCATTCATGGCACTGCCCCTATCGGTCATCGACTTCGCCACCGTGCGCGAGAACCAATCGGTGGGTGAGAGTTTCGCGGATTCCGTGACCCTTGCCCGGCACGCGGAGCGGTTGGGATACACGCGGGTCTGGTACGCGGAGCACCACAACATGCCCACGATCGCGTCCTCCGCACCGGCAGTGTTGATCGCCCACGTGGCCGCGCACACGGAACGCATCCGGCTCGGTTCGGGCGGCGTCATGCTGCCCAATCACTCCCCGCTCACGATCGCGGAACAGTTCGGCACCCTCGCGGAGCTGCATCCCGGCCGGATCGACCTGGGGCTCGGCCGCGCCCCGGGGACGGATCCGCGCACGCTGCGCGCACTGCGTCGTTCCCCCGAATCCGCCGAGAGCTTCCCCCAGGACGTCAAGGAACTGCGGGGCTACCTGACCGGCAACTCACTCATCCCGGGCGTGCAGGCGATGCCGGGTGCGGGGACCGACGTGCCGCTGACCATCCTGGGCTCGTCCCTGTTCGGGGCCCAGCTGGCCGCGGCCTACGGGCTGCCCTATGCGTTCGCATCGCACTTCGCGCCGGACGCCCTCGTGGACGCCGTGGCCGCGTACCGGTCCCAGTTCCAGCCGTCCGAACAGCTCGCGGAGCCGTACGTGATCGCCGCGGTGAACGTGATCATTTCCGAGGACGCGCAGGAGGCCGCCCGTCAGTTGGAAGCGACCCAGCGCTCCCGGGTTAGGGCCATGGTGGGCCGCGGCCGGGAGTTCACGGACGAGGAGATGGACATGGTCATGGCCTCCCCCGCTGCCGCCCAGATCCTGCACATGCTCAGTTACACCGGCGCGGGCACCCCGGACACCGTGGTGGACTACCTGCACCGGTTCGCAGAACACGCTGATGCGGACGAGCTGATGATCTCCCCCACCGCTACGCGCCAACCGGACGTCCTCACAGCCATGGAGTTGCTCGCCGACAACTGGAGCTGAGCGCCGGGCATCCCCGGGCACATCCATGCCCCGATAAAGCGCCCGGATCGCGATTCCGAGGCATTATCGGGACTCAGATGTTCGCCCGCCATTCCGCCCGTGAGCGGCACCCGCAAGCCGCCCGATCAGAGGAGGCGCGAGAGGAAGGCACCCAGAGCGGCGTCGTACTCCGAGGGGTTCTCCATGTTGGGCGTGTGCCCGCTCGCGGGGACCACCGCGAGCTCACCGTGGCCCAGCAGCTCGCTCATGACCTGGCCCGCGCCGTTGTCGAACGCGTCCGAGTCCCCCACGATCACGAGCGCGGGCTTCTCCCACGCGCGCAGCGTCTCGGTGAAGTCGTTGCGTTCGGCGCGCCCGCGCATGGCCGCGGTGGAGCCCTCGAGCGGGGCGGTCCGGATCATCTCACGCACGCGCTCGGCGACCTCCGGCAGCCGCTCCACGTTCTCCTCCGCGATCATCTTGGACAGCACGTTCTGCGCGTAGGTCTCCATGCCGTCCCGCACGATCCCGTCCGCCGCCACATGACGACGCCGCCGCCCCGCCGCGTCCTCGGACGTGGGCACCGTGTCGTTGATGATCAGCGCGCTCACCCGTTCGGGGTACGACGCGGTGATCTGCATGGCCACCTGCCCGGACATCGAGAAGCCCAACAGGATCACGGTCTCCAGGCCGAGCTCATCCAGCAGCGCGACGATGTCCGCGGCGAACTCCTCGGTGTACACGATCCCCTCGGTGACCTGGGACTCGCCGAACCCGCGCAGGTCCGGGGCGATCACGCGCCAACCCTGCTCCGCGAGAGTCGTGACCTGCCCGTCCCACATGGAGCGGTCGTACGCGTGGCCGTGCAGCAGCACGACGGACTCGCCCCGGCCCTCGTCCGTGTAGGCCAGCTCGGTGTCGTTGACGTGGGCGGTGTGCGTGGTGAATGTCGATCGGCTCATGGGGCCATGATGTCAGGTGGGGTGGGCCCGGGAGCGGGTGATGTCAGGGATGCAGTCCACGCACCGCCCGCACGACACGGCCCGCACACGACGACGTCGCCCACCCCCGGGAAGGGAGCGAGCGGCGTCGTACCGGGAGCTCAGATCTCCGCGTACCGCACCACCGCGCGGCTCGCGAGACCGGCGATCAGCGTGACGACCACGAGGCCGAGCGGGATGCCCCACCGTCCGAGCTCGCTCGCGAGGTCCAACCACAAGTCCGGCCAGGCCACGATCGCGGCGAGCAGACCCAGTGCCACGAGCACCACGGCCACGATCGAGATCACGGTCCAGATCACCCCGGCCGCGCGGTAGATCCCGCCGAAACTCATGCCCGCGAAGAGGCTCATGAGACTCAGCAGGAACAATGTCACGGCCACGATCAGGGGGTTGCCGTCACCCAGGGCGTGAATGGTGAGGAAACTGATCCCCAGCCCGAACCCGGTCGCGGCCTCCGCGGCCAGAATCACGAGACCCACGGCCGCGACCACCAGGGACGTGATCATGAAACCCATGGCCGTGCCCGCCCAGAAGTTCCGGCGGGTGCTGCCGAACGCGAGCGCGCCGGCGAAACCCCGGTTGGCGGTCAGCGCGCCGTGGGAGATCAGGAAGCCCGGGAGGGCCCAGAACACGGCCAGGTTGGCTTGGAATCCGTCCTGGACCGGCTGCGGTAGGGGCAGACCGGTGCGGATGCCGATGATCAGCCCGATCACGACCGTGAGGATCGCGACCAGGACCAGGATGGCCGGGGCCACCACGAAGGAGTTGAGTCGGTTGGTCAGGTACAGCGCGAGGTTCCGGCGGGCGTACTGCATCACACACTCATTTCTGCGTCGTCGGTGCCGCGCATGCCCCGCGCGGCCACGAGTTCCTGCAAGGTGACGGGTTCCACCGAGACATTGGCGGCGTCCGCGCGGCGCCGGTCCTCGGCGGTCGCGGTGCCGTCCACGGTGACGGAGAGGATGTTGCCGAGTCGGTACTCGCGCAGGACCCTGCGAGCGCCCACGACGTCCCGGACCACGGGTTCGAGTCCGCGCAGCACGAACGCGCTGTCCCGGGCGTCGTCGATGTCCGCGTCCACTGTGACCCGGCCGTCCTCGATCATGACCACGTTCTCGAGCAGGTCGGACACCTCGTCGATCAGGTGCGTGGAGAGGATCACGGTGCGCGGGTGTTCGGCCATGGCGCGGGCGAACTCCTCGTAGAACAGGGCTCGGTGCCCGGGGTCGAGCCCCAGGTACGGCTCGTCCATGAAGGTGTACGGCGCCCGCGCGGCCAGCGAGATGACGATCGCCAGCGCGCTGCGCTGCCCGCGGGAGAGCTTGGTGGTGCGCGTGCTCATCGGCAGCTTGAACCGGGGCGCCAGGCGCTCGGCCAGGTCGGTGTCCCACGTGGGGTAGAACGTGGGCAGGATGCGCAGCAGGGAGGCCGGGGTGTCGTCGTCGTGGAACTTCTGGTCCTCGTGGACGAAGCACGTGCGTTCGAGCAACCGCGCGTTCTCCCGCGGATCCTCACCGTCGATCAGCACCTCACCGGAGCTGCGGAACGTGTGATTGAGGATCACGGACATCAGCGTGGTCTTACCCACGCCGTTGGCCCCGAGCAGCCCGTGCACCCGATCGGGCGCGAAATCCACGGTGATGTCCCGCAGCACGTGCTTCTTGCCGAAGGACTTGTTCAAGTTCCTGATCCGGATCCCCTGCCCCGGCGCGCTCTCGCGGTGATCCGTGTGTCGTACGGGAGAAATCATGGCGAGACCTTTCTGATGAGTGCGACCATGTCGTCGAGTGTGAGTCCGAGCCTTCGGGCCTCGGCCACGGCGGGTTGGATGAAGTCTTCATGGAACGCCTCCCGGCGCTGCGCTCGCAGGATGTCCGGGCCATCCGCGGCCACGAACGTCCCGATCCCACGACGCCGCTCCAGGACTCCCTGATCCACCAAGCGTCCCAGCGCTTTCCCCGCCGTCGCGGGGTTGATGCGGTAGAACGCGGCGAGTTCGTTGGTGGATGGCACCGCGGAATCCACCGGGTAGTTGCCCTGGAGGATGTCGTCCGCGATCTGATCGGCCAGGACCATGAAGATCGGGCGACCGTCTTGTTTGGGTGTCATGGAGAACTTCCAGCTCCTTGGTTCATTACTCTACTAATGAACCACATAACCGGCGAGGCGGTCAAGGGTTCACGGATCGGATCAGGACGAGAACGACGACGCCGCCCGCCCCCGGGAGGGGACGAGCGGCGTCGAGCGACCGGCCGGGGTCAGACCGGGCGCACCGCGGCCCACCAGATGAGCAGCATGGTCACCAGGAAACCGGTGAGGTAGTTCAACCACAGGAAGGTCTTCCACCCCGCGTTGGCCCGCCCGGAATCGGTGTCCGTGACACCGCTGAAGCGCAGCACGTTGAGCAGGTACGGCACCGCGAGCAGTGCGGCGAGCTGGCCTGGCCACTCGGTGAACACCATGAGCCCGCCCGCCAGGGCGTACAGCAGCGCGGCCACCCACACGGTGGGCCGGGCCCCGAGCACCGTGGCCACGGACGCGAGTCCGCCCTCCCGGTCCGGGACCACGTCCTGGACCGCGCCGAACATCTGGGAGGCCATGCCCCACAGGAAGAACCCGATGAGCAGCGCCCACAGTCCCGGTGTGAACGTGGCGCCCGCCAGCGTCAGGCCGTAGACCGCGGGCGAGACGAAGTGGGTGGCACTCGTCATCGCGTCCACGAACGGGCGTTCCTTGAACCGCAGCCCGGCCCACGAGTACGCCACCACGGCGAACAGCGAGACCGCGAGCACCGCGATGGACACCCAGTTGCCCGTGGCCACCGCGTACCCCAGGAGCACCAGGACGAAAGGCACCGGGACCAGGCACGAGGCCAGCAACACGGGGCGCTGCGCGGCACGGTCCACCACAGCACCCTCCACACCGCCCTTGCGGGGATTGCGCAGATCGGACTCGTAGTCGAAGACGTCGTTGATGCCGTACATGGCCAGGTTGTAGGGCACCAGGAAGAACACCGTGCCGAGCACCACGAGCCACCACGGGATGCCCCCGGTCAACAGCACCGCCGCGGTGAACGGGTACGCGGTGTTCACCCAGCTCAGGGGGCGCGAGGCCCAGAAGAGCTTACTCAGCACGGACTCCCCTTTCCTCAGCCTCCGGCGTTCGGGCACCGCGAGCGCCGCGTCCGTCGTGCGACCCGCGTCCGTCGCCGGCACGACGTTCTTCACGGGCACCGCGTTCTTGGCGGGCACCACCGAGCAACAACCACAGCGCCGGCAGCAGGAGCACCCCCGCGAACGGGTACGCGAAGTCCTCGAGCGGGGCCAGTCCGATCTGCACGCCGGAGATGTTGTGCTCCGTGTAGGTCATGATCCCGGCGGCGATCATGAGGTTGTCGAAGATCGCGGTGAGCACCCCGAGCAGCACGAAGGACGCCACCAGGGATCCCCAGAACAGCCCCCGCGGCCGCCGCACGAGCACGGCCACGAGCAGCACCACCGCCGAGATGCCCAAGAAGATGAAGTTCACGCTCCAGTACGTCACGCTCCGTGACCTCCTCGCAGTTCGGACGACGCCGCCGCGGTGCCCCGCCGGTCGCGCAGCCACCGCCACAGCACGGGTGCCCCGAGCACGTAGATCATGGTCTGGTAGCACAGGAATGCCAGGAAGAAGACCTCTTCGAGGGGCAGTTCGGGGGCCACCAAGATCCCCAGGGTCAGCGAGTTCTCGCCGTGCCAGAACAGCCCGTTGACGATCCCCACAACGTCCCACGCGAGGAAGAACAGGACCCCCACGACGAGCACGAGCCACGCCCGCAGTTTGTGCCCCGACCAGAAGTAGAGGTTCCACCGCCGGTCGATCAGCGCGTAGCACCCCAGGAACACGAGCAGCATGAGCAAATACATCAGGACACCCCGCTGTCCTCGCGGATGGCGTCCCACACCACCTGGGATGAGATCAAGCACATGGGCACGCCGATCCCCGGGCGCACCGAGGACCCCGCGTAGAACAGGCCCCGGATCCCGGGATCGGTCACACCGGGGCGCAGCATCGCGGACTGGCCGAGCGTGTGACCGGGGCCCAGGAGGGAACCGCGCCACGCGTTGAACTGGGCGACGAAGTCCCCCGGCCCGTACGTGCGCCGCACCACGACCCGGGACTCGAGATCCGGGATCTTCGCCCAGCGGGCCAGTTGCGCCACGGCCGCGTCCGCGACCCGCTCGACCTGTTCCGAACCCGGTTCGTGGCGTTCCGGCGTGCTGATCCCGCCGCGACCCCACTCGGGGACGGCCGGTGCGGGCACCAGGATGAAGAGGTTCTCGTCCCCCTCGGGCGCAGTGGCGGGGTCCGTGGCCGACGTCATGGACACGTAGATCGAGGTCTTCTCCGCGAGCTCCCGCCCGGTACCGATGCGCGCGAAGTTGTCGTCCCAGTCCGCCGTGAACAGCAGGTTGTGGTGGGCCAATTGCGGCAATTTCCCCCGCACGCCCAGGCACACGAGCACCCCGGACGGCCCCGGGTCCCGGCGCTTCCACCGCGATTCCGGGGCCCGGTACCGTTCGGGCAGCAACCTGGTCTGGATGTGGTGCAGGTCCGTGGCACCCACCACGAGATCGGCGGGCACGGTGGTCTCCGCACCGTCGGCCGCCGTCCGCGGCGCATTCGAGGCCGATGACGTCGCACGGTAACGTACGCCGCGCACGGAGCCGGCCGAGCGACGTCGTGAACGGGCGGCAGCCACCTGGGAACGCACGGAGCGCGGTGCCCGCTCGACGTCGATCCCCGTGACGGTCGCCCCGGTCACGATCTCGACCCCGGCCGCGCGCACCAGCTCGGCCATCGCGTCCACGAGCGCGCTGAACCCACCCACGGGGTACTGCACTCCGTCCGTGAGATCGAGGTGACTCATGAGGTGGTACATGGCCGGAGCACTCGAGGGCGAGGCGCCCAGGAACACCGCGGGGTACCCCAGGATCTGGCGTTCCCGCGGATCGGTGAACCGCTGGTCGATGTAGCCCTTCATGGACCGGGTCAGCAGTGTGCCGAGCCGCGGGAGGTTCTTGAGCACCTGCGGGGTCATGAGCTCACGGGGGTGCGCGAAATCCGTGTAGAGAAAGTACTTCTTGGCGAGCTCGTAGACCTCCGCGCCGGAGTCCAGGTACATGCGCAGCGCACGGGAGGATCCCGGGTCCAGTTGCTCGAACAGTTCCTCCGCGTGCCCGCTGACCACGTCCGTCGGTGGCTCGTCCAGGTGCTCCTCGAAGAACGTGCGGTAGCCCGGGCTCAGGGTGCGCAGGTCCAGTTCTGCTGCGGCGCTGGAGCCCATGAGCCGGAACCACCGGTCGATGACCTCCGGCATGAGGTACCAGCTGGGGCCGGTGTCGAACGAGAAGCCCTCCGCGGACCACCGCCCGGAGCGCCCACCCAGGATGTCCTGTTGTTCCAGAAGGGTCACGCGGTGCCCGTCCTGGGCGAGCAGCCCCGCCGTGGCCAGGCCCGCGAAACCGCCGCCGATCACCACCGTCCGTGTCATCGTGTCACCACCGAATCCGAGAGGGAGCGCGCCGCGATCCGCAGTTTCACCGCGGTGGGCACGCTGATGCGTTGTCTGGTCAGTTCCCGCGCGGGGACGCGTTCGATCCGCCGGGACAGTTCCGCGAACAGTCCGTGCGCAATCAGGACTGCCCGGCGAGCGCGCCGGTCCAGGGCCAGGATCCCGGGCATCGCGGCGTCGAGATCCGCATTGAGGTCCGCGAGCAGCTGCGCCTTCTGGGTCTCGTCCAAGTGGGCGGGGTCCGCGCCCGGGAAATACGTGCGACCGAGCTGGTCGTGGTCCGCCCCGAGGTCACGCAGGAAATTCACCTTCTGGAAGGCCGCTCCCAGCCGCCGGGCCGTGGCCCGCAGCATGTCCCGCTGCTCAGGGGTGTCCGCCCGTGTGCCGGGCATGTCCATGAACACCTCGAGGCACATGAGTCCCACGACCTCCGCGGAACCGTAGATGTACGACTCGAGCGACGCGCCGTCGTGCTCGGCCACGTCCAGGTCGGCGCGCATGGACGCGAAGAACGGTTCGGTCAGCTCCCGCCCGAAACCGTGACGGCGGGCGACGTCCGCGAAGCCGTGGATCACCAGGTCCGTGGCGAATCCCGTGGCCAGGGCCGAGTTCACAGCCGCTTCGTACCCGTCCAGGGCGGTGCGCACGCGGGCGGCTTCGAGGCCCGCGGCGCCCGCGGTGCCGTCCACGACCTCATCCGCGACGCGTACAAGCGCGTAGATCCCCGCGATGTCCCGGCGCACGGCGGGCGGCAGAGTGCGGCACGCCAGCGAGAAGGAGGTAGAGTACCGGCCGATGACCGACCCGGAGGCCGCGAGGGCCGTGGCGGTATACAGGCGAAGCGACGAGAGGGGCGGCGCGTCCGAATCCGGCATGGGGGTCCTCACTACGAGTGTCTGTTCAGGACGTGGTGGCACAGCGCGACGAGCTGATCGCGCTGCGCCGCGGGCAGGGGCAGTTCGTCCAGGGTGGTCCGGGCGCGGTCCACGAGATCCGTGGCCAGTTCCACGGCCACGTCCTTGGCGCCGGAGGCCGTGAGCGCTTCCCGCGCGTGATGCACCGTGGTGCGTTCCGCCGCGAGGTCCCTGAGGACCCGGCGGACCGTGGGTACCCCCATCCCGTGGGCGGTGAGCACGGTGGCCTTGCCCGAACGTAGATCCGCGTCCACCGATTTGCCGGTCAGTCCCGGGTCACCGAACGTCCCCAGGACGTCGTCCACCACCTGGTACCCCACGCCCAGCATGGCGCCGGCCTGGGCCAGCCGCTCCGCGACGTCCGCGGGAGCACCCGCGAGCAGTGCGCCGGCCCGCAGCGGGGCCTCGAACGAATACGTGGCGGTCTTGAGCCGCTCCATGTCCAGGATGTCCTGCACCCCGGGGTGCTCGGCGCCGAAGCGATGCAGGGACAACAGCACGTCATCCAGCTCCCCGGCCGCGGAGGCGGTCACGGCGTCGAACACCACGTCCGCCACGGCGCGACACCGCGCGAGGTCCGATGCGCACGTGGTCGCGAGCCGCAGTGCCCCCGCCAACAACAGGTCCCCCGCGAGGATCGCCGCCGAGGCCCCCGCGTGTTCCGCTTCGTGCTCGGGTGCGCCGGCGCGGGCCGCGTCACGGCGGAACAGCTCTCCCACCGTGGGCATGCCCCGGCGCAGCCAGTCGCGGTCCACCACGTCGTCGTGGACCAGCAGGGCCGCGTGCAGCATCTCGAACGACGCCGCCAGGCGCACGCACTCGGGGTCCGGCACCTCTGTCTCCCGGTCGCCCGCCGTGTGGTTCCCGTCTCCGGCCGCATCGCGCACACCCGGCGTCTCCTCGGCATCCCCGGCGTCCGGCGCGACGAGCGGGTCAGGCGCGCTCGATCCATCCCCCGCGCCCCCGGCGAAGGAGGACCACGCGATCCACGTCAGTCGCGGCCGGATGAGCTTGCCGCCCACCATGTGCTCGCGCACCCGCTCCCACAGCACCCCGAAACCCGGGCTCGTGGGAACTCGATTCGCGGGGGCCGCGAAGAACGCGTCCAGCTCTTCCCCCACGGCGGTGCGGAAACGGCGCCAGGCGGCGTCGTCGGCGGGGGCGACACTCGGGGAGGCCCCAGGATCGGTAACGGACGGGATCCCGGGAGCCGCTCGGTGGGATTCACGGGACCGGGCGGTGCGTACGCGTTCGGTCATGACCCACCCGCCCCGGGATCGTCCTGGGACGCCTGGTCCGCGCGCCCGCGCAAGTCTTCCAAGTACTCCTCCAGACGGGACTCGGTACCTCTCAGGAACCGGAGGACGGCCTCACGCCCGGGCTCGTCCAGGGCGTCGAGCTCGTCCTCGACCATCCCGATTACCGGCACGACGTGCTCCCGGGTCCGCTCCCTGGACGAGGTCACCGCGCGCACAGTCATCCGGCGTCGATCCCCCTCCACGGGCTCCCGGACCACGTGACCCGCGCGCACCAGTCGGTCCACCACCGCGGTCGCGGAGGCCGTCGTGATGTGCAGCGCGTGAGCCAGTTCCGTGGGCCCCATGGAATGGACTATGAGCATGACCATGGCCGCGTAATCGGTTCCCTTGAGCCCCAAGATGCGGCGGATCTCGTACGCGATCTCCGCGTTGAGCACGACCACCCGGCGCAGCGCACGCGACTGCGGGCTCACCGGCCCGTACCACGTTGCACTGCTCTCCATCGCGTCCCTCGCGTTGTGGATAACTAGACAATCTAGTAAACATCATGCTGCACGTGCGGGGGACGTGTCCAACCATGTCACGCGGGTGGAAAACGTTGTCCGCACCTGCCTTGTAGCAGTCATCGGCCGAGAACGCCCTGTCCTCAGCGGGTGATGGACGCGCCCCGTAGTGTCACATCAGACTGCGCAGGGCCCGTAGGACCGCCCCGCCGTAACCACCGTCGAACCTGATCGCATGCACCAGCAGCGGCGGCAACTGGTACCACGGCACCCGGTCGTGCCAGCCGTCCGCGAGGGGGTAGGCGTCGTCGTACGCCGCGAAGCATTCCCGCCCGAAACCGCCGAAGAGCTGCATCATGGCCAGGTCGTACTCGCGGTGTCCGTAGAACGAGGACGGATCGATGAGCCAGTTCGTCCCGTTGCGATCCACCACGCGGTTGCCTGCCCACAGGTCACCGTGCAGCAGGCTCGGGGGTTCGGGAGGGCCCGCGAGTTCGTCCGCTCGCGGCGCCAAGCGCGCCAGCAGGTCCGACGCCGCGGGGTCCAGGTGTCCCGCGTCGATCGCCGCGCGCAGCAACGGCTCGATGCGGCGGTGTAACAGGAAGTCGGCCCAGTCGTCCGTGGGCGTGAGATCCACCGGGAACGAGCCGATGCGTTCCGGCAGCTCCGCCGAGAGCCACCCGACGTGCGGGGCTCGCGCGCGGTGGATGGCCGCGAGACCAGCACCCATGCTGCGTTCCGTGGCACGGTCCTGCCGTCCGGGACCCTCGTCGATCCACTCGAGCACCAGGGCCTCATCGCCCACGTGATGCACCCTGGGCACCCGCACCTCGGCGGGGGCGACGGCGCGCAGCGCCTCGAGTCCCGCCGCCTCCAACGCCAACACACCCGCCGGGGCACCCGGCATGGTCTTGGCGAACAGGGGCCCGTCCGGGGTCTCGAGCCAGTAGGCGCGGGCGGTGTCCCCGCCGCTCAGGGGACGGGCATCGCTCACGCGCAGGTCCGCGACAATCTCACCGGGAAGCTCATCGATGGTGGCCATGCGTCTTGTCTACACCATGCCGCACTGCGCACCACCCCGGACGACTCAGTGGCCACAGTGGAACGCGTGGTGGACGGGGACACCCTGGACGCCACGATCGCGGGGAAGTCCACGCGGGTGCGGCTGCTGAACATCAATACCCCGGAGGTCGCGCGGGACGGTCAGCCCGGCGAGTGCCTCGCGGACGAGGCCACGGCCAAGCTTGAGGACCTACTGCCCAAGGGATCCACGATCCACCTGGACTACGACGTGGAACGCACGGACCGCTACGGCCGCACCCTCGCCCGAGTGACCCGCGACGACGACGGGTTGAACGTCAACCAGGCACTCGTCAAGGCGGGCCTGGCAACGCCCATGACCGTGGGCGCCAACAGCACGTACCGGCGAGAGATGGACAGCGCGTACAACGTCGCCCAGGCCATGCAGGTCGGTTTCTTCGACCCGAAGCAGGACTGCGCGCCGCCGGGGGAATCCGCATCCCCCGGCACCACAACTCCGAGCACCGCGAGCCCGAGCGCGACGCCGAGTCCCACCTCGTCCTCCACGCCCACTCCCACGCCGACGCTCGAGGCGCCTCCCGCGGTCGTGGAGGACGAGGTCGCCGTGGGCGATCCGGCACCCCAACCCAATCCCGCTCCGCAACCGAACTACAACTACAACCCCGCCCCCGCGCAGCCCGCGGCACCTCAGCTACCGGCCGCGCCCCGGGTACCTGCTGCCCCGCAGCTGCCGGCGGCACCCCACGTGCCCCCGGCTCCCGAGAGTGATGGCGGTTATCCCGGTTACACCGGCCCCCGGTGCTACGAACCGGGAGGAAAGGTCTGGCACCCATGCTGAGTTGCTGATGACACGCCAAGGCGCGCCCACCCGGTCGGTTGACCGGGTGGGCGTCCCTGTTTTTCGCCGCGCTTTGGTCACGCGGGTGCACCGGCGAGCCGCCGGATGCACGGCGGCCCGAACTCAGGGTTCGTGACGACCGGGGTTGGCGGTCGCGCTGCGCAAGGGGGACGGCGTCGTCGTCGGAGCGGGTGCCTGCGAGGACGCGGACCCGCCCGCGGCCGGCGCCGCGGCTATCGAGCGCGAGACCCAGTTCTCGGGTCCCAACTCGGGCATCTTCATGTCCTGCACGTCGTGGGGCAGGATGACCACGGCAGGGCCCAGGTGCCCCCGTGCGGTCCATTCAGCCCGCTTGGGAAGACGAGCGCGGCGGGAGGCCGGCGGTTCCGTCATCGTTCGTGGGCCTCGTCACGAGGCTGTGCTACGCTCGCTCGTAACAAAGGATCATGAGTCCCGGTGCGAAGCTCTGGCTAACCGGGCGGCAACCCTCCAGCTGTAGTGGGGTGCCCCAGATGAGGATCCGGCCGCCGCGCAACCGCGTGGTCGGCAAGTACGGCGCTCGGAGCTCATCCTCCGGCGTCCTAACGCCGGAGGATTTTTTATATGCCCGCACCCCTCGCAGCGTCAGAACCCGCGCCCGTGACTGGCCCGCCCACGGGGACGTCCTGGCTGGTCCGGCGCCCGCGCCGCTCCACGCTTGTCTCGTTCGAAGTGTTCCCGCCGCGGCCCACCGCGGACCCGGACACTGTGTGGCGCAACATCGACGCCATGGCCCAGGCCGGGCCGGATTTCTTCTCGGTCACCCACGGTCACGCCGGCCATCACGGCGTCTCCCGCGAGGCGCTGCGCCACCTGCGCCGCACGACCAAGACCCCGGTCATGGCGCACTTCACGTGCGGTGGCACGGACCGCGCGGGTCTCGAGCGCGCCGTGGACCAGTTGCTGGACGACGGCGTTCGCGACCTCCTCGCGCTGCGCGGCGACCCGCCCCTGGGTACCGGGGAATGGCGGACCCCAGCGGGTGGCCTGGGCCGGGCCTCCCAACTGGTGGAGCTGATCCGGGACGTCGAACGACGTCGCTTCGGCACCGGGTTCCGCCCGGGTCAGCGACCGCTGTCCGTGTCGGTGGCGTGCTACCCGTCCCCCGCGCGAGGCCGCGACTTCGAGGCGGATCTCGCGTCCCTGTGGGACAAGCAGGAGGCCGGCGCGGACTACGCGATCACGCAGGTGCTCTACGAACCCGAGGACTACGCCACGTTCCTGGAACGCGCGCGCTCGGAGGGCATCCACATCCCCGTGGTCGCCGGGCTCATGCCGCTGAGCAACCCTCAAAGGTTGCAGCGCATGACCGAGATCACCGGGGTCCGGGTCCCGGAACGCCTCACCCGGTTCCTGCGCGCCGACACTCCCGAGGAACTGCGCCACCGAGGGGTCGCGGCCACCCTGTCCCTGATCGACGACCTCATGGATCTGGGCTGCGCCGGTTTCCACCTGTACACGTTCAACCGCCCCGAGGCGGCGCTGACCATCCTGGAGCACCTGCGGGTCCGGGATGCCGCACGCGAATACCGAGGCCGCAGCCCCGCGGCCTGACCTCCGCACCAGCCCCGACCGACCCGTGAACCGATCGTGTTGGCTTCGACCGCCACATCCGGGCAGGCCGAAAACCGTTCGTAGCGGCACCACCCACGCTGACGTTCCCCTTACCCCGCCGCGCCGGAGCACACCCGTTGCCGCGGCTCATCACACCCCCTAACCGCCATACCCCACACCAGCTCCGAGGAGTTCCCATGAGCACCCAGCCCGTCCCGTTCCCCGCCGCCACGATCCTGGGCTACCCCCGCATCGGCCCCGACCGCGAGCTCAAGCGCGCACTCGAGTCCTATTGGAAGGACCCGCAACAGCACCCCGCCACCACCGTGCTGGACACCCTCGCCCGGTTGCGTGAGCGCACCGCCACGCGATTGTCCGAACTCGGCCTCACCACGGATCACGCGGTGCCGTCCGAGGGGTTCGCGGTGGACCACGTCCTGGACACGTCCCTGGCGCTAGGCGCGGTTCCCGCGCGGTTCATCGCGGACGGCTACGAGCCCGCCGCCCCGGACACGCCCCGCGGGATCGAGCTGATCACGGCGTTGTCCCGCGGCACCGATCGGTTGGAGCCGCTCGAGATGACCAAGTGGTTCGACACCAACTACCACTACTACGTACCCGAGATCGGCCCGGACACCCCGTTGCGTGCGAACCCCGAGAGCCTCGTGTCCCGCTACCGGACCACCCTCGGGACCACCGGGATCACCACCCGCCCGGTCCTCGTGGGCCCCGTGAGCCTGCTCTTGCTCTCACGCCCCGAGACCACCGATGCCGTCGCAAGTCACCCCCTGCAGCGCCTCGACGACGTCGTGGCCGAATACGCCGCGATCCTGCGAGCCCTGGCTGAGGCCGGCGTCGAATGGGTGCAACTCGACGAGCCGGCCCTCGCCGCGGACGGGTGGAGCGTGGAACGCACCGAACTCGTGGCCGCCCTCGAGAGCGCCTACACCCAACTTTCGAACGAGCAACAGCGCCCCGCGATCCTCGTGACCGTGGGCTACGGCGATGCCGGCGAGGACGCCCAGCTCGCCCTGGCCCACACGAACGTCGACGCCCTGGCCATCGACCTCGACCGCGGGGACGTCCCCGGCAAGAAGGCACTCGAGGCATGGGGCGAACGCCCCGTCGTGGGCGGCGTCGTGGGCGGACGCACCGTGTGGCGCACCGACCTCGCGCGCGCCGTCGAGACCCTGGACCGGCTGCGCGCCGCGGCCCGCGGGCCGGTGGCCGTGGGCACCGCGACGCCGCTGCTGCACGTCCCGCACGACGTCGCCCGCGAGACCGCACTGGATCCGGACGTCACCAGCTGGGTCGCGTTCGCGGACCAGAAGGTGACCGAGGTGGTCGGGCTCGCGCGCGGCGTCGAGCACGGCTGGGATGCCATCCGGGACACCCTGGACGAGGACGCCACGATCCGCGCGGCCCGCGCCGAGCACCCGGCAACTCACAAGGCCGAGATCCGCGAGCGCACCGCCGCGGTGCAGGACGCGGACCGCCAGCGCGCGGACGCCGAACAGCGCCGCGCTGCCCAGCGCGAACGTCTGCGCTTGCCCGTGCTGCCCACCACGACCATCGGATCCTTCCCGCAGACGCCGCAGATCCGCAAGACCCGGGCGGACCACCGCGCGGGGCGGATCACGGAGGCCGAGTACACGGACGCGATCCGCGCGGAGATCGCCCACACGGTGCGCGTCCAGGAGGAACTGGGGCTCGACGTCCTGGTGCACGGCGAACCCGAGCGCAACGACATGGTGCAGTACTTCGCGGAGGGCCTGGACGGTTTCGTGACCACGCAGCACGGCTGGGTGCAGTCCTATGGATCGCGCTGCACGCGCCCGTCGATCCTGTTCGGGGACGTCTCGCGCCCCGCGCCGATCACGGTGGACTGGACCTCGTACGCGGCGTCCCTGACCGAGCGCCCCGTCAAGGGCATGTTGACCGGGCCGGTCACGATCCTCGCGTGGTCCTTCGTGCGCGACGACGCTCCGGCCGCCGAGGTCGCCGACCAGGTCGCACTCGCCCTGCGGGACGAGATCGCGGATCTCGAGCGCGCGGGAACGCCCGTGATCCAGGTGGACGAGCCCGCGCTGCGCGAGCTGCTGCCGCTGCGGGCGGCCGAGCGCCCGGCGTACCTCGAGTGGTCCGTGGGGGCGTTCCGCCTGGCCACGGGCGGGGCGGCCACGGACACCCAGATCCACACCCACCTGTGCTATTCGGAGTTCGAGACCGTCCTGGACGCGATCGACGCCCTGGACGCGGACGTCACCACGCTCGAGGCGTCCCGCTCCGGTTCGGGCATCGTGACCGGGCTCGCGGCATCCGATTTCCCTCGGGACGTGGGTCCCGGCGTGTGGGACATCCACTCGCCCCGGGTTCCCACGTTCGAGGAGCTCGCGGGGCGCATCCGCCACGCGGCGCACGAGATCGGCGCCGAGCGCGTGTGGGTTAACCCCGACTGCGGGCTGAAGACCCGCGGCTGGCCCGAGACCGAGGCCGCACTGGACCGGCTGGTCGCCGCGGCGGTCACCGTGCGCGCGGAACTCTCCGCCGACGACGCCGCTCGGACGGCCGGCGCACCCGCAGGTGCACCGGCGAACGTGGACCCGAACGACGTGACGACCGTGTCCGGGAGCGTCACTGTCGCCGCGTCGTCGACCCCTGCCGCGGATACTCCGGCGCAGCGCTGATTCACCCGTAGGAAACGTCCACCCGGTGGCCGCCGCCGCGCGGCCACCGGGTGGACCGAGGAAGGAAGAAGACCATGACCGCAGCCACCCCCGCTCCGCTGGGCACACCCATCGTCCGGCCCATCCACCACAGTGCCGCGTACGCGTTCGAGACCCTGGCCGACGCCCGCGAGGTCTTCGCCCAGCGCGCGAGCGGTTTCACGTACGCCCGCACGGGTAATCCGAACGTCGCGGCGCTCGAGGCCGAGGTCGCGCGGCTGGAGGGAGGGGAATGCGCGGTCGCGACGTCGTCGGGACAAGCCGCGGTGACCCTCGCTTTGCTCACGCTGACCGGGCCCGCGAAGGACGCGCACGTCGTCGTCTCCTCGCGGATCTACGGCGGGACGGTGGACCTGCTCACGGACACCCTCGCGGACACGGGCCTGGAGGTCACGTTCGCGGATCCCCGCGAACCGCAGCAGTGGGAGGATGCCCTGCGCCCCGGCACGCGCGTGTTCTTCCTCGAATCCGTGGCCAATCCGCTCACGGAACTGCCTGAACTCGAGGCGATCGCGGAGATCGCGCACCGCAACGGTGTGGTCGTGATCGTGGACAACACCGTGGCCACGCCGCACCTCTACACTCCCGGGCGCCACGGTGCGGACCTCGTGGTGCACTCGGCCACCAAGTACCTCTCGGGACACGGCGGGCCCCTGGGCGGTGTGCTCGTGGACACCGGGTCCTTCGACCCCACCGAGGACCCCGAACGGTGGCCGTGGCTGACCCGCAAGCACCACCGCTGGGGGGACCGTTCCCCCGTGGAGGTCTTCGGTGCCCGGCGTGCGCTGCTGGGTGTGGCCCGGTGCAAGTACCTCAACGACCTGGGCCCGTGCATGGGCGCGACCACGGCCCACGAGATCCTGCAGGGCATCACGACCCTGGGTGTGCGCGTGGAACGCCAGTCCGCCACGGCGGAGCGACTCGCCCTCACCCTGGCCGAGCATCCCGCGGTGGAGCGTGTCCACCACCCCCGCTTCGGGGATCCGCGACAGCAACAGCTGCGGGAGACCGGAGGCTACCGCGGGATGGGCGGCGTGTTCTCGATCGACCTCAAGGGAACCCCGGAACAGGTCGAGCATGCCGTGAACTCGTTGCGTCTAATCAAACTCGCGGCCAACATCGGTGACGTCCGCACCCTCGTGGCGCACCCCGCGAGCATGACCCACTGCCGCCTCACGCCCGAGCAGTTCCGCGCGAGCGGGATCACCGAACGGACCCTGCGCGTGAGCGTGGGGCTCGAGGACGAAGCCGATCTCACGGCCGATCTCTTCCAAGCCCTGTCGGTCATCGCCCCCGCGCACGCACCGCAGCCCCGCTCAGCATCGACCACCGCGGCCCACTGAGCTGCCCGCACCCCCCGAAGGAGACCACCCCATGATCCGCACTGACACCCGCCTGCCCGGACTCGCCACGCGCGCCATCCACGACGGCCAACAGCCCGACCCGACCACCGGCGCCGTGGTCCCGCCCATTTACCAGACCTCCACGTTCGTCCAGGACGGCGTGAACCAGTTCCGCACCGGGGGCCACGAATACAGCCGCGGTTCCAATCCCACACGCAACGGTTTCGAGGAACAGCTCGCCTCCCTCGAGCAGGGCACCCGGGCCTTCGCGTTCGCCTCCGGGATGGCCGCGGAGGACGCCTTGTTGCGCGCGGTCCTTGCCCCGGGGGATCACATCGTGCTCGCCTCGGACGTCTACGGCGGCACGTTCCGCCTCGTGGACCAGGTGCTGTCCAAGTGGGGTATCGAGCACGGCTTCGTGCCGTCCGCCTCCGCGTCCGACGCCGCGGAGACCGTCCTCCCCGGACGCACCAAGGTCCTGTGGCTCGAGACGCCGTCCAACCCGTTGTTGCGCGTCGCGGACATCGCCGCGTGGGCGCAGGTGGCCGACGACGCCGACGCCCTCCTCGTCGTGGACAACACCTTCGCGTCCCCCGCCCTGCAGAACCCGCTCGTGCTCGGCGCCCACGTGGTCGTGCATTCCACGACCAAGTACATCGGCGGGCACTCGGACGTGCTCGGCGGTGCCGTGGTCGTGGGTGACACCGAGTGGCGGGGTCAGCCGCTGTCCGAGCTCATCGGGTTCCAGCAGTTCGCCGGGGGCGCGGTGGCCGGCCCGTTCGACTCGTTCCTTGCGGCCCGGGGGTTGAAGACCCTCCCGCTGCGCATGGAACGGCACTGCTCGAATGCGCTGGAGGTGGCCCGCTTCCTGCGCTCACGCTCCGACGTCCTGGAGGTCAACTACCCCGGTCTCGAGGAACACCCGCAGCACGAGCTGGCTGCACAAACCCTCACCGGCGGATTCGGCGGCATCATCTCGTTCCGGCCCGCCGGGGGCATCGAGGCCGCCCACGCGTTCGTGCGCGAAACCGAGATCTACAACCTCTCGGTGAGCCTAGGGGGTGTAGAGTCCCTCACGTGCGTGCCCCACAGCATGACCCACGGTTCCCGGGTGGGCACCCCGTACGAGGTTCCCGAGGATCTGGTGCGCCTGTCCGTGGGGATCGAGGACATCGAGGATCACCTGGCGGACCTGGACCGGGCGCTCGGCGCAGCCAGGTGAACCGGTCCTGACCCGGAAGAGGGACGCGTCGACCACGACCCGGGACAGGGGCCCGTCGATCTTGGCCCGGGCAGGTGGCCCCCGAGAATGCAGCCGGCGGCCACCTGCCCGGTGCAACTGACCGAAACGACCTGCGCGGGCCGCCCAGAGGCAGACGCGCGGGATCCTCGGAGTCAGTCCCCGCGCAGCCCCGCGATACTGAGCTTTTTCATCTCCAGCATGCGTTACCCGCGTTGATGAGGACCACGTGGTAGTCCCCGATCCGCAGATCCGCGGTGAGCAGTTCGCCGGCGAACGTCTACTGGAAATCGCGCAGCCCCTCCAACGGATACCGGGACGAACCGGCGAGCGTGCAGTCCGGCAGGGCGTTCCGGTAGAACGCGACTGCTTCCTCCGCGGTGCCCTGGCACCACACATGCGGGATGATCTTTTCTGCATGGGATCCCACCTCGGGGTCGGTGATCGGTGCGGGGTCGCTCCGGGCAGGGAAGCGCGAAGCGTCACTTACCCCGCAGGATGCGGTGCCAGTAGATCCAAGGAAGGCCCCAGCGGTCGAGGAGGAACGTGGACCTGCGTTCCTTCCGCGGGTCGAACACCTTGCTGCTGGGCTTGGGGGTGCCGTCCGCGGTGAACTCCGCCAGCACCAGCGTGCGGCGGGAGACGGTTAACGGACTCACGGTGTACCCGGAGTACCGGGCGGGGGCGGGCCGCCCACGCAGCGCCGACAAGACGTTTTGCGCGACGACCGGTGTCTGCTTCCGCAGCGCACCACCGGAACTGGAGCCCGGGGTGGCCGCGATGTCCCCGAGTGCCCAGACGTTCTCGTACTGACGATGGCGCAGGGTCTCGGGATCCACGTCCACGAACCCGCGCGCTCCCTCGGCGGAGAGGCCGCAGTCCACCACCCAGTCCGGGGCGATGTGCGGGGGCGTGAGGTGCAGGAAGTCGTACGAGATCTCCTCCGTGGCACCGTCGGATTCGATCGTGATCGCGCTCGTCCCCGAGTCCACCGACCGGACACGGGTGCGCGTGCGTAGCTCGATCCCGTAGTCGTCCATCGCCCGTTGTAGTTCATCGTCCACCACGGGGACGCCGAAGATCGTGTCTTCCGGGACGGTGAGGACCACCCGCATGTCGTCCAGGACACCGCGGCTGCGCCACAGATCGCACGCCATGTAGAGAATCTTCTGGGCGGCCCCCGCACATGGGCACGTGGTGTCGGGCATCGTGAACACAGCGGTCCCCGAGGTGGCGGCGTCCACGAGTCGCCACGTCTTCGGGGCGAGATCGAACAGATAGTTAGTGGACGCGTTCTCGGACAGGACGGCCTCAGCCGATCCCGGGATGAAGTCCCAGTCGGGACGCGAGCCAGCGGCAAGCACGAGCTGGTCGTAGCCGATCGTCGCGCCGCTGCCCAGGGTCACCGTGGAGAGTTCGGGATGGACCCGTGTCACGACGTCGCGCACCCAGGTGGATCCCTCCGGCATGACTTTGCTTTGCTCCCGCCGTGCATCGCCCAGGGTCGCCAGGCCGGCTCCCACGTAGGACAACAGCGGGCGGTAGAAATGCTCCGAGCGGGGCTCAACGATCACGACGTCGCTCTCGCCCTTGCGATTCAGGCGCGAGGCCAGGGCGATCCCGCCATTGCCACCGCCCACCACGACGACGCGCGCTCGGTTCGGAGGCTTCACAGCTGCTTCAACGGCCATAGCCCCAGACACTACAGCGTTCCGGCGTGTTAAATGGTGGGAGGCCGCGCCCCCTAAGGGGGTGCGGCCTCGACCACTTCTTTCTTTCATGTTAATCCCGGCGGTGTCTTACTCTCCCACACCCTTCCGAGTGCAGTACCATCAGCGCTGTGGGTCTTAGCTACCGGGTTCGGGATGGGACCGGGCGTTTCCCCCACGCTATAACCACCGGAAACCCTGCCACCAACCCCTACACGGTGACTACCAGCAACCATGCGTGGGGTAATGAAACCATGGGGTCCCGTGTTTCGTGGACCAAGCTTTATTATATTACCAACCACTACCCCCAGCCCACCCCACGCACCAGCCTGCGCGGCCGGGTAGGGGTGGGGGGTTGTTGGTGGTCAACCACATGGTGGACGCGAACATCACATTCTTCGAATGAAGGCTATGTGTGTGTAGAAGTCTTCGGTGTATTAGTACCAGTCAGCTCCACGTCTTGCAACGCTTCCACATCTGGCCTATCAACCCAGTCGTCTACTGGGCACCTCACACCCCACAAAGGAGGTCAGGAAATCTTATCTCGGAGCAAGCTTCCCGCTTAGATGCTTTCAGCGGTTATCAATCCCGAACGTAGCTAATCAGCGGTGCTCCTGGCGGAACAACTGACATACCAGAGGTTCGTCCGTCCCGGTCCTCTCGTACTAAGGACAGGCCTCCACAAATTTCCAACGCACGCAGCGGATAGGGACCGAACTGTCTCACGACGTTCTGAACCCAGCTCGCGTACCGCTTTAATGGGCGAACAGCCCAACCCTTGGGACCAACTCCAGCCCCAGGATGCGACGAGCCGACATCGAGGTGCCAAACCATGCCGTCGATATGGACTCTTGGGCAAGATCAGCCTGTTATCCCCGAGGTACCTTTTATCCGTTGAGCGACGGCCATTCCACAATGTACCGCCGGATCACTAGTCCCGACTTTCGTCCCTGCTCGAGCTGTCACTCTCACAGTCAAGCTCCCTTGTGCACTTACACTCAACACCTGATTGCCGACCAGGCTGAGGGAACCTTTGGGCGCCTCCGTTACTCTTTAGGAGGCAACCGCCCCAGTTAAACTACCCATCAGGCACTGTCCCTGACCCGGATCACGGGCCGAAGTTAGATATCCAGAGTGACCAGAGTGGTATTTCAACAACGACTCCACCACCACTAGCGTGACGGCTTCACAGTCTCCCACCTATCCTACACAAGCCACACCGAACACCAATACCAAACTATAGTAAAGGTCTCGGGGTCTTTCCGTCCTGCTGCGCGAAACGAGCATCTTTACTCGTACTGCAATTTCGCCGAGTTCATGGTTGAGACAGTAGGGAAGTCGTTACTCCATTCGTGCAGGTCGGAACTTACCCGACAAGGAATTTCGCTACCTTAGGATGGTTATAGTTACCACCGCCGTTTACTGGGGCTTAAATTCTCCGCTTCAACCCCGAAGGGTTTAACGAGTCCTCTTAACCTTCCAGCACCGGGCAGGAGTCAGTCCGTATACATCGTCTTACGACTTCGCACGGACCTGTGTTTTTGATAAACAGTCGCTTCCCTCTAGCCTCTGCGACCCCGACCAGCTCACACCGCGTGGGTGTTCACCAACCAGGGCCCCCCTTCTCCCGAAGTTACGGGGGCATTTTGCCGAGTTCCTTAACCATGATTCTCTCGAACGCCTTAGTATTCTCTACCTGATCACCTGTGTCGGTTTAGGGTACGGGCGACTAGAACCTCACGTCGATGCTTTTCTTGGCAGCATAGGATCACCGAATTCCCTCACCTAAGAGAGTCCCATCACATCTCAGGCCCATGACCCGCGGATTTACCAACGGGTCGCCCTACATGCTTAGACCAGGACAACCATCGCCTGGCTCGGCTACCTTCCTGCGTCACACCTGTTAACACGTTTACCTCCCCGGATCAGGTCCCACGCTCCCCACACACTCCCGTGACCGTAAACGGCCACGGATCGTGATGGTTCGGGTGGTTAGTATCCCCGGTTCGATAGGGTCGGTTCTTCGTCGGTACGGGAATATCAACCCGTTGTCCATCGACTACGCCTGTCGGCCTCGCCTTAGGTCCCGACTCACCCAGGGCAGATTAGCTTGACCCTGGAACCCTTGATCATCCGGCGGACGGGTTTCTCACCCGTCTATCGCTACTCATGCCTGCATTCTCACTCGTTGAGGTTCCACCACTGGGTCACCCCGCAGCTTCACTACCCCAACGACGCTCCCCTACCCACAACACCACCTCAACCACAAACGGCTCGGCTATACGGTGTCATGCCACAACTTCGGCGGTGTACTTGAGCCCCGCTACATTATCGGCGCGGAATCACTTGACCAGTGAGCTATTACGCACTCTTTCAAGGGTGGCTGCTTCTAAGCCAACCTCCTGGTTGTCTAAGCAACTCCACATCCTTTCCCACTTAGCACACGCTTAGGGGCCTTAGTTGATGGTCTGGGCTGTTTCCCTTTCGACTATGAAGCTTATCCCCCACAGTCTCACTGCCACGCTTACACTTCACCGGCATTCGGAGTTTGGTTGACGTCAGTAACCTTGTAGGGCCCATCAGCCATCCAGTAGCTCTACCTCCGGGAAGCAACACGCAACGCTGCACCTAAATGCATTTCGGGGAGAACCAGCTATCACGGAGTTTGATTGGCCTTTCACCCCTACCCACAGCTCATCCCCTCCATTTTCAACTGAAGTGGGTTCGGTCCTCCACGCGCTCTTACACGCGCTTCAACCTGGCCATGGGTAGATCACCCCGCTTCGGGTCTAGATCACGCCACTACACAACGCCCTATTCAGACTCGCTTTCGCTACGACTACCCCACACGGGTTAATCTCGCGACGTAACACTAACTCGCAGGCTCATTCTTCAAAAGGCACGCTGTCACCCCAAAAGGCTCCAACGGCTTGTAAGCACACGGTTTCAGGTACTATTTCACTCCCCTCCCGGGGTACTTTTCACCATTCCCTCACGGTACTGATCCGCTATCGGTCATCAGGAAGTATTCAGGCTTACCAGGTGGTCCTGGCAGATTCACACGAGATTTCACGGGCCCCGTGCTACTCGGGAACAACGTCACACCACGCACACCACGGTTTCGTCTACGGGACTCACACCCCCTACGGTCTGGCACTCACCACCAGTTCGACTACCACAGCGCCACAGCGCCCGGGGTGGCGACCCCGAGAACAACGCATCCCACAACCCCGATCATGCAACCCTCGCCAGGTATCACACACAACCGGTTTAGCCACCATCCGCTTTCGCTCGCCACTACTCACGGAATCACTATTGTTTTCTCTTCCTATGGGTACTGAGATGTTTCACTTCCCCACGTTCCTCCTCGCACCCTATGAATTCAGATACGAGTGACCACGCATGATACGCAGCCGGGTTACCCCATTCGGAGACCCTCGGATCACAGCTCGTTTATCAGCTCCCCGAGGCTTATCGCAGATTTCCACGTCCTTCATCAGCTCCTGATGCCAAGGCATCCACCGTGTGCCCGTAACAACTTCTACGCCACACAACACAAAACAATCATCAAAGAACACACCACACACACCCACCACACCACCACAACCAGGAATCTAAAAAACCCCTTGACCGTGATCATCGTGTGACCAGATGCACGCGGCGTCAAAGATGCTCGCGTCCACTATGTAGTTGACAAACAACAACCCACCAACACCACACACCCACCACAATGGATGCGTCAGTGCCCCAGGAAACCAACCAACGTAACTTGTTGATCGACAACCCAACAATGTGCCACCACGAACCCCCACACACACCACCACCAACCATCCAAGCCGGCAGTGTTCCCGTGTGCGTAGTATCCGTGTCCGCTTGCTGATATTCCACCCATGAGCAAAACACCCACCACCGACTCAACGGCGCACCACGATCTCGTGGTCTGTGGGGCCACCAGCCACCCGGCCGGTCAGCGTGCTCCTTAGAAAGGAGGTGATCCAGCCGCACCTTCCGGTACGGCTACCTTGTTACGACTTAGTCCCAATCGCCAGTCCCACCTTCGACGGCTCCCCCCACAAGGGTTAGGCCACCGGCTTCGGGTGTTACCAACTTTCGTGACTTGACGGGCGGTGTGTACAAGGCCCGGGAACGTATTCACCGCAGCGTTGCTGATCTGCGATTACTAGCGACTCCGACTTCACGTGGTCGAGTTGCAGACCACGATCCGAACTGAGACCAGCTTTTTGGGATTAGCTCCACCTCACGGTATCGCAACCCATTGTACTGGCCATTGTAGCATGCGTGAAGCCCAAGACATAAGGGGCATGATGATTTGACGTCATCCCCACCTTCCTCCGAGTTGACCCCGGCAGTCTCCTATGAGTCCCCACCATCACGTGCTGGCAACATAGAACGAGGGTTGCGCTCGTTGCGGGACTTAACCCAACATCTCACGACACGAGCTGACGACAACCATGCACCACCTGTACACCAGCCCCACAAGGAGGAAAACCCATCTCTGAGCCGATCCGGTGTATGTCAAGCCTTGGTAAGGTTCTTCGCGTTGCATCGAATTAATCCGCATGCTCCGCCGCTTGTGCGGGCCCCCGTCAATTCCTTTGAGTTTTAGCCTTGCGGCCGTACTCCCCAGGCGGGGCACTTAATGCGTTAGCTACGGCGCGGAAAACGTGGAATGTCCCCCACACCTAGTGCCCAACGTTTACGGCATGGACTACCAGGGTATCTAATCCTGTTCGCTCCCCATGCTTTCGCTCCTCAGCGTCAGTAACAGCCCAGAGACCTGCCTTCGCCATCGGTGTTCTTCCTGATATCTGCGCATTTCACCGCTACACCAGGAGTTCCAGTCTCCCCTACTGCACTCAAGTCTGCCCGTACCCACTGCACACCCGGGGTTAAGCCCCGGGCTTTCACAGCAGACGCGACAAACCGCCTACGAGCTCTTTACGCCCAATAATTCCGGACAACGCTTGCGCCCTACGTATTACCGCGGCTGCTGGCACGTAGTTAGCCGGCGCTTCTTCTGCACGTACCGTCACTTTCGCTTCTTCCGTGCTGAAAGAGGTTTACAACCCGAAGGCCGTCATCCCTCACGCGGCGTCGCTGCATCAGGCTTGCGCCCATTGTGCAATATTCCCCACTGCTGCCTCCCGTAGGAGTCTGGGCCGTGTCTCAGTCCCAGTGTGGCCGGTCACCCTCTCAGGCCGGCTACCCGTCGTCGCCTTGGTAGGCCATTACCCCACCAACAAGCTGATAGGCCGTGAGCCCATCCACAACCAGTACAAACCCTTTCCACCCCCCACCATGCGACAGGAGGTCATATCCAGTATTAGACCCAGTTTCCCAGGCTTATCCCAGAGTCAAGGGCAGGTTACTCACGTATTACTCACCCGTTCGCCACTCATCCACCCAGTGCAAGCACCAAGCTTCAGCGTTCGACTTGCATGTGTTAAGCACGCCGCCAGCGTTCGTCCTGAGCCAGGATCAAACTCTCCGTCAAAAAACATTCAACAGAAACCACCCCACCACCACACCAAACAGCGCAGCACAACCAGGGCAGGATCCCAGCTGACACCCAACACCCCCAGGAAACGGGAAAACACCCAGGGAACTGTCAGGCCATCAACCAAAAACAAAAAAACTTTGGTATCAACAAACTAGACACACTATTGAGTTGACAAACAACAAACCACACCTAAGCTCTTATTCAGAGCCATGAGTTGGAAGTTTTGGTCGCCACTGATTCGGAACGCTTTTCGCTGTCCTTGCGGCAACTCGACTAGCTTATCCGTTCCCCGTTTCCTTCGCAACTCGGCGTTCGCACGCCATTGCCGTTCGGAAGTCGGGGAGGTAGCTGGTCGGCCTGCCGGACCAGCGGTTCGCTGTTCGTCCTTGCGGCGACTCGGAATACATTACACACGCCCGCGGGACTGCGCAAAACGGCCCTGGGGTGGGCCCGCCACCCCCTGGCTGCGTTCGCACGCGGCGTCGTCGCCCGTCCCGCGCCGGGCATTGGAACCGCGCCCGCAGACAACGGCCGCATAATCACGTGGCCGTGGTCGCGCAATCGCGTTGCCCGGGTGGCTGCTTCAGTCCCGCAGGAGGTTCTTGCGCACCTTGCCCGTGGCCGTGCGCGGCAGCTCGTCACTAAACACGACCGAGTCCGGCACCTTGAACCCGCTGAGCTGGTTCCGGACGTGGTCGCGCAGTTCCTCCTCCGTGACCGTGGACCCGTTCACCCGCACCACGTGCGCAACCGGGCGTTCGCCCCACTTCTCGTGAGCTACCCCCACGACGGCGACGTCCGCGACGTCCGGATGCGAGTAGAGGGCCTGCTCCACCTCGATGGACGAGATGTTTTCCCCACCGGAGATGATGATGTCCTTGGCGCGGTCCCGCAGCTGGATGTAGTTGTTGGGGTGCATGACCCCCAGGTCACCCGTGTGGAACCACCCGCCCTCGAATGCCTTCCGCGTGGCGGGTACGTCCTTGTAGTAGCCGATCATCACGTTGTTGCCCCGCAACACCACCTCCCCCACGGTCGTACCGTCCGCCGGCACGTCCTCGAGGGAATCGTCCACCACGCGGGCGGATTCCGCCTGGATCATGGCCACGCCCTGCCGGGACATCTGCTGCGCCCGCTCCCGGGGCGAGAGCTCACGCCACTGTTCCTGGGGTTCGCAAATGGTGATGGGGCCGAAGACCTCGGTGAGCCCGTACACGTGGACGATGTCGAAGCCCGCGCTCTCCAGCCGCTCGATGATGCTCGGCGCGGGCGGGGCCCCGGCGGTCGTGATCCTGATGGTGTGTTCGAGTGGGTGAGCCTCCGAGGCGTCCACGATGATCGAGCACACGGCCGGCGCGCCGCACAGGTGGGTGATGCCCTGCTCGTCGAACGCGCGCCAGATCTCGTCCGCGCGCACGGCCCGCAAGCACACGTGCGTACCACCCGCGGCGGTCACGGCCCACGTGGTGCACCACCCGTTGCAGTGGAACATGGGCAGGGTCCAGAGGTATCGCGTGGCGCCGGTGAACCCATTGTGGAACACCTCCCCGAGGCTGTTCAGGTACGCCCCGCGGTGGCTGTACAGCACCCCCTTGGGGCGCCCCGTGGTGCCGGAGGTGTAGTTCAGGGTGATGGGCGCATTCTCGTCCGCGACGCCGTAGCCGACGCCGCCGTCGTTGCCGCCCGACGCACCCGGTCCTGCCGGCTGGGCGGGCTCGACGTCGATGAACTCCTCGAACGTGGGCACTCCCGACCCCGCGCCGTCGCGAACGGGGTGCACGCCCGCCTGCGGGTCGTCGATCTGCACGAGCGTCACGTCCGACCCGTCACCGAGGGCCTGTGCGACGGTCTCGAGCGCCGAGGTGTCCGCGAGCACCACGTGGGCTTCGCAGTGCTCGAGGATGTAGCGCAGTTCCCGCGCGCTCAGTCGCGGGTTGAGCGGCACCAACACCGCCCCGGCCGCCGGCACGGCGTAGTGCGCCATGAGTGTCGCGGGAAGATTGGGCGCGATCACCGCAACCGTGGGCCACGAGCACTCCAGCAACTCCGCGCCCTGGAACGATTCGTTCCCCTCACCCGAGGCCCCCGCGGATCGCTCGGACCCGGCAGTGTCGCCCGACTCGGCAGTTCCGGGCGAACCGCCCGTGACCGGTGACCCGGCGGACTCACGCGACCCCGCGGACGCGGGCGACCCAGCGGCGTCGTCCGATCCAGCGGACCCCCGGGAAGCAGCGCCCGCCGAGCCGTCGGAACCGGACAGCAGCGGCAACAGCGCCGTGGCGAACCGGCGCACGTCTCGTTCGAACTGCTCGTAGCTCCACACCCGCGAGCCGTGCACGATCGCCGGGCGGTCGGGGAAAACCTCGGCGCTGCGCTCGAGGAAGCGCAACGGGGTCAGCGGCTCGGTGTTCGCGAACATGGTGCTCCTGAACGGTCATGGCCCGGCACGCGCCGGACGGGCGCGAACCGGGCCGTGTGGGCACGAGCGGATCAGTTGTAGGCGGAGAATCCCGTGATCGACTTGCCGATGATCAGGGCCTGCACCGTCTCTGTCCCCTCGTAGGTGTGCACGGCTTCCACGTCCGCGAAGTGACGTGCAACACGGTTCTCCAACAGGATGCCATTTCCGCCGAGCAGATCGCGAGCGTTGGCCGCGACCTGGCGTGCCGTGCGGGTGGCCGTGTACTTGGCCAGCGAGGCCTGGTGCCCGGTCAGGGTCCCGGCCTCCTCCTTGCGGGTCATCGCCATTACGAGCGTCTGGATGGAGGTGAGCTCGCTCAGCATGCGGGCCAGGCGCTCCTGCACGATCTGCGACGCCGCGAGCGGACGGCCGAACTGCACGCGCTGCGCCGCGTACTGGACCGCGGTCTCGTAACACGCCTGCGCGTGACCCACCGCGGCCCACCCCACGCCAATGCGGGTCGCGAAGAGGACCGAGGCCGTGTCCCGGAAGGAGCGGGCGTTCGGCAGGACGTTCTCGGTGGGGACGAACACGTTCTCCATGCGGATCTGGGCCTGGTGGATGGCCCGCAGGGAGAGCTTCCCGCGCATGGTGGTACCCGTGTAGCCCTCGGAGTCCTGGGGCACCACGAAACCGTGGACCGCGCCGTCCTCGTCGCTGCGGGCCCACACCACGGTGATCCCGCCCATGGACCCGTTGCCGATCCACTTCTTCTCACCGTTGAGGACGTGGCCGCCATCCACGGGGGTCGCTCGGGTCTCCAGGCCGATCGAGTCCGAACCGTGGGCCGGCTCGGTGAGCGCGAAGGAACCAAGCAGCTTGCCCGCGGCCATGTCCGGGAGCCACCGGTCCTTCTGCTCGTCGCTGCCGCACATGGCGATCGAGCGCATGGCCAGGCCACCCTGCACACCGGCCACGGTGGACACCGATCCGTCCCCGCGGGCCAGTTCCATGGTCACGAGACCCGCGGCGAGCTTGGACATGTTGTCCATACCCGGGACCGCCACGCCGTCGCGCAGCAGGTCCAGCTCGCCCATCCGGGTCACGAGATCCAGGTTGTACTCGCTCTCGTCCCAGTACCGGGCGATCACGGGCAGGACGTCTTCCTGCACGAAGGACCGGGCGCGCATCCAGTGGGCGCGGTCCTCGTCCGCGACGTCCGTGAACACCCCCGCCTCGTCCGTTCCCAGGGCCTCGGTGAGCGTGTATTCCGGTTCCAGCGTGCCCGCGGGGAAGTTCTCCGACGTGGGTGCCGTGTTCTCAGTGGTCATGACTGGTCCTTCGCGATCAGGGGTTACTGCTGGGCGGCGTCGAAACGCCGACCGCGGACGCGCTCGGCGGCGCCGGTGCGGTCCAGGTAGGGGGTGATGCCGCCCAGGTGGAACGGGTAGTTGGCGCCCAGGATCATGCACAGGTCCACGTCCCGTGCGGAGGCGACCACGCCCTCGTCGAGCATGTGCCCGATCTCGTCCGCGAGCGCGTCCTGGACGCGCGTGAGCAGCTCTCCCCCGGCGCCGTCGTCCGACGACGCCGCGACGCCGCTCTCCTGCCGCGTGCGCTCGAGTGCGTCGTGGGCCTCGGGCGAGAGGTAGGTCTGCGAGGTCTCGCCGCGCGCGGGCAGCGTGTGGGTCAGACCCGCGTCCGCGACGGCGTCGAGCCACGGGGAGAGGGTGAACCGGTCCGGGTAGGCGTCGTTCATGGTGTGCGTGATGTGCACGAGCACGGCCGGGCCCACGAAGTCGAGCAGCTGCAGCGGTGTCATGGGCAGCCCCATGGGGGCGAGGGCGTGATCCACGGTCTCCGGATTGCCACCGGCGTCCATGGCGCGGCCAATCTCGTCGAACATGCGGGTCAGCACGCGGTTGACCACGAAGCTCGGGGCGTCCTCCACGCGCACCGCGATGCGCCGCAGCTTGGCGGCGAGGTCGAACGCGGTGGCCAGGGTGGAGTCGTCCGTCTGCTGCGCGGAGATGATCTCGAGCAGCGGGGTGACCTCCACCGGGTTGAACACGTGGAAGCCCACGAGCCGCTCGGGGTGCTTCAGGTCCCGGCCCATGGCCGTGACGGACAGGGACGAGGTGTTAGTCGCGAGGATCGCGTCCTCGCGGATCACGGGCTCCCACTGCGCGAAGACCTGCCGCTTCACCTCGAGCTCCTCGAAGACGGCCTCGATCACGAAGTCCGCGTCCGCGAGGTCCTGCGGGCTCTCGGCCCCCGAGATCAGGGAACCGAGCTGCTCCGCCTGCTCCGCGCTCATGCGGCCCTTCTCGGCCTGGGCGGTGAAGCGGTCGCGGGTGCGCTGCACGCCCGTGGCGAGGCGCTCGTCGTCGAGGTCGGTCATCACCACGGGGACCCGGGCGCCCTGGGCGAGGAGGGACGCGAGCTGACCCGCCATGAGTCCCGCGCCGATCACCGCCGCCTTCTTGATCGGGCGCACGGTAGCGTCCGGGACGTTCGCGGCCTGTTTGCTGCGAGCGCTCACGAGTTCGAACGCGTACAGGGACGCGCGGGCGGCGTCGGACTGCACGATCGAGCTGAAGAGCTGGACCGCGGCGGCACCGTTGGCCTGGCGGGTGTCCGTGCGCGCACGGCCCACGAGGTCGATCGCGGCCACCGGGCCGGGAGCGGCACCGTGCCACGCGGCGTGGGCCTTGGCGGCAGCCTTGTCCACGGCGGCCTGCCAGGTCTGTTCGTCGTCGTCGGCGCGGCGCGGTTCGTGCTTGCCCTCGAGTGCCTCCACGACCCAGCGTTGCCACGCCGTCTCCCACTCGTCCGTGCCGGGGGCGGCGTCCAGGACGGCGTCCACGAGACCGATCTCCGCGGCCTTGGCGGGCTTGAGGTTCCGCCCGCGCATGGAGTCCGTGACGATGATGTTCAGTGCCGCCTCAGCGCCCACCAGGTGCGGCAGCAGGTAGACGCCGCCCCAGCCCGGAAAGAAGCCCAGCCGGCACTCGGGCAGACCCATGGGTGCCTTGCCGGACGTGGCCAGGCGGAAATCGGTGTGCAGCGCGAGTTCCAGACCGCCGCCGAGGGCCACTCCCGTGATGAGCGAGAACGTGGGAACGGGCATCTCCGCCAGGACGCCGAAGGCCTCGTGCCCGGAGCCGATGTAGTCCTCCGAACCCCCGTCGAACTGTGCGGCGCGGATCTCCTTGAGATTGGCGCCTGCGCCGAACGACTTCTCGTTGCCCGTGACCACCACGGCCTCGACCTGAGAGGTGTCAATGGCCGATAGCTCCCGGCGCAACTCGCGCATGGCCTCCGAACCCCAGATCACGAGCCCGTTGGGCTCCGTGGAGCCCAGGGACACCAGGGCGATCGGTCGTTCCCGCCCGGGCAGGACGGGACGGGTCACGTCGATGGTCACGGTGGACGGGAAGGTCTGTTCGCTCACGCTTGGCTCCTGTGTCTGGGCGAAAAGTGGTGTGGCCCACAGTATCGCGAGAACAGTCTGACGTGAGACTGCGTCTCACGTCAAGACATTCAGTGTCACCCGGCCCCCGGATGCCCGGTACGTCCTGGATAGGCTGATCCGGTGACTCTCCAGCTGCCGCTGCACTCGGACCGCTTGCGCTTCCGCTGGCCCACCGATGCCGACATCGAGCCCATGCACTCCTACCAGTCCCGCGAGGACTACGCCATGCATGCATGGCGCGAACCCCGCGACATGGACCACGTGATCAGGACGGTCGAGGCCAATCGCGAACCCGGGTCCTGGTCCTTCGACGGCGACAGCCTGCGGGTCGCGATCTCCCCTCACGACTCCGACGAGCTCGTGGGCGAGATCGTGCTGACCCTCGTGGACGCGGAGTCCGCGCAGGTGGAGATCGGCTGGGCGTTGCACCCGGACCACACGGGCAAGGGGTACGCCGCGGAGGCCGCGCGCACCGCCGTCGACGCCGCGTTCGAGCACCTCGGCGCGCACCGCGTCTTCGCGCGCCTGGACAGTCTCAACGTGGCGTCCGCGAAGGTCTGCGAGCGCGTGGGCATGCGCCAGGAGGCGACCCTGCGGGAGAGCCACTACCAGTTGGGCGAGTGGCGCGACGAACTCGTCTACGCGGTGCTCGTGTCTGAGCGACGCGCGGACTAATCCGCCGCGGGGACACGCACCTCGCCGGAGGGTCGCGCCCCGGCGAACCCGCCGCCCTCGGAGGCGTCCTGCTCCCCACCGGGCCGGGCATCCCGCGCGAGCTGCGTGCCGCCCGGGGCCAGGGCCTCGTACACCGAGCGCGCCGTCCGCTCGGCGACGTCCCGCGCGTCGACCCCCTCGGGGACGATGACGACCACGGGCGCCGTGCCAGCACCGTCGTCCGCGGAGCGAAGTTGCTGAACCGGGCGCCCGGGAACGAACGAGAGCCCGAAAAGGGTGCACAACCACGCGATGCGCCGATTGAGTCCCGCGGCCAGCCGCTCGCCGTCCGAGGCCTGGGGATCGTGCAACCACGTGCGCAGGTAGGCGTTGTGCACGGCCACGATGGCGGAGGCCAACGAGATCGCCGTGACCCGCCGGTCGGGGCCGTCCGGCAAGACGCGGCGCAGGAACTCCCGGAACACCCGCTCGTACCGGTGGGATGTGGCGAGCTCCCGGTCCCGCAACGCCTCGACCCGCTGCAGCAGTCGGTGTCGTGCGAGCGCACGGTCCGCGTGGTCCAGGTTGTACCGAAACACGAGCTGCACGCCCTCACTCACCCCCGCCTGGGCGGTGAGGTACGGGCGGTTGAGCAACTGCTCCAGCCGCTCCAGGTTGGACGCGTGATCCGCGAACACGATGTCCTCCTTGGACCCGTACTTGCGGAAGAACGTGGCGCGACTGACCCCCGTGGCGTGCGCGAGCTGGTCCACGGTGGTGGCGTCGTAACCCTGCGCAGCCAACAGGCGGATCGCTGTGGTGACGGCGTCGCCGCTCACCCCGGGTGCGGTACTCATCTGGCCTCCTGCGGTGATGGTAACCGTGCGGCGAGGCCGCCGCGGTGCGGCGACCACGTCCGCGGGCCGCGCCGGTCCGGGAGCCGGCCCGCCGACGCGCTCAGCCCCCGAAGGCCTGCGTGACCTGGCCTGGGACGGACACGCGCACCGAGTAGAGGGAACCGGCGGTGGGCTGGACGTCGTCCGGGAGGTCCTCGCGCGACGTCGTGATGTACAGCGTGCGCAGGTCCTCACCACCCAGCGTGCACGCGGTGGTTTGAGTGGCGCCCACGGCGACGACGGTGTCCAGGGCCCCGTCCGGGAGGTAGCGGTGGACCTGCCCCGCGCCGTAGAGGGCGACCCACACCGCGCCCTCGGAGTCCACGGTCAACCCGTCCGGGCTCACCGAGACGCGGCCCGGCTCGTAGCTCTCCTCCGGGTCCGTGGCGGCCGCGGCGGCGTGGTCGTCCAGGACGGGCGCGACGAACGTGCGACGGTTCTGCAGGCCGGCCTCGGGGCTCCAGTCGAAAACCGAGACCTCGTGGGTGGGGGTGTCGTTGTAGTACGCGAGGGTGCCGTCCGGGGACCACGCGATCCCGTTGGAGATGCTCACGTTCTCGAGGACGGGCTGCCACGACAGATCCGGCGCGACCCGGTACAGCGTGGCCGCGCCCTCGGTCTGCTCGTACGCCATGGACCCCACGTAGAAGGAGCCGTCGGGGGCCACACCGCCCTCGTTCATGCGGATCTCGGGGTCCCCCCACATGGGGATCTCCCGCTCCACTGCGCCCGTGGGATCGGTCAGGACCACTCCCCGTTCCACCGCGATGATCTGCCCACCCGAACGGCGCGGACGCACACACGCGGCCACGGCGTCCACGTGCTGGCGGCGCGGCTGGTCGTCCGGGGTGAACGTCATGACGTCCCCGGCGAGCATGTCCACCCAGGCCAGCCCGTTCCATTCCTTGCTCCAGCACGGCCCCTCACCGTGGTGCATCCACGACGGGGTGATCCTCTGGGCGGTGAGCTGCTTCACGACTGCGACCTCCTGGGGCTGTTGTGGGCGGGGAGCGACATGCTGGGAATCCTGTCGCGGTCGTACGTGATCTGCGTGTACCCGTGCGGGGCGGGCTTGCCGTCCTCCCCGAGGTTTACGAACACGATCTTGTCGATGCTCAGGATCAACTCGCGGGTGATCATGTTGCGTACCTGCGCCCGCATGGTCAACGAGGTGCGTCCGAACGTAGTGGCACTGAGGCCCATCTCGATGATGTCCCCCTGCACCGCGGAGGAGACGAACTCGATCTCGGACATGTACTTGGTGACCGCCCGCTGATTACCCAATTGCACGATCGCGTAGATTGCCGCTTCCTCGTCGATCCAGCGCAGCAGCGATCCCCCGAACAGGGTGCCGTTGGCGTTGAGGTCTTCCGGCTTGACCCATTTGCGGGTGCGGAACGAGATGTCACCGTGGTGCTGCATGCCCCCAGCCTAGGGGACCGCCTGGACACCGGGCAGCGAACGGCCCAGCTGGCGGGGACCAGGAACGTGGTGTCCACCCCGTAGTGCTCGATGCCCGCGAGCACTTGCGAGGGCACGAATGTCCTGCGCACCAGGGTCGTGTTGCCCCGCACAAGCGCGCGCACGGTGAACGAGTTCAATGCACCGATGCGGAACAGCGGCGCCGTCGCCCCCGAAGCCTCCCCGCCCTGCGAACCGTCCGGGATCCAGGGCACGGCGGGGTCCGTGTCCATGACGACGACGCTGCCGCCCTCGTAACCCTCCGCGAGCGGCAGTGCCGCCTCCAGAACGGGGACGTGACCGGGCTCCACGATGGTCACCGCGGGGGTCGATCGGGTGTGCAGGCCCGCGACCTCGCGCGGGGCGAGGCTGAAGTTCAGGGGCTCGAAAACCGCGCCGAGCCACCACGCGGCGAACATGGTGCGCAGGAAGACCTCGGAGTTCAACCCCAGTGAGGCGACCCGGTCCTCGGTGCCCACCCCGGAACGCGCGAACGCGCCCGCGAGACGCCGCACGCTCTCGGTGAAGTGGGCGTAGTCCACCGTCTCGTCCTCGTAGATCACCGCGGGGTGCTCGGGCTCGGGGCCGTAGCGCGCCTGGTAGAGCAGACCTCGCACGGGGTTGATGTTCACGGGGTGGCTCATGGCGGCTCCTGACATGGGCACGGACACCCCGCAAGTCCCCCGAGTGATATGCGCCACCCTAGCAAGCGGTCACGGCGTTGTGGTCACTGCATCGGTGATGCACACTGGTCCAGCCGTCACGTGTCAGCAGCATCCGTCATGGGCCCCGGCTCCGCGATCCTCACCCGTTCGCGCGGCGGTCCCGGTGTGGAAGGAAATCCTCATGTCCGATCAACGCCCCCTTGCCATGGTCACCGGTGGTTCCTCCGGCATCGGGTTCGAACTGGCCAAGCAGTTCGCCCGGCACGGCTACGACGTCGCCCTGTCCGGTTCGAGTGACCGCGTCCATGAGGCGGCCAGGAGCATCGAGGAGCTCGGCGCACAGGCCTACCCGTTCCAGGCGGACGCCGCCACCTACGACGGTGTCGAGGGCTTCTGGAACTTCGTGGCCGAGCTGGGTCGTCCCCTGGATGCCGCGGCCCTCAACGTCGGTATCGGACTGGGCGGGGCGTTCATGGACACCGACCTCCAGGACGAGTTCCGGCTCATCGACATCAACGTCAAGGGCACCGTGCACATGGCCAAGCGCGTCGTGCAGCACATGGTCCCCAACGGCCACGGGCGCATCCTCATCGTGTCCTCCATCTCCGCCACGACACCCACTCCCTACGAGACCGTCTACGGCCCCTCCAAGGCATTCGGTTTCTCCTTCGCGGAATCGTTGCGCGAAGAGTTGCGTGACACCGGCGTGACGGTCACGGCGCTCTTGCCCGGTGCCACGGACAGCGACTTCCACTCCAACGCCGGCATGGACAACACGGCGCTCGGGCCGGGCGCCACCAAGAACGACAAGGTCCTCGTGGCCCAGCAGGGCTTCGAAGCATTGCTCAATGACGTGGACGAGGTCGTGGGCGGCGATGAGGAGACGAAACAGACCCGCGAGGACAACCGCACCACCCCCGAGCCGGTGAAGGCGCACCGGCAGGCGGAACTGACCCGCCCGCGCGGCGACTGAGAGCGGGACGCAAGCCGGTGATGATGGTGCGCCGGTGCGTTCGTCCGTCATGATGCGTGCATGACCGAAACCTCCACGGCCTCCACCGCGCAGACACCCGACCCCGGGCCAGAGTTCCAGCGCAAAGTGCTGACCGTGCTGGCGCTGGGCCAGATCCTGGGTGGGCTGGGAACGGGTGCGACCCTCGCGTTGGGTGCCCTGCTCGTCACGGAGGTCTCCGGGCGCAGTGCGGCGTCCGGGTTGGCGGCCACCATGAACACCCTGGGTGCCGCCATTCTGGCCATCCCCCTGGCGCGGTTGGCGCAACGTCGTGGTCGGCGGATCTCCCTGACCACCGGCGCCCTCGTGGCGGTCGCAGGGGCGGCCGTGATTGTGGCCGCCGCCGCGCTGAATGTTTTCCCGCTGCTGCTCGCGGGCATGGGATTGCTGGGCTCCGGGATGGCTCTGAACCTGCAGTCCCGCTTCGCCGCGACCGACGTCGCTCCCGCGCGTACCCGCGCACGCGACCTCTCGCTCATCGTGTGGTCCACGACCGTGGGCTCCGTGGTGGGCCCCAATCTCTTCGGGCCCAGCGAGACACTCGGGCGGGTGCTGGGGCTGCCCCAGTTCACCGGCGGGTTCGTGATCGCACTGTGTGCCCAGGTGCTGGGGGCCATCGTGTACTTCATCGGATTGCGCCCGGACCCGCTCAAGGTCGCCCTGTCCCGCGGTGAATCGGTGGCCTCCACACCCAGCCCGGCCGGCGGGTTCACCCTGTTGCGCACCGTCCCCGCGGCTCGGCGCGCGGTGCTCGTGGTGGCCCTGTCCCACGCGGTGATGGTGGGTCTCATGTCCATGACGCCCGTGCACCTCACGACCCACGGGGCCACGCTGTCCGCGGTGGGGCTGACCATCTCCCTGCACGTGGCGGGGATGTATGCCCTTTCCCCCGTCTTCGGCTGGCTCGCGGACAAACTCGGTCGCGCCGCCACGGTACTCGCGGGCCAGGCCCTGTTCGCGGTCGCGCTCGTGCTCACATGGTTGGGCGCCGACCACCAGGGACTCGTGTTGGCGGCCCTGATCTTGCTGGGACTGGGCTGGTCCGCGTCCACGGTGTCCGGGTCCACGATGGTCACCGAGTCCGTGGCGACCCACGACCGCCCCGGACTGCAAGGAACCTCCGACCTCACGATGAACCTGTGCGGCGCGGCCGGTGGGGCCCTCGCGGGGCCGGTCCTGGCGCTCGTGGGTTTCTCCGGACTCGGCCTGATGGCCCTCGTGTTGGTGGCAATCACCACGGTGACGGCGATGCGCTCGCTGCGTTCCGGGAGCAACACCCCGAATCCGGCCGAGGCCTGAATCGCCCTTGGTGCGTCGTGGGCCCGGGCGGGACTATCTGAGCGCCGCCGGCAAGCGGGACCTGCAGAAGGACAGCGCCCGGCCCCAGGACCGCGCGCGGATCGCCTCGATCACCAAGGCGATGATCGCGGTGCTCGTGATGCAGCGCATCGAGGCGGGGCAATGGACTCTGCGCACGACCATCGACCAGGTCACCCCGGGGCTCTACCCGGGCCACGGCGGCGTGACCGTGGCGCAACTGATGAACCACACCTCGGGCATGCCGGACGGGATCTATTCCTTGCTCCCGGACCGGGAGTGGTACACGTGGACCGTGCAGGACCTGGAGGCCGCGGTGGTCCCGTACCACTCCGAGCAGGAACTTGTGGAACTCAGTCGCAGGCTGCCCTGGGAGTTCGAGCCCGGGACCGGCTGGTCCTACTCCAACGCCGGGTACGTGGTGCTGTCCATGATGCTCGAGGCCGCCACGGGGTCGCGCATCCAGGACCTCGTGCGGGACCGGGTGTTCAAGCCCGCCAAGATGCAACAGTCACGGCTCGAGGAGTCCACGCTGGTCCGGGGCCGCTACCTCCTGCCGTACGGGAAGTTCCAGGCCGGGCTGGCCCCGCTGCCCCTGGTCAACCCGTCCATCTTCTCCGGTGCGGGCGGGGTGTACGCGACCGCCGAGGACATCACCGATTTCACCGGCGCCCTCATGACCGGACGGCTGCTGCGCAAGGACCTCGTGGACGCCATGGTCACTCCCGTGGGCGCCGCGCAGCAGGCGCGCTACGGTTACGGTCTCTACCTCATCAACGGTCCCTGCCGCACCGCGGCGGGCACCCCCGAGGTGCTCATCGGTCACGACGGCGCCGGGTTCGGCACCCGTGCGGTGTCCTTCACCACGCGGGACGCCTCCCGCCGGGTGGCCCTGGCCTACACGGGCCGCTCCTACGTGGAGGAGGGCCCGGACCCGGACGCGGCCATGAACGCCGCGCTCATCGCGGGCTTCCGTGCCACGTGCCCGGCGAGCGCCCCGACCACACCGGCATCCGGCAAGGGGCCGGCCTCCGGTGGTGCGGGCTCGCTGCGGTTGTAGTGCCGAGCAGGCCGTAGTACCGCGCCGACCGTTGTGTCACGTCGGCCGTGGTTTCACGCCAGGGGGTGCATCGGGTCTCAGCGACCGGTGCGCTCCCGGTGTTTGCACCCGGGCCAGCAGCACGGGCGGCGCTTGCCCTCGTGCATTTCCTCCTCGGTGCGCCGGATCCGGCGCTGCCGGGTCTCCGGTTTCTTGGCGTCCTCCACCCAGCACACGAACTCGTTGCGCCCGAGCGGGGTGAGTCCGCGCCACAGCTCGGCGGTCGCCGGGTCCAGCGCGAGCGCTTCGGCGAGGTCCGCGGGCAGCTCGTGGACGACACCGCCAGGGAGGTCGGACAAGGTGTTCGCGCCATCGATCGTGGCCGGGTTCTCGGCGGCCTCGGCGCCGTTCACGTTCTGCGCGTCCGTCACGTTCGTCGCATTCTCCGCAGACGACGCCGCAGCTCGGGTCGTGTCGGTCATGGTTCTCTCCCTGCGCTGTCACCTGTTGCCGTGGATCCCCGGCAAGCAGCAGTGTGCCATGAGTCGGACCGAAGACTCCCAGTACTCGATTCAAGAATATCGGGGGCCGCACCCCGCCCCACCGGACTCACGCCAGGTAGAACCCACCGTCCGAGGTGAGGACCTGACCGACGATCCACGCGCCGTCGTCCGTGGCGAGCCAGCCGATGAGGTTCGCCGGATCGCTGGGCGCCCCGAAGCGGCCGAACGGGGTGCTGTCGATCAAATCCTGGATCTCCCCGAGTGGACGGTCCGTGGCATCGGGAGTGAGGTACCCGGTGTCCACCGGTCCGGGATTCACGGTGTTGAGCACGATGCCGAGTTCGAGCAGCTCCGCGGCCACGGTCGCGGTGACCCCGGCGAGAGCGGCCTTGCTCGTGGCGTACGCGACCTCGCCGCGCATGGGCCCGTGTCCCTGTCCCGAGGTCATCCAGAACACCCGTCCCGTCGGTGCGGTGAACGTCCGCTTGCGCTCGCCCCGGATGCGCTCTCCCGGCCGCGCCGCAGCGGTCGGGGCATCGGCCTTGAGGAGCGCGAACGCCCGGGTCAACAGCAGCGTGGAGCGGGTGTTGGTCTGCCAGAACGCGTCCAGAGCCTCGGGGGTCATGTCGAGGATGGAGCCGTCCCCGCCGCTCCTGGCGTGGTTGCACACGAGGATGTCCAGCGACCCGGTGAGCTCGCTCGCGGCGTCGATGAGCGGTTGGATCCGTCCGGGGTCCCGCAGGTCCGCGCTCATCTCCCCCAGCCGCGCACCCTCGGTGAGTTCGGCCCGCAATGCGTTCACGACGCCGCTCAGGTCGTCCGCGCCCCACGGCTGGTCCTCGTCGTGCGGGCCGTAGTGGTGGATGAACACGCTGGCGCCAAGCCGCGCGAAGGTGCGGGCAACGGCGAAGCCGATGCCGCGGCGTCGCGACACCCCGGTGATCAGCGCCGTTCGACCGAGCAGGGGCAGCGTTGCGGGTGAGGCCGTCATGCGATCAGTCTGCCAGTGCCGCTTATTGAGACCGGATCGGTGGATTTTCTCGATAAGGGCTAACCCAACAGCCCACCCACCCGGCGCATGAGGTCGGCCAGGCGAGCGGCGTCGTCGTCCTGGAGTGCGGAGAAGAAGAGCTCCTGGACGTCCCGCGCGTGGGCGGGACGCAATTCGCGGAAGGCGCGCAGGCCCTCGGGGGTGAGGACCGCCTCGAAGCCGCGGCCGTCGCACTCCACGCGGCGGCGTTCCACCCAACCGCGCTTGTCCAGCACACCGATCTGGTAGCTCAACCGCGACGGCGAGAAGATCAGCCGGTGCGCCAGCTCACCCATGCGCATCCGGTGCTCCGGCGCGTTGTAGAGCAGCAGGAGCAACTGGTAATCCATGAGCGAGCAACCGTGCTGCTTGAGCCGCTCCTCGATCCGGGCGGTGAGCAGCGCGGTGGTCTCGAAGTAGACCTGCCACGCGTCCCAATCCTGCCGGGACGCGTCCGAGACGCCCGCGCCCTGCGTCCCGCCGATGCACTCCGCATCACCGAGGGATTCCGCGCCTGCGATGCATGCCGCGCCGGTGGCGTCCGCGCCGTCCGAACCCGTCACGGGCTCGGACGGCGCGGACCCGGACGGCGCGCGCTCGGACCGCACTGGCTCAGACTGCGCCGAGGCGCGGGTGGCCGTGTCGTTCACGATCCCACCGAGGCCAGCAGGCTCGCGAAATCGGGGACGTCACTGAACTCGTCCTTGACCTCGCGGCGCAGACCCGGCCGAGCGGCGTCGTCGGCGGAGGCACCGGAACCGTCCGAGGAACCGGCACCGCCCTGCGAGCCCGCGAGCAGCATGGCGCCGAGCGAGGCGCCCACGCGATCGATCCGGCGCTGCAGGTCGTTGTGACCCCAGTCCTCGGACGCCGCGTAGATGCCCAGGGGCAGCACGAGGGCCTTGAGGTAGCTCAGCAGCGGCCGCATGGCGGTGTCCAGCACGAGCGAGTGCCGCGGGGACCCGCCCGTAGCGGCGACCACGGTGGGCAGGTTCTCGAGCGCGGACTCGTCGATCACGTCGAAGAACTGCTTGAACAGCCCCGAGTAGGACGCCTTGTACGTGGGCGACGCGGCGATCAGGCCGTCCGCGGTGAGCACGGTGTCGATCGCGTCCTGCACGGCGCGCGAGGCCACATGGGTGATCATCATGTCGGTCAGCCCGTGGGCCAGATCTCGCAGCTGGATCACCTTGATGTGCACGTGCTGCCCGGCGTTCTCGACCGTGGTGCTCGCGGCCTGGGCGATCGCCTCGCCCAGGCGCGTGGTCGTGGAGTCCTCCGACAGTCCCGCGGTCACCACCGCGAGGGTCAACCGATCGGTCATGGTGTCCTTCTCTCTGACGTGGTACGTGAACTTACTTGGCGTTCTCGTGGTCGCGCTGCGCGGCCTCCGCCTACTGTGCGCGATCCTTCGCGGCCTGCGAATCCGGGCCACCGCCGGGGATCGGGTCCTTGCCCGCGGCGTGGCGCGCCACGAGGGACTCGTGGGTGGGGGCCTCGGGCACGTGGGCCGGGCGAGCGGCGTCGAACTCCTTGCGCAGCACCGGGACGACCTCCTCGCCCAGGATGTCCATCTGCTCGAGGACGGTCTTGAGCGGCAGGCCGGCGTGGTCCACCAGGAACAGCTGACGCTGGTAGTCACCCGCGTACCCGCGGAAGGACAACGTGCGCTCGATGACCTGCTGCGGGGATCCCACGGTCAGCGGGGTCTGCTCGGTGAAGTCCTCCAAAGACGGCCCGTGACCGTAGACCGGCGCGTTGTCGAAGTACGGGCGGAACGTACGCATGGCGTCCTGCGAGTTCCTGGCCATGAACACCTGACCACCCAGACCCACGATCGCCTGATCGTAGGAGCCGTGGCCGTAGTACTCGTAGCGCTGGCGGTAGAAGTCCACCATGCGCTCGGTGTGCTCCTTGTTCCAGAAGATGTTGTTGTGGAAGAACCCGTCACCGTAGAACGCGGCCTGCTCCGGGATCTCCGGGGAGCGGATGGAACCGTGCCACACGAACGGCGGGACGTCGTCCAGCGGGCGCGGCGTGGCTGTGAAGCCCTGCAGGGGCGTGCGGAAGCGACCGGAGTAGTTCACGCTCTGCTCGCGCCACAGCCGGTACAGCAGCTGGTAGTTCTCCACGGCCAGCGGGATGCCCTGCCGGATGTCCTTGCCGAACCACGGGTACACGGGCCCGGTGTTGCCGCGACCCAGCGTGAGGTCCACGCGCCCGCCCGCGAGGTGCTGGACGTACGAGTAGTCCTCCGCGATGCGCACGGGGTCCGTCGTGGTGATCAGCGTGGTGGCGGTGCCCAGCTGGATCTTCTCGGTCTGCGCTGCCAGGTGGGCCATGAGGATCGGCGGGTTCGCGGGCGCCACAAACGGCGGGTTGTGGTGCTGGCCCATGGCGAACACGTCCATGCCCACCTCCTCCGCCTTGCGGGCGATGGCCACGGTGGCCTTGATCCGCTCGTTCTCGCTGGGGGTCTCGCCGGTGGTGGGGTCCTGGGTCACGTCCCCGATGGTGAAGATGCCGAGTTGCATGTCAGCCTCCTTGGCTTGTGGTCGACGACGCCGCAGCGCGGGCGCCGCGGCTCCGTTCCGTAGGTCTTTCAAATTTGAACTACCTACATAATGCACCCCCGCGGGGATTTATTCCAGGGAAAATACCCGGGTGTGGCGAACGGCACTCGGGCTGCATCCGGGTGGCCTTGCACTGCCCGGAACATCTGGGGCATGCCGAGACCACACACTCGAAACTTTGAGGCACCTCGGGGCCACCCCCGAAACTTTGGGGCACCTTGAGGCCACCCCCGACTTGTCAGGCACGCCAACGCCACCGCGGGGGCATCGAAGTGGCTTTGGCGTGCCCACAAGTTCACGGGCAGCTTTGGCGTGCCCACAAGTTCACGGGTGGCTTTGACGTGCCCCAGATACACCCGGGCCTGGGGCGTGGCGCGGCGGGGCGGAACCCTGAGGGTCACGATGGAACTCTCAGGCACCGTGAGGCCACTTCAGGCCGTCGATTGTGGCTTCCGTGTGTCTGAAAGTTGTGCGAGTCGGGCGGATGGGCCAGAAATTGTTGAACAATCCTTTCCGGTGGGGCATTCTGGAACTCGGCACTGAGACGGAGGTCACGCATGACGGTCATCGATCTGAACAGCGACGTGGGCGAGTCGTTCGGCAACTGGCACATGGGCGACGACGCCGCCATCTTCCGTTCCGTCTCCTCCGCCAACGTGGCCTGCGGGTTCCACGCCGGGGACCCGGGCACCATGGCACAGACGTGCCGGGACGCGGTGGCCGCAGGAGTCACCGTGGGCGCCCACGTGGCGTACAGGGACCTGGCCGGTTTTGGCCGACGGTTCCTGGACTGCTCCCCCACAGAACTCGCCGACGACGTGCTCTACCAAATGGGTGCACTCGAGGCGATGGCGCGCTCGGCCGGCGCGACCATCGAATACGTCAAACCCCACGGGGCGCTGTACAACACGATCGTCCACCACGAGGCACACGCGCAGGCGGTCGTGGACGCGGTCAAGGCGTTCGGCGGTGACCTTCCGTTGCTGCTGCTGCCCGGTTCCGTGGCCCTGGACAAGGCCGAGCGGGCGGGACTGCGCGGGGTGGCCGAGGCATTCGCCGACCGCGGGTACACCCCCGAGGGCACGCTGGTCTCCCGCCGCGAGCAAGGCGCTGTGTTGCACGACGCCGCCCAGGTCACCGAGCGCATGATCCGCCTGGCCGAACACGGCACGCTGACCGCGGTGGACGGCTCCACGGTGCATCTCGCCGCCGAGAGCATTTGCGTGCACGGGGACACCCCCGGGTCCGCAGCCATGGCCGCCGAGGTCCGCGCGGGTCTGGAGCGCGCGGGTATCACGATCCGGTCGTTCGTGTGAGCGGCCGCGACTCGACGACGCACGGTCCGGGCACCGCCCACGACGGCACGGGCGCGCCCTTCCCGGCCACTCCGCGAGCCGCCAACGTGACGCGGAGCGGATCCGGCGCGCCGCGCACCGCACCCCGGGACCGAGCCACCGCGCCTGCCACGTCCTCGTCGGCAGCACCCGACACGGCCACCCCGCCGCGGACGGGTCTGCGCTGGGCCGGCACGCGGGCCTTCCTGATCGAGTGCCCCTCGCTCGAGCACGTGATGCGGCTGCATGCCCACCTGAGTGCCCATCCGTACCCGGGTCAGCTCGATGTCCTGGCCGCCGCGGAGACCGTGTTGCTGACCTTCACAACTCCCGCCGCGGCGCGGAGGGCCGCGAGCGACGTCGTCGACATCCGGCTCGATTCCACCGAGCCGGCCGCGGGTAAGGACGTGGCAATCGACGTGGTCTACGACGGCGAAGACTTGGCCGCCGTGGGAAAGCTGACCGGGCTCGGCGAGCGCGGCGTGATCGAGGCGCACACGGGAACCGGCTGGACGGCGGCGTTCGGCGGGTTCGCGCCGGGATTCGCGTACCTTGTGGCCGACGGCGATCCGCTCGAGGTGCCGCGCAGGGACTCGCCCCGCACCGCGGTGCCGGCCGGGTCCGTGGCGCTCGCGGGACGCTTCTCGGCCGTCTACCCACGGCGTTCCCCCGGGGGCTGGCAGCTGATCGGTCACACGGACGCGCCGCTGTGGGACGTGGACCGGGAGGAGCCCGCCCTGATCCGACCGGGTGACACCGTGCGCTACCGGGCGGTGCGCGAACTCGTGACGGTGTCCTCAGAGACGGCACTACCCGCGTCGCGCCGGGAGCGGAAACACGCCCTGATGATCGAGGATCCCGGGATGCAGTCCCTGCCCCAGGACCGCGGCAGACCCGGCCGAGGCGACCTGGGCGTGGTGGCCTCCGGCGCGGCGGACCGCGCGTCGGCCGAGCAGACCAACCGGCTGGTGGGCAACTCGCCCGAGGCCGCCGTGATCGAGACGCTGCTGGGTGGGCTGTCGGTCACGGCCCGCGGGCACCACGTACTGGCCCTCAGTGGCGCGCCCACTCCGGCCCGGATCGAGGGACCCCTCGGCGGACGCGCCGTCACGTGCCACGCTCCGTTCGCCTTGTACGACGGCGAGCGCCTCACCCTGGGAGCCCCGGACAGAGGCCTGCGCACCTATCTGGCAGTGCGAGGTGGGATCGACGTACCCGAGGTGCTGGGGAGCCGCTCCTCGGATGCGCTCTCCGGGATCGGACCGGACCCGTTGAGCGCCGGTGACGAGCTCCCGGTTCTCAAGGCCGCCGCGGGCCGGACCGTGGGGTTGCCCGAACCGCCGGCGGTCACGCTTCCCACCCCCGAGGAGACCGTCACCTTGCGGGTGAGCCCGGGGCCCCGTGACGATTGGTTCACACCGGAAGCACTCGAGACGTTCACCTCGCGGGACTGGGTCGTGAGTGAGCAGTCCAACCGCGTGGGGGTGCGCTTCGAGGAACCCCCCGAGGGCCCGCCGCTCGAGCGTTCCCGCGAGGGCGAACTGGCGAGCGAGGGCGTGGTGGCCGGTTCCCTACAGGTCCCCCACTCGGGGGTTCCGGTGCTCTTCCTGGCCGACCATCCCGTGACGGGCGGCTATCCCGTGATCGGGGTCGTACTTCCGGAAGACCTCCCCCTCGCCGCGCAGCTACCCCCGAGCAGCGCGGTCCGCTTCACGTTCACCGATCCGCCCCACCCCGCATCCGACACCGCAGGAGACACACCATGAAGAAGGTCCTGATCGCCAACCGCGGGGAGATCGCGGTGCGGATCGCGCGGGCGTGCGCGGACGCCGGCCTGACCTCGGTGGCCGTGTACTCCGAACCTGACGCCGACGCCTTCCACGTGCATATGGCCGACGAGGCCTACGCCCTGCCCGGTTCCGCCTCCGCGGACACCTACCTGCATATCGACCGTCTGCTCGCCGTGGCCTCCCGTTCCGGCGCGGACGCCGTGCACCCGGGCTACGGGTTCCTGTCCGAGAACGCGGACTTCGCGCAGGCCGTGGCGGACGCCGGCCTCACCTGGATCGGTCCGTCCGCCCGGGTCATCCGCGAGCTGGGCAACAAGGTCACCGCCCGGGCCATCGCCGTGCGCGCCGGCGCTCCCCTGGTTCCCGGCACGGACGGTCCCGTGGACGACGCCGCTGCGGCCCGGTCATTCGCCGAGGAGCACGGACTGCCCATCGCCATCAAGGCCGCCTTCGGCGGTGGTGGTCGTGGGATGCGCGTGGCCAGGACCATGGACGAGATCGACGCGGCGTTCGAGGCGGCGGTGCGCGAAGCGACGTCGGCGTTCGGGCGGAGCGAATGCTTCGTGGAGCGTTTCCTGGACAAGCCCCGCCACGTGGAGGTCCAGGTCGTGGCAGACGCCCACGGTTCCGTGATCGTGGTGGGCACGCGTGACTGCTCACTGCAACGGCGGAACCAGAAGCTCGTGGAGGAGGCCCCTGCGCCGTTCCTGACCGATGAGCAGCGCACGACGATTCATGAATCCGCGCGCGCCATCTGCCGGGAGGCCGGGTACACCGGGGCGGGCACGGTCGAGTACCTCGTGGCCCCGGACGGGCTGATCTCCTTCCTGGAGGTCAACACGCGGCTGCAGGTGGAACACCCCGTCACGGAGCAGACCGCGGGCGTGGACCTCGTGCGGGAACAGTTCCGCGTGGCCGACGGGTTGGCGCTGAGCCTCACCGAGGACCCGTCACCGAACGGGCATGCGTTCGAGTTCCGACTCAATGCGGAGGACCCGGCCCTCAGGTTCCTCCCCACTCCCGGCGCGGTGGAGGCGTTCGAGGCGCCCACGGGCTCGGGGGTGCGCATGGACACCGGCGTGCGTTCCGGGTCCGTGGTGCCCGCCGAGTACGACTCCCTGCTGGCCAAACTCATCGTGTGGGGCGAAGACCGGCAGCAGGCCCTCGTACGCTCGCGCGCCGGGCTGCGGGAGCTCGTGATCCGCGGGGTGCCCACAGTGGTCCCGTTCCACCGGGCGGTCCTGGAAGAGCCCGCGTTCACGTCCCCGGACGGGATGGGGGTGTACACCACGTGGATCGAGGACGAGTTCACATGCAAGCTGGAGGCCTCCCCGTACGTGGCGCCCGGGGCCGGCGAGCGCACCACGGTCACGGTGGAGATCGACGGGCGCGCCCATCAACTGGGCCTGCCCGCAGACCTTGCCGCCGCCCTCCTGGGTGGCGGATCCGTCGCAGGTTCCGGGTCCGCTTCGGCATCCGGGGGCGCCGAATCGCGGCCCGGTGAGACCGCGGGAGCGGGGGCAGAAACCGGGGCGGCGTCGTCGCCCAATGCGGACTCGGCAGGAACGAGCCTGGTGGCGCCCATGAACGGGACGGTCGTGACGTGGGCCACGCAGGACGGCGCCGAGGTGGCCGAGGGCGACACCGTCCTCACGCTGGAGGCGATGAAGATGGAGACGCCCGTCCGCGCTCATCGCTCCGGCACGCTGACCCGGGCGGACCTGGCGGAGGGGTCCGCCGTGCGCAAGGGGCAGACGCTGGGAGAGATCGCGTGACGGCCGTCGAGCCGCGCGAGAACGCCCAGGCGAGTGCCCAGGCGAGCGCCCACGCGGCCCGGCAGTTGCGCGCCCGCATCTCGAACGGTCAACTGCCCCCGGGAGCGAAACTCTCGGAACAGGCCGTGGCCCGGGAGCTGGGGGTCTCGCGCAACACCTTGCGCGAGGCGTTCACCATGTTGGCGGCGGAGCGCCTCGTGGATCGGATCGCGCACCGGGGTGTGTTCGTCGCACAGCCCGACGCCGACGACGTCCGCGACCTCTACGCCGCCCGCTGCGTCTTGGAGCCGGGCACCATGCTGTGGGGTGCGCCCGATCCGCAGTCGCTGTCCCGGCTGAGTGCGCTCACCACCTCGGCGCTCGCCGCCCGGAATGCCGGGGACGTGATGGCCATGGCGGATGCGAACCAGGGCTTCCACCGGGAGCTCGTGGCGTCGTCCGGTTCGGCGGAGCTGGTCGCGGTCATGGATCGGTTGTCGGCGCGGATGCGGCTGGTGTTCCACGCGATGTCCACGGATCCGCAGTTCCACGCGCGCTACGCGGTGCGCAATACCCAGGTGCTGCGATCCCTCGAGTCCGGCGACCGTGACCGGGCCGTGCACCTACTCAGGGAGTCCCTGACCGCGGCACGGGACGAGATCCTCGCGCACCTGACCTGACGGGTCGGGTGGGCGGGATCAGGACCAGAGCTTCGCGAGGCCCGCCAGGGAGTTCCACGCGAGATACACCGTGAGCAACCAGGCGAGGACACCCACCACGAGCAGCCACACCGGGTAGCGGTAGCCGTGCAACAGATCCCTGCGGCGCCATGCGACCCACAACAGGATGGCGAAACCGACGGGCAGGATCAGGGCGTTGAACGCGCCAGCGAAGATCAGCAGGGTCTGCGGTGCCTGGCCCAGGAAGAGGTAGACCACCGCGCACACCGCGATGAAGGCCACGGTGAGCAGGTTCCGGGTGCGCGGCTTGCCCTGGGACGAGGTCACGAAGGAGATGGACGTGAACGCGGCCCCGATGACCGAGGTCAGCGCCGCGGCCCACAGCACCACACCGAAGATCCGTACACCGATCTCACCGGCCGCGGCACCGAAGGCCTCCGCCGCCATGTTGTCGCTCGTGAGGGAGACCCCGCCGGCCACCACCCCGAAGATCGCGAGGAACAACAACACACGCATCACGCACGTGACCAGGATGCCCAGCACGGAACTGCGCGTGATCTCCCGGACGCTCTCCACACCGGTGACTCCCGAGTCGATCATGCGGTGCGCGCCGGAGTACGTGATGTACCCGCCCACCGTGCCGCCGATCAGCGTGGTGATCACCAGGACGTCGATCCGCTCCGGCAACACCGTGTTCTTCAGCGCCTCCCCCACGGGCGGAGCCGCCACGATGGCCACGTACAGCATGAGCAGGATCATGACGGCGCCCAACAGCACCACGATGCGGTCCAGCGCGAGTCCCGCGCGCTTCGAGAGGAAGATCAACACGGCGATCGCGGCGGAGATCCCCCCGCCGATCTTGGGATCCAGGCCCAACATGGCGTTGAGGCCCAGACCGGTTCCCGCGATGTTGCCGATGTTGAAGACCGCACCGCCCAGGAAAACCAGCGCCGCGAGCACCGCCCCGGCACCGGGCAACACCCTCCCGGCCAGTTCCTGCGCCCGGCGACCCGAGATCCCGATGACCCGCCACACGTTCAGCTGCACGGCGATGTCCACGAGGATCGAGATGAGGATGGCGAACGCGAAGGCAGCGCCCAACTGCACCGTGAAGACGGTGGTCTGGGTGATGAAACCGGGCCCGATGGCACTCGTGGCCATGAGGAACATGGCCCCCAACAGGGCACTGCGGTGCCCGGTGGTGCGCTGGGGCGTTTTCCCGCCCTCGGTCACGGACTCGCCGGGCTGCGGGCTGGGACTGACAGAGGACATGCTTCCATCCAAGGGGTCACGCGAGCGGGGACACATTCGTGCAATGAAGGCAGCCTATAGGTTGTTCAACAATCTGCCCAGCGAACTGTCGGACAACTGACGGCGCGGCGGCAATATCCGAGGCATCCCCAGACCATGCCCGAGATTCTGGGTAGCGAAAAGCCACTTCGGACGGACCGAAGTGGCTTTTCGATGCCTCGATTTCCATTAACGGCTTCGCGCTGCCTCAGCAGTTGAGGAGCGGCTCACCCTCCGTGGGGGCGGCGCGCTCAGCGCAGGATCGGCAGCTGCATGGGATAGCGGTACACCACGCCCCGGCCGGCCCTGACCGCGGCCATGATGTGGCACACGAGCAACAGGACCCAGTACGCGGCGATCAGCAGCAGCCCCACGGGCGAGAGGATCACCGTGAACAGCAGGATCCAGCCCACCAGGTTGACGAGCCACATGGTCACGTTGAAGTTGAACGCGCCCGCGGCGGCCGACCGCAGGAACGGGCTCTTGTCCTTGTAGACGAACCACACGATGAGCGGGCCCAGGAAGCCGAGCCAGCCTACGGAGACGATCGCGGCGATCGGGCCCGCGAGGTGGGTCAGCACGGCCACGGTGCGCTCGTCGTCCCGGGGCCCGGAGGAACCCGCGCGGTAGCCGTTGGGACCCTGGGCGTGCGGGCCGCCCTGCGCGTACTGCTGGCCGCGGGGGTCGGGCCCGCCGGGGCCCGTGGGTCCCTGCGAGCGGTAGTCGGGACGCGGTTGCTGCGGTTCGTAGCTCATGTCATCTCCGTGGTGTCCGAGCCGGGAAGGCTCACTGGTCGTGTCCTGGCTCCAGCCTAGGCGGAGGCGCCGTTCGGCACGGAGGGGTTATCCGCAGTCTTGGAGAGGGGTTTCTCACCGGCGGGCACGGGAGACTTCGCACTGTGCTTGGCGGCGCCGTCGGAACCGCGCAGACCCACCCACTTGTCGTAGCCCCAACCGCCCAGCACGCCCACGAGCAGAGCGAGCGCGAGCATGACGAACAGTCCGATGACCCCGGTAGTGAGACCGGCCTCCGGGATCGCGTCGAAGAACAGCGCGGAGCGGATGGACGTGAAGATGTGATGCAAGGGCTCGATCGGGGCGATCGCACGGAAGAATCCGGGAACCGCCTCCAACGGGACCACGGCGCCCGCGGAGGGCAGGCCCATGAAGACGAGGTAGGCCAGGCACAACAACATGCCCACGCTACCGCCCACGGAGATCAGGGCCAGGGCGATGGCCGAGACCGTGGACATCGCGAGCCACCCGAGCAGGAACACGAGCAGCCCGTGAGGAACGGGCATGCCCACGGCGGAGGCCACCCACATCATGAGCGCGGACGCGGGCAGTGCCGCGACCACGAACGTCAGCCACTTCATGAGAAAGCCCACCGGGCGGGGCAGCACGGCGCGTTCGTAGTCCTTGAAGAACGGGCCCATCTCGAAGGGCGCCATACCCATCCGCGCATCCATGAGCAGGTTCAGGGCAACGGACCCGGAGAACCCCACCACGAGCAGGAGGATGGAGTAGTAGAAGGCGCTCATCCCCAGCGCAGTACCCTCCTGGAGGTCGTTGTACGGCTTGGAGACCATGGACACCGGGTCGGCCAGGGTCTTCTTGGCCACGGAACTGACCGTGGGCGAGAGATTCTGGGCGATCTGCTCCGCGGAGCCCTCCTGGGCCTTCTGCACCTGCTGCGCGAACTGCTGGACCTCGGGGCCGCCCTGCGCGGCTTGGCGCTGTAGCTGCTGGGATTGTTGCTGCTGGGACTGCTGCAGTTGCTGCAGCACCTGGTTGTATGCCTGTTCCTCGGCGGGAGCCACAGATTCCGAGAGCTGCTCGCCGAGCTTCTTGCTGGCCTCGCGCACGCCGGGCTCGACCGCCCCCGTGGCCAGTCGGGTGCCCAGGGAACCGGCCTGCGGGTCCGTGTAGACCGTGACCTCGGGGCGCGCGGCGTTATCCCGGGTGAGGGACCCCTCGATGAGACTCACGGTGTCCTCGGAGAAGGACTCGGGCACCACCACGGCGGCGTAGAGCTCACCGCGATCCAACTGTTCCCGTGCCTCGTCGATGCTGAGCTGCCGGAGGTCGATCTTGTCCTCCTCCGCGGCCTTGTCCGCGAACTTCTGGACGAGGTCCTTGCCCAGGTTCTCCTGGCTGGCCTTGCCGTCGGCCTGGGGCACCTCCGCGCCCTTGTCCTGGTTGACCACGGCAATGGGGAACTCCTTGAAGTGCTTGTCCGGGCTGGACAGGCCTCCCAGGTAGAGGGCGGTGCCGATCACGCCCACGGCGATGATCGCGAGCATGGGCAGCAGCCAGAACCCGACCTGGCCGAAAGGCCGTCCGAGTCGGGCCCGGAGGGAGTGGGCGGGAGCGTGTTTGGGTGTCACAGGTTTCTCCTGGCGCGAGGAATGCACGACGTGTCTGGGGGTTCCTGATCACGATACACTGATGTATCGAGATGTGAAGACGAGGCGATGGATACGTGAGCAACCAGACAGACGCACCCGCTGCACCCGCTGCGGACCTCTCGGAGGGCACGCGGCCCGTCACGAATGACCCTGCCACACAGCAGGCCGCGCGGGACAGGCGTTCCCGCAGCGCCACGCGGCTCAAACTGATCCGCAGCGCCCCGGCCGTCTTCGCGCGGCAGGGGATCGACGGCGCCTCGGTGAGCGACCTGTGCGCGGCCGCCGGTTTCACGCGCGGTGCGTTCTACTCCAACTTCGAGTCCAAGCGGGAACTCGCGATCCTCGCGTTCGAGGACCTCGCCACCCAGCTCGTGGACACCCTCGGCACGGAGCTGGACCACTGGCTCGGCTCGGGACTGGACGTAGAGGACGTGGTCACCCGCATCATCGAGGGCGTGACGGGCCAGGTGGCCAACGTGAACCAGCAGGCCCTGCGCGTGGAACTGTCCCTCGCGGCGTTCCGCTTCCCCGAGGTGCGCCAGCAGATGGCACCCATCCGCGCGCGGGTCTACCACGCCATCGAGCAGGCCCTCGTGCGGGTCGCGCAGACCCAGCGCCTGGAGTTCCTGGTCTCCCCCGGGGACGTGGCCCGCATGCTGCTCACCAGCTACTCGGGCCAGCTCGCGGACCACATGGCCATGGGCGGCTCCGGGCACGGCGCGCAGCAGGTGATCCCCACCATGTGGCTCGCGTTCACGCGCCCCGCCTGATCCCCGACCCCCTGCTCCTCGGGGTGCTCGTCCTGTTGGTAGTGTTCCGCAGTTCCGAGCAACTGGCGATCGTCTACGGATTGGCCGTGACGGGCACGTTCCTGCTGACCACCACACCGTTCTTGGTCTACGCGCACCCCAACACGGTCTCCACTCCCCTCGCGCTGAGCGAGAACGCCCAGTTCAACAGGGTCATCCACGAGAAGGTGTTCACCGCGCACGGTTCCCGCCAACGTCCCGCACATGGCACCTCAGGACGCAGTCACGGTGGATCGCACGGGTGCGGAGTCCGATCACATCACCCAGTTGACCCTGCACTACGGGTTCCTGGACGACCCGGACGTCCCCGCCGGCCCGCGGATCGCGCGTGACCAGGGGGTGGACATCGACCCGGACATCGCCCCCGGAAGTCCCGCAGCCGCGGGACGACCGGGGGCGATCGAACGCGAGCCGGACGGGCCGGTCACACCACGAACGGCAACACGAACAACATGGTGAGCGACCAGATCAGGTGGGTCACGATCCCGGGGACCAGGGAGCGCGTGCGCTCGCGCAGGTACCCCACGAACGCGCCGAGTGCGGCGGCGGCGAGCGCAAGCAGGGGGATGCCGGCCAGGGACGTGACCGCGGTGTAGGCGATCGTGGTCACGAGGATCCGGCGGCCCCGCGGGAGCACGCGCCACAGCGCGCCGCGGTAGTAGGTCTCCTCCGCGACGCCGTTGACCGCGGTGGTCAGGGCCACCATGAACAAGCTCCCCACGCGGGCGTGGTTGAGCAGTTCGTGGACGGGCCCGGCCAGGAACGGCACGAACCGCACCATGAAACCGCCCGCGATGAAAAGCGCCGCCAGCAGCAGACCTCCGATCACCGCGTCCCGCAAGCCCTTGGGGGTGACCTTCCAGGGCAGGCGCTCCCCCGTCATCCGCACGGCGATCGAACTGCCCACGATGTATACCCCCGCGAGGATGAAGGTTGCGGGGGTGAACCACGGGTCCCCGGCGGGGATGCGCAGGGACCACGCGAGACCTGCGGCGGCCAGGAGGCCCGTGATGATCACGACCCACACGGTGCGCTTGCGCGTGGCCTGGGTGGTGTCCCCGTAGGGGCTGACCCGGTACTCGCTCACATCATCACTTCCTGCGCCGATTGAGTGCTCGGAGGGTGTTGGTCAGGACGGCGGCGAACGCGGTCCAGCCCGCGTACGGGCTGAGCACAGCGCCCTTCTCGGGGGACACCTTTGCGCTACGGCGCACGAGGTCCGCGCTGCTGAGTGTCAACAGGACAGACTCCACGGAGGACGCGGTGAGCTGCTTGCGGTGGAAGAACAGGATGCTCCACCCGGCGTTGAGCACCAGGTTGGTCCCGAGCGCGGCGATGTAGGCGCGCTTCTCCTTCTCCTGCTTCTTCTCCCCGAGATCCGCGATGGACAGCGCGCCCACCGCGGCGATGTCCGCGTACAGCGCCGTCCACGCCACGGGGAACAGCCAGGCCGGGGGCTGGAACCGGGGCTTGCGCAGTGTGCGGTACCACCGCGAACCGGGGTCGGTCGCCAGGGAACCGGCCACCGCCGTGGCCGCCACGGCCCCCGCGGTGGTCAGGAAGACGCGGCGCCACCGGCCGAGGTCCTCGTTCTTCACGGCGGCGCGCACCGCGTCAGCGAAGGACGTGTGCCCGCCCTCCGGGGCACCGATGTAATCGTCCAGGTCCCGTTCGTGCAGCACGGTGTCGTGCTGGAGGCTACCGATCAGAGGCCGCGCGAGCCGGGAGCTGATGGGGGTCGCCAGCCCGATCCAGTACGCCGCGAGCTCGGCGGTGGTCACGGGCGCGGTGAGCATGAACCGCCCGCCCTTGCCCACAGCCCGGGCGTACTGGTCCAGCATGTCCGCGTACTCGATGGCGTCCGGACCGCCCACGTCGAACGTGCGGTTCACGTCCGACGGCAGGTCCGCCGCCCCCGCGAGGTAGTGCACCACATCCGCCACGGCGATCGGCTGGATCCGGTTGCGCACCCACTGGGGGGCGATTGCACCCGGCAGTCGCTCGGAGAGGTGACGGATCATGATGAAGGACGAGGACTCGTCCCCGATCACCACACCCGTCTGCAGCGCCGCAGTGGGCACCCCGGAGTCCATGAGCGCCTGCCCCACCTCCACGCGCGAACGCAGGTGATCGGACAGTTGCTCGACCGGTTCGTCCGTGGGGTGCAGTCCCCCCAGGTAGACGATCCGCTGCACGTGGGCGTCGTGGGCGGCCCGCGCGAACGTCTCCGCCATCTCCACTTCTTCCTGTACGAAGTTCTCGGAGTCGCCCATGGAGTGCAGCAGGTACCACGCGACGTCCACGTCCTTCAGGGCGCGGGCGACGTCGCTCGCGTCCGAGGCGTCCCCCTCCACCACTTCCGCGCGGCCGGGTTCGGCGCTCTGCCCATCGGGGACGACAGCGTCCCCCCAGGGGAGGCCGCGCACCTTCTCCGCACTGCGGCTGAGCAGGCGCACCCGCCACCCCCGCTGCAACAGTTCCTGGGCCACCTGGCCGCCAATGTATCCCGTGGCTCCCGTGACCAGGGCGAGCCGTGCGGTCTCAGTCATGCGAACTCCCAACCGTGAACGATCCGTGGATGACCGCGGCGGCCACCCCATCCATGTCGATCGTATGCCGAGCATCCGACGCCACTCACGGGCAGGGCTCCGTCACCCGCGGACGTCCACGTCCTCGAAGATCAGGAACGTCTGCGTGTCCACGACCTCCGGCATGGGCTGGATGCGGTCGAAGATCACCTCCCGCAGTTCCGCCGTGCCCCGGGCGCGCACGAGGAGCATGACGTCGAACGCGCCACCCACCAGTGCGATGTGCTGCACCTGGGGGATCTTGCGCAGCTTCACGCACAGGGACGGCCACGTGTTCTGCTTCAACCGCACTGTTACGTATGCCGAGGCCTCAAGCCCCGCCCGCGCGGGATCGATCACCGCGGTGTAGCGCAGCACCACGCCCTGTTCGTGCAGCCTGCGGATGCGCTCGTAGGCGTGCGCGCGGGAGATGTGGACCTTGGCCGCGAGCGCGGTCATCGATTGCCGTGCGTCCGCCGAGAGTTCCTCCAGGATCCGCCGATCCGTGTCGTCCAGTTCGGGGCGCTCCCGCTCCGCCATCCGGCACTCCTTCTCTGTCATCGTGCCCCGCGGTCTCTCGTCATGGGCCTCGCGCGCCATGACCATGGGCCTCACACCCCTTCGCGACGGCCCGCGTGCTCCGGGACGACGACGCCGCGCCGAGCGCCGTCGTCACCGGTCGCGACGCGGTAGACGAAGCAGCATGACGCACGTCACTACCAAGCATATTGTCCATGAGAGCGTCCCAGAATCGCCGTTCGTCCACGAGTTCCCCCCGGTGTGGAGACGAGGCGGCCGAATTTTCCATACTGTGCGGACGATGTGTCCACCCCGCCCTTCGCTGCGCGCTGCCGCGGAACGAGGTGCCGGGCACCACCGAGTTCCACACAGAGAAGAAAGGGACGCACCATGAGCGAGCCCACCCCCGCCGGTGGCGAATCCGCCGCCCAGGAGCACACCCCGCCCGTGAATCCGGCGGTGGAGGCCTCCAAGAACTTCGGGATCACCCCCGAGCAGTACATGCTGCCCGCGAGCAGCGAGATCCGGCTGCTGAACCCCGACGGCAGCGCGGTCCCGGAGTCCGAGCAGGGTCAGGAGCCCGGCCACGAGTACCCCATGCCGGAGAACTCCCGCCTGCTGGACGCCTACGAGAAGCTCGTGGTGGGCCGGCGCATCAACGACCAGAACATGGCGCTCGTGCGACAGGGCCGCATGGCGGTCTACCCGTCCAGCCACGGCCAGGAGGCCTGCCAGGTGGCGGCTGCCCTGTGCCTCGAGGACGACGATTGGCTGTTCCCCACCTACCGTGACTCCGTGGCCGTGATGTCCCGCGGTGTGGATCCACTGGAGGTCATGAGCACCTACCGCGGGGACTGGCACGGCGGCTACGACCCCCGCAAGTACAAGGTCTCCGTCCAGGCCACTCCGCTGACCACGCAGCTGCTGCACGCCGTGGGCGTGGCCCACGCCGCCAAGCTGCGCGGCGAGAACGCGGTGACGTTGGCCATGTGCGGTGACGGGGCGACGTCGGAGGGGGACTTCCACGAGGCCCTGAACTTCGCGGCCGTCTTCCAGCTGCCCGTCCTGTTCCTGGTGCAGAACAACGGGTACGCAATCTCCGTGCCGCTGTCCTCGCAGACGCGCGCGCCGTCCCTGGCCCACAAGGGTGTGGGCTACGGGATGGCCAGTGAGCGCGTGGATGGCAACGACCTCGCGGCACTGCTCTCCGTCCTGGGCCGCGGCGTGGAGCTGTGCCGCCAGGGCGGCGGTCCGCTGCTCGTGGAGGCCATGACCTACCGCATGCAAGCGCACACCAACGCGGACGACGACACCCGTTACCGCGAGCGCGACGAGGTCAGCGAGTGGGTGGCCAAGGACCCGATCACCCGCATGCAGCGCTACCTCTCCGACCAGGGTGCGCTGGACGACGCCGCGTCCCAACGGATCTCGGAGCACGCCGAGGCCATGGCCAAGCGGCTGCGCGAGGCCATGGCCTCCAAGCCGGAACTGGATCCCCAGGACCTGTTCCGCTTCGTCTACCACGAACCCACGACCCAGTTGCGCGAACAAGCCGCTCAGCTGGCCGACGAGCTCTCCCGAGAGGAGGCGTGATGAGCGTTTCGAAAGTCAGTTTCGCCAAGGCGCTGAACACCGCACTCGCGGACGCCATGGAGGCGTCCCGGGAGGTCGTGGTCTTCGGTGAGGACGTGGGGACCCTGGGCGGGGTCTTCCGCATCACGGACGGGTTGACCGCGCGCTTCGGCCGCGAGCGCTGCTTCGACACCCCGCTCGCGGAGTCCGGGATCATCGGCACCGCGGTGGGTATGGCCATGAACGGCATGCGCCCGGTCGCGGAAATGCAGTTCGACGCGTTCGCGTACCCCGCGTTCGAGCAGGTGGCCTCCCACGTGGCCAAGATGCACAACCGGACCCGCGGCAAGCTGTCCATGCCCCTGGTCATCCGCATCCCCTACGGCGGCGGCGTGGGCGGTGTGGAACACCACTGCGACTCCTCCGAGTCCTACTACGCGCACACCCCGGGGCTGAAGGTCTTCACCCCGGCGTCCGTGACGGACGCCTACGTGATGCTGCGTGAGGCGATCGACTCGCCGGACCCCGTGGTGTTCTTCGAGCCCAAGCGGCTGTACTGGTCCACCGCGCAGGTGGACCTCGAGGAGCTGCGCTCGCAGTACGAGAACGGGACGCTGCCGCGCCGGGAGGGCCGCGCCGTCGTCGCCCGCGAAGGCAGTGACGCGACCCTGATCAGCTACGGGCCGTCCGTGCCCGTGTGCCTGGCCGCGGCCGAGGAAGCCGCCCGGGACGGGATGTCCGTGGAGGTCGTGGACCTGGGCTCCGTGGTCCCCTACGACGACGAGACCGTGGCCGCCTCGGTGCGCAAGACCGGGCGCGCCGTGGTCGTGGCCGAGGCCCAGGGCTTCGCGTCCGTGGCCTCGGAGATCGCCGCGCGCACCCAGGAACGCTGCTTCCACTCGCTCGCCGCACCGGTGCTGCGGGTCACGGGATTCGACATCCCCTACCCCTCGCCGTCCTTCGAGCACCACCACATCCCGAGCTCCGAGCGCGTCCTGGATGCCCTGGACGACCTGCAATGGGAGGACTGACCCGTGAGCATCAATGTGTTCAACCTGCCCGACCTGGGCGAAGGGCTCACCGAGGCGGACATCCTCCGCTGGCTCGTGGCCGAGGGTGACACCATCACCATGGACCAGCCGATCGTGGAGGTGGAGACCGCCAAGTCGGCTGTGGAGGTACCCACCCCGTTCGAGGGCGTGGTGCACACGCTCCACGGCGCCGAGGGTGACACGCTGCTGGTGGGCCAACCGCTGATCTCCGTCTCCGACGGCATCGAGGCCCCGGAGTCCGCCGCGGGTTCCGGATCCGACGACGACGCTCCCGAGCCCACCTACGGGGCCGGGTACCGCGAGGAGGAGCTCGCGGGCACCCGCCCGTCGGCCGAGCTCCCCGTGGACGAGGCCGACCCCGAGGCCGGCGAGGACGAGTCCTCCGGCAACGTGTTGATCGGTTACGGGACGTCCGCCGCGGGGTCCTCCCGGCGGCGTCGGCGCAAGCGCGGCGGTCCTGCCGCTCCGGACGGCGCCGCCCCCACGGGTGCGGCCGCCCACACGCACGACGCACTGACCGCGGCACCCCGGATGGCCCCCACGGTCGTCTCGCCACTCGTGCGCAAGCTCGCGCGCGAACACGGCGTGGACATCACCGCGCTCGCGGGCACCGGCCCGGGCGGTCTCATCATGCGCCGCGACGTCCTCGCTGCGCTCGACCAGGTCGAGGACCAGCGTTCCCGGGCCGACGCCGCCGGGCCGGCTCCCACGGGTCTGGCCACGGCCGGTCCCGCGGCCCCGGGACTCACGACCGGTGCACCCGTTCCGCCGCCCCCGGTACCGGGTGGACCGGGGGCTCAGGGTGGACCTGCGGGCCTGGCCGGGGCTCCGAAGCCGCCCGCGGCGCCGTCGTCCTCGCCGGAGCTCGGTGGGACGGGTCAGGACGTGGACCCCCGCACGGGGTTGGGCGTGGCCGTCCGGGAGCCCGTCAAGGGTGTGCGCAAGACCATTGCGGACGCCATGACGCGCTCGCGAGGCGAGATCCCCGAGGCCACCGTGTGGGTGGACGTGGACGCCACCGAGCTGCTGCGCTTGCGCGCCGAGCTCAAGGCCGCGGTCCCGCAGACCACGCCCAGCCTGCTCGCGCTGATCGCGCGGTTCACGTTGGCCGGGCTGCAGCGGTTCCCGCAGTTGAACGCGCGCATGGACACCGCGCCGGACGGATCCCGCACGATCACCCGGTTCCAGGGCATCAACCTGGGGCTCGCCGTGGAGTCCGAGCGCGGGCTCATGGTGCCCAACCTGCGCAACGCGGACCGGCTCAGCGCCGTGGAGCTCACGGTGGCCATGCGGGAGGTCATCGACGTCGCCCGCTCCGGCAAGGCCTCCCCCGCGCAGCTGAGTGGTTCCACGTTCACGCTGAACAACTACGGGGTGTTCGGCACGGACGGGGCCACGCCCATCATCAACCACCCGGAGGTCGCGATCCTGGGGATCGGTCGGATCATCGACAAGCCGTGGGTGGTCAACGGTGAACTCGCGGTGCGCAAGGTCGCGACCCTGTCGATCGCTTTCGACCACCGCGTGTGCGACGGCGGCGCGGCGGGCGGCTTCATCCGCTTCGTGGCCGACTGCATCGAGAACCCCGCGGGGGCGCTGGCGCGGATCTGATGTTCCCTGCGCGGGGTGCCCTACTGCTGGCACCCCGCTCTCCTGACGACGGCGCGTGGACCTCGGTCCGCGCGCCGTCGTCGTGCGTGCGGGACGGTTTGGGCCGCGCCGACCTCAACGGATCAGCTCTCGCTCCGCCCAGCCCGTGAGTCGTTCAGTGAGGGACGCGGGGAGGTCCCCGGCCGTCATGGCGTCCCGCGCCCGCTCGACGGCGATCTCGACCATCCGCGCCACGGCCGCGTCCGCTCCGGAGCGGGACAGCAAATCGCGGGCCTGGGCAACGTCGTCGGGCGAAGCGGTTCGCTGCGCGCAGCGTTCCCGGAGCGCCCGCCACGCGGGGCCGTGCGGGCCGGACTCCACGAGGCACCCCAGTACGGTGCGGCGACCGGAGGTCAGGAACCGGGCAGGGGCGTCGTCGTCCTCCGAGCCCGTGCACGCGCTCAACTCCCCGGCGAGTGCGTGGGCGACGCCGAGCGCGCGGCCGGCCTGCGCGAGGGCCGTGACCTGCGCGGTCGGGGCGCCGCCGAGCACCGCTCCGGCGCGCAGCGGTGCTTCGAAGCACGGGACAGCGCTGCCGATCCGCAGGGCGTCGAGGACCTCCTGGCGGGAGACCGCACCCGCGCGCCGGGCATGTTCAGCGGCCATCCGATCCCCGGCGGCGGCGTGGAACGCGGCGTGGTCCAGGATGTCCAGGAGCTTGAGCAGGCGGGACTCCGGGGCGTGGGACGTCGCGATCATCCGGTAGGCGCCGGACAGCGCGAGGTCGCTCGCGAGGGCTTCGTCGGTCTCCCCGGCGGCATCGGTGTGGGCCGAGCGCGCCATGGTCGCGCCATGGGGCGAGAGGTCACTGGGCGTTGCGCCGCCGGGTGTCGTCTGCACGCCGTCGCGGAGCTCGAGGGACGCGCGGAGCAACTCGAAGGCGGCCGCCACCGCGTTGAGGACCGGGCGGGTGGGCCGGGCCGGATAGGACTCCGCCGCGGCCATCACGAGCCCCTGTTGCAGCCCGTCCCCGGGGCCGGTCACGCGGGCCACGCACTCCCAGACGTGCTCGTAGCCGGGACTCAGTTCGGCGGCCCGGCGACCGGAGTGCTCCAGGAAACCGCACAGTGCCGCAGCCGGGGTGAACTCCTGGGACCTACGCCCGGTTCCGCTGCTGGTGTAGGAGGACGTGGGCGTCATGGCACCATTCCAGCACACGCGTCAATGAGGGCTCAGACCCCTGGCATGAACGCGAGCTTGACGGCGATGAACAGCATGACCAGCCCCACACCCACATCCACGATCCGCCAGGTCAGCGGGGTGTTGAGCACCTGGGACAGGGCGCGCGCACCCCAGCCCAGCGCGGAGAACCAGATCACGGAACCGGTCATGGCACCGGCGGCGAAGATCCAACGGTGGTCACCGTGCTGATTGGCCAGGTTCCCGAGCATGAGCACGGTGTCCAGGTACACGTGGGGGTTCAGCCACGTGAGGGCCAGGGTGGTGAGCACCGCGGTGCGCAGTGAGCCACCGCCCTCCTGAGCCGCCTCGAGGGTCTGGGGTTTCAGCGCCGACTTGAACGAGAGCACGGCGAATCCCACGAGGTAGAGGACCCCGGCCCAGCGGAAGATGTCCAGCAACCAGGGCGCACGTTCGATCAGGAACCCGATGCCGGCGGTTCCCAGGGCGATCAGCACCACGTCCGAGGCGATGCAGATCGCCACCACGACGCCCAGGTGTTGGCGGCGGATGCCCTGTCGCAGTACGAAGGCGTTCTGGGCCCCGATGGCCACGATGAGGGCCAGGCCTGTGAGGACACCGGGCAGGAAAGCTGTAGTCACCCGAACAAGTTACCGCCCACGTGAGCTTGCTGACATTCGGTTTACGGTGCCACGGCACAGCACGTATAGTTTCTGAAGAAATTATTGCGGACGCCCGATGAACCGGGTGTCCGACGCCGTAGAAAGGACGTGCCATGACCGTCATGACCGCTGAACATTTGGCCCTCGCGATCACCGAGGAGGATGCCGACCGTCTGTTTTTCGACGCCCGCACCGCAAACCACTTCACGGACGAGCCCGTGACCGAGGACGAGAAGCGCGCCATCTACGAGATCACCAAGATGGGCCCCACCGCGTTCAACTCCCAGCCCCTGCGCATCACGTGGCTGGAGACCCCCGAGGCCCGCGAGCGCCTGGTCCAGCACATGAGCGGCAGCAACCAGGAGAAGACCCGCAAGGCCCCGCTGACCGCGATCCTGGCCTACGACGAGAACTGGCACACCCGCTTCCCCGAGTTCCTCCCCGCCGCCCCGCAGCTGCAGGGCATGTACGACGACAACGATGATCTGCGCCTGACCAGCGGCAAGGCCAACTCCCACATCCAGGTGGGCTACTTCATCGTGGCCGCGCGCGCCGCGGGTCTGGCCGCCGGGCCCATGACCGGTTTCGACGCCGAGGCCGTGGACCGGGAGTTCTTCGCCGGGACGGGCAAGCGCTCGATCGTGGTCGTGAACCTGGGGCACCCCGTGGCCCCCGCCTACGAGCGCGGCCCCCGCTTCCTCGAGGACGACGTCACCGAGACCCTCTGACCCGGGTCAGTCCCCGCTCGACTCCTGGGCCCGCGCGAGCTTGGCCAACACCGGCAGCGCGGCGTCCAGGAGGTCGAGTTCCTCGGCACTCAATTCGTACAGCACATCCGCGACCCGTTCACTGCGGTGCTGATCCTCACGCGCGAGCACCTCTTCCCCCTGCGGGGTCAGCGACACCAGGACGGCCCGCGCATCGGTGGGGTCCGGATCGCGTTGCACGAGTCCGGCCTTGCTCAGCCGGTCCACGCTCTGCGTGGCCGTGGGGGTGCGCACCCCGAGGTTCGAGGCGATGCTCGTCATGCGGGCACCGCCCGGTTTGAGCATGGTCAACAAGCTGATCTGCTGACTCGTGAGCTCCCGCGCCCCCTCCATGCTGCGTAGGAAGTACACCCCTTGGCGCAGCACCGCACGCAGTCGCGCGGCGCTGCGCAGCATGCGGGCTCGGCGGTCGTCGGCGGCCGGAGCGTGCGAGGAGTCCATGACTCACAATCCTAAGCATGCGCGGTACGGCCTCCTCCCGCGTGAACCCCGCGGAGCGCGCCCGTGTGCTTGAATCGTGGCCCACGGTTCCGGCCCCGGGAGGCAGCGGCATGCAGGAGATCCTTTCGGCCCTCGACAGGCTGCTCCCGCGCGCGAGCGAGCACGCGGCGGCTGCGGTGCACGGTAGTGGTCGGTACTGGTCCGGGCCGTTGGACGTCCAGCGGCTGGCGGTTTCGGGGGTGGGGCTGGCAGTGGCGGGCGCCCAGCAGCTCGCCCGCACCATGGGCCATCGGGACAGCGTCATCACGGCGCGGCTGCCGGAGGTCATCGCGGCGTTCGGCTCGGTCTCCCACCTCCGCCTCGGCGGGCAGTCCCTGCCCGGCTTCGCCCCGTGTTCCGGTTTCTTCCCCGTGTCGGACGGCTGGCTGCGCACGCACGCCAATTACCCGCACCACCGCGAGCGTTTGTTCCGCGCCCTGGACATCACGCACGACGACGCCCTCGCACCCGCCCTCGCCCAGCTCACCGGGGAGCAGGCCGAGTCCCGGATCGTCGCCGAAAGCGGCATTGCCGCTCGCGTGGCCACGGAGCAGGAATGGCGCGCAGATGCGGCGTCCGAGCCGGGGCCGTGGCTCGAGCTCACCCCGGCGGACATCCCCGTCCGACTGTTCGACCGTGCCGGTTCCGGCGCGTCGACCCGTTCGTCCGATTCCGCAGGCTGTCCGTCCGGTTCCGCGAAGGGCCCGTTCGCGGCAGCGCGGGGGACGGCGTCGCTCACTCCCCTGGCGGGCGTACGCGTGGTCTCCCTGACCCGGGTGATCGCGGGCCCCACGGCCACCAAGTTCCTGGCGGCCCTGGGCGCGGACGTGCTGCGCATCGACCCGCCCGCCCTGCCCGAACTGCTCGGCCAGCACCTGGACACCGATTCGGGGGTGCGCTGCGTGTCGTGGGATCTGGCGAATCCCGCGCGGGCGGAGGATCTGGCCGACGCCCTGGACGCCGCGGACGTCCTGCTCACGGGGTACCGGCCCGGCTCCCTGACCGATCTCGGTCTCGCCGCCGCGAGCATCCGCGACCGCTTCCCCCACCTGGTCCACGTGGAACTCAGCGCGTGGGAGCCTTCCGGCCCCCGGGGCGGGCAGCGTGGATTCGACAGCATCGTCCAGGCCGCCACGGGGATCGCCCATCACTACGGTGCGCGGGACGAGCACGGGAGGTGGCGCCCCGGGGCCCTACCGGTCCAGGCCCTGGACCACACCGCGGGCTACGGCATGGCCGCCGCGGCCTGCGCGCTGCTCGCCACGGGGACCGCGGGCCACGCACGGGTGTCCCTCGAACGCACCGCGCGGGCCCTGTTGGATGCGCGCACTCTCCGGACGGCGCAGGACGCCCATCTCTCCCCCGCGACCCTGACCGCGCCCACCGACCACGGGATGCTCGAGTACGTCCCGTCGCCGGTCCGCGTCGACGGCGCTCGGCCTCCGGCGCAAGCACCGCAGTGCGAGCACGACGGCGTCAGAGGTCCCGCAGCACCTGCGCGAACCGCTTGACGCCCTCCCGGATCCGCGCGGGAGCAACACCGGAGAACGCGAGCCGCACCGCGTCCGAGTCCCGGCCGTCCATGTAACACGCCGAGCCCGGTACCAGCACCACCCCATGGGCGATCGCCTCCGCGAGGACGTCCTTGCCCACCAACTCGTCCGCCGTGACCCACGTGAAGAACCCGCCCGTGGGCGTGGTCCACCGCACGGAGGACGGCATGAACTCGGTCAACGCCGCGTCCATGGCTTCCCAGCGCTCGCGATACAGCGTCACAGCGTTGTCGAGCGTGGGCTCCCAGTGCTCGGAACCCACCCACGCCGTGACGAGGGACTGTGCCAGGTTGGACGGGTGGATCACCACGGACTCCGCGGCGATCTGCAACCGGCCCCTGACCTCCGGGGGAGCCGCGATCCAGCCGATCCGCAGCCCCGGAGCGAAGATCTTGGAGAAGCTGCCCAGGTGGATCACGTGCTCCGGGTCCATCCCGTGCATCGAGGCCAGGGGCTGCGCGCGGTCGAAGGACAGCAGCGCGTAGGGATCGTCCTCGATGATCATCACGTCCCGCTCGGCGCACACCCGCACCAGTTCGCGCCGCCGCTCCACCGGCATGGTCACGCCCGTGGGGTTCTGAAAACTGGGGATCACGTACACGAACGGGACGCGCTCACCCTGCGCCGCGGCGTCGTCCAACGCGTCGGCGACGGCGCTCGGGTCCATGCCGTGCTCGTCCACCGGGACGTGACGCACGTCCACCTCGTACGCGCCGAACACGCCCAGCGCACCCACGTAGGTGGGGCCCTCGGCCAGGATCACGTCCCCGGGGTCGCAGAACAGCTTGGTCACGAGGTCCAGCCCGGCCTGGGACCCGGTGGTCGGCAGGACGTCCGCCTCCGTGACCGTGGACCCGCCCCGCGCCATGAGCCGCACGCTCAGTTCGCGCAGGCCCGCGGTCCCCGCGCCGGAACCGTACTGCAGGATCTCACCGGCGCGCTCACGGATCAGCTGCGCGGCCAGATCCCCCACGGTCCCGCCCGGCAGCACGGACAGATCCGGGTTGCCCCCGGCCAGGGACACCACCGAGGGGTCCATGGCCGTCTCGAACACCGCGCGCACCGGGGAGGGCCGGAACTCCCCCGCGCGGGACGCGAACGCGCTCATCACTGGCCCCCGTAACGGGCACCCGAAATGCCATAGGCGGGGCCGTCCGCGGACGCGCCGGCGCCCAGGCTGATGAGCGAGATCAGCTCGTAGACGACGTGGGCCGCGGCGATCCCGGTCAGTTCGGCGTGGTCGTAGGCGGGGGCGACCTCCACGACGTCGCACGCGACGACGTCCAGCCCGCGCAGACCGCGCAGGATCTCGAGGACCTCGCGGCTCGTGATGCCACCGGCCTCGGGCGTGCCGGTGCCGGGTGCGTGGGCGGGGTCCAGGACGTCGATGTCCAGGGAGACGTACAGCGGGCGGTCCCCCACGCGCTCGCGCAGAGCCGCGACCACGGCGTCCACGCCGGAGCGCATGACGTCCGCGGAGGAGACGATCTCGAAACCGAAGCGGGCGTCGTCGTCCAGGTCCTGGGTGCCGTAGAGGGGCCCGCGGGTGCCCACGTGCATCACGGCGTCCGTGTCGATGATGCCTTCCTCGAACGCCCGGCGGAACGGGGTGCCGTGGGTGTACTCGGCACCGAAGTAGGTGTCCCACGTGTCCAGGTGGGCGTCGAAGTGCAACAGCGCGATCGTGCCGTGCCGTGAGTGGGCGGCGCGCATGAGCGGCAACGCGATCGTGTGGTCCCCGCCGATCGCCACGACCTTGGTGGACTCTCCCATGAGCTCCTTGGCGGCGGTCTCGATGGACGCGATGGCCTCGGGGATGTCGAACGGGTTGCCCACGATGTCCCCGGCGTCCGCGACCTGCAGGTGGGCGAACGGCGAGTGGTTCTGCGCGGGGTTGTAGGGGCGCAGCAACCGGGAGGACTCGCGCACGTGATTCGGACCGAAGCGCGCACCGGAACGGTAGGAGACGCCCGAGTCGAACGGCACGCCCACCACGGCGATGTCCGTGTGCTCCACCTGATCCGTGCGGGGCAACCGCGCGAACGTGGCCGGCCCGGCCCACCGCGGTGTCAGGGCGGCGTTGACGGGGCCCACCCGTTGCTCACCCGCTGCATTGGTTTCGACGACGCGTTCCGGTTCCACTGCTGAACTCCTTACCTCCCGGGGATCGCCCGGGGACGTGCACCGCGATTCTCGGGGCGTGGTTCCCACGAACACGGCACCCGCGGCGGCGTGAACCGCCACCGCGGTGATACTTTTTGTGACCTGGTGCATAAAACCCTAGTGCCAACCACCCCGCCCACGAGCGCATCCGCTCGCGCGCGCGGACACCCCGAGTTCTGTCGAGGAGACCCCCGTGAACGTCCTGGTCATCGTGCTGTACCTGATCGCCATGGTGGTGATCGGGCTGTGGGCGGCACGCCGCGCCCGCACCGCCACCGATTACCGGGTGGCCGGGCGCCGGCTGGGAACGGGGTTGTACACCTCCACGATGGCCGCCGTGGTCCTGGGCGGCGCCTCCACCGTGGGCGGTGTGGGTCTCGGGTACCAGTACGGGATCTCCGGGATGTGGCTCGTGGTGGCGATCGCCGTGGGCCTGGGGGTCCTGAGTCTGTTCTTCGCCGCGCGCATCCAGTCGCTCAAGGTCTTCACCGTCTCCCAGATGCTGCAGTTGCGCTACGGCGCCAAGGGCGGGGCCACGGCGTCCTCCTTCGTGATGCTCGCGTACACGATCATGATCGCGGTGACCTCCACCGCGGCGTACGCGGCGATCTTCTCCGTCCTGTTCCCGATCTCCCGGCCGTGGGCCATCCTCCTGGGTGGCGCCGTGGTGATCGCATACTCGGTGCTCGGTGGCATGTGGTCCATCACCCTCACGGACCTCATGCAATTCGTGTTCATGACCGTGGGGATCTTCGCGATCCTCCTGCCGTTCTCGCTGGCCGCCGGGGGTGGGTGGTCCGGGATCCGTGAGCGGCTGGACTCCTCCTTCTTCGACCTGGGCGCCATGGGTCTGCAGGGGATCATCACGCAGTTCGTGATCTACGGATTCGGCATGCTGATCGGGCAGGACATCTGGCAGCGCGTGTTCACCGCCCGCTCCCCCGGGGTCGCCCGCTGGGGCGGGGTGATCTCCGCCGGGTATGTGGCCCTGTACGGCGTGGCTGGCGCCCTGATCGGCACCGCTGCGGCCGCCGTTCTTCCCACCCTCGAGATGCCGGACGAGGCCTTCGCGACCATGGCCCAGCAGCACGTCCCCGTGGGCCTGGGTGGTGTGGTGCTCGCCGCGGGCGTCGCGGCCATGATGTCCACCGCCTCCGGGGCCACGATCGCCGCGGCCACCGTGGCGCGCGTGGACGTGGTCCCCACGCTGCGCGGCCTGTTCGGGGCGTCCGACGCCGACGTCGCCCGCTCCCGCTCCGAGGACGCCTCCGTCCTCAAGGACCGCGTCTACGTGGTGGTCGTGGGCCTGCTCATCACCGTGATGTCCATGCTGGTCAGCTCCACCGTGGTGGCCCTGACCATCGCCTACGACCTGTTGGTGGGCGGACTGCTCGTCGCGATCCTGGGCGGGCTGCTGTGGCCGCGCGCCACCGCGGCCGGCGCCATGTGGTCCATGGGGGTGGGGGTCGTCGCCACAGTGGCGGGCATGATGGTCTTCGGGGTGCTCGCCAACGCACCCATCTACATGGGGCTGATCACCTCCGCAGTGGTGTTCGTGGCGGTGTCACTCATGAGCAGGCCCACCCCGTCCGACGTCAGTCAGGAATGGAACCGACGGATTCAGGAGTCCAAGGCATGAGCAACGAGAACACGGTCACCGCCGCCCCCGGGGGGTTCGAGAACCCGGCGGGGGCGGCGTCGTCGTACCCCGAGCGCACCACGGCCCGCGCTGTCCTGGAGACGCTGCGCGGCTACGGGATCGACACGGTCTTCGGCATCCCGGGCACGCACTCGCTCGAGTTCTACCGGCCGCTGCGCGAGCTGGGGATCCGCCCGATCACCACGCGCCACGAACAGGGCGCGTCCTACGGCGCGGACGGTTGGTCCCAGGTGCGCGGGCTGCCCGGCGTGGTCATCACGACCTCCGGACCCGGTCTGCTCAACTCACTGTCCGGCGCGGCCACCGCGTACGCCGAGTCCCGGCCCATGATCCTGCTCTCCCCGGGGCGGCCCGTGGGACACGACTTCCGGGACATCGGCTCGCTGCACGAGACCAAGAACCCGTCCGCGGCGGTCAATGCGATCGTGGGGGTGTCCCGGCGCGTGACCTCTGCGGCCGAGGCCGTGACCATGATCCACGACGCCATGCGCGACTTCGCCCACTCCCGGCCGCGGCCCATCCACATCGAGATCCCCCTGGACATCCTTGAGGCCCCCGCGGACGTCCCCGAGTCCGCGACCGCACCCCGCCCCCTGGGCGAGCCCGCGCCGGCACCGGAGGCCGACGTCGCCGCGGCCGTCGAGGCGCTCGCCGCGAGTGAGCGCCCGGTCATCCTGGCCGGCGGTGGTTCCCTGGCCGCCGGGGAGCACCTGCTCGAGCTGGCCGAACTGCTCGAGGCACCCGTGATCACCACGACCAACGGCAAGGGAGCGATCCCCGAAAAACACCGGCTCTCCCTGGGCGCGGACCTGCGGCTGAGCACGGCCCACGAGTTCCTGCGCTCGCGCGACGCCCTGCTCGTGATCGGCTCCAAGGTGGGCGAGGCGGAGCTGTGGGGCGGCGACATCACCCCGCAGGGGCCCGTGGTGCGCGTGGACATCATGCGCGACCAGATGCTCTGCAACCTCACCCCGGACGTCGAGGTCCCGGGCAACTCCGCCGCGGTGGTCCCCCAGTTGCTCGCGGGTCTGCGGGCGCGGGCCGACGCCGGGGGGCCCGGCCACGCCGCCGGCTCGGGCGACGTCGCCGGCTCGGATGCGGCGGGCGACGTCGCGCCCTCCGCGCGGACGGCACCAGACCTGCGCGAGGTCTTCGATGCGATGGACGAGGAGGGCCGCACGTGGGCCCCCGAGCTCGCGGCGCTCAACGAGATCATCATGAACGTGGTCCCGGACGACACGATCCTGGCGGGCGACTCGTCCCAGGTGACCTACATGGGATCCACCACGTTCTTCCGCGCACCCGTTCCCCACTCCCTGCTCTACATGGGGACGTACGCGACGCTGGGTTACGGCCTGCCCGCGGCGATCGGCGCCAAGCTGGCCGCGCCCGAGCGCCCGGTGGTGTGCCTCGTGGGGGACGGCGCCCTGATGTTCTCCATCCAGGAACTGATGACCGCGGTGGAACTGGGCCTGGACCTGCCCGTGATCTGCGTGGACAACGGCGGCTACGGGGAGATCCGGCAGAACATGGTGGACCGCTCCATCCAGCCGCTCGGTGTGGACCTCGTGCAGCCGGACTGGGTGCGCTTGGCCGAGGGCTTCGGCGCCACTGGCCTCTCCGCGAGCATGGACATCCTCGCGGACACGGTGCGCACGGCGCTGGAGACCAAGGGGACGAGTTTGGTGCACCTCAAGATCTGAGCGTGCCCGCCTGGGGCGCGGCCGGGTGAGGCGTGCGGCCGGACGGAGGCGCATGCTTCACCGGCTCGACCGTCACGTTGCCCTTTCCACCTCCCTGGGCATTTCTAGTGGAGCGAATGCACGCAGGGCGGCAGAAATCTGCTTCGACGGAGTAAAAGCAAAGGCGCATCCAGCGCTCGCGCCGCAATCACGTGAGTCATCCGTTGGATCCAGGAGTGGGCACTCACTGGCCGTCGCGAGGCATGAGGTCTCCTAGCTGTACAGCTAGGAGACCGCCATCGTGGATGACCACTTGGTGGAGGAGACGCGCCGTCGCGTGGAGAGCAGCGAGCTCACGGACACCGGCCAGATCCATCGCGTCTACAAGAGCGACTCCCCCTGATTCTCACCACCGCAATCTAAGACCCATGACAGGAAGCACCATGACCCCTCCCAACCACACCACCTCGGCCCCGGCCGACGCCTCCGTGCAACGCCACCTCCGCAGCGCGATCGACGTGGCCGTGCGCAACGCCTCCGAGGACGGCGGCCCGTTCGGCGCCGTCGTCGTGACCGCGGACGGGCGCGAGTTCACGGCGGTCAACCGCGTCACCGCGGACAACGATCCCACCGCCCACGCCGAGGTCTCCGCGATCCGTGCCGCGTGCGCCGCCCTGGGCACGTACGACCTCAGCGGCGCCGTGCTCTACTCGAGCTGCGAACCGTGCCCCATGTGCCTGTCGTCCTCGCTGTGGGCGCGCTTGGACGCCGTGTACTTCGCCGCGGACCGCCACGACGCCGCGGACGGCGGCTTCGACGACGCCGTGTTCTACGACTTCTTCACCGCCACCCGGGCCCAGCGGGACGAACTGCTGCCCGTGCGCCACGTGGGCATCGACAACCGCACCAAACCCTTCGACACATGGGCGGCCAACACCTCCCGCACCGCGTACTGACCCGAATCCATCCACTGCACCACCGCATTCGGAGCACAACACGTGCTCACCATGTACGGCGCGATCGTTGCCGCCCCCTCATCATCGGCCAGACCGCGGGGCTGGCACCCGAACGTATCGCGCGGATGATCTCGTCCGGGCGGCGCACGCCCCGCACTCGCCCTTCGCGCAGCCTTCCTTGGCCCTGGTCAGTCCGCGTTCCCGCAGGAAGTCGAGCAGTCGGGTGTGGGGGCTGACGTCGTTGAACCCACATTGCCGACCGTTGATGGTCAATTGGATCTCGCTCATGGCGCTGAAGTCCTCGTGACAAGCCACCGGTCACGACGTGGAGTGTGGATCCTCAGCTGTTCCGGGAGCTCCCTGGTGTCGCACCAGTGCATTTCTTGGTTGCTCGCCCGGTAGATAGTCCGATGCAGGACCCGCCGTAGGCTTCCCTCAAGGAAACCCAGATCACATGTCGGCGCAATGCGCGGGGTCCGCCCTCAGTCCTTGTTGATGAGCTTTCCGATCCCACTGGCGGCGCACAACACGAACACGGTGCCGGCCAGGATCAGCAGGAAGAAGGGGATGGCCGGGGACGACAGGGTGGCCTCCGGGAACCAGGAAGCGCTCACGTAGGACACCCAGGCACACAGAATCAAGACTGCGCCACTGACGGCGAGGATGATTTCTCCCTTGAATTTCTTCATGGTCCTATCCCTTGAAATAGGGTGCGCCGAATGCCCTGACCATCCAGTAGTAATAACTGGCGGTGCCGATGCAGCGTTTGTGTTCGATGCCCGTGCTCACGTAGGTGCGTGTGCAGGTGGCATTCATGGCATTGCGGAATTCGCTGTCGCATTGCGCGCGGGAGCGGCCAGCGTCACCCTCGGCCAAGTAGCACACGTCGTGGGCGTTGCAGTCGGCGTTGAACAGCGCGTTCTGGTAGCCATGGCCGGGCACGGGGTTCGAACAGCCGTTGACCTGGGCCGATGCACTCATGCTCACCACCCCGGGGAAACGGTGGGGTGTGGTGGTCCGGGTCGCGTAGTCGATGTCCGCGGCAACCTGCGTCTCGCTGATGCCCGCGGCGTTGGCTGCTCGCACGATCCGGGCGTATTCGGATGCGGATATCCCCATCGATTCCGCCGTTGTCGTGGTCACCGGTTGCGCACTCGTCGTGGACACCGGCTCCGACGCGAAAGAATTCGTCACCAACAGGGCGAGGAACAGCAGGGCAAGGAGCGTGATTCCCGCTGTCCTGCGGACCATCCCACCTACGGCATCCATATCGATTCTTTCGCGTGGACGATGATGTGGACCCCAGCCTAGGAACCCCATGGTCCACGGACAATGGCCATCCGGCCACTTTCCCGGCTCTTCAACTTTGAGCGTGGTGGGGCCCTGAAGTAGGGCTCGCGGCCCTACGCCAGCATGGGTGTTGTCTAGACATCTCATGAGCGAGGACCGCGAGCGTGCACAAGCCTACGTTCGACGTCGATGCGGCGTCGATCCTGTTCAACCTGTCCGGTTACCGAGTCGTCTCGGCCACCCCTGGCGTCGGCGTTGAGCAACCGCGGCAGGTGCTGATCGAGACGACCACGAGCGAGGGCGTCTGCCCCTCCTGCGGGGTGCTGTCCTCGCGGATCCAGGCAAGACCTACCCAGCGCGTGAAGGACGTGCCGTGCGGGGGTGAGCGGCTCGACGTGCTCGTGCGCAAGCGCCGCTACGCCTGCCGTGAGTCGTTGTGCCCGCGGCGGTCGTTCACCGAGGAGACCGAGCAGCTGCCCGCGCGGGCGAGGGTCACGACCCGGCTGACCGAGCAGGTGATATCCGCCTGCCGGGCCGAGCCGCGGGCGGTGTCCCGGGTCGCGCACGAGGCGCACCTGTCCTGGCCCACGGTGATGCGGATGCTCACCACCACCCTGGACCTGGACACCGGCGTGGACCGCCGGCACGTGCGGCACCTGGGGATCGATGAGCACCGGTTCCGCACCGTGCGCTACCTGCGCGACCCGGACACCCACGCGGTGAAGCGGGTCGAGCCGTAGTCCATCGTGTTCACCGACCTGGACGACGGCGCGATCCTGGACGTCGTCGACGGCCGCCGCGGCTAGGTCGTCACCTCCTGGCTCGCGGCGCGGCCGCGGTGGTGGCGCCGGCGGGTGCAGGTCGTCGCCCTGGACATGTCGAGTGAGTTCCGGGCCGCGGTCCGCAAGGCACTACCGCGGGCGAAGGTCAGCGTGGACCACTGGCACGTGGTGCGGCTGGCCAACGAGATGGTCACCAAGGTGAGGAGGCGCCGGGTGTGGGAGCTGCACGAGCGCCGAGGGCGGGCGACCGACACCCCGTGGAAGTACCGCAAGCTGCTCACCTGCGCCGGTGACCGGCTCACCGTCCGGCAGCGCACCAAGCTGCAGCAGATCCTGGCCGAGGACGTCGAGCTGGCCGTCGCGTGGGGCATCAAGGAACACGTCCGCCAGGTCCTCACCGCCACCGACACGCCCTCCTTCCAGCGGCACTGGGCCCGCCTTGAGAGCGCCGTGCGAGCCACCCACCTGCCCGAGCCGGCCGCGCTGTTCCGGACCCTGCTGGCCTGGCGTCGTGAGCTGCTCACCTTCTGCCGAACCAGGGTCACGAACGCTCGCACCGAGGCGGCGAACCTGACCGCCAAGACGATCAAGAGGGTCGGGCGCGGGTACCGCAACCATCGGAACTACAGATGCCGCATCATTGGCTATGCGCCCCGACCGATCGCGGCGTGAACACCCAGCACCACGCTCAAAGTTGAAGAGCCAAATTGAGTCCAGTACAATATTGTTGTCGCGATGTCGAGGAGGCATACCGATGAACCCCATCCGCTACCACGATGACGTCGAGGTCCCCGTCGAGAACGAGGCCGAGATCTCCCAGCGAATCGTCGAACGAATGGCCGCCACCCAGGCGGAGAACGCCGACCGTCACCGCCACGCCCACCGCGACGCGCACGCCAAGAGCCACGCGATCATCACCGGGCAACTCACCGTCCACGACGACCTGCCGCACGAGCTCGCGCAGGGCATCTTCGCCACCCCCGGCACCCACGAGGTCGTCGCCCGCCTCTCGTCGGCACCCGGCGACATCCACTCCGACGAGATCCCTGCCCCGCGGGGTTTCGCGCTCAAGATCATCGGCGTGGAGGGCGAGCGCCTGTCCCCCGACCTCGGTGGCGCCAACCAGGACTTCCTCATGGTGAACTTCCCGACGCTCGCGTTCGGCACCGTGACCAAGTACGAGGACATGCTCGACATCCTCGAGAAGAACGCGAGCAACCCGGCCGCCGCGCAGAAGGCGGTCTCCGCCGCCGCCCGGGGCATCGCCTCGATCACCGAGAAACTCGGTCGCACCCCCGGCGCGACCGTCCAGGGCCTCGCGAACGACTACTCCCACATGCTCGGTGAGACCTTCTACACCCAGGCCGCGATCCGTTACGGCGACCACGTCGCCAAGATGTCCCTCGCGCCGACCGGGGAGGTCGCCGAGCTCACCGGCGTCGACGTCGGCGACGACTTCGACGCGATGCGTACCGCGGTCGTCCGCCACTTCATGACCAAGGGCGCGACGTACGAGCTGCGGGCGCAGCTGTGCACCGACCTGAAGACCATGCCCGTCGAGGACGCCGCCGTGCTCTGGGACGAGGACGAGTCCCCGTTCCGCGTGGTCGCGACGGTCCGTTTCGACCCGCAAGACGTCGGCGGACCCGCCCGTCGGGTCGCCGGTGACGACCACCTCGCGTTCAACCCGTGGAACGGAGTCGAGGCCCATCGGCCCCTCGGGTCGATCATGCGCGTGCGCAAGCTCGCCTACGAGTCGTCCTCCGTGCAGCGTCACCACCTCAACGACGTGACGCGCCACGAGCCCGACGCCCTCACCGAGATCCCCACCTGAACTCCGAACCGGAGGAGAGAACCGTGACCGACCACTCCGACACGACGACCGGCGACCCCCGCATCGCACACGAATCCAAGCTGGAGGAACTCCGCCGCCTCATCGGCGAGATCGCGGAGGACGCCCCGCAGATCGGTCGGATCGCCGCCGAGGCCATCCTCGCCGACCGCGAACCCGACCTCGAGGGCACGGCGCATTCCGCCGGCCGCGCGGGCATCCAGTCCGGCAACGTCTCCGAACTCACCGCCATCGCCGACCTCAAGCCCGGTGGCGCCAACCGCCTTCGCCGGATCTTCTCGCTCACCGGCGGCAACTTCGACGGAGCCCAGCGCGTCTCCACCCTGCACAACATGCGGTTCGTGTTCCTCGACGACGACACCCGCATCCTCTTCGCGACCGCCTACGACGGGGACTGGGACACCTACATCGACGACTTCGCGACGAAGATCCCCGAGCTCATGGACCTGTTGTTCGCCAACGTCGAGGGGTGGCCCGGTATCGACTCGCCCGACGTCAAGGACTACATCGCGAATCACCAGATCGATGCGGCCGGCTGGTTCGTCGCCAATCCGCAGGCCACCGTCGTCGACGTGCGCCGCTACCAGCGCACCGACAAGGCTCTGCAGACCTTCCTCGACCGCATGGCGGAGAACTCCGCCATGGACGCGACGACCCGCGAGGCGCTCACCGAGCTGACGAAGGCGCTGTCGACGCCCGAGGGAGTGGATTATTGATGGCGGGGCTGCTGCAGCACCTGCGCGAACGGTTCCGGCAGGAACGCGTCACGGTCGACCTCGAGGACATCCAGGCGCTCATCCTGCGCTCGCGCCCGGAACCGTACGTCGGCATCCACGCCGCGCTGCGCATCGACGAGGCGGAGGGTGGCCGCGCCCTGCTCGGCAAGCTCGTCGACCACGTGCCCTCGGCGAAAGACTGGACCGAGGAGCTGCACGCGTGGACCGGGGTCGCCCTCAGCCACGACGGCCTCACAGCACTCGGACTCCCCGAGGAGTCGCTCTCGAGCTTCCCCCTGCCGTTCCGTCAGGGGATGGCCGCGCGGGCGGAGCAGCTCCGCGACACCGGCGAGAACGCGCCGGAGACGTGGGAGGAGCTGTACCGCGGAGACGACTTCCACATCGCCGTGACGATCTACGCCGACGGTGAGGAGGCCCTCGAGGAGGCGAGGTCGAAGGCCCTCGGCGTCCTCGACGACACCCCCGGCGTCACCCTGTTGCGGTCGCACCCCTTCGGCGCCGACGAGGACGCCGAGAACCCGTTCGGGTTCCGTGACTCGATCAGCCAGCCCGTCGTCGCGGGTGCGGGCGTCGAGGCCCTCCCCGGGGAGGGTCCGGCGATCGCCGCGGGCGAGTTCATCCTCGGCGAGGACAGCGAAACCGGCGCGCCCGTCGCGATGCCGAGTCCTGACGTCCTCGGCCGCAACGGTTCGTTCGTGGTGTTCCGCAAGTACGACAGTCGCGTGGGCGCGTGGAACGACTTCCTGCGGGAGCACGGCGACAGCGTCGAGGCGCAGGACCGGCTCGGCGCGAAGATGGTCGGACGGTGGCGTTCCGGAGCGCCGCTCGAGCTGGCCCCCCAGGCCGACGATCCCGAGCTCGGCGCCGACCCGATGCGCAACAACGACTTCGACTACGACGACGACGCGACCGGGTTCGTGTGTCCGCACGCGGCCCACTCCCGTCGTCTCAATCCGCGCGGTTCAGAGCTCACCATCCTCTCGGACGAGAACATCCACCGGATCATCCGGCGCTCCTCGACGTTCGGCCCCAAGTGGACCCGCGACGTCACGGCGGCGGACGACGACGGATCGCGCGGCATCGTGTTCATCTTCATCAGCGCCCGCGCCTACGACACGGTGGAATTCCTCCAGCAGGAGTGGATCAACCGGGGCAACTTCATCGACCTCGGCACGGAACGAGACCCCGTCGTGGGCCTCCACGAAGAGCCGGGCGTGTTCACCATCCCCGCGGAGCCGGTGCGCCGCCGTGTCGACGGCGTGACGACGTTCAACCGCCTCCGCGGCGGGCAGAACATGTTCATGCCCTCCCTCACCGCCCTGCGCTGGATCGCCGACGCGGGCTGGGAGAGCTGACCAGGCCGGCGGATCGAGACCGGTGCTCGCCCGGTCGTCCGCACCGGCGATGAACGAGAGGCCCCCTCCCAACCCGGGAGGGGGCCTCTCGACTTGGAACGCCGTGGCTCTGGGGCCGTCCGCGCCCTCGGACCTCACGAGGGCGAGCACGCGCTCGACGCGCTCAGCCGTGTCGATGGCCCCCCTGCCCCCTTCCTCACCCCGCATGACGTCATCGATGACGTCATCCGGGGGGCGGGGGTCAGGTGGTCGCGAGTTCCAGGACCTGGGCGGCGACCTCGCGGGCGGCGGGGACGGCGGACTCGACGAAGGAGGTGCGGGTGCGGCGTTCGACGAGGTCCTCCACCGTGAGGGCGCCCTCCGCCAGCACGCCGAAGAGCATCTCCGCACCGGTGTAGGCGACGCCCTCGGCGACGGGGCCCGCGAACCGGGGGTACCGACGGCCCAACTCCGCGACACGACCGGCCTCGGTGCCGTAACGGCGCACGAGACGGGTCGGTTCCTCGAGACGGGCCAGCACCTCCCGCGGCGCCGCGCCCACGAGCGGGAGCGTCCTCGTCCGGCACTCCCGGTCCGTCCCGAGACGACGGCAGGCGGCGTCCACGGCGTCCTCGGCCATCGTGCGATAGGTCGTGAGCTTGCCCCCGGCGATCGTCAGGGGCCGGCCAGGTTCGTCGATGAGCAGGTGCCGTCGGGACACGTCGGCGGTCGCGCCCGCCTCGACGAGTGCGCGCTCCGCGCCCTCCGACAGATCCCCCGACGCGCCGTGCTCGCGCCTCTCCCCGAACCCGTGCCTCCCGATCCGCCTCTTCGTCCCTCCCGTCGACCCGCCCGACGGAGTCGGCAGCACCAACGGCCGCAGCCCGGCGAACCGGCCCACCACGTCCTGCCTGGTCAGGGGGCGCTCCAGCGCGCGGTTGATCGTGGCGAGGAGGAAGTCCTCGTCGGATTCCGGCACCGGCGGAGCGATGCCGTCGACCCCGGGAGCGGCGTCGTCGGTGAGGCCGACGAGCACGAGGCCGTCGCTCTGTGGCAGAGCGAACACGAACCGGCCGAAGTGACCCGGCACCGGCGCGGTGAACACGGCGCTGGGACACCCGAGCGCCTCGGCCCGCACGACCAGGTGGGATCCGCGGCTCGGCGAGATCCGCAACGACGGGTCGTGTTCACCGGCCCACACGCCGGTCGCCGAGACGACCGTGCCCCGAGCCTCGACGCTCTCGCCCGTCGTCTCGTCCGTGAGGGTGAGTCGGTCCTCACGCAGGTCGGTCGCGGCGCACCGGGTGAGGACGTCCGCGCCGTGCGCCGCGGCGGTGCGGGCCAGCGCGATCACGAGGCGGGCGTCGTCCTCGAGCTGACCGTCGGTGTAGTAGACGGCACCGCGCAAGGGCCCTACCCCCGGATCTTGGACACGGGGTGTGATTACGCAGCCGTCGGCAGCGTAGCGGTGTTGCCGGTCTCGTAGAGGACCGGCGGGACGTAGCGGCACCACGAATGGCGTCGCTTGGTGTTGTAGCGGACGAGCCACCTGAAGACCTGCCGGCGGCAGACCAGTTCGTTGCTCCAGCAGGCGGCGTCTTGGAGAACCTCGCGCTTCATGGTGGCGTTGAACGACTCGGCCAACGCGTTGTCCGCGCTGGACCCGACGGCGCCCATGGACTGGGTGACGCCGAGCTTGCGACAGAGCTTGGCGTAGTCCTTCGAGCAGTAGACCGACCCGTGGTCGCTGTGAAATACGCTGCCCTTGAGGGTGCCCCGGGTTGCGGCGGCGGCCTTCAACGCGTCCTCGACGAGCTCGGTACGCATGTGGTCAGCGATGGCCCACCCGACAAGCCGACGGCTGTAGCAGTCGATCACGGTCGCCAGGTAGAGGTTCGTGCCGTCGGCGATCGGCAGATAGGTGATGTCGCCGACGTAGCGCAGCCCTGGCGCCGGGGCGGTGAAGTCGCGCTTGAGCAGGTCGGGGTACTTCTGGCCAGACGGTTCGGGGATCGTGGTCCGCACCCGCCGCTTCTTCACATAGCGGCTCTTCAACTTTGAGCGTGGTGGGGCCCTGAAGTAGGGCTCGCGGCCCTACGCCAGCATGGGTGTTGTCTAGACATCTCATGAGCGAGGACCGCGAGCGTGCACAAGCCTACGTTCGACGTCGATGCGGCGTCGATCCTGTTCAACCTGTCCGGTTACCGAGTCGTCTCGGCCACCCCTGGCGTCGGCGTTGAGCAACCGCGGCAGGTGCTGATCGAGACGACCACGAGCGAGGGCGTCTGCCCCTCCTGCGGGGTGCTGTCCTCGCGGATCCAGGCAAGACCTACCCAGCGCGTGAAGGACGTGCCGTGCGGGGGTGAGCGGCTCGACGTGCTCGTGCGCAAGCGCCGCTACGCCTGCCGTGAGTCGTTGTGCCCGCGGCGGTCGTTCACCGAGGAGACCGAGCAGCTGCCCGCGCGGGCGAGGGTCACGACCCGGCTGACCGAGCAGGTGATATCCGCCTGCCGGGCCGAGCCGCGGGCGGTGTCCCGGGTCGCGCACGAGGCGCACCTGTCCTGGCCCACGGTGATGCGGATGCTCACCACCACCCTGGACCTGGACACCGGCGTGGACCGCCGGCACGTGCGGCACCTGGGGATCGATGAGCACCGGTTCCGCACCGTGCGCTACCTGCGCGACCCGGACACCCACGCGGTGAAGCGGGTCGAGCCGTAGTCCATCGTGTTCACCGACCTGGACGACGGCGCGATCCTGGACGTCGTCGACGGCCGCCGCGGCTAGGTCGTCACCTCCTGGCTCGCGGCGCGGCCGCGGTGGTGGCGCCGGCGGGTGCAGGTCGTCGCCCTGGACATGTCGAGTGAGTTCCGGGCCGCGGTCCGCAAGGCACTACCGCGGGCGAAGGTCAGCGTGGACCACTGGCACGTGGTGCGGCTGGCCAACGAGATGGTCACCAAGGTGAGGAGGCGCCGGGTGTGGGAGCTGCACGAGCGCCGAGGGCGGGCGACCGACACCCCGTGGAAGTACCGCAAGCTGCTCACCTGCGCCGGTGACCGGCTCACCGTCCGGCAGCGCACCAAGCTGCAGCAGATCCTGGCCGAGGACGTCGAGCTGGCCGTCGCGTGGGGCATCAAGGAACACGTCCGCCAGGTCCTCACCGCCACCGACACGCCCTCCTTCCAGCGGCACTGGGCCCGCCTTGAGAGCGCCGTGCGAGCCACCCACCTGCCCGAGCCGGCCGCGCTGTTCCGGACCCTGCTGGCCTGGCGTCGTGAGCTGCTCACCTTCTGCCGAACCAGGGTCACGAACGCTCGCACCGAGGCGGCGAACCTGACCGCCAAGACGATCAAGAGGGTCGGGCGCGGGTACCGCAACCATCGGAACTACAGATGCCGCATCATTGGCTATGCGCCCCGACCGATCGCGGCGTGAACACCCAGCACCACGCTCAAAGTTGAAGAGCCCACATAGCCCCGGATTCCTTGCAGCCGCATCACCCTGGCGACGCGCTTGTGGTTTACCCGCTCACCGGCAGGCGCGCTGTCGTTGAGCTCGGCGGTGATCCGTGGCGCACCCTGGGTGTTGTCCTCGGCATGGACAGCCCTGATCCGCTCTGCCAGCGCCGCGTCGTCAGCTGCCCTGGCTTCTCGGGCCGGGGCAGTCTTGAGCCAGACGTAGTAGGACGAGCGCTCGATCTCGACGAGCTCACACAGTCGCTTCACCTCGAAGGTGGCGGAGTTGTCGGCGACGAACTGGAAGCGACTCACCAGCCCGTCTCCCCAGCGAAATACTTGGCCGCCCGCTGGAGGATCTCCCGCTCGGTGGTCAGCTTCGTCGTCTCGACCTCGAGCTCGTTGACCCGGGCCTCGAGCCGGGCGATCTTCTGCTCAGGCGTCTCACCGGCGGGACCCGTAGGGCTTGTCGGCGACGGCTTGGACTGCAGTGGGCTGGAGGTCAATGTCCCGTCAGCGGCGGTCTTCTTGCCGGTCCCGTAGACCTCGAGCCAGTGCCGCAGCGTGCCGCGCACGATGCCGAGATCCTCGGCGATGCCGCGGACCGTGGCGCCCGGGGTGGACTCGTACAAGTCGACGGCCTGACGACGGAACTCCTCGGAGTAGTTCTTCCTGGCCATGATTCCTGGATCATCTCGCTTCCCCAGCAGGTGCTGGATTCAGCGTGTCCAAGAACCGGGGTCAAGCCCCGACGTGCGCCCGATCTACACCGCCCCGACCGCGGCCGCGGCCAGGGACCGGTTCGAGGAGTTCGCCGAGAAATGGGGCAAGCCCTACCCGGCGATCGTGCGGCTGTGGGAGAACGCCTGGGCGGAGTTCATCCCGTTCCTGGACTACGACATCGAGATCCGCAAGGTGATCTGCTCGACCAACGCGATCGAGTCCCTCAACGCCCGCTACCGCCGGGCGATCCGCGCCCGGGGCCACTTCCCCAACGAGCAGGCCGCGATGAAGACCCTGTACCTCGTCACTCGGAGTCTGGACCCCAAGGGCACCGGACAGACACGATGGACCATGCGCTGGAAGCCAGCGTTGAACGCCTTTGCTATCACCTTCGCCGACCGCATGCCGGCCGCCGAAGACCGCTGACCATGAAAACGCCACTTACACCGTTAGGCGGACAGTCCCTCGTCAAGACCTGTGGATCGGCGAGTTCTACGGGTTGTTCGCGGTGAGCTCGGGTCTGTCCGTTAAACGGTGTGTGGGGTCCGGCGGTTCTCATTAGTGAGTGGTTCTTTCGAACCGTCCGGCGAAGGTGATCGCGAACGCGTTCAGCGCGGGCTTCCACCTCATCATCCAGCGTGCCCTCCCGCCGCCGGTGGGGTCAAGCGAGCGTGTCACCAGGTACAAGCACTTCAACGCCGCTTGCTCGTTCGGGAAGTGTCCGCGGGCTCGGACGGCCCGCCGGTATCTCGCGTTGATCGACTTGATCGCGTTGGTCGTGCAGATCACTTGACGGATCTCGACGTCGTATTCGAGGAACGGCACGAACTCCGCCCAGGAGTTGCGCCAGAGCTGCACGATCGCTGGATACCGCTCACCCCACTCGGCGGCGAACTCCTCGAACCTGTCCTTCGCCGCCTGCTCGGACGGGGCCGTGTAAACGGGCTTGAGCGAACGGACGATCGCATCCCGGTGCTGCCGGCCGGCATAACGGAACGAGTTGCGGATCAGGTGCACGATGCACTGCTGCACGACCGCCTGCTCCCAGGTGGTGTTGATCGCTTCCGGCAACCCCTTGAGGCCGTCGCACACCGCGATCAGCACGTCCTCGACCCCGCGGTTCTTCAGCTCGCTGAACACCTGCAGCCAGAACCTCGCCCCTTCCGCGCCGTCGCCGGCCCAGATACCCAGGATGTCGCGTTCCCCGTTCGTCGTGACGCCCATGACGACGTAGAACGGGGTGTTGCGGACCTGCCCGTCACGAACCTTCACCACGATCGCGTCGACGAAGATCACCGGATAGATCGCATCCAGCGGGCGGGAAGCCCACTCCGCGAGTTCCCCGGTGACCTTCTCGGTAATCTGGCTGATCGTGTCCTTGGAGACCTTCGCCCCATAGACCTCGTCGAAGTGAGCGGCGATCTCCCCGGTCGTCAGCCCGCGCGCGGTCAGCGACAGCACGATCTGATCGATCCCGTCCAGCCGGCGCTTGCGCTTGGGCACGATCACCGGCTCGAACGACCCGTCACGATCCCGAGGAACCTCGATCTCCACCGGCCCGATCTCGGTGAGCACCGTCTTTGTCCGGGTCCCATTGCGCATGTTCACCCCCATTGGGGTCTCGCCGTGCTCGTGACCGAGATGCTCGGTCAGCTCAGCGTTCAGCGCGGTCTCAAGCACGTTTTTCGTGAGCTGGTTTAGCAGGCCTCCTGGCCCGACCAGGCTCACACCCTGCTCCTTCGCCTGCGCCAGTAAGCGCGCGGCGAGGTCTTTCTGATCGATGATCTCTCCCGTCACGGGATCAATCATCTCGTCGTCCAACAAATCGGTCGTGTCAGCCACGGCCGTCTCCTCTCGGATCAGGCCGGACCCTCACACACCGTTCTTCTGACAGTCCCGTGAGCTCGACTTGGTAGCCGTCGGTGTTCGATAGGTTGGCGGCGTAGGTCTGTGGACCGCCGGCGTGGGGGTGTTTGTTGGCGAACATGAGTGCCCAGCCGTGGTCGGCGGCTGCCGCGGTGAGGGCATTGACGCGGTCGTGGTCGCCGGCGTGGAAGGCCAGGTGGTTGAGCCCGGGGCGCTTCCGGTTGTGTGGTTTCACCAGCATGTCGGGTGACTGCTCGATCACGATGTAGGTGCTGTCGAGTCGCCAACTGCGTCCGCCTGGCCATTCTTGGCTCTTCAACTTTGAGCGTGGTGGGGCCCTGAAGTAGGGCTCGCGGCCCTACGCCAGCATGGGTGTTGTCTAGACATCTCATGAGCGAGGACCGCGAGCGTGCACAAGCCTACGTTCGACGTCGATGCGGCGTCGATCCTGTTCAACCTGTCCGGTTACCGAGTCGTCTCGGCCACCCCTGGCGTCGGCGTTGAGCAACCGCGGCAGGTGCTGATCGAGACGACCACGAGCGAGGGCGTCTGCCCCTCCTGCGGGGTGCTGTCCTCGCGGATCCAGGCAAGACCTACCCAGCGCGTGAAGGACGTGCCGTGCGGGGGTGAGCGGCTCGACGTGCTCGTGCGCAAGCGCCGCTACGCCTGCCGTGAGTCGTTGTGCCCGCGGCGGTCGTTCACCGAGGAGACCGAGCAGCTGCCCGCGCGGGCGAGGGTCACGACCCGGCTGACCGAGCAGGTGATATCCGCCTGCCGGGCCGAGCCGCGGGCGGTGTCCCGGGTCGCGCACGAGGCGCACCTGTCCTGGCCCACGGTGATGCGGATGCTCACCACCACCCTGGACCTGGACACCGGCGTGGACCGCCGGCACGTGCGGCACCTGGGGATCGATGAGCACCGGTTCCGCACCGTGCGCTACCTGCGCGACCCGGACACCCACGCGGTGAAGCGGGTCGAGCCGTAGTCCATCGTGTTCACCGACCTGGACGACGGCGCGATCCTGGACGTCGTCGACGGCCGCCGCGGCTAGGTCGTCACCTCCTGGCTCGCGGCGCGGCCGCGGTGGTGGCGCCGGCGGGTGCAGGTCGTCGCCCTGGACATGTCGAGTGAGTTCCGGGCCGCGGTCCGCAAGGCACTACCGCGGGCGAAGGTCAGCGTGGACCACTGGCACGTGGTGCGGCTGGCCAACGAGATGGTCACCAAGGTGAGGAGGCGCCGGGTGTGGGAGCTGCACGAGCGCCGAGGGCGGGCGACCGACACCCCGTGGAAGTACCGCAAGCTGCTCACCTGCGCCGGTGACCGGCTCACCGTCCGGCAGCGCACCAAGCTGCAGCAGATCCTGGCCGAGGACGTCGAGCTGGCCGTCGCGTGGGGCATCAAGGAACACGTCCGCCAGGTCCTCACCGCCACCGACACGCCCTCCTTCCAGCGGCACTGGGCCCGCCTTGAGAGCGCCGTGCGAGCCACCCACCTGCCCGAGCCGGCCGCGCTGTTCCGGACCCTGCTGGCCTGGCGTCGTGAGCTGCTCACCTTCTGCCGAACCAGGGTCACGAACGCTCGCACCGAGGCGGCGAACCTGACCGCCAAGACGATCAAGAGGGTCGGGCGCGGGTACCGCAACCATCGGAACTACAGATGCCGCATCATTGGCTATGCGCCCCGACCGATCGCGGCGTGAACACCCAGCACCACGCTCAAAGTTGAAGAGCCACTTTCCCGGGGTAGCGCGTGCGGCGCCCGCGAGGACCATACGATGAATCCATGAGCGAGCACGCCGGCGCAGCGCTGCCCGAGCACACCGACATCCTGATCATCGGGGCCGGCCTCAGCGGGATCGGGGCGGCCTGCAAACTCCGCCACGAACATCCCGGCAAGAGCATCACGGTGCTCGAGTCCCGCGGGAACTCCGGTGGCACGTGGGATCTCCTCCGCTACCCGGGGGTACGCTCCGACTCGGACCTCTACACCTACGGCTACGACTTCCGCCCGTGGACCCGACAGAACCCCATCGCGGAGGGCTCCGCGATCCTGGACTACATCCGCGACACCGCTCGCGCCTCCGGGGTTGACAAGCTCATCCACTACCACCGGCGCGTCACCGCCGCGGATTGGTCCTCCGGGACCAGCCACTGGACCGTGACGGTCGAGCGCACCGCGCCACCCGAACCCCGCACGGGGGCGGCTCCGAGCGACGTCGGCGGCGGCGCACCCGGGCACTCGGCTGATGGCCCGCGGCCCGAACCCATCGGCACCGGCGAGACCCAGCCGATCACCGCCACGTGGGTGTTCGTGGCCACCGGGTACTACGGCTACGACCGTCCCCACATCCCGGACTTCGCGGGGGTCGGGGGGTTCAGGGGCCAGCTCGTGCATCCCCAGTTCTGGCCCGAGGACCTGGACGTCCGGGGCAAAAGAGTCGCTGTGATCGGCAGCGGGGCCACCGCGGTGACCCTGCTGCCCGAGCTCGTCACGCGGGGTGCCGAGACCACGATGGTGCAGCGGACGCCGTCGTACATCCTGCCCCTACCCTCCCCCGGCGTGGCCGAGAAGGTGCTGTTCATGGCGCTCGGCAGGACACGGGCGGCGCGAGTGCTGCGCCCGCTCATGGCCGCGGGGCAGAGAGCACTGTGGGTGGCGAGCAAGGCCGTGCCGCGCCTGGTGCGGGCGGGAATCGCGGCCGTGAACCGCCGTCGCCTCCCTGCGGACGTCTCCGTCCGGGAGCACTTCACCCCGCCGTACGACCCGTGGGACCAACGGCTGGGCGTGGCGCCCAATGGGGATTTCTTCGCCGCGTTGCACGAACCCAACGCCCATATCGTGACCGCGGGCATCGACCGTTTCGACGCGGACGGCCTCGTCCTGACGGCCGGGCGGCGGGTGGCGGCGGACGGGCGGCGGGTGGCAGCGGACGTCGTCGTGAGCGCCACGGGCTTCGACCTGCTCATGTTCGGTGGCGCGCGCTTGAGCGTGGACGGGCGACCCGTGAACCTCCCCGAGCGGATCGCCTACCGCGGCGCCATGCTGAGCGACGTGCCCAACCTGGCCTTCGCGATTGGGTACACGAACGGGTCGTGGACGCTGAAGATCGGACTCGTGGTGGACTGGCTGTCCCGGTTGATCGCGCACACGGATTCCGTGGGCGCGGCATCCGTGCGCCCGGTCGCACCCGAGGGTCTGCGCACGCGCCCGTTGCTGGACTTCGACGCCGACTACGTCCAACGCTCCCTCGACCAGCTGCCCCGCCAGGGGGACACGGCGCCGTGGCGGATGGCCATGAACTACTTCGATGACCGGCATCAGTTGGTGGCTAAGCCGGTCGTGGATCGATTCCTGCGGTTCGACGACGCCGCCGCTCCCGTTCCCGAGCAGCTGCCCGCCCTGCTCACGGGCCCCGGTGAAAGCGGTGAGGAACGCACGGTGCGGTTGGATGATGACCGCTTCATCTGCGTGCGCCTGGACGGGCCGTCCGACGGGGCGCCGCTCGTGTTGATCACCGGGCTCGCGTTCGACCTGGCCACGTGGCCCATGTCCTTCGTCCATGCCCTCGCGGATCGCGGGTACCGGGTGATCCGCCTGGACAACCGGGACGTGGGCCGTTCCTTCCGGGTGACCTCCACACCCCCTTCGGCCCGCCGGTTGCTGCGCGGGCCCCTGCCGGAGGGGCAGTACTCCGTGGAGGACATGTCCGAGGACGTCGCGGACACCCTGCGGGCGCTGGGGGTCGAGCGAGCGGATGTCATGGGGTTCTCACTCGGTGGGATGATCGCCCAGTCGTTGGCGGGCCACCACCCCGAGCTGGTGCGGCGACTCATTTCCCTGTGCTCCACCACGGGCGATCCGTCCGTGGGGACGGCCGCGACCTCCACCGCGGCGTTGCTCATGTTCCCCGGGGCGAAGACCCGGGACATGTATATCCGGGGGCGACTGGTCATGTCCCACCACCTGGCCGGTCCGGGGTTCCCCGTGGACGTGGCGTACGAACGTCAACTCGCCGCAACCCACTGGGACCGCAGCCTGGATCCGCGAGGTGAGGCTGAGGCGATGCGCCGTCAGATCGGGGCGATCCGCTCATCCGGGGACCGCACGGAGGTGCTGTCCCGGATCACCGCCCCCACGCTGGTGATCCACGGGGACAAGGACAAGATCGTGCGCCCGGACGGCGGCCCCGCCACGGCCGAGGTCATCCCCCATGCGCGCTTCGTCCGGATCCCCGGGATGGGCCACCAGGTGCACCCCATGGTGGTCCCGCGGTTGTTCGAACTGGTCATCGATCACCTGGGGTATCCGCGGGAGGGGTGAGCGTCTTCCCGCGGGGCTCCCGCGCCGAGGCGTAACTCTCAGGCACTCCGAGGCCATGGCGTAATTTCTGGTCGCATGGAAGCCACTTCACTCCGCCCCATGTGGCCTCTGCGTGCCCACAATTCGCCGCGTGGCCTCAGCGTGCCTCACAGTGTCCAGCGCTAAAGCCGTGTGGCCTCAGCGGGCCGGGGAAGTGGGCGCTGTCTCGGCCCGCTCGGCCCGCGAGGGGACGCGGCCACTGCGCAGCAGCACCACCGCGGCCACCGCTCCCACTGCGCCCGCCACCGTCAACGGCACCGTGAGCAGTGTGACGATCTCCCACAACGGCGGCACCACGGCACACACGAGTGCCACGACCACGGCGGCATTGGACAACCGGATGGGGCGGGCGCCCCACGGTGCCGTGGATGAGGACTCGAGCCGCCGCAACACCGTGGCCACCACGAGCACCACCGCCCAACACAGGACGGTCAAAGGGATCCGCAGCCACCACCAGTCGGGGGAACCGGGGACGGGGTCGTAGCCCACGGCGAAGAACCACACCGCCATGACCGCCACCACCACGGGCAGGTGCCACAGGTAGATGGTCAACGCACGAGTGCCCACCACATACACCACCGCGCGGACCACCCGGGAGTGCATGGCCCGCCGCAACAGCGGGGAGAACACCTCCAGCAGACACGCCTGAGCGAAGCCCAGCAGCACCATGCACACGGTGGGCGGATTGAGGTTGGTGAGCATGTCCGGGGCGTAGGACCCGGAGGCCACGCACACCCCGGACACGGCGTAGCATCCCGCGGCAAGCGCCACGAGCACCGGTCGACGCCGCGCCCCGAACCACCCGTCCGCCCGGAAGAAGCCGAACTGCTGGATGAGCGGCCACACGAACACCATGTTGAGCAGCCCCCACCACTGCCAGCCGGTGGTCAGGCGCAGCAGGTCCACGGCCACCGCGCACGAGAACAGGAACCAGCACCACACCCACCCCATGCGTTCGTGCAGGTCCACGAACAGCGGTGCCAATCCCTGGCAGACGAGGTAGGCCGCCAGGAACCACAACGCCATCCCCACACCGGACAGCGCGAACGTCACGAGTTCGATCCCGGCTCCCGCCACCACCGCGATCCCCGCACCGAGGGCGAGCACACACCACAGCACCGCCGCGGGTTGGATCAGCCGCAGCGTGCGTTCCCGCACGTACTCGCCCCGCGCCATTCCCCGGGCCCGACGACGCCGCCACGCCCCCGCCGTGGCCGTCCCACCCACCACGAAGAACAGGGGCATGATCTGCAGGAGCCACGTGGCCCACCAGTACCAGGGCTGCTGAGTCGGGACCAGGACAGAGCGGATCCCCCCGGTGGCGGGATCCGCCGTGAGGGTGACCATGAGGATGTGACTGCACACCACGGTGATCACGCACCCCACGCGGGCGACGTCCACGGCGGGGTCGCGTTCGACGTCCCCCGCGGGGACGGAAACGGCAGTGGGCCGCCCGAGGGCGCGGACGTCGTCGTTCATGGCACACACTGTAGGGCGCGCGAACACGGAACCCCGGGCGGGCGCGCGCATGTGGATCATCCGCGCCGCCGCGGCACCCGGATGGGACGCACCTGGCGCCTCACGAGACGCGCGCTCGTGGAGCGGACGCCGCAGCACGCACCCCGCACCACGTAGCAGGCGCCCCGCAGACCACATCCCGCAGCCCGGGGGTGCGGAAAACCCCACCCCGACTCGGTGGCCAGCTCTGGCGCGGGATCCACGGGGGTGTCCGTAGCGTGGAGGCCATGAGCACCACAGCCTCGAATCCCACGCCACCGTGGGACGCCACAGAGCCCATCTCCTCGGACACCGAACGCACCCGGCCGATGCCCTCGGCCGGTTCCTCACCTGCAGACGCTGAGACCACCCGGACCCTGCCGCCTCCCGGGCACCCGGAACCCCCGCGGGCCGCCTCCGTGGCACGCCCGGCATCGGAAGGGCCGCACATCGCTCCCCGCGAGTGGCGGACCTTCTCCTTCAAGACCCTGTTCTTCGGGACCCTGGACCTCGTGGTGGACTCGGTGCTCAACACCGTGCTGCTCGTCGTGATCCTCACGTTCCTCACGGTGGGAGCCGCAACCGTTCCGGCGCTGGGCTTGGGCGTGCTGATCCTCGCCGCGACCGTGTACGTGATGATGGGGGCGGTGTGGCTGGAACGTAGGCGTTCGGCGTCATCGTTCGGCCTGGACATCCGGGACCCCCAGCGCCGCCGCAGCCCGCATACCGACTGGGTGCGGGTCCCGCACCAGTGGTGGCTGGACGCGAGCGACGGGTCCCTGTGGCTCGGCATGCTCCACGTGGCGCTCACGTGCGCGCTGGGCTGGCTCATGCTGTTGCCCTTCGTGGTGGGTAGCGCGGCCCTCGTGCTGACCTTCGCGCCGTGGTTCGCCTCCGAGTCCTCGGTGCTGTGGCCCGCGCTGCAGAGCACCCCGCGCTGGACGCTCCCGATGCTGGGTGTCGCGGGCGTGCTGCTGAGCATCATGCTCGCGGTGCTGCTCACCTTGGCTCACCGCGGTCTGTCCGCTGGGCTGTTGCGGCTGAGCGAGGCCGCGCGACTGCGCCGTGAAGCGGACGAGCTGCAGCGCCTCGCCGAGTACGAGACCGCCGCCAAGGAGTCCGCGGTACGCGGTGCGGAGACCGAGCGCTCGCGCATCGAACGCGATCTGCACGACGGCGTCCAACCCCAGTTGGTCTCGGTCGCCATGAACCTCTCGATGGCCGGTTCACGCATCGACACGGATCCCGCCGCAGCCAAGGAGCTCGTGGCGGAGGCGCACGGCACCACCAAGGCCGCGATCACCGAGCTGCGCCGGCTCGCCCGCGGGTTCCACCCCGCCGTGCTGGAGGATCGGGGGCTCGACGCCGCTCTGTCCGCCGTCGCCGCCCAGGCACCCTTCCCCGTGGACGTCTCCGTGAACGTCCCCCGGTTGCAGCCGCGCACGGAGGCGGCCATCTACTTCGCGGTCTCCGAGAGCCTCAGCAACGCGATCAAGTACTCGGGGGCGCGCTCTGCGGACGTCGCAGTGTCCATCCAGGACGGCGCCGCACCGGGCGCGAACATCGTGGTCGCCGGTGTGCGCGACTTCGGCCGCGGCGGCGCCCGTGTGGTCCCCGGGGGCGGGCTCTCCGGGATCCAGGACCGGATCCGTTCGGCCGGGGGCAGGTTCTTCGTGAACTCGCCCGCAGGCGGGCCCACCGAGGTCATCGTGGAGCTGCCCCTCACGGGTGTTCCTCCGACGACGACGCACAGCGCCCCGCGCGCGTCCGGCACCGCATACCCCCCTCACCCCGGCCACGCCGACGGGGTCCAAACCGCGCCCGGAACCGGTCCTACCGCGCACGGTGCGGCGGGGGCGGGAACGGGCGGAGTGGCGTCGTCGCCCGCCGGGCAGCACGGACGGGGGAACTGAGATGCGCATCGTGATCGCCGAGGACGCCGTGCTGCTGCGCGCCGGACTGGTCCGCCTGCTCACGGACGCGGGGCACGAGATCGTGGCCGAGACGGATACCGCCGAGGGACTCGTGCGGGCCGTGGAGGAACACCGGCCGGACTTCGCGCTCGTGGACGTACGACTGCCACCCACCTTCACCGACGAGGGGATCCGCGCCGCGGTGCTCATCCGCTCGAGCCACCCCGGCGTGGCCGTGCTGGTGCTGTCCCAGTACGTGGAGGAGCGCTACGCGTCCGAGCTCATCGCGTCCCGCCGGGAGGGGCTGGGCTACCTGCTCAAGGACCGCGTGGCGGACGTGGACCAGTTCCTGGAATCCGTGCAGACCGTGGGCTCGGGCGGGACCGTGCTGGACCCGGAGGTGCTCACCCAGATCCTGGTGCGCTCGCGGCGCCGGGAGGACATGGAACTGCTGTCACCGCGCGAACGTGAGGTCCTGTCGCTCATGGCGCAGGGGCTGTCCAACGCATCCATTGCCATGAACCTCTACCTCACCGAATCGGCCGTGGAGAAACACATCGGCTCGATCTTCGCCAAGTTGGGTGTCACCTCCGAGACCGGCAACCGCAGGGTTCTGGCCGTTCTCAAGTACCTGGGCTATTCGGACCACTCTCTTTAGGACATCTCATGAGCAATCAGAATCCCTCGCATCCCACGCCCGATCCTCACAACGCAGCCGGCCCCCGTCATGGGTCCGATCCCCGTCATGGTTCCGACCCGCGGAATGGTGCCGACCCCCGGGACCTGCCTGATCCTCGGAACGACCGTCCCGTGGGGCGCGGTGAGCGCCGCGCCTGGAACACCGCGACCGCCGTGGTGGGCGGTGTGGGTGCCCTCGCCCTGCTGCTCGGCGGGGCCGGAACCGCCACCGCGGTGGCCATGACACAGGAGCGGGACGGTTCGTGGACGGCGTCGTCGGACGTGGAACGGATCCGGATCGACGCCCCCTCGGGCATGGTCAACGTGAACACGAGCCCGACCGTTGATCGTGTCCAAGTGCAGTGGCACGAATCCGGATGGTCCTTGTCCGAGCGCGGCGTCATCCCGTCCGTTCGCGACGGCGTGCTGCAGCTGGATGTACCCGACCGGCCCTCTCAATGGGGTTCCGGCGTGCAGAGCGTCAGTATCACCGTTCCTCAAGACGGCCCGCACACCTCGCTCGACCTCAAGAGCGGCACGGGAGCGGTGCACGTGAACGGCACGTACCGGGACGTGCGGGCGAGGACCGATCTGGGGTCCATCAGCGCCACGGACGTGGAGGCCGCTGTGTTTGACGCCCACGTCACCACGGGTCAGGTGCTCCTGGACGGGGTCAGCGTGAAGAACCGGCTGGACGCACACACCAACCAGGGCGGGGTGCTCGTGAACGTGCGGGGCACGGCTCCTCAGCGCACCTCGGTCACCGCGACCAGCGGGGTTTACGGGATCTCGATGCCCGCCGCCGACTACTGGTACCCGCAGGACAGCCAGCGCGACGTCGCGGACCCGCGGCACCCCGTGACCACGACGCCGGGGTCCAACGAACGGCCGGGTGGGGCTCGTTCCTCGGGTGCCCCCACCTCTCCGGACTATACGGGCGACGACGCCGCGCGGCCGTCCGAGGTCAGCGCGGACACGGTGTGCGCCGCAGCCCCCGAGGGCCAGCCGTGCTTGTTCGTGTCGGGTACGCCGGTGGGCGTCAATGACTACTCCTACATGCGGGAGTGGAGCCAGGGGTGGGACGAGGTGGCCCGCGAGTACGGGGAGGCGCCTCGGTCTTCCGAGCGGGCGACGGAGTCGAAGCAGCCCATTGACCGTGCAACGGATGCGGCCATGGCATCCCCCACGGGATCCGCCACACCGTCCCCCGCCGACGGGAACTGAGACTCCCGCTCCCGGGCATACGGGTCCGGGAGCGGGCGCCCCGCGTCACCGCCGACCAGGTGGGCGCAGGGTTTTTCATGGGTGTTTCCACGCGCCGGCGCGGTAGTGGTTGGTTACATCCTGCTGGGTGAAGGCGGCCGCCCAGGCTGCCGAGCTGCACGAGGCTCTGGCCAAGGCACAGGACGATCATCTGCCCTATGTGACGCTTGATGGCACGTTGATCCCCACCGATCGGGTCGCCGAACGAACGGAGGCCGGTAATCACGCCTGGTACTCGGGCCAGCACAAGAGATTCGGCGATAATGTCCCAGTCATCGCCGCCCCCACCGGCTTCCCGCTGTGGACCTCCCCAGTAGAACCCGGCTCCACCCACGACATCACCGCAGCCCGGGCCCACTGCTCGGACGCCCCGTACCCGATCGCCGCCAAGGGTTAGCCGACCCTAATCGACAAGGGTTACCAAGGGGCTGGGATCGGGGTGCACACCCCCCTTCAAAGGCTCCCGCCTCGGGGCCGATAACCGGCCATATGTAAAGGGCGCGCCGAGCACTGATGCAATCGGTGTCCACGGGTCCATCAACAGTTGCTAGGTCAGTGCTGGAAGTGCGATTGATCGCCCAACTGAAGGTATGGGAGGCCTGCACAGAGCCGTGCATTTGGGGCGGGTCGATTTTCGCCTTGGTGGTCCCGTAGAAGCATTGCCAGAGGCTGATGCCGGTGCTCCACTGGAACAACGGGCCTGTTCTGGGCTCGTTCGACCAAGGGGGATCATCATGGCTGGTCATGACAAGCAGGCCGAGCACACCAAGGCGGAGCATACCCACGGTGAGAATTGTGGGCACGAGACCGTGGAGCACGGTGATCATGTGGACTATCTCCACGACGGTCACCGGCATGCGGAGCATGAGGACCACTACGACGAGTGCGCGTAGCCTGCCCCTGGCATCCTTCAAGAGGCCCCTCTTCTGTGCAGGGGTCTCTTGCTCTGCACCGACCAACGGTTGAGGGATAGTCCTTGCCGCCCTGCTCTGGGCGCGCACATCAACGGGTGTGCTGTGCGACCGCTTGGGACGAGGACAGGGCAGGGACACCCGCCCACGAGCTGGTGGGTGCGAACCGGGTCAGAGCAGCTGTTCGGTGGTGTTCCCGCCGTCGGTGCTCCGCAGAACGGTGCTGTCGGCCACCATTAGAACCTCGATCTCACCGTCCGCGGTGATGCTTGCGCCCAGGGCGGTGATCTCCCCGACCGGCTGGTCGCTGGCGGTCCAGGTGTCCCCGGCGTCTGTGCTGGTCAGCAGGTGTCCATCGATTCCCGCCCCGACGATGGTATTCTCGTCGGCCCAGGCGATCAGGGATATCAGCTGCGGGGTGTCCAGGGTGTTCCAGGTGGCGCCGTTGTCGGTGGAGCGCAGGACCCCGTCCTGGGTGGTGGCCAGGATGATACCTGTGTCCGGGTTGATTGCCAGGGCTGCCGGGGCGGAGGGGATCTCGAGAATGTCCCAGGTGCGGCCGTTGGAGCTGGCGCGCAGTTGGCCGTCGAAGCCGAGCACCCCGGTCGGGCCGGCGGCCAGGGCGTGGAAGTCCGATTCTCCGCCCCGGGAGAGCACCTGCCAGGTCTGGCCCTGATCGGTGGATTCGATCAACCCGACCGGCTCGGGCAGGTCGGTGCCGGGCCCGGGGTGGCCCGAGGCCAGATAACGGCCCTCGGGGGTGACGGTGAAGCCCATCAGGTCCACGACCGGACCCATCTGGGTCAGTTCCCCATCCTGCAGGTGGAACAGGCCCTCATGGGTGGCCAGCAGGATCGTCCCTGCCCCGGCCCCGCCTCCGGTCACCGTGTCGCGGGTGATGGCGTGCACGTGGGTGATCGCCGTCCCGGGGCTGCTCGCTTCGGCCGGTGCCGGGGTCTGCGCCGGGGACGCACAGGCTGCCAGGGCGCCGGTACCGAGGAGGCCGAGGCCGCCGAGGACCAGGCTTCTGCGGGTGAGGAGGTTCATGGGTCCTTTCCGCCTCGCGTTACCTCGCGAGGACCACCCCCCCATTGTCGATCGCCCGGGCAGGGGGCCTGCGGCGTTTTCCTTGAAGGTTTGGCGAAGATTCCCGCTGGGACCAGCCATCAGCGCCGGTGCGTGCCGGGTCGAGAGGGACACTGAAGGCATGAATCCTGGCATCGATGCGGTGGCCGGACGGGTGCTGGTGGTCGACGACGAGAAGCCACTGGCCCAGATGATCGCCACTTATCTCACCCGCGCCGGCTATGACGTGGCCACCGCCCACACCGGGCCGGAGGCGGTGGAGGCCGCCCGCGCTCAGGCTCCGGACGTGGTGGTGTTGGACCTGGGATTACCCGGGCTGGACGGGATCGAGGTGTGCCGCAGGATCCGGGGTTTTTCCGAGTGCTATGTGCTGATGCTCACCGCCCGCGGGGACGAAGACGACAAGTTGGCCGGACTGGCCGCCGGGGCCGATGACTACATCACCAAGCCCTTCAGCGTGCGCGAGCTCGTCGCCCGGGTGGCTGCGGTGCTGCGCCGTCCGCGCACCACCGTGACCGCGGTGGAGCCGGCCCGGGTGTTCGGGGCGTTGAGCATCGACCTCACCGCCCACCAAGCGCGGATAGACGGTGAGCCGGTGGCCTTGACCCGCACCGAGTTCGAACTGCTGGCCGCCCTCACCGCCCGCCCGCACCAGGCCCTCACCCGCAGACAGCTCATCGACACCGTGTGGGGTCCGGCCTGGGTGGGTGATGAACGGATCGTGGATGTGCACATCGGTCACCTGCGCCGGAAACTCGGCGAGGACAAGGCCACCTTCATCGACACCGTGCGCGGGGTCGGCTACCGGATGGTGACCCGGTGAGGGGCCAGCGGCGCAATCGAGGGTTGGCTTCCCGGTTCTTCCTGGCCCAGGTCATCGTGGTGGCCGCCAGCATCCTCGCCGCTGTGGTCGTGGCCTCTTTGGTCGGCCCGCCGATCTTCCATGAGCACCTGATCATGGCCGGGCACGCGGAGAACTCCCCGGAACTGTTCCATGTCGAGCAGGCCTACCGCGACACCAACCTGATCATCCTGGGCGCAGCCCTGGGTACCGCCGCGGTGTGCGCGGCGGCGGTGACCTGGTTCTTCACCCGCCGCCTCCAACGGCCCCTGGGCGCCCTCACCGCCGCCGCCCAGGGCATGGCCCGCGGGCGCTACGACACCCGGGTCCCCGCCCTGGGCGCCGGAGCCGAGGTGGACGCGGTGGCCACCTCGTTCAACACCATGGCCACCCGGCTGCAGCGCACCGAGGACACCCGCCGGCGGATGCTCTCGGACCTGGCGCACGAGATGCGCACCCCGATCTCGGTGCTCTCCGTCTACTGCGAAGCTCTCCAGGACGGGGTGACGCACTGGGACGAGGCCACCGGGGCGCTGATGACCGACCAGCTAGCGCGCCTGACCCGGCTGGTTGAGGACATCCACGACGTCTCCCGGGCCGAGGAGGGCCGGATCGAGCTGGACTGCTCTCCACACCCTGTCGAGGAGCTGCTGCGCACCGCGGTCGAGGCCCACCGGGAGGCCTACGCCGCCAAGGGCGTGCACCTGGTGCTCGACGCCGGCGACGTCGGCAGGGTCGTGGAGGTGGACCGGCAGCGGATCGGTCAGGTGCTGGGCAACCTGCTCACCAACGCCCTGCGCCACACCCCACCCGGTGGCACGGTCACCGTGGGTGCCACCGCTCACGGCCCGCACCGGCTCGCCCTGAGCGTGGCCGACACCGGCGACGGGATCACCGCCGAACATCTGCCCCAGGTCTTCGAGCGTTTTTGGCGCGGAGACACCGCCCGGGACCGCGATCACGGCGGCTCCGGGATCGGGCTGACCATCTCCCGGGCCCTGGTCGAAGCCCACGGCGGCACGCTGAGCGTCACCTCCTCCGGGTCCGGGGCCGGATCGGTCTTCACCATGGAGCTCCCCCGTCCCACCCGGCACCGCACCCGTGAAGCCAGGGCCACCGCATGACCCCACCCCCTTGCACCATACCCCTAGGGGGTATATACCTGGGGGTGATGAGACCGTTCCCGACCCTCACCACCCGAACCGATCGAAAGAGCTTGAGATGACGAACTCGACCCGCTCCCCGTTGCCGATGGCCTCCACCGGATGCGCCTGCTGCGCCCCGACCCCGGCGACCAACCACACCGTCCCTGCGGCTGGGACGACTTCGGCCGGATCAACCGCGACCTACCAGGTGGAGGGGATGACCTGCGGCCACTGCGCCAGCAGCGTCACCGAGGAGCTCACCACCGTGGACGGGGTGAGCGAGGTGCACATCGACCTGGTGGCCGGGGGGATCTCCACGGTCACCGTCACCGCCGATCGGGCGCTGTCCGTGGAAGCGGTTCGCGCGGCCGTGGAGGCCGCCGGCTACACCCTCGTCAGCGCCTGACGAGCCCCATGACTATTTCGGCCCCTCTGCAGGGCCTGCGCGGAAGGAGCACATCATGAGCACCCCGCACCACCACGACCATCCCCGCCCCGCCGTCCCGGGCCACGAGCACCCCGGCCACGGCCCGGAGCAGCCCCTGGACCACCACAGCCACGGGCGCCACGCCGACGCCGACACCCACGGGCAGGCCATGCCCGCCGATCACCCCCACTCGGGCTTCGATGAGGATCACGTGGTCCACGCCCACGGGGAGCACGCCGGGCATTCCACGGCGATGTTCAAGAACAAGTTCTGGCTCAGTCTCGTACTGGCGGTCCCCGTGGTGATTTTCAGCCCCATGGTCGGGCACCTGCTGGGCTACCACATACCCCAATTCCCCGGCTCTGCCTGGATCCCGCCCGTGCTGGGCACGATCATTTTCTTCTATGGTGGGATGCCGTTCCTCAAAGGTGGGCTCACCGAGCTGAAGTCCCGCCAGCCCGGGATGATGCTGCTCATTGCCATGGCCATCACGGTGGCCTTCCTCGCCTCCTGGGTGACGACCCTGGGGATCGGCGGCTTTGACCTGGACTTCTGGTGGGAGCTGGCCCTGCTGGTGGTGATCATGCTGCTGGGCCACTGGATGGAGATGCGCGCCCTGGGCGCGGCCTCCTCCGCCCTGGACGCCCTGGCCGCCTTGCTGCCCGATGAGGCCGAGAAGGTCCTCGACGGTGAGACCGTCACCGTTGCGATTCATCAGCTGGCCGTGGGCGATGTGGTCCTGGTGCGCTCCGGGGCCCGGGTGCCCGCTGATGGGACGATCATCGGCGGGTCGGCCGAGTTCGACGAGTCCATGATCACCGGGGAGTCGAAGGCCGTCTCTCGCACGGTGGGCGAGGCGGTCGTGGCCGGCACCGTGGCCACCGACAACACGGTGCGGGTGCGCGTGGAAGCGGTCGGGTCCGACACGGCCCTGGCCGGGATCCAGCGCATGGTCGCCGACGCCCAGGCCTCCTCGTCCCGAGCCCAGGCCCTGGCCGATCGGGCGGCGGCCTGGTTGTTCTGGTTCGCCTTGGTCGCCGGGCTGCTGACCGCCATCGCCTGGACTCTGCTGGGTCAGCCCGATGATGCGGTGGTGCGCACCGTGACGGTCCTGGTGATCGCCTGCCCGCACGCCCTGGGGCTGGCCATCCCGCTGGTCATCGCCCTCTCCACCGAACGCGCCGCGAAGACCGGGGTGCTGATCAAGAACCGGATGGCGCTGGAGCGGATGCGCACCATCGACGTGGTCCTGTTCGACAAGACCGGCACCCTCACCGAGGGCGCCCACGCGGTCACCGGCGCTGCCGCTGTGCCCGGAACCTCTGAGGGAGAGCTGCTGGCCTTCGCGGCCGCTGCGGAGGCCGACAGCGAGCATCCGGTGGCTCGAGCCATCGTGCAGGCGGCCACCGCCCACCCCGAAGCCACTCGCCTGGGCCTGCGCGGCACCGACTTCCAATCGGCCACTGGCCGTGGAGTGCGCGCGAGCGTGGATGGCGCCGAGGTGATGGTGGGCGGACCGAACATGCTGCGCGAACTGGGCCTGTCCACCCCCGCCATGATCGCCGCTGCCACCCGGGAGTGGACCGACCGCGGGGCCGGGGTCCTGCACGTGCTGCGCGAGGGCACCGTCATCGGTGCCCTGGCCCTGGAGGACCAGGTGCGCCCCGAGTCCCGCGCGGCCGTCCGAGCCTTGCAGGACCGCGGGGTGAAGGTCGCCATGATCACCGGCGACGCCCGCCAGGTCGCCGACGCCGTGGGCGCCGACCTGGGCATCGACGAGGTCTTCGCCGAGGTCCTCCCGCAGGACAAGGACAGCAAGGTCACCGAACTGCAGTCCCGCGGGCTGACCGTGGCGATGGTCGGCGACGGCGTCAACGACGCCCCGGCCCTGGCCCGCGCCGAGGTCGGCATCGCCATCGGCGCCGGCACCGACGTGGCCATGGAGTCCGCCGGGGTGGTCCTGGCCGGCAACGACCCCCGCGCCGTGCTGTCGATGATCGACCTCTCCCGCGCCAGCTACACCAAGATGATCCAGAACCTGGTGTGGGCCACCGGCTACAACATCATCGCCGTGCCCCTGGCCGCCGGCGTCCTCGCCCCGGCCGGGATCGTGCTGTCCCCGGCCGTCGGGGCGGTGCTGATGTCGGTCTCCACCATTGTCGTCGCCCTCAACGCCCAGCTGCTGCGCCGCCTGGACCTGGACCCAGCGCACCTGGCGGCCACCGATGCCGAGGACCGGGCTGCCGCCCTATCGAAGCGGCCCGCGACGGCCCCCACCCACTGACCCACCGATTTCCCACCCCTCCACAAAGCAAAGGACTGAACCCATGAAGCGTTCGACCACCCTGACCACTCTGGCCCTGGCCTCTGCCCTGGCCCTGGCCGGCTGCGGCACCAGCGGCGAAGAGACCGCCGGTGAGGCACCGGAGACCACCACATCCGCGGCGGCCGGTACCGGGAGCACGGACACCGCCACGGCCACTCCTTCCACGTCCGCCCAGGCGGTCACGGAGGAGCACAACGACGCGGACACGATGTTCGCCCAGATGATGATTCCCCACCACGAGCAGGCCGTTCAGATGAGCGAGGTGATGCTCGCCAAGGACGATCTCGACCCGGACATCGAGGCGTTGGCCAACAAGATCGTCGCCGCCCAAGGCCCGGAGATCGACCAGCTCAAGACCATGCTCGAGACCTGGGGGGAGCCCACCTCGATGGAGTCCGGTGGTATGGAGGGCATGGACCACGGCTCCGATTCCGGTGCAGGCATGGAGGGCATGATGACCGAGGAGCAGATGCAGGAGTTGGAGGCCGCCGAGGGCACCGAGGCCGCCGAGATGTACCTGACCATGATGACCGCCCACCACCGCGGGGCCATCGACATGGCCCAGGAGGAAGTCGCCGAGGGTCAGAATCCGCAGGCCATCGAGATGGCTCAGAAGGTGATTGAGGACCAGGAAGCGGAGATCCAGGAAATGGAGCGTCTGCTGCAGCAGATCCAGGGCTGATATCTGCGGGTTCGCCTCGATCAGGCCTCCACTGTGCGCCCGTGGCCGGTGGCAACCGGTGGGCCATGAGCTCAGTCCTCCGTGAGGCCAGCGCCTCGGTGCTGGCCCGGTTCTTAGCCGCGGCCGGCGAGCCAGGTGCGGAAGTCCGCGACCTGGGCCTGCTGGGTGGTGATCCCCGCGGTGGCCGCCACTCGCAGCTGCGGGTGCACGGCACGGGACTGCGGCTCGAGGAACTCGATGATCCCGCTGTTGTGGTGCGGAATCATCTTCTGCACGAAGGCGACGTCGAAGTCCTCACCGGCCTCCACGGCCGAGAGTTCCTCGATCATCATCTGGGTCTCCTCCTCCAGGATCTTCATCTCCTCCTGGGCTTCTGCCGGGACCTGGGCCATGGCCTCTTCCGGGGTCAGCCCGTACCACTCCTCCAGCCACCGGGTGAACTGGTCGATCTGGTGCTGCTGGTTGGCGATGATGTTCTCCGCGTGCGTGCGGATGTCCGGGCTGACCCCGCGCTCGAGCTCCAGTTCGGACATCTCGATCGCGGCCTGGTGATGCGGAATGATTTCGGCCAGGAAGGTGATTTCCAGCTGCTCGCCCTCCAGCCCGGCCAGGGTCTCACCGAAGTCGTAGGCGGTCGGGGAGGTCGGATCCGGCTGGAGCATCTCCACCGTGGACGGGTCCTGGGCGGGGGACGCGACCGGGGTACTCCCCGGCCCGTGGGCCAGGGCCGGAGCGGTGGCCCCGCCCAGCAGGGCGGTCGCAAGAACAACGGTGGAGGCGGCGGCCGTAGTGCGGCGGCCAAGGAACTGGGTGGAACGCATGATGATGTCTCTTTTCCACGATGAAGAAGCTCGACCCCGATGTGCCGGCCTCGGCAATCCGCCCGTGCCCGACGTGCGCCCAAGCCGCGCGGGTAGAGCTGTACTGAACAGGGAGCGGGAGAAGAGGAAACCCGCCTCCGGGCGGGCCCGATCAGCCCATCAGGATCCTCTTTCACCGACGGAGACCCGTCACGGGTATCCGCCGGTCAGCGTCTGAGCCTGTAGAAAAGGCCAAGTTCCCGCGGAAGCCGCTCTCCACGGAACCCCCGGTAGGGGGCCATCACCCAGGCGGCGGGTGCGTCATGGCGGTGGCCCCCTCCGCAGAGGAGATCCGGCCCGTGACGCCGATCCCGGTGGCCACGGGTGTCCTCACCGCCCCCGCCGCCCGGGTGATGGGTCTGTGGGAGGCGAGACTCAGCCCAGGGAGGCGACCAGTTCGGCGCAGGCGGCCTCGCACCGCCGGCAGGCCTCGGCACAAATCCGGCAGTGCTCGTGCATGGACGCGTGCTGCTCGCACTCATCTGCACACGCCTTGCAGGCCATCTGGCAGGCCTTGATCGCATCCAAGGTGATGTTCGCGTCGTAGCCGGTGTGCCGCGAGAGCACACGTCCGGTGGCCTCGCACAGGTCCGCGCAGTCGAGGTTGGTGCGGATGCACTTGGTCAGCTCGGCGACCATGTCCTCGGACAGGCAGGCATCCGCGCAGGCGGTACAGGTCTGGGCGCACTGGAAACAGGCCTGGATACAGGCGGCCAGCTTCCCCTTGTCCACCCCGCCGAGGTCCTTCGGGTAGGCCTCCCGCATCGCACTCACGTGATGGGTCATGGCTTGCTCCTTCGTCGGCTTCCTCGAGGAGACGAACCAGCCGGAACCAGCCCGCCATACCATCGACAGTAAACTGCCTTTTCCGTGTGGCGCGCCCCAAATTCTTGAAGATTTGATGAAGATCCAGGCCACAGTGGCGCACAGCGCTACTCCCTCGGGCGGCCTTCTCCGCCGGGGATCCGGGCAATTATGGAGTTTTCATGAAGAAATCGCGCTGCGCGGCCCAGAACGGCATCCCCGAAACTTCTCAATCTGAAGGAAAGCTCAAGGAATCCTCAAAGTCTTCTCCGTGCCACCCCTCGTGATACTGAAGGCCGCCCACGACCCCAAACCCCCTCGCCCTGGGGGGTGGTGTCCATGCAGGGCCGTGCACTGACGCCATTTCCCCTAGTCAAACGGCATTGGATGCGACGCCAGTCGTGATGCGGAGCCACAGGAGCGACGAACCCACGGCTTCTGGGCCGGGCCTTTTCAGAGTCGGCAGCCCAAGCTTTCAGACCCGGCCGAAGAAAGAATCCGGGCCGTGATCTAAACGTGACACTTTCGTTATGAGTGGGCTACTGTCCACTGCGTGCCGCTGATTGATCCGGTCGGCGCCCTCGTGCACATCGCCGAATTCTGCCGGTGCTCGGGGTTCCTGAAGAGAAATCGCTTGGCAGAAGCGGGGGAACCATTTTCGGTCCTGGGGTCCGGGACCTAGGGGTTAAGTCACCCGGAACGCATGCGTCCGGGGCGGCCGGGTGTCTCCCACCCGCATCCGACAGCTCACCTCGTAGGCAAAGGGAGGAACACACCCCATGACCATTTTTAAGCGCCGTACTGCCCGCCACCGCGCCGAGACCACCTCGCCCCTGGTGCGTACCACCACGGTCGCGGCTGCCGCAGGTGCGGCAGTGATCGGCTCCATCGCCCCGGCTCAGGCCTACGCCGAGGTCCCGACGGACACCGCCACTGCCTACTCGGCCCCCGCGTCCGCTCTGGCGGCCTACTCTTCGACAGCCCCCCGGGCCGTCGTTGCCCCCCAGGCCGTCTCCCCCCAGGCCTCGGCGGCTCCTGAGCAGAGCGCTTCGACCGCGACGGTGTCCACCCAGTCGACGGAGATCACCGAGATCACCGGCGCGTCCGGGATTGTGGGCACCGCGATGCAGGGCGCCGGCACCGGCTACGTCTGGGGCGGGACCGCCTTCGGCGCCTGGGACTGCTCCGGATTCACGAAGTGGGCCTACGCCCAGAACGGCATCGAGATCCCCCGCACCAGCTTCCAGCAGATCGCCGCGGCCACCCCCACGACCAACCCGCAGCCCGGAGACCTCGTCTCCCAGAACGGCGGGGCCCACATCGGCATCTACATCGGCGGGGGCAAAATGATCTCCGCCCTGAACCCCGCCCAGGGCACCTTCGTCCACTCCGTCAACGCCATGCCGGTGGACGGGTACTACACCTACCGCTGACCCGGTGCGCCCTCCGCAACGGCCTGAGTCGCTGCGGAGGGCCCCGGTTGTTGCAGCTGCTGATCCAGGGAATTCCTGCCTCGCGAGTGAGTTTTTCCTCCCCTGCAGACACCACACCGTTCCTCCACTTCTCCGCCGTGCGCGGTGCTCCTGATCCGGGGCCCGCTCTGCCGGACCCCGCGACATCTTGCGCCCCCGAGCGGGGTGCTCCGTGCTGTCACCGCACCGTTCCGGCAGATCCGCCCGGCCCGCCAGAAAGCCTGCACAACTCCTCATGACTCGTGACCTGACCTCCCCCAACGGCATCACCTCCCTCCTCACCGGCAAGGCCCGCACCGTGGCCGCCGTCGCCGCCTTCTCCGGGCTGGCCCTGGCCACCACCGTCTCGGTGCAGGCCACCCCGGCCCCGGATGCCTCCGCTGAGGCTCCGCTGTCGGCCGTCGCTGCCGCCACCCCCACCGCAGCGCCCACCCCGTCCCTGGAGCCGGTCGCCCACGTGACCACAGCCGAGAAGCAGACCGACCAGAAGACCGAGCAGAAGAAGGCCGAGCATAAGAAGACCGAGCAGAAGCTCGATGTTCCGGCCGTTGTGGCACCCGGTGGGGCCGTTCCGGCGCCGGCCGCCACGCCCGTTTCGGCCAACGCACCGGCCAACACACTCGCCGCGAAGCCAGTTGTCCAAGAAGCAGCTATTCAAGAACCAGTCGTCCAGACGGTCCCGGAGCCTGTCACCGAGCCTGCCCCGGTGGCGGTTCCCGCCCGGGAACCAGCCGCGCAGGCTGGCCCGAGGACCGCCGTCGCTTCTGCCCCAAAGCCAGCTACGCCGGCCGCTCCGTCCGCTGAGCGCACGGTCACCTCGCTGAGCTCGCCCTCCGGCAAGAGCGCGACCATCGCCTCCGCTGCCATGGGACAACTAGGCACCGGTCAAGACTGTCCCGTGACGGGTTCAGTGGAGGCTTGGTAGTGCCGCTCCGGCGGTCGCCGGGGCGGTGTGGTGACGATAGTAGGCGTCTTCGAACTCGATCGGGGGCACGAGCCCGATCTCTCCGTGCAGGCGCCGGCGATTGAACCAGTCGACGTACTCGGCCACCCCGATCTCCAGGTCGTCGATCGACTTCCAGGGGCCCTTGTTGCGGATCAGTTCGGCCTTGAACAGCGAGTTGAACGCCTCAGCGAGGGCATTGTCGTACGAATCGCCGGTGGATCCCACCGAGGCCACCGCCCCCGCCTCGGCCAGGCGCTGGGTGTAGCGCACGGCGACATACTGAACGCCTTTGTCGCTGTGATGGACCACACCGCTGGTGTCATGGCCGTCGTGGGAGCGGGTCCACAACCCCATCTCGAGAGCGTCCAGAGCCAGGTCCGTGCGCAACGAGGTCGACAGCTGCCACCCCACCACCCGCCGGGAGAACACATCGATGACGAAGGCGGCGTAGACCCAGCCGGCGAACGTTCTGCAATACGTGATGTCGGCGACCCACAGCCGGTCCGGGGCAGCGGCGGTGAAAGATCGTTCCACCAGGTCCGGGCGGGTCTCCGGTCCGGTGCCGGCCACCGTGGTGCGCGGGCCCTTGGCGCGAATGATCCCGCGCAGACCCGCCGCCCTCATGAGCCGGTGAACCGTGCACCGGGCCACCCGGTGGCCGTTCCGGCGCAGCGCGGCGTGGACCTTGGTGATCCCGTACACCCCGTAGTTCTCCGCGTGCACCTTGGTGATGACCGCGGTCGTGGCCGCGTCGCTGACCGATCGCGCTGAGGGCGGGCGGGTCTTGGCTGCGTAATAGGTGCTCGGGGCGACCTGCAGAACCTTGCAGATCGGCTCGACCCCGTACTCGCCCTTGTGGGCGTCGATGTAGGCCACTACCTGTTGTGTGGGCGGTCGAGCTCCGCCGCGAAGAAAGCCGAGGCCGACCGCAGGATGGCGTTAGCCCTGCGGAGTTCCCGAACTTCTCTCTCGAGCTCGGCCAGCCGCTGGGCGTCATCAGTGGTGGTTCCTGGTCGATATCCCTCATCGACCTCGGCCTGTCTCACCCAGTTCCGCAGCGTTTCCGGGTTGATCCCCAGCTGCTGACCGATCCGCGCCAGCGCCCCGGCCTTCGTCGCCGGGTCCCGCCGGGCCTCCACCGCCATCCGGGTGGCGCGCTCTCGCAACTCGTCCGGGTACTTCCTCGGTGCCCCCATGACTCTCATCCTTCCGTGGAATGAAAGCCTCCAACAGACCCGTCACGGGACATAGCGTTGGGGGCATGAGTTGGGAACCAGTCCTCGAAGCAGTCGGTCAAGCGGTTAACGGTCAGAGCGAAGCCGCTAAGGCGGCTCTTGAAAAGTGCTGGGATGAGACGGTCGAAGAAGACCATGCCCACCGGTGCGTGTTGGCGCACTACCTGGCCGACCAGCAGGAGAATCTTCAGAGCGAGACTCGCTGGGACGAGCAAGCCCTGACAGAGTTCACACACCTCCAAGACGGTGACCTCGCAGCCATCGGAGTTCCCTCGACAGCGGGGTTCGCTCCGAGCTTGCACCTCAACCTCGGTGATGATTACCTGCGCGCTGGGCGCGTCCAAGACGCCGAAGATCAGGTTGTACGGGCGCAGCAATCTGTCGCACGACTGCCCGAGGAGGGATATGGCGCGATGATTCGAGACGGCGTTCGTCGCCTCCAAGGACGTGTCGAGGCGGCGAACGCGGCCCTGTGGCTCAACCGGTCGATTTCGCTACATGAGCAGCACGGCCGCGGATTGGTCTGTGACTCGCCGCGATAAGCGTCCGGTTCTTCTCGTCTGTCGCTGCCCGGCTAGCTCGACTTCCCCGTCATCATGACCCCGCCTCCACTCAGGGAGGTCTTTGCGTCTCGCCTTTTGAGGGATCGACTCTTCCCGCTATCAACGAATCTGCTTTGCTTCGGCACTCCACCCACTCAAAATGAGGCCATGGACATCCTCATTCTCGGCGGCACCGGGTTCTTGGGCCGGGGCCTCGCCCTCGCCGCACTTAACGCCGACCACACCGTCACGTGCCTGGCCCGTGGCTCGGCTCCGGCGCCCGCAGGAGTGGAGTTCATCCAGGCTGACCGCGACCACCCGAAAGCCCTGGCGTCCGTCACCGGCAGGGCGTGGGACGCCGTCGTCGATCTGACCAGCCATCCCCGGCACGCCCGGGATGCCACGAGCCGGCTCACCGCCTCGCACCGCATCTTTGTCTCAACGACCAGCGTCTACGTTTCGTTTGAGGTACCCGACCAGGACGAGGACGCAGCCGTGGTGGCTCCGCTGGAAGCTGACCTCATGACAGCGATGGACCAGTACCCGGCGGCCAAACGCCGGTGTGAGCTCACCTACCTGGACGTCCCGGATCCCGTGACGGTCATCCGGCCAGGGCTGATCGGCGGTGCCGGCGACGAGTCTGGCCGCTCCGGCTACTACCCGTGGCGCTTCGCCCATCCGACGGGTCCCGACGTGATCGTCCCCGACGACTCTTTCCCTGTGGCCCTGATCGACGTGGAGGATCTCGCCGCCTGGATCCTGCGGTGCGCCGAGCAACGGATTACCGGGGTTTTCAACGCGGCCGGCACCCCGCACGTCCTTCGGGACGTCGTCGACGCCAGTATCGACATCACCAGCTCGACCGCCCGGCCGCGTGTGGTCGACGACGCGACGCTCGACGAGTGCGGTATCAGCCCGTGGGCCGGCCCTGCGTCGCTGCCGCTGTGGGTGCCATGGGAGGGCTGGCGATACGTGAACATTGTCGACTCCTCCCGGGCTCTCGCCCAGGGCCTGAACCGCCGCCCGCTGCGCGACACGCTCATCGCAGCTTTGCGGACGGAGGAGTCCAGGAGGACCCCCCGCCCGGCGGGACTCAGCGACGGAGAGGAGATCTGCCTGCGGGCAGCTCTCCACTGAGACGGGAAAAGGACCCACGCCTTGGCTCGTTGGGGGCTAAATCGGTCGTTTTTGCTACCCCCTCTCCGAGTAGTCGGGGTTGACGTGTGAAGTGCGCCGATAAATTTCCAGTATCTCGCGTGGGCAAATGCCCATCCTAGGTCCGGCCGCTAGACCGCCGCACGGTGTTCTAGGCCGGCAGCGCGCCCACCTCATACCAAGGTGACTTAAGGTGTTGCCGTGATCATCGAACTGACCCGATTCCGCGTCCGCGCCGGCGCCGAGGAGCGCGCGGCCGCGTGGATGGACTTCCTCCGCGCCAATCCCGAGGCGTTCCGCGAGACCCTCGAGCCCGAGCAGATGTACGTCGAGACGATCCTCAGTGAGGTTCGCGACGGCATCACCTACCTTTACTGGTACTCCGTGCAGGGTGAAGACCGCGCCTCCGTCCAGGAGTCGCAGCACTGGTTGGACAAGAAGCACCTTGAGTTCTGGCGAGACGTCATCGACCCCGACTTCCCTCCCCAGGAGCTGACCCCGCAGATCCACATGACGCCGGAGCGCGTCGAGGCCGCCATGAAGCCCCTCGACGGCCCGCAGGACAGCACCCCTCACCCCGGGCGCGACACATGACCACCCGACTCCGCCCCACCTCTCCCGACGACACCCCCGCCCTCGCGACGCTGATCGTCTCCCAGCGGGAGCACCTCGTCCCGTGGGAGCCGGCCCGGCCGGAGTCCTGGTTCACTGCGGAGGGCCAGCGGGAAGTCTTGGAGCAGGCGGACGCGGACCGCGCAGCGGGCCGCTCTCACGCCTTCGTCATTACCGACGGCTCCTGCGCCCTCTTCGGACGTCTGAACCTCGCCAGTGTGGTGCGCGGAGCCGGCCAGTTCTGCTCCCTCGGCTACTGGGTCGCCCGCGAGCAGACTGGCCGGGGCGTGGCGACCACCGCAGTCAGGCAGGCCCTGCGGATTGCCTTCGACCACCTCAACCCCGACCAGTCCGGCGGGTGGCCCAATGGCGGGGCGCCTACCCCGGGATGTGTGGGAGCAGTGGGCGCACCGCCGCAACGAGCTCCTCCTGGCCGTCGTCGCCATCCGGGCCTACGAGGCCGAAATTCCCACCTCGGTGAGGAAGGAGGAGGAAGGGGTGTACGTGGGCTATAGGGCCGCTCCCTCTACCAGTTGCACCACCGATACGAACGCGACCGCAAGCTGGTGGCCGCCAAGAAGGACGCCGTCCGCGCCGCCACAGGCGGTTTGGCGTGCGAAGTGTGCGGGTTTGACTCCAGGGCCAGCTACGGCATCGAGGGGGTCGTGGACGTCCACCACGTCCTCCCGCTGAACCAGCGCGGCGAAGGCATTACGGGACTGAGAGCGTGTTCGGCTTCTACCCTGTGGCCCCTCTGCCGTGGTGGTTCGACGGTCACCAGTGGTCCCCGCAGCCGTGAACACAGGTGCCTCGGAACAGAGGCTGCATACATAACATAATATTTGTTATGTCATTGCTTAGGCGGTAGGGTGGTTCCCGTGCCCGAAACCACCCAGATCGTCTCTCGCACCCCGCCCGCGCCCAACGCGGACGCTCATGGTGGGTTGATCGGTTCCTGGTTGGCGTCTTACCCCTCACCGAACACCCGGGCCTCGTACCGGGTGGACGCACGGGTGTTTTGTAAGTTCCTCGACGCCGGTGGCGTGGATCTACTGCGGGTGACTCGCGCGCACGTGGATGTTTTCGCCCGCGCCCGTAGCTCAGCCGGTGACGCGGACACGACGTTGGCGCGTCGGCTGGCTGCGATCTCCGCGTTCTACACCTACGCCATCACCGTTGATGCTGTGGCCAAGAACCCTGCCCAGTACGTGGGCCGGCCGGTCGTGGACCAGGACCACACCACCACCGCGGCTCTGACCAGGCGGGAGGCCATGCGCTTACTGGACGCCGCGGTGGCCGACTCCCCCAGATCCCACGCCCTGGTGGACTTGTTGCTCTCCACCGGGGTACGGATCGGTGAGGCACTCACCGCAACCCAGGCTGGGTTGTCGTCGGACCGGCTGGTGATCCGCCGCAAGGGTGGGAAGAAAGCGGTGGTTGCACTGCCAGAGCACACCGCCGCAGCTCTTTACGGGTTGGTCGGTGTCCTGGGAGACGAACTGGCCACCGGGCGAGAGGTGGACCGGTTGATCTTCACCACCCGCACCGGGGCCCCCTGGGCCAGAACCAACGTCCACACCACCCTGACCCGATTGGCTACCAAGGCGGGGATCTCCAAACCGATGTCCTCCCACGTGCTGCGCCACACCCACGCCACTCTTGCCCTGGAACTCGGGGTACCCCTCCACCACCTTCAGGATTCTTTGGGGCACGCGGACCCGCGCACCACCCGCCGTTACGACCACTCCCGCCGGCGCCTGGCCAACTCCAGCGCCCACACCGTCGGAGCCCTCTTCGACTAAGGACACGGGTGGAGTGACCTATATCCCAGATAGAGAGGTGGTAAAACTGTCGACTCTGGCCTCTTCAACAGAGAATGAGTACGTATATGGATAGAGGTCTGCGGTAAGAATGGGGTGCGGCGTTCTGCTACCATTCACGGTGATTAGCAAAGTTCGACGGGTGTAGACCATATAGGGCTCTTCAGGATCCAGGGTGTAGTCGCGGCCTGAACCCGCCGGTCTCCAGGAGCGATCTGGCGATGTAGTTGGTGAGGTTGCGGAACCCGAGCGCGGAGCCGCGCAGGTGTTCGAGCCGGCCGTTGATCGCCTCGGTCGGGCCGTTGGATGTACCAGGACGATCGAAGTAGGCCAGCACGTCGGTGGCCCGCTTGGTCAGGGTCCGGCCGAGCGTGATCACCTCGCTCAACGCACCCGGGACGCCGTGGCTGAGGGAGTGGATCAGCCGCTGCATCAGCGCTCGGCCTCGGGCCCGGTCGGGTTCTCGGTAGGCGGCGATCATCCTCTGGTAGATCCCCCAGGTGGCCTCGACCTCGACGTGGGCGTCGGCCGTGAACAGCTTCTCCAGCCGGTCCCGCTGCTTGTCGGTGAGCAGGTCCGCTCCGGTGTGCAGGGTCCGGCGAGCCGAGTAGAGGGGATCGCCGGCCCGGCCGCGGTGGCCACGGGTGTCCTGCTGAACGCGGCGCCGGCACTGATCCAGGGCATCGCCGGCCAGGCGCACGACGTGGAAGGGATCCATGACCGCGGTCGCCTCGGGCAGCTCCTCGGTGGTGGCGGTCTTGAACCCGCTGAACCCGTCCATCGCGACTACTTCCACGCCCTGGCGCCAAGGGTTCTCGCGCTCGGCCAACCATGTCTTGAACGCCTGTTTGGAGCGGCCCTCGACCATGTCCAGCAGCCGGGCGGGACCCGTCCCGGCGCGAACCGGGGTGAGGTCGATGATGACGGTGACGTACTTGTCGCCGCGGCGGGTGTGGCGCCAGACGTGCTCGTCGACGCCGATGACCTTGACCCCGTCGAACCGGCCGGGGTCGTCGATGAGCACCCGCTTGCCCTCGGCCAGCACGGCGTCGTTGGCGGTGTTCCACGAGACTCCCAGGCCTTCGGCGACGCGGGCCACGGTCAGGTGCTGGCACACGATCCCTTCCAGCGCCCACCGCAGACCGCGACGGGAGAGCCTCGCCCGCGGCTCGGCCGCCTTGGTGGTGTCCTGGCGCCACACGTGTCCGCACCCGGTGCACCGGTAGCGGCGAACCGTGACCAGCAGCGTCGTAGGTCGCCAGCCCAGCGGCTCGTGCGCCAGGCGCCGCACCACGGTGTCGCGGGGCGTGCCCTCGCAGCCGCAGCGTCGGCACCACTGGTCCGGTTCCAGGACCCGGCAGGCCAGGATCGCCTGCTCGGGCTCGAGGCGCTGACCGACGACGTCAAGACCGAGCTCGTCGAGACAGCAGAAGGTGGTCAAGTCAGGGCAGGCGAAGGTAGCGTCAGGCACGTCGAGGTCTTCCAGATGAGGCGTGTAGGAACCTTCATCTTCGGGAGGCCTCGACCCCTATCCGGCGACCGACGCGCCGACCCCAACTACACCCTGGATCCTGAAGAGCCCCATATAGGGTCGAGAGTCCTTTTGGGAACAGTCCCGCGCTACGTGTTGACTACCAGTACCGCCCTATGCGACATCTACAGACACTAGACGGGGGTAGAGACCTTTCCCGACGCCTACGAAGCACTGATGCTGGACGCTCGACCCATGATCTCAGCCCCAGCCTAAAACTCCGGAGGAATCGTGAATATTGCACTAGGAACGATGCATTTTGGTACCCGCGTTGACGAACAAACCAGCTACAACATCCTTAACAAGTACGTCGAGCTGGGCGGTCGATGGATCGACACGGCTAACTGCTACGCGTTCTGGGGGTCAGCGGGCGGGTTCGGCGGGCAAAGCGAAACGACGATCGGTCGATGGCTGGCATCCCGCCCAGACGCCAGGGAGCACGTATTGCTGAGCACCAAGGTAGGGGCTGAGCCGAAGCGGCCCGGTGGCTTTCCCACGGACGTCGAGGGTCTTTCGAGGCGAGCCGTTCTCGATGCTGTAGCGGGCAGCCTCGAGCGTTTGGGTGTGGACTCGGTGGATTTGCTCTGGACCCACATGGAGGACCGCAGTACTGAACTCCACGAAACGGTTGACGTGTTCGGCGATCTCGTGGACGGCGGCCGGGCAGCCCGGATTGGTTGGTCGAACCATCCAGTCTGGAGAGTCGAGCGGGCACGGTGCCTCGCCGGAGACCGTGGCAACTCAGTAGTGACCGCCATCCAGCAGAGATGGTCCTACCTACACCCCCGCCCCGACGCCCCCGTGGAGGGCCAGGACCACCCATTTGGCATGATGTCCACGGAGACTCTGGACTACGCCAGCTCAAACCCAGGAATCGAGCTATGGGGGTACACCCCCTTGATGACAGGTTTCTACCATCGCCCCGGCTCACAGCTTCCATCCTCCTACGATCATCCAGGCACCCACCGCAGGCTCCGGGCACTCCAGGAGGTGGCCGATGAGACGGGAGCAACACTAGGACAGATAGTTTTGGCTTGGATGAACAGTTCCCGTCCTGCGGTGCGGCCGATTGTGGGAGTGAGCTCGGTGGAGCAGCTCGAGTCCGCTGCGGCTGCTGCGGAGCTCCGGTTGTCGCAGGCCCACATGGAAAAACTGGATACAGCGTCCTGACGGCACACGCAGGCTTATTAGCGTGTGCGGGATTAGCAAGGCTGGCTGCTGAGCAACCCCTGCACAGTGCTCTCCTTTTCAATCCATCCTGGTAGGTCAGGATCTATATATCCGGCTGATTCTGTCGCTGCCATCACACCTGCTACCTGTACAGCGGAAGCGATGACGTAGAGAACCGCGGCGCCTGACTCAACCCGCGCCACACCAGGCGCAGCTCCGCCGCACGATACCTAGACCCGTAGGCACTTTTGTCGCACAAGTCAGGACGGGGCCTCATCGCAACGCGCTGGAGCCAACAGTAGAGGTGTCGCAATGAGGCATACCCAGCGCTACGGATTAGGTGCCAGGTCTGCGGCGCTGTTCAAGTAAGAACCGCGGACCATTGGTCGTGTCGGTTCCAAAACCGTCGGGGCTCAGGATCATCATGGTGACCGAAACTTCCCATCGAAGGGCGATCAGGCAATGACCAACAAACTGGAGGCTGGGTGCCCCGAGTGTGGAGGCAAGGTCCGCTTCACACTCGATGACGTCGCCAAGCAACGCACGCTGCGCTGCTCGCGCGGGCACAGCGTGAAGATGCAGGACGAAGGCGGCGGCGCCCGAAAGACATCGAAGGCTCTCAGTGACCTAGACAAGGCACTGAAGAAGTTCGGAAAATAGCGGCCACCCAGGGAGCGACTCCAGAAACGGGAGCGGGTCACCGACTCGGTGATCAAATGCCGGGCAGCTGGCAAGGACCTCGACGGGCACCGTCCCACGTTCACTGACTCCCAGATCCGGGGCGCGTTGCGACGGATCGAGGTGAGGAGCCGGCCACCCAGGTCGCCCGCGACCTGGGCATGTCGAGGGCGACCCTGTACCGGCGGAGCCGGGAGCCGCCGCAAGCGAGCACTATCTGAGGTCGTTCTGTCCCATTGAAGCCATGATGCATATGTCGCCCCCTCAGCAGGCTTTTCACCGGGCGGGTCAAACGGGCATCACTAGTCAGCGGACTCCCGGGACTCCCGAGGAAGCATGTCAGTGCCCAGCTGTGGTCCCCTTAGAGATGTTGCTCCACGCGTCGAAGAATGTTGCTTAGGAGGATCACTGAGTCCGCGGTGATGCCAGCATCTCGACGGGTCGGAGTCGAGGAGTGCTTCACGCGGTGGGCGAGGGCGATGACTTTGGTGGCCACACCACGGATTTCTTCGTTGTCCTTACCGGCGAGGGAGTCTTCGACATAGCGGCCGATTCGTTGCTTGGTCTTATCCACGGGAGGTTCTTCCTCGCCTGCGCGGAGGTGACGGTCGGGGTCGTAGACGGTTCGGCTCAGTGCTTCCAGCACGGCCACGCACCTGTTGCCAACGTCGCGATAGTCCTGAGTGGTGGTGGCAGATTGGAAAAGCCTTCTCATCTCTATAAGTTCTTCATCGACCTTGGGCCAGCCCGTCTTGGTGTGGGGTGAGACGCCCTGTGCCATGACGGCGTGGAAGCGATCCTCCTCAAGCTGCTCAAGTTGCCGTTCGGCCGGGCCCAGCTTCTCGTCCAGCAGATCACGTCGAGCTTGCCAGCTGTCCCGGCAGTCATTTTTTATCCAATAGCTCCTGAACGTAGTGAAGTTTCGCCAGGGCAGTTCCAACGTGATGCGGTGGCGTTCCAGGGCGGCCCGCAGACTGCGCTGGGATGCGGCGATCTGTGCGTCCGTGAGCCGTTGGCTGCTGTCGGTGCCGTATGCTTCCAGCTCCTCATGAACGAGGTGCATCAGTGCGATGGTGCAGGAGAGATCGTCTTCACCAGGCAGGGGGCCGCTGCGGAGCTGATCGATGAGATCCTCTCGCAGTTTTTGGGAGTGGCCAGCGAAGTCCCGGGACATTCCGACGAAGGCTTGGCGAGGCGCTTCCTCGAAGAAATCTTCAACACGCATGATGCGGATGCTAGGTCATGAGTGTCCCTAGACCTCGGCGGACACTGCGTCGCCCAGACGACGCATGTAGCGACTGCCCGGTTTCGGACGGGGTTACTGATCGACGCCTACGGGAAGCCCTGGGAGCTGAGGGAGTTGCTGGTGGCGGTGGTGGCACGGCTGGAGGAATTCGCGGTGTTCACCGGCGGGTGAGCTGTTGAGAGCGGCCGAGAGGACTTTTGCGGGCACGCCGCGATGTGTCGCCGCGATCGTGACCGGGTGCTGGCCACGGGGAGCTTTTCCCGGCGTCCTGTCGCCGGCAGCGGTGATCGCTGTTAGGTTCCCCAACATGAAGACTGCGTGAGTGCCTGCCCTGTGATCGACGAATCCCCGACTACGTCAGGAGCACCACCATGTCTCATCCTTCTTCCGCGCGCCCGCTGCAGGGCAGAACCGCCCTGGTCACCGGGGTTTCCCGCCGCCGCGGCATCGGCTACGCAGTGGCGGTCGAACTCGCCTTCCTGGGGGCCAGCGTGTTCTTCCACCACTACAGCCCGCACGACACGGATCAGCCGTGGGGCGCCGACGACCTGAATGCCGTGCGCGCCGGCATCCGGGCGGTCCTTCAGGACGGGGCGGTCGCCGGGGACTTTTCCGCATACCTGCGGGACGCCCACGCCGTCGAGGACCTCGTGGCCCAGGCTCACGCCCTGACTGGGCGCCTGGACATCCTGGTGTGCAACCACGCCCGCAGCGGTGGGGACGGTTCCATCCTCGATATGACCGCCGAGACCCTGGACGCGTTCTGGGACACCAACACCCGTTCCACACTGCTGTTGACCCGTCACTTCGCCCAGCGCCACACGGCCACGGCTGCTCGGTCCGCACCGGCCCGGCCTGGGCAGCGCCTCGGGAGCACCGGACCCATCGAGGAACGGGCGGCGGGCCGGGTGTTCTGGATGACCTCGGGCCAGGACGATGGGCCCATGCGCGGTGAGGTCGCCTACGCGACGAGCAAGGCGGCTCTGGCCGGGGTGACACCCACGGTGGCCGCGGAACTGCTCGAGGTGGGCATCGTGCTGAACACCATCAACCCGGGACTGTCCCGTGACGGGTCTGTTGGAGGCTTTCATTCCACGGAAGGATGAGAGTCATGGGGGCACCGAGGAAGTACCCGGACGAGTTGCGAGAGCGCGCCACCCGGATGGCGGTGGAGGCCCGGCGGGACCCGGCGACGAAGGCCGGGGCGCTGGCGCGGATCGGTCAGCAGCTGGGGATCAACCCGGAAACGCTGCGGAACTGGGTGAGACAGGCCGAGGTCGATGAGGGATATCGACCAGGAACCACCACTGATGACGCCCAGCGGCTGGCCGAGCTCGAGAGAGAAGTTCGGGAACTCCGCAGGGCTAACGCCATCCTGCGGTCGGCCTCGGCTTTCTTCGCGGCGGAGCTCGACCGCCCACACAACAGGTAGTGGCCTACATCGACGCCCACAAGGGCGAGTACGGGGTCGAGCCGATCTGCAAGGTTCTGCAGGTCGCCCCGAGCACCTATTACGCAGCCAAGACCCGCCCGCCCTCAGCGCGATCGGTCAGCGACGCGGCCACGACCGCGGTCATCACCAAGGTGCACGCGGAGAACTACGGGGTGTACGGGATCACCAAGGTCCACGCCGCGCTGCGCCGGAACGGCCACCGGGTGGCCCGGTGCACGGTTCACCGGCTCATGAGGGCGGCGGGTCTGCGCGGGATCATTCGCGCCAAGGGCCCGCGCACCACGGTGGCCGGCACCGGACCGGAGACCCGCCCGGACCTGGTGGAACGATCTTTCACCGCCGCTGCCCCGGACCGGCTGTGGGTCGCCGACATCACGTATTGCAGAACGTTCGCCGGCTGGGTCTACGCCGCCTTCGTCATCGATGTGTTCTCCCGGCGGGTGGTGGGGTGGCAGCTGTCGACCTCGTTGCGCACGGACCTGGCTCTGGACGCTCTCGAGATGGGGTTGTGGACCCGCTCCCACGACGGCCATGACACCAGCGGTGTGGTCCATCACAGCGACAAAGGCGTTCAGTATGTCGCCGTGCGCTACACCCAGCGCCTGGCCGAGGCGGGGGCGGTGGCCTCGGTGGGATCCACCGGCGATTCGTACGACAATGCCCTCGCTGAGGCGTTCAACTCGCTGTTCAAGGCCGAACTGATCCGCAACAAGGGCCCCTGGAAGTCGATCGACGACCTGGAGATCGCGGTGGCCGAGTACGTCGACTGGTTCAATCACCGGCGCCTGCACGGAGAGATCGGGCTCGTGCCCCCGATCGAGTTCGAAGACGCCTACTATCGTCACCACACCGCCCCGGCGACCGCCGGAGCGGCACTACCAAGCCTCCACTGAACCCGTCACGGGACAGACCGGTGAACACCGGCTACCTGGACCCGGAAACCACCGACCGGTCCCTGGCCGAGCTCGAGGCGTGGCGGCAGGCCACCCCGTTCGGCCGCTGGGGGCGGCCCACGGATCCGGCGCGACTGATCGGGTGGCTGACCACCGACCACGGAGTGTGGGTCGCCGGTCAGGTCATCACCACCGACGGGGGCCTGAGTCTGACCTGACCGCGCAACGAGACCCGACTGCTCCGCTAGGACGGGAACAGCCGTCCTGCGAGATGAGTAATCCCCGACGTATGGTCCACGACCACTGCGGTGCAGCGGGGGTTCGGCTTGATGGGCACTCCTCAGCGGTGTGGTCGGGATAGCCTGCGATGGTGAATGAGCTGGAAGTGCCATTGGACGGGGGCAACACCAGCGATGGTGTCGGGCGCGTCGGGGAGACTGTGCGCAAGCCCTGGGGGACCGCAACGAGTGCGGTCGTAGAGTTCATGGCAGCAGTGCGGGCCAAGAACGTTGATGTCCCTGCTGTGCTCGGCAGGGACGATCGTGGCCGGCAAATCACGGAGTTCGTCCCGGGTTGCTTGGCTCTTGATGCTCCACCGCTGAGCCTGTCCGGGCTGAATCGGGTCGGGCGGATCGTGCGAGCGATCCACGACGCGAGCGAGGGATTCACTCCCACCGTCGATGCCCCTTGGGATGTAGCGATCCCTACCCCCTCTGAAGAACTCATTTGCCACAACGACCTGGCGCCCTGGAATCTGATCATCGGAAATCGGTGGGTGTTCATCGACTGGGACGGCGCTGGCCCGAGTAGTCGTGTCTGGGACCTGGCCTACGCGGCCCAGGCATTCACCTTGTCGGATGCCGGCGAGGTCCCCGAGGTCGCCGCCACGCGGCTCGCTGCGCTGATTGATGGCTACGGCGCCGACCAGAACCTGCGTCAGCAGCTTCCGTGGACCATGGCGCTGCGCGCCAGGGCAATGTACGAGCTGTTGCACTCTTCCCATGAAACCGGCCGGGAACCTTGGGCCTCGATGTTCGCCAGCGGCCACGGCCACCATTGGCATACAGCAACCGAATACGTGGAACGCCACCAGGACGTATGGTCGAGGGCGCTCCTGTCCCAGGCCCGCTGAACAGCGCCGCTGAAGCTGCCCGCCGCGCGCTGGTGGACTCGCAGCTGCCTGTACCGGGGTTGCATTTGGGGTTCCCATGTAGTGCGAGGATGCCGAGCTGTTCCGTGGAGTGGCACGGTAATGAAACTTTTTCACCCGGAGGGGCACTCCGTCCGGACGTGACCAATTGACCAGACACGTATAATCGGTCAATATTGATGAATGAGTGATGTGATCGGTCAGGTGCGTGAAGTAGTGATGGAGCGCGCCGGGTGTCGTCTGCGTGCCTGGGTCTGCGGCCCGGAGACGGCGCCCCTGGTGGTACTGGTCCATGGGGCGACGATGGACCACCGCATGTTCGACGCCCAGGTGGCCCCGCTGCTGGAGGCGGGCTACCGGGTGATGACGATGGACCTGCGGGGCCACGGGGTGTCCAAGCCGATCGGGTTGGTGCCGGTGCAGGTGTCGGATCTGGCGGAGGACGTGCTCGCGCTAGTCGATGAGGTCGCCGCCGATCGGTTCGTGGTGGTCGGTCAGTCGCTGGGGGCCTATGTCGCTCAGGACCTGGTGCTGCGCTATCCCCGGCGCATCCTGGCCCTCGGGGTCATCGGGGCCACGTGTACGACGGCGCCGATCTCGCGTGCGGAGCTGGTCCTGCTGCGCAGCTCGCTGCTGTGGTTCCGGTGGTGGCCTTACGGGCACCTGCAGGGGCTGATGGCGACCTCGCTGGCGATCAGCCCCGGGGTGCGGGCCTATGCCCGAGAGGCGATGGGCGCGCTGAGCAAGCAGGAGTTCCTGGTCGTTTGGGGCGCGGTCACCCGTGTTCCCCGGCCGCGCCCGGGATATCGGATCGAGCACCCGCTGTTGCTGACCCACGGTGACCAGGACCGGACCGGCACCATTTCCCGGTCGGCGCCGGCGTGGGCTGCCCGTGATCCCCGGGCACGGTATGAGGTGATCCCGCACGCCCGGCACAACGCCAACCAGGACAGCCCCGCATTCTTCAACCGTGTCCTGGTGGAGTTCCTGGTGGAGCACGCACCCGCCGGGAGGGCGCGGTGAGCGCCCGCGACGCCCTCCGCCGGGAGAAGCTGCTCGATGCCGCCGTTGCACTCGTACTGCGCTCGGGTGTCCGGCGCACCTCGATCGATGACATCGCCCGGGACGCGGGAATCTCCAAGGGTGCCGTCTACCTAGAGTTCTCCAGCAAGGCCGCCCTTCTCGACGCCGCCGTGCGGCGGGAGTTCAGCCGTTATCTCGCCCAGACGTGCGCCCGGGTCGAGGCCGATCCCGAGGGCGGGCGCTTGTCGGGCATCTACCGCCACTCGATCGCGGTGCTGCTGGAGCGCCCCTTCATGCGCGCCCTCTACACCGACAACGGACGCATCCTCGACGGGCTGATGCGAGGACCCGAACGCTACCGCCCCCGCGCGCTGCTGGGGACGGCCTTCCTGCAACACCTCACCGATGCCGGCCTGCTGAGGGCCGGCATTGATCCCGCCGTCACCAGTCATCTGCTCAGTGTGCTCTCCGTGGGCCCGTTGCTGGCCGAACCTGTACTGCGGGAGGGGACGACCCCGCCCTTAAAAGCGACCTTCGAGCTGCTGGCCGACCTCGTGGTCACCGGGCTGGAACCCGACAACCCGGCCGCACCAGCCGCCGGCGCGGCCGCCTTCCGCGAGCTCGCCGACGGACTCCAACGAGCACTGGCCGACGATTCCCCGCCCAATCCCTGACCCACCAGCGCAACCCGGTACTGCAAAGAACCCACCTCAGGGACAGTGCAGATGGGGTTCCTTCGATGGAGGACTTTTTCCGGCTGCCGGGTGGGTAAAGTGAGGGCCATGATGCTCAACCGTCTGGCGTGGTGGTGGCTGCGATAGCAGCCGGTTGACGCATGTTCACGGGCTGCACAGCAGCCCGTGCCACCTCGGCGGTCTTGTGTGCAGCTTCCGACCTTCGAGGAGTACGCACATGAAGTCCTTCGCCGCCGCCGAGCAGCGCTCGGCCGAACTGACCCGCGCCATCGACCGGACCCCGGAGACATTCCGGGTCCTCACCGGGGAACGCCCGACTGGGGCCTTGCACCTGGGCCACTACTTCGGCAGCATCGTCGAACGCCTTCGTCTGCAACGGGCCGGGGTCCAGACGTTCCTGGTGCTGGCCGACTACCAGGTAATCACCGACCGCGACACCACCGCCCGCGTGCAGGAGAACGTGCACAGCGCGGTGCTGGACTACCTGGCCGCCGGCCTGGACCCGCAGCGGACGACGATCTTCGCCCACTCTGCCGTGCCGGCGCTGAACCAGTTGTTGCTGCCCTTCCTGAGCCTGGTCACCGAGGCAGAACTGCACCGCAACCCCACCGTCAAGGCCGAAGCGGCCGCCTCCGGGCGGGCGCTGAGCGGGCTTCTATTGACGTATCCGGTGCACCAGGCCGCGGACATCCTCTTCTGCAAGGGCAATTTGGTGCCGGTGGGCAAGGACAACCTGCCCCACGTGGAGATCACCCGTGTCATCGCCCGCCGTTTCAACGACCGCTACGGGCCGGTCTTCCCCGTCCTCGAGGCCCTGCTCACCGCCACCCCGGAAGTGCCGGGGCTGGACGGGCGGAAGATGTCCAAGAGCTACGGCAACGCCATCGCCTTGTCCATGACCGCGGATGAGACCGCCACGGTCATCCGCCGCACCACCACGGACTCCGACCGCCGAATCACCTTTGACCCGGACACTCGCCCCGGGGTCTCGGCCCTGCTCTCTACGGCCGCCCTCTGCTTGGACACCACCCCGCAGACGCTGGCCGAACAGATCGGTGACGCCGGCAGTGGACGCCTCAAACAGGTGACCACCGAGGCGGTCAACGAGTTCCTCGCCGGTCACCGCCAACGGCGCCAGCAGCTGGCCCAGGACCCCGACGTCGCCCTGCGAGTCTTGAGGCGAGGGAACGATCACGCCAACGAGTTAGCCGACGACACGCTCTCCGAGGTCAGGGAATTCATGGGAACCGTCTACTGATGCACCCGTACGTCGCTACTGCAATAGTCCCTAGACCCTTGCCGCCGCGGGGGAACAGCGCCTCCGCATCTCCTGCTCAGAGTGTGCATCAGGGGTTGCCTTCTGGTGCCTGTGTTTGGCGGCTACGGCTTGCTTTGCCGGCTCTTCACAGATGAGGGTGTAGCTGTGGTGCGACCTGGGGCGGCGCGTCGGTGTCGGGGTGAGGGTCGAGGTCTTCCGATGATGGGAGTTCTCACACAACCCGTCCGGAAGACCTCGACGTGCCTGACGCTACCTTCACGCGCCCTGACCTGACTACCTTCACCCGCCTCGACGGCCTCGGTCTGGAGGTCACCGGCCAGCTGCTCGAGCCTGACCGGTCCGTGCTGGCGTGCCGGGTCGTGGAGCCGGACGACTGGTGCAGGCGGTGCGGCTGCCAGGGCGTGCCCCGTGACACGGTGAGCAGGGAGTTGGCGCACGAGCCGTTCGGGTGGCGCCCTACCACGCTGGTGCTCACCGTGCGCCGCTACCGCTGCAAGGAGTGCTCGCACGTGTGGCGTCAGGACACCACCGCTGCGGCGCCGCCGCGGGCCAAGATCTCCCGCGCCGGCCTGCGGTGGGGTCTGGTCGGGATCGTCGTCGGCCACCTGTCGATGCCCCGAGTTGCCGAAGGACTGGGCGTGGCGTGGAACACCGCCAACGACGCGGTCCTGGCTGAGGGCCGGCGTCTGCTCATCGAGGACCCGACCCGCCTGGACGGTGTCAAGGTCGTCGGGGTCGATGAGCACGTGTGGCGGCACACCCGGCGCGGTGACAAGTACGTCACCGTCGATCATCGACCTCACCCCGGTCCGGGACGGCACCGGGCCCTCACGCCTGCTGGACGTGGTCGAAGGTCGGCCGAAGAAGGCGTTCAAGGACTGGCTGGCCGAGCGGGAGCAGGCTTGGCGCGATGGGATCGAGGTCGTGGCCATGGATGGGTTCGCGGGCTTCAAGACCGCCACCACCGAGGAGCTGCCGGACGCCGTCACGGTTATGGATCCCTTCCACGTCATCCGGTTGGCCGGGGACGCTCTCGATGAGTGCCGCCGCCGAGTCCAGCAGGAACTGCACGGACACCGCGGACGCAAGGGCGACCCGCTCTACACCGCGCGGCGGACCCTGCACACCGGGGCTGACCTGCTCACCGACCGCCAGCACGAGCGCCTTGACAAGCTCTTCGCTGGGGACCGGCACGTGCAAGTCGAGTGCACCTGGGGGATCTACCAGCGCATGATCTCCGCCTACCGTCACCCCGACCGGGCAGCCGGCCGCGTCGAGATGAGCTCCGTGATCGACGCCCTCGCCGACAGTGTGCCTGAGGCGTTGGTAGAACTGCGCAAGCTCGGCCGCACCCTGACCAGACGCGCCTGCGACGTCCTGGCCTACTTCGACCGGCCACGCACGAGCAACGGACCTACCGAAGCCGTGAACGGTCGCCTCGAGCACCTGCGTGGCCTGGCCCTCGGCTTCCGCAACCTCACCAACTACATCGCCAGATCGCTCCTGGAGACCGGCGGGTTCAGGCCGCGACTACACCCTGGATCCTGAAGAGCCGGCAAACGTTCGGTGGCCGCGGTGCGCCAGCAACAGGAGCAACAGGCTCAGGTGGTGGCGGCACGCCGCGCGGAGTGGGAGCAGATCCGCGAGGTCGTGGAGCTGGACACCCCAGCACCTCGGAAGCAACCCCCGGCGCCCCAGCAGCAACAGCGGGTAGCCCCGCTTCACCCGTTGGAACAGGCGCAGCACCTTCGTCGCCCCGGTCCTGGCCGGGAGGACCACGGGCGAGGCCTGTAGCTGGGCTTAGGCCGAGAAGATGCGGGGAAGAACCCGCGGAGCGGCTCGGGCGGTACCACAGGGGCTGCGGGTTCCGGTGACGTTTCCGGCTCTGCCGTCGGGTGGGACGAACAGGTTCCGGAGTAGTAGGAGCCTGCGTGATGTGGGAGCTCTGCCCGGTGAGCATGCGCAGCGCCATGCGCTCGGTTTCGTTGGCGATTTGCAGGGCGTCGAGAGCTCGCCGGCGTTCTTCGGCTCGTGCTTCAGCAACTTCGGCGCGCCGGCGCCATTCCTGGACCTCGGTTTCCAGCTCACGGACGCGCTCGAGCAGCCGACCGGTGCTCTCCGATGCCTCAGGGGTTTGAGCGGAAGATGCCAAGGGACTGGTCTGGGGGGCGGTATGGAAACCTTCGCCGTGAATGAGGCCTACAGCGATGAGTGCGGTCATGGGCATCTGCCACTCGGCGGAGGTGATGGTGGCCCCCGCTTCCTCCAGCTCGACGCGCCGTCAACGGAGGGTGCTGTGGAACCCCTGGCACCGTGTTCACGGCCAGCTGTTTTCCTGACCGGCCATAGGAGAGAACGAAAAGGCGCCCTCAGCTTGGGGCGCGTCCTGGCGGTAGTGAGGCCCTGGCAAATTGCCAGGGCCTCACTACCGGGTGAGCAAGATCAGGAGGCAATCATGCCGTGGGGGTCGATGATGTACTTCTCCTGCGAGCTGTTGTCGAAGTCCGCGTAGGCCTGAGGAGCCTCGTCAAGGCTGATGACCTTGGTCTGCAGCATGTCCGACAGGTACGGCATGCGGTCCCACAGGATCGCCTGCATCAACTCGTAGTTGTAATGCATGATCGGCGCCTGGCCAGCGGTGATCTTCGGGGACTTGATCCAGGCGTTGCCGAATTCAATCGGGTAGATGCCGTTCTGCTCGTCCTTGGAATCCGCCAGGGGGTCAGGCCCGTAGATGCCGATGATGCCGGTGGCGCCTCCCGCGCGGGTAACGTCGATCACCTGGTTGATCGCATAGGCCGGATCCTCTTTGTCCGCGTCCTTGCCGATGCCGTGAGCTTCGGTGCCGACGTAGTCCACGGCGCAGTCGACCATCGGCTCGCCAAGGATCTTTTCAATCTGGTCCTGCAGCGGGACATCCTCGTTGAGGTCAATGGTTTCGCAACCGTTGCGCTTCATCAGGGCCAAGCGATCCTTGTCATGGTCGCCGACGATGATGCAGGACGCCCCCAGCAGGCGCGCAGCTGCGGCGCCGCAGCGGCCCACGGGGCCGGCCCCCGCGATGTACACAGTGGACCCGGGCTTGGCGCCAGCCTCCATGAGGCCGTGGAAGGCAGTCGGGAGGATGTCAGAGAGAAGCGCCAGATCGCGGATCTTCTCCATGGCCTGGTCACGGTCCGGGAACTTCAGCAGCTGGAAGTCCGCATAGGGAACAAAAAGATACTCGGCCTGTCCGCCGTCCCAGCCGCCCAGGTTGAAGCCGTAGGCAGCGGAATCGGCGTCCGGGTTGCAGGTCTGACAGACCTCGGTGCGACCGTTGCGGCAGTTGCGGCAGCGGCCGCAAGCCACGTTGAAGGGAACCGAGACCAGGTCGCCTTCCTTCAGGAACTCGACGTCAGAGCCGATTTCCACGACTTCCCCGGTCATCTCATGCCCCATGACCATGCCTTCCGGGGCGGGGAAGGACCCGCGGTAGATGTGGAGGTCACTACCGCAGATGTTGGAAGCCACGATCTTCAGGACAACACCGTGGGGTGCCTTCTTGCCGTTGGGCATCTGGAGCTTCGGAAAGTCCAGATCCTCAACCTGCATGTTCTTCACGCCGCGGAAGACGACGGAACGGTTGCCTGCCATGTTCTTCACTCCTTCTTGAGTTCTCACACCGGGGCCCGGGGAGACTCGGTCCAGCCCCAGTCCTGAGGCTTCTTTCAGTTAACCATAGGTCTCGCACAACCTAAATCGACCCCCAGGGGCCTCGTGGGGAGGGAGGCGTCCTGGACGAATCCACGTTCTGCATGGCGCAAAATGTCGATATTGACGATGCCTTGGCTTGGTGGGAGATTCCGATTATTTCGGGCGAATGACTCAATGCGCGCTTTTGACATACATGTCAAACACCCCGGTGGGTGTACTTTTCACGCATTTCTCACCCAAAATGTTCATGTTACGAACCCCGCGGATTCAGGCCCTGCGGACTCACGCACACACCACCCCCGAGTGTGCTCCACCCTCCCCGGCCCGTAGCCTGACGGGGTGACGCCAGCTTCCCCACCACCGGCCATGGACCGCCTGCGGATCACCCGAGCGCGCATCGCGGTGTCCCTGCTGTTCCTCACCAACGGCGCGATCTTCTCCAACCTGTTGCCTCGCTTGCCCGAGATCAAGGACATGTACGACCTGTCCAACGCCCTGTACGGGTTCGCGCTAATCGCCTTCCCCATCGGAGGTGTGGTGGCGGGCCCCCTGCCGGCCCCCATCCTGCGGAGGTTCGGAACGGCGCGCGTCGCCGTGGTGGGTTCGATCCTGCTCGCCACAGCGGTGTTCGTGGCCGGATCCGCTCCCCTCGTGGCCGTGTTCTGGATCGGATTGTTCGTCGCGGGCATGCTGGACGCCCTCGTGGACACAGCGCAGAACGCGCAAGGACTGCGAGTACAACGCCTCGCCGGAACCTCCATCATCAACTCCATGCACGCCCTGTGGAGCGTGGGTGCCGTGATCGGCGGCCTCATGGGCACCGCCGCCGCAGCCATGAACCTACCCCTGCCCTGGCACTTCCTGATCAGCGGTGTCATCTTCGCGGCCGTGGCGGCCTTCGCCATGCGCTGGGCCGTCCCCGACGACCACGCGGAACATGCCGCCACCCAGGCCGAGAACGCCCCCCTGGACACCGCCGGGATGCCCAAGCTCCCGCGTAGCGCGGGAGTGGCCGCGCTCGCGCTGCTGCCGATCGCCGTCGTCGCCATGTCCGGGGTGCTCGTGGAAGACGTGGGCTCCAACTGGTCCGCCGTCTACCTGCGGGACGCCCTGGGCGCACCCGTGGGCATGGTGGGGCTCGGCTACGTCAGCCTGGTGGGCGCGCAGTTCGTGGGTCGCCTTTTGGGGGACAGGCTGATCGACGCGTTGGGCGCTGTGCTGGTCACGCGCATCGGGGGCGTACTGATCTTCGTGGGCCTGGGCGCCGTGGCGCTCGCGCCGACACCGTGGGTGGCCCTGGCTGGGTTCGCCCTCGCGGGCTTCGGCTGCGCGACCATGGTCCCCAACGCCTATGCCGCCGCGGACCGCGCCCCCGGCCTGAGACCCGGCACGGGCCTCACCCTGGTGAGCTGGTGCATGCGCATCGTGTTCGTGCTCTCGCCCCCGCTGATCGGCCTCTTTGCCGATGCCGCCGGGTTGCGGACCGCGCTGTTCGTCTTCCCGCTCATGGGCCTGTTCGCGTTCCTCTTCGCGGGCGCCCTGCGGGTGCGCGCCCGGCGTTGAAACCTCCCAGTCGGCGAAAGGTCAGTACCCGTACGATCGGAGCATGACTTCCACCGCGGGACGCACCCGCCCCGACCAAGTCCTCTCCTTCCTGCGCTCGGGCTACCTCTTCGCCTCACGCGTACGACGTCGCACGGGCGTCTCCCCGGGGTCCGCCGCCCCGGTGAGCATGAACCTGCTGGGCAAGCGCTCGGTCCTGGTGCGCGGGGAAGAAGGGGTGGACCTCTTCTACGACACCTCCCGCATGAAGCGCCACGGCGCCATGCCCCTGTTCATCCGCGGCCCGCTCTTCGGGTCGGGTGCCGTCCACGCCCTGGACGGGGACGCCCACGCCGCACGTAAGAACCAGATGGCGGACATGGCCTACGAGGACGAGCGGGTGGCCCAGTACAAGCCGTTCGTGGCCGAGGAACTCGAGATGCTCATCCGTGAATGGACCTCCCCCGGCAACATCTACGACGGCACGGCCCTGGCCTTCGGCCGTGCGTCCTTCCGGTGGGCCGGGATCCCGTGGAGCCGCCAGGAGATGGACCGGCAGGCCCGCCGCATGAGCCGTCTGCTGGACACCTTTGGGCGCCCCGCCACGCACCCGATCTCATGGTTCGAGCGCTTCCGCCTGGATCGCACGTTCACGCAGCTGATCCACGGGGTGCGTTCGGGCACCGTGGCCGCCGACCCGGATTCGGTGCTCGCCCACATGGCGCGCCTCGTGGACGAGAACGGTGGCCTCGTGGACGAGAAGACCGCCGCGGTGGAGTTGCAGAACCTCACCCGCCCCAACGTGGCGGTGGCTCGCTTCGCGGCCTTCGCCGGGGCAGCACTCGTGGAGCACCCGGAATGGGCCGCCCGTATCCACGAGGCGTCCCAGGCACGGGGTGGTTCTCTGCTCGACATCCCGGAGGCCGTGGCCTTCGCCCAGGAGGTCCGCCGCGTCTACCCATTCGTCCCGATGCTCCCCGCCGAGGCCACCGCGGACACCGAGATCAAGGGCTGCCCCATCCACAAGGGTCAGCGCGTGCTGATCGACATCCTGGGCACCAACAACGATCCCGCTTCGTGGGAGCGCGCCGGCACCTTCGACCCCGAACGCTTCATGGGGGTCGACGACGCCGAGGCCATCTGCACGTTCATCCCCCAGGGCGGTGCCGAGGTCCGTACGGGCCACCGCTGCCCCGGTGAGAAGATCGCGGTGACATCCCTGTCCGCGGCCGTGGTGGCACTGGCCCGCCCGAACGTGGAACTGGGCACCGACCCGGACGACCTCACGTTCTCGTGGACCCACATGCTGACCCGCCCCGCTACGGGCATGCGGGTGCGTGCCGCCCACTGATCCACCCGAGCGAACCGAAGGGTCACCCCGCGTGCGAGCGGGGTGACCCTTCGGGTAAGCACCTCTATGTCCGGAACACCGGGGTGTCGCCCGCCGCTGTGGGCGGGATCGCCGGCCCACGGGTACCCACCGCCGTTACGGGCGGGAGGTGGAACCCCGATCCTCACCCGTCCTTGGCAGAGGGAGCCGGGGGCTGATACGGCGGGGCATCGGCCACCAGCTTCTGCAGCGTGGTCAGCTCGGCCGTGGCCGCCGCGGTGAGTTTCTTGTCCGCCGGTTTCGCCGACGCCGCCGCCACCGCGTGCTGGGTCTTGTTCAGCTGCGCGGTGAACGACGGATCCGCGGCGGCCAGCTTGGAACCCGTGAGCCGCTGGGACAGCAAGGTCAACTCGGTGTTCAGTGGCGTGACGGGTCCGAACTGCTGAGCCGGGGTCAGCACCAACTGCGTGGCCAGCAGGTGCTGCGTGCGCTGCTGCACCTGCTCCAGCGTGGTCAGCTGATTCACGGGCGCAGTGTAGGGATCCAGACCGGGCACGTTCGGCTGAGGGTTGGGATCCTTGCCCGGCTCGGTGTGCCCCGGTGGCTTGGGGTGCCCGGGCGTCGACGGATTCGGGGTGGGCAGGGTCTTCCCCGGATCACTCGGGGTGCCCGTGGGGTCACCGGACTTCGACGGGGTCGGCGTAGGACTCGGAGTCGGGGAGCCGCTCGGGTCGAGCTTCTGCGTGCCCGGATCGCTCGGCTTACCCGTGGAACCACCGGACTTGGACGGGATCGGCGTAGGACTCGGAGTCGGGGAGCCGCTCGGGTCGAGCTTCTGCGTGCCCGGATCGCTCGGCTCACCCGTGAGGCCACCGGACTTCGACGGGGTCGGCGTGGAAGTCTTGTCCCCCGGCTTCTTGGCGCCGGAGTCGTGTCCTCCCGGTGTCGCCCGGCCCGGGGTCTGCTCGGACCTGCCCGGCGTGGATGCTCCGGACGGGGTCGTGTTCGGGCGCGGCGTCGTCGTCGACCCTGACTCGTGAGCGGGCCCCTTCTTGGCAGGTGCTTTCGTGGCCGGCGCAGCCTGGGGCGCGGACTTCTTGGCGTCGTTCCCGGCCTTCTCGCCGGACGCCTGCTTCGCGGCGGCCGGTTTTCCGGAGTTCGACGACGCCGCTGCCGGCTGCGGGGTCTTCCGGCCGAGTGCCATCACGCGTTCGTGATCTGCGTCGGGAACGTCGGCCGGTGCGGGACCGGAATCGGTACCGGGTTCCGCGTGCGGATCCACGGGAGGCTGCATCGCGGCCTGGTCCTCCGTGGAATACGGCGCGCGCGACGCGGGGATGACACCCTTGCCGGTCTCCCAGTCGAAGGACTCCGGATCCGCGACCTTGCCGCGCACCCAGATCTCGAAGTGCAGGTGGGGACCGGTGACACGCAGACCCGTCTGCCCCACGGTGCCCAGTTGTTCGGAGGCGCGCAGGGTGTCCCCCACGCGCACCATGACGTCCTTGAGGTGGTTGTACGTGGTCTTGATGCCGTCCGCGTGCGTGACCTCCACCCGATTGCCACCCCACACGTCCCAGAAGACCGCTGTGACGGTGCCGTCCAGGGCGGCTACCACGGGTGTGCCCTCCGGTACGGAGATGTCCGTGCCGTTGTGGAAGTCCTTCTGCTTGGTGTCCGGGGCGATCCGCCATCCGAAGCGGCCACCGTCCAGCACGACCACCGGTTGGGCCGGGGCGATGATGGTGTTGACGGGCAGCTCACCCTCGAAGGTCGCCGGAGCGCGCGTGCTCGGTGCCACGGGGGACGTGTCACCCGCGCCGCTCCCGGAGCCGCTCGAGCCCGAACCGCTTCCGGATCCGGCAGCGCCCGCGCCTCCGGCTCCGGAGGCGCGGGGACCGGAACCCCCGGGAGCGATCTCCACCGCATTGCGGACGAACGTGCCCGGGGCGGTCACCGGAACGTCGTGGGACGCGGCGATCGCCGCCTGGTCCGGCACCACGGCGAACAGGGAGGCCTGAGCCGGCCGCGCGGCGTCGTCGTCGGGAGCGGGAACGCCCGGGCGCTGGGGGCCTTGCGCGTCGTGAGCCATGGCGGGCTGCCAGGGGGCGGTTTCGGTGCCATTGCTGAGCGCAACGCTCACGGCCACGAGCATGGAGAAGGACGTGAAGGCGGTCAGCGCCATGGACGGCTTCCTGGCCGCCGCGGCGCGTGAGCGTGAACGAGTCATGAGGCGATCGTGTCTCCCGGGATGGACTTCGGCACCGTTAGCCCGCGGCCCGATAGTCAGTACAGCCAGTGTAGGTGAACCGGGGGTGTCCATGTAGTTGCATGAAGACTAAGATCCCCGCGTGTTCAGTACTTCCCGGACCAGCCGTGCTCGACCAGCCCGCGGACGTAGGCGGCCTGCCCCACGTGCTGGGCGGCGTCGTCGATCGCGGACACGATCCGCACACCCCGCGTGACGGGCGGATCCCAGGAATCGTCGATGACCTCGTCCAGCTCGGCATCCGAGAGGGAGCGCACGTACTCGGCCGTGGTGTCCGTGACGGCTTCGAGGTAGCCCAGCAGCAACTCGGGGCCGTCCACGCGCACGCTCGCCACGGCCTGCGGATCGTCCCCGAAGCCGAAGTCCTCACACGGGCGGTCCAGCCCGAACCTCTCGCACCACCCGCCGGAACGCCACACCTGTTCCGCTCCGCGCAGCTCCGCGACCTGGGCGTCCTGCTGCCGCGCCGCATGCCACACGAGCCAGGACATGGAGTTCAGTTCGCCGCGCGGCATCTCGTTGAGGGTGTCCGCGGAGGCCCCCTCCACGGCGGCCCGCGCCGCCTCCAGGGGCCGCTGCGCGGCGTCCGCGATCAGTTCCAGTGCGCTCATGCCCGCGCCTCACTTCCTCGTGCCGACGATCCACGTCGCCCGCCCGGTCCGGTTCCTTCCGATCCGACGACGCCGCTCCTCGCCACTCTACGGGCGCCCCGGCGGATCCGGGAGGGGTGGGGCCTGATCGGCCCCACCCTGCAGAAGGTCTTCACGGGGCTGTGCTTTCGAGGACGTGGACCCACGGGGCAGGACGTCACGCCCTGGTGCGCTGTGTCAGGGCCACGCACGCGAGGACGAGCACCGCGGCCACCACGACATCCGGAGAGAACGGTTCGCCGAGCAACAGGACGGCCCAGACAAGGGTCAGGAGCGGTTGCATCAGCTGCAGTTGACTCGCCCGGGTGACGCCCATCAGCGCCATACCGCGATACCAGACCACGAATCCCAGGAACTGGGAGACCGCCGCGATGTAGAGAAGCCCCGATATACCGCGCGCGGAGAGGTGGACGGGCTCCATGGGCAGAGCGGCGATCGTCACGACCAGGTTCACGGGAGCGGCCAGGAGCACACCCCATGCGATCACCTGCCAGCCGGGGATGCGGGAGGACAATCTCCCGCCCTCCGCGTAGCCCGCGGCACACACCACGAGGGCGGCCACGAGATAGAGATCCCCGATGCCGGGTACCCCATTGCTCTGCAACAGGGCGAATCCCACGACCACCGCCCCTCCCGCGGCGGCCGCACACCAGAACGCCCACGACGGCCGGTTCCCGGTGCGCAGCGTGGAGATGACGGCGGTGGCCATGGGCAGGGCACCGATGACCACCGCGGAGTGCGAAGCGGACGTGGTCTGCAGCGCCAAAGTGGTCAGAAGGGGGAAGCCCAGGGCGCAGCCGAGGGCCACGACGGTGATCCCCGCCCAGTCGTGACGCGCGGGCACGGGCGGACGGGCCCACAGGAGGGCGGTCCCGGCCAGGGCCGCCGCGGTGACGCCCCGCAGCCCGGTGGCCGTCCAGGGCCCGAACCCGTCCAGGGCGAAGACCGTGCCGGGGAAGCTCAGAGAGAAGGCGACGACGCCCAGGGACGCGAGAAGGGGGCCATTTCCCCATACACCGTCGGCCCGTCCCGGGCCCCGAACCGATACTCTCGTGGGAACAGTAGCGCTATTCTTGGTTTTCATGAATCACAGTAGCAGTTCCGAGGACATTGCCCGGGAACTGACGCGGGACATCACGCCGCTTGCCACGGGAACGCGGCTACCGTCCCACCGGGCCCTCGTGACCCGCTTCGGCGCGAGCGCCTCCACCGTGTCCCGGGCACTCGCGCTACTCGCCCAGCGTGGCCTGGTGGTGTCCCGACCCGGGGCGGGGACGTTCCGGGCCGCACGGGAGCCGGCGTCGTCGTCGAGGGACACGACGTGGCAGGAAGCGGCCCTGGCACTGAACCCGGGGCTCGCGGACGGCAATCCGGGAGCGCGACGCCTGCACTCGCCCGGCCTGTCCAACACCCTGGCCACACCGAGCCCCGGGGTGATCGACCTCAACAGCGGCTACGCCCATCACAGCCTGCTTCCCATGACGGCGCTGCGTGCGGCGCTGACCCGTGCGGCGCGCAGTCCGCACGCGTGGGAGCGCCCTCCCGCGGGAGGCCTCGCAGACCTGCGGATGTGGTTCGCGGAGGATATCGGGGCGGGGCTGGGGCGCGAGGACGTGTTGGTCGTGGGTGGCGGACAGGCCGCCCTGTCCACCGCGATGCGGGCAGTGGCCCAACCGGGTGACCCCGTGCTCCTGGAGGCGCCCACGTATCCGGGGACCCTCGCCGCTGCTCGCGCCGCGGGTTTGCGCACGGTGTCGCTCCCCGTGGACGCGCACGGGATGCGCCCGGACTACCTCGACGACGCCCTGGGCCGCACCGGGGCCCGTCTCGTGGTGCTCCAGCCCCTGTACCAGAACCCCACCGGGGTGAGCCTCACCGAGGGACGCGCCCGTGAACTGCTCACGGTCGCCCGCAGCCACGACGCGTTCGTCCTGGAGGACGATTACGCGCGGCACATGACGCACGACGACGGCATTCCGCCGGCGAAGCCGTTGATCCTGCTCGAATCGGACGGCACGGTGATCCATATCCGCTCCCTGACCAAGGTAACTTCTCCCAATCTCAGGATCGGCGCACTCGCGGCTCGCGGGCCCGTGCTCGAAAGACTGCGCACGGTCCACATGATCGACACCTTGGTGGTGCCCGCACCCTTGCAACACACCGCGCTCGAAGTACTGACCTCGTCCGCGTGGAAGCGGTCCGTGGCCCGGTTGCAGACGGCGCTCACGCAACGCAGGCGGCTGGCGGTCCGCACGGTCGTCGAGACCCTAGGGGCAGATGTCCTCCCCGATTACCCCCGCGGGGGTTATCACCTGTGGCTGCGCCTTCCTCGGGGCACCGACGAGAGCGAGTTCCTCTCGGCAGCCCTCGCGCGCGGCACCGCGCTGGCCCCCGGCACCTACTTCCACGCCGACCAGCCTGACGTCCCGCGCGTTCGCCTGAGCTACGCAGCAGCGCCCACGACAGCGGACCTGGTCACGGGCATCCATCGACTCGAAGGACTCGTGTGAGGAGAACCGCTACAGCACCGCGGTCCGGTCAGTGGGCGCGGGGCATGCGACGGTCCGCGCGGAGCACGCGCACCAGGACCATGGCTACGACCAGCACCATGAAACCGCCCACGAGCGAGCTCCACTGCATGCCGGAGGAGAAGGCGGCCGTGGCGGCGTCGACGATCGAAGCCTGCAACGGCGACTGAGCGGCCACGTCCAGGGCGCCACCCAGCGTCTCGTGCGCGGCCTGCGCGCTCGCGGGATCCAGGGCCGCGGGCAGGTCCAAGTGGGCCTGGTAGAACGCGGTGGTCACACCACCCAGCACGGCGGTGCCGAGCACGGCGCCCACCTCGTACCCGGTTTCGGACACGGCCGACGCCGCTCCGGCCTTGCGTTCCGGCACGGACGAGACCACGAGGTCGGTGGACAGTGTGGTCGCGATACCCACACCCGCGCTCATCACGGTGAACCCGCCCAGGACCGGCAGCGCCGAGGCCTGTTGATCGGTGAAGAACACCAGGAAGAAGCCCAGGGCAACGAGCAAGAGACCCAGCACCACGGCGTTGCGCAATCCGATCGTGTAGGCCAGCTTCGCGGCGGTGAGCCCGGCGACGATCGCCAACAGCAGCCCGGGGACCATGAACAGACCGGAGGTCATGGGGTCCATGCCACTGACCAGCTGCAGATGCTGGGTGAGGAAGAACAGGAACCCGAACATCGCCACGTTGGACACCACGTTCACGGACAACCCACCCGAGAACCGGGGGCTGCGGAAGAAGCGCAGGTCCAGCATGGGGTAGTCCTTGACCACCTGGCGGCGCGCGAACAACAACCCGGACAGCGCACCCACGGCGATGAACAGCACACCATGCAGAGCGGAGCCACCCGTGGCCATGGTCTTGATGCCGTACACGATCGGGGCCATGGTCAGGATCGCGAGCACGATGGACGCGGGGTCCACCGGTCCCGGGTGGGGGTTACGGGACTCGGGCAGCAGCAACGGGGCCGCGATCAGGAACGCGATCAGCACCGGGACAGCCAGCAAGAATACCGAGCCCCACCAGAAGTGGTTGAGCAGGAAGCCCCCGGCGATGGGACCCAGGGCGGCGCCGGCGCTGAACCCGGCCGTCCAGATCGCGATGGCAAGGCTGCGCTGGCGATCGTCCTGGAACACGGTGCGCAACAGGGACAGCGTGGTGGGCAAGAGCATGGAACCGAACACGGCGATCCCCACGCGGGCGGCCAACAGCCATTCGGCGCTCGGGGCGAAGGCCGCGCCCAGGGAGACCAAGCCGAAGCCCGAGGAACCGATGATGAGCATCTTCCGCCGCCCGATCCGGTCCCCCAGGCTCCCCATGGGGATCAGCAGGGCGGCCAGGACCAGGGGGTAGATGTCCACGATCCACAGCAGCTGCGCTGCGGTGGGACGCAGCCCCGCGGAGATCGCGGGCAGGGCGAAGCTCAGGGCGGTGTTGTTCACGGAGACCAGGAGCACCGGGAACATGAGGGCGCCCAGGGCGGCCCAGCCACGGGCATCGGCCTTGCGGTGTTGATCGACCATCACGGACACGTGGAACCTCCTGGGAGAAGAGCTGCGGATTCGGGTGTGCGAGCCGTACACGGTTGTACCGAGCTCCTTCACAGGAGCCTCTCGCCAAGTCTTTACCGTCTAGACGGTACAGTTAACGTGGTTAGGCTGGCAATGATTCCCACCCCGTGAGGTTCACTACACCCATGCCCCGCAAACCCGTGGCCCGCGAGAAACTACTCACCGCGTTCGAGCACCTCGTGCTGTCGGAGGGCGAACGCGCCGCGACCCTGGACGCCGTCGCCGCCCGGGCGGGGGTGTCCAAGGGCGGATTGCTCTACCACTTCCCCCACCGGCAAGCGCTCGTGGACGCCGCCCTGGCCCGGTGCGAGGAGATGGCCCGCGAGGACCTGACCCGGCTCACGCAGTCCCCCCGGGGGGCCGCGCGGGAGTTCCTGGCCACGTCCCTCTACGACGACAGTCCCTTGGACCGCAGCCTCATGGTGGCGTTCCGCATGGTGCAGTCCGGGGAGCCCGGTGCCCGCGAGACGTGCGAGCGCGTGACCCGCGAGTGGTACCGCGTGGTCCTCGAGGACGTGGGGGACCCGATGATCGCCACGGCCGTGCAGTGCATGGGTGACGGGCTCTACCAGCGGGCGTCCATGGGTCTGCTGCCGGAGGACCCGGAGGAGAAGCAGCAGATCCTGCAGCGCCTGCTGGACACCGCGGATCGGTTGGCGCGGGACTCGTGACGAAGCCCCGGCCGAGCACCTCGCGGTACTCAGCCGGGGCTTTGTGGCGGGGCCGTTCAGGGCGCCGCCGTGCCGGAGCGATCGGGTCAGTCGACCCGCGCCAGCCCCTCCACCGGGTTGAGCTTCGTGGCCCGTCGCACCGGCAGCGCGGAGGCGATGACCGCCACCACCACCACCGCACCGGCCAGGAGGAGCAGAAAACCACTCCACGGCACCACGGGCCGGACGGTCATCCCCTCCACGACCAGGGACATCACCCCCAGCATCCCGAAGAGCTAGCCCACCACCAGGCCCACCACGGTGGCCACGAGTGAGATCACGAGGGCTTCCCGCCGGATGACCGCCCCGAGTTGCCGTGTGGACAACCCCAGCGCCCGCAGCAGAGAGCTCTCCCGGGAGCGTTCCAGCACCGACAGGGACGTGGTGGACGCAATCCCCAGGACGGAGACCACCACGGTCACCGCGAGCAGTGCCAGCATCACCGCAAGCAGGATGTCCAGGAGGTTCACGTAGCCGGCCTTCTCGAGTAAGGCTCCACCCAGCTCATCCGTGCCCACGTGCAGGATCTTCGCGACGGACTCCTCCAGCTTGGTGGCTTCCTGCACGTCGAGGCGCTGCGCGGCGTCGGAATGCCGTCGGCGGAGCGGGAGCCGCGCAGACCGTCGAGTGCCGCCGCGCCGGGCCCAGGGAGGCCACGAGGGTCAGGAGCACGCCGGTGACCAGTCCCGCGATCACGCCCCGCGGGGCCTGCGGTGTGCATCATGCGAGGGGATGAGCGGGCCACCGTGGGGCTCCCCTCAGGAGAACCACTCGGTAGGCGGGCCCGCAGTGAGCAGCACCGAGAACAGCGCCACCACGAACACCAGCAGGGCCAGGGCGGAGAGCACGGGCCACCGCAGGATGACCGCGAGCAGCCGCTCCGCGGGAGTGCGGGCGGGCTCACGCAGCCGGCTCGGGACCCCGCCGGGGGTGGCGGAGGTGGCGCGGGCGTCGTCGTCCCCCGCAACCCGTCCGTCCGACGTGGTGCCGGCCCCGGTGCGAGCGTGACCCGCGGGGGCCACGCGCCACTCGTCCGCGAGCAGACCCTTGCGCTCCACGTGCCGTTCGAACGGCACCGTGGCGAACGGGACCACGGAGAGCACGAGGCCCAGCACGCCCGTGGCGGTCGGCCAGCGCCGATCCGTCCAGACCACCACGGTGGAGACGCAGTAGCTCAGGAACACGAACCCGTGGATCCCCCCGGCCAGGCGCACGGGGAGGTCACCGGCACCGAATCCGTACTTGGCGATCATGCCCAGGATCAGCAGCGCCCACGTGACGGCCTCGGCGGTCGCGGCGATCCGGTACAGCTTCCGCGGGCTCATGCGGCGGAGTCCTGATCGGCCTTGGAGGTGGCGTCGCGGACCTCGCCCACGAGCTCCTCCAGCACGTCCTCGAGCGCCACGATGTACACGGACTCGTCCGTGGTGCGCGAGTCCCGGGCCACCTGGCCCAGCAGCGCAAAGTGCGCGCCGTTGGCCTGCATGGTGCGGGTGACCTTGCGCAGCTTGTCCTCCGGGGCCACGCGCGCGAAGCGGCGGATGATGGCCGCGGGGATCGGTTGCTCCCGAGCGGTCTCCGGCAACCCCAGCACGTCCTTCGTGTGGACGTAGCCCATGAGCCGCTCGTTCACGTCCCGCACGGGGAAGCGCGAGAAGCCCGTCTCCGCGCACAACTGCTCGACCCCGGCCACGGTGATATCGGACGGGACGGTGCGCATGCCCGCGAGGGGCAGGGCGACGTCGCCGGCCGTCTTGTTCTCGAAGTTCAGCGCACCCGTGAGCAATCGGATCTCGTCGGTGTCGAGCAGGCCCTCACGGCCGGACTCGGCCACGAAACCGCGGACGTCATCGGACGTAAAGGCCGAGGCGACCTCGTCCTTGGGCTCCACCTTGAACAGCCAGCGCACCAGGTGGTTGGCCGTCTCGTTCATGACCCAGATGGTGGGGCGGAAGACCACCACGAAGCCGTGCAGCACGGGGCCGAGCACCTGGGCCACGCGGCTGGGGATCGCGATGGCGATGTTCTTGGGCACCATCTCGCCCAGGACCATGTGCAGGAAGGTCACGATCAGCAGCGCGATCGCCAGGGCGATCGGGTGCAGCAGAGCGGACGGCACGCCCGCGGCCTCGAGGGGCACCTCAATAAGGTGAGCGATCGCGGGTTCACCCACGGCACCGATCAGCAGGGAGCACGCGGTGATCCCCAGCTGGGTGGCGGCCAGGGACACGGACACGTTCTCAATGCCCTTGAGGGCGTACTTCGCGGACTTGGATCCGTCCGAGGCGCGGGGTTCGAGCTGGTCGCGGCGGGCCGATACCATCGCGAACTCGCTGGCCACGAAGAAGGCGTTGCCCGCCAGAAGCAGGACCAGGACGATGATGGCGGTACTCGTGGTCATCGCTGCTGCTCCTCACGCGGGTCCTCCACGGACACGTCCTCGTCCCGGTGGAAACCGGCGGCGCCCACACGGTCGCCGTGCGAGACCCGGAATTCCTCCGCGGTCTCGGGGTCGCGGTTCTCACCGCCCAGCGGGTCCGGTCGCCCGGGTGGGCGCCAGGACGTGGACGACGTCGAACCGCCCCGTTCGTCCGGATTACCGCCTTCGCGGTGCACCATGATGCGGTCCACGCGGTGCTGGTCCATGCGCACCACGGCCAGGTGGATCTGCGCTTTGGTGGGCAGGTCGTCGTCGTCGCGGTGGATGTGGTCGATCGCTTCCAGGGTGAGCTTGTCGCCCACGCTGGGCAGCCGGTCCAGTTCCTCGGCGATGAGACCGCCCAGGGTGTCGGACTCCTCGCCCTCGGGCATATCCACGCGCAGCACGTCGCCCAGTTCGTCCGGGCGCAGCAGTCCGGAGACCACCAGGCCACCGTCGCGGGTGCGGCGGAAGCGCTGCACCCGGGTGTCCTGCTCGTCGTCGATCTCCCCCACGATCTCCTCGATGAGATCCTCCAGGGTCACGATGCCCGCGGTGCCGCCGTACTCGTCCACGACCACGGCCAGTTGCAGACCCTTGTTGCGCAGTTGACGCATGAGCGGGTCCAGGGTCATGGATTCGGAGACCACGTCCGCGGGGACGCACACGTCCGCGACGCGCACCACCGCGCGTTCCTCGAACGGAACCGCGAGCGCGTGGGTGTAGTGCACCACGCCCACGATGTCGTCCACCGATTCCCCTGTGACGGGGAACCGGGAGTGACCGGACTCGGACGCGGTGAGCAGCATGTGCTCCACGGTGTCGTCCGCGTCCAGGAAGGTGACCCGGGGGCGGGGACGCATCACGTCCGCGGCAGTGCGGTCACCGAACTCGATGGACCGGGCCACGAGTTCCGCGGTGCCCGCGTCCAACGTGCCCTCACGCCCGGAGCGGCTCACCACGGACGCGAGTTCCTCCGCGGTGCGCGCGTTGGCCACTTCCTCCGTGGGCGTGAAACCGAGCATGCGCAGCACCGCGTTCGCGGAGCTGTTGAGCATGGTGACGAGCCAGCCGAAGACCACCATGAAGATCTTCTGCGGCAGCACGACCACGTGGGTGACCCGCAGGGGGTCCGCGATGGCCCAGTTCTTGGGGACGAGTTCACCGAACACCATCTGCGTGAAGGTCGCGACGATGAACGCGGCGGTGGTCGCGATACCCACCGCAGCGGCGTCGGGCACGCCGGTCCACCCGAGGCCCTCGGTGAACAGGGTGCCCAGACTGGGACCGGTGAGGAAGCCCGCCATGAGGCTCGTGACGGTGATGCCCAATTGGGCACCGGAAAGGTTGGTGGAGGTCTTCTTGAGGCTCTGCTCGATGGTCTTGGCGCGCTTGTCGCCTTCGGCCTCCGCGCGCTGGACCGCTTGGCGGTCCACGGTGAGGAACGAGAACTCGACCGCCACGAACAGGGCGTTGGCGAGGACCAGCAGGAGAAAGACGAGGAGGAGCAGCCAGGCAGTCAGCACCAGCTCACCTCAATGCACACCGCATCGGCGCGGGAAGGGAACGGGGAACCGAACGAGCGGATGTCAGGGGAGCAGCGGCGCTGCCCGGGACTGTCCGACTCCTTGTCATCGGCCGAGGGAAGCGCACCGAAGTACGCTGCGGGCCGGTTGTGTTGAGATGTCACGGGAAAAGGATACCGAATCCGCTCCCGGGGAGGAGAGGGACACCGCCCGACCGGTGGAACTCTGCCCCCGCGGTGTTCCGCGATCACACCTGAGCGGCGGGCTCAGCCTCAGCGGGTGCGCCCCAGGATGTGCTCGGCGCAGCTGCGCAGGTCCTCGTTGCGGAACCGGTACCCGCTGGCCAGCAGCTTGCCGACGTCCACCCGGTGGCTCGCCGCCACGAGTTCCTCGGTGGCCTGCGCCCCCAGAACGGCCTTGGGACCGGCCAGGGGTGTGGGGACCACCGCGGGGCGGTGCAACACACCGGCCACGGTCTTGGCGAACTCCTTCTGCCGCACGGGTTCGGGGGCGGCCACGTTGAACGGGCCCTCGGCGTCGTCGCTCAGCGCAAGGTGGGCCACGGCACCGGCCATGTCGTCCAGGCCGATCCAGCTCTGCCACTGCTTCCCGCCGCCCATGGGCCCGGACAGACCGGCCTCCATGAGGGGCAGTTGCGGTTTCAGCAGGCCACCCGTGGGTGAGAGCACCAGACCGGTGCGGACGTTGACCACACGCATGCCGTACACGGCGGCCCCGTGCGCGGCACGTTCCCACTCCCGGCACACCTCCGCGAGGAAACCGTCCCCGGACGCGGAGTCCTCCGTGAGGATCTCGTCCCCCCGCCCGGTGCCGTAGTAACCGATCGCGGAGGCGACCACCAGCGCGCGCGGGCGCTTCTCGGCCGACACCTGGCCCAGCGCGCGCACGAGCAGGTTGGTGCTGTCCACGCGCGAGCGCATGATCTCGTGCTTCTTCGCGGGCGTGAAACGCGTAGCGATACTTTCGCCGCCCAGGTGGACGACGACGTCGACCCCCTCCAGATCGTGCGGGTTCAGCACCCCTTCGTCCGGGTCCCAGCCGATGACACCCTCACCGGTGGCGCCGCCGCGCTTGAGGCGGAGCACCGTGTGCCCGCCCGTTTCGAGTAGCGCGCACACCTGGGTGCCCACGAGCCCGGAGGAACCGGCCACCGCGATGGTGAGCCGGGGCCCGTCGTGCTGGTCGTGGAAGTCCAGGTCGGCACGCAGTTGACGTTCCCGGTAGGCGAAGATCCGCTCGAGCTGCGGCGTCATCACGCGCTCACCCAGGTCGTTGAGCTTGCCCGCCCACTCCGGCAGTGGGCGCACCGTGACCTGGTCCCGGACCAGGGTCCCGCCGTTCTCCGTCTCCTCGAAGACGTGCCGGTGCTCCCACTCCCCCAACGGCCCGCTGACCATGCGATCCGTGAAGTACCGCGGCGGATCCCACTCACCGTGTTCGGCTGTCCAGGGCAGGTGCACCATGCCGAACGTCCCGGGCACGGAGATCCCCAGCTTGGCTTCCGAGCCCGGTTCGATCCCGTCCGACGGCGCTTGGCGCACCTGGTCGGGGCCCCCACCGAACGGCGGGGTCAGGCGGGGCAGGGCTCCGGGGCGCTCGTGCCACGCGAAGACCCGCTCCCGGGGTTGGGACAACCGTGTCTCATGGATGTACTGGTGTGTCATGGCAGTGCTGTCCGTTCGTCGAGGGGCCCGGGATGCGGGAGATCAGCCGTTCTGGGGAACCTGGTCCACGAGCTCGTCGTCCTCCGGCTCGTCCGCGGGGGTGACGCGGCGGACCTGCTCGGAGGTCACCGTCCGTTCCCGCTGATAGGGCTCGAGCGTGACGGGGCGGCCGGTCTCGAGCGATTTGAGGACGGCCTCGTTCACGCGCACGTCCAGCATGCCCTCCTCGCCGTCCGGTTCCGGGGCCTCGCCCCGGCGCAGGCAGTCCACGAAGTACTGGGTCTGGCCACCGAACTGTTCCACGGGGTCGTGGGCGAAGCTCTCGGAGGAGCCCTCCTGGGTGAGCGTGTACTCGATGCCCACGCCCGGACCGAAACCGAAGCACGGCTGCGCGCTGATCTCGCCCTTGGTCCCGGCCACGGTGAACTGCTCGGCGGACTCGGAGGCGTAGCTGATGGTGAACTGCGCCACCCGTTCACCCGGGAAGGTGAGGGTCACGGCCACGGTGTCGTCGAAGTTGAACTCGCGGCCCGGGGTGCGGACTCCCTTGGCGTAGACCTCCACGGGTTCGTCGTGGAAGAGGTTGCGGACCATGTTCTGCGGGTAGGTGCCCATGTCGGGGATGGGCCCACCCCAGAAGCCCGAGTGACCGCGGTGGTTCTCCTCCGTGATGTCCTGGGAGAAGGTCGCGGTGAAGAATCGCGGGTCACCGATGACCTGCTGGTCACGGACCTTCTCGATCATCTCCACGGTCGCGGGTTCCTGGTGCAGGCGGTAGGCGACCATGAGGGTGGCCCCGCTCTGCTTCGCGGCATCGGTGATGGCCTGGCAGTCCTCCACGGAGGTGGCCATGGGCTTCTCGAGCAGGGTGTGGATCCCGGCCTTCAGCGCGGGTTCCGCGAACTCGCGGTGGCGGAAGACGGGAGTGGCCACGTACACGGCGTCGATGTCACCGGACTCCAGCAGCGCGGGGTACTCCTCGTAGGAGTAGGTGGCCACACCGAATTCCTGACCCAGCACCTCCGCCTTCTCCGGGCTCGAGGTCACCAGGGCCGCGAGCTCCGCGTCCTCGATCCGGGAGAGCCCGGGGATGAATGCCTGCTGGGAGATCTGTCCCACGCCCACGACGGCGAAGCGGACGGGGTGGTTGTTCTGAGTGGCATCAGCCATGATTCTGACCTCCGGACTGCTCGAGTATGACGGTCCACGCCCACAAGTCAGGGGCTTATGACGTGCTACTGCCCACTGTAGGCACGGGCCGCGAGCCCTGTCAGCGCTCGTTCACCCACCGCGCACAGCTTCCCGGGTCTCAGAGTTCGCGCGCGTTGCGCAGCACCGGGATGGCCTTGCGCGTCCGCTCCACGAGCTCCGGGTCCAGGTCCACGACCGTGTAGTCCGGGGCGTCTCCCAGCCGCGCCACCACGGAACCGTCCGGCGCGGCCACCAGGCTGTGGCCCACACCGCGCGGCGCCTTGTCCGGGTTCTCCTCCCCCACCGACTCGGGGTTCGCCTGTCCCACGGCCACCACGTACGACGTCGTGTCCAGGGCTCGCGCGCGTGCCAGCAGTTCCCACTGCGCGACCTTGCCCGGCCCATCCCCCCAGGACGCGCCGAGAACGGTGACTACGGCGCCGTCGTGCGCCAATCGCGTGAACAGACGCGGGAAGCGGATGTCGTAGCACGTGGCGACGCCCACCGTGAGGCCGCCCGCGGAGAAGGTGACCGGTTCGTCGCCGGGGTCCACGGTGTCCGACTCCAGGAAGCCGAAGGCGTCGTACAAGTGGATCTTGGCGTAGCCGCGCACGGTGCCGTCCGGGAGGGCGATCACCGCGGTGTTGCGCACGCGATCACCGTCGCCGGGGGTGAACATGCCGGCGACGATCGCGACCGAGTGCTCACGCGCGAGCTCGGAGACCGCCGTGGCCCATGGCCCATCGAGAGGTTCGGCGACGTCCTTGAGGCTGCGACCGAACGCAAACATCGTGGCCTCGGGCAGCACGAGGAGATCCGCGCGGTCCTCCCCCGCGCGGCGCGCGAGCTCGCGGACGCGCTCGAGGTTGTGTTGCGAGTCGTGGGTGCTAAGCAACTGGCCGAGTGCGATACGCATATCAGTCACGGTAGCCGGGCGGCGCAGGGATCCGGAAGTGCTGCCGGGGCGCAGGGGCCGTCTCCGTGCGGACGTCGACGGCGCGTCTCACGCGGAACCACCCGGCCGCCCGCGGGTGCGGGGCGGCCCCGGGACCTATGCGTTCTTGGCGATCTTGACCGCGCTCATGATCATGGGGATCTGCAGCGGGAGGCGGCCGAGGGAGATCGCCTGCTTCGCGGCGGACGCGTGGCGCCAGTCCCACGCCATCTTGAAGTTGCCGGGCCACACACCCACGAACAGGGCGGCCGCGGCCACCCCGCCGGCCTTGCGTGTGGCGGGGATGAGCAGCAGCGCGGCGGTCCCGAGTTCCGCGAATCCTGAGCCGATGGACCACTGCCGGGCGGTGCCGGGCAGCTGTTCGGGGATCAGGTGGTCGAACGGTTCCGGTTTCACGAGGTGCAGGGTCCCCATCCCCGTGAGTGCCAATCCGGTGAACAGCGCGGCGCGGTGGGCCCTGCGGCGGGCGGTCATCAGTTTTTTGGTCATGCTCCACGGTACCCGGGAGTGGACTCCCCGCAGCGGCGGTAGGACGGGCCCCACTCCTCACCGCAGTCGATGAGGTACTGCGAACCGTTCACGGTGAGCAGCGTGGAGATGCCCACCCGGTCGGAGCCGTCCCACCACGGCGGCCCACCGGAGGTCCCCAGCAGGGTCACGCGCGTGGCGTAACGGGAGGCGTCCTCCCGACTCAGTGGCCGCGGTGCGACGTTCATGCCCGGGCCCCCTGCTGAGAAGCGTCCCGCGTTCCCTGCTCGGAAGCGCCCCTGGAGTCCTGCTCGGAAGCGTCGCGAGCACTCACGGAGCTCCGGCCGCCCTGAAGCGCACCCTCCCCGCTGCCCAACACCGCGCGCAGCGTCTCGGTCAGCGTGGCCGCGGGATCCTCGGCCATCCCGTGCGAACGGTAGGCCACGTGGTTGTGGGGGCGCACGAGCACCATGCCGTCGTCCGCGACCTCGCGCAGTCCGGCCCAGTCACCGTAAAGGTCCTCGTACTCCTGCTCCGGCCCGATCACGTGGGCCGTGAGCGGGATGCCGAGCTCCTCGGCCACCCGTTTGGCGGCGTCCGCCCACTTGGCGCCGTTGATCCCGGTGAGCACCGTGAACCGGCCGTGCCCGCAGATGTCGTGCGTGGACACGGTGGGTTCCCGCGGGTCGGCGAGCCCGAGCCACGCGTGGGGCAGCCGCGAGCCGGGGCGCGTCGTCGGACGGTAGTACAGCTCGGCGTCCCGCTCGTCCACGGGCAGCTCGGTGCCGTCCGCGACCACGGCGGAGGACGATCCGGCGGCGCCGTGACGGCACGGCGCTCGCGGTGGAGGGGAAAGGGGTGGGCTCAGACGTCCTCGGGGGCGAGCACCACGTCGAAGCGGGTGCTGGCCCAGCTCTCGTCCAGGCGGCGACCGTCCGGGGTGGGTTCGTTCGCGTCATGGGTCTCGAACGTCTTGATCAGGGAGTCCTTGACGCCGAACACCGAGTCGCCGGCCTCGAGCTGCGGATCCCCCTCCACGAAGATGTGGGTCACGAGCGTGCGCTGCCCCGGGGCCGAGACCATGAAGTGCAGGTGGGCGGCGCGGTACGGCGAGCGCCCGGTGCTCTGCAGCATCTTGCCCACGGGCCCGTCGTGCGGGATGGGGTACGGGGTGGGTGTGAGGCCCCAGAAGCGGAACGTCCCATCGTTGTCGGATTCGAGCCATGCGCGGCCGTAGACCCGGCCGTCGGTGTGCTGGACGTCGTACAGACCCTCGTCGTCCGCCTCCCACACCTCGATGCGCGCACCCGCCACGGGGTTGCCGTCCGTGTCCTTGACGGTTCCCTCGACCCAGCACGGCTGGCCCGGGGCACCCCCGGCGATGTCTTCGCCCTGGTCGATACGCGGGGCGTCCTGGGCGAAGAACGGGCCGAACACGGTGGCTTCCGTGGCGTCCTCGTAGGCCCGGTTGTTCACGGCGATGGTCTGCATGGAGATGCCCAGCACGTCCGAGAGCAGCACGAATTCCTGACGGGTGTCCGTGGTGATGTTCCCCGCGTCCGTGAGGAACTTGATCGCGGCGTTCCACTCGTCCTCGGTCAGCCGGGTCTCGCGCACGACGGCGTGGGCGTGGGTCACGACGCTGCGCAGCACCTCCGCGAGGCGCTGGTCGGGGGACTCGTCGAAGGACGCCAGGACCTGTTCGGTGAGTTGCGCTTCGCGCTGGCACTGCTCCTCGCTCTCGGTGCTGTCGGACGCGTCACCGGTCGTGGCCGTGACCACCGAGGGGTTCTCTCCCTGCAGGGCCGCGCGCAACAGCACGGTGAGGTTCTCGGTCGTGGGCGTGACCGGGTTGGACTCCGGGATGGCCTTGAGCGAGCGCTCCACGGCCTCGGTAACGTCCTCCTCGGTGAAGCCCACGTCGGACAGCGCCCGGGGTGCGTCCAGGTCCTTCCGCAGTGCGGCCAATGCGTCGTTGGCGGCCCGGGCCTCCCCACCGGCCACGGTGCCCTCGTACCCGAGCGCGGCGGCGAGGCGGCCGGCGAGTTCCGGGACGGCCGGGGCGTTGAACGCCAGGACGTACGGCAGCACGGTCGCGTGGGTCTCGGCGTGGGGCAGGTTGAACGTCCCCCCGAGCACGTGCGCAATCTTGTGGTGGATCCCCGAGCCCGCGGACGCGAACGACAGCGCGGAGAGGTAGCAGCCGTAGAGCGCCTGCTCACGGGCGTGCATGTCCTCGGGGTCCTTGACGATCCCCCGCAGGGCGATCGCGAGTGCCCGCGCACCCTCGAGCGCATGCGTTTGGTTGATGGGATCGGCCTTGGGCGCCCACAGCGAGTCCACGCAGTGCGCGAGTCCGTTGAGCCCGGACGCGACCGACAGGCCCACGGGCAGGGAACGCGAGAGTTCGGCGTCGTAGATCACAGCCTCGGGCAGCACCTTGGGGTCCAGGCCGGTGGACTTGGTGCGGTCCTCCGTCATACCCCACATGCTCGTGGCCTCGGAGCCCGCGTAGGTCGTGGGCACGGCCAGGAGGGGCAGCCCGGACGTCAGTGCGATGGCCTTGCCCAGCCCCGTGGTGGAGCCGCCGCCCACGGTGACGAGCGCGTCCACGTCCGCCTCGCGTGCGGCGTCCCGCGCGCGCTCGGCGAGTTCCACGGGGACGTGCTGGACGACGTCGTTCCACGTCAGGGCGGGCTGCGCACGCTCGGCGACCTGCCGGACCAGCTCGGCTTCGTGCTCCCCCGCGATGATCATGGGGCGCGTGGCGCCGAGGCGGTCGAGTTCGGCCACGAGGTGTTCGGCGGCCTTGCCCGAGCCGAACAGGACACGTTGCCCCAGGGTCGTGTGCTCGAAGACCATCGGCCGGGGCGCTGAGTCGGAACGCTGGATGGACATGGGAAACCTGCCTTGACTGGATGATCCTGATGTCCTTCCAGTGTGGTGCACACCATATCCATAGATCCAAGACAATTTTTTCTAGGCAGACGTAAGGACACATTATGGATACGCGCCAGCTCACGTACTTCCTCGCGGTCGTGGACCACCAGGGCTTCACTGCCGCGTCCGCGGCCCTGCGGATCACGCAACCGGCTCTGAGCAACACCGTGAAGCAACTCGAGAAGGAATGCGGCGTGCCGCTGCTGCACCGCGGCGCACGCGGCACCCGGCCCACCGAGGCCGGCAAACAACTCGCCACGGACGCCCGGCGCATCCTGCACGACCTCGCGTCCACCACAGCGCGCATGCGGTCGATCGCCCAGGGTCGGCGGGGTCAGGTCACGCTGTCCGTGGCACCCGCGTTCGAGTGGTGGCACCTGCCGCACGCGCTGAACATCCTGGAGAGCGCGGCCCCGGACATCGACATCGACCTGCGGGACCCCTCCCCGGACATCACACTGCGCACGTTGCACGAGGGCGTGATCGATCTGGGGGTCGTCCTGACCTCGGACGTCTCCGCCCTGCGGCGGATCCACGGCGCGGACCTCTCCCTGGAACCCCTGCTGACCATGCCGCTCGTGGTGCTGTTGCCGCGCAGCATGGACACCCTGCCGCCTTATGTCTCCTTGGCGGACCTGGCGTCCGAGACGTGGCTCGTGCCCGCCCGCTACCCGGGACTGTCCGGGCTGCCGGAGTTACTGGCCAACGTGTGGCGCGAACGCCCCACGACCCGCCCGGCGGCCGTCACGGAGGTGTCCACGCTGCAAACATGTGTCCCGCTCGTGGCGGCCGGGCGCGGGGTGGCGCTCGTGCCCGAGCAGGTGCGGGAGATCATGGGCGCCAAATGCGTGATCCGGAAGGTGCGGGAGAGCGTGGCGCAACAAACCGCCGTCGTCGGCTGGCGCACGCAGCAACCGCTGTCCCCCGCCGCCCTGCGCGTCAAAGACGTCCTGTTGGACCCCGCCACGTGGGCGCGACCCGGGGACGCCGTGGGTCCGGATCCCGCGCTCGAGCAGGAACAGAGCTGGTGACCACCTCCTGCCATAACCGGCGCTTATCGGTCATCCCGCGTTCCTCGTGAAGGGACGCACGTACCGGGCCTAGGCTGGGAGACAGCACGCGGCGTCGTCGTCGGAGGACGTCGTCGCAGGAAGTGGGGGAGACGGTCATGGACCCGTTCGTATCACCCGATTGGCTCGCCGAGCACCGCGAGGACGTGGTGATCGCGGACGCCCGCATGTACCTGGACGGACGCAGCGCGGAGGCCGCCTACCTGCAGGGACACCTGCCCGGCGCGGTGTTCGTGGACGTGGCCACCGCGCTCGCGGCCCCGGCCTCCCCGGAGAAGGGTCGGCACCCGCTGCCCACCCCCGAGGATTTCGCCGCGGCGATGTCCCGGGCGGGCATCGGCGACGACACCACGGTGGTCGCGTACGACGACGCCGGCAACGTCATGGCCGCGCGCCTCATCTGGATGCTGCGCACCACGGGCCACCGCGCCGCGCTGCTCGACGGCGGCCTGTCTGCCGCAGGCTCCGGCGAGCTGGAACGACGCCGCACGGTCCTCCCCGAGGCACGTTTCACCCCGGTGCCGTGGCCGCCCGACGCGCTCGCGAGCATCGACGAGGCGGTCCACGGCCCGCTGGTCGTGGACGCGCGCGACCGCACACGGTTCGCGGGCAACACCCCCGATCCCGTGGATCCGCGCCCCGGCCACATCCCGGGCGCCGTGAACGTCCCGTGCCGTGAGCACCTGACCGAGCGACAGACCCTGCAACCGGTGGAGCAGTTGCGGGAGCGATTCGAGCGCGCGGGGGTCACGGACGCGCACCACATGATCTCCTATTGCGGCTCCGGTGTGACGGCGTGCCACAACCTCCTCGTGGCCGAGCACGCGGGACTCGGCACGGGACGGCTGTTCCCCGGTAGCTGGTCCCAGTACTCCCACACGGACCGCCCCGTGGAGACGTCCCCTCAGGGCTGAACCATCCATCACGGTACTTACGGTTTCCCCACCTCGGTGCCAAGATGGGAAGCACCACAGTGGTTAGCGCCACGGACAGTACAGGAGGCACGTCATGACTCAGCAACCCGAGAACCCGGATCCCATCGCATCCGCCGGTCAGATCGACGATCCCGACCAGCCCACCACCGTGCAGGGCCACGACGACTCCCGCGCCGGCCGCGACACCCAACCGGATGAGAGTTCCGCGGAAGGGGACCCCGACCAACCCGGCGCGGTCCGTCGCACCAGCGTCCCCCCGGCGGGCGCCACCGATCCGGGCACCGTCGACGGCGCGGTGAACGCGACCGATCGCGGCGACGTCGTCGAGGAGCGCACCGTCCGTGACGACCGCGACGTCGTGCGTGATGACCACGCCGCGGACCACGGCAAGCCGCCCAAGGCGTTGAAGGAGACCGGCTTCCCCAACGTGGGCGAGGGCACCGTGGACGAGCAGAGCGCCCGCGACGTCGATTCGGAGGCGCTGGCCGGAACGCGGAAGTTCCAGCCCAGGCCCGGGGATCCCAACCCGAACATCTCCGCGAACCCCGCCGACCGCCCGGACGTGGACGGCGAGGTCGACGACGAGGGCAACGCCCAGTACGAGCGCGCCGAGGAGATGCCGGACATCGAACCCGTGCGGCACTCGCACATGGTCGAGGACCGTGTCCAGGAGCAGGAACGCGACTACGACCTCGAGACCACCGAGGACGGCGAGCGCTACCTCACACCCAAGGACCTGCCGAACAACTGACGGCGGTCCCCCAAGCGCGCCCGGTCGGACACCCGTTCGACCGGGCGCTCGTGTTTGCGTGGCCTTGATAGTCTCGGGCTTTCCGGGCACCGCAGGTGCCGCGTCCCCGACCACGAAAGAACCGGGCCATGACCGACCCTTCGTTCACCGTGCATGCCGCGGCCGGCAGCTCGCCCGCCCTCGGCCCGGGGCGGGACCCCGCGCCCGGCGGCCGACCGCCCTCGGGAACGTCCGGGCGCGACGGCGCACTGCTGCGGTTCCTGAACGGCGTCGAGTGGGTGGGCAACAAGTTGCCGCACCCGTTCTGGCTCTTCGTGATTCTCGCCGGTCTCGTGGCGGTGCTGTCCGCCGTACTCGCGACGGCCGGTGTCACCGCGCAGAACCCCGCGACCGGGGACGTGGAGACCGTTCACAACCTGCTGACGTCCGAGGGGCTGCAGGCCATGGTGGGCGACGCCGTGGAGAACTTCGCCTCCTTCCCGCCCCTGGGCGTGGTGATCACGGTTTTGCTGGGCGTGGCCGTCGCCGAACGCAGCGGGCTCATCAACACCGCGGTGAAACTCGTGGTCTCCCGCGTCTCGGCGGGATGGCTCACGTTCGTGCTCGCGCTCACGGGTGTCACCGGTTCCGTGGCCTCGGACGCGATCGTGGTGGTGCTGATCCCCCTGGGCGCGGCGGCGTTCAAGGCGGCCGGCCGCTCCGCCGTGCTGGGCGCGGTGATCGCGTTCGTCTCGTCCTCGGCCGGCTTCAACGCCTCGCTGGTGGTCAACCTGACCGATCCGCTGGTGGGCGGGATCACCCAGTCCGCGGCGCAGCTCGTGGATCCCGAGTACACGGTCTCCCCCATCGCCAACTACTTCTTCTCCGCGGCCTCCGCCGTGGTGCTGGCGCTCGTGATCACCCTGGTCTCGGAGACCGTCCTGACCCGGATGACCAAAAAGTACCACGCGGCGGAACGCTCCGAGGCGGAGGCCGCACGGGCGGCCGAGGCCGGCGACGGCGAGCACGCCGAGACCTTCACGGCCCAGACCCTGACGGTCACGTCCCGGCGGGAGACCACCGCCCTGTGGGCCGCCGCGGGAACGCTCGTCGCGGGCCTGGGCATCTACTTCACCCTGTTGTTCATCCCCGGCACACCGTTCCCCGGGGAGGACGGCACCCCCCTGACCTCGGTGCTGATCAGCAGTGTCGCGGTGCCCATCGGGCTGCTGTTCTTTGTGTGCGGTATCGCTTACGGGATCGTGGCCGGGACCATCGACAAGGCCTCGGACGTGCCGCCCATGATGGCCTCCGCGATCACCCAGGTGGCACCCCTAATCGTGCTGTTCTTCGCGGCCGCCCAGTTCATCGCGTGGTTCGACTGGTCCAACATGGGCACCGTACTGGCCATCAAGACCGCCGGGGTGCTCGGCTCCGCCGGGGTCCCGCCCGTGGTGCTCTTCGCGGGCATGGTGGTGCTGATCTCCGTGATCAACCTGTTCATCACGTCCGGCTCCGCGCAGTGGACCCTCACCGCGCCCGTGCTGGTGCCCATGTTCATGTACTTGTCCATCCCCCCGGAGACCACGCAGATGCTGTTCCGCATCGGGGATTCCCCGTCCAACGTGCTCTCGCCGCTGAACCCGTTCTTCGCCATGACCCTGGGCTTCATCCAGCGCTGGTACCCCAAGGCCGGGATCGGCACTCTCATGTCCATGGTGCTACCCCTGTCCCTGGCCATGATCGTGGTGTGGTTCCTGTTCTTCCTGGCCTGGTGGGGCCTGGGCATCCCGCTCGGACCCGGCTCCCCCACACACTGACGCCGCAATGTTCACGGACACTTCGCTCGTTGTCCCCCAAAAGGGACAGTGTTGTCCCCTTAAGAGTTCGACGTCGCCGTGAACCGCGTTCTCCCAGGTCATCGTGGGATTACGCGGGGACGGAACTGCGTTCTATGAAAATGAAAAATCACGGGTTGATTACAACGCGGATGTGGCATTGCAGCGACCCGGACAAGTTGTCAGCCTGTTTGCTATGGCGAAGACGACATCACCTCGAACATGGATGACCACCCTTGCCCTGGTCGGGGCGTTCGCAGTGACCGGATGCGGGTCCAGCAACGATTCCGGCCCGGGCAACGACGCCGCCGGGGCCACCCAGGGGAGCACGCCGCAGGGTGGGGAGCAGACGAGCACCGACGCGAGCGGCACACAGCCCCAGACCGGTGACTCGCCGTCCGGTGAGGCGCAGTCCGGGGCGAGTGCCACTCCGGATGCCGACCACAGCGCGGACGTCTACGAGCTCACGGAGACCTACACGGATCCGGCGAAACTGTTCACGGTGAAGTACCCCAAGTCCTGGAAGGTCCAGAAGGACAACGGGTACCTGGAGTTGACCAGCCCGGACGGGAAGGTCCAGGGCAAGGTGGCCTCCACCAAGGTCCGACCCCCCAAGGGCGATTGGTTCACCCGACCCGCCCACCCCCTGATCGGGGAGGAAACCGGGTTGAGCAAGCAGGTGGGCACCCAGGTGTTCACGTACTCCACCTACGTCCCGGCCCCGCCGCACAGCGAGCGCAGCGATTCGATCCTGTGGGGGCTCACGGAGTCCGGCAGCCAGGGCATCGTATCCCTCCCGGGCGGGGACAAGCGGGACGAACTGTGGGCGGAGTTCTACTACGCCCCCGTGAACAAGGGGAACCGACCGCTGTCCCAGAGCCAAGGGGTCAAGCTGGTCAATCAGATCAACGAGACGGACGAGGCCGGCACGGTGGACGCGATCCTCAAGTCCATCCGGGCCGTCGACTAGAGACGACCCGCCGGCCGTTCGTCGGGGCGGGGCAAAGAGCGCGGGGAGAGTGGCCGGTGCGGTCATTCCGGTGGGTTGCCGGGATGACCGCACTGATGTTTTTCGGCGGGTGATCCGAGTGGGCACGCCGATCCGATCACTCGAGAACACCCTGCGACATGGGCAAACACGGAGGTGTCCTACATCACAGGTGCATCACACTTTATTGTTCACTATTGCAAACAACATGGCTCGGATCCACGCTGGTGCCATGACACACAACACAGCCCGCAGCTGGGCCATCACCCTCGGTATCACGTCCGCCCTCGCTCTGACGGGGTGCACCGCGTCGAACGGCGCGGCCACCCCCACGAGCTCCGACACCACCACGCACAGCACCGCACCGCCGCAATCGGGCGGGACGGCGACGTCGACTGCGGGGTCCGCCGCGCCGTCGGCGACACAGCCCGGGGACTCCGGAACGACCGCACCATCCACGCCCTCGGCGTCGGATGCGAGTTCCGAACCGGTTGGGGCGCCCGGCGCCACCACTGAACCGACCGAGCCCGCACCGGGCGACCAGACAGGTGACACGATCGCCCTGTCCGAGATCTACACCGCGCCGGACGGGGCCTTCAGCATGAAGTACCCCGCCTCGTGGACCGCGAAGACGGATCAGGGGTACTTGGAGCTCACGAGCCCCACGGGTCAGGCGATGGGTCGGATCGCCACCACGGACGTACGACCGCTGCGCGAGGACTGGTTCACGTCCCCCCGCTACACGGTGCCCGGTGAGACCACACAGTTGTCCGAGGACATCGGGGCGCAGGTGAGCACGTACTCCGCGTACCTCCGCAGCGCCAAGGGTCCGGACGAGGACTCCGTGCTCTTCGGCCTCTCGCAGGTCAACTCCTCCGGCCTGGTGAGCCTGGCGGGAGGCGAGACGGGTCGCGAGTTGTGGGTCGAGTTCTCCACCGGCCCGGTCAACACGACCGGGAGGTTCGTCACCGATGAGGAACTGGTCGACATCCTGAACACCACGGTCGCCACTCACCCGGACGTCCCCGCCATCCAAGCGATGCTGCACAGCATTTCCATGGACTGACACGCGACGCTCTGAGCCACAAGATTTCAGGCAGTGCCGCGTGCATTCTGGGACGTACGGAAGCCAGTATCGAAATTCTGGGCACCCTGGAGCCAGTATCCGGCGAGCGAGTGGTTTTGGAGTGCCCAGGAAATCGTGCCTGGCTTTAGCTGCCCCAGAAATCGCCGGTGGCTTCGGAGTGCCTCGAAGTGCGCGGATGGCCTGCCGGGCCCGAGAGCTGCGGCGCGACGCCGGCCCTCGGCGGCTACTTCCGGAACGCCTCCAGCAGGGCCTTGCTGCCGGCGGCGAGCAGAGCGACGTCGGCGCCCACGTTCACGAAGTCCGCGCCCGAAGCGAGGTAGTCCCGCGCCTGGTCCTGGGCGAACGCGTTGACGCCCACGAACTTGCCGGCGGCCTTCACCTCCGGGATCACGTGCTTCACGGCGGCCACGACGTCCGGGTGGGTCTGCTGACCGAGCAGCCCCATGGACGCGGCGAGGTCCGACGGGCCGATGAACACACCGTCCACGCCGTCCACGGCGGCGATCGCGGCGGCGTTCTCCACGGCAGCGGCGGATTCCGCCTGAACGATCAGCGTGATGGTCTCGCGTGCCCGGGTCAGGTACCCGGGGATCCGGTTCCACCGGCCGGAGCGGGCCAGGGCGGAGCCGACGCCGCGCACACCCCCGGGCGGATAGGCCACCGCCCGAGCGGCGGCCTGCGCCTCTTCGACCGAGTCGACCATGGGCACTACGAGCGACTGGGCGCCGAGGTCCAGGTACTGCTTGATGAGCACCTCACTGTTCTCGGGGACCCGCACGACCCCGAGCGTGGGGTAGGCGGCGATCGCGCGCAGCACGGACTGGATGGTCTCGAGCGACAGCGGCGAGTGCTCGCCGTCGATCAGCAGGTAGTCGAAACCGGCCCCGGCCAGGATCTCCGCGGCGGCGGGATCCCCGGAGGAGTGGAACATCCCGATCACCGGCTGATCGTCAGAGGCCAGCGGGAAGAGGTCCTTGAGGCTCGGCAGCACACCGGGCAGGTTGGGAGCGTCCTCCGCGCGGAACGCGTGGATCAGATCGTTCACTCGAACCGACATGTGATGGCCCCCAGATCTCCGTAATCGGCGTGCACGGTGTCCCCGGGGTGGACCCACATGGGCTTGGTGAAGGAACCGGCCAGCACGATGCTTCCGGCGGGCAGGGTGTCGTCGTGCGCGGCGAGCTTGTTGGCCAGCCACGCCACACCGTTCGCGGGGTGGTTGAGCACGGCCGCGGCCACGCCGGTGTCCTCGAGACTCTCGTTGCGGTACAGCAGCGCGGAGACCCAGCGCAGGTCCACGGAGTCCGGAGCTACGGGGTTACCGCCGTAGACCATCCCACCCAGTGCCGCGTTGTCCGAGATGGTGTCCACGATCGTGCGACCCTCCATCTCGAGGCGCGAACTGAGGATCTCCAGCGCCGGGACCACGTACTCGGTCGCGCGCAGGACGTCGAAGATGGTCACGTTCGGCCCGGTCAGCTCGTCCCGGAGCACGAACGCGAGTTCCACCTCGATGCGCACGTTCGAGTACTGGTCGTGGCGGATCACGGAGCCGTTCTCGTACACCTGGTCCGCGAAGATCGCCCCGTAGTCCGGTTCGGTGATGCCCGTGGCCTCCTGCATGACCTTGGACGTCAGCCCGATCTTGCGCCCCACCAGCCGACGTCCGGCGGCCTCGCTGCGGCGGCGCCACTCGTTCTGCACCGCGTAGGAATCCTCCACGGTCATCTCCGGGTACTGCTGCGTGAGCCGCGGAATCATGGTGCGCTCGCGCTCGGCCGCGGCCAGATCGTCCGCGATCTTCGTGATGCGTTCCTTCTCCAGCATGGTGTCTCCCTCGCGTTGGTCGTGGAAGCCGAACGGTCAGAGCTGGTGACCCAGCTTGTACTCGCCCTGCTTCCACTCGGGCATGGACTCGTCGCCCTCGGAGGGGCGGGTGTAGGAGAAGCCGTCCGCGCCGATGGTCGCCGCGAGCTCGGACTCCTCGGTGCGGGCCACGACCTCCTGCGGGTTGCCGTCCAGGTCCAGCACGAGGGAGGCGTCCGTGTACCAGGACGGAACCACGGGGGTGCCCCACCAGTCGCGACGCTGGTTGTCGTGGACATCCCACGTGACCACGGGGTTGTCCGGGTCACCCGTGTAGTAGTCCTGCGTGTAGATCTCCACGCGGTGACCGTCCGGGTCGCGCAAGTACAGGTAGAAGGCGTTGGACACGCCGTGGCGGCCGGGGCCGCGCTCGATCATGTCCGAGCGGCGCAGCGCACCGAGCTTGTCGCAGATCGCCAGGATGTTGTGCTTCTCGTGGGTGGAGAAGGCCACGTGGTGCATCCGGGGACCGTCGCCGCCGGTCATGGCGGTGTCGTGCACGGTGGGCTTGCGGCGCATCCACGCGGCGTACACCGTGCCCTGCTCGTCCTGGATGTCCTCGGTCACGCGGAAGCCCAGGTCCTGCATGAACTTGGTAGCGCGGGGAACGTCCGGGGTGACCTGGTTGAAGTGGTCCAGGCGCACCAGGGCACCCGGGGTGTAGAGGTCGTAGCGCCAGGCCAGGCGCTCCACGTGCTCCACGTCGTGGAAGAACTCGTACGGGAAGCCCAGGGGGTCCTCCACGCGCACCGACTCGCCGATGCCCTTGGTGAAGCCCTCCGCGCGGCGTTCCACGCGGCAGCCGAGCTCCTCGTAGAAAGCCACGGCCTTGTCCAGGTCCTCGGGGGTGTGCACACGGTAAGAGAACGCGGCCACGGCGGCCACGGGGCCCTGGCGCAGCACCAGGTTGTGGTGGATGAACTCCTCGATCGAACGCAGGTAGATGGTGTTCTCGTCCTCCTCCGTGACCGTGAGTCCCAGCACGTCCACGTAGAACTCGCGGGACTTCACGAGGTCCGTGACCACGAGCTCCATGTACGCGCAACGCAGGATGTCCGGCGCGGGCACGGACGGGGTCGCGATGGGGTTGTCGGCGGTGATCGGGGCTTCCTGCGAAACGTAGAAGCCCGAGGACGTCATTGTCCGATCAGCGGGATTCGTCATGGTGTGTCCTTCTCGTGGGTGGTACCGGGTTGTTGGAGGAGGTGGGACGCTCAGGCGTCCATCTTTTCGGCGGCGTCTTCCTGCTTGCCGAACACGGGGTTGTGCACCTCGCCCAGGTTGATGTGCACGGCCTGCTGGTCCGTGTAGAAATCGATCGAGCGGTAGCCGCCCTCGTGGCCCAGCCCGGACGCCTTCACGCCGCCGAACGGCGTGCGCAGGTCACGCACGTTGTTGGAGTTGAGCCACACCATGCCCGCCTCCACGTTCTGCGCGAAGTTGTGGGCACGCTTGAGGTCGCTCGTCCAGATGTAGGCGGCCAGGCCGTACTTGGTGTTGTTAGCCAGCTCCAGGGCTTCTTCCTCGGTGTCGAACGGCGTGATCGCCACGACCGGGCCGAAGATCTCCTCCTGGAAGATCCGGGCGTCCGGCTTGACGTCCACGAACACCGTGGGGGCCACGTAGTTGCCGGTCTCGAAGCCCTCGGGGCGGCCGCCACCGGCCACCAGACGGGCTTCCTGCTTGCCGATCTCCACGTAGGACATGACCTTCTCGTAGTGCTCGGGGTGCACGAGCGCGCCCACCTCGGTGGACGGGTCCGAGGGCAGACCCACCTTCACGCGCTTGGCCTGGGCCGCGTAGCGTTCCACGAACTCGTCGTAGATCCCGCGCTGGACCAGGATGCGCGAACCCGCGGTGCAGCGCTCGCCGTTGAGGGAGAACACGCCGAAGATCGTTGCGTTGATGGCGCCCTCCAGATCGGCGTCGTCGAACACCACGGCCGGGGACTTGCCGCCCAGCTCCATGGACAGACCCTTGAGGAAGGGCGCGGCGTTGCCGAAGATGATCTGCCCGGTGCGGGACTCGCCCGTGAACGAGATCAGCGGGACGTCCGGGTGCTTCACGAGCGAGTCACCGGCGTAGCCCTCCTCGCCGTACCCGTTGACGAGGTTGAACACACCGGCCGGGACACCGGCCTCCTCGAAGATGCCCGGCCACAGGGACGCAGACAGCGGCGTGAACTCGGCCGGCTTGAGCACCACGGTGTTGCCCGTGGCCAGGGCCGGACCCAGCTTCCAGGACTCGAGCATGAACGGGGTGTTCCACGGGGTGATCAACCCGGCCACACCGATCGGCTTGCGGTTGACGTAGTTCACCTGGCGGCCGGGGACCTTGTAGGCGTCGTCGATCTGGGCGACGATCAGGTCCGCGAAGAAGCGGAAGTTCTCCGCGGCGCGGCGCGCCTGACCCAGTGCCTGGGTGATGGGCAGACCGGAATCGTAGGACTCCATAGCGGCGAGCTGGTCACCGCGGGACTCCACGATGTCCGCGATCTTGTGCAGCACCCGGGAGCGCTCGCGGGGCAGCATCTTGGGCCAGGGCCCCTCGTCGAACGCCTTCTTGGCCGCGGCCACGGCGGCCTCGATGTCCGCCTTCTTACCGGAGGCGGCCTTGATGTAGGGCTCGTTGGTCACGGGGTTGAGCACGTCGAACGTGTCCCCGTCCAGGGAATCCACCCATTCGCCGTTGATGTAGTGGCGGATGGACTCGGGAAGGTTCTCGGGCTCGGTGTCCTGCAGAGCTGCCATGGGATGACTCCTCCAGTCGATGACTTCTGACGGGTTGCTTCTGATTGCGTGTTCTTGATGGACCGGTCCTGACCGGGCGCGCCCGGCCGGCGGCCCGATCGGTACGGGTGGGTCGGTGGTTCACGAGCTCCGGCGCTGCGGCTCCTCGTGGGTGTCGGCGCGGCTGCTGAGGTAGCTGCGCAGGGTCGCGGAGCGGTGCTGGCGCACGGCGCGCTCCACGGCATCGGCCGGGGCGCGGGTCTCGATGAGGTGCAGGATGTGGTAGTGCTCGTTGACCGAGGCGCGCGCACGTTCGGGGATGAACGAGAACGTGGAGGTGCGCAGGTGGTTGAGCCGTTCCCACTCGACCATCACGAGGTCGTTGAGGCGTTCGTTGGGGCACCGGCACGCGAGCACCCGGTGGAACTCGTGGTTGGTCTCGGTGAACGCCTGCGGGTCGAAGTTCTTCAGGGACGCCTCCAGGGAGACGTTGAGCTGGCGGGCGTGCGCGAGGTCCGCCGCGGTCATGTGTTCCGCGGACAGCGCGGTGGCCGCACCCTCCAACAGACCGAGGGTCTCCATGCTGTAGCGGTACTGCTCACCGTTGACCATGGAGACGCGCGCACCCACGTTGCGCTCGAAGGTCACGAGGCCCTCCGCCTCGAGCCGCCGGATGGCCTCGCGCACGGGTACCACGGACATCTCCAGGGTCTCCGCGATGCTCGCGAGCACCAGGCGGTAGCCGGGCGAGAACGCCTGGGTCATGATCTGGCTCTTGATCCAGTCGTAGGCACGCTGGGCCTTGCTGGGGGCCCCGGTGGTCGTGGTCATGGATTCCTCGGTTCGCTAGGGGTGTCGGTCAGTCGTCGGAGGCGGGGTGTTCCGCCAACCACTGCTGGAATTCTTCCTTCCACTGCCCCGTGGGCGGGAAGAGCCCCTTGACGGGGTTGCCCTCGGCGACGCGCTCGGCCACCCAGGCGTCCTCGTGCTCCTTGGCCAGGGCGGCGTCCACGACGTCCTCGGCGAGCTCGCGCGGGATCACGATGACGCCGTCGTCGTCACCCACGATCACGTCACCGGGCAGCACGGTCGCGTTGCCGCACGCCACGGCGACGTCCTGGTCCCACGGGACGTGCCGGCGGCCCAGCACCGCGGGGTGCGCGGTCTGCGCGAAGACGGGCAACCCGATCTCGGCGACGGCCGCGTAGTCGCGTACACCGCCGTCGCTGACCACTCCCGCCGCGCCGTTGAACTTGGCGCGCAGCGCGAGGATGTCACCGAGCGTGCCGGAACCTGCCGCCCCGCGGGCCTCGATCACGATCACCTCACCCGGGCCCACGGCGTCGAAGACCTGCTTCTGGACGTTGTACCCGCCGCCGTGGGATGTGAAGAGATCCTCGCGGTTGGGCACGAAGCGCAGGGTCCTGGCCGTGCCGACCATCGTGGTGCCGGGCGTCTGCGGGTACACGCCCTCGATCACCACGTTGTTAAGTCCGCGCTTGCGCAGCTCCGCGGACAGCCCGGCCGTGGGCGCCTTCTCGAGCTTGGCACGCAGCGCCTCGGGCAGCGCGGCGTCGGAGTCCCGCAACCCCGCGGCCTCGCGGGAACCCCACGCCTCCTCGCGCTGCTTGTCGTCCACGGCGGGCATGGCGCCCAGCCCCTCGTCGAAGCTCTCGTCACCCTCGGTCACGTGGCTGATCAGGCGGCCCGACGACGGCGCTCCCGCCACCTCCGGCGCGTCCACCTCGATCTCCACGACGTCCCCGGGCTGTGCGACCGAGGAACCGGCGGGGGTGCCCGTGAGGATCACGTCCCCCTCCTCGAGGGTCAGGTGCTGGGAGAGGTCCGCCACGAACTGGGCGAGCGGGAAGATCATGTTTTCCGCCGCAGTGGTGTCCTCCTGGACCAGCTCACCGTTGCGCCACGTGCGCACGCGCAACTGCTCCGGGGAGATCTCGCGGGCGTCGATCAGGGAGGGGCCCAGCGACGTGTAGCCGTCACGTCCCTTGTTGCGCAGGTTCGAGCCCTTGTCCGCGGCGCGCAGGTCGTAGAGACCCCAGTCGTTGGCGGCGGTCACGGAGGCCACGTGGGACCACGCGTCCTCAAGGGAGACGTTCTTCGCGGGCGTCCCGATCACCAGGGCGATCTCGCCCTCGAACGCGAGCAGCTCGGTGCCGGCGGGGCGTTCCACCGCGGCGCCCGAACCACCCAGCGAGCTCGCGGGCTTGAGGAAGTAGGACGGGACGGCGGGCTTGCGACCGCGCTGCGCCGCACGGGACTCGTAGGCCACGTGCACCGCGATGATCTTGCCCGGATCCACGGGAACCGGCTGTCCAGGGGCTCCGGATGAAGCCTGCTGAGCGTTCTGGGGGTTCTCGGTCACGGCCACGGCCACTGCCTCCTCGTCAGAATATTATTTGAAATCGTATATTATCTATATATTCTGGGCAAGTGGCGCGGATCACATCACCTCCCCCTGGGACACCCGGGCGGCGCACCCACCCCAGAGAACCAGACTCGCCGGACGGAGGAGTCACACATGGCGACCCACGATCCCATCACCCACGAAACAACGGCCAGAAGTGCCACGCGGCGTCGTGAGCAGCGCAAGGTCGTGGCCGGAACCATCATCGGTACCCGTATCGAGTGGTACGCCTTCTTCCTCTTAGCCTCCGCCGCGGGACTCGTGTTCAACCACTTATCCTTCGAGCCCATAGACCCCCAGGTGGCCACTCTTGTGGCCTTCGCCACAGTGGGGCTGAGCTTCCTCTTCCGCCCCTCGGGGCGTTCCTCGCACGGCCCCTCGTTTCCGTATTCCCGTGCACCCGGGAGGACCATGGGGCTGGAATGGTTACCCAGAACACAGATCGTATATGATCCGTGACACACTCTTTCGACGCCACCGAACCACCCCGGGGCGGGCAACGTGGCCCGCACCCGCCGTACGGATCTCACCGGTGGAACCGCACAGCACGGACGCCGCCCCGCGGCACGTCCGCGACTCGGACCCGGATCCCGGACCTTGCGGGAACGCCCTGCGAGATCACCGCACAAACCAGGAGAAGGCATGTTATTTCACCAGAACGGATACGTCTCCGAGGATCCCCGGATCGAGGAGCCCCGCGGCTACGGCGTGGACCGTCCCGAGGACCTGACCGACACCATGGACGTGCTGATCGTGGGCACGGGACCGGCGGGTGTGATCGCGGCGGCACAGCTGTCCCAGTACCCGGACGTCAACACGCGCATGATCGAGCGCCGTCCGGACCGGTTGGAGATCGGCCAGGCGGACGGTATCCAGGCCCGCAGCGTGGAGACCTTCCAGGCCTTCGGTTTCGCGGAGGAGATCACACAGGAGGCCTACCACCTGCGCGAGATGTGCTTCTGGAACCCGGACCCCACCAACCCGCAGAACATCGTGCGCACCGGCCGCCCCGCGGATGACCCCCACGGCGTGTCCGAGTTCCCGCACCTGATCGTGAACCAGGCCCGCGTGCTGGACTACTTCCTGCGCTCGGCCGAACGCGGCCCGGCCCGGATCACCCCCAACTACGGCATCGAGTTCGTGAACCTGGAGATCGACCAGGACCAGGAGTACCCCGTGGCCGTGACCGTGCGCTACGCCGCCGGTGAGCGCGAGGGCGAGGAGCGCACGGTGCGCGCCAAGTACGTCTTCGGGTGCGACGGCGCGTCCTCCCGCGTGCGCAAGGCGATCGGTCGCACGCTCAGCGGCCAGGGTGCCCACCACGCGTGGGGCGTCATGGACGTGCTCGCCAACACCGATTTCCCGGACATCCGCACCAAGTGCGCGATCAACTCCGTGAACGGTTCCATCCTGTTGATCCCGCGCGAGGGCGGGCTGCTGTTCCGCATGTACGTGGATCTGGGCGAGGTCCCGGAGGACGACAACCACGAGATCCGCAAGACCCCGGTGGAGGAGATCATCCGCCGCGCGAACAAGATCCTCAACCCCTACAGCGTGGACGTGAAGTCCGTGGCCTGGTCCTCCGTGTACGAGGTGGGCCACCGCCTCACGGACCACTTCGACGACGTCGACACCGAGGACCGCGGCACCCGCGTGCCCCGCGTGTTCATCGCCGGGGACGCGTGTCACACCCACTCCGCCAAGGCCGGCCAGGGCATGAACGTGTCCATGCAGGACGGCTGGAACCTGGGCTGGAAGCTCGGGACGGTGCTCTCCGGGCGCGCGGACGAGTCGCTGCTGGACACCTACTCCGAGGAACGTCAGGTGATCGCCAAGAACCTGATCGACTTCGACCGTGAGTGGTCCACCCTCATGGCCACCCCCCAGGACAAGCTGCCGGATCCCACGTACCTCGAGGACTTCTACGTGAAGACCGCGGAATTCCCGGCCGGGTTCATGACCGAGTACCAGCCGTCCCTGATCACGGCGGGTACCGACCACCAGGACTTCGCCGAGGGCTACCCGGTGGGTAAGCGCTTCAAGTCCGCCCGCGTCCAGCGCGTGTGCGATTCCATGGTCGTGCACCAGGGTCACGAGGCCACCGCGGACGGGCGCTGGCGCATCCACGTCTTCGCGGACAGCTCCGTGGCCGGGGCGGATTCCCCCACCACCGCGTTCGCCGAGTGGTGGCAGAACGATCCCTCATCCCCGCTCGTGGCACTGCGCCGTGATGACGACGGCGATGCCACCCTCTTCGACGTGGACGTCACCTACCAGCAGCCCTACACGGACGTCGACATCACCAAGGTGCCGCGCGCGTTCAAGCCGCAGGTGGGCCCGTTCGAGCTGAACTACTGGGAGCGCGTCTACGCCGCGATCCCCGGCGAGGACGTCTTCGACGTGCGCACGATCAGCCGCGACGGCGCCGTCGTGGTGGTCCGCCCGGATCACTACGTGGCCGCAGTCCTGCCGCTCGACGCGACCGACGAACTCACCGAGTTCTTCGGGAAGTTCCTGCGCAAGAACTGACCCTGCCCCCGGGGGTTACTCCCGGGGGCCGTGACGAGGCCCGGGCCGGGCTCAGCGGGTGATGACCACGCTCGCCTCGGACGTGTTGACCCGGAACGTGAGGGTCTCCCGGAAGTAGAGGTCCACGGTCTCCGCGGTGTGGGACGAGTAGCCGATCGCGGCGTCCAGGCCCAGGCGCAGTTCGGTCTTGGCGCGGGCCACGGCGTCCGGGGACTCGCGAACGTCCTGCGGTGCGGTCACCGGGTCGTTGTCGCTCGCGGGCGCGTTGCCCTGGATGTCCGCGGCCAGGTCGCTCACGTGTCCTGTTCCCAGGGCCGAGAACTCGGCGCCCGCGGGGTCCGCGTCCGGGGCGCCGTCGCGCGGGGGCACCGTGGTCGGGTCCTCCAGAAACGAGCGCGGCGGCGCAAAGAACAGGGACCCGTGACCGCGGTGGAGAAGTCCAGGATGCGGTCGTCCGTGCCCGGGGGGATCGCCCAGGAACATGTTCTCGAGCATGGTCTCCGCGACGCCCGGATCCGCGGGGTAGCTGATGAAGTACGTGCCGAACTCCTCGGTGCCCACGCGACCGAACGGCACGTTGTCACGTATGATCTCGCAGGCCTGGCCGTCCACGTCGTCGAGGTCGTTGAGGGCCACGTGCGAGTTGGCGGGCTTGTCCTCGTCCGAGAGCTCGATGTCCTCGAGCTTGGTTCGCCCGATCACCAGCTTCTGCTCCGTGACGGACAGTGCCTCCCACGCGCCCATGTCGTGGAGGTACTTCTGCACGTGCACGTAGCTGCCGCCGCGGCAGGTCGGGTCCTGGTCACCCACGACCGCGACCGTGAACGCGTCCTCGTCCTCCGGGTTCGCGGTGCCGTCCACGAAACCCAGCAGATCGCGTTCCTGGAAGAATGTGAAGCCCTGCACCTCGTCCACCACGTCCATGTGCGGGCCCAGGCGCTTCATGAGGTGCTTGGCCAGCTCGAAGCACATGTCCTGGGAGACCGCGCGCAAGTGGATCAGCAGGTCCCCCGGGGTGGACACGGCCGCGTGCACAGGACCCACGATCTCCGGGAACGGGTGCAGGTCCTTGGGGCGGGGCGCATCGTAGAGCCGGTCCCACGCATCGGAGCCGATACCGACCGCGCACAACAGGTCACTCGTGGGGACGCGGAACGAGACCGCCTTGGTGAGGTCCGAGACTCCCGTGAGGATGTCCGCGACCTCCGCCTCCGATCCCTCCTCGATGGTCAGGACCAGGAACATCGCGGACTTGGCCGGGGCGGCCACGATCTTCCGAGTGGGCATGGGCTCTCCATGGGTGGGCGGTGCGCCACCCGGATGCTCACGCGCCCTGGACGTACCGAGCGCGGTCGATCCGGGGTGGGCGGGTGTGCTGTCCTTCCCACGCTAGCCTTCAGGTACCGCCCCGCGGCAGTGGGTCACAGCCCCCGGAAGAGTTCCACGATCTCCGCCGCGCTCGTGTCCCGGCACGCGCCGAAACCGGTGCCCGCCCACAGGTTCAGCCCCTCGGCGTCGCCCGCGGACGCGGCCCGCAGCGGCGCCGTCATGTAATGCACCTGCGGGTAGCCACTCACCTGCGCAGATCCGAGTCGGTCGGTGAACCCATTACGCAGGGCGCGGGCCCAGCGGCCCGAGAACGCCCGGGTGACCACGGTGTCCCTGCCCCCGCCGTTCAGCAGGGCCTCCCGGTGGGCGGGTTTGGTCCCCGCTTCCCGCGCGGTGAGGAACAGGGTGCCCACTTGCACCGCTACGGCTCCGCGGCCGAGCAGGTCCGCGGCGTCCTCGCGACTCGCGATCCCGCCCGCGGCGATCAACGGGATCTCGCTCAACTCACGCGCCTGGTCGAGCAGTTCCGCGGTGCTGATGTCCTCCGGGGTCGTGGCCTGGCCGTGTGTGGCCCGGTGTCCGCCCGCTTCGCGGCCCTGCACCACGATCGCGTCCGGTGCGAGTTCCACCGCGGCCTCGACTTCCCGCGCGTCCGTGGCATTGAGGACGACGACGCTGCCCGCCTCACGCAACCGCGCGACGTCGGCCGCTCCCGGCAGTCCGAACGTGAGCGAGACGAGGGGCACGGGGTTGGCCACGAGGTGATCCAGCTTGGCCGGGTAGTCGTCATCCGTGAACGGGCCCGGCTGCGGTGCGGGGACGTCCAGGTCGGCGGCCACGGGGGCGAGGGCTCGCGCGTACGCCTTGAGCTGCTCCGGATCGGAGGGGTCCCGTTCGGGGACGAAGAGGTTGACCCCGAAGTGGTCCGTGCGTGCGGCGACCTCACGGATCTCCTCCGCCATGACACTCGCGGATTTGTAACCCGCGGCCAGCATCCCCAGTCCGCCCGCTTCCGCCACGGCCACGGCGAGCGCGGGGGTCGAGGGGCCACCCGCCATGGGCGCCTGCACCACGGGTACGGACAGATCGTGCAGGGGGTTCGTCATCGTGGCTCCTTATAGTGGGGGCGTGCCGGATTCCCATGATGCCAGTCCCCTCACCAGCGCCGACAGGACCCCCTCACGTCCCGTGATCAAGGTGACCGGCGTGGTGCTGCGGCGCGCCTCGGACGGGGCGGTCCTGACCGTGCGCAAGCGTTCGACCGGGATGTTCATGTTCCCCGGGGGCAAGCCAGAGGGGGACGAGACACCGCTGGAGACCGGGATCCGCGAGGTCCGGGAGGAACTGGGGATCTCGCTGACCCCGGAGCAGTTGCGCCCCGTGGGGGAATGGCACTCGGATGCCGCGAACGAACCCGGTCACGCGCTGCACAGTCACGTGTTCGTGAGCACCGTGCCGCTCACCGACACCCCCGTGCCTGCAGCGGAGATCGTGGAACTGCGGTGGCAGCCCCTCGCGGGTGCGGAGGACGTCACGGACCTCGCTCCCCTGGCTCGGTTGCACGCTCTCCCGGCGCTGCGTGCCGCGTCCAGCGGGGCGTGTGTCTCCGGCTGCGAGTCGTGAGGCACGCGGAGGCCACCGGCAAAGTTTGAGGCACGTAGAGACCCACCGCGGATTTTCAGGCACTCCAAAGCCACTTAACCGCCCGAATACTGGCTTCCGCGTGCCCAGCGTTTCGATAGTGGTTTCCGCGTGCCCAAAGGTTTGTGAGGGTCACATGGGCGGGCATTCCCGGGGCGGGTCACTGGGGTATCGCCGTTTCACTCTGTTCCACGCCACGACAGCAGAGGCTCCGGGTCACGTGCGGCGCATGACCGTGGCGGCGTCCACGGTGACGTCGTCGAGGGGGGCGGGTGCGGCGTCGTCGGCGGAGGGATCGCGAGGGGTGATGCCCAGAGCGTCCGGGGCGAAGGTGCGCAGGGTCTGGTGGGGGTCGTCCACCGGGGCGCGCAGCAGGGTGGCCGTGGCCCAGCCGTGGGTGAGGAGGTAGTGGTCGCTGTCGGGTTCCTCCGGGCCGGTCTCGGCGCTGTAGGTGACGGCGATGTGCTTCTCGTCCCCGCGGCCGATCTGCGCTTGCACCGCGCCGAAGCCCGCCAACCGCGCGGGTTTGAGTCCGCGGAGGCGTTCGGGGGCGACGTCGGGGACGTTGATGTTGAGGATCCACTCGTCGAACGGACGGGTCTCCCATCGCTCGAGCGCGAACCGGGTGACCAGGTGCGCGGTGTCCCAGTGCTGCGGCGCGCCGGACGTGATGGACACCGCGATGCCGGGGATCCCGTGGGACGCGGCCGTCAGGACCGCCCCCACGGTACCGGAATGCAATGTGGCCTTGCCCGTGTTCGCGCCCAGGTTGACCCCCGAGAGCACGAGATCGGGCCGCTGGCCGAACGCACCATAGGACGCCAGGAACGCGATCAATGCGGGTGCGGCCTTCACGCCCACGCAGTCCACGTCGCGCGGCATCCCGGGCGGCGCGGCTGCGACGAGCGCGATCCGGCCGTCGATCTCCTCCCCAGACAGGGAGGAACTCGCACCCGAGTACTCCTCGGCGGGTGCGGCCACCTTCACCGTGTGCCCCCGATCCAATGCAGCGCGCACCAAAACCGCGAGCCCCGGGGACGAGATGCCGTCGTCATTGGTGACCAGGATGTGCATGTGCACCATGGTGACACGCGCCCGTCACGCGGACCAGAGCCCGGTATTCGGGCCATGCCACCCAGGAGGACCAACCCGGTCACGCTTCACACGGGCCGAACTGCCCGCGACCACGTCCGGTCAGGGTGCACTGGGCGTCAGACCGAACTGCTCGGCGCGTCGAGCCGGAGCCGGGTCGTGGCACCGAATCGGAGAGCCACAGGTCAAGCACCCGGAACGTCAGGACAGCGTGCGCACCGTGATCTCGCGGGCGAACTTCTCGATGGTCGTGCGGTTGCCGGTCCCCAGGCCGCGGCGCGCCACGTTCAGCGCTCCCGCTGATGCACCGAGGGCCACGGCCTCCACGAGATCGAGACCGCGCGCCAGACCCACCGAGATCCCCGCGGTCATCGAGTCCCCCGCCCCTCGGTGGTCCAGCGGTGTGATGGACGGCGCGGAGACCTCCCGCACGGAATCCTTCTCCACGAGCAGCGCGGGGTCCTTGGCGCGTGAGATCACCACGGCGCCCGCACCGCGTTCGAGCAGCATGTGTCCGGCGCTCACCAGGGCCTCCGCGGTGTCCTCCGCGACGAGCTCGAGATCGAGCACCTCTTCGTGGCTGATCTTGAGCACGTCCACGTTAGCCGCCACGGCCGCCAGTGCGGGCTTGCCGCTGAGGTCCGCGACCACGGTGGTCCCGGCATCCCGCGTGTCCCGGATAAGGCGGCCGAAGAACGACGCCGGCACCACGTCCCCGGGTTCGGCCCCGGTAACCGTGAGGACGTCCGAGGCGAGCGCGTCCACGAACGCCGTGCCGTAGAGATCGTCCAGTTCATGGCGGGAGAGCTCCGGGGGCGGCATGTGGGCCACGGTCTCCCGGTCCTCACCGCGCAGGTCGTAGACGTATCCACCGTTGCCGTATCCGTAGCGCACAGCATTGACCTGCATGCCCAACCCGTCCAGCATGGTGCGGATCAGCGAGCCCAGTTCCCCGCCGAACGGCCCGCTCACGGACACGTCCACCCCCAGCGACCCGGCCATCCGGGCGACCCACAGCCCTTGCCCGCCGGGGTGCATGTGCACGTCCGACTCGTGGGAACTACGGTTACGATGCGCAGCCGGTTCCGTGATTTCCGTGATCAGCAGCGGAGTGGGAACCAGGATGGAGATACGCGGCTTGGGGCCGGGGCGGGTCTCGGTCACGAACGAAAGCTACCTGACACGGGCGCTGGTGAACAGCACACCAAGGTGTCACCATGGTGGGATGAACGTCACCGCACCGGTTCGTATCGTGGAAGGTCAGGCCGCCAGTGAGCACACGCTGCGCGCCCTGAGCGCGTACTTCAGCGAGTTGAACAACCGGATCGACGGCGGTTTCGATCCCGAACTCACCGAGGTCACCGCCCCGGAGGACGTCACTCCGCCGCACGGGGATTTCTTCCTCATGACGGATTTGGTCACGGGCTCGGTCATCGCGTGCGGCGCGGTGCGCAAACTCGACGATGACCGCGTGGAACTGCGCCGGATCTGGGTCACCCCGGAACACCGCGGACAGGGCCACGCGCGCACCCTGGTGCGGGCACTCGAGAACAAGGTGCGCGCTTTCGGCGCCACCACGGCCGTGGTCTCCCTCAACGAGGAGATGACCGAGGGGATCGCGATGTTCCGCAAGCGCGGCTACGAGCCCGTGGATTCCTTCCACGACGCCACCACGGCCTCGGTCTTCCTGGCCCGCCAGTTGTAGACCCACCGATCGCAGGCCAGCAGTCACAAACCCGCAGGGTATGAGCCCGCCGAGCGGTGAACCTCAGTCGCGGGCCTCGCGCGTCTTCTTCCGGTTGGCCTTGTCGATCGCCTCGACCAATTCGTCCTTGGCCATGTCCGAGCGTCCCGTGATGTCCAGTTCCTGGGCGAGTTCGTACAGGTGCTCCTTGCCGGCATTAGCGTCCACCCCGCCGGCGGTGTCCTCCGAGTTCAGACCGCCCTTCTCGGCGCTGTCGTCCGAGGGCCCGTTGTGCTCCTTGGGCTCCCAGTGGTCCCCGACCTTCTCGTGGGTGTGCTTGACGGCCGACCACGCGGTGCGCGCCGCCCGAGCGTCGTCGTGGTATTCCTCCTGCGCCGAGTCGTAGGTCTGCGCGAACGTGTCCTGTGCGTTCTCGTCCGAGCGTTGCAGCGTGGACGGGATCTCGTCCTGACGCGCGTGGCCGTTCTTCTTCGCCTTGGGCACGGGGGCCTCCTCAAAGCGTTCGGGTGTCACTGGTGACTCGATCTTACGCGCCGCCGACGCCGCTGCAACAGGCCCGCCCGCTGCTTGAGTCAGTGCCACTCAGCTTTCGTGCGTCAATGACTAGCACTTCCGTCGACAGCCTGCTACATTAGACGTTGTTGAGTCACAAAGACTCAAGAAACGTGATGGCTCCACGCGGGTAATCGACCGGATCGCGGGGCACAGCACGTGGGTGCCGCAGAGTGAAGGAGTAATCGTCATGGCTACATTCGACCCGTTCTCCGAGGTCCAGAACTTTGCCAACCAGGTCCTCTCTGGCCGCAACGGCCTGGAGCAGATGCCCATGGACCTCTACCGTCAGGGCGCCAACTATTACCTTGCCGCGGACCTGCCGGGCATCGATCCCACGAGCGTGGACGTGGACGTGGACGGTCAGCTGCTGACCATCCGTGCGCAGCGTCGTCTGCCCTCCGCGGAGAAGGACACCAAGTGGATCGTGCGCGAGCGCCGCAGCCACTCGTTCGTCCGCCAGCTCAACCTGGGCCAGGGCATCGACACGGAGAACATCACCGCCGCGTACGACAACGGCGTGCTGACCGTGACCATCCCCGTGTCCCCCAAGTCCCAGCCGCGCAAGATCCAGGTGGCCACCGGCCAGGAACACCACGACAACGTGGTCCTGGAGCACGACAAGGGCTCGGACGAGGACCGCTCGCAGAACGTGCAGAAGGACTCCGAGGGGTCGCAGGACTGAACAGGGCCGATCAGGACCGGCCCTTCACCGGCGCTGACCGGCGAATCCACCCGGTCGGAACAAGCCTGCTCAATCGGGGGCTCACCGCCCCATGACATGACTGTGCCCCGCAGGTCACCCTGCGGGGCACAGTCATGTTCACGACGGGGTCAGCGGTTCATCCACCGCACCACGTGGTCGAGGTCCTCGGACGCGCGGGAGGACCAGACCATGAGCGCGTACACGTGCGGTCCGCCCTCGCAGACCACCGCGGTGGTGTCGACGTTTGCTCGCACCAGCTCGGCCACGAACTCCATGGTGTCCGGGTAGAGCATGTCCCGGTCACCCTGCAGCACGAACGTGCGGGGTAGTCCGCGCACGTCGCCGAACGCGGGGCTCACCATGGGGTCAGTGACGTCCCGTGTGCCGGCCCACCAACGAGCGGCGGCCCGAGCGCCGTCGGTACCGAGCATGTGGTCCGCGTCCCGGTACGCCTCGATCTGGGGGTTCGTCACCGTGGTGTCCACCCACGGGGCCATGAGGATCAAACCCGCCACGCCGAGATCATCCGCGTCCCGCAGTCGCATGGCCTGGGCCAACGCCAGACCACCGCCGGCGGAGTCGCCCGACAGGAAGACGCGCGGGCCGAACGAACGGGCCAGGTCCCACACGCCGTCGGCGAGTTCGAGCGCCTCGTCCACCGTGTGATCGGGGGCGAGCCCGTAGCCCGGCACCACCACGGTGACCCCGGTGCGCTGCATCAGGGCGTCGATCCAGCGCCAGTGCACCGTGGTCATGGGGTTCACGTACGCTCCGCCGTGCCAATGCACGACCACCGGGGCGTCCGCCCGGGTGATGGCTGCCTTGGGCCGCGCGACGATGACCGGGTACCCGGCCACCATGACCTTCTCGAAGCTCGCGCGCTTGTGCATCGCCTTGTGCGGTGCCGCTTCCTCGCCGCGCACGGCCAGGGACTCGAGCAGCTTCTCCTCGGAATCCAGCACGTCCGGGAGCACCCGCAACGCCTGGTTCGTGGCGCGCAGCACCGGGTCCGCGGCGCGCACGATCACGTCCGCGGCCGGCTTGGCGGCCCGGTCCTCGGCAATGCACGTGCTCGTGGAAGCCGCCGCGTGCCGACCGCGACGCCGCTGGGTCCCCGCGGTTCCGGGCGTTGCGGCGTCTTCGCGGGAGCCCCCATTCTCGGCAGCGCCCTCGGGCTCACCGCGGCGCTGGGCGTCATCGGCCACGGCACCGAGAGGGGTCCCGGTGGCATGGTGCTGCCCGGCCGAGCGGCGCTCGGATCCCCGGTGGTAGGTGGCACGGTGATCGGCCGCGGTGCGGTGGTTCCCGACGTGACCGTGGGTCCGCTCGCCGGCCCCGGCACGGTGACCGTGCGACGTCGTCCGACCGGAAACACCGGCCGCACCGGCCGCACCCGCGGTGGCCACGGCGGCGGTCGCGGCGTGCTGCCCGTGACCGGACTTTTCCCGGCGCTTCCCCGACACCGCGCGATGGCGACCGGTGACGGGGGCGGACACGGCGGCGTCGCCCGCGGAGACCGTGCCGGACTGCCCGGCACCCTGCACGGCGAGGGACTCACCTTCGACGTCCACGTGCGGGAGGATCTTGTCCAGCCAGCGCGGGAGCCACCAGGCCTTCTCGCCCAGCAAACGCATGACCGCGGGGATCAGGAGCATGCGCACCACGAACGCGTCCAGGAGAACGCCGATCGCGAGTGCGAAGCCGATGGGCCGGATCATGGCCATGTCCGCGAAGATGAAGCCCGCGAACACGGAGATCATGATGATCGCCGCGGCGGTGACCACGGAGCGGCCCGCCTTGAAGCCGTAGACCACGGCCTGGCGCGCGGGGTGCCCATGGGCGTAGGCCTCGCGCATCCCGGAGACCAGGAACAACTGGTAGTCCATGGCCAGGCCGAACAGGATGCCGATCATCAGCGTGGGCAGGAAGCTGAGGATGGGCCCGGGATCGTGCACGCCGAACACGGCGCCACCCCAACCCCACTGGTACACGGCCACCACGGCACCGAAGGCCGCGAGCACGGAGAGCAGGAAGCCCAGCGTGGCGATCACCGGGACCAGGATGGAGCGGAAGACCATGAGCAGCAACAACAGCGAGATGATCAGCACGACGCCCAGGTAGAGGGGCAGTTTCTCGCCCAGCAAATGGGAGACGTCGATGTTCGCCGCGGTGGTGCCGGCCACACCCACGTGGACGTCCTCGTTGGCCTGGAGGTCGCCGTTGAGGTCCCGGATGTTGTTGACGAGTTCCTCGGTCGCGGCGTCCGCGGGTCCCGAGGAGGGGATCACCTGGATCACGCCGGTGGTGTTGTCGTCCGTGGTCACACCGGGGAGCACGTTGGCCACGTCGTCCTGCTGCGCCAAGCGGTCCGCCACCGTGTTCATCTTGTCGGTGGCCTCGGCATCGTTGAGACCCCCGGGGAGGTCCACGACCACGGCGAGGGGTCCGTTCTCACCCGCACCGAAGTCGTCCGCGATGCGCTGGTAGGCCTGGTACTGGGTGCTGTCCTGGGGTTCGGTGGACGCGTCCGGCAGGCCCAGGCGCATGGTCTGGGCCGGCAGCGCGAGCACGATGAGCACGGCCGCGCACGCCAGGGTGGTGATCCAGGGGTGGCGCAGGTGCAGGGGGACGTCGTGCTCGTCGATGTTCTCCTCGCGGGGCGCGGCGTCCCGCACCTTCCTGGGCAGCACACGCCGCCCGGCGAGGGAGAGCAGAGCAGGGGTGAGTGTGAGTGTCAACAGCAGGGCGATCGCCACGGCCACACCGGCCACGGTGCCCATGAGTCCCAGGAACGGGATCGCCGTGACGTTCAGAGCCACTAGGGCCACGATCACGGTCAGCGCCGCGAAGAACACGGCGGTTCCGGAGGTGCCCACGGCCATCCCGATGGATTCCCGCACGGGCATACCTCGTCGCAACTGCTGCCGGTGCCGGTTGAGCACGAACAGGGAGTAGTCGATGCCCACGGCCAGGCCCAGCATGACGCCGAGCATGGGCGTCACGGACATCATGTCGATCACGCCGGAGAACGCGAGGGTGGCGCTCGTGGCGATGGCCACGCCCAACAGCGCGGTCAGCACGGGCAGCGCCGCAGGGACCACGGCGCGCAGCATGATCAGCAGCACCAGGGCCGCGATGATCACGCCCACGATCTCCGCCGGACCCACCAGGGAAGAGATGTCCTGCGCGAGCTCCTGGGAGAACTCGGCGTCCACGCCGTCCACGGGGTGGTCCTTGATGGCGTCCATCACTGCGCTCTTGGTGTCCGATTCCACGGAGGTCTGGTCCACCGAGAAGCTCACCACGCTGATCGCGGAGTTGCCGTCCCGGGAGACCACGCGGTAGTCACCCATGCGTTCCGTGGCCCGTTCACCCTCTTCGAGCTGGGCCTTCTGCTGGGCGATCTGCTGCGGGTCGATCCCGCGTTGCTGCAGGATGCGCTGTTCGCTCACGCCCGGCGGCAGATTCTGGCGCAGCTGTGCGAGTGCTTGCTCGCCCTGCTCGAGCTGCTGGCGGCCGTCCCGCAACTGCTGCCGACCGTCGTCCAGCTGCTGCTGCGTCTGGAACGGGTTGCTCGTGGAGGCCACCTGGTCCACGTCCTCGGTGGCCTTCAGGGCCTCGGCGATGCCGTCCTTCTGGGCCTGCGTGAACTCGGAGCCGTCCTCCGTGAAGAACACGACGCGCCCGGTACCCTGGTTCGCCTCCGGGAGTTCGTCCTTGAGCCGGTCCGCGAGGTTCTGGGTCTCGGTGCCCGGGATCGTGATGGCGTTGCTCAGGTTCACACCCGACATGGCGACCCCGCCCACGGCCAACGCAAGCACCGCGAGCCATACCAAGATCACCGCCCACGCGTGGGAGGCTGCGCTCTTGCCCAGCCTGTACAGAAGTCGTGCCACGGGATTCTCCTACTGAATCGGAAGTTCTCTGGTGGGTGCGTCGCGCGGGGCGGCGGCTGATCGGTCCATGGGTGCTGTGCGGTTGTCGACGACGCCGCGGCGCCGGTCTGCGGTCTCGGGCCCCGGCGTCGGGGGCTCGCCGGTGGTGCTGGTCAGGGTTTCGGATCGGTGCGCGGCATCAGGAATCGAAGCCCCGCCCCAGGACGCCGAGCGCGGTGGTCAACAGTTCGTCCCAGATCCGGCGACCCCGCTCGTCCAGCTCGCCCCCGGTGCGCGCAACCCATTCGTCGAGGCACTCAGCGAACGAGTTGATGAGCGTGGTGGCCACCAAGTGCGTCTCGAAGGACGAGTGCTGCGGCAGTCGTTCGCGCAGCACCTCGTTCAAGCGGTCCACGGCGGTGCGGGTCACCCTGAATCCCCACAGCGAGGCCGCGGGGGTGTCCTGCAGGTCCACGGAGAACACCGGTTGGAGTTCCTCGATCAGGGTGTGGGTGCGCAGCGATCCGATCAACTGCCGGTAGACGTCCCCCAGGAAAACGTCCGACGTCGCCGCTGTCGTACCCTTCGGCGTCGTCGGCTCCGGGAGATCCCGCAGCACCCCGTCGATCAGCCCTGCCACGAGTTCCGAGAGGTACTCGAACACCGCGTCCTGGGCCGAGGGGAAGTGGTTGAAGATGGTCCGGCGGGAGACCCCCGCCCGCGCGGCCAACTCGTTGACGGTCACGCGGTCGGTGCCCAGCTCGGTGGCCAGTTCACCCGCGGCCGCGATGATGGCCCGCCGATTGCGCAGCCGGATGGCTTCGCGCTTGTCCTTGGGCTCCCCTGATCGAGGCTCACCCGAACGGTCGTCGGCGCATCCGGACAGCAACGTGGTCAACACGTGATCCATCGTACGGCAGTAATTGCACTGTGTGCATCTTCTGATGAGGAGGCTCTCATCACCTCCCTGCCAGGTCTGCGTACTTCAGTCCTTGAGGGATCGATGGTGGGGGCGTCGGTCCCTGGAACGTCGGTTGTCGGAGCGTCATGCGAGGTATCCCGCCCGCACGTGATCCGGGAGCATGCCACCACCGGTGAGCCAGGCCAGATGGGTGGCCCCGTCGGGGATCTTCATCGGGTTCTCCCCCGCTCCCTCGTGGGCGACGCGCCGCAGGGCGTCCAGGGCCGCGGCGGCCGAGGGCTCCACCACCATGCCCTCCGCGCCATACAGGCTCCTGACCTGGGACAACATCGCCTCATCCGTGCACGTGACGTAACCGGCGAGCAACCCTTCCACGGCTCGACCCACGAATCCTGAGGCCCGCCCCACCGCGAGCCCGTCCGCCACCGTGCGGGTGTCCAACCCCAGTTCCGCCACCGAGATCCCGTCATGACGACCCGTGTACACACCCAGGAGCATGCAGGGTGCGCGGGTGGGTTCCACGAACACACAGTGCACTGCATCCCCGAATTCCCGTTTCAATCCGTAGGCCACGCCGCCCGGGGCTCCCCCGATGCCACATGGAAGGTACACGTACAGGGGATGCTCAGCGTCCACAGCGACACCCAGGTCATGTAATTGCCGGGCCACCCGCGCCCCCGCCACGGCGTACCCCGCAAACAGGCTCAGCGAGTGTTCGTCGTCCACGAAGTGCACCGACTCGTCCGCCTCGGCGGCCACACGCCCCGCCGCGACGGCTTCCGTGTAGTCGGTGCTGTGTTCCACGACCTCCACTCCCCGCGAGCGCAGCAGATCCTTCTTCCACTGTTGCGCGTGTACGGACATGTGCACCGTGGCCCGCAGCTCGAGCGCCGCGGCGATGATCCCGATGGACAGCCCCAGGTTTCCCGTGGAACCCACGACCACGCGGTGCTCCCGCATGAGCCGGCGGAAGGGCTCGGCCCCGAACACGGTGTAGTCCGGTCCGGGCCGCGGTGGTTCCGGCAGCAGGCCGTGGCGCACCGCGAGCGTCTCGGCGTACTGCAGGACCTCGTGCACCCCGCCACGGGCCTTGATGGAACCGCTCACGGGGAGGATGTCGTCACGTTTGAGCAGGACCCGCCCCGTCCGGATACCGCTAACGCGCTGCCACTCGCCGGCCTCGTCCAATGGCGACTCGATGAGCCCCCGCGCGGGCGCGGTCTCGGGGAAGGTCGCCGCAATCCAGGGCCGGAACCGCTCGAGGCGCGCCGCGGCGTCGTCGACCAAGGCCGGGTCCACCCCGGAAGCCGCCAGCCCCCGGGCGCTGTCCACCGCGGGATTCCACCATGTCAGGGGTTCCTCCCGGGCCAGCCGGGACAGCACGGGATCCGACGCACCCCTTGACCCGTGCTGCCTCGGCGGCTCCGCGGTGGGTTCGATCTCCGGCGTATCCATGGCCCCATCATGGCGCGGCATGCTCTCACAGGCCACCGACCGGGCTCAGCCCCCGAACTCCCGGTACTGCGCGGCCAACCGGACGGGAGCATTGGGGGCGCCGAAGCCCTCGTAGCCGCCGCGGCGTTCCACGACCTCCACGAACACCTCGCCCAGCGTGGCCGTGTAGAAGTGCAGGAACTCCCCGTGCTCGTCCCGGTCGTAGAGCAGCCCGTGGGATTCGAGCTCGGCCACGAACTCAGGATCCAGGTCGAAGCGGGCCACGAGGTCCTCGTAGTAGTTGCGCGGCACGGGCAGGAAAGCGAGCCCGCGGCGTCGTGCCCGGCGTGCCACCGCGACGACGTCCGAGCACGCGAGCGCCACGTGCTCCGGGTAGGCCGCGCCCGTGAAGGCGCCCTGCTCCGCGGCCATGGGCGCCACGTTGAGGGGGATCCGCACGGTGTTGCCCTCCGAGCGCATGACCTGCGAGCGCACGAGTCCGGACGGCCCCGCGACCTCTTGCGAGGACGTGGGATGCAGGTTCAGCAGGGACGTCAGGAACAGCACCGCCTCGTCGTAGTGCTGCCACGGCTGGGCCAGGTTCACGTGGTCCACGCCCGTGATCAGGGCGCCCGACGCCGCGTCGTCCTGGTCCGCGCCGAACTCCCCGAGCCACGGGGGCACCCCATGGTTGCCGTGCGGGCCGAAGAATAACTCCGTCCCGTCCGGCGCGAGCACGCCGTGCAGCACGGTCTCGTCCGGCTGCTGGGCGCGATCCACGGCCCGGGCGAGCAGGCGTTCCGCGCGGTACGCGGCGAGGTCGGGATCCGCGACCTGGAAGCCGAGGGCCGCGAGCCGCGTGGGCTGCACGGTGGCCCCCGGGTCCTCCGAGACCACGATCCGCACCGGCCCCTGCGTCCACGCCTGGACCGAGTCCTTGGAGCGGTGGTGCCCGGCCAGGGAGAACCCCAGCTGATGTAGCAACCGGGTCACGCGCCCGAGCTCCCGGGTGCGCAGCTCCACGAAGTCCCAGTCGTCGGGGGTCTGCGGAGCGGGCAGATCGGTGAGCACGAGCGGCTCGCGCTCGGGTTCCCCGCCGGCGTCGCGCACGACGTCCGCGGTCTGGTCCTCGAGCCAGCGCAGGGACCGCAACCCGTCCACGGCCGTGCGATAGACGTCCGCCTGCCGGAACGAGTCGTTGAAGATCTCCAGGGACACGGGCCCGGCGTACCCACACTCGTGCAGGCGGCCCAACAGGTCCACCAGGTCGAAGTCCCCCTCACCCGGGAAGACCCGGTGGTGGCGCGACCACGAGAGCACGTCCTGTTGGAGCAGGGGCGCGTCCGCGAGCTGCACGAAGAAGATCTTGTCCGGGTCGCACTTTTCCACCCCGGCCACGGTGTCCCCGCGGGAGAAGATGTGGAAGCTGTCCAGGCACGTCCCGACCCGGGGGTGGTCCGCGAGTTCCACGATCCGGTGTGCGTGGCGCCAGTCGTTGACGTGCGCGCCCCACGCGAGAGCCTCGTAGGCCAGGTCGATCCCGTATTCGTCGGCGACGTCGCCCGCGGTCCGCAGCTGCTCGGCGATCGCCTGGTCGTCGTCCAGAACACCGGTAGCCACGTTCGAGCACACGAGCAGCACCGTGGTGCCCAGCCGGTTCATGAGTTCGCACTTGGCGCGCAGTCGGCGCAGGGAATCCGGGAACGTCTCCGGGGCCACCTCCACGCCGTCGCGGAACGGCTGGTACATGTCCAGGGAGAGCCCCAGCTCCGCTGCGAGCTCTCGGAGTTGTTCGGGCGACGACGGCGAGACCACCAGGTCCGGCTCGAAGACCTCGATCCCGTCGAACCCGGCGGAGGCCGCCGCCCGCATCTTCTCTTCGAGGGTTCCGGACAAGCACACCGTGGCGATACTGGTCCTCACAGGACACCCTCCTGTTTCTCGTGGTTGCGCTCACCCTCGGGAGCGGACGCGGGGACGGTAACGGCGTCGTCGCCCTGGCCGGTGAGCTCCAGGAAGTGCCGGCGCATGCGGGCACTGTCCGGGGCAACCCCCGTGATCAATGCAAACGCATCTACTGCTTGCCCCACGGCCATGTGTCCACCGTCCAGCACCGAGCACCCGAGAGCCCGCGCCGCCCGTACCAGGGGCGTCTCGAGCGGAAGATAGATCACGTCCGCGACCCAGTGCTCCGGTCGCAACAGACCCACGTCGAAAGGCGTCCCGGGGTGGTGGTGCATCCCCACCGGGGTCGCGTTGACCACGCCGTCGGCCGCCGCGATGTGCTCCGTGGCCCGTTCGGCCGTGACGGCTTCCACCACCGCGTCCGGGTAGCGGGCGGCGAGTTCGCTCGCTCGCTCGGCGGCGCGGGCCACGTCCACGTCCACGAGACACAGCCGCTGCGCACCCAGGGACAGCAGGGCCTCGGCCACCGCGGACCCCGCCCCGCCGGAACCGAACTGCACCACGGACCCCACGGTCACGCCGGGCAGACCGTGCCCGAATCCGGTGGTGAACCCCGAGCAGTCCGTGTTGTACCCGATGAACTTTCCTTCCCGGATGAGCACCGTGTTCACGGCCTGGATGGCCTCGGCGCGCGGATCGATCTCGTCCAGGTGCTCGAGCACGAGCTGCTTGCACGGGTGCGTGATGTTGAAGGCGTTGAACCCCAGATCACGCCCGGCCCGCAAGAGGTCCCCCACACTCGTGCCGGGGCGTCCGATCACCCCCAGGTCCACGGGGCGGTAGAGGTAGCGCAGACCGTGCCGGTCCGCTTCGGCCTCGTGCATGGGCGGGGTGAGGCTCTGGGTGATGCCGTCGCCGATCAAACCCACCAGGTAGGACTCGTTGCGAGTGGACATGGGACTCCTTCCGGGGAGTGTGTGCCGTGGTCAAGAGGTGCGAATTCAGGGCCCGGGGAGCCCGGACCCGAACATCAGCTGCGCTGCGGAAGCACCACCGCGAGTCGGTCCGCGGCCTCCCGCAACAGGGGGACGTTCTGGATGAGCTCAGTGGGATCGCACCGGTGTACGGGCGCGGCGAGCGCGAGCGCCGCCTGGAGGGGAGCACCTGGGGACATGACGGGCACGGCCAGGGCGGCCATACCGTCGTCGTGCTCCTGGTCCTGCAGGGCCCACCCCTGCTCCCGGACCTGCGTGAGGATCGCGCGCAAGCGCTCGCGGTCGGTGAGCGAGCGCTCCGTGCGCGCGCTGAGGTCGAGGGACGCCACGAGGTCATCGCGGACGCCCGGTGCGGTGAAAGCCAGCAGCACCCGGCCGAGCGCGGAGGTGTGCAGCTCCCCCCGGTCCCCCGGGTCCGTGGTGATGCGGTGGTGCGGGCCGTCCACGGTGTGCACGGTGAGGAAACGGTCCCCGTCCAGCACGGCCAGCAGACAGCTCTCGCCGGTCGCCTCCACGACCTCCCGCATGACGGGCAGTGCGGTGCCGGCGTAACCCCTGGCCGTGGCCGCCTTCTGTCCCATCGCGAAGAGCAGCAGACCCAACCGGTACTGCTTGGTCGCGGGCTCGTACTCCGCGTACCCGGCGTCCACGAGGGTGCTCAGCAAGCGGTAACACGTGCTGAACGCGTAGCCGGAGTCCGCCACGAGTTGCCCGGCGGTCGCCCCGTGGGGGTACTCGGCCAGCATCTCGAGCAGCGCGAGCCCCTTGCGCACGGTTCCCGAACGGTCAGCGGCCCGGGACCGGCTACCGGCCCCGCCCTCCCCGGACTCCCGACCCGGTTCCCGGTCGCCTTCTCGCTCCGGTTCCCGGCCGGATTCCTGCTCCGGTTCCTGGGCCGGTTCCTGGGCCACCGACGCCGCGACGCGCGGCTGCGATGCGTTGGGGCTCACACTCAACTCCTGATTCGCTAACGGGCATTTTTCTCGACCACTTGACGAACAGTGTGACCCACACCATTCTTGGTTTCAAGTATTCGGAAGTGATTTTCATTATTTGGCAATTGCTAACGCGATGACGCCCCACGGAAGGACCCGCTCATGAGCACGACCCCAGGACCGGATCAGCCGATCCACCCGCCGGCCCCGGCGGCGTCGTCGGGACAACTGACCGACGCACGCCCCGAGAACGTCAAGACCCCCAAGAAGGCGGCGCTGGCCAGCTGGATCGGCTCCGCGCTCGAGTACTACGACTTCGCGGTATACGGCACCGCGGCGGCGCTCGTGCTCAACCACTTGTTCTTCCCCAAGGACGCGTCCCCGGGTGTGGCCATCCTGTTGGCCATGGGCACCGTGGGCGTGGCCTACGTGGTGCGGCCGCTGGGGGCGCTCATCATGGGCCCGCTCGGTGACCGGATGGGACGCAAGTTCGTCCTGATGCTGACCCTGTTCATGATGGGCGGCGCCACGTTCCTGGTCGGGTGCCTGCCCACGTACGACCAGGTGGGCCTGTTGGCACCCGCCCTGCTCGTGCTGTGCCGCGTGATCCAGGGCCTGTCCGCCTCGGGTGCGCAGGCCAGTGCCATCTCGGTGTCCCTGGAGCACGCCGAGATGGCCACCGTGCGTTCACCACATCGTGGACCCTGCAGGGGACGCAGTTCGGCACCCTGCTGGCCACCGCCGTGTTCATCCCGTTCACCCTGCTGCTGAGCGAGGAGCAGCTGTTCAGCTGGGGCTGGCGCGTCCCGTTCTGGATCTCCGCCGTAGTGGTCCTGGTCGCCTACCTGATCCGCCGCCACCTGGAGGAGCCGCCCGCCTTCGAGGACGCCCAGGCCGAGACCCCCGGCGAGAAGCCCGCGACCCCGCTGGCCCTGATGCTCAAGTACCACAAGGCCGCCGTGATCCGGATCGCCGCGGCCGCGCTGATCAACACCGTCAACGTGGTGTTCCTGGTGTGGTCCCTGTCCTTCGCGACCTCGGTCGTGGGCCTGGAACGCTCCACCATGCTGTGGGTGTCCGTGCTCGCCAACTTCGTGGCCCTGTTCACCATCCCCGCGTGGGCGCTGCTCGCGGACCGGGTGGGCCGCAAGCCCATCTTCGTGATGGGTGTGATCGGTTCCTCGCTGCTCATGTTCCCTTATCTGGGCGCGGTGTCCTCCGGTAACTGGGTCCTGATCTTCCTCCTGGGTGCGGTGCTCTCCGGCGTGTTCTACTCCATGGCCAATGGCATCTGGCCGTCCTTCTACGCCGAGATGTTCCCCACCCGGGTCCGTGTGTCCGGGCTCGCGCTGGGCACGCAGATCGGCTTCGCGATCTCCGGCGGCGTGACCCCCTTCCTGGCCACCGCCGTGGCCGGCGCCGAGGGCGACGCCTGGCTCAACGTGGCGCTCGTGGTCTGCGCCGCCGGTCTGATCTCGGTGATCGCCGCACTCACGGCCAAGGAGACCAAGTCCCGTTCGCTGCGCAACATCGACGACCTGCACACCAGCCGCACGGAGGCTCTCGAGGTCGTGGCACTGGACAAGCGCAACGCCGCGGGTCGCTGATTCCGGGCTCTGGTCATCGCACTGCCATTCCGTGGAAGGCGCGGTCGGGAGCTCCCCGGTCGCGCCTTCCGTCTGCCCGTCGTCAGGTGCGGTGGGTCGCGGAGGCGGCGCAGCGTCGTCGTCCGAGCACGGGGACGACGACGCCGCGCGGCCCCGTCCTCAGACGTCCCGGCGGCGTCCGGGCGGGCGGGTCGCGTGGATGGCGACCGAGACCAGGAGGGCGGCCACCCCGGCCCCGAGGGTGAGCAGGAACCCGTGCCGCGGCACGACCGACAGGACCCCGCCCAGTGCCGAGCCGAAGGAGACCCCCAGGACCAGGCAGGTCGTGAGCATGGTCATGACGCTCGCGATCCGGTGGGACGGGGCCACGCGCTCACCGCGCGTGTAGGCGCTGACCAGGATGGAGCCGACGCCCAGGCCGATCACCGTGAACAGCAGCGCCAGACCCACCGAGCCGGGGACCGGCAGCAGCAGGACGGACACCAGCACCACGAGAAGTGCTCCGCCGGCCACGCGCCATGCGAGCGGCACGCGCTCCGGGAGCCGGGACACCAGCACGCTCGCCACGGCGCTGCCCAGCCCCATGAAGCCGTAGATGATGCCCGTGTAGGCATCGGTCCCTCGGGCCGCGTTGATCGCGGTGAGTGCGGTCTGCGTGGAGCCGAAGACCGTTCCCACGCACAGGCACGCGAGCATGGGCGGGAGGACGGCCTTCAGGCGGATCCGTGGGGCGGTGCCGTCGGTGGGGGTGGGCGTCTGCGTGTCCACCCTCATGCCGCGGCGGCTCACCAGGTAGGCGATGAAACACCCCTGACCCGCCACGACCCACGTCATGAGCACCAAGAGCGCCGGATTCGGGCCGAGTACACCCACCAGGATCCCGGCGATCACGGGCCCCAGGATGAAGCTGATCTCGTCGCACGCGGTCTCGTACCCCAGGGCCTTGCCCACCAGGCCGGGGGTGTCCCGGCGCCTGGCCAGGGCGGACCAGCGGGCCCTCGCGATGGCTCCCACCTGGGGGTTCGCGGCGCCGACCACCGCGGCGCACACCAGGATCAGTGACCGGGGCGCGTCGTGAAGGACCACGGCGAGCAACGATCCCATCCCGAGCAGTTGCACCACGGTGGCCGCGAGCACCACGGGCAGGGGTCCGAAGCGATCCACCAACCGCCCGATCACGGGCGCGCCCACAGCGGAACCGAGTCCCGCGGCGGCCACGGTGATCCCCGCGAGCCCCAGGCCCAGACCGGCCCCGCTCACATATAGCAACAGACCCAATTGCACCGTGGCGGCGGGGAGCCTGCCAACCAGCGCGGTGATGAGGAAGGGCCATCCGCCCGCAGCCGAGAGGGACGGTGAGTCCCGGGCGGGTTCGGGGACGGCGGGTGGGCGAGTGCTCACGGATTCTCCTGGGTACGACCGACGCCGCGCACCCGACCACACGCGCGGATAATCCCCTGACGACACCTCGATGCTACCCGGGGGCCATCGGGCCGCGGTCTCTACTGCACCCTCGTGGCCCAGCGCGCCAAGTCGGCCCAGGTCCGAGGCAAGCGCTTCGTCCACGTCGACTGCACGGAGTATTCCCGGCCCATCCTCGAACGGACGGGCCTGATACCGATCACTTCGGTCACCGCCGCGACGTGGCGCCGAGGCTGATGACAGGGCAATTCGTCGAGCCCGAGCGGTTGTCGGGGCCGATCAAGGGTCAGCTATTTCGTGCAGTTGACGTAGTCGAGGAATGCGAAGTGGAGCAAAAGCAGCATCACCCCCGCGAATCGACATGTGCTCAGCTAAAGCAGGGGGTCAGCCGCTCGTCCGAGGGTCCCCGGGCTGAGGCGCCAGTCACGACCCAAGAAACGCAGGAGGGTGGCAGCCGTCCGTCCAGACGGCTGCCACCCTCCTGAAGGAACCCGTACCTACCGGGCCGCCACCTTCGCGAACGGGTAGTCCACGTACCCCTTGGGTCCGCCCACGTAAAAGGTCGTGGAATCCGGGGTGTTCAGCTCCAGCCCGTCACGCCAGCGCTCCACCAGGTCCGGGTTGGCGATGAGCTCACGGCCCACCACCACGCCGTCCGCGAGATCGGCGCTCATGATGTGCTCCGCCTCCTCGAGTTCGGTGACCACGCTGAAGCCGCTGTTGAGGTAGAACACACCCTCGAAGTCACGGCGCAGGTCCCGCACGAACTCCCCGTCCACGTCCTTGTGCAGCACGGACAGGTACGCGAGGTCGAGTCCGCGCAGACCGGTGAGCAACGCGTCATAGGTGGCCACGACGTCGTCGTGGTCGTCCTCGATCGCGCCCTGGACGTTGTGCTCGGGCGAGATCCGCAGCCCCACGCGCTGCCCGCCGATCTCCTCGGCGACGGCGCGCACCACCTCGATCACGAACCGTGCCCGGTTCTGCGGGGAGCCGCCGTACTCGTCGGTGCGGTGGTTGGAGGACGGGGCGAGGAACTCGTGGAGGATGTAGCCGTTGGCGCCGTGGATCTCCACGCCGTCGATCCCGGCGTCCACCGCGCGGCGGGCCGCGGCGACGAACTCCTGCTTGATGCGGGGCAGCTCGTCGGTCTCCAGGGCACGGGGCGTGGGCATGGGCTGCTTGCCGCTGGGCACGTGCACCGCCTGGTCCACACCGATCGCGCTGGGGGCCTCGGGCAGGGGGCCGCCGGTGAGTTCGGGGTGGGAGACCCGCCCGGCGTTCATGATCTGCAGGAAGATCACGCCGCCCTTCTTGTGTACGGCGTCCGCCACCCGGGACCAGCCCTGTGCCTGCTCTGCGGTCTCGATGCCGGCCTGACCCCAGAACCCGCGGCTCGTCACGGCCGGGAACGTCCCCTCCGTGACCACGAGGCCCGCGGACGCCCGCTGCGAGTAGTACTCGACGTTCATGTCCTTGGGTACACCGTCCGCGTCGGAACGCATCCGGGTCAGCGGCGCCATGGCCACACGATTGGCGAGCTCGAACTTTCCTACGGTGATCGGGTCGAACAGGGTGGGCATATGTTTCCCTTCGTCGAAAGCTGTTGGTACTTAGTCAGTACCCACAACATCCTTCCCCCGCACACCATTCCCGAGGAAGGCTTTCAGAAGGGTCGCCGGAGGAGTTGCCGCAGCCCTTCTGCTCCTGGCCCACCAACGGGTTGTCGTACTGCAGCTTGTTCTGCAGCGGACCCAGGACGTTCTGTTCCTCACGGCCATTGCCCATGGGCATCTGCTGCGCCACGGCGACGAGCGCCTCGCACACGGAGTCGTAGACGTCCTCGTGGACGTAGAGGCGCGTGAGCGCGGCACACGTCTGGCACGTGTTGATGAACGCACCCCAGAACAGGTCCCCGGCAATGGCCTGCGGGTCCACGTCCGGCAGCACCACACCGGCATCGTTGCCCCCGAGCTCGAGGGTCAGTCGTGCGAGCCCGTCCGCGGCCGAGCGCATGATCGCCTGGCCGGTCTTGGTGGAGCCGGTGAACATGATCTTCTCCACACCGTCGTGTTCGGACAGCGCCTTGCCCACCTCGCCGCCGCCGGGCACCACGTGCAGGACGTCCGCCGGGAGCACCTGGTTGAGCACGTGGATCAGGCCCAGCACGGACAGCGGGGTGTACTCGGAGGGCTTGACCACTGCGGCGTTGCAGGGCGCTCCGGGCACCGGGGTGAATGGCTCCGGCCTGGGGGTGCTCCCGCTCTAGGCCAGCCCCAGCATCGCCCGGGCGATCAGGAAGTAGACCACGAGCCCGGCGGCATCCACGAACGTGGAGATGAACGGGTTGGAGAACACGGCCGGGTCCGCCCCGATGGCGCGTGCGATCAATGGCATACATCCCCCCACGGTGGCGGCTAACGTGCACAGGGCCAGCAGTGTCAGCCCGATCACCGCGCCGATGTCCCACCCGTAGATCAACCCCACGATCACGAATCCCAGTCCGCCCAACAACAGCCCCAGACACAGTCCCACGCGCATCTCGCGCAGCATGACCTTGACGACGTCCCGGGTGTGCACGTCCCCCAGGGCGAGCGCGCGGGTCAGGGATGTCGCCGCCTGGTTACCCGTGTTGCCGCCGGTGCCCGTGAGCAGCGGGATGAACACGGACAGCACCACGAGCTGTTCCAGGGTGGACTCGAACGTCTCCAACACCCGTACGGTGAGCACGGCGCTGACCGCGAGCACCAACAACCACACCACGCGCGAGCGCACGAGCCGGAACACGGGGGTGGACAGGTACGGCCTGCGCAACGGCTCGGAACCGCTGAGCCGCGCCTGGTCCTCGGACTCGGCGTCCTCGAGAATGTTCAGGGCGTCGTCCACGGTGAGCACGCCCACCAGGCGGTCCTCGTCGTCCACGACGGGCAGGCTGAGCACCCGCAGGGCCGCGCACCGGCGCGCCGCCCGCTCCCGGGGTTCCGTCGCGGACACCCGGTCCGCCTCCTCCATAACCTGTGAGACGAGGGTGTCCGGAGGGGCTGCCATGAGTCGCTGCAGGCTAGTCACGCCCAGGAGCCGCCGCTGCGGATCCGTGACCATGACCGTGTACACATTGCGGGTGCGTTCCAGTTCCCCGCGCACCCGTTCCAGACTCTCGGCGCACGTCAGGTCGGGGTGGGTCGTGACGTACGAGGGGTTCATCCGCCGCCCGATCGAGTTCTCCGGGTAGCCGAGCACCGCCGCGGTGAGCTCGCGCTCGGAGGGCGGCAATCCCTTCAACAGCCGGGTGGCCAGGGCCGCAGGCAGTTCGTCCAGCAGACTCACGCGATCGTCGGTGTCCAGGGACTCGACGACGCCCGCGACCTCCTCGTCCCGCAGACCCGTCACGAGTTCGCGCTGCAGCGGCGCGTCGAGACGTTCGAACACGGTCACCGCGCGGTCCTTGGCCAGCATCCGGTAGGCGACGGCGCGCTGGCGCACTCCCAGCCGCTCCAACAGGTCCACGACCTCCCCCACCGTGAGCTCCGCGAGCAAGCGTGCCACCTCCGGCAGGTCCTGGCTCCCGATGGCCGATTCGACGGCGCGGAAGGGCCCTTGGACCTTGACTTCGTGGACACGGCTCACGTGCCACCCCTTCCTGGTCATTGGACGGCACCGACGGGACGCGGGAGCCGTTGCCAGCCTGTCAGAAATCGGACGCGCCCGCCCAGTGGTGGCCGCACTCTAGAGTGTTCTCGTATCGCCCCACCCCGCACCCGGGAGTGGTCCTCCAGGCCCGGCCAGGCCCCGCACCGAAGGGTGACCGTGTACGCAGACCCCACCGACATGACCGCCATCCGTGAACTCCTGCACGAGATCCTGCGCAACGATCCCGCACCCCTGCACCTGGGCATGGACCTCGGTGAGATCGAACAGGGCCGAGTGACCATGTCCATGACCGTGTCCGACTTCATGGCCAACGGCCACGGTGTCTGCCACGGCGGATACCTGTTCACCCTGGCGGACACCACGCTCGCGTACTGCTGCGCGACCGCCGGTTCCCCCATCCTCACGCGCAACGCCGAGATCACGTTCACGGCTCCCGCGCACAGCGGCCAGGTGATCACCGCGATCGCCACGCGCCGGGTGAGCTTCGGCAGGAATCAGATCTGCGACGTCGTCCTGGAGGCCGACGGGCGCGTGATCGCCTACTTCACGGGGCAGGGCACCACCCCGCCGCAGCCCAAGGGTACGGTGAAGTGACGGGCCGGGCACTGGAACGCCGCGCCATCACCGCATGACAGACCGGAACGGCGCTACACCCGCCCCCGGTGCACGATGCGACCGTCGCACACCGTGAACTCCGAGACGATGTCCTTGAGCTCGGACTCGGGAACGTCGAGGGGGTTGCGGTCCAGCAGCACCAGGTCGCCCAGGAACCCCTAGGCAATGTGCCCCGGGCGGTCCTCCCCGAACGACGTCTTGGCCGCTTCCGCGGTGTAGGCGTCGAGCGCCTCGGCCACGGTGATGTTCTGGACGGTGTCCGCGACCCAACCCGAGACGGACGTGCGGGTCACGCACGCGTAGATCCCGAACCACGGATTGGCGGTGGTCACGGGGAAGTCCGAATTGCTGGGCGCCGTGATCCCCCGGTCCAGGAAGGTGCGCATGGGATAGGCGCGGTTCATGCGCTCCTGGCCCAAATTATTGATGTGCGAATTCCCGAGCTCCTACACGAACGCAGTCGAGGACGCCGCGATGAGGTCCAAGACTTGCGTCACGGCGCGGTCCCCGATCCCGTGGATCGCCCCCCGCAGCCCACTGCTCAGGGCACGCCCAACCATGGGGGCACGGCCGGAAGCGCGTGGTCAGCTCTTCCGCGGTGGGCAGCCGCTGGTAGGCGCCCACTTCCAGGGGGCCGCTGCTCATGTCGTGGACGGTGGTGATCACCCCATCCTCGACCACGACCCCCAGGGGTCACGGCTAAACCGGCCGCCGGGTTGGTGCACCACGGCGTTGACCACTGTGAGGTTCCGGACGGGGTGTTCACTCATACTCTGTTCCTCTTTCGTCGCTGGTTCCCGCCCGAGGTGTCAGGTGACGCCGCGAGCGGTGTTCTGGGCGGGCCGGGCCTTCCGCCGCACACGATGGCCGAATAGCGGACCTTGACCGGGAACAACTGGGTCAGGACGGTGCCCACGGGGGCGTACGGGATGGAGGCGAAGCCGAGTCCCAAGATCATGGCCACGGTAATTAGGGCGGTGTCCCGGGTGTCCACGAGCCAGAAGATGGGGAAAGCGACGAGCGCGGCGATCGCGTAGCCGGCGGCCTCCACGATGGACGGGGAGGTCTTGTCCGCGACTTTGCCCGCGATGAACATCACCACGATCTGCGCCACGGCACCCCATGCGATGGCCGTGAGGATCACGGTGGAGGGCAGACCGAGCTGCTTGGTCACGTAGCTGATCATGAACGTGGTCAGCACGAAGAAGTCGGCGTTACCGAACAGGTAGGTGCCGATACCCACGATCAGGCGACCGGGAGCGGCGCGCAGGGTGTCGGCGACGGGCGCGCTCTGCTTCTCGTGCGGCGTCGCCGACCGAGCGGCCTCGGCCTGCCTGCAGTCCTCCGTCTCGTCGATCTTGAGCCGGATCCACACGCCCACGGCGACCAGGACGATGGAGATCAGGTACGGGATACGCCACGCGCCCTCGAGGAACCGCTCGCCCGAGAGGGCCACCACGGCGGCCACGATCATGGAGGACAGGATGGTGCCGGTGGGCGAACCCAGCTGCACCACCGCGCCGGAGAAACCGCGCTTGTGCTCAGGGGCGTTCTCCACGGCCAGCAGGGTGGCGCCGCCCCATTCGCCGCGGACCGCCATGCCCTGCACGATCCGCAGGACGGCCAGCGCGGGGTCCTCACCGCCGAAGAACAAGGGCGCGAAGACGATGGACGCGGTGGCGCCGAACAGGAAGAAGTCGTACCACTCGAGGGACGTGCCCACGTAGGCGCCGATCAGCGCTTTGCAGGCCTTGCGGGGGTCGTGTTCTCGGGCCGCGGGATGCTCCGCGGTATGGTCCGTGGGACCTTCGGTCGTGCTGGACGTGACAACCTCTGGATCAGGGAAGTGGTGCCGTTGCCCCGAGACCCGCCCATACGCGCACCCGGAACAGTGGCCGTGACAAACTGTATGACCAGCGTCACACACCGGAGCTTTCCGCCGGGTTTAGGACTGGAAGGGGTCCGTCCGAAATTCGCTGCCGCGAGACGGTTGTCGCGTCCCGTGGCAAGTGGTCGAATGAACGCATGAGTGAAAACAGCATCTGGGATGCCCTGGAATCCGCACGCGACAAGGCCAAGGAACGGGAGCAGGAGGAGATGCAGCGCGTCGAGGACGCGGACAACCACGAGCAGCAACGCGCCGCCAGCTCCCGCGTGGCAGCACGCCAAGCCGTGCGCGAGACGCTCGACGACATTCTCGCGCAGCGGGAGGGGTGAGGGGTTCACGGAGGGGGTGAGCCCCCTCCGGCAACCCCGTGCGGCTCGGGGAACGGTTCCGTTCCCCGAGCCGCTGCGCCATCTGATATTGATGCTGGGGACGCACATCGACCGAGGAGTCCCCACGAGCACGCATCACTTCATCCGAGCACGGCTGCCGTGGGTGGTGGCCGGGATCATCCTCGTGGCGCTGAGCTTGCGCGGGCCCATCATCGCGCCCACGCCCGTGATCACGAACATCCAGGCGGACATCGGCCTGTCTTCGGTCGCGGCGGGGCTGCTCACGGGACTCCCGGTGTTCCTCTTCGCCGTGGTCACCCCGGCGGCCTCCGCGGTCATCCGACGCGCGGGCCCCGAGGCCGCCGTCCTGCTCTGCCTCATCGGTGTCCTAGTGGGCACCATCATCCGTTCCCTCGGCTCCACGCCCCTGCTGTTGGTGGGCACCGTGGTCATCGGGGCGTCGATTACGATCGGCAACATCGTGATCCCGGTCATCATCCGCCGCGACGTCCCCTGGCGCCAGGTCTCCGTGGTCACCGCCGCCTACTCCGCGGCCCTCAACGTGGGGTCCATGATCACCGCGCTCGGCACCGCGCCGCTCGCCGCCGCCCTGGGGTGGCGCTGGGCCCTCACGGCCTGGGGCGTCCTGGCGCTCGCCGGCATCGGCTACTGGCTCCTGCTTTCACGACGCCGCTCCGGCAGCCCCGGCGACGACGCCGCCCCAGCCGCCCACACGCCGTCGTCCCCCGACGCCCCCGGCCGCGGCGCGGCCCCCAACCCCCACGCGCCGTCGGCCCCCGAAACTTCAGAGGCCCCCGCGGAGATGCTGCCGCCAGCGGAACCCGACATCGCTCACGCGACGGGGCGTGTGCGGAGCATCGGCTGGCTGCTCGCGCTGGCGTTCTGCGGGCAGGCCATGGCCTACTACTCGGTGACGGCGTGGCTACCCGCGCTGCTCGCGGACACGCGGGGGTTGAGCTTGGCGAGTTCCGGGGCCTCGGCGTCGCTGTTCCAGGTGGCCGCCGTCATCGGGGCGTTCGGCGTGCCCCTCCTGGCCGCACGGGCGCCCGCGTGGGTTCCGGTGGCATTGATCGGAGCGCTGTGGATCACGCTACCCATCGGCCTGATGCTCGCGCCGGGGTGGTTCATCGCGTGGTCGCTCATCGGCGGGGCGGCCCAGGGCGGCGGTTTCACGGCGATCTTCTCGATCGTCGCCCGCGTAGCCCGCTCCTCCGCCGAGGCGGCGCGGATGTCCGCGCGGGTGCAGGGTATCGGCTACCTCGCGGCCACGATCGGGCCACCCCTGGCCGGGGGTTTGAACACCGCGACCGGGGCGTGGACGGCGCCCCTGCTGTTGGTGCTCGCCGCGACCGTGGTGTTCACGGTGGGCGGGGTGTTGGCGGCGTTCAGGGCGCGGTCGTGAACACCACGACATGACAGCGCGCGTTCCACTGCAGTTGATGTTGCGGATACAGGACTGGGGCCCACTCACGAATGAGTGGGCCCCAGTCATCAGGTCCTGGATCTAGAACCTACGGAACGAGGTCTCAGCGACCCGGGTGGGTGGTGCCGTCCACGTTGGTGGTCCCGGTGTCGCGGCGACGATCCGTGGTGTGGTCGACGTGGCGATCGTTGTGGACGGTCTTGTTCTTCTTCAGCAGACCGGCCAGACCCAGGAGACCGGCCAGATCCCACAGGCCGGCGTTGCCGTTGTCGTCGTTGGTCTCCTGGCTCGTGGCGGGAGCCGGGCTCTCCTCGGCGGCGATGGCGGGGGCCGACACACCGGTGAGGATTGCGAGGGACAGGGCAGCGGTAGCAGCGGTCTTACGCATCATTTTGCACTCCTGGCTGGGAAAGGAAGCACCATCATCTAACGGCTTAATAAGCACCCCACCTTACTTGTATGTTTCCGGCGACCAGCCGGTGAGGGATATATGCCGTGGCGGGCCGGGAATAACAGCATGGATATTCGATAAGGTGGCGCATTGATTTCGCACCCTTGGAAATATGGTCTTAACTGGCCTAACGTGCCCCCCATTATGACTTCGCCGCCTCTCGCGGGCAACAGTGTGCTCTCTTTATATTCGGGAATAATCGGAGGCGAGTCCGAGAGCTTGATTCTCCTGGCCGGGGCCCGCCGGAACACCGGCGCGTACTGCATCACCCAGGTGAAGCGGCGATTTCCTTAAATTTTCCCGGATACACGCGGGCGAAGAGGATGAATCGGAAATAAATATACGACTTCGTCCTCGCGCCCCCAGCACCGATGATCGAGGAATGTAGAGGGCATTCCCCTACCCCCTTCGTAACCTCACCCGCCCCGGACCAGCGCGCCCCCTTCCCCGGGTAGTTTCAAGATCAGTCACCCCGGGAGGAGCTCACATGTCCCAGCGCATCGCCATCATCGGCGCGGGAATCGGCGGTCTGACCCTTGCCATCGATCTGCAGCGCAAGGGGTTGGACGTCCGGATCTACGAACAGACCGCTGTCCTGCGGGAGGTCGGCGCCGCCGTCCCCCACCACGGCCGGGGTGCGAACCAGTCCATCGAGGACGCGATCGTCCTATCCGACCTACTCTCCAGTACGACCGACTGGGACCATGCGCGTGCCGAGTACGAGCGGCGTCGCCGTTTCCGTACCCGCAAGATCGTGGACGCGTCCGTCACCGTGGGTGAAATGCTCCACCTGCCCGACGGCGCTCGCGCCCGGGAACGCAACACTCGCCTGGCCTCGCCGGACGCCTTCGACCGGGACCTGGACTCGATCCATTCGTTCCATGCCGATGAGCAGGTCCCGGAAGCCCCGGCCGTGGGTGGGTGATCAGGAAGGGCGTCGCGCCCAGCGCGGCGCCCGCTCCGGCCGCGGTCCTACGCCCACCGCCAACGCCGGGAACGCACTGAGCCACGGGACCCGCCGCACGACCTTCACGACCCACGACGGTGGCCGCAGGTCCCTGCCCCGGATCGCCGGCATGATCAGTGCCGCGTGCAGGATTCGCTGCATGCCCTGGATGACCACCGTGGGCACCATGCGGCGTCGCTGGATCCGCGCCAACGCACGCGCCTCCGCCCGCCCGGAGGCCCCGCCAGAACGCAGCAGCGGAGCCAGAATGCGGGCCGCAGCCACCGCGTCCTGCACCGCCAGATTGATCCCGACGCCGCCCACCGGCGACATCGCGTGTGCGGCGTCCCCGATGCACAGGACCCCCGGGGCGTGCCAGCGGCGCAGCCGGTCCAGGCGCACGTCGAGGTGCTTCACGTCCGCCATGGACCCGATCCCGGTCACCCCGGCGGCCGCCTCCGGGAAGAGCTGCGCGGCGTCGACCCGGAAGGCGTCGAGACCGCGGGCGCGCACGGCGTCGTCGGCACCCTTGGGGCCCAGCTGCGCGACCTGGATGTAGCCGTCGCGCGGGATGCCGATGGCCACCCGCCCCCGGTTCGAGCGCGGCAGCAGCGACTCCCCCACGCGGCGATCGGTGGGCAGGCGGTACCACCAGACGTCGAAGCCCACGGCGCGTTCCCGCGCCGGAAACCCTACGGCGCGGCGGATCACGGACCAGCGGCCGTCGCACGCGATCGTGAGATCAGCCGCCACCTGTCCAGTACCTTCCGGCGATTCGACGACGACGCCGCTCACCCGCCCCTTCTCCCACGTCACCCCGGTGACCTCGTGCTCCGCGCGCAGCGAGAACGTGGATTCGGCGGCGGCCGCGTCCGCGAGCAGGTCCAGAAGATCCCACTGTGGGACCATGGCGATGTAGGGGTGGCGCACCGGCAACCGGGTGAAGTCCACCATGCGCACCGGGCGGCCCTCGGGGTCCGGGAGGTCCACGTGGGTGACCCTGGAATGCGGAATGGCCTTGAAACGATCGACGAGACCGAGATCGTCGAGCAGGGCCAGAGTGGTGGGATGCACGGTGTCCCCGCGGAAGTCGCGGAGAAAGTCCGCGTGCTTCTCCAACACCGTGACCGCCACACCCGCACGCGCCAGTAGGAGACCCAGCACCAGGCCGGCCGGACCGCCGCCGACGATGGCGCACGTGGTGCGAACGGTGGGCGGCTCCGCGGGCGTCGTCACCCCGCCAGCCCCTTCACGAATCCCCAGAACGTTTCCGCGCTCACGGTCAGATTGTGCGCGAAGGCCTCCAGGTCCTCACTCGAGTCCCGGCGGTAGTTCACGCAGAACTCGTAGCCGTCCGTATGGGTCGTGTACGTGACACCGAAGCCCTCGGGTGTGGTGGGCGCGAACGCGTAGCGCACGATCGGGTCCGGACCGCCGATGGACGTGGTGGACAGGAAGTCGTGGCGCATGGCCGCGATCCCCGGGGAGTCGAAGAACTCGGACAGCTCCCCCGTCTTCCGGGCCATCATGGCGAGTCCCAACAGGTGGCGATCCACACCGCGGGCGTTCTTGCAGGCCTTGACCCAGCCACGATGTGCGTCCAGGGCCTCCGTGAACAGCTCCTCGGTCGCCTCACCGGCGAGCAGGGCGCGGGCGAACGCGGTGGCCTGCGGGGTCACGGGGCGGAGGCACTCGGTGCGCCCCGCCTGGAACTCACGCATGTCCACCGCTTCATATACACCGCGCGCCGTCCCGTACGTCGCGAGCTGGGCGAGCAACATGATGAATTGCTGAGCGGCGTCGTCGCTGATCTTGAACGGGAGTTCGGCGGGGTGCAGCCGCGGCACGAACACCCGGTGCACGCCCAGCAGCGCGGCCTCCGTGCGGTATTGGGCGACCCGCGCCACGAGTTCGTCACGCAACTGCGGCTCGAGCTCCCACGTGATCGCGGCGGGTTGCGGGGCGTCCGGCAGCGCGGCCTCGTCCGGGATCGTCACGTCCTGCATGGCTCCCGCGACGGCCAGGATCGTGGCCCCGTCCACGGTGCTGTGTTCCACGTGCATGGCCAGCCACGGATCCTCGAGGCACACCTCGTACGTGATCGGTTTGTAGGCCCATGCTTGCCCCATCTCGAACGCGCAGCGCTCCAGGTGCTCCACGACCTCGGCCCGTGCCCCCACGACATTGACCAGGAACACCATGCGGCTGATCCGGTCGTAGATCTCCGCGTTGTGCTCGTTCGAAGTCAACTTCTCCAACAGGGGCGCGGCCGTCTCACTGCCCAGGTAGGACAGCGCCCCGAACGGCAGCTCGGTCTCCCGCGGTTCGTCCCGCTCCACGACCGCGCGCAGCCCCGCGGCCACCGTGCGCAGCGGCAGCGGTTGCCGGTCCTGGGTGCTGATCGTCAGCGCGTACAGCCGGCCGCGGTGGATCACGCCGATCTCCTCCGCTGCCTCGGCCGACCCCGACGACGCCGCTCGCTCCGGTCTGCGGATCTCGTCCCGTTCCGCGCGAGGATGCCGCACTCCGCCCGTGAGACATTCCCATTGGGACATACTCACGTCGTTACCGCGGGGGTCCACCTCCTGCGGGGTCTCCCCGCGCACCTGCCGTAGATGCACCCACGCCGCCCGGTAGACGAGTTCGGCCGCCCGGCCCAGCCCCGGGGCGCCGAAGTCCCCCGTGATCTGGAATCCCACGTTGGTGGTCAGCGGCAGGGGTGTGCGCACGGTCAGATATCCGTCCAGCCACTCCCGGGACAACCAACTGCGCCCCTCGGCGTCCTCCGCACGGGCGAACTCCTCGAGTGCCGCTTGCAACCGCGGACCCTCCCCGGTCCGGAACGCTTCCGCATCACGCCGGGTCCGCTCGAGCGCCGCGCCGTCCACGAGGGGTTCGACGGCGCTCAGCATCCGCTGCAGCGTCTCCTCCAGCGGGGGCACGGGAAGGGGTTTCACACTCATGAGGGATCCTTTCGGTCGCGGGAACGGGAGGGTCGGGTCAATGGGAGGGTCGGCGCGACGGCGTCCGTGCGGATCCGCCGCGGTGTTCCATGGGGTCGAGGTCTACAGCTCCCCGTAGCGGGCCAGCGCGCGGCCCAGCCGCTGCACGCCCTCGTGGATCACGTCCGGGGCATGGGTCACGAAGGACAACCGCATGGTGGACTCGTCCGGGTCGTGCGCGTAGAAGGAGGCACCCGGGACGAAGGCCACGCCTTCCTCCACCGCGAACGGTAGCAATCGGGCGGTGTCGATCCCGTGCCCCAGTCGGACCCACAGGAACATGCCTCCGTCCGGGCGGGTGATGTGAGCGTCCCGCGGGAGGACGGCCTCGAGTTCCGCGTACATGGCCCGCGCCCGCTCGGCGTAGACGGGACGTACGCGCTCGAGGTGCGCCTCGACGTCGGCGGTTGCAAGATACCGCGCCACGGCCAACTGGTCCGGCACGGGCGACTGCAGCCCGATCGCCTGCTTGGCCACAGTGAGCGTGAACTGGATGGGTCCCTCGGAGCGCATCCACCCGATCCGCACCCCCGGGGCGATGATCTTGGACACCGAGTTCAGCAGGATCGTCTGCGCGGACATCCCCGGAAGGGATGCGATGGGGGCCATGGGCTCGCCCGTGTAACACAACTCGCCGTACGGGTCGTCCTCCACGAGCGCGGCGCCGGTGCGCAGCAGGACGTCCGCGACGGCGCGGCGTCGTTCCACGGGCATGCAGATCCCGGACGGGTTCTGGAAGGACGGGATCAGGTAGACGAAGGTGGGGCCGTGCTCGGCGATGAGCCGCTCGAGCTCCTCCGGCACCACGCCGTGCTCGTCCGTGGGGACGCCCACCATGTGCGCACCGTTGAGATCGAAGGCCTGCACAGCCGCCAGGTAGGTGGGCCGTTCCACGAGGATCACGTCCCCCGGGTTGACGAGCGCCTGGGCCACCACGAACAACCCCTCCTGGGAGCCCGTGGTCACCTGGACCTGGTCCGCAGTGGTGGGCAGGTGCCTGCTGACCCGACGCGCCGCTTGCTCGCGAAGTTCCAGCTCACCCTCGCTCGAGGCGTACTGCAGCGCGCGTGCGGGGTGGTTCGCGAATACCCACTCGTAGGCGGCCTTGACGTCATCGACCTCGAAGTACGCGGGATCCGGGACACCACCGGCGAACGAGATCACACCCTCCTTGGACACCACCTCCAACAGGTCGCGCACGGGGGAGGAATCCACCCCGCGCAGACGGTCGGCGATACGGAACGAGAAGGGTTCGAGGGTGCTCATGCGGCCAGTATCCCACCGGCCCCGGAACGGTGAGGGTCCGGGATCACTCACCCAGGGGCATGCGCGCGCACCAGGCTCTCAGGAGGGCGAGCACGTGACGGTCGAACGCGGCGTCGGCGTCCGTGTCGGGGAGGACCGGACGGCTCATCTCGATGGCGATCCATCCATGGACGCCCACCCAGAGTGTGGCACCGATGACCTCCACGGGGAGGTCATGGAAGATCCCCTTGTCGATGGCCCCGCGGACCAGTCGGTACATGGGTTGCATGGCCGTGTTCGCGAATTCCGCGCGGCTGGATCCCCCGGCGGAACCGTCCCTGCGGGCGCCGATGCAGTCCCCCGCCTTGCCCAGGATCACGTTGTACAGCGCCGGGAACTCCAGGGCCCAGCGTCTGCCGGAGCGGGCGAGTGCGCGCATGTCCGCCACGGGTTCGCCGGTGCGCACGGCCATCTCGTGCGCGCTGAGGTAGCTCACGATCGCTTCCTCCCGCACGGCATCGATCAGGGCGTCCCTGCTGCCGAACATGGTGTAGATCGCGGTGGTGGAGCAGCCGTGCTTGGCGGCCAGTGGCCGGAGGGAAACGGACTCGACGCCACCGGCCAGGATCTGTTCGGCGGTGTTCTTAATCAGTGCTTTGCGAGTAATCTCGTTAAATTTTCGGGGTCGGGCCACACGCGCGATCGTACTGGTCAGAGCCTTGTTAGTGCATTAATTATCGAGAATTGTGGGCATCTTAGGGGACAACTGTATCCCAGTTCGCGCCCCCTCGAGGTGCCCCGTGATTCATCCCTCGTGAGCCGAACGACGATTGCGTCGGATCCGCTTGACGACCCACCACACCAGGAACAGCAGGACCGCGATCACCACGATGCGTGAGAACACCCCGGCGTACTGTTCCGCGATGTGCCAGTTCTCCCCCAGGAAGTACCCGGCGAGCACGAAAATGGTGTTCCAGATCAGGGACCCGGCCGTGCTGAGCACCACGAACAGCCAGAACGACATCCGCTCGATCCCCGCGGGAACGGAGATCAGGGATCTGAAGATGGGGATCATCCTCCCGAAGAACACGGCGGCCTTGCCGTGGCGGTCGAACCACTCCTCGGTGCGATCCAGGTCGTGCAGATCCACGAGCGGCATCTTGTCCACGATCACGCGCAGGCGGCGTCGTCCCAGTGCGGCGCCGATCCAGTACAGCGCGATCGCGCCCACGACCGACCCCAGCGTGGTCCAGAAGATGGCCCCGCCCAGGCTGAAGTTGCCCTGGCTGGCCGTGAAACCGGCGAGCGGGAGGATCACCTCGGACGGCAGCGGCGGGAACAGGTTCTCCAGGGCCACGAGCAGTCCGGCGCCGGGAGCACCGATGGCTTCCATGACGTCCACCACCCACCCCGCGATACCGGAGAGCTGAGCACTCTCGTCGGCTGATGTGGCGGCCAGGATGGCAGGCAGGGACATGAAGGTGTTCTCCGCACGTGGTCGTCAGGGGTGTGTCCGCCATGCTACGGGAGGAATCTTGGGGTCCGCTTGGAGCTATCGGGGCGGTGCGCGATTGAATGGGGCCATGCGTCTGTGGTCAGTTCACCCGTCCCTGCTGGACCGTCGTGCTCTGGTGGCGTGCTGGCGGGAGGGTCTGCTCGCCCAGAAGGTCCTGCTCGGTCAGACCAAGGGCTACACGCGCCACCCCCAGCTGCAGCGCTTCCGCGCCACGAGCGATCCGGTCCTGTCCGTGGCCACGTACCTGCACGGCATCGCCGCCGAGGCCGACCGCCGCGGCTACAACTTCGACCGCACCCGCCTGGCCCGGGAGGCGAGCACACAGCCCATCACGCTCACCGTGACCACCGGTCAGCTGCGCTACGAGTTCGAGTTCCTGCTGCGCAAGGTCCTCGACCGCGACCCCGAGTGGGCGCGATCCGCACTGGACGGCATCGATCCCCATGCCGCTCCCCACCACCCGTTGTTCGTCCCGGTTCCCGGCCCGGTCGCCGAGTGGGAGCGCGTGAAGTAACCGGTTCGGTCCACCGGCGGCCTCGCGGACCGGTGCGGTGGTATGGCGTGGGGCATCGCACAGGCAGCCCTGTGGCGTCCTCGTCGGGACCGGTTCGATGGTTTCGACGGTGAGGCAAGGGGCGACGCATAGCCGGCGCAGCGGCGTCGTCGTCCGGGGCACCGCCGTGTCCGAAATCCGCTAGCGCCCGGCGCCCGGGCGTGGGACCGTGGGACGCATGCCCCCTCAAGACTCCTCGTTCGACGAGCGCTACCGGGCTGTCGAGTCCCGGGACGGGCGCTTCGACGGACAGTTCGTGACCGCGGTGCGCACCACCGGGATCTACTGCCGCCCGAGCTGCCCCGCGCGCACGCCCCACCGCGAGAACGTGCGCTTCTACCGCACGAGCGCGGCCGCCCACGCCGCCGGGTACCGCGCCTGCAAACGCTGTATCCCGGAAGCCGTGCCGGGCTCCCCGGAGTGGGACCTGCGCGGGGACGTGGTGGGGCGCGCCATGCGGCTCATCACCGAGGGGGTCGTGGACCGCGAGGGCGTGCTGGGACTCGCGCGGCGCGTGGGGTATTCCACGCGCCACCTCACCCGCGTGCTGACCGAGGAACTCGGCGCCGGGCCGCTCGCGCTCGCCCGAGCCCACCGGGCCCAGACGGCGCGCGCCCTGCTGACGCAGACGGACCTGCCCGTGGCGGAGACCGCGTTCGCCGCGGGATTCTCGAGCATCCGACAGTGCAACGAGGTGATCCGCGAGGTCTACGACATGACCCCGCAGCAACTGCGGGCGCGCGGCACGAGCGCCGGACCCTCGGGGCCCGGCGCGGCGGGCGAACCGGGCGAGGTGGACCTCGCGCTGAGCTACCGCGAGCCCCTGGACGTGCGCGGGCTGTTCGTGTGGTTCGCGGTCCATGCGGTGGACGGCGTGGAGATCGGGACCCCCACCTCTTACACCCGCGCGCTGAGCCTGCCCGGCGGCCCGGCCTGGCTGCGCGTGTACGAGCGTGCGGGGCGGTTGCGGCTGCGCACACGGGTCACGGATCTCGCGGACCTGCCCGTGCTGATCGCCCGGGTGCGTCGGCTCTTCGACCTGGACGCCGACCCGGAGGCGGTGGCCGCCGCGCTGTCCCGCGTCCCGGTGTTGCGCCCGCTGGTCGAGGCCGCCCCGGGGCTGCGGGTCGCCGGTTCTGCGGACCCGCACGAGACGTTGATCCGCACGCTCATCGGTCAGCAGATCTCCCTGGCCGCGGCCCGCACCGTGTTGGGTGCCCGCGCGCGGGACATGGGAGAGCCCGCGCCCTCCTTCGCCACGGGCATCCGGTACATGTTCCCGACCGCAGCGGCCATCGCCGAGCACGGCGTCCAGTTCCTGGGCGGGCCGGCCGCGCGGGTCCAGGCGGTCCTGGGTGCTGCCCGCGCGCTCGCCTCGGGTGATTTGCAGTTGTCCCCCGGCGACGACGCCACTCAGCAACGCGCCGCGCTCCTCACCCTCCCCGGGGTGGGGCCATGGACCGCGGACCACGTGCGCATGCGGGTCACCGGGGACCCGGACGTGTTCCTGATCGACGACGGGGCCATGCGCGCCGGTGCCCGACGGCTCGGGCTCCCGGACACCAAACCCGCACTCGTGGACTGGGCAGGGGCCGCTGCCCCATGGCGCAGTTACGCGACCACCCATCTGTGGGGCCCGCTGACCCCTCCCGCATCCTTCTCGGAAAGTGCGCAGTCATGACATATGTCGTTGAGAGCATTGACACTCCTGATGGTTCCTTCACGGCAGTGGCCCGGGAGGACGGAACCGTCGTGGCCTCCGGATGGACACGCTCGACCGAGCAGCTGCTCGCGCGGATCCGCCCGGCCTTCCGTCCGGAGGAAGCGCAATCCGGCGACGTGCCCGCACTGGAGGCGGTCCGCGCGTTCTACGACGGCAACCTCGACTCCGTCATGACCGTGCCCGTGGACCTGCACGGCACCGAGGGCCAGCAGGCCGGGTGGGCCGCGCTGCGCCGCATCCACCCCGGGTCCCCCCTGACCTACACCGAGTTCGCGCGGGAACTCGGCAATCCCCGGGCCGTTCGGGCGGCGGCGTCGGTGTGCGCCCGCAATCCCGTGGCGCTGTTCGTCCCGTGCCACCGGGTGCTGCGTTCGGACGGTTCCATGGGTGGGTTCGCGTGGGGCGAGGCGATCAAGCGTGATCTGCTGCGGCGAGAGGCACGCTCCGCAGCATGACAGACTGGACGGGTGGAACGGGAGAACACCGAGCAACGCATGACCTGCAGCGTGGTCATCCCCGTTCGTAACGACTCTTTCTACCTGGAGCGCTGCCTCCGGGCCCTGCGTGAGCAGACCCGCACCCCGGACGAGATCGTCGTGGTGGACAACGGTTCCACCGATGATCTTTCGACAGTCCTGGACCGCCACCCCGAAGTACACCGGGTGTGGGAACCCGTCCCCGGAGTGGCCGTCTCCGCGGCCGCGGGCTACGATGCCGCCCGCGGGGACCTCATCCTGCGCTGCGACGCGGACAGCCTCCCCTCCCCCGGCTGGGTCGAGCGACACACCGCGGTGCTGTCACGGGCCCTGCGGGATCCGCAGGGGAAGGCCACCGTGGCGGTGTCCGGGATCGCGCGGTTCGGGCCGAAGTACGGGTTGGCCGGACGCATCCTGGGGGCGGCATACATCACGGCCTACCGCCTGGTGGCCGGCACGGCGCTGGGCCACTGGGCCTTATGGGGGTCCAACATGGCCTTCACTCGGGCGTGGTGGCAGCATGTCCGGGAAGAGGTGCACCGGGATCCACGGGTGCACGACGATTTCGACCTCAGCTTCCGCGTCCGTCGCGATCAGCGCGTGATCATGGACCCGGGCAATGTCGCGATCGTGTCCTGGCGGGCCTTGGTCTCCCCCGCTCGGATCCGCCGGCAGCTGCGCATGGCCATGGCCACCGTGTTCCTCAACTGGCGCGGTGAACGACCGTGGGTGCGTATCCGGCAACGCGTTCTCTCCGGCCCCCTGGGTCGTGGGGGCAGCCGATGACGTCCGAGCAGACGCACAGCGTGGGCGGCGTGGTCGCATCGGCCATGTGCTTCACGGCGATCATCGGGGCGGGTTACTACGCATTGGACGGGCGCCGGGTGGACATGGCCGTCCTACTGCTCGCGGGACTCGGACAGGTGATCGCGTTTCTGTGGTTCCGCACCCAGTACGCGCGGGCCGTGTGCTCGCTCATCATGCTCACCGCCGCCATGAGCGCGGCCGAACAGCTCTACAGCAGGATCTGGTGGTGGGACATCCTCATCCACTTCGTGACGCTGTACGCCCTGGTGTGGATGGCATGGAATCGCGTTCTGACCCACCACCCCCGGGTGCGGGGCCGGGTGCGCGATCGTCCCGCGATGCGGTTCACGTGGTGCGCGGTGGCCGGCTTCGTGATCGCCGTGGTGTGGGAGGTCATGGAACTGTTGGGGTTCCTGTTCGCGACACCGGACATCCACATCCCACCCCTGGACACGCTGGGGGACATCGTCATGGGGGTGCTGGGGGCTGCCTGCGTGGGCTTCCACAGGGAACCGCGCTGAGCGTCGTCGTCCCCGGCGGGCCGCGAACGGTCGCGTGCGGTGAGTCCCGACCCCCCAAGTGCCGGGACTCACCGCACGCTTGCGGCGTCGGCGAACAGTATGGAGCCCCGCTGGGGAGCGGGGCGTTCGATCCGGACGCGCGGCCACCGGCCGTGTGCTGGACCAAGGCGGGGGCCGGGGTGCAGTGCTCGGGCGACCGGGCTTAATCATAGTTGTTCACATTTTAGTTGTCCACAATTAGATAGAGACACCAGTTGCCCTTCGCGGTCGCGGCGCGGTACCGGGCCGGTCACGCCCAGCGCGGACGACGTGGCGCGGTACCGGGCCGCGGTGCAATTCTGGGACGCATGACCCACGAACACGCTCCCCACCGCACGCCCGAGACCGCTGCCGGCTGGGACGAGCGCTACGGCGCCACGCACATCTGGAGCGGCGAGCCCAACGGTGCCCTGATGGCGCTCACGTCGGACCTCGCTCCCGGCACGGCGCTGGACGTGGGTTGCGGTGAGGGCGCCGACGCCGTGTGGCTGGCCCGACGTGGCTGGACGGTGACGGGGCTGGACGTCTCACGCGTCGCCGTCGACCGCGCTCGGGCCGCGGCAGCAGCCGCGGGGGTCGAGATCACGTGGCTCGTTGAAGGGTTCGGCGAGCGCCCCCTCGGCCCGTTCGACCTGGTGTCCGCCCAATACCCCGCGGTGCCCAAGCGGGGCGACGACGCAGCGGTGCGCGCGTTCGCGGACGCCGTGACACCGGGCGGGCGGCTGGTGTTCGTGCATCACGAGCTGGATGAGACGCCTCACGGTTTCGACCCCGCCGACTACGTGATGCCGGAGGACGTGGTGACGTATCTGACCGGGCAGGGATGGTAGATCGAGACGAACGAGATCCGCGAGCGACACCTGGAACGCGGTGCTGGGTCCGGCCACTCGCGGGACCGGATGGTCGTGGCGCGGCGGGGCGCGTGAACACCTCCGGCGTGGATCGCGCCTCGGTGGGGCTGCGCTCGCAGCGTGGTCCCGTCCTGCTGGCCGTAATGCTCTCCACGGCTCTGGTGGCCCTGGACGCCACGATCCTGGCGACCGCGGTGCCGAGCATCGTGGGTTCCCTGGGTAACTTCGCCCAGTTCCCGTGGCTGTTCTCGAGCTACATGTTGGCGCAGGCGGTGAGTGTGCCGATCTTCTCCAAGCTCTCGGACATGTACGGGCGCAAACCCGTGATCCTCACCGGCGTGGGGCTGTTCCTGGTCTCCTCCGTGCTCGCGGGATGCGCGTGGAGCATGCCGTCGCTCATCGTCTTCCGGGTGATCCAGGGATTGGGTGCGGGAGCCGTGGCGCCCATGGGCATGACGATCGTGGGGGACATCTACACCGTGGCCGAGCGCGCCGCCGTGCAGGGGTACGTGGCCGGGGTGTGGGCGGTCTCTTCGGTCGTGGGGCCCACATTGGGTGGGCTGCTGTCCCAGTTCTTGAGTTGGCGGTGGGTCTTCTTCGTCAACATCCCGGTGGCCCTCGTGGCGGGGTGGCTGTTGCTGCGCAGCTATCACGAGAAGATCGAGCGCGAGGAGCACCGGGTGGACTTCACCGGTGCCACGGTGCTCGCGATCGCCCTGTCCGCCCTCATCCTCGGCGCGCTGGAGGGCGGCAACGCGTGGGAGTGGCTTTCGGTGCCCACCCTGGTGTGCGGCGTCGTCGGCGTCATGGGGCTGGCGATCTTCGTGGCCGTCGAGCGTCGCGCGAGCGAACCGATCATCGACCTCGCGCTGGTACGACGCCGCGTGGTCGCAAGCACCACCCTGGTCTCCCTGGGGATCGGCGCGCTGCTGATGGGGATGACGAGCTACGTTCCCACCTATTTGGAGCGCACGGCCGGGGCCACACCGATCGCGGCGGGAGCGGCCGTGGCCGCCGTGAGCATCGGCTGGCCCGTGGCTGCGTCCACGGCGGGGCGGATCTACATGCGGTGGGGCTTCCGGCGCACCATGTTTCTGGGCGGTGCGATCGCGACCGTGGGAGCGGCCCTGACCGCCGCGCTGTCGCCGTGGCCGAGCGTGATCGGTATGGCTGTGTGCGCGTTTATCATCGGGCTGGGGCTCGGTTACACCGCGGCGCCGTCGCTGATCATGGCCCAGTCCTCGGTGGAGTGGAACCAGCGCGGGTCGGTGACGGGTCTCAACATGTTCGCCCGCTCCGCCGGCTCAGCCGTGGGGGTGGCGATCTACGGCGCCATCGCCACCAACCTCATCCGTGCCGGTGGCGGTGAGGGCGATCCCGCCACCGTGATCCACGCCTCCGGATGGGTCTTTGTGGCGACGGCGGGTACCGCCGTACTCATGGCCGCCGCGACACTCGCCGTCCCGCGGGACGAGCCGGGGTCGGTGAAGTGAGCCGCGGGTACCGGCGGGTCGGTGGGGCGTCCACACGGGTCCCGGTACGCCGTCGCCGCCAGGGTTCGCACGATGTCGGCACCTCGGGACCCACGGTGGCCTCAGCGCTCGGGGGTGCGACGTCGCCCCCGGGTTTGCCACGCAGCAGGGACGTACCCGGTCCGTATGCCAACTTCTCCCCCACCACCCCTTCCTCCCCTACCCTGGCCCCATGACCTCCTCCATCCGTCACCGCTTCACCGGCCACATCGCCGGGGTCGGCACGTCCTCCGGCACGCGGCTAGTGCTGGGGTGCTGGTCCCACACGCCGCAGGGCCCGTTCGCGGACGTCATGGTCGCCCACCCGGACGGACGCCGTGAACTGCTGGCGCCCAACGACTGGGTCGCGCATTTCGTGTCCGACACCTACACCTTCGACACCGTCACCCGCGTCCCCGTGAACGTGCAGCGCACGGGCTTCTCCCGCGCCTCCCGGTGGACGGTCACCGCGGGGCCGCTTACATGGCACTTCAGTGTGGGGCCGCGAGCGCCCCTGGGGTACCTGCTGCAGACGGTCCCCCGACCGATCAGCACCTCGCTGACCTTCGCCCGGCTCACCGATCAGGTGGCCCACCGCGTGATGCCCGGCGTGCGCACCCTGGGTACGGCCGGCAACGACCGCACCGAGTGGTACGCCGCCTACGACCTCCACACCATCACCCACTCCCGCGCCACCTGGGACGACCAGGACCTGGGCCGCCTCACGGACATGACCCCGGCCCCGGACTTCGGTTTCAGCTCCACCCCGCGCCGGCCCAGCCTCACCGCCCTGACCAGCACCGTCCGGGTGCCCGACGCCGCTGCGGTCACCTTCCCTGCGCGCACCCCGGAACTCGGGTGAGCGCCGTCGACGAACCGGCAGAACTGCGTCGACTGAGACCGGAGGACGCGCCGGCGCTACAAGCGCTGTTCGAGGCGACTCCCGATTACACCCGCCGGATCAGTGGACACGCGCCCCTCCCCGGCGACGCCGCCGAGATCCTTTCCGCGCGCCCGCCCGGCCTCGCACGCGAACAGAAGTACGACGTCGGGCTGTTCCGCGGGTCTGCTCTGGCAGCCATGGCCGACGTCATCCGCAATTTCCCCGAGGAGCATCACGCTCACATCGGTCTGCTTCTCGTGCGGCAGGACCACCAGGGAGAGGGCCTGGGGCGGGCGATGCATGATGCCGTCACGAACCTCGTGAGCGGCTGGCCCGAGGTGACCACCCTGCGCCTGGGGATCGTGGAGACCAACGCGGCGAGCGCCGTCGGTTTCTGGAAGGCTCTGGGGTACGAGCCCACGGGCGAGACAGCGCCGTACGAGAACGACGAGGTGCGCAGCCGTGTGACCTTGTGGGAACGACCGGTACACCCGACCCCGCCATCTCATGAGAAGACTGCCACATGAACCGGAACTGGTTCGAGCAGGGCGGAGGGAACTACGCCGCGCACCGCCCCGATTACCCCGCGGAGCTGGGCGCGGAACTGGCACGGATCGCTCCGCGGCGGGGCACCGCGGTGGACGTGGGCTGTGGGACAGGCCAGCTCACGGGCTTGCTGGCCGAACACTTCACGCACGTGATCGGCGTGGACCCCGGTGAGGATCAACTCGCTCATGCCGCCCCCGCACGCGGCGTCGATTACGTGCACGGGACGGCGGAGGACCTGCCCGTGGCCGACGGCCGCGCCGATCTCGTGACCGCGGCCCAGGCCGCACACTGGTTCGACCTGCCGGCCTTCTACACGCAGGCACGCCGCATCGCGGCCCCCGGCGCCGTCCTCGCACTCATCAGCTACGGCGTGGTGGAGGTGGAGCCGGGCCTGCGGGAACGTTTCGAGCGGTTCTACTGGCGCGAGATCAGTTCGTTCTGGCCGCCCGAGCGCCGCCTCGTGGAGACCGGGTACCGGGACATCGACTTCCCCTTCCCGCAGGTCCCGGTGGCCGCGCTGTCCATCCGGCGATCCTGGCCGCTCGATGCCTTCCTGGGCTACCTGGGCACGTGGTCTGCGGTGCGCAACGCCGCGGAGTCCGGGCACGACGACGTTCTGCGCCATTACGCCGCCGACCTCACCGAGGCGTGGGGCGAACCGTCCCGGCCGCGCGACGTCGTCTGGCCCATCACTGTGCGGGCGGGCAGGCTGGACGGGGAGTCCCGATAGGTGCCGCCCGTGCGCTTGGACCGGGTCTCCCGCAGCACCACGTTGTGCCGGCGCACCTGCTCCTCACCCGTCGCGGGATCCGTGACGCGGTAGAAGTACGCCTCGTCCTCGCGGATGTGGAACTTCTCCGGCCAGGTGTCGTCCGAGAGCAGCTGACCGCGCAGGTACTCGTCGTCCACGTACACGCGGAACTGGTAGCTCTGCCCGGTGTCGTTGCGTAGCCGGTAGTCCAGGAAGTTGTAAATGATGGACGTCCCGGTCCCGAACGGGATCTGGCGTTTGAAGTCGGGGAACAGGTCCAATCCGCTGTGGTGGTGGTGTTCCACCACGGTCAGTGGCGAGTGCAGCGCCATCCAGTGCAGCAGGTTGGTGAACTGGCACATGCCCCCGCCGATCCCGACGTCCGCGTGGTCACCGTTGATCACCACACCCGGCAGGTAGCCGCGGGAACGCGTGGGATTGCCCACGAGCCGCCAGAAGGAGAACGTCCGCCCCGGGCGGATCACGATCCCGTCCACGAGCGGCGCGGACAGTTCCAACGAGCGTGCCTTGCCCTCCTGCAGGTCCAGCTCGGTGTTGCCGAGCGTGCGCCGGATGAGTGAGTTGTGACGGTAGACCTTCACGGGCAGGTCCTCGGTCGAACGCTCGGCGGCGAACGCCCCGCGTCTGCCGAGGTCCTTCGCGCGCCGCTGCCATCTCTGACGCTCCACCGCAATGCGGTAGGTCAGTGGGGAGATCTCCGAGAAGAGTTTGCGTCCCATGGACCCAGCGTAGGAACGCCCACAGTGATTCGCAATAGCAAACAAACGTTTCTAGTGAGCCTCTCCCTCAGCGTCGCGCGACCCGCGCCTCGAGTCCCGCCTTTACCGAGGGCCACTCGTGCTCGAGCACCGAGTACACCACGGTGTCCCGCAGCGCGCCGTTGCGCTCCAACCGGTCCGCGCGCAGCACACCGTCCAGCCGAGCACCGAGGCGCTCGATCGCTGCCCGGGACTGCTGATTGGCCCAGCTCGTCTCATAACGCACGCACCGGCACCCGAGCTCCTCGAACGCGTGGGTCATGAGCAGCAGCTTGGACTCCGCATTCGTCCCCGTCCGGTGGGTGGATGCCCGGTTCCACGTGTGGCCCACGCTCACGCGCGGCACACCCCACTGCGGGTCGTAGAACGTGGTCATCCCGAGCACGACGTCGTCGGCCTGCCGCACTGTCACGAAGGGCAGCATGAATCCCTCGTCCTGCCACGTGAGCCGCTTTTCCACGGCCGCGGCCATGCCGTCCGGGTCCGCCACGCTCGTGTACCAGCGCTCCCACATGCGCCCGTCCTCGGTGGCCTCGATCAGCCCGTCCAGGTGCTCGCGGCTGAGGGGTTCCAGGCGGACCAGCCGCCCGCGCAGTGTCACCGGTGTCCACATCATGGGATCACTGTCTCACGACGACGCCGCGCGGCCCGCGCGCAGCCCCTGACGGGTTCACAACCCCGCAGGAAGGCGACTGCCTCCCTACAGGTGTATGCCCACCCCCAAGGGTGCTGACAGTATGGGAGAACCACGTCGCACTCCATGACCGCGGCGTGCGTCAGCTTTGTAGGAGGATCGTCATGTCCGCACGCGATAACAACGCCCCCCAGGTCCCGGGAGTTCCCGGGACCGGTGAGCCGACCATCGAGGAGCCCACCGCTCCCCGTCAGCCGCTTCCGCCCAAGCCCGATCAGGGTGCCCCCGAGCGGGTCACACCCACGGGTGCGCCCACCGATGCCCCGATGTCCGCGATGGCCCAGCAGGGTGAGTACCTCACCACCGCGCACGGCGCGCGCCTAACGAACTCCGACCAGTCCCTCAAGGCCGGGGCCCGCGGTCCCGTGCTGCTGCAGGACCACCACTTCCGGGAGAAGATCTCCCACTTCGACCACGAGCGCATCCCGGAGCGCGTGGTGCACGCCCGCGGCGCGGGTGCCCACGGCACGTTCCGCGGCTACGGCTCGGCCACCAAGCTCAGCCGCGCGGGCCTGTTTGCCAAGGACAAGGAAACCTCGGTGTTCGTGCGGTTCTCCACCGTGCTGGGCTCCCGCGGTTCGGGCGATCTGGCCCGTGACACCCGCGGTTTCGCCGTCAAGTTCTACACGGACGAGGGCACCTGGGACCTCGTGGGCAACAACATGCCGGTGTTCTTCATCCAGGACGCCATCAAGTTCCCGGACGTCATCCACGCCGGTAAGCCCCACCCGGATCGCGAGATTCCCCAGGCCCAGTCCGCCCACGACACGTTCTGGGACTTCGTGTCCCTGCACACCGAGGCCCAGCACCACACCATCTGGAACATGTCCGACCGCGGCATCCCGCGCTCGTTCCGCATGATGGAGGGCTTCGGCGTCCACACGTTCCGTCTGGTGGCCGAGGACGGCTCCACCGTGCTGGTCAAGTTCCACTGGAAGCCGCGCCTGGGCGTGCACTCCGTGGCGTGGGAAGAGGCCCAGCTGATCAACGGTGCGGACCCGGACTTCCACCGCCGGGACCTCGCGGACGCCATCGAGGCCGGCGCGTACCCGCAGTGGGAACTGGGCGTCCAGGTGTTCGAGGACACCGAGGACCAAATGTTCCAGGGCATCGACTTGCTGGACCCCACCAAGATCGTCCCGGAGGAACTCGTCCCCGTGGAGCCCGTGGGTCTGATGACCCTGGACCGCAACCCCTCCAACTACTTCGCGGAGACGGAGCAGGTGGCGTTCAACCCCAACAACCTGGTCCCGGGCATCGACGTGACCAACGACCCCTTGCTGCAGGGGCGTCTGTTCTCCTACCTGGACACCCAGATCACCCGCCTGGGCGGGCCCAACTGGAACCAGCTGCCCATCAACCGCCCGCACGCGGCGGTCAACGACATGCTGCGTGACGGTTTCCACCAGAGTGCGGTGCACTCGGGTGTGGCCCCCTACCGGCCCAACTCGCTGGACGGCGGCAACCCGGCGGAGACTCCCGAGGACGAGCACGCGTTCATCGACTACCCGGCCCCGGTCCCCGCGTCCGTCAAGGAGCGCGTGCGGCCCCAGTCCTTCGAGGACCACTTCAGCCAGCCACGCCTGTTCTGGCTCTCGCTGAGCGAGGTGGAGCGCGAGCACACCGCGCAGGCCTACGCGTTCGAGCTCGGCAAGTGCTGGGACGAGAACATCCGCACCCGTCAGCTGCGCCACCTGTTCGCGATCGACCCCGCGCTGGGCAAGACCGTGGCCCAGGCGCTGGGGCTGCCCGAGCAGGAGCCCACCGAGGCTCCTGCCCAGGACGTCCAGGCCTCCCCGGCCCTCACCCAGGTGGGCGAGACGTGGCCCGTCGAAGGCCGCCAGGTGGGCATTCTCGTGGGTCCGGACACGGACGCCGACCAGCTCGCCACGCTCGTCTCCGAGATCGACGGCGCGGATATGGTCCCGCTCGTCATCGCACCCCAGGGAGGTGAGGTGGCCCCGGGCATCGTGGCGCACCGCACCCTGCTCACGGCACGGTCCATCGAGTTCGACGCCGTGGTGGTCGCCACCGCCGGCGCTCCTGTGAACCCCGTGGCCGGTGGCCTGGACGCGAAGGCCGGTGCACCCAGCCCGGGTGACATCGACCCCCGCGTGAGCCTGCTGCTCAACGAGATGTGGCGCCACGCCAAGGCGATCGCCGCGTTCGGCCCCGGCACGGACGTGCTGGACGCCCTGCAGATCGCCCAGACGCCCGGCGTCGTGAGCGCGGACTCCGCCAAGGACGTGCTGAGCACCGTGGTGGAACTGCTCGGCAGCCACCGGGTCTGGGAACGTTTCCCGACCACGGGTATGTTGGCCTAATGAATAGGAAGTAGTCGTACTATTTCCGCCGATTGCCCGCGGACCGCTCCACCGCGGTCCGCGGGCAGTCCCCGTCTTCAGAGACACCCCACCCGCGCCGAGCACCCACCTTCCCGAGCGGAGAACACCATCATGACGACCGTCCCCACCCGAACCGTGGCCCCGACCGCTCGCGGACCCGTGAGCACGGCCCTCCTGGAGATCCTGACCGGCCCGGAGGAGACCCCGGCGAGCGGGTACGCGGCGCTGTCCGAAGCGACGGCCACCGCGGTTAACGCGTCGCAGGACGTCCTCGCGGACGAGGACCTGCAGCTGTCCCTGTTCCTGCTCTACCTGTTGCACTACGGGCCCGCGGAATTCGTGACCGCGGACCGCGAGTGGGATCCCGAGCTGCTGCGCGTGCGCACAGTGCTCGAGGCCGGTTTCGAGGCCGAGCTGCGCCGTCGCGTGCCCCTCCCCGATCCCCTGCCCGGCGACTCCGCGCAGCTCGTGGACACGATGTTCGCGATGACCGGCGGGGACGCTAAGCCCACCCTGGCCACGTGGCTCGCCCGGCACCCGAGCGAGGAAATCCTGAGCGAGTTCCTGGTCCACCGCTCCATCTACACGCTGCGCGAGGCGGACCCCCACTCGTGGGGCATCGCCCGGTTGCGGGGCCGCGCGAAGGCGGCGCTCGTGGAGATCCAGTCGGACGAGTACGGCGGGGGCCGTCCCGAGCGCGTGCACGCCACGATCTTCGCGCGGACCATGCGAGGTCTCGGCCTGGACGACACCCTGGACCACTACCTGGACCTCGTGCCCGCCCCCACGCTCGCGTCCATGAACCTCATGAGCCTGTTCGGACTGCACCGCCGGTTGCGCGGGGCCATCGCGGGTCACCTCGCGGCGTTCGAGATGACGTCCTCGATCCCCAACAAGTACTACGGTCGGGCGTTCCGCAAGCTCGGCTACGACGCGGACGTCACCTGGTACTACGACGAGCACGTGGAGGCCGACGCCGTTCACGAACAGATCGCCGCGCGTGACCTCGCCGGGGCGCTCGCCCAGGACGAGCCCGAGCTGCTCGAGGACGTCTTGTTCGGCGCGGCCGCGTGCCTGTACGTGGACGGGCTCATGGGTGATCACATGCTCGAGTGCTGGTCGGACGGGCGGACCTCCCTGCGCGGGAACATGCCGGGACTGCAGACCGTAGGTTCCGAGGCCCCGGTCGCCGAGCGGGTGGCCCTGTGAGCGAGCAGGATCCACGCACCACGGACGACGGGAGCCCCGTCCTCTCGGTGGCGCACGACGCCGAGGATCCCGTGGTGATCACCCCGTGCCCGGACGGACCGCTCTTGGTGCGCGGTGACGTGCTGATCGCCCCGGAACCGGGGGCCGAGCCGCAGAAGCCGCCGCGGCGCGTCGTCGCCCTGTGCCGGTGCAACATGTCGTCGATCGCGCCGTTCTGCGACGGTTCGCATAAGCTCGCGAACTTCCGCACCCGCCCGCCGCGGTACAACATCGGCAACCCCCGCGAGGATCCCGGCGAGGAGGACTGAGCCGGACATCGGAGACCTGAATACGCGATCGGCCCGTGGCATGTGCCACGGGCCGATCGCGTAGTGGTTCAGGTCAGTTCTCGGTGGCGGGCTCGTCGCCCTTGTTGTCCGTCATGGCGCCCACGCCCTCGTCGGCGGGTTCGGCGTCCGCCTGGGTCTCCCGACCTAGGGCCGCACTCTCTTCCTGGGGGCTCATCTTGATGGATTCCTCGCCCGCGTTGGCGGGATTCTTCTCTGCCACGTGCTGTCCTTTCGTTGGACGTCTCGGTCGGCGGAATCGCTGACCCTCCCATCCTCGTCAGCGTACTGACGATTGACAAGGGAAGACGTCCCCCGGCCGATGTCAAGCGGATGTCATCGCACTACACGTTGTGACGCACGGCGCAACATTCCTTGGGTGAGCGCCCGCCCGGTTCCTAGGCTGAGTGACCTCACCCCTTCCACTGCACAGGAGTCGCACCGTGCGTACATTGATCTTGCTCGCCCTGGTGGGTTTCGGGGCGCAACTCGTGGACGGTTCGCTCGGTATGGCCTACGGCGTGACCTCATCCACCCTGCTGTTGGCCGTGGGCCTGACCCCCGCCTCGGTGTCCGCGACAGTGCACCTCGCGGAGGTGGGCACCACCCTGGCCTCCGGGCTCTCGCACTGGCGCTTCGGCAACATCGATTGGCGCGTCGTAGGCTTCATGGCGGTTCCCGGCGGGATCGCCGCGTTCGCGGGCGCCCATCTGCTGACCCTCTCCGGGGAGGCCGCCGCACCGGTGATGTCCGTGATCCTGTTGCTGCTGGGCTGCTACGTGGTGTGGCGGTTCTTGCGGCTCGGCGGGCGGCGCCCGAACTTCACGGGCAAGGTGCGCGGATTCTTCCTGATCCCCCTGGCCACGGTCGCGGGCTTCATGGACGCGATCGGCGGCGGTGGGTGGGGCCCCGTGGGCACCCCCACCCTGCTGGCCTCCGGCAAGATCGCCCCGCGCAAGGTCATCGGATCCATCGACACGTCCGAGTTCGTGGTCAGTCTGGGTGCCTCCATCGGGTTCCTGATGGCACTCGGCAGCCAGGGCGTCGACTTCGGCATGGTCCTGGCTCTACTGATCGGCGGTGTGGTGGCCGCGCCGATCGCCGCGTGGCTCGTGCGTTGGCTCGCCCCGCGCATCCTCGCCGTCGGCGCCGGCGGACTCATCATCTTCACGAACACGCGTACCCTGTTGCGCCTGGACGCCGTGCAGGCGCGCCTCCCCGGCGACGCCGCGTACTACGCGATCCTCGGCGCGCTCGCCCTGCTGTGGATCGTCGCGGTCGTCTGGGTCGTGCGCCGCGAACTCGCCGACCGCCGCTCCGCGACCCTGCGCACCGAGGTGCGCGTCCCCGAGAGCGTCTGAGGGCGACGTCGCGCCGAGGGGACGTGACATCCCCCTCGGCGCCGTGGGGCTCGTGGCCCCCGCCCGTGCGTCACGGCACGGCCCCGTCAGGGCCTCAGTGGGCCGCAGAACGCCGGGGACGTGCCGTGCGCTCTCATCGGGCGCGGTGCGACGCGCTCGTCAATCCTCCACGACGGTCACGGTGACCTCGATGTTGCCGCGCGTGGCGTTGGAATAGGGGCAGACCTGGTGCGCGGCGTCCGCGAGTTCCTGGGCCGCGTCGTGCTCGAGTTCGGGGATGATCACTTCCAACTGCACGGCCAGGGTGAACCCGCCTGCGCCGTTGTCGCCGATCTGCACGCGGGCCCCCACGGCGGAATCACCGAGCGAGACCTTCTGCTGGCGGGCGACCATCTGCAAGGCGGAGTGGAAGCAGGCCGCGTACCCGGCGGCGAAAAGCTGCTCGGGATTGGCGCCGTTCCCGGATCCCCCCATCTCCTTCGGCACGGCCAGGTCGAACTGCAGCGACCCGTCCTTGGTGGCGACGCTGCCGTTGCGGCCCGCGCCCTGGGCAAGCGCTTCCGCGGTGTACATAGCCTTCATGATGATTCCTCGTCCTTTCCGTGGCCGGTGAGCCCCGGCCCTGAACGCCGGGTGGTACGACCGCAATCGATGGTAGGTCGCGGTATTTAGATTGTCCACAATCTAGACGTTCACTTTTCATGCGGGACGGGCCGGTGAGGGCCACCCGGAATCCCCCTCCCCTGCACCCCACCGCGTGATCCGCACACGGTTCTCCCTCGCTCCAAAATTACCCCCGGGAGTATGTGCTACAGCGAGTGCGGCTTGCTTCGGCGCGCACCCCAGGACCGTCATCATCCCGCAGGAGTGATCGCGCTCATCGTCGTCATCGCAGGGCTGCTGGTGGGGCTCGTCATGGGCGCGCTGGGCGGCGGCGGGGCCATCATGACCGTGCCGCTGCTCACCTTCGCCCTGGGACTCCCCCCGACCCACGCAACGGTGGGTTCCCTGGTGGTCGTGATCTCGGGTGCGATTTCGGGCCTGGTCTCGCATCTCCGGCGCCGCCACGTCCGCCCTGGGATCGGCGTGGTCTTCGGCGCCCTGGGCACAGGGGGTGCGGTGCTCGCTGCCAACGTGTCCGGCCTGATGGACGACGCCGTGCTGCTCACGCTGTTCTCCGCGCTGCTCGTGGTCGTGGCCGCGGCCATGATCGTGAAGAACACGCGGCGACGCTCGTCCCGCCCGTCCTCGAACCACGACGGCCCCGAGAACCGTCTCGTATGATCCGACCCGCGCTCATGGCTACCGCTCATCCTCACCGCCCTCGTCAACAGTCTCGTGACCCTGTCGCTGCACACGAGCGTCCTACCCCACCTGGAGTGGGAGGCCGTGGGGCCGTTCGCGGGCGCCGCCGTGGTGGGCCCAGCACTCGGCGCCCGCGTGGGCCACCGGATCAACACGCGCCTGCTGTCGTTGGACTTCGCCGGCCTGCTGGTGCTCACGGAGTGTTACACCGCCCTGCAAAGCGTGCCCCGGCTCCTGGGCTGACCCTGTGACACCCCGCACCCGAGCCGGGCACCGTCCCGTCCGAGAACCACTCGAGAAGGAGAACACCATGTCCTCACCCGCCACCGTTTCCGCCTCCGAACTCCAGGACCCCCATGAGGGTGCACCGCTGTTCCTGGACGTCAGGGCCCCCGTGGAGTTCGGCATCAGTCACATTCCGGGCTCCGTCAACGCCCCCCTGGCTCTCACCGAGAAGCACACCCGGCAGATCGGGCAGCTACTACCCCGCGACACCGTGGTGATCTGCCGCTCCGGAGCCCGCTCAACGCGCGCCGCGGAGCTGTTGGCCTCGGCGGGTATGACGAGCGCAACCGTCCTGACCGGCGGGATCGACGCATGGCGCGACGCCGGACGCACGGTGCGCACCGGTGCTGGGATCTGGAACGCCAGGTCCGACTGACCGCCGGGTCCCTGGTACTCGCAGGGCTTCTGACGAGCACCGTGGCGCCGCGTGCCACATGGTTCTCCGGCGCCGTCGGCGCGGGGCTGGTCTTCGCCGCCGTGAGCAACACCTGCGCCATGGGCCAGCTGCTCTCGGCCCTGCCGCACAACCAGCGCGACCACGTCCACCTGGCGGACGTCACGCGTCGGCTCGCCTGAGACGCGACACCGCAGCGCCGCCGAGAACGTTCTCTCGGCGGCACTGCACGGAGAAGGACCGCATCGTGGTGGTGCCGCCGCTGTATCACTGCTTCGGGATGGTGATCGGCAACCTCGCGGCCACGTCCCACGGCAGCGCGATCATCCTGTCGGGGCCGGGGCTCGACCCGCGGGCCGCGCTTCGCGCCGTCTCTCAGGAGAAGACCACAAGCCTGTACGGGGTGCCCACCATGTTCATCGCCGAGCTCGAGCTGCCGGACTTCGGGGACTACGACCTGTCCTCGCCGTGCAGCGGCGTGATGGCCGGTTCCCCGTGCCCCATGGAGGTCATGCGCAAGGTGATCGACAAGATGCACATGAGCGAGGTCGCGATCTGCTACGGCATGACGGAGACCTCGCCGGTGAGCTTCCAAACGCGCGCGGACGACTCGTTGGACCGCTGCGTGGAGACCGTGGGCCGGGTGCACCCGCCCGTGAAGGTCAGGACCGTGGATCCCTCCACAGGTGAGACCGTGCCGCGCGGCACGGCCGGGGAGTTCCACCCCCGCGGCTACTCGGTCGTGAAGGGCTACTGGGGTCAGGAGGAGAAGACCCGCGAGACCGTCGACTCCGACGGCTGGTTGCACACCGGGGACATCGCCGTCATGGATCAGGACGGGTACGCGCAGATCACCGGCCGCATCAAGGAGATGGTGATCCGGGGCGGGGAGAACATCTACCCGCGCGAGGTCGAGGAGTTCCTCTACACCCACCCGGACATCGTGGACGCCCAGGTGATCGGTGTACCGAGCAAGAAGTACGGGGAGGAGCTCATGGTGTGGATCCGGGCGCGTCAGGGCGCGGCCCCCCATCACGACGGAATCCATCGCGCAGTTCTCGCAGGGGAAGATCTCCCACCACAAGATCCCGCGCTATGTGCACGTGGTGGAGGAGTTGCCCATGACCGTCACGGGCAAGGTCCGCAAGGTGGAGATGCGTGAGGAGGCGCTCAAGCTGCTGGATCTGGAGCGCTGAACCCGCAGGTTATTTCACTTGTATGTGAATGAGTGTTACGGTATAACTAAATACTTACGAGCACGGCGCGAAGGGAGACGCCAATGACCACCATGACTGAGCGGATCACGATCTCGGCCCAGACCGTGCGCGCGGCGCAGGCCCCCGCGCGTCAGGGTTCAACCTTGGTTCTGCGCGATGCAAACGGCGGGGAGGTGGAACTCCCGGACGAGGTCCAGAGGACACTCCTCCATGCACTCACGGCCATTGCCGAGCACGGTTCGGTCAGCATTGCTCAAATGCCCGACGAGCTGACAAGTACGGTGGCCGCGGACATCCTGGGGGTCTCTCGCCCCACCCTTCTCCGTTGGACCCGCGAGGGGCTGATCGAATCCTTCAAGGTCGGATCACATACGCGCTTCCGTCGTTCCGATGTCCTCCGATTGCGGGAACAGCGGGAAACGGAACGTCGCGACGCCTTCGAGAAACTGCGGGCACTCGACGCGGCAGACAATTTCGAGCTTTTCGAGGACTGAGATCATGCGTTCGTGAGCGACACGGGGGGCACCCCTGTTTTCAACCGGGGTGCCCCCCGTGATGTCATTAGATTGGGGCCATGACGCAAAGAGTTTTCGTCGATGCCAACGTCCTCTTCAGCAAGACCCTGATGGATTGGCTCTTCTTGTTGCGCCTTGAAAACCCCGCGATGTTCCAGGTCCACAGCACGGAGGACGTCTTCGCGGAGGTCATCGCGAACATGCGTAAGAAATGCCCTACAGCTCCGGGACATAGAACCGCCCAGCGGGCGCAGCTGATACGCAAGAACATGGATGAGGTCCTGCAGGGCTTCCCGTCCGATCTCGATTTCACCGGTACGGATCGCCACGATTACCACGTCCACGCGGGGGCCGTTTTCGGAGGCGCAGACATCATCCTCACATGCAACGATCCCAATGACATCACGACAACACCCGAGACAGAACCGTATGAGGTCATCCATCCAGACGATTTCTTTTTGCTGGTTACTGATTCGAATCCGGCCTGCGTAGCTCCCATTGCGCGCAATCAAATAAAGTATTGGAGTGGCAAGTCCAACCACCTGCAGTTGGACCAGGCGCTCCTCAAAGCTGGGTGTCCCCGATTTGCTTTCCGAATCCGAGAGGCCTTAGCCCACATTGCTCAGCTACCCTGAGGACGCTTCCTGACATGCTCACGTTGGAGGAGATCTTCCCGCCCTACGGACTGCGCATCACCTGCAGGAACGTGGAACTGCGTGTGCTCCGGGACGAGGACTTCCCGGAGCTCGTAGAACTCGTCCAGAACGGCATCTCGGTCTCCGGCCTCCCCATGCCTTTCCCGCGCGCGTGGCACGAGGAACCGTACGCCCCCGGGACACCAGACGGTTTCCCGGCGACGTCACTGTCCTGGTGGTGGACGCAACGGTCAACGTTCGCGCCGGATCGCTGGAACCTGGCGCTGACCGTCCGCTGTGACGGCGAGCTCGTCGGCGTGCAGGACGTGATGGCCCAGGACTTCCCCCTCACCCGCTGGGTCACCACGGGATCGTGGTTCGGCCGAGCACACCAAGGCAGGGGTCTCGGGACGCTCATGCGCCAAATGGCAGTCGGCTTCGCATTCGATGAGCTGGACGCGCTCACGTGCGAGTCCGCGTACGTCGTAAGCAATCACGCCTCGGCGGCGGTCAGCCGGAAGACCGGTTACGTGGACAACGGCCGGGTCCGCGGGGTGCAGCACACCCGGGAGGGGACGGTCGGGATGGAGGAGCAGCGCGTCGTCGTCACGCCCGACACCTACGTGCGGCCCGGGGAGCTGGTGACCTACGAGGGCACGCAGGCGCTGCGCCGCTTCTTCGGGATCGAAGGCGACTGACCTCCAGCACACTAGAGGCCCCCGCACCATGCTCTGACGACGGCGAGATAGCGGTCCTCGCGACATCGATCCGTCACACGACGGGCCGCTGCGGTGCCGCCTCTCAGTGCTCCGTCCGCAACCACTCGTCGAAGCGCTGCGAGGTGACGAACGCGTCCTGTGGGATCAGGCCACCGTGGGCGATCGCCCGGCCGAGCAGCGGCGCTTCCTTCAGCACACTGGGCGTGCGGCCCGCGAGGTCACCGCCGGCCGCGAGGATGCGGCGCGCGAAGTTCGCCATGGTGTCCACCTCCGGGCCGCGCGCCGCGAGGATCTCGTGACGTGCCTCGCGATGGGTGGTGGCGACCTCGGTGACGAACCGTGCGACCTCCTCGCGCCGCGCGGGCGCCATGAGAAGGGTGGGCATCAGGGCCACCGGGCCGCGGGCGACCAGGCCGGTGGTTGCGGGAATGAAATCGAACCACTGGGTCGAGCGCACCGTGGTGGAGGGGATCCCCGCCTGCTGGTACACGCTTTCCTGCGCGGCCTTGCCCTTGTAGTAGCCGAAACCGCCGTTGACCCGCGGATCCACGGCACCCGCGATGGACAGGCACACGATCCGGCCCACGCCCTGCTCGCGCGCCGCCTTAACGGTCTGGGACGCGGCCCGCGTGAAGAACGGGACGGACTTGCGGGCACCGAACGTATTGATGTGCAAAGCGTCCACGACCACGTCCACACCCGCCAAGGCCTGCAACAACCCCCGACCGGCCACGACGTGGCCGTCGGCCTCGAGGAGGTCGGCGACGTCGGACCCAAAACTCCCGCTGGCACCCAGCACGGCGATCTTCATGGGGCCAGCGTAGGCGTGGAGCGTGCGAGGTTCACAGGGTCTTGAACAGCTCCAGGGCGTGGGCGCGGGAAGCCTTGAGGTCCACGATGGATTCCACGCCCTCCTGCCGCCCGTTCCAGCGGTCCACGTACACGAAGTCCGGGTCGAACTTCTTCTGCTGGGTCTCGGGGTTGAAGATCCGGAAGTAGGGCGCGGCGTCGGTCCCGGAACCGGCCACCCACTGCCAGTTGTGAGGGTTCGAGGCGGGGTCCGCATCCACGAGGGTGTCCCAGAACCACTGCTCCCCCAGCCGCCAGTCGATCAGCAGGTTCTTGGCCAATAGAGACGCGGTCACCATGCGCACCCGGTTCTGCATGGTCCCGGTCTCCCATAGTTCGTGCATGCCCGCGTCCACCAGGGGGATCCCCGTGCGCCCGCGCTGCCACGCGGCGAGCGCGTCGTCGTCCAGCGGAGGCCATGGGAAGCGCTCGAATTTGGGGTTGATGGGGCGGGTGGCCATGTCCGGGTGGATGTAGAGGTTGTACCAGGCGTACTCCCGCCATCCCAGTTCGGTGAGGAACTTCCCCGGGTTCTCCGCGCCGGACAGCGCCCTGTACCACACGGTGTGCGGGCTGATCTCCCCCCAGCGCAGGTGCGGAGACAGGCCCGACGTCGCCGGTTTCGCCGGGACGTCCCGGTCCTGCGTGTAGGTGGGCAGGCGCTCGTCGAGGAAGTCGTCGAGGCGGTCGTGGGCCGCGCGCTCGCCCACGGTCCACGTGCGGGCCAGCCCTGCCGACCAGTCCGGCGCGGTAGGTAGGAGCCCCCAGTCCTCGAGGGCGTCGGAGGCAGGGGTGGGCTCGGCGGGCACCACGGACGACGGCGCCGGATACGGTTCACGCGGCGGCGGCCCGCTCGTGCACGCGCGCCAGAACGGGGTGAACACCCGGTAGGGGTCACCGGCCTGCGTGGTGATGGCCCACGGTTCGAACATCAGGTTCCCGGCGTAGGAGTGCGCCTCTACCCCGTTCTCCCCGGCCCAGTCCTTGAGCCCGGCGTCCACCGCGCGCTCGGGCCCGCCGTAGCGCCGGTTCCACAGCACACGGTCCGCACCGGTTTCGCGGACGACGTCGCGCACGACCTCCCCCGCCGCCCCTCGCCGCAGGGTCAGGGGCGTCCCCAGGGCGGCGAGATCCGCCGTCAGCGACGTGAGGGAGTGATGCAGCCACCACTTCGCTGCACCCCCGAGGGGCCGGATGCCCGGGGATTCCTCGTCCAGCACGTAGAGGCACACCACAGGCTCACCGTGGGACACCGCCTCGTGCAGGGCGGGGTGGTCGGTGACCCGCAGGTCGTCGCGGAACAGCACCACGGTGGTCATGCGAACTCCTCGATGGGACGTGCGTGGGACGTGCCGGATTCCAGGCCGGTCAAGGGACACCTGTCAGCCTGGCACATCCACCGGTGAGAAGGGACCGGGCACCGGCCTGTGTGGCATCGGCGCCGTGCGTAACACGTCCGACTCCCTCGCACCCCGCGGCGCCGTGTGGCTGATCGTGGCACTGGCCGCGCCGGCCCTGGGGCTGCTGCGCACCACGATCGCCCTGAGCGTCGAGCCTACGGCAACAGCCCGCCGTAGAGCCGGTCCCACGGCACGCGGTCCGCACCGGTTTTGCGGACGACGTCACGCACGGCCTCCCCGGCCGTCCGGCACTGCGCGGGGCCCGGAGCCTGCTCCCCGTCAATCCACAGCCCCGGCACAAGCACACCCCACACACAGCACAGGCCGGTCGGACCGTGGATCCAGCCCGGCTCCGTAGCGTCGGGGTTTCGACGCGCCACTGAGCGCCTTCCGAAGGAGCATGTAATGAACCCGATCCGTCGACGCCGCGGCATCCGCACCTACCCGGCCACCTCCGAGACCTGCGCCATGCAGTCGCAGAGCACCGACCGCGACCACGCGGGCCGCCACCACCCCGGGCACCGCGACACCGGCGGCCCTGACACCGGCCACCCCCGCGATGGGGGTCACGACGCCTCCGGGGCCCTCCCCGCAACCGCAGCCGGCACGTTCGAGGGACGGGTCCTGGACCGTCCCCACGAGGACGTGGAGGACCAGGGCCTCGCTTTCGACCTCGGAACGCTGATCGACCGCCGCCGCGCGCTCGGCATCTTCGGGGCCGGCGCGAGCGTCTTCGCACTGGCGGCGTGCACGGGCACCACGACGTCGAGCTCGTCCAGTTCCGCCTCCGCGACGGCATCGGCGTCCGAGACCGCGAGCGCCACGCCATCGCCCTCCAAGACCTACGACGAGGAGATGCCTCAGGAGACCGCTGGGCCCTACCCCGGTGACGGCTCCAACGGTGCGGACGCGCTGGACGTCTCCGGGGTGGAGCGCAGCAACATCACCGCGAGCATCGACGGCGGCGCCGCGGTGGACGGCGTAGCCATGACCCTGACGATGAACATCGTGGACATGGTCAAGGACAACGGTCCCATGACGGGCGCGGCCGTGTACGTGTGGCACTGCGACCCGGACGGCAACTACTCCATGTACTCGGAGGGCGTGGAGGACGAGACGTACCTGCGCGGCGTCCAGGTGGTGGGCGACGACGGCAAGGTCACCTTCACGTCGATCGTCCCGGGCTGCTACGCGGGCCGCTGGCCGCACATCCACTTCGAGGTCTTCCCGGACATCGGCTCGATCACGGACGCCACCAACGCGGTGCTGACCTCGCAGATCGCGCTGCCGGAGGAGATGGCCAACACGGTCTACAAGGACTCCCGCTACCCGGACTCCGCCACGAACATGTCCCAGGTCACCCTGGAGACGGACAACGTCTTCTCGGACGGGGTGGACATGCAGATGCCGAAGGTCTCGGGCAGCGTGGCCAAGGGGTACACCCTTACCATCGACGTGCCCGTGGACACCAGCACCGCGCCGCAGAACGCCGCGGCTCCCGGTGGCGGAGCCGGTCCGGGTGCCGCGGGCGGGGGTGGAGCTCCGGGTCAGTGAGACCGCGGACCGCACTCCGTGGCGGGACGGGTCAGGGGACCAGGCCGTAGACGATCCCGCTGACCGCGACCAGCCCGGCCACCGTGACGAACACGTTGGAGGCCTTACCACGGTACGGCGCGAAAGCGGGGATCCGATGGATGGCGTGCATCGGCATGAGGTACAGGATCACGGCGATCACGGGCCCGGCCAGGGACTCGATCAGCGACAGGGTGCTCGGGGTGGTCACGGCCGCGATCCAACCCGTGATGAAGATGAACGCCGCCACGGAGGCCCGCTCGCGCGGTCCCCGTACTCGTGCTTCATGGCCACGGAGAACTGGGAGATGGCCGGCGAGTGGTTGAACGCGAACGTAAGCACCGGGATGATCATCCACACGGACATCAGGAAGTCCCCGGCGGAGGGCACACCCCGGAACGCACTGAAGTTCCACGCGGGAATCAGGTACAGGGTCACGCCCAGCAAGATCAGGATCAGCGGGTACACCAGCCACTGGGTGATGATCAGCATGATCCGCTGACCGGTGAGCATGACCGCCATCATCGGTGCCACCAGAAGACCGGAGCAGCCAGCGCGGCGGTGGCTGCGGTCACCGAGGATCCTCCGGCCGGTGTGGACGTACGGTCATGGTCATGCTCCGGCACCGGGGTCTCCGTACTGTTGGGGGAAGGGCAGAGCGGAAGGATGCGGACACCCTGTGAGCGGGGCCATAGCTATACGCGACGTGTTCTCGTTGTTCCACAACCCCGCCGTGGTGGGCACCTCCCGTACCATGGTGGGCATGGATCCCGAGTTCCGCCTGGACGCGCAGCTGTGCTTCGCGCTGTACACCGCCTCGCGCAAGGTGACCAGCGCGTACCGTGAACCTCTCAAGGCCATCGGGCTGACTTACCCGCAGTACCTGGTGATGCTCGTGCTATGGGAGCAGGACCACCGCTCGGTCCGCCAGCTGGGCGAGACCCTCGCCCTGGACAGCGGCACCCTCTCCCCGCTGCTGCGCCGCGTGGAGGCGGCGGGCTTCGTGACCCGCCGCCGCAGCGAGCAGGACGAACGCTCGGTGGTCATCTCTCTCACGGACGCCGGGCGTGCCCTGCAGGAACCGGCCGCGGAGATGCAGCGCCAGCTGCTGGACGAGCTGGACATGTCCCCCAGGGACACGAAGACCCTGCACATGCTGGCCCAGAATCTGTGCCACGTACTGTGACGGCTTTCGGGTGCACCCGTGCAGGGTCGCTCAGCCCGCGCTGAGGATCACAGCACGCCGTACTCCTCGAGAAGCTCTCCCACCTCACCGTTCTCCAGACGACGACGCAGCCGCTTGCGCAGCGGTTCCGGCCCGGGGACCCGGACCTTCTCGCCGTCCCGCAGCCGGGTGAGGCCCTCGAGCAGCACCCGCACGTCGTAGGTGCTGCCCCACGTCTCGGGAACTCCGCGCTCCACGCCCATGAGCTGGTACACGGCCTCCATGCCGGTGCGCACCGAGTACTCGGTGGTGAAGATGCAGTCGCGGCCGGTCTCGGCGAACTGGCCGATGAACGCGAAGTTGCGGGCACCCTCGGGCACCACCCGGGGGCGGTCCCCCGCGTGGCGGGGCATGAAGAAGCTGGTCACGTACGGCATCATCACGGGAACCGTCTTGGCGCCGGTGGCCGCGAGCTCCGGGATCTCCTCCACGGGAACGCCCATGTGGTAGAGCCACTCCTGGGTGATCTCCTCGCCCGTGCACTCGGCCATGGTCTTCTTCACGAAGTCACCGGGAGTGTCCACGAACAGCGAGTAGACCCACACCACGACCTGGTCCTTCGGCTGCTTCTTGAAGTGCGGCTGGCGGTTCACGGTCCAGCTGAGCAGCCATGAGGAGTCCTCCGCCGTGACGATCCCGCCCGTGACCACCCGGCCGCTGAACGGGTCCCGCTGCGCGATCTTGCGGATGTACTCGGGGATCCGCTCGTCCAAGGTGGTGACGGTGGCGGACTCCCACTTGGTCTCGTCGATCGATGAGCAGAACACCTCGGGGCGCCCGAACGACGGGTCCTTGGCGGCGATCCGCTTCCACAGGTCCCAGGCCGAGGCGGGGCCGCGGTCTAGCGTGGCGGCCGTGGCGTGGTCGCCGTCGTTCGAGTTGTCCACGAGGGATCCGATGGTGGTGAACACGAGGTCGTGCTCACCCAGTTCCTGGGTCTCGGTGGAGCCCTCGCGCACCCAGTGGATCGCGGTGGCACGGATCTCGCCGTTGCGGTGGGCGAAGTCGATGTCGCGGACATCGGTGTCGTACTGGAAGGTGACACCGCGCTCGGTGAGGTAGGAGATCAGGGGCAGCACGAAGGACTCGTACTGGTTGTACTTGGTGAACTTCAGCGCGGAGAAGTCCGGCAGCCCGCCGATGTGGTGCACGAAGCGGTGAAGGTAGAGCTTGAACTCCAGCGCGGAGTGCCACTCCTCGAACGCGAACATGGTGCGCCAGTACATCCAGAACGGGGAAGCCAGGAACTCCTTGCTCATGACTTCCTGGATCTGCTTGCCCTCCATCTCCTCACGCGTGGCCAGGAAGATGTGCAGGAGGTCCTTCTGGGCGCGCTGCGGGAGGTCGAACTTGCCCTCGTGGCCCGCGTCCTGGCCCTGCTTCACGGTGGCGCGGCGCAGGGAGTAGTTGGGGTCGTCCCGGTTGAGCCACGCGAACTCGTCCAGCACGGACGCGCCCTCGATCTCCAGGGACGGCACGGAGCGCATCATGTCCCACAGGCACTCCATGTGGTTCTCGAGCTCACGGCCGCCACGGATCACGAACCCCTTCTCGGGGACGTCCAACCCATCCAGGGCACCGCCGGGCAGCCGGCCCTTCTCCACCACAGTCACGTTCTCGCCGGGCACGCCGGCGTCCCGGACCAAGAACACTGCCGCCGCGAGTCCGGCGAGACCGGATCCCACGATCCACGCGCGGGTGTCCTGTGCGTGCTCCGCCGGGCGGGGCCGCATGAAGGCCTCGTAGTTGCCTGCTGTGAACTGCATGTCGTTCCTCCTTCCGCGGGGGCGTCACCTTGGCGCTCCCTGCGTTAATAATTGAGCATACTCAATTTTGAGTGCAATACAATTATCCGGTGGAGAAAATTCAGAACCCGACGCCCCGGCGCAGAGCACGCCCCCTGGAACACGTGGCCGCCCGCGTGAGCCCGCGCGGCCCCGGGCGCCGCGAGATCGCCAAGGCGCAGAAACGCGCCCGCATCCTGGCCGCCGCCCGCTCGCTCATGAGCGAGAAGGGCTACGCGCAGATGTCCATGAGCGAGGTCGCCTCCCGCGCGGACGTGGCCGCGGGCACCGTGTTCCAGTACGCCGCCACCAAGGCGGAGCTGCTGATGATGGTCACCGAGAACATCTGGGCGGACCACATCAACGACACCCTGGACGCCACCCCCGACCCCGGCCACCGCTCCCCCGCTGCGGTGGTGGACGCCATCATGGACTCACTCGCCCCGGTCTTCGACATGGCCGTGCACTGGCCAGAGACCACCGTGTGGATCGCGCGGGAAATTCTCTTCGGCGAGGACCTCCCCCACCGCCGCGAGGTGTTGGTGCTGGTGGAGAAGCTCGAGATCCACATCGCGCGGATGCTCGCGGGCTGCCGCTCCGCCGCGCACGCCGGCACTACGCCTCTGGATGTGGGCGCACGGATGATCGTGACCAGTGGGCTCGCAGAGCTCAACCGCGCCCGCCAGGGCCGCGCCGAGCTGCGCCTGGTGCTCGAGCGAATGCGGGAAATCGTCGCCCTCGTGGCCGCGGGCGTGGACAGTGCACTTCCTCCCGCGCACGATGCCGCTGCCCCCGCCTTCCCGGCGACCGCCCGGTAGTCCGTACCCGGGAAGGCGGGGTTGCGCGCGGACCCGGCGGTGCGGCGTCGCCGTGCGGGCGTTGAAGAACCCCGGCTCGCAGATGGGCCGGGGCTCTTGGAGCGCAGGGATCAGCTGCGGGGCAGGGTGATCAGCGCGGTGTGGTCGTCCAGCGGCGGGCGGTGGCGGCCGCCGCCCCGGACGAACAGCGCGTAGCCCACGCCCAGGAGCACGAGCCACACGACGCCCACGATCAGCGCCACGCGGGTGTCCGGGAATCAGCCGAGCAGCACGATCACGAGCCACACCCACACGGGGGCGAACGTAGCGGTCGAGGCGCTGATGAGGAACACGTCCTCGGGGATCACAGCGTTGAGCACCGCGCCGATGCCCAGGGCGATGCCCCTGACCACCACGGTGAGCCACGGGACGCCGTTGCGGGAGACCCTGGTGAAGGCCCAGGGCGCCTGGCCCTGCTCCGCGAGGCCGAAGAGCATGCGGCCCGCACCGGAGGAGTCGGCGTTGATGGCGGAGATGGCCACCACGATCATCTCGAAGACAAACGTCCACCCCGTCACGAATCCGGCGAAGGGCCCCAGGTAACGAACGGCGTACTGCCCGAAGGAACCCGGCGCGGGGTGACGGACCGCCATCTCACCGAGTGCTCGCATGACCATGTACACGGCCGCGCCCGCCAGGAGGTAGGCGAGGATCACCGCGGGTCCGGCCTTCTGGATGGCCGTCGCGAAACCGTAGAACAGTCCCGTGCCGATCGCCGATCCCAGGGCGATGAACTGGATGTGACGCATGGTCAGCCCACGGGACAGGGCCGGGCCTCGCTCGCCCGCACCATCGGAACGCCCGACGGCGTGTTCGTCCCCGAGCTGCACGAGCCGTTGCGCCCCCCACCCGGGCCAGAAGTATGCCGCTGCGAACATGCTCACTGCGCTGGAAGGCTCCGGCATCGTGGCGTACGCCCTGAACGTCGCGCAGCAGGAGCTCGCCGCGGCCGTGGACATCCCCGTGGTGCTGGACAACGACACCGTGGGCTCCAACGGCAACTTCCACGGCGCCCCCGTGGCCTACGTGCTGGACTTCATGGCCATCCCCATCGCGGACCTGGCGTCCATGTCCGGGCGCCACACGGACCGCATACTGGACCCGGCCCGCTCCCACGGCCTGCCCCCGTTCCTCGCGGAGGACCCGGGCACGGACTCCGGGATGATGATCGCCCAGTACACCCAGGCCGGGCTTGTCTCGGACATGAAGCGCCTCGCGGTGCCGGCCTCGGTGGACTCGATCCCCAGTTCGGCCATGCAGGAGGACCACGTGTCCATGGGCTGGCACGCCGCCCGCAAGCTACGTCAGGCCGTGTTGAACCTGCGCCGCGTGCTCGCCATCGAGCTGCTCTCCTCCGCCCGCGCGATCGCTCTGCGCGCGCCCCTGGAACCGGGCGCGGCGGCGTCGGCGGTCATCGCGGACCTGGACGGCCGCGTGGACGCACCCGGTGAGGACCGTTTCATGGCGCCGGAGATCGAGGCCGCCGAGGAGTACGTGGCTTCGGGGCGCCTGGTGCGCACGGTCGAGTCCGCGGTGGGCCCGCTGAACTGACCGGAGCGCGCGGGGGCGGGGCACGACGTCGCCCGCGTGCCTCCCCGCGCACAGCCAGTACGTAGGGTGAGGGACGCCGCGTTTGCGGGGAGGTTCTGCCCTTGAATATCGCGTTGTCGGGGGCAGAACCTCTCCCTGCGCGTCGCGCCACCCACCCCGAACGCCCGGCCCTTTCCCCTCTTCAGAGCGAGTTGTATTGTGGCTCACACGCGTGAAGGGAGCGCCCATGCCCGTCTACGAGTTCCGGTGCGAGGCCTGCGGGCCGTTCGACGCCCACCACGCCATGGCGCAGGTCCCGCGCTCCCAGGACTGCCCGGCGTGCGGCGCGGATGCCCGCCGCGTGTTCTCCGCTGTGGGCCTGTCCCGCGCGAACTCTGCCCGGGCACGCGTGATTGACGACGCTGCCCGCACGGCTGACGCGCCAGACGTCGTCCGATCCCTGCCCCGCCAGCCCGGCGCCCCCGGCGCGGCCCCGGCCGTGACCCGGGACCCCCGGCACGCGAAACTGCCGCGGCCGTAGCTTCCCCACACTGCCGCGCGGGAACCGCCCGCGGGGCTCTCCAGAAAGGTCACGGACCATGCCAGAAGTGATTTTCCCGCTGGACTCGACCAAGCCCTTCACCGAGCAGAAGCTGACCGGCCACAACCGCTGGCACCCGGACATCCCGCCCGTGGCCACGCTCAAACGTGGCGAGAGCTACCGCATCGACTGCCGCGAGTGGTTCGACGGCGCCATCAAGAACGACGACTCCGCGGACGACATCCGGGACGCACCCCTGAACCGGGTGCATGCACTGTCCGGGCCGTTCCGGATCGAGGGCGCGGAGCCCGGTGACCTGCTGATCGTGGACATCCTGGACGTGGGGCCCATTCCGCAGGAGGAGGGGCCGCTGGCCGGGCAGGGCTGGGGCTACACCGGGATCTTCGCGCAGAAGAACGGCGGCAGCTTCCTGGTGGACCAGTTCCCGGACGCCTACAAGGCCGTGTGGGACTTCCGCGGTGGCGAGTGCACGTCCCGGCACATCCCCGGCGTGAAGTTCACGGGCATGGTCCACCCCGGTCTCATGGGCACCGCGCCGTCCTCCGAGCTGCTGAAAACGTGGAACAAGCGCGAGGGCGATCTGATCGCCACCGATCCGCAGCGCGTGCCCCCGCTGGCTCTGCCACCCGAACCCGACGCCGCGATCCTGGGTTCGCTGACCGGCACCGACTTCGACCGCGTGGCCGGCGAGGGCGCCCGCACGGCTCCCCCGCGCGAGAACGGCGGCAACCAGGACATCAAGAACTTCACCAAGGGCTCGCGCGTGTTCTACCCGGTGTACGTGTCCGGGGCGAACCTCTCCATGGGGGACCTGCACTTCTCCCAGGGGGACGGTGAGATCACGTTCTGCGGCGGCATCGAGATGGGCGGGTTCATCGACATCCACGTGGACGTGATCAAGGGCGGCATGGACACCTACGGCGTGAGCGAGAACGCCATCTTCATGCCCGGGCGCAACGGTCCGGTGTACTCGGAGTGGCTCGCGTTCTCCGGCACGTCCGTGACGCTCGACGGCGAGCAGCGCTACCTGGACTCCCACCTGTCCTACCAGCGCGCGATCCTGCACGCGATCGACTACCTCGCCAAGTTCGGCTGGTCCAAAGAGCAGGCGTACCTGCTGCTGGGCGCCGCCCCCATCGAAGGTCGCTTCTCCGGGGTGGTGGACATCCCCAACTCGTGCGCCACGGTGTATCTGCCCACGGAGATCTTCGACGTGGACATCCGCCCCTCTGCCAGCGGCCCCACGCAGGTGGACCCGGGCATGGGCGCGCCGCGGGCGATGAACCCGGGCTGATCCCCACACGGGCCCTCGCGGACGACGCCGCTGGGACGACTCTCACAGGTGAGTGCGCTTCCGCCACGGGAACCGCGGTTTCCCGCCGGTGGAGGTGCACTCGCATGTTTCACGGGTGGTCCCCTCAATCCCGTGCGGCGGCCACCAGGTGCTCCTGGATCTCCGCCAGCACCTCGTCCGGGCGCTCTTCCACCATGAAGTGCCCGGTGGGAACCGCCCGACCGGTGATCCGCGGCAGCCACGGCCGCCACGCCTCCAGCGGATCCGTCTGGGCACCCACCACGCCGTCGCCGCCCCAGAGCAGCAGGGCGGGGAGGTTGCGGGAGGTGCCGCGGTCGGCGTCATCGTGCTCCCGGTCCACCCCGGCGGCCGCGGCGTAGTCCGCGCACCACGCGGCCACCACGGACGGGTTCTGGGCAGCGGCCTCGTAGGCGGCGAGCGCCTCGGGGTGGAACGTGTCCAGGGAACCGGGAGTGCCACCCATTCCTTCCAGAGCCGCGTAGAGAAAGGTGAGGGGCTCGGCGCTGATGAGCCGCTGCGGCATGGGTGCCGGCTGGGCCAGAAACAGCCAGTGGTAGTACCGGGTGGCCAGCCAGTCGTCCACGAGCTCCCACACGGTGGGGGTGGGGAGGATGTCCAGCAGCGCCACGGAGCGCACGGCGTCCGGGGCGTCCAGGGTCATGCGGTGGGCGGTGCGGGCGCCGCGGTCGTGGGCTACCACGTGGAAGGACTCGTGGCCCAGGTGGCGCATCACGGCCACCATGTCCGCGGCCATGGCCCGGAAGCTGAAGTCCTCACTGCACGCCGTGGAGTCACCGTAGCCGCGCAGGTCCGCAACGACCACACGATGGCCCCGCGCGAGGGCCGGACCCAGGCGGTGCCACATGGCGTGGGTCTGCGGGAAGCCGTGCAGCAGCAGGAGCGGCTCGCCCCGCCCGCCGGTCCGCACGTGGATGGTGGCCCCGGGGACCGGGATGCGGTGGGTCTCGAAGTTCTCGAACATGGGGCCATTGTGCGCGCCCCGGGGACCGCCGGGCGCTTCAGGCCCCTGGGAGGCGCCCCCCAGCGTCTGCTCCCGCGACTCGTAAACTTGCCCCATGCGCGGACAGGTGACTGAAGTTCTCAAGGTGTACGGGATGCAGGAGCGGCAGCTGGTGATCCCCGTGTACCAGCGCAACTACGACTGGGGGCTGAAACAGTGCCAACAGCTGCTGGAAGACCTCGTCAACGTCATCCAGCAAGGCCGGCCCAAGCATTTCTTCGGGGCCGTGGTGGGCCAGCCGGAGGGTTCATGGCGGTGGGTGGTGATCGACGGTCAGCAACGACTCACCACGGTCAGTCTGCTCATGCTGGCCCTTGCGGACCTCCTGGACGAGGGCACCCTCGAGTCGCGCGATCCAGGACTCGCCCACAGGATTCGCACCAGCTTCCTGCTGCTCAACGAGCAGCAGGACACACCCCGGTTCAAGCTCAAGCCCGTCAAGCATGATGCGGACGCCTACGCCTTGCTGTTCAGGTCTGACTCGGATCACATCGACACGTCCTCGGTGACCGCCAACTACCGTTTCTTCAAGGATCAGATCCCCCGACTGCCCATCGATGGGGACGACCTGTGGGCCGCGGTAGAGCGCCTCGAGGTCATGCATCTGGACCTGGAGCAGCACGACGATGCACAGCGCATCTTCGAATCGCTCAACTCCACGGGGCTGGCTCTGAGCGAAGCGGACAAGGTGCGGAACCTGGTTCTGATGGGCCTTCACGTTCATGAGCAGGAACGGGTCTACAGCGACTACTGGAACCGCATCGAGGTCAACGTCGACTATGACACCGGGGCATTCCTGCGCTGGTACCTCGTGACCCGCACCTCGCGCATCCCCCGCCAGGACCAGGTCTACGAGTCCTTCAAGAAGTACATTTCCGACACCGGGCTGCGGGGCGCGAGCCTGCTGGACGGGGTGCGGAAGTACTCCACCTATTACCGCCAGATCCGCACCGCCACCACCGGAAGCTCAAAGATCGACCTGCGTCTTCGCCGGCTCAACCTCTTGAAGACCGATGTCGTGCTCCCCCTGCTCATGCCCCTCTTCGAGTCGCGGGAGACCGGCGAGATCACGGACCTCGATCTTGCCGAGTGCATCCGCACCGTGGAGTCGTATATTTTCCGTCGCTACATTGCAGAAGTTCCGACGAATGCGCTGAACAAGGTGTTTGCCACGGTCTACAGGGACGTGAAGCGCATCCGCCCCGAAAACCGTTCCTTCGCCGAAGTCCTGGGGTACTCGCTGCGGAAGCGCTCCGGCTCCGGAGCCTTCCCCGATGACGCTGAGTTCATCAGCAGTCTTGAGGTGAAGAACCTGTACCACTTCAAGGGCGAGCGTCGGAAGTACCTGTTCGAGTGCTTGGAGAACCTGGATTCCAACGACACCAGAGACATCGCCAACGGCATTGAGGACGGGTCTCTCACCATTGAGCACGTCATGCCGCAGACGCTCACGCAAGCATGGCACGACGAACTGGGTGATGAGGCCCAGCGCATCCACGAGCAGTGGTTGAACCGGCTCGGCAACCTGACCGTGACCGGGTACAACTCCTCCTACTCGAACTCTTCGTACTCCACGAAACGCACCATGAAGCACGGATTCATGGAGTCCCCGTTCCGGTTGAACCTGGAGATGCGCAGCGCCGAACACTGGGGCGAGGACCAGCTGGCGGCACGGACCCGCCGTCTCTGCGCAGATGCGCTCACCTACTGGATCTATCCCGAGAGCGACTTCGAACCGGCCCGACCGCAGCTGCCCACGGAAGCACTGGGAACGGACACCAACTTCACGGGCAGGGCTGCTGTGTCCTTCACGTGGAACGAGCACCACGCCACGGTGGCCAACTGGCGGGACCTGACGGCCCGGGTATTCACGATCCTTCTGGTTGAGCACCGGGACGAGTTCCTCCAGTGGGCCCGGACCTCCGACTGGTTCCGCGTGGGCGCGGCCTACGACCCGGACGAGAACGGCGTGTACCGCCTGGACGACAGCATCGGCTGGAACGCATCGTCGAGCACCTGGACAAAGGTCTCCCTGATGCGCAGGGTTTTTTCCCACCTGGAGCTGGACCCCGAAGAGCTGATCATCACCCTGCGTTCGGACGAGACCGCGGAGCGGGAACAGGAAACCGCAGAAACTGCCGAGGGCGAGAACTTCCCCTACCTGGAAATCGTGAAGTTCCTGCCCCGCCTCGTTGAGCTCGAGGGCATGGCCACGGACGACCCCCTGGTGCAGGAAACGGTGGAGGAGTTCATGCAGTCCTTCCACCCGTTTCGGGACGAGCAGCCACTCAAGACCCTGGGGACCAGCGTGCGCAAGTTCTGCGCCGATCCGGAACGACGCGCCGCCGCGAATGCGGAGGAAACCATTGCCCTCATCTCCTCCAAGGTGGACGAGACGGAGCACGTGGATCCGGATGCCCTGGCCGAGGCAGCCGTGGAGGGCACCCTGTCCCTGTGGGTGGGGCGCCTGCGGGAAACGAGTCCCAGCACCTGAGATCTCGGACCGTCTCCTTCCGAGGCGCGCCCCAGAAGTGGCCACCGGCTGAGGCAGGATGGGGAAATGGCGATGTCTCAGATGAGTCCCGCGCAGCAGCGCATTCTGGACTACTGGTGGATGCTGGAGCTGTTCAGTCCGCAGCCGCTCCCCAAACTGACGCCCCGGTCAACACGGCCCGAGGACCGGCAGGTCGTGGCCTGGACATCCGATGCGCCCCTCCCGTGGGATTCACTGCCCGAGCCTCGACCCATGGAAAATACCCCGCGGGAGTGGCGGCATACGGTCTATCTCGGTGTTTACAAGGTGGAGGACACCTACGAGGTCATGCACTGGGTGTTCGCGGACGATCCGGATGCCTACGACGAGCGCCCCGGCGGTCGGAGCGCCTGCGCGGGGGTTCTGGTGGGCCACGACGGAAAGCTGATCGGGGACACCGCCACGCTCTCGTCCTGTCTCTGGGCGGTGGGCCGCCTCCTCCACCCGGGCCCGCGGGATCCGTCGTGGATGTCCGGTTTTGAGGCGGCGCAGGAATCCTTCGTGGAAGCCCTCGACGAGCTGGGGGGCCGTCGTCTGGAGCAGGAGAGCTCGCACGAGGTTCCCCGGCTGGGCGAGGCGTATCTGAACGACATTCTGCGGGCCGCACACGCCGGCGCCGGCGTCCAGGGCCGCGAGGATCTCGCCACCCACCAGATCGTCATCGAAAGTCGAGTGGTCGCCGTACGCTCGCACGACAGCGTCAGCGACATGGACTTCCTCAACAGCTTCTACCTGCAGGATCTGGGCACCGTACGGCAGGCAGCGGCAGCGGGACGCAGCGGAACCGCCCTACTGGAGTACCTGACCGAGGACGGGAAGGAGACGTCCGCCGGACGAGTGGACGTCATCCAGCACCCCGAGGCAGTCGATGCCCTGACCCGTGTGGACCAGCTGCCCTTGGGCCGCTGGCCTTCGAACCCCGAGCACCCGCTTGCCCTGAGCCAGCAGTTCGCGGTGAACCGCGCCCTCAACGACCTGCGCCAGAACCTCGGCGTCATGGGCGTCAACGGCCCGCCGGGCACCGGCAAGACCACGATGCTACGGGATGTGCTGGCGGGCAACGTGGTGGAACGAGCCCGCCGACTCGCAGCTCTCGACGATCCGTCCCGTGCCTTCACCGGATCAATGCACCGCTGGACGTCGGCGTCCGGGTACAGCAGATCGGTGCCGCAGCTCATTCCCGAGCTCACGGGGTTCGAGATGGTCGTGGCATCGGCGAACAACGCCGCTGTGGAGAACGTGGCGGTCGAAATCCCTTCTGCGGATGCGATTTCTTCGCCGTGGGAGAAGTCTGCCGACTACTTCAAGGACATTGCGACGGCGACTCTGCGGGCGGCCGCCGGAAAATCAGCAGCCGACGAGGCGGACACTCCAGGCTGGGGACTGGTGGCAGCCAGACTGGGCAAGAAGTCCAACCGCATGGCTTTCCAGAGCGCTCTCTGGTTCGACGAAAAAGCGTCGCGGGACCGATCCACCGGGTCCGACGGCGCTCCGTCCCACAGCGGCGGGAGGACCTCGCCCCGGGTGGAGAGGGAGGGTCTCGACACCATTCTCAAGCACTGGGCCGAGGGCACCCGGCCGAAGCGCACCTGGGGAGAAGCCCAAGCAGTGTTCCAGCGTGCGCTGGAGCGCGTGGAGAACCTGATGGGGCAGCGCCAGGCCGCTGAAGGACGACGGGAAGAAGTCCAGTTACTGGTGCGTAAGATCGCCCGCCGGGAAGAACACCTGCGCACTCTCCGGGCGGAAGAAGGCCGGGCGCGCGAGATCCATCGCGCGCAGGTCCTGAGAGCCGGTGACCTGCAGAACGAGCTGGACACCGCGGCCGCCGCCTACCAGCAGCACATGGGCGAGAAGCCAGGCATCCTGGAAACCATCTTCACCCTGGGCGCCGCGCCACGTGAGTGGCGAACGCACCTGAGCCCGCTGAGCATGGCACTGGAGACCGCCCGGCAACGGTCCGCGTCCCACGCGGCCGAAATCGACCGCGTCCAGCGCCATCTGGCCAGTGTCCGGCAGGAGGCGGAGACAGCTGAACGGGATCTGGCAATGAAGACGTCGCGCAGGCGTTCCCTTGAGGCCCAGTGCGCCCAGGACCGCACGAGATACGGCAAGCACCACCCGGATGCCCACGCGTCCGTCGAGGACCGGGAGTTGCACGCCCCGTGGCTCGACCACGATCTCAGCAAGGCGCGTTCCGATCTCTTCCTCGCTGCCCTGGAGCTGCACCAGGACTTCATGGCCGCCACTGCCACCACCATGAGACAGGGACTGAGAGCAGCTTGCGAAGTGGTGGCGGGAGACCACCCGCGGAAACTGGAGCGGGAGAAACTGCGCGCCGCATGGCAGCTGTTCTTCCTGGTGGTGCCGCTGGTGTCATCAACCTTTGCGTCGCTGGGACGAATGTTCGGTGACGTAGGCCCCGAAGCATTCGGGTGGCTCCTCATCGACGAGGCAGGACAGGCGTGTCCCCAGTTCGCGGTGGGAGCCATCTGGCGCGCACAGCGCGTTCTCGCGGTCGGCGATCCCCTGCAGCTGCAGCCGGTGGTCACGATTCCCCCGAAATCGCGGCGAGACATCGCTGCGGCGTACGGCGTCTCTGCGACGTGGATACCGCCCCGCGCCTCCGTTCAGACCCTTGCCGACCGAATCTCTCCCTACGGCACCGTTCTTCCGCAGGGCGAGCAGGACGTGTGGGTCAGCGCCCCGCTCAAGGTGCACCGGCGCTGCGACGACCCCATGTTCTCCCTGTGCAACCGCATTGCCTACAACGGGATCATGGTGAACGGGGTTCCAAAGCCCCGCGCCAAGGACGCAGCCGTCGACCCCTTCGAGGACACGGGGACGGGGCCGGCAGTCGCGTGGAGCTACTGGGCGGATGAGCCCGCGACCACCCCCGGAACACACCTGCAGATGGGGCAGGTCAAGCGGCTGGAGAAGGCGCTTGAGTTTCTGGACGAGAAGGGCGTGGACCCGTCACGAGTGATTGCCATATCCCCGTTCCGTGATGTGTCGAACCATCTGCGGCAGCTCGTGGACCGCAAGAAGTATCCCGGTCTGCAGGCGGGCACGATCCACACGGCTCAGGGCCGAGAGGCGGATGTCGTCATCCTGGTTCTGGGAGGAGATCCCGCAAGCCCGGGGGCCAAGGCCTGGGCGGCGTCAACCGTGAATCTGGTGAACGTCGCGGCCAGCCGCGCCAGGCGCCGGCTGTACGTCATTGGTGACCGTTCGGAGTGGTCCGGTCACCGATACTTCTCGGACCTGTCCGATGCCCTGAAGTGATCATCTGAACGGTCCCGGAGGAGGGCCAAGGCCACCGCGTCCGAGGAGAGCTTCTGCCACCGAAAGGCGCGCTGTCGGTGGCAGAACTTCCCCTGACGCGTCGGGCCCCCGTTGCGGGGCACCGCCGCAGGGTAGAACCCGCCCTCCGCAGTCCGGCTCGGTCCCCACCCGCGGAGCCGCCCCTACTCCCCCTCGAACGGCCACCCGTGGGCCGCGAGCATCGCCCGGATGCGCTCCATCTCCTCCGGCTTGGGCTCGTCCTCCGTGGCCCGGTGGATCGCAGCGCGGGCGTCCGCCTCGGAGAGGGAGGTGCCCTCAGTGCGGGCGTCCATTGCGAGCTGCTCGGCGATCGCGGCCATGTCCTCGTCGTTGAGCTGCGGGCGCAGCACCGCCAGGACCGGGAGGTAGTCCTGCGCGGGCACGCCGTGGGGGTAGTCCGCGCGCAGCCAGTTCATGGCGCGGGCCACGTAGCCCGGCTGCCGGACGGGGGCATCCGGACCCGGCCCGGCGAGGGGCCAGCCGGCGCGCGCGAGGGTGGCGGCGACGTCGGCAAGCTGCTTCGCGGACGCGGAGGCGGCCACGAGCGTGTCCTGGCTGGGGAGCTCGAGGGCCTCCAGGAGGCGCTCCGCGCGGCGGGAGCCCACCGTGCGCACGAGCAGCTCCGCCAGAACGGGGCGCGCGTCCTCGGGGACACCCTGGGGATAGGCGGCTCGGAGGTGCTCCAGCGCCGCGTCGAAGGTCATCATCCGAACACCGAGATCCCTAGGTAGTGGTCCAAGCTCTTCCGGGTGATCCACAGGACCCCGATCACCACGGCGGCGAGCACGATGGCAAAGCACAGCACGGCGCCCGCGAGCGCCACGGCGTTCCTGCGCGCCGTGCCGTCCGGGCCCGGCGGCAGGGTGGCGCGGCTCCACAGGGCGATGCCCACCGTAAACAGCGCGGGCAGTCCGGCGCCGAAGCAGAGCCCGGCCAGCAGCACGGCGAGGGCAGATTTCGCCATCTGGGCGATCATGAGCGAGCCACCTCCTGGGTGTCGGCCCGGTCCGGGTCACCGGGGGCCACGGAGTGGGTGTTCTCGTCCCACTCGGCATTGACGTTGTGCCGGTCCACCTTCTGGTGCCGGGAGCGCAGGAAGATCACCGCGGACGCCGCCGCCAAGAGCAGGAAGATCACCACGGCTCCCGGCAACCCGCCCACGGCCCGGGCGATGATGAAGCACACCGCACCCACCACGGCCGCGGCGGGGAGGGTGAGCAGCCAGCCCACCACCATGCGCCCGGCCACGCCCCAGCGCACCCGTGCCCCGGGCTTGCCGACGCCCGAACCGAGGATGGATCCGGTGGCCACGTGCGTCGTCGACAGCGCCATGCCGAAGTGGCTGGAGGTGAGGATGATCGCGGCCGAGGAAGCCTCCGCGGCCATGCCCTGCGGCGGTTCGATCTCCACGAGTCCCTTGCCCAGGGTGCGGATCACGCGCCAGCCGCCCAGGTAGGTGCCGAGCGCGATGGCCACGGCGCACGTGACGATGATCCACGGCGGCAGCCCGTTGTCCTCGATTCCCTGGACGCTCAGGTTCCCGTGGGCGATCAGCGCGAGGGCAATCACGCCCATGGTCTTCTGCGCGTCACCCGTGCCGTGCGCGAGAGACACCATCGACGCTGTTCCCACCTGCCCCCAACGGAAGCCGCGGTCCTTGTGGCGGTTCGAGGCGGCGCGGCTGATGAGGTAGACGAGCGCCGTTCCCACCGCGGCCACGCACCCAGCGATGAACGGGGCGAGGGCGGCGGGGACGAGGATTTTCTGGACCACACCGGACCAGTTGACCCCGGCGACGCCGAGCGAGGCCAGGCCGGCGCCGATCAGCCCGCCGAACAGCGCGTGCGACGAGCTGGAGGGCAGACCGAACAGCCAGGTGGCCAGGTTCCAGAGGATGCCGCCGATGAGTCCGGAGAAGATCAGCACCAGCGCGAGAGTGGGGTCCAGGCCGTGAACCAGTCCGCCGTCCGAGGTCTGGATGAGCAGGACGTCCTTGGTCACCGTGGTGGCCACCTCCACGGAGAGGAACGCCCCCACCAGGTTCAGCACCGCGGACAGTGCAACCGCCGTCCTGGGTGAGAGCGCACCGGTGGCGATGGATGTTGCCATGGCGTTGCCGGTGTCGTGGAATCCGTTGGTGAAGTCGAAAGCCAGTGCGGTCACGACCACCAGGCCCAGGATCACCAGTTCAACTGTCATGCCTCCAGGATGACGCCCCCCTGTCCCGCGCACCAAAACCGCCCCCGGGACGGCACTGGGACAGCACCGGGGGGGCATGCGTCCGGCACGATCCGCCGCAGGGAAACATCGCCCAGCGCGTCTGAGACCGGGCCCATAATGCGTTCATGACCTCTGACTCCCACCGTGATCCGGACCCCGGCGAGACCTGGCACGAACGCTCCCCGGCCACGGGAACCGGCGAGCTGCCCATCCTCAGCCCGCGCCCGGATCCGCAGACCCACCGGGGCTACGCCCACGGCACGGATCCGCGGCGGTGGCGGATCCTGGCCGTGCTGCTCGTGGCCATCTTCATGTCCCTGGTGGCCGTGAGCATCATCAACGTGGGGCTGCCCTCCATCCAGGAGGGACTGGGCGCCTCCGAGTCCCAGCTGCAGTGGATCCTCTCCGGCTACGCGCTGACTTTCGGTGTGGTCCTGGTGGCGGGCGGCCGCGCCGGGGACGTGTTCGGGCGTGGGTTCCTGTGGATGCTCGGGGTGGCCATCTTCACGCTGTCCTCGATCGCCGCGGGCCTGGCACCGGATCCCACCATGCTGATCGTGGCCCGCTTCGTGCAGGGTGTGGGCTCTGGGCTGCTCAACCCGCAGGGCGTGGCCATGATCCAGCAGTACTTCAAGGGCGCAGAGCGCGGGAAGGCGTTCGGAATGCTGGGCAGCGCTGTGGGTGTCTCCGTGGCCATCGGCCCGGTCCTGGGAGGTCTGCTGATCCAGACGGGCGGCGCGGCCGAGGGCTGGCGGTGGCTGTTCATGGTGAACGTCCCCGTGGGCGTCGTCGCGCTCGTGCTCGCGTTCCTCTGGTTCCCCCGCCCGCTGCTGCGCAGGCCCGAGGGCACCACCATCCGCCACGCCCTGCGGGAGATGGACCCCACGGGTTCGGTGCTCCTGGGCATCGCGCTGCTCGCCACCCTGCTCCCGTTCATCGAGACCGGCTCCCCCGGCACGAGCCCGTGGGTGTGGGCCCTGCTCGCGGTCGCCGCCATGTTCCTGGCCCTGTGGATCGCGTGGGAGAAGCACTTCAAGGCCTCTGGGCACCAGCCCATGGTGGACCTGGACATCTTCAGGGTCAGCAGTTTCCTCAACGGCACCCTGCTGATCTCGCTGTATTTCCTGGGCATCACGAGCGTGTGGGTGCTTGTCACCCTCTACATGCAGAAGGGGCTCGGCCACACCGCACTGGCCGCCGGTTGCGTGGGCCTGCTCAATGCTTTGGCGAGCGCGGTGGCCTCCAACCTGGCCGGCAGCCGCGTGAACCGGATGGGCCGCAAGATCGTGGTGCTCGGCATGCTCAGCGTGGTCGTGGGCCTGCTGCTGAGCATGGCGGTGATCCTGCTGCACGACTCTTGGCACATCAGCGAGTGGTGGCTCGTGCTCACCCTGGGCTTCGTGGGTTTCGGCCAGGGCGCCGTGGTGAGCCCCAACCAGACACTCACGCTCGCGGAGGTGCCACTCGAGTACGCGGGCAGCGCCGGTGGCGTGATGCAGACCGGTCAGCGCGTGGGCACCGCCGTGGGCATCGCCATGATCACCGCGGTGGCGTACGGAGTAATCGCCGGCCAGGGCTGGTCCGTGGGCATCGCGGCGGGACTGGGCGTTGTGGTGCTCGTGGTGCTCGTCGCCCTGGCCGTGGCCCTGCGGGACATGCGCCACCGCGCCCGGAAGGACTCTCGCGCCTGAGTCACGGCGCGCACACCACGGCACCTCCGGAGCGCTCGCCCCCCGGTGGGCCCACGCTCCGCACTGTTCCGGTGGTACGACGACGCCGCCGCGCCCTCCCTGCCTCGGCCCCCGGCGTGCGGGGTCCATGGAACGCAGAGGTGGCGCGGCGGTGTCGTGAGCGGGGGCTCTGAGTGGGTCAGCCCTTCTTGAGGGTGATCTGCCAGCTGGCGTCGCCCTTCTCCACGAAGTCGGTGACCTCGTGGCCGTCCGTGGCCGCCCACTGCGGAATGGCCTCGGTGGCCTGGGTGCAGTCGAAGTCGATCACCAGGTGCTCACCGGCCTGAAGGGTCTGCATGACATCCTTGGCCTCGATCAACGGGAACGGGCACACGGCACCGAGCGAGTCCAGGGCATAGTAGCCGTCCCCCAGGCCTGTGAGCTTCTTCGACGGTGCACCTGCCGGGTCCTTGACCATGAGCGCGGCGGGTGCCGCGGCGAAGCCCGAGAACACGTTCGCACCCGAGGTGCGGGGAGCCCCCGCGGTGGGAGCGGCGTCGATCGAGTTGTCGTCCGGTGCGGTGGCGCCCACCGTGTGGTCCAGGCTCTGAGCAGTGGAGTAGGTGCCGTCTTCGCCGGTGGCGGGCTGCGTAACGGTGGGCTTGAGCCAGATCCTGGTGGCCACGGCCACGCCCAGGGCGATGAACAGCAGCGCGATCCAACCCTGGAACGTGAACAGGCTGGTCTGGACCATGCCGTTGCCCACTGTGCAGCCACCGGCCAGGGCCGCGCCCACACCCATGAGCAGGCCGCCCGCGATGGAGCGCACCGTGGTGGTGGCGTCCGGCACGCGCACGCGGAACTCACCCGTGGACTTGGCGGCGATGAACGAGCCCACCAAGATGCCGAGCACGAGCATCACACCCCAGTCCAGCTTCCCGTCCGCTCCGGTGACCAGGAAGTTCAGCAGGTTGGCGGTGGGGGTGGTGATGCCCAGACCGTCGTTGCGGCCGGTCGCGGCGGACAGCGGCCACGCGATGACGCCGAGCAGACCCACGAGCGCGCCGGCAGTGTAGACGTGCAGGGGCTTCTTCCATGCGGGACGGCCGTTCAGCCGTGCGGGCTTCACGGTGTTCTTCTCGCGGTTGAGGAAGTGGCGCACCATCACACCGGTGACCGCTGCCAGGACGATCACGAACAGCCACGGGGAGACGCTCAGGGCACTGGGGATGGTGGTGAGCCCGGTGTCCCACTGCTTCATGCCGGAGTTGAAGCCCTTGAGCACGCCGGTCTTCATGGCGGACGCGGACAGCGCGTACATGGCCAGCGCGATCCACGAGCCCACGAGGCCCTCGCCGGAGCGATACCACGTGCCGGAGGCGCACCCGCCGGCCAGGATGATGCCGATGCCGAACATGAATCCGCCCACGATCACCGCGAGGGGCGCGAAGGAGGGGTAGTTGGGGGAGATGACGCCGGCGGAGGTCAGGGCGGTGAGACCAATAGCGTGCACGGAGATCACCACGAGCAGCGCGGCGAAGGTCCGCCACGACTTCTGCAGGAAGATGTCCCGCAGCATGCCGGTGACGCAGAAGCGGCCGCGCTGCATGACGATGCCCAGCAGCGCGCCGATGACAAGTCCGGTAAGGATCATAGGTGAGTACCAGTTTCCCGCGCACCGGAAAGAGGGCGCGTTCGGAGGAAGGGACGATGAGATGAGGGATCGAAAAAGACTCCGTATACTCAACTCCTCACCGGGGGCAACGTCCAGGTTGTCGTCACAAAGTGTCACACTTCCCGGAAATGCCCCGAAGTACTTACTCGTGAGGTATTAGCGACATTGCGTCACGTTGTCCGGCGCGATACCGCCCGCAGCGCCCCGACGGCACCCTCCCCCGCCCGACTCACGGACATGGGCACCTGCCTGAAAACCTCCCGCGGGATCGGGGTCCGGCACAGCTGCGCGGTCCGCTCCACGTCCCAGTCCACGAGCACGAACCACTCATCGCCCTCCCGCACGACTTCCCGCACGGCGCCCGTGGCGCACAGCTCCTGCCGCTGGGACAGGTAGGCCCAGATGGTGTCCCCCGCCCTCATGGTTCGGTAGCCCGTGCGCAGGCACCACCGATCCGCGGGCTGCGAGCGCCCGATCGCCTCCCACACCGCCGTGGCGTCCTCGCGGGTGCGCCAGTCGGCGGGCATGTGCTGCCCGTGAGCGGCCGGGTTGATGGGAAGCAACCAGTGGGTCTCCGCGGCCATTCACGCGCCTCGCGATTCGGTCGTGGCGTTCGACGTCGCGCCCCGCCCGGTCCCGGCGTCACACTCGGCGGCATCGCCGGAGGCTCGCCCGGCGTCGGCGTCGCGCTCCTCCGGCGACGACGCTCCCAGCAGCGCGTCGTACCCCTCCCGGAACGTGGGGTAGCGCCACCGGGATCGAGGAACCAGGGAGTGCACGAGCGCCCCGTCGATGATCTTGCCGAGCGGCCCCTCCCCCGCGGGCGAGTTGTCCGGGGGCACCGCGACACCCAGCCGCGCCGCGAGGTGCGTGACGACGTCACCCAGCTGAGCGGCGTCATGATCCACGGCGTGCAGCAACCGCAGCGGCTCGGGAGCGTCGAGCACGGTGGAGAGGACCGTGACGAGATCGTCCCGGTGGATCCTGTTGGTCACGCGCCGGTGGGTGACAGGCGTGGCCGTGCGGACCCGCTCGATCAGGGACGTGCGGCCGGGCCCGTAGATCCCCGCGGGGCGCACGATGACCAGGTCCGGGAAGAGATCGGCGGCGAGCTCCTCCGCGGCGAGCAACACGTGGGCGGTGGCGCGCTGAGGGTCGGGCGGGGTGGCCTCGGTGACGACCTCACCGTCGGTGCCGCCCAGGACGCCCGTGGAGGACACGAGCACCACGCGCGGCGCGGCGTCGGACGGCAGGGCCAGGTGCAACCCGCGCAGCGCACCCAGGTAGGTGCGTTCGTAGGCGGTCGCGTCGCGGCCGTCGGCGGTGAGGGTGACCACCACGGCGTCGGCCGCGGGAAGGACGGCCTCCCCCGGGTCGGTGAGGTCCAGAGAGACCGGCTCGATGGGCTCGGGCAGCGCGTCCGCGCGGCGACGCACGCCCACCGCGCGCACTCCGCGTTCGGCGAGGCGCAATCCCAGGGCGGTCCCCACGTCCCCGCAGCCGGCCAGGAGCACTGTTGCAGCGGAATCATTCATGGCACCAGCCTGTCATGTCCGCGCGACGGCGCGTGGTCCGGCTCGGTAAGGGAAAGGAACGGTGCCATGACCGGGCAGAACCTGATCCATCACCCCCCTTATTATTTGGCCCTCCGGCATCTACGGTGGAGGTACCCAGCCCTGCTTCACCACCACTTGCTCAGCAGAGCAGAACGGAGATCACACCATGATCATGAAGACCCTGCACGACGCCGGTATCCGCTCCGAGTACGCCTACACCGCAGGCATGGGCTCGATCGCCCTGTCCTTCGTGTCGTGGGGAATCTCGCGTCTCAAGAGCGACGACTCCAAGGCCCAGTCGGACCGCTGGGGCATCTTCGTGGGCCACTGGGCGCCCACCTTCATGAGCGTGGGCCTGGCTCTCGCCCAGTACGAGCAGACCCTCGAGAACAAGAAGAAGTAGCCACCGACCCCGCAGCCACTCGGCGCAGAAGAACCGCCCCGCACCTTCCTGGTGCGGGGCGGTTCGCCTGTCAGCGGCTGCCCGGTGCGGTGCTCAGTGCCCGTAGCCCTGGGACTGCTCCTCCGTGCCGGCCTGCTCCTCGAAGAACTCCTGCTGCTCCTGGGTGTTCGCCTGCTCGGCGGCCTTCTGGCGCTGCTCGTCGGTGTCCACCTGGCTGACCGACTCGGTGTTCTCGTCCTGCGGGTTCTTGCCCATGGCTGCGCTCCTTCGCGGTTGCGTGGTGCGCCGCCCCGAGCTCCGCGGCCCGGACGACGGCGCCGTGCCCCGAGCATCCTCACCTCACCGGGTCGTGTCAATGGGGGCGATGCCGCCCGTTCGTCACGGGGCGTCCGCGAGCGCGCGCTGCACCCACACCGTCACAGGCCCAGGGGCCCACGCACCCACACCGCGGATCTCCCCCACGGGCCGGGCACCCCGCAGGGCGTTGGTCACGAACACCTCCGACGCCCCAGCGATGTCTGCGAGAGTGATGTCCTGTTCACGGACCTCGTACCCGGCGGCCCGCAGGCTCGAGAGCACCCGGGCGCGCATCACCCCGGGCAGGATCCGGCCGTCAACGGGCGGGGTAGTGACCACGCCACCGCGCACCACGAACACATTTGCACGCCCGGTCTCCAGCACCGTGCCGTCCTGGTCCACCAGCAGCGGATCGCACACCGGGGACCACGGACCGGGTGTCGTGTCCAGGGCGCGGCGGTCCGCCCACTTGTGGCGCCCCCACCCGCCGGGCACCACCACCGGGCGCAGCACCCACGGAGCCACGGGAGGGGCCGCGCCGGGAGGGTTCAGCGGGGCGTGGGTCATCTCGAGACACAGACTCCCAGCGTCCGGAACTGCCGTGACCCGCAGCCGGTGCGGGCCATCCAATCCGGCAGCACGCTGGCGGACCTGCTCTGCGAGCGCGCCCGGCAGCTCATGGGAGAAGCACGCCCGCACGCTGCTCCCGAGCCTTGCCAGGTGCTCCACCAGCTGCTCGGGACGCCCCTCGCGGACGAGCATCGTGGTGAAGACCCCCAGGGAGGGGTCGGGGGTCGAGCGGATCATGGGCGCGTCCCGCAGCGAGGCTGCCGCGCGCGACGGCGCCCCACTGCCTCCCACGCACGCCGGGGTCGCCACCTCCGAGGACTCCGCGTGCTCACGCCACTCCCGGGACAGCTCGGGCCCGAAGCGGGCGCCGACCGCATCCAGCAGCGGGGCGGCCTTCACGAGGGTCTCGAACGCCTCCCCGTCCGGGTCCGAGTCAGCGACGATCCCGCCGCCCACACCCAGGCGCACCATGGTGCCCGAGAACTCGAACGTACGGATGGCCACGTTCATGGCCAGCCCCGCCACGGGACTCGCGTACCCGATCCCACCGGTGTAGACGCCCCGCGCGGTGGTCTCCAGGGCGTTGATGATCTCGGTGGCCCTGACCTTCGGCGCCCCCGTGCACGAACCGGGCGGGAACGTGGAACGCAGGAGGGCGGCGTCGTCGAGCCCGGGGCGCAGCGTGCCGTGGACATCCGCGACCAGGTGGTGGACGCCCGTGTGCGGCTCCACACGCGGCACGGCGGGGCTCAGGACGGAGCCGGGGACGCACACGCGGGAGAGGTCGTTGCGCATGAGGTCCACGATCATCACGTTCTCGGCGCGGTTCTTGGCGGAGGCGTGCAGCTCGCGGGGGTCCGAGTCCGCGGGCGCGGTGCCCTTGATCGGGGAGGTGAGCACGGCGGTGCCCGTCCGACGCAGGTAGAGCTCGGGCGAGAAGCTGGCCACCGCGCCGCCCGGCACGCGCAAGAACCCGGCGAAACGCGGCCGCAGCCGCTCGTACCCGGCGCAGAACAGGTCCAGTGGGTCACCGTCGAATGCCGCTGTGAGCTCTCGGCAGATGTTCGCCTGGAAGATGTCCCCGTCCCGGATGTGCGCCAGCGCGCGCCGCACCGCCTTGGCGTGGGCCGCGCCGGTCACGGCGGCCTCGAACGGCCCGCACCGGTACGAGCGCGGCGCGGACGCCCCGGACGATGACGCCGGGCCGGCCCCGAGCGCCCGCTCCACCGCCGCAATCGTCTCAGCCACCCGGGCAGGGTCCGCACCGGGCAGGGACTCACAGAACCAGCGGTCCGCAGCGCTGTCGTGCAACAGGACGTGGTCGTAGCGCGCCAGGTGGTGCTCCGGCAGACCGCCCGAGTGCGGAGGTGCGGGCGGGAGCGACTCCAGGCGGCGCGAGAGCTGGTACCCCAGGTAACCGAGCCACCCGCCACCGAAGCGGGCGGGATCGGCGCAGGGGCGAGCCAGAACGCAGAGATCGTGCCGGTTCCCGCCCGTGCTGGGCGGGGCGGCGCGCGCCACGGTGGGAGGATCGTCGTCGTCCGCGGAGCCCAGAGCGGCGAACGGGTCCTCGTCCGCACCGAGCACGCGCGCGGGCCGGATGCCGATCACCGCGTCCCCGTGCATCCAGTCCCCGAGCAGCGCCGCGAGACCGGGTTCAGCATGCAGCGCGCGCAGCATCTGCACGGGTCTCACGCGATGCGGCAGAGGGTGTCGGGGCACGGTTTCCTCTCGTGGGGCGCCGGGGAGCAGCTCGGACGCGGCCATGATATGGAGAGGAACCGCCACGCAGAGCAGCGGAGCGGTTCCTCGACGACGGTCACAGCGCCGCGCAGCCACGCGGCGAGGACGTCACTCAGATCTTGACGACCATCTTGCCCTTGTTCGCGCCCTTCATCATGTCCAGGAACGCGTCCACGGCGTGGTCGATGCCCTCCACCACGGTCTCATCGTGGGCGACCTTGCCGGAGGTGAACCACTCACCCATCCGCTGGCGGTACTCCTGGGCGACGTCAGTGTGGTCACCCATGGTGAAGCCCTCCAGCATGAGGGAGTTCTTGATGATGTTGCCCATGTTGTCCGGGCCGCAGGGGCGCTCGGTGGAGTTGTACTGGCTGATCGCGCCGCACACGGCCACACGGCCGTGACGGTTGAGCACGTCCAGAGCCGCCTCCAGGTGGTCGCCGCCCACGTTGTCGTAGTACACGTCCACGCCATCCTCACCCACAGCATCGGCCAGCTGCTCACGGATGGGGGCATCCTTGTAGTTGAGCACCTTGTCGAAGCCGTACTTCTCGGTGAGCATCCGGGCCTTCTCGTCCGAGCCGGCGGAACCGATCACGTAGGAGGCGCCCAGCAGCTTGGCGATCTGACCCGCGATGGAGCCCACGGCGCCGGCGGCACCGGAAACGAACACGCGGTCCCCCTCCTTCAGCCCGGCGATGCGGGTGAGCCCGGTGTACGCAGTCATCCCTGTCATGCCCAGCACGCCCAGGTACACGGACAGCTCGGCGTTGGGCAGCTCCTCAACCTTGGTGAACTCCTTGGCAGATCCCTGGGCGAGGTCGCGCCAGCCGTACTGGTGCAGCACGGGGGTGCCTTCGGGGAGATCCTCGGAGCGGGACTCGACCACGCGGCCGATGGCGCCGCCGGTCATGGTCTCGTTCAGGGCGAACGGCGGGACGTAGCTCTTCTCGTCCCGCATGCGCCCGCGCATGTACGGGTCCACGGACATGAACTCGTTGCGCACGCGCACCTCTCCGTCCTGCAGCTCCGGCAGGTCCACGGTGACGGTGCGGAAGTTCTCGTGCTCGGGCCACCCCTCCGGGCGGGAGACGAGCTGGATCTGTGTGCTGGTGGAATCGGTAGTAGCCATGTCGCCATAGTGGCATGCACAAACGTTTGCCACAGCAAGGATTCGCGCCCAGCGGACGCTACCCCCGGTTACTCGTCACATGGGGCAGCCCAGGAGTAATTTACGCACCCCACGGTGATCGCCGACGCCGCACGGACCGGTTCCCGGGGGCGCCCCGCGCGCGGCTCAGCCCTAACGAGCCTTCATGCGCCGATTCTTCCTGTTGATCACATCGGTCGTGCCCCGGTGGCGGACCACCTGCGAGCCGGGATCTGCTTGAGGGAGCGGAGCGAGGTGCGAACCTTCACGGAACCTCATGGTTGCGAACAATTCTCATTCAGGAGAGCATCACGGAGCATCGGTAGCCACAACCCGCTGCACCGGTTCGCTCCGCTGGGTCGCCAGGGGGAGATTCAGCGTGACGGTGGTGCCTTCCCCCTCCACCGACTCCAGGGCCACGGACCCCCCGTGCTGCTCCACGATGGTGCGCATGATCACGAGCCCCAGTCCCGTTCCGGGCACCTGCTGGGCCGTGGCGTTGGAGGCCCGGGTGAAGCTCGTGAAGAGGGACCCCACCTCTTTCTCGGGAATGCCCATCCCGGTGTCCGTGCACGTCAGGCGGACTCCCGTGCCATCGGGCGTGCCTTCCAGCGTCAGCGAGACGGCACCGTGGGGCGGGGTGAACTTGATGGCGTTACCCACCACGTTGGTGACGGCCCGCTCCAGACGGTCCCGGTCCCCGAACACGGGCCACGAACCGTCCGTGTCCGCGTGGACGGTCACCTCGCCCGCCGCGGCCTGGGGAACGAGATTGGTGACCACCCCGGACACGCACTCTGCGAGGTCCAGCACACAGTGGCGCGCCGAGCGGTTCTCCTGGTCCTGGTCCAGCTTGTTGATCAGCAGCAGGTCCTCGATCAGCAGCCGCAGCCGTTCCGTGTTGCGCCGCACCACTTCCAGCACGCGGGCCTGTTCCGGGCCGACACTGCCGAAGTCCCCGTCCTGGAGCATCTCCACATAGCCGCTGATGGATGTGAGCGGGGTTCGCAGCTCGTGGTTGGTGGTGGAGACGAACACGGATTTCTGGCGGTTGAGCTCCGTGAGCTGCTCCAGGGTGCGCTCCCGCTGCTCCACCACGTCCCGGGCCTCGCGGGTGAAGGCGTTGAAGGACGCGGCGAGGCCCACCACTTCACGAGCGCCGTGGGAGGTTTCCGCGACGGCGTCGTGATCGCCCGCGCGCTGCCTCGCCACCGTGCACTGCAGCGCGAGCAGCGGCGCCCCGAGGGCGCGGTCCGCGCGGCCCAGGACGAGGAACGCCACCGCGATCGACAGCATCGCGGCAGTCACCACGGCGGCCGCGGCCAGGGTCATGGACCGGTTCAGATCCGCTCTGCGCTGCTCCCGCAGGCGGGAGGCGTCCGCCCGGACGTCCTCCAGTGTACCGAGGGCCCGGTCCATGGCGGATGTCGTAGTGGGCAGGTCCAGAGATCTCCGCGGGGTGTCCCTCCCTGGTTCCCGGGTGAGGCCGAGCCACGTGTCCACGGACTCGTTCAAGGACCGCAGCTGCGGCAGCCGCCCGGCCGCCACCTCACCCAGGACGTCCTGGGCTGCACTGAGGTCCGCAGTGGCCTCAGCGTACTCCCGCGCGAAAGCCTGGTCTCCGCTGACCGCGTAGCCACGCGCGGCCGTCTGGGCGCGCAGCAGCGTGGCCTCCACCTGGTGCGTGGCATCCATCAGGGGTGTGATGGTGGTGCGCGTGGCAGCCACGTTCAGCTGCACCGTGTGCAGTCCCCACAGTGCGGTGGCGCCGGTGAAGAGCAGTGCGAGGCACAACAGGGCGAGCACCTGCAGGAGGATGGCGCGCACCCCGCGGTGGCGGACACCGTCCCGCACGCGGGTCAGTGCCGGGAAGCGGGCGCTCATCCGTCCACCTCCGTGAAACCCGAACGGGTCATGGTGCCCCACTGCTGGCGGCGCCCCAGCAGGGAGGCCACCCAGCCCTCCATGCGCCACCACGCCGTGAGCTGGCGGTAGCCCAGGTTCTCCAGGACCACCGCGCCCAGCGTGATGCCCAGGTCCCGCCAGCGGGGGTACTTGTGGTAGCTCAGCTCCTCGATCGTCACGGCCGCGAGGGTCACGATGATCGCGTACGCGTAGGCCACGAGCATGAACAACAGGAAGTACTGCCAGGACACGAGTCCCAGCGCGAAGCCCAGGGCGATCAGTACCAGCCCGGCGAGTTCCAACAGCGGGGCGATCAGCTCGAAGAGCCAGTAGTACGGAACCGCAACGAGACCCAGCCGGCCGTAGCGGGGGTTGAACAGCATGTCCCGGTAGGCCCACAGGGTCTCCCACAGACCCCGGTGCCAGCGCGCCCGCTGCCGCCGCAGCACGGGCAGGGTGCTAGGGACCTCCGTCCAGCAGATGGGCTCCGTGAGAAAGGTGACGCGGTAGGGCCGGCGCTGCCTGCGGAAGGTCCGGTGCAGACGCATCACCAGTTCGAAGTCCTCACCGATGCTCGAGGCGTCCAGGCCTCCCACCGCCACGAGGGCATCCCGGCGGAAGACACCGAACGCGCCGCTGATCAGCAGCAGCGCGTTGATCCGGGACCAGCCTGCGCGTCCCAGGTGGAAGGCTCGCAGGTACTCCATCACCTGGATGTCCGCGAGCGGCGTGCCCGGCATGCGCACCTCCAGGACACGGCCGCCCTTCACGCGGCACCCGTTGACGGCGCGGATCACTCCCCCGGCGGCGACCGTGGAGATCGGGTCCTCGATGAAGGGCCGGGACACCGTCAGCAGCGCCCCGGGGTCCAGGATGGAGTCCGAGTCCACGAACAGCACCAGGTCCTCGCGGGCCAGGTTGATGCCCACGTTGATGGAGTCGGAGCGGCCCGAGTTGCGCTTGTGCACCACGGTCAGCCGGGTCCGCCCGTCCCGTGGGACGTGAATGCTGGCCGGTGCCTCCCGCACCGGAACGTCCTCGGGCATCTGCCGGGACACCGGCACCAGGTCGAAGGCCCGGCGCAGCACCTCGAAACCGTTGTCGGTGCTGCCGTCGTCCACCACGATCACCTCGTGGCGCGGGTGCTGCAGCGACAGAAAGGACTCCACGGCCACGCGGATGCCGACCTCCTCGTTGTGCATGGGTGCCACCACGCTGATGCCGGGCATGGTGCGGGAGCGCATCAGTTCCTCCCGCCCCGCGAACGGGATCCGGCGGCGGTAGGCCACGAAGTCCACCGCCGCCAGGACGATCATCACCAGGTAGGACGTGTTGATCAGCAGGAAGTAGATCAGCACCGGCACCGCAATGAACGCCAGGATCCCGGCCACAGCGCCGCGCAGCAGCTCAAGCCACTCCACGGCCGGCTCCTCTCATGGCGCTCAGCTGCAGCGCGTAGTGGGCGGGGTGCACGGCAGGGGTGTCCCCGTCCAGGGCGCCCAGCAGCCGCTCCCTCCCGGCAGGGCCCAGTTCGGTGAGAGCCACCGCGGCCCGCTCCGCCAACCGGGGCCGGGTGTCCTCGACCAGGGGGCCCAGGGCCGCCACAGAGGCCGGCAGACCCAGCCGTTCGAGGGACTCCACGGCGGCGAGCGCCACGCTCTCGTCCCGGTGGCGGGCGAGCTCGGACAGGACGGCGAGGTCCTGCGCTCCCCCCACCCATCCCAGGGCGCCGACGAAGGCGGTGAGGGCCCGGGGGTCGGTCTCCTGTGCCAGGCGCTCACGCACGACGGGAGCGGCACCTGGCACGGGGCGCACTCCGATCACAGTTGCCGCCACATGGCGCACCGCCGGGTCCGGGTGCAGGGTGGCCTCCTCGATCACGGGTGCCGCTGCGTCGTCGAAGGCGCACAGGGACTCCACGGCCACCCAGCTGGGCAGTCCGCGGGGACGACGCCGCGGCGCCACCGCGCGCAGCACGGCGCGGGCCGCGGAGCCGTCGCCGAGCAGCGCCAGGGCACGGGCGGCGGCAACCACCACGTCCGCGGAACGGTCCTGGAGCAGGGGCAGGAGCCGGGGCGCGGACTCGCGAGCGCGCATCAGCCCGAGGGTCCAGGCGGCGTGGGCACGGCGCACCGCGCTGTGGGAGGAGAGCCCCGTGATGGCCCACTCGGCGCGTCCGTGGGCGTCGAGCACCCGGGCCAGAGCACGGGCGGGCTCCCCCCTGACCTTGGAGAGCATCGCGGAGACGGCGCGGTCCACCACCGGTACGCGGCGCCGGGGCACCGCAGTCAGGCGGCGCAGGGCGGAGGCGTCGTCGTCCTCACCGGACGCGACCTCGAGCATTGCGGGGCGCAACTCACCGAGCAGCTTCGCGTCCCGGCGTTCACGCCACTGCCGGCCTGCACGCGATCCCAGGACGGTCGCGAGGAGCAGGGCCGCGGCCCATACCAGAACCCACAGCACCCAGGACAGCAGCTGCGCGGAGACCACCGTGGGGGTCGCCACTGCGGGTCACCGCCCCCGGCCGAGGAGGCTGTTCACACGGTGCAGCAGCTCACGGGGGCTGAAGGGCTTGGTGACGTACTCGTCCGCACCGGTGTTGTACCCGTCGTCCACGTCCGTGTCCCTGGCCCGGGCGGTCAGCAGGACCACTTTGAGGTGTTTCAGAGCCTCGGTGGCACGGATCTGGCGCAGCACGTCCAGTCCGCTGAGACCGGGCATCATGACGTCCAGCACCACGACGTCTGGGATGCCGTCCTCCAGCGCGCTCAGCGCAGCGGTGCCATCCTCCACCGCCCGGACCTCGTATCCCGCCTGTTGCAGTTTGAAGACCACGAGGTCGCGAATGTCGGGGTCGTCGTCCGCAACGAGGACGGACGGGTGTTCAGGGCTCACGAGGGCGCTCCGTGTGTCTGGGGGGATGGACACGCTCCGAATCCGCGGCAGCGGAGGAGATGAAGCCAAGAGTATTCAAAAACATGCAGGTTGGCGGGAGATGACACTTGGTGCGGTGAAATCAGCCGCGGGGCTCCATCTCCTTCTCCACGACCCACTTGTGGTTGGTCATGGTCATGCCGTCCGCCTTGTAGTCCACCATGTAGACGGTCTGGGTGGTGGAGGAGGCAACGGTGCCCGTGGCGCCCTTCATGCCCTCCATGTGGTCCGCCTCGATGGTGACCTCGGTGCCGTCCGCGAGGCGCTCCGAACCGGCACCCTGGAGCTCCTCCTGGACCACCCACTTGTGGTTGATGACCTCGGGCCCGCCGTCCGTGGGGGTGTAGTTCACGGCGTAGGCCACGGTCTTGTAGGCGCCCACCACAGTGGCCGGGGCGTCCCTCATGCCCTCCATATGGTCGGTGGTCAGCGTAACCTGCGTGCCCACCGGGTAGGTGGGCTTCTCCGCGGCGGCGATGCCCTGCGGGGCGGGGCCACCGTCCATGGCGTGCATGTGCTCGTGCCCGCCCTGGCTCGCACTGGGCGTGCCACTCGCGGGCGACGACGCCGCCTGGCTCGTCGCGCTGGAGGTCGCGCTGGTCTCGTGGCCCTCGTGGGCGGAGTGGTCCGCGGAATCGGAACCGGCGGAGCATGCGGTGGCGGTCACCAGGATGGCGAGACCGGCGAGGGTGAGGGGAAGTCGACGCATGGGAAAGGATCCTTTCTGCGGGCCCGCCCGGGTTGCTGGACCCCGGTACGGGCGGGTTTCTGGTGGGAATGCGCGGTGGCAGCGGGGCCCCGCTGCACTTGTTCCCTACAAGAGGGTACCGAGGGACGCGACGAAGCCGCCCAGCATGAACGCGCTGATGCCGTACGCCAGGGGGCGGTTGTCCATGGGGCCGCCGCCGGAGGCGTGGTGGGTGATGGCGTGGCCCTTGCCGCGGCGCAGCAGGGCCTTGTTCACCGGGTATGCCGCGAAGTACGCGATCACGAGGGACAGGGCCATGGAACCCCAGAACAGGGCGTCCAGCAGGCCGGCGTCCATGGCGCCGGGGACCAGCCACATGACGAGGTTGTCCACGACCTCCATGGTGAGGATGGAGACGGTGTCCGTGGCGGTGCTGGTGACGTTGCCCCACCCGAACACGGTGGCCAGGATCAGGCCGAGGATCTCGCCGATGGAGCAGCCGGTGAGGCAGTGGAGGGTGGCGCTGGCGGCCATGTTGGACATGTCGTGGCCTGCGTGGTTGGAGGGGGTATGGTCGTGCATGTCGTGGCCCGAGAGGGAGTCCGAGTGATCGGTGGGGTGGGTGGTGGCGGGCGTGTTCATGCCATCGACTATATACCCTGGGGGGGTATTATTGATATGGATTTCTTTACATGCGTTGATCGGGTGCTGGCACAGCCATCTCTACACTGGACAGGTCGCAGTCGGTTGCATGAACCTATTCATACCTCAAGGCGGTTTCACATGACATCCCCTAATGCTCGCCCCACCGAAGTTCCCACGTGGCCGGAGCTCCTGAGGCCCGTTTTATCGGTCATGACATCCGGGGAAAACCTGCACCGCAAGGACATATTTGATCGCGCCGCCGAAGCCGCCGGATTGAGCGACTCCGCCAAGAGTGAACAGCTGAACACGGGCAGCCTCCGATATGAACAGCGCATGCAGTGGGTGTTGAGCCATTTATCCCGCGCAAACCTGGTGGATCGCCCTGCGCGGGGGTACTACCGGCTCAATGATGCGGGACGGGCATGGACCAAGGAACATCCGAGAGGCATGACATTCAGAGAGGCCAACCAATACTTCAAGCCGTTCTGGAGCCCGGAGGTCTCGAAGCAGCCGAACAGCACGACAACGCCAAAGGTGGCAGAGCTAGAACCCCTTGAAAAAATCGACGAAGGGATTAATCAGCTTACGGCCGAGACAGCGGAAGATCTCTTGGAACGCCTGCGCGGCACCCACCCCGATTTCTTTGAGGAGGCGGTTGTGCAGGTGCTTCTGAAAATGGGGTACGGCGGGGCGGACAAACGAGGGCGCCGCATTGGCGGGTCTGGAGACGGGGGTGTAGACGGGGTCATCGACCAGGACCCCCTGGGCCTCGATCAGATTTACATCCAGGCCAAGCGCTACGCAGAGAAGAACACCGTAGGCCGGGAGGCAATTCAGGCCTTCGTGGGCGCACTTCATGGCAAGGGCGCAACGAAGGGCATCTTTATCACCACAAGCACATTTACTGCGGGCGCGAAAGACTACGCCGCAGTAGTCCCCTCTCGCCCCGTCCTCATCGATGGCGAGCGCCTGGTGGCCTTGATGCTCAAGTACCGGGTGGGAGTGCAGGTGAGGCAGACCTTTGATGTCTTAGCCGTAGACGAGGATTTCTTCGAATAGCGATCCCCGCACATCCGCCGCCGCTGAGATGCAGCTCACGCCCGGCCTCCCGAACCTTTACTCACCGTAATAGGTGCAGTGATCAGCCGTCTTCGCCCTGGCTCATCAACGCGAACACTGTATTCCGCGAAGACGTCGTTGTAAAACCATGAAAATGCGCCTCATCCTTTACGCAGTTGGCCTAGCGTCAATGATCATGCCGCGCGGAGGACCTCGGGCATCCCCATCAACTCGGGAACGTCACGGAACCCTCTAGTTCAACTGACCTCATCATGCCGGCTGAACGGTAACGTTCGTGGCTGGTGACGAGTTCGGCGATCTCGGCAGGCGGATCCCCGTGGGCCCCGATGTTAAGCACTGCGTGGGGCACCCACTCATCGGCCTCATCCCGCCCCTTTCCCAGGAACAGCATTTCAACACTATGGATGCTGGGGGTGGCCGATCGTCGATTCCGGGGGTCCTGCGAGGTAGTTGGCATGACCGTTAGAGCCCAGGACGTTCCCTTCCCCCACGGTCAAGCCCCGAGAAGTGGTGTAGCGATCTTTCGTAGGGGTCAGGCAGTGAGGGCGGTCAGGGGGTCGGGGATCACCTCGCTTCCGGTGCGGGCCACGGGGGTGAGCCGGCAACGGGTGAGGACCTCGAGTCCGAGGTAGCGGCGGCCCTCGGCCCACTCATCGGTCTGCTCGGCCAGCACCGCGCCCACGAGGCGAACGATGGCGGCTCGGTTGGGGAAGATCCCGACCGCGTCGGTGCGCCGGCGGATCTCCTTGTTCAGCCTCTCGGCGGGGTTGTTGGACCAGATCTGCATCCACACGTCTTTCGGGAAGCCGGTGAAGGCCAGCAGGTCCTCCCGGGCGTCGGCCAGGTGCTCAGCCACCTCGGGCAGCTTCTCGGCGACGTAGTCGATCAGCCGGTCGAACTGGGCGTTCACCGCGGCGGCATCGGGCTGGTCATAGACCGAGTGCAGCATCGCCTTCACGGCCGGCCACATGCTCTTCGGGCAGATCGACATGAGATTGGCCGCGTAGTGGGTGCGGCACCGCTGCCAGGACGCCCCGGGCAGGTGCGCGGCGATCGCGTCCTTGAGACCGGCGTGGGCGTCACTGGTGACCAGGCGGACTCCGCCCAGGCCCCGGGCCACCAGGTCGGCGAACAACTCGTTCCACGCCGCCCCGGTCTCGGCCGTGGCCACCCGCATCCCGAGGACCTCCCGGTGGCCGTCGCCGTTGACCCCGGTGGCCAGCAGCACGACCGCGTTGACCACCCGCCCGCCCTCTCGGACCTTCATGGTCAGCGCGTCGGCGGCGACGAACGTAAAAGGGCCGGCCTCGTCCAGTGGCCGGTGGCGGAAGGACTCCACGTGCTCGTCGAGGTCACCGGCCATGCGCGAGACCTGGGACTTCGACAGGGAGTTGATGCCCAGGGTCTTCACCAGCTTGTCCATCCGACGGGTCGAGACCCCGGCGAGGTAACAGTCGGCGACCACGGTGATCAGCGCGGACTCAGCCCGTTTGCGCCGCTCCAGCAACCACTCGGGGAAGTAGGTGCCGGTGCGCAGTTTCGGCACGGCGACGTCGATCGTGCCGATGCGGGTGTCGAGCTCACGGTGCCGGTAGCCGTTGCGCTGCGCAGACCGGGTCGGGGTGGGCTTGCCCCATTCGGCGCCGACCACCGCCTCGGCATCAGCAGACAAGAGAGCGTTGATCACCGTCTGCAACAAGCTGCGCATCAGATCCGGGGACGCGTCGGACAGGGCTTCGCCGAGCAGGCCGGCAGGGTCGACAATGTGAGGAGCGGTCATCGTGATGATGTCCTTTCGAGGGTGCTGTGAGAGGTGAACTCGAAAGATCTCACGGTGGCCGCGCTCTCGTCGGCGACGACGAGCAAGACCACCGCGCTACACCACTATCGGGGGCTCAACTATTAGGTGCACGATTTCGCGTGATGACAGTACCGACGTTCGGCGTCAAGGTGTCTGTCCGATCCGGTGAACCCCTCGTCATGCAGAAGGCCCCGGAATAGTCTCTGCATCAGATGCATGATTCGCCCATTTGGTGATGGGGTTCTGATGGTGAAGGTCGAAGTGCCGCAGGGGGCGGCCTCCTTGGTGCTGGCCCCCGGTGTGACCTTTCTGCAGGAGGAAGAATCCGTATTCGAGGCCATGGTCCAGGGGTGGTCGGCGCAGATGATCGGTGGGCGGGGACTTCAGCGGCGGTCCGTGGCCGCGGTGGTGTCCACGGTGCGGCGGTTCCAGGCCAGCACCAGCGAGTGGCCGTGGCGGTGGAGTCCGCAGTTGTTCGATGAGTGGATGACGGACCGGGTCCGCACTCGGGCGCTGGCCCCGACGACCATCCGTTCCTACCAGTACGCGGTGCGTTCTTTCTGCACCTACCTGTGCTCGGAGCACTACGGGTGGGTCGCGGAGTGCGAAGAGCGCTTCGGTGGGCACCCGAGCCAGATCTACCACGAGGAGAACACCGCCCAGCACCTGCAGGGCTACGAGGGGCGCCCGGGGCGCCGACCGTTGAGCCGAGATGAGCTGCAGAAGTTGTTCGATCAGGCCGATGCCGAGGTGGCGGCCCGGCTGGATGCCGGGCGCAAGGGCGCGGTGATCGCCTATCGGGATGCGACGCTGCTGAAGGTCGTCTATGGCTGGGGCTTGCGCGCCAACGAGGCCGCTCATCTGGATGTCACCGACTTCTACCGCAACCCGCACGCTGCCCAGTTCGGTGATTACGGGGTGCTGCAGGTCCGCTTCGGAAAGGCCTCCCGGGGTGGTGCGCCCAAGCGCCGCTCGGTCGTCTCCCTCTTCGACTGGGCGGTGGAAGCCGTGGTCGACTACATCGCCAACGTCCGTCCCCTAGTCGTGAAGAGCGCTTCCAGTGCGGCCTCGAATGCGCTGTGGCTGACCGAGCGCGGGACCCGGCTGCAGGCCCGTGACGTCGCTGACCGGTTCGGGTTCTACCGCGATGAGCTCGGCTTGGATCCGGCGTTGAGCCCGCACTGTCTGCGCCACAGCTACGTGACCCATCTGATCGAGGACGGGGTGGACCCCCGCTTCGTCCAGGAACAGGCCGGCCACGTCTACCAGTCCACCACCGGGCTCTACACGGCCGTGAGTGGGGACTTCAAGAACAAGATGCTCCATGACGCGATCCGGGCCGTGCTGCCCACGAACCCGGGAGGGCAGAGACAGTGAAGGTCATCGGCTATGAGTGGAAGCTGCGGCAGGTAATGGCGGCCGCGGGCATGTTCAGCACCACCAAGCTCATCCCGGAACTGGAAGCGAGGGGTATCCATCTGTCGGCCAGCCAGGTCTACCGGCTGGCCGCGGAGAAACCGGAACGGCTGAGTTTGCACGTGCTAGCGGCCCTGATGGACATCTTCGGCTGCACGGCCAATGACCTCATCACCCGTGTCGATCTCGGCGCGGCCACCGCTCGCACCGGCACCGGCACCGATGCGGGGTCGCCCGAGGCTTCGGCGGATGCGCTGCGTGCCTCCGGGGCTCGGCCCAAGCGGGCCCGGATCGTGCCTCCCAGCGATGAGTGAGCACCCGGGGCGGCCCATCGCCGAGCTGATCAGCACGGTGGAGGCCGGTGTGCCCGCCGATCGCCTCCGGGAGATCGTGGCTGCCATCGTCGTGCGGCCCCACTCCGGGGCCCGGCAGCTGGGTCAGCTGCACGTGGATCCGGGGTTGTTGACCTCGGCCGACAACGCGATGCCGACCCTGCTGCAGCGCATCATCGCCGCCCTGCTCGAGGCCGGTGCCACCTCGGTGCGCCTGCCGCGCTGCACCGGCTGTGGTCTCGAGCGGATGTTGCCCGAACGCCTCGACGGGCACCGGGTCTGCTCCAAGTGCAAGAAGCGGGCCGGTACCAGGGCCATCACCTGTCATTGCTGCCGACGAGAGCGTCAGCTCGCCTCCTTCGTCGGGGACGCCGACTACTGCGGGGCCTGCTGGCGGGACATGTACGGGCAAGCATCGGCGATCTTCGTCGCGGCCGCCCACGGCCTGATCCCCTCCCTGGATCCTGCGGTCCTGGGGGGTCTTCGCCCAGCTTCCCGCCTCGCCCGGGCGCCGGTTGCGCTTGGCCCTGGACATCGCCGACTACGGAGCGGATTGGTTCGCAGCCCCTGCCCGGGGGTCGGCCCTCTTCGGTGTCCTCTATGATCAGCTGGCCCGCCAGGCGCCCGAGTTGCCGCCGGCGTGCTGCGGGCACTGCGGGCAGCACCGGTCGCTGACCAACGTCTATGAAGGTTTACGCTGCTGCTCCCGGTGCTACACAGCACTGCGGTCCCAACCGTGCGACGGATGTGGGCGTACGGGCCCGATCGCACGGCGGATGCCCGACGAGGCCCGGCTGTGCCAGGGGTGAGCGAAGGCCCTCCCCGACGGCTGGGGCATCTGCAGCCAGTGCGGCACCCACCAGCACATCGTCTACCGCGGCCCCGCCGGACCCGTCTGCGCCCCGTGCCGGTTCGCAGCCCAGGTGGACACGTGCACCCGGTGTGGGCGCACTACACCGTGCCGGTTCCCCGGCACCTCGGGCGCGGTGTGCGAGAGGTGCCGCAAACCCAGGCAACCCTGCTCCCGGTGCGCCCAGGAGCGGATTGTCGCCACCCGGGACGAGTCCGGCGCCCCGATCTGCCACAGCTGTCACCACATTCTCGAGGACTGCAGCGTCTGCCACCGGCACCGGCGCGTCGTGGGACGAACCGAGGGGGCGCCCCTGTGCGAATACTGCTACCCGCGCCACCCGGTCAGCTTCCGCGACTGCACCCGCTGCGGCCGCCATGCCAAGCTGCGACAGACCGGGCTGTGCGACCGGTGCACCGCCGATGACCAGCTCGCCACCTTGTTCCCGCCCGAGCTGCTCGAGCGCCACGAGACCGCCCGCACGATGCTCACCGCCCTCCAGGCCGGGGACCCGGCCACGGTCCGCGCGGCCTTCCATCGCCACCGCGCCGTGGAACTGCTGCGCACGGTGTTGGCCACCCCCGATCTGCTCGACCACGAGGCCCTCGACGATCTCGGGCCCGAGTACACGACCCGGGCGGTGCGGGCGCTGCTGGTCGAGCACGGCCTGCTGCCCGCCCGCAACCTGCCGCTGGCCCGCTTCCAGGCGTGGATCATCACCACCGCCCAGCTGATCGAGGATCCGGGTGAGCGGCAGGCCTTTGTCCAGTTCGCCACCTGGAAGCACCTGCGCGATCTCAGAAGCCGCGCCGAGCCCCTGTCCGGTCCGCTGGTCACCAGCCGCCGGCACGAGCTGCGGGTCGTGCTTGACCTGCTCGCCTGGGCCCGAGACCGGGGCAAGACCCTGGCGAGCCTGGACCAGGCCGACCTGGACCACTGGGCCACCACCGGGGCCGAGAAATACCTCGTGGCCGGCTTCCTCACCTGGGCCCACACCAACGGCCGCAGCCAGCCTCTGGAGATCACCCGACCGCCCAGGACGTACCTGTTGGTGGGAGGTCTCAGCGATGACCAGCGCCGCCGAGTCCTCGACGGCGTCCTGAACCACGACACGATCACGGCGGGGACGAAGCTGGCCGCCGCCCTGGTGCTGGTCTTCGGCTTCCGCCCTGCCCAGATCACCCGGATCCGTCTGGACGACATCCGCTCCACCGGGGAGGCGCTGCAAGTCACGGTCGGGAAGGAACCGCTGCTCCTGCCCGAGCCGCTGGCCGATCTCGCTACCCAGACCGCAGCAGATCGCAGCGCGCGTCGGATGTTCACCCCTGCCCAAGACCACCACTGGCTGTATCCCGGCGCTCAGCCGGGGACACCCTTGTCAGCGGCCGCTCTGGTGCGCCGGCTGGCCGCAGTCGGTGTCCTGGTGAGCCCGGCGCGAACCGGGGCACTCACCTCACTGTCCCAACAGCTGCCACCACCCGTGCTCGCCGACCTCACCGGCATGCACCTGGCCACCGCCGTCCGCTGGCGCAGCACCGTCGCCGCCAGCAACGCTCACTACGCCGGCCTGCTGCTCGCCTCCGAAGAGAGCCCAACCGCAGTGCTGCGAACTGTGCTTTCCTCGGCATCCAGCACAGAGCCGCCCTGAGCGTCGCAAGACGGAGTAGTCCGCGGCCTGAGAAGCGCCTGCCCAACGAGGTCGGTCGGCCGCCCAGGTTTTGCCGCGCACCGCTGTTCACGGGTGAGCAGGCCAGGGTCGACGAGCTTCTTCATGTGGTGGCTGACCACCGTGTCCTCATTCTCGATCGGCGCCGGAGGAGGAAGGCAGGACGGTGGTGCTGGCTTTCTTGGCGGCCGTGCTGACGAGCCGTTCCAGAGGGCCTTGCCCGAAGGCACGTTTCCAGGCGAGGGCGAAGATCGCCGCCAGAACGAGGTAGAGCAGGAACCACAGCTGGGGCTGGTCGTAGTGCAGCTCGAAGGAGAGCAGCACCAGCTGGGTGGAGTAGAGGGTCAGGGTCATCGCCCCCATCGCCGACAGGGGCAGCAGCCACGGACCGACCTTGCGGGCTAGTAGCAGGAACGCCCCGAGCGCGGCCAGGCTCACCCCCAGGCTCCAGGCGATGGCCAGGGGCATGTTGGTGTGCGGGGTGGTGATGGCCAGCCACCACCAGGAGCCCGCGGGCAGCGCGTCGTCGGGGCCCCAGATCAGGATCCCGGCCAGAGTCTCCTCGTCCAAGGACGCGGCGTGGGTGAGCTGGTGATAGCCGCCGAAGATGTAGAGCACCAGCCAGGAGGCCAGCCGGGCCGTGACCGCCAGACCCACCCCGATCACCAACAGACGGGTTTGGATCTCGACGTGGTGCAGGTGCAGGCGTCCGATGCCCAGGCCCACCAGCAAGTAGGTCAGATAGGGCAGGGCCGGGTAGGTGCCGGTGAGCAGCAATTGGGCGAGGGTGGCGCCGGGGTCGGTGAGCACGTCGATGACGGTGGGATTGCCGGAGGAGAATTCCGGGGCCTGGTCGCCCAGCTCCAGCATCAGGACCGGTGCCGCCACCGCGAACCCAGCTGCGCTGAGGAACAGCGTCCGGGCGGGCAGGTGCAGGAAGGGGATGGTCAGCACGAAGAAGATGCCGTAGTAGGTGAGGATGTTGAACGCCGGTGGGTCCTCGGGCATCAGGGAGTTGATTGCCACCCCGAGGGCGAAGATCAGCAGGGCCCGCACCGCCACGCCCACCCGCGCTCCCGTCATCCGTCGGCCTGTTCGGGGGTGTCGGCCACCGGTGGCGAAGGCCAGGCCCACCCCTGCCAGCAGGGCGAACAGGGCGGCGGAGTCTCCGGAGAACAGGGTCCAGCTCAGCGTCGCCTCGTGGGTCTGTTCGTTCTCGGCGGGCAGGAAATGGATGGCGGTCAGCCCGATCAGCGCCAGCCCGCGCGCCGCGTCGATGCCGGTCAGCCGTTTCCGCGGGACACGTCCGGCCTCCGCCGGCATCGCGGCATGGGTGGCGTCCTGGTGCGTAGAGTCGTCCTTACTCATGATGGCCCCCTACTCCCTTGTTGCCTGGCGCGCTGTCAGGCGTGAATGGTCGCCGACTGTGCCTGGGGGCACGAGCGGTGGTGTTCACAGCAGCTGCTCCGTCGTGGCTCCACCGTCCAGGCTCCGCAGCACCCGGGGGCCCTCCACCAGCAGCGCCTCGACCTCCCCGCCGTCGGTCAGACCTGCTCCCAGGGCTACGACCTCGCCGACCGGGTCCCGACTGGCTGTCCAGGTGTCCCCGGCGTCACGGCTGGTCAGCAGGCGCCCGTCGATGCCGGCGCCCACCATCGTTTCGTCGTCGGCCCAGGCCACCCGGGACATCAACTGCGGGGTGTCCACCGTCGTCCACGTCGTGCCGTTGTCGGAGGAGCGCAGCAGGCCGTCCTCGGTGGTGGCCAGCACCGTGCCCGTACCCGGGGCGACCGCCAGAGAAGCAGGGGCGGAGGGGATGGCGGCGGTGTCCCAGTTGCGGCCGTCGGCGCTGATGCGCAGCTGCCCGTCGAAGCCGATGACCCCGTTCGGGCCGGCGGCCAGGGCATGGAAGTCCGATTCCCCGGCCCGCGAGAGCACTCTCCAGCTCTCACCGGCGTCGGTGGACTCGATCAGCCCGACCGGTTCAGGCAGGTCCACGCCCAGACCCGGGTGGCCGGAGGCGAGGTAGCGCCCCTCGCCGGTGGTGGTGAAGCCCATCAGGTCCACCACCGGGCCGACCTGGGTCAGGTCCTGGTCGTCCAGGCGGAACAGGCCTTCGTGGGTGGCCAGCAGGATCGTCCCGGCCGCATCGCGGGTGATGGCGTGGACGTGGGTGATGGCGGTGCCCGTGCTGGAGGCCGGGGCGGTGGAGTTCCCGGACTGTGGTGAGCAGGCGGTGACGGCCAGTCCGGTGCCGGCGACCAGGCCGAAGGTGAGCAGGGAGCGGCGGGAGAGGGTGGTCATGGGCGGTATCTCAGTTCGGTCGTCATGCCGGCTTCGGCGTGGTAGATGTTGTGGCAGTGGATCAGCCAGTTCCCGGGGTTGTCCGCCTGCACGTCGATGGCCATCGATCGCATCGGGGCGATCAGGACGGTGTCCTTGCGCAGGCCGTTGGGCAGCGCGAAGGTGTGCCCGTGCAGGTGCAGGGGGTGGGCCATCATCGTGTGGTTGGCCACGGTCAGCCGCACCCGCTGTCCCTCCTGGATCTGCACAGGATCGTGCTGCCCGTAGGGGGCCCCCTTGAATCCCCACTCGTAAGGGTTCATCTGCCCGGTCATGGCCAGGTCCAGGGACACGTCGGGGTCCCGGGCCTCCAGCCGGGCGCTGTCCGCCGGTGTCAGGTCGGCGCCGATGAGCACGGATCTGTCCAGTTCCGCCGGTCGTACTGACGACGGCGGTGGATTGCCGGCCCCGGTGCGCACCAGGGCCATGGCCTGCCCATCCTTGCCCAGCGGCACGGCCACGAAGGGGAAGACCCCTTCGGCCAGGGTGACGGTCGCGTCGTAGCGTTCTCCCATGCCCAGGTAGAGGGCATCGGTGTCCTGCGGCTGCACCGGGAACCCATCGGTGTGTGTGACGGTCATGCGATGCCCGCCCAGGGCGACCGTGAAGATGGTGTCCGCGGCGGCGTTGATGATCCGCAACCGCACTTTCTGGCCCGGCTTCGCCGTGAGCACCTCCGGGTCCGCGGGAACCCGCCCGTTGACCAGGTAGTGCGGGTAGGACACGTCCCCGGCGTCATCGCCGTACGGGGAGTCCCCGGCGCTTATCGCCCCGTGGTCCATCCCAGCCATGCCCTCCGAGGAGCCGGAGGACATGTCCATGCCCTCCATCCCGCCCATGTTGCCGTGGTCCATCCCGGGCATCCCGCCGTTGTCCCGGGAGGAGGTCAGGGCGGCCAGGACCTCATCGGGGGTACGGCCGGTGCCGTCGACCCAGTCGTCGAGGACGAGGATCCACTCGTGGTCGTAGGCGCCGGGTTCTTGCGGGTCGTCGATGATCAGCGGGGCGTACAGACCGCGGTCCAGCTGCACCCCGACGTGCGGGTGGTAGAAGTAGGTCCCCGGGTCCGGGGCGGTGAAGTCGTAGGTGTAGGTCGCCTCGGCGGCGATCGGATCCTGGGTCACCCCGGGCACCCCATCGGCGCCATTGGCCAGGGCGATGCCGTGCCAGTGCACGGTGGTGTCCGCCGGCAGGCGATTCTCGACCCGGATGCGCAGCCGGTCCCCGGCCGTGGCGCGGATGAGCGGACCGGGGAGACTGTCGCCGTAGGCCCACGTCGCCACCGTCGATCCGCCCAGATCGAGCGTGACCGGCCGGGCGGTGAGCGCCGTGTCCACGAGGCGCTGACCGGCTCCGGCGGAGGCCGTCCCGGCCCCCACCCCTGCTGGGAGGGACGGGGCAGGTGAGGAACAGGCCGCCAGGGCGCCGGAGCCGAGCAGGCCGAATCCGGCGACGAGCAGACTTCTACGGGAAAGGGTGTCCATGATTCCTTGTCGGGTCACCAGAAAATGCGGGGGTTGAGAACCATTCTGGCAGGCCACCGGCAGGCGGGAGCCCAGATTCCATGAAGGTTTGGCGAAGATTGCGGACCATCCGGCCCCCGAGTGGCTTCTACGTCGGGACGGCGGGACACACTGGGATCATGGTGATCTCCGCAGACAGGGATGCGTCCTCAGCCGGGCGGGTGCTGGTGGTCGACGACGAAAAGCCTCTGGCGCAGATGGTCGCCACCTACCTGTCCCGCGCCGGCTACGCCGTCGCCCAGGCGCACACCGGCCCCGCCGCCCTCGAGACCGCCCGCACGGAGCACCCGGACGTCGTGGTCCTGGATCTGGGGCTGCCGGGGCTGGACGGGGTCGAGGTGTGCCGGCGGCTGCGGGCCTTCTCGGAGTGCTACGTGCTGATGCTCACCGCCCGCGGGGACGAGGAGGACAAGCTGGCCGGGCTGGCCGCCGGGGCCGATGACTACATCACCAAGCCCTTCAGCGTGCGCGAGCTCGTCGCCCGGGTGGCCGCGGTGCTGCGCCGGCCCCGCCCCACCGTGGCCCCGGCCGAACCGGCGCGGGTGTTCGGGGACCTCGTCATCGACCTGACCGCCCACGAGGTGCGGGTGGGCGGCGATCCGGTGGCGCTCACCCGCACCGAGTTCGACCTGCTGGCGGCCCTGTCGGCCCGCCCACACCAGGCGTTCTCCCGTCGTCAGCTCATCGACATCGTGTGGGACCCGGCTTGGGTGGGCGACGAGCGGATCGTGGACGTGCACATCGGCCACCTGCGCCGCAAGCTGGGCGAGGAACCGACCGCCCATATCGACACGGTGCGCGGGGTCGGCTACCGGATGGGGGCCCGATGACCCGACGCCCCCGGGGGCTGGTCTCCCGGTTCCTGCTCGCCCAGCTGCTGGTGGTGGCCGCCAGCCTGCTCGCCGCGGTCGTGGTGGCCTCCCTGGCCGGCCCGGCGATCTTCCACGAGCACCTGATCATGGCCGGGCACCCGGAGAACTCCCCGGAATTGCTGCACGTGGAGCAGGCCTACCGCGACACCAACCTCATCACCCTGGGCGTGGCCCTGGGCACCGCCCTGGTCTGCGCCCTGGTGGTCAGCGCCTGGTGCTCCCGTCGTATCCGGGGGCCGTTGGAACGATTGACCGAGGCGGCCCAGGGCATGGCCCACGGCCGCTACGACACCCGGGTCCCGGCGATGGGCGCCGGGGCGGAGGTCGAGGCCCTTGCCTCCTCGTTCAACACCATGGCCGCCCGTCTGCGGAGCACCGAGGACACCCGCCGGCGAATGCTCTCAGACCTGGCCCATGAGATGCGCACCCCCATCGCGGTGCTCACCGTCTACTGCGAGGCCCTCCAGGACGGGGTCACCCACTGGGATGAGACCACCAGTGAGCTCATGAGCGAGCAACTGGCCCGACTGACCCGGCTGGTGGACGACATCAACGACGTCTCCCGCGCCGAGGAGGGCCGGATCGACCTGGACCGCACCGAGCAGCCCGTCGGTGAGCTCCTCCGGAGTGCCGTGGAGGCCCACCGGGAGGGCTACGCCGCCAAGGGCGTAGCCCTGGAGCTCGACGTCGACGAGTCGGCCGGGACCGTGGACGTGGACCGGCAACGGATGGGCCAGGTACTGGGCAACCTGCTCACCAACGCCCTGCGCCACACCCCGCTGGGCGGAAAGGTGATCCTGAGGGCGGCCCGGCAGGGTCCCGGGCAGATCGCCATCCACGTGGCCGACACCGGTGATGGCATCAGCGCCGAACACCTGTCCCACGTCTTCGAACGCTTCTACCGCGGGGACACCGCCCGCGACCGCGACCACGGCGGCTCCGGGATCGGCCTGACCATCTCCAAAGCACTGGTCGAAGCCCACGGCGGCACCCTGACCGCCGCCTCCCCCGGCCCCGGTCAGGGCGCGGTGTTCACCATCCAGTTGCCGCCCCCCCAACTGGCCGATCTGCCTCCCGCTCGGGAAGCTCACTGACATCCTTGCACTATACCCCCCCAGGGTATATACCTGAGAGGCGAGGGGCGTTCCCCGTTCCCTCACGATCCGAAGGAGCCCACCATGACCAGCTCGCCCCGCCGCCCCCTGCCGATGGCCGCCACCGGTTGCGCCTGCTGCGCTCCCTCCTCTGTCCCTGAGGAAGCGGGGACTGCCGTCGAGGCGCAGTCGCCGTCCTCGGACGGCACCGCCACGACCTACCAGGTGGAGGGCATGACCTGCGGCCACTGCGCCGGCCGGGTCACCGAGGCCCTCACGGCGTTGGAGGGGGTCCTTGACGTGCAGATCGACCTCGTAGCCGGCGAGGCTTCGGCCGTTACCGTGACCAGCACCACCCCTGTCGCAGAGGAATCCGTGCGCGCCGCAGTGGCGCGTGCCGGATATGCGGTCACCTCTTCCTGAGCGTGCCGGGACCGGATCCCCCACGGCCCGACCCGGCTCCCGGTCTCCAGGCCCTGCCTGGGGCCACCACCACCCAACCACCCCACGTAAGGACATCCCCATGAACCGAGCCTCTTCCCTCACCGCCGTGGCCCTCGCCTCTGCCCTGGCCCTGGCCGGCTGCGGCACCGGAGGCGAACAGAACACTGACGCGGCCTCCGAGACCACCAGCTCCACAGCTGCCGCCACCGGGGCCGGTAGCCCCTCGAGCACCCCGTCGGGCGCTACCTCAGGGGAGCCGATCGCTGAAGAGCACAACGACGACGACGTGATGTTCGCCCAGATGATGATCCCCCACCACCAGCAGGCCGTGGACATGAGCGAGACACTGCTGGCCAAGGACGACATCCCCGCCGATGTCCAGGACTTCGCCCAGAAGGTCATCGATGCCCAGGGCCCGGAGATCGAGCGCATGAACCAGATGCTGCAGACCTGGGAAGCGCCGATGTCCGGCGAGGACTCCACGTCCATGGACCACGGGGCCGGCGGGATGATGAGCGAGGAGGACATGGGCATGCTCACCGACGCGCAGGGGACGGACGCGGCCCGGCTGTACCTGGAGCAGATGACCGTCCACCACGAAGGCGCGGTCGAGATGGCCCAGGAGCAGATCGAGCAGGGACAGAACCCCCAGGCCGTCGAGCTCGCCCGCCAGGTGGTCGAGGACCAGGAGGCGGAGATCACCGAGATGGAGCAGATGCTCCAGGAGCTGCCGGACGGTTCCTGACTGCCCCGGTGACCGGCGTCGCCGCCCACGGGCGGCGCTCTGCAGGAAGCAGCAAACCGATCGATGAAGGAGGACCGCGATGATGTGGGGCGACGGCATGGGAGGAGGCACGGGCTGGATGTGGATCTTCTGGCTCCTGCTGATCCTGGGCACGGTGGTGCTGATCTTCGTGCTCGTGAAGGCGTTCACCGGGAACTCGGGCGGCGGGACCCGGCAGGGCGGGAGCGCCCCGCCGCCGACGGGCGCGGGTCCGCGCCGGTCCCGGGAGATCCTCGAGGAGCGCTACGCCCGCGGGGAGATCAGCACCGAAGAGTATCGCGAGCGGCTGCGGACCCTGGAGGAGGGCGACCGGTGAGCCCGCTGACCCGCCGGCAGCTGCTGGCCCTGGGTGCGGCCGGGGCCGGCGCCGCGGCCGTGGGCGGGGCCGGGCTGTGGTGGACCGGCGGCGGTGGCGAGGCCCTCGGCGGCGGCCGGGAGCTGCTGCAGCCCGAGGTGCTGTCCAGCCGGGACGGGGCCCTGGACCTGGCCCTGGAGGCCGCCCCCGCCCGGGTGCGGATCGGGGCGCGCACCGCGCACGTGCAGGCGTTCAACGGCTCCCTGCCGGGGCCCACCCTGCGGGTCCGCCCCGGCGACACGCTCCGGGTGGCGATGACCAACGGCCTGGAGGCCCCCACGAACCTGCACGCGCACGGGCTGCACGTCTCCCCGGAGGACAACGGGGACAACCCCTTCGTCAGCATCGCCCCCGGGGACTCCTTCGACTACGACTTCTCCCTTCCGGACGACCACCCGCCCGGCACCTACTGGTACCACCCGCACCGGCACGGGCACGTGGCCGACCAGCTCGCGGCGGGTCTCTACGGGGCCATCGTCGTCAAGGACCCCGACCCCGTGCCCGGGGCCCGGGAACGGGTGCTGGTGGTCTCGGACCTCACCCTCGACGACTCCGGGAACCTGGCCGAGGTCTCCCCGCCGCAGCGGATGATGGGCCGGGAGGGCGAGACCGTGCTGGTCAACGGCCAGGTCCGGCCCCGGGCCGGCGCCGCACCCGGGGAGCGGGAGCTGTGGCGGGTCGTCAACGCCTGCCCGGCCCGGTACCTGCGCCTGACCCTCGACGGCCAGACGCTGCGGCTGCTCGGCCGCGACGTCGGCCGCCTCCCCGAGCCGGTCGAGCTCACCGAGGTGACCCTGGCCCCGGGCAACCGGGTGGAGCTGCTCGTGGACACCCGCGAGGGCGCCTCCACCCTGACCGCCGCCCCCGTGGACCGCGGCAGCATGGACGGCATGATGGGCGGGGCGATGCCGGGGGACGGCCCCGGCACCGACGAGCCGATCGAGCTGCTCACCCTCGAGGTCACCGGGGACCGGGCCGCGGACGCCGGCCCCGTCCCCCCGGGTCCGGTGCTGCGGGACCTGCGCGAGGAGCCGGTCGCGGCCCGGCGCACCCTGGACTTCGCCATGGGCATGGGCATGGGCGGGATGATGGGCGGCATGCGCGGCCCCGGGCAGATGATGTCCTTCACGATCGACGGGCGGCCGTTCGACGCCGAGCGCACCGACCAGCGGGTCCGGGTGGGCACCGTGGAGGAGTGGACCCTCACCAACTCCAGCCCCATGGACCACCCGATGCACCTGCACGTGTGGCCCATGCAGGTCGTGACCGAGGCGGGCCGCGAGGTCGCCGCACCGCGGTGGCTGGACGTGGTCAACGTCCCGGCCTTCGGAGAGGTGACGGTCCGGGTGGCCTTCGACGACTTCGCCGGCCGTACCGTCTACCACTGCCACATCCTCGACCACGAGGACCTCGGCATGATGGGCACCCTCGAGGCCCGCTGAGCACCGTGGGCCGGCCCACCGACCCTGTCCGAACCACCCCACCGCCGGGGGCACTCACCGCCCGGCAGGAAGGACGTGCACCTCCTCATGGACCACGACACGCAGACGCAGCAGAAGCTCTCCCTGACCGGTTCCGTCGCCCTCGGGACGGGGGTGATGATCGGCGCAGGCATCTTCGCCCTCGTGGGGCAGGTCGCCGAACTGGCCGGCGGCTGGGTGCCCTGGGCGTTCCTCGCCGGAGCCGTGGTCGTGGCGTTCAGCTCCTACTCCTACATCCGCTACTCGGCCACCAACCCGTCCTCCGGCGGGATCGCGATGCTGCTCAAGGCCGCCTACGGCCCCGGGGTTCTCGCCGGGTCCTTCTCCCTGTTCATGTACGTGTCGATGATCCTGGCCGAGTCCCTGCTGGGCCGCACCTTCGCCTCCTACCTGCTGCGCCCCTTCGGCCTGCAGGGCTCCGAGGTGTGGGTGGCGGTGCTGGCGGTGGTGGCGATCGTGGCCGCCGCCCTGGTCAACCTGGTGGGCAACCGGTGGGTGGAGCGCTCCGCCACGGTGACCGCGGCGCTCAAGATCGTCGGGATCGCCGTGCTGGCGATCGCCGGCATCCTCGCCGCCGGGGTGTCCTCCCTGGGCCGGCTGTTCAGCGCCGCCGACCGCACCCCGCCGGAGGCGGGATGGCTGGGCTTCCTGGCCGGGGTCGCCCTGTGCATCCTGGCGTACAAGGGCTTCACCACGATCACCAACCAGGGCGCCGACCTGCAGCAGCCGGAGCGCAACATCGGCCGCTCCATCATGATCTCCCTCGCCCTGTGCACCGTGCTCTACCTGCTGATCACCGTCGCGGTGACCGGCAGCCTGACCGTGCCGCAGATCGTCGAGGCCCGGGACTACGCCCTGGCCGAGGCGGCCGAGCCGATGTTCGGCGCCTGGGGCGTGACGCTGACCGTGGCGATCGCCGTCGTCGCGACCCTGTCGGGGCTGATCGCGAGCCTGTTCTCGGTCTCGAAGCTCTACGACATGCTCCGCGACATGGGCCAGGCCCCCGGGCTGCCGGGTCAGGAGGGCCACCAGTCCCTCTACATCACGGCGGGACTGGCCATCGTCATGGCGGCCTTCTTCGACCTGGGCCAGATCGCCTCCCTCGGCGCCATCCTCTACCTGGCGATGGACATCGCCATCCACCTCGGCATCCTCCGCCACCTCAAGGACGACGTCGGGGCCAAACCGTGGATCCCCTGGGTCGCGATCGCCCTCGACGTCACGGTGCTCGTGCCGTTCGTGCTGCTGAAATCCCAGTCGGACCCGTTCACCCTGGTAATCACCGCCGTGGTGGCCCTGGTCATCGTCGTGGCGCAGTGGTTCACCGTGCGACACCGCTCCGACGAGGACGCGCGGCAGGGCGAGCACGAACAGCACTGAGGACCGGTGAGCCGCCCCGTAACCCGGGGACCGGAAGAACAAAAACCAACGACGGAGGTCGATCATGGACGTACTGCTGACAGCTCTGGGGATCGTGGTCATCGTGGCCGGGCTGATGGACATGTTCCACACCCTGTTGCACCCCAGCGGCCAGGGACGTCTGAGCCGACTGGTGCTCTCCACGGTGTGGAAGGTCTCGAAGGCCACCGGTCACCGGGCCGGCTCCGCCGTGGGGCCGGCGGCGATGGTGGCCGTGGTGCTCCTCTGGGTGGTGCTGCAAGCAGCGGGGTGGGCGCTGATCTACTACCCGCACGTCCCGGGCGGGTTCATGTACTCCTCCGGCATCGACGCGGCCGCCTACCCGGACGCGGTCGAGGCCGTCTACGTCTCCGTGGTGACGCTGTCGACGCTGGGCTACGGGGACGTGGTGGCCACCGACTCGTGGATCCGGGTCGCTGCCCCGTTCGAGGCCTTGACCGGGTTCGCGCTGTTGACCGCGGCGCTGACGTGGTTCACGCAGATCTATCCTCCCCTGATGCGGCGCCGGGCGCTGGCCCTAGAACTCAAGGGGCTGGCCGACGCCGACTATGCCGAGACGATCGAGGAGGTCGAGCCGGTCATCGCCTCCCGGGTCCTGGATTCCCTGCAGGCGGATCTCACGAAGATCTCCGTGGACTTCACCCAGCACACCGAGGGTTTCTATTTTCAGGAGAGCGACCCCGATCTGTCCTTGGCACGGCAGTTGCCGTATGCGCTGCGGCTCCGTGATGCGGCCATGGCCCGGTCCGAGCCGGCGGTGCGGTCCAGCGCCCAGCGGCTGTCCTCGGCCCTGGACCAGCTCGGGTCCGAGATCAAGGACGACTTCGTGGGCACCGGGGAGCACCCCGGTGAGGTCTTCGCCGCCTATGCGGCCGAGCACGGCCAGAGCACCCGGGCCTGAGTTCGCCCCTCTCGGCGTTGCGCACGGGCGGTCCGGGGCGCGAAGGTCGCCGCACCTACATTCCCAGGGGGCCCTCGAGGGCCGCCCACAGGGCGCCGGCCAGGACACCCAGCACCAGGCTCGCGACCGCGGCGACCCCGGCGGTGACGGCCGGCCAGGCGGCCGCCCCGCCGCGGCCGGGGAACCCCGCGGCGTGCTGCTCCGGGCGGGCGAAGACGGGGGCGAACCAGCGCAGGTAGTAGAAGAGGCTGAGCACGCTGCTGAGCATCACCACCAGGGCCAGCCAGCCGTGCCCGCCGTCCCAGGCGGCGGTGGCGGTGGTGAGCTTGCCGACGAACACGGCCAGCGGCGGGGTCCCCACCAGCCCCAGCAGCGCCACGAGCAGCGCCAGCCCCAGGCCGGGGCGGGAGCGCGCCAGGCCCCGGTAGTCGGCCAGCTCCCGGTGCTCGGGCAGCGCGGCGGTGACGGCGAAGGCGGCGACGTTGGTGACGGCGTAGGCGGCGAGGTAGAACAGCAGCGAGGGCAGGGCCAGGTCGCTGCGCCCGGCCGCGGCCACGGGCACGAGCAGGAACCCGACCTGGGCCACCGTGGACCAGCCCAGCAGCCGGCGGGGGTCGGTCTGCCAGTACGCCGCGAGGTTGCCCAGGACCATCGAGGCGGTGGCCAGCAGTGCGGCGACGAGCAACCAGGAGCCGTCCCCGGCGGAGACCGTGGCCACGAGCCGGTACACGGCCACCAGCGCCCCCACCTTCGGGACGGTGGTGAGGAACGTGGCGGCGGTGGCCCCGGTGCCCTGGGCGGCGTCGGGCACCCAGAAGTGGAAGGGCACCCCACCGGCCTTGAAGAGCAGCCCGGCGAGCACGCCCAGCACGCCCGCGCCCACGGCCGCGGCCGGGGCCGCGGGCAGCGTCTCCTGGAGCAGGGCGTAGTCGGTGCCCCCGGCCAGGGCGTAGAGCACGGTGACCCCGAGCATGAGCAGGATCCCGGACAGCGCCCCCATGAGGTAGGTCTTCATGGCGGCCTCGGCCCCGGCGCGGCCGCCGGTGAGGCCGACGATCCCGTACAGGGGGATGCTGGCCAGCAGGAACCCCACGATCAGCACGAGCAGGTCGGTGGACCCGGCCAGGACCATCACCCCGGTGGTGGCCAGCAGCAGCAGCGCGTACGTGTCCGACTCCCGCGGGGACCCGGCGATCTCCCCGGAGGCCACCCCCAGGACCAGCAGGGTGGTCAGGGCGGTGATCACCCGGGCGGTACCGGTGGCGGTGTCCACGGTGAAAGTGCCGCTGAAGGCGCTCTGCGCGGGCCCGGCCATGGCGAGGGCCGCGGCGGCCGCGGCACCCAGCAGGGCCAGGGCTGCGGCGGCGCGGGCGATCCACTGCCGGTCGCGGGGCAGGAAGGATCCGCCCAGCAGCACCACCAGCCCGCCGAGGAAGACGAGAATCTCGGGCAGCAGCAGCTCGGGGCGCATCTGCATCGAGGCCTCCATCGGCTACCGTCCCACCAGGCCCACGAGGGCGGCCGAGGCCGGCTCGATCACCTCGAGCAGCACCCGGGGCAGCACACCGATGAGCAGGGACAGGCCCAGCAGGGGACCGGCGGACCACAGCTCCGGCGCCCGGAGGTCCTCGAACCCGGGGGTGTGCCCGGCCGCCGGGCCGGTGAAGACCCGCTGCAGGGCCCGCAGGAACAGTGCGGCGGTGACCAGGATGCCCACCAGGGCGACCGCGGTGACCGGGGCCACCGCCACGCTGCCGGCGAAGATCTGGAACTCGGCGATGAACCCGGAGAACCCGGGCAGGCCCAGGGAGGCGAAGGCCCCGACCGCGAACAGCGCCGCGTAGCGCGGGGCGGGGGCGGCCAGCCCGCCGTAGGAGCCCATGTCGTAGGAGCCGGCCCGGTCCTGCATCACCCCGGCGAGCAGGAACAGGGCGGCGGTGATCAGCCCGTGGCTGACCATCTGCACCACCGCGCCGGTGACCGCCACGGACCGGGCCTGGGCGGCGCCCTCGGCGAGGACCCCGACCGCGCCCAGGGCCAGGACGATGTAGCCCATGTGATTGACCGAGGTGTAGGCGATCATCCGCTTGAGATCCGTCTGGGCCAGGGCCACGAACGCCCCGTAGAGCACCGAGACGACGCCGACGGCCACGATCACCCAGGCCCACGCCCGCCACGCTTCGGGCAGGATCGGCATGGCGATGCGCACGAACCCGTAGGTGCCCATCTTCAGCAGCACCCCCGCCAGCACGGCCGAGCCGGTGGCCGGGGCGTCCGTGTGGGCCGGGGGGAGCCACGTGTGGAACGGCACGGTGGGGGTCTTCACGGCCAGGCCCACCAGGATCGCCGCGAGCACCAACCCCCCGGTGAGCGGATCGCCCGCCAGAGGTGCGGCCGCGACGAGCTCGGGGATGTCGAAGGTGTGCGGTGCCGCCGCCACGTAGAGCCCGATGAAGCCCAGCAGCAGGGCCAGGGAGCCCAGGAACGTGTAGAGGAAGAACTTCAGCGCCGACCGGACCGCGTTGCCGTGGCCCCACCCGGCGATCACGAAGTACATGCCCACGATGGACAGGTCGAAGAAGACGAAGAACAGGATGAGGTCGGCCGCCACGAACACCCCGAGGCTCACGCCCTGCAGGAACAGGAACAGTGCGGCCTGCACGCGCGGGCGGTCCGGGTCCCGCAGGGCGTGGACGGCGCAGGCCAGGAACACGACGGCCGTCATGGCCAGCAGCGGCAGGGAGAGCCCGTCCACGCCCACGTGGTAGCTGCTGTTCACCCCGGGGATCCACGGCACCTGCTCCTCGAACGCCAGCCCGTTGGGTCCCGGGTCCTCGTAGCCCGCCCACAGCACGCCCACGAGCAGCAGCTCCACGACGCTCACCGCCACCCACGCCCACCGCGCGGCCGCGGCCCCGATCGAGGGGACCACGGCCAGGACGGCGGCGGCGGCCAGGGGCAGGAAGACGATCAGGCTCAGCATGTTCATCCCATCACGGCGTAGACGGACCAGACCATGACGCCGACGGCGAGCACCGCGACGGCCTGGAGGAAGTACTGGTGGACTGCCCCGGTCTGCGGGGCCCGGGCCAGCTGCCCGAGCCGGCGGACCCGGCCGGCGAGGCCCTCGACGGCGCCGTCCACGACGTCGTCGTCGAGCCGGGCCGCACCCCGGCCGGTCGCGTCGGCGGCGTGCGCGGTGGCCTCGACCCCGGTGTCGAGGGCCCGGTCGTCGAACCGGGCCGCGGCCCGTGCCAGCACCGGGACGGCCCCGGCGGCGGCGGTCACGGCCCGGTCCAGGACGAGGTCGTCGAACCGGGCCAGGGCGTGCGCCAGGCCCAGTGAGGGGCGGACGACGACGGCGTGCGCGGCGGCCTCCAACCCTAGCCACCGCACGGCCCATCCCGGCTCGGGGACGCGCAGGCGCAGCATGAGCAGCAGGACCACGAGGGCGATCGCGGCCGAGACGAGCAGCTCGGCGGCCGCCACCTCACCGTGCCCGCCCACCGCCTGGGCGAGGGTCGTGCTGACCGGGGGCAGGGCCAGCACCCCGAGGGCGGCCGCGCCGACGGCGAGCACGACCAGCGGGACCTGCTCCAGCACCCCCACTCCCCCGGTGCCGCCCTCCTGGGCCTCAGCGCGGACACCCCGATACCAGATCGTCCACAGGACCTTGCCCGCGTAGGCCGCCGACAGGGCCGCCGCCACGAGCCCGGCGGCGTAGAGCCACGCCGAGGCCTCGAGGGCGGCGGCCAGCACCGCGTCCTTGGTGGCCCACAGGGACAGTGGGGCGATCCCGGCCAGGGCCAGCGCCCCCACGGTCGCGCTCACGCCCACGACCCGCCACCGGCGGCCGGCCCCCCGCAGTGCCGCGAGCTCCTCGGTGCCCAGGGCCGTCAGCCACGCCCCGGCGGCCAGGAACAGCAGCGCCTTGGTGGAGGCGTGGGCCACCAGGTGGGCCGCGCCGCCGCTGACCGCGCCCACCCCGGCGGCCAGCACGACGAAGCCCAGCTGCGCCACCGTGGACGCCGCCAGCAGCTGCTTGAGCTCCCGCTGGGCCAGCGCCACGAACCCCATCAGCACCGCGGTCACCGCCCCGATCCACGCCGCGGCCGGGCCCGCCCACCCGGTGGAGGCCAGCAGCGGCTCCACCCGGAGCAGGAGGTAGCCGCCCATGGCGACCATGGCCGCGGAGTGCAGCAGCGCGCTCACCGGGCTGGGGCCCTTCATCGCCCCGGAGAGCCAGAAGGAGAACGGCAGCTGCGCGGCCTTGCCTAGGGCCGCCACGAGGATCCCGGCCGCGATCACGTGCCGCCACGGGCTCTCGGCGGCCGGCAGGGCGGACAGGGCCATCCCGGCGCCGCCGGCCAGGGCGGCGCCGGCGGCGACGTAGAGTCCCAAGTCCGCGGTGCGGGTCGTGATGAAGGCGGTGAGTCCGGCCGAGACGCGGTCGGCGTCCCGCCACCAGAACCCGATCAAGGCGTAGGACGTGGCGCCCATCAGCTCCCAGGCGAACAGCAGCGCCGGCAGGCTCGCGGCCGTGACCGTGGTCAGGGCCGCGGCGGCGAAGAGCAGCATCAGCCCGTGGAAGCGCGGCCGTGCCGCCCGGATGCTGCCGGCCGCGAAGACCAGCACCAGGAGCGTCACTCCCGCGACCATCGGGAGGGTCAGTGCCGCGAGGGCGTCGGCCTCCAGCGCGAAGTCGGCACCGGCCACGAACGGATACGCCAGGGCGGGCCGCGCCAGGGCGGCGACCGCCGCGAGCACCGTGGTCACCGCGGCGGTCGCCACCGCGACCGGGGCCGCGGCACGCTCCGCCCGGGTGAGGGCGAGCACCGCCCCCACGGTGGCCGGGAGCACCACCACGGCCAGCAGGACGGCCTGGGCCGCGGTCATCGGGAGAGCTCCTCGGCCATGTCCGTCATGTCGGTCTGGCGCCTGCGGTGCAGCAGCGTGGCCACGGCGAAGCCCATGGCCATCTCCACGGTCATGGCCGCCAGGATCACCAGCAGCAGCACCTGCCCGGAGGGGTCCGGGGCGAGGAACCACCAGAAGCCCGCGGCGGCCAGGAGGACCCCGTTGATCATCAGTTCCAGGCCCATCATCACCATCACCACCACCTGCTGGGACAGGGCGCCGTAGAGCCCGACGGCGAACAGTGCGGCGGCCACGACCAGCACGGCTTCCAGGGTCATCGGCCCACACCCCCCGGCTGGGGGTCGTCGGCCGGGCGGCGGCGCAGGTCGTCACCGAGCCGGTCGTAGCGGGTGCGGTGGGCGGCCAGGACCACCCCGGCCACGATGGTGGCCACCATGACAGGGCCCACCACGGCCATGACCAGCATCTTCTCGCCCATGATCTCCAGGCCCAGCGCGTGCGTGAGGTCCTCCGGCGGAGCACCGCGCCGCTGCGGCCACGGCACGAGCAGCGCACCGGCGGCCAGCAGCACGAAGACCCCGGCCGAGGCGACGATCGCGGTCTTCTTCCCGTGGGTCATGTCCATGGGCATCAGCGCCGGGTTCATGCCCATGAACATCACCATGTAGACCGCCATCACCGCCATCTCCATCACCATCATGAGGATCGTGATGATCCCGAGGTAGCTCTGCCCGAGCAGCAGAATCTGCACCCCCACCGCGATGAACGACAGCGCCAGGGCATAGGTGGCCCGGGCCATGGAGTCCACCACGAACACAGCTGCCCCCGCGGTCACGGCCACCACGGCGAGCACCCAGAATACGATTCCGACCAGCACGGCTCAGCCCTTCCAGACGACGACGAGGGACACGACCAGGTCCTGGAGCACGGCGGCCGGGAGCAGGACCATCCACCCGATCTCCATGAACCGGTCCGGGCGCAGCAGCGGAAGCTTCCGCCGCAACCACACGAGCACCGCGAGCACGGCCACGGTCTTCACCAGGACCCACGCCCAGCCGGGCAGGACCGGCCCGGCCCCACCCCCGAGGAACAGCGGCACCGAGAAGGCGGCTCCGGCGGTCAGGAACAGGTAGCGCCCGGCCTGGAGGACGAGGCGGTCGACCCCCGAGAGCTCGGCCAGCACGCCGCCGCCGATGTCGGCGGCCAGCGCCGGGGCGAACGGGCCCCACACGGAGAAGCCGGTCACGCCGATGAGGAACACGAGGAACGCCACCGGCATCCAGACCACGAACCACACGCCGTCCTGGGCCGCCGCGACATCGCCCACGGCCAGGCTGCCGGCGGCGATCGCCGGGGCCACCAGCGCGAACATCAACGGCAGCTCGTAGGCCAGCCCGTGCGCCAGGAAGCGGTAGCCGCCCACCAGGCCGTGGGCGGAGTTCGCACCCCAGCCGGCCAACCAGACCAGCGCCCAGACCATGACGTCCACGGTGTTGAACCACACGACACCGACGTCCAGGTCCGCCAGCGTCCACTCCCCCAGCGGGATCACCGCGATCATCAGGAACGCCCCGACCAGCATGCCCGCGCCACCGATCCGCCACAGCAGGGTGTCCGCGGCCACGGTGCTCCGGCGCCGCTGCCGCAGCAGCCTCGCCGCACGGCCCAGCGGCGCGCCCCATCCGCCGCCGGTGCCCTGCGCCCGGGCCGAGAGCGCCGCATCCAGCGCCACGGCGAAGAAGGCCAAGCCGCACAGGAGGATCCCCGCCAGCACGGCCCATCCTCCGGGGACGGTCGTCACCACGCTCTCAGCCATGCCCCACCGCCTGGACGGCAGGATGCGGATCGAGATCCAGGCTCGCCACGGCCAACCGCACGGAGCCCAGCTCCAGCCCGGTCACCAGCTCCGGCAGCACCGCCCACGGCACCGCGGCGTCCTCCACCGGGACCGGCTCCGCGCCGCCGGCCTCGGCCCGGATCCGTTCCACCCGGGCCAGCAGCCGGTCGTGGGCGTCCCCGAGGCAGCGCCGCGGCAAACCATGCTGCTCCAGGTCGGACGGGTCGAGCGGCAGCACGCCCCGCAGCGACCAGCGGAGCAGTCGTGATCTCCGGATCGTCCGGTGCAACCGCTCGGCGGCGGCCCGGGCGGCGTCCTCGTCACCGCACAGCAGGGCGTCCCGGGCGCGGCGGGCGCAGGCCGCCGCGTCCTCGACCCCCGCGAGAGCCAGCAACGCCATGACCTGGTCGCACCACACCACCGCCGCCGGCGCGGGACCGGGACCCGGTCCGCCTGCTCCGGCGCCGTCGACCACGGAGGCTTCGGCGTCGACCACGACATCCCCCTGCAACGAGCAGCGCAGCACGAGCCCGGCCGGCCAGAACGGCAGCACGGGACCCAGCGGCAGGTGGAGCACGTCCATCTCCAGCCCGTCACGGTCCTCCCCGCCCCCGGCCAGGGCGATTCCCCCCGGGGCCATGTCCATCCCGCCGTGGCCACTGTGGTCCATGCCGCCATGACCGCCGTGGTCCATCTCGCCGTGGTCCATGCCCCCGTGGTCCATCCCGCCGTGGCCGCTGTGGTCCATGCCGCCATGACCGCCGTGGTCCATCTCGCCGTGGTCCATCTCGCCGTGGTCCATGCCCCCGTGGCCCATGCCCCCGTGACCCCCATGATCCGCGTCCTCGGGGATCTCGGGTTCCTGCGCCCGCTCCTGGGCGTCCGTCCGGTGGTGCGGGGTGTCGAGAAGGAGGGCTGCGGCGGCGTCGAGGGCGGAACCTACAGTTCCGGGCGAGGTGATGTCGGCGCGGACGCGGGGACCGGGCATCTGCTCCCAGAGCCGGTCCACGAGCTCCGAGAGCTCGGGGCCGGGGACACCGCACACCGCCAGGACGTCCGCGTCCGCTGGTGTCCACGCCGGTCGCCACCCACGGCGGAGCAGCTGGTGCTCGACCTCCATCCGGGTCGCCCAGTGCCCCGGGACCTCGACGACGAGGACCCGGGTGGCCCGGACCGCGAGCCGGGCGAGAGCACCGCTTAGGCCCATCGGAAGGCTCCTTCGCGCCAGGCCCAGGCCACGGCGACGAGCAGGGCCCCGAGGAACAGGAACATCTCCACGACCGCGGAGATCCCCTTCTCGATCACGACCACCGCCCACGGATACATGAAGAGCATCTCGACGTCGAAGGCCAGGAACACGATTGAGGCGAGGTACCAGCGGGCGTGGAATCGGGACAGCGCGTGCTCCTGGGGCATCCACCCGGATTGGGCGGGCAGAACCGTCAACGGCTCGGCGGTGATGACGGCAGCGCGGTGGAGTGCATAGAGGAGAACGACGACCGACAGCGCCACCAGGGCCATGGCCACGATCCCGGAGTACACGATGGTCTCCCCTTTCGCGCGGTCGGAACATGGAAGTCTGTCGTTGATCGGTGGGGGCCACCCTAACAGGTGGCCCCACCGATCGCGCTGTTTCAGCTCGGTGATCAGGCGCGGCCGGCGAGCCAGGTGCGGAAGTCCGCGACCTGGGCCTGTTGGGTGGTGATCCCCGCGGTGGCCGCCACTCGCAGCTGCGGGTGCACGGCACGGGACTGCGGCTCGAGGAACTCGATGATCCCGCTGTTGTGGTGCGGAATCATCTTCTGCACGAAGGCGACGTCGAAGTCCTCACCGGCCTCCACGGCCGAGAGTTCCTCGATCATCATCTGGGTCTCCTCCTCCAGGATCTTCATCTCCTCCTGGGCTTCTGCCGGGACCTGGGCCATGGCCTCTTCCGGGGTCAGCCCGTACCACTCCTCCAGCCACCGGGTGAACTGGTCGATCTGGTGCTGCTGGTTGGCGATGATGTTCTCCGCGTGCGTGCGGATGTCGGGACTGGTGCCGCGCTCCAGCTCCAGTTCGGCCATCTCGATGGCGGCGCGGTGGTGCGGGATGATCTCGGCCAGGAACGTGATCTCCAGTTCCTCGCCTTCGAGGCCGGCCAGGGTCTCGCCGAACTCGTAGGCGGTCGGGGAGGTGGGCTCGGGCTGGAGAGTCTCGGTCTGGGTATGGGCAGAGACCGGGGTGGCCTCCCAGCGGGCGAAGGCCGGGGCGGTCGCCCCGCCCAGCAAGGCGGTGGCGACGGCGATAGTGGCGGCCACCGTGGGGCGGCCACGGAATGGGGTGGAACCCATGATGATGTCTCTCTTCCACGACGAGGGAGCTCGACCCTGAGATGCCGGCTCGGTGATCACCCCGCCGCCGGGGCGGGAACGATCCGCGCGGGCGGGGCTGTGCTCAATGAGATACGGGGGGAAGAAAGAACCCCCGCCTCCGGAGGTGCCCGGTCAACGGATCAGATTCCTCTTTCACCGACGGAGGCCCATCCACGGCCTCCGTGGGTCAGCGTCGGCCTCCAGAAGAGGCCCGGTTTCCGTGGAGGAACTTCTCCCCAGGTGATCAGTCACCCGGGGCATCACCCGGGCGGTGGGTGTGTCATGGCGTCGCCCGACTTGTGCAGCTCGGGCTTGCTCCGCGGCCTCGCTCCCAGCCAGCCCCGGAGCTTCTCACCGCCGTCCGCCACCCGGGTGATGGGTCCGCGGGGGCAGGCTCAGCCCAGGGCGGCGACCAGCTCGGCGCAGGTGGCCTCGCAGCGCCGACAGGCCTCCGCGCAGATCCGGCAGTGCTCGTGCATCGAGGCGTGCTTCTCGCACTCGTCCGCGCAGGCCTTACAGGCCATCTGGCAGGCCCGGATCGCATCCAGGGTGATGTTCGCGTCGTAGCCGGTGTGCCGGGAGAGAACCCGCCCGGTGGCCTCGCACAGATCCGCGCAGTCCAAGTTGGTGCGGATGCACTTGGTCAGCTCCGCGACCATGTCCTCGGACAGGCACGCGTCGGCGCAGGCGGTACAGGTCTGGGCGCACTGGAAACAGGCCTCGATGCAGGCGGCTAGCTTCTCCTCGTCCACCCCGCCCAGGTCCTTCGGGTAGGTCTCCAGCATCGACGTCACATGATGAGTCATGGCTTGCTCCTTCGTCGGTTCGGCCGAGGAGACGAACCGGCCGGAGCCAATCCGCCATACAACCGACAGCAAACTGCGGATCTGGCCGGATGAAGCACTTACTCCTTGAAGATTCCGTGAAGAAATCCCGAGAGCGAGGCGCGCGCCACGCCACGCATCCATTTCCTTTTGTGAAAGATGCATAGGAACCATGAAGATCTCATGAAGAAATCTCTCTCGCGCCGCCGGAAGAGAACGACTTCCTGAAAATAGCCTGGATGATTTCCTAGCCTTTTCTTACCAATCCCTGTGGGGCGGCAGGGGCTGGCAGCTGCGCTCTTGCACCCCTCTGACGGAGCCGCAGGTACAGGAGGGCCTGGGCGCACACCGCGTAAATCCGCTAGTCGCCGTCAGATATGCACCTCTTCGGCAGCAATGTGCTGGGGCGCGAGTAGAAGGCGGCCGCCGCCTCGGCTGTCACTCCCGAGCGTCTCTCCGTCCCGCTCGGCGGTGAAACAAGGGGGGAGGAGCGGCCGTAACCGTAACGTGACTTTTCCGTTATCTGTTCGCTACTGTCCTCTGCGTGCCGATCGCCGATCCGGTTGGCATCCCCGGGTACATCGCCGAATTCTGCCGGTGCCCGGGGTCCGCTGAAAAGACATCGCTTGGCAGAAGCGGGGGAACCATACACGGTCCCGCCCTTGGGGCCTGGGGGTTAAGCCGGCCGGACGCGCGCGTCCGCCCGGCCGGGTGTCTCCCACCCGCATCCGACAGCTCACCTCGCAGGCAAAGGGAGGAATCCACTCATGCCCATGTTCCAGCGCCGTACTGCTCGCCACCGCGCCCAGACCCCGTCCCGCCTCGTTCGCCGCACCACTCTCGCAGCCGCCGCTGGTGCGACGGTGCTCGGCTCGGTGGCACCCGCCCAGGCCTACGCCGAGCTACCGACCCCCTCGAACACCGCCTCCTCCACCCCCGCCCCCGTGGTGGCGACCCTGGCCTCGTCCCCCGCCGCGGCCCCGATCGTCCCGGCAGCCACCCCGGCCCCTGGGGCGCAGGCGGCCTCGACGCCGCAGATGGCCTCGGCCTCGGATGTTTCCGTCCAGTCCACCGACACTACTGCTGTCTCCACTTCCGGGAGCGGGCTCGTGGGCACCGCCATGCAGGGTGTGGGCGGTGGTTACGTCTGGGGTGGTACCGCCTTCGGCGCCTGGGACTGCTCCGGGTTCACCCAGTGGGTCTACGCCCAGAACGGCATCGAGATCCCCCGCACCAGCCAGGCCCAGTGGGCGGCTGGTACCCCGACCGCCAACCCCCAGCCCGGTGACCTTGTCGTCCAGAACGGTGGCGGCCACATCGGGGTCTACCTGGGCGGCGGCAAGATGATCTCCGCGCTGAATCCGACCCAGGGCACCTTCGTCCACGACGTCAACGCCATGCCCGTGGTCGGCTACGTCACCTTCCGCTGACCCACACCACTGGATGCCTTGGGCATCCACCCAGGGGCTCCCGGAGAAGCCGCCCCCGTGCTGTGGGGGCCCTGTCAACGACAGGGCCCCCACAGCACGGGATCTCATCCCGCAGTCCAGGCCTGGTTGCCAACGCAGGTCACCGCGTAGCTGGCTTCTGGGCAACAAAGCGTAGAATCCGCCCACCGAAGGACAACCGGAGGGCGAGGAGCTCCAGGCCGACCTGGTCGAGAACTGGTTCGAAGGCTCCGGGGTCGATGAGTCGGTGGGGAGAGCGATCGGCCCGGTGCACCAAGGAGGCCATCCGTGAGGCAAGCAGGTCGTATCCCACCAATGCCCCGCCCGGCCGCAAAACCCGGGACCCCTCGACCACCGCGTGTTCCCACTCGATGACGTGGTGGAGCATCAGGAAGCTCACAACCGTGTCAAATGACTCGTCCTCGAAGGGCAGGCGGGTGGCGTCGGCCTGACAGGCCTCAGCATGGGGGAATCTGACAAGGCATTGCTGCGCAACCTCAACCATCACCGGGTCGGCGTCGGTCGTAGTGAGCCGCACCCAAGGGTTGGCTTGGACGATCGCTTCGGCCATCGCCCCGCTGCCCCCGCCGATTTCCAGCACGTTCCCGGTGACGGGGAAGCCTTGGGTCGCCCAGGGGACCATTCGCCGGGCCAAAAGACTCCATGGCGCACTGCGGCAGCACGAAGCTTCTAGAGCGGACATCCTCGGCATGGACTCCCCCTCCCGGTGCATCCGGATCGTGTGCGCCGAGCCTAGTTCCACGATCGACAGCAGTGAACCGGCTCGGCAAGGACGAGGCGACCTCGCTATGCACACCGCCCGGGGTGGGCGCGGCCGCTGATTCGAGGAAGCTAGGTCCCTGGCCTCCGGACCCCCACCCATGCCCCCTCACGCGGGGTCAGCAATGATGTCGCCTCCGGCGGCTATACCTGCTCTCATGGGCAGGGATCAGATCTCCAAGCACAGGGAACATCGCAAGAACGAACATCGCGACATACCAACACGCCCCGTGGGGCGCTCGGCGTGATCGCCCTGGTGGACGTGAACAACTGCTACGTGTCCTGCGAACGTCTTTTCGACCCGTCCCTGCTCGGCAAGCCCACTGTGGTGCTGAGCAACAACGACGGGTGTGTGGTCGCCCGCTCCGCCGAAGCCAAGGCCCTGGGGATCCAGATGGGAGATCCGTGGTTCAAGATCGCCGCCGATGCCCGCCGGTGGGGCTTGCAGCGTAGATCCTCGAACTACCCGCTCTACGCCGATCTCTCCCAACGCACCATGGCTCTGCTGGACCGCTACGCCCAGGCACAGGAGATCTACTCGATCGACGAGTGCTTCCTGACCCCTCCCCCCGGGCACACACGCGAGCTGCTGGCCTGGGGCCGGGAGCTGCAGCGGTTGGTAGCGCGCAACGTGGGGCTGCCCGTCAGCGTGGGCATCGCCCCCACCAAGACCCTGGCCAAGCTGGCCACCGAAGCGGCCAAGAAGATCCCCGCCACCGGGGGCGTGGTGCACTGGGAGAACACCCCGCCGGGCTTCTGGGGCCGGCTTATGGGCACCCTGCCAGTGACCGAGGTGTGGGGGTGGCCGCGCGCACCGCCCGCCGCCTGGCAGCCCAGGGGACCACCACCGTCGCCGAGCTGCGCGACGCTGACCCGGTACGGATCCGCGATCGGTTCTCCGTGGTGCTGATGCGCACCGCGCTCGAGCTCAACGCGGTGCCGGCGATCCCCGTGGAAGAAGAGACCGCCACCAAGCAGCAGATCCTGGTCTCCCGCTCCTTCCCCGAACCAATCCTCGACCCTGCCCTGATCGCAGAGGCGGTGGCCGATTTCGCCCAGCGGGCCGCGCGCCGGCTGCGCAAGGAGGACCAGGAAGCCGCACGTCTGACGGTCTTCGCCGCCACCTCACCCCACCGCCCAGGCCCTGACCACACCACCCCAACGCTCATGTAAGGCTGCCTGCTCCGACACACGAGCCCGGGGCGCTGGCCGCTACGGCCCGCAGGGCCCTGGAGCCGCACCTGGTGCACGGGATCCCGTACATGCGCGCCGGGGTGATGTGCCTGGAGCTCACCGACACCGGTGCTGCCGCGCCCCTGCCCGGTACCGCCCCCACCACAGCGCCCATCGGGTCCCTGATCGACGCCGTCAACACCCGGTTCGGCACCGGCACGGTCGGCTTGGGCTGATCCGCGACCAGCGCCCCCAGCCCTGGGACAACCACCAGGCAGCCCTCTCCCCCGGCTACACCACCGACTGGAACGCCTTGCGCACCGTCAGCTGATTCCTGTTTTTGGCCTGCCTGGCGACACACCAGCGGCGGTTTGTGTACGAATGCAGAATCATGGGGCATACTTTGTCACATGACTGACAAGGGGGCGCGCCGCATACCTCGCGCCTTGGGGCCTATGGTTCCCCTCGTCATCCAGATCCCGCAGGAAGTGGAAACCGCCATCCGCTCCGCTGCGGCGCAGGACGACGTGAGCATGTCATGGTGGATCGTCGCTCAAGCAGCACGGAGCCTCGATCTACCCCAATACGAATACCCGCCCGCACATGACTGAAGGCGGCCCCCCGCCAGGGACCGCCTTCAAAGTCTCGAACACCGTTCCAGCGACCAAACTCTCGCGGTGTTCCGATAGCAACGAAAGTTCCTCATGAGACACCAGGTAAAGCACCCATCGAGGTGTTGCTATGTCTAGGCTACCAGCAGACTTAGCGACGCCGCTAACCCCATTATCCCCATTGGAGGCACGGGGGTTGGTGGGGGCACAAGCCCCCGCAACCCCCGCCCGTCGTCGGAGCATGTGCCGCAGCGCCCAGCGGTTCCCGGTGACCGAGGCCCACACTCCCCGTGCGCGCACGGGCAAGTCCTGGACCCCGGACCCGGCGGAGGGCGCGGAGGCGCGGGTGCCGTGCTGGTGGTCCCGTGACCAGTGGATCCAGGAAGAGAGGGCACCGCCTGGCGCGGAGACGACGAGACGCGCCCACCCGGCCCCTCACCGTCGTCGTCCCCGAACGCAGCCGTACAACGGAAAGGGGCCCGCAGTGAAAACCACGGGCCCCCGAAAGAGCGAACCTCAGTCCACCACGAGCCGCCCCCGCTTGGCGTGCGGGTGCCGCCCGTGAACCGCGTGGTACAGCACGGCGGCAACGACTACCAGCACGGCGAGAACCGCGTACATGGCCCCGAAACCGGCGGCGGAGAGCAACAGACCCAGAATCACGGGACCCACGCCCACGCCCACGTCCATGAGCAACAGCAGCGTGGAGATGCCGGTGCCCAGCTTGTGGGCGGGCACCGCGCTCACGGCGATGGCCTGCGCGGCGGGCATGAGGGTGCCGTAGCCCAGACCGGTCATGGCGCCGGCCACGACCACCTGCCAGTCCTGGTTGGCCACCGCCAGGATGCCCAGGGCCACAGCGAAGCAGACGAGGCCCAGGTAGACCACCACGTTGTCGCCGCGCTGGTCCTGCACCTTGCCCAGCACTAGGCGCATGATCAGCATGGCCACGGCGTACGCCACGAAGAACAGAGCGGCGCCGGTGGTGACTCCGCGGTCCTCGGCATAGGCGTTGAGGTAGGTGATGACGCCCGCGTAGCAGACGCCCACCACCAGCATGAAGGAGCCGATGGGCAGCACTGCCGGGTGGGCGATGTCGCTGAGCGAGAAGGCGGCGCGCTGCTTGTCCACCTCCTGGTTGGCCTGGGCTTCACGCTTGACCAGGGGCTCCCGCAAGAAGACACCCAGCACCAGGCCGAGCACGGCGGTGACGAGGGTCGTCCAGAACAGCCACGTGTAGTTCAGCGAACCCACCAGGAAGAGCCCCAGCGCGGGCCCCACCGCAGTGGCCAGCGTGGTGCCCAGCGCGAAGTACCCGGTGCCCTCGCCGCGGCGGGAGTCGGGGATCACGGACTGCGCGATCGTCATGACGGCGGTGCTCGCGAACGCGTACCCGAAACCGTGCAGCAGACGCACCCCGATCAGCACGGGCAGAGACCCGGCAGGCAGGTACAGCGCGCACGCGACCACCACGACCACGAGCGCGATCAGCAGCATCTTCCGGCGGCCAAGGATGTCCACGAGGTATCCGGAGACCAGCCGCGCGACGGTCGCCCCCACCACGAACGCACTGGACGCGAAACCGCCCACCGCGTCCGAGGCGGCAAAGCTCTTTACCGCGTACAGCGCCATGGTGGTGACCAGCATGTAGAAGGTCAGGTACTGCAGGAAGTTGACCACCCACGCCACCACGAACGTGGGAGTGACCAGCCGTGCCGGGCCCGCCGAGTGCGCGGGACCGGGCGTGGCCTGCTCCACCACAACCGGCAGTTGACCTGTGGGAACGTCGTCCTTCGCGTCGACCGACACGGGCACCTCCTGGAGTTTTTGGGTTTGTATAGTGCAAGATATTACCCCAGGATTTGTATTATGCAATTTTTGTCGACGACCCCGCTCCCCCGTCTTTCCGCCCCGCCTACCGTTGAGAGCTGCCACGGCGGCAGCCCCTCGGAAGCCGTCCACCCGGGGATGAAAGGATGGAACCGTGCACAGCGATGACTCAGTGAGCGAACTCGTCTACGAGAACATGCTGCTCTCGAGATACGCCCTCCAGGGAGCGCCACCCCAGTCCCGCCGAGAGGCGCTGGACCGCAGCTCCACCGTGCTCCTCGCCCGTCTGCAGGCCGGCGGCCCCATGAGTGTGGCCGAGCTGGCCCAGTCCTTCGGCCTGGACATCTCCACCGTCCACCGGCAGGTCGCAGCCGCCATGAAGAGCGGTCTGATCGAGCGCATCAAGGACCCTGAGGGCGGCGTCGCCAAGAAGCACCAGCCCACCGAGGAGGGCGTGCGCCGTCTTGCGGAGGAACTGGAGGTCCGCCGCGAGTCCTACCAGCGTTTCATTGCGGACTGGCCGCAGGAGGACGTCACCGCGCTGGCCCGTCTCACCCGCCGCTTCAACGAGAGCGTGGAGGCCACCCTCGGCCACAGCTGGCCGCGCGACTACCCCACCGAGTCCTAGCGCACGACGCCGCCCGGGCCGTCCTCAGCACCCCTCCACCTCCGTGATCAGCAGCGCCACGTGCAGGGACGTCCGCGACTCCGGATCGTCCAGCGACACCCCCAGCCTGCGTTCCAGCCGGGCCAGCCGCCCGCAGAGCGCCGGGCGGGAGAGGTGGATCCGCTGGGCCAGCAGGCTCTTGTTCCCGTCGCACGCCAGGAACTGTGTCAACAGCTCACGGTCCTCGTGGCGCTCCACGTCCAGGACGCTCCCGAGTTCCGCGCGCGCGAACATCTGCGCGCGCTCGTCCCCGCGCAACATCGCGAGCAGCCCGCGCAGCCGCACGTCCTGTGCGCGGAAGCACCGCCGCCGCGCGGAACCGGAGCGCACAGAACCGGACCGGGCGGCGTCCTGCCGTGCCGCGCGGTCCGCCACGGTCCCGTCCTGCGAGGGGCCACCTTCCGCGCAACCGTCCCGCACGAGCAGGGACACCGCGGCCTCCGCGATCATTTCGGCCTCATCCAGACGGACGGCCGCGCCAATCATCCGCGACTCTGGATCGGAGACCCCCGCGAGCACCCGCCACGCTCCCTCCAGGCGCTGCTCCGCCGCCGTAAGCACCCGTTCCACCACGGCGCCCTGAGGGGTGCGCGCGGCCAGCGGCACCAGCACGGCCACGGAGGCAGCGCCAAGACGGCCAGCAAGCGCCGTCGTGCGCTCCCGGCTCAGCGCCCATGCGAGCGCATCGAGCACGGCGCCGCCGCCGGGCGCTCCCAGCGCACGACCACTGGCAGCCACGCGGCCGGGGCCGCCTCGCTCAGCACGCCGATCCCGAGTTCGCGCGCACGCCGCCGCGCGGAGTTCTCGTCCACGTTCCACGGGCGCCGAAGCTCGTGCAGCAGGGCGGTCTCCGCCTGGCGCTTCTCATTCCGGCGGCTGCGCTCGGACAGCAGCGTGAGCGCCACCGCCTGCCCCGCCCGCTCCAGCACGGTGGCGCGCAACGCGGGCCCGGCACCCCGCGGCTCGGCGGACAGCCACCCGACCGTCTCCCTCGCGACCACCACGGGAACGGCCCCCCCTGTCCTCCGGTGACGACGACGCCGCACGCCGCCGCCACACGACCTCGGCACCCAGTAGCCGCCCGGCTTCCACAACGATCCGCTGGACCGGGGCAGCCTCCAGGGTCAGCTGGGTGAAGACCTCGTGGATGCGGCGGTCCGTCTCCAGCTGCTCGAGCTGGCGCGCGGCGATCCGGCGGTGCACCTCCTGCGTGACGGCCACGAACCGCACTTGGCGGCTCAACAGGTACACGGGCAGCTCCCGGTGAGCGGCCGCCGCGCGCAGCACCCGCACCACGGGCTCCCGCCCGGAGAGCACCTCGACCGCGAGCGCCCCGGTGAGGGCGCCGTGGGCAAGGTCGTGCTGATCGGACTGGCCGTGGTCGTGACACCGTTCACCGTCCTGGTCATCATTGGGCGCGTCATCGGGTTCTTCTAGACCCGCTCCGCCGCAGACCCACCCCAGGTCCGGGGCCACGGCTGACGAGCCCCTCCGTGCGCCATAGGGTGGAGGCATGACTCGGATCACCAGCTTCACGCGACAGGGACTCACGTTCGACGTTCTCGACCAGGGCCCGGAGGACGGCCCCGTGGTCCTGTTGCTGCACGGTTTCCCGCAGGATGCCCGCGGCTGGGACGACGTCGCCGCACGGCTGAACGCGCAGGGGCTGCGCACTCTCGCCATGGACCAGCGTGGGTACTCCCCGGGCGCCCGACCCACCGAGCTGGCCTCGTACCGCCGCGAGGAGCTCTCCGGGGACGCGCTGGCCCTCGCGGACGAGGCCGGAGCGGAGCGGTTCCACCTGGTGGGCCACGACTGGGGAGGGGTGCTCGCCTGGGACATCGCCCTGCGCGCACCGGAGCGGGTGACCTCGCTGACCGTGCTGTCCACCCCGCACCCCACCGCGCTCGGGCACGCGCTCAAGACCCCGGACCAGGTCAAGAAATCTTGGTACATCGGCATGTTCCAGATCCCCGCCGTACCGGAGCGTCTGCTCGCCGGTCGCGTGGGAACCCTCACCCGCCGTGCGGGCATCCCCGAGGAGGCCGCGGAACGCTACGAGCGTCGCTTCGCCACCGCGGACGACCTGCGCGGGCCCATCAACTGGTACCGCGCCATGCTGCGCAAGGACGGCGTGACCGGTAAGAATGCTGGAAACGGCATCATCACGATGCCCACCACGTTCGTGTGGGGCAACCGGGATCCCGCCCTGGGCCGAACGGCCGCGGAGGAGACCGAGGTGTACGTGCACGCGCCGTACGAGTTCATCGAGCTCGATGCCGGGCACTGGCTGCCCGAGCGGGAGGCCCCCGCGGTGGCCGAGGCCATCGTGGACCGCATATCCTCCGTCACGTCCGACTGACGCCGAACGGCCGGGGCAGTTCTCACCGTCAGGACCCCGGGGAGCCCAGCACCTCCAACACGGCGTCCCCGTATTCGGCGAGCTTCTTGGCGCCCACTCCGCTGATGCCGCTGAGCTGCGCGGTCGAGGCCGGGGCGGCCTCCACGATGCCGACGAGCGTGGCGTCCGAGAACACCATGTAGGGCGGGATCTGCTTCTCCTTGGCCACCGATGTCCGCCACTCCCGCAGCGCCTCGAAGGTCTCCTTCGCGGCCTCGTCCAGGGTGTCCGCGGCCCGTGAGCGCCCGCTGCCCCCGCCGCTGCGGGCGCGTCCGTTCGCGCGCGCCGTGGGCGTCCTGTCCACCGCCAGCTCCAGGGTGCCCTCACCGCGCAGCACGGGTCCGGCCTCCGGGCCGGGAACGAGCACGCCGAAATCACCGACGGCCTCCACGACCCGGCGGGCAAGCAGCTGCCGCAGTACCGAGCGCCACTCCCGCTCGGAGAGGTCCTGCCCGATCCCCCACACGCTCAGCTCCTGGTGGCGCGACGCCTCCGTGCGCTCGTTGCTGCGGCCCAGCAGGATGTCGAAGACCTTGCCGGAGCCGAACTGCTCACCGCGTTCGCGTTGCAGCCTGATGAGCGTGGACAGCAGCTTCTGGGCGGGCACGGTGGCGTCCCAGACCTTGGGCGGGTTCAGGCACGTGTCGCAGTTGCCGCACGGCTCGGAGTCCTGTCCGAAGTACCGCAGCAGCTGCACACGACGGCAGTCCGTGGTCTCGCACAGGGCGAGCACGGCGTCCAGGTGCGAGCGCGCATTGCGTTTGTGCAGGTCAGATCCGTCTCCCTGGTCGATCATGCGCCGCTGGTTGACCACGTCGCCCAGGCCGTACGCCATCCATGCCGTTGCGGGCATACCATCGCGACCAGCGCGGCCTGTCTCCTGGTAGTACCCCTCGATGCTCTTAGGCAGGTCCAGGTGGGCGACGAAGCGGACGTCCGGCTTGTCGATGCCCATGCCGAACGCGATCGTGGCGACGACGACGATCCCCTCCTCCCGCAGGAACCGCACCTGCGTGTCCTGGCGCACTGCGGCGTCGAGACCCGCGTGGTAGGGCATGGCGTCGACCCCGCGGGCGCTGAGCCACGCGGCGGTGGACTCCACGCTCTTGCGGGACATGCAGTAGACGATGCCCGCCTCCCCCGGGTGCTCCGACTGGATGAGCCGCAGCAGCTGGTCCTTCGCGCGGTCCTTGGACTCGATCCGGTACTGGATGTTGGGGCGGTCGAAGTTGGAGACGAAGTGCCGCGCGTTCTCCATGCGCAGCCGCTCGGTGATCTCCTGGTGGGTGGCCCGGGTGGCGGTCGCGGTGAGTGCGATGCGGGGAACATCCGGGAAGGCGTCCGCAAGCACGGACAGCCCCATGTAGTCGGGGCGGAAGTCATGCCCCCACTGGGAGACGCAGTGCGCCTCGTCGATCGCGAACAGGGCGATCGGTGCGCGCTTCAGCAGCTCAACGGTGCGCGACAGGATGAGCCGTTCGGGGGCCATGTAGAGCAGGTCAATGTCCCCGGCGAGAAGCTGCCGCTCCACCTCCTGCGCCTCGTAGGGCTCCAGGGTGGAGTTGAGGTACGCGGCGCGGATGCCCACGGCCTCGAGCGCGGCCACCTGGTCCGCCATGAGCGCGATCAGCGGGGAGACCACCACGCCCGTACCGTCCCGCAGCAGTGCGGGGATCTGGTAGCACAGGGACTTGCCGCCGCCGGTGGGCATCAGCACCACGGCGTCCCCACCGGCCACCACCTGCTCGATGATCTCCGCCTGCTCCCCACGGAAGGCGTCGTACCCGAAAACCTCCTGTAGGACGCCCAGGGAGGTGGTGGCAGTGGCGGAGGAAGTCATGCCTCCAGGGTAGGTGCTGAGCACTGGAGCATTGTGCGCTCACCTGCCGTCGCGTGGACAGTCCCGCACCTCAGTCACGCAGGATAGCCGGGAGCATGTCCAACTGGTTGAGGCGGCGCACCACGTGCTTGGTCAGAACGTTGCGATGCAGACTCACCACGTACCGCCCCGGCCCTGACATCTTCTGTAGCAACCCGGACTCGACCATGCGGCGCAGACGGTGGCTCCTGTTCGACGGAGACCCCTTGATCACGTCTTCGAGATCGCCCGCTTTGGCCTTCCCTTGGCGCGCCACCGCGTAGATCACATCTGCCTCCGTCTCCGTGAGCTCCCCCGCCGCGAGGGCGGCATTGACCGAGGGCCCCACGACCTCCTCGGAAATGAAGCGGGGGGCAGCAAGCCGACTGACCCTGTCCATGTCGTCCTTGAGGCCGTGGATCACATACCCGGCCCAGGCCAGCACCCCCTCCGGGCTCAGGGAGTCCGCTCCCGCGAGGTGGTCGTAGTACGACTGCCGGTCGGCACCAAAAACTGCTGTGGGGTTGAGCGGACGCGCGGCGCTCCTGGAGGTGTAGCCCTGGTTGCTCAGCATGGCGTACGTCAGCAGGCGTGAGACCCGCCCGTTACCATTGGCAAACGGATGTATCCAGACGAACCGGTGGTGGACCAGCGCGATCTGGAGGAGTTGGTGCTGTGCGGGTACTTCCTTGTTTGCAAACTCCAGGAGCTGGTCCATGTCCGCCTGGACGGACCCGGGTGCGGGCGGGACGTGGGACGCTCCAGCGATCCCGACGGGGATTGTTCGATAGCTGCCCGGGTGCTCGTCACCCTCACGTTCGAGTCCCTGCACGGCGAGCTGGTGGAGTTCACGGATCAGCCCATGAGTCAGGGACAGCCTTCCATGGGCTGCCAACTCGTCCATGTAGTCAGTTGCCTGCTCCAGCTGCAGAATCTCTCGCACGGCGTCTGCTGCTGGCTGTCCCGTGGCCGCGGCCCGCCGGGCTTCGGCCACGACATCCGCCACCGTGGTCCGGTTCCCTTCGATGCGTGCCGACATGACGCTCGTGAGACCTTGGAACAGCCTGCGCAGCTCCAGGCCAAGAGGGTCGTCAAGGTGCTCAGTACGAAAATCCACGCGCACCCGCTCCAGGGCGAACAGATCCGTCACGAGCGCACTCGCGAAATCGACCTCGGGGAAGACCATGGGTTGCATGTATCAAAATTTAGCCGAGGATTAGACAAATTTGAACATCGGAGCCTCTGTCCCCTAGAAACACGGGGAAAGGGGGTAATACCCACTTGTAAATTCTTGACTTCTACGAGTATGGGAACTTGATGCTCACCTCCAGCGGGATACCCTTCTGGGCGACCCGATGCCAGGTGGTGGGCAGCCCACGGTGGATCTAAACTGTCCCCGTACGTTTTCGAGATCCACAGCCGTGGAGGAACGAGGCTTTCGTGCGTCAGGGGGTTGCCGGCTTCTTCACCGCCGGCACTAGACAGCGCTGACCGGACGCGGCGGGTGAAGACCAGCCCGTCGCGCGCTTTCACCCACCCTTTTCCACCTCCCCGCGGCGACCGCGCTCCACGAGCGCGCCGAACGCCGTCACCCCCCCCCCCCGCACCACGCGGCACTCCTTGGCACCCGGGTGCCCGCGCGCCGTCCTGACCCGCACGTGGCAGGCAGGGGGAGACCATCCTCGAAGGACCAAAGAACATGAATACGCATACAGAAACCGAGATCCGCAAGAGCTTCGTCAACTGCTCCAAGGGCGCCGCGCAGCGCATCAACATCCCGCAGGACGTGCTCCACGGGGACTGGGAGTCCCAGATCTTCCTGGGCTGGTACGACCCGAAGTCACCGCGGGCGGGCTACGTCGTCGTCGAGACCGAGCACGGGCTGCGCGGGCTGGTGCTCAAGAAGAGCGCGCAGAAGGCGAGCGGTGGCGCACGTATGTGTCAGATCTGCCTGACGTTGCACCCGGCCAGCGGCGTCTCACTGGTGTCGATCCAGCGTTCCAAGACCGCGAAGGACCGCTACAACTCCGTGGGCACCTACGTGTGCTCGAACCTGGCGTGCAGCGACTACACGCTGGGGCGCCGCAAGCCCGAGGGCATCCGGCAGATGGAGGAGACCATGAGCCCGGAGGAGCGCGCCGATCGCGCGCTCGCCAACATGCGCGGGCTCGTGGAGCGCGTGGCCGAGGTCATGGGGAAGTAGCGGCCTCCGCGGCGGGGCGGACGCGGGCAGGACCCACCCCGCCGCCGGGCGCGCAGCGCGGACCGCCCCAGCTTGATCTGCGCCCGCGTCAGCTGGTGAAGGGCTTGGAGAAGATCGGAACCATGATGTCGCTGAAGTTCTCCTCGTTCGCCATCTCGCGGCGGAACTTCTGGCCCGGGTGGTGACGCACGAACTGGCGACGCCGCCCGGCCCAGAGGATCTCGGACGCCACGTACTGCCCGAGCATGCCGCCCATGCACAGGCAGAACGCGGTGATGGCAGCCTCGAGGACGTTCTCCCCGGCGTCTTCGAGGCCGAAGATCACGCCCAGGACACCCTGGTAGACGAGCATTCCCGGGAACAGCGGGAGCAGGACGACCATGAGCGTGGCGTTCGAGGCCAGGTTCAGGGCGCGGGTGAGGGTGACGCTCAGGATGCCCGCGACGATCGAGGCGATCAGAATGGCACCGAACGAACTGATGCCCGTGGCGGTGATGGCGAGGACCCCCAGCTGCACCAGGCCGCCGAATAGACCGAGGGACGCCAGCTTCCACCCACGACCACCCGAGGCGAGCGCGAAACCGGCGGAGACCACGGCGGCACCAAGGACGGTGAGGGCCCAGCGGGAATCGTCCATCTGCAGCGTCTCGATGTAGTCCACGGAGTCCCCCACGAGCGGCCGCATGGCGTGGATCCCGATGGTCACACCAGCCACCAGACCGGCAGTGCTCGTGATGGCCTCGAAGATGCGCCCGGAGGCGGAGACGTACCACCCGGTGATGACGTCGTGCACCGCACCGTACGCGGCGATCCCGGCGAGCCACGCGGCCAGCGCGGCCACGATGCACACGGCCGTCTGGGTGATGTCGAAGAGCACCCCCGCCACGGTCGCCCCCAGCACCGCGGTCAGCCCCCCGGCCGCCAGGCTGAAGACCTCGGGGGCCTTGACGCGCTGGACGAAGGCGTAGACCCCGTAGACGGCCGCGGAGACGATCGCGGCCGTGATGGCGGTGGGCCAGCTTCCGCCCAGGATGAGAGCGAACCCGACACCGAACATCCCGAAACCGGTCACCGTCAGACGGTGGCCGATGTGCCGGGACTCCGCGAGGATCTCATCCATGCGCTGGATGCCCTCCTCTGCAGAGATCCGGCCGAGCACGAAGTCCTCCAGCACCTCGCCCGTGTCCGTGCGCAGCTGGATGTCCAGGGTTCCGGGCTGGGACTCGAACACGCGAGTGCTCGGCGCCTTGTCCGGCGCATCCTGGTGGCTGATGGTCACCTGCCCCAGGCCCACGCTCACCGTGACGTCCCGCAGGTCCGTCTTGCGAAAGATCGACAGCAGGGACTTGGTGGTGTTGGCGGACCCGGCCCCGCTGCGGATCAGGGCGTCCGCAATCTGGAAGGCGAGTTTGTAAGCAGCCTGTTCAGTGGTAAGCACCGACAAAGCGTAGTGGGACGGGCCGGTTACGGGCGAGGTGGGTGCGATCCCAGGGGGGTGAGAGGTTGGACGCAAGGCGCAGCTCGGCTTGCCCGGAACGCAGCACAAGACGGGGAGCTGAAGACTTTAGAACCCCTCCAGCGCCATGTTCGCGAACCGTGAGTAGTGGCCCTGGAACGCCACCACGATGGTCTTCGTGGGACCGTTGCGGTGCTTGGCCACGATCACGTCCGCCTCACCGGCGCGCGGGGACTCCTTGTCGTAGACGTCCTCGCGGTGCAGCAGGATGACCATGTCCGCATCCTGCTCAATTGACCCCGATTCACGCAGATCACTCACCTGCGGCTTCTTGTCCTGGCGCTGCTCGGAACCACGGTTCAGCTGGGACAGCGCCACCACGGGCACGTCCAACTCCTTGGCGAGCAGCTTGAGCGCACGCGAGAACTCGGAGACCTCCTGCTGGCGGGACTCCACCTTCTTGCCAGAACTCATGAGCTGCAGGTAATCCAGCACCACGAGCTTGAGGTCGTGCTTCTGCTTGAGCCGGCGGCACTTGGCGCGGATCTCCATTAGGGACATGTTGGGGGAGTCGTCGATGAACAGGGGCGCCTCGTTCATCTTGCCCATGATCTGCGCGATCTTGGCCCACTGCTCGTCCTGCAGGGTGCCCGCGCGCAGGTCCTGCATGTTCAGGGTGCCCTCCGCGGAGAGCAAGCGCATGGCGATCTCGTTGCGGCTCATCTCCAGGGAGAAGATCACGGACGTCATGTTGTGCTTGATGGACGCGGAGCGTGCCACGTCCAGGGCGAGCGTGGACTTACCCATGGCCGGACGCGCCGCGATCACGATCATCTGTCCGCCCTGGAACCCGTGGGTGAGCTCGTCCAGTTCGATGAACCCCGTGGGCACACCCTGCATCCCGGAGCGGTTGCCTGCGGCCTCGATCTCGTCCACGGTGGCTTCCATGACGTCCTTGAGCGGGACGTAGTCCTCCGCCGTGCGCCGCTCGGCCACCTGGTAGATCTCGCCCTGGGCCTCGTTGACGATGTCGTCCACTTCACCGTCGTGCGCGTAGCCCAGCTGCACGATCTTGGTCCCGGCCTCCACGAGCCGCCGCAGCACCGCGCGTTCCCGCACGATCTCCGCGTAGAACCCCGCATTGGCGGCCGTGGGCACGGATGCGATCAGCGAGTGCAGGTACGCGATCCCCCCGATCCGTTCAATCTCACCGTTCTTGGTGAGCTCGTCTCCCACGGTGATCGCGTCCGCCGGTTCGCCGCGCCCGTACAGGGAGACGATGGCGTCGTAGATGTTCTCGTGCGCCGGCTTGTAGAAGTCCACGCCCCGCAGCACTTCCACCACGTCCGCGATGGCGTCCTTGGAGAGCATCATCCCGCCCAGCACCGACTGCTCGGCCTGGTTATCGTGCGGCATGGTACGGCCGTAGTCCTCGCGCGGCCCGGACGAATATTCCGACACCCTCACTCACTTTCCTTGCAGACGAATGCGCCCACCTCGAGCGGCGCACCCGTTCATTCTCCCACCGCTCTCCGACCCCCATAGCCGCCCGTGCTCGTTGCAGAACCGGTCGCTGAGTAGACGACGACGCGAGGCCCGGTGGCGCGCCGTCGTCGTCCACGGCCTGTGGAAAAGTACGTGGAAAACATGTGGAAAACGCCGTGCAGTGCTGTGCACGGGCTGTGGAGAGATCTGTGGAAAACCCGTCGCAGCTGTGGGTAACTCACCCAAGCAGCGCGAAGAAGAGCAGCCAGAGCAGGGGCGATGTCACGATGGCCAGGAGCAACACCAGAACGTAACGGCCCCGCAGGGCCGGGAAGGCCACGGTGCCCGCAATGCCTAGGATCAATGCCACAAGGGACGCGACCACGCTCAGGATGAGGCCGACCACCAGGACGACCACCGCACCGCGCGGCGCCAAGGAATTGCCGGCGAGGAATGCCCCCAGGAAGAACACCAGGGTCAATGCCACGCACCCCAATGCCACCCAGAACAGCGTGCGGCCCGTGCTCAACCTGCGTGCGCTCATGATCATGACCGGCATCCTCCCACGGTGCTCTGCGCAATCTCTGGAAGCCCGAGGAGGGCAAGAACCCCGTGGAACGACTGTTCCACGGGGTTCTCAGACATCACCCGCGAGCCCCGCGAACAGCTCAGGGGCCCGGATGCACTCGAGGTGCGATCAGGCGGGGACGACCTCGAACTCCACGTTCGCGTTGACGTCCTCGTGCAGGTGGATCACGGCCTGGTACACGCCGGTGGTCTTGATGCGCTGGGTCAGGTCCACGCGACGCTTGTCGATGGAACCCAGACCGGCGGTCTCGACCGCGGAGGCGATGTCCCCGGCGCGGACCGTACCGAACAAGCGACCCTCGGCACCGGACTTGACCGGGACGGTCAGGGTGGTGGAGGTCAGCTTGGCGGCGAGAGCCTGGGCGTCCTCGAGGGAGGACAGCTCACGGGCCGCACGAGCCTGCTTGATGGAGTCGATCTGCTTCTCGGCGCCGCGGGTCCACGGGGTCGCGAAGCCGCGGGGGAACAGGAAGTTACGGGCGTAGCCGTTCTTCACGTCCACCACGTCACCCGCGGAACCGAGCCCGGAGACTTCCTGGGTCAAAATGATCTTTGCCATGAATTCTCAGTCCTCTCTGATCAGCGGCCGGCGCCGGAGTAGGGCAGCAGTGCCACTTCACGAGCGTTCTTGATCGCCTGGGCGATCTTGCGCTGCTCCTGAACGGACACGCCGGTCACGCGGCGAGCGCGGATCTTGCCGCGATCGGAGATGAACTTACGCAGCAAGGCGACGTCCTTGTAGTCGATCTCGGTGACGTCGGCCGCCTTGAGCGGGTTCTGCTTCGGTTTCGGCTTGCGAATTTCAGCCTTGGCCATCGTGGTGCTCCTTTTCTGGTGCGGAGCCCGCAGGCGTACCTGCGGGATGGGTTGGAATGGTTGTGTTTAGAAGGGGGGCTCGTCCTCGGCGCCAGCTCCCCAGTCGTAGTTCCCACCGGAGGACTGACCCCAGGGATCGTTGCCCTGCTGACGCGGTTGCTGGCCCCCGCGGCCGCCCTGGTTCCCGTTGAACCCGCCGCCCTGGTTGCCACCGCCGGGGTTGCCGCCACCCTGGTTGCCGCCGAAGCCGCCACCCTGGTTGCCGCCGAAGCCGCCACCCTGGTTGTCGTTGAAACCGCCCTGACCGCCGCCGAAGCCTTGGTTCCCGCCGTAGGAGTTGCCTCCGCCGCGCGAGTTCCGGTTGATCTTGGCGGTCGCGTACCTCATGGAGGGGCCGATCTCGTCCACTTCCAGCTCGGTGCTGGTGCGGCGCTCCCCTTCCTTGGTCTCGTACGAGCGTGCCTTGAGCCGACCCTGGACGATCACGCGGGTTCCCTTGGTCAGGGACTCCGCCACGTTCTCGGCAGCCTCACGCCACACCGAGCAACGCATGAAAAGGGTCTCCTGATCCTTCCATTCGTTGCTCTGCCGGTCGAAGGCGCGCGGGGTGGACGCAACGGTGAAGTTGGCCACGGCGGCTCCGGACGGCGTGAAGCGCAATTCGGGGTCTGCAGTCAGATTTCCGATCACTGTAATGACGGTGTCGCCAGCCATGTGAACCTCCGGATTCTGTGGACGCTGGATGCGAGACTCAGTGGGGTGAAAATCATCTCACGGGGACTCTCACGAGCCCGCGGTGAGTGCATGCTGTGCAGCCCGGGTGGGCCGCACGCTCACCTCACTTGCCGTGGATCTTCTGCTCTTCCGGACGGATGATCTTGGTGCGCATCACGGCCTCATTGAGGCTCAGCACGCGGTCCAGTTCCTTGGCGGTCTGCGGCTCGGCGGTGAAGTTCACCACGGCGTAGATCCCCTCGGACTTCTTCTGGATCTCGTAGGCCAGACGACGACGGCCCCAGATGTCGAGCTTATCGACGGTGCCGTTCTCCTTGGTGACGACCTCGAGGAACTTCTTGAGGGTCGGCTCGACGGCGCGCTCCTCCACCTCGGGGTTGAGGATGACCATCAGTTCGTATTCACGCATGTAAAGAACCCACCTCCTTCGGGCTAAGCGGCTGCGGTCCTTCCGCAGCAGGAGGTTCTGTGCGTATGTCGGTGCCGGCAGCGATCGGCGCACGGCACACAGACTTCCCCACTTTACTACAACGGGGGCTCAGTAGCCACCGACGCGTCGGGCCAACCGAGCGTTGAGCGCGCCCACGCGCAGGGGGATCACGAACAGGTCGATCAGCATGAGCAGCCACAACAGACCCAGGAAGAACCAGCCGATCAGGATCCCCACGGTGAGCCACCCGATCGCGGAGAGCACCAGGTAGAAGATCCCTTGGAAGGGCTGGGCCAGGTAGAACTTGTGGACGCCGAAGTTGCCCAGGAAGAACCACAGGACATAGGCCAGCACGATGGACCTGCCGCCCACCACGTTGACGTTGACCGGCTGGCCGACGGGGCGCTGGTGACCCCACCCGGGCGCGGTGCCTGCGGGGCCGAAGCCGACGCCCTGGCCGTAGCCGCGGGACGGCTCGTCGCGGCGCGGTAGCGGTTGTGCCGTGTAGTACTCCGGTTCGTCGGCCATGATGAACCCCTCTTCCACTCCCCGGTTGCCTTGATGCAACCGATCCCATCCTAGGAGCGCTGGCTGGCCCTCTCCCGCTCGGTCAGCGTCGAGCGCAACTGCACGTCCGTGTCCAGGTCCTCACCGTTGGTCCGGGCCGTCACGTCGATCCCGAAGCCCACGGTCCCCGAGTGCTGCCGCCCGTTCTGCAGCCAGGTCACGGTGGCCACCGCGGGGCGGAACCGCACGGCGTGGAAGGCCAGGGGATCGTCGTCATCCTGTGCCAGGAGCAGTGACGGGCGGGACTGCAGTTCCCACCGAATGTTGGACACGCCCGGCGGGACCTCCGTGGGAGCCCCGGTGGGTGAAGCACTGGGCGAAGCGGAGGGTGACGCCGCGGGCCCGCCTCCCAACTGCGCGGGCAGCGGGCACTGCGCAGCGTCGAAGCGCAGCACGCGTTCGCATTGGCCCACGGCGTCCTGAACGGCCCGCTCCGCGCCCTCCCACATGTGCGGCGACGCTGTGAAGTCCAGTTCGACCGCGGCGGACCGGGGATCGCTCATGGATATTTCCGCGGAGGCATGTTCGCTGGCCAGGAGATACGAGTCCTCGGGCATCGCGATGTCGTAGACCCCGGGCAGGCCCTCGAACTGCCACGTGCGCGCGGGTGACCCGGGATCGGAAGGGTCCGTGGGGAAGAGCTCGGAACCGTGCGGACGCACCTTGTTGCCGTTGACGGACGCCGCGTCCACCGCCGCGGGCAGTCGGACGTCCACAATAGCGTTGTCGCGTTCCACCAATCGCCACGAGTCGTTGAAGGGGCCCCAGGACGCCACCTTCTCGACCGTGTACTCACGGTGCACGGTGGAACCGTCCCCCAGGTGGATGTCCACCCCCACCGCGGCGTGTTCCCCGTGCTTCTGTACCCCCACGAAGTCGTGGCCCTGCGGGCGGTTTGCGGCATCCCGGTACACCCCGTTGGACAGCAGCTGCGCCAGGGGGCGGTCCCCGCCGATCAACAACGGTGCGAGGACCTGACGGGAACTGCCGCCCTCGAGGTACCCCAGGTATCTGCCCACGGGAGCCTCGGGATCCCGCGAGACCAGGAAGTAGTTGGCGAGCGCGGCCCACACGGTGGACACGACCGCGACGAACACCAGCACGAGCAACAGGGGTAGGCGGAGGGAACGCCAGGACGGCAGCCTCAGACGAGCGAGGGTCTCGGAGTCGCGCGGTGCCATGCCGGGTTCTTACTGGACCGCGGACGCGCCGAGCGCCGCAGCCTTGCGTCCCCGGAACATGTCCACCACGACCGCCACCACCAGATAGATGAGAAAGACATAACGTACTACGGCCAATATATCTTGGGCACTCCAGCCGAGTTCCTCGACCCACGGCAGGGTGGGCCATGCCGAGGCCGGCAGCACCACGGTGGCCCAGTAGAGCACTTCCACCACCTGCCACAGCCCGAACTCGGTCCAGTTGCGACGGCACAGGATGACGAGGGGCACGAGCCACACCACGTAGGTCAGGGAGTACTCCTTGGCCAACAGGATGTAGAGCGCGAGCAACAGGAACGTGATCTGCACGGCCGAGGGCTCCCGCTTGCTGAGCAGCGCGATCAGGAGCACGAACACGAGCGCCAGGATCATGCTCAGCAGGACGTACTGACCGTCCGCGCCGGTTCCCAGGGACACCCCGGTGCGCGGTTCAACGGTGGAGCTCCACACGTTCCACAGCGAGGGTTGTTCGGTGTCGGAGCGCACCATGTCCCCGAACTGGGCCCGCCAGCGGTCCCACGCCGTGATCATGTACGTCCCGTTGATCAGGGCCCACGCGACCACGGCCCAGATGAACGCGGAGAGGATGTCCTTGAGGAACCGGTGACGCGCGGCCATGATCAGGATCGCGAGCAGCACCACCACGGGGAAGAACGCCACGGAGGCACCGAAGCCCACCATGATCCCCGCGAGCGCCGGGTTCCCGCGTACGTAGCCCAGCAGGGCGAGCATCATGAACAGCACGGCCCACAGGTCCCAGGACTGGAATCCCACGAGCACGATCACGGGGGCCAACGCCATGACCAGGGCATCGGAGCGCCGGTTGCCGCTCAGCGAGGAGACCACGCCCACGATGGCCAACCACACGAGGGCCAGAAGGATCAGGGAGAGGTCCAGGTAGAAGCCCTGGCCCACGTCCAGACCCAGCAGGGAGGTCAGGTTGGAGGCGAACCACCCGATGATCGTGGTGATCATCCCCACGAGCACCGGCTGATCCCCCGTGGGACCCCCGGTGAAGAACCCCCCGGCCACGTCCGACGAGCGCACACTGAGATCCCCGGTGCCGATCACCGTGGCACACAGCTCGGGAACCTGCTGGGCCATGTTCCAGTCCGGTACCCGGCACGGGATGCGCAACAGGTAGGCCATCATGACCGTGTACAGGCCGAGGCCCAGCAGCATCAGACCGGCATTGCCTCCCGATCTGTTGCGCGCACCTTCCAGGCTCATGCGGGATCTCCTCGGAACGCGGGTACGGATGCTGTCAGTGTTCCACGGGGGCGGAGAGTCCACGCGTCATGGCGCGAGTGTTCCGCTGCGGTACCTCGGCGTGGCCCTCTCCGTCAGGAGTCGATGACGCCCTTCTCACGCGCCCAGGACACGAGGCGCTCGCGTGCCACGTCCTCCCCCACGGCGCCCTCGTCCAGACGCATCTCCAAGAGGAATTTGTACGCGCGGCCCACCTGGGGCCCGGGCGGGATGCCCAGGATCGCCATGATCTGCTGGCCGTCCAGCTCGGGCCGGACGGCGTCCAGCTGTTCCTGCTCGGCGAGCTGGTCGATGCGGTGTTCGAGCTCGTCGTAGTGCCGGGCGAGCCGGGAGGCCTTGCGCTTGTTGCGGGTCGTGACGTCCGAGCGGGTGAGCCGGTGCAGCCGCTCGAGTTCGTCCCCCGCGTCCCGCACGTACCGGCGCACTGCGGAATCGGTCCAGTCGGCGTCACCATATCCGTAGAAACGCATATGCAGTTCCACAAGGCGGGTGACCCGCTTGATCGTGTCATTGTCGAAGCGCAGCGCCTTCATCCGCTTGCGCGTGAGCTTGGCCCCCACCACCTCGTGGTGCCGGAAGCTCACGACGCCGGATGGTTCGAAGCGGCGCGTGGCGGGTTTTCCCACGTCGTGCATGAGCGCCGCGAAGCGCAGCACGAAGTCCGGGGCGGGCACAGGGCCGTCCGGACCGGTCTCCTTCTCCGCGGCCTGTTCCATGACCGTGAGGGAATGTTGGTAGACGTCCTTGTGATGATGCGCCTCGTCGGTCTCCAGCTGCAGCGCGGGCACCTCCGGGAGCACGATCTGCGCGAGTCCCGTGTCCACCATGAGTTCGGTGCCCCGGCGGGGATGGGCGCCGCAGATCAGCTTGACCAGTTCCTCGCGCACCCGTTCGGCGGAGACGATCTCGATCCGCTCGGCCATCGCGGTCATGGCCTCCCGCACGGGCTCCGCCACGGTCAGACCCAACTGGGAGCTGAACCGCGCGGCACGCATCATGCGCAGGGGATCGTCCGTGAACGAGTCCTCCGGGGTCCCGGGGGTGCGCAGCACACCGGCGTGCAGATCCTTGATCCCGCCGAACGGGTCCACGAGCTCCATGCCCGGCAACCGCAGGGCCATGGCGTTGACGGTGAAGTCGCGGCGTCGCAGGTCTTCGGTCAGATCGTCCCCGAAGGCCACGGTGGGCTTGCGGGAATCGGGGTCGTACGCCTCGGCGCGGTAGGTGGTGACCTCCAGCTGCATGCCGGACTTGCGCATCCCGATGGTTCCGAATTCTCGGCCGATCTCCCAGTGTGCATCCGCCCAGTCCCGGATCAGCTCGAGGGTCTGATCGGGGCTCGCGTTCGTGGTGAAGTCCAGGTCCAGCGCGTCCCGGCCCAGCAGGAGGTCGCGTACGGGCCCGCCCACCAGGGACAGCTCGTATCCGGCGCTGTCGAAGAGGCGCCCCAGCTCGTGGGAAACGGGGTGAAGTGAGGAGGTGTCCAGCAACTGCGTCATGATGAGCGTCATTATCGCATCACGGCGAGCGCCGTCGGCCGGCTCGGGGCGGCGTCTGCGTCGGCGGGTGCGAGCGGAATGTGCCGTCGGCCGGCCCGGCCGGCCCGACCGGAGCGGGCGTCGTCGGGCCCGCGGCGGTACAACCGCTCTCGACCGCAGCGGACGGACCGCCGCCGGACCCATATCAGGGAGTGTCCCGGGAATGTCGCTAAGGTAGATGGCATGGCTTTCCCCGTACCCAGCGCGCCCAAGAGGCGACCGAACCAACCGGTCTCCGCGCTGCCCACGGTGGAAGAGGTGTCGGCCGGTGGGATCGTGGTGGACCTGTCCGATCCCACGCATCCGGTGGCCATCATTGCTCGGATCAACCGCGGTGGACGGCTCGAGTGGTGCCTTCCCAAGGGTCATCCCGAGGGCGAGGAGACCAACGAGGAAGCCGCCGTGCGGGAGATAGAGGAGGAAACCGGAATCATGGGCCGCGTGCTCTCCCCGCTGGGCAGCATCGACTACTGGTTCACGGTCTCCGGACACCGCGTGCACAAGACCGTCCACCATTTCCTGCTGGAGGCCATCGGCGGATTTCTGACCACGGAGAACGACCCCGACCACGAGGCCGTGGATGTAGCGTGGTCCGGGATCGACGCCCTCGGCCGGAAGTTGTCCTTCCCCAACGAGCGGCGCATCGCGGACATCGCCCGGGAATACATCATTCACCAGTTGTAGGCTGTCCCGTCCGATCCGTCGTGCGCCGTATCCGGCCCGTCCCCCCGCGCAGGAGGCCTTGATCCATGCAGAAGTCCGGTGCGCGCTCCAGCGCGATCATGGCCTCCGGGACCCTGGTGTCTCGCATCCTGGGGTTCGTCAAGACGTTCCTGATCACGGTGGCCATCGGTTCCGCCGCGACCATGGCGGACGTGTTCCAGCTGGCCAACACACTGCCCAACCTGATCTACGTGCTGATCGCGGGCGGTGTGTTCAACGCGGTGCTGGTGCCGCAGATCATCAAGGCGTCCAAGGCGCAGGACGAGGGCGCCGATTACATCTCCCGGCTGATCACACTCGCCGTGATCGCGCTGTTGGTGATCACCGCGGCGGTCGTGCTGTTGGTGCGCCCCATCATGAATCTCATGGGCCCGGGGTGGTCGGATGCCCAGCTGGCCATGGGCACCACGTTCGCGCTGATCACGTTCCCCCAGATCTTCTTCTACGGCCTCTACACGGTCGTGGGTCAGGTGCTCAACGCCAAGGGTGCGTTCGGTGCGTACATGTGGGCCCCGGTGCTCAACAACGTCATCGCGATCGCCGCCCTGCTGGTCTTCATCCAGCAGTTCGGTCCGTTCCGCACCAACCCGCACACCCTCGAGAACTGGACCTCCGCCCAGACCTTCTGGCTCGTGGTCATGGCCACGGTGGGTGTCGCCGCGCAGGCCTTCATCCTGTTCTGGCCGCTCTCCCGGCTGGGACTGCGGATCCGCCCGCGCTTCGGGTGGCGCGGGATCGGGCTGTCCACCGCGGCGCGCCTGGGCGGCTGGACGCTCGCCACCGGCGTGATCGCCAACCTCGCGTTCATGGCCCTGTACCGCACCGCGGCGATCCCCACGGGTGCCCGGGCGGACATCGCGTCCGGTCCGGGTGGGGCGCCCCCCATCGCGGGTACGGCCGTCCTGGACCAGGCCACCATGCTCTACGCGCTGCCCCACGGGGTGATCGGGCTGTCCATCGCCACCGTGTTGTTCAACCGCATGGCGGCCGCGGCGTCCGAGAAGGACCGTGACTCCCTGGTCTCGTCCCTGTCCTCGAGCCTGCGGGTCACCGGTGTGGCCACCGTGTTCTGCATGGTGGCCCTGATCATGTACGCGGGTCCGCTGGGCATGCTGTTCTCCGGTGGTGTTCCCGCCGCGGGCGCGGTGATCGGTCAGGTCATCACGGTGATCGCCATCGGCGCGCCGTTCATGTCCACCGCGTTCATGCTGGGCCGCGCGTTCTACGCCCAGGAGGACGCGCGCACCCCGTTCCTCGTGCAGCTGGGGGTGTCCGTCTTCACCGTGATCGCCGCCGTGCTGATCGCCCGGGTCTTTCCACCCGAGCACATGGTGTTCGCCGTCGCGGCCTGTTATGCCATCCAGAACGTGCTGGCCACGGTGATCTACCACTACGCCCTCACGCGGCGGATCGGGGACTACGGCCTGTCCCGGATCGTGAGCAGTCACGTGCGCATCCTGGCCGCCTCGCTCGTCGCGGGCGTGGCGGGAGTCGTGACGCTGTGGTTGCTCGGCGGGTACCGCACCGACGGTTTCCCGTGGGGTAATCAGGCAGCAGCCCTGATCAGCCTGGCCGTGGGCGGGCTCGTGATGGCCGCCGTGTATGCCGTGGCCCTGAAGCTGTTCCGAGTCCAGGAGTTCACGGGTTTGCTGGCCCCGCTGCGCGCCAAACTCGGCCGGTAGACTGCCCGAAAGATCGTTCTCGCGCCCGTGCGACCCCCGTGGCGCCCGATTACCAGAGGGAGCCACCGTGTCCCAGCCCATTGCGCTTGGAGCCGTTCTGGGGGGCCGTTACAAGGTCACCGCGTCCCTGCTGAGCACCGCCGAAAACGATCACGTGCTCCAGGGCGAGGACCAGATCCTGCGCCGCCGGGTCTCGATCCTGGTGCCCTCCCCGGCTCACGAGTCGCTGCTCGTGGACAACGCGCGTTCCCTGGCCGCCGGCGCCGGGCACAGCGGCTTCCAGGTCCTGGACATGGGTCAGACCGAGGACTCCACCTACCTGGTCACCTCCTATGCACCCACCGCGGACCTGTTGGACGCGCTGCTGGTCCAGGACGACGACGCCGACGACTACTCCCTCTCCGACGACATCTTCGGGGACTCCCGCTCGGCCGCCTCCTCCGCCTACATCTACGAGGAGCCGGACCCCACACAGCCGCAGCAGACCGTCTCCCGGGATCTTGAACCCTCGGCGCGCCCCGCCGTCACGCGCTGGAACGCCTCCGACTACGACGATTACGACGACGCCCCCGCCGCCCCGTCCGTGCGCAACAAGCTCGGCTTCGCGCGCAAGGTCCGCCCCGACGCCGTGCGCTCCACGATGTTCGACCGCGCAGCCACCCGGGGCGCTGCCGCCGGGGCGACCGCAGCAACGTCGGCCGAGGCGATCGATCCCACCTACGACGGCGACAACCGCTACGAGAGCTACGAACGGACCGAGGGCAAGCCTGGGCGCCTGGATGAACAGCCCTCCGCGCCCCGCTCGGCCCGCGATGACGACGCCGCTCACGACGGCACCGCGGCCATCCGCACGGTCGCACCGGCCTCCCGTGCAGCGGCCGGGCATGCTTCGGCATCGGACGACGACGCCGCGTCGCTCCCCGACACGGCCCCTGGTGACGACGCTGCTCCCCTGGACGATCCCGCCGCCCCGGCCAGGACGGCCGCCGGTGGTTCGGATGCCGCCGCGTCCGCCGAGAGCGTGGGTACGGCCCATGCCGCCGGGGGCGGGATGATGAACGCCGCGGCGACCACCGCGGCGGCGGGCGGGATCGCGGGTGCGGCAGCGGCGTCGTCGGCGAACGCATCCGCAGGGCACTCCCCCGCGGGGACGGACACCGCAGCGGCGCGCACCGCGGACGGGGCGAGGGAGCCCGCGGCCGGCGGCGCAGCCGCACGCACCGCCCACGCCGCCGAACGCGAGCATGCCGTTGATCCGGCGGGCGCGGGTGGCGCCCGGCCCGGCTCCACCGAACGATCCCGCAAGGGTCCGCTGCGGTGGCTGTTGCTGGTGTTACTGATCATCGCGCTGATCGCGGCGATCGTGCTGGGTTTCCGCGGGCTCGGTGCGCTTACCGGGCAGTTCGGACAGGGCGGGGCCCCGCAGGAGAACGCAGCGCCGAGCGGGCCCGCGGGCTCCCCCGCGGCGTCGAACACGCCGAGCCCGGCCGCCACACCGCAGGTCGGGACGGTCACGCGGGTGACCCAGGACCCGAACTTCATGACCGACACGGACGCCACGCTGGGCCAGGCCACGGACGGCAACCCGGGGACCTCGTGGCTGAGCTACGGTTTCTCGAACTCCCAGTTCGGGAACCTAGTCCAGTACGTGGGACTCGCCGCGCAGCTGCAGGACCCCGCACCCGTCCGGGAACTCACGATCCAGCAGGACGGTGGCACCGGCGGACAGTTCACGGTGTACGTCTCGGACAGCCCGTCGCTCGACGGCGCGCAACAAGTGGGCACGGGCTCGTTCACCGGGCCGCAGGTCAGCGTCCCGCTCTCCGAGGCCGCGCAGAACGACCCGCACCGGTACGTCCTGGTGGTGTGGAACGAATTGCCGCGACTGAACAATCCCATCGGCGGCTACCCGTACGGCTTGCGGATCAGCGAGCTGTCCGTGCGCTGAACCCGGTGACGCCGCCGAACGGAATATCTGGCGGTACTCCCCACGTTCTTGGGTGTAGTTGACATCCGCACACGCGGTGACTCGTGGAAAGGTTTCGTACCAGTGAGCAATCAGCCCGGCATTTTCGCGAATGCTGTGAACCTCAAGGTCGGCGGCGCGGCGGAGGCCTCCGCTGCGTCCGAGGACGCCCGCACCACCTCCGCGGACGACGCCGTTCACGACGTCGTCATCGTGGGTTCCGGTCCCGCGGGGTACACCGCCGCCATCTATACGGCGCGCGCAAACCTCAACCCCGTGGTGCTGGCCGGGTCCGTGACCGCCGGTGGTGAACTCATGAACACCACGGACGTGGAGAACTACCCGGGGTTCATCGACGGCATCATGGGCCCGGACCTGATGAACAACATGCAGCAGCAGGCCGAGCGCTTCGGGGCGGACATCCGCTACGAGGACGTCGTCTCCGCGGAACTCGACGGAGAGATCAAGACCGTGACCGTGGAGGACGGGACCGTGCTGCGCGCCCGCGCGGTCATCATCTCCACCGGTTCCGAGTACCGCAAGCTCGGTCTCGAGGACGAGGAACGGCTCTCCGGCCACGGTGTGTCGTGGTGTGCCACGTGCGACGGGTTCTTCTTCAAGAAGCAGAACATCGCGGTGGTGGGCGGCGGTGACTCCGCGATCGAGGAGGCCACGTTCCTGACCAAGTTCGCGGACAAGGTGACCCTGATCCACCGCCGGGACCGGTTCCGTGCGTCCGAGATCATGCAGCAGCGCGCGTTCGACGACCCCAAGATCGAGATCCTCTGGAACACCAAGGTCACCGGGATCCAGGGCGCGGACAAGGTGGAGTCCCTGGCCCTGGAGGACACCGTCACGGGTGAGGCCTCTGAGCTGGCCGTGACCGGTCTGTTCGTGGCCATCGGCTCGGACCCCCGCGTAGGACTCGTGAAGGATCAGCTCGAGTTGACCGTGGACAACACGATCGCCGTGGACGGGCGCAGCTCCACGACCTCGCTGGCCGGTGTCTTCGCCGCCGGCGACGTGGTGGACGCGACCTACCGCCAGGCGATCACCGCCGCGGGCTCGGGCTGTGTTGCCGCGGTGGACGTGGAGCACTACCTCGCGGCCCTCGACAGCTGATCCGAACCCACCCGACAACCCACTCCTGCCCGGAACCGCCGGAACGATTCGGCGACCGAGCGGGGAAACCCATCGAAAGGAAACGCACATGAGCTCTGCAAAGGACGTCACCGACGCCAACTTCAAGGCCGAGGTGCTCGAGAACTCCAAGCCCACCATCGTGGACTTCTGGGCCGAGTGGTGCGGTCCGTGCCGCCAACTCGGACCCGTGCTGGACGCGATCGCCGCGGAGCACGCGGATCACGTGGACGTGGTGAAGGTCAACGTGGACGACAACCCCGCGATCGCCTCCCAGTACGGCATCACCTCAATCCCCGCGGTGTACCTCTTCGCGAACGGCGAGGTCGCCAAGACCTCGATCGGTGCCAAGCCCAAGTCCGCGCTCGAGAAGGAGTTCGGGGACTACCTCAACCCCTCCGCGTGACTCATCCGACCCGGGCCCGCATCATATACGTGCGCGGGCCCGGGTTTTCTCGAACCCAATTGCAGTGTGCGAACCACACCGTGGGAGTGGCTCGCCGACCCCAGGGAGACCACGTGCCGCCATCCACCCCCGGAGCCGCGCTCAGACACGGTATGACCGACCGCCGCATCACGGGTCTCAGGGAACGCCTCGTCAGGGCAGGGGGCGAAGACCTACCCCTGGCCGGCGACAGCGTGCCGGACCCCACGGTCTTCGACGACTGTGTGGACCACGCCGTGCGGGTGTTCCAGCAGCGCAAGGGGCTCATTGTGGACGGCGTGGTCGGTCCGGAGACCGAGGCAGCACTCAACGACGCCCAGTACAGGCTGGGTGACCGTCCACTGTTCTTCGACGAGGTGGCCCCGTTGCACGGCGACGACGTCGAGGAGTTGCAGGACAACCTTTCGCTGTTGGGTTTCTACTACGGGCACCTGGATGCGGTGTTCAACCGACAGACCGAGTACGCCGTGAAGGAACTCCAACACAGCCTGGGTGTCCCGAGTGACGGCACCGTGGGTCTCGATACCCTCTCCGGACTGGCTCGCGTGCGCAAGAAGATCACCTCAGCCAAGGCCTTCTCCTTACGAGATCACCACCGGCTGGAGAGCCTCCAGGAGGCCCTCCGTGATCGCCTGGTGCTCCTGGTGCCCTCCGGTGCCGGTCCTCAGGTGTCCCCAGCCGGGGCCCCGGATTCGTTCGCCGCGGATCAGGATGCTATCACCCTCGACGTCGCGCAGCGCACCCGCGACCTTCTCCGCGCGGTAGGCGCCAAGCCCGTGATCGCAGCAGCCCAGGGCGCCGGCGCTTCATCGTCAAGTGCTGGACCGGAGGACTTGGACGGGAGCGTCCCAGAGGTCCCCGAGGTCCTCCCCGACGACGCCCTTGTGCTCACCCTGCAGTGTGAGTGGAACTCCTCGCCCCTGGCCCAGGGTGTGGCCACCTTCTTCTGGGGTGCACCGGACACACGTCAGGCGTACTCCCCCGTGGGTCAGCTCGCGTCGGACATGATCCTGCGTGAGCTGGTGGCCCGCACGGGTGCCCTGGACCTGGGGAGCCATGCGCGGCAGTGGAGTGCACTCCGTGAGGTCCGTACCGCGGCGGCATGGGTCGATCTGGGATACCTTTCGAACGAGGATGAGGCCTCCCGGCTGCGGAGTGGTGAGTACCGCGCCCGTTTGGCGGAGGCGCTTCTGTGTGGCCTCCAGCGTGTTCTGGCGTCCACTCCGGAACCCACCGCCACGGGAACCATGAGCCTGGCGGACATCCAGGACTATTACCGTAGGGACGGCTGAACGCACCTCATCATGGGGCGATAGCGACTCGTTGGAGACAAGGCTGATCGCCTTGCTGGTGACACTCAATCTCCCGGCTGATCTGTTTAGGTGATGGAAGTAGGGCCGCGATGTTTCACGTGAAACATCGCGGCCCTTATTCGTGGCTGCGGAAGCTCAGTTCGCGTCCAGCTTGGGGTCCAGCACGTCGATGATGCGGTTGAGGTCCTCGACCGATGCGAACTCGATCGTCATCTTGCCCTTGCGTGCACCGAGCTGGATCTTCACGATCGTGTCCAACTTGTCGGAGAAGGCATCTGCGATGTAACCCAGTCGGTCATCGTGGCGGGTTACGGGGGTCTTCCGCTTGGTCGCGTGTCGCTTGAGACCGTCGGAGAGGGCGACGAGCTCCTCCGTGGCGCGCACCGACAGCCCCTCCGCCACGATCCGCTGGGCGACCCGCTCCATCTCGGCGGGATCCGTTAGCGCCAACAGGGCACGCGCATGTCCCGAGCTCAGTACCCCCGCGGCCACGCGACGCTGCACGAGCGCCGGGAGTCGGAGCAGGCGCAGAGTGTTGGAGATCTGCGGCCGGGAGCGTCCGATCCGTTCCGAGAGCTGCTCCTGAGTGGCCCCGAACTCCTCCATGAGCTGCTGGTACGCGGCGGCTTCTTCAAGGGGGTTGAGCTGAGCCCGGTGCAGGTTCTCCAGCAGGGCATCCCGCAGGAGATCATCGTCCGCCGTGTCCCGAATGATGGCAGGGATGACGGCCAGACCGGCCTCCTGAACGGCTCGCCACCGCCGTTCGCCCATGACGAGCTCGTACTTCTGCTCTCCCTTCTCATGACTGGGACGCACGACGATGGGCTGCAGGACACCGAGTTCTTTCACCGAGAAGGCGAGCTCGGCGAGCTCGTCCTCATCGAAGTCCTGGCGCGGCTGTTTGCGATTGGGGTGGATGTCCATAACCGAGATCTCCGCGAAGGTCGCTCCGGGGATGCTCTGCAGGTCTTCCTGGGCAGAGTGTTCGGTAGTCACGGCCTGTCGCTGTGATGCGATGACATCCGCCGCGGGGATATTCTCTCCGACGGTGTCTGCAGCACCATCGGCGGAGGCGGAAGGAGGCGCTATGTTCTGCGTGGTAGAAGATTGGACCGATGTTTCACGTGAAACGTCGGCAGAACCGGACTTTACCTGCTGGTTCTCCTGACCGGCATTCGTGGGTGTATTGCGCACGGTCTCCTGGTGGGACCCATCCGCTGCACTCGAGGGGGTCACCTCTCCGGCCTGCGAAGAGTCACGGACTTCGTCGGTACGCGAAAAGTCGTCAGAGTTTTTCGCATCAGTTTCTTCGTCACCACTCGATGGTAAGAAGAACATGTCCACCGGGCGGCGCACATTCGTTGTACTGCGTAGGGCCTGGCCCATGTCCCTCCGGGTCCGTGGCGACTTGCTTCCACGTGATGCCGGAGCCTTCGGGGAATCGGATGTTTCACGTGAAACATCGTCGGATCGTGACCCAGCGACGTCGGCACCGTCTTTGGTCGTACTCACCTGCGTCTTAAGCTTGGCCGCGTCTGGTTTAGTGCCCACACCCTTTTCGGAGCCCGCTTCCCCCGTTTTAGTCGATCGCGAAGACCGACGTACTGAGGTTCCACCTCTATTGCCGTCACCGGTCGGGCCGGCTTTCTTACCAGCTGCCTCAGCGTCGGCGCCTGATGCCTCGGTCTTGTTGCTCTTCGCCGCGGTCTTCTTGGGGGTTGCCGTCGCCCGTGGAGTTGCCTCCTGGCGATCCTCGTCGGCAGACTTCAAGGCGAGGGTGGCCCGTACGCCCTTGGCAGTACCGGCTTTACGAGACGAGCTCCGACCGGGGGTCTCGGTCGCGCCGCTTCGAGAGGACTGCTTGCCACTACTTGCGGTCTCCCCAGGGTCGACCGCCGGCGGTGTCGTTTGCTCCTGGGCGTCCCCGCTGGGGATGAGAGCGCCTAAACCGCGCCCGAGACCACGACGTCGTTCTGCCACGATGAATTCCTCCCGGTGGTGATGGTGTATCCATCGTAGTCAAGAACGGATCGTTCATATGACCCATTCACCGGCGGTAACCGCGCGCCTGACATCAGATTGCCCCGGATGTTTCACGTGAAACATCCGGGTCATGATGGAAAGATCTATTAGCGCAGCGTTTTGCGACCTGGCGCCCGCCAGCTCCAACTAGGCAGACAGGGGCTGCATTGTTCGCGGTATCGGAGATGCCTACTCGGCCGCACCGGATCCGCGGCTGGCCAGTTCCGCCGCAGCCTCCAGGTACGACAGCGCTCCGGTGGAACTGGGGTCGTAGGTGATGACGCTCTGCTGATAACTCGGTGCCTCCGAGACACGAACCGACCGGGGGATCATGGTCTCCATGACCTCCCGGGGGAAGTGCTGCCGGACTTCGTCGGCCACCTGCGACGCCAGGTTCGTCCGCCCGTCGTACATCGTCAGCAGGATGGAGGACACCACGAGCTTCGGATTCAAGTGCTTCTGGATCATGGCGATGTTGTTGAGCAGCTGGCTCAGCCCTTCGAGCGCGTAGTACTCGCACTGGATGGGGATCAGTACCTCGGTCGCCGCGACGAACGCGTTGATCGTGAGGAGGCCGAGGCTGGGCGGGCAGTCGATGAACACGTAGTCGAGACGGGGGAGCCCATGCTCCTCGCGCGATGTCGCGTACTCCGCCAGAGCCCGCTGCAATCGCTGTTCACGAGCCACCACGGACACGAGTTCGATCTCGGCACCGGCAAGGTCGATGGTCGCCGGGAGGACCCACAGGTTGGACACCTCGGGGGACTCCTTAACCACCTCGGCCACCGGCACCTCGTCGATGAGCACGTCATAGACGGAGTCCGCATCCGCACCGTGGGGAATCCCGAGTGCGGTGGACGCGTTGCCCTGCGGATCGTTGTCCACGACCATCACGTTCTGGCCCTGCTGCGCGAGCGCCACGGCGAGGTTGACCGACGTACTGGTCTTCCCTACACCACCTTTCTGATTGCTGATGGTGATGTAGCGCGTGTTCTCGGGGCGGTCCAGGTGCACGTTCTTGAGCTTGGCGCGGCGCTTGTTCTCTTCCACGAGTTTCCTCCCCAGGGCGGTATCCGCCACCGCGTCTTGTGCCGTCACTCCTGCTTGACCGTCTGTTTCACGTGAAACATGGCGTCCGCGATCAGGAACAACTTTTTTTGTTTGCGAAATTGGATCAGGCGGCAATCCGAAGTCGTGTCCACGGGTACGTCCTGAGGTGGGCCGTTCCGGCTCGGTCATCGACTGTCCCTTCCGTGACTGGTGCGGTGCTCCTAGTAGCTTATCGACAAGGCCGCACCGGCAACGACGGATTCACAGCACGAGCCGGACCACCGTGGTGGGTTCCTCCAGGAGGTCCTCGCCCACGGTCACGACCTCCGAGGACCGAACCCCGAAACGATTGAACTTCTTGCTCGCCTTGCGCAGCTCGTCCTGGGCGGAGCGTCCCTTGAGCGCGAGCAGCTCACCTGAACCCTTCAACAGCGGCAGGGTGATGTCCACCAGACCGATGAGCGCGGAGACGGCTCGGGCCGTGACCACATCCACCGGGCCCACCTGGTTCTTCGCCTGTTCGGCGCGCGCCCGCAGCACACGGACGTTGTCCAGGCCGAGATCCGCCGCAATCTCCTCGAGCCACGCGACACGGCGCTCCAGCGGCTCGATCAACGTGATGGACAGATCGGGCCGGGCGATCGCGAGGCACAGGCCGGGAAGGCCGGCCCCCGAGCCCACGTCCGCGACGTGAGCGTTCCGCGGGATCAGGCTCTCCACCACCGCGCAGTTGAGTACGTGACGTTCCCACAATCGCGGGGCCTCACGGGGACCGATCAGTCCACGGACGATGCCCGAGGACGCCAGGTGCTCCGTGTAGCGCCGCGCCAGGTCGAGGCGGTCATCGAAGATCGTGCGCGCCGCGGCCTCGTGCTCACCGAGCTCGGGGGCTGGCTGGGGCTCGGGAGCGGGACGCGACGCGCCCTCGGCGCCCGACCCGTTCTTGTCCTGCCCGGACGCGGCGGGGTGCGGGGTGGAACGCGACACGGTCACTGAGCCGCCGAGACCACGATGTGGCGCCCGGCGCCGTCGCCCTCGGACTCGGAGACCAGACCGGCGTCCGCGATGGCGTCATGGACGATCTTGCGCTCGTACGGGGATAGCGGGGGCAGGTGCACGCTGCCGCCCTCGGACTCGACCTTGGCCACGGCGTCCTGCGCCATCTCGCGCAGCTCCGAGGCTCTCTCGTCACGGTGCCCCGCGATGTCCAAGATCAACCGGCTGCGCCGCTGCGTGGCGCTGAGGACACACAGCCGCGCGAGTTCCTGCAGCGCCTCGACCGTCTCGCCGTTCTCGCCCACGAGCTCTCGCAGAGGGGAGTCGTCACCGTCCTCCGCGACCACGGAGACGTACGTGCGGCCGTCCCGGACCTCGATGTCGATGTCGCCGTCGATGTCCGCGGTGTCGAGGAGCTCTTCGATGTAGTCCGCGGCGATCTCACCCTCCTCCTCGAGGGGGGAGAGCTCGGAGGTCTGCGCGTCGGAGGACGCGTCCTGCGAGGGCAGCTGCTGCTGTTCGTCGATGTCGTTCATCGGGTGCGACCTCTCAGCCGTTCTTCTTGGCCTGTTGCTTCTGGCGCTTCTTGGACACGGGCTGCTGACGCTGGCCCGCCGCCGCGCGTTCACGCTGCTCCTCGAGCTTCTCCTCGTGTTCCTTCTTGGTCATGCCCACCGGGGGCAGACCCTTGGCCGCACGGCGTTCGTTGAGTTCACGCTCCGCCTGGGACCCCTTGGTGGGGTTGTTGCGGATGACCCACCACTGCTGGCCCATGGACCACAGGTTCGAGACTGTCCAGTAGATGAGCACACCCAGCGGGAAGTTGATGCCACCGATCGCGAAGATGAGCGGGAACAGGTAGAGCATCATCTGCTGCTGGCGGTACATGGGCGATTCCTTGGCGGCATCGCTCATGTTGCGCGCGGTCAGCTGCTTCTGTGTGATGAACTGCGTGGCACACATGGCCACGATCATGACGATCGCCAGCACGATGGTGGCCGTGTGGTTGCCCGCACCCGGCTGCATCAGGGTGGAGAACAGGGGAGCGCCGAAGATCGTGGAGTCGTTGAACTGGTGGACCAGCTGCGGCGTGAGGACGTGGATGGACTCGTCGTTCTGGGCGGCCTGCGGGACCGAACGCAGCACCTGGAACAGCGCGAAGAAGATGGGCATCTGCACGATGATCGGCAGGCACGCCGCGAACGGGTTGGAACCGTGTTCCTTGTACAGGGCCATCTGCTCCTCGGCCATGGCCTGGCGGGAGAGCTGGTCCTTCTTGCCCTTGTACTTGGCCTGCAGCTTGGCCATCTCCGGTTGCAGTTCCTGCATGCCGCGCATGGACTTGATCTGCTTGAGGAACAGCGGGATGGTCAGTGTACGCATGACCAGGGTCAGGCCCACGATGCACAGCACCCAGGTGACACCGGAGGCCGGATCCATCCCGAGGGCGGTGAACAGTTCGTGGAACACCCACAGCACGGCGGAGACGATCCACCTGAAGGGGAAGAGAATGATGTCGAAGAAGTTCATCGAGCGTTGGCTCCTTGAGCCGCGTGGTCGTCACGGGCCGGGCAGTCGTGCACGTGGTCGCGCACGAGGGTCGGGTGGTTGAGCAGAACGATTTTGGGGGTCGAGGCCACGGAGGGGAACTCCCGACCGCCGCTCGGGACCCTATCGATCCCGCCGGCCGCCCACGGGTGGCAGCGCAGCAGACGTCTGACGCTCAGTCCCAGTCCGCGCACCGCGCCGTGCACGGTGAACGCCTCCAGCGCGTATGCGGAACAGGAGGGGAAATACCGGCACACGTCTCCGTACAGCGGGGAGACAATCGTGCGGTAGAGCTTGAGCAGGGCGATGCAAAGATTCTGCGGAAGATGCTTCATGGTGCGCACGAGGCCACCGCCGGGGTTGTACTCGTGCGGCGCGCGCGCGAGGAGTTGCTCGGGAGACGGACGTGATGTCACGTGCGGGCCTCCTTCTCGACTCTGTACAAGCAACGTTACGGCATCCGCCGCGTACGCAGCGGGGAGGTCATCGCGCCTTGCGCAGCGCGGCATGCAGGGCGTCGCGGTAGTCACGCCCCAGTTCGTCCCACCCTGCCGCGGCGGCCGCGGGCAAAGCACGGACGACGACGTCGAGCCCGGCCGGGTGTTCGCGGACGGTCACGGCAGCGAGTTCACGCAGGCGGCGCTTAACCTTGTTCCTGACCACGGCGTTGCCCACCGCCTTGGAGACGATGAACCCCACGCGGGACGCCTGCTCCGTGGTGCTTCGCACGGATACGACGACGTTCCGGCGGCCACTGCGGGCGCCGGAACGTACGGTGTCTGAGAACTGCGCCGAGGTCCGCATCCGATGCCTGGTGGGCAGCACGATGCGAACCTCGCGAGTTGACGATGAGTTAGGCCGACAGGCTGGCGCGGCCCTTGCTGCGGCGGGCGCCGATGATGGCGCGGCCGGCACGGGTGCGCATGCGAGCACGGAAGCCGTGCTTGCGAGAGCGGCGGCGGTTGTTGGGCTGGAAAGTCCGCTTGGGCATTAGTCACTCCACGAGGTTGGACAACGGCGCGCCAACTGCGACGGATCACAGGGGACGCACGCGGTACGTATTTGGGGGCATGCGGACGCGCAGAAATCGCAATCCTACACGCACAAGACTGATTCACAGTAGTCAAAAGGGCCACACCGGTCAAATTGCCGCACACTACGATCGGCGGTCCGGTGGGCTGCCAGACGGGCGGCCGTGTCCCTCCACAAGTGTGTACACCGCCCCCCGGGAGCATGTGGAAAAGCGCCGGATCACACCCCGCCAGAGCAAGTTATCCCCAGGTGGGAACTACACAGTTGTAGTTCTGTGCACCGGCTCCGACGGGCTATGTCGAGCCCGGAACCATGCTCTAGGCTGAGGTTTGCGGCCGCCCCCACGAGGTTATCCACCGCTGTGTACAAGTCTGTGGAAAACTGGGGCTTCCCCGTATCTCACGTCAGGAGTCGTTCATGCAGCAGGACAACAGGGCTTTGCTCGAGCAATGGGCAGAGTGCGTCCGCGTCATGAACGAGAACCCGCGGGTCACGGGACGGGCACGCGGGACCATCGCGGTGTGTGAACCCCGCGGCCTGATGGGCACCACGCTGCTGATCGCGGTCCCGAGTGAGGCCACGCGGGAATTCCTGCAGAACCGCCCCATGTCCGAGATCCTGGACGAGAGCGTAGGCCGGGTTCTGGGAGCGGACACGCTCGTGGCATTCGTCGTGGACCCCGAGCTCGAGGTCCAGCCGCCCACCACTCGCGCCGCGACCGACGCGCGGTCCTCCGACCGCACCATCCCCTCGCTCAACGAGCTCGAAGCCGAACGTACGCCCGGACTCTTCCAGCCTGCTCCCGGCCGCGATGCGCCGTCGGGCGAGAGCGTCCCGCGCTCCCCGGCCGGCCTGGCAACCACCGAGCCCGGCGACGGCGCCGGCGAGTACGACGATCTGCCCCCGCGCCGCCTACCCGAAGCCGCGCCCCCGGGGCCGCAACAGCGCGAGGTGCTCAGCACCGGCAACGGTTCGGACACCAGCCCGGCGGATTCGGAATGGGACAGTTCCGCCCGACTGAACCCCAAGTACGTCTTCGACTCCTTCGTGATCGGCCAGTCGAACCGGTTCGCCCACGCCGCAGCCTTCGCGGTCGCAGAGACCCCCGCCAAGGCATATAACCCGCTGTTCATCTACGGGGATTCGGGTCTCGGCAAGACCCACCTGCTGCACGCGATCGGGCACTACGCCAAGCGGCTCTACCCCAAGCTGCGCGTGCGGTACGTGAACTCGGAGGAGTTCACCAATGACTTCATCAACTCCATCCGCGACGACGAGGGCTCGTCTTTCAAGGGCATCTACCGCAACGTGGACCTGCTGCTGATCGATGACATCCAGTTCCTCGCGGGCAAGGAGCACACGCAGGAGGAGTTCTTCCACACCTTCAACGCGCTGCACAATCACGAGAAGCAGATCGTGATTACCTCGGACATGCCGCCCAAACAGCTCACGGGATTCGCCGAGCGGATGCGCTCCCGCTTCGAGTGGGGACTGATCACGGACGTGCAGCCGCCCGAGCTCGAGACCCGGATCGCGATCCTGCGCAAGAAGGCGATCAGCGAGGGGATGGACGCCCCGGACGATGTTATGGAGTACATCGCCTCCCACATCTCCACCAACATCCGCGAATTGGAAGGGGCGTTGATCCGGGTCACGGCCTTCGCGTCCCTCAACAAGCAACCGGTGGATCTCCCGCTCGCAGAGCTCGTGCTGAAGGATCTGATCACCGACGACGGGGGACAGGAGATCACCGCGGCCTCGATCCTGGGGCAGACCGCCGCGTTCTTCAACATCACCCTGGACGAGCTGAAGTCCAAGTCCCGCACGCGCACCCTGGTGACCGCGCGCCAGATCGGCATGTACCTGTTGCGGGAACTCACGGACATGTCCCTGCCCAAGATCGGTCAGGAACTGGGCGGGCGGGACCACACCACGGTCATGCACGCGGACCGTAAGATCCGCACGCTCATGGCCGAACGCCGACAGATCTTCGATCAGGTCACGGAGCTGACCAACCGGATCAAACAACAATCGCGCGAGGGCTAAGACCCGCCCCGATCACGCGACACCCGGAGACGGGCCCTCGGAACACGGTTCCGGGGGCCCGTTCTTCTTGTGATTCGTCCACAGGCCGAGCCCGCGGATCCACTGCTTTCGCCGCCCACGGTGCACAGGAAAATTCGGGGGTGTGGACGCGCTGTGCACAGTCCTGTTCAGCGCCGTGTGGAAAAATCTGTGGACAACGCAGAACAGGCGGTGGACAACCGCCGCGCATCGGTGGGCGAGCCTGTGGAATCCGCGGAATCACGCGGAAGTTGTGCACTCGGCACGCACAAGGCAATCCACAATCGTCCACACCGGATCAACACCCTCGAACCGCGGGATTGCTGAGGAACAGGCAGTTATCCACAGAGTCCACAGGGGTTATTAACACTTCTACCCCTTAAGAAAAGATCGACCGAATAACAAAAATCCGGTTCTCTCCGGCCGAACGGCTCCCCGGGATCTCTGTAATTACAAGAATCCAGGAACCGCCACGGGCGGATCCTGTCCGAACCCGACGATCCGGGGGTTCGGATGACGTCCCCGCAGCCGGATACCATGCAGACAAAACACTTCGGTTCCGAACCAAAGAGGGGCACCCCGTGAAGTTCTCGGTCGAGCGCGACGTACTGGCTGAAGCAGTCACCTGGACTGCCCGTTCGCTGTCACCGCGGCCTCCCGTCCCCCTGTTGTCCGGACTGCTCATCAAGGCGGAGAACGGTTCGCTGTCCATCGCAAGCTTCGACTACGAGATCTCCGCGCGCCTGACCATCAGCGCAGATGTCCTCGAGGAGGGCACCACCCTGGTCTCCGGCCGTCTGCTCGCGGACATCTGCCGCTCGCTGCCCTCCGCTCCTGTGCAGCTCGAGGCCGACGGCGGCAAGGTCACCCTCACGTGCCGTTCCGCCAAGTTCAACCTCGCGGCCATGCCCGTGGACGACTACCCCCAGCTGCCCGGACTGCCGGACCTGTCCGGCGTCGTGGCCGGGGACGAGTTCGCGCACGCCGTGGCACAGGTCAACATCGCGGCGTCCAAGGACGACACCCTGCCGATCCTCACGGGCATCCGCATGGAGATCGAGGGCGAGAAGATGACCCTGCTGGCCACCGACCGCTACCGGTTGGCCATGCGGGAACTGACCTGGCGGCCCTCCGATCCCACGATCTCCACGGCGGCCCTGATCAAGGCCAAGACGCTCAACGACATCGCCAAGACCCTGGGATCCTCCGGGGACGTGAACATCGCGCTCGCTCAGAACACGGAACTCGTGGGATTCGAATCCGGCGGACGACGCACCACGAGCCTGCTGATCGACGGCGAGTACCCCAAGATCCGCTCGCTGTTCCCGGATCACACACCGATCACCGCCGTGGTGAAGACCTCGGAACTCGTGGAAGCGGTGCGCCGCGTGTCCCTCGTAGCCGAACGCAACACCCCCGTGCGGCTCGCTTTCAGCGAGTCCCGGGTCGCGCTCGACGCGGGAACCGGGGAGGACGCCCAGGCGTCCGAAATTCTGGACGCCCAGCTCAACGGGGACGACATCACCGTGGCCTTCAACCCCACCTACCTCTCCGAGGGACTGCACGCGTTCGACTCCGACTACGTCCGGTTCTCGTTCACGGCACCTCCGAAGCCGGCCGTGCTCTCGGCCCAGAGCGAGCCCGACGGCGAGGACAGCGTGGACTACAAGTACCTGCTCATGCCGGTGCGTCTGCCCAACCAGTGATCGTGTGTTCGTAGACCACCTGTCGCTCGCCAACTTCCGGACCTACCCCGGTCTGGACCTCCCACTCGCCCCGGGTCTCACGGTGTTCGTGGGACCCAACGGTGTGGGCAAGACCAACATCGTGGAGGCGATCGACTGGGCCGCGACCCTGGGCTCCCACCGCGTCTCGGGCAACGGACCGCTCATCACCACGGGATCGGACCAGGCGATCATCCGGGTACGCGTCAACCGCGGGGGACAGCGCACAGTCCTCGAGTACGAACTCAACGCCGCGCGGGCCAATCGCGTGCGGATCAACCGGGCGGCCCCGGTCCGCGCCCGTGAGGCCCTGGGGACCCTGCACACCGTGTTGTTTTCCCCGGAGGACCTGACCCTGGTCAAGGGGGATCCGTCCCACCGGCGGCGGTTCCTGGACGATCTCGCCACGGCCATGCGGCCGGTGCTCGGTGCCGCGCGCTCGGACTACGACCGGGCGCTGAAGCAGCGCAACGCCCTGCTGAAATCGGCGCGGCGCTCCCGGGGGTTCTCGGACTCGGATCGTGCGACGCTCGCGGTGTGGAACGACCAGCTCGCGCGCGCCGGCGCGGCCGTGATGGGTGCGCGGTTGCAGTTGCTCAAGGCTTTGGAGCCCGAGGTGGACCGGGCATACCAACAGCTCACGGACGGACCCAAGCACGTGTCCCTGGGCTACGAGAGCTCGTCCGTGGCACCCGGTGCCGATCAGGAAGCGCTCGAACACTTCTCGGTCACGGACCTCTACGAGCTCATGATGAATGCCTTCGAGCGCATGGCACGTCATGAGCGGGATCGCGGGATCACCCTGGTGGGACCGCATCGGGACGACCTCGTGATCCGGCTGGGCGACACCCCCGCCAGGGGCTACGCGTCCCACGGGGAGACCTGGTCCACGGCCCTGGCCCTCCGCCTGGGCTCGTGGTATGTCCACCTCGCCGACGATCCGGCCCGGGGTTCGGCGCCCGTGCTGATCCTGGACGACGTGTTCGCGGAACTGGACGCGCGCCGTCGACGCCGCCTGGCCGAGCTCGTGCGGCAGGCCGAGCAGGTGCTCGTAACCGCCGCGGTGGACGAGGACCTACCCGCGGCGCTGCTCGAGGACTCGCCCACGGTGATCGAGGTAGAGCCGGGGGCGGTATGGAACCGCGCAGCGTCGTCGGCCGAGCCCGAGCCCGAGCCCGGACCCGAGCCCGGGTCCGGCGGGAACCAGAACGCTCCCCAGGCGGAGCAGCCGTGAGCGAGCCCGTGCATCGCGACGTCGTGGACGCGGCGGCCGTGGCCCTGCAACGGGCCCGGAAGGCCGCCCGCGACCGCGGGGACACGCCCCTGTCAAAGGCGGCCGCGGCCAAGAACATGCGCGCCTTCGGCACGGCCATGGAGGAGGGAACGGGCTCCCCGGCATTGCGCGCGCGGGACCGCTACGGCGTGGATCCGCGGCAGCTCGGGGGCTTCTCGGGACCGGGGCGTTCCGCGCGGGACCCCCGAGCGCTGTCCACCGTGGTGGACGCGCTGATGACCCACAGGGGCTGGAAGACGCCCGTGAACGTGAGCAGTGTGCTCGCGGACTGGCCATCCCTCGTGGGGGCGCGCAACGCTGAGCACACGTGGCCCGAGAGTTTCGAGGACACCGTGGTGCGCGTGCGCTGCGACTCCACGGCCTACGCGACCCAGCTGCGGTTGATCCAACCCCAGATCATCAGGAAGTTCTCGGACAAGCTGGGGGAGGGGATCGTCACGCGGCTCGAGATCCACGGTCCCGTGGGGCCGAGTTGGAAACGGGGGCGCTGGTCGGTGCAGGGCAGGGGGCCGCGGGACACCTACGGGTGAGCTGAAAGCGCCAAAAACGCGCCAGAAGCGCGCGAGGCGCACCGCACCCCGAAAATGGGTCCACCCAGCGCGGCGGGGCTCCGGGGCGTCTGCGGGCCGTCCAGCGCTTCATGCGGTAGAATGGGAAGCCAAAGATCTTCCCGTCCCGCCAGCCGATGAGCCGCGAGCCGTCTCATCGGCTGTATTCATATGGGCCGGGTGATGATCGCCATCGATTACGCAGGAGGACCGGAGACCCCGTGGCTACAGAGGATCCCCTACAGCACGAGTACGGCGCGAGCGACATCACCGTTCTGGAAGGCCTCGAGGCGGTCAGGAAGCGCCCGGGGATGTACATCGGTTCCACTGGCCCCCGCGGCCTGCACCACCTGGTCTACGAGGTGGTCGACAACTCCGTGGACGAGGCGCTCGCGGGGTACTGCGACCACATCGAGGTGACCCTCCAGTCGGACGGCGGCGTGCGCGTGAGCGACAACGGCCGCGGCATCCCGGTGGACATGCACCCCACGGAGGGCAAGCCCACCGTGGAGGTCGTGATGACCATCCTGCACGCCGGCGGCAAGTTCGGCGGCGGTGGCTACGCCGTGTCCGGCGGTCTGCACGGCGTGGGCATCTCGGTGGTCAACGCCCTGTCCCGGCGTGTGGACACCGAGGTCCGCCGGCAGGGCTACGTCTGGCGGATGAGCTTCGCGAACGGCGGCCACCCCCAGGGTGAGCTTGAACGCGGCGAGCAGACGGACGAGACCGGGACCACCCAGGTCTTCTACCCGGACCCCGAGATCTTCGAGACCGTGGATTTCGATTTCGAGACCCTGCGGGCGCGGTTCCAGCAGATGGCGTTCCTCAATAAGGGTCTGCGGATCACGCTCACGGACGAGCGTGTCACGGACGAGACCGGCGAGGAGATCGCGGGGGAGTCCCCCGTGGACGCCTCCGGTCCGGTCGAGGGACAGGACGGAGGGACGGTCGGCGCGGACGACGCCGCTGTCCACGCCCACGCGGGCGCCCGCCGGGTGGTCTACTGCTACGAGCACGGGTTGCTGGACTACGTCACGTTCCTGAATTCGGCCAAGAAGGTCGATCTGATCCACGACGACGTCATCTCGCTCGAGGTGGACGACCCGGACAAGAAGATGTCCCTGGAGCTGGCCATGCAGTGGACCACGGCGTTCAACGAGTCCGTGCACACGTACGCCAACACCATCAACACCCACGAGGGCGGCACCCACGAGGAGGGCTTCCGCACCGCGCTGACCACGCTCATCAACCGCTACGCGCGGGAGAACAGGCTGCTGCGCGACAAGGACGACAACCTCACGGGCGAGGACGTGCGCGAGGGGCTCACCGCGGTGATCTCGATCAAGCTCGCGGAACCCCAGTTCGAGGGGCAGACCAAGACCAAGCTGGGCAACTCGGAGGCCAAGACCTTCGTTCAGCGCGAGATGTTCGACCTGTTCGGGGCGTGGTTGGAGCGCAACCCCAACCCCGCCAAGGACATCATCCGCAAGGCGATCTACGCGTCCCAGGCGCGGTTGGCCGCGCGCAAAGCACGCGAGACCACACGACGCAAGGGCCTGCTGGAGTCCGGGGGCATGCCGGGCAAACTCAAGGACTGCTCGTCCAAGGACCCCACGGTCTCCGAGATCTACATCGTGGAGGGTGACTCCGCGGGTGGCTCCGCCGTGCAGGGCCGCGATCCCGCGCACCAGGCGATCCTGCCGCTGCGCGGGAAGATCCTCAACGTGGAGCGGGCCCGGTTGGACCGGGCGCTGTCCAACGCGGAAGTGCAGTCCATGATCACAGCCTTCGGCGCGGGGATCGGTGACGACTTCGACATCGAGAAGGCCCGCTACCACAAGATCGTGCTCATGGCGGACGCGGACGTGGACGGTCAGCACATCACCACCCTGCTGCTCACGCTGCTGTTCCGGTTCATGCGTCCGCTCATCGAGCACGGGTACGTGTACCTCGCGCAGCCGCCGCTGTATCGCATCAAGTGGTCCAACGCGCCGCACGATTACGTGTTCTCGGACGCGGAGCGCGACGCCGCCCTGGCCAAGGGTCTCGCGGAGAACCGCCGGCTGCCCAAGGACAACGGCATCCAGCGTTACAAGGGTCTGGGCGAGATGGACTACACCGAGCTGTGGGAGACCACCATGGACCCGGAGCACCGCACGCTGCTGCAGGTCACCATGGACGACGCCGCCGCGGCGGACCAGGTGTTCTCGGTCCTCATGGGCGAGGACGTGGAGTCCCGCCGCGAGTTCATCCAGCAGAACGCGAAGGACATCCGCTTCCTGGACATCTGAGCATGTGACGCCCGGAATATTCCGGCGCGAGTATGAACGATGATCCCGGGGACGAGAGAAGGAAACAGCAACCCATGAGTGACGAGACGCAGGACGGCAACGGCCCCGTGGGCCCGCAGGACGCACCCGAGGCCGGCGACGGCGTCGTGACCGACGAGGTGGCGATCACGGGCGACCGCGTGGAGCAGATCGATCTCCAGACGGAGATGCAGCGCTCCTACCTGGACTACGCCATGGCGGTGATTGTGGGGCGCGCGCTGCCGGACGTGCGGGACGGTCTCAAGCCCGTGCACCGGCGGGTGCTCTACACGATGTACGACGGCGGTTACCGCCCCGATCGTTCGTTCAACAAGTGCGCGCGCGTGGTGGGCGACGTGATGGGCAACTACCACCCGCACGGTGACTCCGCGATCTACGACGCCCTGGTGCGACTGATCCAGGACTGGATCATGCGCTACCCGCTCGCGCTGGGGCAGGGCAACTTCGGTTCCCCCGGTAACGACGGCGCCGCGGCCCCCCGGTACACCGAGACCAAGATGGCGCCTCTGGCCATGGAGATGGTCCAGGACATCCACGAGGACACCGTGGACTTCCAGGACAACTACGACGGCAAGCAGCAGGAACCCGTGGTGCTGCCCGCGCGGTTCCCCAACCTGCTGGTCAACGGCTCCTCCGGCATCGCGGTGGGCATGGCCACCAACATCCCCCCGCACAACCTGCGCGAGGTCGCGGACGGCGTGCAGTGGTACCTCAAGAACCCGCACGTGGACCGCGAGACCCTGCTCGAGGAACTCATCAAGCGGATCAAGGGTCCGGACTTCCCCTCCGGGGCGCAGATCCTCGGCCACAAGGGCATCGAACAGGCCTACCGCACCGGTCGTGGTTCCATCACGCAGCGCGCGGTGGTCAGTGTGGAGGAGATCCACAACCGCACGTGCCTCGTGGTCACGGAGCTGCCGTACCAGGTCAACCCGGACAACCTGGCCATCAAGATCGCGGACCTCGTCAAGGAAGGGCGGGTCCAGGGCATCGCCGACATGCGCGACGAGACCTCGGGGCGCACGGGTCAGCGGTTGGTGATCGTGCTCAAGCGGGACGCCGTACCCAAAGTCGTGCTCAACAACCTCTACAAGCACACGCAGTTGCAGGAGAACTTCTCCGCCAACATGCTCGCGCTCGTGGACGGGGTGCCCCGGACGCTGTCCCTGGACGCGTTCGTGCACCACTGGGTCACCCACCAGATGGAAGTCATCGTCCGGCGCACCACGTACCGCCTCAAGCAGGCGCAGGAGGAAGCGCACATCCTGATCGGCCTGCTCAAGGCCCTGGACGCCCTGGACGAGGTCATCGCCCTGATCCGGCGCTCGCCCACCGTGGAGCAGGCACGCACCGGGCTTATGGAGCTGCTCGAGATCGACGAGGCCCAGGCCCAGGCGATCCTCAACATGCAGTTGCGCCGCCTGGCCGCGCTCGAACGGCAGAAGATCCAGGACCGGCACGCCGAGCTGCAGCGGTTGATCGCCGAGTACGAGTCGATCATCGCGTCCGAGGAGCGTCAGCGCGAGATCATCTCGGAGGAACTGCAGGGCATCGTGGACCACTACGGTGACGACCGCCGCACCGAGGTGCTCTACGGCTTCGACGGGGACGTCTCCATGGAGGACCTCATCCCGCAGGAGCAGGTGGTCGTGACCATCACGCGCGACGGCTATGTCAAGCGAACCCGCGCGGACGAGTACCGCGCCCAGCACCGAGGTGGCCGCGGCATCAAGGGCGCGCAGTTGCGCGGCGACGACGTCGTGGAGCACTTCTTCGTGACGAGCACCCACAACTGGATCCTGTTCTTCACGACCCTCGGGCGCGTCTACCGCGTCAAGGCCTACGAGTTCGTGGAGGCCGGCCGGGACGCCAAGGGCCAGCACGTGGCCAACCTCATGGAGTTCCAGCCCGAGGAACGCATCGCCCAGGTCATGGAGCTGCACTCCTACCAGGACGCCCCGTACCTCGTGCTCGCGACCCGCAACGGGTTGATCAAGAAGTCGCGGCTCACGGACTACGACACCAATCGTTCCGCGGGCGTGATCGCGATCAACCTGCGCGAGAACGACGAGTTGGTCTCGGCCATGCTCGTGAACACTGACGACGACGTCATGCTGATCTCGCGCCTGGGCCAGTCCCTGCGGTTCACCGCTGACGACGACGCCCTGCGCCCCATGGGTCGCGCGACCTCCGGTGTCACGGGCATGAAGTTCCGCCCCGGGGACGAGTTGCTCTCCGCCAACGTGGTCAGCGACGACTCCTACGTGTTCGTGGTGACCGAGGGCGGCTACGCCAAGCGCACGAGCGTCCAGGAGTACCGCGTGCAGGGTCGCGGTGGCCTGGGCATCAAGGTTGCCAAACTCGCCGAGGTCCGCGGTGGCCAGGTGGGCGGGTTGATCGTGGGCGAGAACGACGAGGTGCTCGTGGTCATGGAGAGCGGCAAGGTCGTGCGCTCCAACGTGAGCGAGGTCCCCGCCCGCGGCCGTGACACGATGGGTGTGATCTTCGCCAAGCCGGGTCCCAACGACGCCATCGTGGGGGTCGCCCGCAACGCCGAGCGGGAGATCGAGAAGGAGGTCGCGGAGGAGGATGCCGCCGAGGCCACCGGGCCGAGCGACGTCGCCCCCGGCTCCGCGATGGACTCCCCCGAAGCCACGACCGCGGACGTCCCCGCGGGCCAGGACGGTGCCGACGCCGCTGCGCCGGTCTGTGACGACGATGCAGTAGCGTTGGAGCACAACGACAACGGAGGTGACGCATGAGCGCGAGCTCAGCCTCGAAGGCGGGCCAGCCCGTGAAGACTTCTTCCCCCCAGAAGCCGTCCCCGCAGAGCGCCAAGAGCTCCGGCAAGGGACTCGTGCGACCCGCCCCCCGGGCCAAGGTGCGCCGCGCACGGCTCGTGGTGTCCAAGGTGGACACGTGGTCCGTGCTCAAGCTGGCCTTCCTGCTCTCCGTGGCGCTCGGGATCATCACGGTCGTGGCGTCCCTGGTGCTGTGGATCGTGCTGAGCCTCACCGGGCTGTTCGACGGGATTAACGAACTGCTGTCCATGCTCGGCGGCAGCGCCGGGGGAACGGACATCAAGCGGTTCCTCTCGCTCGGCAACGTGGCCCTGTTCGCCACGATCATCTCCGTGGTCAACGTCATCCTGCTGACCGTGCTGTCCGTGCTCGGGGCGCTCGTGTACAACATCGCGGCGTCCCTGATCGGGGGCATCGGGGTGACCCTGACCGACGACTGATCCCGCGGTCCGTCCGATTTTGTGCGGCGGATGAAACTCCGGTAAAGTCTTGGCGTGGCCGATCAGAGGACGATTCTGGCGGTGCACGCTGAGGGCGTATAGCTCAGACGGTTAGAGCGCTTCGCTGATAACGAAGAGGTCCCAGGTTCAATTCCTGGTACGCCCACCCATCGAATTCCCGCCAACCGCGAGATGATCTCGTTCGGAGGGTCCCCATGAAGGCACGAATCGCAGCCCTGGCCGCACTGGCCGGCTTGTCCGTGGCAGCCTTCAAGTCCTGGCGCGAGGCGGAAGCCAAACGAGAGGCGTGGAATTCGGCCGTGGACCCCGTGGACTGACCGTCCCGGTACCGCGATCCGCGTTCTGCAGGATCAGCACTACAATTGAACACGGGGCCTTAGCTCAGTTGGTAGAGCGCCGCCTTTGCAAGGCGGATGTCAGGAGTTCGAATCTCCTAGGCTCCACATCCGAGAACCCCCGGGGACCGCAGCGCCGGTCCCCGGGGGTTCCTTCGTGCCGGGCCTGTTCCTGCTCCGTGCTCATCCGCTTTCATCCGGTTCGTCCTGGCCCGGTTCCTCCTGTCCCCGGCTTTGCGTGCGCGTCCCCGGTCCTCGGCGGGGACACACCAGCCATACTTCGCCACCGAAGGAGTGTGGCGCACCCCGCGTGAAAGACTGCATGAGCACAACTGTGACCTGATTCATGCCCGAAGTGTGGAGCCCCCCGATGCGCGACAAGACCCCGCTGCAACCCCTTCCGTCCATCGACCCCGATGAGTCGTTGGAGAAGGTCAAACGGTGGCAGCTGATCGGTCCCGGTCTCGTGGTGGCGGCCACGGGCGTGGGTGCCGCGGACATGGTGGCCACGCTGACCGCCGGCTCGCGCTACGGCTACACCCTGTTGTGGGCAGTCATCGCGGGCACGATCATGAAGATTGTGCTCGTGGAGGGCGCCGGTCGGTACTCGCTCGCGAGCGGGCGCACCATTTTCGAGGGTTGGCGCTCCCTGGGCCGGTGGACGTCCTGGTACTTCGGTCCGTACATCCTGATCTGGGGATTCGTGTACGGCGCCACGGCCATGTCCTCCTCCGCCCTGCCGCTCGCCGCGCTGTTCCCCATCCTGCCCCTGTGGGCGTGGGCCATCCTCATGGGCCTGATCGGGTTCGTGATCGTGTGGGCGGGGCGCTACGCGGTGATCGAGAAGATCACCGCGGCCATGGTGGGGATCATGTTCCTGGTCATGGTGGGGCTCGCGATCATCACCCTGCCCAACATCCCTCAGATGCTTACCGGGCTGATCCCCGTGATCCCGCAGGGCGGTGTGGTCTACACGCTCGCGTTGGCCGGCGGCGTGGGCGGCACGATCACCCTCGCGGCTTACGGTTACTGGCTGCGGGAGAAGGGCTGGCACCAACCGCGGTGGATGCGCGTGATGCAGCTCGACAACACCGTGGCCTACACCGTGACCGGTATCTTCGTGCTCGCGATGCTCGTGGTGGGTGCCGAGGTCCTCTACTCCGCCGGCTATGCCATCAGCGCCGGGGACAAGGGCCTGCTGGACCTGGACCGGGTGCTGCGCGACCGCTACGGGGACGTCATCGGCATCGCGTTCCTCGTGGGGTTCTGGGCGGCCTCGTTCTCCTCGGTGGTGGGTGTGTGGTCCGGGGTGTCCCTCATGTTCGCGGACTACTGGGGCAACATCCGCAAGAAGCCCAGCGGCCACCCGGACACCCGCAACGGCGGGAAGTACTTCAAGTTCTACCTGCTGTGGCTCACGTTCCCGCCCATGCTCCTGCTCCTGTTGGACCGGCCCGTGTTCCTCATCCTGCTCTACGGCGTGCTCGGGGCACTGTTCATGCCGTTCCTGGCGGTCACGCTGCTGGGACTGCTCAACACGTCCCGCACGCCCAAGCGCTGGCGCAACGGTGTGTTCACCAACGCGGTCCTGGTGGTCTGCGCCGTGCTGTTCATCATCCTGGGCGTCTACCAGATGTGGGACACGGTCTCCGACATCTTCTCCTGAGTCCCACCGCACGGGGCCGCGGGTCTCCCCGCACGGCCCGTGCGTTCGCAGCGAACGACTCATGAGTTCCTTCCATGTAGCCCGTGCGCTCGCCATGCACGGGTTCGTGTGTTCATTCCGGTACGACGACGGCGCCGCACCCCCGAAGGGATGCGGCGCCGTCGTCGTGCGGGTCACGCGCGGTCGACGCGCGAGAACCGGCTCAGTGCTTGGGATCGCCCGGGTTGTGCTTGGAGCGGTTGTCCGGGGTGCCCATGTCGTCCGTCTTGGAGCCCTTGATCTGCTCCTTGACCTCGTTCACGGTCTGCTTGGCGTCCTCGGCCACGGACTTCACGCTGTCCGAGGCGCGGTGGGCGGCCTGGGACGCGGTGCCCGCCTTCTGGGCGGAGGAGGTGGGGTCCTTGACGTCGTCCACCTTCACACCGGTGCCGGCGGCGACCGTGGAGTTCGTGTTGACCGGGGAAGCCGAGACACGCGGGGAGGCCGTGACGGGGGTCTTCCAGGGGTCCTGCACCGGGCGGGACGCGCGCCACGCGGCCACACCGGCCACGCCACCGGCGGCGAGGAGACCGAGGAGCAGCAGACCCTTGTGGCCACCCTGGGCCTTCTTCTGCTGCTTGGCGTATTCCTTGGCCGAGTTCTTCGCGGCCTTCTGGATGCGCTTGACGGTCTTCTTGTCACCGGTCAGCTTGGCCACGAGGGCGTCGAACTGGTCCGAGGTGTCCGCGTGGGCGACCTTGGAGGCCAGCGCGGCCACGGCGCCGGAGTACTTGTCCTGCGCCACGGCACGGCCCTCGGCGGTCTTTTTGGCGGCCTTCGCGGCCATGGGGGCGGCGGCAGCGGCACCGGCGGCCTTGGCCTTCTCGCCGCGGTGCTTGATGTCCTCACCGAGGTTCTGCGCCTTGCCCAGACCGTCCTGGACGTAGGGACCCGTGGCCTCCACACCGCTCGCGAGGGCGGACGCACCCGCCTGCACGCCGTGCTGCAGCTTCTCCCCGAGCTCACCGATCTCGCTGGAGAGCCAGTCCCCAGCGCTGACGACCTTGGACTCGGCGTTCTTCCTGGCGTGCTCGGTCTGCTTCTGGGCCTTGCTCTTGAACAAGCTCATTGTGTGTCCCTCCTACAGTGGTGACCGTAAAAATCTCCACCTTCAGCATACGGTCTGACAACCCCGGGATTCCTGGGGAAAAGCGACACCCCAGCCCTTTTCACTGTGCGCTGAACACCTCGGGAGCGTTCTGCCGACCCCGAGGACGCCGTGTCACAATGTGAATCATGACTTCCGCTATCGCCACGCACAAGGCCACCATCCACACCAACCACGGGGACATCGTGGTGGACCTTTTCGGCAACCACGCGCCCAAGACGGTCAAGAACTTCGTGGGTCTCTCGGACGGCACCCAGGAATGGGCGGACCCCCGCACGGGTGAGAAGCAGAACGGCCCGCTCTACAAGGACGTCGTCTTCCACCGCATCATCAAGGACTTCATGATCCAGGGCGGGGACCCGCTGGGCCAGGGCATCGGTGGCCCGGGCTACAACTTCGACGACGAGATCAGCCCCGAACTGAACTTCAACGCCCCGTACATGCTGGCCATGGCCAACGCCGGTACCCGCAACGGCCGCGGCACCAACGGCTCCCAGTTCTTCATCACCACCGCGCCCACCACGTGGCTGCAGGGCAAGCACACCATCTTCGGTGAGGTCGCGGACGACGAGTCCAAGAAGGTCGTGGACGAGCTCAACAACGTGCGCACCGGCGGCCAGGACCGTCCCGTGGAGGACTGCGTGATCACCTCCATCGACATCGAGAAGCTCTGACCCGCAGCTTTCACGCCCGGCACGAAGCCCACCCGGTCCCCGGGTGGGCTTCGTCCGTATTCGAGCCCCGTCCAGCCGCCCCGCCCACTCCCGGAGGATGACCATGACCCACCACCCCGACGACCCGCCGGACCACGGACGGCCCGCCGGCGCCCCGGACGCTCCCGCCCCGTGGAGCGGCGCGCCCGTTCCCGCCCCGCGGTACGGGCAGTACGTCCACGGTCAGCAGTCCGCCCACCCGGGTGGCGCGCCACGCGGCGGGTACGACGGCGCTGCGCCGCGCCGTCGTCGCAGCCCCCAGCGCGTCGGGGGCATGCCCGTGACGTGGACGCTCATCGGGATCTGCGTGGTCATGTGGGGCCTGCAGTGGCTCACGAGCCTGTTCACGCCCTATAGCCTGACGAGCATCCTGGGATACGCTCCCTCGCTCACGGACACCCAGCCGTGGCGGATGCTCACGAGCGGTTTCGTCCACGCGATGCCCTCACCGCTGCACCTACTGCTCAACATGTACACGCTCTATCTCTTCGGTCGGATGCTCGAGCCGCTGCTGGGGACCTGGCGGATGGCCGTCCTGTTCGTGGTGTCCGTGCTGGGCGGATCCGTGGGAGTGCTGTTGCTCGGTGATCCGTGGGTGCTCGTCATCGGGGCGTCCGGCGGCGTCTTCGGGCTCTTCGGCGCCATGTTCGTGTTCATGCGCCACTTCAAGAACAACATCACGCCCATTGCGGTGTTGATCGCGATCAACCTGGCTTTCGGTTTCTTGGTGGGCGGCATCGCCTGGCAGGCGCACGTGGGCGGGTTGATCGCCGGTGGTCTCGTGGCGCTCGCCATGCTGCCGGGGCTGCGTCGCCGACTCTGACCGGGCCCGGCCGCAAGCAGGGAAAGCTCTCCCGTTCCGCCGGATCCGGGTCGGGGATCGCGCTCTGATCCGTGCGTCCCAATGGCTGTCCACAGGGGTTGTCCACACCTGTTAACAACTTACAGATGTGTAATTCCACAACTGTGAACACCCCTGTGGATACCGCGACAGTGCGCTAGGACTGCCCCGTAGGGGACATGTCGATCGCGATATGCACAAGGTTCTCCACACCTGTGGATAACTTTCGTGCACGGGGTGGGGACAGTTCACGATCGTGACCTCACCCACACGTGTGCGGGCTCGTGAATAAATCGCGCGTGCACCGTGTTGTACTGATCCTGTGCCCGCCCGGGTGCTGCCCGAATGGTCCGCCCGCGCGGTTCACCCGCTACGAGCGCCTGCGCGGTGCGCTGTCATAGGCCACGGACCGATCGCCACGGTCTCTGCGGCCACTCGCCCGCATCCCTCTGGGGAGCCCCACCTGCGAATCCTCGAAAGGTCGCGCGTCCATGTCCCAGTTGACCCCCGCCCGTCGCAGACTCGCGCTGTTCGCCCTGGCCCTGGGCGGTTTCGGCATCGGCTGCACGGAATTCGCGTCCATGGGACTGTTGCCCCAGATCGCCCAGAACCTCCTGCCCGATCTCTACGGTGCGTCCTCCGAGACCGGGATCGCACGCGCCGGGTGGCTCGTGAGCGCGTACGCCATAGGTGTCGTGGTCGGGGCCCCGGTCATCTCCTTCTTCGCCGCGAAGTCCTCCCGCACCACGATGCTGCTCGTGATGGCCGCGGCACTGCTCATGGGCAACCTCGCCTCGGCAATCGTGCCCACGTTCGAGTCCCTCCTGGTGATGCGGTTCCTCGCGGGTATTCCCCATGGCGCATACTTCGGTCTGGCGTCCCTCGTGGCCGCCACCGTGATGGGTCCGGGGAACCAGGCCAAGGGTGTGGCACTCGCTTTATCGGGGCTCACGGTCGCCAACGTCGTAGGTGTCCCCGTGATGACGGCGGTCGGTCAGGCCTACGGCTGGCGCATGGCATACGTCGCGGTGGCCGTGGTCTTCGCGGTCACTGCGATCGGCGTGTGGCTGACCGTCCCCCACCAGGACCGGGTGGTCGGAGCGAGCCGGCGCCGTGAACTGCGGGCGTTCCGGCTGCCGCAGGTGTGGATCGTTATGGGGATCGCGGGGATCGGTTTCGGCGGGTTCTTCGCGATCTACAGCTACCTCACCCAGATGAGCCGTGAGCTGGCGGGGCTGTCCGGCGCCGGCATCCCGTGGTTGCTTGCGGTCGTGGGAATCGGCATGACCCTGGGCAACATCCTGGGCGGGATCAGCGCGGACCGCAGTGCCCGGCGCACCATGGCCGTGGGTTTCCCGGCCCTCACCGCGGCACTGTTGCTCGTGGGGGCGCTCGCGGGATCCCCCGTGGGGATCTTCGTGGCCGGGTTCTTCATGGCACTGGCCAACTCGTTCATCATGCCCAGCATCCAGAGCTGGCTCATTACGGCGGCGGGGCCCGCCCAGCTCATGGGCGCATCGCTCAACCACGCGGCGTTCAATGTTGCCAACTCGATCGGGGCCCTACTGGGCGGTGCGGTGATCTCCGCCGGTTTCGGCTACCGCTCCCCGGCCCTCGTGGCGGCCGCGCTGGCCGTGATCGGAGGTCTCCTCGCGCTCGCGGGTGTCAAGCGCCAGAAGGCGGACCGGCGGCGTCGGCTCGAGGCCGGCCTCCCGGTGACGGCCTCGCAACAGGCCGTCTGACGCCCCACCCGCGCTCCGCGGACACCTGGCCCGCGCTTTACTGGACCAGGAAGTGGCCCACCAGCAGGAACTCCCCGGCGTCCAGGAGCATGAGCATCGCCGCGAGGCCCAGCACCGCGGTGACCAGCCGGTTGACCCACGGGGACACGGCGGCCCATGCCCTGCGCATGACCCGGGAAAACCGCTGCTGTTTCCCCAGGATCGTCAGTAGCATCAGAAGTGTCAGGGGGAACTGACTGATGAGGGACCACGCGATCCATCCGGCCACCCCGTGGGACGGGGGTTGTGAGGCGGCGGTGGCCACGTGCACGTCGAACGGGAGATCGAAGATCACGATGCCCACGAAGACCACCGCGGTCACGTACAGGGCCCACGGACTCGTGGCGGGCTTCTCCTCGGGGGTGTCGCGGCCCCGGGAGCGCCGCGCCGCCACCACCCGCCACACGGCGTAGCCACCGATGGCCAGGGCGAGGACCAGTTCGATCCCCGCCGAGATGCTGCCGTGGCGGAGGAGTTCCCCCAGTTCACGCGCTGCAGACCGGGGCCCACGAGCAGGGTCAGGGTCATGCCCCACGCGGCGGTGCCGCCCAGCAGCACCGCGGCGGAGCCCATGATGTGCCGTTTCCGGATCCCCGCGCCCAAAGCTGCCGCGAAGATGAGCATGGGCGCGGGGTCGAAACCACCCAGGGCCGTGAGCAGGACGCTGAGCGCGTATTCCTGGGTGTTCATCTACGCCGTGCCGGTCAGGAGCTCACGGGCGCGAAGGCCGGGGACGTGCGGCCGAGCCATTCGAGGGACGGATCCAGCTGGGCCTCCCACAGCGCCACGCGGTGGCCGCCGCTCTGTGAGAGGTTGGACACCAGGGTCGTGGGCGGAGATACCGACGCCGCGAACTTGCGCACCGCGTCGACCGAGATGGTGTCCTCACCGCCGGAGAAGAACCAGATCTTCACGTCCGGTTTGTCCCGGGCCACGACCGAGGCCAGGTCGTAGGAGCGAGGATCCGTGGTCTTCCACTGCTGGCCCTTGCTGTACGTGGGGGCGAAGTACCCGGCCAGGTTCACGCTGCTGGCCCAGACGTCCGGGTGACGCACGGCGAACATGGACGAGCACCAACCACCGGCGCTGTAGCCCAACGTGCTCCAGGCTTCCCGGTCCGTGGACACCCGTAGATTGCCGCGGATCCACGAGACCACGTCCTTGCTCACATAGCTCTCCCACTGACCGTTGTTGCTGTCCACGCATTCGGTGTCGTTGTTACCGGGATAAACGTTCGGGATCACCACGATGGCTTCCCGCATGGCGCCGCTGTTGACCCGCGAACGAATGTGCTGGGCGATGTCCATGGCCTTGGTATAGGTCTTCACGTCCCCGGGGAAACCGGTGAAAGCGGTGATCACCGGATACGCCCGCTGCGGTTGTGTCATGTAGGACGGCGGTAACCAGACGGTGGCTTCCTGCGTGATGCCGGATTGCGGTCCGTGAATCTTCAGATTCACCCACTGCCCTGACGTGTTGTTGGGATCCATCTGGGACCCGAAGAACGCGTTCTGCGTGGGGTTCGTCTGCATGGCGTTGAACGCCCGATGCGGCAGGTCCTTGATGGGCTTGGCCGCCGCGGCGGTGGCACCCACATCCGTGACGGCCACCTGGCCGCCACCGTCGGAGAGTAGGTCCCCCCAACTGGAATACCACTGGTTGTCCATGTTCATCTTGAGGAAGATCCCCACCAGCACCAACAGGGACACGAGCGCCACGCCCACGAATTGCATCACGTACTTGAGGATTCCCGGCCGGCGTTGCCGCGGCAGCACCACGACGGTGAATGCCAGCGCCAGGAAGGCCAAGGTCACGGTGATGATGAACAGGGGCCACCCGTTCAGCTCGAAGAACGCCATTGCGAATTGCTCGTTTCCAGAGATTCCCCACGTATCTTGTGTGCAGTACGAAGCCCGGCGGAATAAGACATAACCAATGGGTAGCCGCACGGAAAAACAGCATAGGTACATCGGCGCCGCGCGCTACACTCGCCGGGCCCGTAAGGGGAAGTTGATGGTTGACGCCCAGCTCGCGCACGGTTGCCGTGTGCCCGAGCTCAGCACCACCACGCCGGCGCAACGGCGGTGGGCGAGGATCCTCACGTGGGTCTTCGCCGTGGCCACCCTCGTGGGGGTGGTCCTGCTCCTGCTGCACTGGGTGGTGCGCATCAATCCGCTGCCCACCCTGCTCTTCGGGACCCTCAACATCCCCGTGGCGCCCTCGCTCGTGTCCGTGGTGGTGCTCGGGTTGCTCACCGGTGCGCTCGTGCGCCGCAAGCGCATTGCGCTGGTCACGGTCGCGATCACCCAGATCGTGGGTGTGTTGTGGTCCGTGTTCCAGGAGGTCCTGCGGGCAATGGGCCCCGAGGTCCCCAATCACGGGCCCATCCCCTCCGTGGTGTTCGTGACCCTGGACGTCGTGGCCATCGTGGTGGGCATCGCCGCGCTGTGCCTGCTGTGGTGGTTGCGCCCGGCGTTCCCCGCGCGCACGGCCCCGCGCGGTGCGATGGCCGCCCTGGGGACCCTCGTGGGCGGTGTGATCCTGACGATCATGGCCACCCACGCGGTGCTACTGGTCACGACGAACTCGGCGATCGACGACTGGAACGTCCTCGCCCAGGCCCTCGTGCGCAGCCTCGGCTGGGCGGGCCCCCGGCGACACTTCCACGGCACGGTCCCGCCGTGGCTCCCCGAACTGACCTCCGTGTCGCTGGCCCTGACGATCGTGCTCGCGGTGCTGATCTTCCTGCGCTCGTCCTCCCGTGCGGCGTCGTGGCGGCCCGGGGACGAGATCGCGGTGCGCTCGCTGCTCGCGCAGTACGGTGACGAGGACTCCCTGGGGTACTTCGCGACCCGCCGCGACAAGATCTCGGTCTTCTCCGTGGACGGACGCGCATGCGTCACCTTCCGGGTGGTGGGTCAGGTGGCGATCGCCTCCGGTGACCCGGTGGGGGACCCCGCGGCGTGGACGAACGCCGTGGAACGCTGGCTCGCGCGCACGCATCACTACGGCCTACTCCCGGCCGTCACCTCGGCATCCGAACGGGGTGCACGGGTGTATGCCTCTCAGGGAATGAGCGTATTGGTCATGGGGGACGAGGCCGTCCTGCATCCCGACCGCTTCTCCCTGGCCAACTCCTCGATGACCGCGGTGCGCCGGGCGGTGCGGCATGCGCGCCGGGCCGGGCTCACGGTGGAGATCGCCCGGCACGAGGACCTCGACCCGCAGGAGCTCGAGCGCATGGGGCGGCTCGCGGACGAGTGGCGCGGGAACGAACCGGACCGCGGGTTCTCCATGGCGCTCAACCGCTGGGGGGACCCGGCGGACGGTCGCTGCATGCTCGTCGTCGCCCGCGATCGCGACGGCGCGGCGCTGGGCCTGCTCTCGTTCGTCCCGTGGGGTCGGCGCGGACTGTCCCTGGACGTGATGCGGCGCAGCCCCCAGGCGCCGAACGGCACCACGGAACTGATGGTCTCGGAGCTCATGGACTACGGGGCGTCCCACGGGATCCGCGAGGTCTCCTTGAACTTCGCGATGTTCCGCGGGGTCTTCGAGGACTCCGAGAAGCTCGGTGCTGGTGTGATCACCCGCTTCAACTCCTCGGTGCTGGGTTTCATGGACCGGTTTTTCCAGCTCGAGAGCCTGTACCGGGCCAACGCCAAGTACCTGCCCGAGTGGGTACCCCGCTACGCGTGCTTCGACGGCTTCCTGTCCCTGCCCCGCATGGCGGCCGCCACGGCCCAGGTGGAGGGGTTCCTGCCCGCGGTGTTCGTGCGCACGGGGTCACAGCCGCAGCTCGACGCCGAAACACTCGCCGCGGTGCGCGCGATCGACCACGAACCCGCACCCAGGCGCGTCCTGGCCCCCAAGCGCTCGCAGCAGACCCGCCACCGCATGCGGCACGCGCGTGCCCTGGCCCACGCGGGGATCGACCCTTACCCTGTGGGTCTTGCGGAGGCCGAGCCCCTCGCTGCGGTGCTCGCGCGCCGGGGCGACGCCGCGGCGTCGTCGGCCGTGCGCACGAGCGGGCGCGTCCGCAGGTTCCGCGACTTCGGAGGCGTGGGTTTCCTGGACCTGACCGACGGCGGCGCGACCGTGCAGGTGCTCGTGGACCGCGAGCGCGTGGACGCGTCCTGGGCGGCGATCCGGCCCAACCTGGACGTGGGTGATCTCGTGGTGGTGGACGGGCACTGGGGTGTGTCCCGCACCGGCACGGAGTCCGTGCTCGCCGAGCGGGTGACGATGGCCGCGAAGGCGCTGCAGCCCGTCCCGTTCGGCAGTTTCGAGAACCCGGAACAGCGGCTGCGCAAGCGGTCCATGGACCTCCTGGTGCACCCGCGCGGGATGGACCTGTTGCGTCAGCGCTCGCTCGCGGTGGACACCGTGCGCCGCGTGTTGACCGGGCAGGGCTACCGCGAGGTCGAGACACCGGTGCTGAACACGGTGCACGGTGGGGCCTCGGCGCGCCCGTTCCGCACGTACATCAACGCGTACGGGATGGACCTCACGCTGCGGATCGCACCCGAGCTGTACCTCAAGCGACTGCTCGTGGCGGGCAGCGGGCCCATCTTCGAGGTGGCCCGCAACTTTCGCAACGAGGGCGCGGACGCGACCCACAACCCGGAGTTCACCGCGCTCGAGGCGTACCACCCGTTCGCGGATTACACGGTCATGCGCGAGCTGACCGAGACGATGATCAAGACGGTGGCCCAGGCGTTGCACGGTACCCAGGTGCTGCCCCTGTACGACGTGCACAACCCCGACGCCGCGCCCGTGCTGACCGACGTGTCCGGGCCGTGGCCCGTGATCGCCGTGACGGATGCGGTGAGCAAGGCGGTGGGACGGCGGATCTCGATCGAGTCGGACTTCGAGACCCTGCTCGCAGTGGCCGCGCAGCACGACGTGGTGATCGGTCCGGGCATGGGCCCCGGGGCGGTGCTCGAGAGCCTCTATGAGGAGCTCGTGGAACCGCACACCGTGTTCCCCACGTTCTACTGCGACTTCCCGGAGGAGACCTCCCCGCTGACCGCACCCCACCGCTCCGATGGCGGGCTCGTGGAACGCTGGGACCTGGTGGTCAACGGCATGGAAGTCGGTACGGCGTACTCCGAGCTGACCGACCCGGTGGTCCAGCGCCGCCGGCTCACGGAGCAGTCGCTCAAGGCCGCCGCGGGGGACCTCGAGGCCATGCAGGTGGACAATGATTTCCTGGACGCCCTGGAGGTGGGCATGCCCCCGGCCGGTGGCATGGGGATCGGGCTGGACCGGTTGGTCATGCTCATGACCGCCACGACCATCCGCGACGTCCTGAGTTTCCCGTTCGTGAAGCCGCAGCAGCCGTGATCGCGCCCCGCGCGACCCCGGTTGCGGGCACACCGCGGGACGAACGAGCTACCCCGGGCGAGCGCCGTCGTCCGGGGAGGAACAGGACCGTGGTGCGCGGCACCCGGCCCACGAGGAGAAGAGTGGGTCACCATGACGCTTGAACTGCTGCACACCGCGGGAACGCTGATCCCGCAGCTGCCACCGCTAGGCGATCCCGCCCAACTGCTCGAGCAGCTGGGGCCGTGGGCGCTCGCCGGGACCACCCTGATGGTGTTCGTGGAATCGGGGCTGTTGTTCCCGTTCCTGCCCGGGGACTCCCTGCTGTTCACGGGTGGACTGCTGCACGAGGCGTTGCAGGTCCCGCTGTGGCTCATGATCCTGGTACCGTTCATCGCGGCGGTCGCGGGGGACCAGGTGGGCTACTTCCTGGGTAACCGGTTCGGCCGGCGCTTCTTCTCCGACGACGCCCGGTTCCTGAAGACCTCCTACCTCAACCGCACGGAGGACTTCTTCCTGCGCTACGGCGGCAGGGCGATCGTGCTCGCGCGCTTCGTCCCGATCATCCGCACGTACGTCCCGCTCGTGGCGGGCACGGCGCGCCACCCGTACCGCCGCTTCGTGGGGTGGAACGTCCTGGGTGGCTTCCTGTGGGTGACCATCATGGTGGTGGCCGGGTCCCTGCTGGGCGGGATCCCGCTGATCCGTGACCACGTGGACCTGATCGCGATCCTGATCGTGGTGATCTCGGTGATCCCGGTGGCCCTGCAGATCCTCAAGGGGTTCCGGGACCGGGGGCCGCAGGAGAGTGCTACGGGACGATCGTGAACTTGACGTGGCCGTCCCCGCCGCGTTCGACGATCCGCAGCACCTCGCCGGCCTCCTCGAACGGGTATACGGGGCCCAGGCAGTAGTCCACGGTCACCTCGCCGTCGTGGATGCGGCGCACGGCCTTGTGGAAGGATACGAGACCGGGCTCGGACCGGGCGGCCACGGAGGCCAGTTCCTCGTCCGGGACCCGGACCGTGTGCGCCCCCAGCTCCCGGGCGATCCGCAAGCGTGATTCCTGCTTGTCCGAGACGATCACCTGCTCGAAGCCCCGGCGCAGCGCGTCCTGGAGGAAGAACAGATCCGCGAAGCCCGCACCCATGATCACGCACGTGCCCGCGTGGCCTCCGGGGTCGGTCACTGCTCGGTCAAGATGATCCCCTTCTCGAGGACATGGGTTGCGCGCACGATGACTCCTCCACGGCGGGGACGGACAGGCTTCCGTCCTCACCGTATGGCACCGGTGTGGTCCCCGTGACAACGTACCGGTAACCTGTGCGGGTGAAACTTCCCCGGGCCCTGCGGCCGTTCTCGTCACGTGCGTACACGGTGCTCGCCGTGGCCATGTGCATGAGCGTCTTCGGCTCCGGGTTGTGGGCCGTGGCCCTCGTGGCGCGGGTCATGGCGCTCGGGGGTTCCGCAGTGCAACTGTCCCTCGTTATGGCCGCCGGCGCGGTGGGCATGGTGTGCTTCGTGCTGCTCGGCGGGGTCACCGCGGACCGCCTGCCCCTGGGACTTATCCTGCGGTGCGTGGAGGTCACCAACCTGGTCACGGCGTTGACCATCGTGATCCTCACCTGGACTGACACCCTCGCGCTTTGGCACCTCGCGCTCGCCGCGTTCGTCTTCGCCGGCACCGTGGGGTTCTTCTACCCCGCCTACTCCGCGGCCCTGCCCAGGATCCTGCCGCCCGATCAGCTGCTCGCGGCCAACGGCGTGGAGGGCACGGCCCGCCCCCTGCTGCAGATCGCGGCCGGGCCCGCGGTGGGCGGGGTCCTCACGGGCCTGGCCCTCCCGGGGGCGTCCGTCCTGGCGATCGCGGTGTGCCACGCGATCGCGCTGTCCTTCATGCTGCGGTTACGGATCCCGGAGCGCGAGGTCACCGGACCGATCCCTGCGGTGGACACCGCCCGGCCCTCCGTCCTTCGCGATCTTGTGGACGGGTTCCGGTACTGCGTGCGCACCCCGTGGTTGCTGTGGACGCTCTTGTGGGCCATGAGCGCGGTGTTCCTGTTCATCGGCCCGCTCGAGGTGCTCGTCCCGTTCCTGGTGGTGGACCGGCTGGGCGGATCGCTCGCGAGTTACGGCGCCATGCTGGGGCTGTACGGCGTGTCCACGGCCGTGGGCTCGAGCATCATGGCATCAGTGCAACTGCCCCGCAAGTACCTCACGACCATGATCTGGCTGTGGGGTTTCGGCACCCTGCCGTTCGGTCTGGTGGGTGGCACCGACTCGTGGTGGGTCATGGCGGCGGCGCTGTGCATCTTCGGGGCCACGGGTGGCGCGGGTCAGGTCATCTGGGGCACGCTCCTGCAACGGCGGGTGCCCGGGCACATGCTGGGGCGGATCTCGTCCCTGGACTTCTTCGTTTCGCTGTCCCTCATGCCCATCTCCATGGCCGTGGCCGGACCCGTCTCGCAGGTGCTGTCACCGGAAGCGATCTTCTGGGGCGTCGCACTGCTGACCCCCACGCTCGGCGTGGTCGCGGTCGTCGTCGGGCGGATGTACCGGGATCAGGCCGCCCACCCCTTGCGGTGATCCTCGCGCGCGTGTCCTGAACGGACGACGACGCCGCGGTGCCCCTCCCTGGGGACGGGCGACGCGGCGTCGTGACAAGTATTTATATCGGGATCAGTATGCCTTGTTGCGCTGCTGGACGACCAGGTGGATCAACGCGAACGTGTGGTCCCCGTCGATCGCCTTGTAGGCCTGCTCAAGCGCCCCGGGGATCTCGGACTCGCGCTCCACACGCACGCCGAAACCGTGGAACGCCGTGGCCATGGCCGCGAAGTCCGGGTTTTTCAGCTGGGTCCCGGAGACGTGACCCGGGTAGTGCTGTTCCTGGTGGGTACGGATGGTGCCGTACTCCTGGTTGTCCATCACGATGACCAGGGGAGTGGCGCCGTACTGCGCGGCGGTCGCGAGTTCCTGGCCGTTCATGAGGAACTCGCCGTCCCCGGCGATCGAGATCACGCGGCGGCCGGGGTAGTTCAGGGACGCCGCCACAGCGGAGGGGATCGAGTAACCCATGGAGCCGTTGCGCGCGGAGATCATGGACGCGTAGCCGTTCGTGGGGAAGTAGCGGTGGGCCCAGTTGGTGTGCTCGCCCGCGCCGAAGGTGACCATGGCGTCCTCGGGGAGGGTCGCAACGAGGTTCGCCATCATGGTGTCCATCGAAGCCGGGCCGTCCGCGGGGGAGGCGTCCTTGGGGGTGGAGAAATCCACCTGCTGCTGACGCATCCGCGCGCACCAGTTCCGCCACACGTCCGAGACGGGCAGGTTCATGCGCACCAGGTCACGCACGAACACGTCCGGCTTGGCCACGATCTGGTAGGTCACCGCGCCGGAACGCCCGCGCATGGAGGGGTCCATGGTCACGATGAAGTTCTTCTTGGTCCAGTCCTGGCGCACCAGGAAGCCGTTGGTGATCACATCACCGGGGACCGTGCCCACGAACACCAGCAGGTCGGTCTCCTCCAGCAGATCGTGGGTGGGCTTGGGGCGGCCGTAACCGATGGGTCCCACGTACGAGGGGGAGTCGAACGGGACGGTGCCCTCGCAGCGCCACTCCGCGGCGGCGGGGATGTGGTGTTCCTCGAGCCACGCGGTGAAATGCTGCGCGCCCTGCGAGGTCCAATCGTTACCACCGAAGACAAACAGGGGCTTCTGGGACTCCTTGAGCGCGGACTCGAGGGCCTTCCAGTCCTCCACGGTCATCCCGCCGCCGGCCACCGGGATCTCCGGGTGCACCGTGGGTTCAATTTGCCGGGTGATGATGTCCTCGGGCAGGCCCACCACCACGGGCCCCGGACGCCCGGAACGCGCGGCGAACATGGCCTCGGCCACGTACTCAGAGGCCCGCTCCGCGTGGTCCAGGACCATCACGCGCTTGGCCCCGGAGGCGAACCACTGATGCGGGTCGAACTCCTGGAACGCTTCCTTCTCACGGTGCTCGAACGGGATGAGTCCCACGAACAACACCATGGGCGTGGAATCCTGCCACGCGGTGTGCAGGCCCACGTGCGCGTTGGCTGCGCCGGGACCACGGGTCACCATGGCCACGCCCGGGACGTCGTTCATCTTCCCGTCCGCTTCTGCCATGTACGCGGCGCCACCCTCCTGACGGCACACCACAGTGTCGATGGGGGAGTCGTAGAGCCCGTCCAGGACGTCCAGGTAACTCTCGCCGGGAACCACGTAGGCGCGCTCGACCCCGTGCGCCGCGAGGGAATCCACGATCACGTGGCCCGCGGACTTGCGTCCTGAGGTCGAGGAGTCGGTGTGCTGCGTCATGGGAGGCTCTCTTTTCGTCGTTGAATGTGTCGTGCTTCCCGGGCCCCGATGCCCGGGCAGCGGCAAATCTGTCTTGAAAATACCCGAACACCGGACCCCTACCGGTATTACGACGAGCTGTTATCACGGCCTTGAACCCGGTGTGACGATGCCCCGGTGCGCGTGTAACGCGAACCGGGGCATCGGGACGGGGAGAGTGGGATCAGGCGTGCATGTCCTCGAGTTCCACGTTGTTGGTCTCCCGCACCATCTTGATGGTGAAGACCAGGGACACCAGCGCGAAGAACGCGTAGATGCCGTAGGTCAGTCCCAGCGAGAAGTTGGACAGTGAGGGGAAGGAGACGGTCACGGCCCAGTTGGCGATCCACTGCACCGCACCGGCCACGGCCAGCGCCGCGCCGCGGATGCGGTTGGGGAACATCTCACCGAGCAGGACCCACATGAGCGGACCCCACGAGACACCGAAGAACACGACGAACAGGTTGGCGGCGATCAGCGCCACGGGTCCGGCCACGGGGCCGAGCTCGGGGGTGAGCTGGCCGTCCACCATGACCTTGGTGGCAGTCGCGAACACCACGGACATCACACCCAGGGACAGGGCCATGCCGGCGGAGCCCAGGAGCAGCAGCGGTCGGCGCCCGATCCGGTCCACCAGGAAGATGGCCACGATGGTCACCGCCACGTTGACCACGGAAGTGGCCACGGAGATGGTGAACGAATCGGACTCCTTGAAGCCCACTGACTCCCACAACACGTTGGAGTAGTAGAAGATCACGTTGATGCCCACGAACTGCTGCAGGGCGGCCAGGCCGATGCCCACCCACACCACGGGCTTGAGCCCGGCCATGGAACCGCGCAGGTCCGCGAAGCGGGGCTTGCGTTCGTCGTCCACGGTGCTGCGGATCTTGGAAACGCGGGCGTCCACGGCGTCGTCACCGTGGATCCGGGAGAGGACGGCGCGCGCCTCGTCCGGACGACCCACCGAGACCAGGTAGCGCGGCGACTCGGGGATCAGGAACGCGCCGATGCCGTACAGCACGGCGGGTACGGCCATGACCAGGAACATCCAGCGCCACGCGGCCAGCCCGAACCACATCTCGTTGGCGGCGCCACCGGCCGCGTGGGCGAGCAGGGCGTCGATGAGCAGGGACAGGAAGATGCCCAGCACGATACCCATCTGCTGCAGGGAGCCCAGGCGTCCGCGCAGGTGTGCGGGGGAGACCTCCGCGATGTACGCCGGTGCGATCACGGACGCCACACCCACGCCGATACCGCCCACGACCCGCCAGAACACGAGCCATTCGATGGACTGCGTGAAACCGCAGCCGATCGCCGAGAGCAGGAACAGCAGTGCCGCGATCTTCATGATGGGGATGCGCCCCGTGCGGTCCGCGATGCGGGAACCGAAGAACGCACCCACGGCGGCGCCCAGGAGGGCCGCGGCTACCGCGAAGCCCAGGGGCGCCGGACCCACGTCGAACGTGGACTGGATGGAGGAGACCGCACCGTTGATCACGGCGGAGTCGTACCCGAAGAGGAGGCCGCCGAACGCGGCCACGGTGGTGATGCGAATGACCGCGCCGGTGTTCGTCTGATGACGCTCCGGCGAGTGTGCTTGCGCTGGATGGCTCATCCCGCAGCTCCCTTGCTGTATCGAAATTCAACGCTTCCCGCTCCCGGGCATCATGCGTCCCGTTCCGGGGATGTACCGGTCGAGGGGCCCGTACGAGGCGGGTTTTCGTCTCCTGGAACCAGCTCGTGGGACCAGGGAGGGCAGCTGCCGGGGAAGGACAGTGAACCCAGGGTAGGACCCAGATCACAAAATGTCCATGAGTCGAAGACAAATTTCCCGCGTGTCGTTTGCGGCGGCCGGCGCGCCCCGGACGTCTTAAACGGGGAGGGACGTCTCGGCCCGCGCACGGATGAGCGCACCCATGAGGTGCGCCCGGGCCCCGAGCTGCGCGGTGACGATCCGCAGCCCGGACACGCAACCGCGCACCGCGTAGCGCTGCACTGCGTCCCGCACGGGATCGAGCAGCAGGTCCTCGGCGCGCGCGAGCTCCCCGCCCACGACCACGAGTTCCGGGTTGAACGCATTGCACAGCTGCGCCACGGCGCCGCCGATCAACCGCCCGGTGTCCGTGATCACCCGGGTGCATCCGGGATCGCCGGCCAGCGCCTCCCGGACCACGTCACCCACGGATTCCACGCGCCGACCCGAGGAGGCCACGACGTCCAGCACGGTCTGGGAGGACACGAAGGTCTCGAGGCACCCTCGGTTGCCGCACCTGCACAGCCCCGCGCGTTCGTCGAGCGTCACGTGGCCGATCTCACCCGCGGACCCGGTGGCCCCGCGGTACAGCCCGCCGCCCAGGATCAGCCCGGCACCCACGCCGTGCGAGAGCTTGAGGTAGGCCATGTGAGCCGTCCCACGCCCCGCGCCGAGCGCGTGCTCGGCCACGGCCCCGGCGTTCGCGTCGTTCTCCACCACGGTGGGACAGCCCAGCGTCCCGGTGGCCAGCGCTCGCAGGTCCAGCCCGGCCCACGCCGGGAGGATGGCCTCCGAACCGAGGCCGCGGCACTCGGCGTCCACGGGCGCGGGAAGGGTGAGCCCCGCGCCCAGGATGCGCTGGGCGGGGACGTCGAGCGAGGTCCGCAACTCGTCCAGGATCTCTCGCGCCCCGGTCAGTACGTCCTCGGCGCGGTGCCCGGCCGGGAGGTCGATGCGCCGCTGCGCGCGGACGTCCAGGTTCAGGTCCGCCACGGCCACGCTCGCGTGACGGTGGCCCACGTCCAGGCCCACCAGGTAGCCGGCGCTCTCGCTGAAGTGCACGCGCTGCCCGCGCCGCCCGCCGTTCTCGGGTTCCATGGCGAGCAGGTCGCACGCGGTGAGCTCGTGGACGATGGACGAGACCGTCGACGGCGCCAGGGCCGTCTCCCGCGCGATGCTCGCCTGGGTCGCCGCACCCAGCTCGCGCACCGCGTCCACGACCCTGCGGCGATTGGCGAGGCGCAGTGCGGCCTGCGATCCCGGGGCGGGGGGCTGGGTGAATGGTGGCTGCGGCGAGGGCGGCTGTGTGGAGGGCGGACCGGCCCGGGCCCAAGGCTCTCGCGTGGAGTGCGGGGGCGGGGGTGTGGACGCCATCGTCTCTTCCCTTCTCGAATGTTTCTTGAGGGCTGAGTGTAGTCAGTGTTCGGGAAATGAACTTTTCGGGCGTCCCGTGACGGTGTCCGCGGCAGAAAAACCACATGACTGGATTTCCTATCCCCATCAAGGATATTCCAATCGACGCATGCAACCATAAAAAAGTGTTTTCAGATTAAGTGTTTCACGTGAAACCCCATTTCCAGCCCGCGGGGCACGGTGCGCCCGCGCAGCGACGCCGACCCTGGAACACCCCGGAACTCCGCATCACACACGCCACACCGCGTGCGACACGCCCACTTCAGGAATCGTTGAGTGTCTCGTGTCACCATTGACACATGACCTATCCGGCGCAGCACACTTCCCCCTCGCCGGGCGGGTCCCCGTGGCGGTTGCCGCAGTTGCGTCACCGAGTGGCCGTTCCCTTGGTCACGGTGTTGTTGACGGCAACCCTTGGGCGTCTGGTGGTGTTGTCACCGCAGATCACCCACGGGGAGACCGCGTTGCTCGAGGGGTTCTCCCAGCATCGCAACGTTCTTCTGGACGCGGTGGCCACCGCGGTGCAGTACGCACTGTCCAACGGCGCGGTGGTGTTGATCATCGCCGCCGTCATCGGGTGGCTGGCCGTCCTCAGACGCCGCCCCCTCGACGCCACCGGGTTCGGGATCACCGCCCTCGCCGGATGGGGTGCCGTGGGTCTGGTCAAAGTGTTCGTGGAGCGGCCGCGTCCCATGTTCCTGAGCGGAGAGGCCCTCGCGCCGGTCACTGGCTCCATGTCCTTTCCGTCCTCGCACACGGGTGCGGTCGTGGCGATCGCGCTGGCCATGGGTCTCGTGGCCTCCCGCCGTTCCTCACGGCGTCGGATCGCGCTGCTCGGCACGCTGGCCGTGGTGATCGTCGGGGCCGCCCGCATGTACTCGGGCGCGCACTACCCGTTGGACGTCCTGGCCGCCGTGCCCGTGGCCTGGGCAGGGGTCATCGCCGGGTGCACCCTGGCCAACAAGGTGGTGCCCGCTCTCGCCTTCGGGTTCTCGTGGCGTCAGGCCGGGGTGTCCCAGCCCGCACCCGCGACCATGCGCCGCGCCGGCTCCACGACGACAACCGCGCCCGCGCCGTCGTACCGGCCCGCGCGGGGCAGTACCGCTCTGGACGGCGCCGCGCAGCACGACGAGCGCACCGACCGCGCGGCCTGAGCGTCCTTTCCATCACGTACCACCGACGACGGCGGGCCGGACCTTGGGGGTCCGGCCCGCCGTTCCACGGGGCGATGGTTGGTGCCCGCGTGGTCTCTCCCCGTCAGGGCCGCCGGCGCGTGACGGGAAACTGTCGACGTCGCTCGCTCAGGCGGCGTCGTACCCCGCCTTCACACACAGCACAGGGCACCCGGCCTCGAGCAGCAGCCGCTGCGTGGTGGGGGCCATGATCAATTTGCCCACCGGGGTGCGCCGGCGGGTCCCGATCACGAGCAGAGCGGTCCGGTCGCGATCGGTGGCCTCGAGGATGACGTCCGCCGGATCGGCGTCGTGCGCCACGGGGACCAGCTCGTAGGACACGCCGCTCTCGTCGAGCGCGGCGCGGTCCTCCTTCACGGCGGCTTCGGTGTCCTCGGGGCCGGTGTGCCGCCCCCAGCGCTTGGTGTGATGGCCCTGGACCACCACGAGGTCCGCCGAACGCAGGGTGGCCTCGGTGATCCCGGCGCGCAGGGCGGCCCGGCCGGCGGGGGTGGGAAGGTATCCGACAACGATGTTCATGACGTCTCCGGGTCCGTGAGCGGGTGGGTGGGGGAGCGGACTCAGCGGTCCACGTCCTCCAGGTTGGCGAGGTCCTCGGGGCGCTGGAAGCGGGTGCGGCGACCCGTGAACAGGCGGGCGTACAGGAAGTTCAGCAACCACAGGACCAGGCCCAGGGCGATCAGGACGAGCGCGATCTGGTACTCGATGACGTCCTGGGCCCACGGCCCCAGCAGGAACGCGCACGTGATGGCGCCGAGGTAGGGCAGGACGCGCGGGGCGTGGAAGTAGTCGTGACCCTCCTGGGAGCGGCCGCGGCGCAGGATCACGGCGGCCACGTTGACCACGGTGAACACCGCGAGCAACAGCAGCGCCGTGGTGCCGCCCAGTGCCGCGGCGGTGCCCTTACCCATCGCGTTGTTCACCAGGATGATGAGCACCATGCCCAGCGCGGTGGTGAAGATGATCGCGGTCCAGGGGGTGCGGCGCCCGGGGAGCACCTTGCCCAGGAAGCCCGGGATCACGCCCTGCCGTGCCATGCCGTAGAGCAGGCGCGAGGCCATGAGCATGTTGATCAATGCTGTGTTGGCGACCGCGAAGATGGTCAGGAACGGATAGATGGTGTCGATCGGCAGACCGGGGGCGCCGATGCGCACCACGTCCAGCAGCGGGGTCGTGGACTGTCCCAATTCACCGATGGGCACGATCGCCACCGTGAACACGGACACCAGCACGTAGATCACGCCGGTGATGCACAGGCCCAGCAGCATCACGCGCGGGAAGTTACGCGTGGGGTCCTTGGTCTCCTCGACCATGTTGACCGAGTCCTCGAAGCCCACGAAGGAGAAGAACGCGAGGGACGTGACGGCGGTCAGGGCCAGGAACATGCCCTTGTCGTCCGAGGTCTCGAAGATGACCGTGCGGCTGAAGTCCGCGTTGCCCTGGGCCGCGGCCCAGAACCCCACCAGGATTACGATCAGCAGGCCGGTGAGTTCGATGCACGTGAGCACCACGTTGAGCTTGACCGATTCGGACACCCCGCGCAGGTTGATCAACGCGAGGATCGCCAGGAAGGCCACGGCCACGATGGTGATCCCCAGCGGGCCCACGTCCAGGTGGAAACCCTTGGCGAAGTTGGAGGCCACGGTGCTGGATGCCGTGGCGGCGGAGGTCAGTCCCGAGCACAGCACGGCGAACGTCACCAGGAACGTGAGGAAGTGGATCCCGAACGCCTTGTGCGTGTAGAGCGCCGCACCCGAGGCCCCGGGGTACTTGGTCACGAGTTCCAGGTAGGAGAACGCGGTGATCGTGGCCACCACGAACGCGATGAGAATGGGTGCCCACGCGGCGCCGCCGATCTCACCGGCGATGTTGCCGGTCAGCGCGTAGACGCCCGTGCCCAGGATGTCGCCCACGATGAACAGGAGCAACAGTCCCGGACCCATGACCCGCTTCAGCTCATGCCCGCCCCCCGAGGACGCGGGTGCCCCGGCGGCACCGGATGCGCCCGGTGTCCGGCTGTTCGCCGTGGATGCCGGGGTGGCACCCTTCGACGCTGATGAATCGCTCATGGTGTCCTCCGCGGATCGGCCTCGTGCAGCCGCTGACTGGCACCCGTTTCCGATGACATGGATGTGACCCGCGGCTCATGCGTACAGGTAACCCTAAAGGATGCGGTCCGGGTGGTGGGAGCACCGGAGGACCCGGCGCGGCGAGCCGCGTGGGGGAAAGGCGCGGGCGGCGTCGTCGTCCGGTACGACGACGCGCCCCGCACCCGCCGCTGCGGGTACGGGGCGCGCGCCCACGGAAGGGGAACTCAGCGGATGCCGCGCATGAGCCGCAGGATGGGCTTGGCGGCGAGCAACATGATGATGCCGAGCACGATGGTGATCGCGCCCATGGTGCCGAAATAGCCGACCTCGTTCTCACGGGAGTAGAAGCTCGCGAGGGAGCCGGACAGGGCGGTACCGAGGGCCACCGCGAGGTTGTTGAGGGCCACCATCTGCACCGGGAACTTCCGCGGGGCGAGTTTGGTGGACAGGGACAACCCCACGGGGGAGAGGAACAGCTCACCCATGGTCGCGAAGAACAGGACCAGGACGATCCACCCCACGAACACGGAGGCGGTGTTCGCCTGCGTGATGAACAGCAGGAACGCCACGCCGATCGCCAGCAGGGCCACACCGAACTTCACGGGGGTGCTGGGCTGACGGGTACCGAGCTTGGTCCACATGGCCGCGAACACCATGCCGAACAGGATGATGAACACCGGGTTGATGGACTGCACCCAGGAGGGCGGGAACTCGTAGCCCAGGAAGTTCAGGTTCAGGCGGGTGTCCGCGTAGATGGCGAGCACCGTGAACTGCTGCTGGAACAGGGCGAAGAATGCCGCGGTGGCGATGAACATGGGGATGAAGGCCAGGACCCGGGAGTGTTCCTCCGGGGAGAGGTCCTTGTCCCGGAGCATGATCGTGAACAACAGGATGGTCGCCACCAGCACCACGAGGACCACGGCGTCGGCCAGGTTGCCCGGGTTGAGGAGGCCCGTGAACAGCAGCACCAGGATGATCACCACGGCGGCCACGGCGATGCCGATCCACTTGCCGTACTGCGAGCGCGGCAGGGGGTTGGCCACGGTGTGCACGCTGGCGGGCAGGCCCTTGCGGGTGAGGACGTACTGGATCAGGCCGATCGCCATGAAGAAGGCGGCCAGGCCGAAGCCGAAGTGGAAGCCCCACGTGTTCCAGGCGAAGCCGGTCAGCAGGGGGCCCAGGAAGCCGCCGATGTTCACGCCCATGTAGTAGATGGAGAAGCCGGCGTCACGGCGGGGGTCCTCACGGTCGTAGAGGGTTCCCACGAGGTTCACGCACGTGGTCTTGAGGCCACCGGACCCCACGGCGATGCACAGCAGACCGATGGTCAGCCCGGCCACGCTGGGGATCAGGGCCAGGGCGATGTGTCCCGCCATGATGAGCACGGCCGAGGCGAGCATGGTGCGCTCGGAGCCGAGCAACCGGTCCGCGATCCAACCGCCCAGGATGGAACACAGGTAGACGGTGCCGCCGTACGCACCCACGATGCCCGCGGCGACGCCCTGGTCGATGCCAAGACCGCCGTCGGAGACCGCGTAGTACATGTAGTACAGCACCAGTGCTTGCATGCCGTAGAAGGAGAAGCGTTCCCACATCTCCACGGAGAAGAGATTGGCCAGCATTCCTGGCTGGCCGAAGAAGGATTTACGACCCGCGGGGTTGTGCGGGTCCACGTGTGTATTGGGAGCAACGGGCACGCTGCTGGCCTGGCCGCCGTCCGAAGTGTTGTGACTCATAACTCTCTATGATGCACCCGCGCGCCGGGTGCGGTGACCTTTGACGCCGTACGAACGTGCCCCCGGGGCCCTCTCGTGAGGGCCTCGGGGGCACGTTTCCGGGGCATGTTCCCGCCGTGTCGCGGGGAGTCGACGCCGCCTGGTGGCCGGCCGACGCCGCGTCACAGCAGTGTGCGCCGCGTCACGGGACGCGCGTGTCGGAGGTGTCAGTCGTTGAAGTCGGCGGGGTCGGGGCCGAGGCGCCCGTCCTCGCGGGACAGCCCGCTGATCCGCTCGATCTCGTCCTGGCTCAGGGTGAGTTCCTGGGCGTCCCAGTTCTCCTGGATACGCTCCGGGGTCACGGACTTGGGGAACACCACGTTGCCCAGGGCCAGGTGCCACGCGATGATGACCTGCGCGGGGGTGGCGTCGTGGGCGCGGGCGATCTCACCGATGGTCTCGTCCTGCAGCTCCGCCTTGCCCTGGCCCAGCGGGGACCACGCCTCGGTCACGATCTGGTGCTGGGCGCCGATCTCGCGCAGGCGCTCCTGGGTGAAGTACGGGTGCAGCTCGATCTGGTGCACTGCGGGGACCACGCCGGTGTCCAGGACGTCCTGCAGGGCCTTCTCCGTGAAGTTGGAGACACCGATGGAACGCGCCTTACCGGACTCCTTGATCTCCTGGAACGCCTTCCAGGTCTCCACGTACTTGCCCTTCTCGGGCTGCGACCAGTGGATGAGGTAGAGGTCGACGTAGTCCAACCCGAGCCGTTCGAGGGACGCGTCGATGGCCTGCAGTGCGGAATCGTGGCCCTGGTCGTCGTTCCACAGCTTGGTGGTCACGAACAGTTCCTCGCGGGGGATCCCGCTCTTGGCGATCGCACGACCCACACCTTCCTCATTGCCGTAGATCTTGGCGGTGTCGATGTGTCGGTAGCCGATCTGCAGTGCCTTGCTCACGACGTCCTCGGCGACGTCCGCCGCGACCTGCCACACCCCGTACCCGAACTGGGGGATGGTGTTTCCGTCGTTGAGCTGCACGGTCTGGTTGGTGGGCATGAGGGCAAATCCTTTCGTTGACAACTACCGCTCAGTCAACTGCCTACCGGGTGGTTCTGACAAGCCCTTTACGTTCTGGGTGAAGTCCCTGGTGGGGGCGGGTATCCCGGCGGGAGGCCCCGCGGAAACGTGATGGAATAGGGGTATGCAGTTCAATTTCCGGCGCGTCAAATCCCCCGCTTACCTCACGTCCGTGGGTCTCCTGCTCATCGGTCTGCTGTTCGCCCTGGCCTCGGTGGCCGTGGCCGCCTGGATCTTCTTCCTCCTGGGTATCGCCCTGAACGTGGTGACCGTGAGCGTCACGGACGTTCCCGATTCCTCGTCCCGCGCCCGCGGTGCCGGCACCCGGGTGGTCGTGGAGCCCGAGGCGGACACCGAGCAGCACGCGGCGGTCCCACCCGCCGGATCGTCTCCCGCGGGTTCGTCGTCCCTGCGCCGGGACGAGGAGTGGGTCCGGGACGCACACGAGGGTTCCCGCCAATGACCCTGCCCTGGCAGTGTGCCGTCGTTCCGCGGCACCGGAGCTGATGACGACGGCGCGGTATGGGACCCTGCCCCGCGGTCAGTTCATGGCCGCGGCGCGGTAGATCTGCTGCACCGTCAGTTCGGGCAACCGGGTTTCGATCCCCACCGTGTTCTCCGGGTCCGAGCGCAGGTAGCGCACCGGCCCGTGCGATCCCACGGTGAGCTTCTCGGCGTCAGCCAGTGCGTAGACCGCGTCCAGCACGGCGGTGAACGCCGGGCCCTGCGTGGGGTTCACGCGCAGGGTGAGGTGGGCGGTCACGGTGTCCGAGACGCCGTTCTCGTCGAAGGGGGACTCCACGTCCAGCTCGCGTACGATGCCCACACCGTGGCCGATCACCCCCGGCAACCGCGCGGCCAGGTGGCCCCGGGCGCGGGCGAACGCGCCCCGCAGCACCGCGACCCAGGACAGCGCGGCCAGCGCGAGCACCACCGCGATGACCCCGAGCCACAGCCCGTTACGGGTGTCCGTGTACCGGATGGCGCTGAGCACCACCACGAGCGCGGAGACCAGGGGGATCACCAGCAGAAGGGACGTGGCCCACTTCTCGCGCAGGGTGGGCTTGACGGAGAGGTCGGGATCGGCCCCCGGGGCCCCGGTGCCGGTACCCGCGGAACCGGTCCCTGCGGCGTCGTCCGACGCGGGTACGCGGCCCAAGTGGCGCATGGCGGCGGCATCGAACGCGCGGTCGTCAACGGTCACGGGCGCGGGCCAGGTGTCGTGGGAGTCCATGCCTCCCATTATGGTGGCATGGACGTCCAGGAGAGGTGGCCCCGTGCTCGCAGTCGATCCACGCCCCGAGCGTTCTGTGTCCGCCCGTGCGTCCCGCGCGGGACTGCTGCTGGTCGGCGTGCTCCTGCTGGGGGCCAACCTGCGGGCGGGGATCACCGCGGTGGGCCCGGTGCTGCCGCAGATCGAACACGAGGTGGGATTGAGCGCGTCGCAGGCGTCGCTGCTCGTGAGCCTGCCGCTCGTGGCGTTCGCCGTGATCTCCCCCTTCGCGCCGCGACTCGCGGAGGCATTCCGGCTCGAACGGGTCCTGGGTCTCGCCCTCGTGGTTCTCGCGGCGGGCATCGTGGTCCGCTCGGTTCCCGGGCCCGGGCTGATCTGGGTGGGCACGGGACTGCTGGGCGCGGCGATCGCGGTGCTCAACGTGCTGATCCCGTCCCTGATCAAACGTGACTGGCCGCACCGGATCGGCCCCATGACGGGTGTGTACCAAGCGGTCACGGCGCTGACCGCGGCGCTCGCTTCCGGTGTGGTGGTCCCCATCGCGGACGTCGCCCCGTCCGGCTGGCGGTTCGCACTCGGGATCTGGGCGGCCGTGGCGATCATCGGCGTGGCCGTCTTCCTGCCGTGGATCCTGGGGGTGGCCTCCCGGGTGGGCTCGGGCACTGCCGCTCCCCGGGCTGCGGCCCCCGGCCCGGCGGCCCCCGATGCGACGGGGCCTGGTTCGCCGACTCCGGGTTCAGGAGCGGACGACGACGCCGCACCGGCGGTTCCCCCGGCCGTCACCGCGTCCGTTGCACGTTCCCGGGCCCGGCTCCCGCTGGGCTCCGCCCTGGCCTGGCAGGTGACCGTGTACATGGGGCTGCAGTCCACCGTCTACTACACGATGGTCACGTGGCTGCCGACGATCCAGATCTCCGACGGCGCTACCCCGGTCCAGGCCGGGTGGTACCACTTCGCGTTCCAGGCGTGCGGACTCGTGGGGACTCTCTTCGCCGCGTTCATGATCCCCCGGCTCCGGGAGCAGTCCGGTCTGGGTGCGGTGTTCGCTGCCTCAGCGGTGATCGGTCTGCTGGGTCTGCTGTTCGTCCCCTCCCTGTCCCTGTTGTGGGCGCTGTTCATCGGGTTCTGCACCGGCGGGGCGATCGTGCTGGCCATGGCCCTGTTCGGGCTGCGCACCACGGACTACCACCGGGCTGCGGCCCTGTCCTCCATGGCGCAGAGCGTGGGGTATCTCTTCGCCGCGCTCGGCCCCGTGATGATCGGGTTGTTGGAGGACGCCTCCGGGTCCTGGACCGCACCGCTGCTCGTGATGGTCGGGGTGGCCGTGGCACAGGGCGTGTTCATCGCGCTCGCGGGGCGGCGTCGCACGCTGGGTGCCTGAGCGGTCGGCGTGGGGCGGGGTCACCCAGGTCCTTAGATACACGAGATATTTGCTGCGTCAATATATGCTCACTACACTCGTGAGTATGGAAGAGACAAAGTGGCTGTCAGAGGACGAGCGGGAAGCGTGGCTCGCGCTCGTCTCCATCATGTTCCGCCTGCCGGGTGCCGTGGAGGGGCAGTTGCGCAGCGAGGAGGACATGTCACTCGCGGAATACCTGGTGCTCGCCATGCTGTCCGAAGCCCCGGACCACCGGCATAAGATGTCCGCTCTGGCCACGGCCACGAACACGTCCCAGTCCCGGCTCTCGCGAATCGTCGCGCGGATGGAGAAAGACGGGTTGGTCACTCGCGCGGGCCGTCAGGACGACCGCCGCGTGGTGATCGCGGAGATCACCCCCGCGGGACTCGAACGTTTGCGTGAGGCTGCTCCCGCCCACGTGCGTCATGTGCGGGAAATCGTCTTCGACCGACTGGCCCCCGAGCAGGTGGGCCAACTCAGTGAGATCGGCCGCGCCCTCAACCGCGGCTCCAATACCCGCGGTGCCATGGGGCTGGACTGCCCCGCGTGATTCCCTGACCCGGGGATACAGTTGCGAGCGTGAGTATGCAGAGCGCCCACATGGCCATGTGGCGGACCATGAAGGGGCAGGAGAACAAGGGCCGCAAGATCAGCGGTGAAACCGTGCGACGCATCATCACGTTCGCGCGTCCCCACCGCCATGCGATCCTGGCGTTCGTCCTGGTGTCGGTGGCCCTGGCCGTTCTGGGTGTGGTCACGCCCGTGCTGGCCGGGCGGGTGGTCAATGCGATCACCGGCGGGCACGACGTCTCCGTGGTGGTGTGGCTCGCGGTGGCCATCGCGGCGGTAGCCATCACGGACGCTGGACTGTCCCTGCTGAACAGGTGGCAGTCCTCACGAATCGGTGAAGGGCTCATCTACGATCTGCGCACCGCCGTGTACGACCACGTGCAGACCATGCCGCTCGCCTTCTTCACCCGCACGCGCACCGGGGCTCTCGTGTCCCGGCTGAACACGGACGTGATCGGCGCGCAGCGCGCGTTCGCCGGGACCCTATCGGGTGTGGTGTCCAACGTGGTGTCCCTGCTGCTGACCGTAGGGGTCATGGTCACCATCTCGTGGCAGGTCACCGCGCTGTCCCTGCTGCTGTTGCCCATCTTCCTGATCCCCGCCCGGGCCATGGGTGGCCGGTTGGCCGCGTTGCAGCGTCGCTCCGCCCAATACAACGCCCAGATGTCCACGCGGATGACCGAGCGGTTCTCTGCCGGTGGCGCCACCCTGGTCAAGCTCTACAGCGATCCCGCGCAGGAATCGCGGGAGTTCGCCGCCCGCGCGAACGACGTCCGGGGAATCGGGATCCGCGCGACCATGTTGCAAACCACATTCGTCACCGCCCTGACCCTGGTCTCCGCCCTCGCGCTGGCGCTCGTGTACGGCGTGGGCGGAGCGCAGGCCTTGCTGGGCCACCTGGACGCGGGCTCGGTCGTGGCCTTGGGCATGCTTCTGACCAGGCTGTATACCCCGTTGACCATGTTGGCGAACGCCCACATGGACATCATGAGCGCGGTGGTCAGCTTCGAGCGCGTCTTCGAGGTCCTGGACATCAAGCCCCTCATCACCGAGAGCCCCGAGGCGCGTGCCCTGCCCGAGGGGCCCGTGGCCGTGGAGTTCGATCACGTGCGCTTCTCCTACCCCTCCGCGGACAAGGTCTCGCTCGCGTCCCTCGAGGACGTGGCCGTCCTGGATTCACGCGGCGGCGAGGAAGTCCTGCACGACATCGACTTCCGGGCGGAACCCGGCCACACCGTGGCCCTTGTGGGGTCCTCCGGGGCCGGGAAGTCCACGATCGCGCAGTTGGTCGCGCGGTTGTACGACGTCGACTCGGGCGCGGTCCGGCTCGGCGGCCAGGACGTGCGGGACACGACCTTCGAATCCCTGCGCCGCTCCGTGGGAATGGTCATGCAGGACGGGCACCTGTTCCACGACACGATCCGCGCGAACCTCGGTGTGGCCCGGGAGGGGGTCACGGACGCCGAGCTGTGGAACGCCCTGGAGCGCGCTCGGTTGCGGCACGTGATCGAATCCCTCCCGGACGGTCTGGACACCGTGGTGGGGGAGCGCGGCTACCGGCTCTCGGGTGGCGAGCGCCAGCGCCTCACGATCGCTCGCTTGCTGTTGGCCCAACCCCGCGTGGTGATCCTGGACGAGGCGACCTCCGCCCTGGATTCCACGAACGAGGCCTACGTGCAGGCGGCACTCGACGAGGCGATGTCCGGGCGCACCGCCGTGGTCATCGCGCACCGGCTGTCCACGATCCGCCAGGCGGACCAGATCCTCGTGATCGAGGCCGGCCGAATCGTGGAGCGCGGTTCCCACGAGGAACTGCTCGCACGCGCTGGCCGCTACGCGGAGCTGCACGCCACGCAGTTCGCGGCGGGCCGCAAGGACGACGCCGCTACCCGGCTCGATGACGCCACCCGGCCCAAGGAAGGCGCCGGACCGGCGTCGTCGGCGTCGCTGGAACGCGGTACGGGCCGGGGCTGAGGCGTGCCGTCCTGGGAGGGTCTGGGCTCCGAACTGGGGATCACGTCCGCCCATGCGATCGTGGTGGTGCTCTCCGCGGTGGGGATCTACGTGGCATTCCTCGTCTTTGTGCGGATCTTCGGCCAGCGGGTGCTCACGGCCATGTCCACGTTCGACGTGGTGATCACCGTGATGCTGGGTGCCGTGGCGGGGCGCGTGATCCTGGGGCACCCGCCGACACTCATGAGCGGGGTGCTGGGACTGGGCACCCTGTTCCTGCTGGAAGTGGTGTTCGGCCACCTGGGCACGCGGGCTCGGTGGCAGCGCGTGTTCAATTCACCCGCCCGCCTGCTCATGATCGGTGACCGCGTGGACGAGCACGCCCTGCGTCGCGCCCACATCACGCATTCCGAACTCAACGGGGCACTGCGTCGGGCGGGGGTGCGCTCCTACCGCGAGGTGGCGTGCGTGCTGCACGAACCCGGGGGCGGGATCAGTGTGCTGCGTCGGGGGGTTCCCATCGACCGGAGGATCCTCGCGGACGTGGCCGGGGCGGACCGGATCCCGGAGGAGTTCCTGACCGAGGACATCGGGGACGCGCCACTTGATGCGCCACAGGATCGGTGAACTCACTGATGGGAACCCGCCCCAGTGGTGCGGGGCGAAGTCCCAGGGATGCTCTATAGCAGGCTCGGTTGGTGGAACCTCGTAGAAAGAGAATGTCATGGAATTTAAAAGCCCGATCACAGTTTACTGGCCCTTCACAGATGAGCATGGGTAGGGGTCTTGCGCCACGGCCGGTGTCCGCCGGCGGCGAGCAGGGCGCGTAGGCGGTAGTTGTCGAAGTTCCGGAAGCCGCGGGCGACCCGGCGCATCGTCTCGATCACCCCGTTCACGGCCTCGGTGGGCCCGTTGGAGGCCCCGGCGGTGTCGAAGTAGGCCAGGATCGCGGCCTTCCACCGGCGCAGGGTCCGCCCGAGCCGGGCGATCTCCGGGATCGGGCAGGACGGGAAGGCGGCAAGGATCTCGGCGACCAGCCGGCGGCCGGTCTCGGGGCGGGCGTGGTAGATCGCACGCAGCTTCTGATAGCAGTGCCAGGCCAGGGTCACCTCGTGGTGCGGGTCCCCGGCCTCAAGCTTGGTGTTGAGCCGGGTGATCTGTTTGGCGGTGAGGTGCTCGGCGCCGATCTGCAAGGTGCGGCGGATCCCGTAGAGCGGGTCCCCGGCCCGGCCCCGGTGGCCCAGGGTGTCCTGCTGCACCCGACGACGCACCTCGTCCACGACCTGCCCACCGAGTTTCACCACGTGGAAGGCGTCCAGGACGGTGATCGCCTCAGGGAGTTCGTCGCGGATGGCGTTGGCGTAGCCGTGGAACGGGTCCAGCGTCGCCGTGCGGATCCCGCTCGTGAACGCCGGACCCTGCTCGGTGAGCCAGTCGCCGTAGGCCGCCCCCGTGCGCCCCTTGACCAGGTCCAGCAGTCGCGCCCGGGGCCGGCCGTCCTCGCCGCGGGAGTGGTCCACGATCCCGGTGACCAGCCCGGTGCCGGGTGGACCCACGTGGCGCCACACGTGCTCGTCGACACCGAGGGCGTCCACCCCGGCCAGCCGATCCTCCGCGGCCAGCTGGCCTTCGATGACCGGGGCCACGGCGTGCCAGACGGTGTTCCAGGCGACTCCGAGCATGTCCGCCAGGGCGGAGACCGCGATGTCGTGGGAGCGCAGCTGCGTCACCGCCCAGGCGATCGCGCGGGTGGTGAGCTTGGCCCGCGGCGCGGCCAGCTCGTGGACCTCGCTGAACGTCACGACCTCGCAGGCGTCCTCCCGGCACCTGAAGATCCGCTTGCGCCACACCACCCGCACGGGCACCCCAGCGCAGGGCAGATCGTGGAGCACGACCTCCCGGCGGCCGTGGCCGGTGGCGAGCACCCCGCAGGACGGGCACCCCACCAGCGTCGGAGAAGTCTCCACCACCACGGTGAACGAGCGTGGTCCGCGTTCCACGGCCCTGACATGGACGTCGGGCAGGTCGAAGAGCGCGCACGCGGGCGCGCAGATAGCATGAGACACGTCGAGGCCTTCATGGATCGGGTTGCTTGGTCGCTACCCATCCTGGAGGCCTCGACCTCTACCCAGACCTCACAACACACCCCTCGAGACGCCCACGCGCACACCGCTACCCATGCTCATCTGTGAAGGGCCACTTATTCATCTAGGCTGAATCCATGGCTCTCGAATATCGGACTTCCGGGGAATCGCCTGATGTCACCCGGCTCGTGACCACCCGGCTGCCCACCCGACATGGGGAATTCGCACTGCTGGGCTACCGGGATGCCCGCGGTGTCGACCATGTCGCGCTCACCCGTGGCGAGCCGGCGGCCGGCGGGGGGCCGGCGCCGCTGGTTCGGCTGCATTCGGAATGCCTGACCGGCGATGCCCTGGGTTCCTACCGTTGCGATTGCGGGGAACAACTCGACGCCGCCCTGGGAGCCATCGCCGCGGCGGGTCGTGGCGTCTTGATCTACATCCGCGGACACGAGGGCCGCGGCATCGGCCTCATCGACAAGCTCAGGGCCTATGCCCTGCAGGATTCAGGCATCGACACCGTGGACGCGAACACCCATCTGGGTTTGCCCGTCGACGCCCGCGACTACGACCAAAGCGCCCAGATCCTCCGCGAATTGGGCATCGAACGGATCCGGCTGCTGTCATCGAACCCCGCCAAACAGGCGGCCTTGGAAGCACTCGGCATCGGTGTCGAGTCACGGGTGCGGTTGAACGTCGCGGACCGCCAGGAGAATTCCGGCTATCTCGCCACGAAGCGGGCCCGAATGCACCACGATCCGCCGCCTGGGCGAAATGCCTGGGATGTGCTGGTCTCGGGCCACCTCCCGGGTGGCAGCCTATCTACCGAGGAAGAAGCGCTGCTGCTGCGCTACGGACCACTGGTCGAGGCCGGCCCGCGCCTGGTGATCGGCCAGCTGGGGCAGAGCCTGGATGGGTTCATCGCCTCGCGGACCGGAGATGCCTGTTTCGTGACCGGAGAACCGGATCGCAAGCACCTGCACCGCCTGCGGGCTTTGGTCGACGCTGTGCTCGTGGGGGCAGGCACCGTGGCGGCCGACGATTGCCAGCTCACGGTGCGCGCCGTCACGGGCAACCATCCCGTGCGCGTCGTCGTGGATCCGCAGGCGCGCATCCCGCGGACCGCCAAGGTGCTCACCGATGCGAGCAGTCGAACCCTGTGGCTGGTCGGCACCGACACCGCGGTCCCGGAGCCGTTGGCGCCGCACGTGAGCGTGCACCGGTTGGACTCGGTGCGGGGATTCGAGCCCGCGTCCATCCTCGCGCTCTTGGAAGGCCAAGGCCTGGGCCGGGTCCTCGTTGAGGGTGGCGGGCTGACCGTGTCCAGGTTTCTGCACGCCGGAGTGCTCGACCGCCTCTACATCACCAGCGCACCCCTACTGGTGGGTGACGGTGTCCCCGGAATCCGCTTTGATGGAACCGATGCGCTGTCCGGGGCCCTCTCCGCTCCGGTGCGTCGTTTCGTCCTGGGCGAGGACATCTGCACGGAGTTTGATTTCGCCGCGGCGCGGACGACGGCGTCGGCCACTTCGCACCAGGCGGATCAGCAGGACCGCTAGCCCGGGCAGTACCGACACCAGCGCGAGGAGCCCATAGGCCACCGACACGGCCACGCCTTGCTCCGGTGGATGGCCGAGGGCCATGAACCCCAGGGCGGCCGCGCCTTCCCGCGGCCCCCAGCCGGCAACATTCAGCGGGATGGACATCCCGCCCAGGGTGATGGCGGCCAGCACCGGGATCTGTCCCGCCGCCAGGTGGGGTGCCACCGCGAGGCAGGCCATCAGGAACATCACGGCAAACGCGCACCATCCCACCACCGACAACCCCAACACCTGGCCGATGTCCCTCTGGGGCAGCCGGCGCAGCCACGGCCAAGCCGCAGCACCAGCGGCCACGGCCACCAGCAACCCGATCGCCGCGGCCGCGGGCCAGGCGAACAGCAGTGCGATCCCCGCGGCCAGGAAAACCACCGAGGTGCCGGCGAGCCGCTCGGCGGAGACGGCGCCGACGCTGCTCTTGATCGTCTCGCGGCGCCGCTCGTGGCCCACCGGTCCTTGTTCGACCGCCCGCACCGCGTCGCCGGCCAACCCTCCAGGGAGCACCGCGTTCAGGAATGCCGCCTGCCAGCAACGCCCGATGGCCGCGCGCAGGCCCAGTTCGATGCCCTGCCCCCGGGCCACCAGCCTCCACCGCTGGGCTTGGACCACCACACCGGCCGTCCCCATGGCCAGCGCCCCGATGGAAGCCGGCCAGGACAGCACCCCGGCTGCCGCAACGAAGGGCCCCCTCCCCCACAGCAGGGCGGCCCACACCAGCAGTGCCGCCGCGACGGCGACCTGCAGCAGGGACAGTGCAATCCTTCGGCGGTTCATGCCATGACCGCCCCTCAGTGCGGGGGCAGGCACAACAGGTCCCGGTGGCCGACGGTGAGGTGCAAGCGCCCCGTTCGCACCTCCGCCAGCCGGTCCGCCAGCCAGGTGGCCACCGGGGAGGCCAGGGCCGGATCCTGTTCCACGACGGCTTCCGCCCGGTCACGGAGGTATCGGTCCATCAGGTCCCTGTCATCGGAGCCCAGTGCCCACGGGGTTTCCGCGGTCTGCACCTGCATGCCTCCGGCGCGGAGCCGTTCGGCTGCCTGCCCGACAGCGAGGGGGCCGGCAAGACCGTCGCGCCCCTGATGGACGTTGAATGCCGTGTTGACCAGGGCATCCGAGGGATGGACCGGGCTCAATTCCACATCCCCGACGACGCTGAGGCTGAGCAGTGCCGGGATGTTCCGGTCCACCAGGTAGTCGCAGAGTCCCTCCAGCTGCGGCATACCCAGCAAGTCGAGTACTGCGGAACAGGTGAGGAGGACGGGGCCGTCGGCGTCCCGTCCCAGCGTCGGCAGGTCCTCGATTCCCGCGACGACGCGGTCGATGTGCTCCACGGGCCCTCCGCCGGGTTGCGGGATGAGTCCCAGCAGGTCGGGATCATGGTCCAGCAACGTCCATGTCTGCCTGAACCGCAATCGCGGTGCCAGCCAGGCCAGGTTGGCGCCGGTCCCCGCACCGATGTCGATGACGTGTACCGGAGCCGCCGCCCGGGAGGGGGTGAAGTGGTCGGCCAGCGCATCCAGCAGCGGGCGCGAGGCTTCCCGGGCCCGCTCGTCCGCCGGCCGCCTCAGGGCCAGCCAGTCACTGGCAATGGGCCGCTCGGGGCGGCTCACGGGCCGAGGATTCGTAGCATGTCGATCGCCGCGTCGTGCCATGTCGGCATTCTATCCCGGGCGAGTATGGCGGCATTCCGCCAGCTGTTGCGACGGGCGGGGTCCTGGAGCCAGGAACGCAGCACCGCTTCGAGGCCGACCGGATCGTTCGGGGCTGCCGCGGCACCTGGTAGCGAACCCCCTCCAACGGCCAGCGCCTCTTCCGATCCCGTACCGGCCCCGACGATCGCGGGAATACCGCGGGCGAGCGCCTCGGTCACGACCATCCCAAAGGTCTCCTCCCGGGAAACCAGCAGCAGCAGGTCCGTCGCGGCCCAGATCGCGTCGAGTTCGGGGCCGGTCCGGGGCCCGGTGACGTGGACCCTTCCGGGAGCGAACGCGGATGCCGCGTGCTGCCGCACCCGGCGTGCATAGCCGGGCTCCGCGGCGCCGGGGCCCACTAGCATCGCCCGCCACGGCAGTGATTCAAGTGCCGAGAGGGCATCCAGCAGGGTGAGTTGGTTCTTGCGCGAGGTGAGCGAGGCCAGGACCAGCAGTTGCGGTGGGTTGCTGCCTCGGGCCAGCGGTGCGGGGTCCGTGCCGGGGGGCACCACCCGGGTCGGCAGTAGACCGTAGCGGGCCACGACGTCGCCGGCAGCCCACTCGCTGGTGCAGATCACGGTGTGAGCCGCCTGCAGGGCCCGGCGTTCCCTGGCCTCCACGCGGGCCCGGTCCGCGGGCGGCACGCTGCCCTCGGCCAGCAGGGACAGGTGGAACAGGACGTGCACCCGTGTCCCCCCGGCGACAGCGGCCTCCACTTCCGCGGGGGCCGCCGAGGCGATGATCCCGTCGAGGACGACCTGTGCACGACCTGCCAGGGTGGCGCGCAGCTCGTGGAGATCCGACTGCCCCGGGCGCGGCCAGCGTCCCCCGACCCCGCAGACGGACACGGTGCCGCCTGCCGCCCGGAGCGCGCGCGTCAGGGCCTCGTTGTACGCCGTCCCCCCGCTGGGGCCGGTGAGCCCCGCAGGAACCACGAACGTCGTTTCGCGGGGCTCACCCGAAGTCGACATCATGGGATGCCCAGGCATCGGGGTGCTCGCGCAAGAGCACCTCCAGGCCGGCGAACTCCGAGGTGTCAAAGTGCCGGCACAGTTCCTCGCTGATGTGCCCGGCGATGGCCTCCGTCGTGCTCAGCCGGCCGGCAAAGGCCGGATGCTCATCCAGGTTGGCATAGCGCAAGGACTCCAGGACCGCGGAAAGCATCGAGGACGCGGCCCCGATATCCATCACGACAGACTGTGGCCCGAGCTCGCGGCGACGCCAGGTCACCTCCACAACGAGGGTCGCACCATGCAGCGCTTGGGCGGGGCCAAAGAACGGATCAGGGAGGCTATGCGCGATCATGACGTGGTCGCGAACTGTCAATCGATACATGCGTACGACCCTAGCGACCGGAAGGGGAATCGGGATACCTGATGGCCCGGCAGAGCGAGGGCAGGACACCGCTGGAGAGGTCGGCCATGACGCCGGGCAAGTCATCGAAGTCCGACTCCCCGCTGATCAGGGCATCGAATGTCGGGTCCGCCAGCAGCTGCATGACCAGTTGCATGCGGGAGGCGTGGGTGCGGCGGTGGCGGCGCGCGCTGCCAATCATGGACACCTGGCTGGCGCTGATGCGCAGCCGGCGCGCGTGAAAGCCGGCCCCGAGGGGTACCTGCGGGGACTGGGAACCGAACCACGACAATTCGACCAGGTCGCCTTCGTCGCCGAGCAGTTCCAGCCCCCGGGCCAGCCCCGCGGCGGTGGTGGACGCATGGTAGACGATGTCGCATTCGCCGTCGGCGGCCCCTGGTTCCACCGCGTCCACGCCCATGGACCGGGCCAGGTCGCGCTTGGCCGGGTCCGGGTCAACGACTTGGAGACCGGCCAGCGGAAACCGGCTCAGCAACACGGCGAGCGACGCGCCGATCATCCCGGCGCCGAGGACCGCGATGCGGTCCCCCGCGCACGGCGGAACATCCCACAGTGCGTTCAGCGCAGTCTCCACCGGACCGGCCAGGATGGCACGGCGGCTCGGTACATCAGCGGGCACCGCCGTCAGGGCGTCCAGCGGCACCACATAACGGTCCTGGTGCGGATGCAGGCAAAACACCCGGTGTCCCACCCATTCCGGCGGGCCGTCGTCGACGACGCCGACCGATAGGTATCCATACTTCACGGGGTAGGGGAATTCCCCTTCCTGGAAGGGCGCCTTCATCCGGACGGCGACCTCCGGGGGGACCTGGCCCCGGTGCACCAGCATCTCGGAACCCCGGCTCACCCCCGAGTACAGGCTCCGTACCAGCGCCTCCCCGCCCTCCGGTGGACGCAAGCGCGCCTGCCGAAGTTCGCCTGCCTCGGGCGCGGTCGTCCAATATGCGGTGCTCTCCATCGGCTGCGGTGAATCCATGGTCCGATTATGCCCACACGGCCAGGAACACCGCAGTCCGGGGCGGTCATGAACCCCCGCCGCCGGGCGCCACGCCGGTAGACTCGCCACGCAATACCCGACGACCACGGAGGATGCCGATGCGCCGCTCGACGGCCCGGATGCGGCGACAGGCGCTCGTTGATGCGCTCTGCGCCCTGGTGGGCTCCGTGGGGCTGGGCATTGTCCTGGTGCAGTTCGGACAGGCCTCCTCATGGGGAAGCGTCGCGGCGGTGGCCAGCGGACTGACACTCGTCCTGGTTGCCGTGCTGATCGTCGTGCGGCGCAACCCGCTCTTCTCCACCCTGGCGGACCGGGTGACCCTCAGCCGGGCCGTGCTCGGCGGCGGATGCACCACGATCGTCGTCCTCGCCGCCCTCGGCACGGCCCCGCACCGCTCGTGGTGGCTGGTGCTGCTGGCTGCCCCGGCGGTGCTGCTGGACGCCGTCGACGGGTGGGTGGCCCGGCGCACCGGCACCGCATCAGTCCAGGGTTCGCGCCTGGACATGGAGACCGACGCCGCCCTGATGCTGGTGCTGTGCGTGCCTTTGGCCTTCACCCTGGGGCCGTGGGTCCTGGCGATCGGCGTGATGCGCTATGCGTTCGTGGCGCTCTCGTGGTGGCGCCCTGCGTTGCGGGGGCACCTGGAGTTCAGCCAATTCCGCAGGGTCGTGGCAGCCATCCAGGCGGTGGTCCTGGTGGTTGCCTTGGTCCCGTTGGTCCCCGAGCCGGCGGCGCAGGTTGTCGTGGCGCTCAGCCTGGCCCTCCTGGCCACGTCCTTTGCGCGCGACATCATCAGCCTCGAACGCGGTCACGGCTCCAGTCGCGGCCAGGCCCCCTCCCCTGCCGGCGGAGCCGCGGCCCCGGGCACGGAATCTGTGGGCCGCTAGCGGGGCGCCTGGCCGAAGGCGTGCCTGCGGATCCAGGCGTGCATGGCGATGGCGGCGGCGGAGGCGGCGTTGATCGAGCGGGTGGAACCGTACTGCTCGATGCTCAGCGTGGCCTTCGCCGCAGCGTGCACCGCCGGGCTCAGCCCGGGGCCCTCCTGGCCAAAAACCAGCACGCAGCGGCGCGGCAGCTCGTAGGTCTCCAGCTGCTCGGAGTCCGGGAAAATGTCGATGCCGATGACCTCCAGCCCCTCCTTCCGCGCCCAGGCGGTGAACTCGTCCACGGTCGGGTGGTGGCGCACATGCTGGTACCGGTCGGTGACCATCGCCCCGCGACGGTTCCAGCGCCGTCGTCCGATGATGTGGACCTCCTTGGCCAGGAAGGCGTTGGCAGTGCGCACCACGGTGCCGATGTTCATGTCGTGCTGCCAGTTCTCGATGGCAATGTGGAAGTCGTGCCGCCGGGTATCCAGGTCCGCGACAATGGCCTCGTGCAGCCAGTAGCGGTACCGGTCGGCGACGTTGCGCCGGTCTCCGTCGCGCAACAGGACCGGATCCCACTGGTCCCCGTCGGGCCATTCGCCCTCCCAGGGCCCCAGGCCCACCTCGGGCGGTGCCGCGGCCTCCCCGGCGGGCTGCGGTTCACCGGTCGGGGCACTGGGTTGCGTCGATTCGTCCACCGTCCCAGCGTAGTGCGTGGCACCGGGCCCCGGCGCGGCGGGACCGGCAACGGGCGCGGCCGCCGGGCAGGTGGCAGACTATGCGCTGGAGGTGGTCATGGCCATTGTCGATAACGGGATCTATGTCAACGGGCACCGGGTGCAGGATCCGGCGGAACTGGGTCACACGGTGCAGCAGATGCGCGAGCATTCGGGGATGGCGTGGCTGGGGCTCTACCGGCCCAGCGAGCAGGAGCTGCAGGCGGTCGCCGGCGAGCTGGGGTTGCACGCGCTGGCCGTCGAGGACACGCTGAAGGGCCACCAGCGGGCCAAGCTGGACCACTACGGGGACCATTCGCTGCTGGTATTGCGCCCGGCCCGCTACCTGGACGACGTCGAGAAGGTCGAGTTCGGCGAGCTGCACGTCTACATCGGCGAGGACTTCGTCGTCACGGTCCGGCATGCGGAGTCCCCCGACCTGGCCAAGGTCCGGCACCGCATGGAACAGGAGGAGCCCGAGCTCCTGTCCCTGGGGCCGCGCGCCGTGCTCTACGCGGTGGTCGACCAGGTGGTGGATGAGTACGAACCGGTCGTCGACGGGCTCTCCAACGACATCGACGAGATCGACGACCAGCTCTTCTCCGGCAACCCGAACGTGTCGCGGCGCATCTACGAGCTCTCCCGCGAGGTGATCGAGCTGCAACGGGCGACCCTGCCGCTGGAACGCCAGCGCCGGAACATCTTCCGCAACGCCGTCGGCCTGAGCGTCGTCGAACTGCGACGCAAGAAGAACGCCGGGCCGTGGGACTACGTCTGCGGGGCCCACAAGAATCGCAGAATCACCCTCGACACCGAATTCGAGCTGACCGGACCAGCTGCAGGATCCGAGCTTCTGAAAACCAAGCGGGACCGCCGCGCACGCTTCGTCGAGGGCACGCTGGGAAACTGCTCCGGCGGAACCACCCCCTGGGGAACAATCCTCTCCGGCGAGGAGAATTTCAACGGCTTCTTCCGCACCCCGGGCACTTCCGTCGAAGACAAGCGCTATGGCTTGGAGAACAAGGCCACCGGCATGGGCTGGGAGCTCGAGGATCCGCGCTTCGACGCCCGCGGCAAGGACTTCGCCAACGAGCCCCACCGCTTCGGCTACATCGTCGAAATCGACCCGGAGGATCCTCGTTCGACGCCCGTCAAGCACACCAGCCTGGGCCGCTTCAAACACGAAGGCGCCAACGTCATCGTCGCCGACAGCGGGCACGTGGTTGCCTACATGGGCGATGACGAGCGGTTTGATTATCTCTACAAGTTCGTCTCCAAGCGCAAGTACCGCAAGAACGACCGCCGCCACAACATGACCTTGCTGACCGAAGGGGACCTGTATGTGGCCCGGTTCTCCGGTACCTCCGAAAACGAGATCGACGGATCCGGCGACCTCCCCTCCGACGGCAAGTTCGACGGTTCCGGCCAGTGGCTGCCGCTCGTCGAGGACGGCAAGAGCCGAGTCAAGGGCATGGGCATCGAGCAGGTCCTGGTCTTCACCCGTCTGGCCGCCGACGCGGTCGGGGCCACCAAGATGGACCGTTGCGAAGACGTGGAACCGAGCCTGAAGTCCGGCAAGGTCTACATCGCGTGCACCAACAACTCCAACCGCGGCGTCGGCGCCAACGCGCAGGCCGATGAGGCCAACCCGCGGACCGAGAACCGCGATGGACACATTGTGGAAATCACCGAGCGCCGCGGCGACCACACCGCCACCCGGTTCAATTGGGACCTGCTGATGCTCTGCGGCGATCCCGCCCAGGGCGATGCGACCTACTTCAGTGGCTTCCCCGCGGACCAGGTCTCCCCGATCTCCTGCCCGGACAATGTCGCGTTCGACTCCGAGGGAAACCTCTGGATCTCCACCGACGGCGCCCCGGACGGCATCGGCTACAACGACGGCTTGTTCAAGGTCACCGTCGACGGCAAGAACCGCGGCAAGGTCGAGCAGTTCCTCTCGGTCCCCCGCGACGCCGAGACCTGCGGTCCGGTCATCCACGACGACGACTCCATGGTCTACGTTGCCGTCCAGCACCCGGGAGAGGAGGGCTCCTACTCCGAGATCCACTCGTACTTTCCGGACTACGTCCCCTCGGAGGCGCGCCCGGCGCCCGGCGAGGCCAGCGCCCCCCGCCCGTCGATCGTCCAGGTGTACCGCCCCTCGGCGCAGGCCGGTACGGGCCGGTAGACGGCCCGCGGAAGGCGGCGGAAAAGGGGCTGTTCCCCTAGATGATTAATTCCTATTGGTTTCAGTGGTCGTAGGCAGTCAATGAGCGTTTGTTCGGCGCGTTGAGGCGCCAGTTGTGCCAGATGCCCGCAGCCAAGGCGAGCAGGCGTGAACCGACGCGTGCGTAGACGCCGGCGATGGTTCGCCCTGCGTGCTCTTCGAGCGTGAGCTGGCCCTTGACCGTGTCGAATACCGATTCGATCCATTGACGGGTGCCGCTGAGCTTTCCGAATCTCTTGGCTTCGCCCTTGCGATCCGGGCGAATCAGCGTAGCTGCTGCTTCCTCGCTGATGAACGATTCGAACTCCTTTCCGGCGAATCCCTTGTCCGCCAGGATGGTTTGGCCCGGTCGCACCAGGCGGTGGTCGTGGCGGATGAGGGCTTCGGTGACTTCACGTTCGCCGATCTTGGGATTGGCCAGCCCCCAGATAATGGGCCCTTCACAGATGAGCATGGGTAGCGGTGTGCGCGTGGGCGTCTCGAGGGGTGTGTTGTGAGGTCTGGGTAGAGGTCGAGGCCTCCAGGATGGGTAGCGACCAAGCAACCCGATCCATGAAGGCCTCGACGTGTCTCATGCTATCTGCGCGCCCGCGTGCGCGCTCTTCGACCTGCCCGACGTCCATGTCAGGGCCGTGGAACGCGGACCACGCTCGTTCACCGTGGTGGTGGAGACTTCTCCGACGCTGGTGGGGTGCCCGTCCTGCGGGGTGCTCGCCACCGGCCACGGCCGCCGGGAGGTCGTGCTCCACGATCTGCCCTGCGCTGGGGTGCCCGTGCGGGTGGTGTGGCGCAAGCGGATCTTCAGGTGCCGGGAGGACGCCTGCGAGGTCGTGACGTTCAGCGAGGTCCACGAGCTGGCCGCGCCGCGGGCCAAGCTCACCACCCGCGCGATCGCCTGGGCGGTGACGCAGCTGCGCTCCCACGACATCGCGGTCTCCGCCCTGGCGGACATGCTCGGAGTCGCCTGGAACACCGTCTGGCACGCCGTGGCCCCGGTCATCGAAGGCCAGCTGGCCGCGGAGGATCGGCTGGCCGGGGTGGACGCCCTCGGTGTCGACGAGCACGTGTGGCGCCACGTGGGTCCACCCGGCACCGGGCTGGTCACCGGGATCGTGGACCACTCCCGCGGCGAGGACGGCCGGCCCCGGGCGCGACTGCTGGACCTGGTCAAGGGGCGCACGGGGGCGGCCTACGGCGACTGGCTCACCGAGCAGGGTCCGGCGTTCACGAGCGGGATCCGCACGGCGACGCTGGACCCGTTCCACGGCTACGCCAACGCCATCCGCGACGAACTCCCTGAGGCGATCACCGTCCTGGACGCCTTCCACGTGGTGAAACTCGGTGGGCAGGTCGTGGACGAGGTGCGTCGTCGGGTGCAGCAGGACACCCTGGGCCACCGGGGCCGGGCCGGGGACCCGCTCTACGGGATCCGCCGCACCTTGCAGATCGGCGCCGAGCACCTCACCGCCAAACAGATCACCCGGCTCAACACCAAGCTTGAGGCCGGGGACCCGCACCACGAGGTGACCCTGGCCTGGCACTGCTATCAGAAGCTGCGTGCGATCTACCACGCCCGCCCCGAGACCGGCCGCCGGCTGGTCGCCGAGATCCTTGCCGCCTTCCCGTCCTGCCCGATCCCGGAGATCGCCCGGCTCGGGCGGACCCTGCGCCGGTGGAAGGCCGCGATCCTGGCCTACTTCGACACCGCCGGGGCCTCCAACGGGCCCACCGAGGCCGTGAACGGGGTGATCGAGACGATGCGCCGGGTCGCCCGCGGCTTCCGGAACTTCGACAACTACCGCCTACGCGCCCTGCTCGCCGCCGGCGGACACCGGCCGTGGCGCAAGACCCCTACCCATGCTCATCTGTGAAGGGCCAGATAATGGGCATGCCATCCGGTGCGCTGATCAGATAGAGCCGGAAGCCCCAGAAATAACGTGAATGGGAGGCGCAGTAGCCATAGGACGCATGCCCGGCGAGATCGGAACGCTTGGCAGTCTCGCGGCTCTTGCCGCAGGGCACCGGAGTGGAGTCGAGCAGGCGCAGGTCCTCGTGCCAGGAGGGTGTGTCGCGGGCGAGTTCGGTGATGACCGCAGCTATCAGGACACCGGCGGCGCGGACGCGTTTGTTGTAGCCGGATTGGGGGCTCATCATAAAGCAGGGTGTAGCGGTGTCTTGAGCTGTGCGGCGCGTCGATACGTGGATGGGGGTCGAGGCCTCCCGAAGATGGAAGTTCTCACACTGCCCATCCGGAAGACCTCGACGTGCCCCACGCTACCTTCGTTAGCCCTGACCTGACCACGTTCACCCGCCTCGATGAGCTCGGCCTCGAGGTCATCGGCCAGCATGTGGAGCCGAACCAGGCGGTACTGGCCTGCCGGGTCGCCAATCCCGACCCGTGGTGCCGACGGTGCGGCTGTGAGGGAACCCCGCGCGGCAGCGTGGTTCGCCGGTTGGCGCACGAGCCGTTCGGTTGGCGACCCACCGTCCTGCTGATCACGGTGCGCCGCTACCGGTGTTCCGAGTGCGAACACGTGTGGCGCCAGGACATGAGCAAGGCCGCCGAACCGCGATCCAAGCTGTCCCGGCGGGCGCTGCGCTGGGCGCTGGAAGCACTCGTGGTCGACCACCTCACCATCGCCCGGATCGCCGAAGGCTTGGCCGTGTCGTGGAACACCGCCAACGACGCCGTCCTGGCCGAAGGCCGGCGGGTCCTGATTGATGACCCGAAGCGGTTCGACGGCGTGCGCGTGCTCGGCGTCGACGAGCACGTCTGGCGCCACACTCGCCGCGGCGACAGATACGTCACCGTGATCATCGACCTCACTCCGATCAGGGACAACACCGGCCCGGCACGCTTGTTGGACATGGTCGAGGGCCGCTCCAAGCAAGCATTCAAGACCTGGCTCGCTGCCCGTCCCAAGCAGTGGCGGGCCGGGGTGGAGGTCGTCGCGATGGACGGCTTCACCGGGTTCAAGACCGCCACCACCGAAGAGTTGCCCGATGCCACTGCTGTGATGGATCCATTCCACGTGATCCGCCTCGCCGGGGATGCCCTCGACCAATGCCGCAGGCGGGTCCAGCAAGACCTCCACGGCCACCGCGGCCGTGCCACCGACCCGCTCTACCGGGCCCGCCGCACCCTCCACACCGGTCTGGACCTGCTCACCGCCCGACAAAAGACCCGCCTAGAGACCCTGTTCGCCGGCGATGACCACGTCGAGGTCGAGACCACCTGGGGCATCTACCAGAAGATGATCGCTGCCTACCGGGAACCCGACCGGGCCACGGGACGCATCCGCATGCAGGCCGTCATCGACGCCGTCGGCAGCGGTGTCCCCGCCGCTCTGAAGGAGGTTATCGTGCTGGGCCGCACCCTGAACAAGCGGGCCGCTGACATCCTCGCCTACTTCGACCGGCCCGGCACCTCGAATGGCCCCACCGAGGCCCTGAACGGTCGGCTCGAACACCTCCGCGGCTCAGCCCTCGGCTTCCGCAACCTCGTCCACTACATAGCCAGATCGCTGCTCGAGACCGGCGGATTCAGACCCCAACTACACCCTGCTTTGTGATGAGCCGGATTGGGTGGGCACGTTGGGGAACATCTCACGCAGGTGGGCTCGGGCATGGCGTATCCATCGGGTCTCGGAATTGAACTGCATCAGTTGCTGGGCGACGACCAGGCACAGTAATTCGGCGTCGGAGAGCAGTGGTTTGCGCCCCGGTTGGTGCGATCGCGTGTAGCCGATCTCGGGCATTATGCGATCTTCCAAATCGATGTAGAGTGTTGTCAGGAGGGTGTTCAGTTGATTGTTCACACCAAAGGCTTAACACCCTCCGCCGGCAATTAATAGACCCCCAGCGAGATTGCTGGGGATCTATTCTGCAAACACGCGGAATTAGGACTTATTCATCTAGTTTCGGTTTCTGCCCGCCGGTCCGGCCCCGCGCACGGGCCGCGGCCAGCCCGTCACGGGTCCGTTCGGACATCAGGGCGTGTTCGAACTCGGCGATCGAGCCGAGGATCTGGAAGAACATCCGACCGATGGCTGTGGAGGTATCGATGCCCTGGTCCAGGACGACCAAGTCCACACCGCGTTCCTGCAGCGTCTTGGACAGATCGATAAGGTTCTCCAGCGACCGGCCGAGCCGGTCGAGCTTGGTGACGACAAGCTGATCCCCTGCCCTGTTGGCTGAGAGTAGGGCCTTGTCCAGTTCGGGCCTGCGTGCCAGTTTCCCTGAGGCCATGTCGAGGAAGATCTGCTCGCAGCCGGCCGCGGTCAGGGCGTCATGCTGGGCTTCGGGGTGCTGATCGCGGGTAGAGACCCGTCCGTATCCGACTCGCATCACCAAAACGTATCACCAACCCTGCTGAGCATTACACAGGCACGTACACGGGAAGCATTACAAAACTTGCCGCGCAGTTCTGCGGTTCGATACACATGCCCTGGAGTGTCTCGCGAACGATCGTTACCGGTCAGTTCGGGCGATGACATCCAGGAAGTCCCGTACATGAGGCGGCGGAGCCGTCCCCGCCCAGATGGCGGTGAGCGGGCGGGTGATCTGGAGATTGTTGATCCGAACTCGGACGAGTCGGCCGGCACGGGTGTCCTCGGACACTGCGAGGGAGCTCAGCGCGCCGGGGGCGATGCCGGCCATAATCGCGCTGCGAACGCCGAGCGTGGTCGTCAGCACGGCTGCGGGCTCGGCTGCGAGTGGAAAGCCCGCCACGGCGAGGGCGTTCTCGAGCGCTCGTCGGGTGCCGCTGCCGGTCTCGCGGAGCACCAACCCAGTGGCCGCCAGTTCACGAACGGACACCTGGCGGGTCTTCGCCCACCGGTGACCGTGCTGCACAACGACTTCGATGGTGTCGTAAGCAACAGTGACTGACCGAAGGCCGGCGGGAACGACAGGGGTCTCGATGAGCCCGAGGTCTGCGGTTCCCTCGCGTATGGCCTCGACGACCGTGCTGCTGTTGGCGGCTGTGAGCTGAACGACCGGGCCGTCATCGCCGTGAGAGATGCGCCACCGGGCGATCCATTCCGGTAGGAGGTGTTCTGCGATCGTGAGGCTCGCGGCGATGCGCATCATCTTCCCGCGATCCGTGCGGAGCGAATCGACAGCATCCGAGAACTCATCGGCCGCCGTCAGCAGCGTTGTTCCCCAGCCGACAATCAGCTCGCCCGCCGGAGTCAATCGCGAACCCCGTGCAGAACGCACCAGGAGTCGCACGCGCAAATCTTTTTCCAGTTTCCGGATGCGCAGAGACACCGCCTGCTGACTCACGCCCAACTGCGTGCTTGCCGCCGACATGCTGCTTTCCTTCACGACGAGCGCCAAGGCTCGCAGTGCCTCCAAGTCCGGCCCGTTGCGCATCTTCCGCCTCCCAAGCACAAGCATAACTTGTATGGCGGACGGTATCTGCCTCTACTCGCACGAGCGGTCCGAGGAAATGATGGATGCATGACCCATGCCCAGGACGTTGCGACCGCCCGACCGGAACACACGCTGCTTGCCCGAGTCCGCGCGCTGCTGCCCGGGCTTGTCCTCTGCCTCGCCGCGGCCGGAGCATCGTACGGGGTCAGCCTGCTGCTGCCGGGAGTCAGCCCGCTCATTATCGCGATCGTGCTTGGCGTACTCCTGGCCAACGTCGTCCGGCTGCCAGCGGCAGCCTCCGACGGCATAGACTTCTCCGCGAAAAAGCTCCTGCGCGCCGGCATCGTCTTCCTCGGACTCCAACTGGTACTGACAGACATCCTCGAACTCGGAGCCCCGATGCTGGTCGTCATCGTGTGCATTGTCGCCGGCGGACTGTTCGGCACCGTTCTCCTGGGGAAGCTGCTACGGGTTCCATCCGGGCTCTCGCTGCTAATCGCCTGCGGATTCTCCATCTGCGGCGCGGCAGCCGTGGCGGGCGCGGCAGGGGTCACCGATCCGGACGACGAGGCCGAGGAAGACACCATCACCGCGGTCGCCCTCGTGGTGATCTTCGGAACGCTGATGATTCCCCTCGTCCCACTGATCACGGACCTGCTTGGCCTGGGCTCCGAGACGGCCGGGATGTGGGCAGGGGGTTCCATCCATGAAATCGCGCAAGTCGTCGCCGCTGGAGGCATCATCGGTGGCGGAGCGCTCACGGTCGCGGTCATCGTCAAACTCGCCCGAGTGCTGCTGCTCGCCCCTGTCGTGGCCATCCTTAGCATCCGGCAGCGCCGTCTCAGCCGTACGGCAGGCGAACCCGGTCAACAGATGTCGCATTCGAAGCTGCCGCCCGTCGTCCCGCTGTTCATCATCGGGTTCATCGCGATGGTGTTCGTGCGTTCCTTCATCCCTCTGCCGGGCACCGTGCTGATGGCCGGTGGGCTGCTGCAGACAGGACTGCTGGCTGCAGCGATGTTCGGACTCGGCTGCGGCGTCAAGGTTCGGAACCTCGTCAAGGTGGGCCTCAAGCCCTTCGCCCTAGCCGCACTCTCCACCGTTCTCGTCGCAACGATCGCCTACTGCGGAGTCACCTTCGCAGGCTGAACATGGCCAGCACCAGGGCGTCATTATCACCCCTGGGATGGGAACACATCAACCTCACCGGTGACTACACCTGGCCCCGCGCCAACCACATCAAACCGGGCCTTCACAGCTGAGTGTGGGTAGCGGTTCTCCGCCAGGGGCGATGACCGCCTGCGGCGAGCAGAGCCCGTAACCGGTAGTTGTCGAAGTTGCGGAAGCCGCGGGCGACGCGACGCATGGTCTCGATGACGCCATTGACCGCTTCCGTGGGCCCGTTCGAGGCTCCTGCGGTATCGAAGTAGGCCAGGATCGCGGCCTTCCACCGGCGTAAGGTCCGTCCGAGCCGGGCGATCTCCGGAATGGGACAGGACGGGAAGGCACCGAGAATCTCGGCGACGAGCCGGCGCCCCTGCTCGGGGCGGGCGTGGTAGACCGCGCGCAGCTTCTGGTAGCAATGCCAGGCAAGGGTGACCTCGTGATGCGGGTCCCCGGCCTCGAGCTTTGCGTTGAGTCGGCGGACCTGCCTCTCGGTCAGGTGCTCGGCGCCGATCTGCAGGGTGCGGCGGATCCCGTACAACGGGTCCCCGGCTCTCCCGCGGTGGCCCAGAGTGTCCTGCTGCACGCGGCGGCGGACCTCATCGACGACCTGCCCGCCGAGCTTGACCACATGGAAAGCGTCGAGAACGGTGATCGCCTCCGGGAGCTCGTCGCGGATGGCATTGGCGTAACCGTGGAACGGATCCAGCGTCGCCGTGCGGATCCCGCTCGTGAACGCCGGCCCCTGCTCGATGAGCCAGTCGCCGTAGGCCGCCCCCGTGCGCCCGGGCACCAGATCCAGCAGTCGTGCCCGGGGCCGGCCGTCCTCGCCGCGGGAGTGGTCCACGATCCCGGTGACCAGCCCAGTGCCGGGTGGGCCCACGTGGCGCCAGACGTGCTCGTCCACGCCCAGGGCGTCCACCCCGGCCAGCCGGTCCTCGGCGGCCAGCTGGGCCTCGATGACTGGAGTGATGGCGTCCCAGACGGTGTTCCAGGCGACCCCGAGCATCTCGGCCAGGGCCGAGACCGCGATGTCGTGGCAGCGCAGCTGCGTCACCGCCCAAGCAATCGCGCGGGTGGTGAGCTTGGCCCGCGGTGCCGCCAGCTCGTGGACCTCACTGAAGGTCGTCACCTCGCACGCCGTCTCATGGCAGCGGTAGCGGCGTTTGCGCCAGACCACCCGCACGGGCACCCCGGCGCAAGGCAGGTCGTGCAGCAGCACCGCCACCCGGCCATGGCCGACGGCGAGCACCCCGCAAGCCGGACAGCCCACCAGTGACGGCACGGTCTCGACCACCAGGGTGAACGAGGAGCGGTGCCGCTCGATCGTGAGCACGTGGACATCGGGCAGGTCGAAGAGCGCGCACGCCGGCGCGCACATAGCATGGGACACATCGAGGCCTTCGAGGACGGTTGGATTCAGCACCCCCATCCTGGAGGCCTCGACCCCTACCCGACCCCCGTGACACGCACCCCGCTTGGGCCTTTACCCACACTAATTTGGGAAGGGCCATCAAACCCGGCAAATACAGGCCGCTACGGCGCCAGGCAAAACCTTAGCGTCGGATAATTCACTTTTTCACAAGCCACCCCTAAAAGATGGTGTCAATAATTCTTTCGAGTAATCATCGGCTGTAGATGATGGTGATCGCTGAGGTGGCCACTGCGGTGATGATAGGAAAGAATCGCTAGAGCGAAATAGGTGGAAACCACCCCTGTTAACCGGCCCTTCACAGATGAGCATGGGTAGCGGTCTTGCGCCACGGCCGGTGTCCGCCGGCGGCGAGCAGGGCGCGTAGGCGGTAGTTGTCGAAGTTCCGGAAGCCGCGGGCGACCCGGCGCATCGTCTCGATCACCCCGTTCACGGCCTCGGTGGGCCCGTTGGAGGCCCCGGCGGTGTCGAAGTAGGCCAGGATCGCGGCCTTCCACCGGCGCAGGGTCCGCCCGAGCCGGGCGATCTCCGGGATCGGGCAGGACGGGAAGGCGGCAAGGATCTCGGCGACCAGCCGGCGGCCGGTCTCGGGGCGGGCGTGGTAGATCGCACGCAGCTTCTGATAGCAGTGCCAGGCCAGGGTCACCTCGTGGTGCGGGTCCCCGGCCTCAAGCTTGGTGTTGAGCCGGGTGATCTGTTTGGCGGTGAGGTGCTCGGCGCCGATCTGCAAGGTGCGGCGGATCCCGTAGAGCGGGTCCCCGGCCCGGCCCCGGTGGCCCAGGGTGTCCTGCTGCACCCGACGACGCACCTCGTCCACGACCTGCCCACCGAGTTTCACCACGTGGAAGGCGTCCAGGACGGTGATCGCCTCAGGGAGTTCGTCGCGGATGGCGTTGGCGTAGCCGTGGAACGGGTCCAGCGTCGCCGTGCGGATCCCGCTCGTGAACGCCGGACCCTGCTCGGTGAGCCAGTCGCCGTAGGCCGCCCCCGTGCGCCCCTTGACCAGGTCCAGCAGTCGCGCCCGGGGCCGGCCGTCCTCGCCGCGGGAGTGGTCCACGATCCCGGTGACCAGCCCGGTGCCGGGTGGACCCACGTGGCGCCACACGTGCTCGTCGACACCGAGGGCGTCCACCCCGGCCAGCCGATCCTCCGCGGCCAGCTGGCCTTCGATGACCGGGGCCACGGCGTGCCAGACGGTGTTCCAGGCGACTCCGAGCATGTCCGCCAGGGCGGAGACCGCGATGTCGTGGGAGCGCAGCTGCGTCACCGCCCAGGCGATCGCGCGGGTGGTGAGCTTGGCCCGCGGCGCGGCCAGCTCGTGGACCTCGCTGAACGTCACGACCTCGCAGGCGTCCTCCCGGCACCTGAAGATCCGCTTGCGCCACACCACCCGCACGGGCACCCCAGCGCAGGGCAGATCGTGGAGCACGACCTCCCGGCGGCCGTGGCCGGTGGCGAGCACCCCGCAGGACGGGCACCCCACCAGCGTCGGAGAAGTCTCCACCACCACGGTGAACGAGCGTGGTCCGCGTTCCACGGCCCTGACATGGACGTCGGGCAGGTCGAAGAGCGCGCACGCGGGCGCGCAGATAGCATGAGACACGTCGAGGCCTTCATGGATCGGGTTGCTTGGTCGCTACCCATCCTGGAGGCCTCGACCTCTACCCAGACCTCACAACACACCCCTCGAGACGCCCACGCGCACACCGCTACCCATGCTCATCTGTGAAGGGCCAGTTTACTGCAGTGCGTTTGCAGTGATCGGATTGACCATATGCGGATGGTTGCTGATTTCTAAGGGGGTTGTTTTCCCCTTGGCCCTGACTCTGGCGTTTTTCTGTCTAGGGTCTCTCATGACATCCTTTTTCGTCGTTTCCGATGCCGTCTGGGGAAAGCAGATGCGGTGGGATTCGAACGCCTACAGGTCCGGTAGTGCGAGTGAATAGGACGTAGACAAGGATCTCAAGACCGGCCGGCGCATATTTGATCTGCGTTTTCAGGCTCTTCAGAGTTGAGTGTGGGGTGAGGCGTCGAGTCCACCGGTGATGAGGAGCATGCGGAGGCGGTAGTGCTCGAAGTTGCGGAAGCCGCGGGCGATGCGGCGGCCGAGTTCGATGATCCCGTTGATGGCCTCGGTACCACCGTTGCTCGCGCCGTCGGTGTCGAAGTAGGCCAGGAACGCGGTCTTCCAGCGTCTCAGGGTCTTTCCGAGCCTGGCGATCTCGGGAATCGGGCAGGTCGGCAGCGAGGCGATGAGTTTTTCGGCAAGCTGGCGTCCTCGTGCAGGCGTGGGCTGGTGGAACACGTCCCGAAGGTCCTGAGCGCAGCGATAGGCGACTTCGACCGCGATGTGATCGGGATGGGCCGTGAACGCAGCTTCCAGGCGAGTCTGCTGGCGAGACGTGAGGCGTTCTCGCCCGGCGCGGAGAACATGGCGGATGCCGTAGAGGGGGTCGCCCTTGCGGCCTCGGTGGCCGAGGGTCTCCTGTTGGATCCGGCGGCGGACGTCATCGACTGCCGCGCCGGCGAGCTTGACGATGTGGAACGCATCCAGCACGCAGGTGGCGTCCTCGAGTTGGTCATCGATCGCGTTCTTGTATCCCTGGAACGGGTCCAACGTCGCGATCTCGACCCGCTTCCGGAACCCTTCGCCCCGCTCGTCCAGCCAGTCGCGGTAGGCCTTGCCGGATCGGCCGGGGACGAGGTCGAGGAGCCTGGCGGTGGGGTGGGGTCCGCGGGTCAGGTCGACCATCCCGGTGAGCTCTTTCGGACCGCGCCGGCGGGGGTCGCGGTGATGCCAGATGTGTTCGTCCACGCCCAGGACCTGCACGTTCTCGAACCGGACCGGGTCGTCAGCGGCCGTGGCCAGGACGGGGCGGACCTGAGTCCAGAGGGTGTTCCAGGTCGTGCCGAGCTGCCGGGCCAGGCCCTGGATCGTCGCTCCCTCGGCCCGGAGCTGACCGATGGACCACCGGATCGCGCGTGTGCTCAGCAGACCGCGCGGCGCACAGACCTCCGGGTCCTGCTCGACGAACGAGACCACCGCGCAAACGTCCTCGTGACAGATCCAGCGGCGCTTGCGCCATCGGACCCGCACCGGCCTGCCAGCCCAGGGCGCATCGGTCACCTCGACCACCACACGGCCGTGACCAGTAGCGATGACTCCGCAGCCGGGACAGCCTTGGACCGGAACGCAGGACTCCACCTCGAGCACCAGGCCCGAGGGAGCCTGCGTGACCGAGACCAGGTGGAGGCCGGGGAAGTCGAGGAGGAGATCGCATCGGTCGCAGCGATCGAGCGCGTCAGGGCATACGCAACTATGGTTAAGCATTGTCGAGGTCCTTGGTGCGAGCAGAGGTAAGAGTCCGCTCATCATCGAGGACCTCGACGTCTATCCCCAGCTACCCCGCACCACCGGCGCGCCCACACTCAACTCTGAAGAGCCCGTTTTCATCATCAGTGCGATACTGGCAATCTGGTTCTTCGTGGTTGGGGGTGTGGTGGGGGTTCGCGCGGCGGTGGTCGTATGGACGTCGGGGTCCCCGTGGATGGAGGTTTTGCACTCACCATCCGGAAGAGCTCGACGTGTTCATCGCTACCTTCGCCGCGCTGTGCCTGATCACGTTCTGCCGCCTCGCCGTACTTGGCCTCGAAGCCGTCGGGCAGCGACTCGACCCGGATCGGGCGGTCATTGAGTGTCGTGTCGTCGGGGGTGATCCGTGGTGGCGTAAGTTCAGCGGGTTAAAGGCCGCCGCGGCGGAAGAGCTGCCCGACGCGGTCCCGGTGATGGACCCGTTCCATGTCTTTCGTCTGGCCGGCGACGCCCTCGACCGGTGCCGGCAGCGCGTCCAGCAGGACACTCTGGGGCATCGTGGCGGCGTCGGCGACCCGCTGTAGAAGGCGCGCCGGGTCCTGCACGCCGGTGCCGGTCTGCTCACCGAGAAGCACACCGCCCGCTTCAACGCCGTGTTCGCGATCGAGGAGCATGTCGAGGTCGAAGCGACCTGGGGCATTTACCAGCGCATTGTCCCCGCCTACCGCGAGCCCGAGAAGAAGAAGGCGAAGCAGATGATGCAAGCGGTGATCCACGCGCTTAGCAGCGGCGTCCCGGCTACGCTCGTCGATATCCGCAAGCTTGGCCCCACCTTTAGGCAACGCGCCTTCGACGTGTTCGCGTTCTTCGACCGGTCAGGTATCAGCAACGGGCCGACAGAGGCGATCAATGGGCGCGTTGAGCACCTGCGCGGCTCCGCTTTCGGTTTCGGCAACCTCACCAACTTCATCACCGGGAGCCTGCTCGAGGCTGGAGGATTCAGACCACACCTATACCCTCGAATGCGATGAGCCGGCAATCCCGGTGTTCATCCAGACGCGGGACATCATACAAATCTGACTCGTGAGCGGCGCGCGTGAGTGCAAAATAAAATGGGTGGGGCATTTACGAGTGTTCCGCCCATCGCTGTGGTTGGGGCTTGGGGGCGCGCGTGGCCGCGCGTTGTCCCCGCTCGCGCAGCTTCTGGTCCAGTCCGGACTCGCTGGTGCTGCCCAGGCGGTTCCGATCCTTGGCCGCCATCGCGGACGTCTTCCTCGTGCCTTCCTTCCGGACGGCATGCTTCAGCGGCACTTGTGACGGCTCCACCGGGTGAACCGTCACGAATCTGGAAATGGTCCGCTCACCGATGGTTTTGCGCCGTTAGGATGAAACCACGGCTACGAAGGGATACGGCCCCATGACCGATCTGGCGATCCGCTACCGCGGGGTGAGCAAAGTCTATTCGGACGGTACTGCCGCGGTGGATAACTTGGACCTGGACGTTCCCGCGGGTTCCCTCACGGTGTTCGTGGGCCCATCCGGCTGCGGCAAGACCACGTCCCTGCGGATGCTCAACCGCATGGTGGAGCCCTCCTCGGGGACGGTGGAGGTCAACGGTCAGGACGTCGCGAGCATCCCGGCCGCCAAGCTGCGCCGCTCCATGGGGTACGTGATGCAGCAATCGGGTCTGCTGCCCCACAAGACCGTGGAGGACAACATCGCCACGGTCCCCCGGCTGAACGGGGTGTCCAAACGGGAGTCCCGCGCGCACGCCCGGCAGTTGCTGGGCTCGGTGGGATTGGACGAGTCCGTGGCCACCCGGTACCCGGCGCAGTTGTCCGGAGGTCAGCAACAACGCGTGGGCGTGGCACGTGCCCTGGCCTCGGATCCGCCCATCCTGCTCATGGACGAACCGTTCTCCGCCGTGGACCCCGTGGTGCGCCAGGACCTGCAGAGCGAATTGTTGGACCTGCAGAAGCGGTTGCACCGCACCATCATCTTCGTGACCCACGACATCGACGAGGCGATCCTGCTGGGCAACCGCGTGGCCGTGTTCGCGCGCGGGGGCAGGCTCGCGCAGTACGCGACCCCGGAGGAACTGCTGCGGGCCCCCGCGGACGACTTCGTCGCGGACTTCATCGGCCGTGACCGCGGGTTCCGTTCGCTGAGCTTCGACAACGCCTCCGTGGCACTGCAGCCCGTCACGGTTCTGGTCGTGGACACCGGCGAGCGCTTCCTGGTGGGCCCCTGCAGTGAGGACCCCGCGCCGTGGCAGGCGGCGGGAGCGGCGTCGTCGTCGGACTGGGTGCTCGCGGTGGACGAGCGCCGCCACCCGCTGGGCTGGCTGCCCGTGACGGCGTCCGGAGAACCGGCCGCGCGCGAGGAACTGCGTGTGGGAGGGACCCTGTGGCACGACGGCGGGTCGTTGCGCACCGCGCTCGACGCCGCCCTGTCCTCCCCGTCCGGGCAGGCCGTGGCCGTGCACCGCGACGGCTCCGTGGCGGGCGTAGTGCCCGGCGAGGACGTAATGCGCGCGGTCGAAGAGCAGCGCTCGGCGCGCTACGACAGGTCGGAACGCTCGTGAACTGGCTGTCGAACAACTGGTCCACGGTCCTGGACCTCGCTGGCGCGCACCTGATCCAGTCCATCGTGCCCGTGGTCGTGGGCCTGCTGATCAGCGTCCCGCTTGCCCGGTTGGCCACGAGCAGACGCTGGTTGCGTCCGGTGTTCGTCACGGGCTCGTCACTGCTGTACACGATCCCCTCGCTGACCCTGTTCGTGGTCCTGCCGCTGATCCTGGGCACGGGCATCACGTCCGTGGTCAACGTGATCGTGGCGCTGACCCTGTACGTGATCGCAATCCTGGTGCGCTCGTGCGTGGACGCGTTCGAGTCCCTGGACCGAGATGTCCTCCAGGCCGCCACCTCGCTGGGGTACAAACCCGTGCGCCGCTTCTTCGGGGTGGAACTGCCGCTGGCGGTGCCCGTGATGATTGCGGGGCTGCGCGTGGCCACGGTCTCCAACATCTCCATGGTCTCCGTGGGCGCCGTGATCGGCATCCAGTCCCTGGGCACCCTGTTCACGGACGGGCTGCGCCGCTCAATCGTCTCGGAGATCGTGGTGGGCATCGTGGCCACCGTGCTGATCGCGATCGTGCTGGATCAGCTCTTGCGTCTGCTCGGCCATGTCCTGACCCGCTGGCAGCGCACGGGGACCACGACGGCGCGCGAGCGGCGTCGTGCCGGCGCGGCGCGGCACGACAGCGCTAACGGCCGAGCCGACCGGCCCGGGGGCGGGGACCCCGAGGGCCGCGATTCCGTGGCCGGTGCGCCCGGCGGCGCGGGCGCCGTCGCCGCGGTGGAAGCCCGGGGTGATTGCGCGTGAACCTGTTCTCGGAAGCCGCGCAGTTCCTGACCGACCCCGCCAACTGGAGCGGAGCCACCGGGATCCCGCAGCGTTTGCTCGAACACGTGGGCTACAGCGTGCTGACCATGGGGATCGCGCTCGCGATCGCCGTGCCCCTGGGCCTGTGGGTGGGCCACACACGCCGCGGCGGTGGCGTGATCGTGGGCCTGGCCGGCGCATTGCGCTCGCTGCCCACCCTGGGTCTGCTGAGCCTGTTCACGCTGCTCATGGGGCTGGGGCTCATGCCCCCCATCCTGGCGCTCGTGTTGCTGGCCATCCCGCCCATCCTTTCGGGCACGTACTCGGGGGTCGCCGCGGTCTCCCCGGCGCTCGTGGACGCCGCCCGTTCCATGGGCATGACCGAGGGTCAGGTACTCACGCGCGTGGAGATCCCCGTGGCGCTGCCGGTGATCCTGGGCGGGATCCGCAATGCCGCGTTGCAGGTGCTCGCGACCGTGACCATCGTGGCGTACATCAACCTGGGCGGTCTGGGCCGCTATCTGATCGACGGGCTCGCGGTGCGTGACTACGCGCGCATGCTCGCGTCCGTGGTACTCGTGGCCGTGCTCGCACTGGCCGCGGATGCAGTACTCGCTCTCGTACAACGCCTGGTGACGTCGCCGGGCCTTAGACTGGCAGGAGATCGACCATGACACCGTCCCCCTCTACGCAGCGCACGCGCGCTGCGCACCGCGCCCTCCGCCCCGCCGTGTGGGCGGCCATGACCGCCACGGCCGTGTTCGCCCTCACCGCGTGCGGCGGCGGTTCCGACCCGCTCGCGGAGAACTCGGGCCACGCCGCCTCAGGCGGCTCCTCGGACGCCGTCACCGTGGGCTCTGCGGACTTCCCCGAGTCGCAGGTCATCGCCGAGCTCTACGCCGGGGTGCTGCGGGACGCGGGCGTCACGGTGGAGACCAAGCCGGGCATCGGCGCGCGCGAGGCCTACGTGGGTGCCGTCAAGGACGGTTCCGTGGACGTGGTCCCGGACTACTCCGGGAACCTGTTGCTCTTCGCGGACAAGGACGCCACCGCGGCCTCCGCCGAGGACATCATGAAGGCACTGCCTTCCGCGTTGGAGGGCCAGCAGCTCTCGGTGCTCGACCCCTCCCGCGCGGAGAACAAGGACGCCCTGGTGGTCACACAGGCCACCGCGGAGAAGTACGGTCTGACGTCCATCGAGGACCTCTCCTCGGTGTGCGGGGACCTGATCATGGCTGGCCCGCCGGAGTTCCAGGAACGCGCCTACGGCGTGGACGGGTTGAAGCAGAAGTACGACTGCTCCTTCAAATCCTTCCAGCCCATCAACGACGGCGGTGGCCCCCTCACCGTGCAGGCCCTGACCCAGGACGACGCCCAGGTGGCGGACATCTTCACCACCACCCCGGCCATCCAGGACCAGCACCTCACGGTGCTCGAGGACCCCAAGAACAACTTCATCGCCCAGCAGGTGCTCCCGCTCACCGCCCCGGACCGCTTGCCGCAGAACGCGGTGGACGCGCTGAACGAGTTCTCCACCAAGCTGACCACCCAGGACCTGATCGACCTCAACCGCAAGGTCAGCGGGGACCAGCAGCAGAACCCCGCGGACGCCGCCAAGCAGTGGCTCTCCGACCACGGGTACGAGAAGGCCTCCTGATCCGCGACACCCGCAGCGACGTCGGCCGACGAACCGCCGTCAGGGTCACCTGGTGACGTCCGGAATCCACCCCACGGGGTGGGAGCGCCCGGTGCTCCCCGCATGGGGAAGCACCGGGCGTTCGTCATGTTCCGTTCATCCGCGCCCGGCCGAGCGCGTTCTCCACGACCGTGTGCGCGGTTCTGCACAGGCTTGTCCACACCCGCTGGGGATTCGCGTCATATCGCTCTGACCTGGGGTTTCAGAGGTATCGCCCCACGTGGCCCACCCGGGAACGCGCCATGGTTTCCACACCTGTGGATAACTCTGTGCACAACCTGTGGGGTGAATACGGGGTGCGGGGACGAGTCACGCGGACGTCACCTGAGCGTCGGGTGCAACCGCGCCCGTATCCTGGACGCAACCGGCCCGCGGGAACGCGGAGGCGGTCGATCCGAGCTCGGCATCAAGGGGGATCCCGGGCACCATGACTCCCCACGCACGTGACGTGCGTCAACCGAGGAGGCATTCCCGTGCTGTCCGAACCCTCGATCCCCCGGGACACCACCGATCGCGAACACGTACTCGAATCGGTGCGGGAGCATCTCGCGCTGGATACGCGCGCGACCCCCGAGGAACGCACCGTCTTCCTTGGTCGGCTCAGCCGTCAGCTGGACCGTCTGATCACCTCCTTGCACGCGGTCTACGGACCCGGGCTCGGTATCTGGGACACCGTGACCCGCGCCGTCCTCACCGCGTGGGAGGCCTATGTGCAGCGCCCCCGGGACCTCAAGGACCTGGACCGCCGCCGCGAGGACCAACTGCCGTGGTTCACGTCCCGGGAGGCCGTGGGCGGGGTGTGTTACGTGGACCGCTACGGCGGGGACCTCGCGGGGATCCGGGAGAAGATCCCGTACTTCGAAGAACTCGGGCTGACCTACCTGCACCTCATGCCCCTCTACGAGAGCCCCGCCGGCAACTCGGACGGGGGGTACGCGGTGTCCTCCTACCGCCGGGTGGACCCGGAGCTGGGGACCATGGCAGAGCTCGCGGACCTGGCGGCCGAACTGCGGGCCCAGGGGATCGCCCTGGTGCTGGACTTCGTGTTCAACCACACCTCCAACGAGCATGAGTGGGCCCGGGCCGCGGCCGCCGGGGACCCGTTCTACGAACGCTTCTACTGGATGTACTCGGAGCGCACCGTGCCGGACGAGTTCGAGCGCACCGCGCGGGAGATCTTCCCGGATGACCACCCCGGGGTGTTCACGCGCGTGGACAGCACGCCGGCGGGACGGGACGCGAGCCCCTACGACCCGGATCCCCGGTGGGTATGGACCACGTTCCACCGCTTCCAGTGGGACCTCAACTACTCCAACCCCCACGTCTTCCACGCCATGGCCGCGGAAATGCTGTTCCTGGCCAACCAGGGGGCCCAGGTGCTGCGCCTGGACGCCGTGGCGTTCATCTGGAAGCAACTCGGCACCTCGTGCGAGTCCCAGCCACAGGTCCACGATCTGCTGCGCGCGTTCAACGCCGTGACGGCCCTGGCCGCCCCGGCCGTGGAGTTCAAGTCGGAGGCGATCGTCCACCCGGACGAGGTCATCCGCTACGTCCACCCGGACCAGTGTGCGCTGTCCTACAACCCCCTGCAGATGGCCCTCACATGGGAGGCCATGGCCACCCGGGATGTCTCCCTGCTCTCCGCCGCGCTCGCCGAACGTCACGAGACGCCAGCGGGCACCGCGTGGGTCAACTACGTGCGCGGCCATGACGACATTGGGTGGACGTTCTCCGACGACGACGCCGCTCGCCTGGGTGTCGATGGCCACGACCACCGCCGCTTCCTTAACGCCTTCTACACCGGGCGCCACCCCGGTAGCTTCGCGCACGGCGTGGCGTTCCAGGGCAACCCCCGCACGGGCGATTGCCGGATCTGCGGCACCACCGCGTCCCTGTTGGGTCTGGAGACCGAGCCGGGTCCGGCCGTGGACCGGATCCTGCTGGCGCATTCGCTGGCCATGAGCACCGGCGGAGTCCCCCTGCTTTACCTGGGTGACGAGGTGGGTCAGCGCAACGACGTCCATTGGGACGAAAACCCGGACGCCGCGGACGACGCCCGCTGGGTCCATCGCCCGCGCTACCCCCGCGACGACTACGATCGCCGCCACGACCTGTTCTCGGTGCAGGGGCGGATTTTCGGCGGGATCCGGGGGATGATCTCGGTGCGCCGTGCCACCCCGGAGTTCGAGGGCACCGCGCTCATCCCGTTCATCACGCACAACCGCCATGTCCTGGGCTATCAGCGTCCCGGCGAGCACAGCGTGGTGCTGTGCCTGGCGAACTTCAGCGACTGGCCCCAGTTCGTCACGGGTGAGACGCTGAGCGGTTTCCTGCCCTCGGCGACCATGCTGCACGAGAACGAGCGGGTGGACCTGCGCGGGGGGATCCTGGTGGAGGCTCACGGTTTTCGGTGGCTGCGCGTGATTCCCACCTCCTGACACCGCGGAAATCACAGCGTCACATAACTGCCCCCTAAAAGGGGGTAACTCAACGCAGATAAGCGGGCAGTGAGCGTTATCCACAACGTTTCTCCACAGGAGTGGATAAGTCACACGACTGTCATTCGACCCGGTTGGCCAGACGCTTGTTCGGTATTTACCCTGGTCATGCGTCGTTTTCTGCCGTTGCGGCGCCTGCCCAGGGTGTGTGCGTCGAAACTGTGTTCGAATTGTGCACAGACTTTTCCACCCCTGTGGATAACTTTTCTCCACCTCTTGTGGACGCGTCACACTTCCCCCGGCGGAGTGACGGCTTGTCGTCTTTGCATCAGACTGAGCGTCATAAGTTACTCGCGTGTAGTTGGTGTTCGGTGGGACGAACGCCATGGGGGGAAGCACGCACCAAGGGGGAAACATGTCTGTTCGCATCTCCGAGGTCGATTCCACCGACCACGGATTCTCGCTGCTCGTGGAGCAGGACGTGGCGGTCACCGCCCAGGAGTTCGATCTGGCCCTGGGCAGGCCCAGGGGGATGGGCCGATGGTTCGGGATCCACGTCACGTGGCCCACGTCCCTGGACGATCAACTGCACGTGGGCTCGGCGATCGAGTTCGACGCTCCGGTGGGGCCGTTCACGTTCGACTACGTCATGATCGTCGCGGACCGCGTGCCCGGTGAATCGCTCATGCTGCGCACCACCAAGGGGTTCGCGGACGTGATCATGGAGTACGCGTGGCAGCCCACGAGCTCGGGGGTGACCGTCCAGCTGCGCGCGGATTTCCGACTGCGCGGGGGGTTGTGGTGGAAGCGCCCGTGGGCCCGGATGATGGCCCGCCGCCGACTTGCCCAGGGGCTGGAACGCATGCGGCGGGATCTGGCCGCGGGGCAGCCGGGGGAGTTGGCGACGTCGTCGACCGAGCATCCCTCTCGCGGCACCGGCCACGGCGTGCGGGCTGCTGCCCACGGCAGGCACGCGGGAACGCACCGCAAGGCCACGGGGCGGCGACGCGCGCGAACCGCTTGAAACGCGCTTACTACTGAGAGCTGTGCGGACGCCACCGGGACCAACGGGGGGGGTGTCCCGCGGCGCCCGTCGGCACCGGATTACGGGCTGAGGCGGCGCTCCATGCGCATGACCGTGACCCGGTAATCCAACCGGGGGACGGTGAAATCCACGGCACCGCGGGGCGTGTAGCCCAGACCCGTGTAGAAACGCTTGAGCACCGGGTTCTCGTCATCGCAGTCCAGGCGGGAGACGCTCCGTCCGGACTCGACGATCACCCGTTCTGCGGTGCGGATCAGCCGGGCACCCGTGCCGGTGCCTGCGAGCGAGCGGTCCACCGCGACCCCGTGGGTGTAACCGGCGGGCTCCGGCTGCTCGCCCCAGATCTCAGGATCCGCCCAGATCACACGGATGCTCGCCAGGATCAGGCCGGGCTGCACAGGGGATTCCACGACCCACCACTCGCCGCGGTCGATCTCGCGGCGCACCTCGGCGGGGTCGAACTCGCCCTCGCGCCACTGGTCGATGCCCCGGCCCTGCAACCACCGCGCCAGACGGTCCCGCAGGTTCACGATGCCCTGCGCGTGCGAAGCCTGCGCGCGCGCGATCTCGAGGCCCGCGGGGTCGCCCTCGCCGGTTCGGGCCGCCAACGGGGCGTGGGCGGCGGCGGCGCGTCCCGGCGCGTGGGCGCTCGCGGTGGCGCCGCCGGAACCGGTCGCGGTCGCGGTGACCTCCAGGGCAGTATCGGGGGTGGACATGGGCCCGAGGATAGGTCACGGCCCGGGCGGCAACGCACCGGTTGTGACGGAAGATGACGGGCTCCATGAAACATACGCTAGTGGCTGAACGTCCTTGACCCGCCGAACCGCAGCGACGGACAGTTGAAGCATCACGCACCCGCAAAGGAAGGATGATTCACCGTGGCTGAAAAATTCACTCTCCCCGATCTTCCCTATGACTACGCAGCGCTCGAGCCGCACATCTCGGCCCAGATCATGCAGCTGCACCACGACAAGCACCACAACACCTACGTGACCGGTGCCAACACCGCGCTCGAGAAGATGGAGGAGGCCCGCGCTAACGGCGACGCCGCCGGTGCCGCCAAGCTCTCCAAGGACCTCCAGTTCAACCTGGGCGGCCACATTAACCACTCCATCTTCTGGAAGAACCTCTCCCCGGAGGGTGGCGACAAGCCCGAGGGTGAGCTCGCCGCGGCGATCGACAACTTCTTCGGTTCCTTCGACGCCTTCCGCGACCAGTTCACCGCGGTGGCCACCACCATCCAGGGCTCCGGCTGGGCCATCCTGGCGTACGAGCCCATCGCCGGCAACCTGGTGATCGAGCAGATGTACGACCAGCAGAACGGTGTGCCCGTGGCCACCATCCCGCTGCTGCAGCTGGACATGTGGGAGCACGCCTTCTACCTGGACTACCAGAACGTGAAGGCCGACTACGTCAAGGCGTTCTGGAACATCGTCAACTGGGCGGACGTGGCCGAGCGCTTCGAGAAGGCTCGCGGCGGCGCCAAGTCCCTCATCTGATCCGGATGTGAAGTCCGCACCCCACGGGGTGCCTCGGAACCCCGCACGGCAGTTCTCGTGGCCGCGCGGGGTTTCGTGTTCCTCCGGGCGGCCGCCGCCGACGCCGCTCCCCACCTCCCACGCCCGCCCGCCCGGTCCGTGCCGCATGAGTCGGTGCGTGTCGTACCCGAGGAGAGTTCATGAAGACACCGCGTTTCCTGGTCACCCGTGAGATCCCCGAACCGGGGCCGTCCATCCTGGAGGACGCGGGCGACGTCGAGATCCGGGACGGGATGAGCGCGGACGAACTGCGCGAGGCAGTGACCGGCGGCGAGTACGACGTGGTGGTCTCGCAGGTCTCCGACCGGTTCGACTCAGAGCTGCTGAGCGAGGCGCGGATCCGGGGGATCGCGAACTACGCGGTGGGGTACAACAACATCGACGTCGCGGCGGCCGCCGAACACGGGATCGCCGTGGGCAACACCCCGGACGTCCTCAATGACGCGACCGCCAACACCGCCATGTTGCTCCTGCTCGGCGCCGCGCGGCGTGCCCACGAGGCCGCCGAGTACCTGCGGGACGGGAAGTTCACGGGGATCGGACCCAAACTGCTGGTCGGTCAGGACGTCACCGGGGCCACCCTGGGGATTGCGGGCATGGGCAGGATCGGCAAGGCCGTGGCCCGCAGGGCACTGGGTTTCGACATGACGGTGATCTTCACGCAGCGCCCGCCCGAGGACCGCGCGGTCTCCGACGACGAACTGGACGATCTGGCCGGGCGGGTGCGCCAGGTGCCGTGGGACGAACTGGTCGAGACGAGTGACTACCTCTCGCTGCACGTCCCGCTCACCGAGGACACCACGCACCTGGTCGACGCGGACGTGTTGCGGCGGATGAAGTCCACCGCGGTGCTCGTGAACACCGCCCGCGGCCCCGTGGTTGATGAAAATGCATTGGTTTCGGCGCTGCGGGATGGGGAGATCTTTGCGGCCGGGCTGGACGTGTTCGAGAACGAACCCGAGCTCGCGGACGGGCTGGCCGATCTGCCCAACGCGTTCTTGCTGCCGCACGTGGGCTCCGCAGAAGTGAGCTCACGGGCGGGGATGGCTCGCAAGGCCGCGGAGAACGCCGTGGCCATGGCCCGCGGTGAGAAGCCGCCGTACGAGGTGACGCCGTAGCGTCCCGCCCCCTCGGGGCGTCGCGCGGAGCGTGAGCTCACGACGAGCGGCCCGCAGCGCGGCCCTGCGTCACGCCGACATCGGTGTGGCCGCGGGTGGGAACACCGGTCAGAGTGCGTGCTCGCCGCGGAGGTGGGCAATCACTTGCGCGGTGGCGCGGACGGCGCTGTCCACGTGGGCCTCGGTCGTCTCTCGGCCCAGGCTGAACCGCACCGACGTGGTGGCGAGCTCCGCGGGGATCCCCAGGGCCGTGAGCACGTGGGAGGGCTCGCTGGAACCGGCCGCGCACGCCGAGCCCGAGGACACGAGCACCCCCAGGTTCTGGAGGTCCACCAGGACGGTTTCGCCATTGACGCCAGGGAAGCAGAAGGACGCGTTGGTCGGTAGTCGCGTGATCCCGTTCCGTCCCGACGTCGCTCCGACGGTTGCTGTCGCACGGCCGGCCGGCGGGATGAGGCCCTCGGAGGTGATCGAGGCTGGCGGGTCGACGGAAACGGCCGGGTCCGCGGACGCAGCCGGGCCGTCCGGAGCGGCCGGGGTGGCACCGCCATTGCCGAGGCCGCCCACAACGTTCCGAGGATCCTGGCCGGTCAGGATTGCGTCCGGTACGGAGTTCAGGATGCCCGAGATCAGTCGGTCACGCAGGGTTGTCGAGTGGGCCGCGTAGGCCACCCGTTCTCGCTCGGCCAGCTCCAGCGCCACCGCCAGGCTCACGGCGCCGGCCACGGTGGAGGTTCCCGAGCGGCGCCCGCGCTCGTGACCGCCGCCGTTCAGCAGCGGGCGCAGCGGGGTGCCGCGCTTGAGCCACAGCAGGCCGATCCCTGGCGGCGTGCCGATCTTGTGTCCCGCCAGCGTCAGCGCGGCCACTCCCAGGTCTTCGACGTTCAGCGGCAGAGTGCCGGCCGCTTGCACGGCGTCCGTGTGTAGTGGAACCCCGTACTCCGCCGCGATCTCCGCCAGGGCGCGGATGTCCTGGACGGTCCCCACCTCGTTGTTGGCGAGCATCACCGACGCCACGGCCACGGTGGTCGGATCGGAGGCGCTGCTGCTCCCGGGAGGGGCATGGGAGGCGACGCCGCGGCAAGGGGCGGCACGGTCGGGGAGGGTGCGAGCGGCGTCGTCGGACACGAGGGCGGCGCGGAAGGTGTCGGGGGAGAGCGCACCGGAGGGATCGACGGGCAGTTCGAGCGTCTCGAAACCGTCATGCCGGGCGAGTGCGCGGGCGGATTCCAGGACGGCGTCGTGCTCGATGGCGCTGACCAGCACGCGGTGACGCGAAGGCTGCCGTTCCTGGCGGGCCAGGGCGATGCCCTTGACCGCCAGGTTGTCCGCCTCGGTGCCGCCGGAGGTGAAGATGATCTCACCCGGGCGGGCCCCGAGGACCGCGGCAACGCGCTGGCGGGCGTCCTCGAGGGCGCGGGCGGCGCGCTGGCCGCGCTCGTGATGACTGGACGCGTTACCGAACCCGCCGGTTAACCACGGCCACATGGCCTCGAGCACTTCGCGGCGCGGGGCGGTGGTCGCCGCGTGATCCAGGTAGATCATGATGTGACCTCTCGTGATGACGGACATGTCGTGCCCGTGACGGGCGATGAGCCGGACTGTAAAAATGGACCATGGAAGAAAATACGCTGACCACCATTGCCCAGGACATGCTCACCGAGGCGCGCGAGGCGTCCAGCGGGCGTTCCGCCCACCACCTCAACGGCGGCCGCGAGCACACGCTGCAGCAGACCATGATCGCGCTGGCCGAGGGCCAAGACCTCAAGGAACACGAGAACCCGGGCGAGGCCACGATCCAGGTGATCACGGGCCGGGTGGAGCTCGTCGCCGGCGACGAATCCGTGCAGCTCGGTCCTGCCCAGTACGCCGTGATCCCGCAGCAGCGTCACTCCCTGCACGCGCACGAGGACTCCGTGGTGCTGCTGACGCTCGTGAACAAGGGCTAGTCCACGGCCACGTCCAGACCCAGGTCCAATGCGCGCACCGAATGGGTGAGCGCGCCCACGGAGATGACGTCCACGCCGGTGGAGGCCACCCTGCCGATGGTCTCCAGCGTGATGCCACCGGACGCCTCCACGATGGCGCGACCGTCCACCACGGCCACGCCGCTGATCAGGTCCGAGTGGGCGAAGTTGTCCAGCATGATGGTGTCCACCCCGCCGGCCAGGACGTCCTCGATCTGATCGAGCCGGTCCACCTCCACCTCAATGTGCGTGGTGTGCGGCAGCTTCTTGCGCAGTTCGCGCAGCGCGTGGGTCACGGAGGTACCGTCCGCGGTGAGCACGGCCAGGTGGTTGTCCTTGAGCATCACGGCGTCCGAGAGGCCGAATCGATGATTGTGGCCGCCGCCGCACGTCACCGCGTGCTTCTCCAGCGCTCGTAGTCCGGGGGTGGTCTTGCGGGTGTCGGTCACGCGGGTGCGCGTGATGGTCCCGGCGGGCAGGTTGTTGGCGCGTTCCACCTCCGCCACGGCCTTCTCGACCTCGGCCACATACCGGGCGGTGAGCGTCGCGATCCCGGACATCCGCTGCACGAGGTTCAGCACGCTGCGTTCGGCGCTCAGCAGTGGTCGCGCCGGGCCGGTGATGGTCGCGATGGCGGTTCCGGGGGTCAGCGGGTCACCATCGCATACGTGGAGCGTGACCTCCAGGCCCGGGTCCGCCGTGGCGAAGCCGGTCCGGATGATCTCTTCTCCCGCGAAAATTCCTGCTTCCCGCGAGGTGATCGTGGTGGTGGCGGTCGCCGCGGCAGGGATCACGAGCTCGGAGGTGATGTCACCCCACGGCGCATCCTCGGCCAGGCTCGCACGCATCACGACTTCAACGGCTGAGCGAGTCAGCATGGTCTGTCCTTTCGGGGGTGGGTGCTGCGGATCCGGAGGCGATCCATGCGGTGCTCGTGGCCAGGCGGGGGTCGGTGGCCGGATGGTCCACGCGCTGATGGGCCCCGCGGGATTCGGTGCGAGCCAACGAGGCGCATACGAGCGCGTGCCCCACGGTCAGGAGGTTCCGGTCCTCCGCTTCAGCCAGGGTTCCAGGGGCCGCCGCCGTATCCTCCTCGTCCGACGACGACGCCGCGAGCCAGCCTTCCAGCCGCGCCTTCGCCCGTTCAAGGCCCTCGGCGGCGCGGAACACCCCGGCGCCCTGCCACATGGCTTGCTGCAGGCCAGCGCGGGAGAACGGTTCGGCGCCGGCCGAGTCCGTCGAGGACGGTTCCCTTCCCGTGGAATACGGCCTGGTGCTGAGCAGCGGGTCGTTTCGGTCTGCCAGGCGGGGCTGGACGTGGGCCGTTGCCTCATCGAGCACGCACGGCTCCGGTTCGCTGCAGAGGGCCACGGGCGACGCGTCCGCGGGTTCCCCCGGACCGGCGAGCAGTTCGCCGATCCTGCGGCCGAGGACCGTAGCTTCCAGCAGGGAATTCGAGGCCAGGCGGTTGGCCCCGTGCATGCCGGTGCGGGCACATTCCCCGGCGGCCCACAGTCCGGGAACAGTGGTGCGGCCCAGCGCATCGGTGGCGATGCCACCCATGAGGTAGTGCGCGGCGGGGCTCACGGGGACCCACTCGGTGGACCAGTCGATGCCTCGCTTCGTGAGTTCGGCGTGGATGGACGGGAACCGGCGGGCCAGGAACTCGGCGCGGGTCAGCCCGGACGGGACGGGGATCGTGGAGCAGTCCAGGTATGCGGCGCCGTCGTCGGATGCCGTGCGCGCCGCGAAGACCGCGCGCGCCACCACGTCCCGGGGGGCGAGTTCCGCGCGGGGGTCCACATCGGTCATGAAGCGGTGGCCGTGCTGATCGCGCAGTACCGCTCCCTCACCGCGGACCGCCTCGGAGATCAGGAACGAACCCGGAGCGGCCATTGCGGTGGGGTGGAATTGGAAGAACTCCAGGTCACGCACCTGGGCACCGGCGCGCAGGGCCAGTGCGATGCCGTCCCCGGTGGCCACCTGGGGATTGGTCGTCCACGGATACAGCTGACCCGCGCCGCCCGTGGCGAGCACCACGTGGTCCGCGGGGAGGAACTCCTCGTCGCCCAGCTCTCCGCCGTGGAGAACCGGGCGGACGGTGCAGCCCACGACCCGGTCACCGACCACGATGACGTCCGTGACCAGGGTGTATTCGCGCAGACGGATATGTCCCCCGTGGGCCATCTCGCGTGTCCGAGCGGACAGGGCCTCCTGGATCGCGTGCCCCGTGGCGTCGCCCCCGGCATGCAGGATGCGCGAGATGCTGTGCGCAGCCTCCAGGCCCTGCACCCACGGGGAGTCGGGGCCGGCCACGTGGTCGAAGGCGACGCCGTGGTCTGTGAGGTCGCGAACAGCCGCGGCGGAGTCCCGGACGACCCCGTGCACCACCAGCGGATCACACAAGCCCGCACCGGCCACCAGGGTGTCCTGGACGTGCAGCCGTACCGAATCCGCGGGGTTTCCGCCGGGGAGGGAGCCGGTCATCGCGGCCATCCCACCTTGGGCGCGATCGGTCGCGGTGTGGGTGAGTGCGGCCTTGGTGACCACGGTGACGCGGGCATTGGCCTCCGCCGCGGACAAGGCCGCGCTGAGACCGGCGACCCCGGTGCCGATGACCAGGACGTCAGTCATGACTCACGCCCCCGGGACGGCGGCGAGCATGCGTTCGAGAGCCACGGACGCCTCCCGTGCGACGTCCTCGGCCACGGACACCTGATTGATCACGCGACCGGCCACGAGTTCCTCCAGGACCCACGCGAGGTAGCCCGGGTGGATGCGGTACATCGTGGAGCACGGGCAGATCACGGGATCCAGGCAGAAGATCGTGTGCTCGGGATGCTCCGCGGCCAAACGGTTGACCATGTTGATCTCGGTACCGATCGCGAACGTCTGCCCCGGCTCCGCGGCCTCCACGGCCTTGCGGATGTGGTCGGTGGAGCCCGAGGAATCGGCGGCGTCCACGACCTCCATGGGGGACTCGGGGTGCACGATCACGGTGCAGCCGGGGTGTTCCGCGCGGGCCTTCTCGATCTGGCCCACCGTGAAGCGCTTGTGGACGGAGCAGAAGCCGTGCCACAGGATCACGCGGGAATCCTGGAGGACCTGCGCGGTGTTGCCGCCCAGCTCCCTGCGGGGATCCCACAGGGGCATGTGCTCCAGCGGCACACCCATGGCCTTGGCGGTGTTGCGACCCAGGTGCTGGTCCGGGAAGAACAGCACGCGCTGGCCGCGGCCGAAGGCCCAGTCCAGCACGGTCCGCGCGTTCGAGGACGTGCACACGATTCCGCCGTTGCGACCGCAGAACGCCTTGAGCGCGGCGGACGAGTTCATGTAGGTCACGGGGATCACGGAGGCGAGCGGCTCGCCGTCCTCGCCCTTGATCGTCCGGCCGTGGGCGTCCGTGGCGTGGGGGCCGAACACGTCCATGAGATCCGCCCAGCACTCCTCCACGGAATCCGCGTCCGCCATGTCCGCCATGGAGCACCCCGCAGCGAGATTGGGAAGGATCACGGACTGGCCGCCCCGGGAGAGGATGTCCGCCGTCTCGGCCATGAAGTGCACACCGCAGAACACGATGGCTTCCGCCTCCGGGCGCGCCTTGGCCTGCTGCGCGAGCTGGAACGAATCACCGATGAAGTCCGCGTGCTTGACCACTTCGTCCCGCTGGTAGAAGTGCCCCATGACGACGGCGCGCTCACCCAGAGTCTTCTTGGCCGCCGTGATCATGGCGTCCAGTTCCTCGGGGGAGGCATCCCGGTAGCGCTGCGGAATGGTGGGCTGCGCGGGGGAGCCGGCCGGAGCGGCGTCGTCCTGGGAAGCACCCGGGCCGTAACCCGCCGAGAGCGGGGCGGGGAACTCCCACGGGTCCTGGGTGAGAGCGGCGTTGCACGAACCGCCCTCAAGGGTCGCCGCGGTGCCGGATGGGCGGGTGGGTAGCAGCGTGAGTCGGGTGGCCACGGAGGTCATGGGGTCTCCTCGGTACGGTCTGACGGGGATGGGCGGAAGAGTCCGGGCGGTTCGGCCGCCGCGAAGCGGTACAGCGTGGGAGGGCGGTGCCGGGCGCCGGCGAGGCGCTCGCCGGTGTCTCGGAGCTGGCCGGAGGACAGGACGTGGCGCCGGAAATTGGGGGGATCCAGGGCTTTGCTGATGATGGCTTCGTGCACCTCGCGCAGGGCCGCGATCGTGAACGTCTCCGGCAGGAACGCCCGGGCCACGGTTGGCTCGGCGATGCGACCGCGCAGGTGTTCCAGTGCGTGGGCCACGATGAGTGAGTGGTCGAACGCGAGGTCCGGCAGGTCGGTGACGCGCAGCCACGTGACGTTGAGGTCGTTCTCGCCCATCGCGGCCTCGTGCGGCGGGAGGGAGGCCCAGTAGACCACGGTGACCTGGCGTTCTTCGGCCCCGGCGGAGCGGGTCAGCCCGCCGAACGTGGCCAGTTGTTCCAGGTGGGTGGGGGCCAACCCGGTGGTCAGGGTGAGGCTGCGCAGGGCGGAGTCCTCGAGATCTTCAGTGGATCGCAATGGACCGCCCGGCAAAGCCCACATGCCGCGGTAGGGATCGCGAATCCGGCGGACCAGGGGTAACCACAGCTCGTGGGCACTGTTCTCGCCCGTGGGGCGGACCGTGAAGATCACCGTGGACACGGCCAGCAGCACGCGCTGATCGGTCATGGCGGCTCCCCGGTCTTCGACGCCCCGCGGGGCCGAATCGTTAGTGTCAAGATGACTCTAACTTGCTAAAGTCGTTATGACCATAAGTGCGACGGGATGCTTCACCCAGCATGGAGCAGGGCGGTCCACCGAGCGGGGGTCCCGTTCCCCGGGGATGCCAGGAGACCATCGGGGTGCGGGAGCGTGTCGGCGGGCCCGGCTTGCCGTGCGCCGTCGCCGACGCCGTCGGTGCGAGGGGTCGAACGCTCGGGATGCCTGCTACCGTGTGCCGTCGCGGTAGCCGTCGTCCCCCACGGCCGTCGAGTCCGTCGCGTTGGAGGTGGCCCCACCGCGGCGTAGCTAACGTCCAGGTCCGAGTGTTCGACGCCGGCCCGGGAGAGGATCTCGCGACCGTAGCGGACTGCTTCAGCAACCGTTCCGCCGTTGGCCACCACGGCGGCCATGATCCGTGCCGCGAAGTCCACGGCGAGCACGTCCGTTCCGGTGCCGTGGGACTGGGATGTGTGCTGGGTGCTCACGGGTGGACCGTCCTCGGACTCGCGGGTGGTGGATGTGGCCGGTGGTGGGTGTTGCTGATGGTGGGTGCCGCTGGTCAGCCTCATTCAGGGCGGGGAGGCCGGACCCCGCGGTGGGCGCGGTAGGGTCACACGTGCACCGCCGCATGGAAAGGATAGGCCCGGGTGAACGCGACCAATCCCTCCGAGCTGGTTCTCACCGGCGAGTTCCGGGAGGCCCTGCAGCGGCTGCACCACGGGGAGAGCGTGTTCCTCACGGGCAAGGCCGGGACCGGTAAGTCCACCCTGATCCGGGAGTTCATGGCCCACACCCGGCGCAACGTGGTGGTCGTGGCACCCACGGGTATCGCGGCGTTGAACGTGGGCGGGTACACGATCCACCGGTTGCTCTCGTTGGCCCCGGGGATGTCCCCGGAGGAGGTGCGGCGCGGGCGGTACTATCCCGGCCGGTTCGCGGCCACCCTGCGCGAGTTGCACACGCTGATCGTGGACGAGGCGTCCATGGTCCGGGCGGATCTCTTCGACTGCCTCGTGGCCGCCTTGGAACGTTTCGGCCCCAAACCCGGGCGCAAGTACGGCGGTGTGCAGCTGGTGTTGGTGGGGGACCTCTACCAGTTGCCGCCCGTGGTCACCGATCACGAACGCGAGTACTTCGCGACCCGCTACTCCACCCCGTACTTCTTCTCCGCGGACACCTACCACCGGGACGACTTCGCCACGGTGGAACTGACCACAGTGTTCCGTCAGCTCGGGGACGACCGTCTCGTGGACATCCTCAATGCCGTGCGGGAGGGTGCGCTGCTCGAGGAGGCCCGCCGGGAGCTCAACGCCCGCACCGACCCGGACTTCACCCCGCCCATCGACGAGTTCTGGCTGACCCTGACCACGACCAACCGGATGGCCACGTCCCGCAACCGCGGGATGCTCGAGCAGATCCCCGAGCCGGCCGTGCACCACTCCGCGATCCTCACGGGGCAGCTGGACGGGTTCGAGATCCCCGTGGACCGGGAGCTCGTGTTCAAACGCGGCGCGCAGGTCATGATGCTCACCAACGATCCCTCCGACCGGTGGGTCAACGGCACGATCGCCAAGGTGGCCGACCACTTCTGGGAGGACGGCGAACTCATCGTGTACATCGAGCTCCCCGACGGTCACCTGGCCAAGGTCGAACCCAACCTGTGGGAGGTGACGCGGCCCGCCGTCGAACACGGAACGCTGCGCCACGACGTGATCGGGACGTACACGCAGCTGCCGTTCCGCCTTGCGTGGGCGGTGACCATCCACAAGAGCCAGGGGCAGACGCTCGACAACGTGGTGGTGGACTTGACCGGGGGCACGTTCGCCGACGGCCAGTTGTACGTGGCGCTGAGTCGCTGCACGTCCTTCGAGGGGCTCGTGCTGCGGCGCAACGTGTTGCCGCGCGATCTCAAGGTCGATCAGCGCATTCGCCGCTTCCTGCGCTCGGGGTCCCGGGACGCGGACACGAGCAAGGGCAACGTGTACCTGGGCATCTGCAGCGTGGGGGACGTGGGCGAGCGCTGGAGGCCCCGGCCCGTGGAGCTCGCCCTGGTCACGGACGACGGCCTGGAGCTGAGCACCCTGGTCAACCCCACGCGGGACATGGGGGACGCCCGCAGCGCATACGGGATCATCGCGGGCCAGGTCCAGCTCGCGCCCCTGCTCACGGACGCGTGGGCCGCGCTCGCCCCGCACCTCGCGGGTCGCGTCCCCGTGGGCGCGGACATCGACCGCCAGCTCGGGTACCTCGATTACGAGCTCAAACGCACGGGGTACGTCACGCACATGCCCTTGGGGTACGACGTCGCCGCGGGGCGGGTCTCCGCCCAGCAGCGCCGCGGTCTCGAGGCGGCGACGGCGCTCGAACGGGCCCGCGCGGTGCGTGAGATCGCGGCTTCGTCGGGCGTCACGGAGGGGCTGGCCGATCCGTTCCCCGAAGCTCAGGACCGGTCGGGCTATCTCATGCCCCGGCCGGACGGCGTCACCGGGTTCACCGTGCGGTGCAGTGCGGATACCGCGGGGCACCCGGGTGCGGTACTCGCCGAGAAGTTGCGGGAGGCCGGGGAGCGCGGGCGGCTCTCTGCGCAGAGCCTCGCGGTGGTGCGCGCCGCGGAGGAGCACACGGGTGAGTACATCCTGGACGGGTCGGCCGATGCGGCTCAGGGGATCGAGGCCGTCCTGGTGCCGGGTGCGCGGATCTGTTTCACCGGAACGGTGATCGGCCCCGACGGGCGGGAGGTCTACCGGGAGGACCTCGAGGACATGGCCGTGGAGCGTGGGCTGCAGCCGGTGGCCAACGTGACCAAGACCCGCTGCGACGTCCTGGTCACCGCGGAGGACGGCTCGCAGTCGAACAAGGCCAAGAACGCCGCGAAGTGGGGCAAGCCGGTGTTCACCGCCCGGGAGTTCACGGCGTGGTGGCGGGGTGAGCCCGCCTCCGCCGGACCGGAGTCGGCCGCGGAAGCGGGCGTGGTGATCCGCCCACTGATCGACCCGGCCGGCTGAACCGGGTTACCTGGAACCGGTGGCCACGGGACCCGGGGTGACCGCAGCGGCGTCGTCGGGCAGGACCGTGCGCTCGCGGCCCTTGCCGCGCACGAACGCGAAGAACACCGCCGTCATGATGACGAGCCACGCGAAGCCTGCGATCAGGGCGATGCGGGTGTCCGGGGTGAAGGCGAGCAGCACGATCACGAACGCCATGAACGCGAGGGCCGCGTACGTGCTCACGCGACCGCCGGGCAGGGGGTAGGAACTGCGCGGGGCGCCGGCGCGGGCGCGCTCGCGGGACATGCCCAGGTGGGAGACCAGGATCATGATCCACACCCACACGGTCGCGAACGTGGCCAGGGACGCGATGATCAGGAACACGTTCTCCGGGATCACCGCGTTGAGCACCACACCGATCAACAACACCACGGCCATGAGCGCCACGGTGAGGGTGGGCACGCCGCTGCGGCCCACATGGGTGAACGCGCGCGGCGCGTGACCCTGCTGCGCGAGCCCGTAGACCATGCGCCCGGAACCGAAGATGTCCGAGTTGATCGCGGAGATCGCCGCGGTGATGATCACCGCGTTGAGGATGTGGGGTGCGAACGGGATGCCCAGGGAGTCGAAGATCTGCACGAAGGGGCTGACCTCGCCGGTGACCTCGTTCCACGGGAAGAGGCTCATGAGCACGAACAGGGTCAGCACGTAGAACAGCAGGATCCGCACGGGCACCGTGTTGATCGCGGCGGGGATGGTCTTGGCGGGGATCCGGGCCTCACCGGCGGTGATGCCGATGGTCTCGATCCCACCGAACGCGAACATCACCACGGAGAAGGACAGCAGCAGACTCGTGAACCCGTTGGGGAAGAGGCCGCCGTGATCCACCAGGTTGTGCAGCCCGGGCGGGGTGTCGGAGGGGACGGCGAAGCCGAAGAGCAGGATCGCGAAACCGCCCACGATCATGAGGATGATGGCCGTGACCTTCACGACCGAGAGCCAGAACTCCAGCTCACCAAAGACCTTGACGTTGAGCAGGTTCAGCCCGGTGATCAGCAGCACGATGGCCAGCACCCAGATCCACTGGGGTGTGTCCGGGAACCAGAACTGCATGTAGATGCCGAACGCCGTGACGTCCGCGAGGGCCACGATCGCCATCTCGAACACGAACGTCCACCCTGTGATGAAACCGGCCAGAGGACCCAGGTAGCGGCCGGCGTACTGACCGAAGGACCCCGAGACGGGGTGGAGCACGGCCATCTCACCGAGCGCACGCATCACCAGGAACACCACGGCCCCGCCCACGATGTACGCGAACAGCACCGCGGGGCCCGCGGTCTGGATGGCCGAGGCCGAGCCGTAGAACAGCCCCGTCCCGATCGCCGAGCCGAGGGCCATGAAGCGGATGTGGCGCACGGTCAGTCCGCGTTTGAGGGCGGCGGGGAATTCGCTCACGGGCGGTCCTTCTCGAGGGTTTCCAGGTGGCGGCCGGGGCGCCGCACACCAGGGGCGGCCGGATCCGGGCCTCTAGGAGATTACACCGGGCGCGTACCCGCCCCGGCTCGTGGGGCGAGGATGAACGGGGTGCACGCCAGGATGCAGGTGCGCCGGCGGAACAGGACGCCGGTGTATCGGTGACAAAGGTGCGCCACGTCACCACCGCTGCGCCGTAATCACGTGTCATGGCCCCGCGGTTGCGTACGTTGGGCGCAGCAGACTCCGCCGGCAGAACGGAACCAGAGATGTCCTCGTCCACGCCCCGTGCCCGCTCGCACGGCACACAGAAGGGAACCGGTGGCCTGCTCCGGGTCCTGAACTGGATCGAGTGGGTGGGCAACAAGCTTCCCGACCCGTTCTGGCTGTTCCTCCTGCTCGCGGGGGTCGTGATCCTGCTCAGCTGGATCCTCTCCGCCGTGGGACTCAGCGCGGTCAACCCCGCCACGGGCGAGACGGTGGCGGTCACCAACCTGTTGGCCCCGGACGGGCTGCGCAAGATGGTCGCGGAAGCGGTCACGAACTTCGTGGAGTTCCCGCCCCTGGGGCTCGTGGTCGTGATCCTGTTGGGCGTGGCCGTGGCCGAACAGTCCGGAATGCTCTCCGCGGCGCTGCGCGGCTCGGTGTCCCGCGTGGGTCCCAAATGGCTGACCTTCGTCCTGGCACTCACGGGCATCACGGGGTCCATCGCCTCGGACGCGATGTACGTGGTGCTGATCCCCCTGGGTGCGCTCGCGTTCAAGGCCGCCGGCCGGTCCCCGGTCGTGGGGCTCGTGGTGGCGTTCTGCTCGGTCGCGGCGGGCTTCAACGCGTCCCTGTTGCCGACGGCGTCGGACGCCCTCCTGGGTGGCATCACCACCGCCGCCGCGGGGCTGATCGACGACAGCGTGATCGTCACCCCGGTCTCCAATTACTTCTTCACCTTCGTGTCGTCGCTCGTGCTCGCGGCGATCATCACCCTGGTCACGGAGACCGTGCTCGCCAAACGCGGTGCGGCGCTCGAGGAGGACACGGATACCAAGCAGCAGAACATGGGGGACTTCGAGGACATGCGCCTGAAGCCCCGCGAGAAGCGGGGTCTGCGCAACGCCGGCATCGCGTTCGCGATCATGCTCGTGATCTATCTCGCGGTCCTGCTGATCCCCGGCTCACCCCTGCGCGCGGAGGACGGTTCCGTGCTGATGTCCCCGCTGCTGCTCAACGTGGGCATCGTGATCGCGGTGATGTTCGCCGTCGTCGGTTGGATCTACGGACGGACCGCCGGGACCATGACCGAGGCGCGACAGATCCCCGAGGCCATGGCCACGGGACTGACCACCGTGACCCCCGTGCTGGTGCTGTTCTTCGCCGCGGCCCAGTTCACCGCGTACTTCCAGTGGTCCGGAATCGGTCCCGTCCTGGCGATCTACGGCGCGGACTTCATCGGCTCGCTGGGACTGCATCCCATCCTCACGTTCACCGGGATCGTGGCGATCGTGGCCGTGATGAACCTGCTCATCACCTCGGGCTCGGCGCAGTGGACCCTGCTGGCCCCGGTGATGGTGCCCATGCTCATGCTGCTCGACGTCTCACCGGAGATGACCCAGGCGTTGTTCCGGATCGGGGATTCCCCCACCAATGTGATCAGCCCCGTGAGCCCGTACTTCGCCCTGGTCCTCGGGTACCTGCGCCGTTACCAGAAGGAAGCGGGCGTGGGCACGCTCATCTCCCTGGTACTGCCGGTCTCGATCGCCATGCTCATCGGCTGGTTCCTGCTGTTCATCGTGTGGTACCTGCTGGGTCTGCCGCTGGGCCCGCAGGACCTCTGAGCCCACGGTGCCCGCGGGACCGTCTGAGTTGCTGGGCGGTCTCTGGGCGGACGGACTGCTGGAGAGACAGCTGGGCACCTCCCGGGGCAGAGGTGGCCTTTCGTGCTGACACCCCCTCCTTTGAGAAAAAGTTCTTCACCCGCGCACGCCATTCAATGGAGGGCCGTATATCGATGCACTGACCGAAAGGAGCGATACCATGCTGAGGGGTGTCCTAGTTTGCGTATTCCTCGCAGTTCTATACCTCTATCCGGGGAACTGCTGCATGGATAGGCCAGGGAGCTATTCAAGCAGTAGTCCCGTCTGACTGTGTTGGAGGTGCGGCTGTGTCGGTACCGGTGCACCGGGGGCGGGCACGAATGGCGTCAGGACTGCGGCGTTGCAGCGCAGCCGTGGGCCATGCTCTCGCGCTGGGGGCTGCGGTGGCCTCTGGTAGTCGACGTGTGTGAGCACCTGACGTTCGCCAGGGTCGCTGAGGGCCTGGGAGTGTCGTGGAACACCGCGAACGACGCGGTCTAGTTGTTGCGGGGCATGAGGTATTCGCCGTGGGTGTGCCACTGAGATGAGGAGCGGGCTCCTCGCCACACGATGTTAGTTCCTACACCGTCCGTCCGCAGCAAGAGAGCCCGTTCATGCCCCACAACATTTAGCATTACCCATTTTTGGCTCCGACGGTTCCATGGACGGCCTGAAAAGGCACGAATACCCGTTCATGGTTCGTGCCTTCTGGTTCACGGAGCGGTACGCGCGTTCGGGTCGCTTGGAGAGAGCTTAGGAACCCGCGCGCACTCCGGTGGGGTCCTTATCGGAATTGGGCCTTCTGGTCGAAGAGTACGACGTAGCCGCCCACAGGATGGCGGGTAATTTTCCGCAAGGGTTCAGTCACCTGGGATTGACTCGAGCTGCGGGACGCGGGTAAATAATCGATCCGCCGGTCAGGCGCCGGTATGGCCCATGCGGCGGGAAATCTCCGTGGCCGCAAGACTGGCCGCATGGCACATGTGCCGCGCCTGTTCCTCACCTACGCGGAAGCGTGGCGCAGCGACCATGAGACCGGCCACCAGATCGCCCCGGTGGTCCCGGATCCCGGCGCAAATGCCCACCTCGTCCACGGAGGTCTTGCCGTAGTTGAGGGCCACGCCCGAGAGGCGGACCTCCGCCAGTTTCCCCAGGTAGTTCGCCACATGGGGTTCGTCCTGGACGGGTAGCTCTATGGCGCCCGACGTGACCAGAGACCGGATACGCGGTTCGGGGTGGTCGGAGAGGAACAGCTGGACGGATGAGCTGTATGCGGTGTTGTACCGGGTGCCCAGAGGGGAGGTGTGCTTGATCGAATGCGGGCTCGGCAATTGTTCCACGCACACCGCCTCGAAGCCGTTCCACAGCAGCAGGGCGGTGGTCTCCCCGGTCTGCGCTGTGAGCTCCTGCATGTGCGGGTAGGCTACGCGCCGAACGTCCATAGTGGCCAGCAGCGGACCGGACACCGTGATCAGCCCCATCCCCAGGCGGAACTGGCGGGACACAGGATCCCGCTCGACCACGTCCGAGTTCTCCAGGGTGGCGAGGATCCGGGACACCGAGGACTTGTGCAGGCCCACCCGGCTCGCGATCTCGGTGACCCCCAGCAGGGGTTCCTCCGCCGAGAAGCAGCGCAGGACGGCCAGGGCGTGGTCGATCACCGAATTGCCCTGCGGTCGCCCCGGTTGCTGGGATGTTGCGCTCATCGGTGTTTCGTCCTTCCGAGGGGTTGTCGACCGGGCCGGGGTGCTCGGTGGTGACACGGGTGGGGGCCGTGGGACGGTGATGCCGTCCCACGCCCCCACCCGTTCGGCGCCACATCGGGTTGCGGCGCCAAGGCCCGATATCGCGGATCAGGCGTCCACGATGTTCTTCTCCGGGCCGTACGGGAACTTGGTGATGTTCTCGGCACCATCCTCGCCGACCACCAGGATGTCGTGCTCACGGTACCCGCCCGCTCCGGGCTGGCCCTCGGGAACGGTGATCATGGGTTCCATGGACACGACCATTCCCGGTTCCAGAACGGTGTCGATGTCTTCACGCAACTCTAGGCCCGCCTCGCGGCCGTAGTAGTGGGACAGCACACCGAAGGAGTGACCATAGCCGAAGGTGCGGTTGGGCAGCAGGTTGTGGGAGATGTAGATCTTGTTCAGTTCCGCGGCGATGTCCTTGCAGACGGCACCGGGCTTGATGAGTTCCAAGCCAGCCTCGTGAACCTCCACGTTGACGTTCCACAGTCGTAGGGACTCGGCGTCCGGCTCACCGAGGAACATGGTGCGCTCCAGGGCCGTGTAATAACCGCTGGTCATGGGGAAGCAGTTTAGTGAGAGGATGTCCCCGCGGCGCAGCTTGCGGGTCGTGGCCCAGTTGTGGGCCCCGTCCGTGTTGATCCCGGACTGGAACCACACCCACGTGTCGCGAATCTCGGAATCCGGGAACGTGCGGGCGATCTCGTGGGTCATGGCCTCGACGCCAGCCAGAGCGACCTCGTACTCCATGATGCCCTCGCGGATGGCCTTGCGGATCGCCTCGCCACCCAGGTCGCCGATGCGGGCGCCGTGCTTGATGACTTCGATCTCTTCTGCGGACTTGATCGTCCGCTGGCGCATGGAGTCCTGGGAGACGTCCACCAGCTCGGCGTCCGGGAAGGTTTCCCGGAAACGACGGCGGATCAGCTCGGGCATCGTGTCGTCCTCCACACCGAGGCGCTTGGCGGTGATCCCGCGCTCCTGCAAGGCCTGCTGGACGCCGTAGTAGTAGTTGTCACGGCGCCAGTCGGTGTAGACGATGTTCTCGCCGTAGCTGCGCCGCCACGGCATGCCGGCGTCGATGTTGGCCGTCACCGAGACGGAGTCCTCGGGGGTGACCACGAGGGCGTATGAGCGGCCGAAGTAGGTGAACAAGAAATCGGAGTAGTACTTGATGCCCTGGTAGCTAGTGAGCACCACGGCGTCCAGGTCCTTCTCCGCCATGATCTGACGCAGCCCGCCCAGTCGACGCTCGAACTCCGCATCCGAGAACGTCAGGGGCGTTTTCTCGCCGTTGTGCAGGACCTTGAGGCGCTCGAGTTCGGAGACGCTGGTGGTGGTTGGGGTATTGGTGGACATTATTTCTCCTTTGTGTGGTGTGGATGTCCAGACTCGAGGGCGTACGTTCAGCGCTCGAGCCCGAGTTCGGTGGAAAGATCGGTTGCCAAGTCCGTAACGGTCCGCTCGAACAGCAGCCGCCCTTTCTGCGCCGTGGAACCACTCGGTGCGGACAGTGCGCCCGTGTGCGGGGTCCGTTCCGGAACGACCGGAAGCCGGTCGAACCGGGGGAGCAGCGCGGGGTTGTGTTCCACGGCCTTGTCCATGTGCACCAGCTCGGGGTGCAGATGGAGCATGAGGGAGGTTTCGAGGACTCCGCCGTGTTCGATGTCCCAGCCCGGGAAGCCCTGGGGGTACACGGTTGCGAGGGTGCTCTCGGAAACGTAGTCCCAGTAGGACAACAGAAGGACCGACGGGCCGGCGGGGTCGGACAGGCCGAGTTCACGCAGCGCCAGGTCCACGCCCTCGTAGAGAAATTGGTAGTTCTCGTAGTGGCCGTTGACGAACACCACGTTGCGGACACCTTGCTGCAGGAACGAGCGGGTGATGTCCCGGGCGATGCCGATCAAGTTGTCGGCATCGAGGCTCAGGGTGCCCCGCAAGTGGTTTCCCCCGCCGGACTTCTGCTGGGATTTGTATCCGTAGTTGAGAGTCTGGGCCATCTTGGCGCCGGTGCGCTCGGCCGCCCCCAGGCTCACGGCGGTCGCGAGCAGGCTGTCGGTTCCCAGGGGGAGGTGGGGCCCGTGTTGTTCGAGCGCTCCCACGGGGACCAGGACTGTGGCGCGTTCGTTGTCGAGCCAGTTGGAGAATTCAGGTGCCGTGGCATGTGCGAGCAGGGAAGTTTTCACGCGTGTCCCCCTTTCATGGGATCTTCATCCGGCGCGGTGGAAGGCCGGCGGGAATCCGCGACGGAGGTGTCGGTGAGGATGGGCATCTCTCCGGTGGGGAGACCGTGCTCGTCCACGTAGTCGTCCTCAGGGCGAGGATTCGGGTCGTTGATCTCTTTCTCGAGTCTCCTGCTGTCCTTGGTCCGTGTGACCAGCCTGCGGATCAGGTTGGCGATCATCAGGAAGATGATGAAGGAGAAGGGGAAGGCCCCGATAATGGTGCCGGTCTGGACCGTGTCGACCACCGAGGTGCCACCGATGGACAGGAGCACGGTTGCCACGGCGGCAATGCTCACAACCAGGACCACCCGGAACCACGGACCGGCCTTCCGGGGTGCGGACACGAACTCGGCAAGCGCGTAGGTCCCTGAGTCAAGGCTGGTGACGTAGTAGGTCGCCACGAGGATGGTGGCCACCACCAGGAGGATCCCTCCCACGATCGGGACCATTTCGAGCGCTGCGAACAGACCGGAGGAGGTGTCTGCGGCGACCTTCTCTGCAATTTCACCGCCGCTTTGTTGGTTGTAGTACACCGCGGCAGATCCAATGATGCCGATCCAGATCATGACGATCAACGACGGGATAATGGTCACGCCCAGGATGAATTCCCGGATGGTGCGACCACGGGAGATCCTGGCGATGAATCCCCCGACAAAGGGGGAGAAGGCGATCACCCAGCACCAGATGAAGACTGTCCACGGTCCACTCCAGCTATCGGACCAGCTCTCAAGAGGGGCGCCGGATGTGCCGGAGTCGGACCAGAAGCTCATCGGGATGAAGTTGTAGATGAAGGTACCGAAGGTCTGCGTTAGGTTCGAAAGAACGAAAACGATGGGGCCGAAGAGGAAGACCCCCACCACCAGCACGATACTGAGCACCGAGTTGGCCTCGCTGATGCGCTTCATGCCCTTGTTGACCCCGACGAATGCCGAGAAAGCGGCGAACGCGGCCAGTGCGACGATGACGATGACCCATACGGTGATGCTCGGCTCCACGCCGGTGAAGGTGGACAGGCCGCTGGTGAACTGCATCACGGCGAAACCGAAAGAAGTCGCGAGACCCAGGACGGTGGCGATGATGGCCAATAGTTCGACAATCACGCCTGCGGAACGCTGCAGGGGTGCGGGGAGAATGTCAACGGTGGCCTCACGGAAGGTCAGGGTCTTCCCCAGATTATGGTGGGAGTAGGCAAGGCAGATGGCAACCACGCAGTACATCGCCCACGCAGTCAATCCCCAGTGGAAATAGGCCCAGACCATCCCGGGTTCCCCCGGACTGTCGGAGCTCGGGACCACGGGAGCCTCGTCGCCCAGCAGGATGGGCTCGGCAACGGACCAGAAGATCAGTCCCACGCCCTGCCCGCAGGCGAACAGCATCGAGTACCAGGCGAACTTGCTGTGCTCGGGCCGAGCCTTCGGGCCGCCCAGTCGAACCCGGCCGATCTTGCTGAACGCCAACCACGCGCACACTGCGATGGCCGTCAAGGAATAGAGCACGAACCACCAGGTGAATCCGGAGGTCACCCACGTCCGAAGATCGTTGATGACGCGAGCCGACCCGTCGGGATTGACGCTGACGGCCACGATGACCGCGATGATCAACAGCGGGGGCAGGACCGTGATGATCGTTCGATCGACCGGTGGGATTACCCGTCCTCGGAACCGTGGAAGCGAAACCTTCAGCTGCTGATCTGCCTCGGGCACTGCTTCGCCCGTGCGGTCAGTGACCTGCTGGTCTTTAGTGCGGGCCATGGGGCCTCCTTCTATCGACGGCGATCTCGCCGACGACCGTTCGCTAAAAATGCAGGATGGCTGGCTGTCCACCGAAGTTGCATTCAGCAATACGGTGTTGCAAAGAAAGTGAACCACACCACAGTGCCTTGGTCAAGGGTGCCAGCAGATCTGGGATCTTTTCTTCATACGCACGTAATTTCCCCACGAAACGTTGATGTAAGCGGAACCCGTACGCAACCCTGTTGCAACACTGGTCAGTTCTGCGACCCCAGCGCAACGGAGGGTGTAGGGACAAACGCGATCAATGGGTGAGTGGGCGGCCTGCAGTCTCTTTGGAGACGGCTACGGCGATCAAAGATCCAAGAGCTGCAACCACCAAGTACCACGCGGGTGCCAATGGTGTACCGAGAGCTGAAATTAAAAGGGTAGCCATGAAAGGCGCGGTGCCGCCGAACAACGCATTGGAGACATTGAAACTGACGGCAAAACCGCTGTAACGCATTCGGGTGGGGAATGATTCGGCCAGGAAGCTGGGTAGTGTCCCGTCGTTGAGGGTCAGCATGGCTCCGAGGACCACCTGAAGTATGAGGATCAGGACAAACGAGCCGGTGTCCAAGAGCATGAAGATGGGGACCGTGAGCACCATGAAGCTGATAGACGCCGCCATCAGCACTTTCTTTCGCCCAAATCGGTCTGAGGCCATCCCTGTCAGGAAAATGAATCCCACATATGTGACCAGGGCGATGGACGTGGCAATGAAGGACTCCGTCTGGCCGAGCCCCACTTCCTCGTGGAGGTACGTGGGCATGTAGCTGAGCAGTATGTAGAAGCCCACCGCGTTCAGTAGTACCGCGCCAATGGTGCGCAGCAACGTCCACCAGTGGTACTTGAACATGTCCAGGACCGGGGTTGATTTTGTCTGTTCCTGTTTCGCGAGTTCGCGGAACACGGGGGCGTCCTCGAGCCGGTTGCGGATGTATCGGCCGATGAGACCCATCGGTCCCGCCAGAAGGAAGGGGACCCTCCAGCCCCAGGACAGCATCTGATCGTCGGAGAGAATGGCCGTGAGACCAGCGACGAACAACGAGCCGAAGAGCAGGCCACTTGCCGTACTCGCCGGTACCACCGCTGCGTAAATCCCTCGCTTGTGGTCCGGGGCGTACTCCACCAGGAAGGCCGAGGCGCCCGCGTACTCGCCCGCGGCTGAAAACCCTTGGACCACACGCACGAGCAGCAACAGGATGGGTGCCGCAATGCCAATAGTTTTGTAGTCGGGAATCAGGGCGATAGCGAACGTGGCGGCGGACATCACCAGGATGGAGAACGACAGAGCCACCGTTCGCCCGATTTTGTCCCCGATGTGCCCCCAGACGAACCCGCCTATCGGTCGGATGAAGAACGAGATGGCGAAGAGGCCGAAAGTTGCGAGCAGGGCTGTTTGCGGGTCCGATTCCGGGAAGAACACTCGTGCGATGGTTGCGGCCAAATAGCCGTAAACCGCGTAATCGAACCACTCCACGAAGTTGCCGACGAAACTCGCAGCAATGACTCGGCGTCGCTCGCTGGAGGTGACCGCGTTTGAGGTGATGCTGGATGTGTGTTGTGCCACAGGATTCCTTTCGGGCGGCCTGTCATGTAGAGGCAGGAGTGTGATCAGTGGCAGTGGAAAACTCGCTAAGCAGACAACTACGTTGCAGTGAGTGCAAGCTAGTTGCTTAAAAGTAAGCTACATCACATGTCGAGTCAAGGCTTGGAGGGCAAAATTTCGCGGTCGTTCGCTCCGGAACACCCCTCGGAAGACCTCTTCCAGGGCGCTGGGCCCTGATTCTTACAAACCCGGCGGGAGGGGGCAAACCTCACTAGAACGTCGCGACGGAACAACTTCGTTGCAATCTATGCAACTTTAAGGACGTTTCGACTCAACGACTGCGGCCAGCCTGCCGCCCCGGGAGGTTGGCCGGGAAGCAGAAGGGCATTGCTTCTCGGCGAAGACCCCACAGCCGCGGACCTCGCGAGGGGCGGGGCGCCAAGGGGGGTGGGAATTCGGTCCCTGCGGGACGGGCATCCACTTTCTCGCCGAATGGAGCCGCGGCGATATCGGTGGCGGACGGGACGATTTGGTGGGGCTGGGTGTCGTCCATGACCTGGTGCCGGGTTTCGGGCAGCAGCCATGTCGCGATAAGCGCCCCCGCGGCGGTCATTGTGAGATAGGTCGCGGGGGCCAGGTGGTTGTTGGTTTGATAAGAACTGCGCTTCTGCGTTCCCGGGAACGAGCCTTGAGCTCTTCCTGACCTCCAACCGCATAGACACTCTGATTGTGACCGGTGCGACTGCGGCCGGGTGTGTGTCACACCGTCGAGGATGCGATCGGGAAGGGATTCCGCCCGATCATCCCCAGGGAGACCATCGGCGATCGTGTCCCCGGCGTCGCGCAGTGGAACCTCTACGACATTGACAACAAGTTCGGTGACGTGGAGTCCACGGATTCGGTGGTGGATTACCTGAACGGTCTCCCACGGTTCGAGGACACGGTTCCGAAGAACCTCTCGGGTCCCCAGTCCGAGGTGCTGGCTCCTGCGAATCCGGCTTGAGGCGCATCGCGCTGTAGAGCCCGCTGCCCAAGGTCCCCAGCCCGGTCCGACTGTCGTCGGACCGGGCTGGGGACATGTGTATCTGACATAGGGCAAGCGGCAAAGATCCCGCTACGCCGAACCATTGCCGATACCGTCCGCTGATCCCGTGGGGTGTCAGAGCACCTCGCGCATGTGTTGTTCGAACTCCCCCACGTGCTCACGCATGATCTCCGCAGCGTCTTCACCGCGGCCGTTGAGAACGGCATCCAGCAGTTGTGAATGGGTCGCGATGTGTTCCACGGGAGTGGGATTCCGGGTGGCGGCCAAGCACCAGATTCGGGTAGCCAGGTTCCCGTACCGGTTCAGCGTGGCCTCCAGATGAGCATTGCCAGCCGCGCAGTAGAGAGCGCGGTGGATCGTGCTGTCCCAGCGCAACGCGTCCTGCGGATCCGAGGAACCTCCCGGGGTGGCCGTATCGAGCTGGTCCTTGAGGTCCTTGAGCTCACCGCGTGATCGGTGGTCCAGCCGCTTGGCCGCCAACCGCACAGCGAGGGGCTCAAGCACTTCTCGGACCTCGGAGATTTCGGAGAGCACGGTGATGTCCACAGGGGTGGCGAACGTGCCGCGACGAGGGAAAGTGGCCACCAATCGCTCGGTCTCCAACCTTTTCAGCGCCTCACGCAGTGGAGTGCGTCCCACCTCGAGCTCAAGTCCCAGCCGCGTCTCGTTCAATGGTTCACCGGGGGCGATCTCCAAGAAGACGAGCTTGTCCTGGAGGAGTTCGAACGCCCGGGTGGCCAGTGATCCGCTGGATTTAGTCTCTTTCATCCACCCACTCCTCTCGGTTCCGCTCAGATTCTAACCGGGCCCCGTGTCGACCGACCGACGGGCTGCCGGGCGGCAGTGTCCGGACCCAGGGTGGGTCCTGATAACGCCGGGGTCACCAGTTGTCAGAAGTTCATTGACGGCGTGCGCCTGCAACAGTAACCTGGATCACACCCTGATATATCAATTACGTATCAGACGCGGACTAACACCTGAGGAGGCCGAGGATGGTCGATCTGAACACTCATCTCGCCCAGGGCGACCCGGAAGTGGCTGAGGCCATCGAGGCCGAGCTGCGACGCCAGCAAGGAACCCTGGAAATGATTGCGTCCGAGAACTTCGCTCCCGTCGCGGTGATGCAGGCGCAGGGGTCGGTGCTGACCAACAAGTACGCGGAGGGTTACCCCGGCCGCCGGTACTACGGCGGCTGCGAACACGTGGACGTGATCGAGCAACTGGCCATCGACCGGGTCAAGGACCTCTTCGGGGCCGAACACGCCAACGTGCAGCCCCACTCCGGTGCGCAGGCCAACGCCGCGGCGATGTTCGCGCTGTTGGACCCAGGGGACACGATTCTGGGGTTGAACCTGGCTCACGGTGGTCACCTGACCCACGGCATGAAACTGAATTTTTCCGGCAAGCTCTACAACGTGGTGGCCTACGGCGTGTCGGAAGAGGACCTGGAGATCGACATGGCCGAGGTCGAGCGCCTCGCCCTGGAGCACCGGCCCAAGCTGATCGTGGCCGGCTGGTCCGCCTACACCCGCCAGCTGGACTTCGAGCGGTTCCGGCGAATCGCGGACAAAGTAGGCGCCTATCTCATGGTGGACATGGCCCACTTCGCCGGTCTGGTGGCCGCCGGCCTGCACCCCAATCCCGTGCCCCACGCGGACGTGGTGACCACCACCACGCACAAGACCCTGGGCGGCCCACGCGGTGGGGTGATCCTGTGCAAGCAGGAGCTGGCCAAGAAGATGAACTCCGCGGTGTTCCCCGGCCAGCAGGGCGGCCCGCTCGAGCACGTGATCGCGGCGAAGGCCGTGGCCTTCAAGTACGCCGCCGGTGAAGAGTTCAAGGACCGGCAGCGCCGCACCCTCGAGGGCGCCAAAATCCTGGCCGAGCGACTGCTGCACGATGACGTGGCGGAGCAGGGGATCGGGCTGGTCAACGGCGGCACGGACGTGCACCTGGTGCTTGTGGATCTGCGCAACGCCCAGCTGGACGGCAAGCAGGGCGAGGACCTGCTGCACCGAGTGGACATCACGGTCAACCGTAACGCGGTGCCTTTCGACCCGCGCCCGCCCATGGTCTCCTCGGGGTTGCGGATCGGCACCCCCGCGTTGGCCACCCGAGGATTCGGCCCCGACGAGTTCCGAGAGGTGGCCGACATCATTGCCCGGACCTTGCTGACGGCCGCCGACGACGCCGCCGCCCTCGACGGCCTACGCGAGCGCGTGAACGCCCTGGCCGCCGCCTTCCCGCTCTACCCCGAACTCTCGGCGAGCAACGCTGACGCCGAATCCACCCATGACTACGCCGAAGCGGCGATGAACGGAGTGTCCTGATGGCTGATCTCTTGCCGGACCACCCGGATTTTCTGTGGCGCAACCCGGATCCCAAACCCTCCTACGACGTGGTGATCGTCGGCGGTGGCGGGCACGGGCTGGCTACCGCCTACTACCTGGCCAAGCACCACGGCATCACCAATGTGGCGGTGCTGGAGAAGGGTTGGCTGGGCGGCGGCAACATGGCCCGCAACACCACCATCATCCGCTCCAACTACCTGTGGGACGAGTCCTCGGGGATGTACGAGCACTCCTTGAAATTGTGGGAGCAGCTGCCGGACGAACTCGAGTACGACTTCCTGTTCTCCCAGCGCGGGGTGCTGAACCTGGCCCACACGCTGCAGGACGTACGTGAAAGCACACGGCGCGTGAATGCGAACAAGCTCAACGGCGTGGACGCGGAGTGGATCGACCCCCAGCAGGTCAAGGAACTGTGCCCCATCATCAACATCGGTGACGACATCCGGTACCCGATCATGGGAGCCACCTACCAGCCGCGCGCGGGTATCGCCAAGCACGACCACGTGGCCTGGGCCTTCGCCCGTAAGGCGGACGAGATGGGCGTGGACATCATCCAGAACTGCGAGGTCACCGGATTCGTGAAGGAAGCCGGGCGGGTAATTGCCGTGGAGACCAGCCGGGGCCGGATCAATGCCGGCAAGGTTGCGCTGTGCGGGGCGGGTAACTCCTCGGTGCTGGCCGAGCTGGCGGGCTTCGAGCTGCCCATCCAGTCCCACCCGCTGCAGGCTCTCGTCTCTGAGTTGCACGAGATGGTCCACCCCACCGTGGTGATGTCCAACCACGTCCACGTGTACGTCTCCCAAGCGCACAAGGGCGAGCTGGTCATGGGCGCCGGCATTGACGCCTACAACGGCTACGGGCAGCGCGGTTCGTTCCACGTGATCGAGGAGCAGATGGCCGCTGCGGTGGAGCTGTTCCCCATCTTCGCCCGGGCCCACGTGCTGCGCACGTGGGGCGGCGTGGTGGACGTCACGCTGGATGCTTCCCCGATTGTGTCCAAGACACCCGTGGATCAGCTCTACGTCAACTGCGGCTGGGGCACCGGCGGTTTCAAGGGAACCCCGGGGGCGGGCTTCACGCTCGCGCACACCATTGCCCACGATGAACCACACCCGCTCAACGAGCCCTTCAGCCTCGAACGTTTCGAGACGGGCATGCTGATCGACGAGCACGGCGCTGCTGCCGTGGCGCACTAGAGGGAGCGAACATGCTGCAGATCAATTGCCCGTGGTGCGGTCCACGGGACGAGACCGAATTCCATTACGGGGGAGAGGCCCACGTGCCCTACCCCCGGGACCCGTTCGAGCTGGACGACCACCAGTGGGCCCGCTACCTGTTCTACCGCGCCAATCCGCGGGGGCTGCTGTCCGAGCGCTGGTCCCACGCCGCCGGCTGCCGCCGTTGGTTCAACGCCGTGCGTGACACGGTGACCTACGAGTTCAAGACCGAGTACAAGATGAGCGACCCCCGGCCAAACCTGGGAAATGTTGGAGGTGCCCTGTGAGCGAGCAGACCCATCGCCTGACGGCCGAGCGAGCCGCCGGGCACGGCATCGACCGTTCCACCGCGGTGGACTTCACCTTCGAGGGCGTCCCGTACACGGGCTACCGCGGGGACACCGTGGCCTCCGCGCTGGTGGCCAACGGCAAGATCGACTGCGCCCCGTCCATGTACCGGCGCCGCCCCCGCGGGCTGTACTCGGCCGGCGTGGAGGAGCCCAACGCCTTGATCAAGGTCTCCCCCCGTCACCAGCAGGACGTGGCCGAGTCCATGCTGCAGGCCACGGTCACCGAACTGACGCCCGGGATGGACGCCGTCTACCTCGGAGGCCACGGACAGTTGGACCCCGAGACCGACCGCGCCTACTACGACCGCAAGTACGTCCACACGGACGTGCTTGTCATCGGCGCGGGCCCGGCGGGGCTGTCCGCCGCCCGGGACGCCGCGGCCTCCGGGGCGCGCGTGATCCTCATGGATGACCAGCCGCGCCCGGGCGGGGCCCTGCTGTCCGGCAACGGCGAGCGCATCGACGGTGTCCCGGCCCTCGAATGGGTCGAGCGCGTGAGCGCCGAGCTGGAGGCGGCCGAGGAGGTCACGGTGCTCACCCGCACCACCGCCATCGGCAGCTACGACAGCAATTACGTGGTGGCCGTCCAGCGCCGCACCGACCACCTCACGGGGGAGGTGCCCAAGGGTGTGTCCCGCGAGCGAGTGTGGCACGTGCGCGCCCGGCAGGTGGTGCTCGCTCAGGGCACTCACGAACGCCCCGTGGTCTTCCGCAACAACGACCGACCCGGGATCATGCTGGCCTCCGCGGTGCGCAGCTACCTCAACCGCTACGGCGCCGCCGCCGGCTCCACCGTGGTGGTGGCCACCAACAACGACTCCGCCTACCGGCTCGTGGCGGATCTCATGGAGCGAGGCATCACGGTCGCCGGGATCGTGGACGCCCGCCCTCAGGCCTCCGCGGTCTCCGCCGAGATCGCCGAGGCCGGCGGCCTGTCGGTGCGCTACGGCTCGGCCGTAATCGACACCACCGCCGACGCGGACGGGCGCGTGAGCGGCGTCGTCGTCAGCGCGCTCGACGACGCGGGCGAACTCGCCGGTGAGCCCGAGACCCTCGAGGCGGACCTGCTGGCGGTGTCCGGTGGCTGGAACCCCGTGATCCACCTGCACAACCAGCGCCGCGGCCCGCTGCGCTGGAACGAGACGATCGCCGCGTTCGTGCCCGAGGCCGCGATGGCGGGCCAGCACGTGGCCGGCGGAACCGCGGGTACCCTGGACCTGGCTGGGTGCCTGGTCGAGGGTGCCCAAGCCGGGGCGAACGCCGCCCGCGCGGCGGGCTTCAGCGCCACGGCGCGTGCCGCCACGACCGACCCGGAGGCCCCGGGACTCGTGCGCCCGCTGTGGTTGGTCCCCGGCGCCGAGGGCGAGCCCGGCACGTGGGACGAGCACTTCGTGGACTTCCAACGCGACCAGGCCGTCAAGGATGTGATGCGCTCGCTGGGTGCCGGGATGCGCTCGGTGGAGCACGTCAAGCGCTATACCTCGATCTCCACGGCCAACGATCAGGGCAAGACCTCCAGCGTGAACACCATGGGCGTGATCGCCACCGCGCTGGGCGGCAGCTCACCGGACGAGATCGGCGTGACTGCCTTCCGTGCTCCCTACACCCCGGTGGCCTTCGCGGCGCTCGCGGGCACCCAGCGCGGGCAGATGTTCGACCCGGCCCGGTTGTCCGCGCCCCACGGGTGGCACCTGGCGCACGGGGCGAAGTTCGAGGACGTGGGGCAGTGGAAGCGGCCGTGGTACTACCCCCAGGACGGGGAAGATATGGACACCGCGGTGCTGCGCGAGTGCGCGGCAGTGCGCAACTCCGTGGGGTTCATGGACGCCACCACCCTGGGCAAGATCGAGATCCGCGGCAAGGACGCGGGGGAGTTCCTCAACCGCGTCTACACCAACGCGTTCAAGAAACTGAAGCCCGGTATGGGCCGCTACGGCGTGATGTGCAAGCCGGACGGCATGGTCTTCGACGACGGCGTGACGCTGCGGCTGGACGAGGACCGGTACTTCATGACCACCACCACCGGTGGGGCCGCCAACGTGCTGGACTGGCTCGAGGAATGGCTGCAGACCGAGTGGCCGGAGTTGGACGTGGTGTGCACCTCCGCGACCGAGCAGTGGACCACCGTGGCCGTGGCCGGGCCCCGTTCCCGGGACGTGGTCGCCAAGCTCGTCCCGGAGTTGAACGTGTCCAACGACGCGTTCCCGTTCATGGCCTACCGAGAGGTCTCCCTTGCCAGCGGGATCCCCGCCCGCATCTGCCGGATCTCGTTCTCGGGGGAGCTCGCGTTCGAGATCAACGTCCCCACATGGTGGGGAGCGGCGATCTTTGAGGACGTGTGGCAGGCCGGTCAGGAATACGGCATCACGCCCTACGGCACCGAGACCATGCACGTGCTGCGTGCCGAGAAGGCTTTCCCCATCGTGGGCCAGGACACGGACGGTACCGTCACCCCCCAGGATCTGGGGATGGATTGGGTGGTGTCCAAGCGTAAGGACTTCATCGGCAACCGCTCGTACTTCCGCAAGGGACTGGAGAGCGAGGTGCGCAAGGAACTGGTCGCCGTGCTGCCCGTGGACACCGACTATCGCTTGCCGGAAGGCACCCAATTGGTCAAACAGGGCACACCGATCACTCCTCAGGAGGGACCTGTGCCCATGGAGGGGCATGTGACCTCAAGTTACAACAGTGCCGCGCTGGGCCGGACCTTCGGGCTGGCCCTGATCAAGGACGGCCGCAACCGCATCGGTGAGACCCTGCAGGCACCCCTGGACGGGCAGCTGGTGGACGTGCTGGTGGCCGAACCTGTCGTGTACGACCCGGAAGGAAAGCGTCGAGATGGCTGAGCAAACCATGATGAACAGGGCCGAGCGCACGGCGGAGCACGTGGCGCACTTGCGCCGCAGCCCGGTCGAGCACCTGGCCGGGGAGATGAAGAGCGCGAGCGTGTCCGGCGAGCGCGGGGTGAGTCTGCGGGAGGTGCCCTTCCTGACCATGGTCGGGATCAGGGTGACGCCGGGGACCCCCGCCGCGGAGGCGGTCACCGAGGTGCTCGGCGTGGGGCTCCCCGCCGCATGCGGTGAGGTCACGGGGGACACCTCGGAGGTAGCCGTGGTGTGGCTGGGCCCGGACGAGTTCTTGGCCGTCACAGGGGACGAGGTCGCCCCCGTGCCCGGACTGGACACCCGCTCCGAGCGCGAGCCGGGCGCCCTGCCCACCCTGGCCACCCACCCGCTCGCGCAGAAGCTCGCGGCGGTCTTCGCCGAGGGTGGCCCGGCCGGGCAGGCCGTGGACCTGTCCGCCAACCGCACCACGTTGGAGCTGTCCGGGCCCTCGGCGCGCGACGTCCTGGAGAAGGGCTGCCACGTGGATCTGCACCCGCGCAGCTTCACCCCCGGTCGGGCGGTTTCCACTTTGCTGGGGCCGGTACCCGTTGTCTTGTGGCAGACGGAGGACCTCACCTACCGGATCATGCCCAGGGCATCTTTCGCCGATTACACGGTCCGGTGGCTCCTGGACGCGATGGTGGAGTACTCCGGGGAACAAATCGCCTGAGGGTTCCGCCCGTGACGGTCACCATCAGCTCGCGGGCGGAGCCACCACAGTCGTGAAAGATCGAACAAGGAGTTGCCTCGTGACGGACGTACAACGGGCGCGCACCGGCGCTGACACCACCGAACTGGTTCTGACCCTCGACTGCCCGGAGGACGTGGGCATCGTGCACGCGGTCACCGGCGTGCTGCTTGAGCACGGGTGCACCATTGCGGAACTGAAGCAGTTCGACGATCGCCGTCAGGAACGGTTCTTCATGCGCGTCCACGTGGTGTCATCCAGGGATGAGGCACTGGATGAGCAAGCGCTGCGGGCGGACTTGGAGCCGGTGGCGCAACGGTTTCACATGAACTGGGAGCTGCGACCTCACGAGCAGAAGCGCCGCGTGCTGGTGATGGTCTCTAAGTACGGTCACTGCCTCAATGACCTGCTGTTCCGTGCCCGAGTGGGGGAACTTCCCATTGAGATCGTGGCGGTGGTATCCAACCATCTGGATCACCAAGCGCTGGTGGAGTGGCACGGCATCGACTTCCATCACGTGCCTGTGACCAAGGAGAACAAGCCGGAGGCGGAGACACGACTCCTGGATTTGGTGGACCAATACACGGTGGATCTGGTGGTGCTCGCCCGGTACATGCAGGTGCTGAGTGAGTCCCTGGTGGAACGCATGCGGGGGCGGGTCATCAACATTCACCACTCGTTCCTCCCCAGTTTCAAGGGCGCCAAGCCGTACCACCAGGCGTACGAACGTGGGGTGAAGACCGTGGGAGCCACCGCACACTACGTGAGTGACGAACTGGATGAAGGCCCCATCATTGCTCAGCAGGTTCTGGAGGTCGATCACACTCACGGCCCGGAAGACCTGGTGGCCGTTGGGCGGGACTCGGAATGCAAGGCGTTGTCCAACGCCGTTCGGTGGCACTGCGAAGGCCGTGTGATCCTCACCGGGAACCGCACGGTGGTGTTGCGGTAGCCGATGTCGGCATCCAGGCCGCCCACCGCAGCAGTTTGATCGCACGGCCCGGTACGGAACCCCGCCAGGTGGTTAATGAGACAAGTCAGGTGGGCGGTGGAGTCTCCGCGGGAAGACGGGGACGCCAATCGCAGCCGGTAAAAGGGAGTCATTATGGCAATGCCAACGAGAACGGGAACCCGTCTGGATACGGCCGAGCGAACGAGTGTCTTGCGAGTGCTCACCTACGCGGGAGCGATCATCGCCTTCCTCATCGGATCCGGCTTCGCAACGGGCCAAGAAATACTGCAGTACTTCGCGTCCTACGGATTCCAGGGAATCGTCGGTACGGGTGCCGTGGTGTTGATCCTAATAACCTACGTGGCCGCTGAATTCCTCTTCGTGGGTCATATGAAGAAATTCGAACACCCCTCGATGATCTTCCGGTACTACACGGGGAAGCACCTGGGCACGTTCTTCGACTACTTCTCAATACTTTTCGTGTTCCTCAGCTTCACGGTGATGGTCTCCGGTGCGGGGGCAGTGTTCGAGGAGCACTTCGGATTGCCCAAGTACCTGGGCGGTGCGAGTTTGGCCATCGTGGTGAGCGCAACGGTCTGGTTCGGGTTGAAGAACCTTGTCGATGTGATCGGCAAGATCGGCCCCGTCATCGTAGTTGTGGCGGTGCTGCTGGGGGTTCTATCCTTCATTCGTGAACCCGGGAACATCGCGGCGGGAAACGCCATGGTGGCCGACCTCGAACTTACCCGAGCATCGACTAACTGGTTCATGTCCGGGTTGTCGTACGTGGGGTTCTGCATGTTGTGGTTGGCTGCTTTCCTCACGGCACTCGGGAAAACTGCTCGCAGTCGTAGGGAAGCAGTGTCCGGTGGCCTAGTCGGCGGTGCGGCGTTCTCGGCGGCGTGTGTGGTGGTCGGGTTGGGGCTGCTCGCCAACATCGCACGGGTCAACGGGACTGAGATCCCGATGTTGGTGCTTGCCAGGGACTTCAGCCCGGTACTGGCCGCCGCTATTTCGGTGATGATTGTCGCCGGTATTTACACCACGGCCGTTCCTTTATTGTGGACGGTTTCATCGAGGTTCTTCACGGACAGCACTCGAAATTTCAAATACCTCGCGATAGCGCTGGCGGCGGTCGGTGCCGTCGTGGGTCTTCTGCTCCCGTTTTCACGGATGGTCAACGTCGTTTATGTCATCAATGGCTACGTGGGAATTTTCTTGCTAGTTCTGATGATTGTGAAAACATGTCGTCGTCTCATGCCCAGGCGGTCTGGGTGGGCCCATGACGCCGGAGCCAATATTGATAATTTTCAGGAATCATTGCTACCAGAAAACCGGAGGTGAGATCGTGGCACTCAGTGCTCTGGATTTGTTCTCGGTGGGTATCGGACCGTCGTCCTCCCACACGGTGGGGCCCATGCGGGCCGCACGGCTCTTCGTGGCCGGGCTCGCCGCCGACGCCCTGCTGGAGTCCGTGACCCGGGTCCATTCCCAGCTCTTCGGCTCCTTGGGGGCCACCGGGTGGGGCCACGGATCGGACAAGGCCGTGGTGCTGGGGCTCATGGGCGAGGATCCCGAGACCGTGGACACGGACCTCGCGGACCAGAAGGTCGCGCTCGCGGGGGAGAAAGGGCAACTGCTGCTCGGGGGCACACACCCCGTGGCCTTCGACCGTTCCCGTGACGTGATCATGCACCGCAGGAAGTCCCTGCCCACCCACCCCAACGGGATGAGCTTCACCGCCTACGACGCCGCCGGCGAGGCCATCCGCGAACGGATCTTCTACTCCGTGGGCGGTGGTTTCGTGGTGGACGAGTCCGCGAGCGGTGCGGACAAGGTGGTCGCGGACAGCACCCCCGTGGCCTACCCGTTCAGCACGGGTGATGAATTGCTGGCCATCTGCGAGACCGAGGGTCTGAGCATCGCCCAGATCATGGCCGCGAACGAGCTGTCGTGGCGGCCCGCGGAACAGACCCGGGAGCAGCTGCTGCACATCTGGTCCGTGATGCAGGAATGTGTGGAGAACGGGTGCACGCGCGAGGAGAAGACCCTGCCCGGGGGACTGAAGGTGCGCCGTCGTGCGCCGGAGATGCGCAAGCGGCTGCTCACCAAGGAACCCGGCAACGATCCCTTCTACGGCATGGACTGGGTCAACCTGTACGCGCTCGCGGTCAACGAGGAGAATGCGTCCGGCGGGCGGATCGTCACGGCCCCCACGAACGGCGCGGCGGGGATCATCCCGGCGGTGCTGCACTTCTACACGCGGTTCATGGCGGACGCGTGCGATGACAAGATCGTGGACTTCCTGCTCACCGCCGCGGCGATCGGGATCGTGATCAAGGAGAACGCCTCGATCTCCGGCGCCGAGGTGGGTTGCCAGGGCGAGGTTGGATCGGCGTGTTCCATGGCGGCCGCCGGCCTGTGTGCGGTGCTGGGCGGGAGCCCGCGGCAGGTGGAGTGTGCGGCGGAAATGGGGATCGAGCACAACCTGGGGCTCACGTGCGACCCTGTGGGCGGGCTCGTGCAGATTCCGTGCATCGAGCGCAATGCGATCGCGAGCGTCAAGGCCATCAACTCCGCCCGGCTGTCCATGCAGGGGGACGGGACCCACAAGGTCTCCCTGGATCAAGTGGTCAAGACCATGCGGGAGACCGGCGCGGACATGAAGATCAAGTACAAGGAGACCTCGCGCGGCGGCCTCGCGGTCAATGTGATCGAATGCTGACGGGCACAATGGGGGCGTGAGCACCTCGATCCTCCTCCTCGCGGACACCCACCTGCCCAAGCGGGCCAAGGCCCTCCCGGACCAGGTGTGGCGCGAGGTCGACGCCGCGGACGTGGTGCTCCACGCCGGTGACTGGGTGGACCTGGCCACGTTCGAGGCCCTCGAGCAGCGCTCCCGGAAGCTGATCGCGGTGTGGGGCAACAACGACGGCCCCGAGTTACGCAAACGCATGCCTGAAACCGCATACTGGGAGCTCGAGGGGGTGCGGTTCGCCATGACGCACGAGACCGGCGCCTCAAGCGGACGGGAGCGGCGTATGGACCGGGCGTTCCCGGACACCGACGTCCTGGTCTTCGGCCATAGCCACATCCCGTGGGACACCGTGGCGCCCTCCGGGATGCGCCTGCTCAACCCCGGCAGCCCCACCGACCGACGGCGCCAACCACACTGCACGTACATGCGCGCGGTCGCTGACGCGGGTGCCCTCACGAGCGTGGAGCTGATCCGGTTACCGCCGCGCACCGTCTAGGGTGGGCGCATGAGGCTGTTCGCGGCTGTTCACCCCACCCGGGCCGCACGTGAGCACCTGGTCGGTGCATTGCGTGAGGTCCGTGAATTCACCGGCACCGCACTGCGCTGGGGCGACCCCGAGCAGTGGCACGTCACCCTTGCGTTCTACGGCGAGCGACCCGAGGCTGCGGTGCCGGAGCTCGGGGAGCTGCTGAGCGACGTCGCCCGGGACCACGCACCGCTCACCGTGTGTTTGCGAGGCGCGGGATCCTTCTCCGGCACAACCCTGTGGATGGGCGTGGGTGGTGCCTCGGACGCGCTCGTGGAGCTCATGCACGCGTGCTCGCTGGACCCCGAGGAGCGCGCAAGACAGCGCGCCCATCTCACGGTCGCGCGCATGTCCCGTGCCGAGCGCACGCGCAAGGCTCGCGAACGACGCCGCAGCTCACGCACCGTGGCGCGCCCCGGGCCCGAGCTCGCGCACGTAGTGCACGCGCTGTCCGTGTACGAGGGGCCCGCGTGGACCGTCAGCGAGCTCTCCCTGGTGTCCTCTGAGCTCGGCGAGGGCCGCAGCGGTGGCGCCCTGCACCGCACCGTGCAACGATTCCGGCTGTCGGAGCGCGTCGCCTCGGACGCCCCTGGGCGTATGCCTGAGGAAGGCTGCCGGTGACTGATTCGGTTCGTGGGGCACGCGCCGGCGCGTGGTTGTGGCTGCTCGTGGCGTGCGGGGTGTTGACCCAGGCCACCGTGAACCTGTTGCGACCGGTCACGTCCTACAAACTGCTCGCGCTGCACGCGGACTCGATCACGATCGGGTTGACCACGGCCGCGTACGCCCTGGTCCCGCTGCTCACCGCGGTGTGGCTCGGGCGGTACTCGGACCGCACCCGGCAATTGCGCGTGCTGACCCTTTCCGGGGTGTTTCTGCTGGTCGCCGGTGGGGCGCTGCTGGCGCTGTCACCCACGGTGTGGGCGGTCGTGGCCGCGAGCGCCGTGCTGGGCATGGGACACCTGAGCTTCACGATCGGGGGTCAGACGGCGATCGCCCGTTACGCCGCGGACCGGGACCTGGACAAGGGGTTCGGGTGGTTCACCGCAGCGTTCTCCGCGGGGCAGATGATCGGCCCCGCCCTGGGCGGTTGGCTCGTGGGGCACAGCTCGTCCGCGACCTCCCCAGAGCGCCTCGCGGACGTGAACCAGGCACTGTGGATCGGCGCCGCGATCTCGCTCGCGGCCGTTCCGCTGTTGCTCCTGCGCGCCGGGACACCCGCGGGGGACGCCGCCCCGTCCCGCGCGGCCTCTGGTACTGCGGCGCGTTCCGAATCAGCCGACAAACCCACCATCGCGCGGGTGCTCAGGGTGCCCCGGGTGGCGTCCCACATGCTCGCCGCACTGTCCCTGCTCGCGATGCTCGACATCCTCACCGCGTTCCTGCCGGTCATCGGGGAGGAGGCCGGTGTAGCTCCCGCGGTCGTGGGTCTGTTGCTCGGCGTCCGGGGTTTCGCGTCCATTGCCTCCCGGTTGCTCCTGCCGTGGTTGTCCCAGCGGTTCTCGCGGCGGGGTCTGCTGCTGACATGTTTGTTCGGGGCCGGCATCACGCTGGTCATCCCACCGCTTGTGCTGGGGAACTTCTGGGCCGCGGCGTTCTTCCTGGCCGTGGGTGGATTCCTGTTGGGTTTGGGTCAGCCACTCACCATGACCATGATCACCACGTCCGTCCCGGGCAACTGGCGCGGCTCCGCCCTGGCGGTCCGGTTGACGGGTAATCGCCTGGGGCAGGTGATCCTCCCCCTGGTTGCGGGTGTCTTCGCGGCACCCCTGGGCCCGGCCGCCGCGGTGTGGATGTGCTGCGGGGTGCTCTTGGCCAGCGGTGCGGAGAAGGCGTGGGGGGACCGCCGCGCGGACCGTTCGTGATGTGACCGTGCCTACCGTGGCCGCAACTGGTTCATGGCTCAGGAGGGTTCATGTCCGCACTGCATCAGGCGCTCCCGCGGGATTTCCGGCGGATGTCCCGCAACGCCGGGCTCGAGTCCGGGGGAGTGGAGTGCCAAGCGGCGACCACCGCGGACGGGCTCAATCGGCAGTGGTTCGTCGGGTGGTTGATCGCGCGCGGTGCCACGGTGTACTACGACGCGATCGGTAACGAGTTCGGCCTCTTCGAGCTGTGTCCGGGCGCCCCGTACGTGATGGTCGGCTCGCATCTGGACTCCCAGCCCAGGGCCGTCCGGTTCGACGGCGCCTACGGTGTGCTTGCCGGGGCGACCGTGTGCGCGGAGCTGTACCGAGCGGCGCCGTCCGGGGAGACGGAACTGACGTACAACCTGTGCGTGGTGAACTGGACGGGTAGCGCGCCCGGCCGAGCGTCGTCGCCCGTAGACGTGCGGCGGGCGGCGACCCGGAAGCGTAGCGACGTCGTCGAGCCGCGGCCGCGGCGGCGCACCTAGAGTGGAGGACATCGTCGATCTGAGGAGGACCCCGTGACCGAAGCGCTGCCCCTGGACGGTGTGCTCGTGGCCGATTTCTCGCGCGTGCTCGCGGGGCCGCTGTGCACCATGACGCTCGCGGACCTCGGTGCCCGCGTGATCAAGGTCGAGCGCCCGGGCACCGGTGACGACACGCGCGCGTGGGGTCCGCCCTATTCCGAGACCGGTGCCACGTACTTCGAGTCCGTGAACCGCAACAAGGAATCCGTGTGCCTGGACCTGCGGGACGAGGACGGGCGGGAACTCGCGCGCGAACTCGCCCTGCGCGCGGACGTGGTCGTGGAGAACTTCAAGCCCGGCGGGATGGCCAAGCTTGGCCTGGGCTACGAGGAGATCTCGCGCGAGAACCCCGGCGTGGTCTACGTGTCCGTGTCCGGTTTCGGCACCGCCGAGGGCGCCCACCTGGCCGGTTACGACTTCCTGGTCCAGGCCGTGGGTGGGCTCATGAGCATCACGGGCGCCGCGGACGGCGAGCCCACCAAGGTGGGCGTGGCCCTGGTGGACGTCCTGACCGCCAAGGACGCCACGATCGGTGCGCTCGCGGCCCTCGAAGCGCGACGCCGCACGGGCCGCGGCGCGCACATCGACGTCAGTCTGCTCTCGAGTCTGCAGGGTGCCCTCGTCAACCAGGGCCAGGCATACCTGGGTGCCGGTAAGGTCCCCGAGCGCATGGGCAATGCCCACCCGTCCATCGTCCCCTACCAGTTGTTGCACTGCGCGGACGCGCCCCTCGCGGTGACCGTGGGCAACGACGGACAGTTCCGCAGGTTCACGGCAGTGCTGGGCATCCCCGACGTCGCGGACGACGAACGGTTCGCCACGAACTCGGCGCGCGTGGCCCACCGCGACGACCTCGTGCCGCTTCTGGAGGAGGCGCTGTCCGCCCGGACCGCCCGCGAGTGGCAGGAAGCGCTGACCGAGGAAGGGGTGCCTGCGGGCAAGGTCGCCGGGATCGGCGAGGGCGTCACGCTGGCCGAGGACCTCGGACTGGAACCCACCGTGGACGTCCAGGATCGGGAGGGCAGGACCGTGGGACGGCAGTTCCGTCATCCGGCCCGCTGGACCCCACCCCTGGAATCCCCCACGGTCGCCCCGCCGCAGCTCGGGCAGGACACGGAAACGATTGTGGCGTGGCTCCGTGAACCCCGTCACCGTACAGTGAGAACATGAGCCAACAGAACACCGTCAACGTCATGGACCTGGTGGGCTTCGACTCCCTGCTGAACGAGGAAGAGATCGCTCTGCGATCCACCGTGCGGGAGTTCGTGGACACCACCATCCGCCCCAACATCGCCGAGTGGTACGAGAAAGCGGTCTTCCCCCTGGAGATCGTCCCGGAGATGGCCAAGCTGGGCCTGCTGGGTATGCACCTGAAGGGATACGGCTGCGCGGGCCGTTCCGCCGTGGAATACGGCCTGGCCGGCGCCGAGCTGGAAGCCGGGGATTCCGGTCTGCGCACGTTCGTGTCCGTGCAGGGCTCCCTGGCCATGAGCGCCATCTACAAGTGGGGCTCCGAGGAGCAGAAACAGGAGTGGCTCCCGCGCATGGCCGCCGGTGAGGCCATCGGGTGCTTCGGGCTCACCGAGCCCACCGCGGGTTCCGACCCCGGTTCCATGAAGACGTTCGCGCGCCGCGACGGCGAGGACTGGGTCATCTCCGGCGCCAAGCGGTGGATCGGCCTGGCGACCGTGGCCAAGGTGGCCGTCATCTGGGCCCAGACGGACGAGGGCATACGCGGTTTCGTGGTGCCCACCGACACCCCGGGCTTCAAGGCCACGCCCATCCAGCCCAAGCTGTCCATGCGGGCCTCGATCCAGTGCGAGATCGAACTCACGGACGTGCGACTTCCCGCATCCGCTCTGCTACCCGAGGCCAAGGGGCTGCGCGGCCCGTTCTCGTGCCTCAACGAAGCCCGGTACGGGATCATCTGGGGTGCCATGGGCGCCGCCCGCGACTCGTTCGAGGTGGCCCTGAAGTACTCCCAGGAGCGCATGCAATTCGATCGCCCGCTGGCCGGGTACCAGCTCACGCAGCAGAAGTTCGCGGACATGGCCCTCGAGATCGACAAGGGCTTCCTGCTCGCACTGCAGATCGGCCGCCTCAAGGACGCCGGCACACTGCAGCACCACCAGATCTCGGTGGGCAAGCTCAACAACTGCCGCGAGGCCATCAAGATTGCCCGCGAGGCCCGCACGATCCTGGGCGGCAACGGCGTCACCCTCGACTACTCCCCGCTGCGCCACGCCAACAACCTGGAATCCGTGCGCACATACGAGGGCACGGATGAGGTGCACGCCCTCATCCTGGGCCAGCAGCTCACCGGGGAGGCGGCCTTCCGCTGATCCCGTGGGTGTTCAGCCCGCCCGACCCGCTCGCCCGTCCCACAGCCCCGTGGCGCGGGCGAGCAGGGGCGCTCCCAGCACGGGTTCCCGGTCCAACAGTGTGACCCGCAGTCCATGATCGCCCAGGCGTTCCCTGAGCTCCACGCCCACCGAGGTGGTTGCGAGCCCGCCTCCCATCACTACGGGGAGGGGCTCGCCCAGGTTCCTGGCCACGGTGATGCTCAGCTCCGCGAGGTGCGCGGCGGCCGCCGAGACCAACTCGCGAGCGGCGTCGTCGTGCGGGGCCAGCTCGATCACCGTGCGGGCCAGACCGGCCCAGTGGGTGCGGTCGGGGCGGTCGTGGAACGCCGCGATCAGCTCGGTGGGCGTGTCGACACCGGCGTGTCCCAACACGGCCCGAGCGAACCGGTCGTCCTCTGCGGGGGTCACGTCGCTCGCTCCCCGGTGCTGCGCGTCCCGCAGCACATGGCGCACCGCTTCCCGGCCGAGCCAGTACCCGCTGCCCTCGTCGCCGAGCAGGTAGCCCCAGCCCCCGGCGCGGGTCCCATGGCCGGAAGCGTTCACACCCCACGCCACGGAACCGGTTCCCGCGATCACCGCGATGCCCTCGGTGTGTCCGCCCGCGGCGAGGATCAGGCGGGTGTCATGCACCGCGATCACGGGCGTCTCCGACGCCGGGTAGGCGTCCGGTGCAGGGTGACCGTCCGCCGCCGAAAAAATGTCCGGCGCCGGGCCAGCGCCCGCTGCGGCCTCAGCCACGGAGCGAATGAGCTGCGTCAGTGCAGCGGCGTCGTGCGGGGTGTCCACACCGCCGGCGCCGGCGAGAACCGTGGTGCCGGGTGGCGGTTCCAAGCGGGCGAAGATCTCCCGCAGTGACTGGGCGGCCCGCTCCCGGCTGACGTTCTGCACGTTCGCACTGCCGGAACGAGCTTCGCGCACCGGGGAGTCCCCGCGGAACAGTACGCCGCGGGTGTGGGATCCGCCGATGTCCAGGCCCACGAGGAACCGGTTCACGGGTTCACGGGTTCCCCGGTCATCAATGCCTCAGCCCTCGACGGTGACTTCACCCATCTCATCCCAGCCGTCACCGTCGATCTGGCGGGAGATGATGCGCGGGGTGCGGACGAGGTACGGCGGGAACTTCTCGGTCATGGCGGTGAAGTGCTCGGACTTCACGTGGGCCTCGGCGGCGTCGTCCTCGAAGGCCTCCACGAGCACGTACTCGTTGGGGTTGTCCAGGCTGCGGGACCAGTCGAACCACTTGTTGCCCGGCTCCTGGCGGGTCGCGGCAGTGAAGTCCGCGACGATCTCGGGCCAGCGCTCGGCGTACTCGTCCTTGACCTCGAACTTGACCACGATGAAGATCATTGCACTGCTCCTGTCCTGGGGTGTGACACGTCCCGTGCCGGTTCCATGCCGTGCCCCAGTATAAGTCGGCGGCTCGCCGTCATGCGGCGTCACGGCGGCCGCGGGAGGAGCGAACCGTGGGCTAGTGTGCAGACATGAGTAGCGCACCTACCCATCTGCCCGTCACGCACGAGCAGCGTGTCACCGCTCGCCGCGCCGTGGTCGCGTCCTCGATCGGTAACGCGCTCGAGTGGTTCGACATCATCGTCTACTCGTCCCTCGCGGTCGTGATTTCCGCGCTGTTCTTCGAGTCGGATTCGATCGGACAGGTCACGGGCACCCTGCTGACGTTCGGTACGTTCGCGCTGTCGTACCTGATCCGCCCGCTCGGTGCCCTGGTGCTGGGCTCCTACGCGGACCGCCACGGTCGCCGCCCGGCCCTGACCATCACGATTGCCCTGATGATGCTCGGCACGCTCATCATGCTGCTCGCCCCCACGGCGGCGGTCATCGGCCCCGCGGCAGCGCTGCTCATCCTGCTCGCCCGCCTGATCCAGGGCTTCTCCGCCGGTGGCGAGTTCGGCACGGCCACCGCGTTCCTGATCGAGAACGCCCCCGACAAGCGCGCCTTCTACGGGTCGTGGCAAGTGGCGACCCAAGGCCTTGCGATCCTGATGGCCTCCGGTTTCGGGTTCGCGCTGCACACCCTGCTGAGCCACGACGCGCTGTACTCGTGGGGCTGGCGCATCCCTTACCTCTTCGGCCTGCTCATCGGCCCCGTGGGTCTCTACATCCGCTTGCGCATGGACGAGACCCCGGACTTCCGGGCGTTGCAGGACGAGCGTGCGCGAGCGGCGTCGTCGCCCTCGGAGAGCACGGGTACAACGACGCCGCCCCGCCCGTCCCTCGGGCGCGGTCCCCTCGCGCAGACCATCGTCCACTCCGCCGGCCGGTGGCTCACGGCCGCAGGTGTGGTGGGCCTGGCGTCCATGTCCGTGTACACGATCCTGTTCATGCCCACGTACTCGATCCAGAACTTTGACCTGCCCTCGTGGGCCGCGTACTTGGGCGGTGTGGTGGCCGGCGCGGTGACCCTGGTGGGCTCCCCGTTCGTGGGGCACCTCGCGGACCGCGTGGGACCTGCCCGGGTCATGCTCGTGGCCTCCGCGGTGGGCATCGTGGTGGTGTACCCGCTGTTCCTGTGGTTGGTCGCGGTCCCGACCGTGGCTACCCTAACCGTGGTGCAAGCGGTGCTGGGCGTGATCATGGCCCTGTACTTCGGCCCCATGCCCGCGCTGCTCACCGACATGTTCCCCACGCAGATCCGCACCACGGGGATGTCCGTGGCCTACAACCTGGGCGTCACGGTGTTCGGGGGATTCGCACCCCTCGTGCTCGCGTGGCTCGTGAGCTCCACCGGCTCTCTGACCTCACCGAGCATCTACTACGCGGTGGTGGCGGCCCTATCCCTGGTGTGCCTGCTGATCGCGCGCAAGCGGTTCGCGGTGCGGTGATCCGGACCCACTGCAGCCCCTGCTTTATCTGAGTAGAAGCAGGATTCGGTGCCCCGAAGCTGCTTTTGCTCCACTAATGCAGGGGTGGTGGGGCGGAGTGCACGACAGGCGCCGTTGCCGGCGGTGGGGCGGGCAGACGAAAGGCCCCCGTCGTGTTCACGACGAGGGCCCTCCGGTCGAAAGGTGGCGGGTGCGGATCTCAGCCCAGCCCGTCCTTCAGATTCTTGCCGGCGTCTTTGATGTTCTCCACGGACTGCTTGGCGCCACCGGAAGCTTTCTCCCCGGCACCCTCAGCTTGCAGATCTGCGTTGTCCGTGGCGTCACCAAGCTTTTCCTTGGCGGAACCGGAAGCCTTCTCCGCAGCATTACTGATCTTGTCACCGAGTCCCATAGGCACTTCCTTCCGTGGAGCGAACAGGTCCTCATAATCTAGACCCGACATCCCGGCCGGGGGAAGACATGGCGCGGAACAATTTCCTGGGAGCACCCGCTTCGAAAGCTCGGGAGTGGCGGGCCTTCCGGCCCGGGCGACTCACCGGAACCGCGGTGTCTGCCGAACCAAAAGACTCCGCCAGCCCGAGCGGCTCACTGGTAGGACACGAACCACGGCTTGGGCGTCAGCTCGAAGGTCTGCTTGGGGGTGAACGTGGGGGTGTCCTCGTCGTAGAAGTTCTTCCACGCCATGCGGATCCCCCGGGGCAGCTCGTGCTGCAGAGCGTCCCACGTGGACATCTTCAGATCCGGGGTGCCGTGTCCGTCCGCATGCAGGAGGAACGCGAGCTCGGGGTGGTCCGTCGTGATGGCCTCACGGTTCTGGATCATGGGCATGGAGAACTGGTGCAGGATCAGGGTCTTCTGGGGCAGGCCGTTCTCGGTCGTGAGCCGGGCGAGCCACTGCGTGGTCTCGTTGATCTCCTGAGCGCTCACGGACCCGATCTGCTGCAGCGGGTACTGCCCGGGCCCCAGCCGCCACTCGGGGTCCAGGGCCAGGCCCACGTTGGGCCGCTTGAGCAGTTCCTCGTACCGCTTGGCCTGGGACAGGAAGTCCGAGCGGCCGGGCTGCAGGTCCAGGACCACGTAGATCCCGTGCTTCTGCGCGGCCTCGATGTACGGCATGAGGCGCTCCACGGGAGCCTCGCTGGAGAAGTCGCCGTCCGGTCCCGGGTCGGAGGAGGCGGTGGTCGCGATGATCTCGAACGCCGGGATCACTTTCTCCTGGCTGTAGGGCTCGTACTGCTTGGCCAGCTCGATCGCCCGCTCGGCGGATTCCTCCGGCCCCTGCTCACCCAGCGCGCCCAGCCCCGGGGTGCCCGGGTGTCCGTAGAGCGCCACGAACCGGCGCTCGGGGAACAGGGTGGTGCCCCCGCCGATCAGCTCTGGCGGCTGGGTGGGCGTGGGTGTCGCGCTGGGCTGTTCGGTCGCGGTGGACGACGTCGCTGCGGTACCGTTCGCGGCGTCGTCGCCCCCCGCGTCGCCGCCGGAACCGCAACCGGTGAGCAGCAGCATGGCGCAGAGGGCGGAAAGGGCGGCGGGGGCGACGGAGCGCATGGTGCGTGACCTCGATCGGTAGGGGGAGCGCGGGGGAGTCGAGTGTGCTGGTTCCACGGTACGTGTTCGCGGGCGTGAACACCCGGAATCCCGGGGCGGGCGGGGCCGTATGACGGTGCGCTCAGCCCAGTGCCACGCGCTGCAGCAAGTCCAACAGGGTGGCCCGTTCGTCCTCGCTCAGGGGTGCCATTGTCCCGTCCGTGCAGCGGTCCACCGCGGCGCGCGCACGCCGGTAGAGCTCGCGGCCCTTGTCCGTGGGCTCGATCAACTTGGAGCGGCGATCATTGGGGTCGGTGCGCCGCACTACGGCCCCGCGACGCTCGAGGGAATCCACGATCAGCACGATCTGGCTGGGGTCCAGGACAAGGTACCTGCTCAGGTCCCGCTGGGACGGGTGCAGGTCCGAACACACGAGGGACAGGGCCGAGTAATGGCGCACCTTCAGGTCCAGTTCCCCCAGGGCCCGGTTGGCGGACGCGGAAGCCAGGGAACTCGCCCGGGCCATGAGGAACACCGGCTCGCTCGCGAGATCACTCGTCCTCAGGTCCGGCGCTGGGTCAAGGGCGTCCTGCGGAAGGGGGGTGGTCATGTCGCTGCTCCTGGGTGTCGTGTCGTGACGTGCTCCGTGCGGTGGGCGGGGGGTGGGACCGTCCGCCGAAGGATCATGGTGGATAATCTTAACCGTTGGTAATCTCAATTAAATACGGTCCCATGAAAGAAACATGCGGTGACGCCCATCACCGCCGGAGCAGAACCCCAGAGGGAGCATGTCATGACCGCCAGGACCGTTGTTCTGTTCGACGAGGTGGCCGAGCTCGCGGGGAAGGATTTGGGCTACTCCGAGCGGCGCGAGATCACCCAGGACCAGGTGAACCTGTTCGCGGACGCCACCGATGACCACCAGTGGATCCACACCGATTCGGAGAAGGCCGCGGACGGTCCGTTCGGTGGGCCCATCGCACACGGGTTCTTGACCCTGTCGCTGCTGATCCCCATGTGGTCCGAGCTCTTCGACGTGTCCGACGTGAAGACCAAGGTCAGCTACGGCGTGGACAAGGTCCGTTTCACGTCACCGGTGAAGGTGGGCGCACGCATCCGGATGACCTTGACCATCGCGGAGGTCTCGGAGGTCTCGGAGGTCAAGGGCAACGGCCTGCACCTCGTGGCGGATGCGACGATCGAGATCGAGGGGGAGGAGCGCCCCGCGGCGGTGGCGCGCTTCCTGAACCGGTTCTACAAGTAGGGTTCAGGGCCCCTCACTACATTCCTGCCCCGATAATGCACGCTACGACGCTGTGGCGTGCATTATCGGGGCACAGGTGTTCTCAGGGGTGGGTCCCAGGTCGTTCACTTCTCGGTTCTGTCCGCGATCCACTTCTGGAACACCGCGGAGTCCTGCTCGCCCAGCCCCCCATCGATGAGCTGTTGCGCCGCGGCCACGATGGGCCCGCCCAGCACCGACGTGGTTCCGGTGGCACGGGCGGCATCCAGGTACGCGGAGACGTCCTTGTGAACGAAGGCCGCCTGCGCGGACACCGAGTAGTCGTGGGCCACGAGCTTGGGAGTCTTGTCCGCCAGGATGGTGGATCCCGCGTAGCCGCCCTGGAGCAGGTCCAGCAGTGTGGCCAGGTCCAGTCCGGCCCGTTCGGCCACGACGCTGGCCTCGGAGATCGCCACGATCTCCGCCGCGCAGATCAGCTGGTTGCACGCCTTCGCTACCTGCCCGGCCCCCAGCGGCCCCAGGTGGACGGGGCGACCGCACGAGGACAGAACGTCCGAGACCAGGCCTGCGGCGGCGGCGTCGCCACCCACCATGACGGACAGGTCCCCGCGGATCGCCCCGGCCTCCCCGCCGCTGATGGGCGCGTCCACGAACTCGACACCCGAGGTGTCCCGGTGCCAGCGGGTGATGTCCACGGGGGAGACGGTGGAGCTGATCGCCAGGACCAGGCGGTCGTGGTCGGCGTCGCGCTCGCGGGCGCCCTCAGCGAGTTCTTCCAGCACGCCGTCGATTTCCGGGGCGCCGGGCACCAACAGGATCACGACGTCGCACTGGCGCGCCATGTGCCGCGGCGTGTCCACCGCGCGGGCCCCCGGGGCCTTGGGGAGGCTGCGATGCAGAACCACCACGTCGTGCCCGGCGCTGATGATGTGCCCGGCCATGGGCTTGCCCATGGATCCGAGACCGATGATTCCCACGGTGTGCGGTGACGGGCTCATGCTGCGGCTCCTCGCGACGGTGACGGGTGGTCCCATCATGCCCCGAATGCTGGCGCCGGCGTCCAGGGGTGGGGGCGAATTACCTCGAACAGAAATGCCGAAATGAGGATGGGCGTCGTACTGCCGGGAAAATTCTATGCAATCTTTGATTTGGTGGAACTGGGTGGCAGTGGGTTATCGCCATGGGAGGTGCCGAGGGTGCATCCAGCCCTTATGGGTGGGATATTTATGACTGGATTTATGACTGCATTACGTGCATTGCGGGGCCGCGCCCCAATATCCGGCGTCTCGAGCGTTTGGTCATCGGCGTCGGCGTGGATCATCCGGGTCAGATGGCCAGTTGGAGCCGCCGCACAGTGCGGATTTAAGGACACTTCCGAAAAAGTAAATGAGGCCAGCAACCAGAAGGATAAGCAATATCGAACCGATAAGAATGGCTAGGTGATCCATTATTCACTCCTCGCACGTCGTGAAGTCCATTGTCATGTGTATTGATGGGGATTCAGTCTAGCAGGATCACCCTCATGAAAATAGTGTGGTACTTCATTCGCATTTCTTCTTCGAAACGGACAGGGAATGCCGGCCATTGATTGGGCGATGCACGGGGGTAGGTCATGGAGCCTCCCGCAGTCATGCTCACCACCCGCACCCGGGGGCGTAATGACATCTCACGGAGGGGCGGTCTGGGGCTGGAACCGCCGGGCCCACCCGGAGGGACGAGGGAACCGGTGGGGCCGATGGTACGACCGAACGGAAGACCGAGCACCCGCACCACGGTGTGGCGCTCGAGCTGACCGACGGCACACTGTTCACGACCCAGGGCACGGAGGATGAACGGCACACCGCGCGCGTGCTTGGCAAGGACGGCGCCGTCAAGGCCGAGACGACGGACTGCCCGGGCGTGCACGGTGAGGCGGCGGCCGCGCCGGGAGCGAGCACCGACACCGTGATGGCGGGTTGCGAGAACGGGCCCGTGATCTATCGGGACGGGACGTTCCACAAGGTGGCCGTGGCGGACGCCTACGCGCGCTCGGGCAACCTCGCAGGTTCGGAGAGGTCGCCGATCGTGCTCGGCGACTACAAGGTGGACGAGGATGCCGAGCAGGAGTGCCCCACGCGAGTGGCCCTCTTCGACACCCGGGACGGGTCGCACCGGCTGGTGGACCTGAGCTCGTCCTACTGGTTCCGTTCGCTGGCCCGCGGGCCGGAGGGTGAGGCTTTGGTGCTCACGTACGACGGCAAGCTCAACGTGATCGACGTGGAGTCCGGAAAGGTGGTCCGGAAGATCGACGTGATCCAGTCGTGGGAGGAGAAGGCGGACTGGCAGGAGGCGGGTCCCGCGATCAAGGTGGCCGGCTCGAGCGCCTACGTGACCGACGCGCAGAACAAGAAACTGCACGTGGTGGATCTAACCAAGGGTGAAGTGGCCAAGACCATCGACCTGCCGCAGACGCCGGTGGAACTCGCGGTGGTGACGGGCAAACCGGAGGCTCCGGCGCGGGAGGAGAAGGCGCACGGACACGTTTCCCACGAGGGTCACGACCATGCCCACGACGACGCCTCTCCCTCAGCGGGTGCCCCTGCGGACGCCGGAGGTCACGGCGGGCCCGGGCGCTGACGGTCCCGGATGATGTGCTCCTCGATCACTGGAACAGATCGGGCAGTGGCCCCGTGGACGCCATCACGCGTCCACGGGGCCACTGCATTGTCAGGTCGTCTCGGTCAGGTTCAGTCCGCTACCGACGTGAACGCACCGTGCGGGTGCGCCAGTTCGTCATCTGACGGAACCGGTCCGATGGCGTCCCACAGTTCGACCCACGCGCCGTCCTCGATGCGCCACAGTTCGCAGAAGAAGTGGCGGTCACCGGCGATGGATCCTTCCGAGAACGTCAGGACGAAGTTCCCGTCAGCCACCGTGCGGTGCAATGTGTCGTAGGTCAGTGCAGAACCGTCCTCCTTGAGTTGTTTCAAGAAGTCGACCATGTTCTGCACACCGTCGGCGATGTCACCCGAGTGCTGCGTGAACCGCCCGTCCGAACGCGTGAAATCGCCCGCGGCGTCGTAGTCCTGGCCCTGTAAGAACGTAGCCCAGGCCCGCTTGACGAACTCCCTGTTGGCCTCGGTATCGGCGGATGTGTCCACCTCCGTGGGGCCGTCCAGCTGGGTGTGGCCCGACTCGTTGGGTGGTGTCTGATCCACCAGGCCGTCCCAGTGCTCCACGATCTTGCCGTCGGCCACGCGGTAGATGTCGAACCCCACGAACACGGTGTCCGGATCCAACCCGGGATAGGCACCGTGCAGCGCGACCAAACCGGCCTTTTCGTCCACGACTACGCGCGCGACGTCGTGCCGCAGACCCTCGCCCGCGTCGGTGACCAGCTCCCGCAGGCCTTCCTTACCGTTGGCCACGAGCGGCGAATGCTCCACGTAGTCCTCGGCGAAATTGCGGCCCAGGGTGCTCAGGTCGTGTTCGGTGAACAGCTCGCGGTCAGCGGTGAGCACGAGTTCTCGAATGTCGGTCATGATGCGCTCCTTCCTTCGTTCGTTCCCGCCGTCAGTCCAACGAGCTCATCACGTGCTTGACGCGGGTGTACTCCTCCACGGCGTACTTGGAGAGGTCCTTGCCGTAGCCGGAGTGCTTGAAGCCGCCGTGGGGCATCTCGGCGACCAACGGGATGTGGGTGTTGATCCATACGCAGCCGTAGTCCAGATCGCGGGACATCCGCAACGCGCGGCCGTGATCCTTGGTCCACACGGACGACGCCAATCCGTATTCCACCCCGTTCGCCATCTCCACGGCCTGCTCCTCCGTGGAGAAGGTCTGGACGGTGATGACGGGACCGAAGATCTCATTCTGAATGGCCTCGTCCTCCTGCTTGAGATCCGCCACGATGGTCGGCTCGAAGAAGAAGCCGGGCCCGTCCGCCTGCTTGCCGCCCGTGGTCACGGTGGCGTGCTCCGGCAAACGATCGATGAACCCGGACACCTGTTCGAGCTGCTTGGCGTTGTTGAGCGGGCCGTAGAGGATGTCCTCCTTGTCCGGGGTGCCGAATGCCGTGTCCTTCGCGGCCTGGGTGATCTTCTCCAGGAACTCGTCACGGACCGATCCCTCCACGAGGATGCGGGTGGAGGCGGTGCAGTCCTGGCCGGCATTGAAGAAACCGGCTTCTGCGAGCGTGGCGGCGGCGGAGTCCAGGTCCGCGTCCCCGAACACCACGCAGGGCGCCTTTCCGCCCAGTTCCAAGTGAGCGCGCGTGAGGTTCTTCGCTGCGGATGCGGCGACAGCCAGACCGGCTCGGATCGAGCCGGTGATGGAGACGAGTCCCGCCGTGCGGTGTGACACGACCGTTTCCCCGGTCTTGGCATCGCCCAGGACGATGTTGAAGGTGCCTTCAGGAAGGAACTCCGAGGCGATTTCAGCGAACAGCAGTGTCGACTCCGGAGTCGTGTCCGATGGTTTCAACACGATGGTGTTGCCTGCGGCCAGGGCTGGCCCCACTTTCCAGACGGCCATCATGAGGGGATAGTTCCACGGCGTCACCTGGCCCACCACGCCGATCGGTTCCCGGCGGATCACGGAGTTGAGACCCTCCATGTATTCGCCACTCGCGAGGCCCTCCATCAAGCGGGCTGCGCCGGCGAAGAAGCGGATCTGGTCCGCGGAGACATCGACTTCCTCGGACTGGATCAGGTACTTGGGTTGGCCCGTGTTGCGAGATTGCGCGTCCACGAGTTCGGACCCCCGTGCTTCGAGGGCGTCGGCGATGCGCAGCATGGCGAGTTGTCGCGCACCGGGGGTCATGCGCCCCCATGTCTTCGATGCTTTAGCGGCTGCCTCGTACGCGGCATTCACATCTTGCTCGTTCGAGTTGGGGGACTGTTCCGTCACCTCACCGGTAGCCGGGTTGACCAGGTCGAAGGATTCCTCGGATGCGGATTCCACATAGGTGTTGTTAATGAAGTTCTTGAGCATGAGTGCTCAACCCCCGTTCTCAACTGCCTCTGCGTCTTTCGCAGATGCTTCGGGGCTCACGTCCTTGTGAAGCCCCGCTCCCACCGTACCCACCGCGGCGTGAGATTGCTCACAAAGAGCCAGGGGTTCCCGTGTGCGCGCCGAAACCAGCACAGGGATGGTTTGGTGATGGTTCATGACCCGGGTGATCCATTGACCCCACTGGGGGCAGGCGGGAGCGACGTCGTCGTCCCCGAGTACCGTGGACCCCATGAACGCCCCAGCCAACGAACCCGGTAGCGCCCGCCTGGACGTGTGGTTGTGGTCGGTGCGGTTGTTCAAGACCCGCTCCGCCGCCACGACCGCGTGCCGCGCGGGACACGTGCGGCTCAACGGCGCCCCCGTGAAGGCCGCCCAGCCGGTGCGGGTGGGGGATCGGGTGAGTGTGCGCCGCCCGGGGTGGCAGCAGGAGTTCCAGGTCACCAAGCTCATCGTCAAGCGTGTGGGCGCCCCCGTGGCGGCCCAGTGCTACATCGACCACTCCCCGCCGCGGCCCGCGGAACTCAGCGTGCCGGTGGCCCGCCGGGACCGTGGGGCGGGGCGGCCCACCAAGAAGGACCGCCGCGAGCTCGAAAGGCTCAGGGGCCTGCGTTAGTCCTTGTGCGCCGTCGTACCCGCGGCCACCTGAGGGGGGCCGGGATCCACCCAGCCCCGGAACCCACCGTGGGTCAGCAGGGTGCGGGTGCGGGGATCGATCAGCGCCAGGTAGAGCGTGAAGGCCACCGTGATCACGAACGCCACCTGGGACACGCTCACGCTGAGGTCGATGAACGGCCACACGGACAGCTGGTCCTGGGCACCGAAGACCACGAAGAACGTGATCACGATGTACAGGATGCGGATCTGCCAGTTGTCCTTGATGCCGGTCGCGGCCAGCAGGGGGATGAGCCACAGGATGTACCAGGGCTGGATGATGGGGGACAGCAGCACCACGGCGGAGAACGCGAGGGCCATCCGCCGCACGATCCTGCGGTCCTCGCCCACGAACATCAGCACGAGGACCAGGGCGATGGCCGCGTACTGCAGCACCTGACGGAACACCGATGCGAGGGCGTCCCCCGGCAGGCCGAAGAAGTTTCCCACGCGCTCCACCTGTTGTCCCAGGAACCCGGACGGCGAGTACCCCGTGTACCCCGGGGTGGGGTCCAACAGGGCCCAGGCCCAGCCCAGACCGAGGTTATCCGCGTAACCGCTCACCGCGAGGATCCCGAAACTGAGGAGCGCGGTGGCCGCCCAGATGACGAACCGCCGCGGCCACGAGGCACCCTTGCCCGCCCAGAGCAGACCGATGAACGGCAGCAGCAGGATGGTGATGGGTTTGATCCCGATGGACCCCGTGACCAGAAGTATGCCCAGCAGGGGATATTTTGTGGCCGCGGCGTATACGCCGGCCACGGCGAGGCCCACCATGAGTGCGTCGTTGTGGGCGCTGGCCACGAAGCTGATGAGGAACAGCGGGTTGGCCACGGCGATCCAGAGAGCCCGGGCACCGTTGATCCCGTGCAGGCGCGCGAGCTTGGGCACGTAGATCATGCACAGCACCACTCCCACGTACGCCACCGCCCGGAACAGCATCACGGAGGCGTCCGGCTGGGCGTTGGTCAACCGGACGACCCCGGCGGCGATCCACAGGAAGTAGGGGCCGTACGGGGTGCGGGCCTCCGCCCATTCCGGATCCGCGCCCAGCATGAACCAGTTGTCGAGCGAGGAGATCCCCTCCACGTACGGGTCCTTGCCGGCCAGCATCAACCGGCCCTGACCGATGTACGCGTACACGTCCCGCGAGTAGATGGGAACGGCGAGGAACAGGGGCAGGGACCATGCGATCACGGCGATCATCACGGTGCGCAACGACCCGTGCGGCCATCCCCGCAGGCGTTGACCGAGGCGCAACCACGATCGGATGAGCAGCATGGCGCCCACGGTGAGCAGCACGGTGCACCCGTACACGCCCCACACGTTCACGCGCAGTTCGATGACCAGGGGGTGCCGGACCATGGGGGAGCCGTTGGCGATCCACCCGGTCCCCACGGACCCCACGAGCATCATGAGCGAACCAATGACGCCCTGGATGATCGCCATGTGGGCGCGCGAATCATTCTTGGCGGTGGAGCCGGTGTGCGCGGGAGAGGGGCGAGAACCGGTCGCGGTCATGGATTCCAGCCCCCTCAGCCAACCAGTGGTGGGCGAGCCGAGGTGTCCAGCGGCTCCGACCCCTGACTTTACAGGACGGTTTGCACTCGAACAGTGCGCGTTCTGGGGGTTCCTTGGGGGCGGGGTGAGCGCATCATGGCGCCGTATGCGGTCCCCGGAGTGGTTCCCCATAGAATCGGAACCGGTATGTCCGAGGCGCCGGGACCCTCGGGCGCCGCACGCCCCGAACAGGACCAGTGCACACCCCCGGACCAGAACAGAATCCCGCGCGCATTCGGACAAGGACCTCATCCGTGCCCACAGAGAGATATTTCACGGCCGTTACCCGGGCACGGGACGCCGTGCTCCCCCGCGCCGCGCAGGATCGTCTGATGACACCGGGCGCGCTGCTCGTGGGGTTCCTGCTGGTGCACGTGGGCTTCCTGATTTTTGCCCTGATCGTCTCGCTGCAGGGCAATGCCTTCAGCGACACCAACATCTACCGCGCGTGGGCGGAAGCGGGTTTCGACGACCGCAACATCGCGTACGGTCCCAGCCCCTGGGTGTACCCCGTGCTCGCGCAGATCCCCATGGGACTCGCGGGCATCGCGGGACCGGGCCCGTACTTCTTCCTGTGGGTGCTCATCATCGCGGTGCTCAACGCCGTGGCCATGGGCAAGCTGACCGACTGGGGTCGTAACCGCGCCGCCCTGCCCGCTGGCTGGTGGTGGCTCGTGTTCATCCTGCTCATGGGCTGGCTGGGCTTTGCGCGCGTGGACGGTCTCACGGCCCCGCTCGTGCTGCTGGGTCTGGTCTACGGGGTGTCCCGCCCGTTCGCGGCCTCCGCGATCCTCAGCCTGGCCACGTGGATCAAGGTCTGGCCGGCCGCCGTCGTGATCGCCCTGTTGACCGCCGCACGACGCCGCGGCGCCGTGTTGCTCGCCGGGATCCTGGTCACGCTGTTCGCCGTGGCGGCCGCGTTCGTGTCCGGATCACCGCGCCAGATCGCGGACTTCATGACCCAGCAGGGCGACCGCGGCATGCAGCTCGAGGCCACGTTCAGCACCCCGTGGCTGTGGCTCTCGGTGCTGGGTGTGGGTGATTCCCGCATGTACATGAACACGGACATCAACTCGATGCAGGTCAGCGGCCCCGGCTCGGACGTGATGTCCCGGCTCATGCAGCCGCTGTTCGTGGTGGCCGCCGTGGTGGTCGTGGTGCTGATCGCCCGCGGGCTGCGTCGCGGCGTGCACGCCGGTGCCCTGGACCGCACGGCCCTGTTCCTCGCGGGTTCGCTGACCATGGTCACGGCCTTCATCGTGTTCAACAAGGTGGGCTCGCCCCAGTTCATGGTGTGGCTGGGCCCCGTGATCGCGGTGGGCCTGGTGCACAACTGGAAGGTGTGGCGCACCCCGGCGTTCCTCGCGGTGTTGATCGCGATCGCCACGTTCTTCATCTACCCGCTCTTCTACACCGCGCTGAGCCACAACAACCCCGTCATGGCCGGCGTGCTGACCCTGCGCAACCTGCTGCTCGTGGTCCTGCTGGGGTGGTCCGCACGCGGGCTGTACCGGCTGGGGTCCTCCGGGCCCGCCGGTTCCGCCGCGAAGGGAGGCCCGGTTGCCGGCCCGCACGCCTGACGACGACGCGGCTCCCGCCCCCGGGGACGCCCACCGCACCTCGGTGCCGCGCACGGGTGCCCCCGCGGCACCCACTGGCGGAGCCACGGCGCACCCCGAGGCTGCCTCTGCCGACGACGCCGCTCACTCGGTGACGGGCGCGCGGCCCGGGCCGCAGCGTCGTCGTCCGCCGGAGTGGCTGAACCGCCCCGCCGCCGTGTGGGTGGGCTTCGCGGTGGTGCACGTGTACTTCCTGTGCTGGATGGCAACGTTCTTCCTGCACGGGTGGGCCTTCAGCGACACCGAGCAGTACCGCGAATGGGCGATGGCCGGGTACAACGCGCCCGACCAGGGTTCCGTCAGCCCGTGGGTCTACCCCGTGCTCGCGCAGATGCCCATCATGTTCCCGAGGATCGCGGGCTACGACCTCTACCTTCTGGCGTGGACGCTCATGATCACCGCATTGAACGCCGTGGCCATGTGGTTCCTCCTCCACCGCGCCCCGCGCAGCGGTGTGCTGGCCGGGTGGTGGTGGGTCGTCTTCACCGTGTTCCTGGGGTACCTCAGCTTCGCGCGTGTGGAGGGTGTGGCGGCGCCGATCGTGTTCATCGGCCTGCTCTACGCCGTGCGCCATCCGGTGGTGGGATCGGCGCTGCTGAGCATCGCCACGTGGATCAAGGTGTGGCCGGCCGCGGTGCTGCTGGCCATGGTCATCGCGCTCAAACAGCGCGTGCGCATCATCACGGCGGGCGTGGTGGTCACGCTGTTCGTGGTGCTGGGCGTGCTGGTGCTCGGCGGGATCGAGCGGATCGCGGACTTCCTGCTCAACCAAGGTTCCCGCGGGATGCAGCTCGAGGCCACGTTCTCCACGCCGTGGGTGTGGGCCGCTGTCCTGGGGCTCGCCGACTCCCGGATCGCGGACAACACCGCGATCAACTCCACCGAGGTCTACGGTCCCGGTGTGGAGGTCATGGCTTCCCTCATGCAGCCGCTGCTGCTCATGGCCGTTCTCGTTGCCGCGGTGCTGCTCATCCGGGCACTGCGGCGCGGTGCGGACAGGGCGCGCCTGGTCCACGCCGGATCCTTGCTGCTGACCATCGTGCTGATCGTGTTCAACAAGGTGGGCTCCCCGCAGTTCATGATCTGGCTGGCCCCAGTGATCATGGTGGGTCTGCTGCACGACCGCGTCCGGTGGCGCATCCCGGCCTTACTGACCCTGGGCATCGCGGCGACCACGTTCGTGATCTACCCGCTGTTCTACACGCCGCTGATCCACGCGAACCCGGTCATGGCCGGGGTGCTGACCCTGCGTAACGTGCTGCTCGTGATCCTCCTGGGTTGGACCGTGCGGCGGATCTGGCAGCTGGGTGCGCCCGCGGCGGCCGGGGCCCGGCCCGGTGCCACTGTGTTGAATGCGGAGGAGCCAAGCGCCAAAGATAAGAAGTCATCCCCGCGACGATAGCCAAACGCCGGAGAAGCTCCCCGTGGCGGTCGTTGAGCGTTAGGAGTCGTCCCCGCGCCTCGTGAGCCGGTTTTTGGCGTACCCCCACAGCGAGGGCGCCTCCTCGGGCTGCCGGGCCTCCGCATTGCGCAACCGGTCCTCCCGCTTGTCGCGGTGGCGTTGCATGTGGTCCTCGTAGCGCTTCTGGTTGAGCCGCTGCTGTTCCTGCTCCGCGGCCTCCCCCTGCGGATCCGTCTCATAGCCGTCCCGCGGGTCGGTGCGCTGCGAATCACGTACCACCCGGGGGGCGGTGGCGTGCGTGTCCGCCCGTTCGGCCTCGACCACGCGCGGGAGCCTCCGCCGGATCGCCTCGCGCTCCGCCCGCTCCGCCAACCGTCGCTGCGACGCACTCATCCGGCGGGGCTCGGTGTACCGGTCGCGGATCTTCTCGATCACGGGTAGCTCGTCGGTGGTCTCGTACGGCTCCTCCGGGTCGTCGACCTCGTACGACGACGGCGCCGCTCGCTCCCGTACGTGCGGCGCCGCGGCGTCGTCGTCCGTGACGTAGGAGACCCGGGTGACGGGGTGGTGTGCGGTGTCCTGGTCCCGCAGCGGGGTGACACGCGGGAAGGAACCGGTGTCGACTTCCCGCGGCGCCTGCCACGGCGTGTCCGCGAAGACGCGGTGGCTGCGCCAACCCCGGAAGAGTTTCCAGCCGAGGTAGAGCACGCCCAGCAGCAGGACGGCGGCGGGTTCGGCGTAGCCCGTGGAGTAATAGATCGAGGCCGCGATGAGCGCCACGATCCCCGCACCCAGGGGCACGAGGGCCGCGGGCGACTGAACGGGCAGCAAACCCAGGAGATCACGGGTGTAGCGGCTGTCGTGACGACGACCGTGCACCGTGTGGGCCCGGATCTTCACGCCCGGGGGAGTGTGCTGCGAGAGTCGGTGCGTGGTGACCGGGGGATCCTCCGGGTCCTCGGGCTCGAGCACCACGGTGCGGGCGCGCCCGGCGGCCAACGCCGCCCTATTGGTCGCCAGAAAGCCGGCGAGCAGTAGATACACGCCCATGGTCAGAAGCACGTAGGGCAGCATTACCGCCACGACCAGGGCGATCACACGCCAGACCCAGGCCACGTCCCCGGCCGGGAAGTTCTCGAAACGGAAGGGTCCGTGGGTTACCCACAGGAGAAGCGCCCCGAGGATCACGGCTCCCACCCCGTTGCGCACGGCGTGCACGCGCAACCGCGGCCAACCGCGAGCCGACCGCGCGGCCCGGCGCTGTTCGCGTGTGCGCATGAGGACTCCTGTGATCCCGGGGAAAAGGGTGCTCCCAGGGTATGTGGTGCGGGGGACACGCACGAGGACTCAGGGGTGGGACGCACGGGCCGTACTTGCATCGTGACGGGTGAGGTGCGCACCCCCGCCTGCCCCTAGGATCGACCCGTGGCCCGTTTCCTGCTCGACATCGCCCCCGTGCGGGACATCCCCGCCTTCCGGCGACTGTGGATCGGGTCCACGCTGTCGATGCTCGGAAGCCAGTTCACCGTGATCGCGATCAGCCTGGAAGTGTTCGAGCTGACCGGATCCACGTTCGCCGTGGGGATGGTGGGCTTCTTCGCGCTCGTGCCCCTGATCATCGCAGGTCTCTACGGGGGCAGCATCGGGGACGCCACCGACCGGCGTTCGGCGGGCCTGTGGACCACGTTCGGCCTGTTCATCATGACCGTGGCGTTGGCCGCGCACGCGTGGCTGGACATTGCGAGCGTCGCGGTGCTCTACGGCATCGTGGCCCTGCACTCCTTCGCGCAGGGACTGAACCAGCCCGTGCGCGGTGCGATCGTCCCGCGCCTGGTCCCCATGCGACAACTGCCCGCCGCCAACGCCCTGTTCCAACTGACCATGGGCTCGTGCCTCATGGTGGGCCCGCTGCTGGGCGCGCTCACGGTGGCCGGACTGGGTTTCCGGTGGGCCTACACGGTGGACGCCCTGAGCTTCGCCGTGAGCCTGTGGGCCATGTACAAACTGCCACCCCTGCCGCCCATCCCCGGGGAGGACGGCGCCACGAGCAAGGCCGGTTTCCGCTCCGTCGTGGAGGGGTTCCGGTTCCTGGCCACCCGCCCCAACCTGCGCATGACGTTCCTGCTGGACCTGGCCGCCATGATCTTCGCGATGCCCCGCGCGCTGTTCCCCGTGCTCGGGGCGTCCGTGCTGGGCGGGGACCAGTTCACGGTGGGGCTGCTCACCGCGGCGCTCGCGGCGGGATCCGTCCTCGCGGGAGTCTTCTCGGGAACATTCATTCGCATCAATCACCACGGTCGCGGGTGTGCCGCCGCCGTGGCCGCGTGGGCCGTGTGCATCATGGCGTTCGGTGCGGTGATCCTGGTGGCCTCCGGCGGCTGGGGTCGGGACACCGCGTGGCCCCTCGTCATGTCCTGCCTGGTGCTCGTGGCCGCGGGGGTCATGGACTCGGTGTCCATGCTGTTCCGCACCACCATCCTGCAGGCGGCCACCCCCGACTCGCTGCGCGGCAGGCTCCAGGGCATCTTCATCGTGGTGGTTGCGGGCGGCCCTCGCCTGGGCGACGCCGCGATGGGCACCGGCGGCCAGTGGCTCGGTCCAGGGTTCGCCGCCCTGGTGGGTGCCGTGATCTGCTTCCTGCTCGTGCTGCTGCTCATGCGGATGTTCCCCGGGTTCATGCGCTACGACGCCCGCGACCCGCAACCCTGACCGCCTGCGCCTTCCTCGACGGGGCTCGTCTTCGGGGACGACGACGCCGCTCGCGCACCCTCGGGTCGCCCGCTCACTCCCATGCCGTTCGCGGGCCGCAGATGTCACCCGGCCCCGTGGTCAGGATGGGGCCGGCTCCCGCACAATGGAGATCCATCACGTGGCACACCAGGAGGTAAGGGACATGGCGATTCTCAAGGACGGCCGATGGGCCGGGAAGATCTTCGACGGGGAGTGGGCGGAGGGTTCCGGTGAGCCCATCACGGTGCTGAACCCGGCCTCGGAAGCGGTCCTGGGTCACGTGGGTGCGGCCACGCCGGAGGACGTGTACCGGGCGGCGACAGCGGCGTCGTCGGCCCAGCAGTCCTGGGCAGCGCTCAAGCCCACCGAGCGCGCGGCCGTGCTGCGTCGGGCGGGGCAGTTGTTCGAGGAGCACGCTGACGAGGTCGTGGACTGGGTCGTGCGCGAGACCGGCGCCATCCAGCCCAAGGCCGGGATGGAGGCCCACGTGGCCGCGCAGGAATGCTTCGAGGCGTCCGCGCTGCCCACGCACGCGAAGGGCCAGGTGCTGGCCTCGGACGACCCGCACTGGTCGCTCGCACGGCGTCTGCCCGCCGGGGTGGTGTCGGTGATCTCCCCGTTCAACTTCCCCCTGATCCTCTCGATCCGTTCCGTGGCACCCGCGCTCGCGCTCGGTAATGCGGTGCTGCTCAAGCCGGACCCGCGCACGCCCGTGACCGGCGGAGTGCTGATCGCACGCATCTTCGAGGAGGCCGGGCTTCCCGAGGGTGTGCTGCACGTGCTGCCCGGCGGCGGGGACGCCGGTGCGGCCGCCGTGGACGCACCCGAGGTCCGGATCGTGTCCTTCACGGGTTCCACCGAGGCGGGGCGGCACGTGGGCGCGGCCGGCGCCCAGCATCTCAAGCGCACGCACCTGGAACTCGGTGGCAACAACGCGATGATCGTGCTGCCCTCCGCGGACCTGGACCTGGCCGCGAGCGTGGGTGCCATGGGGACCTTCTTCCACCAGGGTCAGGTGTGCATGACCACGGGACGGCACATCGTGCACCGGGACGTCTACGAGGAATACGTCCAGCGACTCGCGGACAAGGCGGACTCCCTCGTGGTGGGCGACCCCTCCGAGGGACAGGTCCACCTGGGCCCGATCATCGACGAGAAGCAGCTGAAGTCCGTGGACTCCAAGGTCCAGGAATCGGTGATCGCCGGCGCCACCATCCGGGCGGGTGCCACCCACGACGGGTTGTTCTATCGCCCCACGGTGGTGACTGATCTCACCCCTGAGATGCCGGCGTGGAACCAGGAGATCTTCGGCCCGGTGGCACCCGTGATCGCGGTGTCCTCCGTGGACGAGGCCGTGGCGCTGGCCAACGCCTCCGAGTACGCGCTGTCCCTCTCGATCCTGGGCGAGGTGGGGGAGGCCATGAAGGTCGCGGACCGCGTCACGGCCGGGAAGATCCACATCAACGAGATGACCGTGATGGACGAGGCCACCGCCCCCATGGGTGGGATGAAGGCCTCCGGCACGGGCGTGCACTTCGGTGGGGCGGACGCCAACGTCGAGGCGTTCACCGAGCCGCAATGGGTCACCCTGAGCCCGGACATCCCGCAGTACCCGTTCTGATCGGGCAATCCCGCCCGGCCCCGAGGACCGCGACGGCGTGTGATTTTGCTGAGCTAAAGCAGCGAACCACCCTCTGAGAGGGGGTTTGCGTGCTTTGGCTCAGCAAAATCAGTGCACCCGCACTTGGGAGAGGGTGGGGTTTACCCGGAGACGAATCGGCTCAGACGTCCCTGCGGGTGCGGCTCGTGACTTTGCTGCGCAGTGTCAGGAGCAGGATGATCACCAGGACCCCGTAGAGCACGAGCACGATCGGACCGCTCACCAGGACCGAGGCGTCACCGTCCGCGCTGATCAGGGCGTCCCGCAGGCTCGTCTCCGCGAGCGGACCCAGGACCATCCCGATGATCAGCGGCGCGAGCGAGTAATCATGCATACGCATCAAGAAGCCGACGAGTCCCACGCCCAGGAGCATGAGCAGGTCGAAGGTGGAGCCGGACGTCGCGTAGATGCCCAGGCCGCAGAACACCGTGATGCCCGCGTACAGGTACGGGCGCGGGATGAGCAGTAGCTTGGCCCACACCATCGCGAACGGCAGGTTGATGATCAGCAGCACGATCATCGCGATGAAGAAGCTGGCCAACAGCGCCCACACGAGATCAGGGGCGCGCTCGAACAGCAGCGGCCCTGGTTGCAGCCCGTACTGCCGGAACGCGGCGAGCATGATGGCGGCGGTCGCGGAGATGGGCAGGCCCAGCGCGAGCAGCGCACCCATGGCCATACCGGTGGTGGCGTTGCCCGCGGCCTCGGGTGCGGCAAGACCTCGAATGGCGCCCTTGCCGAATTGCGGGTCGCGACGACGCCGATCCAGCTTGCGTTCCGCGCCGAATGCCAGGAACGTGGGGATCTCCGCGCCGCCGGCCGGGACCACGCCGAACGGCAAGCCGATGGCCGTGCCGCGCAACCATGCCGGGGTGGCCTCCCGCAGTTCCTTGCGGCTCAACCAGGGCCGCCCCTGGGCCTTCAGCATCCTTCCCTGGCTCTGGAACCGGGCGGTCGTGGCGAAATAGATCACCTCACCCAGCGCGAGCACCGCGACCGTGACGGTCACCAGGGAGATCCCGTCGAAGAGGTAGGGGGAGTTCATGGTGAACCGCGGGATGCCGGTCACGGAGTCGATACCCACCACGGCGATCCCCAGTCCCAGGGCGAGGGACAGCAAACCCTTGACCGCGGAGTCCGTCACCACGGAGGACGTGGCCACGAACGCGAACAGGGCCAGGGCGAAGAACTCCGCCGGACCGAACTGGGTGGAGAACTCGGCCAGGAAGGGTGCGAAGAACACGACCACCACGGACGCCACGAAACCACCGATGAACGCTCCGATGGCCGCCGTGGCGAGCGCTTGTGGGGCTCTGCCGGTGAGCGCCATCTTGTGGCCCTCGAACGTGGACGCGATGGCCGAGGCCTGCCCCGGGGTGTTCATGAGGATGCCCATGGTGGAATCCCCGAACAGCCCGCCGAAATACACGCCGGAGAACATGATGAACGCCGCGGTGGGATCCAGGGCGAACGTCACGGGCAGCAGCAGCGCCACGGCCATGGAGGACCCCAGGCCGGGCATGACACCCACGGCGGTGCCCAGGAAGCATCCGAGCACCACCCAGAAGAGGTTCTGCAGGGTGAGCGCCCCGGCGAAACCGTCCAGCAACAGCGAGAGGGTCTCCATCTAGAACCCACCCCCCAGGAGGCCGGAGGGCAGGGACAGCCCCAGGGCCATGTCGAAGGCGATGTACGCGAGGGAACTCACGGTCAGCCCCACGACCAGTGAGAACAGCGGGCGGGTGGAGCCGAAGCCGCGGGCCACGCACCAGAACAGTACGGCGGCGCCGATGATCCACCCCAGGAACTCGAGCAGTAGTGCAAACACCAGGAAACCGCCCACCACCCAGGCGAAGGACCGCCACGAGAATTGGGGCGTGGCGGGCTCGTAGGCACCTACGAACTCGTAGCCGTCATCGTCCGCCGAGGGTGCGGCGTCGTCATCGGCGGGGGAGGTGTGCGCGGTGCTGCCCGTCGACGTCGTCGGGTGGCCTCCAGGGGAACGGTCCGCGGACCGGCGGCGCAGGATCGAGAGCACCTCCACGATCACCAGGGCGTAGATCACGGCCGTCACCACGGCCGGGAAGAACCGGGGCCCGGGGAAGTCCACCGACTCCGGGACGGACATGCTGAGCATGCCCACCAGCAGGTACGTCGCGAAAGCCGCGAGCACCAAAGGCATGGTCAGCTCGGACAGCAGCGACCGGTGCGCGGAGGGCGGCGCCTCCTGCGGGGGTGGTGCGGACGCCGGGGTCGACCCGGTCACCTGTGATGTCACAGTCCCAACTCCTTGTAGAGGCCCTGGATGCGGGTCTTCTCGTCCGCGAGGAAACGGGTGAGCTCCTCGCCCGTGATCACGTTCTCGTTCCAGTTGAAGCGTTCGATGGCCTCCCGCCACTGCGGTGTGGCGATCGTTTCCCGCACGATGGTCTCGAGCTCGGTCTTCTCCTCCGGCGTGATCCCACCCGGTGCCACGAGCAAGCGCCAGTTGGCCAGGGTGACGTCGAAGCCCTGCTCCACGGTCGTGGGGATCTCCACCCCGGGCACGGGTTCGCGGGCCACGACGCCCAGGGCCCGCAACCGCCCGGACTCGATCTGGTCGATGGAATCCGGGTACCCGCTGGCCGCGGCGGCCGCCGTGCCGTTGAGGAGGGCCTGGGTGGATTCACCGCCGCCGTCCGAGGACACGTAGATCATGTCCTTGGGTGCCAACCCGGCACTGATCGCCATCTCGGTCACGACCAGCTGGTCGAAGGAACCGCCTCCGGTCCACGGGACCTTGCCGGGGGTCTTGGCCCACGCCGTCATGAGTTCCTTCAGGGACGTGTACGGGGAATCGCCGGGGACCACGATCACGTCGTACTCCTCCACCACCACGGCCAGGGGATTCACGTCCGCGTAGGTGGTGGCGGAGTCGTACTGGATGGTGGCCGCCAACTGACCCGTGCCACCCACCATGAGGTTGTTGGCCTTGCCGGAGAGGATCTCCAGGTTCCCGAGCGCGATGGTCCCGCCGGCACCCGGGATGTTCACCACCTGGGTGTTGTTCACGATGCCGTTGGCCCGTTGGGCCTGCTGCATCTCCCGGGCCACGGTGTCCCACCCGCCGCCCGCGGCCGCCGGGGCGATAATGGTCAGCGACGAACGGAGGTCGTTGCCGCCGGATGCCGATGCGATGGACCCCGCCGTCGCGGTTCCGATGGCCCCCAGGGCCACGAGTCCCCCGAGACCGTAGGTCAGGAACGTGCGGCGGTCGGGGGAGTGGGTGGAGCTCATGGATTCTCCCGGGATTCGCGGTAAGGGGAATTCCCGCCGCCCACGGGGCCGCGAGAAGTGTGACTTAGGATACACATATCCCCACGTGGGAGGCGGTACCGACGCGGACCCCGGGATTCACCGAGCCGGCACCGGTTCACCGCCCGGGGGCGATCTCGCCCCGCCCCGGAACCTGCCCCCCAGATGGATCGCGCACAGAGAAGAGGACCCATGGCCATCATCCTTGCCGCCGCCGAGACTCCGGCCGGTCACGCCGCCCGCGACTTCGCCGTGCAGGAAGCCCGGCGTCGCGACACGGACCTCGTGGTATTCCCCGTGGACGGGAACGAGCCGGATCTGTCCGCGATCCCGTACGAGCGCGTGAGCGTGGAGCATGCCGCCGCCCGCAGCCGCAATGCCGTGGGGGATCTGGTGGACGCCACCAACCGCGCGGAGATCGACGCCGTGGTGGTGGGGGTCCGACGGCGGTCCCCCGCGGGCAAGATCTTCCTGGGTTCTTCCGCGCAGCAGATCATCCTGGAATCCGCCGTCCCCGTGATCGCGGTGAAACCCGCCCCGGGACGCTGACCCTGCCCGCCTCGGCGGGTGACTGATCCCCTTACCCTGGTGCGGTGCCTTCCTTCCGCTCACGCCCGAACCCCCGCGCGCCCCAAGACGCCCGCCCCTCGGAGCCCGATCCCGGAGGTCTCCACCGCGGGGGCCCCGCAGCTTCCGAGGAGCCCGTGACGCCCGAGGGCCCGGCAACGCCGTCGGATCCTGGGACCCCGTCCAAGACCGCGGGCGGGAAGAGCCTGAACCGCCAGATCCTCGCGCTCGCCGTCCCGGCGTTCGGAGCGCTGATCGCGGAGCCGCTGTTCCTGCTCGCTGACTCGGCGATCATCGGCCACCTGGGCACGGCGCAGCTCGCGGGGGTAGGGATCGCCGCGACGGTGGTGCAGACGGTCGTGGGACTCATGGTCTTCCTGGCCTACAGCACCACCCCCGCGGTGGCCCGGCACGTGGGTGGTGGCAGACTCGCCGATGCCCTGCGCGTGGGTCGGGACGGACTGTGGACCGCCGCGGGTCTCGGGGTGCTGCTCGCCGCGGTGGGTGCCGTGGCCGTTCGTCCCCTGCTGCGCGCCCTGGGTGCGGAGGGCGAAGTGCTGGAGCACGCGACGTCGTACGCGTTGTGGTCCCTGCCCGGACTCGTGGCCATGCTGATCGTGCTGGCCGCCGTGGGTGTGCTGCGAGGTCTGCAGGACACGACCACCCCGCTCGTGATCGCGGGCGTGGGCGCCGCCGTGAACGCGGGGCTGAACGTGGCGCTCGTATACGGCGCGCAGCTGGGCGTCGCGGGCGCGGCGATCGGCACGAGCATCACGCAGTGGGCCATGGCTGTGACGTACCTGATCATGCTCACTCGGCAGTTCCGACGGCGCGGCGTGAGCCTCGCGACGTCCTGGGCCGGGGTGCGCACGCACCTCACGGTGGGGACATGGCTCATGCTGCGCACCCTGTCCCTGCGCGCCGCGATCCTGGTGACCGTGGTGGTGGCCACGGCGCAGGGGGCCGAGAACCTCGCGGCCTACCAACTGACCATGACGATCTTCAACTTCCTGGCCTTCGCACTGGACGCCCTGGCCATTGCCGCCCAGGCGCTGCTGGGCAAGGAACTCGGCGCCCGGGACCTGCGACGGCGCTCGGAACGCGAACATGTCCGGAGGCTCATGCATCGACTGATCCGGTGGGGCCTGGGCTTCGGCGTGGTCACGGGCGTGATCGTGGGTCTGCTCGGGCCGCACCTGGGCTTCCTCTTCACCTCGTCGCGGGACGTCCAGGTGATCTTCGGGGTCGCGTTGATCGTCGTGGCCGTGGGTCAGCCCCTCGCGGCATTCGTGTTCGTGCTCGACGGCGTTCTGATCGGCGCCGGCGACGCTCGCTATCTCGCCCTGGCCGGGGTCATCAACCTGGTCGTGTACGCGCCCCTGTTGTGGCTCGTTCTCGAACGGGGTGGGAGCGGCACCGTGGGCGCGGCGTGGCTTTGGATTGCGTACGCGGGCGGGTACATGGGCGCCCGTGCCGTGACCCTGGGTCTGCGCATCCGCGGGGACCGGTGGATGTTCGTGATGGCGTGAGCGGCCCGCGGAGCCGGCCCGGCGCCAGGAGGCTCCGTGCGGCGTCGTCACAGGCCTGAAATCGCGTGGTGGACCGCGCCGTTGCGGGGTGCGGAGACTATCCTGGAGGTATGAACAACGACGTTCTGAACACCTCGTCCAACGCTCCCGTCCTGGTGGGTATTGATGGTTCCGAGATCGCGCTGCGCGCCCTCGACCGTGCCCTCACGGAGGCGGCCGCCCGCAAAGTCCCCGTGCGCCTGTTGTGCGCGTTCCCCGTCGCGGTCGTGGGGGATCCAGGCCTGGAACAGCGCTTCCACGACGCCGTGAAGGCGGAGAGCGAATCCCATCTCGAGGCCGCCGAGGAGTACGCCCGCTCCCACGCCCCGGACGTCGAGATCCGCAAGGTCCTGGGCGAGGGCGACGCCGCTCGGGCCGTCCTGCACGCCGCCAAGGACGCGTGCCTGGTGGTCATGGGCAAGCGCGGCAAGGGCGATGCCCTGCGGGGTCGGCTGGGCTCGGTCTCCGCGGCCGTGGCGGCCCACAGCCCCGTGCCCGTGATCGTGGTCCCGCCCGGAACCCACGAGGACGACTCGGACGCCGAACTCGCCCGCGAGGAGGGCCGGGACGGCAAGGACGTGCGCGTCTCCGACGACCAGGCCCAGGGTGGAACCCGCACTCCTGCCTCCGAGATGGACTTCTCCGGCTCCGTGGTCGTGGGCGTGGACGGCGCGGGGGAGAAGAACCCCGCGGTAGCGCACGCGATCCAGTACGCCCTGTCCCATGACGCGACCCTGAGCCTCGTCTCCGTGAACGGCGCCCTGTCCGGGACCCCGGAGTGGTTCCAGGACCAGTACAACCAGACCTACTACTTCCAGGAATCGCTTGAACGGCTCTCAGAACTGGCGCGCACCATTGCTGAGCGGGAACCCCGGTTGCGGGTCACCCAGCACGCGTTCCTGGGCCGCCCCGGCCGGGTGCTCGTGCAGGCCACCCGGACCGCGGACCTTGTGGTCGTGGGCTCCCGCGGGATCGGTGGGTTCACGGGTCTGTTGCTCGGATCCGTGTCCCAGGCCGTGCTGAGCTCCGCTGCCGGGCCCGTGATGGTGGTCCCCAGCGGGCGCTGAGTCCCGATCCGCACTCCCCCTCGAAATACAGTTAAGAAACTAGGTGCAGACAGATGACACAGAACATCGTGGTGGCGTACGACGGTTCCGATCACAGTGAGCGGGCCCTGGACTGGGCGATCCTCGAGGCCCAGAAGCGGCAGGAGCCGTTGAAGATCGTGCTCTCCATGGGCCGCCAGACCGGCCTGGACCAGTCCATCTATGGAGCCTTCGCGGATGCGCTGCACCAGGAGTCGGAGCGGCTGGCCACGCGCGCCGTGGAGAAGGCCAAGGCGGGCGGCGTCACCGGGCAGGGCATCATCGAGCGCGGCGACGCCGCCGGCGTGATCGTCTACGAGGCCCAGGACGCCTCCGTGGTGGTCCTCGGCAAGCGCGGGCACCACGGGGTGCGCGGGCGCGTGGGTTCGGTCTCCGCCGCGGTGGCCGCCCACTCCGCCGCGCCCGTGGTGATCCTCCCGGAGGAGTGGCGCCCTGACGAACGTGAGACCCGGCCCGAGGGTGAGAGCTTCGAGGGTCGCGTGGTCGTGGGCGTGGACAAGCTCGGCGCCAAGAACGAGGCGGTCCCGCAGGCCGCCCGGTACGCCGCGGATCACGGGCTGCGGCTCGCGATCGTGAGCGTGGTCCCCACCACGAGCTACCTGCCCATGAACTCCGCCGAGCTGGATCGCGCCGTGCAGGAACAGCTCATGGCCCCGGCCAAGGAGCTCACCGATTCCGTGGCCGAGGAACTGCGCAAGGACTTCCCGGACCTGGAGATCGAGACCCGCGTGCTGGAGGGCCGCCCCGCGGACGCACTCGTGGACGCCTCCTGCACCGCCGAGCTGCTCGTCATGGGCACCCGCGGGTACGGCGGGTTCCGCGGTCTGCTCATGGGTTCGGTGTCCCAGGCCGCCCTCGCGGACGCCGAGTGCCCCGTGATGGTGGTCCCCACCGCGCGCCGCTGAGTCGGGCGCTCTCGAAACCCACTGGGTCTCGAGAGCAACGCGCCGTCGGGACCGCCGGGCCGCGCGGCGTCATCGTACCCGCACCCTGGCCTACGAGAACCTGTGTCGGCCAGCATGTGACGAAACCCGGGAGGATCCGTGGACACCGAGACGCTCAGGATGGCGCCCCTGCGGCGCATCATCACGACCGGCGCGCTGGGGGCGGTGCTCGTCGCGGGAGTCGCCGAGCCCGCCCACGCCCTGGACGTGCCACCCCGCCCCACCGAGGGTGCGGTGCAGGACCAGGCGGACCTGCTGACCCCGGACCAGGAAGCACAGCTGAACCGATTGATCGGGGAGAAGAACTCCGAGAACGAGTACATCCGCGCGGCCGTGCTCACGGTGGACGACACCCAGGGAGAGAGCATCGAGGACTACTCCCGCACGGTGGCCACGGACTGGGGCGTGGGAGACGACGGCCGCAACAATGGGGTGCTCGTGGTCGCGGACATGGGCGAACGTGAGCTGCGCATCGAGGTCGCGGACGGGGCCCGCGAGGTGCTCTCGGATGGGGACGCCCGGAACATCATGCAGGACGAGCTGGAACCGGGGTTCAAGAAAGAGGATTACGCGGGAGCGTTCACGAACACCATCACCGAGGTCTACGACGAGGCGAATCCGCAAGCGGCCGCGGATCGTGAAGCCAAGAGCAACACCTTGCTCCGCGTGATTCTGGGCCTCGTGGGAGCGGGTGTCCTGGTGGGGCTTTTTCTGGCATGGCGCCATCACCGGCAGAACAAACGGATCCGGGAGCAGGCGGAGGGCGAGATCGAGCAGTTCCAGCGGGAGCACCCGGACGAGGAGATCACGGACGGGATGCGCCAGGCGTACTACAAGTACCGCCTCCAGAACCGCAAGGCCCCCGGGCTCAACGACAAACCCAATCGGGCCAAGGACGCGGACGGCATCGAGCACGAGATCCGGTACGCGCCCACGTTCCGCTCGTGGTTGCCGCTCTACGTGATGTACCCGGCGGTGTACAACGGTTCGGCGGCATCCTCGGCGGGGTCGTCGTTCGGGAGCTCGTCCCCGTCGTCCTTCGGCGGGGGCGGCGGGTTCACCGGCGGGGGTTCATCAGGGAGTTTCTGACCAGGGACGTTCCGGGAACGTGTCTTCGACACTCCGAGCGGCCGCCGCGGGACGAACGCGCGGCCGTGGCCCGCGCTATGCGTTCGCGCCCGTCCGGACCATGCTCAGCAGTTCCTCGTGCACGGTGGTCTCTCCCATGAGCTCGGGGTGGAAACTGATGCCCAGGACATTGGCCTGGCGAACGGCCACCACCGTGTCGCGGTAGCGGGCCAGCACCTGCACACCGTCCCCCACCTCGGTCACCGAGGGTGCTCGGATGAAGGCCGCGCGGACGACGCCGCTCGGGGTCATCGCGGTGTCGTCGTCCGTCTCCGCGTGGCCAGCGGTGCCGGCCCAGGGGAGCGAAACTTCCGCGGAGTCGACTTGGGAGCCGAACGCATTGCGGTCCACCGTGACGTCCAGAACACCCAGGCTCTGCTGCCCCGGCGCGGGATCCGCAATCCGCGTGGACAGCATGATGAGTCCCGCGCACGTGCCCAGAGTGGGCAGGCCGGCGCGGATGACCCGCTGGAGGGGCTCGAACAGACCGAACGTGCGGCACAGCCGGTCCATCGTGGAGGACTCACCCCCGGGCAGGACGAGCGCGTCCACGGCGGGAGCGTCGTGGTCGCCCAGCAGGTCCGAGACGGAACGGACGCGAACCGCCCGGGCACCCAGCGATTGGAGCATCGCCAGGTGCTCGGCCACCCCGCCCTGCAGCGCCAGGACACCGACGGTGGGGGCGGAGCTCACCAGCCGCGCTCCGCGAGGCGGTGGGGTGCGGGCAGGTCCGCCACGTTGATGCCGACCATGGCCTCGCCCAGGCCGCGGGAGGCCTCTGCGATGCGGGCGGGATCGTCGTAGTAGGCGGTCGCGGCCACGATGGCGCGGGCGCGCTCGGCGGGGTTGCCGGACTTGAAGATGCCCGAGCCCACGAACACGCCGTCCGCACCGAGCTGCATCATCATGGCGGCGTCCGCGGGGGTCGCGATCCCCCCGGCGGTGAACAGCACCACGGGGAGCTTGCCCGTGCGGGCGACCTCCGCCACCAGCTCGTACGGCGCGGACAGTTCCTTGGCCTTGACGTAGAGGGCGTCCGGGGTGGAGGTGTAGAGGCCCTGCAGCTCGGCGATCTGGGCGCGAATGGTGCGGATGTGCTTGGTGGCCTCGGAGACGTCCCCCGTTCCGGCCTCGCCCTTGGAGCGGATCATGGCCGCGCCCTCGGTGATCCGGCGCAGCGCCTCACCCAGGTTGGTCGCACCGCACACGAACGGGACGTTGAAGCGGTGCTTGTCGATGTGGTTGACGTAATCGGCGGGGGAGAGCACCTCGGACTCGTCGATGTAGTCCACCTTGAGGTGCTCGAGCACCTGGGCCTCCACGAAGTGCCCGATCCGCGCCTTGGCCATCACGGGGATGGACACCGAGTCGATGATCTGCTCGATCAGATCGGGATCGCTCATGCGCGCCACGCCACCCTGCGAGCGGATGTCCGCGGGAACGCGCTCGAGCGCCATCACGGCCACGGCTCCGGAGTCCTCGGCGATCCGGGCCTGCTCAGCGGTGACGACGTCCATGATCACACCGCCCTTGAGCATGTCGGCCAGGCCGCGCTTGACGAGGCGCGATCCGGTCACGGGGGTGGGGTTCTGGGCGGAGGTCTGCAAGGTTTCGGTCATGGCCTCCATCCTGGCAGCGTGGGTGGTCCATTGACAGAGCCAAAATCGAAGAAATGAAGTGGTCCACTTACGCGACGACCGGCACTTAACCCGCGGCCTCTGGTAGCCGTCGATCGAGACGCTATCGAAATCTAAGTAAGTATAAAAATATTTATATAATGCTTTACACTTCGGTACATGGACCTCGCAGCCAACCCCTACAGCCCCGGATCCGGGCTGCGTCCCAAGGTGCTCAGTGGCCGGGAGGCAGAGATTTCCGCCTTCGACCTCATGATCGCGCGCGCCAAGCTCCACCGCCCCAACAGGGGCATGGTGCTCACGGGTCTACGCGGAGTCGGAAAGACCGTCCTGCTCAACGTCCTGCGTGCGCACGCGGACAATCACGGCTGGCTCACCGTCCAACTGGAGGGGCGGGCGGAGGCTCGGGGCAGGCAGGACGTGAGAGACAGGTTCGCCCGGGAACTCGTGGTGGCGGCTCGGCGTCATCTCGGCCGTCACCCCGGTCAGTTCTTCGCTGATGCGCTCACGACCATCCAGTCCTTCAGTGTCTCCGTGGGGACGAGCGGTGTCTCGGCCAGTGTCGATCTTCATCCCGTACGCGCGCAGTCCGGGCGGATCGACATCGATGTGGAAGAGCTGGTCGAGGATCTCAGTGAACCACTGAAGGCACAGCACAGCGCATTCGGCCTGTTCATCGACGAGATGCAGGACCTAGACCCGGACATGATGAGCGCAATCGTCACGGTCCAGCACATCGCGGGCCAGCGTGACTGGCCGTTCTACGTGATCTGCGCCGGTCTGCCGAACCTTCCCACGATCCTGAGCGCCACACGCAGTTATGCGGAAAGACTCTTCGACTACCGGGTCATCGGACCGCTGGACCCGGAGCAAGCGCGATACGCGGTGGCACGCCCGGCCAAGGACGTGGGCGCCGAATTCGACACCGAGGCGCTGAACGCCATCGTCGCGGCGTCGGGTGGTTATCCGTACTTCATCCAGGAGTTCGGGAAAGCAGTATGGGAAGTCGCACCGACCACGCCGTTCACGCTCGAGGACTCGAGGGTGGCCATCGAGAAGGGGTGGGCGCAACTGGACTCCGGATTCTTCCCGGCCCGCTGGGGCAGGGCGACGCCCAAGGAGCGCGAGTACATGAGCGTCATGGCGGTGGACGGTGCGGGCCCCTCCCGCACGGGTGAACTCGCAGCCCGGCTCGGTACCAAGGCCAGCAGTCTGGGCCCTACAAGAGCGCAACTGATCCAGAAGGGGATGATCTACGCTCCCGATCACGGTCAGGTGGCGTTCACCGTTCCCGGCATGGCCGGCTTCATCGCCCGGCAGTCCCGGGAATGAGGCACGCCAGGGACACCGACCTCCCCCTGACCGTCGATCGCACCGCGAGCACGGGTCTGGGGGAGCAGCTCGTGCGGCAGATCCGCGAGCTCGTGGCGCGCGGGGTGCTGCGCCCGGGCGACCCCCTGCCCTCGTCCCGGGCCCTGGCCGCCCGGTTGGGAATCTCGCGCGGAACGGTCACGTCCGCGTGGGACGTCCTCGCGGGTGAGGGCTACCTCGTGGCCGATCGCGGTGCCACGCGGATCACCCCGCATCTGGAAATGCGGCGCGATACAGGGCCCGTTGCCCGTGCTGCCGCTGCGACCGCCGATGCTCCTCGAGCCCGCCCGTCCGGCCCGGTGCCCGGGGGCGACGCCGCGGCGTCGCCCCGCGTCGGACAGCATTCCACCCCCACGTCGCCTCGTGCTGACATACCGGCCGCGGGCATTCCCGCCCCGACGACGTCGCCCGCTCCCACTTCGCAGCGCACGGCCCGTCGGTCCGCGGTGCGGCCCGAGATGATCGACCTGCGCCCTGGGAAGAGCACCATCACGTCCCTGGACACCCCCGCGTGGCGCGGGGCGTGGCGGGACGCGGCGAGCGGCGTCGCCACGGGGCGCACCCTGCGCACCGATCTGCGGGACCACCTCGCGGACTACCTGCGGCTCAATCGCGGGATCGTGCGTTCTCCCGAGGACATCCTCGTCACTGCGGGCGTGCGGGACGGGTTGCAGCTCGCGTTGCGGGTGCTGGGGCTCGCGCGCGGCAGGAGGCTGCGCGTGGCCGTGGAGAATCCCGGGTACCCCGCGCTTCGTCGTGTGGTGCGCGCGCTCGGGCACATCGCCCTGCCGGTGGGGGTGGACGAGCACGGTCTCGTGCCCGAGCATCTGCCCAGCGGGTGGTGGGGTGGGGCGGGGCGGTGGGACGTCGCCCCCGCGCCGGACGCCATCGTGCTCACGCCCGGACACCAGTACCCGCTGGGCGGGACCATGCCCGTGACGCGCCGGATGGAACTGCTCGCGTGGGCCCGTGAGCACGGCGCGCTCGTACTCGAGGACGACTACGACTCCGAACTGCGCCACAGCGCCCAACCCCTGCCCGCCCTCGGGGCATTGGACACCGCCCGGGACACCGTGGTGACCCTGGGTAGTTTCGCCAAGGTGCTCGGCAGTTCCGTGGGCGTGGGGCACCTCGTGGCCCCGGATTCCCTGCTCCCGGACCTTGCACGCACGCGTGCGGAGCTGGGTTCGCCCGTCTCGCTCATCGCCCAGGAAGCGCTCGCGCGGTTCGTGGATTCGGGGGAGTTCCAGCGCCACACGGCCAGGATGCGCCGTTCCTTCCGACGACGCCGCTCGCTGCTCTCCGACGTCCTCGGCGGCCTCCCGCACGTGAGTGTTCTGCCCATGGCCGGCGGTGCCCACGCGGTGCTCGCCGTTCCGGACGAGGACGCCACGATCGAGCGCGCACGACGCCGCGGGGTCCTCGTGGGTGCCCTGGGCGAGTACTGGACGGGGCAGGGCCGCGAGGGTGGTGAACGTGGTGGGGCAGGGGCGTCGTCGTCGCTGGCGGAAGCGCACCGGGGATCCGACGAACGGGGCGGGGTGGTGCTGGGCCTGACCGCGCCGGACCGGGACGTGGAACGCGGTGCCCGGGTGCTGCGGGAGGTGCTGGGCGAGCCCTGAACCCGTCCAGGGAAGCTCGTTAGACTGGGCGGGACATCCCCGGCAGATTCAGGAGTTCTCGGCGTGCCCCAACAGATTTCCGCACCGCACGGCGGGCAGGACCGCGGCAGGTCCCGCGGGGCCGACGTGCGCCACGACCTGTGGGGACCCACCCTGCTGCGCGCCGTGGTGGCGCTGATCTTCGCGGCGGTGACCGTCTTCTGGCAGGAACCGTCCCTCGGGGCGGGCCGGTGGGTCATGGCGTTCTTCCTGGTGGGAACGGGCGTCTCCGCGATCTTCCTGCAGCTGCGGCTGAACCGCCGCGAGGACGTGGACCTGGGCCCGAGCCGGAATATCCCGCAGTCCTACGGTGTGCTGTACGTCCTGGGCGGGGTGCTCACCGCGGTGGTTGCGAGCAGTGACTGGCTCTTCGTCCTGTTCTCCGCCGTGATCCTGGGTCTGTGCGGGATCACCGAACTGGTGTTGGGCATGCGTTTCCGTGGCCAGTTCCCGCTGGGTCGTGACTGGACGCTGTGCGGCGTGGTGACCGTGTTCGCGGCCACGGGTATGGTGCTCGTGGAGACCCTCGGAACCAAGGCAGAACTTGGTGTGGTGGGCGGTGCGGCCATCATCGTCGGCGTCACCCAGCTCATCGCCGCACTGAGCCTGCGCCACGATGCGCGCGCAGCGGACAAGGCTCTGACGGACCCAGGCCGTACGGCCTGAACGCGTACACTGACACGTTGAACTCGCGGGCGGATCCCCTACCCCCGCCCCACACCCCGACCACCGCCAGGAGGAATCACGTGGCCCAGCGCACTGAGCACAATGGCCGGCGCAGAACCGATATCAAGGGGCCCCTGATCATCTCAGCCGTTCTGGCGGTCGTGGCCTTCGTGGTGGTGTCCGTGGTAGCAGCGGGCGGCACGGACAACGCCGCCCGGATGGGCCTGGGCCTGATCGCGGCGGGCATCGCGTTCATCGCCTCCGTGGTGGTGTGCGCGACCCTCATGCTGCTCGAGAAGCCCAACGCGGAAGAGCTCGGTCAGGGCACCGGCGTGAACCGGTCCTCCGCCAAGCTGTACGCGGAGAACAAGGCCCGCCGGCAGGCCGAACAGGCGCGCGGGGAAGGTTCGGCGGCGACGTCGTCCGGTACCGGCGGTGCTGCGGGGGCGGCAACCACCGACGAACCCCAGTTCGGCCAGCGCGTGCGCCCGGACACCAAGGGCGAGGAGCCGGGCTCGAGCGCTCGCTGACCGCAGCATGTAGGGCTCCCATACAGAGCGAGGCCCCGGGGAACCACTGGTTCCCCGGGGCCTCGCTCTCTCATGTCGTGTCACCCGTGCCGTGCGGCTCTGGTCGCCTGACCCGTGCCGTGCGGCCGTTCGGCACGTCGAGCGCACTCAGCGCGCGAACCGCTTCAGCCGCAATGAGTTCAGCACCACGAACACCGAGCTGAAGGCCATGGCGGCGCCGGCGATCATGGGGTTCAACAACCCCAGGGCCGCCACCGGAATGGCCACGGTGTTGTAGGCGAAGGCCCAGAACAGGTTGGACTTGATGATGTGCAGCGTCTGGCGGGAGAGCTTGATCGCCAGCGGGATGGCCGTGAGGTCACTGCGCACCACGGTGATGTCCGCGGCCTGCATGGCGGCATCCGTGCCGGAACCCATGGCGATGCCCAGGTCCGCGCGGGTCAGGGCGGGGGCGTCGTTGACGCCGTCACCCACCATGGCCACCACACGGCCCTGCGACTGTAGCTCTTCCACGGCCTGGACCTTGCCGTCCGGGGTGACGTCCGCGATCACGTCTTCCGGGGCGATCCCGACGTGGGCGGCCACGGAACGGGCCACGGCGGCGTTGTCCCCCGTGAGCAGCACCGGGCGCAGCCCGAGCCGCTGGAGTTCCGAGATCGCGGCCGGCGCCTCGTCCTTCACGGTGTCCTGCAGGTCGATGAACCCGGCCACCCGCCCGTCCACGGCCACGAGGATGGTGGTGAAACCGTCCTCACGGGCGCGGCGCAGGGCCTCGGACTCGTCCTCGGTCAGCCGGATCCCGTTCTGGGCGAGCCAGGCTTCCCGGCCCACCACGACGGCGCGCGCGTTCATGCCGTCCGGGACGTACCCCTTGACGCCGCCGCCCGGGGCGGACTCGAAGTGGGAGACCTCGTAGCGGTGGGGCGTGGCTGCGGTGATCGCCTGGGCGATCGGGTGCTCGGAGTAGCTCTCCACGGCCGCGGCCAGGTCCAGCACCTGATCCCGCGACCACGAGTTCACCGGGGTCACGGTGGTCACCGCCATGTCCCCGTGGGTCACGGTCCCGGTCTTGTCCAGTACCACGGTGTCCACCGAGCGGGTGTCCTCCAGTACCTCCGCGGAGGTGATCAGGATGCCCAGCTGAGCGCCGCGCCCGGTCCCGGTCAGCATGGCCGTGGGGGTGGCCAGACCCAGGGCGCACGGGCACGCGATCACCAGGACGGAGACCGCCGCGACGAACGCCTGGTTCAGTTCCCCGGACACGAGCCACCAGATCGCGAAGGTCAGCACCGCGATACCCATGACCACGGGCACGAACACGGCAGAGATCCGGTCCGCGAGACGCGCCACGGGGGCCTTGGTGGCCTGCGCGCGCGCCACGGTTCGGCTCATGGAGGCGAGCACGGTGTCCGCACCCACGTGGGTCGCCCGCGCCAGCAGACGACCCGTGGTGTTCACGGTGGCACCCGTGAGTTCATCCCCCGGGCCCACCTCCACGGGAACGGATTCCCCGGTGAGCATGGAGGCGTCCACGGCGGACTCGCCCTCCACGACCACGGCGTCCGTGGCGATCTTCTCGCCCGGGCGCACCGTGAAGGTGTCCCCCACGCGCAGCTCGGACACGGGCACCGTGCGTTCGGTGCCGTCCTGATCCACCACGGTGGCCTGTTGGGCGCCGAGGTCCAGCAACGCCTTGAGCGCCTCACCCGAGCGGGACTTGGCGCGCGCTTCGAGCCAGCGGCCCAGCAACAAGAACGTGGTGATGATGGCCGCGGACTCGAAGTACAGCTGATGGCTGGACATGTCCATGGCCATGCCCGGATCGGCGTGGGCGGTCATGTCCGGTTCCACGAGCAGGTGGCCCAGCGAGAACAGGTAGGCCGCGGTCACGCCCAGGGACACCAGGGTGTCCATGGTCGTGGAAAGGTGGCGCGCGTTCACGGCGGTGGCCTTGTGGAAAGGCCAGGCCGCCCACGTGACCACGGGCAGTGTCAGCAGCGCGGCCACCCAGCCCCAGTGGGGGAACTGCGCGCCGGGGACCATGGAGATCACGAAGACCGGCACGGAGAAGACCGCGGCCACGATGAACCGCTTCTTGAGGTCGCTCATCCGCCGTTGCGCGGGGGTGGTCTCGAGCGCGGGATCCCGGTGCTCGTTCTCGGCCCGCAGGGTCTCCTCGGCGGTTCGCTCGGGGGTTGTCTCCGAGGACGCATGCCCGCGGGGGTATGCGTCGGTCGTCCCGAGCGCCGATGACGCCCCGCCCCGCGTACCCGCGTGAGCGGCGTCGTCGGCTTGTCTGGGCGTTTCGGCAGGAGCGGAGGCCCGCTGCACGCGGTCCCCACCCGTGATCTCGGCGCCGTAACCGGCGTTGCGGATGGTGTCCAGGATCTGCTCGTCGGAGACGTTCCCGGGGACCTTGACGGACGCGGACTCCAGGGCCAGGTTGACCGCGGGATCCACGCCGTCGATCTTGCGCAGCTTCCGCTCGATCCGTCCCACGCAGGACGCGCACGTCATGCCCGTGATCTGCAGGTCCAGATCACGCAGCGGCCCGTGCACCTGCGGTTCGGCCGTAGCTGGTTCAGACGACGGCATACCCGGCCTCTTCCACGGCCGCGGAGATCTCGTCCGAGGTCAGTTCGCGCGAGCTCTCGATGGTCACGGGGGAGACGCCGCCGGCGTTGAGGTCCACGGCCACGGAGGTGACGCCGGGAACCTCGGCCAGTTCCTCCTTCACGGAGGCGACGCAGTGTCCGCAGGTCATGCCGGAAACGTTGACGGTGGTGTTCATGGGATTCTCCTCAATGCTCGTGATTCTCCTGCCGGGCCGTACGGCCCGAAGTCCTGGTGGCCGCGGCGTGGGCCGACGGCGCCCGCTCAGCTCTTGACGAGCCGGGCGATCGCGGCGTTGGCCTCCGCGAGTTTGGCGTCCATGTCCGAGGGGTCCCCGGAGTCGTGGGCGGCCTCCACGGCGTGCTTGACGCAGTGACCCAGGTGCTCCTCCATGAGCCCCAGGCTCACGGATTTCAGGGCGGACTGGATGGCGGAGATCTGGGTGAGGACGTCGATGCAGTAGGTGTCCTCGTCGATCATCCGCTGCACACCGCGCACCTGACCCTCGATGCGCTTGAGGCGGCGGGCATAAGCCGCCTTGTCCTGGGTGTAGCCGGGGGACGGGGTCTCGGAAGCGCTCATGCCTCAAAGTTATACCCTAGGGGGGTATTGTGGCAATGTGGTGGTGGACACGTGCGGGTGCAGGACGGTGCGCATCGAGGTGCGCAGCAGGTCGGTCATCTCGGTTGTGCTGGCCGTGGCGGTGGCCGCGCGCGCCCGGCGGGTCTCAGGGCGGGCTGGGTCCATGGGGGGACTGTTGGCTGGCGGGCGTGAGGGGCGTTGGCGTGACCGCCGGAGTCAGGCCGGGGGCGCACCGGCCTTCGTGTGATCTCGTCGCGCGACGGTCCCGATGGGCCGGAGGGGCTCGTTATGCAAAAAACCCCCACGTTACCGGGGCGGTCAACGGTGCCGACGTGCAGTGGGGGCCGCCCGGGCCAACCTCGAGGCTCTCGTGTTCTGGGAGGCAGGCCTCTGCACGCCTTGGTGCCATGGGGCTTCGCGGTGCGGGCGGCGTCGTCGTCATCCACTCGCAGATCCGGACGCACGGTCGGCAGACCGGATCGCTGGAGATCGTGGCGACCCAGGGCTTTCGTCCTGCCCGGTGTTGTCCGCGGGTGAAGCGCGCTAGTGTGACACAAATCATAGCTCAGCCACATTAGGAAGTGACATGACTCAGACCCACGATCATGCAACCGATCCCGGCGAGAGCTCCGCAGTGAGTGATGATCCGCAAGCGGCCAGCAGCGCCGTCGAGAAGTGGCTCGCTGCCTTCGACCGGGCACTCCGTGCGCACGACGAGGACGCGCTGCGGGAACTCTTCGCCGAGGACTGCTACTGGCGTGACTTCGTGGCATTCACATGGAACCTCAAGACGCTCGAAGACTTCGATGAGATCGCGGCGATGCTCCATGCCCAGCTGCCGACGGTCGATCCGCACGATTGGCAGCTCGCCGAGCCCGCATCGGGCACGGCCGAGAACGCAGAGGCATGGCTCAACTTCATGACCGCCGCCGGGCGTGGTTGGGCTCACGTGAGGCTCGTGGACGGGCGTTGCTGGACACTGCTGACCACCCTGCAGGAACTGACGGGGCACGAGGAGAAGAAGGGCCCCCGCCGTGAGCTCGGCGTCACCCACGAGATCACCCGGGGACGCAAGACGTGGAAGGAGTCCCGGGCGGAGCGGGACGCCCGGCTCGGTTTCGACGAGCAGCCATACGTGCTGATCATCGGCGGGGGTCAGGGGGGTATCGGGCTCGCCGCGCGGCTGCGACGTGTCGGCGTGCCGACGATTGTCGTCGAGAAGAACGAGCGGGCGGGTGACTCGTGGCGCAAACGCTACAAGTCGCTGCACCTGCACGACCCGGTTTGGTACGACCACATGCCCTATCTGCCCTTCCCCGACGACTGGCCGATCTTCCCGTCGAAGGACAAGATGGGGGACTGGCTCGAACACTACGTGGACATCATGGAACTCGACTACTGGGCTGGCACACGGTGCCTGGGCGCGCAGTTCGACCAGGGCGCGGGCACGTGGACCGTGCGGGTGGACCGCCGTGGCGAGGAGGTCATCCTGCACCCCACCCAGCTCGTCTTCGCGCTGGGTGTCTCCGGCTACCCGAACATCCCCCGTTTCGAGGGCGCCGATGACTTCGCCGGGTGGCAGGGTCACTCCTCCGAGTTCACGGGTGGGGAAGAGGACGTCGAGGGCAGGCACGCTGTGGTCATCGGGTCGAACAACTCGGCCCACGACATCGCGGCGGCCCTGTGGGAGAAGGGCGCCGAGGTCACGATGATCCAGCGTTCCTCCACGCACATCTCTCGCAGCGACTCCCTGCGGGAGCTGGCGCTGGGCGCGCTGTACTCGGAGGAGGCCCTGGAGAACGGGGTGACCACGGAGAAGGCCGACATGCTCTTCGCCTCGTGGCCGTACCGGCTGCTGCCGGCTGCGCAGATTCCTGTGTACGAGCAGATGGCTGAGCGGGACGCGGACTTCTACCGTGCGCTCACCGACGCCGGCTTCGAGTTGGACTTCGGCGAGGACGGCTCAGGCCTGTTCTTGAAGTACCTGCGGCGCGGATCCGGGTACTACATCGACGTGGGTGCATCGCAGCTGATCATCGACGGCCGGATCCAGCTGGAGCGCGGTCAGGTCACCAAGATCGTGCCGGAGGGGGTGGTCGTCGACGGCGACCGGTTGGTTCCCGCGGACCTGCTCGTCTATGCGACCGGGTACGGATCGATGAACGCGTGGCTCGCGGATCTCGTCTCGCCGGAGGTTGCCGACGCGGTGGGCAAGTGCTGGGGGTACGGCTCGGACACGACCCGCGACCCCGGTCCCTGGGAAGGGGAGCTGCGCAACATGTGGAAGCCCACAGCGGTGCCGCAGTTGTGGATTCATGGTGGCAATCTGCACCAGTCCCGCCACTACTCGAAGTACCTCGCGCTGCAGCTCAAGGCCCGGGAGCTGGGGATGGACACGCCCGTCTATCAGCTGCAGGAATCGCACCATGTGCGGTGACCGCGAGAAAGGGGTCGAAGGGCGGCTCCCGCCACTCCGTCAGGCGGTGGTCTCGGGCGCCGGGGTGAGGGCGGGCGCTGCATCCGTGTAGTCCAGCGTCACCCGGGCGAACGGGGCGCCGATGATGACTTCCAGCCCCGGGATGAGTTCGTAGCGGATCTCGTCCTTGATCCGCTGGTTCTCCAGGGCGGGAGTGAAGACCAGCGTGACCGTGAGCTCGGGGGCCCGAGGGCTGCCAGTGATGCTGAACTGCGCGGAGGCCACGGAGGGGTAGATCTGGATGCCCCTCGTGGCGGCGCGGGCCACGGCGTCGAGCGGCACGCCCGGTACGCGGGCGGGAACGGGGGAAGAGGGGTCGACGGCGGTCGTCCCGAGGGGGCTCGACGTCGGTTCATGAGGGGGCAGCAGGCAGGCCCTCCGCTCCACCTGTAAACCGCCTGGCGGGGCGGTGACAGGGTAGTGTGACTTCCACCCAAGCGGGTGGTCTACCGGAGTGTATGCACACGACATGAACTTCCCGCGCCAGGACGCACCGTGGAGCGCCTGCATGACGTCCGGTTGCTCGGTGAGAGGTTTTCTGCCTTGCTAGAGTCTCCCACCATGTCGGTCGCGAAGCTCTCGGTGAGCCACCAGAACTACCTGCGGGCCATCTAGAACCTGGGGGAGTGGTCCGAGGACCCCGTCACCACCTCGGTCGTGGCCTCGACCACCTGCTGCATCTGCCGGTCCGAGACGGTCGACTCGCAGAGCACCGCCGGGACGTGGTTCTGCCGCACGGTGTCGATCGCCGAGCGCAGTTCCTGTGGACCCGCCTCCTGTTCGGAGTTCACGGGCCAGAGGTAATGCTCGCTCGGTCCGGCGTCCCGCGCGAAGTAGGAGAAGGCGCCCTCGCACGTGAGCAGTGCGCGTTGGTTCGCGGGGACCCGGTCCAGCCGTTCCCGTAGGTCCGTGCGGACCTCGTCCAGCTGCTCCTTGTACCTGTCGCCGTTCTCCCGGAACTGCGCGGCGTGCTCGGGATCGAGGTCGCTCAGGGCGGTCGCAATGGTGTCCACGTAGCGCTGCCCGTTCGTAGGGCTCATCCAGGTGTGGGGATTGGGTGTTCCGGGCTGGTCCGCGATGTCCACCGTGGGAACGCCCTCGGAGACCACCGCGTGCGGCACGTTGGCCGAGGCCACGAACTGCCCGAGCCAGCCCTCCAGGCCGAGCCCGTTGTCCAGGACCAGCTGGGCACCAGACGCTTTGCCCACGTCCGTGAGGGTGGGCTCGTAGTCGTGGATCTCCGCCCCGGGCCTGGTCACGGACTCCACGGTCACGTGCTCACCGCCAACCACCCGGGCCATGCCGCGAGCACCGTGAAGGCGGCCAGGACCGTGGGTTTGCCGGACTTTGTTGCGCCGGAGGCGCCCGGCGCCTCGGTGCCTCCAGACTGCGCGCACCCGCTCAGGCCCGGCACTCCGACCACGGCCACCACCGCTGCTCTCCCCCCGAGCCGACGTCCCACCAGGACGCACCTCCGCCATGTTGAATCGTACATATTCGGTGTGCCGAACTTGAGGGGCGGGGCGGGTGCTGGGCACGCGCTGCGAGGTGTGGCGCCACCGGGTGGCAGTGGGGAGGCACTGACCGCATGGTGCTGCCGGGCCCGTTGTGCGTCCATGTGCTGTGGCTGAAGAAACCGCTCAGCGAGGGCCCGCGCCCGGTGCCTGAGGCAGGAGCTGGTTGTCGAAGCGCACGCCCCGCGGGCCCGGGGGCAGCAGCGCCAGGATGAGCAGTGCCGGAGCGCCCAGGAAGGGGACCAGGATCAGGAGGTACCAGAGCCCGGAGAGATTGGCGTCGTGCAGTCGCCGGACGGACAGCGCGATCCCGAATACCACGCACAGGATCGCAGCAGCCAGCATCGCGAGGGCCAGGAGGAGGTAGACCACGGCGATCCACTCGGGTCCGTCGGTCAGGGGTCCGCTGAAGTAATCGTGGTCGTCAGCATAGTTGCCGCCCCAGGACAGCAGCGCGGCGTACAGGGTGATCCACCAGTAGTCGGAACGGGATGCGCGGCCGGAGAACTGGAAGCCCCTGCCGAAGAAGTTGCGCAGGGCCTTCAGGGGGCCCACGCGCTCGCCGGGCTGGGTGGCGCGAAACGCTGGCTGGTAGGGCATGGTCACGGGTGGTGTCCTCCTGCATCGGTCGCGGTGGCGTCCGCCGGGTCGAGGGGGCCCGGGCCCCGGAGCCGTCGGACGGAACTGGATGGAGCATTCACGGTATCGGGGACCCGCCCAGCGGGCACTGGCCGAACGGCCAGAGTTCCGTGCGGCGTGAGCCGCCGGGGGCGTTTATGGGATTCTGGGTCCATGGCTTCCAAGATCGAGGACTACGCCCTGCTCTCCAACATGCGCAGCGGGCCGTTGGTCTCCCGTCATGGCTCGGTGGACTGGTGGTGCGTCCCGCGCTTCGATTCGCCCGCGCTGTTCGCGGCGCTGCTGGGCACCCCGGACCACGGCCGCTGGTTGCTGGCGCCGTACTGCGCGGTCAACGACGACGCCGCTGTGGACCTCTCGCTGCCCGGCGTCACCGCGGTGGAGCGGTTCTACGCGGAGAACACGTTCGTGCTGCACACCGTGTGGACCACGGACACCGGCACGGTGCGGGTCACGGACTTCATGCCCCTGAACTCCCGCACGGAACTGATCCGCCGGGTGGAGGGCCTCACGGGCGAGGTCGAGATGTTCCAGGACCTGCGGCTGCGCTTCAACTACGGCTCGTCGGTCCCGTGGCTGAGCCGCTTTGACGTGCTCGAGGAGGAATCGGAGGAGGGCGCGGTCGCGGAGTCCGTGCTCGTGGGCATGGCCGGCCCCGATTCCGTGGTGTTCCACGGTGACCCGCTGCCGGAGGCGGACCCGGACCGCAGCAAGCGGCGCCATGCGGGCTCCTTCACGGTGGCCGCAGGCCAGACCAGGGACTTCACGCTCACGTGGTTCCCGTCCCACGGCGTCCCGCCGGAAGCGGTGGATGTCAATGAGACCCTCACGGCCACGCTGAACCTGTGGCAGGAGTGGACGGATCTGTACGAACCGTACGATCCGCTCACGGACCCCGAACTCCCGGAGGACGGGGACGACGGCGCGTGGGCGGCGTCGTCGGCGGAAAGAAGAAACGCGGGCGAGCCCGCGTCAGGCCGGGACGTGGGGCGCCACGGGGATCGCCCGGCGGACGCCGACGCCCAGGAGGCGGTGCACTTCACGAGCACCCAGGATGCCCCCGGGGACATCATCCGCCGCAGCCTGCTCGTGGTGCGCGGGCTCATGCACCAGGCCACGGGCGGACTGATCGCCGCGGACACCACGTCCGTGCCGGAGGTGCTGGGCGGGGAACGCAACTGGGACCACCGCCACGCGTGGCCCCGGGACGCGGCCTCCGCGCTGGAGATCATGCTGGACCACGGCCACGACCGGGAGGCCGCGCAACTGCGCAACTGGTTGCTGCGCGCCGTGGCCGGGAACGTGGACAACCCCTCCAACATCTACACGCTGGACGGCTCCGGACAGATCCGCGAACGCCTCGTGGACCTGCCGGGTTACGAGCGATCGCGCCCGGTGCGCGAGGGCAACGCATCCGGCAACCACTACCAGGCGGACGTGGCCGGTCACGTGCTGCGGGTGTTCGAGATGCTGCGCCGGCGCGGCGTGCAGGAGGACCACCTGTCCTGGCCGTTGCAGCAGGCGTTGCTGCGCGCCGTCGTGGCCAACTACGAGGAGAAGGACCAGGGCGTCTGGGAGATGCGCGGCGAACCCCAGTACTACACGCACTCGCGCGTGATGATGTGGGCCGCGCTGCAGGCCGGCGTGGACGCCGTGCGGATCCACGGGCTGCCCGGGGACGTGGAGACGTGGGAGGAACACCGGGACCAGCTCGCGCACGAGATCTGGACCAACGGCTACGACCCCCAGGTGGGTTCGTTCGTGCAGTACTACGGCTCCACGGACGTGGACGCCTCCCTGTTGCAGCTGCCCACGGTGGGTTTCGTGGCCTACGACGACGAACGCATGCTCGGCACCGTGGCGCGCATCCGCAAGGAGCTCACGGACCGGTCGGGGCTGCTGCACCGCTACCGCAACCTCCCGCAGCTCACCGACCTGGACGACGCCGAGGCGTTCGCGTCCTCGATCGGTCAGGACGGTTTCGCGGGGCAGTCGGTGCCGTCCGTGTCCGCGACCCTGCAGTTGGCCGAGCAGCTGGCGCTGTGCGGTCACACGGGGGACGCCACGCGGCTCACGGACCTCGTGCTCGGCACCGCCAACGAGCTGGGTCTGTTGCCCTCCACCTATTCGCCGTCCCAGCGCCGGGCCACCGGCAACTTCCCGCAGGTGGAGGCCCACCTGAACCTCATCCGGGTGCTGGACATCCTGCAGACGGAGCTCGATCGGTCGTAGGCCGGCGATTCTTCGCCGTGGTGGGGATCACGATAGCGTGTGAGGACCAGCCACGCCGGGCCCGGTGAGACTCGGCTGGTGGCCGAGGGAGTGCCTCGGCACCCTTCCCGGGCCGAGACTTTGGAGGCGTTGCAATGGCACGCACCGTCAATACCGGAACCGATCCTCACGCCCTCGCCGATCCCGCCGTGGACCTCGTGCGCACGTGGCTGCTCAGGGCGCAGGAGAACCAGCGGAAGAACACACAGAAGAACCCCGCGGAGGACCGTCTGGCCGCCGTGCTCCAGGACCCCAACGGGTTGGAGTTCACGGTGGGATTCGTGGATCGCGTCGTCCGCACCGAGGACACCAAGGCTGCGGCCAAGGCCCTGCAGGACATCGCGGCGTTGACCCCGCAGTCCATGCCCGCCACGGACCGGGCCCAGATCCAGGCGGGCACGGCGCTGTCCGGCGTGCTGCCCTCCGTGGTGGTCCCCGCGGCACGCACCCGGTTGCGGCAAATGGTGGGACACATGGTCGTGGACGCCCGCCCCGGCCCGTTCGGCAAGTCCGTCAAGGCCCTGCGGTTGCACGGGCACCGGCTCAACATCAACCTGCTGGGCGAGGAAGTGCTCGGTGAGGACGAGGCCAAGAAGCACCTCGCGGACGCCGAGGGCCTGCTGCGCCGCGAGGACGTGGACTACGTCTCCCTCAAGGTCTCCTCCGTGGTACCGCAACTGTCCCATTGGGGCTTCGACCGCACCGCCGAGCGCGTGGTCGAGCGGTTGCTGCCGTTGTACGAGACCGCGGCCACCAAGGGCACCGGCAAGATGTTCATCAACCTGGACATGGAGGTCTACTCAGACCTCGAACTGACCATCGAGGTGTTCCAGCGGCTGCTGAACAAGCCCCAGCTGAAGAACCTCGAGGCCGGCATCGTCATCCAGGCCTACCTTTCAGACGCCCTCGGCGCCATCCAGCGGCTCTCCGAGTGGTCCGGGCAGCGCGTCGCGGACGGCGGCGCACAGATCAAGGTGCGCCTGGTCAAGGGCGCGAACCTCGCCATGGAGAACGTGGACGCCGAGATGCACGGCTGGCCCCTGGCCACGCTGGAGTCCAAACAGGCCACGGACACCAACTACAAGCGCGTGCTCACCTGGCTGTTCCACCCCGAGCGCATGCGCGGTATGCGCCTGGGGGTCGCGGGGCACAACCTCTTCGACATCGCGTTCGCCCACCTGCTCGCGGCGGAGCGCGGTGTCACCGACCGCATCGAGTTCGAGATGCTCCAGGGCATGGCCACCTCCCAGAGCGAGGCCGTGTCCACGGACGTGGGCCAGTTGTTGCTCTACGTCCCGGCGGTCAAGCCCGCGGAGTTCGACGTCGCCGTGTCCTACCTGGTGCGGCGGCTCGAGGAGAACTCCGCGAACGAGAACTTCATGTCCGGGATCTTCGACCTGGGTCCGGACAACTGGGTCTTCCAACGCGAGGAGGCCCGGTTCCGGGCGGCGCTCGCTGACCTCGAGGACGATCCCCGGGCGCTCGATCCGCGGCGCGTGCAGGACCGCCGCGCGGAAACCGCGGGGGAGACCCCCACGATCCCCCTGGACGAGCCGTTCCGCAACGAACCGGACACGGACGTCTCCGTCCCCGCCAACCAGAAGTGGGCGGAGGAGATCGCCGAACGCATCGGGGACCCACAGTGGTACGCATCGCTGGCGGTCCCCGAGCTGCTGCGGGACGTCGAGGAGAACTCGGGGGATGCGGTCGAGGCCGTGAACGACGTCGTCGCCACCGCCAAGGCCGCGGGGCAGCGGTGGGCCGCCACGCCCGCTCGCGAGCGCGCCGAGATCCTCAACCGCGCCGGGGACATCCTGGCCGCGCGCCGCGGTCACCTCATGGCCGTGGCCGGCGCGGAGACGGGCAAGGTGTTGGGGCAGAGCGATCCGGAGGTCTCCGAGGCGGTGGACTTCTGCCGCTACTACGCACGGCGCGCGCTCGAGCTGGCCGCCGTGGACGGCGGGGACTTCGTGCCGCACGCCGTGACCGTGGTGACCCCGCCGTGGAACTTCCCGCTGGCCATCCCCACGGGCACTACGGTGGCGCCCCTGGCCACGGGCTCGGCCGTGATCCACAAGCCCTCGCCCGAATCGCGGCGCTGCTCCACCGCCTTGTGTGAAGCACTGTGGGAGGCCGGTGTGCCCCGGGACGTGCTGCAGCTCGTGGCCCCCGTGGAGGGGGAGGCCGGTCAGCAGCTGATCTCCAACCCGGACGTGGAGCGCGTGGTGCTCACGGGCGCGTACGAGACGGCGCAGTTGTTCGCGTCGTGGGATCCCGCGCGGCCCCTCACGGCCGAGACCTCCGGGAAGAACGCGCTCGTGATCACGCCCAGCGCGGACCGTGACCAGGCGGTGTGGGACCTGGTGTCCAGCGCGTTCGGTCACGCGGGGCAGAAGTGCTCCGCGGCATCGCTCGGCATCCTGGTGGGTTCGGTGGCCACGTCCGAGCGGTTCCGCCGCCAGCTCGTGGACGCCGCCTCCTCCATGGTGGTGGACTGGCCCGTGAACCTGCAGGCCTCGGTGGGCCCCACCGTGGAGCAGCCCTCGGACAAGCTCCGCCGCGCCCTCACCCAGCTGGAGCCGGGTGAAGAGTGGCTCATCGAGCCGAAGCAGCTGGACGACTCCGGGCGGCTGTGGCGTCCCGGGATCCGCACCGGTGTGAAGCCCGGGTCCTTCTTCCACCTCACGGAGTGCTTCGGTCCCGTCCTGGGGCTCATGTCCGCCGACAGCCTGGAACAGGCCGTGGAGCTGCAGAACGCCACGGACTACGGGCTCACCGCGGGCATCCACTCGCTGGACGCGGACGAGATCCTGCGCTGGGTGGACTCCGTGCAGGCCGGCAACCTCTACGTGAACCGGGGAATCACGGGTGCGATCGTGCAGCGCCAGCCCTTCGGCGGCTGGAAGCGCTCCTCCGTGGGCCTCGGCGCGAAGGCCGGCGGTCCGAACTACCTGGCTTCCCTGGGCCGGTGGACTCGGGCGCCGTTCTCGGACTCGAGCACGGACCGCGGCGCGGCCGGTGCATGGGTCCTGGACCCGTGCGTGCACCGCGCGCTGGACGCCGTGACCCCGCTGATCTCGGACGAGGACCTCGTGTGGTTGCGCCGCGCCGCGCAGGCCGACCAGTCCGAGTGGCAGCGCGAGTTCGGCCAGGTCAAGGACCCCACGGCCCTGCTCAGCGAGGCCAACCTGTTCCGCTACCGCCCCCGCACCGTGGTGGTCCGCGCCCAGGAGGGTGCGTCCCTCACGGACGTCCTGCGCGTGGGTCTCGCGGCGGTGCGCTCGGGCTCGCAGGTGGTGCTCAGCGCCGCCTCGGAGGTGCCGGCCGCCGTGAACGGTCTGTTCGCCACCGTGCTGAACCCTGCCACGGACGAGGAGTTCGCGCACGCCCTGGGCACGGGCTCGCTGGGCCCGCTGGGTCAGCTCTCGGACCTGCGCGCCCTGGACGACGCCGCCCTGGACGTCCGCCACGGCGCCCGCGTCCGCGTGATCTCCCCGTGGGACGGCTCCGAGGAGGACCTCAAGGACCTCTACGCGGTGCGCGCCGAGCACCCGGACATCGCCCTGATCACCGAGGACGTGGTGGGCGCCGGGCGCGTGGAGATGATGTACATGCTGGCCGAGCAGGCCGTGTCCATCACCATGCACCGCTTCGGCAACCATAGCCAGTCCATGCAGCGGGTGGTGGACGAGCTGGTGCGGTGACCCGGTGGCGTCGCCCCTGACGCCTGACCGACCACGAGTCGCGCTCCCGATCCACGGGGGTGCGGCTCGTGCCGTGAGGGGCGGTCCCGGTGCGCCGCTCCCCGGCCCACGGTGCGGTTCCCGGCCCCGGGGCATTTCGCGCCTCAGATTCACCGCCCCCTGGTGTTCTCCTTCTGCTGCCGCCACCTCCGCCCACCGGTCACCATCACGAGCACCGCCACCAGCAGGAGGGCCCACCCGATGAGACCGCGCCAGGCGACGTCGGTGAACGTGAGGAGAGTCGCCGCCAGCACGGCCAGGAGGGCGCCGGGGAAGTAGAGCCGGGCCCGTCGTGAGGCCTGCGCAGTCATGTCTCCACGGTACCGAGGGCCAGGGCACGGGAGTATTGGCCGAACGGGTTGGCGCTTGCCGGAGGACCGGGTCACTCGCTCGTGAGCGCCTTGACGAACACGTCCTGGATATCCTCCGGGGTGCGGGCGACGTGCGAGGAGCCGCCCGTGGCCTCCGCGATCTGCTTCAGGACGTCCTCGTCCGCGTCCTTCGAGATGCCCACGGTGATGATGCGCACGGGGTTGTCCGGGTCCTGCTCGTCCTTGAGCATGGTGAGCAGGTTGTCGAGGGAGATGGAGCCGGGGTCGTGGTTCATGCCGTCGGTCAGGACGATCACCGTGCGCAGATGCCCGGGGGCGTCTTCGTGGAGCACCTCGCGGTAGGCGGCCAGGGTGGTGTCGTACAGGCCGGTGTAGCCGTCGGGGGCGTAGGTCAGGGACTCCACGTCCCGGGAGAGCTGGTCCCGCTGGGTGCCGCCGTCCACCGACGCGGAGAGCTCGCGCACCGGGGTGAGGGAGCGGTAGTCCTTGTCCCCGTCCAGGTGCCGCTGGAAGGTCCACAGGCCGAGGGCGTCGTGCTCGGGGAACAGCTCCACGGCGGTCGCGGCGGCGGCCTTCGTCAGATCCATGCGGGTGGAGCCGTCCTGGTCCACCTTCTCGCCCATGGACCCGGAGGCGTCGATCGCCACGAGTGCGTGGAACGGTTCCGCCAGGTGCTGCCACTGGGCGAGCGCCTGCTGCAGGGCGGCGTCGTCCGCGGTGGGGGCGTCGTCACCGGGGGTGCTCGCCACGAGCTCCGTGTCCGCGTTACGGGAGTGGTAGGCGTCCCACTCCGCGCGAGAAACCACGGTCGCGCTGCGCGGCGGGGCGCCGGAGGCCGCGCCCGCGGCCAGGGCGGGGCTCAGTGGGCTCGGGCTGGCGGTGGTCGCCGCGGTGGAGTGCTTGACGAGCTGCTCGAGTCGCTCGTCGGCACTGCGCACGGGCGCGGCGTCGCCCTCCGTGCGCGCACGGAATTTCAAGGCCTCGTCCGTGGCGGCCTTATCCGCGCGCCCGTTCTCGGCCTCGCCCAGCGCACGGGAGACCAGCTCGCGCGTGCCGGCGTCCTCCTGGGGGCGCCCCAGCTCCACGTTGCTGTCCTGCAGCACGGCGGACCAGGTGGTCGCGCTGGTCTTGGCGCGGGCGACGACGACGGGCTCCCCACCCGCCGTACTCGCCTCACCGGACGCGGCGCTCGAGGCCGCGTCCGAGGGTTTCTCGCTCGCGGCGTCGTCCCCGCGCGGGATCAGGAAGACGGCGGCGAGCAGCAGCAGGACGGCCACCAGGCCCAGGGCCAGCCAGGTCAGCAGCGTTCCGCTCGGCCCGCGGCGTTCGGCGCGGTGCGCTCCGCGGTGCCGGTGCGTTCCAGGATCGGTCATCTCGGTGTTCCCCCGTCTCGTGCGTCACGGCCCCTGCGGGCGGTGGTGCACAGCCAGCCCGCTGCCCGCAGTGATGCGGCCGCGGTGCGTCCCCACGCCGTGGTGAGGTGGCACACACGACGTCTTCCCCGGGGATAACATTACGAGGTTTCGACGACGCCGCGGCGGCATGACGCCGTTTGGCGCCGCCGCTGGGGCCGGGCCATCCCCCTGCCCGTGCAGACCACCCGGCCCGACCGCCGGGTCAGCCCAGCACGGCCCGCAGGTACGGTGCAGTGGCGCTGTCCGGGTGCGCCGCGACGTCGGCGGGAGTGCCCGCGACAACCACCCGCCCGCCGTCCGAGCCGGCACCCGGGCCCATGTCGATCACGTGATCGGCCTGGGCAACCATGCGCATGTCCAGCTCGGCCATGACCACCGTGTTGCCCGCGTCTGCCAGCCCCTGCAGGTGGTTCATGAGCCGGTCGCTGTCCGCGGGGTGCAGTCCGGCGGTGGGCTCGTCCAGCACGTAGAGAGTGTCCCCGCGCGAGGCCCGCTGCAGCTCGGAGGCGAGCTTGACCCGCTGCGCCTCCCCGCCGGAGAGCTCGGTGGCGGGCTGGCCCAGCCGCAGGTAGCCGAGTCCCACGTCCCGCAGCACGCCCAGGGTGTGGTGGACGGCGTCCTCGCCCTCGAAGAACGTGTGCGCCTCGTCCACGCTCATGGCCAGCACATCCGCCACGGAGCGCTCCCGCCACAGTACCTCCAGGGTCTCGACCTTGTAGCGGGTGCCGTGGCAGTCCGGGCAGGGTGCATAGATGCTCGGCAGGAACAGCAGCTCCACCATCACACTGCCCTCGCCCTCGCACGTGGGGCAGCGCCCGCCGGCCACGTTGAACGAGAACCGCCCGGCCTTGTAACCGCGCCGTTTCGCCTCGTCCGTGGCGGCGTAGAGCTTGCGGACGGCGTCGAACAGCCCGGTGTAGGTGGCCACGTTGGAGCGCGGGGTGCGCCCGATGGGCTTCTGGTCGATCACGACGACGCGCCGCACGCTCCCCGGCAGGGAGACCACGTGCCCGCGCACGTCGTCCGCGGCGTCGTCGGCCGTCAGCAGGTCCGACTCCGGGTCCCCGGTGATCTCCGTGTCCTCCTGGCCGCCGTGGCCCAGCCGCTCGCGCACCAGCACCGGCAGCGCCTGACTGACCAGGCTGGACTTGCCCGAGCCGGAGATGCCGGTGACGGCGGTGAGGCACCCAGCGGGGAGGCTCACGTCCAGACCGCGCAGGTTGTTGCGCGTGACGCCTTCGAGCTGCAGCCACCCCTGCGGCGTGCGGGGCTCGCGCGCCTCTGTCGACGGCGCATGTTCGGCGAAGAGGTAGCGGCGCGTCGCGGACTCGGGAACTTCCGCGAGACCGCTCGGCTTACCGCTGTAGAGCACCCGCCCGCCGCGCTCGCCGGCGTCCGGGCCGATGTCCACGAGCCAGTCCGCCTCGTGGATCACGGTCAGGGAGTGCTCCACCACGAACAGGCTGTTGCCGCGGTCCTTGAGTCCGTGCAGGATCCCGATGAGCGCGTCCAGGTCCCGGGGGTGCAGACCTGCGGAGGGCTCGTCGAGCACGTAGACCACCCCGAAGAGCTGGGAGGAGAGCTGGGTGGCCAGCCGCAGCCGCTGCCGCTCACCTCCGGAGAGCGTGGGCGTGGTGCGGTCCAGGGAGAGGTATCCCAGGCCCAGGTCGATCATGGGCTGCAGCCGCGCCACGAGGTCCGCGGCGAGGCGCTGCGCGGCGGCCCGCTTCTCCACGGAGAGGTTCGGGGTGCGCCGGACGTCCGGGGCGGCGTCATGCGAGGCACCGCCCTCCGCGACCCGCGAGGCGGTGGAGGCGGCGCGGGTCTCGGCGTCGAGCACGTGGTCTTCCAGGTGCTGCGCCTCGCCGGGGGTCCAGTCCTCGGCAGTCACGGAGCGCGCGATCTCCGCCAGGCGCGCGAGCGGCAGGTGCGAGAACTCGGCGATGTCCAGGCCCTCGAACGTCACGGACAGGGACTCGTGCTTGATCTTCTTGCCGTGGCACTCCGGGCACAGCTCGCTCGTGAGGTACTGGGCCGCGCGCTTCTTGGTGCTCGGGCTCTTCGCGTTGGCGAAGGTGTCCAGCACGTAGCGCCGCGCTCCGACGAACGTGCCCTGGTACGTGGGCTCCACACCCTCCTGCTGGGCCCTGCGCGTCTGGTTCGGGGTGAGACCGCGGTACACACCCACCGTGGGGCGGTCCTCGGTGTAGAGGATCCAGTCCCGGTCCTTCTTCGGCAGGTCCTTCCAAGGGGTGTCCACGTCGTAGCCCAGGGAGACCAGGATGTCCCGCTGGTTCTGCCCCGCCCACGCCACGGGCCAGGAGGCGACGGCGCGCTCACGGATGGTCAGCGACGGGTCCGGGACCATGGTGTCCTCGGTGACCTCGTAGACCCGCCCGATCCCGTGGCACGTGGGGCAGGCGCCCTGCACGGTGTTCGCGGAGAAGTCCTCCGCGTAGAGCATGGCCTGTTCCGGCGGGTACCAACCGGCGCGAGAGTACAGCATCCGGACCAGGCTCGACAGCGTGGTCACGGTGGCCACGTCCGAGCGCGCTCCGCCCCCGCCGCGCTGCTGCTGGAGGGCGACGGCGGGCGGCAGCCCCTCAATCACGTCCACGTCCGGGACACCCGCCTGGTCGATCAGCCGGCGCGCGTACGGCGCCACGGACTCCAGGTAGCGTCGCTGCGACTCCGCGAACAGCGTGCCGAAGGCGAGGGACGACTTCCCCGAGCCGGACACCCCCGTGAACACCACGATGGAGTCCCGGGGCAGGTCCAGGGAGACGTCCCGGAGGTTGTTCTGGCGCGCGCCGCGCACCACCACGCCGTGCTGCCAGGATGCGGTGCCGTTCTGTTCAGTAGTCACCTGGTCCACGCTACCCGGGGGTTCCGTCAGGCGGAGCGGGCCTGCCCTTCGGCGGTGTCCGGCATGGGGGACGACCAGCCATACAGCGTCCTCAACACCGTCGACATCCCCGCGGGCGCCGCATGACCGCCCATCACCACGGGGCGCGGTCGAGTACTGCTCGAACGCCCCGCAGAGCGACCCGGACCGGGGCTGCGCTCGCCCCGATTGAGCACTATGGGATGGACGTGGACTTCGAGCGCACGGGTATTCTCAACCCGGCCGTGGAGCCTTACCGGGTGCAGTGGCTGAACAAACCCCATGCTGAGGACGGTTCCAGCGTCTTCCTGGATGAGCGCGCGGTGCGTGGGCAGGTCCACTCCCCACATACCTCGCCGGGCGGCGGAGGAAGCGGGCGTGTGCCATAGGCCACCCCGCCACACTGGCCCGGGTGGTCGCGGAGCTGGGTGGCGAGATCCACGAATACAGCCGCGTGACCGAGCTGGACACCTCGGGTGACGGCGTGGTGGCCCGCACCGACGCCGGGCTCGTGGGGGCGCCTCGTGCCGTGCTGGCCACCAACGTGTTCCCGTCCCTGCTCGAGCGCGACAGGCTCAAGACCGTCCCGGTCTCCGACTACGCGCTGATGACCGAGCCGCTCACCGACGGGCAGCTGGACTCGATCGGGTGGCGCAACAGGCAGGGCCTGGCGGATCTGGCCAACCTACCGGCCCGGCGGGGGTCGGCGGTCCTGAAGCGGTCAGAACAGGAGCACCAGCACCACGATGACCGCCACGATCACTGCGAACACGATGGCCCAGTTGCGGGCCACGTGGCGGTCCTCGGCCCGGGTCTGCTCGCTGTCCGGGTCCCGGTCCGCGTACCGGTCGCTGCCCACGCCGTAATACAGCTCGTTGGTGGACGGTTCGCGCGGGGGCACCGGCGGTCCGTGGCGGTCGGGCGAGCCCGAGGGACCGGCCGGGTGGGCGGCGTCGTTCCCGTCCTGGGACTCGCCGCCGGTGGGACGTGCCGAGAGGCTGCCCGGCTCCCAGATCTGCCGCGGTGCGTTGGCGCCGGGGCCCGCGATCGAGTCGCGCACGGGCACACCCTCGCCCGGGTAGCGATGTCCGGGCCGGGAGGGCTCGTCCAGCTCGTCCTCACCCAGCATCTCGGAGGCCGGGATGCCGGTGGTCGTGACCGCGGGGCCCTGCGAGCCGACGGGCCCCTGCGGCGTCGGCATCGAACCGGGCGCGGACGACGCCGCCGCTCCGCCGTCCCGGGGGTTGTCCGCCGCCGCGCGCAGCACCTCCGAGAAACGGGCCAGTGGCTCCCGCTGCGCGGGTGCCGCGTCGTGGGCGACCTGGTCCGCGCGATCCGCGACGGAACGCAGCACTGCAGCGTCGGACAGCCCGAGATCCCGGGCCGCCATGGCGAGTTCGAGGGGCGGGTGAGAAGGGTTTGCGGTGGTGGCCCACTCCAGCAGGCCGGTGCGGACGGGGGAGGACAGGGATTCCCGCAGGGCGGGCTGGAGCGCCGGGACGTCCGCGAGCGCGAGCAGTTCGGACGGCGGGGTGCTGCCGTAGCCGTGGGCGGCCTGGTCCAGCGGGCCGCGGTGGCCGAAGAGGGCGGCGAGCATGGCGGCCGCCGCGTACCGGTCCTCCACGGTGCGCACGTCTGAAACGCGGCGCATCAGTTCCGCCTGGGCAGGGGAACCCGCCTGGCGGACCGTGTCCAGCAGTGCAGGGTCCGCGCGCACCAGCCGCGCCGGTTCCTGCAGGGCCCGGGCGAGCTCCGGATCCAGTGAGTCACTCATGACGTCCGCCTTTCTCAGTCGTGGGGAAAGCCTACGGGAGGTCGAGGGCGCGGTGCGGGGCTAGGGTGATCGACTGTGACCCGCACCCCATCCGCGCCGACGCGCAAGGCCCCCGGAATCCTGCTGGCGGTGCTCATGGCCGCGATGGCCGCCGGGCCGGTGTTCAACTACGGGGTGGGTGCGCTGAGCGCCACCATCGTGGAGAGCTACGGGATCACCGAGGGGCAGTATGGGTTCATCATCACGGCGGTGTTCGTGGTAGCGGGTCTCGCGGCGCCGCTGCTGGGAGTGCTCGCGGACCGCATTGACACCCGCGTGCAGCTCACCCTGATCTTCGGGGGTGTGCTGGTGGCGTTCCTGCTCAGCGCCACGTGGCAGTCCTACGCCATGCTGCTGGTCGCGGCCCTGATTGCGGGTCTCGCGCAGTCCTTTTCCAACCCGGTGACCAACCGCATCGTCGCGCAGCGCGTGCCGCTGGCCCAGCGCTCCGCGTGGATGGGGTGGAAGCAGTCCGGGGTGCAGGTGGGTCTGCTGGTCGCGGGCCTCACGTTCCCGGTGGCGGGCGCGGCGTTCGGGTGGCGGGGTGCCGCGCTGTTCGGCGCGCTGCTGTGTGTTCCCCTGCTCGTCACGGGGTGGACCGTGGTCACCCGGCTACAGCGCCGCGTCCGAGAGAACACCCCGACGACGCCGCCCGCTCCCTCTCCCGTCGCGCCCTCCGCCGCGGCGTCGTCGGGGGCGCTGCCGCCCGCGGTGTGGCTGCTGACGCTGACGTCCTTCCTCAACGCGGTGGGCACGCAGGGCGTGAACGTGTACGCGTCCCTGTTCGCGGTGCGGGCCATGGGGTACACCGTCACGGTGGCCGGGTTGCTGCTGGGCATGATGGGGGTGATCGGGATCGGAAGCCGGATCGGGTGGGGCCGGGTGACCGGCAGGCTCGGCAGACCCGCACCGCTGATCCAGGTCATGAGCCTGGGCGGGATCGTGGGGCTCGGGCTGCTCGTGCTCGCGGAGACGACGCAGCAGCACTGGCTCATGTGGCTGGGCGTCGCCTTCCACGCCGCGCTGCCGCTGGCCGCGAACGTGGTGATCAACTCGGGGATCGTCGCCGCCGTGTCCGGGGCACGGATCGGTGTGGCGTCCGGACTGGTGGCCACCGGGATGTACCTGGGCTTCGCGCTGGGGCCCGTGGTGGTGGGCCAGCTCGTGGACCTCACGGGGGCGTTCACCGCCGGATGGGCCGCCGTCGCCGGGGCGTACGTGCTGTGCTTGGTGGTGGCGCTGGTGCTGGGGCGGGTTACTGACCGTCCAGTTCCTGGAGCCTGAGAAGCAATTCCTCCACCAAGAGGACGAACGATTCTGCTACCTCCCCTGCGTCGTCATCGGCGGCGTGCGCGGCCAGCTGTGGCAGGAGCGAGTTAGTGTCGGCAGAGCGCGTTGCCAGGAACGAGATTGCCTCGCGGGACTCACTGTCGGCTTCGGGAGAGCTGCGGTGGATCATGAACCTGTCAGCGAGAGGCGCAGTTTCTGTGGCGTACAAGAGACGAAAAATATCCAGCGAATCTTTGGCCTTGATGCGGTTCCGCTCGCCCGCCTGCATTGCCTCGTGGCGTTCCTTGATTTTGATGCACTTGGCCACGATTAGCGCAGCCGGAGACGCCACTAAGACCTGCGCCCTCCGAAAGTCTCGAGGGCTGAGGGCCTCGATGGTGCGCAATTCATTGTCGATGAGTGCGGGGGCCAGCCCACGGCCCCGTCTGGCCACGAAACTTTCGTGCGGTGGGATCTTGGCCGAACGGCGACCCTTCCCTGCCTGGTGCTCGGACACCATGAGGTCGACGGCTATGTCATTGCTGCTCAGCCACTGCCCAGGATTCCCACCGGGGCGGCGGGAGAAACCGTGCGCTGTGAGGGTCGCGGCGATTTCAGGTGTGGGGTCTAGCCTGTTGGCATCTAGGGCTAGGTCTGCGTCCGTGGTCATGACGGCGACGGCAAGTTCACCCTCCCCCGTCCACTCGTAGACGGCCTGCGCCCCGATGAGGATGATGGTTGAGCTGTGATCGCGCAGTGCGATAAGCGCGTCGATGAGTGCGGACCTGGCCATGACATATTCGACGGGAGCAGTCATTTGAACCTCCAAGACGTGCCGGTCTCTCCGCTGATCCAAGGTCGGCCGTCGTCTGGCAGCCGTTCCATCACTTGGTGCGCCAGGTCGGCTTCTCGGCCACCACTGGACTGGAGATCCACCAGAACCTGTCCCGTGGGCGCAAGTCTGAGTTCCGTCCGGGGCGAGACCCACCCCTCCTCCATAAGTCTGCCGTCCATGGGGGCAGCCAGAAGAACGTTTGCTCGCGCTCGCTCCCCGCGTCGCAGCCCCAGATCTTCGGCGAGAAGGAGTGGGTCTGCGGTGTATGCCAGGACGCGTTTTGCGGGGACCACGGCAGTGGTTCCCTCCGGCAGCAGGGCACGTCCTGCATGGACACCACTGAGCAGAACATCCTCTCTGCCGTGCAGCATCGTCAAGGCATGCTCCGGGCCCCTGGGGTCAAGCAGGGAGAGGGGGTGCCGATTGCCGGAGAGGAAGCTGTAGTCCTGCGCCCATCGGTAAATAAGTTCCCGGCGATGGATTGACTGAATCCCCCCCCGGGGGGTCCGGGTGATGATGCCTTCTCTTGTCAGGGTGGGTAGGAGCTTGGCAACTGTGCCGGGGCTGACACTGCATGCCAGGGCAAGCTCTCGCACACCGAGGGGGGCATCAGAGGTGATCAACTGTCGGAGGACGCGGGAGGTTGAGGGGCCCGTGAGGCGTTGAATTGTCTCATCACGTACCCAAGGTGCCCGGGTGGCCCCGGGGTGCGTCATGAGAATCGCGGGATGGCTGGAGACGATACGGACCCATCCCGTGGTGTCCACGCTATTGATGCCCAGTTCCTCCAACCGTCCACGAACGGAGGGGGGTATGTATTCCGCGAACAGTGCTGGTTCCCCGCCCGCCATGGAGGCATAGTGCGAAACCTGGTTGGCGACCTGGGAGAGCAGCTGACCACCTACCGAACGTTTCACCTCTGTGACCAGTTTGAGCGGTTCTCCGGCGGGGGGCGTGATGGTGACGATCGCATCCGGGCGAACAACGCGCCCGCCGCCGTCTGTGCCACCGAAGCCCACGCGGCGCGGTTCTTGCTGGGCCTCTATGTCCCACGAGCCAGGCAGGAGGGATCGAAGCAGCCCCGTGCACTCACGCAGGAGAACTGTTTCTTCAAACTGCTCGTTTCGCATATTGCGAAACTTAGCATATGAAGAAACAGTAGTCGCGGGTTCGTGGCGTCAATCTTGGCCCGCCCATCCTTCTGGATCCTGCCAAGCTGCTGCGTCTGGTTCGTTCGCCGGCTCCGTGGAAGAGCTGGCGCCAGGGCGTGCTGAACCCCCGGTTCGTGTGGTGCCATGGACCCATGAGCTCACCGCGCACGGACCTCGCCCAGACCCTCCGCCGCCTGGACGGCAGCAGCTACGGCGCCTACAAGCAGCTCAAGGGCTCGTGGCGGCTGGGGGATGCGGAGCTGATCGTGGACCGGGTGCAGTCGGACCCGTACGCCCCGCCGTCCCTGGCCCGGATCCGGGTCAGCCTGTCCGACACGAGGATCCCGCCCGAGCTGATCGCCACCCGGGACGCCCGCGTGGCCGCCGGGGACTTCCTCACCCGGGAGTTCGCCCGGGCCGCCCGGGACCTGGGTCCGCGCGGCGGCAAGGACTCCGGTGGCATCTCGATCCAGCGCACGGGCCAGGAGATCCTCGAGCGCTCCTCCGTGATCGTTCCGAATCCCGGGAACGCGGTGGATCCCGCCCCGGCACGCGAGTCCGGGATGCGCCGTGCGGGGGACGCCGGAACGGTGGACCGGGGGCGCGGAGCCGGCCGTGCGGCGTCGTCGGAGACCGCTGACGCGGGAGCCGTGGAGGTGCGCTGCGAGATCGCCCTGCCCGCCGCGGGCCGCCGCATCAAGGGCCATGCCGCGCACCGGCTGCTCACCGAGGTGCTGCCGGGCGTCGTCGAGCGCGCGCTGCGGTACGAGAACCTGGACGCCCGCGCCCTGCAGGCCCACGTGACCTCCCACCTGGACGCCCAGCACCTGCGGGAGCAGCTGCCGCAGCGTGGACTCGTGGCGTTCGTCGCGGACAGCGCCGTGCTGCCGCGCGCCTCCGGGCACCGGGACGAACCGCTTGCCCGGGGCGCCGTCCCGTTCGAGACGCCTCCGGAGCTGCGCGTGGAGCTCGAGCTCGAAGACGGGTCGACCGTGAGCGGCATGGGGATCCCCGAGGGCGTCACGGTGGTCGTGGGTGGCGGCTACCACGGCAAGTCCACGCTGCTGCAGGCCCTGGAGCGCGGGGTCTACAGCCACGTGCCTGGCGACGGCCGCGAACGCGTGGTCACCCTGCCGAGCGCCATGTCCGTGCGCGCGGAGGACGGCCGGGCCGTGAGCAACACGGACGTCTCGCCGTTCATCAACAACCTGCCCACCGGCGCGGACACCCGCGACTTCAGCACGTCCAACGCCTCCGGCTCCACGTCCCAGGCGGCCGCCACTGTGGAGGCCGTCGAGGCGCAGGCGGCGGTGCTCCTGCTGGACGAGGACACGTGCGCCACCAACCTCATGGTGCGGGACGAGCGGATGCGGGCCATGGTTCCGGGCGAACGCGAGCCCATCACACCGTTCGTGGACCGCGTGGGGGCCCTCTACACGGAGCGTGGGGTGTCTTCGATCCTGGTCACGGGTGGCTCCGGGGCGTTCCTGGACGTCGCGGACCTGGTGATAGCCATGGACGCCTACCGCGCCGTGGATGTCACCGACCGCGCCCGGCAGGTGGTGCGGGACTTCCCGCGCCCCGAGGACATGCGTCCTGCGGCATCCTTCGGGGAGATCCGCCCGCACGTTCCTGGCGGCGCCCCGGAAGCGCCCGGCACGGTCCCGGTCGAACGCGGTGCCACCCTGTCCGGACCAGGTGCCGCGGGGCACGACGTCTCCCGGTCCGGTCCGCGCCATGGCGCCGCCCAGCGGGGCGGCAGGGACAAACCCGCTCGAGCTCGCGGTCTCGACACCATCCAGTGGGGCCGCGAGGACGTGGACCTCTCCGCTCTGAGCCAGCTCGTGGACCCTTCGCAGACGGAAGCGATTGCGCGGCTTCTGGAGGAGGTCGAGCGCACGGCCGACGGCCGCACTCCTCTGACCGAGCTGGTGGACGCGGCCCTGGAACGGGTGGTGCGGGACGGACTGGATGCCCTGGCCCACCACCGCGGCCACCCGGGCCATCTGGCCCTGCCCCGTGCGCAGGACGTGGTGGCGGCCTACCACCGGGTGCGCCGATGAGGGGCAGCGCGTGATCCCGGCAGCGGTGTGCGTCCCCTCGTACGGCTGCTCCCTCGGGGCGGAGGAGGGGCAGAAATCCGCGGCGGTGGAGCGCCGGCGGTGCACAGGCCGAGACTCGCGGAGGAGAAGGGGAGGAGAGACGCGCAGGTGGGGAGCGACGTCGTCCGGGGTTAGTTATCCACCGCGCGGCGAATGTCCTCCAGCGAAGTCAGCTCGCCCGCGTTGATGCGTTCGCGCACCGACTCGTACTGCTCCTGGGAGGACGCGAACGGGATCTCCCGCCCCTGGGCGTCCAGCAGGCGGCCGTCCACGAACTGGTCGCCGTCCTGCAGTGCGCCAGCCTCGCGCGGGGAGAGCACCCGCAGCCCCACGGTGTTCATGCCCATGGCCTCGGTGGTGCGCCGGCTGCGGCCCATCTCGTTGAAGAAGAAGTTCAGGACCAGCGCGGCCACGGCGGCGGACGAGATGCCGGAAGAGAAGATGATGCCCACCCAGTCGGGGAACGCGTCGTAGAAGGTGGGGACCACGATCGGGACCATGCCGAAGGACAGGGAGACGGCCACGATGATCAGGTTCATGCCGCCGCGGTAGTCCACACGGGCCAGCGTGCGGATGCCCGAGGACATCACGGTGCCGAAGAGCACGAAGCCCGCACCGCCCATCACCGGCAGGGGGATGGCGGCGATGACCTGGCCGAGCACGGGCAGCATGCCCAGCAGCACCATGAACACGCCACCCAGGGCCACCACGTAGCGGCTCTTGACCTTGGTGATCGCCACCAGGCCCACGTTCTGCACGAACGCCGTCTGCGTGAAGGAGTTGAACACCGGCGCCACGGCGGAGGACAGCATGTCCGCGCGCAGCCCGTCCGCGATGCGTGCCGAGTTGATGCGCGAGCCCGTGATCTCGGACAGGGCCAGGATGTCAGCGGTGGTCTCCGCCATGTTCACCAGGATCACAATGCCCATGGCCACGATCGCCGCCATATGGAACGTGGGTGCACCGAAGTGGAACGGGGAGGGCAGCGCAACCCACGGCCCCTGCCCCACGTGCGAAAAGTCCGCCATGCCGGTGGCCCACGCCACCACGGTGCCCACCACGATCGCCACCAGGATGGCCAGCCGTGACAGCACCGCTCCGCCGAACTTGGACAGCAGCAGCACGGCAAGCAGCGTGACCCCCGCCAGGGCGATGTTGCCCAGCGAGCCGTAGCCGGGTGCCTTCTCGTCCCCGCCCATGGACCACGACGCCGCCACGGGCACCAGGGTGATGCCAATGGTCGTGATGATGGACCCCGTGACCACGGGCGGAAAGAAGCGCAGCACGCGGGCAAAGAAGGGGGCCACCAGGAACCCGAAGGCGGAGGCCACCATGATGGAGCCCATCACCGACTGGATGCCGCCCCCCGTGGCCAGCACGGACAGCATCGTGGCGATCCCGGTGAAGGAGACCCCCTGCACGAGCGGCAGCTGGGAACCGATCCGCGGCAGCCCCCACGCCTGCAGGAACGTGGCGAACCCGCCCACGAACAGGGCGGCGGCCACGAGCAGGGCGGTGGTGGCGGCGTCGTACCCGGCGGCACTGGCCACCACGAGCGGCACGGCGATCAGACCGCCGTACATGGTGAGGATGTGCTGCACGGCGTACGCCACGGTGCGCCCGGCGCCGAGCCGTTCGTCCTCGGGGCGGGACCCCCGCTCGTGGGAAAGGGCGGGTGATGCGCTGCTGGGCATGAGGATCCTCGATCGGGGCAGTCGTGAGGGGACACAGAAAGTGTAGGCGGGCGCGGCGCGTGCAGTGCCCGCCGCGCAAAACCGACTACCCTACGGGAATGGCCTTTCACGCGGACTCCACCGAACTGGACAACAAGGAAATCCTGACCTGGGAGGGGTTCGGGACCGCCACCCGGGAACTCGCCCAGCAGATCGTGGACTCGGAATTCGTCCCAGACATCATCATCGCGGTGGCGCGCGGTGGTCTGCTGCCCGCCGGGGCACTGTCCTACGCCATGGGCGTGAAGCTCTCTGACGCCGTGAACGTCGAGTTCTACACGGACGTCCACGAGACCCTTCCGGACCCGGTGCTGCTCGCCCCCATGCTGGACACGGACTCCATCAGCGACAAGAAGGTGCTGGTCGTGGACGACGTCGTGGACTCCGGACGCACCCTTTCCCTCGTGCTGGAGCTGCTGCGCGGCTATGGCGCCGAGTGCCGCTCCGCCGTGGTCTACGAGAAGCCCCGCTCGGAGGTCCGTCCGGACTTCTCCTGGAAGTCCACGGACGAGTGGATTGTCTTCCCGTGGTCCGCGCAGGAGCCGGTGACCAAGCAGGGCTGATCCGCCCGTCGGCGCCGCCCCGCGCGCTGCAAAAACTCAGCAGGTGCCGTCTACCGAACAGTAGATGGCACCTGCTCCGTTACAGCACGCGATTGCGGGGGGGGGCGGGGCGTGGGGGGTCTGGTGCGCGAGGTGCTACTTCTTGACCCGCTCCCACACCAGCCCGGCCGTGGCCTCCGCGATGGCCCGCTCCTCGTCCGTGGCCACCACGAGGACCTCGATTGCGGAGGTCTCCGCACTGATGCGGGCCACGTCCCCCCGGGGGGCCTCGTTGAGCGTGGGGTCCAGGGTGATCCCGAGCGCGCCCAACTGGTCGCACACCAGGGCGCGGAACTTGGGGGAGTTCTCGCCGATGCCCGCCGTGAAGATCAGCGCGTGGGCTCCACCGACTGCCACGTGGTAGCCGCCGATGTACTTCGCCAGGCGGTAGGCGGCCATGTCCAGTGCGAGCTGCGCCCGCCGGTCCCCGGAGCTGGCCCGCTGCGCCACGGCCCGCATGTCCGAGTCCCCGCAGACGCCCTGCAGACCGGACTCGTTGTTGAGGATTCGGTTCATGTCCTGGGCGCTCATCCCGGGGTTGCGCTCCAGCATGGCGGTGACCACGGAGGGGTCCAGGTCCCCGCTACGGGTGCCCATGACCAGTCCGGCCAGGGGGGTGTAGCCCATGGAGGTGTCGTAGGAGCGGCCCTCGCGGATGGCGGTGGCCGAGGCGCCGTTGCCCAGGTGGGCCACCACGGTGTTGAACTGTTCCCGCGGGATGCCCAGGAACTCGCAAGCCTTGCCGGTCACGTAGTCGTGCGAGGTGCCGTGGAAACCGTAGCGGCGCATCCCGTGTAGCTCGTACCACTGCTCGGGGACGGCGTAGCGCCATGCCTTCTCGGGCATCGTGCGGTGGAAGGCGGTGTCGAACACGCACACCTGGGGCATCCCCGGATAGGTCTTCTGGATGGCCCGCAGTCCCAGGGCATGCGCGGGGTTGTGCAGCGGTGCCAGCGGGGCCAGCCGCTCGATCGCCCGGATGATCTCGTTGTTCACCAGCACGGGGGCGGAGAAGCGCTCGCCGCCGTGCACCACGCGGTGGCCCGCGGCGTCGATGGTGCGCCCGCCGAGCTCTTCGTCCAGGCGACGTGAGAGGATCTGCAGGGCCTGGGTGTGGTCCTTGACGTCCGAGGTGCCGATGTTCTCGATGAGCCCCTTGGCGATCACTTCACCGCCTGCCATGCCCGCGGTGGCCGTGGCGAGGGGGACGTTCTCGTTGATCGCGGGCATGGAGGAGGTGTACACGCTGGGCTCGGAGCCCTCCGGTGTGACCTCCCGCACCTGGTACTTGATGGAGGACGAGCCGCAGTTGACGACCAGTACGAGCATGGTGGTTTCCCTTCGGCGGCGCGCGGGCCGCGGTTGCCAGTGGCGGAGTTCGGGGTTGACGACGCCGCTGCGTCACCAACGCGGACACGGCGGCCCCGCGCGCGGGGCCGCCGTGTCGTCACAGCGTTTGTGCTTGGATCGCGGTGATCGCGACCGTGTTGACGATGTCGTCCACGGTGCAGCCGCGGGAGAGGTCGTTCACGGGCTTGCGCAGCCCCTGCAGCACGGGGCCCACGGCCACCGCGCCCGCGGACTGCTGGACGGCCTTGTAGGTGTTGTTGCCGGTGTTCAGGTCCGGGAACACGAACACGGTGGCCTGCCCCGCGACGTGCGAGCCCGGCAGCTTGGACCTGGCTATCGAGGCGTCTACGGCAGCGTCGTACTGGATGGGCCCCTCGACCTCGAAATCGGGGTGGGCCTCGCGCACGAGGTCGGTCGCGGCGCGTACGCGCTCCACGTCCTCCCCGGAACCGGACCCGCCGGTGGAGTAGGAGAGCATGGCCACGCGCGGCTCCACTCCGAACTCCCGGGCGGTCTGGGCGGAGGCGAGGGCGATGTCCGCGAGGGCCTGCTCGTCCGGGTTGGGGTTCACGGCGCAGTCGCCGTAGACCAGCACGCGGTCCGCGAGCAGCATGAAGAACACGGAGGAGACGATGTGTACGCCCTCGCGGGTCTTCACGAATTCTAGGGCGGGGCGGATGGTGTTGGCGGTCGTGTGGGCCGCTCCGGAGACCATTCCGTCCACGTCCCCCATCTGCACCATCATGGTCCCGAAGTAGGAACCGTCGGTCATCCGTTCGAGGGCCTGTTCCTTGCTCACACCCTTGTGGGAGCGCAGTTTCACGTACTCGTCGGCGTATTTCTCGCGCAGTGCGGCGTCGTGCTGGAAGTCGACGACGTGCAGACCCTCGGCGTCGAAGTCGAGATCGATGCCCTCCGACTGTGCGAGCGCCCGGACGCTCTCGGGTTCGCCCAGCACGGTGAGGTCGCAGAAGTTGCGGCGGTGGATCATCTCCGCGGCGCGCAGGATGCGGGGGTCGTCACCCTCGGGCAGCACGATGTGCTTGCGGTCCGCGCGCGCGGATTCCACGAGCTCGTGGAGGAAACGCAGCGGCGTGCGCTTGACGGGTCGCGGCAGGGAGAGCCGGTCGGAGAGTTCGTCGCTGTCCACGTACTCGGCCCACGCGCCGCGCGCGGCGGCGATCTTGCGGGAGTGGGCGCCGGCCAGGGTACCGCGCGTGGTGCCCACGGCCTCCGCGGTGGAGAACGTGTCCTGGTCGGTGGTCAGCACGGGGAACGGCGCCGCGGCCAGCAAGGACGCGACCGCGCCCTCGGGGCGGAACCCGCCCGTGAGCAACATTCCCGCGGGCACGGGCAGGGTCGAGGCGAACGACGACGCCAGGGTCGCAGAGACCACGTCCGTCCGGTCCCCGGGGGTGATCACCAGATCCCCGTCCGCGATCTGGTCCAGGAAGTTCCCGGCGGTCATCGCGGCCACCTTCACGGCCTTGATGTCGCGGTCCAGGGACGTGGAGTTGAAGTCCGTGCCGTAGCCCTGGGCATCCACGAGCTCGGCGACGGTGGGGTTCGAGATCGCGGGGATCTCCGGGATCACGTACGCGGGGAGGTTGTGGTTGCCGGGCTTGGCCTCCCGGCGGATCTGCTCCGCCTGCTCCGGGTCCGCGCGGTTGACAATCACGGCGTAGATGTCGCACCCGGCCTGGCGCAGCTCGGTGCGGGTCACGTCGATCGCGTTGAGCACGTCCTTCACACGCCCGGACTCGTGGGCTCCGATCACCGCGGCCACGGAGCAGCCCATGTTGTTGGCCAGGCGGGCGTTGAGGTCGAACTCGGCGGTGACAGCGTTGTGGGCCAGCAGGTCGGTGCCGTCCACGACGATCACATCGCACTCCAGCGCCATCTCGGAGTACACGGCCATGGCGGCGGAGTCGAGGTCGTCGTGCTCACCGGAGGCGAGGATCTCGCGGCAGCGCTCCAGAGACACCGCGCCCCGGCACCGGGAGTCCGGGAGGTCGAAGGTGCGCTTCATGAGCTGCAGCACGGGATCCTCCTCGGGGGAGGTGCCGTCGAACACCGGGCGGAAGAAACCCAGGGCGTCCGTGCGCTTGAACATGGTGTCCGCGAGGCCCAGTGCCACCAGCGTCTTGCCGCTCCGCGGTGTCATGGCGGAAATGTAGATGCCCTGCGTCATGGAACGAGCTCCCTCACGGTCGACCGGCTATACGTCCCAGTCTAGGGAACCCGCCTCCGACCACGAGTCGTCCCACCGGGCTGGTTTCGTACGAAAATCGCATGAACAGGCGGTGTGCGGGCCTCGGGGCCGACGCCGAGGGAACACATTGTGGCGGGGGTCGCGCTCGCCCGACACCGGTGCGAGACTGGGTCCATGTTGGTTGCCTTCTCAGTTTCCCCCAGCGGCGGGGACAACCCGGATGCCTCCGTCCACGACGCGGTGGCCGCGGCGGTGCACGTGGTGCGCGAGTCCGGGCTGCCCAACCGCACAGATTCCATGTTCACCACCATCGAGGGTGAGTGGGACGAGTGCATGGCCGTGGTCAAGGAAGCCACGGCCGCGGTGGCCGATTACGGCCCGCGTGTGTCCCTCGTGCTCAAGGCGGACATCCGCCCGGGGCACACCGGTGAGCTCGCGGGCAAGGTGGAGCGCCTCGAGTCCGCCCTGCACACCCACGAGCTCGGTAGGTCCCAGGAGCGGCGCGGGATCACGACCGGTGACAAGTAGCGGCCTCCCCACCCTGTGCGTGTCCAGCGGCGAGCGCGCGGGTGAGCACGAGCGGGCGAGCACGCGGGTGACGTCACACAGGTGAGCAGGAAGAACCGGAAGAAGGGCACGGAAGCGGGTGGCGCGGCGTCGTCGTCGGATGCTCCGGGGCTCGTGGAGCGCACCTGGACCACGGACACCGGGACCGTGGAACTGCAGCGGGATCCTTACGTCCCGGGGGCGTGGTTGCTGCGCGTGAACGGGGTGCCGTCCTCGCACATCGTCCCGGACCGCCCGGACCAGCTCGAGTTCGAGTACATGCGCTGGTTCTCCACCGTGGTCGAGGAGCATGTGAACACGCACCTGAATCCCACCTCGCTGCGGGTCCTGCACCTGGGCGGCGGCGCGTGTTCCATGGCCCGCTACCTCGCGTGGCGCTATCCGCAGGCACGCCAGGTGGTCGTGGAGTTCGACGCCGCTCTCACGCGCCTCGTGCGCGAATGGCTCGATCTGCCCCGCGCACCGCTGCTGCGGATCCGCGCGGGCGAGGCCCGGGAGGTCACGGAGACACTCACGGAGGACTCGCGCGACGTCGTGCTGCGGGACGTCTTCGCGGGGGAGCAGACCCCGGGACACCTGCGCACGGTGGAGTTCACCCGGCACGTGGACCGGGTGCTCTCCCCGGACGGGATCTACGTGCTGAACGTGGGGGACACTCGCAACCTCAAGGGCACACGCGCGGAGATCGCCGCGTTGCTCGAGGTCTTCGAGCACGTGGCCGCCGTCGCGGATCCCGCGATGCTCAAGGGCCGCCGCTACGGCAACGTGGTGCTCGCGGCCTCCCGCGCCGCCCTGCCCGCGGCCGGTTCCGCCGACGCCGCCGCGCTCGCCAAGGAGCTACTGGGCGGTTCCCTGCCCGCGCAGTACAAGGACACCGCGTGGTGCCGGGAGTTCGCGGGGGATGCCCAGCCGTGGCACGACAAGCCCGCGGATCCGGTCCCGATGCCCTCACCCGGCAACGGTTCCGAGGCGTGACCCGTCACGGCACCCGCGGGGGCTGAGCGCGGAATGGCGCGAGTGGCGTCGTCGTCAGGAGAAGGGCGGTGTCAGCGGGTCCAACCCTCTACGACGCCGATGCCGAAGAACAGCACGAAGGCGAGCGCCACCACGTACATGAGTGGGTGGACGTCCTTGGCGCGGCCCTGCACCAGGCGGATGAAGACGTAGGAGACGAAGCCCGCGCCGATGCCGTTGGCGATCGAGTAGGTGAACGGCATGACGGCGAAGGCCAGGAACGCGGGGACGGAGACACCCCAGTCGCTCCAGTCGATGTGCACCACGTTGCGGGCCATCAGGAAGCCCACGACCACCATGGCCGGGGCCACGGCCTCGAAGGGCACCACGTTCACGAGCGGGGTGAGGAACATGGCCGCGAGGAACAGCACGCCGGTGACCACGTTGGCAAGACCGGTGCGGGCGCCCTCGGCGATACCCGTGGAGGACTCCACGAAGATCTGGTTCGAGGACACGGAACCGGTACCGCCGGCCACCGCGCCCAGCGCGTCGACGAGCAGCACGCGGTCCACGCGTTCGATCCGTCCGTTCGCGTCCACGAGACCCGCTTGTTGGGACAGGCCCACCATGGTGCCCATCGCATCGAAGAAGATGGAGAGCAGGATCGTGAAGATCAACAGGGCGCACGCGATGACCCCGAGCTGACGGAACGCGTCGATGGGCGCGGCCGCACCGATCAGGGACAGGTCCGGTAGGGCGAACAGACCCTCGGGGTTGGCGGGTACCACCAGCGACCAGCCGTGAGGGTTCTCGGTCGCGGACCCCGCGGGGGAGACCGCTTCCAACACGTGCGCCAGGATGGTAGTGAGCACCACGGAGATCAGGATCCCGCCCTTGACGTTGCGCACCACGAACGCCACGGTCAGCAACAACCCCACCACGAACGTGAGCGTGGGCCAGCCGAACAGCTGACCGCCGTTGCCCAGTTGCACGGGAACCGTGGTGTGGGCGGCGTCCGGGATCCGCCGCACGAAGCCGGCGTTGACGAAACCGAGCAGTGCGATGAACAGCCCGATCCCCACCACGATCGCGGTCTTGAGGGAGTCCGGCACGGCGTTGAACACGGCGGTGCGGAACCCGGTGAGCACCAGGATCACCATGATCACACCGGCCCAGATGACCAGACCCATGACCTCGGGCCATGTGAGCCCCGGGTTCGTGGCGATCGTCACGGCCAGGAACGCGTTGACGCCCAGACCCGTGGCCATGCCGAACGGGGACTTGGCCCACAGCCCCATGAGGATGGTCAGCACGCCGGCCACGAGTGCGGTCATCGCGGCGACACGTTCACCGCCCAGGATGTTGCCCGCGCCGTCCTCGCCGTAGCCCAGCACGAGAGGATTGAGCACCACGATGTAGCTCATGGCGATGAACGTGGCCACGCCACCGCGGATCTCACGGCCCACGGTGGAGCCGCGACGGGTGATCGAGAAGTAGCGGTCCAGTCCGCCTCGCGGTTCGGTCCGGGTGGCTGGCGGAGTGCTTGACGACATGGGGATCCTCACGGACGGCTGGGCAGGGAGCACCGACAACGGCGGGGGTGTTTGTGTAGAAATACTACGTCGACGCCGCTCGCACCCTCCGCAGATGCTCGTTCGTCCGCCCGTGTTTAGGCACTAATGAGTTGATGTCACTACCGTGGAGGCAGTCCCCGCAAGCACGTGAGACACGCGTGCGCGTCGAAAGGAATTCCGTGACAACTTCCAACACCCAACGTCCGCTGCGCGTGGCCGTGATCGGCGCAGGCCCGGCCGGCATCTACGCCGCGGACATGCTCACCAAGACCGAGGCGGTCCGTGAGGGTGAGCTCGAGGTCAGCGTGGATCTGTTCGACCGTTACCCCACCCCGTTCGGGCTCATCCGCTACGGCGTGGCCCCGGACCACCCCCGGATCAAGGGCATCATCACGGCGCTGCGTTCCATCCTGGACCGCGGTGACATCCGGTTCTTCGGCAACGTGGAGTACGGCAAGGACATCACCCTCGGGGAGTTCCTGACCCACTACGACGCCGTGATCTTCGCCACGGGTGCGGTCAACGACGCGCCGCTGCAGATCCCCGGCGCGGACCTGGACGGCTCCTACGGCGCCGCCCGTTTCGTGGCGTGGTACGACGGCCACCCCGACTACCCGCGCACGTGGCCGCTCGAGGCCAAGGAGATCGCGGTGATCGGCAACGGCAACGTGGCCCTGGACGTGGCTCGCGTGCTGTCCAAGCACGCCGAGGACATGCTCGTGACCGAGATCCCGGGCAACGTGTACCAGGGGCTGCGCAAGTCCCCCGTCACGGACGTACACATCTTCGGCCGCCGCGGTCCCGCCCAGATCAAGTTCACGCCGCTCGAGCTACGTGAACTCGCGAAGTCCCGTGACGTGGACATCGTGGTCTACGACGACGACTTCCAGTTCGACGAGGCCTCCGAGAAGGCCATGACCGAGAACAACCAGATCAAGGTCATGATGAAGACGCTGCAGAAGTGGCGCGAGGACGATTCCCCCAAGACGGCGTCCCGTCGCCTGCACCTGCACTTCCTGCAGACCCCGGACGAGATCCTCGGGGACGAGAACGGCAAGGTCCGCGCGATCCGCATGGAACGCACCCGGCTCAACGGGGACGCCTCCGTGACCGGCACGGGCGAGTACACCGAGTTCCCCGTGCAGGCCGTCTACCACGCGATCGGGTACCTGGGCTCGCCCCTGCCCGAGCTGCCGTTCGATCCCGAACGCGGGGTGATCCTCAACGAGGAGGGCCGCGTGATCGAGGCGGACGGTTCCCCGGTTCCCGGCGTGTACGCCACGGGCTGGATCAAGCGCGGCCCCGTGGGCCTGATCGGGGCCACCAAGTCCGACGCCCTCGAGACCGTGAACCACATCATGGAGGACCGCGCGTCCCTCGCGGATCCGGATCACCCGCAGCCCGAGGCCGTGGTGGAACTGCTCGAGGACAAGGGCGTTCAGTACACCACGTGGGACGGCTGGCTCGTGCTGGACGAGTACGAACAGAGCCTGGGGCAGTCCTCCCACGACGCCGAGGGCAACCCCCGCGAGCGCGTCAAGGTCGTGGAGCGGGACGAGATGATCTCGGTCTCGCGCGAGGGCGTCGCCAAGTAGTCACGCGCCCGCGCTCCAGCGGCCCGCACCCGGGTTCATGACACCGGGTGCGGGCCGCTGCCGTTCCCGGGGCCGGGTCGACGACGTCGCACGGGCCGGTGCCGCCGTCGCCATGCCGCACGGGTCGGGTTCACGACGCCGCGCCGGCCGGACCTGGACCCCCGGCACCGCGCGAGTGGGGCGGCCCGAGGGCTCAGACCCCCAGCACCTCCCGGGTGTGTTCACCCAGCAGCACACCGTCCGGGTCGAGCTCTGCACGCAGCGCGAGGAACTCGTCCCAGTGGGGATAGCTCGGCGCGAGGTCCGCGGCGGCACGGGTGTGCAGGGTGGCCCAGTGGGGGCGCCCGCCGTGGGCCACGAAGATCTCCTCCGCCGCGCGGAAGAACGTCTTGTGGGGGCGTTTGCCGTACTGGCGCAGGTTGATCCACCCCGTGTACCGACCGGCCGCGGGAGAGAGGTAGCCCTGCTCCGGCGGGGAGCAGCGCACGATCACGGGGAAGGTGAGTTTGTACCCGTCGCGATCCACGAGTGCCTTCAGCTCCCGGAACGCGGGGACGGTGGCCTCGAGGGGCAGGGCGTACTCGCTGGCCACGTAGTGCACCGGTCGTGAGGCGGTGAAGGCTCGGTAGGAGATGTCCGTGTAGCGCCGGGAACTCACGGCCATGGACCCGATCTTGTTCAACCCGCCCACGGTGCGGGGCATCATGGTGCCCACGCGCCCCAGTCCGGCGGACAGTGAGGTGCGCAGAACGGCATCGTCCGTGCGGCGCAGTGCGCGGGAGATCGGGGAGGCGGGGCTCGTGTAGGTCGTGGAGAGCCGGTGCAGACGGCTCATGACGCGCGTGTGGGCCACGGACGTGCCGGGCATCCACGAGAACTCGAAGTGGTCCGCGCCGGACATCCGTTCCTGCAGTGAGTCCACGAGACCCGCGACGGGTTCGCGGAACTCGGCGCAGTGCAGGCGGAACGCGCTCACGCAGCGCAGCGTGACCGTGAGGACCACGCCCAGCACGCCCAAGTGCACGCGAGCGGCGCGCAGCAGATCGGGGCGGTGGGTCTCGGAGCACTTGATCACGTCCCCGGAGGGCGTGGCGAGGCTGATCCCGATCACCTGGTCCCCCAGGGAGGGCTGTCCGAGCCCCGTGCCGTGGGTCCCCGTGGCGATCGCGCCCGCCACGGTCATGTGGGCGCAGTCCGACAGGTTGGCCAGGGCCAGTCCGTACTCCTCCAGGATCAGGTTGAGCTGGTGCACCGTGGTGCCCGCGAAGACCGTGACCTGCTGGCGGTCCTCGTCCACGCTCGCGAGTCCCGTGAGCAGGGAGGTGTCCAGGCGGACCCCGTCCGTGGGCACCAGCGGGGACCAACTGTGGCCGGAACCGGAGGGCCGAACGCTCAGCCCCGCGGTCGCGGCTTCCTCGAGCACACGCAGCACCTGGTCCGAGTCCTCGGGGCGCACGGTGGCGCCGGGTCTGCTCCGGAGATTGCCACCCCAGGAATGCCATGCGGCGCTCTTCACCTGCGCCGTCATGGCGGGCGGGTGTGCTGATCCGCGTGTGCTCACGGTTCGTCTCCGTTCCGGGGTCCCGTGGACCCCTGTGTTGGACGGGCCGGTGCCGCAGGCCGTGCGGCCCCCGGGATCGATCCGTCAAGTGTCCCCCCGTCCCCGTGCGTGCCGTGGCGCGCGAGCGGGGCGTCGGTTCCGAACCACACCATCATGTCACCGACCCCGCCCGATCCGCTCCCCGCGTGACTAGGCTGGGGCCAGGAACCGAGGGCGCAGGAGGATCATCATGGACACACGTACTGCCGAGATCGTGGTGGGCGTGGACGGCTCCGAGCAGAGCATGGGCGCCCTGCACTGGGCTGCCCGGGAGGCCCACCGTCGCGGGGCGCCGTTGCACGTGGTGACCGCCTACTCGGTGCCGATGATCGGGGGCTCCACTTTCGACGTCGGCTACGCCGCGTTCGACGACGCCGCCATGAAACGGGCCGTGGAGGACCTCGTGGGCGAGGCACGACGCCGCGTGGCCGAGTTGGACGTGGACGTCCGGTCCACCGTCCAGGCCGGGGACCCCTCCGGTGTGTTACTCGAACTGAGCGAGGACGCCCAGTTGCTGGTCCTGGGTTCCCGCGGCCGGGGCGGGTTGATCGGCCGCCTGCTGGGTTCGGTGTCCACCGCGGTGCCCGCCCACGCGCACTGCCCCGTGGGGATCATCCCCCTTCAGTGGGGCAGGGAGTACCAACTGCACGAGAACGTGAGCCGCCGTCAGGCGTTCGTGGACGGTGTGACCGTGGGCTCGGATGGTTCCCAACAGGCGAGTTCCGCGATGCTGTGGGCCGCGGAGGAGGCCGAACAGCTCGGGGTGCCGCTGACCGTGGTGTGCGCCGCGCCGTCGGACTCCGGATCCTCCGCGTGGCTGCCCTCGCCCGTGGACTTCGACAACCTGCGCGGGGAGATCCAGGCCGCGATCGACGCCGGCGTGCGGTGGCTGCGCGGGCACTTCCCGAACCTGGACATCACCGGCGAGCTCGTGGATGGATCCCCCATCCACGTCCTCCTGGAACGTTCGGCCCAGAACCAACTGGTGGTCACGGGGACCCGCGGTCGCGGCGGATTCGCGGGCATGCTGTTGGGCTCCACGTCCCAGGGGGTGCTGCACAACAGTGCCGGGCCGGCCATGATTGTGCCGTGCATCCGGGACCCGCGACTCTCGGACAGACCGGACGTCGCGATCTGAATCGACGCGGCGCCGCTGCTCGGTGCCGACGCCTGGTATCGAACGCGATGTGCCCCATCGGGGTGCCGCCCCCCGGGGTGCCATCCCCGCCGTTCCGCGGCGTGCGCGGGCCCGGCGGGACACCGCGCGGGTTTGTGCAACCGAGCCGTTTGCCTCTAAGCTACTCACGGTCCATCGTCCGATATTGCCGCTGGTGATGCTCGGACGGCGTTCTGGCCCCCATCGTCTAGCGGCCTAGGACACCGCCCTTTCACGGCGGCGGCACGGGTTCGAATCCCGTTGGGGGTACGTTTTCCCGTGCGAGGTACCGCGGGGTGAGCGATTTGCACAGTGAGTCGTTCGTCCTGGTAGGATATTCACTCGTTGGAAACAATCAAGGCCCTGTAGCGCAGTTGGTTAGCGCGCCGCCCTGTCACGGCGGAGGTCGCGGGTTCAAGTCCCGTCAGGGTCGCTCAGGCGGCGATGAAAAGGAAACTTTTCGCGCCGTTGCGGCATATCACCGGATGTTGCCTCCGGGAACGTGCCTGGCTCTGTAGCTCAGTTGGTAGAGCGTACGACTGAAAATCGTAAGGTCACCGGATCGACGCCGGTCGGAGCCACTGAACCCCCGCGTGGCTTCTACACGCGGGGGTTTCTTCATGTCTTCCCGCTTCTCGGAGCGGCCCGACGTTCGCCGGGCGGGTCCCTCGAAGTAGCTCGGCATGGGCCGGGCGGTATCTTCGACCAGCACTGCTGCGGGTTGGTGGCGTGGTGGTGGCGTGCACCCGACCTCCAGGGTGCGCCGAGGTTGGGACCCTAGCGTGGAGAGGGCCGTTCGCGGACGCTGCGGAAGGACTGCGCGGTTCCGCTGCGTCGGTCCGGCAGCCCTGGGCCAGCGAGCGCAGCGGGTTCCGACGGCGCGGACGGCCGTAAGAGGCGTCGTCGTCGCAGCGGGACCCGACGCCGGATCGGACGGACCCGGACGGCCGGATCGGAAGGATCAGCTGTGAATCACCAAGTGCGCGCACTGCTGGCGGGGGCCGGTCTCATCGTGCTCCTCACGGCGTGTGACGCGCGGCAGGGCCAGACCACCACGATCGAACTCTCACCCATCACGCCGTCCGCGAGCGCCGCGTCCCGCGCGCCGTCCGCGAGCCCCGCGGACACCCAGACGTGCTTCGACGTGGCCGAGGTCTACAGCGGGCTGGAGCTGCTGCCCCTCACCGATCGCAGCGAGGACGAGGACGCGAACGAGGACACCCTGGAACAGGCCCTTGAGTCCGTCAGCCGGCTCCGTGGGAAGCTCCCCGCCGAGGTGCGTCCGGCGTTCGACGACGTCCGGGACATCCTCGACGACGCCGGCGCCACCCTCCAGCCCTCAGAGGCCGTGCGGATCCACCGGGCGTTGGAGCCGGCCGAGTCGTGGTTGCGGGCTAATTGCGCGAGCACACCGCGCCACTGATCCCGAGGTCCGTTCCGAGATCCGTTTTGCCATTCGTCCCGGGCTTCGCCCTTTAGACGGGGGTCAGCCTCGGCACGGGGATCACATCAGGCGCAGCCAGACCGCGCTGTCCACGCTCAACCGGTCGTTGACCACGGCGTTCTGGCCACTTGCCAGAAGCAGCTCACCGCGGGAGAGCTCGTCGAAACCGATTTCGCTCTCCCCGAGGTTCGCGGCCACCAGCACGGTCTCGCCGGTCCCGCACGACATGGTGTAGGCGAGGACGTCCTGGTCACCCTCGCTCAGGGGATGCCACGTGAACTCGGCCGTGCCCAGTTCCAGGTCGTGCCGGAGTTCCAGAGCCCGGCGGTACAGGTTGAGTGTGGACTGCGGGTCACCCAGTTGGTGGTCCACCGTGATCCCAGCGAAGGACTCGGGCTGCGGCAACCACGGATCCGGACCGAAACCCAGCCCGTCACCCACGGGAGCCCACGGCAGGGGGACGCGAGCGCCGTCGCGCCCCAGCTCCGAACCCGCGGTGCGATGGAAGGTGGGGTCCTGCCGCGCGGCATCCGGCAACTCGGTGTGCTCCGGCAGACCGAGCTCGTCGCCCTGGTAGATGTACGCGGAACCCGGGAGGGAGAGCTCCACGAGGGCGGCGGCGCCCGCCCGGCGCAGCCCCTGACCGGCGTGTGGTTGCTCGTCCTGCGCGCCGATCCCGTTGGGGTAGGCCGTGCGGGAGCTCAACCCGTAGCGCGAGGCGTGGCGGACCGTGTCGTGATTGGAGAGCACCCACGTGGACGGCGCGCCCACGGCCGCATTGGCGCGCAGGGAGATCTCGATGGTGTCCCGCATGCGGTCGCGATGCCACCCGGCCACCAGGAAGTCGAAGTTGAAGGCCTGCTGCGCCTCGTCCGGGCGCACATAGCGAGCCAGGCGCTCGGCGGGACCCACCCATGCCTCCACCACGAGCATGCGATCACCGGGGTACTCCTGAAGCACCGTGTGCCAGTCCCGGTAGATCTCGTGCACCCCGTCCTGGTCGAAGTAGGGGCCGGTGTCCATGGTCTTGCTGGGCCCGTCGGGCTCGTCCTGGGCGCCCTGGACATCCGTGCCCTCGACCATGTGGACCTGCTCGTCCCAGTCCGGCAGGCCCGGGGCCTTGATCATGCCGTGGGCCACGTCCACCCGGAAACCGTCCGCCCCGCGGTCCAGCCAGAACCGCAGGATCGCCCGGAACTCTTCCCACACCTCCGGGTTCTCCCAGTTGAGGTCTGGTTGGGAAGAATCGAACAGGTGCAGATACCACTGCCCGTCCGGCACCCGGGTCCACGCCCGGCCCCCGAACAAGGACTTCCAATTGTTGGGCGGCTCCTCGCCGTTCTCGCCCCTGCCCTCGCGGAACATGTAGCGGTCCCGCTCCGGGGAGCCCGGCTCGGAGGTCAGGGCGGCCCGGAACCACTCGTGGTCCTCGGACGTGTGATTGGGTACCAGGTCCACGATGATCTTCAGGCCCAACCGGTGCGCTTCCTCCCGCATCCGGTCGAAGTCCTCGAGCGAACCGAAGCGCGGATCCACGGTGCGGTAGTCCGCGACGTCGTACCCGGCGTCGTGCTGCGGGGAGAGGTAGAACGGGGAGAGCCACACCGCGTCCACGCCCAGGTGCTTGAGGTACGGCAGCTTCTGGGTGACCCCGCCCAGGTCCCCCATGCCGTCCCCATTGGAGTCCTTGAAGGAGCGGGGATACACCTGGTAGATGACGGCGTCACGCCACCATTCGGTGCCGGTCGCGGTACGGGCGCTGGTGTCGCTGGCGCTGGCAGTGGAGACCGAGGCGGTCTGGTCGGACCGGGCGGAGGGAGCCGTGGCGCGGTGGTCGGAGTGCGTTGAGGGGTCGGAAGTCACGGGATCCAGGCTACCCATCTCCCACGGGGGCCTCGCAGCCACCGCGCCCCCATCGCCGAACGTCCCCCCGCTTTTACTTAGCAAAAACAGCTCAGCGCCCGAAAATCTGCTTTAACTGAGTAAAAGCGCAAGGATGGGTTGGCGCGGATGCGTCGGACGACGGCCCGCCGCCCCTCCCCGCCTCAGTTCGCCTGCTGCAAGTGGGCCAACGGTGCCCAGCGCATGAAGATCCGGCGCAGCGCCGCGGTGGCCGCCGCCAGATCCCCTTCGCGCAGCAGTTCCACGGCGTCCGCCATGTCCCGGGGGCTCTCGTCCGGCTGGATTCGATCCGCGATGGACCCGTAGTCCAGGCTCACCACGGAGGCAGCGCTGAACGCGCCCAGCCACCGCCCCAGGCGGGTGAGGTCCTGCGCGAACGCCGCAGCCTGGCGCGCCTCGTCCGGGAGGTCGTGCTCGTCAGCGCCCCCCGAGGCTTGCTGAGCGGCGTCCTCCACGGTCTGGGCGGCCTGGATCACCCGGCGCGCGGCGGTGTCCGCGGGGGCGATGAGTCGGTGCACCTCGTGCCCGGAGTGGTAGGAGGTCACGTGGTCCTCTGGGGCGAAGGCCGCGAACCACGCGAGCGGGACCACGTACGCGGACTCACGGGTGTACACGGGGTCGAACGTCTCGCGGGACGTGGCCTTCGCAGCGTCGCTGACCTGCTTCTCCGGAACGAGTAGCGGCAGCAACTGGGCGCTGTCGTCGTTCTCCGCGGCCGTGAACAGGCGAAGGGATCGACGCAGCCGTTGCGTGGGGTGGAAGACCGGGAAGTCGCCGGCGGGTCCGGGCAGGCGCCGTGAACCGGCGGGTGCGGTGGAGAACGGCATGGTCCACAGCGGCTCGCGTGCGGGCGGGAGCAACGGCTGGGAGGTGTCGGACAGTCGGGCCAGTTGCTCCGAAAGTTCGTGCACGCCCGCGGTAAAGGGGTCCAGGGCGCGGGGGATGCCGGGTGCGTAGGCGGCGTCGAGATCCTGCTGGGGCACGTAGATCCGCAGCGCGAAGCGCATGGGCGGGCCCGTGATGCTGCGGTAGGCGCTGCCCACGTTGATCAGGGGCATGGCTCAGTCGATCTCGATGACGACCGGGGCGTGGTCGGACGCGCCCTTGCCCTTGCGCTCCTCGCGATCGATCCACGCGTCCTGCACACGGGCCGCGAGCGCGGGGGAGCACAGCTGGAAGTCGATGCGCATGCCTTCCTTCTTGGGGAAGCGCAGCTGCGTGTAGTCCCAGTACGTGTACACGCCCGGTCCGGGGTGGCGCTCGCGGACCACGTCCTGGAACCCGGCGTCCTCGATGAACGCGTTGAAGGCCGCGCGTTCGGGTTCGCTCACATGGGTGTACCCGCCGTCGCGGAAGAGCTGGATGTCCCACACGTCCTCGTCACGCGGGGCCACGTTCCAGTCACCCACAAGTGCGATCTGGGCCTGCGGGTCCTCCTGCAGCCACTGTTCGGCGTGGCCCTCCAGGACACGCAGCCACTCGAGCTTGTACGGCATGTGGGGGTCCTCCAGGCCGCGACCGTTGGGCACGTAGAGGGACCAGATCCGCACGCCGTCGCACGTGGCGGCGATCGCGCGCGCCTCCTGGGCGGGTTCCTGGCCGGGTTTGCCGAACGTGGGCTGACCGGGGAACGTGCGCTCCACGTCCTTGAGCCCCACGCGGGACGCGATGGCGACGCCGTTCCACTGATTCACGCCGAAATGCGCCACTTCGTAGCCCGCGAACTCGAACAGCTCCCATGGGAAGTTCTCGTCCTTGGCCTTGGTCTCCTGGATGGCCAGGACATCCACGTCCGAACGGTCGAGCCACGCCTCGATGCGGTCGGCGCGGGCGCGGATGGAGTTCACGTTCCACGTGGCGATTCTCATGGGGTCCACCGTAGCGAGCCGCGGCCCACGCTGGGAAACCGCGGGCGGGCACGGCCCGGGTGCGCGGCGGCAGCTGTCCACGGGAACACCCGGGAAACGACGACGACGTCGCGGCCGCGAGCGTCCGGGGCCACGGATGCGGCGGCGCCCGGGTTCTGTGTGGCGGCGTCGCCCACGAGGTCGTCCTTCCACGAGGGCTTATGGGACGGGGTGGATTGCCATTCGGCGGATTCCCGCCGCGTAACACCTCAGTGCCCCTGGTCGCGGGACGGGCGGTGTGAATTCCCAGGGCCGGTCCGGTCATGATCCGGGACGCGCCATGTGACGCCGCAGTAGTGTGAGGTCATGGACGCAAGGCGGGCGCTAGCCGAGATCAGAGAACGCCGTATCCTCCTGAAAGCGGCCGGTGCGGGTGCTGGTGCCCTGCTGGGGGCGCAGGCCGTGGTGATCGCCTCGCTCGCCGGGCTCGACTGGTGGAAGCATCACGGGCGTCAGCAGCGTGACGCCCCGCACCCCGGGACGTTCAACGCGCACGTGCAGGACTCGGACATCACCATCTACACGTCGGGTGAGTCGGTGTACGAGGACATGCTCGAGGCCATCGACAACGCCCAGCACTCCATCCACATGGAGACGTTCATCTGGAAGAACGACGAGACGGGTCAGCGCTTCCTGGACGCGTTCAACCGGGCCGCGGATCGGGGCGTGGAGGTGTTCATCATCTACGACGGGTTCGCGAACCTCGTGATCCCGTCCTCCTTCTACGACTTCTCGGACCGGGTCCACGTGTACCGGATGCCGGTGGTGCGCCGCCCGTTCTGGAAGGGGCCCCTGCGGTTCTCGGGCTTCAACCATTCCAAGATCCTGGTGGTGGACGACAACATCGGTTTCGTGGGGGGCTACAACTTCGGTTCTCTCTATTCCCGGCAGTGGCGGGACACGCATATCCGGGAGATCGGGCCTGCGGTATGGGGGTTACGCAGCTCCATCGCGAGCGTGTGGAACGAGGACCGGGACCCGGAACACGCCATCGACTGGGTGGCGCCCAAGAATTGGGACCCGGAGGTGCGGGTCTCCGCGAACCTGCCCATCCAGCTCGTGTACCCCATCCGCGAGATGTACATGAACGCGATCAACAGGGCGCAGCACCACATCTGGGTGAACACGCCCTACTTCATCCCCGACCAGCAGATCCTGGACTGCCTCCTGGACGCGGCCGCTCGCGGGGTGGATGTGCGGATCATGGTCCCCAAGGACTCCAACCACATCCTGGCGGACTGGGTGTCCCGCGGGTTCTACGGCCAGTTGTTGGAGGGTGGGGTCACCATCTTGCTGTATGCCGCCTGCATGATCCACGCCAAGACCGCCACGATCGACGGCGAGTGGTCCACCGTGGGCACCGCCAACATCGACCGGCTCTCCCTCTCGTTCAACTACGAGACCAACGTGGAGATCGTGGACCCGGATTTCGCGGCCGAGATGGAGAAGGTCTTCCTCGCCGACAGCGAGCACTGTGAGGAGCTGTCCTCGCCCCAATGGCGCGATCGCCACCCCATGGCCCGGGTCGCCGAGACAATCCTGGTACCGCTGCGCCCGTTCCTCTGACCGGACCTTTCCGATCGACGACGACGCCGCTGACGCCACCGACGATGCCGCCCCGCCCACCGTGCGGGGCGGCGTCGTCGTCCTGTGGCGGGGTTGCGCCGCGGGGCCTCAACCCCGCGTGAGGTGACCCCTCAGCGTGGTGGCGGTGTACGCGGTGCGGAACAGGCCGCGGCGCTGGAGTTCGGGGACCACGAGGTCCACGAAGTCATCCAGGGAGTCCGGCTGGACGGGCGGCATGAGGTTGAAGCCGTCCGCGCCGGCGTTGTCGAACCATTCCTGCATGCGATCCGCGATGGACTCCGGGGTGCCCACCATCGTGCAGTGACCCCCGCCGGCGGCGAGGCGGCCGAGCAACTGGCGGACCGTGGGGCGCTCGGCCTCGATGATCCGCAGAATGGTGCCGTAGCGGCCCTGCGGACCGGTGAACTCCTCCAGGGGCGGCAGCGTGGGCACGGGCGCATCTAGGTCCCACTGCGCGCAGTCCTGCTCCACGAACGTGGAGAGCTGTGCGAGCGACTGCTCCACAGGGAGCAAACGGTCCACGCTGGCCTGCTTCTCGAGGGCCTCTTCGTGCGTGCGGCCCACGTACGTGACTAGACCGGGCATCACGATCACGGAACCGGGATCACGCCCGGCGCGGGCCACTTCGGCCTTCACCGCCGCGTAGTACTCCTGTGCGGCGGGCAGATCGTAGGCCACGGCGTAGATCCCCTCTGCAAAGTCGGCCGCGAGTGCCTTGCCGGGCCCGGAGGCACCCGCTTGGAAGAGGACCGGTTCCCCCTGCGGGGAGCGCGGGACCGTGAGGGGTCCGTCCACCAGGAAGTGGCGGCCCTCGTGGTGCAGGCGGTGCAGCTTGGAGGGCTCAGCCCACCGGCCCTCCGGGTCTGCGGTGACGGCGTCCTCGTCCCAGCTGGCCCACAGGGCGCGGGCCACCTCCACGAACTCGCGGGCGCGCTCGTAGCGCTCATCCTTGGTCGGCATGGCCCGGTAGCCGTGGTTGCGGGCCTCGGAGTCCCACATGGAGGTCACCACGTTCCACCCCGCTCGCCCGCCCGAGATGTGGTCCAAGGACGCAAGCATCCTGGCCGCGTGGAACGGGGTGAAGAACGTGGTGGACACCGTGCACACCAGGCCGATGCGCTCGGTGGCCCGCGCCATCGCGGACAGCGCTGTCAGGGGTTCCAGGCTCCAGCGGGGCCCGCCGGAGACATCACCCACGCTGTGCCCGTCCGCGAAGAACACCGCGTCGAACAGACCGCGTTCGGCAGTCCGCGCGAGCTCCTCGTAGTAGGCGATGTCCGTGAGGCGGTGCACCGGGGAGCCCGGCGCGCGCCACGCGGCCTGGTGGTGGCCGGCCCCGTAGAGGAAGGCGTTGAGGCGCAGCGTCCGGGCGGGTGTCCCGGGCAGCTGGTTCACCTGGGTGGGACGGGTGGACGCCGCAGGGGCGGCGGACGGGGTCCGCGCGGTGTCGTGCGGGGCGGCCATGTCAGTCCATCACCAGTCCACCGTCGACCACGAGGTTCTGCCCGGTGACGCCGCGGGACCAGTCGGAGGCGAAGAAGAGGGCGGTGTCCGCGAACTCCTCCGGGGTGGTGACCCGACCCAGGGGCGTACCGGCGGCAATGGCGTCGAAGACTTCGGCCGGGGTAGCGGCACTCGCGTCCGTGGTGCGTAGCAGGCCACCGGAGATCATGTTCACGGTGATGCCCAGGGCCCCCAGGTCCTTGGCCGCCGTACGTGTGAGGGAGAGCAGGGCGGCCTTGGCTGCGGTGTAGTCGTGGTAGGGGACCACGGGGTTCTGGAAGAGATTGGTGCCGATGTTGATGATGCGCCCGTGTCCAAACCGGCGCATCCCCGGGACGACCGCCTGGATCACGTTGAGTCCGCCCACGACCGCGCCGGTGAACTGCTGGGAAAGATCCTCGGCGGCGAGGTTTTCGAGCGAGGGGCGGGCGTCCCCGTTGAAGCTGAAGTCCACCAGCGCGTTGTTCACGGCCACCGTGATGGGCGCGCCGAAATGGTCCTGGGCGAGTGCCACCATCTCCTGCACCTGCCCGGCATCGGTCACGTCCGCCCGAACGGCAATGACCTTGTCCTCACCGAGTTCGCGCACCAGTGAGCGGGCGCGGTCCTCGCTCGCGTGGTAGTTCACGACCACCCGGGCGCCTTCGCGGGCGAAGGCTCGGCTGAGATGTTCACCCAGACCCCGGGCTCCTCCGGTGATCAGGACGATGGTGGTGTCGATCCGCATGCTCACTCCTGTGGCTCACGGCGAAGAACGCGGTGCGCCACCCGTGCGGTGCCACCGTGACATCCCTTCGCCAGTACTAACTGGACAGGTTCGACGGGTGTCATCTCAGCCATTGCCTCCAGGGCTCCCCGGCCCGGTGGGTCGTGGGAACGTGCAGCGGCACCCCGTGTCACTGGGCCCAGTCTAAGCACAGGGGTCCGGACCGGGGTCGCGCACGGCGCAGGCCGTCGGCGGGCATGGCCAATGCGGTTGTCCAGCGCAGTCAGGCCAGGGCCGTCCCCTTGGGCATCGCGCGGGCGGGGAGGATCAGCCCTCCCGCCACCACTTGTCCGCCGGGGTCACCGGGACCGTGCGCTTGTGGCGGGTGCGCAGGAACGTGCTTTCGATCTTGCGGGCCACCTCCTCGGGGACGTCCTTGCCCTCGAGGAAGTCATCGATGTCGTCGTAGCGCAGGCCCAGCTCGTCCTCGTCCGTGCGCCCGGGGTTCTCGTCCAGGAGGTCCGCGGTGGGGACCTTGCCCACGAGTTGCTCGGAGGCCCCCAGGTACGCGAGCACCTGGCGGTTCTGCCGTTTGTTCAGCCCGCCCAGGGGCAGGACGTCCGCGCCGCCGTCGCCGAACTTGGTGAAGAACCCGGTGACCGATTCCGCCGCGTGATCCGTGCCGATCACCAGCAGGTTGTGGTCCCCGCCCACCGCGTACTGCGCTGTCATACGCACGCGGGCCTTGGTGTTACCACGGGTGAAATCGGTGAGCTGCTCACCGGTCGCGGCACCGTAGGCGGACTCGAAACCGCGGACGGCCGGCGCGACGTCGTACGTGATGACCCGGTCCGGTTGAATGAATTCGAGCGCCGCCTGGGCGTCGGCCTCGTCGTGCTGGATCCCGTGAGGCAGTCGCATGGCCACGAACTCGGCCTTGATCTCGTCCTCGCGCAGTTTCTCGACCGCGAGCTGGGCCAGGCGCCCGGCCAGGGTGGAGTCCACGCCGCCGCTGATCCCCAGGACGAACCCCGCGGTGTGCGTGGCCTTGAGGTAGTCGCTCAGGAAGTCGACGCGGCGTTGGGCCTCCCGCTCCGGATCGATCTGCGGAGAGACGCCGAGCTCGGCAATGATCTGTGCTTGCAATTCACGCATGCGTCCATGCTAGTGGCCGGTTCCCGCGGGGACAGGGGCCTACCGTCGGCCCGTCCCATGGCCCGGAGGACGGAGGACGGAGGCCGGCGCTGGGCCCCGGTGCTGGACCCCCACGCTCGGACCCGCCCCCCGGGGGACCTATGAGATGCTGATCACATGAACGAGAACTCCTACGAGACCATTGAAGTCCGCCGCGAGGGACGCGTGGGTGTCATCACCCTGAACCGTCCCAAGGCACTGAACGCGCTGAACGAACAGACCATGCGGGACGTGGTGGCCGCCGCGACCGAGCTGGACCGTGACTCGGGGATCGGCGCGCTGATCCTCGCAGGTTCGGAGAAGGCCTTCGCGGCCGGTGCTGACATCAAGGAGATGTCCGGCAAGTCCGCGTCCGATATGTACCACGAGGACTTCTTCGCGGGGTGGGATGCTTTCGCCCGGCTGCGCACCCCCAAGATCGCCGCGGTGGCCGGTTACGCGCTCGGCGGTGGGTGCGAGCTCGCGATGATGTGCGATCTGATCCTCGCCGCGGACACTGCAGTGTTCGGTCAGCCCGAGATCGCCCTGGGTGTGATCCCCGGGATGGGCGGCACCCAGCGCCTCACCCGCGCCGTGGGCAAGGCCAAGGCCATGGACATGATCCTCACCGGACGGCAGATGCGCGCCGAGGAAGCCGAGCGTTCCGGTCTGGTCTCCCGCGTGGTCGCAGCGGACGAGCTCATGGACACCGCCCTGGAGGTCGCCGGAAAGATCGCGGAGATGTCCAAGCCCGCGGCCCAGCACGCGGTCGAGACCGTCAATGCCGCGTACGAGTCCGGGTTGTGGGCCGGCGTCCAGCACGAGCGGCGGGTCTTCCACGGGCTGTTCTCCACCGCGGACCAGAAGGAGGGCATGTCCGCGTTCGCGGAGAAGCGTAAGGCGCGGTTCTCCCACGAATGAGCCCTGTAGGGGACGACGACGCCGCGCGGCCCGGTCCGCGCGGCGTCGTCGCGTGTCAGGTCAACACTACGCAAGTGCGGTTCAAACACGGCCGTGGTTCCGCAGATGCGGATAAACTCCTCCCATGACCCACCTCCGTATCTCCCAGGCCGCGACCTTCGTGGGCGTCAGCGATGACACCGTCCGGCGGTGGATCGAGCAGGGCACGCTCACCGGGCACAAGGATTCCGCGGGGTACGCCGTGGTGGACGGCGCCGAACTCGCGGCATACGCGCGCGACAACGCCGTGAGCCCTCAGGATCCCGCCGGGGTGAACAGTTCGGCGCGCAACCGCCTCGTGGGACTCGTGACCGCCGTGACCTCCGATCCCGTGATGTCCCAGGTGGAGCTGCAGTGCGGCCCGCACCGGATCGTCTCGCTCATGAGCACGGAAGCGGTGCGTGACCTGGGGCTGGAACCGGGGTCCGTGGCCACGGCCGTGGTGAAGTCCACCGCGGTCATCGTCGAGACCGAGGGGCGCAAGTGATGGGGCGCGCGGCGACACGCATGCGCGCCCTGGCTTGCGCGGTGAGCGCGGTGGCGCTCTCCGGATGCGCGGGAGCGTCGGACGGGGGAGGGGACGCGGCGTCGTCGTCCGATCAGGAGACGACCCTGCGGGTGTCCGCGGCGGCCTCGCTGACCCATTCCTTCGACGAGCTCGCGCGCACGTTCGAGGCGGCGCACCCGGGGGTGAAGGTCAGCATGAACTACGGAGGCTCGTCCGGGCTCGTGCAACAGCTGACCGAGGGCGCCCCCGCGGACGTCTTCGCCTCCGCCGATCAGAAGAACATGAAGAAGCTCACGGACGCGGGCCTGGCCGCGGGGGAGCCGAGCGTGTTCGCGACCAATGTGCTCACCCTCGCGGTACCCAAGGACAACCCCGCGGACATCACCTCCTTCCGGGACGTGGTGGACCGGGACGTCAAGCTGGTCACGTGCGCCCCGGAGGTACCGTGCGGTGCAGCCACGCAGGAGATCGAGAAGGCCAACGGTGTCGCGCTCCACCCCGTGAGCCAGGAGAACGCGGTCACGGACGTGCTCGGCAAGGTGACCTCCGGGCAGGCGGACGCGGGGATCGTGTACGTCACGGATGCCAAGTCCGCGAAGGACAGGGTCACGACCGTCGAGATCCCGCGCACGGATCAGGCGGTCAACAACTACCCCGTGGTCGCCCTCAAGGATTCCGCGGAGCCGGAGCTCGCCCGGCAGTTCGTGGACCTCGTCCAGGGTGACGAGGGCCGGAAGGTCCTGGAGGACGCGGGCTTCGGCGCACCGTGACGCGCGGGTTCGTCACGACCCCCCGGTGGGTCCTGGTCCCGGCGGTGGTGGGGGCGTTGGTCATCCTGTTGCCCTTGCTCGGCATGGTGCTGCGCATCGATTGGGCGCACCTGGGGGAGTTGCTCACGAGCGAGTCCTCGCTCGCCGCGCTGTGGTTGAGCCTTCGCACCGCGGTCGCGTCCACGGCGCTGTGCCTGGTGCTGGGGTGCCCGCTCGCCCTGGTCCTGGCCCGTTCCACCGTGCGCGGCCTCACGCTCCTGCGCTCGCTGGTGCTGCTGCCGCTCGTGCTGCCACCCGTGGTGGGCGGTATCGCGCTGCTGTACACCTTCGGACGCATGGGTTTCCTGGGCAGCACCCTGTCCTCGGCGGGCGTGGACATCGCGTTCACCACCGCGGCCGTCGTGCTCGCCCAGACGTTCGTGGCCCTGCCGTTCCTGGTGGTCTCCCTGGAGGGCACGCTGCGCACCGCGGGCGTTCGCTACGAACGGGTCGCGGCGGGCCTTGGTGCATCCCCCACGCGCACCCTGTTCCGGGTCACGCTGCCCCTGGTGCTGCCTGCAATGCTCTCCGGGGCCGCGCTATCCTTCGCGCGCTGCCTCGGCGAGTTCGGCGCCACCCTCACGTTCGCGGGCAGCCTGCAGGGCGTGACCCGCACGCTCCCGCTCGAGATCTACCTGCAGCGCGAGACCGATCCCGACGCCGCCGTGGCCCTCTCCCTGCTGCTCGTGCTCGTTGCTCTGCTCGTCGTGGGGGTCAGTGCTCCCTCCCGACGACGCCGCGGCGCCGGCTTCCGCGCCAACCTCACCCGGTGGTTCGCGCCGGGTCCGCAGTGGGGTCCCCATCCGGAGGGATCACGGCCCCGGTCCGGCGGCTCGACGCAGTCCTCGAAGGACAGCCGCACTGCCCATGCGGTCGGTGACCGACCCGCGGCCGGGTCTGGGGCGGTGGACGCCGGGGCCGGGCGGAATGGCGCCGTGGTCAGGACCGCAGCCGCATCCGCGGTTGCACCCGGGGGCGCGTCGGGCCTAGGGGTGAGCACGCCCCGCGCGGCGGGGGAGGCGCCCGGACTGATGGTCCGTGTTGAACACGACCGCCGCCGTGTGGCCGCCGAGTTTACGGTGGAGCAGGGAACCACCGCGGCCCTGATCGGGCCCAATGGCGCGGGGAAGTCCACCGTGTTCGACGTGATCGCGGGCCTGCTGGCCCCCGACCGCGGTGAGATCCGGGTGGGGGACGAATCCGTGCTGCGCGCCGGTGGGACGGCCCAGGACATGTGGGTCCCGGCGCATCGCAGGGGTGTGGCCCTGATGGCCCAGGAACCGTTGCTGTTCCCCCATCTCAACGTGCTCGACAACGTGGCCTTCGGCCCCCGGGCGAGTGGCGCGGGGAAGGCGATGGCGCGGCGTCGTGCCCTGGCGTGGCTGCGCGAGGTGGACGCGCGGGCGTTCGCCCAGCGCATGCCGGACGAGCTGTCCGGCGGGCAGGCCCAGCGCGTGGCGATCGCGCGGGTGCTGGCCGCAGAGCCGCGCGTGATCCTGCTGGACGAGCCCCTGAGCGCCCTGGACGTGACCGCGCGGCCTCGGATGAGGAAGGTGCTCCAGCGGGTGCTCGCCGGGCGCACCACCATGATCGTGACGCACGACCCGCAGGACGTGGCCGAGCTCGCGGACCATGTGGTGCGGCTGGAGCGGGCCGGCAACCGGGATCCGGCACCGCGCACGGCCGCCGACTGAGCGCGGCGCGCCTACTTCACCTCGCGCGTGAGCACACGCCAGATCCCGATCACCAACGGGATCCCGATCCACAACAACCCGGAGGTGTCCACCTGCGCCCATTGCGTGCCGGTGAGATCCAGCCCTTCTGCGAACGGGGTGAGTGCCGCGTTCACGTCCACCCACGCGCCGAGGATCAGGAAGGCCCCGAGGGCCAGGACCCAGGCGAGAGCCGCCGCGATGGTGCCCAGCGCCGCCGCCGAGAGCAGTTTGGCGAGGACCACGCGCAGCCTGCGGGGTTCCTGCGTGAAGGGGATGAGCGCGGTGCGCTGGCTCCACTCATTGCATGCCGTGATGATCCCGAGCACGGGCAGCAGCAGACCCTGGGGGTCGTGGTCACGGCCAGGGCCGCCGACAAGGGTGCGCCGTCGTTGCGTGCGACCCACATGAACAAGCCCAGGGCCAGAGCGGTCAGCACGCCGATGGCGATCAGCAGACCGCGCCCGGCGCGGGTGTCCACCTGCTTGCGCAGCTCGCCGCGCGGCAGGGTCAGGGGCACACGGCGTCGAGCTCCAGCATCTCGTCCACCCGCGCCCTGCCCGCATCCGTGATGGTGGCGGAGAGCTGCAGCACCTCGCGGCCGGTGGGCCCGGGGTGCTGGGCAGCGGCGGCCCAGCACGAGCGCCTCACCCGAGCTGGCCGGCGTGAGACCGGTGAGCCTCCGCAGCAACCGAGGCAGGCGTGGTTTGTGGACATGTGCCTCCCACATGTCCAGGTCGATGGTGACCCCTGGGCCCACCGAATCCTGCACCCTCCCTGCGAGTCGTTCGCCCTCATGGCGGCTGGCCTCCCGCTGCTCTGCCGTTGGCCAGCCCCTCTCGTGGTCGAAGTTCCGAGTCCAGACCAGGACGTCCCTGGTGAGTTTCAGCAGGAGGGGGAAGTCCTCCTGGTCCGGGAGACCGTCCTCTCCCCAGAACGGCCAGCTGAAGGTGTACTCGTTGAACATGCGAACGATGGGTGGTTCTGCCATGGCCGGTGCTCTCGGGTGGACGGACAGCGCGTGGTGGGGACATCTTGCCGGGCCACGGTGCGCGGCAGCGCATGCCTCCCGGCAGAACCGCGCCAGCTCGGGTCGGTAGCATGAGTCGGGCCGGTGACCGTCCGGCGTCAACATCGAGAGAGGACAACCCATGGCCTTCGTCTGCAGCGCCACCTGGACTGCGAAGCCCGGAGAGGAGGACACCGTGCGTGACGCGCTCTCCCACCTCTCCCCGGCCGCTCGCCAGGAGCCCGGGAACCTCTACTACCAGGCGTACCAGAGCCCGGAGGAGCCTGCCGTGTTCCGCATCTTCGAGGTGTACACGGACGAGGATGCGTTCACGGCCCATGTGAGCTCCGAGCACTTCGACCAGTGGGGAACACGCCAGGCGATCCCCGCCCTGGCGGAGCGTGCGCACAAGACCTACGAGACGCTCGACTTCTGACCGCCACACGTGACCAACCACGAGGAGACAACGCCGCCGCGCCCGGATCCTGCCCCGGCTGAACGAGGGCCCGCGTGGGCCCTTGTCCTCAGCGAGGTCTTCCAGGCGCCGCTCGTGCTGGCCGCGCTGCTGGTGGTCCTGCCGTGGACCGTGCACAGGAGCCTCGGGGCACTGCTGTGGGGCGTGGTGGCGGCGCTGGCGGTCTGCGGGGTCTCACTCGCCACGGTCACGGTGCTGGCGCGCCGGGGTGTGCTCACCGACCACCACGTGAGCGTCAAGGAGCACCGCCGACCCGTGATGCTGGGGACCTTCGCGCTGGTGGCCGTGTTCCTGGCGGTCAACCTTGCGTTCCACGGACCCGTGGAGATCACCGGACTGCTCATGGCCACGCTCGCGGCGAGCGCGGTGGTCGCGCTCGTGAGCCCGTTCTGGAAGATCTCCGTGCACGGGATGATGATGGGCGGCACTGCGGTGATCCTGCCCATCGCGGTGGGGCCGTGGGGTCTGCTGTTCCTGCCCGTCGCGGTGGCAGTGTGCGTGAGCCGCCGCGTCCTGCGCGCCCATACGTGGGCCCAGTTGTTCGCGGGCTTCGGTTTCGGGATCGTCGTCCTGGGCGGGATCTACGCACTGATCGCCGGTTGACGACGACGCCGCGCGGCCCGGTGCCGTCGCCGCGCCAGGGGTCATCGTGCCGTCGGCCCATGTACGGGCGGCCGGGGCGTCGACCGCTATGCGGACGACTCGAGTACCTGGTTTGTTGCCCGGACCAACCGGCCCTGACCCGCCGGCTCAGACCAGCGCGGTGAGCAGCGCTGCGGCCACCAACCCGCCGATCACGACCCACCCGGTGACCAGCAGCGTCTGTTTGGTCCCGAAATGCCGGGCGACCATGATGATCGAGGGGATGCTCAGGGCCGGCAGGGTGATGAGCAGGACCCCGGCCACCCCGTAGCTTGCGCCCGCCGCGGTGAGCCCCACGATCACCGGGATCTCGCCGCCGGTGGGGATCACCAGGGCCGCCCCGATCAGGCCCACGATGAGCAGCGAGAAGAGCCCGGCGTGGTCCGCGAGACCCGTGAAGTCCGAGAGCCATCCGGCGAACAACCCCACCAGCAGCACCAGGATCACGTACTCCGGGACGATCACCACCAGGTACCGGCCCAGTGCTCGCCCGAACCGGGTGACCAGCTCACCCCAGTGCTGCGGATCGGCGGGGAGGGCCTCGGGGGTCTGCACCGTGACGGTCGAGAACGTGCGGCTCACGAGCACTGCGGCGATCAACACCACCAGGATGCCCACGGCCACGCGCGTGGTCACGAAGGGCCAGGACATGGTCAGCGCCAGGAACACCAGCACGGCCGGGTTGAGCAAGGGGTTTGCGAGCCAGTACGCCATGGTGGCCCCCGCGGGCGCACCGCTGCGGCGCAGTCCGATGGCCACCGGCGCGGTGCAGCACGTGCACATCATGCTGGGCAGTGCCAGCAGCGCCCCGGAGATCCCCTGACCCCACGAGGTTTTGCGGCTGAGCACCCGCAGCAACCAGCGCCGGGGGACCAGGGATTCGAGGGCCGCGGCCACGAGCAGGGCAACGAGAGCGGCCTTCCATACGGCCTTCAGGTAGACCACGGTGAAGTCGATCGCACCCCGCAACGACGGCGCGGACCCCGGTTCGCCCGCGGAGCCGAAGATCGCCGCGCCGTTCCACACCCCGGTTTCGGCGAGCGTCTGGGTCTTGGCCTCGTAGGGGAGCCACTTGGCCCACAACAGCCCGCCCACGAGGATCGCCAGGGTGATGCCCAGTCCCACCCACCCCAGGACGCGGGCGCGTGAGCGGTCGGTGGTCTCCACGGAAGTGACGGTGATGCTCACGGCGGGCCTTTCGCAGCAAGGAGGTTCCAGGGCGCCGTCATCCGGGGACGACGACGCCCGGCAAGCTTACGTCCGCGCCGGAGCTTCGGAGCACAGGCCCGGGAACGCGCGACCCCGACATCACGCCGTGACGTGGGAGTGACGCACTGGACCCCTCTGTTGCACCCGTCACAGCGCTTTGGAAGGCTGGCTGGTGGATCAACAGTCGCCACCTCCAGGAGTTCCCGTGACCCGTGGTCAGGGAATCGTGCCCGCCGCACTGCCCGCCCACGTCGCGGACAACAACGCCTATTCCTGCGGTGTGCTGGACGAAGATACCCTGCACGTGTCCGGGATGGTGGAGGTCGCTGCGATGGCGCGGATCGTCACGTAAGGACGACGACGCCGCTGCGGCGCTATCCTGCCGCGCGGTCTGTCGGGTGCCGCGCGAGGTGGGTGAACTGCCCGGACCCCTACTTCCCGCGCAGCGAGGGGAAGTCAGAGTCCGAGAACTCGGTGTGCTCCCCGGTGGTCCCGCCCTCCGGGCCGCCCGGGTGCAGCTGGGCTTCCCGGGTGCGCAGTTCCACCCGGCGGATCTTGCCGGAGATGGTCTTGGGCAGGTCGAAGAACTCGAGGCGCCGGATTCGCTTGTACGGCGCGAGGTTCACGCGGCAGTGATGCAGGATGCTCTCCGCGGTCTCGGCGGTGGGCTCGTGACCCGCGGCGAGCACCACGTACGCCTTGGGAACGGCCAGGCGGATGGGATCCGGCGAAGGCACCACTGCCACCTCCACGACCGCGGGGTGCTCGATCACCACGGATTCCAGCTCGAAGGGAGAGAGCCGGTAGTCGGAAGCTTTGAAGACGTCGTCCGCGCGGCCCACGTAGGTGAAGACCCCGTTCTCGTCCCGCGAGACCACGTCCCCGGTGTGGTAGACGCCGTCCCGGAACGCCTCATCGGTCTTCGCGGCGTCCCCGTGGTAGCCGGGTGTCAGGCTCACGGGACGCGGGTCCAGACGCAAGCACAGTTCGCCCTCGGTCTCGCTCACCTCACCGGTCGTGGTGTCGATCAGCACGGTCTCGTACCCGGGGAGCGCACGGCCCATGGCCCCGGGTTTCACGGGCATCCCGGGGGTGTTGGCGATCTGCAGTGAGGACTCGGTCTGACCGTACCCGTCACGGATCTCGGTGCCCCACGCGGCCTTGACCCGCGCGATGATCTCCGGATTCAGTGGTTCACCCGCGGACACCGTCTTGCGCGGCGGGTTCTTCAGATGGGTCAGGTCCGACTGGATGAGCATGCGCCACACGGTGGGCGGTGCGCAGAAGGACGTCACGCCCTCGCGGTCCATCTGGTCCATGAGTGCCACGGCGTCGAAGCGCGAGTAGTTGTAGAGGAACACGGTGGCACCCGCTATGAACGGTGCGTAGAAGTTGGACCACGCGTGCTTGCCCCACCCCGGCGACGCCACGTTCAGGTGCACGTCCCCGGGTTCCAGCCCGATCCAGTACATCGTGGACAAATGCCCCACGGGGTACGTGACGTTGGTGTGCTCCACGAGTTTCGGTAGGGACGTGGTCCCGGAGGTGAAGTACAACAGCAGCGGGTCATCCGCGGGCGAGGGCTCGGTCACCTCGAACTCCTCGGGACCCGCGAAGGAGTCCCGGTAGTCGATCACGGGGTGCTCCCCGATCTTCCGCGGGCTCGGTTCTTCACCCTCGCCCGACGACGCCGCAGTCCCGGCCTCCGGCGCTCCCGCCGCGTCGTCGCCGGCAGCAGCGGGCGACGACGCGGCGTCGTCGTGCCCAGCGGAGGACGCGAAGACCGACGGCGCGGAACGGGGACGGTGATCGGGCTGATCGGGAACCTCGATGATCGTGAAGTCCCCGGGGACGTCCTCGAACTTCAGGGCGTTCGTGTGGGACGTGACCACCCAGGCCGCCCGGCCGCGCTCCACGCGGTCCTGCAGATCGGCGGGCCCGAGCATCACGGTCGTGGGGATCATGGGTGCGCCCAGTTTGGTGCACGCAAGCATGGTTTCCCACAGCTCCACCTGGTTGCCGAGCATGAGGATGACCCGGTCACCGCGGCGCACGCCCCGGGAGCGCAACCACGTGGCCAGCTGCGACGAGCGCCGGGACAGCTGCGCGTACGTGCGGCGGGTCTCGGTGCCGTCCTCCTCCACGATCACGAGGGCCTCGCGGTCCGCTTCCTCGCCGTTGCCCAGGACATCGAACCAGTCCAGGGCGAAGTTGAAATACTCGAACCGGGGCCACTCGAACTCGCGGTGTGCGGCGTCCAGGTCGGTGCGTAGGCGCAGCAGCTGGTCCCGTGCGGCGCGCAACCGCTGCGTGACGGAGTGTTCTGAGGCGGTGGTCTCGCTCATGGGATCCTCGTTGCGACGTGTGCGGATCCCCGGCCCGTCCACGGGAGGGCGGCCCGGCGCGCCGGTGGTGCTCGCGCCTCGAACCGGGGGTGGCTGGTTCCTCAAATTTACTGCACCACACCGGGGCGTCGTCGCTGGTCGCGCGCTGACCGGGGCTTGCCGGCTCATGGGGCCCGTCGACCTGCGCGCACCGGAGCCGTACGATCGGGCGGAGAAAGCGACGAACGGCGTCATCAACAGCGTGCTGGACCGCCCACGAGGCGGGGAACGGAGCGGACATGGACATCAGGGACTCGACGGCGGTCGTCACGGGTGCGGCCTCCGGGCTGGGGGCGGCCACGGCCGCGGAACTCGTGGCGCGTGGGGCGCGCGTGATCGGCCTGGATCTGCCGCAGGTCGTGCACGCCGCCGCGCCGGTCGATGGCGTGCAGTACGTGTCCGCGGACGTCACCGACGAGGAGCAGGTGCGGGCCGCCGTGGTCACCGCCGCGGACGTGGCGCCGTTGCGCACCGTGGTCAACTGCGCGGGCATCGGGACCTCCGCGCGCGTGGTGGGCAAGAACGGCGTACACGACATCGCGTTGTTCGAGCGCGTGGTGCGGATCAACCTGGTGGGCACGTTCACGGTCCTCGCGCTCGCCGCGGAGGTCATGACCGCGCAGGACCCCGTGGACGAGGCCGGTCAACGCGGCGTCATCATCAACACCGCCTCCGTGGCTGCCTTCGAGGGACAGATCGGCCAGGCCGCGTACGCCGCGTCCAAGGGCGGTGTGCATTCGATGACGATCGCCGCGGCGCGTGACCTCTCCTCCCGCGGGGTGCGCGTGATGACGATCGCCCCCGGGATCGTGGACACCCCCATGCTCGGTCGGGTGAGCGAGGATTTCCGCAGCGCCCTGGCGGAGTCCGTCCCCTTCCCGCGCCGCCTTGCCCGCCCGGACGAGTACGCCCAGCTCGCGGGGATGATCGTGGAGCACGACTACCTCAACGGGGAGACCATCCGCATGGACGGCGCCCTTCGCATGGCGCCGCGCTGATCCTCGCTGGCGCGCGCCTGTCCCGTCCCGGGCACGCAGCCACGGGCGACGACACCGCACGGCCCCCGCACATGACGATGCCTCGTCACGGTCCACCCGTGACGAGGCATCGTCGTGATGTGGTCAGAGCTCCCTGGCTCCGGCCTGCGCGAAAGGCCCCCGGGAGTCGCCTCGCTGAGGTCGAGACGCCCCCGGGGCGTTCCGCGGATCAGTCGACCGTGAGCACGACCTTGCCCACGGCGTGGCCCTCCTGGCTGGCGGTGAATGCGTCCGGCAGCTGCGCGAGCGGGAAGGTGCGGTCCACTCGGACGGTGAGCTTGCCGTCGTCGGCCAGGCGACCGAGCTCGGTGAGCTGCTCTGCGTCCGGAGAGACCCACATGTAGCTCCCGCCGTGCTCCTCCACCTCGGGGTCCGCGATGGAGGCGTGCTGGCCGCCGTCCGCGAGCACGGCGACGGAGTCCTCCACCACGCCGCCCACGAAGTCCACGACGATGTCCACACCGTTCGGGGCAAGCTCCTTGACGCGCTCCACGAGACCGTCCCCGTACTCCACGGGCTCCGCGCCGAGCTCACGCACGTAGTCGTGGTTCTTGGTCGATGCGGTGCCGATCACCCGCGCGCCGAACGCCTTGGCGATCTGCACGCCCATGCTCCCCACACCACCGGAGGCCGCGTGGATCAGCACGGTCTTGCCCTCCGCGAGACCCAGTCGGGTGAGCACCTGGTACGCGGTGAGTCCCGCGAGCGGCAGTCCTCCGGCCTGTTCCCAGGAAAGACTCTTCGGCTTGGGGGCGAGTGCGCGCACGGGGACGGAGACGTACTGGGCAAACGTACCGCCGTGGATCCAGTCCTTGCGGGCGTAGGCGATCACTTCATCGCCCTCGGAGACGCTGGGGGTGTCGAAGCCCTTGCCCACGACGACGCCCGCGACGTCCCAGCCGGGGGCCGCCGGGAACTGGACGGTCATCATGGGATCCAGCCCGCCGGACATGACCTTCCAGTCCACCGGGTTGATGCCCGCGGCCTTCACCTTCACCAGGACCTCGCCGGGGCCCACCTTGGGCATGGGCTGGTCGGTGAGCTCCAGTACGGAGGTGTCGCCGTACTGCTGATATGTCTGCGCCTTCATTGTGGTCATGTCTGTCTCAACAGCCCCGGGCGGGGACCTTATTCCATGCCGCAGCAAGTTTTTCGTGCGCGCTGCCGGACGACGCCGTCCGGTGGCCTTGGTCTTCCAGTCTCCCCGGGGGTACCCGGGCGAGTGGGGGAGCAGCCTCAGGCGGAGATCAGCGCAATGCCCGTGAGCACGGCGGCGCAGCCGATGAGCCGCGGCACCAGGCGGTTCTCCTTGTAGATCCACCACGCGAGCAGCGAGCCCACCACGATGCTCGACTCCCGCAGGGGAGCCACGAGCGCCACCGGGGTGGACTGCATGGCGAAGAGCACCAGGATGTACGCGAGCGGGGACAGCAGGCCCACCGCGACGATCCGGTTCCGGTCCACGGCCCACGAGCGCACCATGTCCTGGCGCTGCCGCCACGCCTTGGGCGTCAGGGTGAGCACCAGGACCACCGAGGTCAGCGCGAAGTACAGCACGGGCGGCAGGTCCAGGGTGGCCATGGAGTGGTTGTCCCACAGGGTGTACCCGGCGATGCACGCGCCCACCGCGGCACCCCACAGCACGCCGGTCAGGGCGGACTCGCGGGTGGGTGTGGCAGCGGCGTCGCCCCCCGGTGAGTGCCCGTCCGCCCCTTCCGGGGTCGACGTTCCGTACGCGGAGGAGTCCAGCGGGGCGGCGTCGCGCGCGATGACCGCGCCGGGATCCGACGCGTCGGACGAACTCGGCGGGGCGGCGTCGTCGTCCCGGGTGGAAGTGGGCGTACCGAACGTGGCGACCACGGCCACGCCCACGAGCACGGCGATCGCCCCGGCGGCGGCCGTGAGGGAGAGCTGCTCACCCAGGAACAGGACCGCCACGATCATGGTGATCATGGGCCCGGTGCCGCGGGCCACCGCGTAGACCACGCCCAGAGGTGCGCGGTCGTAGCCGGTCTGCAGGGCGGTGCCGTAGACGGTGTGCAGCAGCCCGGAGACCACGGCGGCGCCCACGAGGGGCCACCCCCAGGACTGCCACGCCCCGGGTTCCAGCAGGCTCACGGGGATCAGCACCACCGAGGAGACGAGCCCGTACCACCACACGAACAGGGTCCCGTTGCCGCGGATGCCCTTGGCGAGGATGTTCCAGACCGCGTGCACCACGGCGGCCAGGAGGATCAGGGACACGCTGAGGGTGGACATCACCGTCCATTGGAGCGCACGCGGGGACGCGCGGCCGAATCGGAGCGCGGATTGTGTCGCCGCGCCACGCCCGCCGGGCGGCGGGCAGCGTCCGGGGCGGTTCAGTCCCGCCGGTACCTCAGCAGCTCCGCCATGGCCGCCACGGTCTCCCGGGCGATCCCCGTGCGGTTCTCCACGTGCAGCTTGAACATGACGCCCTCCCCCAGGGAGATCACCAGCTCCGCGGGAACGGTGGTGCACCCGCTGAGCCGCAGCAGCTCGCGTGCCTGCCCCTCGAGCCGCACGCGCTCCTCCGCGAGCACGGTGGCCAGCTGCGCGTTCTCCCGGGTGCGCGTCCGCGCGGAAGGCTGCGGCGGCACCCCGGTGAAGGCGGTGACGCTGCTGAGCCGCCGGGCGGACGACGCGGAGACCACCCGCACGCCCATGCGGGAGACCGCACTGAACGGCGAGTACACGGCCCACCTGCCGCAGGCCCGGCCTCGGGTGAGATCGAGTACGCGGTCGAGGCGACCCCCGAGGACGGCCGCGTGCAGCGCGGGTCGCGCCCGTCGAAGGCGTGGCTGCGGGCGGCGATAGACTGACCGACCGTGGCCAAGCTCTACTTCCGCTACGGCGCGATGAACTCCGGGAAATCCACGGCGCTGCTCCAGGCCGCCTACAACTACGAGGAGCGCGGGCAGCGCGTGCTGCTCGCCAAACCCCACGTGGACACCAAGGGCGAGGACCAAATCCTCTCCCGGCTGGGTGTCACCCGCACGGTGGACTTCCTGATCCAGCCCGGCGAGAGCGCCATGGGCCTATTCAAGCGCCACTCCACCGGCGATGACCCGGAGGCCCTGCTCGAGCACGTGGACGCCCAGCCCGTGGCGTGCCTGCTGGTGGACGAGGCGCAGTTCCTGGAGACCGGGCAGGTGGACGACCTGCTACGGATCGCCGTGCTGCTGGACGTGCCCGTGATGGCCTACGGCATCCGCACCGACTTCCGTACCCGTTCCTTCCCCGGCTCCGAGCGGCTCATGGAGCTCGCCCACACCTTGGAGGAGCTCAAGACCATCTGCCGCTGCGGACGCAAGGCCCTGTTCAACACGCGGAAGGTGGGCGACGACTTCGTGTTCGAGGGGGACCAGGTGGCCATCGACGGCGTGGCCGTCACCTACGAGTCCCTGTGCGCGGCGTGCTACCTGCGAGAATCCGGCGGCAGGCTGGGCTGAGGGGTTAGCCCCGACACGTAAACTGCCCGTATGAGCACCGACTTCTCTCCCGTGGACCTGGCCACCGCCCGTGAGCGCCTGCGCGAACTGATCAAGGACCTCGCCGTGGTGCGGGGCAAGGTCACGCTGGCCAGCGGCATCGAAGCGGACTACTACGTGGACCTGCGCCGCGTGACCCTGCACCACGAGGCCTCCCGGTACGTGGGTCAGGTCATGCTCGGTCTGCTGGACGAGGCCGGGATCGCGTTCGACGCCGCCGGTGGGCTCACCATGGGCGCGGACCCGGTGGGCCACGCGATCATGCGCACGGCCGGGGACCAGGGCCGCGCCGTCGACACCTTTGTGGTGCGCAAGGCTCAGAAGTCCTACGGCATGGGGCGTCAGGTGGAGGGCCCCAGCGTGGTGGGCCGCAACGTGGTGGTCGTCGAGGACACCTCCACCACGGGTGGTTCCGCCCTGACCGCGGTGGAGGCGCTGCAGAAGGCGGGCGCGAACGTCGTGGCCGTTGCCGTGATCGTGGACCGCCGCACCGGCGCCAAGGAGCGCATCGAGGAGACCGCGGGCGTCCCGTGCCTGTACGCCTACTCCAAGGACGAGCTCGGGCTTGACTGAGCCGGACGCGTCCGGGTCTCGGCAGGGCGACGACGCTGCGTCCCGCGTCGTCGGCGTGGGCCCCTGGCAGGGTGAGTGGCCCGCCGGCGAGCGCTGGGACCCCGAGCTGCTGCGCGAGGGCGACCGCCGCAACGTCGCGGACCAGTACCGCTACTGGCGCATGGACGCGATCATCGCGGACCTGGACTCCAGGCGCCACGCCTTCCACGTGGCGGTGGAGAACTGGGAGCACGACTTCAACATCGGCTCCGTGGTGCGCACCGCCAACGCGTTCCTGGCTCGTGAGGTGCACATCATCGGACGACGCCGCTGGAACCGCCGCGGAGCCATGGTCACGGACCGCTACCAGCACGTGCGCCACCACGCGAGTGTCGCGGAGTTCACGGCCTGGGCACGCGGCGAGGGACTCGCGGTGCTCGCGATCGACAACGTCCCCGGTTCCCAGCTGCTCGAGACGTTCGAGCTGCCCGAACGCTGCGTCCTGGTGTTCGGTCAGGAGGGCCCGGGGGTCTCCGAGGAGCTCGTCGCGGAGGCGGACGCGGTGCTGGCCATCGAGCAGTTCGGCTCCACCCGCTCCATCAACGCCGGAGCGGCCGCCGCCGTGACCATGCATGCATGGATCCGCCGCCACGTGTTCGAGCAGCGTCCTGCGCCCTCGTCCGACGTCACGAAGGGCGCGGGAGCGTGAAAAAGGCCGGCCGACCATAGCCAGGAGGCAGAAGTTACCGTATGGTCATGTGAGTTGAATCACATGATGAAAGGTTCGCATGCTCATGGCTGCCTCGACCACTCGGCCATCGTCCTTGCGGCGTTCTGCGGGTGCCCTCGCCCTGGGCGTTGGGCTGCTGCTTGCTGGACTGCAGCCCGCGAATGCGCAGAGCGCAGCAGGCTCCGCACCGGATGGCGGTTTCTCCGAGCTGCCGCGCAGCGAGCAGGACCAGAAGCTCCAGGAGCAGGGTCTGACCCGCGATGATCTTGCTCGCGAGGATGCGCTGAAGAAGCTCCGCAGCTCCACGGACACGGACTTCTACAGCACCCCGGCGCAGCTGCCTGCCGCCAACGGGGGCGTGGTGCGTTCGGAGCCGTCCACGTTCTACCTGGACCCCGTCAAGCTCATCAAGCCCAATGCGTCCGCCACGCGCATCATGTACAGGACCACCAACAGCAAGAACCAGGCCGTGGCCACCACGGGCACCGTGCTGCAGTCCAAGGCTGCGTGGCGCAAGCCCGGCCCACGGCCGCTCGTGGTGCTGTCCTCGGGTACCCAGGGTATGGGCGACTCGTGCGCACCGTCCCGTCAAATGGCCATGGGCACGAACTCCGAAGGTCTCAGCCTGGCCGGCCTGATCAATGCCGGCTACAACGTGGTGGCCCCGGACTACATCGGTCTGGGCACTGACGGCGCCCACACCTACATGAACCGTGTGGACCAGGCTCACGCCGTGCTCGATGCCGTGCGCGGTGCGCAGCAGCTCGGCATGGAGGGAGTGGACGCTAAGACCCCCGTGGCCGCCGTGGGATACTCGCAGGGCGGCGGTGCCACGGCTGCAGCCGCGGAGAGCGCCCCTGAGTACGCCCCGGAGGTGCAGCTCAAGAGTGCCTGGGTGGGTGCGCCGCCCGCGGACCTCACACTCACGGGTCAGCACATCGACTCCTCTCTCTTCTCTGGCCTGTCCTTCTACGTGATGGGGGCGGCCGAGGACTCCGGGGTGGCGGTTCGGGACAGACTCAATGCGGAAGGGCAGAGACGCTATGACAAGGCCCAGGACAGCTGCCTGGTGGGCACCGTCCTCTCCGACGCCCTGGTGCCCTCCGAGAAGCTCACGGCTGACGGGCGCTCCTTCTCCCAGCTGCTCGGGGACCCCGCTCTGAAGGCGTACCTGGACGAGCAGACCATCGGTGCCGCGGGCCGCCACCCTCGTGTCCCGGTGCGCATCGCCCACACCGTGGCGGACGACGTCGTGCCCTACCAGTCGGGCCGACGGCTCGCCCAGAAATGGTGCGCCTCCGGGGTGAACGTCTCCATGCAGACGCTCGCTACGCCCACCCATGTGGGGGCCTCCCTGGAAGGCATTCCCTCGATGCTCGTCTACCTGGACGCACGGTTCAATGGCATCCCGCAGACCAGCTCATGCTGGCGGTTGTGAGCGCCACGGGGCAACGACCCCCGGGCGCTGCGCACCCACCGAGGAGGTCACCCGTGGGTCCGCATGTGGTCGCGGCGGCGTGACCACGGCGCGGCTCTGAGACGATCGGCCCGCCACGGTTCATCCCGTGGCGGGCCACAATTTTGCGGTGCCGTCCCGGGTCACGAGCAGACCCGTCGCCTAGACTGGAAACAGGCCTCAGGCCACGGTCCAGCCGTGCATCGGGAACCCAGTAGAAGGAGTGTTTCATGCCCATCGCAACCCCTGACGTTTACTCCGAGATGATCGACCGGGCCAAGGAGAAGGGCTTCGCCTACCCGGCCATCAACGTGACCTCCTCCCAGACCCTCAACGCCGCGATCCGCGGTTTCGCCGAGGCGGGTTCGGACGGCATCATCCAGGCGTCCACCGGTGGTGCGGCGTACTGGTCCGGCTCCTCCGTGAAGGACATGGTCACGGGTTCGCTGGCCATGGCGGCGTTCGCCCGCGAGGTCGCCAAGAACTACGACGTCAACATCGCGCTGCACACCGACCACTGCCCCCAGGACAAGCTCGAGGGCTTCGTGCTGCCGCTGCTGGCCGAGTCGGAGAAGGCCGTGGCCCGCGGTGAGGACCCCATCTTCCAGTCGCACATGTGGGACGGTTCCTCGATCGATCTGGACGAGAACCTCAAGATCGCCCAGGAACTGCTGGAGCGCACCCACAAGGCCAAGATCATCCTCGAGGTGGAGATCGGGGCCGTGGGCGGCGAGGAGGACGGCGTCGTCGGCGAGATCAACGACACGCTCTACACGACCGTCGAGGACGGTATGAAGACCATCGAGGCCCTGGGCGCCGGAGAGAAGGGCCGTTACATCACGGCGCTGACCTTCGGCAACGTGCACGGCGTGTACAAGCCCGGCAACGTGCGCCTGCGCCCCGAACTGCTCAAGCAGATCCAGGACGAGGTGGGTGCCAAGATCGGCAAGGACCGCCCGTTCGACCTCGTGTTCCACGGCGGCTCCGGTTCCACCGCGCAGGAGATCGCGGACGCGGTGTCCTACGGCGTGATCAAGATGAACGTGGACACCGACACCCAGTACGCGTTCACGCGCCCCGTGGCCGGGTTCATGTTCAGCAACTACGACGGCGTCCTCAAGGTCGACGGCGAGGTCGGCAACAAGAAGAAGTACGACCCCCGCGTGTGGGGCGCCGAGGCCGAGACCGGCATGGCCGCCCGCGTGGTGGAGGCGTGCCAGAACCTCGGTTCCGCGGGTACCTCCATCAAGTAGGTTCCCCGTGCTCCTCCGGTGCCCCGTACCCCGTGGTGCGGGGCACCGTCGTGTCTCGGGCCGCAACACTACAGGGTCGCTCACCGGGGTGATGCGAATCACTTGTTACGCTCCCCAAGTATGGGAACGAGCCACTCGCCGGAAGAAAGCCCAGACCGCGACCGCCACCACCTGACGATCAATTCCGAGCCCTCCCGGGCCTACCTCGAACAGCTCGAGCAGGATACGGAACGTCGTAAGAACGAGCTGAAACATCACTTGGCCAGCCACGACGGCGCAGCGGATGAGCTGCATGAGCGTCTCGAATCCTCGATCGAGGGCCAGACCACGGCCCTCGGTCACGTACTGCACGAACTGCATGAGAACCCCGAAACGGCATTCCAGGAACATCGTGCGGTCAAGCTGATCGTCGATCATCTGGCGGACCATGACATTCCCGCGGAGAACCCCGCTTTCGGTCTGGACACCGCCATTCGCGCTGAGGTGACCTCCGAGGACTTCGACCCGGCGTGTCACCGCACCATCGCGATCATGTCGGAGTACGACGCCCTGCCCGGTATCGGCCACGGCTGCGGACACAATGTGATCGCCGTGACCGGCCTGGGTGCGTTCGTGGCACTCGTCGAGCTCATCCGGGGCACACCCTCCGCGTTTTCCGGCCGCGTAGTTTACCTGGGAACGCCCGCAGAGGAGGGTGAAGGTGGCAAAGAGATCATGGCCAGAGCAGGTGCACTGGAGGGTATCGACGCCGCGGTCATGGTGCACTCCTACATCGCGGATCTCGTGGACCAGGTGTGGCTCGGTCGCCGTCAGTGCACGGTGCACTATCGCGGTGCGGCAGCTCACGCGTCGTCGCACCCGTTCATGGGACGCAACGCTCTCGACGCCGCGGTGCTCGCCTACCAGGGGCTGGGCCTGCTGAGACAGCAGACCCCGCCCACCGATCGGATCCATGCCGTACTACCCGAGGGCGGAGAACGCCCCAACATCATCACCGAGGCAGCCACCCTGCAGCTGTACGTCCGTTCCCAGCGCCCTGCGACCCTAAAGGCCTTGTCCCAACGGGTGACCGAGGTTCTCCAGGGTGCCGCGCTGATGGCCGGGGTGGATGTCGAGATCGATTGGGATTCGTCCCCCGCCACCCTTCCCGTGCTGGGCAATTCGCCCCTCTCCGATCGGTGGGTCCTCGCTCAGCGACGCCGCGGGCGCGATCCTTACCCGGCGGGCACGGTGTCCGAGGTGCTGGCCGCGTCCACGGACTTCGGCAACGTCAGCTATCGGATTCCCGGTATTCACCCGTTGATCAGCATCACGGACCAGGACATGGGCCTGCACACCCGGGATTTCGCGGCTGCTGCAGCTACCCCGCAGGCAGAAGCTGCGGGTGTCGACGGCGCCTACGGACTGGCAGCGGTGGCTCTCGACTATCTGGTCGATGATGCACTGGCTCAACACGTCCTTGATGACTTCCACGCCGGCGGGGGCGGCATTGCCGTGGAGAGCTATTTCGACTGAACCGGAGCCGGCGGGCCACGCATCGACATTTTTCGACCACTGACCTCGATGGAGTACACATGACCGCCACCGCGACCAAGAGATCGAATGTGGGAGACAGACTCCTCACCGGTATCGAGCGGGTGGGCAACAAGCTGCCCGAGCCCTTCGCCCTGTTCACCATCCTGTTCCTCATCACGGCGGTCGTGTCCACCGCCATGGCCTGGGGCAACGTGGTCGTACACGTACCGGGGAAGGATGAACCCCTGGCGATCAAGGGTCTGTTCACCGGGGAAGGTCTCGCGTGGTTCACCACGACCCTGGGTGAGAACTACATCGGGTTCCCGCCGTTGGTCACCGTGGCCACCATTCTGCTGGCGATCGGGATCGCGGAGAAGTCCGGGTTCTTGGCCGCAGCCATCCGATTCACGATCGGTGGAGCCCCGCGCTGGTTGCTGCCGTACACCGTGGGTTTCGTGGGCGTGGTGGGGTCGATCATGGCCGATTCCGCGTTCGTGGTGATTCCGCCCCTGGCCGCCCTCGCGTTCAAAGCAGCCGGCCGTCACCCGGTGGCAGGTCTGCTCGGCGGCTTCGCGTCGGCCGGTGCTGGTTACTCCACCAATATCTTCCCGACGTCGCTCGATGCCCTGTTCGCGGGCATTACCAACGCCGTGATCCCTACCGTGCCCGCGCTCGCGAATCACGCCACCGAGGCCAACCCGCTGTCCAACTACTACTTCAACATCGTCGCGGCGGTCGTACTCTCCTGCGTGGCGGGGTTCGTCATCGACAAGGTGGTGGAACCGCGAGTCATGCGAGCAGGGGTGTCCAAGGACGAGGTCAACCCGGAGACGGGTCAGCTCATGACCGACACCCGCGCCATGCGCGTCGTGGGGGACGAGCAAACCGTTGCGGAATCCCGGGAACCCCAGGTCGAGGCCGAATTGTCCCCCAGGGAGAAAAAGGCACTTCTGTGGGCATGTGTGACGTTCGTGCTGATCGGTGTCGCACTGACCGTCTTCACACTCTTGCCGAGTTCACCATGGCGCAACGAAGACGGGAACTTCCTCCCCAAATCACCGCTGCTGGCGTCCATCGTCTTCATCATCTTCGTGTTCTTCTCCGTGAGCGGTTACGTCTACGGCCGGATTGCGGGAACCGTTCGGGGATTCAAGGACGTCCCGGTGATGATGGGAGCAGCCCTCAAGGACATGACGTCCTTCCTGGTCCTGGCGTTCATCCTGGGGCAGTTCATCGCGCTGTTCAACTGGTCCGGGATCGGTTCCTGGATCGCGGTCACCGGCGCATCGGGTCTGGAAAACGCAGGTGTCACCGGCTTCCCCGTGATCATCGGGTTCATCATTCTGTGTTCGATCCTGAACCTGTTCATCATTTCGGGATCCTCCATGTGGACTCTGATGGCCGCAGTCTTCGTGCCGATGTTCGGCATTCTGGGATTCGAGCCCGCCTTCATCCAGGCCGCGTTCCGCGTGGGTGACTCGGCGACGCAGGTGATGACCCCTCTCAACCCCTACATGGTCGTGCTGCTCGCCATGCTCCGTAAGTACGAACCCTCTGCCGGGCTGGGGACGGTGATGGCCAGGATGATTCCGTTCGTAGTCCCCTTCTGGGTGGTGTGGGTTCTCATTCTCATGGTCTTCTACTTCCTCGGACTGCCGTTGGGCCCGGGAGTGGGCATCATGATTACGCACTGAGCCGCGTCGACGGCGCTCGGTGACGTCGTGCGCGAACGGCGTGGAGCGGCGTCGTGCACGCTGCGTAGAGTGGCTACGAACCCTTGAACTCGGCGTGGAAAGGAACCCACCGTGGCACTGCTCGGCAAGAATCTGCTGGACGAACCGGCTCCCACCTATCTGGACGAGAACCCCGAGCTGACGGCCCGCCTCGACGCGGGTGACGTGGCCGAGGACCTCGCGGCGGCCTTCCCCAAGGAGCAGTTGCCGTGGGCGATGCTCGCGGAGGAGGCGCTCGCGGACGGCCGCACTCTGGAGGGGTACGCCTACGCCCGGGTGGGCTACCACCGCGGGTTGGACTCGCTGCGCGGCCATGGATGGAAGGGGCACGGCGCGGTGCCGTACTCCCACGAACCCAACCGCGGGTTCCTGCGGGCGCTGGCAGCGTTGGGCCAGGCCGCCGCGCAGATCGGCGAGATGGATGAGGCCGCCCGGATCGAGAAGTTCCTCCACGATTCGGACCCGGAGGCGGCGGAGCAGATCGCTCGCCGCTGACCCCGTCCGGCTGCGACGATGAACCGGTCGCCCGGTCCTGAACGGACCGGGCGACCTGGTCATATTCGCCCCGGCCCCCTGTGCGGGTGCGGGTGACGCGGGGCACAATGGAAGGACAGCCGGGGCCCATCGTCAGACCCGAGCACACCTCCTCGGGTACGCGTGCCCCATGAGAGGAGCGCGCCGTCATGAGAATCTCCGTACCCCGTGAGATCAAACCGGAAGAGGCCCGCGTGGGCCTCACCCCCACCATGGTCACCGCACTGGTTGCCGAAGGCCACGAGGTGTTCGTCGCGGAGCACGCGGGGGAGGGCGCGGGTTTCTCGGACGAGTCCTACCGCGCGGCGGGAGCGCGGATCACGTCCCAGGAGGACGCATGGGCGCAGGCCGAGCTGCTGGTGAAGGTCAAGGAGCCGATCGCCTCCGAGTACGACTTCCTGCGCCCGGACCTCACGCTGTTCACGTACCTCCACCTGGCCGCGAGCCGTTCGCTGACGGAAGCACTGCTGGACAGGGGCACCACGGGGATCGCCTATGAGACCGTTCGGGTGGGACGCACGCTGCCCCTGTTGCGCCCGATGTCCGAGATCGCGGGCCGTCTGGCGATCGCCAACGCCGCACACCACCTCCAGCACCACGCGGGCGGCCCCGGGATCCTCCTGGGTCGGGTGCCCGGCGTTGTTCCGGCCACCGTGCTGGTGATCGGCGGTGGCACCGTGGGTGAACACGCGGCCCGCGCAGCGGTGGGGGCCGGCGCGGACGTCACGATCCTCGAGGCCAACGGCGATCGCTTGCGACAACTGGACGCGCTGTTCCCCCACGCCCGGGTCCTGATGAGCGACACCCACCGCCTGGATGAGGAACTGCCGCGCGCGGACGTGGTCGTGGGTTCCGTCCTGGTCCCGGGCGCCTCCGCCCCCAAGCTCGTGCGCCGGGAGCACCTGTCGATCGTGAAGCCCCATGCGCTGCTCGTGGACGTGGCCGTGGACCAGGGCGGGTGCTTCGAGACCACCCGGCCCACCACGTACGACGACCCGGTCTATGCCGTGGACGGTATTCGTCATTACTGCGTGGCGAACCTGCCCGGTGCCGTGCCCGTCACGGCCACCCAGTCGCTCACGCACGCGACGTCCCCGTACGTCATGGCGTTGGCGCGCGGTGTGGACTCCGCCCTGGAGAACGACGCCGCTCTGGCCGCCGGGCTCTCGACCCGTGCCGGGCAACTGCACTCACCGGGCGTGGCGGCGGCCTTCCCCGATCTGCCCGCGGCGAGCTGAGGACGCCGACGGCGCGCCCTGGAGCCGGGGCGCGCCGTCGTCCGAGCGACTCGGGATCTGCGCTCGGTCACGCCGTTGTCGGCGTGGAGCGGGGTCAGAGCCGGGGTACGACGTCGTCGGCCTCGCCGGTGGAGGAGGTTTCCTCGGGGCGGACGCGTGAACTCGTGAAGATCTTGCACGCGAGCGCGATCAGGCACACCAGGATGAACGTGGCGATGAGCTGGAACCGCACGGCGGTGTCCAGGAGGCCCAGGATGACGATCGCGGCCAACAGGGCCAGGGCGAAGTAGGACAGCCACGGGAAGGCCCACATCTTCAGCGGCGAGGACACCCCGGCGCGGTCGGCGCGCTTGCGCAGGATGATCTGGGAGATCAGCGCCAGGGCCCAGACCACCAGGCACGTGGAGCCGATCACGTTGAGCATGACGTTGAGCACCGTCTCGGGCCACAGGTAGTTGAGCACCACGGCGATGAAGCCGAAGAGCACCGAGATCGTGACGGCGAGGCGGGGAACCCCGCGCGAGGAGGTGGCCGCGAGCCCACGCGGTGCGGATCCCCGGCGCGCGAGGGAGTAGAGCATGCGCGAACTGCCATACACGTTCGCGTTGAGCGCGGACAGCAGCGCCAGGATGATGACGATGTTCATCAGGACGTTCGCACCGGGGATCCCCACCTCCGTGAGGACCGCGACGAACGGGCTGGAGGAGAGGCCCTCATTGTTCCACGGCAGCACCAGCACCATGACGGTCACGGAGCCCACGTAAAAGATCAGGATGCGGATCAGGATGGTGCGGATCGCGCGGGCCACGTTGGTCTGCGGGTCCTCCGTCTCGGCGGCGGCGATAGTCACGAGCTCGGTGCCGCCGAACGCGAAGACGACCACCAGCAGTGCGGCCGCAACCCCCGTGATGCCGTTGGGCATGAACCCGCCGTGCTCCGTGAGGTTGGACAGCCCCGGGCTCGGAGCGGGCAGCACACCGATCAGCAACAGCACACCCACGACCAGGAACGCCACGACCGCGGCGACCTTGAGCAGCGCGAACCAGAACTCCGTCTCACCCAGCGTGCCCACGCGCACCAGGTTGATGACCGTGAACACGGCCATGAAAATCAACGCCCACAACCACTGGGGCAGCGAGGGCCACATCTCGGTCACGAGCTGCGCGGCGGCGGTGGCCTCCGCGGCCACGACCACCACGATCTGGGCCCACCACAACCACCCGAGGGCGCGACCGATCGTGGGCCCCATGGCCTTGCCCGCGTAGGTCGAGAACGCGCCGGAGGACGGATCCGCGGCGGCCATCTCGCCCAGTGCGCGCATCACGAGCACGAGCAGCAGACACGCCACGAGGTAGGAAATCAATACGGCGGGCCCGGCGGTCTGGATCGCCGCGCCCGTCCCCACGAACAGGCCGGTGCCGATGGCCGAACCGAGCGCCATCATCACCAGGTGGCGCGGCTTGAGGTAACTCCCCTGTGGCGGTTGCGACGGCGCGTGCGGCGAGTGCTCGCGGGATCCCCCGTGGATCACGCTGGCCGAACCGCGTGCGCCGGTGGGACCGTCATGGGGTGGGCGGGGTGCAGTCATGGGAGAGAACATTACCCGTCCGCACGGGCACCGGTGGTGGCCGTCCGTCATCCTGCGCACGGCAGACGGGACCGGACGGGGCTACTCTGGGGCTGCCGCGGCCGATGTGTTCGGCGCGGTGATTCGCCGAGCCGACAACGGCCCCGCCGATGGGGACACCGTGCAACCCCCGAATCCTGGGTTCCGCCTGTGGGTACCCTGCATCCATGCGCAATCTTCTGAAGGACCATCGACGGGTCCCTCCCGCTCGCAAGCCCCCGATCTACCTGATCTCGTGGGCGGGCTACCCGAATTTCGGGGACGAGCTGATTGCGGCCACCTGGGTCAATTACCTGGCCAAGGTGGCACCCACCACGGACGTGTGGCTGGACGTCCGCGAACCGGGGACCGTCACCGCCCTGCTGCGCGGCATCCATCCACGACTGCATGTGGTCAATACGGTCTTCCGCGCTCTGCACGACGTGGAACACGGCTCGGGGCGCTCGATGCGCAGCTTGATCGAGGATCTGGGGTCCCCGAAGTACGACGCGGGATTGCTCGCCCTGCGCGAAGCGAGCACCGTGCACCTGCTGGGCGGCGGGGTGCTGCACCGGGACTGGGCCGCCAACCTGCACATCGTCGAGGCGATGCGCGCGGTCCGGGACATCTCGGGGGCGCGGTTGTTCGCCACGGGTCAGGGGCTGATGCCCTTCGCGGGGGACCCGCTCACGGACCTGGACCACCTCAGCGTGCGGGACCGCCCCAGCGCCCAGGCCGCCGGAGTGCCCGTGGGGTTCGACGACGCTTTCCTCCTCGCGGAGGACGCCCGCCACGCACGGGCCCTTGGGCTCCTGTCCGGGCACAAGGGGGATGGGTCGTCCGCTCGCACCGAAGGTACGGACGCCCCGAGCGAGGTGGTGGTGTGCGTGCAGTCGGACACCCTGGCGGAGGGGTCCTTCGAACGGATGCTGGACTTCGCCGGGGCGCAATTGCGGCGGTGGGATCTACCCCGGGAATCTGTGCGCTACCTCGAGGCCATCCCCGGGGACGATCATGAGGGCTTCGACCGGCTGCGGGATCTCGTGGCCCCGGACGGGTTCATCCCGTTCCAGGCCGCATGGGACGGGGATTTCACGTTCGGGCCGCACCAGGTGTGGCTGACCACCCGTTTCCATCACCACCTGGTCGCGGCGCTGCACGGGGCCAGGGGTGTCGCGCTCAGCGGCAAACCCGGGTACTACGACGTCAAGCACCAGTCCGTGATCGAGGTCGGCTCCAACTGGTCGCTGGTCCATGCCGGGCAGACCTCGGAGCCTGTGGCCCTGGAAGAACTGACGGCGCCCGCGGGCTTCGCCGAGGCGGTGCGCGCCAAGCGGGACGAGGCGAAGCAGCTCTACGGCCGGTAGGGCAAAAGGCCTGACCCGGACACGGCGAGGGCCCCGTGACATCCACACTGTGGCTGCCACGGGGCCCTCGCCGTTGCGGAGGATCAACCGATGTGGTGAACCCCGCTGGGAGCGACTACTTCTGCTGGTCGTAGCGGAAGAGGAACGCCGCCATCTGATCGCGCCTCACGGGCTCGTAGGGGCGGAAGGTCCCGTCCGACCAACCACGGGCGATGTTCTGCCCGTTCATCCAGGCGATCTCCTTGTAGAAGACGCGGTTGGGGGGCACGTCCTTGAAGGGGGAGGCCTTTGGAGCGGTATACGCCGGGGATCCGGCCATCCGGTAAAAGAACGCGGCCATCTGGTCGCGGTTGATCTGCTGGTACGGGCGGAAGGTCCCGTCCGGCCACCCCTTGGTGATGCCCTGCTCGCTCATCCAGGCGATCTCCTTGTAGAAGACGTGGCTGGTGGGCACGTCCTTGAAGGGGGACTTGGTGGGAGGCGTGTACTGCGGCGAACCGGCCATCCGGTAGAGGAACGCGGCCATCTGGTCACGGTTCACGGCCTGGGCGGGGCGGAACGTCCCGTCCGGCCAACCGCGGGTGATGCCCTTGTTGGCCAGCCAGGAGATCTCCGAGTAGAACACGTGGTTCTTGGGAACGTCCTTGAACATCGGGTTCTGGGTCTCGGGGGCCTTCGCCGCGGACTGGAAGGTCTTGACCTCGGCCTTGGCGCCGTCCTGACCCGCGCGGATACCGGAGAGGTCCCCGGTGGCGTTGTGCAGGTGCAGGAACAGGGCCTCGCCCTTGGCGCTCTCCGAACCGCGGTGCGCGGTCAGCTTCTTACCGGGCAGATCGGTGAACAGCGACGTGTTGACCTGTTCCCCGCGGAAGGAGATCTTCGGGGTGACCGGGCTGTACTCGATCACGCCCGTGCGGTCCACGGGGCCGTCGATGCTCCCGGAAAAAGTGGTCACCTGGTAGGTCAGCTTGGTGTCGGTCTTGGTGGGATCGATACCCAGCTTCGCGGCGCTGACCGGCATCACCATGGCGTTGGTGTCGAACGTGTTGGTGTCTACGTCACCCCAGGAACCGTTCAGCGGCTGGCTGTCGATCACCGTGAGTTCACCGTTGACGTAGCCGTACAGGTTCACCACCGGGTAGTCCAGACCATCCGTCCGGCCCAGGGCCGCGATGTAGTTGGGGCGACCGTTGCCGGTGGTGTCTATCGCGATCTCCGTGGAGACGTCCGGCTTGATCGTGCTCGCGTTGCCCCAGCTGGAGACACCGAAGTTGATCATGCCGTCCTTGCTCACGTCCTTCTTCTCGGCCTTCAGTTGCGGGAGGTTCGAGGAAGCGCCCACGTACTGCAGATCGGCGAACTGGGAGTTGCCGCCGGCCAGCTTGGTGGAATCCAGGCGGCCCGACTTGGCGCCCAACTCGAAAGCCCCCAGGGCCGACTGCCAGCCGCCCTGGTCCAGGCCGGTGCCGGCGAGGGCGACGGCGCTCGTGCCGTTCTTGTCCCACCGGTCCAGCGTGGCGTTGTCCACCCGCATGTCGGCCGCCGGCTTCGGGGCGATCGACATGGGGACGCGCAGGTCCTGGCCGTTCTCCGTCAGGACCAGGCGGCCGGATTCGGAGGCCAGGAACTGACGGGCGAAGCCCAGCTGGGTCACGGCCTCGGAGGGGTCGTGGGTCTTGGCCAGCTGCGCGCGATCCACGGTGGCGGTCACCTTGACGGTGGCCTTGCCGCCCTTGGCCACACTGACCGAGCCCGGCGTGGAGAAGCTCACGCCCGGGACGTCGGTGGAAGCGTCGAAGCGCACCTGGTACGTGTGCGCCGCGCCGCTGGTGTTGTCCACGACCAGCTCACGGGAGAAGGTCTCCTTGCCGTTCTTGATCTCGGTGACCCCGAAGGTCGAGGAGATCAGGGCAGGATTGGCCTTGTCGTAGACCAGCACATCCTGGTTCACGGCGCGCAGTGCGTCCACACGACCCGAACCCACGCGGTCCACCGCGGAGGTGGCCCCGTTCGCGGCGTGCACGTCGTGCACGGCCGAGTTCATGATGGCGGCCTTGATCATCTGGGGGTTGTAGTTCTGGTGCTTCTGCTGCACCAGGGCGGCGATCCCGGCCACGTGCGGGGTGGCCATGGAGGTGCCGGTCTTGACCGACACGCCGTTGCCCGCGGCCACACCGGCGGAACCGATGTTGGTGCCGGGTGCGGCGACGTCGGGCTTGATGACCCCGTTGCTGCCGTGCTGACCGCGGGAGGTCGAATCGTTGACCTGGTCCTTCTGGCCGGTCTGCGCCCTGGCGGCACCGATCCACTCCGGGGCTAGCTTGACCCGGGCCCCGCCGGCCTGGGCGGCCGGCTTGATCTTGGCGATGGATTCCTTGCTCATCAACAGACCCGGGACGCCGGCGTTGCCCGCGATGCTCGTGGGATCCACCGAGTAGTCGGACTCCAGGACCACGCCCTTGCCGCCGGCGGCCTGGACGTTGTCGAAGCGGACCTTGGAGCCGCACGGGAAGCCGGCCTTGTCCTCCCAGTCGAGCATGACCCACTTGCCGCCGAAGTCCTGCGAGAAGGGAGTGCAGCCGAAACGGTTGTCCTGCGGGCCGACCACGACGTCGCCCTGGAGCTGTTCGGGCTTGGCATCGCTGTAGTTGAAGCTCCCGCTGTAGGAGCCGGTCAGTTCACCCTGGGCGCTGTCAGGCGAGAGGCCCTCGGCCTTGTCCTGCGCGGCGGTGCTGCCCTGGGAGTTGGCCACGGTCAATGCGGAACGCGCGCTGCCCGGGGAGCCGGAGATCTCGTGGGCGTCCCCGGCGTTGCCCGCGGCGATGACCGAGAGGATGCCCTGGCGGGACAGCGCGTCGATCAGGTCGTTCTGGGGGTCGTCGGCCGGGCCGAAGTCGGACCCGAGGGACATGTTGATGATGTCCGCCTTGTCCGAGAAGTCCCCGTCCATGTTGGGGTCCAGGGAACGGTCCAGGGCGTCGAGGACCAGGTTGGTGGAACCCTCACAGCCGAAGACGCGCAGCCCGATCAGTTGCGCCTCGGGCGCGGTGCCCGGGCCGATCCGCATCTTGCCGATCTGCTCCTGCGTCAGCTTGGTGAAATCGCCCTTGTAGGTCTTGCCGTCCGCGCCCACGCCGTAGCCCGCGGTAGTGCCCGCCACGTGCGTTCCGTGGCCGCCGGCCTCGCAGTCCAGCGGGTTGTTGTCCGGCTTCGGGACGCTGGTGGGAATCTGGGCGTCGTAGGCGTCGCCCGCGAGGTCGTACCCGCCGAGGAACTTCTTGGAGTCGTACAGACCCGAGTCCTTGCCCGGCAGGTCGTTCGAGGCCTTGGCCTTCTTGTAGGCGTCGACGGTGCCCGGACCACCGAAGTCGGCGTGGGTGTAGTCGATGCCCGAGTCGATGATGGCGACCTTGACGCCCTTACCGGTCTGGCCGGTTTGGGTCCAGGCGTTGAGGGTGTTGGTGTCCAGCACGGAACCCGCGTTGTTGCGGTAGGCGGGGACGATCTTGGAGATCTTGACCACGTCGGAGCGCTTGCTCAGCTCACGCAACTGCGCGGCATCTCCCTTGAGGGCGACTCCGCGCAGGGCGTTGGATGTGGTGTACAGCAGGTCGGACCCGGAGGCGGAGCTCAGGGTGGAACCCATGCTCTCCACCGACTGGCGGATGGCCCGCACCCGCGCGGCGGCCTGGACCGGGTCCTGGCTCCCGGAGCGCACGCCCTCGGGTTGCGTGGCCTCGAAGGCACTCGGTCCCTGCAGCTGCACGAAGACCGCCACCTGGCCCTCGGCATCCTTGAGATCCGAGCCGATCAGCCGGTCGGGGTTCTGGGTGTTGTGGTCGTCCGTCTTGGGCGCCGGGGTGATGTCGACGGCGCTCGCCGGCAGCGCCGTGCCCAGGGCCAGTGCCAGGCCCAGGGCGGTCGTGAGGCAGGCCTTGGCGGCTCTGCCACGACCAGCCCTTGTCTCGTGGTTCATGTCTCGTCCTTTGACATTCGGGGGATGTCGTGAGGTGCATCGCAATGACCCAAGCCTGCGTGCGCCCTACCGAAAAGTAAAGGTTTCATCAAAATATTCTGTGCTCTCACCAGTCGCGATGTCCGTGGCGTGTCGGACGCCGGATTCGCGCCGTGACCGGGGTGGGCGGACGAGAGCGGCGGTGGTGGGCGTCACCGTTAGAATTGGTTGGTACGTGCCCCGCGCGTACTCCTCAACCGTTGTCGTGCCGAATGGGTGCAAGCCCGGGCAGGAGTAGCCAGCTATGCCAGCAATCGTGATCGTCGGAGCCCAGTGGGGCGATGAGGGCAAGGGCAAGGCCACGGATCTCCTGGGTGGCCGGGTGGACTACGTGGTCAAGCCCAACGGCGGCAACAACGCCGGGCACACCGTGGTGGTGGGCGGTGAGAAGTTCGAGCTCAAGCTCCTTCCCGCGGGCATCCTCAGCCCCAACGCCACCTCTGTGATCGGCAACGGCGTGGTGATCAACCCCCAGGCCCTGTTCGAGGAGATCGACGGCCTCGAGGCCCGCGGCGCGGACACGTCCCACCTGCGGATCTCCGCCAACGCGCACCTCGTGGCCCCGTACCACCAGACGCTGGACCAGGTCACCGAGCGATTCCTGGGCAAGCGCGCGATCGGTACCACGGGCCGCGGGATCGGTCCCACGTACATGGACAAGGTGGGCCGCCTGGGCATCCGCGTGCAGGACGTGCTGGACGAGTCCATCCTGCGGCAGAAGATCGAGGGCGCGCTACGCCAGAAGAACGAGCTGCTCGTCAAGCTCTACAACCGCCGCGCGTTCGAGGTGGATGAGATCGCGGAGTACTTCCTGGGCTTCGCCGAGCGCCTCGCGCCCATGATCGTGGACTCCACGCGAGTGCTCAACGAGGCCCTGGACCGCGACGAAGTGGTGCTCATGGAGGGCGGCCAGGCCACGTTCCTGGACGTGGACCACGGCACCTACCCGTTCGTGACGTCGTCGAACCCCACCGCGGGCGGCGCGTCCGTGGGCTCGGGCGTGGGCCCCACGCGCATCACCCGGGTGATCGGCATCCAGAAGGCGTACACCACGCGCGTGGGCGCCGGTCCGTTCCCCACCGAGCTCTTCGACGAGATGGGCGAGCAGCTGCGCAAGACCGGCGGCGAGTTCGGCGTCAACACGGGCCGGCCGCGCCGCACCGGCTGGTACGACGCCGTCATGGCCCGCCAGGCCGCGCGGATCAACGGCTTCACGGACTTGTTCATCACCAAGCTGGACGTGCTCACCGGGCTGCGTGAGATCCCGGTGTGCGTGGCCTACGAGGTGGACGGTCAGCGCTTCGACGAGATGCCCATGACCCAGTCCGACTTCCACCACGCCCAGCCCGTGTACGAGAACTTCCCGGGCTGGACCGAGGACATCACCGGGGCCCGCACCCTGGGGGACCTCCCCGCCAACGCCCGCGCATACGTCGAGGCATTGGAGAAGATGTCCGGGTGCCGGATCTCCGCGATCGGTGTGGGCCCGGACCGGGACGACACCATCGTGATGCGGGACCTGATCGCGGACTGACGCCCCGATTCCCACCCGCGGACACAACGACGCCGCTCCAAGCCTTGGAGCGGCGTCGTCGTGTCATCCGTGGGGCACGGTCGGATCAGTGCTGCGAGACGTCTGCGGTGAGCAGGTCCACGGGCTTGTCCTTGGTCACGACCTTGTGCCCGAGCCACAGGGCCAGGAACACGGGCAGGCCCAGGTACGAGGACAGCAGGCCCAGGGCGTTGACCTCCCCGGACGTGATCAGGCTGTAGCCCTGACCCAGGATCACCACGGCACACATGATGAGCGCGACCACGGGGCCGATGGGGAAGAACCGGGCACGGTAGGTGAGGTTCTTGGGATCCCCGCCCTGCAGGACGTAGGCCCTGCGGAACCGGTAGTGGCTCCACGCGATCCCCATCCACACGATGAAACCGGCCAGGCCGGAGGCGTTGATGAGCCACACGTACGCCTGACCCTCACCGATCAGGGTGGTCAGGAAGCAGAACATGCCGATCAGCGTGGTGGCCAGCAGTGCGAGCATCGGGACACCGCGGCGGTTGACCCGGGCCAGGAACCGGGGAGCCTTCCCGCCCTTCGCGAGCGCGTAGAGCATACGGGTGGAGGCGTACAGCCCCGAGTTGCCCGCGGAGAGGATGGCGGTGAGGATCACGGCGTTCATCACGCTCGCCGCGGCCAAGACACCGGCGTGCTCGAACACCAGGGTGAACGGGGAGATGGAGACGTCCTCCACGTCGCTCGCGAGCAGGTGGGGATCGGTGTAGGGGATCAGGAAACCGATCACGGCGATCGCACCGATGTAGAAGAGCAGGATGCGCAGGAAGACCGTGCGGATGGCCTTGGGAACGGTCTCGCGGGGGTTGTCGGCCTCGCCGGCCGCGACACCCACGAGCTCGGTGCCCTGGAAGGAGAACCCCGCGACCATGAAGATGGCCATGATGCCGGTGAAGCCGTTGACGAAGGGCGCCTCGCCGGCGGTCCAGTTGTGGAACCCGGGGGACGGGCCGCCCAGGATGCCCAGGATCATCAGGACACCCAGGACCAGGAAGATCACCACGGTGATCACCTTGACCAGGGAGAACCAGAACTCACTCTCGCCGTACGCGCGAGCGCTGAGGGCGTTGAGGGAGAAGAGGATCACCAGGAACAGTGCGGACCAGATCCACGCGGGGACGTCCGGGAACCAGTAGCGCATCACCAGCGCGGCCGCCACGAGTTCCGCGGCCACGGTGATCGCCCAGTTGTACCAGTAGTTCCACCCGATCGCGAAGCCGAAGGAGCGGCTGATGTAGCGGGTGGAGTACTCCTCGAACGAGCCCGCCACGGGCAGGTGCGTGGCCATCTCGCCCAGGGACTGCATGAGCAGGAACACCATGAACCCGATCGCAGCGTAGGCGACGAGCGCCCCGCCGGGACCCGCGGTGTTGATGGAGTTGCCGGAGGCCACGAACAGACCGGTGCCGATCGCCCCGCCCATCGCGATCATGGTCAGGTGACGCGACTTGAGGGTGCGGCGCAGCGAGCCGTCGGGCGCGACGTCCTGGCCGGTGGGCCGTGGATCGGGGCGGTGGGATGCGTGTGGATCGGGCGGCGTGGCCGCCGTCGAGATGTTTCCCCCACCGGACGAAGATGAAGACACAGGGTTCTCCCGTAGTTGTGATGGTCCGGCGCCGCAGCGGATCGCGGCGGCTGAGGGACATTATGCGCGGCATCGCAGCACACGTGGGGATCCCCACGCAAGGGTCCACCGAAGTGGCCACAAATTCTCAGAAGACGATCACCGTGATGATTCCTAGGACGCCCAGCACCAGACACGTCCCGGAGGTCACGACCACGGCCACCAGGTCCGGCGTGATCCGCTCCCCGGCGATTCCCACGGATTCCCGCCGATAACGCATGCGTTGTGTGGCATAGATCCCTCCGGAGAGGCACAACGCCACGGTGAACAACGAGAGCACGAACGCGCCGTGGGCCGGGAGCCACTTCAGGTAGATCGCTGCGGCGGTGCACAGTGCCAGCATGGTCCGGCCCCAGGACAGCACGGTGCGCTCGGGTTGCAGTCCCGGATCTTCGTGCGTGCGCACGCCCGGCGGGGTGATGGAACTCATCGGGTCAGCACCACGACCACGAGCACCCCGGAGGCGATCGCGCCCCCTACCGCCACGAGCGGGACGATCAGCGGCAGGGGCAGGGGAGCCTTGTGCCGCATGGAACGTTCCACGCGCAGCCACCGCAGTGCGGCTCCGGCACTGAGGAACATACCCAGCACCAGCAGGACCAGGGCCAGGAACTTGCGCACCGCGATGTCGAAGATGTCCCCGGTGAACGCCTCGATGGCGATGCCCCCGGCCAAGAAGGCCAGGGACGTGCGGATCCAGGCGAGGAACGTGCGTTCGTTTGCCAGCGTGAAGCGGGGGTCCGGTTCCGTCCCGCCGCGCAGGACACGGTGGCTGATCGATCCACGACGCCGCTCGGCCGGGTCTTCGGGGTGGCTCACGGTTCTCCTTCGTCTGGGCTCTCCGTACGCGCCTCTCGGTGCAGAAGCAGGATCCTGAGGTGATGGTATGCGCTCGGGGGCCGGAAGCGGCGTCGTGGGCGGGGGGGCGCACCCTTGTCCGCTCGTGCCGCGCACGAGAAGATGGTCGCACTCGCAGACCACTGGCGTAGGGAGAACAGGTCATGAGCACGAGCAACCACCCGGGCAGTGGCACCTCGCCCCACGAGGAAGGAACCCGGTACTCGGGGACCGAGTACCACCGCGACACGCGGCCCCTGTCCGTGTCGGCCGATACCCACCGCCCCTACGCGCAGCCCGCAGGACAGTGGCACTACGTCCCCGCCGGACCGGAGGACGCCCAGCGGCAACAGCAGGCGAGCTCCAGCTCGGAGACGTCACTCGTGCTGGGCATCCTGGGAGTCACCGTCCTGCCGATCCTCGCACCGTTCGCCCTGTGGCAGGCCACGAAGGCTGAGAAACTCGGCGGCAGGGCGACCGCGGGCAAAGTCCTGGGCTGGGTCGGTGTGGTGCTGCTGATCCTGATGGTGCTGTGGTTCGTGTTCTTCTTCGCGATCTGGGGATTCGCGATGAACGAGTTCATGCAGCAATCCCGCTCGAGCGTCTGAGACGCGCAGGAGCCCCGCCGGTCCGACCGGCGGGGCTCCTGTCCACGTAGCTCGAGGGCGCTACCAGATGGCCACGCGTTCCTCCTCCGGCAGCCACATGCCGTCCGAGTCCTGGACGTCGAACGCCTCGTAGAACGCGTCCACGTTGCGCGGGGTCTGGCCGGCACGGAACTCGGCGGGAGAATGCGGATCCGTGGCGATGCGTGTTTTTAGCGCCTCGTCCCGGGACTTCTCCTGCCACACGTAGGCCCAGGAGATGAACAGCCGCTGCGCGGGGGTGTACCCGTCGACGCTCTCGCTGTCCGGACGGTCCTTCTTCTCCTGCGCGGTCTTCCATGCCTTGTAGGCAATGGACAAGCCGCCCAGGTCTCCGATGTTCTCACCCAGGGTGAGTTCGCCGTTGACGTGCGGAGCGGCGTCGTCGTCCGCGAACTGCGCGGGGGACAGCGCCGCGTACTGGCCCACGAGACGGGCCGTGCGCTGCTCGAACGCCGCGCGGTCCTCGTCCGTCCACCAGTTGCGCAGCTTGCCCTCGCCGTCGCACGTGGAACCCTTGTCGTCGAAGCCGTGACCGATCTCGTGACCGATCACCGAGCCGATGGCCCCGTAGTTCACGGCGTCGTCCGCGTCCTCGTTGAAGAAGGGGGGCTGCAGGATGGCCGCGGGGAACACGATCTCGTTGCGCAGCGGGTGGTAGTACGCGTTGACCGTCTGCGGGGTCATGAGCCATTCGTGCTTCTCCACCGGCTTGCCGGCCTTGCGCGCGAGCTCGTCCACCGCGAACTGGGCGGTGCGCACTACGTTGCCCACCAGGTCGTCCCCGCGCACCAGCAGGCCCGAGTAGTCCTTCCACTTCTCCGGGTAGCCGATCTTGGGAGTGAATCCGGAGAGCTTCTTGAGCGCCTCGGCCCGGGTGTCTTCCGTCATCCAGTCCAGGTGCTCGATCGAGTCGCGGTACGCCTCCAGCAGGTTCGCCACGAGCTCGTCCATGCGTGCCTTGGCGGACGGCGAGAAGTTCTCGGCGACGTACAGTTCGCCCACGGCCTCACCCAGGGCGCCGTTGACCAGCCCGACGCCGCGCTTCCAGCGTTCGCGCAACTGCGGCGTCCCGGAGAGCACGGTCCCGTAGAACGAGAAGTTCTGGTCCACGAAGGCCTGCGGCAGGTACGCGGCGCGGGCGGAGACCACGTGCCAGCGGGCCCAGGACTTCCACGCGTCCAGCAGGTCGTCGGTGAGCAGCTCGTCCAGGCCCGTGAAGAAGCTGGGCTGGGCGTTGATCACGGTGCTCAGGTGCTCCGGGGTGAGCCCCATGCCCTCGAGCACGGCGTCCCAGTCCAGGCGGGACACCTGGTCCGTGAGTTCCGCGAACCCCATGGGGTTGTACATCTTGGTGAGGTCCCGCACCGTGACCTTGTCCCAGTGCTGCGCGGCGATGCGCGTCTCCAGCTCCATGACCGCCTGCGCCTGTTCAGCGGCGTCCTCGAATCCGGCCAGTTCGAGCATCTTCGCCACGTGCGCCACGTACTTCTCGCGGATCTCGGCGTACTGCTCCTCGCGGTAGTACTCCTCGTCCGGCAGCCCCAACCCGGACTGGCCCACGAACACGAGGTTGCGCTGCGGGTCCCCGGGGTCCGAGTCCAGGTCGATGTCCAGCGCCGCCCCGATCCCCCGGCGCATGGCCGTACCGAACCACTTGGACAGCGCACGTGGGGAGTCGATCGCGGCCACGGCGTCCAGGTCCTCGCGCAGCGGCTCGGCGCCGAGCTCCTCGATCCGGTCCGTGTCCATGAAGGACGCGTACAGCAGCGCGATCTTGGTCTCGGCGCTCTGCCCCGCCGGGTTCGACGCCGCTGCGCCGCCCTCCGCGCTTGCGCCCGTGATGATCTCGCGCACCGCCTGCTCGGCCTGATCCCGCAGTTCGATGAACGCCCCGGTGCTGGCCTTGTCGTCCGGGATCCGGGCCTCCTTCAGCCATGAACCGTTGACGTGGCGGAAGAGGTCGTCCTGCGGGCGGACCGAGCGGTCGAAGGCATCGAGGTCAAACACGGAAGTGGTCATGAGCCCCACGGTACTGAGCGGCGGTGGGGCGGGTCGCACCGGGGCTCGGCCTGTTCCCGCAGGGCGGAACCGTACGGCGTCGTGACCCCGGGGGCGGGACGGTCAGTCATGCGCAGAACATCTGAGGCCCGGAAATGCCATCCGAACCCGCCACCACCGGCCTTTTGGGGACTCAGATGTACCGGCCGGATTGGCGGCTCTTCACAGATGAGGGTGTAGCTGTGGTGCGACCTGGGGCGGCGCGTCGGTGTCGGGGTGAGGGTCGAGGTCTTCCGATGATGGGAGTTCTCACACAACCCGTCCGGAAGACCTCGACGTGCCTGACGCTACCTTCACGCGCCCTGACCTGACTACCTTCACCCGCCTCGACGGCCTCGGTCTGGAGGTCACCGGCCAGCTGCTCGAGCCTGACCGGTCCGTGCTGGCGTGCCGGGTCGTGGAGCCGGACGACTGGTGCAGGCGGTGCGGCTGCCAGGGCGTGCCCCGTGACACGGTGAGCAGGGAGTTGGCGCACGAGCCGTTCGGGTGGCGCCCTACCACGCTGGTGCTCACCGTGCGCCGCTACCGCTGCAAGGAGTGCTCGCACGTGTGGCGTCAGGACACCACCGCTGCGGCGCCGCCGCGGGCCAAGATCTCCCGCGCCGGCCTGCGGTGGGGTCTGGTCGGGATCGTCGTCGGCCACCTGTCGATGGCCCGAGTTGCCGAAGGACTGGGCGTGGCGTGGAACACCGCCAACGACGCGGTCCTGGCTGAGGGCCGGCGTCTGCTCATCAAGGACCCGACCCGCCTGGACGGTGTCAAGGTCGTCGGGGTCGATGAGCACGTGTGGCGGCACACCCGGCGCGGTGACAAGTACGTCACCGTGATCATCGACCTCACCCCGGTCCGGGACGGCACCGGGCCCTCACGCCTGCTGGACGTGGTCGAAGGTCGGTCGAAGAAGGCGTTCAAGGACTGGCTGGCCGAGCGGGACCAGGCTTGGCGCGATGGGATCGAGGTCGTGGCCATGGATGGGTTCGCGGGCTTCAAGACCGCCACCACCGAGGAGCTGCCGGACGCCGTCACGGTTATGGATCCCTTCCACGTCATCCGGTTGGCCGGGGACGCTCTCGATGAGTACCGCCGCCGAGTCCAGCAGGAACTGCACGGACACCGCGGACGCAAGGGCGACCCGCTCTACACCGCGCGGCGGACCCTGCACACCGGGGCTGACCTGCTCACCGACCGCCAGCACGAGCGCCTTGACAAGCTCTTCGCTGGGGACCGGCACGTGCAAGTCGAGTGCACCTGGGGGATCTACCAGCGCATGATCTCCGCCTACCGTCACCCCGACCGGGCAGCCGGCCGCGTCGAGATGAGCTCCGTGATCGACGCCCTCGCCGACAGTGTGCCTGAGGCGTTGGTAGAACTGCGCAAGCTCGGCCGCACCCTGACCAGACGCGCCTGCGACGTCCTGGCCTACTTCGACCGGCCGCGCACGAGCAACGGACCTACCGAAGCCGTGAACGGTCGCCTCGAGCACCTGCGTGGCCTGGCCCTCGGCTTCCGCAACCTCACCAACTACATCGCCAGATCGCTCCTGGAGACCGGCGGGTTCAGGCCGCGACTACACCCTGGATCCTGAAGAGCCCTCAATGGTTGGAACACCGAAGCGGAAGGGCTGCATTAGAGGAATTAATGGTCGATTTTGCTGGGCGTACAGGCAGGGTTCCCATCAGACAGGCGAGAGCGTCCATTCCTGGCTCTTCACAATTCGGGGTGTAGGTGTGGTCTGAATCCGCCGGTCTCCAGGAGCGATCTGGCGATGTAGTTGGTGAGGTTGCGGAAGCCGAGGGCCAGGCCACGCAGGTGCTCGAGGCGACCGTTCACGGCTTCGGTAGGTCCGTTGCTCGTGCGTGGCCGGTCGAAGTAGGCCAGGACGTCGCAGGCGCGTCTGGTCAGGGTGCGGCCGAGCTTGCGCAGTTCTACCAACGCCTCAGGCACACTGTCGGCGAGGGCGTCGATCACGGAGCTCATCTCGACGCGGCCGGCTGCCCGGTCGGGGTGACGGTAGGCGGAGATCATGCGCTGGTAGATCCCCCAGGTGCACTCGACTTGCACGTGCCGGTCCCCAGCGAAGAGCTTGTCAAGGCGCTCGTGCTGGCGGTCGGTGAGCAGGTCAGCCCCGGTGTGCAGGGTCCGCCGCGCGGTGTAGAGCGGGTCGCCCTTGCGTCCGCGGTGTCCGTGCAGTTCCTGCTGGACTCGGCGGCGGTACTCATCGAGAGCGTCCCCGGCCAACCGGATGACGTGGAAGGGATCCATAACCGTGACGGCGTCCGGCAGCTCCTCGGTGGTGGCGGTCTTGAAGCCCGCGAACCCATCCATGGCCACGACCTCGATCCCATCGCGCCAAGCCTGCTCCCGCTCGGCCAGCCAGTCCTTGAACGCCTTCTTCGACCGACCTTCGACCACGTCCAGCAGGCGTGAGGGCCCGGTGCCGTCCCGGACCGGGGTGAGGTCGATGATCACGGTGACGTACTTGTCACCGCGCCGGGTGTGCCGCCACACGTGCTCATCGACCCCGACGACCTTGACACCGTCCAGGCGGGTCGGGTCCTTGATGAGCAGACGCCGGCCCTCAGCCAGGACCGCGTCGTTGGCGGTGTTCCACGCCACGCCCAGTCCTTCGGCAACTCGGGCCATCGACAGGTGGCCGACGACGATCCCGACCAGACCCCACCGCAGGCCGGCGCGGGAGATCTTGGCCCGCGGCGGCGCCGCAGCGGTGGTGTCCTGACGCCACACGTGCGAGCACTCCTTGCAGCGGTAGCGGCGCACGGTGAGCACCAGCGTGGTAGGGCGCCACCCGAACGGCTCGTGCGCCAACTCCCTGCTCACCGTGTCACGGGGCACGCCCTGGCAGCCGCACCGCCTGCACCAGTCGTCCGGCTCCACGACCCGGCACGCCAGCACGGACCGGTCAGGCTCGAGCAGCTGGCCGGTGACCTCCAGACCGAGGCCGTCGAGGCGGGTGAAGGTAGTCAGGTCAGGGCGCGTGAAGGTAGCGTCAGGCACGTCGAGGTCTTCCGGACGGGTTGTGTGAGAACTCCCATCACCGGAAGACCTCGACCCTCACCCCGACACCGACGCGCCGCCCCAGGTCGCACCACAGCTACACCCTCATCTGTGAAGAGCCCCATTCCTGCGGGGGCTACCCAGTTCTCGGTGACGGGGTAACTCTTCCAGCCGCGATCGAGAGGGCGATCGGAAGATTGTTGATCAAACGGGTAAACCCTTCACGGGAAACCGAACATGTGTCGGCGAGGGGCATTTATCACGGTCAGTCCTCTTCTTCGTCCTCGGAGGACGCGTCCGAGATCTTCTCCCCCCGGCGCTCGGCCATCAACAGTTCCCACGTGCGGATGAGGCGGGGGATGGAGATGATCACCAGGCCGCCGATCATGTTCAGCGGGATGACCCACGCGAACCACACGAACCAGTCCAGGTAGGAGTAGTCCCAACCGGCGTGCATGGCCCCGAAGATCACGATGGAGTTCAGCGCCCCGTGGAGCATGCCCAGGCCCACGACCAGCAGTCCGCCGATCAGGGAGATCACCGCGGTCATCATGTCGTTGTTCGTACCCTGCTGCATGCGGGTCATGAGGGTGATGGTGGAACCGGCCAGCAGGGCAAGACACACGGTCTCCAGCCCGATCCCGTCCGCCACGTACCCCGAGGCCACCTCCACCAGGGAGTCCGTGAAGTCGGGGAATGCCGCCACGACCACCCACATGAACACCCAACCACCCACGAGGTTGGCCAGCAGGGTCACGACCCACAGCCGCACCAGGGACCACCAGGAACCGTGCCCGGCCACCACCGCGTTGATGGGGAGCAGGAAGTCCTCGGTGAACAGCTCGGAGTGGGCCAGGCGCAACGCGAGCAGCCCCACGCCGAACGCGATGCCCGCCAGCAGTTTGGAGTCGGTGACATCCATGACCGCGAGCATGGCCATGATGCCCAGGCCCACGTCGATCCCGCCGAAGAGGCCGGTGATGATCAACGCCCGCCACGTGCGGTGCAGCCGATCCGTGCCTTCCTGGACGGTGTTCTGGAACTCCTCGACCAGTTCGTCCTCGAGGGGTTGATCGGTGCGTCCCGAGGAACGCCGCTTGGACTCGCTGTCACGCGCTGTGGGCATGGGCCTCAGCGTAGGCCACGCGAGAAGCCATCACGCGATACATCTGTGTCCCGAAAAAACACGGACAGGCGCTTCCCGTGGTCTTTCCGGGGCACAGATCTACTCACTGCGTCGGAGCAGCCGCCCAGGTATGCGCAGCGAAGGCCGACGGCGTCCCTACTCACCGCGGCCCGGCTGCGGCCCAAGCGCTCAGCCCCGTCCCGTGAACTCCGGCTTGCGCTTCTGCTGGAAGGCCGCGAAGCCCTCCTTGTAGTCGTCCGTGGCGCACAGGGCCGCCTGGGCCTTGTTCTCCGCGGCCATGGACTCCCACAACCCCACGCGGTTGTCCCGCACCTGGGCCACGAGTTCCTTGGACGCCAGGTAGGACTGCGTGGCACCGCGGGCCACCTTCGACACCCGCTGCATGGTGAACTCCATGAGCTCCTCCGCCGGCACGGCTCGGGAGAACAGTCCCGCCGCCACGGCCTCAGCGCCGGTCATCATCTCGGCGGTGTAGATCAGGTCCAGGGTGCGGTGGGGGCCCAGTCGTTCGGTGAACAGGGCGTGCCCGCCCGAGTCCAGCGTGGCCCCCAGGTTGGCGAACGGGGATCCGATGGTCGCGTCCTGCGCCACGTACACCACGTCCGTGGCAATCGCGAGCCCCAACCCCACGCCCAAGCACGCGCCCTGCACCGCGGCGAACGTGGGCGCGGGGAACCGGGACATCTGCTGCAGCAGCGGTTGCACCTTGCCGGTGAGGTAGCCGTCGGTGTCGTCACTCGCCGGGTCTACGGCGGAGATGTCCCGGCCCGCGCAAAACGCACGCCCCTCGCCACTCAGCGCGAGCGCTCGCACGCCGGCCCGCTCGGCCTCGGTGTATGCGGCGGCGAGATCGTCCAGCGCGGCCTCGTCCAGCGAGTTGAGCTTCTTGGGCGCGTCGAGCACCACGCGGGCGATCGCGTCCTCGATCGTCAGGTCGATCATGGGGTTCTCCTTGCGGTTCGGGGTTCCTGTGCGCCCCGTGGGGCGAGCGGGCAGGTACGACGACGACGCCGCGCGGTCCCGGCGCGGCGTCGTCGGCGGAGTGCATGGGACTCAGGCGTCGAAGTCCACACTCAACCGGTCGGACGTGGGGCGCGTCTGGCAGGTAAGGACGTACCCGGCGTCCAGCTCGTCCTTCTCGAGCGCGAAGTTCTCCTCCATCTCGAACTCGCCGGAGGTGACCTTGGCGCGGCACGTGCCGCACACCCCGCCGGCGCACGCGAAGGGGACGTCCGGGCGCACGCGCAGGGCGGCGTTGAGAACGGTCTCCGCGGCGGACGTGGGAGACTTCACCTGGGCGGAGGTGCCGTCCAGGGTGAAGACGATCTCGTAGTTCTCGCCCTTGGGGTCCGCCTTGACCACGCGGCCCTGCTGGCCTTGCGGTGTGGTGGGCTTGCCGGTGGTGAACAGCTCGTAGCGCACGCGGGACTCGTCCACGCCGCGCTCCTTCAGGACGTCCCGGCACAGCTGCACGAGCTCGAAGGGCCCGCACAGGAACCACTCGTCCGTGGAGTCCACCTGGACCACGTGGTCCAGCAGCTCCTCGAGCTTGTCGTGGTCGATCCGCCCGGACATCAGCGGGGAGATCCGCTGCTCGCGGGAGAGCACGTGGTGCACGGCCAGGCGGGCGGGGTACTTGTCCTTGAGGTCGCCCAGCTCCGCCGCGAACATCACGTCCATGGACGAGCGGTTGGCGTAGATGACGTCCATCGCGGCGGTGTCGGAGGCGCGCAGCAGCGCGCGGGCGATCGCCATGATGGGCGTGATCCCGGACCCGGCGGCGAACGCCACCAGGTGCACGTTGCGCTTCTTGGCCACCTCCCGCTCGGCGAGCTTCTCGGGGTCGTTCATGGAGGTGATGTTGACCTTGGAGGTGAACGCGCCCTGCGGGTTCATCACGTCGAGGGTGTCCCCGGCGGCGAGCTGCTCGTTCGCCCACGTGGAGAACACGCCGCCCATGTCCTTCTTGATGGCCACACGGATCTCACCCGGGGTGGGGTCCGCGCAGATCGAGTAGGAGCGGCGCACCTCGTGGCCGTTGATCTGGGCCCGGATGGCCACGTACTGGCCCGGGAGGTAGTCGTAGTCCGCCACGAGGTCCTCGGGGACCTCGAACGTGACCTCCACGGCGTCGGAGGTCAGCTTGCGCACCTCGGAGACCGCGAGGGTGTTGAACGTGGCGCGGCGCTTGCCGTCACCCGCGCTGGCCTCGGTGGCTTCCTCCACGGCGGAGGTGTCCGGCGTTTCGCTCATGATCAGTGCACCTTGAAGTAGTCGAAGGGTTCTTTGCAGTCGTTGCACACCCACAGGGCCTTGCAGGACGTGGACCCGAAACGGGTCATTTCGCGGGTGTCCAGGGAACTGCAGTGCGGGCACTTCACGGCCAGGCTCAGTCGCACCGGTCCGGAGTTGTGCCCGGCGGCGGTGCGCCCGGTGGGCGGGGCGATGCCGTACTCGCGCAGCTTGGCCTGGCCCGCGGTGGACATCCAGTCGGTGGTCCACGCCGGGCGCAGCACCTGCACCACGCGCACGTCCTCGTAGCCGGCGGCGGTGACCGCGGCTTCGAGATCCGCGGCCATGGTGTCCATGGCGGGGCAGCCCGAGTAGGTGGGGGTGATGACGACGACGTTCTCGTTCTCCCGCGCCACGGCGTCCCGCAGCACCCCGAGGTCCTCGAGCGTGAGCACGGGGATCTCGGGGTCGCACACCGTGGCGGCGACGTCCCACAGGGCGGCGTCGCGCGCATCGCCCGGGCGCCGGGACGGCCCCAGGGGGACCTCCCGGGGCGCCACGCCGCCCGTGGGTGGCAGCGAGCGGGGCGGAACGCGGGAGAACACGGTGCTCACCACGTGGCGCCGGGATGCTGGCGGGCGAGCCACTGCATCTCAGCGAGGATGTACCCGCGGTACTCGGAGTAGGAGCCGTCACGCGGTGCGGCGGAGAGTCGGGCCTGGGCCACGTTCGGGACATCGAGCTCGGCCTCCGCCAGCAGGGCGGTGACGCGGTCCATGGTCCGCTCGCGCAGGCTGGAGGGCCGCACGGCGATGCCCTCGAGCTCGTCGTGCAGGGGCTCGTCCGCGAACAGCTCGTCCAGGTAGGGCCACATGTAGTAGAGGCCCTCCTGGATGCGCCGCTTGGACTCCTCGGTTCCGAGGCCCAGGCGCAGCATCCACTGGGCGGCGTGGTCCTGGTGGTACTCGACCTCCTTCAGCGCCTTGTCCGCGATCGCGGCCAGGGTCTGGTCCGTGGAGGACTGCAGCGCCGAGTAGAGCTCGTACTGGTAGAAGGAGAACAGCAGCTGACGCGCGATGGTCTGACCGAAGTCCCCGTTCTCCTGCTCCACGAGGCGCACGGAGCGGAACTCCTCCTCGTTCCGGAAGTAGGCCAGCTCGTCCTCGGTCTTGCCCCACGCGGAACCCGCGTAGGTCAGCAGGAACCGCGCGTGCCCGATCAGGTCCAGCGCGATGTTGCCGAGCGCGATGTCCTCTTCGAGCTCGGGCGCCCGCGAGATCCACCAGCCGAGCCGCTGGGACAGCATGAGGGCGTCGTCGCCCAGGCGCAGCGCGTACCGGGCGACCGCCTCGGACGCCTTGCCGCCGGTCTCGGCGATCTCCTCGGCGGTGATCGCGTCCCCCGCGGACTGCTTGGTCGCGGAGTCGTGGGAAGCGAACGCGCTCACAGGTGCTTCACCCCTTCGCTCTTGGTGTAGTACGTGGCGTGGCGGTAGCTCTTGCCCTGCGCGGACTCGAAGTACCCGCCCTTGGAATCGGGGTCCGACGCCGTGATGGCGTCCGCGGGCACCACCCACACGCTCGTGCCCTCGTTGCGCCGGGTGTACAGGTCACGCGCGTTACGCACGGCCATGGTGGCGTCCGGGGCGTGCAGGGATCCGGCATGCACGTGGGACAGCCCGCGTGACGAGCGCACGAAGACCTCCCACAGGGGCCAATTACCGTTCTGGTTCTCGCTCATGCTCACGCTCCGATCAGTTCTGCGGAGCCGCGGCCCGCCATGACGGTGGTCTGGTCCTGCGTGTCCTCGGACGACGCCGCGGCTTCGCGCGCCTGGCGCTCGGCGTAGGCCTGCGCGGCCTCGCGCACCCACGTACCGTTCGCGTGGGCCTCACGACGGCGCTTCATGCGCTGGACGTTGCACGGCCCGGAGCCCTTGATCACGGACATGAACTCGTTCCAGTCCAGCTGGCCGTAGTCGTAGTGGCCGCGGGCCTCGTTCCACTTCAGGTCCGGGTCCGGCAGGGTCAGGCCGAGAGCCTCGGCCTGCGGAACGATCATGTCCACGAAGCGCTGGCGCAGCTCGTCGTTGGAGAAGCGCTTGATGTTCCACTGCATGGACTGCTGCGAGTTGGGGGAGTCGGCGTCCGGGGGGCCGAACATCTGCAGGGCGGGGCCATAGAAGCGGTTCACGGCCTCCTGGGCCATCCGCTTCTGCGCCTCGGTGCCGTGGGAGAGCTCGTAGAGGATCTCCCAGCCCTGGCGCTGGTGGAAGGACTCCTCCTTGCAGATGCGCACCATCGCGCGGCCGTACGGGCCGTAGGAGGCGCGGCACAGCGGCACCTGATTGCAGATCGCGGCGCCGTCCACGAGCCAGCCGATCGCGCCCATGTCCGCCCAGGTGCGGGCCGGGTAGTTGAAGATCGAGGAGTACTTGGCCTTGCCGCTCAGCAGCTGCTCGTTGAGCACGGAGCGCGGGGTGCCCAGGGTCTCCGCCGCGGAGTAGAGGTACAGCCCGTGGCCGGCCTCGTCCTGGACCTTGGCCATCAGCACGGCCTTGCGCTTGAGGCTCGGGGCGCGGGTGATCCAGTTGGCCTCCGGCTGCATGCCAATGATCTCGGAGTGCGCGTGCTGGGAGACCTGGCGGGTCAGGCTCTTCCGGTAGGCCTCCGGCATCCAGTCCCGGGGTTCCACGCGGGAGTCCTCGCTGAGGAGGTGCTCGAAGTGCTGCTGCTCGGCGGTGGGCTCCGCCTGGTCCGCAGAGGTGGTCTGCTCAGTCATGGTGTGTGTCCTCGATTCGCGGGTGAGATGGGAGCGGAGGATGAACTCTGTACGCTGCCGACAATAATAACTGACCGCTCGTTCAGAATATAGGCCCCCGGTGTGGTCGTCAACACATTTCGGGGGGCTGTTCCGCGCTCGCGGGAGGCCTCACGGGGCTCGCGTCATGCACGGATTTTTGTTGACACGGGTCACATTTCTGCGATTACATACTGACCGATCGTTCGAATAATCTGAGGAGCGCCCGTGCCACATCATCCTGTTCTGACGGGGGACCGTGCATCCGAATGGCTCGGGATCACGGTGGAACGAGCCGACCCCGGGCACAGCGTCATCACCATGCCCGTGCGCGAGGAGATGCTCAACGGCTTCGGCGTCGTGCACGGCGGGATGATCTTCGCGCTCGCGGACTCGTGCTTCGCCATGACGTGCAACGACCCGGAACCGGACGGCACCTCCATGATCGTGGCCCAGGGCGTGGACATCAACTTCCTCAGCTCGGCCCACCCGGGCCAGACCCTCGTCGCGGAGGGTCGCCAGATCGCCACCACCGGGCGCAGCGGCCTGTGCGACATCACCGTCTCCACCCAGGACGGGGACGTCGTCGCCCAGTTCCGCGGCCGCAGCCGCACCGTGCCCCTTCGCCAGAAAGCGTGAACCCATGACGTCGTGCTCCGTGCCCAGCCCGTACCACCCCGTGGCCTCCGGGGACTCCTCCCAGCCGGATCCCGAGGAGCTGATGAGCCGGGACCAGATCGAGGCGCTGCAGACGGAGCGCCTGAACTGGACCCTGCACTACGCGTACGAGAACGTGCCCGCCTACCAGGAGCTCTTCGACGAGCACGGGGTGCACCCGGATGACTTCCGGGAGCTCGAGGACCTCGCGAAGTTCCCTTACACGGACAAGGAATTCCTGCGCAAGGCCTACCCGTTCACGTCCTTCGCCACGCCCATGTCCGAGATCCGACGCATCCACGCGTCGTCGGGCACCACCGGGCAGCCCACCGTGGTGGCCTACACGGAGGAGGACCTGCAGACGTGGGGGGCCCTCGTGGCACGCTGCTTCCGGCTCTCGGGAATGAAGCCCGGGGACAAGGTGCACAACGCGTACGGTTACGGGCTGTTCACCGGCGGGCTGGGCGCCCACTACGGTGCGGAGCGCCTGGGATGCGCCGTGATCCCGATGTCCGGAGGGCAGACGGAAAAGCAGGTGCAGCTCATCCGGGACTTCGAGCCGCAGGCCATCCTCTCCACCCCCACGTACCTGCTCACCATCGCGGACGGCTTCCGCAAGCTCGGTCTCGACCCGCGCGAGACCTCCCTGCGACACGCCGTACTCGGGGCGGAGCCGTGGACCGAGGAGATGCGCCACGAGATCGAGAAGACGTTCAACATCTCCGCGTGCGACATCTACGGCCTCTCCGAGGTCATGGGTCCCGGCGTGGCCGGCGAGTCCTGCGAGACGAAGGACGGTTCGCACATCTGGGAGGACCACTTCCGCCCGGAGGTCATCGACCCGTTCGACGACACCGTGCTGCCCACCGGCCGCCCCGGCGAACTCGTGTTTACCGCCCTGACCAAGCAGGCGCTGCCAATCATCCGCTACCGCACCCACGACCTCACCCGTCTGCTGCCGGGCACCGCGCGTCCGGGTCACCGGCGCATGGGCCGGATCACGGGGCGCTCGGACGACATGATCATCCTGCGCGGTGTGAACCTCTTTTCGTCCCAGATCGAGGAACTCGCGCTGAAGATCCCCGCGCTTTCCCCGCACTTCACGCTCGAGATCACCCGGCCCCACCGCATGGACCAGATGACCATCCACATCGAGCGCCGCGAGGAAGCCACCCTGGAGCAGGCCCAGGAGGGTGGCAAGAAGCTGCTGCACGACATCAAGACGAAGATCGGTTCGAGCGCCACGATCGACATCGCCGAGCCCGGGACCCTCGCACGTTCCTCGGGCAAGCTGCGCCGCGTCTACGACCACCGTGACAAGTGAGTTCCGGCGTTGCCGGGGCCCGCTGCGGCGGTGGAGCCCAGGTGACGAGCCGGTAGCCTGAGGTTCTCCGTTCCCGACAGCCCGACAGAAGGTCGAGGTCCCCGTCCATGCCCCCCGCGAGCACTCCCCCCGCCTCCGACGACGCCGCGGCGGCCCCCAAGCGAGGCCGTCCCGGGTACGACCGAGAGACCCTGCTGTCCGTGTGCGTGGACGTCTTCAACCGCTACGGCTACGACGCCACCTCCATGGGGACCCTCTCCAAGCACCTGGGGATCTCCAAGTCCGCGATCTACCACCACGTGGAGTCCAAGGAGGCGATTCTCGGCCAGGCCCTGGACCGTGCGCTGGACTCGCTGGAGGCGGTCTTCGAGTCCGTCCTGGCCTCGGACCACGGGCCGGTCAACAAGCTCGAGGCGATCCTCGACGGCTCGGTGCGGGTGCTCGTGGACCAGATGCCCTACGTGACCCTGCTGCTGCGCCTGCGTGGGAACTCGGAGATCGAGGAGGCCGCGCTGCAGCGTCGTCGCACCCTGACCCGCACGGTCGAGGACCTGGTGCGCGAGGCGCAGGAGCTGGGGGAGCTGCGCACGGACGTCTCCGGCAAGTCCGCACCGCGTCTGATGCTGGGCATGGTCAACTCGATCGTGGACTGGTACCAGCCCGGCCGCTCGGGCACAGTGGACCAGCTCACGGCGACCGTGGTGACGATGGTCTTCTCGGGCCTGCGGGCGTAGCCGGCGCTCCCTCCGCAGGGAGGTGTCCAGGCCCGCCTAGGGTGAGCCCATGGACATCTCCCGTTCCCGAGATCTCGACCACGCTGCGCTGATCCGCCTGTACGACGCCGTCGGGTGGCGCTCCTACACGCGGCGCCCCGAGGACTTCGGGCCCATGGTCCAGAACGCGTGGCTGGTCATCTCCGCGTGGGATGCGGGGGAGCTCGTGGGAATGGCCCGGGTCGTCGGCGACGGTGTGACGGTGGCGTACATCCAGGACCTGCTGGTGGACCCGGACCACCAGCGGCGGGGCATCGGTCGTGCGCTGCTCACCGAGGTGCTGGACGAGACGTCCCACATCCGCCAGGTCTACATCACCACCGACGATCCCCTCTGGAACCGCCATGTGGTGAAGCTCTACCGCTCCCTGGGATTCCGCCCCACCTCGGACCTGGGCTGCACCACGCTCGCCATCATGCGGTGAGCCGATGCGCTTGAGCAGCCCGTCGTCGAGGTTGAGTTTTCAGTCCTCGGTGCCGTCCTGCTCCAAGATGTAGCTGCTGAATCCGGGCGCTGTGAAAGCCAGCAAACCCCTGGCGGGCGAATCGAGAATCCCTTTGTCCATGAGAGAACGCCGGGCCATGCTGATGGCCGTGGTCGGCTTTCCCATGGCGGCTGCCACGTCGGCCCTGCGCGGTGCGGGGCTGGACTGCAGTGCGATGGCGCGCAGCAGTTCGCGTTCCGCAGGCGTAGCTTTACCCCATCTGGTGCGGTAGAACACATCCAGCTGTTCGAGCACCTCATCCTCGGACGCCTCCACTGCACCCAGCGTGATCGTCCCGCCAGGGTCGGGAAAACCCGCCGATTCCCATGCGGCGTGTGCCCACAGCTGGAGGAAGTGGGGGTAGCCGTGAGCTTTCTCCAGGACGGCCTCCACTGCTTGGTACTGCCAGGAGACACCGAACTTGATGGCGGGTTCGGACAGCGCGTTGTACGCGGCTTCCCGGCTCAGGTCCTTCAAGCGGACGAACTCGAAGCGTTCTCCGAACGTGGCGGCATCCGTGACCACATCCGACGTGTGACCCAATCCGGCCGCTACGAGGGTGGCTGGCAGGGGGCTTTCATCCCGGGAACGAAGATGCTGCCATGCATAGGCCAGCGCTTTCAGTGCCGTGTGATCCGCTGCCTGGAGCTCATCGATGAAGATCGCCAGGCCCCCGCCGTGCCGGTGCAGTGAGTGCGCAGTGGCGGCGATCAGGGCTTCAAGGGCCTGTCCCGGGGCCTCGGCCGTGGAGCGTCCCTGACCGGGAGAGGTTGTGGCCCCCAGACCTGCGACACTCACGGAGAGTTCCAGGTTCCGGATCAGGGATGCGATCTCCTGCGCGGCCGCGGAGTGCCACGCGCGGGTCAGCTTCTCGAGTTCTGCGGACAGGACGGGCAGAAGGTCGGCATCGCCAGCGGTGATCCAGACCGGGGTCAGTCCTCGTTCGCGTGCAGCTCGTTGGCCATACCGCAGCAAAGACGTTTTGCCGACCCCTCGGCTCCCTACGTACACGCGTGGCCGAGCAATGAATGCTTTTTCGTCCGCTACATGCTGCATCTGAACGCGTAGTCGAACCATGTGTGTTTCTCGCCCGGGAAGGAATGCGGTGACCTCGCCAGGGGTGTACGGGGAGCGCTGCATGGATACTCCTTTATAAAAACCGCTGAACTATAAAGAAGTATATAGAGGCTTCTGGCCAACGTGCCCGGTCAGTACAGCTGGGATGCCGGGCCCGGGTTCTGCAGCTGCTTCTTGAAACCGACGTGGGACGAGCGGTAGCCCAGACGCTCGTAGAAACGGTGGGCATCAGGCCGCGAGGTGTCGGTGGTCAGCTGCAGCAGTGAACAGCCCGAGTCGAGCGCAACGGTCTCCGCCCAGGCGAACATTCGTTCCCCCAGCCCCTGACCGCGAAGGGTGGAGGACACCCGAACGGACTCTATCTGCAGGCGGCGTGTGCCCCTGCGAGACAGGCCCGGGATCACCGTGAGCTGCATGGTGCCCACCACATCGCCCGCGTCGTTCCGGACGGCGGTCAGGAACTGGTGCGGATCGGCGGCGATCTCCTGGAAGGCGCGCTCGTAGGCACCCATGTCCCCGCCTTCCCGAGTGCTCCCCAGCGGATCGTCCGCCAGCAGGCGCACGATTGCGGGGAGGTCCTCCGGACGTACCCGGATGGGGCGGTACCGGGACCCGTCCAACAGTGTCCAGGTGGTGTCCGTCACATGGATCGTCACGCCACGTCCTGGTCTGCCCCGCTGTCCGCCACCGGCCACCGCTTGGCCACCAGCGTCAGGACGTCGTAGGTGGCCACGATCTCGTCCTTCTGGTTGGTCAGGCGGGCATCCCAGGCGACTTCGCCGTACTCGTCCGTGACGCGCGGGGTGATCTTCTTGGCGGTCAGGGTGACCCGGATGGCGTCGTCATACGTCACGGGGGTGATGAACCGCAGGTTCTCCAGCCCGTAGTTGGCGAGTACTGGCCCGGGGGCGGGCTCCACGAAGAGCCCCGCGGCCCACGAGACCAGCAGGTAGCCGTGGGCCACCCGCCGGGGGAAGAACGGGTTGGCCATGGCGGCTTCCTCGTCCGTGTGGGCGTAGAACGTGTCCCCGGTCTTCTCCGCGAACTCCAGGATGTCCTCGAGTGAGACCGTGCGCAGGTCCGAGACGAACTGGTCCCCGATCCGCAGGGTCTGCAGCGACTTCCGGAAGGGGTGCTCCCCGGTGCCGTTCTCCACGTCCTCGCGGGTCACGGTGTTGGCGGTCGCGCCCCAGTGCCACTTGCCAGTGATCCCGGTCAGCAGGTCCGGGGAGCCCTGGACGGCGGTGCGCTGCATGTAGTGCTTGACCGCGCGCACGCCACCGAGTTCCTCCCCACCACCGGCGCGGCCGGGGCCGCCGTGGACCAGGTGGGGAACGGGGGAGCCGTGACCGGTGGAGGTTTTAGCGTCGTCGCGATCCAGGAAGAGCACGCGACCGTGGTACGCACCGATTCCGGAGGCGAACTGCGCCGCGAGCTCGGGGGAGTGAGTGCACACAGTCGCCACGAGCGAGCCGCCGCCCAGCGCGGCGATCTCCACGGCGTCCGCGATGTCCCCCGAGTAGCCCAGCACCGAGGTGACCGGGCCGAACGCCTCGAGCTCGTGGACGGCGGGGGTGCGGGCGTCGTCGAACGAGAGCACCGTGACGGGGAAGAAGGCGCCCTGGTCCGGCAGGGACGCGAGTTCCTCGGGACCGCCGAGTTCCACGGTGGCGCCGGCGTCGATCAGGGTGCGCACGGAGCGCAGCACCTCGAAGTGCTGGTCGTCGGACGCGAGCGGGCCCACCGTGGTGGCGGAATCGCGCGGGTCGCCGACGACGGCGCGCTGCGCCACCCGCTCCCGCAGCGCGCCGATCACGGCGGGCTTGAGCGACTGCGGAACGATGACCCGGCGGATCGCGGTGCACTTCTGCCCGGCCTTGGCGGTGATCTCCAGGACCACGGACTTCACGAACGCCTCGAACTCGGGGGAGTCCTCGGTGACGTCTGGGGCCATGATCGCGGCGTTGAGCGAATCGGTCTCCGCCGTGAAACGCACGCCCTTCTCCTGCGCGTTGGTGTGGGCGCGCAGCAACTGGGCGGTGGCGGCCGAGCCGGTGAAGGCCACGTGGTCGCGGGCGTCCAGGTGGTCCAGCAGATCGCGCGCGGCGCCGGAGATCAGCTGCAGGGAACCCTCCGGCAGTATACCCGAGGCCAGCATGAGGCGCACGCACGCCTCCGTCACGTACCCGGTGGGGGTCGCGGGCTTCACGATGGTGGGCACGCCCGCGATGAACGCCGGCGCGAACTTCTCCAGCATGCCCCACACGGGGAAGTTGAACGCATTGATCTGCACGGCCACCCCGGGCACGCGGGTGTAGACGTGCTCACCCAGGAACGAACCGTCCCGCGAAAGCTGTTCCACCGCGCCGTCCACGATCACGTTGGCGTTGGGCAGTTCGCGCCGTCCCTTGGACGAGAACGTGAAGAGGGTCCCGATCCCACTGTCGATGTCGATCAGGTGGTCCTTGGCCGTGGCCCCGGTCGCGTAGGAGATCTCGTACAGCTCCTCCTTGTGCTCGCCCAGGTATTGCGCGAGCTGCTTGAGGATCAGGGCGCGGTCGTGGATGCGCAGTTGCCCCAGTGCGGCCTGGCCCACGGTGCGTCCGTGGTCCACGGCGCCCGCGGTGTCGATCCCCTCCGTGCTCACCCGGGCCACGAGCTCCCCGGTGGTGGCATTGCGCACGTCCGCGATCTTCTGCGGGTCCTCCGGCCGCCACCACTTCCCGGCGACGAAGCTGGGCAGGATCTGCGGTTCCTGGGTCTCGGATGCCTGGGTCTGGGTGTTCACGCGGGGTCCTCCGGACTGTCGCGGCCATAGCCGAACGATCGGTCAGTATATGGTCCAGGATAACCTAGGTCACACAAGGGCACCATGGTCACCACGCTCCGCCGTCGGCGTTCGACGCCGCTCTGCGCACCGCTCAGCGCGGCCCACCGGCGCGGCGTGGGGCCTGATCACCGAGGAGTCAGCATGCACGAGGATCCCACCCGCGCGGACGTCCGCGCCGAGAACGCACGAGTCGCGTCCCCCGCCGAGGAGTTCGGTGAGGCGTACGAGCCATGGACCATCGAGTTGGGTGAACTGGACGAGAAGATGGGCGTGGTGGTGGAGGAGCAGTCCGCCGAGCGCGTGGTGGCGACCATGCCCGTGGAGGGCAACCGCCAGTCCCTGGGGCTGCTGCACGGCGGCGCGTCCGTGGCGCTCGGGGAGATGCTGGGCTCGTGGGCCGCGGTGATCCACGGCTCCACCATGGGCAAGGTGGCCGTGGGCGTGGACATCAACGCGACCCACCACGCCTCCGCTACAAGCGGCCGGGTGCGCGGCGTGGCCACGGCGATCCACCTGGGGCGCAGCGTTACGAACCACGAGGTGGTCATCACCCACATCGACACCGGCAAGCGCCTGTGCACCGTGCGGATCACCAATTACCTCAAGCCCGCGAAGCGCTCCTGAGCATTCGTCCGACGAGGCCGCGGTGCCCGTCCCTCGGGAAGGGCACCGCGGCGTCGTCGTCCGCTGAGCCGCTCCGGCACCGCGGAGGGAGCGCGGAACCGCTCCGGCGCCGCAGGGAATACACGGAACCGCCCCGGCACCGCATGGGAACGGTGTCGGGGCGGTTCGTGGTCCGCGGGAGGGCTGAGGAGTCCCCTCTCATGCCGCGCGGACAGGGTGGACGCGGAGACCGGATGCCCGGAGTTCTTTGGCCTCAGTGACCGTGCTCCGGTCTCCGCGGGTCTTCAGGGCGCCGGGTTCAGAACTGGGCACTCTCGGTGGAGCCCGTGAGGGCGATCGTGGAGGAGTTGGGGTTGACCACCTGGGAGACCAGGTCGAAGTACCCGGTACCCACCTCGCGCTGGTGCTTGGTGGCGGTGTAACCGCGCTCCTCGGCGGCGAACTCGCGCTCCTGCAGTTCCACGTACGAGGTCATCTGGTTGCGGGCGTAGCCGTGGGCCAGATCGAACATCGAGTAGTTCAGCGCATGGAAACCGGCCAGGGTGATGAACTGGAAGCGGTAGCCCATGGCGGAGAGTTCGCGCTGGAACTTGGCGATGGTCTCGTCGTCCAGGTGCTTCTTCCAGTTGAAGGACGGCGAGCAGTTGTACGCGAGCATCTGGTCCGGGAAGTCCTCATGCACGGCATCCGCGAACTGGCGGGCCAGCTTGAGATCCGGCGTGCCGGTCTCCATCCAGATCAGGTCCGAGTAGGGGGCGTACGCCTTGGCGCGGGCGATGCAGGGCTCCACACCGTTGCGGACCTTGTAGAAGCCCTCCGGGGTGCGCTCGCCGGTGATGAACTCGGCGTCCTGCTCGTCGATGTCCGAGGTGATCAGGGTGGCCGCCTCGGCATCCGTGCGGGCGATGATGATGCTGGGGACGTCCTCCACGTCCGCCGCGAGGCGGGCCGCGTTGAGGGTGCGGATGTGCTGCTGGGTGGGGATCAGCACCTTGCCGCCCAGGTGACCGCACTTCTTCTCGGAGGCCAACTGGTCCTCCCAGTGCACACCGGCTGCACCGGCGTCGATCATGGACTTCATGAGCTCGAAGGCGTTGAGCGGTCCGCCGAAGCCGGCCTCCGCGTCCGCGACGATCGGCGCCATCCAGTTCTCCACGGTGTGGACGTCCTCGGCGTGCTCGATCTGGTCCGCACGCTTGAGCGCGTTGTTGATCCGGCGCACCACCTGGGGAACCGAGTTCGCAGGGTAGAGAGACTGGTCCGGGTAGGTCTGGCCCGCGAGGTTCGCGTCACCGGCGACCTGCCAACCGGAGAGGTAGATCGCCTTGAGTCCGGCCTTGACCTGCTGGACGGCCTGGTTACCGGTCAGAGCGCCCAGAGCATTGATGTAATCCTCCGAGTTGAGCAGGTACCAGAGCCGTTCCGCACCGCGGCGGGCGTTGGTGTGCTCTTCTCGAAAGGAACCCTGCAGACGCAGGACCTCCTCGGGGGCGTAGTCACGGGTCACGCCGGCCCAGCGGGGGTTCTCCTCCCAGTCCCGGGCGAGTTCCTCGGCGCTGCGGAGGTTGCTGTTCTCGTTGCTCATCTCGTTCTCCTTTGATCGTTCGAGCCGGCGGCCTCGGTGGGAGCTCCGCACGGGTAACTTGATGTGTTCCACTTTTGCCGCGATCTGCACTCCCGCATAGAGGCTTTTAGGATGAAGAATTGGTTTTCTTCACGTTTGAGAAAAATCTGCCTAAACTCGGACTATGACCCCGGACACAGGACCCCGCAGGCGCCGTCGCACCGGCGACGGCGCTCCCCCTCGCCCCGCCGCACCGCGGAGCGCTCATGGCTCGGAACCCGCGCGCTCGTCGTCCGACGTGCCACCCGAGGAGTCCGGGGACCCGACCGATCCGATCGTGCTGGGGCGGCGGATCCGCTACCGCCGCAAGCGACTGCGGATCACGCTCGAGGAGCTCGCGCGCACCGTGGGCATGGCGGCGTCGGCGCTGTCGCTGATCGAGAACGGCAAGCGCGAACCCAAGCTCAGCGCGCTGTCCGCCATCGCTGCCGCGCTGGACATGAGCGTGGAGCAACTGCTGGGGACCAAGGCGCCGTCGCGCCGCATGGAACTGGAGATCCAGGTGGAGCGCGTGCAGCGCGGACCCATGTACGCGTCCCTCGGGTTGCCCACGGTGCGGGTGGGGCCGGGCACGAGTACCGAGACCCTCGAGGCGCTCGCGGCACTGCAGCGGCAACTCGCCCAGCGGCTCGAGGAACAAGCGGCCACGCCCGAGGAGGCCCGGCGCGCCAACACGCAATTGCGAGCACGCATGCGGGGGATCGACAACTACTTCGAACGCATCGAGACCATGGCCGCGGACCTGCTCGCCGCGATCCGCCACACGGGCGGACCGCTGTCCGAGCACCACATCTCGCGGCTCGTGGAGCACGTGGGATTCGAGATCCACCAGGTCCCGGACCTGCCGCACTCCACGCGCTCGGTCACGGACCTGCGCAACCGCCGGTTCTACCTGCCGGCCACCGCCGGGGCGGGCTCGCCGTGGTCGGTGTTGTTGCAGGCCGTGGGGCATCACTTGCTTGAACACCACCGCCCGGCGGACTACGGCGAGTTCCTGGAACAGCGCGTGGAGACGAATTACTTCGCGGCGGCCCTGATGATCCCGGAGGCCTCCGCGGTGGACCTGCTGGGCCGCGCCAAGTCCCAGCGGGAGTTGTCCGTGGACGACCTACGGGACGCGTTCGCGGTGTCCCACGAGACCGCGGCACACCGGATGACCAACCTGATGACCCACCACTTCGGCATCCCCACCCACTTCGAGAAGGTGCACTCCTCCGGGATCATCCACAAGGCCTGGCAGAACGACGGGTTGCAGTTGCCCACCGACCACAGCGGCGCGGTGGAGGGGCAGAGGGCCTGCCGGTTCTTCTCCGCGCGGCAGGCGTTCTCGGGGACCAACCGGTTGCTGTCCCACTTCCAGTACACCGACACCCCGCACGGCACGTTCTGGTGCTCGGCCCGCGTGGAGGGATCCGAGAACGGGGAATTCTCCATCTCTTTCGGTGTGCCGTACGAGCACGTCAAGTGGTTCCGGGGCCGCGCCACCACGGTGCGCCACACCTCCACCTGCCCCGACCCCGCGTGCTGCCAACAGCCCGCCCCGGCGCTCGCCGAGCAGTGGGACGGCCAGTCCTGGCCCTCCGCCCGCCCCGCGTCCCACATGCTCGCCGCCATGCCCGCCGGCGCGTTCCCCGGGGTGGACGAGACCGAGGTCTACCGCTTCCTGCAGCGACACGCCCCCGTTGCCTCATCCGGCGACCTCACGTAACCTCCATCACGTTCCCGCCGATGACGCCGCGCCACCCCTACGCGCCCGGACCGTCCGTGTCCGGACGCCGCGTGCCCGGGCCCCGAGCGTCGTCGGCGATCCGTAGGCATGAAAGGTGACCCATGAGCTTCGCGACCGCCGACCTGTACGACGAACACGGCGAGGACCTGCAGTCCGTGACCACCCAGTTCATCTCGGTGGGTGGTGTCCACCGGTTCACCGGACCCATCCGCACGGTGCGCTGCTTCGAGTCCAACGTGGACGTCAAGAAGCTCGTGGCCACCCCCGGTGAGGGCGCGGTGCTCGTGGTGGACGGGCAGGGATCCATGAACCGCGCGCTGCTCGGGGACAACGTGGCCCGCACCGCCATGGAGAACGGGTGGGCCGGGCTGATCATCAACGCCCCCGTGCGGGACCGCGTGGAACTGGGCACCCTGGACATCGGCATCAAGGCGCTGGGCACGAATCCCCGCAAGTCCGAACCCAACGACTCCGGGGAAGTGGACGTGATCGTCACCTTCGGCGGCGTGACCTTCCGCCCGGGCAGGACCCTGTGGGCGGACGAGGACGGGGTCCTGGTGGAGCGCTGAACCCGCCACCTCCGCTGGACGGATATACGACGGCGACTTCCGCACCCGCGGGGGTCGCCGTCGTCGTTCCGGTGGGGGCCGGGTGTTGTGATTACTTCTGGGCCACGAACTCCTGGCCATCCGTCAGGTACACGTTGCCGTACTTGTCCACGGTGGAGTTGGTGCGCAGATCCCACTCCTGAACTCCCAGCACGGGAGCGGGGCCGGAGGAGACCACCGTGGTGCCCTCCCTGGGCGGTACGTACCCCACGGCCTGACCGTTCTGGTACACGGCGTAGCTGGCCTGCTTGTCCGCGGGGACACTGCCGGGTTCCACGACACGTTCGTAGCTCACGATCTCCATGGCGCCGAAGACGGGGTGGTGCACCGGGATCGCTGCGGTCTTGTCGCACGGCCCCGCGCAGGGGTCCGCGACGGCCGGCAGGGACGGCGCCGTAGCGGTGGCTGACGCGGCCGGGGTGCTGCCCGCACCCGCGGTGTTCGCAGCGGTGACCGGGCCGGGGGTGGGGAACAACCCCGCGGCGTCGTGGAACCCCAAGTCAGAAGGGGTTCGACGCGCGGAACAGCCGATGCGCACCCGACCCGCCACGAGTACGGCCGTGCACGCGCTCAGGAGTAGTCGTAGAACCCCTTGCCGGATTTACGGCCCAGTTCGCCGCGCTCGACCATGTCCCGCATGAGCTGGGGCGGGGCGAAGCGGGGGCCGAGCGTGGATTCGAGGTACTCCGCGATCCCCAGGCGCACGTCCAGACCCACGATGTCGGTGAGGGCGAGCGGGCCCACGGGGTGCTTGTAGCCCAGGACCATGGCGTTGTCGATGTCCTCCGCGGACGCCACACCCTCCTCGACCATGCGAATGGCCTCGAGGCCCAGGGCCAGCCCGAGCCGGGAGGACGCGAAGCCGGGAGCGTCGTTCACGGTGGCCGGCGTCTTGCCGATGCCCGCGACCCACTGCAGGGTCAGCTCTTTCAGCTCCTGACGGGTCTTGCGCCCGATCACGATCTCCACGAGCGTGGAGGCCGGGACGGGGTTGAAGAAGTGCATGCCGCAGAACCGCTCGGGGCGCTGGAGCTCATCGGCGAGCCCGTCCACGGAGAGCGAGGACGTGTTGGTGGCCAGCCACGCCGTCTCGGACAGGTTCTTCTCGACCCGCTGGAGGGAGGAGACCTTGAGGTCCCAGGTCTCGGGAACGGCCTCGATCACGAGCTCGCAGTCCGCGAAGTCCGCGTAGTCCACGCTCACGGAGAAGTTCTGGGTCCACGTCTCTAGGTTGCCGTCGATCTTCCCGCGCTCGAGGGACTTGACGAGGTCCGATTCCACCCGCTCCTTGGCGCTCTCCGCGGCCGGCCCGTCCACCTCCACCACGGTCACGCGCGCTCCGGAGATCAGGAACGCGTGGGCGATCCCCGCGCCCATGCGCCCGCCTCCCAGGACTCCCACGCGGGACGGGACGGTTGCGGTGGTGTTCTCGGTCATGTCTTGGGCTCCTTCTTGCGGTCCAGGAACGCTTGCATACGGTCGAATTTGGCCTGCGACTCGAACAGGATGGCCTGCGCGAGCTCGTCCACGTGGGGGTGCGCCTCGCGCGGCATGGCGAACACACGCTTGGACACGCGCACGGCCAGCGGGTCCTGCGCGGCGATGCGATCGGCCAGGGCATCCGCCGCGACCAGCAGCTCGTCTGGTTCGTGGATCTCGGTGATCAGGTGGGCCTCCAGGGCCTCCTGCGCGGAGAGGGTCCGACCGGCCAGCAGGATGTCCTTGGCGAGTGACTCACCGGCCAGTTCCCGCAGTCGCCACAGGGCCCCCGCGGCGGCGATGATGCCCAGGCCGGTCTCGGGTTGGCCCACCTTGACCCGCGGCGTGCCGATCCGGAAGTCCGCGGCCCACGCGAGTTCCGCGCCCCCGCCCAGCGCGTAGCCGTCTAGGGCCGCGATCACGGGCATGGGTAGCTTGGCGATCCGGTCGAACAGCTGCGAGTTCACGCCGCGCAGGGCGTCCTCACGACGCCGCTCGCGCAGTTGCGCGATGTCCGCACCGGAGGCGAAGATCCCCTTCCCGTTCACGTGCGTGCCGCTCAGGATCATGATCCGGGGATCGCGTTCCAGACGGGCGCACACAGCGTGCAACTCGTCCACCATGACCTCGTCGATGGCGTTGCGCACCGCGGGGTGGTCCAGCGCCACGTGCAGGCGGTCCGGGGTCTCGGTGATGCGCAGGGCCGTGAACTGCGCAGCCCACTCGGGGGTGTCGTGCTGCGTCATGGCCGGATCACACCCGCTCCACGAGCAGTGCTGCACCCTGGCCCACGCCGATGCACATGGTGGCCAGGCCCTTGGCGGTCTGCTCCCGTTCCATCCGGCCCAGCAGGGTGATGACGATGCGCGAGCCCGAGGAACCCAGGGGGTGGCCCAGGGCGATCGCCCCGCCGTCCCGGTTCACGATCTCCGGGTCCAGGCCGAGCCGGCGGATCGATGCGAGCGACTGGGTCGCGAACGCTTCGTTGATCTCCACGGAGCCCAGATCGCCCGCGTTCCAACCGGCGCGCTCCAGGACCTTCTCGGATGCGGGCACCGGGCCCAGGCCCATGATCTCGGGGGCGAGACCGGCGGAAGCGCCGTCCACGACGCGGCCTCGGGCGTTGAGCCCGTACTTGGTCACGGCCCGTTCGCTGGCCACGATCACGGCGGACGCGCCGTCGTTGAGCGAGGACGAGTTGCCGGCCGTGACCACGGACCCGCCCTTGACCACGGGGCGCAGCTTGGCGAGCACCTCCGGGGTGGAGCCCTCGCGGGGGCCCTCGTCCGTGTCCACGACCGTGACCGCACCCTTGCGGCCGTGGACCTCCACGGGCACGATCTCGGCGTCGAAATGACCGGCGCGGATCGCGGCCAGGGCCTTCTCGTGCGACTGCGCGGCGAAGGCGTCCGCGTCCTCGCGGGAGATTCCGTCCACCCGGGCGACCTCCTCGGCCGTCTCGGGCATCGAGTAGGTGGCCTTGCCGTCCCGCGAGAGTGGGCCCTCCACGAACGCGGGGTTCACGAACCGCCACCCGATCGAGGTGTCGAAGACCTCCCCGGGCTTGGCGAACGCCGTACGGGGCTTCTCCATGACCCACGGCGCGCGGGACATGGATTCCACGCCACCGGCCACCACGATGTCTGCGGCCCCGGACTTGATCATCTGGGACGCGATCGTGATCGCGGACATCCCCGACGCGCACAGCCGGTTGACCGTAATCCCGGGGACCGTGTCCGGGTACCCGTTGAGCAGCCACGCCATCCGGGCCACGTTGCGGTTCTCCTCACCGGCGCCGTTGGCGTTGCCCAGGATCACCTCGTCCACGAGCGCGGGATCGATGCCGGCGTCCTCCACGACGGAACGGATGCACAGTGCGGCTATGTCGTCCGGGCGCACCGAGGACAGGGCACCGCCGTAACGACCCACGGGGGTTCGCGCCCCTCCGACGAGGAAGGCTTGGGGCATCGAGGACATGGCAACTCCTAAGTGGGGCAATAACTGACCGAGCGTTCACTGCAAAGGTTCCCCGATCATGTGAGCCACGTCAATCGATGACGGTCACGCGGGGAAGAGCGCGACGGGCCCGGCAACCGTATGGCTGCCGGGCCCGCCGTGCGCCGTCGTGACCTCCGACGAATCAGAGGCCGGGACGGTTGGTTCGTGTGTCGGGGATCAGTGGCGGCGGATGCGCGCCGGAGCGGTGGTCTCGGGCTCGCCGGCCACCGGGGGAACGATCTCGTCCGGGTGAGCCCGGACGTACTCCTGGTGCACCTCCGCGACGTGCAGGTCCTTGCCCTGGTCCGACTTCTTGACGAAGGAGACCGCGATGAAGGACACGAGCGAGATCAGGGAGATGTACAGGCCGATGGTCCACGCGGCGCCGGTGCGGTTGAGCAGCAGCTGGGCGATCATGGGGGCGAACGCGCCACCGATGATCGACCCCAGGGCGTAACCGATCGAGACACCGGAGTAGCGGACGCGGGCCGGGAACATCTCGGCGTACATGGCGGACTGCGGACCGTAGGACGGACCCAGACCGATCGTCAGGATGAAGATCGCGGCCGCGAACAGGGGCAGGGACGCCGTGTTGAGCATCCACCACATGGGGATGGCCCACAGGATGATGATGCCGTAGCCGACCTGGAACGTGAGCTTGCGCCCGATCTTGTCCGAGATCCACCCGCCGAACATCGTGAAGATGAGCCACCCGACGCCGCCCACGAGCGTGGCGATCAGCGTCTCGGGGCGGGACATCCCCAGGGCCTTGGTGCCGTAGGACGCGAAGAACGCGATGACCAGGTAGCCTGCGGCGTTGTTCGCGGCGAAGATCAGCGCGGCCAGGATGACCTGCGGGGAGTTGGTCCGGAACAGCTGGCCCAGGGGAGCGGAGGACTCCTTGGCGCGCTGGCGCATCTCCAGGAACACGGGGGACTCGTCCACGGAGCGGCGGATCAGCCAGCCCACGAAGATCAGCACGATGGAGAACAGGAACGGAACGCGCCAGCCCCAGGCCTCGAACTGCTCGGGGGTCAGGATGGTGCTCAGACCGAACATGAACAGGGTGGCCATCAGTACGCCCAGGGGCACACCGATCTGGGGGTAGGCGCCGAAGAAGCCGCGCTTGTTCGCGGGCGCGTGCTCCACGGACATCAGGGCCGCACCACCCCACTCACCACCGGCGGAGAAGCCCTGCAGGATACGCAGGACCAGCAGGATGATGGGGGCCGCGATACCGATCTGCTCGTACGTGGGCAGCAGACCGATCAGCGTGGTGGCCGCGCCCATCCCGAAGAGGGTCATGACCAGGGTGATCTTGCGCCCGTACTTGTCACCGATGTGACCGGCCACGATCGCACCCAGGGGACGGAAGAGGAAGCTGATGCCCAGGGACGCCCAGGCGACGATCTGTCCCAGCGTGGCGTTCTGCTCGCCCGCCGGGTTGAAGAAGTGGGTGGCCAGGATGAAGGCGGCCGCCTGCGCATAGATGAAGAAGTCGTACCACTCGATGGTGGTGCCCACGAGGGTGCCCGCAAGGACCTTGCGTTCTTCTCGGGTCATGGTGTGCGCCGGCTGAGCGGGCGCTGAGGTGGTGGATGCCATGTGGGTCTCCAGGATCGGCGGACGCGGGGTCCGTGGGGTGCCAGTGGCGGAGTGGATCAGGGGAATAACCGACCGATTGGTCTCGAAATAAGTGTACGAAAGAATGTGAAGCGCGCCACACATTTCGTGTATTAAATCGTATATTTTTCCCGGGCCGTTCACCCGGGCGGGCAGCATGCCGGCCGTTGTGACGCGTTCATGACACGGCAACGCCCCCTCCCGCCGTGCCGCACCGTGGAAGGTGCGGGCGCAGCGGAAGGGGGCGGGCGGCGTCGTCGTCCGGGAAGATCGGGGAGCCGGAACGGTCAGCGACGCGGTGGGACTAAAAGCTGCAGGACCAGTCGCGCGGCCTGATCAGAACAGGCGCTCGGACGCGATCCGCGCACCCTCCACGAGGGACTCGAGCTTGGCCAGCGCGATCTGCGGGTGCAACCGCCCGCCCAGACCGCAGTCCGTGGAGGCGATCACGTTCTCCTTGCCCACCACGGACGCGTACTGCTCGATCCGGTCCGCCACGAGCTCGGGGTGCTCCACCACGTTGGTCGAGTGGGAGACGAAACCGGGGTAGACCACCTTGCCCTCGGGCAGCTGGTGGTCCTTCCAGACCTTCCATTCGTGGCCGTGGCGCGGGCTGGACGCCTCGAAGCTGTAGCCCTGCGCGCGGATGGTGAGCATGAGGTCCACGAGGTACTTGAACTCGAGGTCCGTGGTGTGCGGGCCGTGCCACGAACCCCAGCACAGGTGGAAGCGGATCTGCTCCTCGGGGAGGTCGCGCAGTGCGTAGTTCAGCGCGTCCACGCGCAGCTGGGTGAAGGCCAGGTAGTCCTCCACGGTGGGCTCGGGATTGATCTGGTCCCAGGACTCGGCGATCGAGGGGTCGTCGATCTGCACGGTCAACCCGGCGTCTACGATGGCCTTGTACTCCTCGCGCATCACGTCCGCGCACGCGTAGACCAGTTCCTCGTCGCTCGCGTAGTACTCGTTCTTCACGCGCGCGCACGAGCCGGGGGACAGCGCTGCCACGAACCCCTGCGTGGCCCCGGTCTCGGCCATGGCCTCCTTAATCCGGCGGATGTCACCGGCCACGGCTTCCTGACCCGTGTAGGTCAGCGGGCCCGTGATCTTCGGCTGGGACACGCTTGCGCGGTGGGCCAGGACCCCGGCCGTGGGATCCTCGTAGGCCTCCCGGAACTTGGAGCGATCGCGGCGGTCCGGGAAGCTCGTGAGCACGATGTTGCCCGGCGACGAGCGCAGCGTCTCCGCCGTCTGCCAGCGGTCCTCGTCCGTGGGGGTCAGCCCGCCCAGGCGGTGGAACGAGTAGTTCCACCAGGCCCCGTAATCCACGGCGCCGGACGTGGTGTGGCCGTACTCGCCGTCATTGACGATGTCCAGGCCGATCTCCCGCTGCTTGCGCACGACGTCGATCACCCCGGCGTCCAGCGCCTCACCCAACTGCGCCAGGTCGATCTCCCCGGCCTGGAAGCGGTTGTTGGCCTCGAGCAACTGCGGCGTGCGGGGGAGGGACCCCACGTGGGTGGTCTGGATGCGATCGGTGTTCAAGGGCATGGCTGTGCTGATCCTTTCCATCGGTCCTGGCGTTAGCACCGGTGTCACCCCGGTTGCTGCGGCTTCCACGAGCCAGATCTCTCGGCCGCTCTGGATGGGTACTGCTCCATCCAACAGCATCGCGAGGAGTGGACGCCAGCCGGGGCGTGTCGGACGACGACGCCGCTCCCCGGGTTCCTCCTGCCCGGCCCCTCGGGCTCGGGTCACCGGGGCTTCCGTGACCGGGCGGCCCCCGGTGCGGGCCATGACTCGTAGCTGGTCCGGGGTGGTCCGTTCCGGATCGTGACCCGGCGGCCCCCCGGGGCGTAGCGTGACGCGGTAGGAGAACCGTCCACGCGCAAAGAGGCTGTCATGGAGCAATCGCTCGAGGGGAAGAAGGCCCTGGTCACCGGTGGGGCCAGCGGGATCGGCCGCGCCGCCGTGCAGGCGTTCGCGGACCGCGGCGCCCACGTGGTCGTCGCGGATATCAATGAAGAAGCCGCTCAGACGACGGCCTCCGAGGTGGGCGGGGAAGCCTGGGTCGTGGACCTCTCGGACACCGCCGCGCTCGCCGAACTGGGCCTGGACGTGGACATCCTGGTCAACAACGCGGGGATCCAAAAGGTGACACCCGTGCAGGACTTCGACCCCGCGGACTTCCACCGCATCCTCACGCTCATGCTCGAGGCTCCGTTCCTGCTGATCCGTGCCGCACTGCCGCACATGTACGAGCGCGGATGGGGCCGAATCATCAACGTCTCCTCCATCCACGGTCTGCGCGCGTCCGCGTACAAATCCGCGTACGTCACGGCCAAGCACGGGCTCGAAGGGCTGTCCAAGACCGTGGCCCTGGAGGGCGCTGAGCACGGTGTGACCAGCAACTGCGTCAACCCCAGCTACGTGCACACCCCGCTCGTGGACAAGCAGATCAAGGACCAGGCCGCGACCCACAGGATCCCCGAGGACCAGGTGATCGAGAAGATCATGCTCACCGAGTCCGCGATCAAGCGCCTCGTGGAACCCGAGGAGGTTGGCGAGCTCATCGCGTTCCTGGCCGGCCCGTCCGCGGGCATGGTCACGGGTGCGTCCTACACGATGGACGGTGGCTGGACGGCGTCCTGAGCGCGGGGCGACGTCGCCGCGTCCACCCTCGCTGCCGTTCGGTGTCGAGGCAATGGCCCGCGTTCCACGGCCCCTCTCCGGCCAAGGGCCCGAACATCTGTGTCCCGAAAAAACACCCGCAGTCGCACAACGCGTGCGGTATCGGGGCACAGATGTTCCGGGGTGCGAGGACGCGGGGTCTGACGGTACGGGACGACGCCGCTGCGTCCGGTTCACACGGTCGTGGCCCCCGCGCGCAGCGCCGCGGAGAGCCTGTGGGCCTGGTCCAGCAAAGCCGCCCCGAGGCGGGGTCTGCGTTCCGTGGTGAACCGGGGTTCGATCCCCGTCAGGGAGAGCGCGTAGCGGGGTTGGCCGGTCGCGTCGAACACCGCGGCCGCCATGCCCCACGAGCCCTCCACAATACGTCCGGGGTTCAGGGACCAGCCGTCCTCCCGGACCTGGGCGACGAGGCGGCGGACGTGAGCGTCGTCGTGCTGTGGACCGAGGCGCGTCCGCTCCTCCCGGGTGTCCGCGAGGGCGGTCTCCAATTGGTCCGGGGGTAGGTGACCGAGGATCGCGAGTCCCGCAGAGGCCACGCCCAGGGGCAACCGCAGACCCTCGTAGAGCACGTGCGAGCGCACCGGGAACGCCCCCTCCACCCGGGCCAGGCAGATGACCTCGTTGCCGCGGCGAGCGGAGAAGAACGCGGACTCGCCCGTGGCCTCGGCGAGCCGCTGCAGGCACGGGGTCGCGAGGTCCTGGGCGGGATAACGTTGGGCGGCCACCGTGCCCAGGATGTGCAGTTCGGGACCCAGGGCCCAGTTGCCGTCCTCCGTGCGGTCCACGAGCCCCTCGGCGGCGAGCGCTGCGAGCAATCGGTGCGCGGTGGGCCGGGTCAGCCCCGTGCGGTGGGCGATGGCCGCGGTGGATCCGGTTGACTCCCCGGATGCCACGGCCTGCAGGATCGCGGCGATCCGGGAGACCACCTGCGTGCCCTGCGGGGAGGGCTGCGGGTTCCGGGATTTCTGCGGGGTCATACACGCTCCTGCGTCGGGACGTTCACAATATGGACAGACTAGCGACAGTTTTTCAGATTGTGATCCCTTCATCGACGATTACGGGTGAAGCATTGACCAAGATGTGGTCACTTTCTAGCCTAAGAGGCAGATCACGCACTGGAGGGGTGACCATGTCCAAACTCAGGGACAACGTGGCCGAGTTGCTCGCCGAGACGCTGCGGGACGGGATGACCGTGGCGGTGGGCGGTTTCGGACTGTCCGGGATCCCGCGGGACCTCATCGAAGCGGTCCGGGACAACGGAGCCAAGGACCTGACCGTGGTGTCCAACAACATGGGCGTGGACGGCAAGGGGCTCGGTCTGCTGCTGGAGAACAAGCAGGTGAGTAAGGTGCTGTCCTCGTACGTGGGGGAGAACAAGGAGTTCGCCCGCCAGTACCTGGAGGGTGAGCTCGAGGTCGAGTTCAACCCGCAGGGCACGCTCGCCGAACGGCTGCGCGCGGGCGGTGCGGGGATCCCCGCGTTCTACACCGCCACCGGTGTGGGCACGCGCGTGGCGGAGGGGAAGCCCACCGCGGAGTTCGACGGGCGCACCTACATCCTGGAACGCGGGATCGTCGCGGACATCGCCCTGGTGCACGCGTGGCGAGGGGACACGGACGGCAACCTGATCTACCGGCGGACCTCGCGCAATTTCAACCCGGTGTGCGCCACGGCCGCACGGATCACGTTTGCGGAGGTCGAGGAGGTCGTGGCCCCGGGCGAGTTGGACCCGGACCACATCGTGACCCCCGGGGTCTTCGTGCAGCACGTGGTGCAGTACTCGGGGGCGCCCAAGGAGATCGAGCAGCGCACCACGCGACCGAGGCCCGCGGCGTCGTCGTCGGAGGGCGGGACGGACGTGCGGACCGGCGGTGGTGCCGCCCGGGGCGCGGGCAACGGCGGAGCGGAAGGAGCGGTGGCATGAGCTGGACGCGTGATGAGATGGCGGCCATCGCGGCGTCGGAACTGACCGACGGCGACTACGTGAACTTGGGCATCGGGATCCCGACACTCGTGGCGAACAACCTGCCCGAGGGCGTGAGCGTGGTGCTGCAGACCGAGAACGGGGCGCTGGGCATGGGCCCGTTCCCGTACGAGGGGGACGAGGACCCGGACCTGATCAACGCCGGGAAGCAGACGATCACCCTGCAGCCGGGGGCCGCGATCTTCGACTCCGCGATGTCCTTCGCGATGATCCGCGGTGGACACGTAAAGATGGCGATCCTGGGGGCCATGCAGGTCTCGCAGCGCGGCGACCTGGCCAACTGGATGATTCCCGGCAAGATGGTCAAGGGAATGGGCGGGGCCATGGACCTTGTGACCGGAGCACCTCGTGTGCTGGTCTTGACGGAACACGTCGCCAAGGACGGCTCCGCCAAGCTCAAGCGGGAGTGCGATCTGCCCCTGACCGGTGTCGGGGTCGTGGACCGCATCATCACCGACCTGTGCGTCTTCGACGTGGAGGAACACGGGCTGGTGTTGCGGACCCTCGCCCCGGGTGTGACCGAAGAAGAAGTAGCAGCCAAAACCGAGGCCGAATACCGGGTTGAGCTCGTGGACGTCACCCCGGACTCCGTGCCCGTACAGGAGGAGAAATGACAGAGAACGCCAATGACGTGGTGATCGTCAACGGAGCACGCACACCCCAGGGCAAACTGCTGGGCGCGCTCGCGGACCTGAGCGCCGTGGACCTGGGCGCGCACGCGATCAAGCACGCCGTGCAGCGCGCGGGGGTCTCCCCCGAGGACGTGGATTACGTCTACATGGGCAACGTGGTGCAGGCGGGCACCGGGCAGAACCCGGCCAAGCAGGCCGCGGTGAAGGCCGGACTTCCTAAGACCGTCCCGGCGGCTGCCCTGAACAAGGTGTGCCTGTCCGGTCTGGTGGCTGTCACGGAAGCGGCGCGAATGCTGCGCCTGGGTGAGGCGGACGTCGTCGTGGCCGGCGGGATGGAATCCATGACCAACGCGCCGCACCTGGCCCTGGGCGCCCGCAAGGGCAAGCCCTACGGGGACATGCGGCTCACGGACTCGCTCGCCCACGACGGGCTCGTGGACGTCGAGAAGGGCGTGCCCATGGGTGAGCTCACCGAGTCCGGCAACGGTGAGCGTCAGATCGACCGCGCCGAGCAGGACGCGGTGGCCGCGCGCAGCCACCAGCTCGCGGGCAAGGCCCAGCAGGACGGGATCTTCGCGGACGAGATCGCGCCCATCGAGGTGCCCCAACGCAAGGGCGATCCGATCACGGTGTCCGAGGACCAGGGCGTGCGCCCGGATTCCACCGCGGAGGGCCTCGGCAAGCTGCGCCCCGCCTTCACGAAGGACGGCGCCATCACCGCGGGCAACTCGTCCCCCATTTCCGACGGCGCTGCGGCCCTCGTGCTGACCACGCGCGGTTACGCGGAGGAGCACGGACTCGAGTGGCTCGCCGTGGTGGGCAAGCCCGGTCAGGTGGCCGGCCCGGATACCTCCCTGCACTCCCAGCCCTCCCGGGCCATCGAGCACGCGCTCTCGCGGTCCGACTGGACCCTGGAGGATCTGGACTTCATCGAGATCAACGAGGCGTTCGCGGCCGTGGCCGTGCAGTCGGTGCGCGACCTGGGCGTGGACCCCGAGAAGGTCAACATCCACGGTGGTGCGATCGCCCTGGGCCACCCCGTGGGGGCCTCGGGCGCGCGGATCGCGCTGCATGCCGCTTTGGAACTGGCGCGGCGCGGCTCCGGCAAGGCCGCCGTGTCCCTGTGCGGTGGCGGCGGTCAGGGTGAGGCGTTGTTGTTGAGCCGTTGAGCCTTTGAGCCTTGCAGGTGGGTCACGCCCGTCCCGGACCCGGGGTGGGCGTGACCCACACCAGGGGCGGCCCGGCTCGAGCCGGCTGACCGACCCGGGTGCTAGCCGGGGGCGGGCGGCCGGGTTGATCGAATGGATTCAGGAGGAACCATGGCGCACACGGCATCCACACCGGACTCGACATCGTCGGAGGGCCCTGGATCAGGGGGCGGGCCTGTCCCGGACTCCCGGCGCACCCGCAAGCGGGCGGCGCTGTCCGGGTTCCTGTTCGGATGCGGTATCGCCGCCTCCATGATCGACTTGTTCATCTTCCACCTGGGCCTGCAGTGGCACCACTTCTACGACCTTTCCACGCATGAGGTGGCCCTCGTGACGGACGGGTTCTTCCACGCCTTCGGGTGGTTCATCACCATCTGGGGTCTGTTCCTGCTCGCTGACGTGCGCCGACGGGGTGGGGTGCACTGGCCCCACTGGATCGGGGCCGTGATCCTGGGCGTGGGGACCTTCCAGCTCTTCGATGGCATCGTGGACCACAAGCTGCTGGGCATCCACCAGATCCGCTACGGGGTGGACATCCTGCCGTACGACCTCGTGTGGAACGGCACCGCGGTGATCCTCATGCTCATCGGGTTCGTGGTGCTGCGGCGCGGCGCGCGGGCCTATCGGACCCGCTGATGTCCTCGGACCACGCCCACCATGCGGATCACACCCACCACGCGGAGACCGCCGCTGCTGTCGGATGGCCTGTGTTCGAGTGGCTGGTCGTGGTGGTGCTGGTGCTGGCTGCCGCGGGGTACGGGTGGTTGTTGTGGTCGGGCCGTCACAGGACGGGCCCGAGTCCGTGGCGTCCCGTGAGTTTCTACGTCGGCCTGCTGGGCGTGGGGGTGGGCCTCGTGGGGCCCCTCGCCTACGCCGGGCACACCAGCTTCACCGCTCACATGGTGGGGCACCTGTTGGTGGGGATGCTCGGACCCCTGCTGCTCGTACTGGGCGCGCCCGTGCGGGTGGCGCTGCGCGGACTGTCCACCGCCGGGGCGCGCCGGGTCTCGCGGGTGCTGCGGTTCCCGGTCGTCCGCTGGGTCACGCACCCCGTGGTGGCCGCGATCCTCAATGCCGGCGGGTTGTGGTTGCTCTACACCACCGCGCTGTTCCACTGGATGCACGCCTCCGCGTGGGGCCACGCGCTCGTCCACACCCACATCTTCCTGGCCGGCTACGTGTTCACGGCGGCCATCGCCGGACCGGACCCCGATCCGCATCGTTCGTCCTTCCGGGTGCGCGCCGTGGTCCTGGTGCTCTTCATCGCGGCGCATTCGGTCCTGGCCAAGTGGCTCTACGCGCATCCGCCCGCGGGAGTCGCGCCCCACGACGCCCACGTGGGCGCGCAGGTCATGTACTACGGCGGCGACGTCGTGGACGTCCTGCTGATCGTCCTGCTGTTCCTGGGCCACCACCGGGCCACGCGCCCGCGCCCGGCAACCGATCGCATGTACCCGACCCTGATCCAGATCGGAGAACCACCCGTGTCCCGCCACCACCGAGAGCCGTTGTCATGAGCACCCCGGGAACCCCGCAGGCCACCGCCGCCCGGTCCGAACCGCCGCTGGCCCGCGTGATGCGGCCGCTCAACACCGCCGTGGAGAGGTTCATCCCCTCGGCGCTGATCTTCGCCATAGTCCTCACCGTCCTGGTGGCCCTCATGGCCCTGCTGCTGACCGATTCCGGGCCCGTGGCCGTGATCCAGGGATGGGGCACGGGACTGTCCGGGCTGCTGGAGTTCATGACCCAGATGGCGCTGGTGCTGTTGCTCGGTCATGCCCTGGCCAGTACCCGGCCCGTGCGCGCCGGTCTCGGCAAGTTGGCCTCGGTGCCCCGCTCACCCCTGCGCGCCTACGTCTTCGTGTTCGTCATCGCTGCGGTGGCCTCGCTCATCACATGGGGTTTCGGCCTGGTGGTCGGCGGTCTGCTCGCCCGGGAGGTCGCCGCGGAGTTCGCGCGCAGGCACCAGGCCGTGAGCTTCCCGATGCTCGTGGCGTCCGGGTTCTCCGGGTTCGTGGTGTGGCACATGGGGTATTCGGGCTCCGGCCCACTGACCGCCGCGACCCCGGGCTCGTTCATCGAGAAGCAGGTGGGCCACATCATTCCCATCAGGGAGACCATTTTCTCGTGGTGGAACATCAGCGCGATCGTCGTCACCCTGATCCTGGTGGCCCTGGCGCTCTGGCTCGTGGCACCGCGCAGCGTTCCCGAGTCCCACACGGTCACGGCCGAGGCGCTCGCCCAGTCCGAACAGGAGATCGAGCGTCCGGTCATAGAGGCCCCGGCCGACCGGTTGGATGCCTCCCGCATCCCCACGACTCTCGTGGGCCTGGCACTGGTGGCCTACCTGGTCATCCACTTCGCCGGGGGTGGAACGGTCACCCTGAACATCGTGAACTGGATGTTCCTGGGGCTGATCTTCCTGTTGTCCCGCAACACGTTCGAGGTCATGGGCCTGGTCAAGAACGCCGCGTCGAACGTGGGGGACATCCTGCTGCAGTTCCCCCTGTACGCCGGGATCATGGGCATCATGACCGCCACGGGGTTGATCCAGGTGCTCTCCGACTCGATCGTCGCCGTGGCATCGCCCCAGACGCTGGGCCTGCTGGCCTTCCTGTCCGCAGGGTTGGTCAACTTCTTCGTCCCGTCCGGCGGTGGACAGGTGGCCATCCAGGCGCCCATCCTGTTGGATGCCGCCGCCCGCCTGGACGTGGACCCCGCCGTGGTGATCATGGCGGTGTCCTACGGCGATCAATGGACGAACATGATCCAGCCGTTCTGGGCCCTGCCGTTGCTGGCCATCGCGGGACTGAAGATTCGGGACATCCTGGGCTACACGACCGTGGTGTTGTTGGTGTCCGGCATCGTCTTCGCCGCCACCATGCTGGTCGTGGGCGCGGGGGTCTGAGTGCGTGTCGTGCTCCGGGCGCACTGCGGTCCCGGAGCACGACGGCGCTCGACGTCACCTCGCTGAGGTGGCCGGGGTGTCAGACCTCGTCCGGGTTCCAGCCCTGGACCTTGCCGTCCGGGGCCGCGTACTTCACGATCAGGCTGCAGTCCAGATCCCCGTAGCCCTCGTCGATCAGACGTGGGAAGCGCTGGGCCGCGAGCTCGGCCGCGGGCAGGTCCACGCCCGTCTGCTCACCGGCGGACAGCGCGAGCCCCACGTCCTTGGCGGCCAGGACCGCGGAGAACGTGGACTCGAAATTGTTGTTGGCGGCGGCCGAGGGGACGATGTCCGGGACGGGGTACCACGTCCGCAGGGCCCAGGAATCGCCGGAGGACACCGACGCGATGTCCCAGAACACCCGCGGATCCAGGCCCAGTCGTTCGGCCAGGACGGAACCCTCCGCACACGCTTCGAGATTGATGAAGAGCATCATGTTGTTCACGATCTTGGCCGATTGCCCCATGCCCGGCCCGCCGGTGTGCACGATCCGACCCGCCATGGGAGTGATGACCTGCTCGGCCCGGGCCACGGTGTCCTTGTCGCCCCCGATCATGAACGTGAGTGTTCCCGCCGCGGCACCGCTGATCCCGCCCGAGACCGGGGCGTCCACGAACGCGAAACCCTTCTCCGCCGCGGCCTACTTCCTGGGGCTCTACGCGTCCGCGGCGTACGTGGAACACCACCCGGCCATCGAGTCCCCCGCCCAGCTGCAGAAGCATCCCCTGCTCTACTTCATCGAGTCGATGCAGGACGTCCCGGAGCTGATCGATCCCGTGCGGCATCTGCCGCGGATGCACCAGTCGATCGGGGCCACGTCCTCCATGGTGCACGTGGAGTTGACCCGCTCCGGGGCGGGTATCGGCCTGCTGCCGTGCTACCTGGCCGATCGCGCCGGGGACCTCGTGCGGCTCTTCCCCGAGGAGTTCGCGTTCCGTGCGTCCTACTGGGCGGTCTCGCGCCCGGACCTGTTGAAGCGCCCCGCGGTGAAGGCCGTGATGGACGCGCTCCGGGCGGCGGTCGAGGACATGAAGGACACGCTGGTCGCGTCGGCCGGCACCGGTCGTTCGCGGCCCCGCGGCGAGCGCCGGGGTCCGCGCGCCAACGCACTCGCGCGCTAGCGCACCATCCTGAGCTCGCGCAGATCCGACAGTCGCGGGTCCACCGTCTCGGTCCCGTCCGCGCGGAAGCCATTGCGCTCGTAGAACCGGATGGCGCGCGCGTTGGCCGCGGCGACCCACAGCTGCGCGGGCTCGGCACCCAGCGCGGCGTCCAGCAGCGCCTGTCCCGCTCCGCCGCCGTGGTGTTCGCGCAGAACGTACACCATGCGCAGCGCGGTCTCCCGCGCCGGTTGCGACTCCTCCGGTGCGCCGACCGCGGCGAAGCCCACGATCCGTCCGGCCACCTCCGCGACGCGCACCGCGCTCCGGCCGGCTTCATCGCGCAGCAGGCCGTCCCACATGGTGCGACGACGCCGCTGCGCCGTCTCGTCGTAGAAGCGCTCCGGGAGCATGCCCGCGTACGTCTCACGCCAGGAACGCACGTGGACGGCCGCGAGGGCGGGAGCGTCGTCGGGCTCGGGGAGACGGATGGTGAAGGCGGGCCGTGTCATGGGTCGGACCTCTCGAGGGGTGCTGCCTCACGACCGAGGATCAGGGCCAGTCCGGCCTCGAACCGCGGAGCGCTATCAGTGGTGGGCAGCCCCATGGCCTCGCGGGTCTGCTGAGCGGTGACGGAGCCCAGTGTGAACCGGACCAGGGTCAGGGCCGTGTTCTCGGCGGTTCGCTGCGTGAGACCCGTGGCGGACAGGGCCGCGACGAGTAGCGGAACCGGCGGCAGGTCGAGCGGATCGAGGGCGTGGGCCACGCCGACGACCTCCGCGCCGTCGCGCACCGCGAGGATCAGCCGACGGAACTCCGCGGCAACCCGAGCGGGGTTGAGGTGGCCGGGCTCGGTGCGGCCGTCATCGGAGTGCCCCGGACCCGCCCCGTCGTGACCGGCCGAGCGGACGGCGCGGGGAGCGGCGTCGTTGCGCACCGCGCGGTCGGCGGCGAGCGGTGCGACCATGCGCTGGGCGAGCACCGCCAGCAACTCCTGCTTGTTGGCCACGTGCCAGTAGAGGGCGCCGGGCTGGACCTCGAGCTCCTTGGCGAGGCGGCGCATGGAGAGGTCACCCAAGCCGTAGCTCTGCAGGATGTGCCACGCGGCATCCACCACGTCATCGCGGTTCAGGGCCACGGTGCTCCTCTCGGGGTGCTCGGTCGGGTGCTGCGTGTGACTTTACCGATCGGCCGGTGCGGCGCGGGGCGGGCGTTGGAGAATTGACTTTCTTGAACGGCGTTCAATAATTGAACAATGTTCAAGAACCCTGCCGAGCTGGCCGATCGCGTCCTGGCCGGTGCCCCCGTGACCCCGGACGAAGCCCTCGAGCTGCTGCACACCGACGACCCCGGCATGCTGGACCTCGTGGCCGCCGCCGCACGGCTGCGCCGCGAACACTTCGGGATGACCGTGAAGGTGAACTACCTGGTCAACCTGAAGTCCGGGTTGTGCGCCGAGGACTGCGGCTACTGCTCCCAGCGCCTGAACGCCGGGACAGACATCCTCAAGTACTCGTGGCTGAGCCCCGAAAAGGCGGTGGAGCAGGCCGAGTACGGCATCCGCGGTGGTGCGAGCCGCGTGTGCCTCGTGGCGAGCGGTCGCGGCCCGTCCAACCGTGAGGTGGGCAACGTGACCCGCACGGTCGAGGCGCTGAAGGAGCAGCACCCGGATGTGGAGGTCTGCGCATGCCTGGGCCTGCTCAAGGACGGCCAGGCGGAGACGCTGAGCGGCGCGGGCGTGGACGCCTACAACCACAACCTCAACACCGCCGAGTCCAACTACGAGTCCATCTGCTCCACCCACACCTACCAGGACCGCGTGGACACCGTGGAGCGCGCGAAGGACGCCGGGCTCTCCCCGTGCTCCGGGCTGATCGTGGGCATGCGGGAGACGGACGAGCAGCTCGTTGAGGCGCTCTTCGCGCTGCGGGACCTGGGCTCGGACTCCGTGCCGGTGAACTTCCTCATGCCCTTCGACGGCACGCCCCTGGCAGGCACGTGGCAGCTGAGCCCGCAGAAGTGCCTGAAGATCCTTTCCGTGGTGCGCTTCGTGTGCCCGGACAAGGAGATCCGCATGGCCGGTGGCCGCGAGATGCACTTGCGTTCGCTGCAGCCGCTCGCCCTGCACGTGGTCAACTCCCTGTTCCTGGGCGACTACCTCACCTCCGAAGGGCAGGCGGCCCAGGCGGACCTGGACATGATCGCGGACGCCGGCTTCACCGTCCTTGGTGCGGGGCCAGACCTTTCCCGTGAGCACGACGCCGCGGCGCCCGCCCACGCCTCGAGCGGTACGGCTCCCGAGCAGGCTGCGGCGGGCCAGGCAGGTCAGACGGGCTCGGCAGGCCCGGCGAGCACGCCCTGCGGGTCCACGTGCGGAACCGGTGGAGCTGCCGGTCCCGATGCCACCTCGGGCGGCGGTCCGGCCCCCTTCGACCCCGTCTTTTCCGATCAGGGTGACGACGCCGCGCTGCCCTCGACCGCCCAGGGCCCGGTCCCTGCTCGGTCAGCTGCCCCGGTCTCCGCGGCGCTCGCCGCCCTGTTGAGCTCGGGCGACGGGCCCGAACGCGACGAGAACGACACCCGGGTGAGGATCGAGCTGAGCCCGACCGTGCGGCGTCGTGGTGCGGGGACCTCGGTGGCGCCGAATGCCTGAACCGGCACCGCAGATCACACACGGCACCGCGCCCGCCGAGGGCAGCGGGGAGGCTTCTTGCCCCGCCGCGGGTGCCGTGGCAGAGACGGCAGAACAGGGTGACGACGCCGTGGAGCCCACCCGCCTCGCCGCTCGTGACCGCGGGCTGCTCTGGCACCCCTACGCACCGCTGGACGGACCCGCACCCCACGCGGTGCTGGCCGCGGAGGGCGTGACCCTGACCCTGGAGACTCCTGAGGGGGACCGGATCCGGGCAATCGATGGCATGGCCTCGTGGTGGTGCGCCGTGCACGGCTACCGCAACCCGGAACTGGACCGCGCCGCCGTGGACCAGATCACCGAGTTCTCCCACGTGATGTTCGGGGGGCTCACGCACCGCCCGGCCGTAGAACTCGCGGAGCTGCTGGTGGAGGTCACCCCGCCCGAGCTGCAGCACGTGTTCTTCGCAGACTCGGGCTCCGTGAGCGTGGAGGTCGCGCTGAAGCTCGCAGTGCAGTACCAGGCGGCGCGCGGCCGGCCGCAGCGTCGGCGCATCCTCACGGTGCGCGGCGGCTACCACGGGGACACCACTGGCGCCATGAGCGTGTGCGACCCCGAGGGCGGGATGCACGCCGAATTCTCCGGGCTGGTGGCGGAGCAGCTGTTCGTGGCACCGCCTCCCGCGGCGTCGTCGTCGGGGGAGGATCACGAGTGGGTGGGGTCGGACGAGGACGTCGCGCGGTGGATCGCGGACGTGCGCGCCACGGCCCGGGCGCACCGGGACGAGCTCGCGGGCGTCATCGTGGAGCCCGTTCTGCAGGGAGCCGGCGGGATGCGCACGTACGACCCGCGCTGTCTGCGAGCCCTGCGGGAGGTCGCGGACGAGCTGGACCTCGTGCTCATCGCGGACGAGATCGCCACGGGGTTCGGACGCACCGGGCGGTGGTTCGCGTGCGAGTGGGCCGGGGTGGTCCCGGACGTGATGTGCGTGGGCAAGGCCCTGACCGGCGGATACATGACCCTCGCCGCTGTGCTGGTGTCCGGATTCGTGGGAACGGTCATCACGGCGTCACCGCAGCGTGCGCTCATGCACGGGCCCACGTTCATGGCCAACCCGCTCGCGTGCGCGGTGGCCCTGCAGTCCGTGCGGATGCTCCGGGACACGTGGCGCCGGGACATCACCCGACTGGAAACCGCCTTCCGGGAGATCCTCCCCGCGGCCGCCGAACTCGACGCGGTAGAGGACGTGCGGGTGATCGGCGGGGTGGGTGTCGTGGAATTCCACCGGGCCCCGGACAGTGCACGGTTGACGCGCGCAGCCCTCGAGCACGGTGTGTGGGTGCGGCCCTTCGGTCGGTTGCTCTACGCGATGCCGCCCTACATCTGTTCGGACGACGACGCCCGCCGCATCGCCCACGCCGTGGTGCACGCGGCCCGGGACGTGACAAGGGGGGCCGGAGCATGAACGCGCACACGGAAGCGGCCGCGGCCGGAACCGCCGCGGGACCCCTTGACGATTGGCTTCACGACCGGGTGCGGGAACGCGACGAACTGGGAATGCGGCGTGAACTGCGGCCCATGCGAGGGCCGTGTGTGGACCTCGCGTCCAACGACTACCTGGGTCTGTCGCGGGACCCCCGCGTCGTGGCCGCGGCGCACCGCGCACTGGACGGGTACGGGGCCGGTTCACGGGCGTCGCGGCTCGTCACGGGCACATTGCCCGTGCACGAGGAGCTTGAGCGCGCCCTGTGCGAGCTCACGGGTCAGCCTGCGGCCCTGGTCTTCTCGAGCGGGTACGCGGCGAACACGGGTGTGCTCACGGCGTTGGGAGATGTGGACACCCTCATCGTCTCGGACGCCCACGTGCACGCCTCCCTCGTGGACGGTGCCCGGTTGTCCCGCTCGCCCGTGCGGATCGCGCGGCACTCGGACGTGGCCCACGTGGAGCAGCTGCTGGCGGAGCGGTCGCAGTCGCGGGCGATCGTCGTCGTCGAATCCTTGTACTCGGTGTGGGGGGATCACGCACCGCTCGAGGCGCTGGCGCGGGTGTGTTGCGCGCACGATGCGTTGTTACTCGTGGACGAGGCCCATGGGATCGGGGTCGCTGGCCGTGGTCGCGGGCTCGTGCACGAACTCGGTCTCGCGGGCGCGCCGCACGTGGTCCTGACCGTGACGCTGTCCAAGGCGCTCGGCGCGCAGGGCGGGGCGGTGCTCGGGTCCGAGCTGCTGCGCGACCACCTGCTCAACCGTGCGCGCCCGTTCGTGTACGACACCGCCCTCGCACCGGCGAGTGCCGCGGCCGCCGCGGAGGCCGCCCGGATCGTCCTCGGGCGGCCCAAGCTTGCGGACCGGTTGCACGAGCGCGCGGCCTTCGTGGCCCGCGCGCTGGACGTGCCTCTCGCGCACGCTGCGGTGCAGTCGGTGCCCGTGGGATCGGCGGAACTCGCCGTGGACGCCGCCCGGACCCTGCGTGAGCGTGGGGTGGCGGTGGGATGCTTCCGCCCGCCGTCGGTGCCGGACGGCATCAGCAGGCTGCGTCTCACGGCGCGCGCGAACATGGAATTACAAGAATTGTCGGAGGCGGTGAATCGGGTGCGGGAGGTTCTGCGCGCTCTGGAGCCGTCCACGCCGGGAATGGGCGCCGGCCTCGGTCGGATCGCGCCGTCGCGACCCGTTCCGACCCCGGGTTCCGGCGCCGATAGAGGTACGCCATCCGTCCAGGAGGTCACCGCATGACTCACAACCCACTCGCCCACGCGCCCCTTCCCCGTATCACCATCGTCACGGGGACGGACACGGACGTGGGCAAGACCTACACGACCGCGGCGCTCGCGGTGGCCGCATGGTCCTCCGGAGTCCAACGGATCGCGGTCTACAAGCCCCAACAGACCGGCGTGCGCGGGGACGATCCGGGGGACGTTGACGACGTTGCTCGGCTGGCTCATACCGTCGGCGTGCCGTCCGCGGCGCTCACCGTGGCGGAGGGACAGCGGCTCACCGAGCCCATGGCCCCGCCTCCCGCGGCGGCGATCGACGGGGTGGACCTTCTGTCGATCACCGCGCACGTGGAGCGGGTCATGGAATTACAGGAATCCCACGACCTCGTGCTGGTGGAGGGTAGCGGGGGAGTGCTCGTGGAGCTGGACGGGCAGCAGCACACGATCGCGGATCTGGCGCGGGAGCTGCAAGGCCGCGCGGGGGAGGACGTCGGGACGGTCGTGGTGACCCGCCCGGACCTGGGAACCCTGAACCACACCCTGCTGACCCTGGAGGCCCTGCACCACCGGGGCGTGCGGGTGTCGGGGGTCGTGCTGGGATCCTGGCCGGCTCACCCCGATCCGGTGCAGGAATCCAATCGGGACTACCTGGCGGACCTGCCGGATGTGAGCGGCCACCACATCCCCCTACTGGGCGCGGTCCCCGCGGGATGGAACGTCGGCGTGAGCTGAAGACGGCACATGGACGGGGCTCACGAGCCCTCCACCGCCGCCCCGTAGAGCCGCTCGAAACGGTCGTGGACACCCCGGTAGTACTCCTGCGCGGAATCGCGAGGGGTGTACGTCCCCGCGGGTTCCGGGGAGGAGCACTCCACGTCCGGCGCGAGTGACTCCAGCATGAGCAGGGCATTGCCGCGGCACGTGGACCGCTTGATGATCTGGTGGATCACGGGGGTGCCCAGGTAGTCGCCCAGGATCTGCAACCAGGACGGCAACTCCTGGGTGACTCGGCCCGCCGCCACGATCCGCTCCACGTCCGTGGCGGCCCGTTCCAGCTCGTCCGACACCCTCCGGTAGGAACCAGCGATCCCCTCCAGCATCCCGCGTGCCATCGCGGAGGCATCCGTGGACGCTGACACATCCGCGAACACCGCCCGCGCACTGCCCGCCCACCCGGTGGAGCGTTCGCCGGTCAGGAAGGGGAGCACCCCGGGGGTGTCGGGGGAGGGATCCGCGGCGGCGATCTCGTCGAGTACGACGCCCTCGAGCGCGAGGGTGTCGAGCATCCAGCTCACGGCGCGGCCCACGTCGTTGAGGGCGCCGCCCAGCAGGCACCGGGAGGAGTCGATGCGGTAGCACCACAGCCCCGGCGGGATGTCCTGGGGGCGGTGGTGCAGCAGGACCCGCATGGCGCCGGAGGTCGCCGCAGACGCGACGATCGTGTGCTCGTCCGATCCGCCCACCCCCAGGTTGGCGCACAGCCCGTCCGCCACGGGCGCGAACCACTGCGCGTCCGCGAGCCCCTGCCAACGCGCGGTGCGATCGGGATCCACGTCCGGCAGCGGCTCGTGGGGTTCGAGGACCGGGGAGAGCACGTCCGCGGTGATGCCGGCGGCCTTGAGCATCCGCCGATCCCAGTTGCCCGAACGGCGGTTGAGCAGCCCCGTCCACGCGGCGGTCGCGGTACCCGCGGCGGTTGTGCCGAGCAGACGCAACCACACGTACTCGCCGATGCTCAGCCAGCGCTCTGCGGCCTCGAAGTCCTCGGGGCGCGTTTCCGCGAGCCACCGGAACCGCGGGGCCAGGTAGCTCGTGTGCAGGCGCGCGCCCACGGTCTGCTGGACCTGCCGTTCGTCGAGTTCCTCGCGCATTTGTTTCAGCTGCGGCGCGCACCGTGAGTCGGCGTACGTGAAGCACTCGGTCACGGGGTCACCCTTCGCGTCCACACCCACCAGGGAGGACGCGAAGGAGTCCAGGCCGACGCCGCGCACCCGCCCCGCGAGCTCCTTCCGGTCGCACACCACGTCCAGGATCTCGCGGATCTCGTCCACCACCTGGTCCGGGTCGATCACGGAGGTGCCGTCCGCCGCGGTGGTGAACGCGTGGGGGATCTTGTGGCGGTACCCGCGCACGGGTGTCCCTGTGGCGTCATGCACGGAGCCGCGCGTGGCGGTGGAGCCGATGTCCAGGGTCATCACCAGGGGGTCCTGCGCCCGGTCCAGTTCCACGGCGAAGTCCACGCCGTCGTCCGTGCACGGTGTGTTCTTGTGCTTGCCCATCTGCGTCTTGCTCCCTCGCGGTTGTGCCGTCCTCCCAGTCTAGGGACGGGCCCGGTGTGCGCTCGGCGGACGACGGCGCCGGGGTCCGGGGCGCGCGGGACGGACGGCGGCGTCGTCGTCCTCTCGTTCCGAATGGTGAGACGGCTGTCTGCTATGTGAAAACTGTGTCGGGGTCACGCGTATCCTGGAGGGAACACTTTTTGCCGGGAGAACGGCGCATTTCGCGCCGTCCACGTCCCGGTTCAGCCTTCGGGAAGGGGTCACAGTGCCGCAGCTACGTTCAGCAACGTCCACCACCGGTCGGAACATGGCGGGTGCCCGCGCCCTCTGGCGCGCCACCGGCATGGGCAGCGAGGACTTCGGCAAGCCGATCATCGCGATCGCGAACTCCTTCACGCAATTCGTCCCCGGTCACGTGCACCTGAAGAACATGGGGGAGCTCGTGGCCTCCGCGGTGCGCGAGGCCGGAGGCGTGGCCAAGGAGTTCAACACCATCGCCGTGGACGACGGCATCGCCATGGGCCACGACGGCATGCTGTATTCCCTGCCCTCCCGGGACATCATCGCCGACTCCGTGGAGTACATGGTCAACGCGCACTGCGCGGACGCCCTGGTGTGCATCTCCAACTGCGACAAGATCACCCCCGGCATGCTCATGGCCGCGCTGCGTCTGAACATCCCCGTGGTCTTCGTCTCCGGCGGCCCCATGGAATCCGGCGAGGGCGTGGAGGGCGTGGTGGAGCACCGCGTGGACCTCGTGGACGCCATGGCCCTGGCCGTGGACGAGTCCGTCACGGACGCGCAGCTGGCTCAGATCGAGGAGAACGCGTGCCCCACGTGCGGTTCGTGCTCCGGGATGTTCACCGCCAACTCCATGAACTGCCTGACCGAGGCGCTGGGTCTGTCCCTGCCCGGCAACGGCACCACGCTGGCCACGCACGTGAACCGCAAGCGGTTGTTCCTGGAGGCCGGGCGGCGGATCGTGGAATCCGCCAAGCGCTACTATGAGCACGACGACGACTCCGTGCTGCCCCGCAACATCGCGACCAAGGCGGCGTTCCGCAACGCCATGGCCCTGGACGTCGCCATGGGTGGCTCCACCAACACGGTCCTGCACATCCTGGCCGCCGCGCAGGAAGCCGAGGTGGACTTCAATCTCTCGGACATCGACGCGCTGTCCCGGAAGGTCCCGTGCCTGGCCAAGGTGGCGCCGAACTCCACCAAGTATCACATCGAGCACGTCCACCGGGCCGGCGGCATCCCCGCGATCCTGGGTGAACTGCGGCGCGGCGGGCTGCTGAACGAGGACGTCCACACCGTGCACTCGCAGACCATGGGCGAGTGGCTGGACGAGTGGGACATCCGCTCGGGCAAGGCATCCGACGCCGCCAAGGAGTTCTTCCTGGCGGCACCGGGCGGCGTGCGCACCACCCAGGCGTTCTCGCAGGCCAACGAGTACGAGGACCACGACGTGGACGCCGCCGAGGGCTGCATCCGCTCCGTGGAGCACGCCTACACCAAGGAGGGTGGGCTCTGCGTGCTGTTCGGCAACATCGCCGAGGACGGCGCGGTGATCAAGACCGCCGGGATCGACCCCGACCTGTTCCACTTCACCGGCCGGGCCTTCGTGGTGGAGTCCCAGGACGAGGCCGTGCACGAGATCCTCTCCAAGAACGTGAAGGAGGGGGACATCGTCGTCATTGCCTACGAGGGACCTAAGGGCGGACCGGGCATGCAGGAGATGCTGTACCCCACGAGCTACCTCAAGGGCCTGGGGCTCGGGAAGAAGTGCGCGCTCATCACGGACGGCCGCTTCTCCGGGGGCACCTCCGGGATCTCGATCGGCCACATCTCCCCGGAGGCCGCGGCCGGCGGTGCCGTGGGTCTCATCGAGCACGGTGACGAGATCGAGATCGACGTGGAGAACCGCGTGCTGCGGGTCAACGTGGACGACGCCGAGCTCGCGCGCCGTCGCCAGGAGAAGGGTGACGCCCCCTGGAAGCCCACCAAGCCGCGTGAACGTCGCGTGTCCAAGGCGCTGCGGGCGTACGCTTCCATGGTGACCTCCGCGGACAAGGGCGCAGTGCGCGTCGTGGAGGACTGAGGACGGTCCGACCCGGGCGGTCAGGACGAAGGGAACAGGTATGTCCCAGAACGGCCCGCGGTTGACCGAGGCCCAGGAGAAACACATCCTGCGGCGGCGCTTCGAGGACGAGACGGCGGGGTTCCACAAGGGGCTGGGTGCTCGCCAGTTGCAGATGATCGCGATCGGCAGCGCGATCGGGACCGGGCTGTTCCTGGGAGCCGGTGGCCGGTTGGAGCAGGCCGGTCCGTCCCTGTTCCTGCTGTACGCGGTGTGCGGTTTCTTCGGCTACCTGATCCTGCGCTCACTGGGCGAACTCGTGGTGCACCGGCCGTCCTCCGGTTCGTTCGTCTCTTACGCCCGTGAGTTCTACGGCGAGAAGGCCGCGTACGTCTCCGGGTGGTTGTACTGGCTGAACTGGGCCATGACGGCGGTCGCGGATGCCACGGCCATCGCGATCTACATCAAGTGGTTCGGTCAGTACAGCGCGTTCGTGGCGGGGATCCCGCAGTGGATCCTCGCATTGATCGTGGTGGTCCTAGTGGTGTCGCTGAACCTGGTCTCGGTCAAGGTGTTCGGTGAGCTGGAGTTCTGGTTCTCCCTGATCAAGGTCCTGGCCCTGGTGGTCTTCCTGGCCATCGGCACGTTCTTCGTGCTGTTCGGCACGCCCACCGGTTCCGAGGTGGGGTTCTCCCTGGTCCGGGACAACGGAGGCCTCTTCCCGTCCGGCGTGCTGCCGGCACTCATCGTGGTGCAGGGTGTCGTGTTCGCGTACGCCGGTATCGAGCTCGTGGGCACCACGTCCGGGGAGACCCGCAACGCGGAGAAGGTCATCCCCCGGGCCATAAACACGGTGATCCTGCGGATCGCGGTGTTCTACGTGGGCTCCGTCCTGCTCTTGTGCCTGCTGCTGCCCTACACCGCCTACAGCGCCACCGAGAGCCCGTTCGTCACGTTCTTCTCGTCCATCGGCGTGGACGCGGCCGGGCCCATCATGCAACTCGTGGTGATCACCGCGGCGCTGTCCTCGCTCAATGCGGGCCTCTACTCCACCGGGCGCATCGTCCACTCCATGGCGCAGGCCGGTTCCGCCCCGAGGTTCACGGGCAAGCTGTCCGCGTCCGGCGTGCCCTACGGTGGCATCCTGTTGACCGCCGGGGTGGCCGTGCTCGGTGTGGGGCTCAACTTCGTGGTCCCGGAGCAGGCGTTCGAGATCGTGCTGAACCTCGCGGCACTGGGCACCATGGCGGGCTGGGCCGCGATCTCGCTGTCCCACCAGCGATACGTCTCCCTGGCGCGGAAGGGCTTCTATAACCGCCCGACCTACCGGGCACCGCTGGCGCCGTTCACCAACTGGCTGACCATGTTCTTCCTCGCGGGGGTCCTTGTGCTGATGGCCGTGGACTACCCCGTGGGCACCTTCACCCTGGCGTCCTCCCTGGTGCTGATCCCGATCCTGGTGATCGGGTGGTTCATGGTGCGGGGCAGGGTGGGCAAGATCGCCGCCGAACGCGAGGGCTTCACGGGGGCGTTCCCGGTGCTCGCGGAGCGGCCCGTGGTGGGTGCGTTCCGCCCGGTGGGCCGGGAGAACTCCACGGGTTCCGGGTCCACCACGTCCACGGCGTCCCTGCATCGGGCCCCGGGGCCGGGTTACACCGCCGGTGCCCCGATGCCGCCCCCGGGACACCAGGGCCCTGACACGTCCCGCTGACACCCACTGAGGGCCCGGTTTCCGTTACTGTGACCTAGATCGGTGCAACAGCACACATCAGACACTTGGTTCCCCGTTGACCACTGCGCAGCGGCCGGAACCGTCTCGAGGCAGAATTCCGGGGAATCACATGGAGGCGTTGACAGAACTCGTGGGAACGCTGGGCGGCTACATCTGGTACGTCGTCTTCGCGATCCTGATCGGTGTGGGGTTGTACCTGACCGTCCGCACCAAGGCCATCCAGCTGCGCGGCATCCCCGAGATGTTCCGGGTGCTCACCGATCCGGCCGGTGAGGAGGACGGGCGCAAAGGCATCTCCTCGTTCCGCGCGTTCACGGTCTCCGCCGCGGCCCGCGTGGGCACGGGCAACATCGCAGGTGTGGCCATTGCCATCACCCTGGGCGGACCCGGTGCCGTGTTCTGGATGTGGATCATCGCCGCGATCGGCGCGGCCAGCGCGTTCGTGGAGTCCCTGCTGGGCCAGCTCTACAAGGTCAAGACGTCGGACGGCTACGTGGGCGGCCCGGCGTACTACATGGAGCGCGGGCTCAACAAGCGCTGGATGGGCGTGCTCTTCGCGGTCATCATCACCGTGACCTACGGCTTCGTGTTCAACTCCGTGCAGTCCAACTCGATCGTGGACGCCGTGGCCGGCTCCTTCAACGTGGACGTCACCGAGGGCCAGAACATGTGGCTGCGCGTGGTGTTGGGTCTGGCGCTGGTGGTCATCACCGCCCTGGTGATCTTCGGCGGCATCCGCTCCATCTCCGCGGTGACCCAGATCCTCGTGCCCGTGATGGCCGTGCTGTACCTGGTGCTGGGGCTGCTCGTGGTGGTCCTGAACATCACCGAGATCCCCGCCATGTTCGGCATGATCATTCAGGGGGCCTTCGGCATCCGCGAGTTCATCACGGGTGGTCTGATCGGTGTGATCATCCAGGGCATGAAGCGCGGCCTGTTCTCCAACGAGGCCGGCATGGGCTCCGCCCCGAACGCCGGCGCCACCGCGTCCATCTCCCACCCGGCCAAGCAGGGCTTCGTGCAGTCCCTGGGCGTCTTCTTCGACACCATGCTGGTGTGCTCCATCACCGCGTTCATCGTGCTGCTGTCCAACCCCACCTACGGTGACCAGCGCCAGGGTGCGTCCCTCACGCAGACCGCGCTGGGCATGCAGCTCGGCGACTGGGCCGTGCACTTCCTGACCGTGGCGATCTTCCTCTTCGGCTGGTCCTCGGTGATCGGCAACTACTACTACGGCGAGTCCAACATCCGCTTCATGACGCGCTCTCGCATGACCATGGGTGTCTACCGCTTCGCCGTGCTGGTGTGCGTGTTCATGGGCGCGGTGCTGGCCCTGGACCTCGTGTGGTCGCTCGCGGACCTGTTCATGGCGTTCATGGCCACGCTGAACCTGATTGCGCTGGTCATGCTCGCGGGGGTCGCGGCCAAGGTGCTGCAGAACTACATGGAGCAGCGCAAGGCCGGCGTGGAGCCCGTGTTCAAGGCGGGCGACGTGCCCGGGCTCCACGGCCTGTCCGCGTGGGACGGCACGGACACCGTGACCCTGCCGATCTTCTGGGAGCAGCGCACGCAGGAGAAGAACACCGCCCGCGGCTGAGCCCTCCCGCGGGCGCGCGGCGGATCGGTTCGAACCGGACGACGCCGCCGCCCGCTCCCGTTTACCACGAAACTCCCGGCCGCTGCCGGGGGTTTCGTCGTTCCCTGCCCGTGGGCAGCGAAGGTGAGGTGGCGGGGGGGGGGGGGGGACAACCCGGCGGCGTCGTCAGGAGGAGGACTTGCCCTCACCGAGCTCGCGCTTGACCTGGATCTCTATGGCGCCGGTGAGGGCCTCGTTGTCCGCGGGGGACTCCTCGGTGGCGTCGCGCAGCTGGTTTTCGTTGTACTCGGTGAACTCCTTGGTCTCGTCACCGCGCTTGGTCATGAGCGCGCGGATGCGGGTGCGGCGCCCGGCCTCCACACCGATGGCCTCGCGGTTGCGGAACCACCACACGAACATGACGACCACCAGGACCATGCCCACGTAGCCGATCACCGGGTACACCACGCTCATCAGCGTGCCGAAGCCCACCAGGCTGATCACGTAGCCCAGGGCACAGATGCCCAAGAACACCGGGACGTAGCGCTTGCGGTGGTTGACCGTCATGCGACGGCCCAGCGCGTAGAACATGCTGATGGTGGTGTTGTAGATCATCAGGAAGGTCACGAACACCATGGCCAGCGAGGCCACCGGGTGCATGCTTTCGAAGAGCTTGAGCATGGGCACGTCCGCGCCCCCCACGGCGTCGAAGTTCACGAGCAGCGCGACCGCGTTCATCACCAGCAGGATCGTGTAGACCACGCCTCCCAGCAGGCCGCCGCGCCCGGCATCGCGCGGGTCCAGGGTGTTGCCGCCGATCATCAGGGACATGGACACGCCCAGCATCAGCGCCATGCAGGTGTAGTTGATCGCGGAGAGCCACCACGGGCTCACGGGGGAGTCGGCCTGCACGGCCAGATCGCTCATGGCGCCAAGGTCCACGGGCAGCTGCATGAGGGTGTAGACGAACGCGACGATCACGGCCACGAAGATCACCGGGGTCACACCGGAGATGATGTTGGTGACCTTGTTGACGTCCAACAGGCCGGTGAGCATCACGATGGCCACCATGATCGCGGAGCCGATCCACGCCGACAGCCCGAACTGCTGCTCCAGGGCGGAGCCCGCGCCGGCGAGCATCACGATGCCCATGGCCAGCAGCGTGAGGGACACGGAGATGTCCAGGAAGCGGGAGACCACGGGCGCGGAGACGGAGCGGAACACCCCCAGGTGCTCGTCGGCCAGGAAGTAGCTGCCGATGTTGATGATCACCGCTCCCGCCGTGATCATCAGGATGCCTGCGACGACGGCCCCCGCGAGCCCCCAGAGGCCGAACGAGACGAAGTACTGGATGACTTCCTGGCCCGTGGCGAAGCCGGCGCCCACCATGAGGCCGATGAAGGCCAGGGCGACTTGAAGGGTCTTCTTGACTGACACGAACGCGACTCCTCGCACGTGATGGGCCTGTCGGATGTGTTCCGCGTGGGAACTCTTACCGGCCAAGCATAGAGAATGGGCGCGCACCCGGTGCCCGACGGCCCGGCGGGCAGCCGGTGGCATACTCGGGAGGGACGTTTTCCCGCGGATGGAGCAGCTCATGACACAGCAGTGGCAGTCGGATCTCGAGGCCTGGGCGGGCGGCTGGGCCGCCATCCGCGAGGACGAGGCCCCGCAGGGCGTTCGGGCATGGAACGGTTCCCTCCCCCAGGACACCGTGGGAGACGAGGAGCTGGTCCTGGTGTGCGAGCCCTCGGAAGCCGATGCGGTCCGGGAGGCGGTGGCCGCGGCGGGCCGCGAGGTGCTCTCCTCGCAGGTGCTGCTCTCCGGCGCGGTGCAGGATCTCGACCGCGGCCTGGGCCTCCCCGGGGATGCCGGACTCTTCGACGCCCCCATGGGCGACTGGTCCCGCTTCGAGGTGGACGAGTGGGGTCACCCCGTGGTGCACTCCACCCTGAGCGTCCAGGACGAGGTGGCGTTCATGGGGCCGCTGGTCGCGGATCCCAGCACGGAACGTGATTCGTCCGAGGTGCTGGACCCGCTCGTCTCGACCATGGCCAATGAAGCGTTCCTGGCCGATGCGCAGCGGCTCTACACCGTGGTCCCGGAGGACCAGGTGGGCCAGCGCGAGTCGCAGGGCTGGCAGCGGGTGGCGGCGGTGTTGCGCCTGGCGTGAGCGAGGCGCAGCGTCGGCGGCCGTGCGCCGGCACCGTCGCGCCCCGCTCTCAGGCCAGGACCTGGCGCTTCGAGGAGATCACTCCGGTGTTGAACCCGGCCAGGTGGAGACCGCCGTGGAAGCGCGCGTGCTCGATCTTCACGCACTGGTCCATCACCACGTCCAGCCCGGCGTCCTCCGCGATGGCCGCCGCTTCCTCGTTCCACGAGCCCAGCTGCAGCCACAGGGTCTTGGCGCCCACGGCTACGGCCTCCCGTGCCACGCCGGGCAGGTCCGCGTCCTTGCGGAACACGTCCACGAGGTCCGGGACCTCGGGCAGCTCCGCGAGCGACGGGTAGGCCTTCTGGCCCAGCACCTCGTCCAGCACGGGGTTCACGAAGTACACGCGGTACGGGCTCGACGACTGCAGGTACGTGGCCACGAAGTAGCTCGCACGGGACGGCTTGTTGGACATCCCCACGATCGCGATCGAGCGCGTGCCTCGGAGGATGCCGAGCCGTTCGGGGGCGCTGGGGCCCACCCAGGTGCGTTGCGTGCTCATGCCTGTTCTCCTTCGTCTCCGGGCAGCGCGCAGGCCGCCGCACTGTTGCCCTGGTCCAGGGTGGTGCGCGCCGCGCCCGTGAGCGCGGCGGAGGGGGCGACGACGCCGCCCTCCCGGTCCCTTCCGCTGGCTGCGCTCAGTGCCTGGTCCAGGTCCCACAGGATGTCCGCGGTGTCCTCGAGACCCACGGAGATCCGGATCAGGTCCTCCTTGACCCCGCCCGCGGCGAGCTGTTCGGAGCTCAACTGCTGGTGGGTCGTGGACGCGGGGTGCAGCACGAGGGTGCGGGCGTCCCCGATGTTGGCCAGGTGTGAGGCCAGTTGCAGGCTCCCGATGAATCGGGCGCCCACCTCACGGCCGCTCAACTCGTCCGTGCCAGCCACACCGAAGGCGAAGACGGATCCGATGCCGTGGGGCAGGTACTTCTGCGCGCGTTCGTGGTGGGGGTGGTCCTCGAGTCCCGCGTAATTGACGTAGGAGATGCGTGGATCCGTGGCGAGCCACTGCACGACCTCCTGCGCGTTCGCCACGTGGGCGTCCATGCGCTGGGGGAGGGTCTCCACACCCTGCAGCAGGTTCCACGCGGCCTGCGGGGTCAGGGACGCCCCGATGTCGCGCAGCTGTTCCGAACGGAGCTTGGTCAGGAATCCGTACTCACCGAAGTTCCCCCACCACGACACGTTGTTGTACGAGGGAACCGGTTCGGTCATGGCCGGGAACTTCCCGTTGCCCCAGTCGAAGCCGCCGGATTCGACCACCACGCCGCCCAGGGTGTTACCGTGCCCGCCCAGGAACTTGGTGATCGAGTGGATCACGATGTCCGCGCCGTGCTCGAACGGGCGGCACAGGTACGGGGTGTTGAGGGTCGCGTCCACGATCAGCGGGACACCCGCCTCGCGGGCCACCGCGGCGAGCCCCTCCAGATCGGCGATCTCGCCGGACGGGTTGGCCACGAGTTCGGTGTACACGGCCTTGGTGTGCTCGGTGATCGCAGCCTTGTAGTCCGCCGGGTCGGTCCCGGGGACGAAGGTGGTTTCCACACCGAAGCGACGCAGGGTCACGTCCAGCTGGGTGACCGTTCCGCCGTAGAGCTGGGACGAGGCCACCACGTGGTCACCCTGGCCACACAGCGTGGCGAACGTGATGAACTCGGCGGCCATCCCGGAGGACGTGGCGACCGCCCCGATCCCGCCCTCGAGGGAGGCGATGCGCTCTTCCAAGGCCGCCACGGTGGGGTTGCCGATGCGCGAGTAAATGTTGCCGTACTTCTGCAGCGCGAACAGGTTGGCGGCGTCGTCGGCGTCCTTGAAGACGAACGAGCTGGTCTGGTAGATGGGCACGGAGCGGGCGCCGTGCTCGGCGTCCGGGGTGCCGCCGGCGTGCAGGGCGCGGGTGCGGAAACCGAACTGGTGCTCGGCCATGGATGTCCTCCTCGTCGGCCGGGTACGGCTCCCGTCCGACAGCTGCCCGGGGCCGCGCAGCACTCCATCGGTCCTGACGGTAGCACCGTGCAGTTGGCCGAGCACTGCGGGTTGCTGCGGCGTCATGGATCCAGGTCTCTCGGCCGCTCGGGATGGTGCGTCTATTGTGTCGCGCGCGTGGGTGACGGACCAAACCGTGCGGATCGCAGCCGCCCGAAAGCGGGTGAGATTGATCCAGAAAAATGACTCGATGACCTCGGATAACACGGTGTTCTGAATCACTTAGATTAGGAAAGGTGAGCCTTGCCTTACTCGTATTTCAGGCGCACAGTAAATGCGCCCGGAGCATCCGCCGACACGATTCGGCGGGGAGGAGTGACCCGGGTCCACCAGGAAAAGGGGGCACGGCCATGAGGTCCGCGCGTAAAACCGCTGTCGCGGCAAGCGGCACGACACTGTGTGACATGAAGCCGGGTGATTCCCAACGGGTCGACTCAGTGCTGCAGGCCGCGGATCCCGCCGTACGCCGTCGCCTCGAGGCCCTGGGCTTCCGCCCCGACGAAGAGGTCACGTGCGTGCGACGCGCCCCCATGGGGTGCCCGATCCTGTTCCGCGTGTGCGGCGCGGACATCTGCCTGCGCAAGGAACAAGCACGCATGATCACGGTGGCCGGTTCCGCGGCGGTGAGTGATCGACCCGAACTCGCCCGGTCGGCGTCGTGACCTGTCATGCACCCGAGGGGCGTGGGAACACCGTGTCCCTGGACGCCGCCGAGGTGGCCCTGATCGGATGCCCCAACACCGGCAAGTCCTCCCTGTTCAACCGGCTCACCGGCCTGACCGCCGCCACGGGTAACTACCCCGGCGTGACCGTCACGCGCTCGCGAGGTGTGGCCGCCACCCCCGCCGGCAGGATCACGCTCACCGACCTCCCCGGGACGTACTCGCTCGAACCCGCGAGCCCGGACGAGCAGGTGGTCCTGGACCACCTCACGGGAGCCCTGGAAACCGACGAGGCACCCGGTGCCCTGCTCGTGGTGCTGGACGCCACGACCATGCACCGCGCCCTGGGACTGTGCGCGGAGGCGCTCGCGCTGGGGCGGCCCACCGCGGTGGTGCTGACCATGATCGACGAGCTGCGCGGCCACGGCGGGGACATCGACACCGCCGCCCTCTCCCGAGCGCTCGGGGTGCCCGTGGCGGAGACCGTGGCGCACAAGGGCCGGGGGATCGACGACGTCCGGGAGCTGCTGGGCCGCGCCGCCCAGTGGCCCGTGGCACTCGTCCCGCCGCCCACGGGGGATCAGGCCCAGCTCGGCGCCTGGATCCGTTCCGTGCTGGACGCCGCGAGCTACCGGGCACCGCACGAGTCGCGGGCCACCACGGGGATCGACCGCGTCCTGCTGCACCCCGTGTGGGGAACGCTGGTCTTCTTCGGCGTGATGTTCGGGTTCTTCCAGGTCATCTTCACCGTGGCCGCCCCCATCCAGGATGCGATCCAGGGGGTCTTCGACTCCCTGGGTGCGGCGGCATCCGAGAACCTGGGGTCGGGGTTCTTCGCGGACTTCGTGGGTACCGCACTGATCGGCGGTGTGGGCGGGGTGCTGGTGTTCCTGCCCCAGATCTTCTTCCTCTACCTCATGATCTCGATCCTGGAATCGGTGGGATACATGTCCCGCGCGGCATTCCTGATGGACAAGATCATGGCGCGCAGCGGGCTGGACGGCCGCGCATTCGTGGCCATGCTCTCGTCCATGGCGTGCGCGGTCCCCGGGATCATGGCCACGCGGACCATGCCGTCCTCGCGTGACCGGATCACGACCATCATGTCCGCTCCGCTCATGACGTGTTCGGCCCGGCTGCCCGTGTACCTGTTGTTGATCTCCATGGTCGTCCCGGCGGACGCCAGCTGGGGTCCCGTGGGTCTGCAGGGCGCCGCGCTGTTCGGCATGTACCTCCTGGGTGGTCTGGCGTCCCTGGTGGTGGCCCGGATCTTCAAGGCCACGGTGCTGCGGCGCGGAGCCCTCCCGTTCTACCTGGAGATGCCCCCGTACCGCGTTCCCACCCTGCGCGGTTTGTTGCGCGCGGTGTGGACGCCGGTGAAGATGTTCATCCGCAAGGTGGGCACCATCATCCTGGTGGTCACAGCGGTGCTGTGGGTCCTGATGAGCTTCCCGGCCCGCGAGGCGGAGACCGCTCACATGGACGAGGCCCAGGCACAGTCGTCCCTCATGGAGAACTCGTGGGCCGGCAGCGCGGGCAAGGCCGTGGAGCCCGTCTTCGAGCCACTCGGTTTCGACTGGCGCGTGGACATCGGCCTGATCGGCTCGTTCGCGGCGCGTGAGGTGTTCGTCTCGACCATGGGTCAGGTGGCCGCCGCGGAGGATCCGGAGGATCCCGGGGAAGCTCTGCAATCCATGACCTACACGCACGGTCCGCGCGAGGGTGAGCGGGTGTTCACCGCACCGACGGTCGTGGCGCTGTTGCTGTTCTTCGCGTTCGCCATGCAGTGCGTGTCCACACTGGCCACGATGCGCCGCGAGACCAACTCGTGGAAGTGGCCCGCCGTGGCTATCCTGTACATGTTCGCGCTGGCATACTCCGCGGCGTGGCTCGGCCACACCGTGACGGCGTGGGTGGTGGGGTCGTGAGCATCAGGACCGAGCCCGTACTCATGCACCCGGAGGCCACCTCGGATCCGCGGGTTTTGCGGTGGGTGCTCACCGGGCGCAGCGATTCCCTGGCTCACACGACGGCGGAGCCGGACAGCCCGCTGCAGCGTCTCGTGGTTCACGGAACCTTGCGGCGCGCGACCGGCGGGGCCGGGTGGATCGACACCGAGTTGGGTGTGGGGCGCGAATGGCGCGACATCGCGGCCGAGGTGCGCGACGCCGTCGGCGAATGCGCCGCCCATGCCGCGCCGCACACCGCGAGCGATGCCGACCTGCGGGAACTCGCCCAGGAAGTGCTCGAGCGGGAGATCGCACCCTTAGCTGGGGCGCACGGTGGCCGGATCGAGATCGTGGGCGTGGAAGGCCACACGGTCACGGTGAGTCTGGAGGGCGCGTGCCACGGGTGCCCCGCCGCGAAGGTCACGTTGCAGGACAGGTTCCAGTGTTCACTGGCCCGCAGGATCCCGGACGCCACGGTGGTTGAGGACTCACGCTCGGCGGCCCGCACCACCGCGCGTCCCGCCGGACCGCTGCGGTTGCCCTTCCCCCGGTGGCGCAAGGACTGAACTCCTCGCGCGGCGGAACTCAGCCGTACTTCTCGGGGTCCTTCCGGCGCAGGTTCTCCCGCGCCACCGCGGTGAGGTTCTCGAGTGGCAGCCCCGCCGGGCAGACCTCCGTGCAATCGCCCAGCAGGGAGCACGGGCCGAACTCGTGCTCGGCGGCGTCGAGCACCTTGCCCGAGCGCTCGTCGCGTTCCTCGGGCGTCTTGGCGAGCGGCGGCAGTTCCTTGAGCAGCGTGCCCACGTAGAGCTGCCCCGAACCGTTGGGGCACGCGGCCACGCACGCGCCGCAGCTGATGCACCCGGCGGTGTTCAATGCCTTCATCGCGACCGGGAACTTGGCCTCCTTGGCCACGCGCCGCAGGGCCTTCTTGTCCACGGACAGGTCCTTCTTGACCGGGAACGCTCCCGCGCGCAGGGGCTCGATGAAGATCTCGTCCCCGTCCCGGTAGGCCCTGAGCGACTGCGTGCACGAGGCCCGGTTCTTCTCCGGTCCGTGGGCCACGCCGTCCACGGTCACGCCGCACTTGCCGCAGATGCCCTCGCGACAGCCGTCGTCGAAGCTCACCGGCTCTTCACCCTGGCGCTCAAGCGTCTCGTTGACGGCATCGAGCAGTTCGAGCACGCTCATGTCCTCGCGGGCCTGCACGGGGTGGACGGTCTCGAAGCCACCGGGTTCGTCCTCGCCCGCCTGGCGCCACACGTGAACGGTCAACAGCATCAGCGCACCACCTTGGTCAGTACGGCCACGGGAATGCTCACGTTCCCCAGGGCGACGACGCCGCCCACGGCCTTAGCGATCGTGTCCACCTGTCGTACGCGTCGCGCGGTCCCGGTCACCCCGGTGTCCATCGCGGCGGTCCGCAGCCCGTGGATCATGTGTCCGGCGAGCGCGGCCATCGAGGCCGTGTAGAACACCGCCACGGACGGCCGGGACAGGCTCGCCACCAGGTTGCCGTACGCGTCACCGTGGGCGTGATCCACGGACGCGGCCGGACGGGCGCCCGCCGTCAGGTCCAGCACGTGGTACACCGTGAACAGTCCGAGCACCGCGCCCGTGGAGCGCATCGAGCGGGCGATGATCCGGGGGACGGAGCGGCGTCGGCCCCGGGGGCGCTGACGTGGCGCGTGGCGATCGGAGCGGCTGGCCAGGAAGGCGCCGTTGAACGCCGCTTTCCGGTACCGTTGCGTCCCACCCGGGGGAGGCGCGAGGGGGAAGCCACCCCGCACCTTCTGCGCGGCGGCACCCACCCGCCACGTGATCGGCCGGAGCGCATCCGTGACCGTGCGGCCCTCGGCCCGCATGGCCCGCAGCGTGAGCTCGGTGCCGGCCAGCACGTGGGTCGCGGCACTTCCGAGCAGCCCGATCCGCACGACCCACAACACCGAGGTGCGGGGCAGCACCGGTGCGCCCACGGTGCGAATGAACTCGGCGTACTCGTTGTAGTGCTCCCGGCCTAGGTAGACCTGCATGTTCCCGGCCATGTGCCCCACCGTGAACACGCTCAACACGGTGCCCGAGGCGGCCATGGCGAGCTTGAGGTCGGAGCTGTGGGCGTCCCCGAACATGCGCTGCCAGGCATCGCCGGCCACGGCAGCAATCCCGGCAGAGGTAAGCGCATCCGCGGGGGCGGCGGCCGGGCGGGTGGTGCCGATGACGGTTCGCTCGGTCGAGGGCTGGGCGGCGGGATTCATCACTGAGCCATCCTAGAAGTTCCTTCGGGACATATCAGTTCGCGGGGTCACACGCGGTCATCGTCACGGATCGGGGAGAAACCTGGGCGGTGGTCACCTGCAGTTGGCGGCGTGGGTTCCACGGTCGTTTTCTTCGTGCGGATGTTCACCTTCCGATAAGTGATTCACGTGTGCCGTGCGTGCGCGTCCGCGCAGGCCGGGACCGCCACAGATGGATCAGCAGCGCGGCACCCCAGACCAGGAACAGTGGATCCCACAACCATGCGTGACCGATCATGGCTTGTCGCTCGTATCCGGTGGCTGGGCGGATGAGCCCGATGAGCACGGCATTGCTGATTACCGTGTTGGCCCCGCCGTAGATCACCAGGACCACGGCACCCACCCAGCTCAGGGCCCGCCAGAACCGCCGCCAGGGCACCCTGCCGTAGGCCTCCGCCACTGGGATGACGGCCGCCATGAGCTTGAAAAGTGAGACCATGCCCAGCGCCAGCCCGGCGGCCAGGGGTGCCTCGTAGGACAGCCGTACCGCCCACTGCCCCACGGTGTCCAGCAACCAGTGCCCGCCCAAAGCCCAGTAGAGGCTGAATCCGGTATGCACGACCCCGGCCGCACACGCCAACCAGACCCAGCTGCGACCGTCGCGGGATCGGGACAACAAGCTCATGTGGTCAAGCTAAGCGCGCTCTGCCAAGACCTCCGCGATCGCGTCCAGCGCTTCCTCGTTCTGCAGCGAGGAACGGTCGCCCAGCTGCTCGCCCTCGTAGAGCTGGGTCAGCAGGCGGCGCGTGATCTTCCCCGAACGGGTCTTGGGCAGATCCGGAACCACGATGACCTCGCGCGGTTTGGCGATCGGGCCGATCTCCTGGGCCACGTGCGCGCGCAGCTCCTCGCGGACCTCTTCCGCGGACAGCGATTGCGCATCCGCCGTGAGCACCACGCACGCCAAAATGGCGTGGCCCGTCACCGCGTCGCGGATCGGGGTGGCCCCGGCCTCCACCACGTGGGGGTGGGTCACCAGGGAGGATTCGATCTCGATCGTCGACAACCGGTGCCCGGACACGTTGATCACGTCGTCCACCCGCCCCAGGATGTAGAGGTCGCCCTCGTCATCGGTGCGTGCGCCGTCCCCGGCCAGGAACCAACCGCGCTCGCCGTAGGCCGCCCAGTAGGAGAACAGGTAGCGCTGCGGATCGCCCCATACCGTGCGGGCCATGGACGGGCCGATCTTGTCGACCACCGCGAAACCCTGCAACCCCGGGGCCACTTCCTCGCCGGCCTCGTCCAGAACCCGCACCGACACGCCGGGGACCGCACGCGTAGCGCAACCGGGCTTGAGGGAGCTGTGCGCAGCGGCGTCGTCGAACGTTCCGGGAGGGGCGAACTGCGGATCGTGCGGGCGTGGGGATGCGACGCACGAGCCCGTCTCGGACTGCCACCACGTGTCCACGAAGGGCACCTCGTCGCGGCCCACCTGGGTGCGCAACCAGCGCCACGCCTCCGGATTGATGGACTCGCCCACGGCGCCGAGCAACCGGATCGAGGAAAGGTTGTAGACCGGGGGTAGTCCCTTGGGGAACGCTCCCATGAGCGAGCGGATCAGCGTGGGTGCCGTGTAGTAGTTGGTCACGCCGTAGCGCTCGATGATCTCGAAGTGGCGGCCGTAATCCGGGGTGTTGGGCGTGCCCTCGTAGATCACCTGGGACACGCCGTTGACCAGCGGGCCGTAGATCTCATAGGTGTGCGCGGTGACCCACGCGAGGTCCGCGGTGCACCAGTGCACGGTGGAGCCCACCTTGGCGGGGTCGTTCACGGTGGAGAGCTCGTCCGGGCGCAGCACCCCGGACGCGTCGGGCACGTCCGGGAGCAGATCGAACAATAGGGCATGCGTATATGCCGTCTGCACCATGTACCCGCCCATCGTATGGACCAGGCCCTTGGGCCTCCCCGTGGTGCCGGACGTGTAGATGATGAACAGGGGCGTCTCCGCGTCGAACGCCTCCGGTTCGTGGACGTCCGAGACGCCCGCGGTGAGCTCGTGCCACCACACGTCACGCCCGGGGGTCCACGGCACGAGTTCCTCGTCCTTGGAATGCAGGCCCCGGGTGCCGCGCGGCAGATCGGTGCGCCCGGGCCGGGACGTGCGGCGCACCACGATCACGTGCTCGATGCTGTTCTCACCGCTGCAGGCCTCGTCCGCATTGATCTTCACGGGGACGACGGCGCCGCGCCGGTTCTGCCCGTCCGTGGTCACCAGGACCTTGGCTCCGGTGTCCTCGACCCGGAACTTGAGGGCTTCTGCGGAGAACCCGCCGAACACGAGCGAGTGGATCGCCCCGATGCGCGCGCACGCGAGCGTGATGATCACGGTCTCCGGGATGACCGGGAGGTAGATGACCACGCGGTCGCCCTTCTCCACGCCCAGTCGGAGCAGGGCGTTGGCGGCCCTGGATACCTCACGCTGCAGGTCCGCGTAGGTATAGACCAGGCGGTCCCCGGGTTCACCCTCGAAGTACAGGGCCACGTGCTGACCACGCCCGGCTGCCACATGGCGGTCCACGCAGTTGTACGAGACGTTGAGTTTCCCGCCTTCGAACCACGCGATCTCGGGCACGGTGTAAGTGGGGTTGCCGTCGTGGTCCTCACCCGTGCGCTGCGGCTTCTCGAACCGGTGAGCCGTGTGCCATGGCTGCGCCCAGTCCAGCCGCCCGGCCTGCTCGACCCAGAACTGCACCCGGGCGTCGTCGGAGATCAACGCCGGGTTCGGTGTGGGGTGAGCGGGGTCTGAGTACGAGTGTGTACCGGTCACGAGTCCTCCTGTGATGTCGATCCGAACGGTCGGTGTCTGCAACGGCCGGGCCCCCGGTGGAACGACCGGGCCGCGGTGGAACGGCGGGCGCCGGCGGGAACCGGGCGGGTTGTCACCTGGTTCCGGCCACGCTCCAGCGCCGCTGCGTCCACCACTCGAAGATGCCGAGCAGGGCGTCCGTGAGCTTGCCCAGCACGGCCAGCAACAGGATCGCGAGCAGCAACCGGTCCGTGCGGCCGTTGTTCTGCGAATCGGTGAGCAGGAACCCCAGGCCCATGGAGGAACCCAGCAGTTCCGCGGCCACCAGGAACAACCACGCCTGGGCCAGGGCCAGACGCAGCCCGGAGATCACGGAGGGCAGCACCGCGGGCAACTGCACGGTGGTGAAGAGTTTGACCCCGCGCAGCCCGAAGGACCGTGCGGCTTCGATCAGGTGCCGGTCCACGTGGCGCAGCGCGGCGGACACCGTGGTGTACACCGGGAAGAAGGCGCCGATTGCCACCAGGGTCACCTTGGAGTTCTCCCCGATCCCGATCCACAGCAATAGCAGCGGCACCCACGCCAGGGACGGCACGGCGCGCAGCGCGCCGATCGTGGGCGAGCCGATGGCCCGCGCCCACGGGGAGAGCCCCAGCAACGCGCCGAGCAACAGCCCGAGCCCACTGCCGATCAGGAAGCCCACGATCACGCGCTGCGTGGAGATCCCCACGTGCAACCACAGGTCACCGCTGCGCAGCAGCTCCCATCCCGCGGCGAGCACCGCGGACGGGCGCGGCAACTGCACGGGGGAGAAGGTCCCGTTCGTGGAGAGGGTGTGCCACACGAGCACCAGCAGCACGGGCAGGACGATCCCGATCAGCCCCAGGGCCCAAGGATTGCGCAGCGCGCTGGGACGCGTGCGGGAATCCGCCGCGGCAGGGGTGTCTGATGGGGGTGCGACGTCGCCGGGCGCCACCACGCCCGCCCCGTGGCGTCCGTCGTCGTCGGACAGTGTGGCCACCGCAGTGACGCCAGCTGCTTCGGAGGACGTGCCGCCCGGTGCTTCGCGGGACGCGCCGTCCGAGGACCGCGGTGCGGCGGAGGAGGTGTCGTGAGTGCTCATGAGGACTGCTTCCCTTCGATCACCTGGGCCACGGCGGCCGCATCGGCGTGTTGTGCGTAGTGCTGCTCCACGATGTTCGCGAGCGCCTCGTCCACGTCCTGCTGCGAGGAGACGTCCCCGGATTCCACCAGGATGGGCCCGACCCGCTCGAGCACCGCGAGCTGTTCGGGGCCCGGAACGGGGTCGATGTCCAGGTGGGTGCGCTGCCAGACCCGCCGGGCGGTGTCGCGATCGATGCTCGCGCCTTCCGCGAGGATCGCGATCCCCTCCTCCGGGTGCTGCAGCGCCCACTGCCGCGCGTAGGCGTACGTGTTCACCACGTCCTGCGCACCCGTGGGGTTCAGCTGCAGGAACACCTCCCGCGCGTTGAGGAACCCGTACGTGTTGAACTCCAACTGCCGGTGGAACAGCACGTCCCCCGCCTTCTCCGCGGCGGCCATCACGGGGTCCAGTCCGGACCATGCGGCCACCTGACCGGTGTCCAGCGCGGTGCGCCCGTCCGCGTGCTGCAGGTTCACCACGGTGACGTCCTGGGCGCTCATGCCCGCCGCGCCGAGGGACTGTAGGAGGAAGAAGTACGGATCCGTGCCCTTCGTCGCGGCCACGGACGTGCCCGCGAGATCCGCCACGGTGCGCACGGGGGAGTCCGGGGTGCGCACGAGCGCGGACCACTCGGGCTGTGAGAACAGGTCGATCGTCCTGATCGGCGAGCGGTTGGCACGCGCGAGCAGTGCGGCGGAACCTGCCGTGGAGCCCACGTCCACGACCCCGGCGCGTAGCGACTCGTTGGCCTTGTTGGAACCGGCCGAGTACACCCACGTCACGGTCTGACCGTGGGCCTCGGCGACCTTCTCGAGCCAGCCCTTGGCCTTGATGATCAGGGACAGCGGGTTGTAGGTCGCATAGTCCAGGTAGATCTCGTGCGCGGAACCGCCGGCCACACCGCGGCCCGGACCTTCGCCCTCCATGACGCATCCGCTCAGGGGCAGCGCCAGCGCGGACAGGCCGAGTGCCTGCAGGGCGCGGCGTCGGGACAACTGCGCCATGCGCTCAGCGCTCCACGCCGAGCAAGGCCAACAGGTGGGCGCGCAGCGCGGTGATCTCACTGTCCTCGCGGGAGCGCGGGCGGGCCAGCTCGGGGGAGATGATCTCGGCGATGGTCGCGGGGCCCGTGGCCGTTTCCCGCGCGAGCACCACCACGTGATCGGAGAGCACCAGGGCTTCCTCGACGTCGTGGGTGACCATGAGCACGGTCGTGGGATCGGCGCGGTGCACGTCCAGCAGCAGATCCTGCATCCTGATCCGGGTCAGGGCGTCCAGGGCCCCGAAGGGCTCGTCCAACAGCAGGACCCGCGGGTTCCGTGCCAGGGCCCGGGCGAGGGATGCGCGCTGTGCCATGCCCCCGGAGATCTCCGAGGGACGGTGATTCGCGTGGTGGGACAGGCCGACGAGCTCCAACAGCTGCGCCACCCGCCGCTTCCCTTCCCGGGCGGGAGTCCCGTGGGGCAGACCCAGTGCCACGTTGCGCGCCACGCTGCGCCACGGCAGCAACCGCGGTTCCTGGAAGCCGACGGCGCAGCGCGGGTCGATCTCGCGCACCACCGAGTCGTCGATCCGGACTTCGCCCTCGCTCGCCGTGCCGAGCCCGGCCACGGCGCGTAGCAGGGTGGACTTGCCGCACCCCGAGGGGCCCAGGACGGAGACGATCTCGCCCGGACGCACCGTGAAGGTCACGTCCCTCAGGACGTCGTGGACATGCGCTCCGTGGTGTGCGGGGAAGGACTTGCCGACCCGGTCGAAGGTGACCGCAGCGGCGTCGACGGCAGATTCCGGGCGCGTGAGGATATGGCTCAATTCATCAACTCCATCGTTCCTGGCATTAGCACCTTGCCCGCGTGGGGCTGGTTGCTGCGACGTCAACGAGCCAGGTCTCTCAGCCGCTCCGGATGGGAACCACACCATTGAACGGGCCGGGAGCCCGCGGGTGCAAATCGTGTGACGCGCCGGGGCGCCGTCGTGACGTGCCGTAACCCGAGGTGTTTCCGAGGACCGGGGATCCCCGTTAGGATCGATGCCACAACGATCACGAGTGCCGACGTTTAGCCCTGGCTTGTCGGACGGCAACCCTCTCCCGTAGCGGGGTGCCCCAGGTGAGGATCGGGCCGCATGACACACCGCATGCGGCAAGTACGGCGCCACACAAGCGCGCTGGACCCGCAAGGTAGGCCGCCGTAGGTGGTGCACGGGGCGCGGGTCGTGTTCCTGCTGAGGGGCTGACCGAGATGAGCAAACGGATTTCCGTCAACGCGTTCGACATGACCTGCGTGGATCACCAGAGCTTCGGGTTGTGGCGTCACCCGCGGTCCCGGGCCACCGAGTACAACACCATCGAGTACTGGACGGGGCTGGCCAAGCTGCTGGAGCGGGGCAAGTTCGACGCCCTGTTCCTTGCGGACGTGGTGGGCATCTACGACATCTACAAGAACTCCGCGGCTCCGGCCGTGCGTGACGGGGCCCAGTTCCCGGTCAACGACCCGTTCATGCAGGTCTCGGCCATGGCCGCCGTGACCGAGCACCTGGGCTTCGGCGTGACGAGCGCGGTGACCTACGAGCAGCCCTACACCCTGGCCCGCAAGTACGCCACACTGGATCACCTCACCAAGGGCCGCGTGGGATTCAACGTGGTGACCTCCTACCTTCCGTCCGCTGCGGAGAACCAGGGCCTGCCGCGCCAGATTGAGCACGATACGCGTTACGAGATCGCGGAGGAGTTCCTGGACGTGTGCTACAAGCTTTGGGAGGGCTCGTGGGAGGAGGACGCTGTGGTTCAGAACCGTGAGACGGGTGTCTACGCGGATCCCACCAAGGTCCATCCCATCCGGCACAGCGGGGAGCACTTCACGGTTCCCGGAGCGGGGCTCACGGCACCGTCCCCGCAGCGCACACCGCTGATCTTCCAGGCCGGCGCGTCCTCGCGCGGGCAGGCGTTCGCGGGTAAGCACGCGGAAGCCGTGTTCATCGGCGGGTTGCGCCCGGACCTCACGCGTTTCGTGACTGACAAGATCCGCGACCGGGCTCAGGCCGAGGGCCGCAGCCGTGACGACGTCAAGATCTACGCGATGCTCTCCGTGGTCGTCGCGGACACGGACGAGCAGGCCCAGGAGAAGTACCGCGATTACTTGCAATACGTGGACCTGGAGGCCTCCCAGGCGATCATCGGTGGGTGGTCCGGCGTGGACCTGTCCCAGTTCGACGAGGACGAGGCCTTGAACTACATCAAGACCGACTCCATCCAGTCCTTCCTGACCCCGTTCACGCTGCAGTCCAAGGACAAGCAGTGGACGCGCGAGGAGATCGCCAAGCACTGCGCCCTGGGTGGGATGGGTGCGGTCCTCGTGGGCTCCGCGCAGACCGTCGCGGATCAGCTCGAAACCTGGGTGGACGAGGGCGGCCTGGACGGCATCAACCTGGCCTACCATGTGAGCCCCGGTTCCTTCGAGGACTTCGTGGAGTACGTGGTCCCCGAGTTGCAGAAGCGCGGGCGCTACCGCACCGAGTACGAGGGCACCACCCTGCGCGAGTCCCTCTACGGCGAGGGCCGTCCCCGGGTCAAGGACACCCATCCCGCTGCGAAGTACCGCGGCGCGTTCGTGGGCGAGCCCTCCGTCGCGGACACGCCGTCCCGCGAGCTGGTGGGCTGACACCTCCCTCCAACGACGACGCCGCTCGCACCCGGTCCCGCAGGTCCGGCAGGGCGGCGTCGTCGACCCCGGTCACCGTGACCGCCCCATCCCTGGCGATGGGGAAGAGAGCGACCCCGTCATGACCTTGTGTCAGCTGACGACGACCAGGATTCCCCACTGGGTTCTGCCCTGCGGCGGAGCACCTTGCCGTGGAGGCGTTCGCGGATGACGTCACCGGATCCGCAGTGCCCGGATCCGTGACGGTCGTAGGGTGGAGGAAATGCCCGTGACCCGGAGGGAACCGTGGACGAGGACCTGCTCGGAGTGATCATGCTGTCGTTCAGCACGGTCCTGGTGTGCGTCGTGACAGTGGTGACCGTCAGGGCAGCGGCCGCCGGCTCGCTCGATCGCAACGGGGCCGTGGGCCTCCGGACCCGGCACACGCGCGCGTCCGACGCCGCGTGGTCCGCGGGTCACGCCGCGGCCCTTCCGAGGGTGCGGTGGTCCGTTCCCGTGGCCGTGTGTGCCGTGGTGGCGGCGATCGTGTTGCTCGTTCTGGGGTGGCCCGAATGGGGCATCGTCGCCGGGCTGGTGGGTGTACTGCTGCAGGTCGCGGTGCTGGTGTCCGCCGTGGGGCCGGCCAACCGTGCCGCTCGGCGGGCCGCGCAAAAGTCGGCTCCAGAACCCCGCGCCTGAGACCGGGGCGCGTGAGCGGCGTCGTCGTCCCCCGATGCGACGGGCACGGACCCGTGGACAACTCGGCGTAGCGGCCTAGAGTAGTGACACAGCTCACCTGATAAGGCGACTTACACACACGCAACGAAGGAGTGGCCATGAAGGTTTTCGCGCACACGGAGCCGGGCGGAGCAGCCCAGGAACTCGAGGTGGAACGGCCCGAACTGGAAGGCTCCGCGGTCATGATCCGCGTGACCAATTCGGGGGTCTGCCACTCGGACGTGCACTGCCAGGACGGGTACTTCGACCTCGGCAGCGCCGGGCGCTACGAACTGACCGCGGCGGGCGCGCAGTACCCCGTGGTGCTCGGGCACGAGATCGTGGGGGAGGTCGTGGCCGCGGGACCGGACGCCACGGTGACGCCCGGGGACACCAAGTACATCGTGTTCCCGTGGATCGGTTGCGGCGAGTGCCAGGCCTGTTCGGAGGACCGCGAGAACTACTGCAGCGGGAAGAAGCGCAACCTCTCGGTGCAGCGCCGCGGCGGCTACGCAGAGGAGGTCCACGTGCCGGACGAGCGCTACCTGGTGTCGCTGGGCGACATCGACCCGTCCTTCGGCGCCACGCTCGCCTGCTCCGGCCTGACCTCCTACTCAGCGGTCAAGAAGATCATGCCACTGCCCGCGGATAAGCCCGTGGCCGTGATCGGCGCGGGCGGTGTAGGGCTGATGACCATTGCGGTGCTCAAGGCCCTGGGTCACGAGAACATCGTGGCCGTGGACATGAGCGAGGCCGCGCTGAAGAACGCCCAGGCGGTGGGCGCGTCCGCCACGGTGGTCGTGGGCGGCGAGGACCTCGTGGGCGACATCGTCCGGGCCGGCGGGCAGAAGATTGCCGCGGCCATCGACCTCGTCAACAACGGGGACACCTCCAACGCCGCGCTCTTCGCCATGGCCAACGGCGGGACCCTGGTCAGCGTGGGCCTGTTCGGGGGCCAGTACCAGTTCCCCACCGCGCTCACCGCGTTCAACCTGCTGAACATTCGCGGCAACTTCGTGGGCAGTCTGCCCGAGCTCAAGGAGCTCGTGAAGCTCGCCCAGGACACGGATCTGCCCAAGCCGCCCATCACGGAGCTCCCGCTCACCGCACAGGAGGTCAACTCCGCGCTGGACGGCCTGCGCAACCGCACGTTCAACGGCCGCGCGGTGCTCGTAGCGGGCTGATCCGCACCGGGCCCCGTTCCCACCGTGCACGACGACGCCGTCGCCACCCCGATCTCTGCGGGCGGCGACGGCGTTCGCGCACCCGGGCGAGGAACGGACGCTCGCGCCCGCCCCGGGTGGGCGGCACCGAGGGGACGGACGACGCCGCACCCGGCCCCGCGGCGTCGTCGTCCGGGGCGCGTCAGAGCAGGCCGGAAGTAAGGCGGCAGACGTTCTCCACGAACTTGCGCCCCAGCGAGCGTTTCTCCCAGGCGTCCAGGTCCAAGAGGGTGGAGTTGGCGCGGAACTGCCCCACGACGTCCTCCATCCGGGTGCGGAACGACTCGTCCACGATCAGGACGGAGACCTCAAGGTCCAGCGCGAAGGAACGCTCGTCCATGTTGGAGGAACCGATCACGGAGACGATGTCGTCCACGAGCACGAACTTGGCGTGCAGCACGGTGGGGGAGCTGTAGCGGTAGATCTCCACCCCGGCGCGCGCGAGTTCGGAGTAGTACGAGTTCTGGGCGTGCTGCGCGAGGAACTGGTCCGAGGTCTCACCCACGAACAACTGCACCCGTACGCCCGCCTGGGCCTCCGTGGTGATGGCGTGGAGCAGGGACTCGTCCGGGACGAAGTACGGGCTGGAGATCACTACGCGGTGATTGGCGTTGTAGATCAGGTGGTTGAACAGGCGCAGGTTGTTCTCGGTCTCGAACCCGGGCCCGGACGGCACCACCTGGGCGTACATGGGCCCGGCCGTGTGCTCGAGTGCGGCAGGGGTCTCGTCCAGCAAGAGGTCGTCGGTTTCCGAGTACCAGTCCGAGACGAACACCGCGTTCAACTCGGTGACCACGGATCCCGTGCCCCGGACCATGAGGTCCTTCCACTCGAGGCCCTTCCGCAGGTTCTTCTTCTTGTTGTACGAGCGGTGGATGATGTTCTGTGAGCCCGTGTAGGCCACCTGGCCGTCCACCACCAGGATCTTGCGGTGGTTGCGCAGGTCCGGGCGCTGCCACTCACCACGCCACGGGCGGATCGGGAGCATCCGCCGCCACGGCACCCCGGAGCGGTTGAACTGGCGGACCAGTTCCGCGTACCCCGGGTAGCCCAGGGACCCCACGTGGTCGATCAGGATCCGCACGCGCACCCCGCGCTCGTGGGCGCGGATCAGGGCGTCCAGCAGATCGCGGGAGATCCGGTCCATGGCCACGATGTAGAACTCGAAGTGCACGTAGTCCGTGGCGCGGTCCACGTCCCAGGCCATCCGGGCCATGGAATCGTGATTGTCGGTGAGGATCTCGAAGTCGTTACCGCCCACCATGGGCAGGGCACCCAGGTTCTGGTTCAGCTCCGCGGTGGTGCGCACCCATTCCGGGTACTCGGCGAGCTCGGGCCCCAGCGGGAGGTGCTCGGGGGTGTTCTCCTGGATCACGTGGTTCATCCGGGCCTGCTTGGCCATGCGTTTACGCGGTAACCGGGTGGAACCGATCACCACGAACAGCAGGAGCCCCGCGTACGGCATCAGGAAGATGGCGAGCAACCACGCGAGCGCCACGGACGGACGGCGCTGGTGGGGGATCCAGCCCAGGGCCAGGATCTTCAGGAGCAGGTCCAGGACCGCCAGGATGATGAGGATCCACTCCGGCAGGGTGTCCGCGGGGAGCAGGTCGAAGGGTATCCAGGGGTACATCCGTGACCGTTCGTCAGGGGCGTCGCAGGTAGTAGGTGTCCTCCGAACCCTCGGAGGGTCGTTTCACGAACCCGCAGCGCACGAGCACCCGGCGTGCCGGTTCGTGGTCGGCCGGGACGGAGCCGTGCACCGCACGGATCCCGGGGTCCTCGAATGCGCGGTCCACGAGCGCGCGCAAGGCCTCGGTGGCCAGCCCCTGGTTCTGGTGCTCCGGGACGATGGACCCCTCGATCTCCAGTTCGTGGTCCATGGCGGGTCCCGCGAACCCCGCGGCGCCGATGATCTGCCCCGAGCTGAGCCGGATCACGGCGAGCAGGGCGCAGTCGCTCTCCGTGAAGAAGTGCTCACCGGCCTCGATCGCCTCCCGGGCCCAGTCCTCGTTCTCGGGGGTGGGGAAACCCGGCGCGAACTGGGGCAGTCGTGAGCCCCCGGCCACGGCCTCGAGTTCGTCCGGTGTGAACGCGCGCAGCTCCAACCGCTGCGTGCGCAACGGCTGCGGCGGAACCGGCCGCGGCATGTCGTCCAACATGGCTCCCTCCGAGGGTTCTCGTGCTGTGGTCCCGGCCCGTCAGCCGAAGTGACGGGGCAGGGTTGATGCGTGGGCGGTCTTCAGCTCGTCCAGCGCCACCGTGAACTCGCCCTGGAAGTCCAGGGCCCCGGCCTCGGTGTCCACCACGCCGATCCGCGCGAACGGGTAGCGGCGCACGGTGCACATGTCCTGGAAGCGCACCTCCTCCGAGCGCGGCACGGCCACGACGGCGCGGCCCTGCGTCTCGGAGAACAACAGCGTGAACAGGTCCACGCCGTCCCGCTCGGCGACCTCACCGAGGCCGATCCGGGCGCCCACGCCGAAGCGCAACGCCATCTCGGCGAGCGTGGCCCCGAGGCCGCCTTCCGCGACGTCGTGCGCGGCGTCGATCATGCCGTCCCGGGACATGTTGATGAGCATGTCACCCAGGACGCGCTCGCGGTCCAGGTCCACGCGCGGGGGCAACCCACCCAGGTGGCCGCGCACGCGCGCCCACTCGGAGCCGTCCAGCTCGTCCGCGGTCTCGCCGAGCAGGTAGATCGCCTGGCCATCCTCACTCCAGCCCGAGGGCGTGCGGCGCGTGACGTCGTCGAACACGCCCATCATGGCAATCACCGGGGTGGGGTTGATGGCCACGCCGCCGGTCTGGTTGTAGAGGGAGACGTTACCGCCGGTCACGGGCACACCCACGGTCTGGCACCCGTCCGAGAGGCCGCGCACGGCCTCCGCGAACTGCCACATGATGTCCGGGTCCTCGGGGGAACCGAAGTTCAGGCAGTCGGACACGGCCACGGGGCGCGCGCCCGCGGTGGCCACGTTGCGGTAAGCCTGGGCGAGCGCCAACTGGGCGCCCTGGTACGGGTCCAGGCGGGTGTAGCGGCCGTTCGAGTCCGTGGAAAGGGCCACGCCCAGGTTGGTGCGCTCGTCCACGCGGATCACGCCGGCGTCATCCGGCATGGCCATGGCGGTGTTGCCCTGAACGTAGCGGTCGTACTGGTCGGTGACCCAGTCCTTGGAGCACAGGTTCGGGGAGGCCATCAGTTCCACGAGCGCAGGGCCGAGCTCCGCGCCGGACGGGCGGGCGGCGTCCTCCGGGGAGCCCGTGAAGTGGGCTGCCTGCAGGGCGTCCTGGGATTCGGGGCGCGCGTAGGGGCGTTCGTACACGGGACCGTCGTGGGCCACGGTGCGGGGGTCCACGTCCACGATGACCTCACCCTGGTAGTCGATGACCAGGCGGCCGGTGTCCGTGACCTCGCCGATCCACGAGTACTCCACGTCCCACTTGGCCATCACGGCCTCGAAGCCCGCGACCTTCTCGGGGGTGACCACGGCCATCATGCGTTCCTGCGACTCGGACATCAGGATCTCGCCCGGGGTCAGGGACGGATCGCGCAGCAGGACCTCGGTGAGGTCCACGCGCATGCCGCCGTCACCGTTGGACGCGAGCTCGGACGTGGCACACGAGATGCCCGCCGCACCGAGGTCCTGGATGCCCTCCACGAGCGAGCCCTTGAACAGTTCCAGGCAGCACTCGATGAGCACCTTCTCCGCGAAGGGGTCACCCACCTGCACCGCGGGGCGTTTGGAGGGCTTGGAGTCGTCGAAGGACTCGGACGCGAGCACCGAGGCGCCGCCGATCCCGTCCCCGCCGGTGCGCGCGCCGAAGAGCACCACCTTGTTGCCCGTCCCGGACGCGTTCGCCAAGCGGATGTCCTCGTGACGCATCACGCCCACGGCGAGCGCGTTGACCAGGGGGTTGCCCTGGTAGCACGGGTCGAACTCCACCTCTCCGCCGATGTTCGGCAACCCCAGCGAATTGCCGTAGCCGCCCACGCCGGCCACGATCCCGTGCACCACACGCGGGGTGTCCGGGTGGTCGATCGCGCCGAAACGCAACGGGTCCATCACGGCCACCGGGCGGGCACCCATGGAGATGATGTCCCGCACGATCCCGCCCACGCCCGTGGCCGCACCCTGATAGGGCTCCACGTAGGACGGGTGATTATGGGACTCGATCTTGAAGGTCACGGCCCAACCGTCCCCGATGTCCGTGACGCCGGCGTTCTCACCGATGCCCACCATGAGGTTCTTGCGCATCTCGTCCGTGACCTTGTCCCCGAACTGGCGCAGGTGCACCTTGGATGACTTGTACGAGCAGTGCTCAGACCACATCACGGAGTACATGGCCAGTTCCGCCGCGGTGGGGCGGCGGCCCAGGATCTCCTTGATGCGCTCGAACTCGGTCTCGTTCAGCCCCAGTTCCGCCCAGGGCAGCTCGGTGTCCGGGGTGGAGGCGGCGTGCTCCACGGTGTCCAGGTTGAAGTGGGTTTCGCTCATGACGACTACTAGATCCCTTTGCGAACGATGGGGCGTGCGGTGCCGGGCGGGCGCTCACGCGGAGGCATGGTGTGGGCCGGGTGCGGTTCCCCGAACTGGCCCGATGACGAACGGATGGGACGCCGCGGTCCTCGCTGCGGGCGAGCGCGGCGTGGACGGGTCAGCGCAATAGGTGTTCCAGGGCGGAGACGAAGACGTCCAGCCCGTCTGTTCCCTGGCGCATCTGGACCGGACCGGAGCCGGAAAGATCGGCGCCGAAGCCCGGTTCCACGGCGTGCTCGGGGTGGGGCATGAGTCCCACCACGTTGCCCCGCGCGTTGGTGATCCCGGCGATGTCGTTGCGGGAACCGTTGGGGTTGCCGCCCGCGTAGCGGAAGACCACCCGGTGCTCGGCCTCTAACTCGTCCAGGGTGCGCTGATCCGCGACGTACTGCCCGTCCTGGTTCTTCAGCGGCACCACGATGGTCTGGCCCTGCTCGAATCGCCCGGTCCACGCGGTGTCCGTGTTCTCCACGCGCAGCGCCTGGTCCCGGCAGATGAACTTGAGCTGTTCGTTCTTGATCATGGACCCCGGCAACAGGTGGGCCTCGGTGAGCACCTGAAAACCGTTGCAGATCCCCAGCACCGGCATGCCCTCCCGGGCATTGGCAGCGTCCACGATCCTGTCCATGAGGGGGGCGAAGCGGGCGATCGCACCGGCGCGCAGGTAGTCCCCGTAGGAGAAGCCACCGGGCAGGATCACGGCGTCCACACCGTTGAGGTCCTTGTCTGCGTACCACAGCGGCACCGCGGTGCCGCCGGCGATCTCGACGGCGCGAGCGGCGTCGCGGTCGTCGAGCGTGCCCGGGAAGGTCACGACACCCACCCGCACGTCCGCGAGTCGAGAATCGGTGGCGGGTTCGGAGAGGTCCGCCACGAGGGGCGTCTGCTCGGCCGTGAGGTTCTGGGCCACGCTCAGTCCTCCTCGGGGGCCACGGAGACGTTCACGACGTCCTCGATCACCGGGTTGGACAGTAGCTTCTCCGCGGCTTCGCGGGCCTGGGCGAGCACCTGCTCGTCCGCTTCGCCCTCGACCGTGAGTTCGAACCGGCGGCCCTGGCGCACCTCAGTGAAACCGCTGAGCCCGATCCGGGGCAACTCATTCGCGATCGCCTTGCCCTGCGGGTCAAGGATTTCCGGTTTGGGCATGACGTCAACGACGATACGGGCCATTTCCACTACTCCTGCGCTTACGGGCCAATCCTCGCCCATCCTATCGGCCCGCGGGTGGGCCGCGGGCAGACGGCAGAGCTGCCGTGCGCGGCCCGCAGGGGATGTTTCCGGACACGGGCGTCCCCTACGATGGAAAGTGTGCTGAGCGTCGGCCCGCCCGGGAGTCCTCCCGGTCACCGGGTCGGCGAAGCGCGAGAGCTCGCCCGGACCCGCTCCACCAGAGAGGACACTGTCATGGGATTCCCTGAACAACAGCAAGAGGCCCCCGGACTGCAGGCCGAGATGAACCCTGTCCCCGATTGCGGTGAGGACAGCTACCGCGGATCGGGCAAGCTCGAGGGCAAGGCCGCGGTTGTCACCGGTGGTGACTCCGGGATCGGCCGAGCGGTGGCTATCGCCTACGCCCGCGAGGGCGCGGACGTGCTGATCACCTACCTGCCCGAGGAGGAACGGGACGCCCGCGACGTCGCCCGCTACATCGAGGAGGCGGGACGCAAAGCCGTCCTGGTCCCCGGGGACCTGTCCGAAGCGGCGCACTGCCGTGCCGTGATCGCGAAGGCCGTGGAGGAGTTCGGCAAGGTGGACGTGCTCGTGAGCAACGCCGCCTACCAGATGACGCGCGAGAGCCTCGAGGAGATCCCCGACGAGGAGTGGGAGCACACCTTCAAGCTCAACGTGGGGGCGTACTTCTACCTGGCCAAGGCCGCCGTGCCGCACATGGCGCCGGGATCGGCGATCATCGGCAGTTCGTCGGTCAATTCGGACATGCCGGTCCCCACCCTGGCGCCGTACGCGGCGACCAAGGCGGCGATCGCCAACTTCTCGGCCAGTCTCGCGCAGTTGCTCGGGGAGCGCGGGATCCGCGTCAATAGCGTGGCCCCCGGGCCCGTCTGGACACCGTTGATCCCTTCGACCATTCCCGCGGAGCAGCTCGAGAGTTTCGGGGACGCGGAGCCCCTCGGGCGCGCCAGCCAGCCCGCAGAACTGGCCCCGGTGTACGTGTTGCTCGCGTCCGACGACGGTAGTTACGTTTCCGGGGCGAGGATCGCCGTCACTGGCGGCAGCCCGATCCTGTGACCCGGCCGCGCTGACGTCAGCGAGTCCTCCGGATGGCGGGTCGTGGCGTTCCCGCGGCGCGATCCGCCGTCCTCCCGTCCCGCCCCACGAGAGAAACGAGCCCCGTGAACGCAACCCCCGACCCCGCCGAGCCCCTGAACAAGGTGACCCGGCGCCGGGACGGCTACGTGGACCTGCGTTCCTACGCAGCCCTGGGTAACGGGCGCACCGTGGCGCTGGTGGCCCAGGACGGATCCGTGGACTGGTACCCCGTCCCGGACCTGGACTCCGCGCCGCCGTTCGCCAAGCTGCTCGACGCCGAGCACGGCGGGTGCATCGAGCTGCGCCCGGAGGAGGAGTTCGAGGTCACCCGGGAGTACGTCCCCGGGACCAACATCCTGACCACCACGTTCTCCACGGCCTCGGGGACTGTGCGGGTCACCGATTCCCTCAACATGGGGTCCACGGGGCAATTGCCGTGGAACGAACTGGCCCGCTCGGTGGACGGTGTGACCGGGAACGTGGCCATGGTGTGGCGGGTGGCCCCGGGCACCATGTTCAACACCGTCTCCCCGTGGGTCGAGATGATCGGGGGGGAGCCTGTGCTGCGCACGAACCGGGTGGGCATGGGGGTCCGCACCGACGACGCGGGGGAAGCGCAGGTGGGGACCCAGCAGATCTCCGGGCGGTTCACCACGCGCCCCGATTCCGAGCACCTGCTCGCGGTGGTCGCCACGCACGGTGAGCCCTTGCGCCTGCCCTCGCCCCGTGAGATCCGCAAGAACGTGGCCATGACCCGGGACATGTGGCGCCGATGGCGTGATCTGCTCGACTATGACGGTCCCTACCGCGCGGAGGTCGAACGTAGCGCCCTCGCGCTCAAACTGCTCAGCCACAGCCCGTCGGGCTCCGTGGCGGCCGCGGCGACCACGTCCCTTCCCGAGAACAGGGAGGGCACCAAGAACTTCGATTATCGCTTCGCGTGGATCCGTGACGCCACCTACACCCTGCACTCGCTCTTGCGACTGGGGGAGCAGGAGGACGTGCACGCGCAGGTGTCCACGATCCTGCGCCGGGCCCGGGCACAGACCCCCGACCTGCACGTCCTCAACCGCTTCGACGGCGAGGTCCCCGCCTCCGAGATGACCGAGTACGACGCCCCCGGGTGGCGGGGGATCGGCCCCGTGGTCTCGGGCAACGACGCCGCGGACCAGTTGCAGTTGGGCGTGTACGGGGACGTCTTCGACATCGCGCACCTCTACGTGGGCGGCGGCAACGTGTTGGACACCGCCACCGCCCGGATGTTCGCCGACCTCGCGGACGCGGTGTGCGACCTGTGGCGCCGCCCCGACTCCGGGATGTGGGAACTGCCTGAGCACCGGCACTACACGAGCTCCAAGCTGGGGTGCTGGCACGGCCTGGACCGGGCCGTGAAACTGGCCGAGGCCGGTCACATCCCCGGGTGCGTGGACCGGTGGCGCTCGGAACGGGAACGGATCCGGGAGTGGATTGAGACCGAGGGCTGGAGCGAGGAACGGGGCGCGTACGTCTGGTACCCGGGAACCGACGAGCTGGACGTGTCCGTGTTGCTGCACGCGATGGCCGGGTTCGATCGTGGTCCCCGCATGTCCTCGACCATCGACGCCGTTCGGGAGGAGCTGGGCCGCGGTGCGCTCATGTACCGCTACAGCGGCATGGAGAAGGAGGAGGGAGCGTTCGTGGCGTGCTCGTTCTGGACCGTGGCGGCGCTGGCTACGGTGGGCCGCCGCGAGGAGGCCGTGGACCTCATGGACGAGATGCTCCCTCTCGCCAATGACGTGGGGTTGTTCACCGAGATGATCGACCCCAAGGACAACTCGTTTCTGGGCAACTTCCCGCAGGCCCTCAGCCACCTGGCCCTGCTCAACGCCGCCGTGGCACTTGAGCAGGCGGCGCTCGAGTAGGACGCGCTGCAGCAGGGGACGACGAACGCCGAGGTCCGCTCAGTCGAAGCGCGCCACCACCCAGCCGTCCACTACATCCACGGCGGCCGCGGGGAGGTCCTTGGCCGGGTCGTGCGGCAGCTGCCGGCCGGCGGCCATGGCCAGTCGCGATCCCAGGAACCGGCCGTCCGGGCCGAACACCCAGTAGTGGTTGGGACACTCGAAGCTCTCGGCGCGCCCCGCGGCCTCCCGGCACACCGTGGCCTGCTGGTGTGGGCACGTGTTGGACAGCACGTGCAGCGCCCCGTCGGCATCCCGGGTCACGAGCACCGGGCCCGCGCTCGAGCGGGCCGTCACGAAGTCGAGGGGTTCCGCCACCGCGGAGACCACGGTGATCCGTTCCCATCCGTGGGCGGTTTCCCCGGGCCTCATGAACGGTCTCCGCGGGTCCGAGCGGTTCGGCCCTGCATGACGACGCCGCTCGCGCCGTCCCGTCCGACTGCTCCGGTCTGCGCCATAGCGCCGATGTGCCCGCCCGCTCCGGACTGCCTCGTCGCGCCATCATGCCCGGCCGCGCGGACGGGCACCGCGGCGTCGTCCGAACGGCGTGACCGGGGCGCGGAGCCGGTGGAATCGAGCGGCGCGGCGGCGTCGTCGACCCCGTCCAGGAGCCGCTCGACGGCCGCCGCCAAGCGCTCTCGCAGCCGATTACCCCGCTGCGCGAAGGCGCGCTGGCGCCGGACGTACTCGGCCTTGCCCTCGGGCGTCTCGATCCGCACGGGCTCGTACCCCCATTCCGTGAGGTCGTAGGGGGAGGCCTCCATGTCGGTCACGCGCACGTCCCACGCGAGGTCGAAGCAGTCCGCGAGCAGGTCCGAATCCACCGCGGGCAACAACTTGTAGGCCCACTTGTACAGGTCCATGCTCGCGTGCAGGCACCCCGGCTGTTCCATGCGGCGCTGTGACTCGCGCGTGGGCTGCAGCTCGTTGCGTTCCACGGCCTGGGGCTGGAAGAAACGGAACGCGTCGAAGTGCGAGCAGCGGATCCGGTGGGCCTCCACCACGTCGTCCGTCCCGGACGCCCCCAACCGCAACGGCGCGTCCTCGTGGCGCACACCGTTGCTCTGCGCGCGGTAGGCCATGGCCCACTCATGCAGCCCGAAGCAGTCGAACGTCCCGCTCCTGGCCAGGGTGTTCGCGAGGATCTCGCGGGTGAACCGCACCGCGGTGCCCCGCTCGGCCACGAATTCCTCCACCGCGACGACGACGCCGCTCATGCCCTCCCCCACGCCCGCCGCCTCGAGCTCCGCGGTCGTCGCGGGACGGTAGTGCTTCCAGCCCTCGCGCTCCGGGGCATCCAAGAGGATGACGCCGGGCCCAGGGTGCCACCGCGTGAACTGGGCCGGGGACAGCGTGTAGTACGTGAACAGGAAGTCCTCCACGGGATGCTTTTCCCCGCGGGACCGCCGGTCCAGGAACGGCCGGGTGTGGGGCGCCACCCGCTCCGCGTGCGCGTGCGCCCGGCGTGACCACTCCTCCCGGGTCAGCGCCTCATGCACTCTCGGCGTCCTGGGTGTTGTCGATCAACCGCTGCATCCCGCAGTTCAGCAACCGGACCTGTTGAGGGGACAACCGCAACCGGCGCATCATCTCCGGTTGCACGGCCTGCGCCCCGTCCTGCAGACGCGCGCCCTCCTCCGTGAGAGTTACGGCCAGGGCCCGCTCGTTGTGCGGATCGCGTTCCCGCGTGAGGTAACCGCGGGCCTCCAAGCGTTTGAGCAGGGGCGAGAGCGTTGCCGAATCTTGCATGAGCTGCTCGCCCAGGTCCTTCACCGTGCGCGGGTTGGTATCCCACAGCGCGAGCATCACGAGGTACTGGGGCAGCGTCAGTCCCAGGGGCTCCAGCACGGGGCGGTAGCTGTGCGCGACCCTGCGTGACGCCACGGACAGCGAGAAGCACAGCTGGTCCGCCAGGGACAGCGGATCCTCGACGGTGGATTCGTCCGAACCACCCAGGAAGTCGATGATCTCGGCGAGCCGGGGATCCTCGGACGGGTCCGAATCAGAACTCATGGATGAAGCCGGGGTCAGCGTCCCGTACCCCCGTACACCGTGGCGGTCTCGTCCGAGTCCAGACCGAACGCCGTGTGCACGGCCCGGACGGCCTCGTCGAGCTTGGCGATGGACGTGATGATCGAGATCCGGACCTCGGACGTGGAGATCATGTCCACGTTGATGTCGCTCTCCGCGAGCGCCTCGAAGAACGTGAACGCCACGCCGGTGTTGGTCTTCATACCGGCGCCCACGAGGGAGAGCTTGCCCACCTCGTCGTCGTAGTCCAGGTTCGCATAGCCGATCTTCTCTTCGGCGGCACGCAGCAGGTTCATGGCCAGGTCACCCTGGGACTCGGCCAGGGTGAAGGACACATCGGTGAGCGGGTTCTCGCCGGTGGAGACGTTCTGGACGATCATGTCCACGTCCACCTTGGAGTCGGCCAGCAACCGGAAGATCCGCGCGGCGATCCCGGGGCGGTCGGGGACCCCCACGATGGTGATCTTGGCCTGGCTGCGATCATGAGCGATACCGGCGATCAGCGGCTGTTCCAAGGGGATCTCCTTCTGCGGCGTGAGGTTCTCGTGCGGGCTGGGGATGACCATGGTGCCCTCGTTGTGACTGAAAGACGAACGGACGTGCAACGGCACGTTGAAGCGGCGGGCGTACTCCACGCAGCGCAGGTGCAGGATCTTGGCGCCGTTGGCGGCGAGCTCGAGCATCTCCTCGGAGGAGACCCGGTCCAGTTTCTGGGCGGTGGGGACGATGCGGGGGTCCGCGGTGTAGACGCCGTCCACGTCCGAGTAGATCTCACACACGTCCGCGTCCAGGGCGGCGGCGAGCGCCACGGCGGTGGTGTCCGAACCGCCGCGGCCCAGCGTGGTGATGTCCTTGGAGGAGCGGTTGACGCCCTGGAACCCGGCAATGATCGCGACGTTGCCGTGGTCGAGCGCCTCACGCACCCGGAGGGGGCTGACCTCCACGAGCTTGGCCGCACCGTGGGCGCCGTCCGTGATCATTCCGGCCTGGGATCCGGTGAAGGACTGCGCGGGAACGCCGAGGTCGGAGATGGCCATGGCCAACAGGGCCATGGAGATGCGTTCCCCGGAGGTCAACAGCATGTCCAACTCGCGAGCCGGTGGTTTGCGGGCCACCTCACCGGCGAGGTCCAGGAGGTCGTCCGTGGTGTCACCCATCGCGGAGACGACCACGACCACCTGGTGGCCGGCGTTCCTGGTCTCGGCTACTCGCCGGGCGACCCGGCGGACACCGTCGGCATCGGCGACCGATGAACCGCCGAACTTCTGGACAATGAGGCTCATACATTCCTCTCACAGGCAGGCACCCGGCCCGAACGCACGGGCGGTCTCGCGGGATCAGTGATCCATGCTATCCGCTCACCCGCAGCCGCACGGAGTCGAGCGGGCATTCGTGGACACAAAGAGGGACGCGAATGTTACGGGCCTCAGCGGGCCTCGGAGACCACCGTGCGTCCCTCGAAAGCCCTGCCCAGCGTGACTTCGTCGGCGTATTCGAGGTCACCGCCCACGGGCAGCCCCGAGGCCAGCCGGGTGACCCGGATACCCAGCGTTTTCAACATCCTGGTGAGGTACGTGGAGGTGGCCTCGCCCTCCAGGTTGGGGTCCATGGCCAGCACGATCTCCTGAACTGTCTCGTCCGACAACCGGGTCATCAGCTCGCGGATGCGCAGCTGATCCGGTCCCACACCCTGCAGCGGCGAGATCGCGCCGCCCAGCACGTGGTACAACCCCCGGTAGCTGCGGGTGCGTTCGATGGCCATGACGTCCTTAGACTCCTCCACCACGCAGATCACGCTGCGGTCCCGGCGGGCGTCCCGGCAGATCGCACACTCCTCCTGCTCTGTGACGTTGCCGCAGATCACGCAGAACGACACCGAGGTCTTCACCGTGGTGATGGCCTCCACGAGCTGCTGGACCTCGTCCTTGTCCGCGTCCAACAGGTGGAAGGCGATGCGCTGCGCGGACTTGGGGCCGATACCCGGCAACCTCCCCAGCTCATCGATGAGGTCCTGGACCGGTCCTTCGTACACCGTGCTCCTTCATTGTCGTGTTCGTGATCAGCCGGGCGATGGGCCCGGTCACTGATCCGTTCCGTGGGCGTGCTCGTCGATGAGCATGCCGCCCAGGATGCGCTCGATGGCCGCCCGCCCGTAGAGGGACGAGTCCTCGAGGGATTCGTCGTCCGCGCCCGGGACGAAGTTCTCGTCCTCCATGCCGGGGCTGCGCGAGGTCGGGGGCGCGATGTCGGTGGAGCGCCGTTCCGCCGCGGCAATCGCTTCCGCGTGGCGCTCTCGCCAGCTCGGGCGGTTCCCGCCGGGGCGGGTGTCGCCGTTCTCGCGAGGGACGACGCCGCCGGGGCGGGTGTTCCCGCGCCCATCGTGGTCGGGACCGGGACCCGCCGGGTTGTCGCCGCCGGGGCCGTTCCCGCCCTGGGCCCTACGATCCCTCGCGGGCGACGGCGCTCGGGGCACGGGTTCGTCGTACATGTCCGCCGGGGGGTCATCCTCCGGTGGGGGCGGCGGTTCCTCCGGGATCCAGTACTCCGGGCCGCGATCCCGCGGCTGCGGGGCACGGAAGGAAGGAGCACCGGATGCGGGATCCTCGGGCACGGAGCCGTCGCGCACGGAACCATCCCGCATGGAACCGTCACGCATGGACAGATCGGGTCCGCTCGTCCCGGCCCCGGAATCGTGGGACTCGGACGCCGCGGAGTCATCGGAAGCGGGAACATCCGACCCGGGGCCATCCGACGCGGGGGCACCGGGGGTCCACGAGGTCGCGCCGACGTCCGCGGAGTCACTGGCACTGCCCAAGCCCTCACGAGACGGAACCGAGGTGGAATCGCCGGTGCCAGCGCGGTCGTCCGCCGGGGAATCCGTCGCTCGGTGGGCATCGTCCCTGGAGGAGTCGCCTACGGAACTATCGGACGTGTCCGGATTCTGGTCCGAATCATCACGCGTGGGCGCCGCATTGGCGGTGTTCGACGTGGAATCCCCGCCGCTCGGTGCGGCGAAACCCGGTTGGGGAATGGAGGCCACGGACCACGAGGTGACGGGTTCGTCGTCGTCCGGGGCGGATGCGGGCGCCGAGTGCGACGAGGAAGCGGGCACGGAGGACCGGTCAGTGCCGGACGTGGAACGAGAGGCGGAATCGGGCATGGACCGCGACTCGCGTTCCGGTGTCGGTTCACGGTCGGGCGCGGGAGGATTGCCCCGACGACGATTGACCCCGAAGCCCTCCGGCTCGCGGAAATAGTCCGGTTGATCGGAGGATCTGGCCTGGCCCGAGGCGTTCAGCCTGGTGTCCCGCCCGGTGGGTCCGTCGCCGCGAGATGCACCGGTGTCTCGCCGTGAGCCGGATCCGTACCCGGCATCAGCGCCGTAATGCGAGTCCGAGCCCTGACGGGGTCCGGGGCCGTACTGTTGGCCGTGCTCCGAGGCGGAATCGTCGCGTTGATACCTGCGGTCCTGCTGCGATCCGCGATCCTGCCGGGATCCTTGAGCGTTCTGGGGCCCGCCGCCCCGGGGCGCGGGGCGATCTCCCCGGTAACCCTGTCCACCGTCGCCCTCCCGCCCGGGACCGGGCCCGGTGCCACGGCCCGCGTTCGACGGCGGACCACCCGCACCCGGGGTGTCCTGCCGGCCGCGTGTGTCACCGGGGCGCACTGCTTCCACTGCACAATCCAACCCCACCACGCTCTGGATGGCATTACGGACGTCCGCCTCGAAGCGGGGGAAGTTCAGGAGGTCGCCGTCGTTCTCGAACGCGATCCGCAGAGTGCGGTTCTCGAACGAGATGGGCGTTCCTCGCACGGTGATGGCCCAGGCCACGCGGCGGATCTCCGCGAGCGCGGACACGATCTCGGGCCACGAGGAACGCAGCAGTTCCAGTTCACCGCTGGTGACGTCGCTCGGGGCGGCCTGCTCCTCGGACGCCTGCGGGGCTTGCGGCTGGTGGTCATCGTGCGGCGCGACGTCACGGCGAGGCTCCCCCTGCGCGTACTGGCGGGATGCGGCATCGTCAGGCCGCTGGGACCCCCCGTACTGGTTCGACGTCTCCCGTTGCTGCATGCGTGCCGAGACATCGGTTCCCGCGTCCTGTGCCGCGGGGGAGCGGGTGTCGGTCGTGCCGTCCGCGGGCGGGTGCTGGGCGTCGGGGCCGCGCTCGCCTTCCGGAACGGGATCCGCAGCGGCGGGGTGGCTGCTGCCCCCGGGCTGTTCGGACTCGTCCTGCGGGTCCGTGGGTTCCTGGACGTCCGGGGTCTCCTCCGCGGGGCGACCCGTTGCGGAACCGTCCGCGCCGTCCGCGGCGGACCCGTCCGGGCGCACGGGCTGCGACGGGGCAACGGAGTCCGTTGCGGCGGCGTCGAGCTCGGGGGGTATCGGGTAAGGTACCCCGGCGGATTCCGGTGCGGGGGCGTCGTACGACGCGGGTGCCGGCGCGGCGGTGCCGGATTGCTCCGGAGATGTGGGCTCCTGGCTTCCGCGTGCGGTCGGTTCCACCGCGGGGGACGACGACGCGGCGTCGTGCGCCGTCGTACGAATTCCGGTGCCCCGAGGAATGCTCAGGCGGCGTTCCAAACGGTCCACCCGGGACGTGATGCCGCGCGTTGTGTGATCCGCCGAGGGCAGTAGGATGCGGGCGCACAGCAGTTCCAGGTGCAACTGCGGGGAAGTGGCCCCGGTCATCTCGTTGAGGGCCTCGTTGGTGATGTCCGCGGAGCGGGAGAGCTCGGCCGCGCCCAGCTGGGTGGCCTGGTTCCGCAACCGGTTGATCTGGTCCGTGGGCATCCCGTGCAGGATGTTCGCGGCGGAATCGGGGACCGCGTTGACCACCACCAGGTCGCGGAAGCGTTCGAGCAGGTCCTCCACGAAACGGCGGGGGTCCTGCCCGGTTTGGATGACGCGGTCCACGGACGCGAAGACCGTGGCGGCGTCGCCGGCGGCGAAGGCGTCCACGACGTCGTCGAGCAGGGCCGCGTGCGTGTAGCCCAGCAGGGCGACCGCGAGATCGTAGGTGATGCCGCCGTCGTCGGAGCCGGCCATGAGCTGATCCAGGACGGAGAGCGAATCACGCACCGAGCCGCCGCCGGCGCGCACCACGAGGGACAGGACGCCCGGTTCGGTAGTGACGCCCTCCTCCTGGCACAGCTGCTCGAGGTAGCGCATGAGCGGTTCCGGGGGAACGAGGCGGAAGGGGTAGTGGTGCGTGCGGGAGCGGATGGTGGTGAGCACCTTGGAGGGCTCGGTGGTGGCGAAGATGAACTTCACGTGCTCCGGCGGTTCCTCCACGATCTTCAGCAGGGCGTTGAAGCCCTCCCGCGTGACCATGTGGGCCTCGTCGATGATGAAGATCTTGTAGCGGTCCCGGACGGGGGCGAACGTGGCGCGTTCCCGCAGGTCACGGGCATGATCCACGCCGCCGTGGGAGGCCGCGTCCATCTCGATGACGTCCAGTGAGCCGGCACCGTCCCGGGCCAGATCCTGGCAGGACTCGCAGTGACCGCACGGTGTGGCCGTGGGCCCTTCCGCGCAGTTGAGGCAGCGGGCCAAGATGCGCGCGGACGTGGTCTTACCGCAGCCGCGCGGACCGGAGAAGAGATAGGCGTGATTGACCCTGTTCTTGCGCAGCGCGGTCATCAGGGGCTCGGTCACGTGTTCCTGACCGATGACATCCTGAAAGGTCTCCGGGCGATAGCGACGGTACAGGGCGGTAGTCACGTATGAAACCTTAGCCGGGGACTCGGACGCGCACAGCGCGCTCGCGGGAGTGGGGAGCCGGGTACGAAAAGACCCCCCGTGCACCCGCCAGAGCCCATATACCCTTGCTACCTTCCGGTCCTGGGGGAGTTTTACGAGATGGCGCCACACGAGGGGCTGCCCCATACTTTAGCTCAAGCCGGCGAGGAGTTCGAACCGAGCGGTGCCGTCGAGGATCGTGCGATGAAGTGGGCCCGATGCAGTTCGTGGCCGGCGGTGACCGGTTCCCCGGCCAACTGGCGGGTCAACTGGCGTCAGAACAGTTGCGCGGCGCGGGTGCGTTGACGACGTCGCTCGGCGTGGCATTTCCGGGCGACTACCTTCCCGATTCGCGCCCGCCCGCCCAGTTCCGTTATGCTGATGGCCGCACGTTGCCCACGGATGTGATGCACGTGCGTGCCTGGAGGATTCGCCTAGCGGCCTATGGCGCACGCCTGGAACGCGTGTTGGGTTAACGCCCTCGGGGGTTCAAATCCCCCATCCTCCGCGATTGGCCCGTCTGCCGCGTGTTTACGCGGGAGGCGGGCCATCCTCATGCCATCGACACGCCGCGAGTAGGGTGACATGGACCACCCCCCGACGAAGATGACCGTCGCTCAACCGATGATCTGTCGGACGCGCCCTCTCCGCGCAGCAAATTCGCCAACCGAAAGCGCAAGCAGCGTGTGCGCGGCTACGGTGAGGGCACTGTCTATGAGTTCGAACGCCAACTTCCGTCGGGCGCGATCTGGCGCGGCTACCGGGCGAAGCGCAGTATCAAGCATGGTGAGCGCTCGATTCGGGTGGTTGGGCAGGGCAAGACTCGTCAAGAGGCCCTCGCCAACCTCGAACGCAACATCACGCGTAGGCGCATTGCGCTAGCGGAGTTGCCGCAGTCCTACATTCGTCTCACTGAACCCGAAGAAGCTCGCACGGTTGGTCGCGTGCTCGACGATTGGTTGAGCTACCAGCGCTCACGTATTGGCGTCGACTCGTGGAAGGGGTATGAAGCGAAAGTGCGCCTGTACTTGCGGCCAGCACTGGGCAAGACGCCGGTTCGCTTGCTCACACGCGACGACGTGGAAGACTACATCCACTCCACTTTGCCGGCGACGGTCCCCTACAACCGCACCACACCTCTAGGCAAGTCTGCCATTCGAGCAATCTACTGGACGCTTTCGGCCGCGCTCGACTTCGCTCTTCAACGTGGCTGGGTCGACCGCAATGTCGCCAAGGGTGTCGAGCCGCCACAGAGGCGCAAGCCTACGCGGCAAGAGCGCGACCAGCTGTACAAGGCTGCACGGTGGACAGCGCAACACACCATCAAGAAGCTTGAAAAACGCGATGACAGAGCCCGTTGGCTTGGGACTGCCCCGACTTTCCCTGACTCTCGGGGTTGATGGTTTTCAGGCGGCTCGGAGGCCTTGATTAATGGTCTCAAACTCGACCGGCGTGAGGCGACCGAGACGGCGTTGGCGGCGCCGGCGGTGATAGGTCTTCTCGATCCAGGTCACGATCGACAGCCGCAGGTCCTCCCGGGTGGACCAGCGTTGCCGGTCCAGGACGTTCTTCTGGAGTAGGGCGAAAAAGGACTCCATGGCGGCGTTGTCCGCGCACGCCCCGACCCTACCCATCGACCCCACGAGGCCATGGTGGGTGAGCTCGTGCACGAACTTCCGGGCTCGAAATTGACTACCCCTATCCGAATGAACCACGCATCCGGTCACCGTCCCCCGGCGAGCCACCGCACTGCGCAGGGCCGTGACCGCCAAAGACGCCTTCATGCGGCTGTCGATGGAATAGCCGACGATCCGGTTGGAGTAGACGTCCTTGATCGCGCAGAGGTAGAGCTTGCCCTCATCGGTGCGATGCTCCGTCAGATCCGTGAGCCACAGCTCGTTCGGGGCGCCGGCGGTGAAGTCGCGCTCCACCAGGTCGTCGTGGACCGATGGACCGGGCCGGCGATTCAGGCCCCGCTTCTTGGAGTGGACGCTGAACAGGCGCTGGGCCGAGCACAGGCGCTGGACGCGGTTCTCCCCAGCCGTGATGCCGTGATCGGGCAGCTCCTCGGCGATGAACCGGTAGCCGAACGCAGGATCCTCGGCGTGGATAGCGATGGCGGCGTCGATCAGGTGGGCGTCGTCCCAGTCCCGGGCGGTAACGGGCTTGGCCCGCCACTCATAAAAGGACTGCTTGGAGAAACCCAGCGCCCGGCAGGTCACCGCGACGGGGATCCCGTCAGCGGCCAGGTCGAGGACCAGCGGGTACGTCATTTTGGGGGCAACTCGCGGGCAAAGAAGGCCGCTGCCCGGCGCAGGATCTCGTTCTCCTGCTCGAGCAGCCGGTTACGCCGCTTCAGCACCCGCAACTCCTCCGACTCGGCCGTCGTCACGCCGGGACGGACGCCGTCGTCGACGTCAGCCTTGCGCAACCAGTTGTGCAAGGTGGCTTCTGAGATCCCGAAATCGCGGGCGATCTGCGACAGCGGCGCCTCGTGCTTACGGGCCACCGCCACCACGTCGCGGCGGAACTCCTCGGGGTAGGGCTTGGGCACTGTTTCATCCTCACTGTGAGGAGAGATCCTCACAAGTCAGGAGTCAGGTCAACCGGGGCAGTCCCATGTGAGACGGTAAGCGAGTCAACAGACACTCCCCGTGTCATCGACAACAGTAGGACCATCAGAGCTTCGGCCCTGATGGTCCTACTGCTTTTCTCCAGCGGGGGTGGTGTTCGGCCGGTTGTTTGACTCGTCGAGAATCTTCAGGGCGGCATCGATAGATTCGATTTTCTCCACCGTCTCCAAATCGCTCCTCAAGATGGGCGGCTTGGTTGCCGAGCGAACTGCGGAAAAAAGCCCTATGGTCAGGCCCACTGTCAGTATGACTATGACCGTGATGGATCCCGGGTCAGAGGGAATGAGGCCTACAATCTGGCCTAGACCAGCAAGAACGGCGCCTCCAAAGATGGTGCCGAGAGCTTGCACCACAACGTCACGCGTCGCCCGTTTGATCTCACTGCTGCGGTTTCTGGCCGTTTCCTCGCCTGCTTCCGATGACCGCTGTAGATCAGCGACCAGCTTGGCGCGTTCTTCGGCCAACCGTTCTCTATCGCTTGAAGCACCCATACTCATTTGTGAATAGCTCCTTAGGTTCAAGAGCTGAGTTCGGCGTACCGAGCAAACAGGATCTCTTGTCGCTCCTTCTCGGTGGTGCAGGTTCGCTTAGCCCCGAATGCGCGATCCACCACGGCATCAAGCTTGTCGTGAGCTTTCACAAGTCGGGGATCCATCGCCAGCGGGTTGTAGTGCGCGGCCAAAGACCGTTCGGGGTGAAGTTCGCGCGCCTCGAGGACGCCTTGGCCGGCTTCGATGATCTTTTGGCGCGTTGCCTCGCTGACTTCTGGCAGCGGCAAGTTGTTCCAGACCAAGGTGTTGGAGAAGTTCGGGTCTGACTTAAGGCGGCCGCCAACGGTCTTTTGCCAGGTGATGAACATGGACGAGCTGAAGATCCCGAAGGTGAAACCATCTGGATCGGTGGCCGTGTAGATCTTGTTGCCCGCAATGACGTCAGGGGAGAAATGCGCTGCGGTGGCGTAGCGACGGTTCTCGCTGAAGACTGCCGGAACGCCAATGTAGGGCACCTCTGGCTGGGAACGCTGGCCAAAAAGGTACGGCGTCGAAGCCATCTTGTATGTCGACTCTGCCTTGCTTGCCAAGCGGAACTGACGCACCTTCTCGATGCGGTCGCGCAAGATGGGGCTGCGCTGCACGTCGTCAGGATCCAGCTCCACCATCCAGAGACACCAGCGAGGGGCATTGTGGATGAGCTCTCGTCCCATGACGAACGGGCGGACGTACTTGGCTGCGATGGGATCAGCCATGACCCCTGCGTAGTCCTCGGGTTCGATGATGAGGTCCCCGCCTCTGGGCATGTTGCCGAATACGAAAGGCGGCAGCTGATTGGACAGAAGTGCTCGGCGTTGCTCAACGAGGACGTTGGGCCCGTCCACCAGGTAGCCGTTGATGACCTTCGCGGGCTCCTCGGCCGGCGAACCACGCAGCTCCGAATATGAGAACAGTCGAGCTGACGACTTGTGGTTCCTGTCGAAGCCAACGACGACGCAGTGCACGGCGGCCGCGCCCGGCGCCTCGGAGGTCCAAGCAAAGGTGCGATGAGCAAAGCGGATGCGCCAACCTGCGTTGAAGACCGGGCCGAACAGCGCCGGCACGGGTTCGCCTTGGGCGATGGAGTTGGTGGACACGAACGCCCAACGCCCGTTCACCTCACCGAAGTAGTCGATTGCCTTCTTGTACCAGCCGGTGACGTAATCCAGGCGCCCGATGTCCTTGCGGTTCCACACCTGACGTAGCTCCGCGGCTTGGTCACCGCTGCGAGTGGCATGGCCGAGGAAGGGAGGGTTGCCGAAGATGTAGACGTTCTCAGAAGGAGCCACAAGCTCGCTCCAGTCGGTCTGCAAGGCGTTACCCACGTGAACGGTAGACGACTCCACTAACGGCAGCATCTCGGGTGCGAGGCCGAGCGTGAGCGCCATGTCTTGGTTGGCCTGGTGGTCAACAAGGAACATCGCGGTCTGAGCAATGGTGGCTGGCCACTCTTCGATCTCAATACCAAAGAAGCTGGTCATTTTCACTGACAGCAGCTCCGAAGCGTCCAAGACCATCTGAGCTGAAGCAGGGTTGAGTTCCTGTAGCCGCTTCAAGATGGACAGCTCGAGTGCTCGCATCTCGCGGTACGCGACGATCAAGAAGTTGCCACACCCACAAGCAGGGTCCATGAAGCGGAGCTTGCCCATGTCCTCCTGAAGCTTGCGAAGGCCTCGCGCGTTGTGCTGATTGTCGATGAACCGCTGGCGCAGTTCGTCGAGGAATAGCGGCTGGATCACCTTCAGGATGTTGGCCTCGGTGGTGTAGTGCTCTCCGAGGGCGCGACGGGCATCCAGTGACTTCACTGCCTGGAACAGTGAGCCGAAAATTGCCGGGCTAATCTCGCCCCAGTTGAACAGACAGGCTTCCAGTAGCTTGTCCCGCATGGCCTTATCGAAGTAGGGAATGTCGATCGTTTCCCCGAACACCGAGCCGTTGACGTACGGAAAGCGCTGGATCAACTCGTCGGCCTTGCTCAACCGCTTATCCAGCGGCTTGTTGAGCGCTTGGTACAGCATGGCGAGCTGACTCCCGAGGTCCGACCCATCAGGGCTTGTGCGGTTCTCGAGGTATTCCAGGAACAGGTCGCGTTCCCAAAGGCCTGAATCATCGGCGAACAACGCGAAGAGGGTGCGCACCAAGAAGATTGAGGCCTGGTGCTCGTCATAGCCGGACTTTTCCAGTTCGTCGTAGAGGCTCGCCATCAGTTGCGCTGCCCTCACCGATGCGATGGCTTGCTCGTCGGAGCCGAAGGAGCGTTTTTGGTAGCCGGCAATGAAGCCAAGCCGTTCAGCCTCAGTGGGCAGATCCTGCAAAGCGAAGCTCACAGATTCTTCACCAGCTGGAGCCTCGAGGTCGCGGACGCGGAAGGTGGAAAAATCACATGTCACCACGTATCGCGGCATCTCTGCTTCTGAGAGAGTCGTGAGATAGTCCATGGCCTGGTCCTCAGCGGCGTCGAGGTCCTTGCCCAGAGACTTCTGCTCGGCGATCATCATGCCCGGCCAGAACACGTCGATGAAGCCGGTACCCCCAGCGATCCGCTTGGCTTGGGCCTCAAACCGCGCCACGCTGCGCCGGCGCATCCCATAGACCGCGAACAGATCCGACCAGAACGACTGAGACTCGCCCTTCTCGTAGGACTCACCTGCCCACTCGTTCACGAAGGCTGCGGCGTTCTTACGGATCTGGTTCCAGGCCAGGGGTTTGGTGTGCATCCCTCCATCCTCAGGGAGGGATGCCCCTGAGTAGCTGGTGGCGCGCCGTCAGGTCGTATGGCTTGTCAGGCGGCCACCCACACAAGCGGGAAGCGGTCGTCTGTGCTGGTTTCGGCCACCCCTACCCTGTGCCCACATGCTGATGGTGAGAGCGTCGGGTGCTCGGCCAGGATCAAGTTCCACATCGCAGCTTGGTTCTCACTGCTCTTGCGAGTCCTGTAGCTGAACTGGTCTGCGTCCAACGGCACACCATCGGCCGGCGCGCTGAGGTCCATGCCTTCGAGGTCGGTCCAAACATAACTGACGTCTGTCTTGCTCATGGCGATTGCCTCTCTTGAATTACACCGCTGTAGTTCAAGAGTCCTCCTGCGTGTCTCAGCAGGTCAAGGGGGTATAGGGGCATCCATTTCACGCACATGGGTGTTGGTCTAAGCTGCTCGGCCATGCATGACATCCCCTATGACCTATGCCGTTGTGGCAAGCCCTGGCCCTGCTACGGACCCGCCAAGCCCTGATGGCGATTCTGTCTTCCGTGCTGCTCGGCCTGGTCCTCATCGCCGCTCTTGGCTTGGCCCTGTACGGCGCGATCGAGCTGGCTCAATGGCTCGATAGGAAAGGCCCCAAGCCCCGCACGTGATGATCGCTATTCACCATCTCCGCACTGACCTGGAGTTTCTGCTTATCTGAAGTGGTATGCGCTCTGTCTTCTCGCTAGTCACTCGTTCGGGCCACTCCGCTGTTGCAGGACTAGGAACCGTCCCATGGCAGCGACGATCCAGAACTCGAGACGACTTGCCCAAGATCGCGGTGAAGGTAGACACCTCTTGGCGCTCACGAGGGGCATGCAGGGACTACCCACTCCCCGAGTTTGAGCACTACTGGTATCCCGAAGGTGCCGACGTCGAGCCGGAGGCCAAGGCCATCTGCGCGGGGTGTCCGGTGCGGGAGCGATGCGAGGAGTACGGTCGCCAGCACGAGGCCTTTGGCGTATGGGGCGGAACGTCGAAGGCCGAACAGCAAGCCCTCGCCAGGCGGGCCAAGCGCGAAGCTATCCGCAACGGCCACGAGGCAGTGATTCAGAAGTGCGCCTCCCCCACCTGCGAAGTCGCCTTCGACACGATGCGGACCCTCGACGGCAAGCCAGCCAGCAGGCATCGCATCTTCTGTAACAAGGAGTGCAAGTTAGCCAACCGGCGCCGCAAGGAACGAGACGACGCGGTATGCAAGTGCGGGTGCGGCGAGGTCTTCAAACCCTTCTTCACCTACGACGGCAGGAAGCGCCGCGAACCTCGGCAGTTCTACTCCCCCGAGTGTTTCAGTCGCTACAAGAGCGCTATTCAGACTCGCGATAGGTCGGATGATTCATAGGCAGCCATGTTGGCGCTGACTAGCCTGCGGGCCATGGCAAAGACGAAGAAGCAGGAGTGGTGCAGATGCGGCCACATCCGGCGCAATCACCACGGAATCTGGAAAGCCATGGGCCGGGGTTCCGGCTACTACGAGCAGTTCCAATGCCAAGCCACGTTCTGCAACTGCCGTGCCTTCACCCTCGACACTTCGCTACGATCCCGGATCAAGCGAAAGCTCAACGCACGATGACCAGACGCACCTACACCCCCAAGCAAAAGAAGGCAGCGCTAGAGAAGCTCAAGGAGCTGAACGGCAACCTGGCAGAAGCAGCCAAGGAAATTGGTATGCCCAAGCAGACGCTCCATAACTGGGCAGAGGCCGCCGAGGTCGATACGTCTGGTGACAAAAAGACGGCCGTGGCTACCGAGGCCAAGAAGATCGACATCGAGGCGCGCAAGGCTGTTCTGGCCGACGAGCTCATGGACTCGATCGTCAGGCTCAATGCTCAGATGTTCCAGCCCCACATGGTCTTCAGCTTCGGTGGCAAGGACAACACGTTTAACAGCAAGACGCTCGACGAACCCACGACCGGCGACAAGAAGAACCTGGCCACGTCCCTGGCTATCCTGATCGACAAGGTGCAGCTGCTCACCGGCGCGGCCACCAGCCGCAATGAGGACCGCCAAGTCCTGGAGGTACGGGATCAGGCTGGCTCACTCATCGACCGCTTCAGGGACAAGAAGCAGCGCGACGAACTGGCTGAGCGCCGGAAGGCCAAGCACGGATGAAGCGCATCACTGCTGCCTGCCTTGGCGATCAGCACGACCTCTGCAAATGCAAGCTTCGCGGGCAGGACCCTCGCTACGCAGCAGCCATCATCGAGTTCAATCCGGTTACGGGGTGCTTTGAGATCGTCGGTCGATGTGAGTGCGAGTGTCACGACGATGCGCCAGTTGACGTTGCTCACCGAAGCGCGACTCTTGTAGGGGCCGCGTCATGACCGCTCTCAAAAAGATCAAGCCTGAGTGGTGGGTGGCGCTGGGCATCCTCGCCTTCGCCGCCTATATCGGTGCTCTCAGCCCGTACATGGGCACCTGAATCAGTACTCCAACGAAGGCCCGCGCAAGCGGCGCCGCGCCTTCCGGATCCACCGCCTGATACGGGGCCACTTGCGTTTCACGGGAGGCAGTTTCTCGTCCCTCGCAATCCACGCAGAAATCTCTTCTTTGTCGTCGTCTCGACTATGCATCTCGCCAAGGGTGATCGGTAGGCGTTTCCGAATGAGCTTGTTGTCGGCGTCCCGGTAAGTGACCATAAAGTGGTCGTTTTCGTAGTTTCGGAACCGGAAACCCGTCTTAGCCATTTGCCAAGGCAGGATGTCGCCGGGCCTCATTGACATGCCTCCTCCGCCTTCTGTGACGTGCTCCAGATACACGCCATTGGCCGGGTAATGCCCTTGGTTCATCACTATCAATGTTCGGTACCCACCTCCAGCGCCCTCTGGTCCCTCATGCTCTCTGCCGAGCATGAGTCGGAGTTTCGTCTTGCGACGGGGACCGAGCGTCTTCCAGCCAAGGATGGCTGTGAGGCAGAGGTTTACGACAGAGAGCCAGTCGGGGGCAAAGTCCATACCGGCATTCTCCGGGTGAGTCGCTCCAACTCCAACTCCGACATCCCACGCCGAGAGTGACCCCAACGCGCCACTAGCAGGGTTCGCCATGCTGGAATCACCATGCATGGACCGTCGCAGTTGGCCGCTGAGCCGTGAGCCTTCTCGATGACCTTGATGCCGTAGAGGCCTATCTAGCCAGCGACGAGTGCGGGCCAGAAGAGACCGCCATCATTAAGGCCGCCCTGGAAAAGGAGTGGTACGACTGGCACAACCACGCACGGCCTGAGCAGCTGCCACCTGAGGGCGATCACAACATCTGGTTCTTGCTGGGTGGCCGTGGTGGAGGCAAGACCCGCACGGGTGCCGAGACGGTCAAGTGCATCATGGGCTACGCCGATCCCCCGCTGGCAAACGTTCCGGTTATGCCAGGGAGCCGCGGAGCCATCGTTACCCCGAAGTTCGCCGCCGGCCGTGACGTCTGCATTGAGGGTGATGGTGGTCTGCTGGACGTACTGCCGCCCGGTGCTGTGCGGGCATGGAACCGTTCCAACGGAGAGCTGATCTTGGAGAACGGCTCATCGCTCAAGCTCTACTCCGACGAGGCACCCGAGGGTCTGCGTGGTCCGAACTTTGCCTGGGCCTGGTGCGATGAGCCAGCGTCCTGGCTGAAGAACGGCATCCTTACCTGGGACATGCTTCGACTGGCACTCCGTAAGGGCGACCCGTTCACCGTCGTCACCGGTACGCCGAAGAACCTCCCCCTGATCCGTCACCTGATGGGCAAGGACGTGGAGATCGGCACTCGGAAGCTCAAGGGCCGCAAGGACGTTGCAGTCAGTCGCTTCTCCACCTACGACAACGCGGCCAACCTCGCTGAGCAGTCGCTGGCCGAATACGAGGAGATGTACGAGGGCACGCGCCTTGGACGCCAGGAGCTGCACGCCGAGCTGCTCGAAGACGTTGAGGGCGCGCTGTGGCGCACCGAGACCATCGAGCCGTACAAGGAGCTGGACTTGGCCTTCGAGGGCCTCGACCTGCGCAAGGTCGTCGTGGCTGTCGATCCTGCCGTGACCTCCAAGCCCGACAGCGCCGACACCGGCATCATCGTGGCCGGCAAGAGCCGCATCGATGGTGACGACTACGTCATCGCAGACCGGACCATCCATGGCACGGGCTACGAATGGGCGTCTCGGGCGATCAAGGCGTACCACGAGTTCCAGGCCAACTACATCGTGGCTGAGGTCAACCAGGGCGGGGATCTGGTCATCGACAACATCCATCAGATTGACCCGAACATCCCTGTCGAGACGGTGCACGCCAGCCGCGGTAAGGACATCCGCGCCCAGCCAGTCGCTACCCGGTACGAGAAGGGCAAGGTGCACCACCTGACGTCGTTCCACTATCCGACCGACAACCTGGCGAAGCTGGAAGACGGCATGACGACGTGGGATCCAGCGTCAGGGATCAGCAACGACCGCATCGACGCGCTGGTCTGGGCCATCACGGATCTTTCAATCAAGCAGGCCGGCACCGGTCAGCGAGGTACGGTGCGCGACACACGCTTACGAGGGAGACGCTAGGTGGCCTACGAGGCGCCCATCTTCGATCAATACACGGCCCTGGACTTCAAGAGCGTCCTCGGCGGCGATGGTTTTGGGCCTCGGGCTGATCTAGCACCAACGTGGATCGGCAAGGAACATCAGCGCCGCCTACGCGCATACACGGTACTCAACGCCTACCTGACGAACTCCTCTCGCAAGCTGCTCGACCGTCGCAAGACCAGCGAGAGCGAAGGCCGCAGGGAGTACGGCGATGCTGCCAATATCGTGGATGCCTTCGTTGCTGCCGTGCTCGGTGATGAGCAGACGATCCACGTCGAAGGCGCAGAGGACTACGACGAAAGCGGCGAGGGTGAGGGCAACACCAGTGGCGAAGCCGCGGCTGCCCATGCTGTGCAGGAGAAGCTACGGGAGTGGGCCAAGGATGAACGCCTGCCCCTGAAGCTCATCGAAGGCGAGAACAAGGCTGTAGGTCTGGGCGACGTCGTCTACTCGCTGGGCTGGAACACCAAGAAGAAGCGGCCCCGGCTACGGGTCTGGGATCCCGGTTTCTACTTCCCCGTGATCGACGATGACTCGGGCGACGACTTCCACAGTCGTATCCATTTGGCGTGGGAGCTGGACGAGGACGAAGCGATACACACTATCCGGCGCATCACCTACGAGCTACGCACCGTCGAGCCATACCGCGTGCCCTGGAGCGACGAGCCGGTCGATCAGGAGTGCTTCATATCAGACGGCACTTGGCGCTTTGCCACACTGGATCGCTCCGTGGACGACTTCAAGGAGTCGGCCGGCACGTACATGGTTGATGAAGATGGCCTGGTAAAGGACCGGGCGCTGGGCATCGACTACATACCTGTGGTCCATGTGCCGAACACCCCGAGCACGATGGAGCACTTCGGCGTCTCGGTGCTGTCGCTGGTGCTGCAGATCATCGACGACCTCCAAGAGGCCGACACCGACAAGACCAAGGCCTCCGCCTTGGTGTCCACCCCGTTCCTCGGCGTTGCCGGCGCACGGATCGGCAACGAAGGCCTGGTGTTTGGGCCTGGCTCCTACATCGAGATGGCGGAGAACGGGAAGCTGTTCCCCGTGGATCTGTCTGCAGGTCTCGAGCGCCTCGCTACCCACATCGAGGAGCTACAGAAGCGCCTCAGCGTGAACGCCAAGCTGCCCCACGCGGCCCGTGGTCGTGTGGATTCCAGCGAGATCGAGTCCGGTCTTCATCTGCTCCTGCTGTTCGCGCCCATGGAGAAGATCGTCCGAGCCATGCGCCTCGTTCGCGGGGAGAAGTACCCGCTGTTGCTCAAGTTCGTCCAGCGCTTCTTCATGCAAGCTGGAGAGCTGCAAGGCCCCGAGCGTGCCGCGGAGCTAGTGCTTGGCTCGTTCATGCCGAACGACGAAGCGGCCAGCGTGGATTTGGTCGTGAAGCTGCTGCAGGCCGGGGCCATCAGCCTGGAGACTGCAGTCAAGATGCTGATTGAGGCAGGACTACCGATCGAGGACGCCGCCGAAGAGGTTCGCAAGATCCAAGAGCGCGACTTCGAAGGGGCTGCCGATCTGTTGGCTGCTACTGGCAACGAGAAGGACGTGGCGGACTACCTGGGGCGTGATGTCTCTACGGTGCGACCGCCGGCGCCACCGATCGACCTGGACCTGCCAAACGACAAAAATTTGCCAGAGGGCAGGGGTTAATTGTTTATCTAACCCGGAAGCGCTTTTCCAAGTTCTAGGGCGCGGGCCAATTTTTCGGGTTCTATTTCAACTCCACCAGACGCCACTATCAGTTTATGCTTTTTGATCGTCTCGTAGGACAGCTGCTTGTAGGTAAAGGTCCTCGGGAAGCCATCTGAGGGGTCTCTTGGACTGGAAAATGTGGGTTGCCACAACGACCATACGGATCCGGCACGTTGCCAACCTTTTTTGCGAAAGGGTCCAACTCGTTTCCAGTGTTCTTTTGGCGCGCCTGTCCACATGCCCGCCGCGTCACAGCTCAAGCGGATGCCCATTTGGACTGGATTCCGACCAAACAAAGAGGCCCTTCACAGATGAGCATGGGTAGGGGTCTTGCGCCACGGCCGGTGTCCGCCGGCGGCGAGCAGGGCGCGTAGGCGGTAGTTGTCGAAGTTCCGGAAGCCGCGGGCGACCCGGCGCATCGTCTCGATCACCCCGTTCACGGCCTCGGTGGGCCCGTTGGAGGCCCCGGCGGTGTCGAAGTAGGCCAGGATCGCGGCCTTCCACCGGCGCAGGGTCCGCCCGAGCCGGGCGATCTCCGGGATCGGGCAGGACGGGAAGGCGGCAAGGATCTCGGCGACCAGCCGGCGGCCGGTCTCGGGGCGGGCGTGGTAGATCGCACGCAGCTTCTGATAGCAGTGCCAGGCCAGGGTCACCTCGTGGTGCGGGTCCCCGGCCTCAAGCTTGGTGTTGAGCCGGGTGATCTGTTTGGCGGTGAGGTGCTCGGCGCCGATCTGCAAGGTGCGGCGGATCCCGTAGAGCGGGTCCCCGGCCCGGCCCCGGTGGCCCAGGGTGTCCTGCTGCACCCGACGACGCACCTCGTCCACGACCTGCCCACCGAGTTTCACCACGTGGAAGGCGTCCAGGACGGTGATCGCCTCAGGGAGTTCGTCGCGGATGGCGTTGGCGTAGCCGTGGAACGGGTCCAGCGTCGCCGTGCGGATCCCGCTCGTGAACGCCGGACCCTGCTCGGTGAGCCAGTCGCCGTAGGCCGCCCCCGTGCGCCCCTTGACCAGGTCCAGCAGTCGCGCCCGGGGCCGGCCGTCCTCGCCGCGGGAGTGGTCCACGATCCCGGTGACCAGCCCGGTGCCGGGTGGACCCACGTGGCGCCACACGTGCTCGTCGACACCGAGGGCGTCCACCCCGGCCAGCCGATCCTCCGCGGCCAGCTGGCCTTCGATGACCGGGGCCACGGCGTGCCAGACGGTGTTCCAGGCGACTCCGAGCATGTCCGCCAGGGCGGAGACCGCGATGTCGTGGGAGCGCAGCTGCGTCACCGCCCAGGCGATCGCGCGGGTGGTGAGCTTGGCCCGCGGCGCGGCCAGCTCGTGGACCTCGCTGAACGTCACGACCTCGCAGGCGTCCTCCCGGCACCTGAAGATCCGCTTGCGCCACACCACCCGCACGGGCACCCCAGCGCAGGGCAGATCGTGGAGCACGACCTCCCGGCGGCCGTGGCCGGTGGCGAGCACCCCGCAGGACGGGCACCCCACCAGCGTCGGAGAAGTCTCCACCACCACGGTGAACGAGCGTGGTCCGCGTTCCACGGCCCTGACATGGACGTCGGGCAGGTCGAAGAGCGCGCACGCGGGCGCGCAGATAGCATGAGACACGTCGAGGCCTTCATGGATCGGGTTGCTTGGTCGCTACCCATCCTGGAGGCCTCGACCTCTACCCAGACCTCACAACACACCCCTCGAGACGCCCACGCGCACACCGCTACCCATGCTCATCTGTGAAGGGCCAACAAAGAAGCTTCTTCCCAAACGACTCCAAAAGTGCGCATACTTTGGTTTGCCAGACTGTGGCTTACAACTACTTCAACGACCTCGCCTGGTTCTAGCTTACTTGGCATCGAAAAGCTGACCTCATAATCTCCAAATAAGACGCTGCTGGGAGTCCAGTCATATACCGTGGGGTGGAACATTGTCTGATGTCCCCTGTTGGCAATTATGATCAGCATTGCTCTCGCGACCACATCTTCGTGCGTGTCTGTTTCAGCGATCCAGGTCTTTGCGAGATGATCGCTATGTAATACCTCGATTGACGGCAGAGGCCTCTTGTGAGATGCCAGCTGATTAGCCGCGGCAATACCAGAAACTATTAGGGCAACAAAAGACACAAACAAAGCCGTTAAGTCGTGCCACTCCGGTATGTCCATGCTGCTATCTCCGTCCGTCGATCCTTGCCTGCTCTTCCATAAACTTTGGACCGTTGCTGCTCCCGTGATTTGAATTACACGGCCAAAGACGCCCGTCGAGGACGTAGACGTCTAAGCGGGCAGGTCTTCTCCTAATTCGTGCATGCGCTCGATCTCCTCAGGAGTGAGATCTGGGCGTCCCAAGATATTTTGCTCAAAAACCCCTGGTCCACTCGCCACGACGTTTAGCTTGTCGTAGATATCTAAAGCGGCTTGGTCTTGGATGCTCCCCCAAGACGCGAGATGGCTCATGGGCTTTTGCTTCGAAAACTGAAGCTGCCACCCCTTCCACCAAGGTCCCTCGAATGCGGTCTTTTGCCAACCTTTGACCTTGAAGGGGCCGGTACGCGTCCATCGCTCCACTGGGGGCGCGTTCCACTGCCCTGGCAGAGCATTGGAGAGTCGGTATCGGACACCCATAGTGATGGGCTTCCTACGGAAGAGAGAAGCTTCCTGCCAGACGACGCCGATGATGCGGTCGTTATCATTGGCCACGCTGTAGTTAGTTACCAGTTGCACGTTCTGGCCAGCACCAAGAACGCTAGGCATGGCATTTTTTCTTTTGCTCAAGCTGGTCAGAACTAGCCCTTCCGTCCAGTCGTAGACCATTGGATGCAGCATCGGTTCGTGCCCTCTATTGGTGACTCGGATCATCAGCCCAGCCACGAACATTTCTTCCTTTGAGCCTGCATATTTTGAAATCCCGTAGTCGAGATGCTCGATGGACATGAGGTCAACGGTCGGAAGTGGGCGTTTGAGTGACGCCAACTGGTTAGCCGCCGCAATACCAGCGACTACCAAAGCTGCCAACGCCACTGCTAGCGACGCGGCACCCAACCACTCAGCGGGTCCCATTTAACTTCTCCGTTCGTCGACCTTCCGCCCCTTCTCCGTCACTTCACGCTGCGGATTGGGGCACTAGCTCCTTAGCTACTCTCCCCCACAAGTCGCGTCACAGCGACCCGCCGCACCGCTGGGCACCAAAGCGGGAAGGAACCCATGCCTACCTGTGGGGCCGACGTATTGGGAGATACACCGAGTGCCAGAAGACCTCGACCTTGACGACAACCCTCTTGAGGCAGACGACAAGGACAAGCCAAGCCGGACGTTTTCACAAGACGAGCTAGACCGCATCGTCTCCCGTGAGAAGGACCAGGCGAAGCGATCAGTAGCCAAGCAGCTCCAAGAGCAGTTGGGCGTCTCGATCGAAGAGGCTCGGACGATTCTCGATGAAGCTCGCAAGCGTTCTGACGCTGAGAAGACCGAAGCACAGCGAGAACGAGAAGCAGCCGCAAAGGCGAAGGCAGATGCCGACGCAGAGCGTGCCGAAGCAGTTCGTGACCGTCATGTGTTGCGACTTGAGCGGAACCTGTTGAAGGCCGGAGTGCCTGATGCAGCTCTCTCTCGCGTTGCTCGCATGGTCGATGTGGAGGTCGGAGCAGACGACGTCACCTTGTCCGACGCGATCACTTCGCTGAAAGACGAGCTGCCGTCGCTGTTCGAAGCCAAGACAGCCGATGAACGCAAGCAGCCCCCATCTTCCGATCCGAAGGGAAAGCCGAAGCAGCCTTCACCCGACGACGACTCCCTTAGCAAGGGTGCCGAGCGGGCGAAGAAGCACTACGGCTCCGCTTGAGTCGCGCCAACAATGGGGGCTAATTACACATGGATCTGAACCTGAGGACGGAGACTTTCACTCCGGCCGAAGATCATCGCTGGTTGGGGTCGAAGCACGGCACCGACACAGCCGAAAGCATCACTCTCGACGCAGCTACCTTGCTTGCAGTCTTCCCCGATGGCCGTGTGCCATCCGGCGTTGTGCTCGGCAGGATCACTGCAACCAACAAGTACGGCGGGACTGCCCCGGTTGACCTGACTCCTGACTTGTGAGGATCTCTCCTCACAGTGAGGATGAAACAGTGCCCAAGCCCTACCCCGAGGAGTTCCGCCGCGACGTGGTGGCGGTGGCCCGTAAGCACGAGGCGCCGCTGTCGCAGATCGCCCGCGATTTCGGGATCTCAGAAGCCACCTTGCACAACTGGTTGCGCAAGGCTGACGTCGACGACGGCGTCCGTCCCGGCGTGACGACGGCCGAGTCGGAGGAGTTGCGGGTGCTGAAGCGGCGTAACCGGCTGCTCGAGCAGGAGAACGAGATCCTGCGCCGGGCAGCGGCCTTCTTTGCCCGCGAGTTGCCCCCAAAATGACGTACCCGCTGGTCCTCGACCTGGCCGCTGACGGGATCCCCGTCGCGGTGACCTGCCGGGCGCTGGGTTTCTCCAAGCAGTCCTTTTATGAGTGGCGGGCCAAGCCCGTTACCGCCCGGGACTGGGACGACGCCCACCTGATCGACGCCGCCATCGCTATCCACGCCGAGGATCCTGCGTTCGGCTACCGGTTCATCGCCGAGGAGCTGCCCGATCACGGCATCACGGCTGGGGAGAACCGCGTCCAGCGCCTGTGCTCGGCCCAGCGCCTGTTCAGCGTCCACTCCAAGAAGCGGGGCCTGAATCGCCGGCCCGGTCCATCGGTCCACGACGACCTGGTGGAGCGCGACTTCACCGCCGGCGCCCCGAACGAGCTGTGGCTCACGGATCTGACGGAGCATCGCACCGATGAGGGCAAGCTCTACCTCTGCGCGATCAAGGACGTCTACTCCAACCGGATCGTCGGCTATTCCATCGACAGCCGCATGAAGGCGTCTTTGGCGGTCACGGCCCTGCGCAGTGCGGTGGCTCGCCGGGGGACGGTGACCGGATGCGTGGTTCATTCGGATAGGGGTAGTCAATTTCGAGCCCGGAAGTTCGTGCACGAGCTCACCCACCATGGCCTCGTGGGGTCGATGGGTAGGGTCGGGGCGTGCGCGGACAACGCCGCCATGGAGTCCTTTTTCGCCCTACTCCAGAAGAACGTCCTGGACCGGCAACGCTGGTCCACCCGGGAGGACCTGCGGCTGTCGATCGTGACCTGGATCGAGAAGACCTATCACCGCCGGCGCCGCCAACGCCGTCTCGGTCGCCTCACGCCGGTCGAGTTTGAGACCATTAATCAAGGCCTCCGAGCCGCCTGAAAACCATCAACCCCGAGAGTCAGGGAAAGTCGGGGCAGTCCCGCGAGCCAGGTCTTGAATGCTTGCTTGGAGCGGCCCTCGACCATGTCCAACAAGCGTGCCGGGCCGGTGTTGTCCCTGATCGGAGTGAGGTCGATGATCACGGTGACGTATCTGTCGCCGCGGCGAGTGTGGCGCCAGACGTGCTCGTCGACGCCGAGCACGCGCACGCCGTCGAACCGCTTCGGGTCATCAATGAGGACCCGCCGGCCTTCGGCCAGGACGGCGTCGTTGGCGGTGTTCCACGACACGGCCAAGCCTTCGGCGATCCGGGCGATGGTGAGGTGGTCGACCACGAGTGCTTCCAGCGCCCAGCGCAGCGCCCGCCGGGACAGCTTGGATCGCGGTTCGGCGGCCTTGCTCATGTCCTGGCGCCACACGTGCCCGCACTCGGAACACCGGTAGCGGCGCACCGTGATCAGCAGGACGGTGGGTCGCCAACCGAACGGCTCGTGCGCCAACCGGTGAACCACGCTGCCGCGCGGGGTTCCCTCACAGCCGCACCGTCGGCACCACGGGTCGGGATTGGCGACCCGGCAGGCCAGTACCGCCTGGTTCGGCTCCACATGCTGGCCGATGACCTCGAGGCCGAGCTCATCGAGGCGGGTGAACGTGGTCAGGTCAGGGCTAACGAAGGTAGCGTGGGGCACGTCGAGGTCTTCCGGATGGGCAGTGTGAGAACTTCCATCTTCGGGAGGCCTCGACCCCCATCCACGTACCGACGCGCCGCACAGCTCAAGACACCGCTACACCCTGCTTTGTGATGAGCCCGAAAACTGAAGACGAGTGGGCATGGCTTGAGCGGCTCTTCAGGATCCAGGGTGTAGTTGGGGTCGGCGCGTCGGTCGCCGGATAGGGGTCGAGGCCTCCCGAAGATGAAGGTTCCTACACGCCTCATCTGGAAGACCTCGACGTGCCTGACGCTACCTTCGCCTGCCCTGACTTGACCACCTTCTGCTGTCTCGACGAGCTCGGTCTTGACGTCGTCGGTCAGCGCCTCGAGCCCGAGCAGGCGATCCTGGCCTGCCGGGTCCTGGAACCGGACCAGTGGTGCCGGCGCTGCGGCTGCGAGGGCACGCCCCGCGACACCGTGGTGCGGCGCCTGGCGCACGAGCCGCTGGGCTGGCGACCTACGACGCTGCTGGTCACGGTTCGCCGCTACCGGTGCACCGGGTGCGGACACGTGTGGCGCCAGGACACCACCAAGGCAGCCGAGCCGCGGGCGAGGCTCTCCCGTCGCGGTCTGCGGTGGGCGCTGGAAGGGATCGTGTGCCAGCACCTGACCGTGGCCCGCGTCGCCGAAGGCCTGGGAGTCTCGTGGAACACCGCCAACGACGCCGTGCTGGCCGAGGGCAAGCGGGTGCTCATCGACGACCCCGGCCGGTTCGACGGGGTCAAGGTCATCGGCGTCGACGAGCACGTCTGGCGCCACACCCGCCGCGGCGACAAGTACGTCACCGTCATCATCGACCTCACCCCGGTTCGCGCCGGGACGGGTCCCGCCCGGCTGCTGGACATGGTCGAGGGCCGCTCCAAACAGGCGTTCAAGACATGGTTGGCCGAGCGCGAGAACCCTTGGCGCCAGGGCGTGGAAGTAGTCGCGATGGACGGGTTCAGCGGGTTCAAGACCGCCACCACCGAGGAGCTGCCCGAGGCGACCGCGGTCATGGATCCCTTCCACGTCGTGCGCCTGGCCGGCGATGCCCTGGATCAGTGCCGGCGCCGCGTTCAGCAGGACACCCGTGGCCACCGCGGCCGGGCCGGCGATCCCCTCTACTCGGCTCGCCGGACCCTGCACACCGGAGCGGACCTGCTCACCGACAAGCAGCGGGACCGGCTGGAGAAGCTGTTCACGGCCGACGCCCACGTCGAGGTCGAGGCCACCTGGGGGATCTACCAGAGGATGATCGCCGCCTACCGAGAACCCGACCGGGCCCGAGGCCGAGCGCTGATGCAGCGGCTGATCCACTCCCTCAGCCACGGCGTCCCGGGTGCGTTGAGCGAGGTGATCACGCTCGGCCGGACCCTGACCAAGCGGGCCACCGACGTGCTGGCCTACTTCGATCGTCCTGGTACATCCAACGGCCCGACCGAGGCGATCAACGGCCGGCTCGAACACCTGCGCGGCTCCGCGCTCGGGTTCCGCAACCTCACCAACTACATCGCCAGATCGCTCCTGGAGACCGGCGGGTTCAGGCCGCGACTACACCCTGGATCCTGAAGAGCCGCTTGAGCTCGACCGAGAGTACGTCGCCATCAGCAAGAAACTACGGGCTGTTAGGAACAACTACCCGGACGATCCGTGGTCTGTCGTCGGCGTGAGCGAGACCGACTACGAGAACTTAGTCGCGCGGGCCGACGAAAAGTTCAGTTCCGTCTTTCGCCGCTGAGAAACTACCGGGCGCCGTGGGTTTCTGCAGTCTGCGTGATCTCGACATCGGGCGCTGTGCCTTCCTTGATCACGTTCTTGACGCCGTACGGCACGTGCACCGATGGAACGTCGTTGGTTGCGGTTTTGAAATTATTGGGATCGTCGTCGAAGAAGATGTGCGGGCGCAGCTCACGTAGCACAGGGTATTTGTCGACTCCTCCCATGAAAAACGCGTCGTTGATGCGCACTTCATGCGCTTGTAGCGTGCGGATCATTCGCAGATGATTCGGCGCGTTGCGTGCCGTAACGACGGCCACATGAACTCGCCGCTTGTAGTCCACGTTTAAGCTGAGGCGTTTGTCTTCGAGCCGCTGGATTTTGTTGATGCCTCGCAAGAATGGAAGTAGCGGGCCTGGTTCAATTGGCTTGTCGGCATCTTCGAGCTCACTTTTGCTGTATTCATCGAGGTTGCCGCCTAGCTCTAGCAATTTTTGTTCTGCGGAGTCGGAGCCGAGCACTCCGTCAAAGTCGAAGGCTATCCTCAACTCGTTCCCCGTGGAATCGCTCGCAGGCTGCCCGATCACTCGGCCGGCAGTTAGCCCGACTGCGGTGGCGTCTCGTACATCCTGGTCTTCCGCAGACAAAAAGAGGGACACGTTGAATGCCTTGCAGAACTTGTACGGAGACTTGCCCTGCATGAAGACTCCCCTCGTCATGGCGAGACCATGATGTCGGATCGACTCCATAACTCGAAGGCCGGTTTCGGGATCGTTTCTAGAAAGGATCACGACCTCCACGAGTGGGTGATCGGCGTCTTCAGCGAGGTCGTTCAAGCTCAACAGTCGCCGAACAAGCGGGAATGCTACTCCCGGCCCTAAAGGTTCTTTGAATCGTTCGTGTGAGTAGGAGCGGTAAGCGTCCTCGCCGTGCTTCTTGAAAAACGCATCTGACTCAGCCAGGTCGAACAGAGCACTGGATGCGACGCCCACCACAAGGCGTGAAGATAGATCGACGGGCATAATTCTCGCCTTTGCTAAGAGTCTCAAGGCACACCTACGTACCTGAGCTCATCTTACTGGATCGAGGGCTCTGCGTTCCTGCGGTTGCAGCTCCGCACGCAGTAGACTGCCGCCGAACAGCAAGTCCGACCGGTGCCGACCGTGCATGCGCCGCCCGAAAAGTCGTCTGTCTGGCTGCAGGCTACTGTGTTTGTCTTTGCGACACAGTTTTCACCGAGTTGCCAGGCCTTCACGCTCGCGCCGAAAATAGGGTGAAATTCAGGGTGACACGGTTTTCTGAGGGCTCCAGATTTGTTGATCTACCGCGTGTTTTGAGGATTTAGGCAAAATCCCCCATCCTCCGCGCTGTGATCGACGAAATGCGCCCCGTGTCAGCACGGGGCGCATTTCTCATTCGTGAACGCCGGCGCGTGGGCGTGGGCCCTGCGTCGAACCTCGTGTCGAATTCCTCGTGGAGTAAAAGCAGCCTCACGTGCGCCAGGCTGCTCTTACTCCACTTAATTTTCACCAGCGGAAGGGGTGGGAAGGTGGCCCCCCACCCGAGGCGTCAGCGCTTCGGCGTGAACGACGTGGAGCACTTCCACGTGGTCTTGCCCGAGGTGGCGACGACGTCCACGACCACCTTGCGGTTCAGGGTGGCCCGGCCGATCGAATAGGTCGTCACGGCGGTGCCCTTGGTTGAGGCGACCGCGGTCTTCTTGGTCGTGGTGGTCTTGTACTTGGCCGTGGTGGTGACGTTGGCGCGTGCGCCCACCTGGGAGACCTTCACGGAGGTCTTGGTGTACTGGCGGGGCTGCGTCACGGACATGCTGGCCTTGCACGGCTTGACCACGGCGGCCTCGGCCGGTGCGGAGGAGCCCACGGCAACGGTGCCGGAGGCGAGGAACAATGCGATGAGTCCGGTCGTGACCGAGCGGCGGACGGAGGTTGCGGCGGACATGCGCGGATCCTTCGTTAAGGGTGAGGAAGCCCGTGGCGGGCGTGTGATGACAGCTCCGCCGGCCTGTGCGGTACTCACCGATCAAGGGGGGTGAGCACATCATAGGAACAGGAATGACCCCTGAGTAATATCTGCCGAATAATTACGATCGCACATGTCTGCGCGGATCCGTCACCGGTTCGCGAGGCCCCGGCACTGGTTGGTCAGCCCGGTCATCTTGCCCTCGACCGCTTGCATGGGGTTGTTGCCGTTCTCGAAGTTGTACAGCACCTGCTTCATGCCGCGCAGGTTACCGCTGAGCTCCTGCGGTGCCGCCGAGCGCGGCCGCGCCACGGCCTCGCGGGCACCCGCGGGATCGTTGCTCACGTTGCCCCGGCATGTTGGCCCGGAACGCGTCGATGGGCTCGCACGTCTCGGCCGCCGTGAGCGAGCCGGTCACCGCGGCCATCCCGCCGATGGGGTCGCTGCTGTCCGCGGAGTTCCCCGATCCACCCGTGGCGGCCGGGGAGTCCCGCGCCTCCGAGGTCGCGGGGGCTGGCAGCATGACGCCGCCCAGCCGCGTTCGTGCGCAACGGGCCGGGCGGCGTCGTCGTACCGGAAGGGAAGGCTACTTCTTGCCCGCCCGGAACCCGGCGATGAACGGGTCGTGGTCGGAGGAGGCGATCTCATTCGGGACGTAGTAGTCCAGGGCCGTGGTGCGGTACTGGGCGTACTGCAGCAAGGGCGACTGGCCCGAGTTGATGTTCCACGCGGCCGCGCCGGTCATGCGCTTGGCAAGCGACGGCGAGATCAGCATGTGGTCGAGCGAACCCACCTGGCCCCCGAACACGTAGGTGTAGTCGTCCTCGGCGGCCCGTGCGTACCCGGCGCGGTAGAACTCCTGCAGGGGGTCCTCCTGCGCGTACGAGTTGAAGTCGCCGAGCACGGCCACGTCCTGGGAGCCCGCGGCGGCCGTGAGTTCGGGGATCCAGTCGACGACGGCGCTCGCCTGCGCCACGCGCGACGCGTTCCAGGCGCCCTGGCCGTCACCGGTGTCCCGGTTGGGACCGGTGCGGGGAGCGGAGCCCTTGGACTTGAAGTGGTTGACCACCACCGTGGTGGGTGCTGCGCCGTGCTTGCCGCCGCCCTTGGTCGCGGTGAACGTGGCCGCGATCGGGGTGCGCGCGTTCTCGAAGGCGCCGCCGGCCACGGCCTCGGAGCCGAGGGCCCGGGCCTGACCCACCTGCGTGACCTCGCGGGGCTGGTAGATGATCGCGTTGGTGATGAAGTCCTGCTCTGCGACCGGCTGCAGCTCGGAATCCGCCACTGGGACGTAGGCCCACTTGGTGTAGCCGGCCGCCTTGTTCAGCGCCTTGACCAGGGAGGCGAGCGCCTCGTCCTTGGGCTCGCCGAGCTTCGCGGAGTTCTCGACCTCCATGAGCCCGACCACGGAGGCATCCACCTTGTTGATCGCCGAGACCGTCTTGGCCTGCTGGCGCTCGAAGTCCGCGCGGTCGTAGGCCCCGCGCGCGTCACAGCCCTGCGCCACGTTGTACGTGCCGTCCGTGGAGTAGTTCCCGCCGCGGCAGCCCTTGTCCTGCCCCACGGTGGTGAAGTAGTTCAGCACGTTGAAGGACGCGATCCGCACCTGTCCACCCACCCCCGGCTTGGGGTCCGCCGAGCCGGAGAACCGGGCCGGTTCCTTGCCCGGGACCACCGGGGCGGTGGGCTGCAGGCGCCACTTGTCGAAGCGGAAGTCCACGATCACCGGGGCGGTGATCCGCGCGGTGTCGCCCACGGCCACGGGGTTCTCGGGGGTCAGGTACGGGACCTGGCGGGTTTCCTGGGTGGGCGAGGCCGCGAAGCCCCGGTTGGTGCCGTCGTCCAATGTGACCGAGATGGCGTCATTGCGCTGTGCCTGGGTGCGCGCCTCGGGACTGTTCGGGCGTGCCACCTGAGTGGGTTGGGCGGGCAGCTCCTTGCCCGCGGACAGGCCCAGCTCACCGTAGCGGCCCACGCCGTAGGTGTCGGAGACCCGGAACTTCTCCTTGGGCAGGTAGAGCATGGATTCGAGGTTCTCGCGGTTCGCGGCGGTGGACGCCCAGTTGTTCGTCACGGGCTTCACTGCGGGGAGCTCGTCCCGCACCGGAGTGACCTCCACGTTGCCCGCGAGCTGGGTCAGGCCCTTGAACTCCCCGGCCACACCCGTGACCTGTACCCGGTCACCCACGGCGACCGTGGACTGGGTCGCGCCCGTGTACACGAACACGGCGTTCGAGGCCCGGGAGGTGTCCACGTGCCCACCGGTTCCGGGGGTCTGGATCACGAATCCGCCCAGGGTCCCCGGATCACCCGGGTACACGGCGGTGACGACGGAGGGCTCGGTGGTGACCGTCTGGCCCTTCAGGGGCGTCTCGTCCCCGGTGCCCTGGATCTGAGCGATCGACACGGTCCCGGTGGAACCGGAAGGCGCGGGGGTGGCCATCGCGGGTGTTGCGGCCAGGCCGCCGCACAGCAGGAGCGCGCCGGAGGACACGGTCGCGATGCGGGTCCGCAGGCTGAACAGGGGTGATGTCACGGGCATGAGGGGTCTCCAGTCGAGGGTTTGTCGGGTGGGGGATCGGGATCGCACGCCCCGGGGCGGGGTTACGCAAACAGAGGATGCGAAAACAGGGGGTGTGGGAACAGGGGGTGTGGGAACAGGGGGTGCGTGACAGGCGGTGTCGGAAGCGGGCGGCGCTTCACACGAAGACCCGCGACGCGCCGTCGTGCGGGGATCAGCGCCTGCCTGGGACCTTGACGTCCACCCACACGAGGCGGTGGTCGGAAGTCGGGAACGGGTACTCACCGGTCAGCTCGGAACCGGGCCGGCCCGGAGCGGGCCAGAAGACACCGGCGTCGAGCAGGGGCAGGTTCTTGGACGGCAACGCGTAGTCCACCGCAGGTTCCCGGGGGCGGGATCGTCCGAGAAGTCCGCGGTGTCGAGTGCCGGGCGCGTCACGTGCGTCCGGTTGGCGCCGCCCTGGCGCGCGCTCGCCACCACGGCGCCCGTGGACGTGGGCTGCGGATCGTGCACCCGGGAGTTGTCGAGCAGCTGCCGCGCGGCACCCGGGAAGGAATCGCCGTCGTTCGGGTCCGAGTTGTAGTCGCCCACGATCACGAAGCGTTCGCCGCGGGGCAGACCGCCGCGCCGCCCGGCGTCGTCGTAGATGTAGCGCGCCGACTTGGTGCCCGTGATGTAATCGGCCCAGAACCGGATCTCGTCGTTGTTCCGGCGCCCGTTACGGTCCTCGGGGCCGTCGAAGCTGGGCGGCGTGGGGTGCGCGGCCAGCACGTGCACGGTCTTGTGGCCCACGCGCACGGGGACGTCCCAGTGGGACTTGGAGGACAGCCGCAGCTGCGCAGCCTGCTCCGGCGTGTAGTAGTCGGTGGGCAGGCGGTTGCCGGGCATGTCCTGCCACCGGAAGTGCTGGAACGTACGGACCCGATCCCGGGCGATCGGGTACTTGGAGTAGATCACCATGCCGTACTGGCCCGGGAACAGCCCGAAGCCCCAGGCGTCGTCCGGTCCGCCTACCGTGCCGTCCTGGTTGAGGTCCAGACCGGACGGCACGCCCGTGTTCACCGGTGCCACGTAGTGGTAGGGGTAGTCCACGGGCGCGTGGCCGTTCTGGCTCACCGCCAGGTAGTTGTCGCGGAACGCCCGCGCGGCGCGTCCGCCCGGGACGTAGTCGAACTCGTTGAGCAGCACGATGTCCGGGTCGTTGATCTGGATGATCTCGGCGATGTTCCGGGCCTGCTGGTTGTCCGGTGTGGACAGGTCCCGCAGCAATTGCCCCTGCTCGCCCCGGTTCAGGGACGCGTTGTACGTGGCCACGCGCAGTCCGTGCTTGTCCCGGCTTTGGGACTGCCCCGACTTCCGTTGACTCTCGGGGTTGATCGGTTTCAGGCGGCCTTGAGGCCGTGATTGATGGTCTCAAACTCGACCGGCGTGAGGCGACCCAGACGGCGTTGCCGTCGCCGGCGGTGGTAGGACTTCTCGATCCAGGTGACGATCGCCAGCCGCAGGTCCTCCCGGCTGGACCAGCGCTGCCGGTCCAAGACGTTCTTCTGCAGCAGGGCGAAAAAGGACTCCATGGCGGCGTTGTCCGCGCACGCCCCGACTCTGCCCATAGACCCCACAAGATCGTGATGGGCGAGCTCATGCACGAATTTCCGGGCTCGAAATTGACTGCCGCGGTCGCTGTGGACCACGCAGCCGGCCACTGTCCCGCGGCGGGCCACCGCGCTGCGCAGGGCCGTGACCGCCAAGGACGCCTTCATCCGGGAATCGATGGAGTACCCGACGATCCGGTTGGAGTAGACGTCCTTGATCGCGCAGAGGTAGAGCTTGCCCTCGTCGGTGCGGTGCTCGGTCAGATCGGTGAGCCACAGCCGGTTGGGCGCGCCGGCGGTGAAGTTCCGCTCCACCAGGTCGTCGTGGACCGGTGGACCGGGCTTGCGGTTGAGCCCGCGCTTCTTGGAGTGGACGCTGAAGAGCCGCTGGGCCGAGCACAGCCGCTGCACGCGGTTCTCCCCGGCGGTGATGCCGTGGTCGGGCAGCTCGTCGGCGATGAACCGGTAGCCGAAAGCCGGGTCGTCGGCGTGGATGGTCATGGCGGCGTCGATCAGGTGCGCATCGTCCCAGTCCCGGTCGGTGACCGGGTTCGCCTTCCACTGATAGAAGGCCTGCTTGGAGAAGCCCAGTATCCGGCAGGTCACCGCGACGGGAATCCCGTCGGCGGCCAGGTCGAGGACCAGCGGAAACTTCATTTTGGGGGCAGCTCGCGGACGAAGAACGCCGCGGCCCGGCGCAGGATCTCGTTCTCCTGCTCGAGCAGTCGATTGCGCCGCCTCAGCGCCCGCAGCTCCTCCGACTCGGCCGTGGTGACCCCTGGCCGGACGCCGTCGTCGACATCGGCTTTGCGCAACCAGTTGTGGAGCGTGGCTTCTGAAATCCCGAAGTCGCGGGCGATCTGGGACAGCGGGGCCTCGTGCTTGCGGGCTACCGCCACCACGTCGCGGCGGAACTCCTCGGGGTAGGGCTTGGGCACGGTTTCATCCTCACCGTGAGGAAGGATCCTCACAAGTCAGGAGTCAAGGAAACCCGGGGCAGTCCCTTTCGTTTCCTTTGGACGACGACGCCGCTCGCGGGCCTTCCCCCGCCGCGGCCGGTGCCACGGTGGTCACGGCGAGGACTCCGGCCAGTGCCGCGGCCGAGACAACAGCGGTACGAGAACGCAGACGCATGGCAAACCTCCAGGTCAGGATGAGATGACCCGAGGGTAGGGAGGCCGAACGACCAGGTCGTGGCGGGAAAGTGAAGATTTGGTGATCCGTGCTACGTGCGCCGCGAAGGCTCGTGCGACGGCGCGGTCAGAGCTCCAGGACCCGCGCGTGGATCACGGAACGGTGGTGCAGGGCCGTGCGCAGGGCCCGGTGCACACCGTCCTCGAGGTAAAGGGTTCCCCGCCAGGACACCACGTGGGGGAAGAGGTCCCCGTAGAAGGTGCAGTCCGAGTCCAGGAGGGTGGCCAGGTTCAGGGTGGAGGTCGTGGTCACCAGATCCCCCAGGCGGACCTGCTGCGGGGCCACCTTGGACCAGTCGGAGGGCGTGACCAGACCGTGGTCCGGATAGGGGCGATCGTCTCCCACGGCCTTGAAAATCATGGATTCACCCTAAAGCCGTACGCCCCGGTCCGCAGAACCGGGGCGTACGTGGCGGGTAGGTGGCGTCGGCCGGGCTGAAGGCTCCCCGTGCTGCAGCAGGCGGCAGGCGTCTGGGCAAGTCGACCGGACCCGACGGAGGAGCCGGGCTCGGGATCAGGAGACCGCGCTCAGCGCGGGCGGCTGCGAGGGCAGGCGCACGGGGCGGGAGTCGGCGTCGAACTGGGCGCCCAGACCCCGCTGGATGAACCGGACCGTGGCCAGGGTGCGTTCGCGCTGGGCGCGCTCGCTCTGCACCGACTTGCTGCGATCCGCGGTGGAGGTGAGGGAGCCGTGGACCAGGTCGGACAGCTCGTCGGTGTCGCCCTCCGGGAGGTAGCCCTCGTCCATGGCGCGCTGCAGGATGGACGCGAGGAGGGACTGCAGTTGCTGCACGTGCTCGCCGAGCTTGGCGAAGTCCTCCGGGGACAACACGGTGCGCATGGCCTGGCCGGGAGGCAGGTGCCGGCGGCTGAGGTCCTCGATCTGGAACCGCACGTACACGCCCAACTGGTCTACGGGGTTTTCCACCGCGGCGAGTTCTCGATGCAGGTCCGAGACGAAGCGCTCGGTCTTGTCCAGGGCGTAGGCCACGAGCAGTTCGCCCATGTCCGCGAAGTAGTTGTACACCGCGGTGCGCCCCACCCCGGCGGTCTTGGCCACCTGGGTCATGGTCAGATCGGTGAGCCCGTTGCTGTACAGCAGGTCCCCGAACGCGTCGAGAACGGCACGCTGCGTGCGCTCGCGCTGGGCGGCATTACTGGAAGCGGTGATGCGGGGCATGACGACACCTTACCTGATTCTGTCAGCAAAAGGACGGGGCGCTGACGGGCCGTGTGTGTTCTTCCCCCATTCCACCGCATGACCGCGGGGAATGCCCCTTACTTCAGGGCATTCCCCGCGGGCTTTCAGGAACTTCGTCGCCGGTGTTCGGTCAGGCCTCGGCAGCGAGCCCGCCCTGCCACAGGGAGTCGAACGGCAGGTGGGATCCCAGCCGGTGCCGGATGCCGGCGGAGACGAAACTCTTGGCGGTGCGGGCGGCGTCGAGCGGGGAGGCGCCCTTGGCCAGCTCCGCGGTGACGGCCGCGGCCAACGAGCAGCCGGCGCCCGAGACCGGGACCTCGCCCACCTTGGGTTCGGACAGCACCTCAAGCGTGGAGCCGTCGTAGAACACGTCCACGGCGTCCGGGCCGGAGAGCCGCACGCCACCCTTCGCGAGCACGGTGGCCCCGGAGGAGTCGTGGATGCGCTGGGCCGCCTCCTTGAGGTCCTCCACGTCGTTGATCTCCTCCATCCCGGATAGGGACAGGGACTCGAAGTGGTTGGGGGTCACGAACGTGGCCAGGGGCAGCATCTGTGCCTTGAGCGCCTGATCGGTGTCGAGCGCGGCGCCCGGTTCCTGGCCCTTGCAGATCAGCACCGGGTCCAGCACCAGGTGGCGGGGCGCGAGGTCCTTCATGGCCGTGGCGACCGTGTGGATCGTGTCCGGGGAACCCAGCATGCCGATCTTCACGGCGTCCAGGTCGTACGCCGCGGAAATGGTCTGCAGCTGGTTCGCCAGGGTCTGCTGGTCCACGGGCGTGAGGCGGTGGCCCCAGTCGTTCTCGGGATCGAACGCCACGATGCACGTCAGCGCGAGCGATCCGAAGACTCCCAGGGACGTGAAGGTCTTGATGTCTGCGAGCGCCCCGGCGCCGCCGGTGGCCTCGGAGCCCGCGACGGTCATGGCAACGGGCGGTTGGTTACGTGTGGTTTCGCTCATGCACGCTATTGTGCTCCCGCACGGGACGTGCCCGCGACTCGGCGCACCACCCCATTACACTGGGCTCGACGCCGGGTGGCAGACGACGTCCCTGACCCTTCCGTACATCCCAAGGACACCCGTGTCTGACGCCACCCCGCCCCACACTTCCTCCTCCCGCACCGCCGCGCTCGCGCAGGGCGAACGGCAGTCCCTCTTCGCGCGCCGCCCCCGGACGTACTTCGACGTGATCCTGGCCGCGTACTGCGTGATCCTGGTGCTCTCCAACATCGGCGCGACCAAGGGCGTGCAGTTCGGCCCCATCATCACGGACGGCGGGTTCTTCCTGTTCCCACTGGCCTACGTGTTGGGGGACGTGGTCTCCGAGGTCTACGGTTTCCGGGCCGCACGCAAGGCGATCATCACGTCCTTCTTCTTCGGGGCGTTCTCCTCCCTGGTGTTCTGGATCGTGATCATCCTGCCGCCGGCGCCCTTCTACGAGAACCAGAGCGCGTTCGAGACGGTGCTGGGCCCGGTCCCGCTGATCGTGGCGGGTTCCCTGCTGGGCTACCTGGTGGGTCAGCTGCTCAACGCATACGTGATGGTCAAGGTCAAGGAACGCACCAAGGAGAAGCACCTGTGGGCGCGGCTGATCTCCTCCACCATGGTGGGCGAACTCGTGGACACCGTGATCTTCTGCTCGATCGCCGCTCCCATCATCGGGATCGACTCGTGGTCCGCGTTCTCCAACTACGTCCTGGTGGGCTATGTCTACAAGGTCCTCGTGGAGGTCGTGATCATGCCGGTCACGTACGCGGTGATCGGCTGGATCAAGCGCCGCGAACCCGGCTACGACACGCGCGCCCTCGAGGAGGCGAACGCGCGGTAGCAGGGCGCGAGCGTCGTCGTCGTGCCCCCGGCTCGGGAGCCCACGTAGGCGAGGTGCCCCCGGGTCAGTACCCCAGGTAGGCGAGCTGCGCGGCGATGGAGCGCTCCGCGGCGCGCCGTACCCCGGCGGGGACGTCGGTGTAGACAGCGTCCGTGATCGCCTCGACGCTCGCGTCGCGGCCGAGTCCGGCGACGATCTCCCGCACCTGATCCAGGCGTTCGAGCCGGTGCTCCGTGAGTTCCTCGCACACCTCCTGCAGATCCGGCAGGGGTGCGCCGTGAGCGGGTAGCACCGTGGCGCCCGAGCGTTGCCCGAGCAGTTCGAGGGAGCGCAGATAGTCGCCCAGGGAACCGTCCGGGTGGTCGATCATGGTGGAACCGCGCCCCAGCACGGTGTCCCCGGTAATGACCGTCTCCGGCTCGTCGTGGGGCAACCGGAAGCACACGGAGTCGGAGGTGTGCCCGGGGGTGGCCAGCACGCGGATGCTCACGCCCGCGGCCAGGATGCAGTCGCCCTCCCGCAGGGGCTCGCCGCTGTCCCGGCAGAACTCGGGCAGGGCCGCACGCACGGGCGCACCGGTGATCTCGTGGAGTCGGTCGATGCCGTCCGTGTGATCCCCGTGGCGGTGCGTCACGAGGATCAGCACCACGGTCCCGGTCGCCGCGACCGCCTGCAGGTGCGCCTCGTCCAGGGGCCCGGGATCCACGACGACGACATCCGGTCCGGGCCACTCGCCCCGGCCCTGCGCGGACGGGTGGTGGCCGTAGTTCGGGTGCTCCGGGCCGTCCCCCGGGGCGGAGAGGATCCACGTGTTGGTGCCGTCGAGGGTCATGGGCCCGGGATTGGGCGCGAGCACCACGCCGGCGCACGCGCTCACGCGGCGCAGGACACCTGGGGTGGCGTGCACGGGCTTGGGGTCGCTCATCGCGGGCCTCCCGTTTCGGAAGGAACAGTGGAGGTCGACGGCGCGCCGTAGTACCTCGCCAGGAAATCGTCACGGTAGTCGAAGTACGTCCCCGCGTCGATGGCGTCCCGCGCGCCGGAGACGAGGTCCAGGATGAAGCGCTCGTTGTGGATGGACGCGAGTGTTGCGGCGTTGCGCTCCTTGGCCTTGAACAGGTGACGCAGGTACGCGCGGGTGTAGTGGGCGCACGTGTAGCACGGGCACGTGTCCGAGATGGGCGTGAAGTCGCGTTTGAAGCGGATGTTCGTGAGGTTGAACCGGCCATCGGGGGAGTAGACGGCCGACGAGCGGGCCACGCGAGTGGGGGAGACGCAGTCGAAGGTGTCCACGCCATTGTCGATCGCGGTGAAGATGTCGTCCGGTTCGGAGATGCCCAGCAGGTGCTTGGGGGTCTCCTCGGGCAGTTCTTCCGTGCACCACCGCACAATGGTCCCCAGCTGACGTTTCTCCAGGGCACCCCCGATCCCGAACCCGTCGAAGCCCATCTCGGCCAGGTCCCGGCAGGCCATGCGCCGTAGGTCTTCGTACTGGGCGCCCTGGATCACCCCGAACAGCGCCTGGTAGGGCTTGTCCGCACGGGCCTCGGTGAGCCGGCAGTGTTCGGCCACGCAGCGCAGGGCCCACTTGCGGGTGCGTTCCAGGGCGTCCTCCTGGTACTCGCGGGAATCGTGGAGCGTAGTGAGCTCGTCGAACGCGAACATGATGTCCGCGCCGATGTTGTGCTGCACCCGCATGGAGACCTCCGGCGTGAACCGGTGCAGGTCCCCATTGAGGTAGGAACGGAACCACACGCCGTCGTCGTCCACGCGCGCCATGCGCTTGTGCCCGGGGGCGGGCTGTGCGCCCCCAGGGGACGGTGTGAGCGCGGACATGTCGATGACCTTGCCGAGTCCCGAACCCAGGGACATTACCTGGAACCCGCCCGAATCGGTGAACGTGGGGCCGGGCCAGTTCATGAAGGTGCCCAGCCCGCCGGCGGCGTCCAGGATGTCGTCGCCCGGCTCGAGGAACAGGTGGTACGCGTTGGCCAGCATCGCCTGGGCGCCCTCCGCCGCCATGGACTCCGGGAGCACGGCCTTCACGGCGGCCTGCGTGGCCACCGGGATGAACGCCGGGGTACGGATCGGGCCGTGCGGCGTGGTGATGGTGCCCGTGCGGGCCTGGAACTGGCCGCCATTGTCCCGGATGCGCTGCTGGGGAACGGGAGAATCACGCAGGCGCGTGTGGAGCCGGAAGGTGAACGGGGAGGGGGATTCGGTGCTGGACACCACACCATTGTGCCGGTTGCGCGAAAGCGAGAGACAATGTGGTCTCCCCTCCACCCGATGCCGAAAGAACGAGCGCAATCCGGTGAGTCAGGTCACAGAATTCTTCAGGGTCCCACCGTCCCAGCGCAACCACGTCCCGGCCGCCCGCATCGCCCTGTCCGTGGCCGTGCCCCTGTTGTTCCTGCTGGTCGTCGGGCGGACGGATCTGGCGATCTACGCGGCATTCGGTGCCTTCACCTCCATCTACGCGCGCAACGAGCCCATCCGCGCGCGGTTCACGCACCAGACCCAGGCGGGGGTTCTCATCACAGCATGCGGGATGCTCGGTGTGTTGCTGTCCAACCTGGGGCGTCGGAACCGGTGATGCCCGTCCCGGAGCATCATGGGCTGACCACGGGACAGCTGCGGGCCCACGCCGGTCGGTTTTTCCTGGCCACGGGTGTGGCCGGCATCCTGGGCAGCCTCAGCGGGCTGTCCCACAGCTACTGGGCCATGGTCGCGGCGCACGCCCAGGAGATCCCGCTCATGCGGCAAGCGGCCAACGGGGGCACGTGACGCCCTCCGGGCAGATCATCCGCTGTTCAGCGGCCCCATCCCGCGTGGGCGATCGCCTGGCGGATGAGGTCCTCGCGCCCGCCCTCGAACTCGTCCTGGACATCCGTGGACAGTGCCTCGTCCGGGGTCATCCACGACAACTGCAGGGCGTCCTGACGGGGCTCGCACTCACCGCGCACGGGGACGATGTAGCTCAGCGCCACCGCGTGCTGCCGGTCGTCGGTCAGCCCGGTTTCGGACGGGGACGGGAAGAACTCGGACACCGCGAACGGGACCGTGGTGGACGGCATCTGCGGCATGGCGAGCGGTCCCAGGTCCTTCTCGAGGTGACGCAGCAGCGCCGCGCGCACCGTCTCGCGGTACATCACGCGTCCCGAGACGAACGTGCGCACCATGCGGCCCTCGTCATTGGGCGTGAGCAACAACCCGATCTCGGACATGCAACCGAGCGGGTCCAGGCGCACGGGGATGGCCTGTACGTACACGATCGGCAGGGACGCGCGGGCACGATTGAGGTCGTCCTCGCTGAGCCAGCCAGGGTTGGGGTCCGGGGTGCGTACTGAACTCATGGTTCGTTTCTACCGTCGTGACGCCCCCGCGGGCCAGGAATCTGCGGCGTCAGCGGCCGAGTTCAGCGATCAGCCGAACGCGCGGCGGCTTCCAGTACGGTCCACGCCTGCACCTGCGTGCTGAGTTCCACCGGGGCGCCGGCCCGCTGCGCCTGGTTCGCGTGCTGCGCCGGTTCGGGGGAGAACACCGCGACCGTCTCGCCCACCGCTCGCACCGCGGCGGGCACCGTGAAGTCCTCGTTCGGATCGAATTCCCGACGCCCGTCCCACAAGGCGTCCGCGGTGTCGGTGACGAGCGCGCGGGCGGTGGCCCGAGCGTCGTCGTCCAGCAACGACGACGACGCGGCTTCGCCCAGGTAGCGCACCAGGATGCCCGTGAACAGCCCGGCGTCACCGCCGCCCTGGCCGCGCAACACGGGTGCACCGTGGGGGCCGGGGACCGTGAACTCCCGGGCCGCGCCGTGGACGAGCCGTGCCGCCCGGTCGAGCCACAGTGCGCGCTCGGCGGGGTCCGCGGTGACCTCCGCGAGCTCGAGGGCCGCACCGAGGGCCGGGCCGCTGTTGTAGGTGTAGACGTGCGGGTCCACGGACGTGATCTCCTTCCCGGAGCCCGCCGCGGCCATGCGGATGCCGTCCAGGAACACGCCGCGCTCGGCGTCGAAGAGGGTGTCGAACAACCACGTGAGCAGTGCGCGTGCCTCGGCAGTGCGGTGCATGCGTAGGAATGTCAGCGCCACCGGGGCGGTGGACGCCGTGTTCTTGTAGTCCCGCGTGGTGTTCCACCACGCACCGCCGCCCATGGTGTCGTCGCAACCGGAGGCGAGGCGCGTGGCCAGAGCAGCGCCGTCGTCCTGCAGCGCGCGCGATGTGCGGCCCGTGGCGGCGAGGTCCTCGTCACGCAGGCGCCCCAGGGCGAGGGTCAGCCAGGCCATGTCGTCGAAGAACACGTTGTTGGTCACCCGCCCGCCGCTGTACACGGCGATGCCCCGCAGCAACCGATGCGCGCGGGAGCGGGCCAGCTCAGCGGTGTCCTGGTTGCCGGCGTGGCGCTCGCGGGCCGCGGCGTCCACGAACGCGTCCAGCAAATGGGCCTGCCACCAGTAGTGCCACGGCCCCCGCCACGGGCGCGGGAACGCGACAGCCCCCAGGTACGTGCCCGGCACGCGCAGCGCCCGCGCACCGAACAGGTGGTCCACGGAGTGCGCGGCCTTCGCGGCGCGGTGGGCGGGGGATTCGGACATCGCGGGGCTCCTGGGAGGACGGGTGGGGTGTGTGAGGAGTTTATCGCCCGGTGCTGCTGCGGCTCGCCCGGTGCCCCCGCTGCCTTTTCTGAGTTATCGCAGCTTTTCCCCGTGGTCGGGTGCTTTTACTCCACCAGGAATTCGCGTCGGGGCGTGCGCGGATCCCTGAGCACCTCCCCATACACTCGCGTCATGGGCCCCATCGATTCCCCGACATCTCGCTCTCACCAACGCCGCCTGCCCCGTTGGTTGGTGGTGCTGATGTCCTTGGGTGTGGTCCTGGTTCTCGGCGGAGCCCTGCTGGTGGTGTCCAACCCGCCCACCCTGACGTTCGGGTGGTTCGCATACGCCCCCTTGAGCGAGGAAACGTATGCTCCCCTCGGCGAGAATCCCTGGTCGTCGCTCTTCCCCCCGGCGGCCATCGCGGGGTGGGTCAGTCTCCTGGTCGGCCTACTCCTCTGGGCGTTCTGCGCCGGCTGGCTCGTCGGTCGACGACGCCGCCCCGCCGACTAGCTCTCAGTGTGGCCTTGGCCTGTCGCGGGCAAGGCCCGGACCAGGATGAGCGTGGGGCCCGGCCATTCGAGGTCCTCGTGCTCCTCCAGGGGAAGGAAACCCATCCTGGTGTAGAAAGCCCGGGTCTGGGCATAGGGGGCGTTCTCGAAGGACGGCCCCACCGGGTGCACGGAGAGCAGCGTGCGGCCATCGCCGGCAGGCAGGGACGACCGTCGGGGCCGAGTGCTCGGCATGGCCCCAGTAAATGCACGAGGAGTGATCACTTGCGGGTGGACTAGGCGCGTGGTGCGCGAGCTCGTGTATGGCATCGACCCAGATCACCCCACTTTGTCTGTTTGTGCATCTGAGCGGATTGGAGGCCTGGGCGCAAGCTCCGATCGCGTCCCTGGAGAGCACTTCTGACCAAGCTGAGGAACGGCAGGGGTTCGACAACTTGGTCGCGCCGGTGGCCGGACCGCTGCCCGGAACAGTGCGACTCACCTTTCCTGGTGAGCGACGATTCGAAGCTCACCAAAAATTTTTGGTCAGGCGGACACAGCTGGAGTGGACGGGCCGTGAACCGATGCCTCTACAAGAAGTGACTCAATGCTTTGCTGTCCACCTGTAGGAGTTCTTCTCCTTGCTGCGCATGAACCGGGCTGTGGCCGACCGGTACCGAGTGAGGATCGCCGGAGGGCCCGAGCGGCCGTTGGAGGTCGACGGTTGGATGGTTGAAGATCCCCTAGACGATCAAGGTCATGACGGCATGGCCGCTCGGAGGGGCGAGTCTGACGTCGAGCTCATTGCTGCCTGGCTGGAACGACGTCCAGAACTGGGGCGGGCTCCTGAACTCAAAGCGGATGTTCTAGCTCGTGGCACGCATGGCGAACGGTTCGTGGACGCAGACTTCTCCACGATGGTCATGTCACTGGAGGGGCTACACCGCAAGCTTCACTCTGGGAAAACCGGTGCCCTGACAAAAGCTCAAGAAAAAAGGCCCGTCGCGCCATCGGGGACATCATCGCGAGGGTCAAGGATGAAGGGGAAATAGACGATCTCATAGCCTCCACCCTGAAAAATCGTGTCCTCAATAGCCAGTTGGGAGAACCCACACTTGAGCAGCGTGTCCAGGACATTTTGGACGATGTACAGCCACTGGTGCCGATAATCTGTGGGACGGTTGCCGGGGCACACGACCTGTGGAAGAGAGAAGTGAAGAGCCTGCGGAACAACTACGCCCATGGTCTGGAGAAGCAGACCCAGCTCAGGAAAAACCTTGTGCTTTCTACCTCGCTGACCGTCTTGGTGGCCTCCCGTTGCCTCGTGTATGTCGGGTGCTCCCCGGAGAAGCTGGTGGAGTCGATCCCACTCACCGAGGGTGGAGGTAATTTGGTGCACTGGGGAAGAACACTGATGCCAGATTTCTACGCCCCGAATGACCCGAGGGACGATCAACACACAACGGCCAAAGGTGACCCGATCCAGGGTGGTGAACCTGGGCCCTCAGCCCAGCGCCTCCCGCAGCACGGGTTCGCGGATCTGGTCCGCGAGCCACGGGCTGAACGCGAACGGGGCGCTCTCCACCGCGGCCACGAGGTCGTGGGGGGCGGCCCACGAGTACTCGGCGACCTCGGATTCGGCGGGGCGGGGATCGTCGTCGGCGACGGCGATGAACACGGGGCAGAACTCATTCTCAACGACCCCGGAGGCGTCCGTGGCGCGGTATCGGAACTCGGGCAGCACCACGGTGAGGTTGCGGATCTCCAGGCCGAGTTCCTGCTGGGCACGGCGGGCGACGGCGTCCTCGAAGGACTCGTCCGGGCCCGGGTGACCGCAGAAACTGTTGGACCAGACGCCGGGCCACGTGCGCTTGCCGAGCGCGCGGCGGGTCACCAGGACCTGGCCGCGGGAGTTGAGCACGTGGCACGAGAACGCCAGGTGCAGGGGGGTGTCCTCGGTGTGAACCGTGGATTTCAGGGCCGTTCCGGTGGGTTGGTGTTGATCGTCCAGGAGCACCACGCGCTCCGGGCTGGTGTGCTCGCTCACGAGGCCGCCTCACGGTCATGTGTTAGGTTCCAGGCCATGGTAACCGCCGGATCGGACACGCAGTGAGACGACGCGTGAACCCTCCGCTACCCACGGTGCGCGGCGTGGGGCCCGCGCGGGTCCGGATGCCCGGCCCGGGTTCCCCGGACCCGGTCTTGCGGGCTCTGGACGGTCTCCCGACCACGGCCGCGGACTACGTCCAGCAGCGTTTCCCGGACGACGCCGCGTGGTTCGCCCACGAGGTCGCCGCCGGTCGTGTCCGCGGGGACGACGGCGCCGTCGTCACCCCGGCCACCCCTTACGAAGCGGGGGCCTCGGTATGGTTCCACCGCCCGGTCCCGGACGACGGCGCCGCGCCCATCACCCTCGACGTGCTGTACGAGGACGAATGGATCCTGGCGGTGGACAAACCGCACGGGCTGTGCAGCACACCGAAGGGCGAGAACGTCCGCCGCTCCGTGGTGGTGGCTGCGCGGTGCCAGTTCCACAACGACGAGATCTCCGCCTTGCACCGGCTGGACCGCTCCACGGGCGGGGTGCTGCTGCTGAGCAAGCACGCGGCGGACCGCGGGGTGTTCCACCGCATGTTCCAGGAGCGCACGGTGACCAAGACCTATTGGGCCGTGGCCCGCGTCAATGATCGGGTGGGGAAGGAGCCGGTGCGCGTGGAGTCCCGGATCCGCAAGATCCAGGGAGTCGTGCAGGCCTTCGAGGAACCGGGTGACGTCAACGCCGTCACGGACATCCGCCTGCTCGAACGCTTCACCGATGACGCGGGGCAGTGGGGTTGCTACGAGATCGCTCCGCTGACCGGGTGCACCCATCAGATCCGGGTGCACATGAACTCGTTGGGCCTCCCATTGCGCGGGGACAAGCTGTACCCGGTACCGCTGGACGATTTCGACGTGGAGGATCCGGACAACCCCATGCAGTTGATCGCCCGCTCCCTGACCTTCACCCATCCCATGACGGGTGAGACGATCACCGTGAGCTCACGTCTGTCACCCAGCGCCCACACGGCTCGTCGATCCGGGGCGCCCAGCGAACTTCTGACACATTGACCTGCAAGGGCAAAGTTGACCATCCGTCGAAGGATGCCGAAACGTTCCGACCGAGTGTGATGTAACACACCAAAACCCGGCTACCCCGGGGTACCCTTATCAGCGGGTCTTCCCCCCTCATCGGGCCCGTACAGGGGCTGTCGTACACACAGCCCCGAGTCGGTTGGCACATGCCACCACGAGCTGTCCCCCCACAGCGCGTACGTCTGTCACACCCTCGTGGTGTCATGCCACGGAGGTGCGGGCGCGTGCGCCCAACGACGAAATGGTCCCCATGTCACATCACCGCATTCCTGCCATCGACGGGTACTCCCCGACCCGACGAGCCTTCTCGAACCTGGCCGCGACCATCACTGCGGCTCTCATGATCCTGAGCGGGGGCCTGTTCATCGGCACCCCCGCGCAGGCCGCACCCTCCGACATCGTGTCCGTGTCCAGCAGCACGCGGGCGGCGGACGCCCAGAAGCTCCTGAACCTGATCAACCAACACCGGGCATCCAAGGGCTTGGCCCCGGTGAAGTACTCCAAGTCGCTGTCCGGCATCGCCCAGAGCCAGTCCGACCGACTGGTCAAGGAAGAGGTCATCGACCACAGCAACCTGTTCCTCACGGACCGCCGGGCCGCCGGGTACAACGCGGCGGGGGAGATCCACGCGCTGTCGTGGCAGAGCTCGGTTCCCGACCTCATGAACTGGTGGAAGGGCTCCCACGCGCACAACAAGGTCCTCACGGACCCCCGGATGCAGGTCGTGGGGATCGGACTGACCTACGTGGACGGCCGGTTGTCCGGCACGGGCGAGGGCTGGCGCCTGGTGGGCACCGTGGATTCCTACGGCTACCCGGCCGGCAGCGGTCCCTCGGACGTCACCCGCACGGTCACTGCGGCAGCGCCGCGCCCGCAGGCCGACACCGTGGCCCCCGTGGCCGCGAAGCGCGTGGCACCCCCGGCCTACACCGTCAAGGGCGGCATCAAGAGCCGGTACCAAGCACTGGGTGGGGCCGCCAAGTTCGGCTACCCGACCATGAACGAACGCGGCGGCCTGGTCAACGGCGGCGTCTACCAGAACTTCAGGGCCGCGGGCGGCGCCCAGTACAAGTTCATGTGGTCCCCGTCCTCCGGCGCGCACGTGATCAAGGAGACCGGCGCGATCGGTAAGCGCTGGAAGGCAGCCGGCTTCGAGCGCGGGTGGGGCTACCCCACCACCGAGGAATACCGCGTGGGCTCCGAGATGCGCCAGCGCTTCTCCAAGGGCTACACCGTCCATTGGTCCTCGGTCACGGGCAAGACCTGGGTCACCCGCTGACGCACCACGAACCGGAACGTCCGGATTCGCCGACGGCGCGCGCACGGGGTGCGTTCCGGTCCTGATGGGCCCGGGCGCACCCCGCAGCCGATTCCCTTTTCGTCAGCCCGTCACTCGCTCTGGCAGCGCGGGCACCACACGATCTTGCGCAGGTGCTGCACTGCGGTGCCCGGCGCCGTCGTGGTGCCGTCCGGCGCGGGGACGGTGAGCAGAGCGTCGTCGATCTCTCCGCGCCGCAGCACCGCGCCGCACCGGCGACACGGTTGGCCGTCCTTGCCGTACGCCCAGAACAGGGGGCGACCCTGCGGTGCCTGCCCCACGGTCGAGCGCATCGAGCGGTCCTTGTTCAGGTGCAGCAGCTTGTGCGCGAGCGTCACGATCTCGCGCAGCTTGCCCTCCGGCAGGGAGCCGACCGTGACCCATGGATTGGTGCGCGACATGAACAGCACCTCCACGCGGTACACGTTGCCGATCCCCGCGAGGTTGCGCTGATCCATGAGCGCGGTGCCGATCGCCCGGTCCGGTTGCGCACTCAGCCGCTCGAGGGCCTTCTCCAGGTCCCAGTCCGGTCCGAGGATGTCCGGGCCCAGGTACCCCACGAGTTGCTCGTCCTCCAGGCGGGTAGGCACCAGTCGGACGTCCTTGACGTCGAAACCCACGGCCTCGACGTCCTCGGTGCGCAGGATCGCGCGAATGGTGTGCGAGCCCTGCCCGATGGACACGTCCGCGCTGAGCCGGGTCCTCGCTTCTGCGCGTGAACGCACGCTGCCGCCCCGCCGGGCCTGCCCCCGCGGTCGGTAGGGACTCGCCCCGGGTCGGCTCGTGCGCATTCCGTTCCTTGCTCGTGACGACGACGCCGCTCGCCCGCTTCCGGCCGGAGCATCACCTTTGCTGCGTGCCGCTTGTGGTTCCCCGCCGGAGCCGGTTGGGGCGCCCCCCGCCGGTTCCCGGTCGAAGACCCGCCACGTGCCGTCCATCATGAGGTGGGAATGTAGGGTGAGGGGCTCGGCCCCGGATTTCAGCTCGGCCGCATCGGGGGCCTCGGAGAGTCGGATGAGGATGTGCTTCCCCCGCGGCACCACGGCCACGACCGTGCGCCCGGACACGTCCGATGTGGCGAGTGAGGGCACCCGGAAGTCCGAGCTCACGATCACGGACCCCTCCAGCGCCTCGCGCAGCATCTTGCACTGGCGGTAGACGGAATCACCTTCAGGCACCTGGGCCTCCTAGGTAGGGTGGGGTGTTCAGTGTCGAACGGGAGTGGGCTCGGCGGCAGTTCGCAGCTGTGGCGTCAGTGCCACCGTCGCAGCATTGCGGCGACATCATGGAGATCGGCTCGGCCACTCGCCGTGGCCTCCAGCAACCCCACATCGCGTAATGGACCGACTCCGAGATCGTTGATCACCACGAGTAGGTCCTCGGTCGTGAGGTACCGCGTCACCGCCCGAGCCGGTCCAACACATCGGCATAGCGTGCACGTGCACGCGCCGACGCTTTGGTCACCTGCCGCTCGTGACCTCTCCGGGCCGCAACTTCGTGGATGGCTCGGATCGTGGCTTCCTGACGGCTGATGCCGTCCGCTTCGGCCAGGGCGGCGAGAGCGAGTTCGTCGTCCTCGGTCAGCCGCAAAGTCATCGACATGCCCCTCAAGGTATCAAAGTGGTATCAGCCGGACCTGCCCCCGCCCACGGGAGCCCGCATCCGCACGCTGCGCGGGGTCTGGTAGAAGCCGCCCGCCAGCAGACCGTCCCGGACCGCGGTCACGAGGTCCTCGGAGGAGAGCACCGAGTCGCCGTTGACCTTCTCGACCACGAGCGAGTCCATGGCCCTGCGCTGCACGAGCCCGGCCACGGCCTCCGCCGCGAGGCGCAGCAGGGCCGGGTCTGACACGAACGCGAGCGCGGTCTTCCCGCCACGTTCCAGGTAGAGGATCAGCGCCCCGTCCACGAGCACCACCACGGCACCGGCCTTGCGTCCCGGGCGGTGCTTGGTGCTGGTTTCGAGAGCCACCGCTTCCGGCCAGTCCAGCGCGGCACCGTAGGGGTTGGCGGGGTCCGTGGCCGCGAGGGCGAGGACGCGGGGTTCGGCCTTGCGAGCGGCGTCGTCGTCCGTGAAACTGCGCAGCACGTCAACCGTCGCGGGTTGCGTGAACTGGGCGGCGCCGAGGCCCTCGATGAAGTACCCGCGCCGCGCGCGGCCCGCGTCCTCGAGGGCGCGCAGGACCTTGTAGACGGTGGAGAACCCGCCGGGGACGTCCTCCACAGCCACGGGACCGCGCGTGAGGATGCCGTAGCGGTCCAGCAACAGCTCCGCTTGGGCCTGCGCCCGCACGGTGGGGTTGAGCGGTTCGGGGCGCAGCACGGACCAGCGCCCGGCCGTGACACGGTCCTCACCGCCCCCCGCGGCGCGAACGACGCGAGCGCCGTCGCCGGACGCGGACGCCGCCGGATCCACACCGCCGGGGCCGCGGGACGCGGCCCGCAACCGCGCGGCGCCGCGCCGCCCGGCCGTACGGGAACGGCCCGGGCGCTTGGGCGTCTTGTGCGCGGAGTGCCCGCCCGAGACGAGTGCGCGCACCGGGGCGTAGGTGTCATTGGTGATGAGCCCCGCCCACAGCAGGTTCCACAGCGCAGTGCGCAGCTGGGCCATGTCCACGGACACGCCCGCCTCGGCGAGCGGCTGGATGAGCTGCCACGCGAAGTACGCCCCACCGGCCCGCAGCACGGCGAGCAGTTCACGTTCCAGCGTGGAGTCCAGGGCCTCGGCGGCGGCCTCGAGCTGCGGCACGGGCGGCAGGGACAGCTCCGCGGACTCGGCCAGGTGGAACGCGACCCACCCGTCCTCACCGCCCAGGGACCCCGCGCCCGAGAAGAGCACCTCGCCCGCGGCCATGAGCTCGTCCAGCATCGCGGGCCGGTAGTCCACCACGCGCTGCGCGAGCACGAGCGGTTCCCACGCGGACGCGGGCACGGGCACCCCGGCCAACTGGTCGACCACCGTGAGCACCCCGTCCAACCCGCGCAACTGGTGCCCCGGGACGGCGTGCTGCCACGCGGGCAGGAAGGTGGCGTATACCTGCGGGTCCACGGGTTCCACGTCCGCGCGCAGGGCGGCCAGGGAACGGCGGCGCAGGGTCCGCAGCACCTCCACGTCGCACCATTCCGACTCCGACGCCGCGGGGTCCCCGCTCGGGCGGAACGCCCCCTCGCTCACGCGCCGCTGCGTGGCGAGCGAGCGCAGCGCGGTCTCGACCACGGCGGGCCCCAGGCTCAGGGCCTGCGCGGCCTCCGCCACGCTGAACGGACCGTGGGTGCGCGCGTACCGGGACACGAGGTCCCCCACGGGATCCGCGACCGGTTCCAGGAACGCCAGGGGCACACCCATGGGCAAGGGCTGACCCAGGGCGTCCCGCATCCGCGCGGCGTCCTCCACCGCGCAGTAGACCTCGCGCCCGCCCACGCGCAGGACGATCGCCCGGTTCGTGGATACCAGGGCGTCCAGCAGCTCGCGGGCGGCGTCCGCGCTGATGGGTTGGTACTCGGGGGCCACGTCCTCGGCCGCGTCGACATCCTCGGTGTCGTCGGTTTCCGGGGCATCGGGGGTCTCCGGCGCGCTCTGCGCGGGGGGCGACGCCGCTGCGGTGCCTTCCGCGCGCAAGCGCACTGCGGCGTCATCGGCCGTCATGGGACCGAGCAGGCGCAGGAGGTCCGCCGCGCCCTCCACGCCGCGCAACCGACGGTCCGGCGCGAGGCGCTGCAACTGCAGGACCGTGGTCTCGATGACCTCGAGATCCAGCAGCTCGCGCAGCTCAGCGCGACCGAGCAGCTCGTTGAGCAGGGAGGGGTCCAGGGACAGGGCCGCGGCCTTGCGCTCGGCCAGGGGCGAATCGCCCTCATACAGGAACTGGGCCACGTACCCGAACAGCAGGGTGCGCGCGAAGGGGGAGGGGGTGTCCGTGGTGGTCTCGACCATGCGCAGTTTGCGCCCGGCCAGATCGCGCTGCAGTTGCAGCAGCGCGGGGACGTCGTACACGTCCTGCAGGCATTCGCGCACGGTCTCGAGGATCACCGGGAACTGCGGGTACTTGCGGGCTACGTCCAGCAACTGGGCGGAGCGCTGACGCTGCTGCCACAGGGGCGTGCGCTTACCGGGATCCGCCCGCGGCAGCAGCAGGGCACGCGCGGCGTTCTCCCGGAACCGGGACGCGAACAGCGCCGAGCCGCCCACCTCCTCGGTCACGGTGCGCTCGAGCTCGTCCGGGTCGAAGAGGAACAGCTCCGCCCCGGGCGGTTCCTCGTCCGTGGCGGGGACGCGCAGCACGATGCCGTCGTCCGCGGCCTGGGCACTGGCATCCAGACCCCAGCGCTCGTCCAACCGGGCGCGCACCGCGAGCGCCCACGGGCCGTGCACGGGGGTGCCGAACGGGCTGTGCAACACCACGCGCCAGTCCCCGAGTTCGTCCCGGAACCGCTCGACCACGAGCGTGCGATCGTCCGGGACGTGTTCCGTGGCCTCCCGCTGTTCGGAGAGGTAGGCCATGAGGTTGTCCCGGGCCCATTCGTCCAAGCCGGAGGCGGCCAGGCGCTCGCGGGCCTCGGTGTCCTGGGCACCGGCGAGTTCACGGGTGAACCGACCCGTGGCGCGGCCCAATTCCACGGGCCGGCCCAGACCGTCCCCGTGCCAGAACGGGAGCTTGCCGGGCACGCCCGGGGCCGGGGCCACGACCACCCGGTTGTGCGTGATCTCCTCGATGCGCCAACTCGAGGCACCCAGGGCGATGATGTCCCCCACGCGGGACTCGTAGACCATCTCCTCGTCCAGCTCACCCACGCGCTTGGGGGACTTGCTGTCCTGCTCGCCCACGAGGAACACGGGGAACAGACCGCGGTCCGGGATGGTGCCACCGCTCGTGACTGCGAGCCGCAGGGCACCGGGGCGGGCCTGCAGGGTCCCGGTCTCGCGGTCCCACACCAGCCGGGGCCGCAACTGGGCGAACTCGTCGGACGGGTACCGCCCGGCGAGCAGGTCCAGCACGGCGTCGTACGCGGAGCGCGGCAGCGAACGGAACGGGGCGCTGCGGCGCAGGGTGTCGTACCAGCTCTCCACGTCCACGTCCTCCGCGGCAACCGCCGAGACCGTCTGCTGGGCCAGGATGTCCAGGGGGTTGGTGGGCACGGACAGCGGTTCCAGGTGCCCCGCGAGCATCTGCTCAGCGATCACCGCCGCGTCCCGCACGTCCCCGCGGTGCTTGGGGTAGATCCGCCCGATCGAGACCTCGCCCACCTGGTGGCCCGCGCGGCCCACGCGCTGCAAACCGGACGCCGCCGAAGGCGGGGACTCGATCTGGATCACCAGGTCCACGTGGCCCATGTCGATCCCGAGCTCCAGGGAGGAGGTGGCCACCACGCACCGCAACCGCCCGGTCTTCAGGTCCTCCTCGATCAGGCCGCGCTGGTCCTTGGACACCGAGCCGTGGTGGGCGCGCGCGAGCACCGGGGACGCGCCCTCGTGGCGGTTGTGCTGGCGGGGGATGTCCGCGGGGGCGGAGTCGCGGGCCCGAGAAGTGCTGACCGCGCCCTCGCTGCGCGCGGCGTCGTCGGCCTGCGCGGCGGCGCCGCCCAGGAGGTCGGAGAGCGCATCACCCAGCGCCACGGGATCGCCACCGTCCAAATCCGCGGGGCTCTCTTCCGCGGCGTTGGCGAGCCGGAACTCGTGGATCTCGTTGAGTCGCGCAGTGAGTTTCTCCGAGAGGCCACGCGAGTTCGCGAACACGATTGTGGAACGGTGCGCCTCCACGAGGTCCACGATCCGTTCCTCCACGTGGGGCCAGATGGACGCGGTGGCCTGGTAGTCGGACGCCTCCAGGTTGCCGTCCAGGTCCCCGGACGACGGCGACGCCGCCGCCCCGCCCAACACGGTCATGTCCGGGATGGGCACGGACACCGTGAGGTCCCAGTCCTTCTCGGACGGCGGGCGCACCACGTCCACGGGCTGGGAGCCGCCCAGGAACCCGGCCACGGTGTCCACGGGTTCCACGGTCGCGGAGAGCCCAATCCGTTGCGCGGGACGTTCCAGGAGGTCGTCGAGGCGTTCGAGGCTCACCGCCAGGTGCGCCCCGCGTTTGGTCCCGGCCACCGCGTGCACCTCGTCGATGATCACGGTGTTCACGTGGCGCAGGGTCTCCCGCGCCTTGGACGTAAGCATGAGGTACAGCGATTCCGGGGTCGTGATGAGCACGTCCGGGGGATGCGCCAACAGGGCGCGGCGGATCGCCTGCGGGGTGTCACCTGAGCGCACACCCACCGAGATCTCCGGGGGCTCCCCGCCGGCGGCCTTGGCGGCCTGGGTGATCCCGATCAGCGGTGCGCGCAGGTTGCGTTCCACGTCCACGCCCAGGGCCTTGAGCGGGGAGATGTAGAGCACCGAGGTGCGGTCCTCCGCGTCGTCGGGCCCGTCCGCCTTCTTGTCGGTCAGCAAGCGGTCGATCGACCACAGGAACGCCGCGAGCGTCTTACCGGAACCGGTGGGGGCCACCACGAGAGCGTGGCGGCCCGCCGAGATGGCCTCCCACGCGCCGCGCTGGGCCGCCGTGGGCCCGCTGAACGCGGCGTCGAACCACTGCGCGGTCGCGGGGGAGAAGAGGTCCAGGACGGGGTCAGGACCCAAAACCCTTGACCTGCAACTGGGAGACCTTGGGGTTGCCGCACGCCTGACCCGAGTAGGGCACCACGAGCGACTCGTAGCTGTCCGGCGGGTACACGCGCACGCCCGCGGCCTGGTGCGGGTTGCACACCTGACCGATCACACCGGGCTGGGTGATCCGCACCCCGGCGCTCGCGGACGCGCCGGGCTGTAGGGTCACGGTGCCCGCACCCGAGGCGTCCCGGGAGGCCGGCGCACCCACGGGAGCACCGTTCGCGTCCACGAAGGACACACCCGGGTAGCCGCTCAGGGTGCACGGTGCGGAGCCGTTGTTGGTGAGCGTGAGGGACGCAATGACCGAACCCGCCGCGCCCTGCTGCGGCGTGAGCGATCCGGAGAGCTGCCCGGCACTGCACGTGCCGCCGGCGCGCTGGGCATCCGCCTTCGCCTGGTCGAACGGGCTCGCAGTGGGCATGCCCAGCTCGGGAGCGGACGCGAGGCGATCGGGCTCGGCGGACGGCTGCGCCGACTCCGCGGCCTGCCCCTCCTGTCCACCGGACGCCGCGGCGTCTGTGGCTTCCGTGGCCTCGGTGGCCTCGGCGCTCGCGGACGGGCTCGCGGAGCGGCTGGCCGACGGGCTCGGGGACGTGGACGAGGCGCTCGGGGACGCCGTGGCGCTCGCGGAGACGGAGGCGCCGGCGGGTGCGGTGTTCTGCTCCTCGGACGAGGCGCCGTCCGAGGAACCGCAGGCCGAGAGGACCATGAGAGCGCTCAGCGCGGTGGCCGCGAGCAACGGACGGGTGGCGGTGTGGGTGCCCCGGGGGACGGGCAAGTGACTCCTCATGGCAACAGTGTGCTACTTTTCCGCCCGTAATGCGGCATACATCACCTGTGCCAGGTGAACTCCTTCCGCGTCGGTGCCCTGGGCGATCTGCGTGCGGCACGAGAAACCGTCCGCGAGCACGATCGAACCGGGCCCCGCGGCACGGATCGCGGGGAACAGGTTGCGTTCCCCGAGGGTCTGGGAGATCTCGTGGTGACCTGGTTCGAAGCCCCAGTTCCCGGCGAGACCGCAGCAGCCACCGCCCACCACGGCGGTGTCCACCCCGAGCTTCTCGAGCACGCGTAGTTCCGGCGTGTAGTCGCCCTGGGCCTTCTCGTGGCAGTGCACCTGGCACACCGCGGTGCCCGGTCCCGCGTGGGTCTCGAGCGTGTCGAACGGCCAGTCCCCGCCGTTCTCGGCGTGGCGCGCACTGAACTCACCGAGCGTTACCGTGAGGGCCCGGACCTTGTGGGCGCGCGGGTCATCCGGGAGCAGCTCGGTGATGTCGTGCTGGAGCATCACCGTGCAAGACGGTTCCAGCCCGATGATCGGGTAGCCGGCCTCGAGCAGCGGCTTCATCACGTCCAGGGTCTGCAGTAGGGTCCTGCGGGTCATGTCCAACTGCCCGGTGGAGTGCCACGTGAGTCCGCAGCACACGTTGCCCATGGGCATGAGCACGCGATAGCCCATGGCCTCCAGCACCGCCACGGCGGCCTTGCCGGGCCCGTCCGCGGAGAAGTTCGTGAACGTATCCGGCCACAGCACCACGGACGGTTTCCCCGCCGACGACGCCGCGCGGCCGCCTCCGCGCGCCACCGCGCCCTGCTGGGTGCGGGTCTTGAACCACGACGTGAGCGGGGTGTCGTTGAAGCGGATCATCCGCCGCTTCGGTTCGATGCCGCCGAGCTTCTTGGTCAGCTCCTCGATCGGGCGGAAGCGTTCCAGGAAGTTCACCGCGCGCAGCGAACCGGGGACCCTGGTCACGAGCTTCATGAGCCACGGCATCCACCCCATGGTCAGGTGCGCCATGGGCCGGCGGTTCCTACCGATGAACGAGCCCAGGCCCTGGCGGAAGTGGTGGTGCAGGAACTCGGCCTTGTAGGTGGCCATGTCCACGTTCACGGGGCACTCCGTGGCGCACGCCTTGCACGAGAGGCACAGGTCCAGGGCCTCGTAGGTCTCCTTGGACTTCCACCCGTCCGTGATGTGCTCGCCGCGCAACATCTCGGCGAGGGACCGCATGCGCCCGCGGGTCGAGTGCACCTCGTCGTGGGTCGCGTGGAAGGACGGGCACATGGCCCCCGAGTCCGAGCGGCACGCGCCCACGCCCACGCAGCGGTTGATGGCCTGGCCGAACGAGCCGTCGTCCGCGGAGAACGCGTGCACCGGGGTCAGCTCGAACGTGCGCGCGCCGGGACCCGGGCGGATGCCCCGGTCGAGGGGTTCGGGATCCACCACGACCCCGGGGTTGAAGAAATTGTCGGGATCGAAGATCCGCTTGAACCGGGCGAAGGCCCCGCGTGCCTCGTCGGAGTAGATGGTGCCGAGCAGCTCCGAGCGGGCACGGCCGTCCCCGTGTTCACCGGAGACCGAGCCGCCGTAGCGGTGCACGAGTTCCGCGGCGCGCTCGATGAAGCGGCGGTAGTGGGCCACGCCCTCGTCGGTGTTGAAGTCGAAGGAGATCCGGATGTGCACGCAGCCCTCACCGAAGTGACCGAACGGGATGCCGCGCAGGTCCATCTCGTCCAGCAGCGCGTAGAGGTCCTTGAGGTAGGCCCCCAGGTGGTGCGGGGGAACGGCGGAGTCCTCCCACCCGGGCCACGCCTCACCACCGTCCGGAAGCCGGGTCACGATCCCCGCACCGGCCTCGCGGATGCGCCACAGCGCGCGGGCCTCGGCGGGATCACCCACGACCACGGAATCCACCACGGTCTCCTCGACGAGTCCCGGCAGTGCCCGGGCGGCCTCGAACGCGGCCTCCTGGGTGTCCGCGCCCACCTCGCAGTAGAGCCAGCCGCCGCCCTCGGGGAGCTCACGGCCCGCGTTCTCCTGACCGGGACGGGTGCGCAGGGCGTCCAGCAGGTCCGAGCCCATGCCCTCGATCGTGGTGACGCCCCGGACGCGGAACTTCGGGGCCGCGGTGGCCGCCGCGATCGCGTCCGTGAAACCCAGTACCGCGAGCGCTGTGAAGCGCGGCTTGGCCACGAGTTTCACGGTGAGCCGGGTGATGATCCCGCACGTGCCCTCGGTCCCGGCGAACGCCTTGGCCACGTCGAAACCGTTCTCGCTCAACAGGTAGTGCAGTCCGTACCCGGAGACCTGGCGGGGGAACTGGCCCAGTTCGGTGCGCAGCATGGCCAGGTGTCGGTCCCGCAACTGGGTGAGCTGGGAATCCAGTGCGGCGTCCGAGGTGCCGCCCGCGTCCAGGGTGACCTCGCGCCCGTCGGCGAGCATGACCGTAAGCGAGACAAGGTTCTGCGCACTCGTACCCCACGCGACCGAGTGGGAACCGCACGCGTTGTTGGCGACCATCCCGCCCACGGTGGCCCGCGAATGCGTGGAGGGGTCCGGTCCGTAGGTCAGGCCGAACTCGCTCGCGGCGTCCCGCAACTGATCGCAGATCACACCGGGTTCGATCGTGGCGGTGCGGGCGTGCGGATCGATCTCCAGGATGCGGTTGAAGTACCGGGAGGTGTCGATGACCAACCCGTCACCGATCGCGTTGCCCGCCACGGAGGTGCCACCACCGCGGGAGATCACAGGCCAGCCGTTCTCCCGGGCCGTGGACAACAGCTCACGGATCTCCTCGACCGAGCGCGGTTCCGCGACCGCCGCCGGCAGCCGGCGATAGATCGAGGCGTCCGAGACGTAAGCGGCGCGTGTGGTGAGGTCATCCCGGAGAGCAGTCATGCTCCAACTTTCACCCACGCGGCGCCGCGTTACCAACTCGTGTCACCGGTCACGAGGCCGCCGGTGACGACACCGCCGGGCCGGGGCGGCGGTGTCGTGCTGCCACCGCGTCAGCGGCGGACGATCACCACTCGGGGGCGATCGTGATCTCCGCGCCCGCGAGGTCCTCGGACCACTCCACCTGGCACGTGAGCCGGGAGTTGTCGTGGCGGGTGTCGTCCAGCATCTCCAGGAGGTCTTCCTCCTCCTCGTTGGTCCCGCCCGTCTTCACGAACGTGTCCTGGTCCAGGTACGAGTGGCACGTGGAGCACGAGGCGTTGCCGCCGCACGTGGCTAGGATCGGGAACTTGTGGCGGGTGAGGCACTCCATGAGCGTCTCGTAGTCCTTCCACTCGACGCCCTCGGTGCGCTCGCCCTCGCGGTTGGTCACATTGATCAGGATGCTGCTCACGCGGCTGGACCTCCTGGGGTTCTACCCCGTCCGGATGTTGCGGATTACTGGGAACTAGCGGCCATTCTATGATCGGGCGTCAACTCCGGGGACATCGCGTGGCGAAGTGTGATGAGACCCGCACCCGCCCGGCCCCTGCTCAACCCCCGGCGGAGCCGGGCGGTTCCGGCCCGCCCAAGTCCTGGCGGGCCACCGGCTTCTCAGCTCGTCCGGCGCAGGGTCAGCGCCTGGGCCACCCGACCGATCGGACCGTGCTCGTCGAACAGCTCCGAATGAGTCAGGCCCGCGCCGTCCCCGCCGAACTCCACCCGGGTGTCGAGTCCCACCCACGAGGACACCGGGGCGCGGAACATGTGGATGCTCAGGTCCACATTGGGGAACGCCCACGGTCCGATCTCCGCGCGCGGAGCGATCCCGTTGGCGGCGTCGACCGAGCTGATGAACCGGGCGGTGGGGGAGGACTCCTCGCCCTCGACCACCGACTTGGTGATCCGCAGCCAGCCCGCGCCGTTGCCGGGTCGGGGCCGCCGGGCGATACGTGCCTCGACGGAGCTGATGAACCCGCCGCCCCACGCCTCGGACATATTGACCGGCTCGCACTGCTCCACGGGGGGCAGCGGCTCGATCTCCCCGCCGGCCACGTCCTGGGTGTCCGAGGTCTTCAGCCGCCACAGGCTCAACCGGATGCAGTCCCGCCCGCCGGCGCTCATGGTCGCCTCGACCAACTCGATGGTCCTGCCCGGGCGCAGCACGCGCGTGTGCACCTCGATCTCACCACCGGGGATGACCCCCAGAATGTCGAAGGAGAAACGCACCGGCAGCACGTCCTCCCGCGGGTGGTTGCGTTCGATCTCGTGTACCAGCAGGCCGGACGACGCCGCCATGTGCTGTTCCAGGGGGCTCCACGCTCCCTGCGTGTACACCGTGGTGCGGAAACCGTGATCGCTCGTGCGCACGTAGTGGGCGTCCGGGACGTCCTCGCCGTTGGCGCCCAGGTGCCCGGGGGCTTCTTCGGTACTCATGCGTGCTCCTGCCTGTCCTGACCGCGGGCGGGGCCGCGTCCGGTTCCTGGAACATGGCCGCCCGCGATGCGAGTGTGTGCCGGAATACACCCTAGGGGAGCGCCGCGGGAACACCTATCGGACTTGCGACGCGTGCCGGGCAGGACGAGTTGCCCGCCCACCCGCGGGCTCACGACCCGCGCACCCGCCCGGCAACTACCCGCCCGGCCCTCCCAGCGGGTGGCTGCTCCAGTGGAGTAAAAGCAGAATCCGGGCACCCCGAGCTGCTTCTACTCCACTGGGAATTCGGAGCCGGTAGATGCAAGCGCCGGGGCCGCGAGCGGCGTCGTCGTCAGGGCAGCGCGAGCCGGCACACCTTGCGCCACGCCTGGAAGACCTGCCGGGGCAGGGGGCCGGAGGTGTAGCGGATCCCGTACTTACGGCAGATCTCCCGCACGCGGGGTGCGATGCGCGCCAGGTGGTTGGACGGCATGTCCGGAAAGAGGTGGTGTTCGATCTGGAAGGAGAGGTGCCCGCTCATGAAGTGCATGAGGCGTGAACCGTCGATGTTCGCCGAGCCCATGGCCTGGCGGCGGTACCAGTGCCCCCGAGTCTCGTCGCGCACGTCCTCCTCCGTGAAGGTCTCCGCGCCGTCCGGGAAGTGGCCGCAGAAGATGACCGTGTGCGCCCAGACGTTGCGGATCACGTTCGCCGCCAGGAACCCCTTAAGCGACGCCTTCCCCGAACCCGTGAGAGACGCCAGCAGCGGAGAGACCACGAAGTCCTTGGCGGACTGGCGGCCCAGCTTCTTCAACACGCGCTTGAAGTCCTCGAACGTGGCCCGCCCGGACTTCTTGCCGGTCAGGAACTGGTCCAGTTCGATGTCGTAGATCGCGATGCCCCACTCAAATGCCGGTGCCAGGCCCAGGTTGATCACCGGGTTCAGCAGGTTCACGGGCTTCCACGGCTGATCGGGGTCCATGCGCAGCACGTTGTACCCCACGTCCCGATCCTTGCCGAGCACGTTGGTCCACGTGTGGTGCGTCTCGTTGTGGGTTCGCTGCCAGCCCGCCGACGGCGCCACGAAGTCCCACTCCCACGTGGTCGAGTGGATCTCCTTGTCGTTCATCCAGTCCCACTGCCCGTGGAGCACGTTGTGGCCGATCTCCATGTTGTTCAGGATCTTGCCCACGCTCAGGCACCCCACACCGGCCCACCACAGGGGTGTGTGACGGGAGAAGAGCAGACAGGCCCGCCCCGTCATCTCCAGGCTGCGCTGCAGTACCACCACGCGGCGGATGTACTGGGCGTCGGACTGGCCGCGGCGGGAGAAGACCTCGTCCCGCACGGCGTCGAAATCGGCCGCGAGTTCCGCGAGCTCGGCCTCCGTGAGGCGCAGCGGATCGCGGCGCGGGGGTGAATTCGTCACGGCCGTGGTGGCCGTGTGGCGGGCGGCGGGTGCGAGTGTCATGGGGTTCCTTCGTGGGAGGGGGTTGCCGCCGGGTGGATCGTTCCCGGAGGGCGAGTCGGGTGGCGCCGGGTGTAGGTGCCGGAGGTTCGGTGTCGGCGCTCGGCGCCGGGTGTGGGCGTCAGGCGTCGAACGCGGCGTGGGGAGCGGGTCGGGTCACGCACGTCTGGACGGGACCGGGTTCACGGTGCAGCTCACCGGTGCGGATGTTGGTCACGGCCCCGTCCGTCAAGGGAACCAGACAACTGTGACAGATGCCCATACGGCATCCGTGGGGCAGCTGGTGTTGCGCGCGTTCGGCGGCCTCCAGGATGGTTTCGTCCGGGCCCACCTCCAGGGTCATCTCGGAACGGGTGAACCAAACTTCCCCGCGTTGGCCGCCGCTGAACTGCCTGGTGACATCGAAGCGTTCCACCACGGGGGGGCCGCCGTGGCTGCGCGAGAGGTCCTCCACGGCGCTGACGAACGAGTCCGGGCCGCTCGCGTACGTCACCCGGTCCGCGTGATCGGGACACAGCTCGGCCAGGGCATCGGCGTCGGAGGCGTCGAGGCGGCCGCGTTCCTCGGTGAACCAGAAGACCGGCCGCAGACCCGGGAACTGGTCCGCGAGTTCCAGGATCTCGTCGTGGAAGATGCACGACTCCCGGCTCCGGGACACGTAGACCAGCACGACGTCGTGGTCCGGCCTGCGCGGCATGAGGGTCCGCAGCATGGACATCACCGGGGTGATCCCGGAACCGGCCACCATGAACAGCAATTCTGTGGGGGTGTCCGGGAGCAGGAACTGTCCTTCGGGGCGTTCCAGGTAGAGCACGTTGCCCGGGGCGGTGCGCTCAACGATGTGTTCGGACACCAGGCCCTGCGCTTTGACGGTGATCGACGGGTCACCGTGTTCGGGGGCGCTGATGGAGTACGGACGCCAGATCCGCTTCCCGTCCACTTCCACGCCGATCCGCGCCCACTGCCCCGCCCGGTGCGGGATCCACCCCTCACCCGCGGTGAAGAACAGGGTCACGGTGTCGGGGGTCTCGCGCCGCACGTGCGTGATGCGGCCTCGTGTGTAATGTGCGCTCGTCAGGGAGCCGAAGACCTGCGCGAAGGACCGTGGGTCCTGGGGGTAGCTCAGGATTCCAGCGGCTGCACGAAAGAATCCCTTGATCCCGGGGTGGCCCATACCCCAGTTCTACCTATTAGTAAGTAAACGTGCAATATGCGTCCAGCATGTGGGCGCCCCCTGCACCCCTCTGCTTTTACTGAGTAGAAGCAGCATCCGAGCACCCCGAGCTGCTTTTGCTCCACTAGATATTCGAGGAGGGCGGATGTGGCGCGGAGCTGGCGTGATCTGGACAACACCCCCGCATTTGGGCACTGTGGCTACTACGCGCGCGGACCCGGGGAGCGCCGTCGTCCCCGGATCCGCGCCGACTCCGAGGACCCGACCATGAGGGGAACCCCGCCATGACCGATCCCGCACCACATACGCCGCCATCCACCGAGGACGAACCGCAGGGCGAGGCCCGCGCCGACACCGTGGGGGCTCTGCTGCAACGGGCCGTGTCGCGCAACGGCGGTGCCACCGCGTTGCTCTTCCAGGACCGGTGCTGGTCGTACCGGGAGCTGGGGGACGCGGTCCGGCGGGTCGCGCGCCGCCTGGCCGATGCGGGCCTGACCCCGGGGACGCGCGTCGCGGCGTTCGGCGTGAACTCGGACGTCTACACGATCCTGTACCTCGCGTGCGCCCAAGCGGGGCTCGTGCACGTCCCCGTCAACTTCGCACTGAAAGGGGACGAGCTCGCGTACGTCCTCGAGGACTCCGGGGCCACCACGGTGATTGCCGATCCCGAACTGTTGCCGCTCGTGGCGCAGGTCCGGAACTCCGGGAGAGCACGCGCCGTCGAACGCGTCCTGCCCATGCTGCCCGGCGGCGAGGACGACGACACCTCGCTTCAGGAGACCGCGTTCGATCCCCGGGCCGACGACGCTGCCGTCCGGGTGACGGTGCGCGGCCACGATCTGCTGCAGCTGCTTTACACCTCCGGCACCACGTCGGCGCCCAAGGGCGCCATGATGACGCACGCCGCTCTGTTGGCCGAGTACACGTCTGCGATCATCGCGCTGGACCTGACCGCGCAGGACCGTCCGCTCGTGGCCATGCCGCTCTACCACTCGGCGGGCATGCACGTGTTCCTGCTGCCCTACCTCGCTCTGGGGGCGGCGGTGCGATTGACCCGGAAACCGGATATCGCCGAGATCCTGCAGCTGGTCGAGGAGGAGCACGTGGGTTCGCTGTTCCTGGCGCCCACCGTATGGGTGCCGCTGAGCAATCACCCCGACCTCGAGACTCGGGACCTGTCGTCGTTGCGCAAGGCGCAGTACGGCGCGTCCATCATGCCCGTCACGGTGCTGCAACGGTTGCGCTCCCGCTATCCGGGCATCGGGTTCTACAACTGCTTCGGGCAGTCGGAACTCGGGCCCCTGTGCACCGTCCTGACACCCGCCGAGCACGACGCCCGTCCGGCGTCGTGTGGGCGTCCCGTGTTCAACGTGGAGGCGCGGGTGGTCACGTCCGAGGGCCGGGTCGCTCAACCCGGGGAGCCAGGGGAGATCCAGTACCGCTCCCCGCAGCTGCTGACCGGCTACTGGAACAAGCCAGAGGCCACGGCGGACGCGTTCGTGGACGGCTGGTTCCGTTCCGGGGACCAGGTGGTGCAGGACGAACAGGGGTACATTCAGGTGGTGGACCGGATCAAGGACGTGATCAACACCGGGGGTGTCCTGGTGGCTCCTCGCGAGATCGAGGACTGCATCTACGAGCTGCCCGACGTCGCCGAGGTCGCGGTGGTGGGGCTCCCGGACGAACGGTGGATCGAGGCCGTCACGGCGGTGATCGTCCCCAAGGAGGGATCGGAGTTCACCGCGGAGTCGGTGCGCTCCCATGTGAAGGCCCGCCTGGCCGATTACAAGGTGCCCAAGCGTGTGGACTTCGTCGCGGAGCTGCCCCGCAACCAGTCCGGCAAGTTGCTCAAGCGCGAACTGCGGGCGGAACGGACGAACCCGGTATGAGGCAGGAGGACACCGTGGAACACCCCGATGCCGTCCGGGTGGAGCACAGAGCCGGCGTGGTGCGGATCGTGTGGGACCGCGCGGCCACCGGCAACGCCGTGGACCTGGACCTCGCGCGCGAGACACTGTCCGCCCTGCGACGGGCGGAAGCCGATCCCACCGTCCACGTGCTGAGCCTCACGGGTTCGGGGCGGTTCTTCAGCGCGGGCGGTGACGTCAAGGGCATGGCCGGTCGTCCGGCCACCGAGCGTCCCGAGTTCCTGCGGGAACTCGCCTCCGCGGCCCGGGATCTGGCCCTGGCCATGGTGCGCTCGCGGCTGCTCATCATCGCCGGGGTCAATGGCACGGCGGCCGGGGCCGGACTGGGGCTGATCCTCAACTCCGACTGGGCGCTCATCCGGGAGGACGCCACCGTGCTCGCCGCCTACGCCGCGATCGGCCTGACGCCGGACACCGGTGTGTCCTATCTGCTGCCCCGCGCAGTGGGTCATCAACGTTCGGTGGAACTGACCCTCGGGGGTCGCCGGCTCACCGGGACGGAAGCGGTCGAGTGGGGGATTGCTGCTGAATCCGTTTCGGCGGAGGAGTTCGCCGAGCGATTGACAGAGGTGGAGGACCGTTTCGTCGCGGGAACCGCCGGTTCCTACGGGTCCACGAAGCGCTTGCTGCGCCGCGGCGTCGTCGCGGAGTACGAGACCCACCTGGCGGAGGAGATCAGCGTAATCGCCGAGCGCTCCGGGACTCCGGAGTCCGTGGCCCTCGTGGACGGCTTCGCGGGCCGGGGGTGAACCGGCTCTGGTCATGAACGAGGCCCCTGCTCCCCCGGAAATTCGGGGAGGCAGGGGCCTCGAAAATTGGCGGTGACGGTGGGATTTGAACCCACGTTGGCTTTGACACCAAACATCATTTCGAGTGATGCACCTTCGGCCGCTCGGACACGTCACCAACTCCCAGCACTTTACAGCCCGGGGCGCAACCCCTCCAAACCAGGGCTGGGCGCGGCCCGGTTCAGGGGTTGCGGTGGCCCCGGAAGAACTCGTGCAGCAAGGCGGCGCACTCGGCCTCGCGAACCCCGCCCGTGACCTCCACCCAGTGGTTCAGGCGCGGATCACGCACGATGTCGAACACCGATCCGCACGCCCCCGCCTTGGGGTCCCATGCCCCGAACACCACGGTGGGCACCCGAGCCAGCACGATCGCCCCGGCGCACATGGCGCACGGTTCGAGCGTCACCACCAGGGTGCAGCCTTCCAGCCGCCAGGACCCCAGCGCGCGGGAAGCCTTCCGCAGGGCCAGGACCTCGGCGTGGGCGGTGGGATCGCCGTCGGCCTCGCGGCGGTTGTACCCGCGCCCGATGACCCGGCCGTCCGGGTCCAGGACGACGGCGCCGATCGGCACGTCCCCCGTGCCTTCCGTGGCGCGAGCCTCTGACAGAGCCAGGTCCATCCAGCCCGAGAGCTGGATGGACCTGGCGGTGTGCGGTAATGCCACGCTGTGTCAGCGCTGGACGCGGTTCTGGTTGAACCACGCGGAGGTAGGGGCGCGGAACGCGGTCACGATCCACAGGATGTCCACCACGACCTTCACGATCATCAGGATGGCCATGATGATGTTCCACGGCGCGGGGTAGATGAAGACACCGAACAGGCCGAAGATTCCGCTCAGGATGGCGATGGCCGCGAGGACGGTGCCCAGGATGCGAGCCCAGTTCTTGCCCTTCTTCAGGCCGTTGTAGACCAGGAAGTACAGCGCGAGTCCGATGATCAGGCTGATGATGCTGGCGACGGGGCCGGTGGTCATGGCCATCTGGCTCGCGCTCTGATCGGCCATTTCCGTGCTCAGGCCCATGTCGCGGTACATCTGGGTGTAGTCCACGCTGCTCGCCGCGATCAGGCCGATGATGCCGTTGAGGACGTAGAGCCCCAGGGACGCCAGGGTCAGCTTGAGCAGCTTGTCCACCGTGGAGGGGCGGCCCATGGTGCCGGTGTACTGGTTGGGGTTGTACTCCGAGGTGCCGTACTTGCCGCCGGTCATGCCGTACTGCTGCCCCTGGGGCGAGCCGTTGACTGCGCCCTGCCCGAGGGGCTGGGGCGGCACGGGCTGGGTCGCGCCCGGGTCACCGTACGGAGGGTTGTGCGGGTTGTTGTTGGGGGTGTCGTTGCTCATGAGGACTGTCCTTCCTGTGCATCGTGCGAGTGATACTGCGTGAGTGTGGGGGGATTACTCGTATCGAAGGGCATTGATGGGATCCTGCCGGGCCGCCCGCATGGCGGGGATGGTCCCGGCGAGGAACGCGATGAACATCACCGCGAGGATGATGATCACGATCTTGAGCGGGTCGAACAAGAACAGACTCAGCCCGGGCAGCGAGGAAAGCAACCCGTTGGAGAGGACCCCGCTGAGGATGCTGCCGGTGGCCACGCCCACGGCGGCTCCGATCGCGGAGCCCAGGAAACCGATGAAGATGGCCTCGAGGGAGAACAGGCCGAAGACCTTGCCCCCGCTCATCCCCATGGCCTTCATGAGCCCGATCTCGCGGGTGCGTTCCTGGACGGACATGAGCAGCGTGTTCACGATGCCGAATCCGGCCGCGAGCAGCGCGATGATCGCGAAGGAGTTGAGGATCCACACGATCCCGTTGATCACGGCCCGGAACATCCCGAGCTGGTCCTCGACCGTTACGCCCAGCATGTCGTCGTCCGCGAGCTGGGACTTGATGGGGCCCACCTCGGCGTTGTCGCTCAGGTTGGCCGTGGCGGTGAAGTACGTGTTGGGCATCTCCCGGGGTGAGCCCGAGGTCTGGTACTCGTACAGCTTCCTGTTCAGCTCCGACGAGGGAATGGGGCTGGTGGACGCGCCCGCGAGGGAGGCCTGGCTGATGCCGGAGACCCGGACGTCGAAGGCTCGGGTCTCGCCGGCGGCGTTGCGCATGGCGATCGTCACGGTTTTGCCCACGGCGTCCTCGTTGGAGTCGAAACCCAGGGGCGCCACCCAGGAGGCGGGCAGCAGGATCTCGTCCGCGGACCGGTCCGGGGTCTCACCGGCCTCCAGCTGCAGCCCTTCCGCTTCCGCCGGGGAGCCCAGGCTCAGCTGGAACTTCTTGCCGTCGGGGGCCTCCAGGTAGGTGGGCGTGACCATGTACATGGGGTCCACGGACTCCACGCCGTCGATATCCCTGATCTTGTCGATGTCGGCGTCCGTGAGCCCTGCGATCGAACCGAACCCCGTCTGCACATTGGCCCGCTCGGGGTCGTACTCGGTGGGCCCATCCTCTTGGCCGGAGCCGGGGGTGGAGGGCTCGGACACCTTCTGGACGTACAGGGCGTTCTGGTTACCGAACGCGGCCACGGTCTTGTCGATGTAGTCGTTGACGCCGGTGCCGATGCCCGAGGTCAGTGTGAGCGTGAAGGAACCGATGAAGATGGCGATCACGGTCAGGACGGTGCGGGCCTTGGACCGGAACGTGTTGGCGATCGCCGTGCGCAGCAGATCGAGGAATTTCACGCGGTGGCTCCTGGCTGGTCGGTCGGGCGGTGTGGGGTGTTGGTGGCCCAAGGGGCGGCGTGCTTGCCCGGCCGCATGGGTTCCTGGGCGGCGCGGGTGAGCTCGGCGGCGTCGGCCTCGCTGAGGGTGATCATCTCGCCGGTCGTGGGCTCGGTGATCCGGACGGTCCCGGTGGCGTCGTCGGCGCCCGCCGGGTGCGCGGCGCGGCGCGGCTGCCGATCGACGACGTCGTTCGTGGCCGCCTCCGGGGTCGGTACGATCTGCCCGTCCACGAGGTAGATCTGCCGGGAGCACCGCTGCGCGAGGTCCAGATCGTGGGTCACGACCACCAGGGTGATGCCCTTGTCCCGGTTGAGCCCGAAGAGGATATCCTCCACAACCCGGGACGTTGCCGAGTCCAGGTTCCCGGTGGGCTCGTCCGCGAAGATCACGGAGGGTTCGTTGATCAGGGCTCGCGCGATCACCACGCGCTGTTTCTGACCACCCGAAAGATCGGTGGCCTTGTTCTCGGCCTTGTCCGCCATGTCCAGTTGGTCGAGGACTTCCATGCCGCGGCGTTTGCGCTCACCGGCCGGAACACCTGCGATCTTCAGAGGGAGCGTGACGTTTTCCAACACGCTCTGATTGGGGGTCAGGAAGAACTGCTGGAACACGAAACCGAACGCGGAATTGCGCAGTTCGTTGAGTTCTTTGGCATTCAGATCTCCGGTGGGCTTGCCCTCCAGGGCCACGACGCCGTGCGTGGGGGCGTCCAGCAACGCCAGCAGGTGCATGAGAGTGGATTTGCCCGAACCGGATTTTCCCACCACCGCAACGGACTCGCCCTTGCCGATCTCCAGGTTGATGCCCTTGAGGGCGTCGAAGCGGGTTTCTCCTCTGCCGTAGATCTTGACCAAATTCTCTGTTTCGAGAACCGGAGCCGTCATATTCAGGTGTCCCTTCCGAGGATTGCCGTGCGCAGAACCATGTCGAGTCTCCCGTATGACCCTATGGCACGTCCTCGTCCCCTCGGCTGATCTTCCCCGGCGTGTGATGAATCCGTGACGTCCGCGGGCCCTGCGGCGGCTGCTAGATTCTGAGGTATGCGAGTCACTGTCTTGGATCACCCCCTGGTCGCCCACAAACTGAGTGTGCTGCGCGACAAGGACACCTCCTCCCCGGTGTTCCGGTTGTTGGTGGAGGAACTGGTCACCCTGCTGGCGTACGAGGCGACCCGGGACGTGCGCGTGGAGCCGGTCACGGTACGGACCCCGGTGGCCGAGACCCAGGGGATCGCGCTCGCGTACCCGCGGCCGCTCGTCGTGCCCATCCTGCGCGCGGGGCTGGGCATGCTCGAGGGGATGACCCGGTTGATCCCCACCGCGGAGGTCGGGTTCCTGGGGATGGCGCGTGACGACACCACGCTGGACATCATCACGTACGCCGAACGGCTGCCGGACGATCTCACGGGCCGTCAGGTGTACGTGCTCGATCCCATGCTCGCCACGGGTGGCACGCTGAGCGAGGCCATCAAGTTCCTCTACCGCCGCGGTGCCGAACAGATCACGTGCGTGTGCTTGCTGGCGGCGCCCGAGGGCCTCGACCGGTTGACCCGGGAACTGGACGACAGCGAGGTCAATGTGGTGCTGGCGTCCGTGGACGAACGACTGGACGAGAACGCGTACATCGTTCCCGGCCTCGGGGATGCGGGCGACCGCCTGTACGGCGTCGCGCACTGAGGCCCCGCTCGTCGGCTCTCGGAAAGCATCTCGAGCAGGGAAGTAGCCCCTCATCTCGGCGAGAATGCAATCCATTTCGCCATGGGATCGCGTGAATCAAGAGTAGGTCTCACTATGTGAGAAAAAAACCCATATATTACTTGCCAGTCCAGCCGCGCGTCGCAGAACATGATGATAATGCCGTTTTCCAGGGAATTCATGGGAACGGGGGCATCACGAGGCAGGGGTTCGAATGTCAGGCGCACCGGGTTACGTCCACATCTCGCAGCGACACCGACTGGGTGGAGCCCAGTCCACGGCCCGACCCCGCGGGGCGCATCGCATGGTGGGGACCGCTGAGGATTTCCGACACCTGCGTTCCGTCGCCGCCGAACACGGTGCCGATTCACGCCTGGAACGTCAACCGGGCGCGGGGCAGCAGCCCACCGAGGCCCGCGGCTTCGTGATCTACGTGGGCGTGGACGAGCAAGCCGCCGCCGACCGCGGGATCAACCTCGTGCAGCTCGTGCAGGACGTCCGCCAGTTCATCAGCTCCGCGGTCCCCGAGTCCGATTCCTACGCCGCCGTGGCCCTCGCCCCGGTGCACGCGGAAGGTACGGACCTCGAAGTCGTGCGCAGCGCGTTGGGTGACCCCACGTTCTCGGACCCGGTGATCGAACCCATTGCGCCGCTGCCCGCGGCCGGTGCCGGGAGCGCGATTGACTGTCAGCGGGTGGGCGTGCTGATCGACCTCTCCCGCCGCGAAGTGTTCCTGGACGGGGAGCTGCTGAACCTGACCCACCGCGAGTTCGAACTGCTCAACTACCTCGTGGAGAACGGCACCCGCACCGTGGGTCGCACCGAGCTGCTCGACAGCCTGTGGGGCGACGCCGAGGAGGTCCCCTCCGAGCGCACGATCGACGTGCATGTGCGGCGGTTGCGTTCTAAGCTGGGTCGCTTGGCCAACACCGTGCGCACCGTTCGCGGTCAGGGGTACCGGTTCTACGACCACCCCGAGGTCGTCGTGTGGGCCGCGCCCGAGTACTCCATCTGATCCTCCTCAGTCGCGAGACCGCGCTCACCCGGGAGCGCGCCGTCGCGTTGCTTCCGTGACCGGGCTGCACCCCGCCGTGACACACTGGGGCCCATGGCACCCCACGACCTCAAGCACCTGGTGATCATGCGGCACGGGGAAGCGGACTTCCCGCGGGACGTCCCGGACCACGACCGCCCCCTGGCGCCGCGCGGTGCCCGTGAGGCCGCGGACGTGGGACGGTGGCTGGCCGAACATGCCGCGCCGGACATGATCCTGGTGTCCCCGGCGCTGCGCACCCGCCAGACCATCACGTGGGTGTGCCATGAACTCGGGGAGAAGGCCCCCACGCCGCAGTTGTGGGACGGGCTCTACGACGCCACCGACGCGCAGATCATCGCGGCCGTGAACCACGCCCCGGAAACCGTGCGCACCCTCATGGTGGTCGCCCACATGCCCGGGGTGCTGGACACCATCCTGCGCCTGGCCTCTCGTGACTCGGACCAGGACGCCATGATGGATGCCGCCACGGGTTTCCCGACCGGGGGCACCGCGGTGCTCGAGGTCCCCGGGGACTGGGCCGTGCTCGACGGCGCCGACGCCCGCCTCACGCGCTTCCACACCCCGGGGGTTTAGAACCCGCACGGTTCCATGCGCCGCGGGCATGGGGCTCATGCGGAGCCCCCTCGGGTGTGGAGTTCACCCCGAGCCGGTGCTCAGCTCCTGGACTCGCAGGCCACGCCGTCGCCGTCGCCGTCCAAGCCGGGACGGTACCCCGGCGTGCCGGCGTAGAGCGGGGCCATCCCCGCCGTGCGCGCCTCGGCGCACCGCGAGAAGTAGACGTCCGCACCCGGAACGCCCGGAGCTCCCGCACCGGGCGCCTCGGCCTCCGCGACGGCACCGTCCGCAGGATCGGATCCCGCGCCCGCACCGGGTGCGGCCGGAGCTGGTGCCACAGGAGCCGATGCCTCCGGAGTCGAGGGCGCCTCGGCGGCTGCCGCTTGCGCAGCCGGCGCCTCGGTCACGGGAGCCACGGGTGAGTCCGCGGGATCCGGGATGGGACGCGCTTCGGGCAGCGGCTGCTCGGGGCACGTGTCGAGCACGCGCACCATGGCGTTCTTCTCGGCGTCGGTGACCCACAATTCGTAGCGCTGCTTGACCGCGATCTGGGTGGCCACGTACTCGCAGCGCTCGCCGGTGCGCGGCGGCAGCCACGTGGCGGCGTCCGCGTCCGACTTGGTGTTGTTGCTCGGCCCGTCCACGGCGAGCAGGTTGAGCGGGTCGTTCGCGAGTTCGGTGCGCCGCGCGGCGTCGAGCTGCTGCGCGCCCTTCTGCCACGCGTCCGACAGTGCGACCACGTGATCGATCTGCACCTGTGAGCTCGTGGTCTGCCCGGCCACGAAGTCGATCGTCTCTCCGGTGTACGGGCTCTCGAGCGCCCCGGAGCTCACGTTGCACCCGTGCGTCCCCGGCTTGACGGCGATCCCCGTGAGGTCCCGGCGCAGGATGTCGTTGCGAGTGTCGCAGCCGTTGTGATCGGTGTCCGCCCAGCGCGGGCCGAACTGGTCCCGCGAGTAGTCGGTCTTGGGCGCGCGCCCCTTCACGGGCAGGTCCCCGAGCGCGGCCAGCGCGGTCCCGGCCGCCGCGTGATCGGTGGCGTCCTGCGGGGACGCCGCCGCCGCGGGGGACGTCGCGTCTTCCGCGCCCCGGGTGGGGGACGGTGACTGCGCGGCGGGCGTCGTCGTCGGGGCCGCAGCGCTCGTGGTCGCGGAGGCGGACGGGGAGGGTGCCGCCGAATCGGTGGGAGCCGCGCACCCCGTGAGGGCCAGCGCGAGCGCCGCGGCGCCCAGGGTGAGACGACGAACGGGGGTCGTGAGAGGGGACACGGCGGTACCTCGATCCTGGAGCCGATCCTGATACCGAGGCGCGGCGGTGAATGAGAAGGACCCCGCATCCTGGGGGATGCGGGGTCCGACAAGAAGTGCGCCCGATAGGATTCGAACCTACAACCTTCTGATCCGTAGTCAGATGCTCTATCCGTTGAGCTACAGGCGCTCCTGAAGCAACGACCGAGGCCCTTGCAACGGGTAATAACTTACACCCGCCGGTGCCCGGCGACAAATCGCGCCGGAGTGGTGCCCGCGCGGTGCCGGGGCGGCTGGGCGGTGCGAGCCGTATGGTCGGGGCCGCGATGTGGTGTAACTCGCGTTCCGGAAGGGCCCCCCCGCGATAGACTCCAGGCACACCCGCGCGCAACCCCCTGCGAGGTCGGCCCCCGGAACCGTTCCACAGTGACGTGGCAAGCATGAACGGACGGCGCACCTCGGCGGGAAGCGGCACGTACGACGGCCTCAACGAGGAGACATGTCAATGGCTGACAACGGCACAGCAACCACCGGGACCACCGCCCTGAACCGCGAGGTCCAGCAGTCCCTGGACAATCCCCCCACGGATTACCGGGAGCTCGTGGACTGGGTGCGTGGGATCGCCGAGCTGGCCCAGCCGGATCACATCCACTGGGCAGACGGTTCGGAAGCCGAGTGGACCCGGCTCACCGACCTCATGGTGGAGGCGGGCACCCTGGTCCGGCTCTCGGACGAGAAGCTCCCCAATTCCTTCGCGGCGTTCTCGGACCCCGAGGACGTGGCCCGCGTGGAGGAGCGCACGTTCATCTGCACCAAGACCGAGAAGGGTGCCGGTCCCACCAACAACTGGGAAGACCCCACGGCCATGAAGGAGACGCTGACCAAGCGTTTCAACGGGGCCATGCGCGGTCGCACCATGTACGTGATCCCGTTCGTGATGGGCTCACTGGACGCTCAGAAGCCCCAGTACGGCGTGGAGATCACGGACTCGCCCTATGTGGTGTGCTCCATGCGGATCATGGCCACGATCGGCACGCCCGTCCTCGAGAGGATGTCCCGCGACAAGGCGGAGTTCGTGGAGTGCGTCCACTCCCTGGGTGCCCCGCTGCAGCCCGGCGAACAGGACGTGCCGTGGCCGTGCAACCCCGCCAAGTACATCGTGCAGTTCCCCGAGGACCGGGCCATCTGGTCCTTCGGCTCCGGTTACGGCGGCAACGCGCTGCTGGGCAAGAAGTGCTACGCGCTGCGCATCGCCTCGGCGATCGCCCATGACGAGGGCTGGCTGGCTGAGCACATGCTCATCCTCAAGATCACCGACCCGCAGGGGGAGTCCCACTACATCGCGGGGGCGTTCCCGTCCGCGTGCGGCAAGACCAACTTCGCGATGCTCGAGCCCACCATCGAGGGTTGGAAGGCCGAGATGGTCGGGGACGACATCGCCTGGATCCGCTTCGGCAAGGACCACACCCCGCGCGTGGTCAACCCCGAGGCCGGCCTGTTCGGTGTGGCACCCGGCACCGGGTGGTCCACCAACCCCAACGCCATGCGGGCGATCGAACGCGGCAACACCATCTTCACCAACGTGGCGCTGACCGACGACGGCGGCGTGTGGTGGGAGGGTATGACCGACGACATCCCCGAGCACCTCACGGACTGGAAGGGCAACGACTGGACTCCCCAGTCCGGCCGCCCCGCCGCGCACCCCAACTCCCGGTTCTGCACCCCCATCAAGCAGGTCGAGATCCTGGCCCCCGAGTACGACGACCCCGAGGGTGTGCCGCTGTCCGCGATCATCTTCGGTGGCCGCCGCAAGACGACCGTGCCTCTGGTCTCCGAGTCCTTCGGGTGGGAACACGGCGTCTTCCAGGGAGCCACGCTGTCCTCCGAGACCACCGCGGCCGCCAAGGGCGCCGTGGGCGTGGTGCGCCGTGACCCCATGGCCATGCTCCCGTTCATCGGCTACAACGCCAATGACTACCTGGAGCACTGGCTGGATACCGGCGCCCGCGTGGGCGAGGAGAACATGCCGCGGATCTACTACGTCAACTGGTTCCGCCGCACCCCGGAGGGCGGTTTCGCGTGGCCCGGCTTCGGGGAGAACTCCCGCGTGGTCAAGTGGATCGTCGAACGCCTCAAGGGCACCGCGGAGGGACACGAGACCCCCGTGGGTGTGGTCCCGGGCAAGGAGGACCTGGACCTGACCGGCCTGGACATCTCCGACGCCGATCTCGAGGCCGCGCTGCGCGTGGACAAGGACGAGTGGCTCAACGAACTGCCCGGGATCGACGAGTGGTTCGCGCGCCTCGGCGACGTGCCGGAGGTGATTCTCGAACAGCGCGCCGGGCTCGAGGACCGGTTGCGCAACAGCTGACGCCGGTCTTCCGATCCGCGTTGTCACGCGGCCGGGGCCATCCTGTATGATCACGCCGCGCGGCCAGACCGGCCGCGCGGCGTCGTCATCGGTGGGCTGAGGACGGGCCGGTGACGAAGGGACAACTGTGCGGCTGACAGCTTTTTCGGACATCGCGCTGCGGGTGCTGCTGCTCATGGGAGGGCTGCCCCCGGACACCATGATGTCCACGCAGCGCATCGCGGACGGCGTGGGGGCGCCGTACAACCACGTGGCCAAGACGGTGGCCAAACTGCGCGGGATGTCCCTGTTGTGCTCGCAACGCGGGCGCGCTGGCGGGGTCATACTCACGGACGAGGGCCGGGAGGCCAGTGTGGGCCAGGTGCTGCGGATCCTGGAGGCGGACACCGCGATCGTGGAGTGCGAGGCGGACGAGGTCGCATGCCCGCTCAACCACGGCTGCCGGCTGCGCCGGGCCCTGGCCGGGGCGCGTGAGGCCTTCTACCGGGAACTGGACGGCATCACCATCGCGGACCTCGTGAATCCCCGCCAGGTGGGCCCCATCGCAGTGCAACTGGGGCTGCGTCCCCCGAGCGTGCGAACCCCCGCCGCCAGGGATGGCGCGTCGGTTCTTTAACGTGCATTTCAAATGCTAAATTGACTCTCGTCACACCGCGATGAGAGGAAATCATCATGCTGTCCCAGAAGTCCCGCCCGGTCATCGAGCAAACCATCGGCGTGATCGCCGATCGGATCCCCGCGATCACCCCCGAGTTCTACAAGTCCATGTTCAACGCCCGCCCCGATCTGCTGGACGGCATGTTCAGCCGTTCCAACCAGAAGAACGGCACCCAGCCGCAGGCGCTTGCCGGTTCCATCGTGGCCTTCGCCTCGCACCTGCTCAACCACCCGGACTCCTACCCGGACGAGGTGCTCTCGCGCGTGGCCCACAAGCACGCGTCCCTGGGGCTGCTGCCCGAGGAGTACCCCACCGTCCACGAGCACCTGTTCGGGGCCATCGCCGCGGACCTGGGTGACGCCGCGACCCCCGAGGTCGTGGCCGCGTGGGACGAGGTGTACTGGCTCATGGCGGATGCGCTGATCAAGCTCGAGAAGGGCCTCTACGGCCAGCAGGCCAACGACGTCATGTTCGCGCCCTTCAAGCTCGTGTCCAAGGAGGACATCGCCGAGGGCGTGGTGGCGTTCGAGTTCGAACCCGCGGACGACACCCCGCTGACCCGCCCCATCCCCGGTCAGTACGTGACCATCCAGGTCAAGGTCAAGGACGGGATCCGCCAGCCCCGCCAGTTCACGCTGGTGCCGTCCCAAGAGGGCCATCGCCGCGTGGTGATCCGCAAGGATCCCCAAGGCGAGGTCACGCCCATCCTGCACGAGGACATCAACGAGGGCGACGTCCTGGAGATCTCCAACCCCTACGGTGACGTGGTGTTGGACGAGGGCCACGGCTCGCTCGTGCTGGTCTCGGCAGGCATCGGCACCACGCCCATCGTCGCGTTCCTGGACCGCCTGGCCAAGGAGGGTTCGCAGCGCAAGGTCACCGTGCTGCACGCGGATCATTCCAAGGAGCGCTGGCCCGGCCGCCAGATCATGGAGCGTCTCGTGGACAGCCTGCCCAACGCCACGATGATCACGTGGATGGAGACCCCCGGTGAGGGCGACCACGAGGGCTTCATGAACATCACGGACGTGGACCTGGACGTGGACGAGGACACCAACGCGTTCATGTGCGGCCCCCTGCCCTTCATGAAGGCGCTGCGCTCGCAGCTCATCGAGAAGGGTGTGCCGGGGCGCAACATCCACTACGAGATCTTCGGTCCCGACCAGTGGATGCTCCACGACGAGGCGCGCGCCGCGAACGCCTGAGCCTCCCTGACATGACGGCGACGCCGCGTGGCCACCTGGGCCGCGCGGCGTCGTCGTGTTCTCCGGGCCGTCCCGGGCAGCCCGCGGCGGGTGCCCGGGGACGGCGTTTCGAGCGGGGGCGCCGCAGGTGGGACCCGCGGCGCCCGGCGGGCTCAGTCCTGTCGCACGAGCTGCAGGACGGTGTCCCGCACCGACTCCATGGTGGCGGCGTCCGGGGCCTCCACGTTGAGCCGCAGGAACGGCTCGGTGTTGGACGGACGCAGGTTGAACCACCAGCCCTGCTCGGGGTGGGTGAACGTGGTGCCGTCCATGTCCTCGACCTGCACGGCGGGGTCCGTGGCCGCGAAGTGGGCTCGGACGCGGTCCACCGCGGCGGCCTTGTCCTCGATCTCGGAGTTGATCTCCCCGGAGGCCACGTAGGGGTCGTACGTGCGCATGAGATCGCTCAGCGGCGCGTCCTGTTCACCCAGCGCGGCCAGCACGTGCATCGCGGCGAGCATGCCCGTGTCCGCGTTGAAGAAGTCCTTGAAGTAGTAGTGCGCGGAGTGCTCACCGCCGAAGACGGCGCGCTCGGAGGCCATGACCGCCTTGATGAAGGAGTGGCCCACGCGCGTGCGCACGGCACGCCCGCCCGAGGCCTCGATCCGCTCGGGGACCGCCTTGGACGTGATGAGGTTGTGGATCACCACGGGCCGGTCCTCACCTGCGGCGCGGGCCCGGGTGATCTCGCGCTCGGCGACGATCGCGGCCACCGCGGACGGGGAGACGGGATCACCGTTCTGGTCCACCACGAAGCAGCGGTCGGCGTCGCCGTCGAACGCGAGCCCGATGTCCGCGCCGTGCTCGCGCACGGCCCGCTGCAGGTCCTCGAGGTTGGCGGGCTCGAGTGGGTTGGCGGGGTGGTTGGGGAATGTGCCGTCCAGCTCGAAGTACAGCGGGACGATTTCGAGCGGCAGCGGGTCCAACAGTGCGTCCCCGAGCACCGCCGGAGTGGTCAGCCCGGCCATCCCGTTGCCCGCGTCCACCACGACCTTGAGGGGGCGGATCCCGGAGAGGTCCACCAGGCTGCGCAGGTAATGGGCGTAGTCACCCAGTACGTCCCGACGCGAGACCTGGCCGCGGTGCTCGGAGGCCGGGATCTCCCCGGCGTGCAGGTAGCGCTGCGCGACGTCGCGGATCTCGTACAGGCCGGTGTCCGAGGAGACGGGGACGGCTCCGGCCTTGGCCATCTTGATGCCGTTGTACTCGGCCGGGTTGTGGCTCGCGGTGAAGGTGACGCCGGCGCTGTCCAGGGTGCCGCACGCGAAGTACAGCTCGTCCGTGGAGATGCTGCCGATCACCGTGACGTCCGCACCGCGGCGAGTGGCGCCAGCCGCGAACGCCTCCACGAACTCGGGGGAAGAGGGGCGCATGTCGCCACCCACGACCACCCCGGAGCCGGCCAGGCCCAGGACGTCCACGAACGCGGCACCGGTGGCGCGCACGCTGTCCGCGGTGATGCTCTCGCCCACGATGCCGCGGACGTCGTACGCCTTGAATGATGAGGAAAGATCTGTGGTCACCGTCCCGATTCTACGTGAGCGGGATCGGTGAACCCCGGTAGTCCGGCGTTTTCCGGGGCGCTGTGGTTACATGTTCGACATGGCCGAGTTCTTGAGGATGACCAATCCGATCCAGCACTACGCGTGGGGATCGCGATCGGTCCTCGCCGGCATGCAGGGGCGCTCCGCACCCACCGAGGAACCCGAGGCCGAGCTGTGGATGGGTGCCCACGCGAGCGCTCCGTCCCGGGTGACCCTCGACGGGGTCCAGCGCGGCCTGGACGAAGTGGCCCCCGACCTGCCGTTCCTCCTGAAGATCCTCGCGATCGCGGCGCCGCTGTCCATCCAGGTGCACCCGTCCGAGGAACAGGCCCGTGAGGGGTTCGCGCGGGAGAACGCCGCGGGCGTCGCGCGGGACTCCGCGCACCGTAATTACAAGGACGAGCGCGCCAAACCGGAGACGGTCGTGGCGCTGTCACCCATGTGGTTGCTCGCGGGTCAGCAGGATCGGGCCGACCTGAAGCGTCTCTCCCGGGAACTAAACCTCCCGTGGCTCGCGGACGCCGCGGCGTCCGAGTGTCCCGTGCAGTACGCGCTCGAGCTCGCCGACGACGCCGCTGCCGCCGCCGTGCGCGCGTGCGTTACCGCTGTGGATACCACCCCGGCCACCTCGCCCCGCGGCGAGGACGCGGACAAACCCCGGTTGTCCGCGGAGGCGGATCCCGTGGAACGCGCGACGCACCTGATCCGGTTGTTGACCCACCACTACCCGGGTGACCGGGGTCTGCTCGTGGCTCTGTGTATGAACATGGTGCACCTGGCCCCCGGCCAAGCCCTGTTCACCCCGGACCGACAGGTGCACGCGTACCTCAGCGGCACCGCGGTGGAGATCATGGGGTGCTCGGACAACGTGCTGCGCGCTGGTCTGACCGCCAAGCACGTGGACGTCCCGGAACTGCTGAGGGTCATGGCCACCGCCCAGCAACCCGTGAGCGTCCTGGAACCGCGCGAGGCCGAGGACGGCGTGGTGCGGTACACGCTGTGGGACCCCGCTCTCTCCCTGGCCGCGGTGCGCGTGAGCCCGCAGCGCCCCGTCACCCGGGAGCTCGCGGGGGTGTGCATGGTGCTCGTGACCGAGGGGGACGTGGAGGTCTCCGCGCGCTCTGCTGGTGACGCGGACGCGGAGGGTGCGCGAGCGACATCGGGCGAGTCCCTGATCTGCCTGGAGACCCCGAGCACGGTGACCCTGAGCGGGGACGGGCGCGTGTTCCTCGTGGAGGCGGTTACGCCCGCGCGCTGAGGTTTTCGGGTCTCACCCTTTAGGTTGTCGCGTAATTTCCTGTTTGAGCGTTCAATGGATGGGCACCCTTTCTACGACCCTGACATTGGAGCGCACATGGACCGGCGGATCGAACGCACCCGTGCGGCCGTGGTGGAAGCCGCCGTCGAACTGGTCGCGCGCCGGGGCTCCCAGGTGGGGATGACCGAGATCGCGCAGGCCGCGGGGGTCAGCCGCAAGGCCGTGTACGAGAACTTCGGCTCGCGGGACCAGGTGCTGCTCGGCGCCACGCAATCCTTGCTGGCCCGCCTCCCCCTGGCCCCGAGCGCCCTGCAGAACCGCGAGGCCAGTCCGCTGGACCTGGTCCTGCCCCCGCTCGTGGCGCACCTGGACGAGCACCAGGAGTTCTACCGGGCCATGCTGTGCGGGCCCGGTCCCTCCCTGGCACGTGGGGCGGTCGCGGAACACGCCATGACGGGTCTGCGCAGCCTCCGGGAGGATCGCGAGAGCGGGGAGGACCGCGGCGTCGTCGAGATCCGGGACCGGTTCGTGGTCCACGGCCTACTGGGCGTGCTCGCGGACGCACTCGCCGAACAGCAGGACGCAGACCTGTCGACCCTCGCCCGGGTGCTCAACGCGAGCCTCGCCAACGGCGGCCTCGAGAACTGAGGTCCCGCAGGGTGTGACGGGCCCGTGAGGCCGAGGCGTTCCGGCCCCGCCGGGCGCGGAGGACCCCCATATCGCGCGGCGGCAGGGGGACCGGGTGGGCCCCGGGGGTTCGGAATAATCCGCCGCTGACGCATGCTGTACTGGATGTCGGGGGCACGCGCTGTCCCCGCGACACCCGTTCCGACAGGAAGGACCCGCAATGTCCGAGATCACGATCATCGGTGGCCACGGCAAGGTGGCGCTGCAGCTGAGCCGATTGCTGTCCACGCAGGGGGACACCGTCAACGCGGTGATCCGCAAGCGGGAGCAGAGCCAGGACGTGGAGAACACCGGGGCAACACCGGTCGTCGCGGACGTCCAGGAGTTGGATGTTGAGGCCATGACGGAGCTGTTCTCCGGCCAGGACGCCGTCGTGTGGTCCGCGGGCGCGGGCGGGGGCGACCCCGAGCGCACGTATGCCGTGGACCGGGACGCCGCGATCCGTTCCATGGATGCCGCGCAGGCCGCCGGCGTCACGCACTACGTCATGGTGTCCTACATGGGCGCCGGGCAGGACCACGGGGTCCCTGAGGACAACGACTTCTACTCCTACGCGCAGTCCAAGGCGGACGCGGACGACCACTTGCGCGCGAGCTCCCTCGAGTGGACCATCCTGGGCCCCGGGGCGCTCACCGACGACGACCCCTCGGGGGAGATCACGCTGGGCCGCGCCGGCAGCGACGACGAGAAGAAGACGGCACGCGGCAACGTGGCCCTCGTGGCCGCCCGGGTGCTCGCCGATCCGCGGGGTACCGCCAGGAAGTTCATCGAGTTCTCTGACGGTGACACCCCGATCGCACAGGCGCTCGAGAACCTGGGCTGATCTGCAGCCTTTGTCAGTCGTGATCGCCCGGTCCGTGGCGGGCCCCACCGGGGTCCGCGTGGGCCGGGCGATTTTTCACGCCCGGTCGCGGCAGATCGGGCCCCGCGAATCAGGCCCTGATGGTTCGGGCTCCGGCAGCTCGGCCCGACAGTCGGCCCCGGTGCCCGGTCGTGATAGCCGCTCCCGACCTGCGGGCCCTGTCTGCCGGGTGGCTGCGACCGGGGTCTTCCAGGCTGGGGTCTTCTAGGCTGGGCGCATGGAGATGCCGTCGATTCATCCCGCCGCGTCAGCCGGCCGCAATCAGGACAAGCTGGACCTGAACGGGACCCTCGCCCTCACCGCCGTGGTGCACGGGACCGTGCAGGGCGTGGGGTTCCGCTACTGGTGCTGGCGCCAGGCCGAGAAACTGGGACTCGTAGGAAGTGCCACCAACAACCCGGACGGCACCGTGACCGTTGTGGCCGAGGGTCCGCGCTGGGCCGTGGGTGAGCTGCTGCAGGCGCTCATCTCCCGGGACACCCCTGGTGCGGTGATCACCGTGGACGAGCACTTCGGCCCGCCCACGGGGGCGTTCACCGACTTCAGCACGCACTGACCCGCGGGCGGAGTTCACCTGCCGTTGATCTGCGTTTCGTGGCGCGGCACGCGGACCTCTTGAACATGTCCTTCGTGCGCAGCGCGGACGATGTCGCGGATCTGTTGGAACAGCTGTCCGAGCTCGATGCCACGTCCAAGGACGTGACACTGAAGATCGAGACGGTGGGCGGTTTCGAGCAGCTGCCCATGATGTTGCTCGCGGCCATGCGGTGGCAGGACTCCGGTGTGAGCCGCGCGTGGGACGGGGCCGTGGCGGCGTCGTCGGCCGCGCGCATGATAGGCGCCGGGGGTCGGGCACGCCGAAAGCGCTGCGCGCTGTGGAATAGTAGTGCTGATGTGTTCGGCGGTACCCGCCGAACACCCCCAACCCGTTTCGAGGAGTGGTCGTTGATGGACTTGAACCCCCTGAACAAGGCGTTCGATGAGAACGGCAAACCCAAGCCCGGTGTCAACAAGTTCCTGGACCATGTGCTGCGCATCCAACAGCCGTGGGTGGTCAAGGCGCTCAAGCGGGAGCGTGCGCAGCACCCCAAGGAGACGCCCGCCCAGATCGCCAAGCGCGCCGAGAAGCTCTACCTGCGCTCCGTGACCGTGGGCGGCGGCGCCGTGGGTGCTACCGCGGCGGTCCCCGGGATCGGCACCATCGCGTCCCTCGGGCTGTCCTCCGCCGCCGTGGCGGGTTACCTGGAGGCTACGGCCCTGTACGCGCAGGCCATGGCCGAACTGCACGGGGTGGAGCCCAAGGACGAGCAGCAGAACCGGACCATGATCATGGCGCTCATGCTCGGCGAGGACGGGAGCGCGCTCATGGGCCAGTTGCTGTCCAGCTCGTCCGCGAGCAAGAGCCTCACGAGCAAGTGGGGCCTGATGCTCGGCAAGTCCCCGGACAGCTCCCAGCGCTTCGACGTGGGCCGCTCGATCCGCAACATGTTCGTCAAGCGGTTCCTGGCCCGCCAGTCCGGCGCGGTGCTGGGCCGCGCGCTGCCGTTCGGTCTGGGCGCCGTGGTGGGGGGCGGCGCCAACCTGGCCATGGCCCGCCAGGTCATCAAGGCCTCACGCGAGGCCTTCGGGGATTTCCCGGACGAGTTCCCGCCCAACCTTGCCCTGGGTGAGCGCGCGGAGAAGTTCGAGGACGGTTCCCCCGACGGTGATCGGAAGGAACTGGAGTCCGACGCGAAGGGCCGGAAGAAGCGCAAGTAGGGCGCACAACCCCGGGCGGGGTCATGCGGTGCCCGGCGGCGCTCGTGAGTTCCGCCGGGCCCCCGAATACATCTGTGTCCCGGAACAGCACGTGATCACGCGTGGAGCGTGCTGTTCCGGGACACAGGTGTTTGGTGCTGCCTCGGCCCTGCCCGGAGCCGCTCCGGAGCCGCTCCGGGGGCGGGACCGGGCGGCGTCGGGCCGGGCCGACGGCTCAGTCCAGGTAACGGTCCACGAGCTGCTCGGCCAGGCCCGTGTACTGCCCGGGGCCCAGCTCGCTCAAGCGCCGGGCGGTGTCCTCGGAGAGGCCGAGGTCCGCGATGAACTCGCGCATCCGGTCGGCGTCCACGCGGTGGCCGCGGGTGAGTTCTTTGAGCCGCTCGTAGGGGTTGTCCATGCCCTCGCGGCCCGCAATGGCCTCGGCGCGCATGGCGGTCTGCACGGCCTCGCCCAGGACCTCCCAGTTCTGGTCCAACTCCTCGGCGAGCACCTCCTGTGCCACGTCCAGGCGGTCGAGGCCCTTGAGCACGTTGGACACCGCCAGCAACGAGTGACCGAACGCCACCCCGATGTTGCGCTGGGACGAGGAGTCCGTGAGGTCCCGCTGCCACCGCGAGGTTACGAGGGTTACGGCGAGCGTGTCCAGCAGCGAACACGAGATCTCCGCGTTGGCCTCCGCGTTCTCGAAGCGGATGGGGTTGACCTTGTGCGGCATGGTCGAGGAGCCCGTGGCACCCTCCACCGGGATCTGGTGGAAGTAACCGATCGAGATGTAGGACCACACGTCCGTGCAGAGGTTGTGCAGGATCCGGTTGAACCGGGCCATGTCCGCGTACAGCTCGGCCTGCCAGTCGTGGGACTCGATCTGGGTGGTCAGCGGGTTCCACGTGAGCCCCAGGTGGCTCACGAAGGACCGGGAGGTCTCGGGCCAGTCCGTGTCCGGGGCCGCGGCTGTGTGCGCTGCGAACGTCCCGGTGGCGCCGTTGAGCTTGCCCAGGAACTCGGTGTCCGCCACGCGCTGCACCTGGCGGCCCAGGCGGTGCGCGAACACTGCGAGTTCCTTGCCCAGGGTCGTGGGCGTGGCTGGCTGGCCGTGGGTGTGAGACAGCATGGGGATGGCCTTCGCGTCCCGCGCCATCGTGGCCACCGCCGCGACCAGTTCGCGCGCCGCGGGCAACCACACGTGGTTGATCGCATCGCGGATGCCGAGCGCGTAGGAGAGGTTGTTGATGTCCTCGGACGTGCACGCGAAGTGCACGAGCGGCGTCAGGTGCTCGAGGCCGAGCCCCGGCAGCCTGCGCCCGATGTAGTACTCCACCGCCTTGACGTCGTGCACCGTGACGGCCTCGATCTCAGCCAGTTCCGCGACCGACGCGGCGTCGAAGTCCGCGACGATTGCGCGCAAACCGCTCTTTTGCTCATCCGAGAGGGGTTCCAGACCCGTGAGCGCTCGCTGCTCGCACAGGTGGATGAACCACTCGACCTCCACGTGCACCCGTTCGCGGTTCAGCGCCGCTTCCGAGAGGTAGTCCACCAGCACGGCGGTCTGGGGGCGGTAACGGCCGTCCAGCGGTCCCAGCGCGATGGCGGGTGACTGCTGGCTCAGGGCCACACGTCCGGAGGGGAGGGTCTGCGCGGTGTTCGACATGGCCCTCATTCTTTCACGCGCCGGGGCGCCCCTCGCCGCGGTGAACGTCCTGCACCGCGGTTCTCGGGATGGCCGAGCAGGGCGTGGATACACATGCTTCCGGGGCCGCCCGAGCACAGGATCGCCGTTCCCTAGCCTGGTCGCGTGGCGCCCGCGTGGTGGGGCGCGGGAAGGAACCGGTCATGTCACAACTCGCGAGCCCGGTGTTCCCGGGAACGTCCCCATCGGCGGTCTCGGCGCTGGTCCACGAACGGCTCTGCCTCGTGGCACGTCATTACGACGACGCCGCGGAGCACCTCGCGGGGCTCGCCTCCCGGATCGCGTCCCTCGCGGAGACCCACGGTGCGTGGGAGGGCCCGGGTGCCAGGTCCTTCCGGGCCCGCGCCGATCGCCACGAGCAGGAACTGCGAGACGTTTCGCACCGCTGTCGTGAAACTGCTCAGCTCGTGCGGACGGGGGCGGCCGCGCTCGCGGAACGGGTCGCGGCTGTCGAGAGCATCGCCCAGATGGGAGCTCCCATGGCCGCGGCACTGAGCACGGTGCTGGGCGTGGGACTCGCGACGGGTCACGCTGCGAGCGCGTCGTGGGGCGGGTCGCCGTGACCGCGGCGGCGCGGACGGTGCTGGGCTCGAGCACCGGATCTTCGGAGGACGCAGCTGTGCCGGCCGCGGGTGAGGAACAGGCCGGGAGGTCGGCCGTGCCGGTGGCGGGAGGTGGCCCCGCCGCCGTGCCGGTTGCGGATGATGCGGCCGCCTCGTCTCCGCGGGACACTGCCGTGAGCATGGAACACGGCGTGACCGAGGTCCACGGGCGGGCCGAGGACCTCCAGAGCGAACTGTTCACCCCTGGTTCCGGGGAACGCCCCACGCCGGACGGCCACGCGGACCCGGAACGGGTCGCAGCCGCCGTCGAGGGCGCGAGAACCAGCATGGAGGTCTCGGGTGGCGTCCCGGGCGGCACCGCGGTCATGGTGGACACGGACGTCATCTCGGGGATCGAGGGCTCGCTCACCGCGGTGGTCGAGACCGTGGGCGGCGTCCTCGCCGGGCTCGTCCCGGTCACCGCCGAACTGCACCTGTGGTCCCTCACGGGGCAGCCGTCCCTGGCGGGTGCGGGGGCGCTCGCCGATCTCGTGAGCCGCGACCTGCTCGCGCAGATCGCCGCACTGGAGGCCTCTGCCGCGCGACTGGTTCTCGCGCGGCAGAACTACGAGACCGTGGAGAGGGCATTGACGTCCCTCCTGGCGGGGCGGGTGTGGGGTTTGCCCCTGTACGGTGTGACCCGCCCTCTGGCCCGGGATGGCGGTCGGACCCTGGAAGACCTGGACGTCGCACTGGCTCGCGCGGGGATCGACTCACCGCACGAGTTCCTCGAGCGGGTCCAGCCGTGGCAGTACGGACTCCTCATCCGGGGAGGTGGTCCGCGCGGGACCGACGCCCTCATCCGCGGGCCTGGCCTGGACGATCTCATGGATGGGCTGCTTCAGTACCCCGTCGTGCCCGGCGGGAGTGCCTCCGGGTCCCACACCGTTCCGGGAGCCGGTGCAGGCACCCCGGGAGCCGGTGCGGACGCACCAGGGCCCGGCGTCGTCGCGGCGGAGCCGGACGGGAGAACCGGCGGTGCGGCGTCGTCGGCGCCGAGGCCCTTAACGCTGGGCCAGCACGCGCGAGCGCTGGCCGTGGGGTTGCTCACCGCGCACGGCAGGTCCGAGAAGACCACCGGGGGCGCGGGCGACCCGTGGAGGGATGCAGCGGGGGAGGAACCCGGGGTACTCAGTGCCATGCTCGCGCCCGCCTCGGCCGCCGTGCTGTCGGCTTCTCTGGCGGGCGTCGCGTGGTACACGCCGTATCGCAAGGGGCGCCGGTTGACCCCGGCAGAGGCCTTCGACCGCGGTGTGTCGGCTGCCCTACGACCGGTGCTCGCCCCGCGCGCGTTACGCGAGGCACGCCGGGAGGTGTTCACCGGGGTGACCGCCGCGAACGCGGCCCGCCACCACATGACGGGCATGCCCGAGCGACCGCTTCCGGCCGGGGCGCGGCACGCGGGAGCCGTGCCCACCACGATCGCGGGGACCGCCGCGGCGCTCAAGGACGCCAAGAACATCGTCTCGGGCGTGGGCCCGGACGGGGCGCAGGTCGAGAACAGCACGGTCATGGTGCAGAAGGCCACGGACGGGAACGGGAGGACGGCGTACTCCGTGGTGCTGACCGGGACTGAAAAGTGGGAGGACAGTCCCGGCGTGCATGATCTGAAGGGGATCGGGCAGGGCATCACGGCGCAACCGGACGCCGCACTCACCGAGCTGCCCCAGGCGCAGCGCATGGCCGTGCAGGCGCTGCAGGACGCGGGCATCCGCTCCGGGGACACCGTGGTGCTCACGGGCCACAGCCTGGGCGGGATCGACGCCGCGGGGCTGGCTGCCAACCGTGCGTTCCGTGAGCGTTATGACGTCGCCGCGGTCACCACGTTCGGTTCGCCCGTGGGGGACTTCGAGATCCCCGAGGGCACGTCCGTGATGGCGGTGGAACACGTGGACGACGTCGTGCCCACCCTGGACGGCGTGCCCAACCCGGATGCCGACCACCGATCCACGGTGCGCGTGAACACCCCCTATCAGGATGCGCTGACCCTGAAGCAGGGGTTCAGGGGGATCGGGGCGCATGAGATGTACGTGTACACGGTGGGCGCCCAGGGGATCACCGATTCGCGGCACCCGGTCGTGGTGGCCCATGAGCAGCGGCTCGCGGACGCGGTGCCCCATGGGCCCGGGACGCGCACCGAAACGTACGTCTACGAGGGACGGGAGGAACACTGACGCACCGACGAAGTGGGGCGGTCCCTGGCGTTAGCATGGCAGCTATGGAAACTTCCACGCCCGCTCCCGGATCGCAGGGGTCACCGCAGCGGACCACGCGCGTTACGCCGCGGGCGGTACTCGGCAAGCTCCCCGCGTACGCCGCGGGCAAGTCGGCCGCCGAGATCCCCGGTCTCGTGGCCTACAAGTTGGCATCCAACGAGAACCCCTTCGGTCCCGTTCCGGCTGTCCGGGAGGCGCTCGCGTCCTTCGACGCCTACAACCGCTATCCGGATCCCGCCGCGAGCGCCCTGCGTGAGGCTCTGGCGCAGTACCTGGACGTCCCCGCGCAGGACGTCGTGGCCGGTGCGGGCAGCCTGGGCGCACTCAACCAACTGCTCGCGGCCTTCGCCGGTTCCGGGGAGGACGGTCGCCCGGACGAGGTGATCCACGCGTGGCGCTCGTTCGAGGCGTATCCGATCTCGGTGGGTCTGGCCGGCGCGCTCGGCGTGCAGGTGCCCAACCTCCCGGACGGCTCGCACGATCTTGACGCGATGGCCCGCGCCGTCACCGACCGCACGCGGGTCATCCTGCTGTGCACCCCCAACAACCCCACGGGCCCCAGCCTGCGCGACGACGCCGTGCGCGAGTTCCTGAAGCGGGTCCCGTCCCACGTGGTGGTCGTCGTGGACGAGGCGTACTGGGAGTTCCAGCGCGCCGAGGGCCTGGCCGACGGCATCGAGCTCTACCGTGATCACCCCAATGTGGTCTCCCTGCGCACGTTCTCCAAGGCCCACGGTCTGGCCGGGCTGCGGGTGGGTTACACCGTGGCCCAGCAGGAGGTCACGCAGTACCTGCGCCAGAGCGCGCCGGCGTTCAGTGTCACGGAGGTGGCCCAGCTCGCTGCGATCGCGTCCCTCACGAACATCGACCAGGTCGAGGAACGGGTCCAGCGGGTCGTGGACGAACGGGAGCGCGTGCTGCGCGGACTCGACGACCTGGGGTGGCAGTACCCGCCCACCCAGGCGAACTTCGTGTGGCTGCCCCTCGGGGAGCACGGCGAAGCGTTCTCCCAGCTGTGCGATCAGCACGCCCTGTCCGTGCGGCGTTTCGGTGCGGAAGGGGTGCGCGTGAGTTTCGGGGAGCCCGAGGCGAACACCCGGTTCCTGGAACTGTGCGCCGCGTTCCCGCACCCCAGCACCATGCCCCTGCCTGGGCAGCCCTGAGACCGTTACGAGTACCGAGACCCCCGCGCACGCCCGGATCGCCGTGACGGTGGCGAGACGGCAGGCGAGGACAGCGGAAGGACCGACACCACCCATGGCATCACGCACCCACGCAGGCGCCGTGCCCAGCACGCTCCCGCGTCACCAGATCCTGGACGAACAGGGGGCGATCGCGGACGATGCCCTGTTGTCCCCGTACGTCGCGGACGTCACGGTCGAACAGTTGCAGCACCTCTACCGTTCCATGACCGGGGCGCGGCGCGTGGACGAGGAGGGTACCTCGCTGCAGCGTCAGGGCCAGCTCGTGCTGTGGGTGCCCCTGCGGGGTCAGGAGGCCGCCCAGGTCGGTTCTGTGTGGCCCACGCTGCCCACCGACCGGATCTTCCCGTCCTACCGCGAACACGCCGTGGCCTTAGAACGCGGTGTGGCGCCGTCCGATCTAATGCGGTTGTTCCGCGGCATCACGGCCGGGGGCTGGGACCCGGAGAAACACAACCTGAACCTCTACACCATGGTGCTCGCCTCCCAGGTCCCGCATGCGGTGGGTTACGCCATGGGAACCGCCCTGGACCGCAAGGCCGCCCAGGATGCGGGCACTCCGCCGGAAACCGCCCCGGAGGCCGTCATCGCGTACTTCGGGGACGGTGCGAGCACCGAGGGTGAGATCCACGAGTCCATGGTCTTCGCGGCGTCCTACGACACCCCCGTGCTGTTCTTCATCCAGAACAACCAGTGGGCCATCTCGGTCCCGTTCGCGACCCAGTCCCGCGTGCCCCTGGCCACGCGCGCGGCCGGTTACGGCTTCGAGGGATTGCGTGTGGACGGCAACGACATCCTGGGCGTCGTCGCGGCCACGCGGTACGCGCTCGAGAAGATCCGCGCGGGAGAGGGGCCCGTGCTGATCGAGGCGGAGACCTACCGCATGGGGGCCCACACCACGGCGGACGATCCCACCAAGTACCGCGAACGGGACGAGGAAGAGCAGTGGGGTCACCTGGATCCCGTGGACCGGCTGCGGGCCCACTTGCGGGACGCCCACGGGGTCGAGGACGAGTTCTTCGAGACCGTGGCGCGCGAGAACGACGAGATCGCGCAGCGCATGCGCGCGGACGTCCTGGCCATGACCCCGCCCCGGTTCGAGGACTCCTTCGCCAAGGCGTACGCCGAGCAGCATTCACTGGTGGACGCCGAACGCGCCGAGTACCTGGACTACCAGGCGGGCTTCGCACCCCAGGACGAGATGGACGACCACGACACCCGAGGAGCCGGCGCGTGACACAGCTGACCGTGGCCAAGGCCATCAATGCCGGGCTCGCACGGGCCATGGAGGAGAACCCCAAGGTCATGCTCATGGGGGAAGACATCGGCTCCCTGGGCGGCGTGTACCGCGTGACCGAGGGGCTAAAGTCCAGGTTCGGTGCGCACCGCGTGCTGGACACACCCCTCGGTGAGGCGGGGATCGTGGGCACCGCGGTGGGCCTCGCCGAACGCGGGTACCGGCCCGTGTGCGAGATCCAATTCGACGGGTTCACGTTCCCGGCGTTCAACCAGATCACGACCCAGCTGGCCAAGATCCACGCCCGCTCGGACGGGCAGCTCACGGTTCCCGTGACGATCCGCATCCCGTACGGAGGTGTGATCGGCTCCGTGGAACACCACTCGGAATCCCCGGAGGCGCTGTTCGCCCACACGGCGGGACTGCGCTTGCTCGCGCCGTCGAACGCGCAGGACGCCTACTGGATGTCGCAGCAGGCCATCGCGTGCGACGACCCCGTCATCATCTTCGAACCCAAGCGCCGGTACTGGCTCAAGGGCGAGGTGGACGAGAAGACTTCCCCGGGGGACCCGTTCAAGGCCTCCGTGATCCGCGAGGGTGAGGAAGCCACGATCGTGGCGTGGGGACCGCTCGTGCCCGTGGCGCTCGCCGCCGCCGAGGCCGCCCGGGAGGACGGGCGCAGCGTGGAGGTCATCGACCTGCGCAGCCTGTCACCCATCGACTTCGACACCGTCACGGCGTCCGTGCGCAAGACGGGTCGCCTGGTGATCGCCCACGAGGCCCCCACGTTCGGTGGTCTGGGCGGGGAGATCGCCGCGCGCGTCACCGAGCGTGCGTTCTACTCGCTCGAGGCTCCCGTGCTGCGCGTGGGCGCCTACCATCTGCCCTATCCTCCCGCAGCCGTGGAGGAGAACTACGTCCCGGATCTGGACCGGGTGCTCGAAGCACTCGACCGGTCCTTCGCCTACTAGAGCATCCACCCCACCGTGATCCGGCGCGGACACGGTGGCCCGGAGGGAGAAGTCATGTCCCAGGTATTCACACTGCCCGACGTGGGTGAGGGTCTGACCGAGGCCGACATCGTGGCCTGGAAGGTGTCCGAGGGGGACACCGTGTCCGTCAACCAGGTGCTCGTGGAGATCGAGACCGCCAAGTCCGTGGTGGAGCTGCCCTCGCCGTTCGAGGGCACGGTCCAGGAGATCCTCGTCGCGGAGGGGGACACCGTGGAGGTGGGCACGCCCATCATCTCCGTGAGCTCCGCCGACGACGCTCCCGCCGGTGCCACTGACCCCGGCTACACGGGTTCCGCCCCGGAGGACGGTCTGGCCGACGCCCCCGCGCCCGACACCGCCGCGTCGACCGGTGAGGACGCGACGTCCGGTTCGGGGCGCAGCATGGACTCCGCCCAGGGCAAGGCCCTCGTGGGCTCGGGGCCCAAGGCGGACCCGGTGCGTCGGCGGCGTCGTACCCGCGTGGGCATGCGCACGGACGCCGAGGCGCCCCAGGGTCTGAGCGCCTCGACCTCCCGCGCCGACGACGCCGCGGGGCCGGCCGACGAGCGCAAGCACGGTTGGGCGGACCGGTTGTCCCGCACGGGACTGGGAAGTGCCGCCGTGGACCTCGCGGAGAAGGCCGGGAAGATCCGGGACCGCGGGGAGTCCTGGTTGAAGTCTCGGGACGAGGGTGCCGAACAGGGGCCCGCCTCTGCGTCGATCCCGCGCCGTCCGAACCTGGCCAAGCCCCCGGTGCGCAAGGCGGCCAAGGAGATGGGCATCGATCTCGCGGACGTGCAGGCCACCGGCGACGGCGGCCAGGTCACCAAACGCGACCTGCTCGCCTACGCGGCACACCTGCGCGAGGTGGAGGACGGCCCGGACACGTTCTGGACCCACACCGGCCAGCCGGCCAACGCGCGGGAGGAACGCATCCGCGTCAAGGGCGTGCGCAAGGCCACCGCCCAGAACATGGTCAAGTCCGCCTTCAGCGCGCCCCACGTGTCGATCTTCGTGGAGGTGGACGCCTCACGGACCATGGAGTTCGTCAAGCGGCTCAAGCAGTCCCCGCACTTCGAGGGTGTGAAGGTCACGCCACTGTTGATCCTGGCCAAGGCCGTGATCTGGGCGGCCGCCCGCAACCCGCAGGTCAACGCCACGTGGACCGACACCGAGATCATCATCAAGCGCTACATGAACCTGGGCATCGCCGCGGCCACGCCCCGGGGTCTGCTGGTTCCCAACATCAAGGACGCGCAGGACCTCAGCCTCCGGGAGCTGGCGATCGCGCTGCACGAGCTGACGCAGACCGCGCGCGCCGGGCGCACCCAGCCGGGGGACATGCAGGGTGGGACGCTGTCCATCACGAACATCGGTGCGCTAGGCATCGACACGGGAACCCCCATCATCAACCCCGGTGAAGCCGCCATCGTGGCCTTCGGGACCATCAAGCAGAAGCCGTGGGTCGTGGACGGGGACGTCATCCCGCGGTGGATCACGACCCTGGGGGGTTCCTTCGATCACCGCGTGGTGGACGGTGACCTCTCCGCGCGGTTCATGGCGGACGTGGCCCGCATCCTCGAGGAACCCGCTCTGCTGCTTGACTGATGCTCAGCCGCCGTCGCCCGGCTCCGTGCGGAAGCACCCGGCGAGGTGGCCCGGTGCCCGGCCGATGCGCTGCAACCACCGGTAGGCGGTGACCGGGCCCACCAGCACGATGCCGTGGGATCGCAGCACCTGGGACAGTCGGCGGGACTCCGTGGAACTGTCCGGGAGTTCCAGCGCGTTGTCCGGCGCCGCTTCCGGGGCGTCACCCGGGAAGGGCACCCCGGCCTCCTCGAGCAGCGCGAGCCACCGGTCCATGTCCCAGTCCCGGCACACCTCCGCGTTGTGGATCACGGCCTCGATCTTGGCGCGGTTGCGGATGAGTTCGGCGTTGACGAGGAGGTCGTCCACGTCGTCTTCGTCGAACAGGGACACGCGGGCGGGTTCGAGATCGGCCATGTGGAGGTACCACGAACCGTGGCGCGCGGACTGCGACCACCGGGCCAGCCCCGAGTCCACGAGTTCCAGGGTGAGCGTGGCGAAGTACTCGTCCGCGCTCGAAGGGGCCGTCCCCCAGTCGTGATCGTGATCCGCGAGCGCCCCGGGTGTGCTCACGGCCCACGGGCAGCGCCGCAACCCGTCCCCGCAGTGCACCACCCGGAAGGCGGTGTGGGGCGTGGAATGTGAGGTGTCCTGGGCATCTGCCGAGGTGGTCTCCGATGAAGTCGTCATGGCAGCACGCTAGGGCGGGTGGTGTACTGTGATCCGCGCTCGCGGGCCCCCGGGTATCACCGGGGTGTGAACCCGCCCGGCGGGCGCGCTGTGCAGGGCGATTGCCGCGGGGCGGGACCGTCGTGGATGAGGCGGGTACATGGTGGGCGGGGCCGGTCCATGGCGGGGTCCGGCCGGTGCGGGGGGGTGCTACAACTACAGCTTTTCCCAATTCGCGGTGGGTACGGACGCGAACGGGCTGACGGGCACAGCCATCTCGCAGGTGAACGCGCCGTCCGCCGCAGTCACCACGAGAGTTGTCCGTGGCGGCAAAGCTGGGGCGGTGAATCCGCGCAGTGTCGGCCCGTCAACCGGGATGTACAGTTCGAAGTTCAACGGCAAGATGGATTACCAAGGCGAGCAGAACGGCTACCCGACGAGCACAGCCCCTTATCCCATCTCCGGGCTCACCCAGGCATCTCCCGGGCTCGTGCTGAACATCGGGTACAACACGACCACCAGGGTGACGTTTGAATTCCCGGTCCCACTGACGTCGGCGAGCATCACCATCCTGGACATCACCCGGTTAAACAGCACCCTGTCGAGTGGCGCATACCAGTACACAGACACCGTGACGATCGATCAACCCTGGGTCATGACGGGGGACTTGACGTCCGCCAACGCGACGAGGGGTGCTGCGGGGGCCACCTTTTTTCGTTCGGCGGAGTACGTGAGTTCACAGACGAAAACGGTACGGAACGTCATGAGCACGAATACGACATCGCGGTTCTCGTCTCTGACCTTCACCTATGCGGCGCCGGTCGCGGGCGGGTGGGAGTTCCTCGCCATTCCCAGCATCAGCTTCTGCGTGGCCTGACCGGGAGACGCAGCGCCGTGGCGTCGTCATGCGGAATGCACGCTCGAGGCATCCGGGTTCAGAAAACGGAAACGGCCCCCGTGCCGTCTGCGATCTCCACGGCCACGGGATCGGCGTCCGGGTCCTGGGAGTCGTGGACGATGAACACCGCGGTGGGGTCACCCGGGGGCAGGGCCCGCACGGTCACGGCGCCGGAGCGGGCGTCCGCGAGGATCGCCGAGAGCTGCTGTGTGGTGGCTTCCAGAACCTCGGGCGACGGAGCACTGCCGCGCTCGTCCAGGATGTCCACGGTGATCCCCCGGGCACGTGCCGCGCGGGTGAGCTCCAGGATGTAGGGCGTCGCGATGGAGCGACCGCGGATGCTGTCCCGCAGTTGGGCCTCGGTGAGGCGGAACTGCTGGACGTCGTAGTCGGTCACCTCGGAGGAATCCTTGGCGATCTGCTCCAGCAGCCCACCGGCCAACCGGCGGACCTCGTCCACCCGCCGGTTGGAGGCGTAGCGCATCCCCTTCTCGGCCTCGTCGCGGCTGCGCGCGGTGGCCAGTAGGCGCTGGGTGTCCTGTCTGCGCCGCATGAAGAAGTCGTACTGCCGCTCAACCATCCACGTCACGAGCACCACGGCGATGCCCACCACGTGATATGCCTCGATGGGCATGATTACCCCGTTGACCACGGGCCACCGGCTCACGGACAACACCGTGACACCGAGCCACACCGCGAAGGCCCAGCCGGGGCGGCGTCGCATCCCCAGGCCGAACAACAGGGCGATAAACCCGAGATGGAACCACGGGGTCTGTCCCGCCTGCAGCGTCACGGGGGTCGCGGCGTAGCCCTGCTGGGCGGCCACCAGGAACAGGACGGACGTCAACGCGGTGGGGATCAGGGGGAACTGGGAACCGTCCCAGCGGGGTAGCGCGATGATGGACCCGGCCAGCGCGTAGTTCACCACGGACACGGCCAACTGCTCGGGTCGGATGGAATCCTGGAGGTAGCCCACGGCGGCCACGAAGGGTGCGCAGAATGCCGCCAGTAGGATGAAGCGCATGTAGCGGTGGGCGAAGACCGCGCGCGTGGACCCGCTCATGCCGTCACGTCCTTGGGCCACACCAGCGTCACACGCGTCCCACGCCCCGGTGCGGTGTCCAGGGACACTCGTCCGCCGATGGACTCAAGGTTCTCCACGATGGACACGCGCACCCCTAGCCGCCGGTTGGGGACGTCGTGGTAGTTGAAGCCCCGGCCGTCGTCACTGATCGTGAACCGCAGGAAGAAGCCCTCGGGATTGGTCCCGCTGGCGGGGCATAGCTCACCCTCCATCGACACGGTCGTGTACTCACTGCCCGAGTGCCGGGCGCTGTTGGACACCGCTTCCGTCACGGCCTGGGTCAAACCGTGCGCCACGTCCGCGGGGACGAACACCCGCGGTTCGCCCACGGGCCGCATGGGTGCCCGCAGGTTGGTGAATCGCACACGTGCGCGCCACGGGGCGAGGGCCTCCATGAGCTCGTCCATGAGCACGTGGACCATCACGGTGTGGTTCGCGGAGGAGCGGTCGGACTCCTCGGCCAGGATGTCCAGGGCCCGTGCGGCGAGCTGGCGCGTGCGCTTGGGTAGGACACCCCGGGTGCGGGACGCGTCCAACAGGGCGGCCATCACGTTGTCGTGGATCAACCGGTCGATCCGCTCCTGGTCGGCGGTCTCCGAACGGCTGCGCCGCAGCGCGAGCGTCTGCGACAAGGCCTCGGCGTAGGCGATGTCCATGCGCTCGACACCGTGCTTGCCGACGGTGAGGACCACCACGAGCATGAGGCTGAACACCATGCGGGAGAGTCCCGCCGTGAGCCATGACTCCGGGATGGGCTCCGCGGTGATGAGCAGGGCGGAGATCAGGGCGTACACGCCCTCGTTCATGATCATGTACAGGATGGCGGCTGTGGGGCTCCACAGCACCGCCGCCGCTCCCACCGCCAGGATGATGAACCCCGAGATCCAGGGGTTCTGGGGCATGGGCTCACCCGTCCACGCGAGCGGCAGGGCCAGGATGGCCGCGGAGACCACGGCCGTGTAGGCCAGGAACACCCAGGGGCGCACGGAATGGCGCAACCCGTAGAACAGGGTGAGGCCGGTGAGCACCGCGAGCGCCAACAGGAAGATCGTGTACCACCCGTGGAGGGAGTGCTGCTGTTGCGCGAAGATGGGCAGCGCCTCGATCAGATGGGTCACGGCGAACACGCCGAAGCCGATCATCGCGAACCAGTGGGCGCGGTAGGTGTTCAGCCCGAGCTCCTCCGGGGCGGTGGTCGCGAAGAAGCGCTTCCACCGCAACCGTGTGTTGACCGTCCGGTAGGAGCGGGCCCGGCCCTCCGGTGGCCTCCCCAGCAGGATCACGGGGTGTCCGGTGGGGGAATCACAGCTTCTTCTCGGCGCTCGTCACGTCGTCCTCGGGGTCCACGAGACCGTCCTCGATCGCGCGGATCCGCAGGTCGATCTTGGTGGGGGCCGGGCGCCCGATCCGCGCGTACTTCTCACGGATCCGGTCGATGTTGGTCTTCACCGCGGACTGCTTGATCCCCATGCGGCGGGCGACCTGCACCTGGGCGAACCCGGAGGCGTACAGGCGCAGGGTCTCGCGTTCGCGCGGGGACAGGGCGGCGCGGGAGAACTCGACGTCCCCGTCGATGGCCGCGGCCAGTTCTTTGGTGATCACGGGTTTGCCGTCCGCAATCGCCCGCGCCTCCTCGATGGCGTGCTCGAGCGGGTCCGATTTGCGCACCAACCCCAGGGCGCCGGCGCGCAGCGCCTCGCGGATCAACCCGGCGTTCTCGCCGATGCTGAAGATCAGCACCTTCATCCCGGCGCTGCGCAACCGTTCCACGTTGCCCGCCGGGCGTGACTTGTCCGCCAGGGACAGGTCCAGCAGGACGACGTCGCACTCGATGCGTTTCGAGCCCTGCGCGGTGAGGGCGGGATTCTCCGGGTCCCGGCCCAACTGGTCCAACAGGGTGGACACGGAATCCGATGATCCCACGAGCTTGACGTCCGCGAGCGATGTCATGGACACCAGACGCACGCCTTCACGGACCACTTCATGATCGTCGACTACGGCGACGAGTGTTGAAGGCATAGAAAATTCCTCCGTACTCCCCAGTGAGGACCCAGCCCAGGCCCTCGACAGAACGGAAGTCTACTAGCTTATTGCATTCGAAACCGTCCAGGCGTCCACTTTACGGTGGTAGCGCATGCCCCACACCCCGCCCAGGACCGCGCCCGCGAGTCCCAGCAGCACGAGACCCGAGAGCGCGATGAGACCCATTCCCACATCGCTCCCGATCAGCTCCTGCGCGACCCAGCGGGGACCGGCCGCCGTGGCGGCGTCGGCCCACAGCAACACCACGACCGAGGCGATGGCGCGCGCCAGCAGGGACCACAGCCACACGCTCACGCCCTGGGCGACCCCCGAGAAGCGCGCCATGCGCCCGGCCACGTACCCTCCCGCGATCATCGAGAGCAGTTCCACGACGCCCAGGACGGCGACGGCGATCCACGACTGCGCCGCCCCCGGCGCCTGCCATGCCCGGGCCAGGGTATCGCCCGCTCCCCGGGTCACGTCCAGGCCCAGCTGGGGTCCCAGCAGTCCGGCGAGCGTGAGCAACAGGCCACCCAGTGAGATGGCCGTGAGCAGTCCCAACACCCCGGGGATCAGTTGCATACCGCCGAAGTGCTGGCGCTGCCGCCGCCGCAGTTCCTCCACTGTGGGCCGGGCCGCGGTGGTGGAGCCCTCCGGGCGCACCGCGGGGCGCATGGAGTCCCACGCGGCCTCGGCCGAGATCCGCTCGCTCGGGGGTGTGAGGTGGTCGTCGCCCACGGGGTCCGTGTTGCCGGAGCGCTCGTCCCGCGGGTGCAGGCGTCCGGAGGCGACGCCGGTGCGTCCCGTGCGCGGTGCCGTGTCCCGGGCGGGGGAGCGGACGTCGTCGTACGGGGAGACCGACGGCAGGGCGGCGGTGTCGCCGGCCGCGGCGTCGTCGTGCCGGACCTCGGGACGGGGGAGGGGGCGCGTGGCCTGGGCATCGCCGGCGGGGCTCACCCGGGAGGTCGGCTCGGTCCAGGGTGCGTTGCCGTCATCGAGAGGATCGCGAGCGGTGGAGGGGGACATGGAGGGCCTCGATTCGGCGGGGATTCCGGTGGCGGGTCCCCAGAAGTCTATCGAGACCGGGTCCGTGGGACGGGTCCGGGGCGCCGGGTGCGACGTCGTCGTGGGACGCGGGCGAATGTCCCGCGGCGGGCCGGGCGGGACGGTAGCCTCGCTGACATGGCTGAGACGAATTCCCGAGACTTCCTGGCGACCCGCCCGTGGACGGCGAGCTACGACCCCGGCGTTCCCCGAGACCTGGAGCTGCCCGAGACCTCCCTGGTGCACATGCTCGAGAAATCGGTGGCCCGCCACGGCGCGAAGACGGCGGTCGAGTTCTTCGGCGCGGGAATGACGTACGCGCAGCTCGGTGACCAGGTGCGACGGGTCGCGGAAGGACTGCGGCTGCTGGGCGTGCAGGCCGGGGACCGCGTGGCCATCGTGCTGCCCAACTGCCCCCAGCACATCGTGGCCTTCTACGCCGCCCTGCGGCTCGGGGCCATCGTGGTGGAACACAACCCGCTGTACACGACCCCGGAACTGCGCCACCAGTTCGAGGACCACGGTGCGCGCGTGGTGATCGCGTGGGACAAGGTCGCCGCGAGGATCACCGGGATGCCCAAGGACCTGGCCGTCGAGCACGTCGTGGCCGTGGACATCACCGCGAGCATGCCCACGATGATGCGCGTGGGACTGCGCCTGCCCCTCAAGAAGCTCGCCGAGCAGCGCCGAGAGCTCACCCAGCCGGCCCCGGGGACCATCGCGTGGAAGTCCCTCGTGGACTCCGACCCGATCCGTGAGGACCACCCCCGGCCCGCGGCCACGGACATCGCCCTGCTGCAGTACACGTCCGGGACCACGGGCCTGCCCAAGGGCGCCATGCTGAGCCACCGCAACCTGGAGTCCAACGCCGTGATGGGCCAGCACTGGTTGGACAGCTCGTCCGACGAGGTCGTCTACGGCGTGCTGCCCCTGTTCCACGCCTTCGGGCTGACCCTGGGTGTCACGTTCGCGATGTCCCTGGGCGCTAAGCTCGTCCTGTTCCCCACCGTGCGCGCGGACCTCATCCTGCGGGCCATGAAGAAGAGCATGCCCACGGTGCTGCCGGCCGTCCCGCCCGTGTACCAGAAGGTGCTCGACGCCGCCGCTGAGCAGGGGAAGGATCTCACCGGCATCCGGGTGGCGGTGTCCGGAGCCATGACCTTGCCCGTGCCCCTGGTCGAGACGTGGGAGGACGCCACGGGCGGGGTGCTGATTGAAGGCTACGGCCTCACCGAGTGCTCCCCGTTGGTCGCGTGCAACCCCCTCAACGAGCACCGCCGTTCGGGTTCGATCGGCATCCCCTTCCCCAGCACGGACGTGCGCATGGTGGATCCGGAGACGGGTGAGGACGTTCCCGTGGACGCGGAGGGTGAGCTGCTGGTCAAGGGCCCCCAGGTCACGCAGGGCTACTGGAAGCGCCCCGAGGAGACCGCGAAACTGTTCACGGGGGACGGCTGGCTGCGCACCGGTGACATCGTGACGGTGGACCAGGACGGCTTCCTGCGCGTGGTGGACCGGATCAAGGAAGTGGTGATCACCGGCGGCTTCAACGTGGCCCCCTCCGAGGTGGAGACCGCCCTGAAACTGCACGACAGTGTCGCGGACGCGGCCGTGGTGGGCATCCCCAACGACGACGGCAACGAGACCGTGGTTGCGGCGGTCGTGCTGGAATCCGGGGTCACCCTAGATGAGGACGCCCTGCGCAAGCACTGCTACGACAAGGTCACCCGCTACAAGGTGCCGCGCCGGATCGTGGCCATGGACGACCTGCCCCGCACGATGCTCGGTAAGACCCTGCGGCGAGCGGTCAAGCAGGACATCATCAAGAACAACCTGTTGGACTCCTGACACCTCATCGGCCGGGATCAGCTCGGTCGGAACAACTCCTGCCGAACGGGCGGGCACCACGGGGGCCGGGTGGCCTACATGGGGTTCAACCACCCCGCCCTGCTGGAGACGTTCTTCGCCGCGGGATCGATCGGGGCGGCCGCAGTCCTGGTGAACCCCCGGCTGCGGCTGGCGGAAGTGGAGTACATTCTGGGCGACTGCGGTGCCACCACCGTGGTCTTCGGGCAGGACCAACGCGAGAATGCTGCGGGTCTGGAGGCCGAACTGACCGGCGTGCGCTCCTGGGTGAGTATGGACGGCGGCGGACCCGGGGAGGAGTACGAGCGGTTCCTGGCCTCCGGTTCCGAGGAGCTCGTGGACGAACCGGTGGAGCAGGACGACCTGGCCCTGATCATGTACACGTCCGGGACCACGGGCCGGCCCGAGGGTGCCACGCTCACGCACCGGACAACCTGTTCTACCAGTACGTCAACACCCTGATCGGTCAGGACCCGCGCCAGGACGAGGACCACCTGGCCGTGGCGCCCCTGTTCCACATTGCCGGGCTGACCATGATGACGCTGCCCACATTCATGCTGGGCGGGACCATCATCATCCACCGTCAGTTCCGCACCCCGGACGTGGTGACTCCGGGGGCATCGCCGTGGAGGACGAGGACGGGTACCTCTACGTCAAGGACCGCATGAAGGACATGTACATCTCGGGCGGGGAGAACGTGTACCTCGCGGAGGTGGAGAACGCCCTGCCGGGTCTCGAGGAGATCCAGGAAGCGGCCGTGATCGGTGTGCCGGACGGGCGTTGGGGCGAGACCGGCCGCGCGTTCGTCGTGCTGTTCGAGGACGCCCCCGAGCTGAGCGGGAACGAGATCCTCACTCGGCTGCGCGAGGGGCTGGCCACCTACAAGCTTCGCACCCGGGTGGAGGTCGTGGCCGAACTGCCGCGCACCACGGGCAAAATCCAGAAGAACGTCCTGCGCGAACGCGCCTGATCCCGAGGAACCACCATGTCATCAACCACCGCCCCGGGGACCGAGCTGCGGTCCATGGATCGCAGGTCGCAGGACAGGGAAGCGCGCCGCGTGATCCTCTCCAGCTACCTGGGCTCCACCATCGAGTACTACGACTTCCTGCTCTCCGCCTCCGCGCTGGTGTTTCCGCACGTGTTCTTCCAGGACCTGGACCCGGTGGCCGGCGTGATCGCCTCCTACGGGACGTTCGCCGCGGGGTACCTCGCGCGGCCCCTGTGCGGTGCGATCTTCGGTCACTTCGGGGACAAACTGGGCCGGAAGAAGATGCTCATCCTGCCCATGTTCGTCATGGGTATCGGCTCCACGCTGATCGGGCTGATCCCGTCCTCCGTGAGCATCGGTTCGCGGGGTGCGATCCTGCTCATCCTGCTGCGCGTATTCCAGGGCATCCCGGCTTCCGCCGGTGTGCACTTCGGCGTCGTCGAATTCTGACAATATCTATTTCTAATCCCTGTGATTATGGCTAAACTCCATATCAAGGTGGCGGACGGGGACCGGGGAGAACCATGGAGCTTCGACAACTCAACTACTTCATCGCAGTGGCGGAGGAGCGGCACTTCGGCCGTGCCGCCAAACGCTTGCACATGGCGCAACCGCCGTTGTCGCAACAGATCCGTCAGCTCGAGGAACAGCTCGGCGTCAAACTGCTGGACCGCACGACCCGGCGCGTGGACCTGACCCCGGCCGGACAGGAGCTGCTGGACCGCGGACGCCAGATCATCAACGAGGTGGAGACGCTCAAGGCGGACGTCTACCAGGTGGGCAACGGCGCCACCGGGGTGCTGCGCGTGGGCTTCTCGGGCTCGGCCACCTACAGCGTCATGCCGCGGCTCGTGCGCCACGCCAAGGAGCAGCTGCCCGGGGTCTCCCTCACCCTGCAGGGCGAGATGTTGACGCCGGCCATGGAGGCAGGACTGCGGGACCACACGCTCGACGCCGCGATCCTGCGTCCTCCCGTGGCATCCCAGGACATCGAGTACCGGATCGTGGGCCGGGAGAAGCTCGTGGTGGCCATGCCCAGCGACAGCCCCCTGGCGTCCGGGCGGCCCGTGGCGGCGAACGAACTGCAGGAGCAGAACTTCGTGTCCTACCCGCCGGAATCGGCCGTGTACCGCACCGTGTCCGAGATGTGCCGCCGGGCGGGCTTCCAGCTGCGCATCGCGCAGGTCACCCACGAGACCTCCACCATGCTCTCGTTTGTCGCGGCCAGCAGCGGGATCGCCGTGGTCCCCGAGTCCGTGCGGGCACTGCAGCTCGAGGGCGTGCTCTACGCGGGCCTCGAGGATGCCCCCGTGACCGAGATGGCCGTGGCCTGGCGGCGGGACGACCGCTCGGCCCTGCTGGGCAATTTCCTGGACCTCGTCATGGACGTCACTGACCACGACTGACCCGAGCACCACCCGCTCAAGAAAGGCGACCATGAACATCACCCGCATCGAGGCGATCCCCTACTCGATCCCCTACGTGCACCCCCTGCACTTCGCCTCGGGTTCCGTGACGGAAGCGGACCACGTCCTCGTGCGGGTGCACACGGACGAGGGCATCGTGGGCACCGCGGACACCCCGCCCCGGCCGTACACCTACGGTGAGACCCAGAAGTCCATCGTGGCGGTGATCGAGGACATCTTCTCCCCGCAGCTCAGCGGTCTGGACGCCTTCGCCCGGGAGCGGATGCAGACCGTCATGGACCGCACCTTCCACAACCAGACCGCCAAGGGCGCGGTGGACATTGCCGTGTGGGACGCGATCGGCCAGCTGCTCGGACAACCCGTGTCCACGCTGCTGGGCGGGTACACCGACCACATGAGCGTCTCCCACATGCTGGGGTTCAAGCCCGCGGAACAGCTGCTCGAGATCGCCCTGGAGTTCCGGGAGACCTACGGAATCACCACCTTCAAGCTCAAGACGGGGCGCCACCCCGTCTCGCTCGACGTCGAGGCCGCCCGCGTGCTGCGCGAGGGCCTGGGTCCCGAGGCGCGGATCTACATGGACGCCAACCGCGGGTGGAGCGCCAACGAGGCCTCCGAGGTCCTTCGCCTCACCGCTGACCTAGGCATGGAGTTCCTCGAGGAGCCCGACGACGCTCGGGAAGTCATGGGCCGACGTCGCCTCGTGAGCACCTCGCCCATCCCGATTGCCGCGGACGAGTCCGCCCCGAACCTGGGCACGGCGGCCAAGGAGCTGCTGAGCGGGGGAGCGAACCTGCTCGCGATCAAGACCGCGCGCTCGGGCTTCACCGAGGCCACCAAGATAGTGGGTCTCGCGGAGGGCCTGGGCGTGGACGTCTACGTGGGCAACCAGATCGACACTCAGGTGGGGACCATCGCGTCCGTGACCTTCGGTGCGGCCTTCTCCCACACGTCCAAGCGCGCGGGGGAGCTGTCCAACTTCCTGGACATGGCGGACGACCTGTTGGCCGAGCCCCTGCGGATCGTGGACGGGAAGATCCACGTGCGGGACGTCCCCGGGGTCGGCACCGTGATCGACGAGGACAAGCTCGCCTACTACCGGGCCCGCTGAGGCGGCCCGCCCCCGTCCCTCGCGCGGGGCGGGGGCGGGCCGCATCCTGCGTGCGGTCGTGGGCGGGTGGCGACACCGGGGTCGTCCCGGCTCTCGACTCCCGGTCCAGCAGGGCCCGTTATTCCTGCTCCGGTACAGGGCCGCGAGCTCGCTGCGGGAATAGATGCCGAACTTGGTATAGATCCCGGCCGCGGCTCATGTCGTTCCACGGCGCGGAGGTGGCCCGGTACGTCTTCTGGCAGGAGCGGAAGTCCTCGAGATCGTCCGGGTGGCCATACCGGTGGCGTTGAAGAAGTCCTCGTACTGGCGGATCCGGTGGGCGCGGGACTTGTCCGACTCACCCTTGGGAGCGATGCAGTCGCAGCACCTCGAGGCCCTCCGGGGACTGCTCCACGATGGAGTCGATCACTTTGGTGGCGTCACCCAGGTGCTCCTCGAAGGGCAGGACATCCGGGTTCAGCGATCCGAACAGGAAGCCCTTGTAGTTCTCGAAACGGGCCACCTTGGTGAGGTCGTGGGAGCCGTCCTTGTTGAAGTTCTCCGGGTAGCCGGCGCCGCGGGAGTCCTTGACCTTGAGCAGCTCACCGGAGTTGCGGAACGTCCAGCCGTGGAACGGGCAGGTGAACGTGGTGCGGTTGTCGGTCTTGCGGCGGCACAGCATGGCACCGCGGTGGGCGCACGCGTTGATCAGGGCGTGCAGTTCACCGTTCTTGTCCCGGGAGATCACGATGGGCTGACGGCCGATGTACGTGGTGAAGTAGTCGCCCACGTTGGGGATCTGCGAGTCGTGGGCCAGGTATACCCAGTTGCCCTCGAAGATGTGCTTCATCTCGAGCTCGAAGATCTCGGCGTCGGTGAAGATTTCGCGCTTGGCGCGGATGATCCCCTCCGCGCGGTCGTCCTCGACGGCGCCGTCGAGGACTTCGTGCAAACGGCTCAAGGTCTCGGTCATGGCGTAACTCCTTGAACATTGGGCGCCGACGTCAGCCGACAAGGTGGTGCGGGTGCGGGACCGAGGGACCTGAGGGGCGCGATCCCGCAGGTGAACCAGCAGGTGCGTATCCCTCATACTGGTGGAGGGTGACCCCACTCACATCAGGGGGAACCCTAGGCTGAACCTGGGGGCATTTGTTCACGTTATAGAATAAGTGACACTCGATTGAATATTTGTTGGATATAGATTCGCCGCATTAATCTGAGACGGACGTCACGGATTGCAGTTTCGTGCCTCACGTTCGCCATCCGGCCAGGGATCCGATCGACGGGTCCGGAGCGCGGAGCGAGGGGCAGCTGCTATCACCCCCGGGCGTCCCCATCTGCTATGAGAACCGTGGAGGTCACCATGACTGACAACCCTTTCGCCGCACACCTCAAGGAGAGCCAGGGCACCGCCGCCGAAGCCGGTACCAAGGCCACCGAGCGTTTCGCCGCTTCCGGCAAGAAGTCCAAGCTCGACGTCCCCAAGGAGCGCGTCTCGCTGCTCGCGGGTGCGCTCATCAAGGCTGCCAATGACATCGTGGAAGAGCACGAGGTCACCTACGAGGAATACAACGCCCTGAAGGCCTGGCTCATCAAGGTGGGCACGGATGGTGAGTGGCCGCTGTTCCTGGACGTGTGGCTCGAGCACACCGTGGAGGACGTCAACTCCAAGGAGCGCCCGGGCACCGTGGGCACCATCGAGGGCCCCTACTACGTGTCGAACGCCCCCGAACTGCAGACCCCTGCCACGCTCGAGATGCGCGAGGATGAGGAGGGCACCCCGCTACTGTTCCACGGTGACTTCACCGACACCGACGGCAACCCCATCAAGGACGCCCAGGTGGAGATCTGGCACGCCGACGCCGCCGGGTTCTACTCCCAGTACGCGCCGGACATGCCCGAGTGGCTCTTCCGCGGTACCGTCAAGGCGGACGAGAACGGGCACTTCGAGATCCACACCATGCAGCCCGCTCCGTACCAGATCCCCACAGACGGTGCGTGCGGTCAGCTGATCGCCGCCGCCGGTTGGCACGCGTGGCGCCCCGCGCACATCCACATCAAGGTCTCCGCTCCCGGCTACCAGATGGTCACCCAGCAGCTCTACTTCCCGGGTGACCCGCACAACGAGGACGACATCGCCTCGGCTGTGAAGCCCGAGCTCATGCTGGACGTGCAGGAGCGTGCGGACGGCTCCGGCAACGAGGTTCAGTACGACTACGTGCTCGCCAAGGAAGGCGAGAGCCGCTGAGTCTTTCGCTCGGTCCCGTTACGACGGCGGACCCCGACCCCGTGTTCGCGCACGGCGGTGGGGTGCTTTCGTTGGCGTGCCCACCGGTGGCATCGGTCAGCGATGCCAGCTGGAGGTGGGTCACCGGCAGCGGCCAGTTGCACCGGTCAAGGGTGCCGAACCTCGGAGGGAAACAGGCGGGGATGATCACACCTGACCGGGGGACAATACAAAGCATATGAATATAACGAAATAAGTCTACTTGTGATGCAAAGGACCCCCGGATTTCCGGGGGTCCTCGTCGATTCCGGGGATCATCAGTAGCTTTACTTGCGTATCAATGTAGTTGCTGCATAAAATCGGGTTGTCGGCCGAAGTGGCCCGGGCGCATCCCCCCAAATACGCGCCCGGATGATCCCCCGGCTGGCCGGCGTCCCGATCTCCCCCAGATTCGGGATGTCCGACGGGTCCTGCCGATCCCCCAAGTGGCAGGACCCGTCCCCTGTTAACGGGTTTTTTCTGGAAACCCGCGGGGCCCGTCGGCTGCGGCAAGCCCCGGGGTCCACCGCGAGGACCACGGCTCGAAGGCCCGTCAGGCGAGATCCATGGACCGCAAGCGCGGCAACACCTTGTCCGCGATGCTCACCAGGGCCGTCTGTTCCTCCTCGCTGAGCCGGTCCATGAACGCGGCACGCACCATCTCCAGGTGGGCGGGGGCCGCGCGCGCGATGACCTCGCGCCCGTGCTCGGTGATCCCCACCACGAGCCCGCGGGCATCGGTGGGGCTGGGGGAGCGGCAGATCATGTCCCGCCGTTCCATACGGGAGAGCATGTGGGACAACCGCGAGCGTTCCCAGCCCAGTTCCCGGAGCAAATCACGCGAAGGCAGTTCCCCCGAGTCGCTCTCGGACAGCGGGACGAGGACCTCGTACTCGGATCCGGACAGTTTGCTGTCACGTTGCAGCTGCCGGTCCACCGCGCGCTCCATGCTGCGGGACAGGGTCAGGAAGCTGCGCCACACCCGGTCCTCGGTGTCGCTGAGCCACGGCGTGTGCCGGGTGCCGGTCGTGCTGTCCATGGGTGTTTCCTCGTGGTGCGCCGCGCGGGGCGGGGGCTGGCGGGTGGGCGGGGGTGTCAGTCCCGGGGGTCGTGTCTGATCCAGTCCGAATCGTAATAGTTGCCTTCGTCCCGCCGGTCCCGGTCACGCAGTCGCTCGGCGTAGTCCGTGGGACGAAGGGGCGAATCGTCGTCGTCGGGCCGGGTGAGCCGGGACGTGGCCACGAGGCCGAAACCGAGCCCGGCACCCACGATCATGGTCATCCCACCCACGATGAACGCCAAGATGTAGTCGTCCAGCAGGTCCGCGGGCACGGAGGGCCCGAGCCACGAGGGGACTACGAAGGCCGTGGCGATGCAGCCGAGGCCCAGGAGCAGCAGGGCCGCAGGGATCAGCCACAGCTTGGACCACGCACGGCGCACGGGTTGCGTGGGATCCCGGAAGATCGGCAGCGCCCGGGTCTGCACGAGCGCGTACCCCGCGACCCCGGCCACCGTGAGGACCGCCCCGATGACCCAGCCGAGCCACGCGCCCTGCGCGATCAGACCGAGGCCGACGAGCAGCCCCAGCAGGACCACGGTGAAGGACAGCCCGCGGCCCATGCGCCGCGCCGCACGCGACGACGCCGCGCGGGCCTCCGCTGACGGGGACGCAGCCAGGCGCGGGGTCGCGGCGGACGGGGACCCAGTGGACGGCGCCGCGGTCGGGGAGCCGGGGGAGGCGGCCGAGCCGGGCGCCGTCGTTCCGCCCGAAGCAGACTGGGTGTCCCGGTCAGCGGAACCCTGCGGGCCCCCGGGACCCTGCGCGCCCCCGGGACCCGTGGTGCGGATGCCGTAGGTCGGGCGTTCGCGGGGAGCGGGCACGGGTGACCGCGCGCCGCCGCGTGACGGTGCGTCCTGGGAGGGGGAATCGGACGGGTCGTGCTCGTCCCGTGGGTGTGGGGCAGAAGTCATGGGCAAGTTCTCGGGCGAGGGGACAACGGGCTCACGCGGGGTGTTTCGACAGGGCCACTGTAGCCCTCCGCGCGAGTCCTCCGCGCGGTCCAGGGCACCCCGGGGCTACCCCACTCGAGGATTGGTGACGTATCATCAAAATATATTCACGGAAGGTACAGCATGTTGGATTCCACGACCCAGAACATCGAACAGGCCGAGGACGGGCGCTACTCCACCGCTGGGGCCTACGTCCACGAGGGCGAGGAGTACAACCGCGACACCACCTACATCGAGGACCGCATCGTGGCGGACCCGGAGCACGCGGAACTGGCCGAAGGCGCCCGGGCGTGGCCCGTGGAGGCCGGTCGGTACCGGTTGGTGGCCGCGCGGGCGTGCCCGTGGGCCAACCGCACGCTGATCGTGCGCCGCCTGCTGGGCCTCGAGGACGCCATCTCGGTGGGCCTGCCCGGACCCACGCACGATTCCCGTTCGTGGCGTTTCGACCTGGACCCGGACGGGCGCGACCCCGTGCTGGGCACCGAGCGGCTGCAGGAGAACTACTTCAAGCGCTTCCCGGACTACCCCCGGGGGATTACGGTGCCGGCCATCGTGGACATCCCCACGGGCCAAGTGGTGACCAATAACTTCCCGCAGATCACCGAGGACTTCAGCGCCGAGTGGAAACAGTTCCACCGGGAGGGCGCCCCCGATCTGTGGCCCGAGGAGCTCGTGCCCGAGATGCGCGAGGTGATGCACCGCATCTACACCGAGATCAACAACGGTGTGTACCGCTGCGGTTTCGCGGGCTCGCAGGAGGCCTACGAGTCTGCGTACGAGCGGTTGTGGACGGCCATGGACTGGGTCGAGGAACGGCTCTCCGGCCAGCGCTACCTCATGGGCGATCACATCACCGAGGCGGACGTGCGCTTGTTCACCACCCTCGCACGTTTCGACCCGGTGTACGTGAGCCACTTCAAGGCGTCCCGGAACAAGCTCACGGAGATGCCCAACCTGTGGGGTTACGCGCGCGATCTGTTCCAGACCCCGGGCTTCGGTGACACCGTGGACTTCCAGCAGATCAAGGAGCACTACTTCGTCGTGCACCGGGACATCAACCCGTCCGGCATCGTGCCGCTCGGCCCGTCCCTGGAGAACTGGACGAGCCCCCACGGTCGCGAGTCGCTGGGCGGCTCCCCGTTCGCCCCCGGTGCCACGGCATCGGGTCCCGTGCGGGACGACGAGCGAGTGGACCCGGACCACACCCCGCTCGCCTCCTGATCACCTCACGCGGCCCCCGGACGATGCGCAGAACCCGTCCGGGGGCCGCGCGGTGCCGCGTGCACCCGTGTGGTGTCGAGCACCCTCACCGGGGGGTACGCCATGCCGTACGGAGGTCGCTTCTCATCGCGCGCCGCCGGGGTGGTTCGCGCATCCTCGTGGGATCCCCACAAACCCCCGGCGGGGGCTTTTGTGCCCCGGCCCGACGGCGCTCGATGGCCCCTCGTACTAGGGTTGATGTCGCGTGTCGGGTGACTTCACCCGCGCGGCACCGCCGCCGTACCGCACCCGATGGGCGCTCGCCGCGGTCCCGGACGACACCCCGATCCCACGGTTACGAATCGCGCCCTGACGCCGTCGTCCCGCGGGGCGCGACGAGCCGCCCCGAACGCACCCAGACCGATCCCACCCACTTCCCCAGGAGACCCATGGCCCCGTACCGTAACCAACGCGCCGCTGCACTTCCCGCGCGACTCTCCCGCTCGTGGTTGCTGACGTCGGCGGCGGACACGTCGCTGTTCGCGCCCGCGCTGGCCTCGGAAGCGGACTCCGTGATCCTGGACATCGAGGACGCGGTGCCGGAGGAGGACAAGGATCGCGCCCGTGAGGACATGATGGAGGCCATGCACCAGGGCGTGAGCGCATGGGTGCGGATCAACGACATCACCACCCCGCACTGGGAGAAGGACCTGGCCGCGCTGAATGAGGTCGACAACCTGCGGGGCATCGTGCTCGCCAAGACCGAGCACCCGGACCACATCACCAAGACCGCCATGATGAGCCACGCGGGAATCCCTGTGGTCGCACTGATCGAGTCCGCCGTGGGCCTCATGAACGCGTACGACATTGCGCGCGCCCCGGGCGTGTTCCGGCTCGCGTTCGGTGTGGGCGACTTCCGCCGTGACACCGGTGCCTCGGGGGACCCCATGGCCCTGGCGTTCGCGCGCTCGACCCTGGTCACGGCGTCGCGCGTGGGTGAGCTGCCCGGTCCCATCGACGGCCCCACCAACGGGGTGTCCGGGGCGGAGCTCGAGGCCGCGTGCAAGGTCACGCAGTCCATGGGCATGACGGGCAAGCTGTGCCTGAACCCGGACCAGACGGACGGCATCAATCACGCGTTGGCCCCGAGCGATCAGGAGATCCGCTGGGCCCGTGAGATGATCGAGCAGGCCGAGTCCGGTCACGCCGGTGCGGACGGTTCCTACCTCCCGCGCCTCGCGCGCGCCAAGAAGGTCTCGGAACTCGCGGAGACCTACGGCCTCTGGAACAGCTGATCCGCCGCGGGGTCCGTCCAGCGGGCCCAGCTGCGGACTCCCCGCACCTACAGCGGCAGTCCCCATACCCGCAGCATGTCCCCGACCGCGGGGTCGGCCAGCGACTCCGCCCGGAAGTGGGACGTGATGGGTTCGTCGTGGCCGTGGGGCACTCCCAGCACCCACAGTCCCGCGGCGACCGCGGCTGCGGTGCCCGCTGGGGAGTCCTCGACAGCAAGCGCGTCCGCGGGCTCCACGCCCAGGCGCCGCGCGGCCTCCTCGTAGATGTCCGGGGCGGGTTTGCCGTGGGGTACGTCCTGCGCGCTGACCCACGTCACGACGACGTCCGCGAGGCCGATCGCGTGCATCTTCCGATCCAGGATCCCGCGGGTGGAGTTGCTCGCCACGGCTACCGGGACCCGCTGGGCGCACGCCCGCACGGTCTCGATCGCGCCCGGTAACGGTTCCAGGACCTCACCGACCACGTCCTCCTCGGTGCGCACGAGCCGCTCGTACACGGCATCGAACCCGGGAGCGGGCTCGCCCCGCTGCTCGGCCACGGCTGCCGCGCGCCGCGAGATGTCCCGGGCCACGTCCGCGGCGGACAGCCCCATGAGGGACGTGCCCGCGCGCTCGTCGAGCGTCACGCCGAACGATTCGGCGACCTGGGCCTGCACACGCGCCCACGCGCTCTCGGTGTCCATGAGCACGCCGTCGCAGTCGAAGACGACGGCACGCGGGCGCCAGTGCGGGCCCGGGCCGGGCAGGGTGGTATCCATGCCCCCAGTCAACCACGCGCCCCCGACGCGTCCGGCGTGTCCGCGCGGCGCTCCGGGCGTGATCCCGGTGGGCAGTGGCGTCGTCGTCGACCGAGGGGACCCGTCCCCGGTGGCTAGAGTGGGGGCATGGTGGAGAACGCAGGAACTTCAGGGGAAACGACTGTGCAGCGCTTGGCCACCGAGTACGGGGTGGCCACCGAGTACCGGGGCTTCGACGGGGGAGTCGAGACCGTGCCGGAGCGGACGCTGCGCCGTGTCCTCACGGCGCTCGGCGCGGACGTCTCGGACGACGACGCCGCGCGGCGCAGTCTGCGCGACCGCGAGCTGGCGCCGTGGCGCGAGCTGCTGCCGCCCGTGGTGATCGCGGAGGAGCAGTGTGAGGCCATCGTGCCCGTGGCTACCGCGCAGGGGGACACCGTGCGGGTGCGGTTGTGGCCCGAGGACGATCCGGACGCGGTGCGCGAGTTGCACCCGGCGCCCGACGTGGCTCCCGAGACCCGCGAGGTCGATGACACGGTCCGCGAGCGCGTGCCCTACGAACTGCCCCGAGACCTCCCGCTGGGCTGGTACCGTCTCGAGGCCCGGACGGGCTCGGGGCAGCGCAATAGCATCGACGTGGCGGTGACCCCGCAGCGCCTCAGCACCACGGACCGGCTGCGCGGGCGCCGCCGGTGGGGCTACATGGCCCAGCTGTACTCGGTGATGTCCTCCCGCTCGTGGGGCGTGGGGGACCTCTCGGACCTCGCGTCCCTGGCCGCCATCAGCGGTGTGCAGGGCGCGGACTACGTGCTCATCAACCCCCTGCATGCCGCGGAACCCACGCCTCCCGTGGAGCCCTCCCCGTACCTGCCCTCGAGCCGACGCTTCTTCAACCCGCTGTACCTGCGGATCAGCGACATCGCGGAGTTCCCGTACCTGCGTCCGGGGGACCGTGAGGTCGTGGCCCAACTCGCCGCGGTGCAACGCAAGGCCGTGCTGGACCCCAGCACGATCGACCGCGATTCCGCCTACGCCGCGAAGCTGAAGAGTCTCGAACTGCTGTTCACCGTGCGCCGTTCGCCCTACCGCCAGCAACAGCTCGAGGCGTTCGTGGCGCATGCCGGGCAACCCCTGCAGGACTTCGCGCTGTGGTGCGCCCTGCGGGAGGAACTCGGGGAGGACTCACCCCTGTGGCGGGACGAGGCAAGTTCCCCGGAGGCGCCGTACGCCCAGGAGGCGCGTACCCGGTTGCGCCACCGGATCAGTTTCCATGTGTGGTTGCAGTGGCTGCTCGACGAGCAGCTCGAGGCCGCGCAGCGTGCCGCGTACCGGGCCGGGATGGACATCGGTGTGGTGCACGATCTCGCGGTGGGGGTGCACAAGCAGGGCGCGGACGCTTGGGCGTTACAGGACGTCCTGGCCCCCGGGGTGAGCGTGGGTGCCCCCGCGGACATGTACAACCAGCTGGGCCAGGACTGGAGTCAGCCGCCGTGGGATCCCCGCAAGCTCGCCGAGGCGGGGTACCGGCCGTGGCGGCAGATGCTCGGCAACATCTTCCGTCACGGCGGGGGTGTGCGGATCGACCACGTGGCGGGACTTTTCCGGTTGTGGTGGATCCCCGATGGCAACCAGGCCTCGGACGGGACCTACGTGTACTACGACCACGAGGCCATGGTGGGCGTCCTGGCCCTCGAGGCCGAGCTCGCCGGCGTGGTGGTCGTGGGTGAGGACCTCGGCACCGTGGAGGACAGTGTGCGCGAGTTCCTGGAGCGCAAGGGCGTGCTGGGAACCTCCATCATGTGGTTCGAGATGGACGGGGACGTTCCCCTGGACCCCTCCCGCTACCGCGAACTGTGCATGGCCTCCGTGAACACCCACGACCTCCCGCCCACGGCGGGCTACCTCGAGGGCGTGCAGCTGCAACTGCGCGAGGACCTGGGACTGCTCGCGCGCTCGCCGGAGGAGGAGCGGGAGGAGGCACGCCGTCAGCTGGACACTTTCTTCACCGCGGTCACGGATGCCGGCTATCTGCCCCGGGATGAGGACCCGGGGGAGCAGGCCAGGATCGAGGCGATCCACCGCTACCTGTGCGACGCGCCGTCCGTGTTGATCAACGTCTCCCTCGTGGACGCGGTCGGGGAGAAGCGGATCCAGAACCAGCCCGGCACGAGCGACGAGTACCCGAATTGGCGGGTCCCGCTCGCGGACTCGGATGGCCGGCCCGTGATGCTCGAATCCCTCCCGGGGTCCGAGCGGGTCAACTCGCTCGTGGACGTGGTCAACGGCGCGCTGGGTACGCATCGCCGGGATCCCAAGGCCAAGGCGCCGGAACAGCCCGAACACCGGGACGTGGCGGACCCGTTCACGGGCGAGTTCTGAGCACTCACTCCGGCACGATCCTGTCAGGGGGTTGCCCCGCCCGGGGGATTAGGTAAGAATTACCTTACCTAATCCCCTGGGTGAGGGGATGGGGCTGAAGAAAACGTGTCGGGGTGGCGGACCGGGTCATGGACGGACCGCCACCCTCGCGTGTTTCCCGTTGTGTTCTTCGGCGGTTTTTCCGGGGGCTCTTCCCGGAGGGATTCTCCCCTGGGTGCGCCGTTCGTGGGGCCCGTCACGGCGGGGCGGACGAGTTGGTCCGTTGCGAGCCAGAGGCTAGGATCGAGGGGCGCGCAATCGCACCGTTTCCGCCTTCGGATTTGCGAGCGAGTCCGTAGAAGCCTAGAATCTAAGGCTGTCGTGTGGTGGAGTCCATCTACCGGCGCCTTGATCTTCACCGTCTTCGTCGTAGCGAGTGCCCTGACCGGTACTGCCGCGGGGTAAACCCATCACGCCCGGCGCGCGAACGGTGGCATTTTCTTGAGGTGGCGGACCACTCTTGGCTATGGCTGCCGGCGGGAAACCGCTCGGCGGCGACCATGCGTGCCGTCATTTCGTCGACATTGGACATTGGAGGAGAACACTATGGCAGCGCACTGCCAGGTGACCGGGGCCCAGCCGGGCTTTGGCCACAGCATCTCGCACTCGCACCGCCGCACCAAGCGTCGGTGGAACCCGAACATCCAGAAGAAGCGTTACTGGGTGCCCTCGTTGCGTCGCAACGTCACGCTCAACCTGAGCGCCAAGGGCATCAAGGCCATCGATGCGCGCGGCATCGACGCCGTGGTCAACGAACTCATCGCACGTGGGGAGAAGATCTGAGATGGCCAAGGACAAGGACGTACGTCCCATCATCAAGCTCAAGTCCACGGCCGGTACCGGGTTCACCTACGTCACCCGTAAGAACCGCCGCAACAACCCCGATCGCCTCGTCATGAAGAAGTACGACCCGGTGGTCCGCAAGCACGTCGATTTCCGCGAGGAGCGCTGAGACATGGCCAAGAAGTCAAAGATCGCCAAGAACGAGCAGCGCAAGGTCGTCGTCGAGCGTTATGCCGCCAAGCGCGCTGAACTGAAGAAGACCCTCGTGGACGAGAACGCGTCCCCCGAGGCTCGCGAGGAGGCCCGCCTGGGTCTGCAGAAGCTCCCCCGTGACGCTTCCCCCGTGCGCGTGCGCAACCGCGACCAGATCGACGGTCGCCCCCGCGGCACCTTCCAGCGCTTCGGGATCTCCCGCGTGCGCTTCCGCGACATGGCTCACCGCGGCGAATTGCCCGGTATCTACAAGTCCAGCTGGTAATTTCTGCACCGGAAGGACCCGACCCCCGGTCGCCCCTTCCCCAGCGAATGCCAACCCAGTCCAGGAGGACAAGCACATGGCTATGAACCGCAGCGAACTCGTTGCAGAGGTTGCCGAGAAGTCCGGTAGCACCCAGGCCGCCGTCAACGGCGTTCTCGACTCCCTGTTCCAGGTTTTCGAGAGCTCCGTTTCCAAGGGCGAGAAGATCACCATCCCCGGCTGGCTCTCCGTGGAGCGCACCGACCGCGCCGCCCGTCAGGGTCGCAACCCGCAAACCGGCGAGGCCATCCAGATCCCGGCTGGCCACGGTGTCAAGCTCACTGCGGGCTCCAAGCTGAAGGCTGCTGTTTCCTCCAAGTGAGGTAAGCCCAGCGGGTCCCAGGACCCGGTGCTCGAAGGGACCGTTCACGCACTCCGTGAACGGTCCCTTCCGCATGCGCGCCACCCCACCCCTTCCGCGGGGCCGCCGGGTTCGTGGTTCCCCGCGCGGTGGCGCATAATGGAATCCCATCCTTTCCCCGTGAGTCCCGGAGGTGTTCGGTGTCCCCTCGCGCGCGCCGACTTGCCCGGGGCTGGGTGGCCGCCTTCGTGGCCACCACTCTTGCGGCCGGTTCGCACGCCGCGGTGGACGGGACCTGGCCCTCCCCGCTGATCATCGCGCTGTCCATGTGTCTGGCGGCCCCGCTGTGCATGCTGCTCGCGGGACGGGTGCTCTCACGCTGGAGCGTGGCCGGTAGCGTCCTGCTGAGTCAGGCGCTGCTGCACACCCTGTACGCCCAGTCCGGCGGGATGGCCCACGCGATCGACTACACCCACCACCACGCGGCCCCCACGGCGGACGGTCCCGCCGTGGTGATCTCGGTGTTGCCCGCGGCGCATCACGGGTGCGGCATGCTCGCCGCCCACGCCGTGGCGGCCGTGGCCACCTACGCTCTGCTGCGCCACGGCGAGACCGCGGCATTTCGCCTGCTGAACGCCGTGTCCCTGCGCGTGCTGCGCATCCTTGTCCTGGCCCTGCGCCCGGTCACCACGGCCGTGCCGCGGCGGACCTCCTGGACCTCGCCGCGCGCACTGGCCGATCAGCTCCTGCTCTCCTCCGTCTGCGGATACCGCGGACCGCCCGTCCTCGCCTAGGCATCGGCGGGGACACCCCTGGATCCGATGCCGCCCCGAGCATCCATCGCATCCATCGGCAGCCCACCTCGCGGCCCCCACGCCCCAGGGCGCAGGAGAGAACACCCATGAACCCTTCGTACTCAACACCACATCAGCCCCAGCCCACTCTGCGGACCCCGGCGCGGACGGGTGACACCGCGGCGTCGTCGGCCGCGCCGCACGCCCGCCTTTCGCAACGTTCGGCGACGTCGCTCGCGGCCCTGTTCGCCGCGCTGCTGGCCCTCGTGCTGGTCGTCACCACGGCGGGGCCCGCGAGCGCCCACGACGAACTCGTGCGGACCAACCCGCAGGCCGGCGCGAAGCTCGAGAAGGCCCCCACGGCGCTCGAACTGACGTTCTCCGGGAACATCCAAGACATCGGCAGCGAGGTCCGGGTCACCGACTCCCACGGCACGGACATGACGCGCGGCACGCTGGCCGCGCAGAACACCACGGTGTCCCAGCCGCTGCGCGAGGGCGGGGGCGAGGACGAGACCTACACGGTCACGTGGCGCGTGGTCTCCCAGGACGGGCACCCCATCGAGGGCACGTTCACGTACACCGTGGGCGACGGCGCCGCGACCGCTGCGTCCCCGGCCCCCGTGGCCTCTGCGGACGCCTCCCAGGGCGCGGCCCAGGACGCGAACGGAGCCCAGGAGGACGTGAGCGGCACGGGCATCCCGAGTTGGGTACTGCCCGTGGCCGGTGGCGCCATCGCGCTGGTCCTGCTGCTGGTGATCCTGGCCTTCGCCACCCGCCCCAAGCAGCGCTGATTCCCTGACCCGGGCGGCCCGCCCGGATCATCCTTTTCCCGTCAGGCTCCCGCCGCCGCGCTCACGCGTTCCGGCACGCCGCAGATGCGGCTCGACAAGCGCTCGGCGCGCCGCTGATGCGGCCCGTCACTGACTCGGCCCACCGCTGACTCGATACCGGCTCGATGTGATCGACGGACGTGACCGCGCCGCCGCTCGGACGAGCACCGTCCGTACGACACCGGCTGCTCTGGCACCCCCGGTACTCAGGGCGCGGCCCGCGGCCCCGGCATCGAGTGGGCACAGTCCGTCTGTCGAGCGGGCATGGTCCCGGTGTCGAGTAGGCACAGTGCCGCGTCACTCGACGCCGCGTCCGACGACACGCGCAGCGGACGGGCGAGCCGGAGCACGATTCACTCCTAAGGACTCACATATGAACTACAACCTGAACACCACGTCCGTTCCCGCCCCGCGCCGTGCGCTGGCCGCTGTGGCCGTCTTGGGCCTCGGCCTGGCTACGCTGAGCGGGTGCTCGGCGCAGGGTGGGGAGGCGGCGTCGTCGCCCGCGGGGACGGACTCCGCGACGCACAGCACCGCCGCTGCGCCCCTGGAACTGAGCGACGGCTGGGCCAAGGCGGCCGACTCCGGGATGACCGCCGTGTTCGGCAAGCTCACGAACACCTCCGGGCAGGAGGTCACGTTCACCGGGGCGGGCGCGGACGGCGTCGCGCGCTCGGTCGAGCTGCACGAGACCGTGGCGGACGGCGGCTCCGGCGCCACACAGATGCGGCAGAAGGAGGGTGGCTTCACCCTCGCACCGGGGGAGAGCCTGGACCTGAAGCCGGGCGGCAATCACATCATGCTCATGGGGCTCACGTGCTCGCTCAAGGCCGGTAGTGACCTCACGCTGCAGCTTCGCACCGACAGCGGGACCCGGGACGTCACCGTCCCGGTGCGCGACTTCACGGGCGCGAAGGAGCGGTACGCGCCCGGCGAGGACGAGCACGCGGGCCACGGAGGCGAGCACGGCTCGGGGGCCGGACACTCGTCGTCGTCGGATGCCGCCCACGACCACGGGTCGCACGAGGGCATGAGTACGAGCCCATCCTCGAGCGCACTGCCCACGTGTCATGACCACTGATCGGGGCCCTTCCGCCTCGGGGTGGAGCCGGCGATCGTTGCTCACGGGCGCGGTCGCCGGCGCCGGCGCCACGGGACTCGGGGCGGTTTCCGCTGCGGCCCTCGGCGCCGTGGACCCCCGGCTCGCGGCGGCGGGACAGGACAGCCAACGGCCCGGGCTGCGGACCGAAGCTTTCCACGGCCCACGACAGGCGGGCGTGGCCACGCTGCCGCAGGCGTTCTGCGTGTTCATCGCCCTGGACCTGCACCGGGACGTGGACCGGGACGCACTGCGGCGGTTGCTGCGCGTGCTCACGGACGACGCCGCGGCCCTCACGCAGGGCACCGCCCCCGTCAACGACCAGGAACCCTGGCTCGCCCAGAACCCCTCGCGGCTGACCGTCACGGTGGGTTTCGGACCGCGGGCCATGGCCGTGATCGACGCCGACCGGGCCCCGCAATGGCTCAAGCCCTTGCCCGCTTTCACGATCGACAAACTGCAGGACCGGTGGAATCAGGGGGACCTGTTGCTGCAGCTGTGCTGCGACGACAAGCTGACCATGGCCCACGCCCAGCGGGTGCTGCTCAAGGACGTCCGGTCCTTCGCGACCGTGCGCTGGGTGCAGGACGGGTTCCGCAACACCGTGGGCGTCACCCCGGACGGTCAGACCACGCGCAACCTTTTCGGTCAGGTGGACGGCACCGTGAACCCATACCCGGGGGAGGCTGATCACGAGAAGGTCGTCTACGGTCAGGGCGGGTTCACCCCGTGGATCGAGAACGGGACATCCGTGGTGATCCGGCGGATCCACATGAACCTGGACACGTGGGACGAGGCCGACACCCCTGCGCGCGAGGACTCGGTGGGGCGCCGGTTGTCGAACGGCGCACCGTTGACGGGCGCCGCCGAGCACGACGAACCGGACTTCGAGGCCAAGGGTCCCCTGGGATTCCCGGTCATCTCGTCCTACAGTCATATGCGGCGTTCGCGCAGCGACAACCCGGACGAGAGGATCTTCCGCAGGGTGTACAACTACGATCTGGCGGTGAGTGATGCGTCCGGGCACAGCCGCTCCGGGGACGTCCGGGGCGGGGTGTCCAACACGGGGCTGATCTTCGCGTCCTACCAGTCGGACCCCGTGAAACAGTTCGTGCCCATCCAGCGGCGGCTGGCGCAGTTGGACATGCTGAACACGTGGACCGTGCCCATCGGATCCGCCGTGTTCGCTATCCCGCCGGGCTGCGAAGTGGGTGGGTTCATCGGGGACACGTTGTTCACGTGACCCCCGTGCGCGGAGCAGCACAACGAGAGAATCAACGGGCCGGAGGAATGCCACGATGAGTACCAGCGCACGCACCAGGGACACCGGCCCGCGCCGGGACGGTTCGCGGGGCGACGTCGCTCCCGGCCGTGAGCGCGATAGCGCGCCGGATGCCGGGCGCCCGCTCGGCGCCGGCTCGTCGAAGGGCGCGAGCTCGTCGAACGGCGGGACCGCTCCCGCGGGAGCGGTGAGTGTGAGCCCGTGGACCATCACGGTCGTGCTCGTCGCGGCCATGATCGGGATGACCGCGGCCCTGGTCTACGGGGGAGCGGCCGCCCCCCGGCAGGTCGCGGACCCGGGAACGCTCGTGCGCTGGGGGCTGCCCGTGGTAGAGACCGTCCACAACATCGCGATAACGGTGGTGATGGGCGGGTTGCTGCTGGCGATCGGCGTGGTGCCCCGTTTCGCGGACCGCTCCCGGAAACGGCCACCGCGCAACAGCAAGGACCAGGCGGGCGAACCGGAACACCCGGTCTTCCGCAGCGTCATGCAGCTCGTCGAGGCCGCGGCCGTGGTGTGGACCGTGGCGGCCGTGGCCGTGCTGATCTTCACGTACTCGGACGTCTCCGGATCCGGTATCGGCACGGGGGGCAACTACACCCAACAGTTGCTGCACTACATCACCGGGATCTCCACGGGCCAGTCCCAATCGGTGATCGTGATGGTGGCCGCCGTGGTCACGACCCTGGTTTTCGGCGTGCGGGCGCTGCTGGGACTTCTCTGCACCCTCGCGCTGTCCTTCGTGGCGATCGTGGCGCTGGCACTCAACGGTCACGCCGCCGGTGGTGCGGACCACATGGGTGCGGTGAACTCCCTGGGGCTGCACCTGCTGGGAGTGTGCCTGTGGGTCGGCGGGCTGCTGGTGCTGATCTGGGTGGGGCCGTTGCTGTCCCGCGAGTTCACGGTCAGCGGCCGCGGGGGCTCCCGCCACACCGAACCCCTGCTCGCGGTCGTACTGCGGCGCTACTCCGTGGTGGCTCTGGGTTGCTACCTGCTGGTGTTGCTCTCCGGGATCATCAATACCGCGGTGCGTATCGGAACGTGGGAGCAACTGACGTCCTCCTACGGGATCCTGGCGCTCACCAAACTCGTGCTGACCCTGTTGTTGGCGCTGGCGGGTTTCGCGCACCGGCAGTGGCTGATCCCCGGGGTCGCGGACGGCTCCCGGTCCCGCGCGGCCACCATGTGGCGCGTGCTCGTAGTAGAAGTGGTGCTCATGGGGCTACTCATGGGCATCGCCACGGCCCTGAGCCGCACCGCCCCGCCCGTCCCGGAGGAGCTTGCACCGGACGCCTCCCCGGCGCGAATCCTCACGTGGTACGAACTGCCACCGGAGCCCACGTTCGCCCGCTGGTTCACCACGTGGCGCCTGGACTGGTTCTGGGTGGCCGTGGTCGTGTTCATGGCCGTGGTGTACCTGTGGGCTGCGATCAAGGTGTGGCGCCGCGGGGACTCGTGGTCCGTGCTGCGCACCGTGTCCTGGTTCAGCGGGCTGGCTGCACTGCTCTACGCGACGAGCGGCGGGGTGGCGGTCTACGCCCGCGTGCTGTTCTCCGCCCACATGGTCGAACACATGAGCCTGACCATGATCGTGCCGCTGTTCTTGGTCTCGGGCGCACCCGTCACCGTGGTGCTCAAGGCCCTCGAACCACGAGGGGACGGTACCCGCGGTCCGCGTGAATGGATCCTGCGTCTCGTGCACTCCACGTGGGGCAGGATCGTGACGCACCCGATCTTCGCGGCCGCGAACTTTGCGTTCTCGATCGTGCTGTTCTACTTCACGGACCTGTTCCGCTTCACGCTGCGCTACCACGTGGGCCACGAGTTCATGATGGTGCACTTCCTGTTCACGGGGTACATGTTCGCGCTCGTGCTGATCGGCATCGACCCCATCCCGCGCCGGCCCAGCTACCCCATGCGTCTCGTGCTGCTGCTCGCGACCATGGCCGCGCACGCGTTCATTGGCATCAGCATCATGAGCCTGACCACGGTGCTGCAGGCCTCGTGGTTCGGCAACATGGGCCGCCCGTGGGGTCCCAGCGCCCTGGACGACCAGCAGCTCGGCGGCATGCTCATGTGGGGGATCGGCGAGTTCCCCACGTTCCTGCTCGCCGTCATCGTGGCCGTGCTGTGGGCCATGGAGGGCGCCAAGGAGAACCGGCGGGTGGACCGGCAGGCCGATCGCACGGACGACGCCGAACTGCGCGCCTACAACGAGATGATGGCCGAGCTCGCGGAGCGGGACGAGCGGCGTCGATGACGTCCGCCGGGACGGGCGCCGGCGAGGCCGGGCGGTGGGCGGACGGGTCCGCGGGGTGTGCGGGAGCGTCACGTAACGCACGGGAAGCTCTGCCCCGCGGATAACGTTGTCCCAGGAAGAAACCCTTGACCCCCGGTGGAAGGACCCAGACACCGTGACCTCCGCACGCATGAACACACCCGTCCGCGCCTCGGAACTTGAGGGCAGAGCCTGGCTGAACACCGGCGGTGAGCGACTGGACCTGCAGGCGTTACGGGGCAAGATCGTGATCCTGGACTTCTGGTCCTTCTGCTGCATCAACTGCCTGCACGTGCTGGACGAGCTGCGCCCCCTCGAGGAGAAGTACGCGGACGTGCTCGTGACCGTGGGCGTGCATTCCCCCAAGTTCGAGCACGAGGCGGACCCGGACGCACTGGCCGCGGCGGTGGACCGCTATGAGATCACCCACCCGGTGCTCGACGACCCCCGGTTGAGCACGTGGGACGCCTACACGGCGCGCGCGTGGCCCACCCTGGTGGTCGTGGACCCCGAGGGGTACATCGTGGCGCACCTCTCGGGTGAGGGCCACGTCCAGGGGCTGGAATCCCTCGTGTCCGAACTCGTGGCCGAGCACGACGCCAAGGGCACCCTGCACCGCGGGGACGGCCCCTACGTCCCGCGCCCGCAGCCCGAGGGGGACCTGCGCTTCCCCGGCAAGGTCGTGGCCCTTCCGGACGGTTCCTTCATGGTCAGCGACACCGGTCACCACCGCCTGGTCCATCTCGAGGAGGACCTCACCACGGTTCGTCGGGCCATCGGTTCCGGCACCAAGGGCTGGGCGGACGGCCCCCGGGACGCCGCGCGGTTCAACGAACCCCAGGGCATCGCGGTGCTCCCCGAACGCGTGCGTGCCGACGTCGGCTACGACCTCGTGGTCGCGGACACCGTCAACCACCGGCTGCGCGGCGTGGAACTGGGCACCGGCGCGGTGCGCACTTTGGCGGGCAACGGCGTTCAGCGCCTGCTCGACGACGCCCGCGCGCGCGGCGTGGACCCCAACGAGATCCCGCAGGACGCCTCGGCCACGTCCGTGGCGCTGTCCTCCCCGTGGGACGTGACGTGGTCCGACGCCGCGGACACCCTGGTGGTCGCGATGGCCGGGACGCACCAACTGTTCTCGTTCGACCCGCGCACCGGGGCGCTCGCCGTGCTGGCCGGGACCGGGGACGAGGGACTGCGCGACGGTTCCGCGTCCGAGAGCTGGTTCGCCCAGCCCTCCGGCCTGGCTCAGGACGCCCACGGGGCCGTGTGGGTCGCGGACTCCGAGTCCTCCGCGCTGCGCCGCGTGCGCTTCGGCGAGGACGGGTCCACATCGGTGGAATCCGCCGTGGGACTCGGACTGTTCGACTTCGGGTTCCGGGACGGGCCGGCCGATCAGGCACGGTTCCAGCACTGCCTGGGGGTGTGCGTGCTCCCGGACGGATCCGTGGCCGTGGCCGACACCTACAACGGTGCGGTGCGCCGGTTCGACCCCGCAACCGGTGAGGTCTCCACGCTGACCCGCGGACTCGCTGAGCCCTCCGACGTCTTGCTCGACACGAGCCACGACGAGCCCGTCCTGGTGGTCGTGGAGACCAATGCCCACCGCCTCGTGCGGGTGGCGGTGCCCAAGCAGGCCCAGACCGTGGACGAGGGTGCGGCCAGCATGCAGCGCAAGCGCACGCCGGTGGCCCCCGGCGAGCTCGAGCTCACGGTGCGGTTCTCGGCCCCCACGGGTCAGAAGCTCGACACCCGGTGGGGTGATCCCACGCAGCTGAAGGTGTCCTCGTCCCCGGAGGATGCACTCGTGCAGGGTGACGGGACGGCCCAGGGACTGACCCGCTCCCTGCGGATCGCGGACGGTGTCACGGAGGGGGTCCTGCACATCACGGCCCGCGCGGCGGCGTGCGACGGCTCCCCGGACGGGGAGATCCCGGAGCACGCGGCGTGCCACCTGTACCAGCAGGACTGGGGGATCCCGTTCACGGTGGACCCGCAGGCCCCGGCAGGACTCACGCTGGACCTGCGCGGAACGGACTGAGCGGGGCCCACGGGCACCACGGCCCACCCTTCTCCCACGCCCCGCCCAATCCGTCTCCCACCACCCGCCCCGGGCGCACATGCACCCGGGGCACACCCGTCAGCGCGGCGTGAGGGTCACCTCGTCCCCGGTGACCCTCACGTCCGCGCTCAGCAGGAACGGGACCTCATCGGTGACCTGGGATGTGGTGCCGTCATAGAGGTCCACCGCGGTGAACTCGATGCGCGCGATCCCCCGGCTGTCGGACACGTGCCAGCGGCCCGCGGCGGCGTCGTCCAGGGAGACGTAGGGCGTGGGGTAATCCTTGATGCTCCAGGAGACGCGGCCCTGGATGCGCCCGTCGAACTGGTAGGAGAAGGGGCATCCCGCGGGGTAGAGGCTGTCCTGCGCGGCACACTCGTCCAGGTGCTCGTGGATCTGTTTGTCCACCTGGTGAGTGAGGCGTTCGGACGGCTCGGCCTCGAGCTTCAGGGTGGTGTTCTCCCGGGCGTCGCTCACGGCCGCCTCCTGCGGCTCGGCGCGCACCATGGGGGAGGTGTAGGAGCCCGTGTAGATCCCGGGGTAGAAGACCGCGAACTCACGGGAGGACCCGGGGAGCGCCACGGACGCGCCGTTGATGTCCACCGCGGTGGAACCCGGCATGGCCACGTTCATGGTGGGCAGCGTGGAGGGATCGAAGTCCCACACCGTGAAGAACCCCCATTGCGTCTCCGCGGGGTGGAGCGTGAACTCGGAGGACGCCTCATGACCGTTCAGCGTGTAGCTCGCCCGCACGACCGCCCGGTCCCCGGACAATGCGACGGTGCGCACGGATACGTTCTCGAGTCCCTTGCTTGCCTCGGCCAGGGGTTCGCCGTCCAACAGGGCCGCGTTGGAGTTCGGGACCTGGGCGTTGAGCAACCCCAGGGCCTTGCCGCCGTCGCCGGCCTGGAGGGCCTGGAAGTAATCGCGCACGTCCGTCTCGGGCCCGTACGCGTACTTGTTCACGAGCGCAATGGTCACAGCCGCACCTGCGAGCGCCAGCAGAATCAGGACGAACCATGCCCCCACGGCCCTGACGATGCGTTCACTGCGTTCCATGAGCCCCCACGTTAGTGGACGTCCCGGGGAGCGGGCCCCGCGTGTCCCGGCGATGACCCGCCCGCTGCCGGGCCGCTAGGCTGAACCGGGCGGCGCGGGGGCACCGCCCCCGGACGGCGCGATCGCCCACTCCGGTGTGATCCCCGAGGACGGCAGGCACGAGGGCGGCTCATGGCGGAAACCATCCGACAGATCCCGGCGAAGTACGGGGCACCGGAACACGTGTTCCACCCCCGAATGGGGTCGTACGGCCGCCGGCTCGGCGCGGCACTTCCCCCGCTGTTGCTCGTGGTCGTCGCGGTGTTCGTGATCGGGTACCGCCGCCCGGCCGGCCCCGCGATGGGCGTGCTGCTCCTGCTCGCCCTCGTGGGCCTCGTGACGGCCTACGCTTACCTGCGCCCCGCGCTCGTGGTGCTCACCGCGCACCACGTCCTGCTCTCCCGCTGGGTCGGGTTCCGGGCCGTGCCCCGCGAGCGGATCGCCCAGGTGGTCACGGTCCGGACGCTGCTCGCGGCGCGCCCGCGCAGCGGCGGGTCCCGCGGTCGACCCTGCCTCTGGTTCGTCACCCCGGCCGGGCGCTCGGCGCTCTTCCTGGACGGGACGGTCTGGGACGCGCGCACCCTGGACGAGCTGGCCCGGGCGAGCGGCGCCCAGCACGTCAACTTCCAGCGGGCCACGCCGGCGCAACTCACGGAGCACTGGCCCCGGCTCGTCGCATGGCGGGTGCGCTACCCGCGTGTGCGCTACGTCGCGGCGTCGTGCGCGTTGATCGCAGCGGTCGCCCTGTTCGCCTGGTGGGCTTTCACACGGGGCCCCGCCTGATGCACCCGCCCCAGTCGGCAGCAGAGCCGTCCGGGTACGACGGCGCTCGGTTCCCGTGCAGGGGCCAGGCGGGGCCCTGTCCCCCGGCTTCGGGTCCCACCGCGGGCCGTGGCGCCTCCAGCGCTGTCCTGGACCACAACGACGCTCGGTTCCTTTCGGGGGTCGGGCGGAGACGTACCCCGCACCCTCCGATTTCCGGCCCGGCCGCGGACCGAAGCGCCCGAGCGGGCCCGGGCGGTTCCGGGTACGACGACGGCCGGTCCCCTTCTCGGGAACCGGCCGTCGTACGGTCGGCGGGCCGCGGTGTGCCACGGCGCGTGCCGGATGCTCAGCGAGCAGCGGTGCTGCCGTCCATGCGGTTGCCGGTGACCGCGCCGTCGGACCGTTCGGTGGAACCCGCCGAGCCCACGTGCCGACGCGAACGCTCGATCTCCGCCTTGCGCTCCTCGTTGGCCTCGCGGGTCAGCTCCGCACCGGCCTCCGCGTCACGCGTGAGGTTCTCGCCCGTCTCCGGGTTGAACACGTGCATCTTGCGGCTGTCCAGCCAGATCCTTGCCGTGGAGCCACCGCGGATGCGGGAGGACGCGTCCAGGGAGACGACCACCTGGGCGGGCATCTCGTCAGCGTCCAGCTCTTGGGCCAGCTCGTTGAGTTTGTGCTGCACGGCGGCATCCTGCTGGTAGTGGATGTAGCCGTACTGCTGGTTGCCCAGCCACTCGGTGTGCGTGAACTCGGAGTCGAAGACGGTCCCGTGGGGGATTTTCGTCTCGTCCACGAACTTCGCGTCCTCGAAGTGCTCCGGGCGCAGGCCCAGCAGCACGATCTCGGGGGCGTTCGCGAGCTTGCCCTGCACGCGCTCCGGAATCTCGATGTCCCCGATCGGGGTGTGGAACACCGAGCCGTTCACGCGCGCCGGGATGAAGTTCATGGACGGAGCGCCGATGAACCCCGCGACGAACAGGTTGACGGGCTGTTCGTAGAGCTCCCGCGGGGACGCGATCTGCTGGAGCTGACCACGCTTGAGCACGGCCACACGGTCACCGAGGGTCATGGCCTCGGTCTGGTCGTGGGTCACGTACAGCGACGTGATGCCCATGCGGCGCTGCAGCTGCGCGATCTCCGTGCGCATCTGGCCGCGCAGCTTGGCGTCCAGGTTGGACAGGGGTTCGTCGAAGAGGAAAGCGTCCGCGTCACGCACGATCGCGCGCCCCATGGCCACGCGCTGGCGCTGACCGCCGGAGAGGTTCGCCGGCTTGCGCTCGAGGTGCTCGTTGAGGTCCAGGGTGTCCGCCGCCTCGCGCACCTTGCGGTCGATCTCCTCCTCGCTGAACTGCCCCTTGGACAGGCGCAGCGGGAAGGCGATGTTCTCGTACACCGACAGGTGCGGGTACAGCGCGTAGTTCTGGAACACCATTGAGAGGTTGCGATCACGCGGCTGCTTGTCGTTGACGCGCACCCCGTTGATGTTCAGGTCCCCGGAGGTGATGTCCTCGAGGCCCACGACCATGCGCAGGAGCGTGGACTTGCCGCAGCCGGAGGGGCCCACGAGGATCAGGAACTCGCCGTCGGCGACGTCGATGGAGATGTCGTTGACCGCGGGGAAACCGTCGTCGTACTTCTTGACGAGGTGTTCCATGGTGATTGCTGCCATGTCTACTCAGTCCTATCTATGTCTAAGCGTGGATGGTGCGGCGGGCTCAGCCCTTGACCGCGCCCTGGGTCAGGCCTGAGACGATCTGGCGCTGGAACGCCAGAACGAGCAGCACCACAGGGATGGTCACGATGATCGCCGCCGCGGAAATCGCGCCCGCAGGGGCCTCGAACTGCGAGGCGCCGGTGAAGAACGCGAGTGCCGCCGGGACGGGACGCGCCGCGGAGGTCGAGGTCAGGCCGATGCCGTACACGAAGTCGTTCCACGCGATGAAGAACGCGATGATCGCCGTGGTGAAGACACCCGGCAGCGTGAGCGGCACGATCACCTTGCGGAACGCCTGCCACGTGGTGGCGCCGTCCACCTGGGCCGCGCGGTCCAGGTCCCAGGGGATCTGCTGGAAGAACGCCGCCAGGGTCCAGATGGAGATCGGCAGGGTCAGGGACAGGTAGGGGATGATCAGGCCGAGCCACGTGTCGTAGAGCCCCACCTGGCGCCACAGGTTGAACAGCGGCGTGACGATGGAGATCACCGGGAACATCGAGACCATCAGCGCGGTGGTCAGCACGATCTTCTTGCCCGGGAAGTCCAGGCGTGCGATCGCGTAGGCGCACAGTGTCGCGAGCACGACGGCCACGAACGTGGAGATCAGTGAGATGCCGATCGAGTTCCACAGGGCCGGCAGGAACAGGTCCTTGGCCTCGCCGACGAAGATCTGCTCGTAGTTGCTCGTGACGAACTTCGTGGGGATGAACTTGCCCGAGTTCAGGTCCGAGGAGGACTTGAAGGACGTCATCAGGATGGACAGGACGGGGAAAAGCGCGTAGACCAGCACCGCGATGCTGATGACGGTCCAGCCGATTTTCTGCTTGGTGCTCAACATGGCGGTTACTTCCCCTTCCCAGAGCCACCGGTGAGGTCCACCTTGAAGACCTTGATGGCCACCAGCGCGATCAGCATCACGCAGATGAACAGGATCACCGAGATGGCCGAACCAAGGCCGATTTCCAGACGACCGATGGACGTGCGGTACGCGAGCAGCGAGAGCGTCTCGGTGCCGTACTGGCCCTTGGTCATGATGAAGACGTTGTCGAAGATGCGGAAGGCGTCCAGGGCGCGGAACACCACGGCCACCATGATGGCGGCCTTCATGTTCGGCAGGACCACCTTGCTCAGGCGTTGCCATGCCGAGGCGCCGTCCACACGGGCGGCCTCGGTGAGCTCACCGGGGACCTGTGCGAGCCCGGAGAGCAGCAGCAGCGAGATGAACGGGGTGGTCTTCCAGATCTCCGAGGCCATGATCACGAACAGGGACGGGCCCGCAGAGGCAAACCAGTTGAAGTCCGGACCGATCATGGGCAGCCACGAGAGCCAGTTGTTCACGTAGCCGGTGGTGATGTCGAAGGCGTAGAACCACGCGAACGCGGAGACCACCGTGATGATGCCGTAGGGCACCAGGATGGCGGTGCGCAGCAGGCCGCGCGTGGCCTTGATCGCGCTGTGCATCACGAGCGCGAGGGCGAGGCCCAGGACGAGTTCCACGACCACCGTGACCACGGTGATCAGCAGGGTCACGCCCAGGTCTCGCCAGAACACGATATCCGACAGGGCCGTGGAGTAGTTGCCCAGGAACACGAACTCCTTGTCACCGGGTGCGGTGAGCCGGAAGGAGAACAGCGAGTCCCACAACGCCTGGACGATGGGGTACAGCGTGACCAGGAGCATGATCACGAACGCGGGGCCGGCGAGCAGCCACCCCAGTTTCCGCTCCGAACGGGCCCGGTCCGAGAGATGGCCTCTACGGCGGGACTCCTCCGGCGTGGACGCGCGAGCGCGCGAATCGACGGTGCTACTCACAACAGCGCATCTCCCTTCAGCACTTCCTGGATGAATTCGGTGGTCTCACGCGGAGTGTCCTCGGTGACTTCCGCCGGCGGGGTCCAGTTCTGCTGGATGGCCGTGGAGATCTCGTTGTAGTACGGGGTCTGCGCGCGGGGCTTCGCGGCGTCGAGGGACTTCCGGATGGTGTCGGCCATGGGGTACGCCTTCTTGACCTCGGGGTCGTCGAAGGCCTTCATGGAGGACGGCGGGTTGCCGTTGGTCGCGAAGTACTGGGCCTGGTGCTCGGGGGAGACGATGCACTGCACGGCCTCCCACGCGAGGTCCTGGTTCTCGGACTTGGCGCCCACGCCCAGGTTGATGCCGCCCAGCGGCGGGTGTGCCTCGGTGTCCGCGTCGACACGGGGCCACGTGGTCCACTTGATGTCGTCCAGTACCGACTTGTCGAGGGTGCCCTCGTCCACGGAGGCCTTCGTGGCCGAGTAGATGAACGGCCAGTTGACCATGAACGAGCCCTTGTCCCCCTGGAACTGGATCATGGAGGCGTTCTCGTCCTGGGTGGCCAGGCCGGGTCCGCCGAGGCCCTCCTTGCCGATGGTGCCGATGATTTCCGCGGCCTTCTTGCCGGCGTCGGAGTCTAGCGTGATCTTGGCGTCCTGACCGTCCTGGCCGTCCGAGACCACCTGGCCGCCAGCCGACTCCACGAGGCCGTTGACCCACACGGACATGGCCTCACCGCGCACGCCCTGCACGCCCAGGTACTTGTCCTGGGACTTGGCCGCCTTGATGAGCTGGTCCCACGTGACGGGCTTGGACATGTCCAGACCCGCCGCCTTGGCCGCGGACTCGCGGTACCACAGCAGCTGCGTGTTGGCCCAGAACGGGATGGCCACGATCTCGCCGTTCCACTTGGCGCCCTCCAGCGGGCCCTCGAGGGTGTCCTTGGTGGTCGCCTCGACGACGTCGTGCGGGGGCTTGGCGAGGAAGCCGGGTTCCGCGAGCTCTGGGACGTAGGGCGGGTCCAGGCTCATGATGTCCATGGACGTGTCGCCCGCGGCGAGGCGGCGGGCCAGCTGTTCGCGCTGGGATGCCGCGTCACGCGGGAGCAGCGACGTCTGGATCTTGTACTTGCCGCCGGACGCGTCCGAGCACTGCTGGGCGAGGACGTCCTGGCCGCCGTCATCCGGGTTGATGTACCACGTGAGCGTGGGCGGGCCGGACTCCCCGCCGCTGCACCCCGTGAGCAGCATGGCGGACGCCGCCGCAGCGGCCGCTACGCTGCGGACCGTGCGAGGCTTGCCAGCCCTGCGAGAGTGGTGAGTGGACTTCACAATGGTTCCTCCCCTGATGAGCGCCTGTACTGACGGAATGGGTCCGGTGCTCCCCGTAGGGATACCGGTCATTTCAGCATCTGCTCAGTGTAGGCGTGGCGTGCGTCACGGACCGTGTGTTACCCGCTTTCGGGGATGGTGGCGTGGCGGCCGGTGTGTCAGGAGAGGAAGACCGCGGCCACCGCCATCGTGGCCATGGACACGACCGTGGTGAGCAGGACGGTGTCCCGGCACACCGTGGTGGCCCGGTCGTAGCGCACGGCCGCTACGTAGAGGTTCTGCGCGGTGGGCAGCGCGGCCATGATCACGGCCGCGTACAGGGCGTGCCCGGTGAGCCCGAGCGCCCACGCGAGCAACAGCGCGAGCCCGGGGTGCACGACGACCTTGGCCCCGGTCGCGAGCAGCGTGTCCACCCGGGCGCCGGGGGAGGCCAGGGGGCGGGAGCCCACCAGCGAGAGACCGAAGGCGAGCAGCATCGCGGGAACGGCCGCACCCGCCACAATGCGCACGGGCTCCATCGCGAGGTCGGGCAGGCGGATCCCCGTGGCCGCGGACATGATGCCTAGGGCGGAGCCCATGATGAGCGGGTTCGTCACGATGTTCTTGAGCACCGAGCCGACCGTGGGGCGCCGCCCGCCAGTGAGGGTGTCCATGATCGTGAGGTACAGCGGCGTGTTGATCGCCAGCTGAAACAGCATCACCGGGGCCACCTGGGACGCGTCCCCCAGGACGAACAAGGCGATGGGGATCCCCAGGTTGGCGGCGTTGACCTGCCCGGCGGCCTGCGCGCCCATCACCACGGTGGCGGCGTCCCGGGAGAACACGAACCGGGAGAGCAGTGCGTACGCGATCATGGTGAGCCACGCGGACGCGGCCGCCACGAGCAGCGGCGCGGAGAAGATGTGGTGGATGTCCGCTTCGGAGATGGTGGTGAACAATAGCGGCGGGGACGCCACGTAGAACGCGAGTTTGGACAGCACCCGCTGGCCGTCCGGGCCGAGCACCCCTGCGCGCCCGATCACGTAACCCAGCCCGATCACGGCCCATACGATGAAGAACCCGGAGACGACTCCGCTCATGAGCTCATCTCCTCGCGTCGGCGGGTCCGCGCGCCCGGGTGCACCGGGAGCGCGGCAGGGTCACAGGCCCGCGACGGCCGCGTCCTCCCGGGCCTGCAGGTGGGCGCGGGCGTGCGGCGGGCGGAGCATGTCCCCCACCACGGCGTCCGCGGGGTCCGAACCGAGCGCCACGATCCTGTTGTGCTCGTCCACGTGTACCACGTGGGGTTCGTAGTTCTGCGCCTCGGCGGTGTCCATGAGACCGTACGCGATCAGGATTACCAGGTCACCCGGGTGCACCAGGTGCGCCGCGGCGCCGTTGATGCCCACGACGCCGCTACCGCGCTCGCCCGCGATCGTGTACGTCTCGAGCCGCGCACCGTTGGTGACGTCCACGATCGCCACGAGCTCGCCGGGCAGGATGTTCGCGGCGTCCAGCAGGTCCTGGTCCACCGTCACGGACCCCACGTAATGCAGGTCCGCCTGGGTCACGGTGGCCCGGTGGATCTTCCCGGTGAACATGGTGCGCAGCATGATCGCTCCTGATGCGATGGGTGGTGTGGTTCGCGGTCCAGACCCGCCGGCCGCCCGCCGTGAGGGCCGGGGTGGTGTTCGGGGCGGGTCCTCGGCGCGAAACGCCCCGGAACCAGATGGGTCCCGGGGCGTTTCACGATTCGTGCGGAGCGGCTGACGGGAATCGAACCCGCGTATCAGGCTTGGGAAGCGTGCGCTCTACCATTGAGCTACAGCCGCATCGTTCGTGCGGGACCGTGTGGTCCACGTTTGAACGCCCACCACTCTACAACACGTTTCGGTGCGTGGTTGTTCCGAGGCGTCGTGACCGGGGAGCGGGCGGGGCCGTGGGCTACCGTGGACACGTGCTCATCTCAGATCGCGACATCCGCCGCCACCTGGATTCCGGGCGCGTGCACCTGGAACCGTACGATCCCGCGATGGTCCAACCCGCGAGCGTGGACGTGCGCCTGGACCGCTGGTTCCGGCTGTTCGACAACCACAAGTACGCGCACATCGACCCCTCCCGGGAGCAGCCCGATCTCACGCGGCTCGTGGAGGTGGCCCCGGACGAGCCGTTCGTGCTGCACCCGGGGGAGTTCGTACTGGGGGCCACGTACGAGAAGGTCACCCTGCCGGACGACGTCGCGGCGCGCCTCGAGGGCAAGTCCTCCCTGGGGCGGCTGGGCCTGCTCACGCACTCGACCGCCGGGTTCATCGACCCGGGGTTCAGCGGGCACGTGACGCTCGAGCTGTCCAACATGGCCACGCTGCCCATCAAACTGTGGCCAGGTTCCAAGGTGGGGCAGTTGTGCTTCTTCCAGCTCTCCTCCGCGACCGAGCACCCGTACGGCAGCGGCGCCTACGGTAACCGCTATCAGGGCCAGCGGGGCCCCACCGCGTCGCGCAGCCACCTGAACTTCCACCGCACGGTCATCGAGTGAGTTCGCGCATCGAGTGAGCCTGCGCGTGGGTGCGGCTCACACGCGGGCCGTGGTGAACCCCGCGGGAGGGCGGGGCGTGAGCAACAACAGCACGAGTCCCGCGGCCACGACCACCAGGATCCCCAGGATGCCCCAGATCTGGGCGCCCATCAGGGTCACGAACATCCCGAACAACCCGGGGGCCATGAAGCTCACCGCGCGGCCCGTGGTGGCGTACAGACCGTAGATCTCCCCGTCACGGCCCGGGGGGATGAGCCGCCCCAGGTACGTGCGCGACGCGGCCTGTGCGGGTCCCACGAACAGGCACAGTGCCAGCCCGCACACCCAGAACGCGATCTTGCCGTGCCAAAACAGCAGGGCCGTTCCCGCCACGAGCACACCCACGAGGGACGCGGTGATCACCGCGCGCGGGCCCACGGCGTCGTCGAGGGCGCCGCCCACGAACGCGCCCAGCGCCGCGATGAGATTGGCCGCGACCGCGAACATGACGACCTCGGTGAGCGAGAACCCGAAGCTACCCGCGGCCAGGACCCCGCCGAATGTGAAGACCCCGGCCAGTCCGTCCCGGTAGACCGCGGAACTGAGCAGGAAGACGACCGTGGCACGCGAAACCCGCCACAGGGCCGCGATGGTGCGGAAGAGCTCGGCGTAAGCGCCCAGGATGCCGCGGTGGCGGGGCTGTGCGGGGACCGCAGCGGCGTCGTTGATGGATGCTCGGAACGGCATACCTCGCGCCTTGAGCAGGAGGGGCAGGCAGAACACGAGGATCCATGCCGCGCTGAACAGTGCCACGGCGCGGTAGTTGAGGGCGTCGTCGGTGGGGATGCCCAGGAACCCGGGTGTGACGAAACCGAACAGGACGAAAGCGAGGGCGAAGATCCCGCCCACGTACCCCGCGCCCCAGCCCCACCCGGAGACCTTACCCATGCGCTGGGGGCCGGCCAGCGCGGGGAGCATGGCGTTGTAACTGACCGTGGCGAACTCCTGGGCCACGCTGCCCACGGCCACGAGCCCCACGCCCAGGAACAGGAAGGCGGGATCGGGTCGGGCGAGGAACGCGAGAGCCGTGCACAGGACGAGCACCACGGTGTTGCCGGTGAGGAACGTGGCGCGGGACCGCGGGGAATCGCTGCGCTGGCCGATCAGCGGCGCCGTCAACGCGATCGCGAAACCCGCGACGGTCATGGCAACGCTCAGCACCGTGGACGTGTACTCGCTCGACCCGAACGCCGGGCTCGTGAGGTACACGGTGAACACGAACGTGAGCATCACGGCGTTGTACGCGGACGTGCCGGTGTCCCACAGGCACCACATGAGCACGCGGGCGCGCGAACTGCCCTCGCCGGGGCGTGGGGCGCGCGGGGGACGTCCAGGGGCCGCCGTGGACGGGTGCTGACCGGTCATGGGCTCACCCTACGGGCCCTGTGCCCTCCCGCCCAGGGTCCGGCGCCCCTGGGCAGTGGGGGCGCCGAGCGAGGGGCCCGTGACGTGCGGCGAAACGGACAGTCACCCTGCTTTGTTATGCTGGGGACCTCGAAACTGACACCCCATTTCCGCCCGGATCCCCGTGGGCCCATTTACAGGTACTCGTGGGTAATCCGTGGCTCGAGAGGTAAGGTCCTATGATCGCGGTGCTGCTTGTCCACGGGCTCGCGGCCCTGTGTGCACCCGCGATCCTCAAGCGCACCGGACGCTCCGGCTTCTACCTCGTGGCCCTCGTCCCACTCGCGAGTCTGATCTGGCTTTTCACCCAGACATCCCGCGCCCACGCGGACGTGGACGGGTGGGCCACCACCGTGGAATGGATCCCCCAGCTGGGGATCTCGCTGTCCTTCCGGATGGATTCCCTCGCGTACATGATGTGCCTGCTGGTGCTGGGCGTGGGAGCGCTCGTCCTCGCGTACTGTGCGCGCTACTTCAAGTCGGACGCCCAGGGCATCGGCCCGTTCGCCGCCCAGCTCGTGGCCTTCGCGGGCGCCATGTTCGGTCTGGTCACCGCGGACGACCTCATGGTGCTGTTCGTGTTCTGGGAGATCACCTCGGTGCTCTCCTTCCTGTTGATCTCCTATTCGCGCACCAAGCTCGCCGCGCGTCGAGCGGCCCTGCAGGCGCTCATCATCACCACCGCGGGCGGTCTGGCGATGCTCGTGGGCCTGGTCATGCTCGGCAACGCCGCCGGGACCTTCCGGATCTCCGGGGTCCTGGAGGCGGCCCCCGAGCTCCTGGGCTCCACCATGGTGGACGTGGCGCTCGTGCTGATCCTGGCCGGCGCAGTCTCCAAGTCCGCGCTGTTCCCCACCCACTTCTGGCTGCCCGCCGCCATGGCGGCGCCCACCCCGGTCTCCGCCTACCTGCACGCCGCGGCCATGGTCAAGGCCGGGATCTACCTCGTGGCGCGGCTCGCTCCCGGGTTCGTGGACACCCAGTGGTGGCTGCCCGTCACCCTGACCCTGGGCCTGGGCACCATGATCTTCGGCGGCTGGGTCGCGCTGCGCCAGTTCGACCTCAAGCTGATCCTCGCGTACGGCACGGTGAGCCAGTTGGGCTTCATCACCGCGGTCGTGGCGTTCGGCACCGCGGACACCGCGATGGCCGGCATGGGCATGGTCATCGCGCACGGTCTGTTCAAGGCCACCCTGTTCCTGAGCGTGGGCATCATCGACCACCAGGCCGGGACCCGTGACATCCGCAGGCTCTCCGGTGTGGGTCGGACGGCACCCATGCTGTTCGTGGTGGCCATGATCGGTGCGGCGTCCATGGCCGGGATCCCGCCGCTGCTCGGCTTCGTGACCAAGGAAGCCGTCCTCACTGCGTTCGTGGACCACGCCTCGGACCCGCTCGCCATGATCGCGCTCGTGTGCGTGGTGCTCGGCTCCATCCTCACCTTTGCGTACAGCGCGCGGTTCCTGTGGGGCGGCTTCGCGCGCAAGCCCGCGCAGTTCTCCGATCTCGACGCCGCCGAGGACGGTCAGTCGGTCATCGGCGAGTTCACCCCGGTGCCGTGGGCCTTCCTCGTGGCGCCCGCGGTGCTGGCCCTGCTCACGGTGGTGTTCGGCCTGTGGCCCGCTCCCGTGGAGGCCGGGATCGTGGGCTACCAGGAACAGTTCCCGGACGTCGCCGAATCCCACGTGCACCTGGTGCTGTGGCACGGGTTGACCTCGGCACTGGGACTCTCCGCGCTGATCATCGGTGTGGGCGCTCTGTTGTACGTCGCGCGCCGGCCCGTGGGCTCGTTTCAGGACCGGTTGCCGGAACTGCCCACCGGTGACTTCGTCTACCGCAAGATCATCAACGTGCTGGACATGGTCGCGGTGTGGCTCACCGGCCGGACCCAGCGTGGTTCGCTGATGTTCTACCTGTCCGTGATCCTCGTGACCGCGATCGTGGTGCCGCTCGTGGCCCTGTTCTGGAACGAGACCCCGCCGCTCGCCGGGTTCCGCTACGCGGATTCCCCGGCCCAGCTGGTCACCGGGATCGCCATGATCGTGGCGGCCCTGCTCGTGCTCACCGCGGGCAAGCGGTTCCTGGCCGTCCTGCTGGTCTCGGTCACGGGCTACGGCCTTGCCCTGACCTTCGCGCTCCACGGCGCGCCGGACCTCGCCCTGACCCAGACGCTCGTGGAGACGATCTCCCTCGTGGCGTTCGTCCTGGCCCTGCGTTCCCTGCCCGGCCCGCTGTGGAACCGCCGGCCCACCGGGCACCGCGTGTTCCGCGCGGTCTTCGCCGTGGTGTTCGGACTGTTCATGATGGCGCTCGCGGTGTTTTCCATGTCCTCGCGGTCGGCGGAACGGATCTCCCTGGAACTGCCGCGGATTGCCTACGAGATGGGCGACGGCGCCAACGTGGTCAACGTCCTGCTCGTGGACATCCGCGCGTGGGACACCATGGGCGAGATCACCGTGCTCGCGGTGGCCGCCACGGGCATCGCGTCCCTGATCTTCGTCAAGGGACGCGGGGACCGCTTGCGCAGCGACCGTCACGAGTTGGACACCCAGCAGCTGAAGATCGTGCGTGGCGCGGACTCCGCAGCGCACTTCCCGCACGCGAACACCCGCCAGCTCGAGGTCGCCCGCCGGTTCACCTCCCGCCCGGACGCGGACCCGTTCCTGCTCGCGGGGCGCACGCTCGCCCCGGAGCGGCGCTCGATCATCTTCGAGGTCGTGGCCCGGCTGCTGTTCCACACCTTCATGCTCGTGTCCTTCTACCTGCTCATCGCGGGGCACAACATCCCCGGTGGTGGCTTCGCCGGCGGCCTGATGGCCTCCCTCGCCCTGACCCTGCGCTACCTCGCGGGCGGACGCTACGAGCTCGAACGCGCGACCCCGGTCAACGCGGGCTGGATGCTCGGCGCGGGCCTGGCGATCGCCTCCCTGTACGCGATCGTCCCCGTGTTCTTCGGCGGGACCGTGATGAAGAGCTACACGTTCGAGTGGGACATGCTCGTCTTCGGTCACGTCAAGTTCGTCACCGCCGTGATCTTCGACATCGGTGTCTACCTGATCGTGGTGGGCCTGGTGCTGGACATCCTGCGCTCCCTGGGCGGGCGGATCGATGAACGGATCGAGCGTTCCGCCGTGGAGTCCCGGAAGAAGCGCGCGGGCCGCGGCGCCCGGATCCGCCTGACCCGTAACGGCCCCGAGGTCACCGCGCACAGGGTGGACGACCCCGACGCTCCCGAGGGCTCCTTGGTCTCCGGGGACGAGCCCCAGGAGGCACAGCGATGACCGTGAATCTCACACTCCTGGTAATCATGGGTGTGCTGTTCTCCGTGGGGGTCTACCTCCTGCTGGAACGCTCGCTCACCCGCGTACTGCTGGGCATCATGCTGCTCACCAACGGGGCCAACCTGCTGATCCTGCACACGAGCGGCACGCCCGGCATCGCGCCGTTGTACGACGCCGCCCGCGACCCCTCGGAGTACTCGGACCCGCTGCCGCAGGCGCTCGTGCTCACCTCGATCGTGATCTCGCTCGCCACGACCGCCTTCATCCTCAGCATGATCTGGCGTTCGTGGATCCTGGCCCGCCGGGACGAGATCCAGGACGACCTCCAGGACCGCCGCGTGGCGCAGCAGTCCTCGTACGACGCCGAGGACGACGACGCCCTGCCGCAGGACACCTCCGAGTTCAACCACGCGGACGCCCGGTTCGCACCGTCGCGTCACAACGAGGAAGAGGCCGCCGAATCGCCTGGTCACTACAGGGCCGAGAAGTTCTCCGAGGCGCGAGGGAGGAGCCCGCATGACCACTGATCCGGCACAGTTCGCGCCGCTCGCGGTCCTGATCCCGTTCCTCGGCGCCGCCCTGAACTTCATCATCGTCCACCGCAACCGGCTGCAGCGCGGGGTGACCGTGGGCGCCATGGTGCTCACGCTGATCCTGAACGCGTTCATGCTCGCGAACGTATGGAACCAGGGTCCGCAGGTCGTGCACCTGGGGGACTGGGCCGCCCCGTACGGCATCGTGATGGTCGTGGACCAGTTGTCCGCGCTCATGCTCGTGGTCTCCGTGGTGGTGTCCCTCGCGGTGTTGATCTATGCGGTCAGCGAGGGTGTGGCCAGCGGGGACGACGAGGGCCCCATCTCCATCTTCTACCCCACGTTCCTGTTGCTGGTCGCGGGTGTGTCCCACGCGTTCCTCGCGGGTGACCTCTTCAACCTCTACGTGGGCTTCGAGATCCTGTTGACCGCCTCCTACGTCCTGCTCACCATGGGTGGCACGGCGCAGCGGATCCGCGCGGGCGTGACGTACGTGGTCGTCTCGGTGATCTCCTCGATCCTGTTCCTGATCTCCCTGGGGATGATCTACGGCGCCACCGCCACCGTGAACATGGCGGACCTGTCCGTGAAGCTCGCGGACCTGCCGCAGGGCACCCAGATGCAGTTGCACCTGATGCTGCTGATCGCGTTCGGTGTCAAGGCCGCGATCTTCCCGCTGTCCTTCTGGCTGCCCGACTCCTACCCGACCGCGTCCGCACCGGTGACCGCGGTGTTCGCGGGCCTGTTGACCAAGGTGGGCGTCTACTCGATCATCCGCACCGAGACCCTGTTGTTCCCCGGGACGCAGATCAAAGATCTGCTGATGTGGGTCGCGTTGCTGACCATGATCGTGGGCATCCTGGGCGCGCTCGCCCAGATCGACATCAAACGTATGCTCTCGTTCACGCTGATCAGTCACATCGGCTACATGATCTTCGGCATTGCACTGGGCACGCAGGCCGCCCTGGCCGCGGTGGTCTACTACATCGCGCACCACATCGTGATCCAGACCAGCTTGTTCCTGGTCGCCGGGCTGATCGAGCGCCGCGGTGGCTCCACCAACGTGGACCGCCTCGCCGGGATGCTCAAGATCTCCCCGCTGCTGGGGGTGCTGTACATGATCCCGGCCCTGAACCTGGGCGGCATCCCGCCGTTCTCGGGCTTCCTGGGCAAGGTGGCCCTCCTGGAGGCCGGTGTCGAGGCCGGGACGTGGCTGAGCTACCTACTCGTGGGCGTGTCCGTGTTCGTCTCGCTGCTCACGCTCATGGCCCTGATCCGCGTGTGGAACCGCGTGTTCCTGCGCAACGTGGATGACGCCGAGTACCCGGACCCCGTGCTGCGCGCCACCACCGCGGAGGGCCGCCGCCCCCGCACGTCCCGCGCGGTGGCGGGCAAGTCCGGCAGCCGCTTCTCCGGCCGGTCCCCCGTGGTGCTGCTGCCCGGGACCATGGTGGGCGCGACCACCGCGCTCGTGGCGGTGGGTGTGGCACTCACGGTCTTCGCCGGGCCGCTGTTCGATCTCGCGGACAACGCGTCCGAGAACCTGATCAATCCGGATCGATACGTCAATGCCGTGCTGGCCCCCGTGGGTCCCGGTGGCGTGAGCGAGGAGGGCCGATGAGTACGTCCCCGATGCAGCGACGCTCCCGGAACTCCTTGCGGGCCGAGCTGCCCCTGATCCTGTGGCTCGTGGTCGTGTGGGGTGCCCTGTGGGGTGACTGGAGCGTGGGCAACCTGGTCTTCGGGTTGATCCTCGCGGTGTTCGTGACCCGCACGCTCACGCTGCCCCCGGTGCGGTTGTCCGGGCGGTTCAACGTCTTGCATTTCGCGCTGTTCGTGGTCACGTTCATCTGGCAGGTGGCCCGGGCCAGCATCCACGTGTTCGGTGTCGCGCTCATGCAGGGCCCCAAGGTGCACAACGCGGTGCTGCGGGTGAAGCTGCGGCAGAACAACGACCTGCTCATGACGGCCGTGGGTCACACCATGGCGCTGATCCCGGGCTCGCTCGTGGTGGAGGTGGATCGCGGCAACGGGATCCTGTACTTCCACGTGCTGGACGTCTCCACGCCGGAGGAAGCGGAGTCGTTCCGGGAGTCCGCGCTTAATATCGAGGCGGCGTGGATCAAGATCATGGGCTCCAAGGAGGACCTCGCGACACTGGAGGCCTCGGGTGGCGCGGGCGGCGCGGACGCCTCCGGCGCCGTCGCGTCGCCGACCACCAAGATGAACAAGGCCCTGGACGGCCGTGGGGAGGAGCGGCCATGACCATGTTAGACGTCGCCGTGTGGGTGTGCGGTGCGATTCTCACCGTGGCGGCCGCGGGCACGATTTACCGGCTGGCCAAGGGCCCGTCCCTGTTGGACCGGGTGATCGCCACGGACGTGTTGCTCGCGATCGTGGGTGCGGGTCTCGCCATCGAGATGGTGTACAACCACCACTCCAGCAACATCATCCTGCTCGTGATCATCTCCCTGGTGGGCTTCCTGGGGTCTGTGACGGTCGCGCGCAATGTGGGGTTGGAGCGCTCATGAACTGGCACACCGTCCTGGACGTCATCGCGCTGCTGTGCCTCGTGGGGGGGTCCCTCATGTCCCTGGCCGCGGCGGTGGGTTTGGTGCGCTTCCCCGATCTGCTCTCGCGCATGCACGCCGGCACCAAGCCCCAGGTCCTGGGGTTGCTCCTGCTGCTTACGGCCGTGGCGATCGAGAGCGGCAATCCCGGCATGATCCCGCTGATGATCCTCGCGTGGCTGTTCCAGCTGCTCACGGTGCCCGTGTCCGCGCACATGGTGGGCCGCGCCGCCTACCGCTCCAAGCACCTGAACCAGAAGAACCTCGTGGAGGACGAGCTGCGCGAGGTCGTCGCTCGCGCCGGCGAGGAAGAATCTCGCTGAGGACGTAATTCTCGGTGGGACCGGGTTCCTTCCGCCCCGTCGCGCCCGGCGCTTCGTATGCTGGGCAACGAGCACGACGTCGTCGGCCGCCCGGTGCCGCCGGCACCCACAAGACAAGGAGAACCTCATGAACAAGGCAATGGACATTTTCGGCACGGTGGCGTCCCTGGGTGGCGTGGCCCTGGCCAACAAGGGCCTGTCCGCGGTGTGGAAGCAGGTCACGGGCAACGAGCCCCCCGCCAAGAACCCGGACCCGGACGAGGCCTGGACCGACATCATCGTCTGGGCCGTGATCACCGGTGTGGTGGGCACCGTCATCAAGGTGGGGATCTCCCGCCAGGTGGCCAAGTTCGAGTCCAAGGACTCCGATCCCTCCCGCAGCTCCCAGAGCGAGATCTGAGCCGGCGGGTCCCGCGCCCCCCTGTACGGGTGGGCCGGGGCCGTGTAGGACGTACGCACGACGGCGGGTGGCCGGGCACGCGAGATGCCCGGCCACCCGCCGTCGTGGTCTAGACTGGCGTCTCAACGACAGGGGAGCGCCACCGCGGCGCTGAGAGTGCGCGTGAGCGCAGACCCTCGAACCTGATCCGGCTCGTACCGGCGCTAGGGAGTCGAGTATCTCAAGGACCCGCTCGCAACGGCGGGTGGTGTTCTTCCCCTCCTGGGATCTTCAGGAGGATTCAGCATGACGCAGGTCGGTAACACCCCCACCCGTACACCGCGCGCAAGCGGCAACCGCAGCTCGTCGTGGCGGGTCGTGGACATCGTGGTCACCGCCGTATTGGCCGCGGTGTGCGCCGTGATCTTCTGGATGTGGTCCAACCTCCTGTACCCGGCGGTCTCGGCGGGCACGGTGGCCTACCCGCCGTCCGCGGGGCTCATCGCGGGGGGCTGGCTCGTGGCGGGTACCCTGGGCGCCCTGATCATCCGCAAACCGGGCGCGGCTCTGTTCTGCGAGTTGCTCGCGGCCGTGATCGAGGGCTTCCTGGGAACGCATTTCGGGTGGCTCGTGGTGCTCTCCGGTCTGGTACAGGGCCTCGGTGTGGAGGTCGTGTTCCTCCTGACCCGTTACCGCCGGTTCGGTCCCGTGACCGCGGCGATCGGTGGGGCGGTATCCGGGCTGTTCCTGGGCGTGAGCGAGAACATCATGTACAACTTCGAGTGGGCTCTGGATCAGCAGGTCGTCTATGCGGCGCTGACCACGCTCTCCGGGGCCGTGATCGCAGGGTTGCTCATGTGGGCCGTGATGAGGGCCCTGCAGGCCACGGGTGTCCTCGGAGCACTGGCCTCCGGCGCCGTGCGCCGATGACCGCGGAACCGACCGTGCAGCTCACGGGCGCGCGGGTGGTCCTGGAGGGGTTCGGATGGCATCACCCCGGCCGCGAGACGCCCAGTCTGGTGGACCTGGACCTGATCATCGAGCCCGGTGAACGTGTCCTGCTCCTGGGCCCGTCCGGGGCGGGCAAGTCCACGCTCCTGCAGGCGCTCGCCGGTGTGGACCAGGACCCTGACGGCCGCTCCGCATCGGGCGGGTTGACCGTCGGGGGTGTCGACCCGCGCGACGCCCGCGGCACGGTGGGCTTCATGCATCAGGACCCCGAGACGCAGGTGGTCCTCTCGCGCGTGGGGGACGACGTCGCGTTCGGCCTCGAGAACCTCGCCGTCCCCCGCGAGCGGATCTGGCCGCGCGTGCGGGAAGCGCTCGCGCGCACGGGTCTGGAGCTCCCGCTCGACCACCCCACCACGGCGCTGTCCGGGGGGCAGAAACAACGTCTCGCGCTCGCCGGGACCCTGGCCATGTGCCCGCGGCTGCTGTTGCTGGACGAACCCACGGCGAGCGTGGACCACGAGGGGGCGCAGCAGCTGTGCCGCGCCGTGGCCGATGCGGTGCGCGAGGACGGGGCCACCCTTGTGGTCGTGGAGCACAGGGTGGCCCTGTGGGAACCGGTCGTGGACCGTGTGATCGTGCTGGGCGACGACGGTCGGGTGGCCTTCGACGGCCCCGCGCAGCAGACCCTGCAGGACGCCCGGGACCTGCTGCAGCACCAGGGTACGTGGGTCCCCGGCTGGGTGCCGCGCACTCGCACTCCCGTGCATGCCTCGAATGGCATGGATCCCGCGGTACGGCAGACAGCTGCCTCCGCGGGGCCACACGGCATCACGCCGCCCGCTGTGCCTACGGAGAATGTGCCGGCCGCGTCGTTCGTGAGGGCTTCGGATGTCACGCAGTCTGCGCAGGATACGGGTGGTTTCACCACCGTGCCCGCCGCCGTCGCACCGGGCACCACCTTGTTGAGCGCACGCGATCTTGCCGTGTCCCGGAGCCAACCGGGACGGCGGGCGCTCGCGCGGCGGCGTCGTCGGGCGCTCGCCGCGTGGCGGCGCGGGGAAGCGTACCCGGAGCCGGACGTGCGCACGGGGGCGGCGCCGGCGGCCGAGAACATCACCGTGGACGTCCGCGCGGGGCACGCGCTGGCCGTCACAGGCGTCAACGGCGCCGGGAAGTCCACCCTCGCGCTGACCCTCGCCGGACTGCTGCTGCCCGTGCGCGGTACCGTGTGGGCCACGGACGCCCTCTCGACCGACGCGCCCGCTGATCCCTCCCTGTGGGACGGCGCGGAACTGGTCTCCCGCGTGGGCACCGTGTTCCAGCATCCCGAACACCAGTTCCTGCGCCCCACCGTGCGCGAGGAACTCGAGTTCGGTCCCCGGCAACGACGACGCCGCGTGGGCCGTCGCGATGCGCGCGTCACCGACGCGATGGCGGACGCGGACGACGCCCGGGTGGCCGAGCTGCTGCGACGGCTGCGCCTCGAGGAGCTCGCCGAGGCCAACCCGTTCACTCTGTCCGGCGGGCAGAAGCGGCGGCTGTCCGTGGGCACCGTCCTGGCGGCGTCCCCGCGCGTGCTGATCCTGGACGAACCCACGTTCGGTCAGGACGCCCGGACCTGGAAGGAGCTCGTGGACCTGTTGGTCGAGGAGCTGGACGGGGGCACGGCCGTGGTGGTCGTGACCCACGACCGGGATCTGGTCGCGGCCCTGGGTGCGCACGAGCTGAGGCTCGGCTCATGAGCACGGTCGCGAGCGTGCTGCCCGCCGTGGCCCGCGCGGGATTGCTCGCCCGGACGAATGCCGTGGTGAAACTGCTCGGGGCTCTCGTGATCACGGCGGTGCTCGTGGTCAGCGCGGACCCCGTGACGAGCGGCGTGGCGCTCGGGGGTCAACTGCTCCTGCTCGCTGCCGCCGGGATCGGTCCGTGGCGGCTGCTCACGACCCTATGGCCGATCGTGGTGGCCGCCCTGATCAGCGGCTGGGGGACCGCGGTGCTCTCCCCGGAGGGCGGTCCCGTCCTTCTACACCTGGGGTGGATCACGATCACCACGGGGTCGCTCGCGGCCGGTGGGGCGATCGCCCTGCGTGGTCTCGCGATCGCGCTGCCCGGGATCACCGTGCTGCTCACGACCGACCCCACGGACCTCGCGGACGGTCTCGCCCAAACCCTCAAGCTGCCGGCACGCTTCGTGCTCGCGGCGCTCGCAGCCCTGCGGCTCGTGGAGGTCATGGTCACCGAGTGGGGTGTGCTCGCGGCGGCCCGGCGCGCCCGCGGTGCGGGGGGAGCGCGGGGCCCGTGGGCCGCTCTCACCGAGTTCGCTGGCCTCGCGTTCACGTTGCTCGTGCAGTCCTTGCGCCGGGCCACGCGCCTGGCCATGACCATGGAGGCGCGCGGTTTCGGGGCGGGTCCGCGCACATGGGCGCGCGTGCCCCGTTTCGGCCGCGTGGACGTGGTCGTGGGGTGTGCCACCGTGCTCATTGCGGTCGCCGCAGTGACGCTGTCCCTGCTCACGGGGGCGCACCGCTTCATCTGGCAGTGATGCGCCGAAGGTGACGGGGGAGCACTCGCGCCCGGGCATGTCGAGATGGGACGGGCGGTGCGGGCGCGACCACCCGTGACGCGCTCAGCGCCCCGGGCGGCCCAGCAGGAAATCCGTGAGGGTGCGGGTGAGTTGCGGGTCCGAGGCCACGGGCCGCCCGTCCACGCTCGTCACCGGGACCGCGAGCCGCACCGAGGACGTGAGCCACACGGCGCTCGCTGCGAAGAGGTCCTCGGGGTACAGCGGTCCGTAGTCCACGGCCCAGCCGCGCTCGCGGGCGGCGTCGAAGATCCGGGCTTGCGAGGTCCCCGGCAGGACCCCGCGGGACGGTTCGGGCGTGAGCAGGGTGGGCGCAGCGCCGTCGTCGTGCCGTGCACACACCACCGAGGACGTGGCGCCCTCCAGGATCCTGTGGTCCGTGGAGGTCATGAACACGGCGTCCTGCGCGCCGTGGGCGTGGGCGTAGCGCACCGCGGCCATGTTGACCGCGTAGGACAGGGTCTTGACCCCCGGGAGCAGCCACGGCAACCCGGTGTCCTCCGCGGGGTCGTGGCCGCGCTCGAGCAACACCACGGACACCCCCGTGCGCCGGGCGGCGAACGTCCGCTTGGGGACGGGCGCGACCGTGAGCCACGCCCACGGCTGGTCACCGGGGACACCGCGGCTGATGCTCAACTTGACCGTGTGCTCCGCCCCGAGATCGGCTGAGGGGTCGCTGGCGCCGGGACCGGCCGCCGCGAGTGCCGTCGTCAGGGCCTCGCGCCACGCATCCGCGGACGGTGCGGGCAATTGGGCGGTCCCCGCGGAATGCCCCAGCCTGACCAGGTGGGCGTCGAGCTTGTACGCGGTGCCGTCCAGGACGTGGAGGGTCTCGAAGACGCCGTCCCCGCGGGTGAGCCCCTGGTCCTCGAGGCTCACGTGGGCCTCATGCGGGTCCACGAGCCGCGGCGGGGCACCGATCGGGGAGATCAGCACGGCCGCCGCGGGTCCGGGTGCTGCGGGGGACGGGGCGGGTGTCCCGGCACCGGGCGACATCACGGGGTGTCCCGCTGTTCCGTGCCCGGTTCCTGGGGTGAGGGTCCGGGGTGGAGGATCTCGGCGGACTCCCACACGGGGTCCTCACCGAGGTACTGCTCCTCCTGCTCCGCCCACACGTCCCAGTACTTCTCGTACGTGGCGCCGTCCCGGTCCAGGGCGCGCTGTTTGCGCTGTGAGGCGGGAAGTTCGACCCACACCGAGACGTCCAACAACGCCCGGGCCTCGCGGTGGCACGCCCCGACGCCCTCCACGAGCACGATCTGAGCGGTGCGTGTCAGACGCGGGGTGCCGGGCTCGTTGGTCAGCCAGTCCCACGCGGTCCAGTGGGCGTCCTCCTCGCGGCGCAGCGGTTCGAGGATCTCACCGCGGTACCGTTCCATGCCCTTGAGCAGTCCGTTCCACCCAGGGTAGATGTCCTCGAGGTGGAAGCTCACGACGTCGTGCGAGCGCTCCAGCACCCGCGAGAGTTGCTCGGTCAGCGTGGTCTTGCCCGCTCCGGAACGGCCGTCGATGCCCACGATGAACGGCTTGCGCGTGGGTGGGGGCAGCAACCGTGCAAGGTTGACGCCTTCCGGGTACTGGGCGATCTCGTCGTCCTGGAAACCCTCGTCCGGGGAGATCACCGCGCGTCGATCCGATCCTCGACCCACGAGACCACGCCCGGGACCGCGGCCGTAATCTGTTCCCACGCGGTGTCGAAGTCGTCCGAACCGCCGTACCACGGGTCGGCGATGTCGAGGTCCGCCTGGGAGTCGGCCACGGCCGGGTCGAAGCTGCGCATGAGCCGGACCTTCCGGGCGTCGTCCGTGGGCAGTCGGCGCTGCAGCTGGTCCTTGTGGGACCGGGTCATGGCGAGGATCATGTCCGCGTCCGCGAGCTCGGCGTCCATGATCCTGTGTGCCTGATGCTCGGGCAGTTCCAGGTGGTTCCTGTTCAGGACGGTGCGGGCGCGGGGATCCACGGGGTTGCCGTGTTCCTCGTCACTCACGCCCGCCGAGCTGACGCGGACGCGCTGCGCGAGACCGGCGTCGGTGAGCTCGGATCGCAGCAGGGCCTCGGCCATGGGCGAGCGGCAGATGTTGCCGGTGCAAACCGTGACGATGGAGAACATGACCTCCACTGTACGAAAAATTCGTTGCCCGTGAGTGGCCTCAAGGTGTCGAGGAGCCACCCCACGTCTGACGTTCGATGCCCGCGAGCAGCAGTTCCAGGCCCGCGATGTATTCCGAGCGGTCGTCGTGGTCACCGAACGAGCCCAGCATGGCACGCACCACCGGGAGTATCCCCGGCCCCGAATGGCCCGCCCGTTCCAGTTTTTCGTGCACCTGCCGGGCGGATTCCTCCGCGGCGGGCCGGTTGTGACGGTGGGCGATTCCCGCGCCCGTTCCGAACGCGTAGTTGGCCACGGCGAGGGATGCGTAGAACCGCTGTTCGGCGTCGAGCTCCATGCGCTGCAGCAACTGTCCCGTGCACTCCCACGTGCGCAACGCGTTCTCCTCGCTGCGGGCGGTGCTGAGCAGCTGCCCGGCGAGCCACGGGTGCTCGCGCATCTGGGAGAACAAGCACAGGCACAGGCACCGCAGTTCCTCGAGGGCCTGCGCCGTGGCCGCGCTCGTACGGGGATCCGCCCTGGGTGCCGGGAAGGCCTCGAACTCCTCCGGCCCCGGCTCGCCGTCCCCGCACAGCGCGTGGAACTGGCCCAGCGCGCGGCCCAGGACCTCGCTCGTGACCAGGGCCATGAGGTCGTCCTTGCCGGTGGTGTACCAGTAGAGACTCGCCACGCCGCTGTTGAGCTCGGTCGCGAGCCCGCGCAGGGTCAGGCGCCGCAACCCCTCGCGGTCCAGTACCGCGATCGAGGTGTCCACGATCGTCTCCAGGGACAGCGACGCACGACGCCGCTGGGTCCCCTTCCCGCTCGCCCCGCCCGTGCCGGGGGCGCCGGGCGCGTGCTCGCGCGCGGCGTCGTCGGGCCCGTCTCCCGATGGGCTCATGGGCCGGGGCCGGGAATCGGGATCCGGATCGGGGGATCGTGGTGGGCCGTCGTTCATGCGCACCAACGTACGCAGCGTGGCCGTGCGGGACCAAACGGTGTCCCGGTACGCGAACGCGGGGTGCGCGTCCCATGACGTGCACCCCGCGTTCGGGAGGGGGGCCCGGTTCAGCGGGCCATCGGTGTCACTGGTCGTTGCGGTGCTTCGGCGTGGTCTGTTCCCACGGGGCCTCGCCCTCGGGGGTGCCGTCCGCGATGTCGTCGACGGCCGAGGAGACCCACGCCGACTTGTACGCGAAGTCGGTCTCATCCCCGTTCTCATCCGTCTGGCGATACCACTCGGTGATCGCCGGATCGTGCGAGTCGAACGCGTCGCCGGCGGCGCGATGGCCCTCGGCGCGCTCCACCTGCAGGGCGAAGTTGTCACCGTGCTCGGCGAGCCCGGAGGCCACGGCCTTCTGGACAGCCGAGTACGCGAACTTGGTGCGTAGCGTGGCCGGGTCGTAGCGCAGGTCCCGGTACAGGGCGACCATCATCATGGCCACGATCACCGCGAACGGCAGCGCCGAGACGATCACCAAGCGCTGCATACCGGCCAGGGCGTCGTTGCCCGCCACCAGGATCATGACGATCGCGATGCCGGCGAGGCACGCGCCCCAGAAGATGACGATCCACTTGCTGGGGTCCGGGCGTCCGCGCTGGGTCATGGTGCCCATGACCACGGAGGCGGAGTCCGCACTCGTCACGAAGAAGATGCCGATGACGACCATGGCCAGCACCGAGGTGACGGCCGTGAGCGGGAGCTGGTCGAAGAGTCCGAAGAGCATGGACTCGGCGCCGTTTTCCACGGAGAGGTCCGCCCCGTTCTTCGCGAAGAACATGGCGGAGCCGCCGAAGACGATGAACCACAGGATGCACACCGAGGCCGGGACCACGAGCACGACGGTCACGAACTGGCGGATGGTGCGGCCACGGGAGATCTTGGCGATAAACATGCCCACGAACGGGGACCACGAGAGCCACCAGGCCCAGTAGTACACGGTCCACGTGTTGGAGAACTCGGCGCTCTGCGGGCCCCACGCGGCCGACTGGCCGGTCATGAAGAGGTACTCGGACACGTATGTGGAGAACGTGGAGGGGATCAGCGTCAGCAGGAAGACAGTGGGCCCCACGAGGAACACGAACAGCGCCAGCACGAAGGAGAGTGAGAGGTTGATGTTCGACAGGTAGCGGATGCCGCGCGAAACGCCCGACACGGCGGAGATGATGAAGCCCACGGACAGCAGCACGATGATCACGATCAGCGCGTTGTTGCTGAGCTTGTCGATGCCGCCCACGATCGAGATGCCGGAGCCTATCTGCATGGCTCCCACGCCCAGGGACGCAGCGGTGCCGAAGAGGGTTGCGAAGATCGCGAAGACGTCGATCAGCTTGCCCATGGTGCCGTCCACGCGCTTGTGGCCGAGCAGCGCGGTGAACACACGCGAGATCAGCGGCGCGCGGCCGCGGCGGTAGGCGCCGTAGGCCACGGAGACGCCGACGACGGCGTAGATGGCCCACGGGTTCAGGGCCCAGTGGAAGGCGGACTGCACGAGGGCGTAGACGATCATGGAGTCGCTGCCGGCCTCGGCCACGTGCGCGAAGCCGGGGATCCCGCCCTCGTAGTAGGTCATCGGCTCGAATGCGCCGTAGAAGACCAGGCCGATGCCCATGCCCGCAGCGAAGAGCATCGCGAGCCAGGAGAAGAAGGAGTACTCGGGCTCCTCGTCGTCGCGGCCCAGCTTGATTCTTCCGGTGCGGGTGAAGCCGATGAAGATCATGAAGACCACGGCCGCTGTGGAGAGCAGGATGAAGAACCAGCCGGTGTTGTCCGTGACCCACGCGAGCGCGGTGGCGGAGACCGTGGAGAGGCTGTCCGTGCTGAGGACACCCCATGCGATGAAGCCCACCACGAGGACCGCGGTGACGGCGAAGACCACCTTGTCGGTGCCGAACTTGACCTTGCGGTCCTCCACGCCGACGCCCGGCACCAGTGCCGGGTGGATGCCGTGGGGGTAGGTGAGCTCGTCGATGATCTTCCGGGGGCGGCTGCGGGCGGTCGATCCCTGGGTGGCGTGGTCGTGGGGCGGGGTGGTCGATGGTTCTCGGTCCGTGAAATGCGGTGGCGTGCTCAAGACAGTTCTCCTGACTGCGGCGGTGTGTGATCGGTGAGCTCGTGTGGTGCGGTGGCGCTCCTGGAGGGGTCGGGGGCAGTGCGGGCCCGGCACGTTTCGCCCTGGGCGTACAAACCCATCAGTGTAACGCGGCTAAGTGTCCACCCCCGAATTGCTGTGGAATTCCCGGCAGCTCGGGCGAGACGCGGTGTGCAGATACTTGAGCCGTTGCGACTCAACTTAGGTTGACAAGGGTAGCTCAAGGTGTAAACTTGAGTCTCGAAAGCTCAAGTCTTGAAGGTTCACGGACGGGCCGCGTCGGTGCCCCTCCCGGACCGCATCGGAACAACGAAGGGATAGAACATGTCTCGTGCAGTAGGAATCGACCTCGGTACCACTAACTCCGTGGTATCCGTACTGGAAGGCGGCGAGCCCGTCGTCATTGCGAACGCCGAGGGCAACCGCACCACCCCGTCCGTTGTCGCCTTCTCCAAGGATGGCGAGACCCTCGTGGGCGACGTGGCCAAGCGCCAGGCCGTGACCAACGTGGACCGCACCGTGGCCTCCGTGAAGCGCCACATGGGCACGGACTGGACCACCGAGATCGACGGCAAGAAGTACACCGCGCAGGAGATCTCCGCCCGTACGCTCATGAAGCTCAAGGCGGACGCCGAGTCCTACCTGGGCGACACGGTCACGGATGCCGTGATCACTGTTCCCGCGTACTTCAACGACGCCGAGCGCCAGGCCACCAAGGAGGCCGGTGAGATCGCTGGCATGAACGTGCTGCGCATCGTCAACGAGCCCACCGCCGCGGCCCTGGCATACGGTCTGGAGAAGGGCAAGGAGGACGAGCTCATCCTGGTCTTCGACCTCGGTGGCGGCACGTTCGACGTCTCCCTGCTGGAGGTCGGCAAGGACGAGGACGACTTCTCCACCATCCAGGTCCGCGCCACCGCCGGTGACAACCGCCTCGGTGGCGACGACTGGGACCAGCGCATCGTGGACTGGCTGCTGGAGCAGGTGAAGTCCAAGACCGGTGCGGACCTGTCCAAGGACAAGATCGCCCTGCAGCGCTTGAAGGAGGCGGCCGAGCAGGCCAAGAAGGAACTGTCCTCCGCGACGTCCACGACCATCTCCCTGCAGTACCTGTCCGTGACCCCCGAGGGCCCCGTGCACCTGGACGAGAAGCTCTCCCGTGCCAAGTTCGAGGACCTCACCAAGGACCTGCTGGCCCGCACCGAGAAGCCGTTCAAGGACGTCATCTCCGAGGCCGGGATCAACGTCTCCGACATCGACCACGTGGTGCTCGTGGGTGGTTCCACCCGTATGCCCGCCGTGGTCGAGAAGGTCACCGAGCTCGCGGGTAAGGCCCCCAACAAGGGCGTGAACCCGGACGAGGTCGTGGCCATCGGCGCCGCGATCCAGGCCGGTGTGCTCAAGGGCGACCGCAAGGACGTGCTGCTGATCGACGTGACCCCGCTGTCGCTGGGCATCGAGACCAAGGGCGGCGTGATGACCAAGCTCATCGAGCGCAACACGGCCATCCCCACCAAGCGGTCCGAGACCTTCACCACCGCGGAGGACAACCAGCCGTCCGTGTCCATCCAGGTCTTCCAGGGCGAGCGCGAGTTCACCCGGGACAACAAGAACCTGGGCACGTTCGAGCTCACGGGCATCGCCCCGGCCCCGCGCGGCATGCCGCAGATCGAGGTCACGTTCGACATCGACGCGAACGGCATCGTGCACGTGTCCGCCAAGGACAAGGGCACGGGCAAGGAACAGTCCATGACCATCACGGGCGGTACCTCGCTGTCCAAGGAGGACATCGACCGCATGGTCAAGGACGCCGAGGCGAACGCCGACGCGGACAAGCAGCGCCGTGAGGCCGCCGACCGTCGCAACAACGCGGAACAGCAGGCGTACTCCGTGGAGAAGCTGCTCAACGACGACGAGGGCAAGATCCCCGAGGACGTCAAGACCGAGGTCCAGGCCGACGTCGACGCCGTGAAGTCCGCCCTCGAGGGTGACGACGACGACGCCGTGAAGACCGCGTTCGAGAAGTTGCAGGCCTCCCAGACCAAGATCGGTGAGGCGCTGTACGCCCAGGCCCAGAGCGAGGGTGCCGCCGGTGCCCAACCGGGTGCCGAGGGCGCTCAGGGTGCGCAGGCCAAGGACGACGACGACATCGTCGACGCCGAGGTCGTGGACGACGAAGACGGTAAGAACGGGAGGAAGTGAGCATGAGCGATTCCGAGAACACCAAGGGTCACGGCGAGTCCGTGCCGGAGGACCCGGATCATTCAGCTCAGGACTCCACCGGCACCGAGCGTTCCGAGGGCGGTGAGGGGCTGACCGTGGACGACATCCTGGACACCCCTCAGTCCCAGGACGCCCAGGCCGGGGACACGCAGGCCGCGGACGCGGCGTCGTCGCAGGACGACGCCGCCCCGGCGGGCGAGTCCGCCGCGCAGAAGCTCGCGAACGAGCGCCTCGAAGACCTGCGTCGGCTGCAGGCGGAGTTCGTGAACTTCAAGAACCGCACCGCGCGGGAGAAGGATCAGCTGCGGGACTTCGTCTCCGGCGAGATGATCACCGCGCTGCTGCCGGTCCTGGACGACGTCGACGCCGCCCGCAAGGCCGGGGACCTCGAGGACGGCCCGTTCGCCGCGATCGCGACCAAGCTCGAGGACGCCCTGGGCAAGAAGGGCCTCACCCGGATCGGGGAGGTGGGGGAGGTCTTCGACCCCACCGTCCACGAGGCCGTGCTGCAGCAACCCACCGACGAGGTGGAACCGGACCACGTGTCCATGGTGCTGCGCTCGGGCTTCCGGGTGGGCGCTCGAGTGGTCCGGGCGGCCCAGGTGGCCGTGGCCACGAAGCCGTAGCGCAAGAAATTCCTCGGGGCGGGTCCGCATGACGGGACCCGCCCCGAGTCACACAGGGAAGTACCAGGAGAAAGGAGGCGTCATGGCCAGTCAGGACTGGATCGACAAAGATTTCTACACTGTCCTGGGCGTCTCCAAGGACGCATCCCAGGCGGACATCAAGAAGGCTTACCGCAAGCTGGCCCGCAAGTACCACCCGGACCAGAACCCGGGGGATGCGGCCGCGGAGAAGAAGTTCAAGGACATCACCGAGGCCAATTCGGTGCTGTCGGACCCCGAGGAACGCGAACAGTACGACGCGATCCGGGCCATGGGTTCCGGGGCGCGGTTCACCGCCGGTGGCCCCGGTGGCGCGAGCAACGCTGGCGGCGCCGGGTTCGAGGACCTCTTCGGGGGTCTGTTCAACGGCGGCGGTGGCCGCAGGAGCTACTCCACCTCCGGGGGTGGCGGGTTCGAGGACCTGTTCGCGCAGTTCGGCGGCCAGGGCGGCAATTCGCGGTTCGGCGGGGGCTTCAGTGGCGGCCAGGGCGGATTCGGCGGGGGTCAGGGCGGATTCGGTGGCTACCAGGCACCGCCCGCCAAGGGTGAGGACATCCACACCACGACCACGATCCCGCTGCGTTCCGCGTACAACGGCACCACGGTGAAACTGCGCCGGGGCAACGGCCAGTCCACCACGGTGCGCGTGCCCAAGGGCGTCAAGGATGGGCAGCGATTGAAGATCGCGGGCAAGGGACACTCGGGGCCCGGTGGCCACGGGGACCTGTTCGTGACCGTCAAGGTCAAGGAGCACCCGTTCTTCACCCGCGAGGGCCAGGACGTGCACGTGGACATCCCGGTGACCGCTGCGGAGGCCGGGCTCGGGACCACCGTGCAGGTGCCCACGCTGGACGAGGGCCACGTGACCGTGCGGGTCCCCGCGGGGACGTCGTCCGGGCACCGGATGCGTGTCAAGGGCAAGGGCTTCACGTCCGGGTCCACCACGGGCAACATGATCGTGACGGTGCAGATCCAGTTCCCGGCAGACCTGAACGATGCCGCACGGGAAGCCCTGCAGGAGTTCGCGCGGGCCACCGAGGACTTCGACCCGCGCGCGAACCTGAGCGAGGAGGCGGCGCTCTGACATGGCCATCGACTTCACCCAGCCAGTGTTCGTGATCTCGGTGGCCGCGGAGCTCGCGGACATGCACCCCCAGACCCTGCGCCAGTACGACCGCATGGGTCTCGTGACCCCGTCCCGGGCCTCCGGGCGGGCCCGCCGGTACTCCCAGCTGGACGTGCAGAAACTGCGTCAGATCCAGGAGCTCTCCCAGGAGGGCGTGTCCCTCGAAGGGATCAAGCGCATCATCCAGCTCGAGAACCAGGTGCAGGCGCTGCAGACCCGGGTCACGGAATTGTCCGAGGAACTCGAACGGGAGCGCCGGGCGTGGCAGGAGCGGGACATGATTTTCACCGCCGGTTCCGCCGGGGATGTGGTGCGCATGGCCCGTGGCACCCGGCGCTCACCCCGCAAGGTGTCCCAGGCGCTCATGCTCTACCGCCCGGCCAAGCCCGAGGCTGCGGCCACCGGCCGGGACGCGGCGTCCGCGCGGCGGGATGCGACGTCGTCGTCGACCACGAAGCGGCGCGGCTCGCAGAAGTAGACGACCCGCGAACGGCGAGATCCCCGCGGCTCCTCTCGGGAGGGGCCGCAGGGATCTCGTCACCCGGGGGTACCGCGAAGGACTACTCCTGGATCGTGTTGCCGTCGAAGAAGTCGTCCGTGGTGGCATTGGGGTGCTTGGCCAGCGGGGTCACCTTGACGTTCATGTACGCGAACATGGGGAACCCGGACAGGACGGTCTGCAGCTCGTCGTTGTCCTCGACGTCGTAGATCGAGTAGTTGGCGTACTCGCCCACCACGCGCCAGATGCCCTTCAAGACACCCGTGCGCTGGAGTTCACCGGAGTAGGCCTTCTCGCGGTGCTGGTAATCAGCCTTGGTCTCGTCGGTCATCGATTCCGGGAAGACCACGTCCATGCGGGCCAGGAACAACATGCGGGGCTACTTTCTCTGGGGGTCCGTGGAGGGTGCGTCGGGTTCCACCCTAGGCGCTGCCGCGCGCTCGCCGGGGTGTACGACGTCGTACGAATCGGTAAACTCGCCCGTCTCGTAGTCGTAGGCCACGGGGTTGCCGTCCTCGTCCGTGCGCCGGTACCACTCGGTGACCTCCGGGGCGCTCGAGTCGAAGTCCGCGCCCGCCGCCCACTTGCTGTCCGGGGCGCGTTCCACCGAGAACGTGAAGTCGTCCCCGTACTCGTCGATGCCGTGGCGTACGGACTTGTCCACCGCCCAGCGCGAGTACTGCTCGCGGATGACCATGGGGTCCCGGCGCAGGTCCTTGTGGAAGGCCACGGCCATGGCGAACATGATCAGCGTGAACGGCAGGGCCGTGACGGTGATCAGGTTCTGCAGACCCGTGAGTGCGTTCTGTCCGCCGATCAACAACATCACCACGGCGATCCCGGCCATGCACAGTCCCCAGAACACGGTGATCCGCCGCTTGGGGTTCGGGTTGCCCCGCTGGGACATCTGGGACGTCACCACGGAGGCGGAGTCCGCGGTGGTGATGAAGAAGATGGCCAGCATGAGCACCACGATTCCCGCCATGATGCCGGCCGCGGGCATGCCGTCCAGGACGGTGAAGAAGATCTCTTCCGGGGCCGGCAGGGTCTGCGCGGTGCCGTCCGGGGCGATCGCGTGGTCCTGCATCTGCTGGTGGATGGCGGTCCCGCCGAGCACCGTGAAGGCCATCACCACGATGGACGAGGGGATGAACAGCACCCCCAGGATGAACTGGCGGATGGTGCGGCCCCGGGAGATCTTGGCCACGAAGACCCCCACGAAGGGTGCCCAGGAGACCCACCAGGCCCAGTAGAACGTGGTCCACGAGGACAGGAACGCCTGCATCTCGGGGCCATCCGACATGGACGCGGACAGCATGGTGGGCAGCTCGGCGAAGTACGTGACGATCACGGAGGGCACGAAGTTGAGCAGGAACGCGGTGGGTCCCAGGACGAAGAAGAACAGTGCCAGACCCACGGCGAGGACCATGTTGATGTTGGACAACCATCGGATCCCGCGGGCTACGCCCGAGACCGCCGAGGCGATGAACCCCGCGGTGAGCACCGCGATGATGACGACCGCCGCGGCGTTGCCCGAGGGGCCCAGACCCGTGAAGATCTCCACACCGCGCCCGATCTGCAGGGCACCGATGCCCAGGGACGCCGCGGTGCCGAACAGGGTGGCCAGGATCGCCAGGATGTCGATGATCCGGCCGGCCAGGTTGTCGGTGTTGCCGTTGTGGAAGAACGGTGCGAACACGGAACTCATGAGTGGAACGCGTCCGCGCCGGTAGGACGTGTAGGCCACCGCCACGCCCACGAGACCGTAGATGGCCCACGCGTTGAGCCCCCAGTGCAGCGCGGCCTGCGCGGAGGCCTTCTTCATGGCGTCCACCGTGCCGGGGTCCGCGGATCCCGGGCGCGGGGACAGGAAGTAGGTCATGGGCTCGAAAGGGCCGAAGAAGATGATCCCGATCCCGATCCCCGCCGCGAACAGCATGGCCGCCCACGACGCCGTGGAGTACTCGGGCCGGTCCCCGTCCAGGCCCAGCGGGATCCGCCCGTAGCGGGACACCGCGATGTACAGCAGGTAGAGCAACAGCCCGATCGCCAGGACGTTGAACGCCCACCCCATGTTGAGCATCGTCCAGTTCAGCGCCGCACCGGACACGGCCGTGAGTGACGCGGTGTCCACGACACCCCACCCGATGAACGCGACGATCAACCCGCCGGCCACGCCCACCACGATCTTGTCGATTCCGTAGCGCACCTTCTGGTCCTCCACGGACACGCCCGGCACCACGGCCGGGTGGATGTTGTGGGGGTAGTTGATCTCGTCGAGGAACGAGCGCGTGGCGTCCTTGCGGTTCGCCGGTTTGCGGGCGCCCCCGCGTGGCGAGGGCTCGGGCTCCGCGTCCGACGGGTGGGACGGTCGTGTACTGGAGGACACCGGGACTCCTGCGGGTCGGTCGGTCAGGGACCTTCCCACAGTAGGCCCCCGGACCGGTTCGCCCCGGGTCTGGCTAACGACGGCGGTAGGTCAGGTCCCGCGGGATCCGCCCGGCTTCCGTGGCTTTGCGTTCGAAACTCGTGAGGATCCGGCCCTCCCAGCGCGGGGCCCACCCGGCGTCCGGGTGCTCGTCGTCCGCGAGCGGACCCGGATGCACGTTCTCGAAGTCCGCGTCCGCGTCGTCCAGGACCTCGCGCATCACCACCGCGTACTCCTGCCAGTCCGTGGCTAACCGCCACAGTCCACCCGGTTCCAGGACGCGGGCGGCCAGTTCGGCGAAACCGGGGGAGACCAGGCGCCGCTTGTGGTGGCGGGTCTTGTGCCACGGGTCCGGGAAGAAGACCCACAGTTCGTGCACGGAACCGGATTCCAGCATGTGCTCGAGCACCTCGGGGGCGTTGGCCTGCGCCACGCGCACGTTGGTCACACCGGCCTGGGCGGCCTTCATGAGTAGATCCGCCACACCGGGCTTGTAGACCTCCACGGCCAGGTGGTCCAGCTCCGGGTGGGCCGCCGCGTGGGACACGATGGCCTCGCCCAGGCCCGAGCCCACCTCCACGACGACCGGCGCCACGCGGCCGAACACGGCCTCCCGGTCCAGGCGGTAGCCGGGATCCACGGACGTGTCGGTCATGACGCGGGGGATGTCCAGGACCCACTCGCCCGCATGCTCGTCCCACGCCTTCTGGCGCTTGGGGGACAACCGGTCACCGCGGCGCACAAACGAGTACGGCTGCCGCGGGAACGCCACGCCCGCGGGGGCACCGCCGGTCGCCGCGGCGGGACCCGCGGGAGCGTCGTCGCCTGTCGTAGCGTCGTCGTTCGTCGGGGTGGCATCGGCATCGGTGGGCTCGGATGACGACGGCGCGGCACCGGCCGCACGGGCCTCGGCGGGCTGTTCGGTGCGGTGTTCGGGGGCCGGGGACGCCTCCGGGGCGCTGCCCGGGGAGTCCGGGAAGGCCGCGTCGTGCGCGGACGTGTCAGGGGTGCGATCGCTGGATTCCATCGTGGATCATCCTAGGCGCGGGGGCGTCGCAGGAAGGGATCGGGTGACCCGCGGCACCTACTATTTGAACAGCCCACCCACCCCTCAGCGCCCAGGCGCGTGCCAGGAGAGCCCGCATGACCCAGAACCCCGCGTCCCCCGAGCCCGGTCGCAGCAGGCTGGGATTGGGCCCGCGCCTGGACTGGATCGTGCTCGTGGGCGCCCTGGGCATCCTCTCCGCCGTGAGCCCGCTGGCCACGGACATGTACCTCGCGTCCATGCCGGAGATGGGCGAGTGGTTCGGCTCCCCGGCCAGCATGATCCAGCTGACCCTCACTGCGTACATGGTGGGCATGGCGCTGGGTCAATTCCTGCTGGGCCCGCTCTCGGACGTGCTGGGGCGGCACAAACTCATGGTCACGGGGAACCTGATCTTCCTGCTCGCGTCCGTGGGGATCATCGTGGCCCCGGACATCCACTGGGTGCTCGCCCTGCGGTTCGTGCAGGGTCTCGCCGGGGCGGCGGGCGTGGTGATCGCCCGGGCCGTGGTCTCGGACATCGCCCATGGCCACCGCGCGGCCCAGCTGTACTCGGTGCTCGCGCTCATCACGTCCCTGGCACCCGTGGTCGCACCGCTCGCGGGCGGTGTGATCGCGACCGTGGCCGACTGGCGTGTGGTGTTCTGGGTGCTCGCGATCTTCGGGGCCGTGATGCTCGCGTGCTCCGTGTTCATCGTGCCGGAGACCCTCCCGCCGGGGCAGCGCTCGCGGGGCGGGCTGGGGCGCATCCTGCGCAACGCCGGGCAGGTGATCAGTGATCGGCACTTCACGCTCTACGCCCTGAGCTTCGCCTTCGCGTTCGGTGCGCTGTTCTCCTACATCTCCGCGTCCTCGTTCGTGATCCAGAACGTGCTGGGCTTCAGCGCCCTGGTCTACTCCGTGATCTTCGCGATCAACGCGTGCGGTTCGATCACCATGGGAGTGGTCAACACCAAGCTCGCGGGCAGTCGGGACCCCTCCTCCCTGTTGCTCGTGGGGGTCACGGGACTCGCAACCTTCTCCGTGCTCAACATGGTCCTGGTGCTGCTGGGCGTGGTCGGAGCGATCACCCTGGTGTTGTTGTTCCTGGCCCAGTCCTGCATGGGACTCGTCCTGGGCAACGCCGTGGCTATGGCCCAGCGCCAGGCCCAACGGCTGCGCCTCTCCGGCACAGGTTCCGCCGTGGTGGGCATGGCCCAGTTCATCCTGGCCGGGCTCGTCACGCCCCTCACGGGCCTCGGCGGGGAGTACACCGCGGTGCCCATGGTGCTGAGCATGGCGGCATGCGCCGTGATCTCCGTGGGACTGGTCCTCACGGCGCGCCGGCAGGGGACGCCCCTCCGGTGAACCACCCGGCGCTGCAACGTCGTTCGTCGGGCGGACGTCCCGGCCGCGTCGTCCGGAGGGCGAATGTCCCGACCCGGCGGTGTCGCCCGTCGGGTGAATGCCCGGACCCGGCGGCGTCGTCCCGCGAGCCGTGCGACATGGCCCCCGCTCCGCGCGCCGACGGGCCCGGAACCGCGCGGGATGTGGTTCACTGTCCGGGACAGTGACATTGTTCACACACCGTCCGTGGCACCCTGCCCCAGTTGAACGAGGGACACCTTCATGCTCGATTCGCTCCAATCCATTCTCGACACGATCGGCGGGTTCGTGTGGGGGCCGTTCCTCCTGATCCCGCTGCTGCTCGGAACGGGCATCTACCTGACCATCCGGCTGTCCGGACTGCAGATCACCAAGTTGATCCCCGCACTGCGCCTCGCGTTGTTCGAACGCAAGGACAAGGACGCCCCCGGCGGTGACGTCTCCCAGTTCCAGGCATTGACCACGGCGCTCGCCGCGACCGTGGGTACCGGCAACATCGTGGGCGTGGCCACGGCCATCTCGATCGGCGGCCCCGGCGCCCTGTTCTGGATGTGGGTCACGGGCGTGCTGGGCATGGCGTCCAAGTACTCGGAGGCCTTCCTGGGCGTGCGGTTCCGCACCCGAGACGCCAAGGGCGAGATCTCCGGCGGTCCGCAGTACTACCTGTTCCGCGGGATCCCCAACGGTTTCGGCAAGTTCCTCTCCCTGTTCTTCGCGATCGCCGCGGTGCTCGCGTCCTTCGGGATCGGCAACATGACCCAGGGCAACTCCATCTCCGCGAACGTGGAGTCCTCCTTCGGTGTGCCCGTGTGGGTCACGGGCCTCGTGCTCGCGGCGCTGACGCTGCTCGTGCTCGTGGGCGGGATCAAGTCCATCGGCAAGGTCACCGCCGCGCTCGTGCCCATCATGATTGTCTTCTATGTCCTGGGCGCGCTCTACATCCTGGCGGTCAACATCGAGTCCGTTCCCGCGGCGTTCGGGAGCATCTTCAGCACGGCCTTCACGGGGCACTCCGCGGTGGGCGGCTTCGCCGGATCCGCGATCATCCTGGTGGTGCAGATGGGTGTGGCCCGCGGCATCTTCTCCAACGAGTCCGGCATGGGGTCCGCGGCCATCGCCGCAGCGGCCGCGCAGACCACTCACCCCGTCCGTCAGGGGCTGGTGTCCATGACCCAGACGTTCATCGACACCATCATCGTGGTGACCTGCACGGGCCTCGTGATCGTGACCACCGGCGTGTGGGACCAGGGCAAGGACTTCGCGGCCACCATGACCGGGGACGCCTTCAGCCATGGGCTGCCCGGCGGGTGGGGCCACCTGATCGTGACCCTGGGCCTGATCCTCTTCGCGTACTCCACGATCCTGGGCTGGGCCTACTACGGCGAGCGCTGCATGGAGCGCCTGTTCGGCCGCAGGTCCGTGATGCCGTACCGCGTATTCTTCTCGCTGATCGTGTTCGTGGGCTGCAGCGTGCCGTTGGCCATCGTGTGGTCCTTCGCGGACCTCATGAACGGGCTCATGGCGCTGCCCAACCTGCTGGGTCTGCTCATCCTCTCCGGGCTGATCGCCCGCGAGACCAAGCACTACCTGCGCAACGACCCGCAGTTGCGCGCGGACAAGCTGCAGATCGACGGGTTCATGGAGGGCCGCCCCGGGGCCATCGACAGCTACGTCTCCACCGACTCCGGTCGCCCGGACCGGGCGCAGCGCGTGCGCTGACCGCCGCTCCGCCCGCTCGCCGAGCTTGTCGGGGCCCTCGGTCCCGACGGCGCTGAACAGCGAGGGCCCGAAACGGCATGTGATCCGCGGATCACCTGCCGTTTCGGGCCTCAGCTGTTTCCGACACCCGGGCGCAGGCCCCGCTACAGTTGGGCGCCCGCCCGGGAGTACCCTCTGACTCCATGACGAACAGTTCCACCGCGGTGTCGCCGCCGCACACGCACTCCGAGCCCAGCAGGGGCCTGAGCAATCGACACATCCAACTGATCGCGATCGGCGGTGCGATCGGCACCGGGTTGTTCATGGGATCGGGGCGCACCATCTCCCTGGCGGGCCCGGCCGTGGTGTTCATCTACGTGGTGATCGGTTTCTTCCTCTTCTTCATGATGCGCGCCATGGGCGAGCTGTTGTTGTCCAATCTGCGCTATAAGACCTTCGCGGACTTCGCCGCCGATCTGATCGGCCCGTGGGCGGGGTTCTTCGTGGGTTGGTCCTACTGGTTCTGCTGGATCGTCACGGCGATCGCCGAGCTCGTGGCCATCACGGGCTACGTCCAGTTCTGGTGGGCGGCCGTCCCGCTGTGGCTGCCCACCGTCCTCGTGGTCCTCATCGTGTTCCTGCTCAACGCCGTGAGCGTGAAGAACTTCGGGGAGATGGAGTTCTGGTTCGCGCTCATCAAGATCGTGGCCATCCTGGCCCTGATCGTGGTGGGTGCGATCATGGCGCTGACCCACTTCGCATCCCCGGACGGGCACACCGCCCAGCTCGCGAACCTGTGGAACGACGGCGGGTGGTTCCCGAACGGCGCCATGGGCGTGGTCGCGGGGTTCCAGATCGCGGTCTTCGCGTTCGTGGGCATCGAGCTCGTGGGCACCACCGCGGCCGAGGCCCGTGATCCCCGCACGACCCTTCCCCGGGCGATCAACTCCGTCCCGGTGCGCATCCTCATCTTCTACGTGGGATCCCTCCTGGCCATCCTGGTGGTCACCCCGTGGCGCTCGATCAACCCCGAGCAGTCCCCGTTCGTGGCCATGTTCGCGCTGGCCGGGCTCGCGGGCGCCGCGTCCGTGGTGAACTTCGTGGTGCTGACCTCTGCGATGTCCTCGTCCAACTCCGGGGTGTTCTCCACGTCCCGGATGATGTTCGGTCTCTCCGCGGAGGGCAGCGCACCCGGGATCTTCAAGGGTCTCAACCGCGTGGGCGTACCCGTGCGGGCCCTGTACCTCACGGCGGGCATCCTGCTGCTGACCATCCCCGTGCTCTACGCGGGGGACTCGATCATCGAGGCGTTCACGCTGATCACGTCCGTGGCGTCCCTCTTGTTCGTGTTCGTGTGGTCCATGATCCTGATCTCCTACATCCGCTACCGCATGAAGTTCCCCGAGCGCCACGCCACCTCCGAGTACAAGATGCCCGGCGGCGTGGTGATGTGCGCTGTGGTGCTCGCGTTCTTCGTGTTCGTGGCGTGGGCGCTGAGCACGGATCCCCAGACCGCCACGGGGCTGGTAGCGGTGGCCGCGTGGCTCGTGGTGCTGGGAATCTCGTGGGCCTTCGTACGCCGCACGGAGTCCCACCGGCAGACCTTCGAGTGGTTCAAGCAGGAGATGGCCCGCCCCGTGGAGCACGAACACCCGTCCCGATAGAACACGCCTGGCCCCTGTTCAGCACGCACCCCATGCTTAAGCTGGGGACATGACTCGACTGCCGGAACCCCTGTCCCTGTCCTGCGCCGACGGCTCGGGATCCGTCCTGAGCTACGGCGCGCACGTGGTGTCGTGGGCACCGGAGGATCACGAGCCCGTGCTGTGGGTCTCCTCCCGCTCCTACAACGAGACGGGCAGAGCGGTCCGCGGCGGTGTCCCCATCTGCTTCCCGTGGTTTGGCCCCGGGCGCACGGGGGACATGGACCCCGCGCACGGGTTCGCGCGGATCACCGAGTGGCAGCTCGCCGAGCAGGGGGAGGACACCGAGGGTCACGCCTACGCCGAGTTCACCCTCACGCCCGCGGACGTGGCCGAGCACCTGCGCGAGACGTTCCCCCACGAGTTCGAGGCCCGGTTCCGGGTCACCGTGGGCGCCCGCTTGCGTATGGCGCTCACCGTGACGAATACCGGCACCGGGACCTTCGACTTCGAGGAGGCGCTGCACAGCTACCTCCACGTGGGCGATTCCCGGCGCGTGAGCGTGACCGGCCTCGACGGTGTCTCCTACTACGACAAGGTGGCCAAGGAGCAGCGGCGCCAGAGCGGGGAACTCACGATCACGGGCGAGACCGACGCCGTGTTCGCCCATCGCGGCGAGGTGCGGGTTTCCGACCCCGAGCTCGGTCGCACCCTCGTGATCACCAAGGAGGGCTCGGACAGCACCGTGGTGTGGAACCCCTGGGCGGACAAGTCCGTGGCCATGGCGGACTTCGCGGACGACGAGTGGCAGCAGATGCTGTGCGTGGAAGCGGGCAACGTGATGGGCTCCCCGGTCCGGCTCGCCGCCGGCGAGTCACACACCCTCGTGCAGAGCATCGAGGTGCAGGAGCTCACGGCGCAGGATCCCGCCGCCCACGACGCCTGAGCAGGCGCCCGTCGCCCACGACACCTGAGCGCGCTCTCGCCACGCGACGTCGCTGGCGCCCGGCGAGAGCGCCGGGGAGACCGCCGCTCGGCCCGGCCCGCACCCCGCGGGGAACGCCCCGGTGTGGGAATGCCCCGGGGCGAAAGCCCCGGGGTGCGGGACCGTCAGTCGCGCTCGGCGGACGACGCCGCGGCGTCGCCCCCCGGTGCCGCACAGGTAGCGGCCCCGGCGCGGGGGGACTCGGCGGGCGGGACCACGGGCAGCGTACCCGTCTCCGACAGTGCCGGGTTGGCCGAGGAGAGGTCCACCGTGTGGTGGATCTGGGCGTCCAGGGCACCGGGGTGGGTGCCCATGAACGCGTCGATCTGATCGGTCGTGGCGTTGAACTTGGGATCGTTCTTCAGATACAGGTTGGTCTCCCGGACCACCAGGCCGGAGAGGATGATCAGCCCGATCAGGTTGGGGATGGCCATGAGCCCGTTCATGATGTCCGAGAAGGACCACACGAGCGTGAGCGGGGCGAGGGCGCCCAGACCGGCCGCGAGGGAGAAGATCACGCGGTACACGATGGCCGCTCGGGCCCCCGCGAGGCGTTCCACGTTGCGCTCGCCGTAATACGCCCACCCCAGGACGGTGGAGTAACCCAGCAGCACCAGGCAGATGGTGACCACGATCCCGCCCCACGAACCGGGCAGGCCCGTGGCGAACGCCACGGAGGTCATGGTCGCGGTGTCCGCGCCGTTCCACACCCCGGTCGTGAGGATTACGAAACCTGTGATGGAGATGACCACCAGGGTGTCCACGAAGGTCTGGGTCATGGACACGAGACCCTGACGCACGGGGTGGCTCGTCTGCGCCACGGACGCGGCGATCGAGGCGGTGCCCATGCCGGACTCGTTGGAGAACAGGGAGCGGGCGGCACCCATCTGGATGGCCATGAGCACCGTGGAGCCCACGAAACCGCCGGCGGCACCCATGGGGGTGAACGCGCCGGTGAAGATGAGGCGCAGCGCCTCGGGGATCCCCTGGAAGTTCACGCCGATGATGTACAGCCCCGAACCGATGTAGAGCACGATCATGAGCGGGACCATGTATGTGGTGACCTTGGCGATCGACTGGATCCCGCCCAGCAGGGCGAGCCCGGTGCCCACGGCCAGGACCACGGCGGTGATCACGGGGGAGACGTTGAAGGTGTGTTCCAGGTTGGACGCGATCGCGTTGCCCTGGGTCATGTTGCCGATCCCGAACGTGGCCACCACGCAGCACACCGCGAACATCACGGACAGGAAGCGGCCGAACTTATTGGGGATGCCGCGGGCCAGGTACACCTGCGGTCCGCCGGTGAGCTGACCGGCGGTGTCCCGGGTGCGGAAGCGCACGCCCAGGAAGCACTCCGCGTACTTGGACGCCATGCCGAACAGCGCGGTGATCCACATCCAGAACAGGGCGCCGGGGCCGCCGATGGACATGGCCGCTGCCACACCCACGATGTTGCCCGTCCCCACCGTGGCGGCCAGCGCCGTGGACATCGCTGCGAAGGAGGAGATGTCGCCCTTCTCCCCGGTGGCCCGGGAACGGCGCCCGAATCCCAGGCTCATGGCCTTGGTGAAGAGTCGGAACTGGATGCCGCGCAAGCGGAACGTCAGGAAGATCCCCGTTCCCAGCAGCAGGGGGATCAGGAGCCACGGTCCCCAGATCAGGTCACGAACGAAGTCCAGATTGCGTTGGAGGGTTTCCATGGGGGTACGGAGCTTTCCGTGAGCAACGGTGCGAATTGCTGACTAACGTAGCAGCTCGGCGCGCGTCCCGGGGGCGCGGTCCCGGCAGGGAAGACGACGACGCCGCAGTGGCGGACCACTGCGGCGTCGTCGGGAAAGCGTGGCGCTTGCGTTACTTCTGCAGCACGAGGGCCGCTCCGATGGCGGCCAGGAACGCGTCCTTGGAGAGCGTCAGGCCCTGCTCGGACGGGCGGATGCCGTCCTCCTGGGTCATGTCCGAGTTGCGGAAGTACATGCTCAGCAGCCCGGCGCTGAAGGCGAGCAGGCCCGCGCCGGCCAGGCGCTTGGACACGAACGGGGTCAGCAGGGCGGTGCCCAGGGCCAGTTCGGTGCCGGCGATGAACTTGGTGAAGGTCTGGGAGTCCCAGTCCGCGAACTGGGGGACACCGGTGGAGGCGAACTGCTTGAGGCCCTCGGCGGACTCGGCGTCCATGCCGAGCTTGCCGTAGCCGGACTGGAGCAGGAACGCGCCGGGGACACCGCGCAGGATGGCGTTGGAAATGCGCATGACTGAGCCTTTCGTCGGGAGGTGCGGTGGGGGCGGAGCAGGGCCCTGGGTACCCACCGGGGATCGCTGTTCATCCTAACAGCGGGCCTTTTCACGGCAGCGGGGTGGGTGCAACATGCCGACAGTGAACGCACGGACGCCGCCCACGGTGCGATGTCTACTGTGGTGCCACGTCGCGCGCACCGCGCGCCCTCGGAAAGGAGAACCATGGACATCGAGACCATGAAGAAGATCCTCCTGGTGCTGACCAGCCAGGACACCCTGGGAGACACGGGGGAGGCCACCGGTTACAACGTGGCCGAGGCGTCCCACCCGTGGAAGGTCTTCCGGGACGCCGGCTATTTCGTGGACTTCGCCTCGATCGCCGGGGGTCAGCCCCCGCGTGACGAGGTCCAGGAGGACGACCCCGTCCAAGTGGAGTTCACGCAGGATGAGACCGTCAAGGCGTCCCTCTACAACACGCCGCGGGTCTCCGTGGTGGACCCCTCCCAGTACGACGCCGTCTACCTCGTGGGCGGGCACGGCACCATGTGGGACTTCACCGGGGACGCGGACCTGCAGAAGCTCATCGCGTCCGTCTACGACTCCGGTGGCGTGGTGGGCGCGGTGTGCCACGGCCCCGCCGGCCTCGTGGACGTGGAGCTCGGCACGGGCGTGGCGTTGCTGTCCGGGCGCAAGGTGGCCGCATTCACCAATGCGGAGGAGAAAGCCGTGGGCAAGCAGGACGTGGTGCCGTACCTGCTCCAGGACAAGCTCGAGGAACAAGGCGCCACGGTCAAGCTCGCCGACAACTGGGAGGAGAACGTCCAGGTGGACGAGCGCCTCGTCACGGGGCAGAACCCCCAGTCCGCCGCGGGTGTGGCCAAGGAGATGACCAAGCTGCTCACCGAGGTCGTGCGCGAACAGAAGGCGGAGGAGGAAGAGGCCGCCCAGAAGCTGCGTGCGGAGCGGGACGCGGAGAAAGCCGCGGAGGATGACGAGTGACGGCGTCCTGACTCATTGCCGCACGCCCTGGTGGTCGGCGGCGACACGGGTGAGACTGGAAGCGGTCCCCATGGATTCGACGCCAGGAGTTGTCATGCCAGAGTTCACGTCCCGTGTCGCGCTGGTCACCGGCGCCGCCTCCGGTATCGGTGAGGCCATTGCCAAACACCTGGCCCGGCAGGGCGCCAAGGTGGTGGTCACGGACATCGATTCCACCGGGATCGACGACGTGGTCCAGGCCATCATGGCGGACGGCGGGGACGCCGCCGGGATCCGTCAGGACGTCTCCAAGCGCGAGGACGCCGTGGCCGCCGTCGACTTCGCGGTGCAGACCTACGGCGGACTGCACTACGCCGTGAACAATGCCGGCGTGGGCGGGCAGATGGAGGCCCTCGGGGAGACCGATATCGAGGCGTGGGAGCGCACGCTCGCGATCGATCTCACCGGCGTGGCCTACGGGATGCACGCCCAGCTGCCCGTGATCGAACAGCACGGGGGAGGGGCCATCGTGAACATCGGCTCCATCCATTCCACCGTGGCCACCGCCGTGGGCAACAGCGCGTACACCGCGGCCAAGCACGGTCTCGTGGGTCTCACCAAGCAGACGGGCGTGGACTACGCCCGACGCGGCGTACGCGTGAACGCGGTGGGTCCCGCCTACATCGACACCCCGCTGCTCAAGAACCTGCCCCCGCAGACGCTGTCGGGACTGATCGACAAGCACCCCATGGGGCGGCTGGGCACCTCGCAGGAAGTGGCTCAGCTGACCACGTTCCTGCTCTCGGACGGCGCGTCCTTCATCACCGGGGGCTACTTCCTGGTGGATGGCGGGTACACGGCGGTCTGAGTAGCGGCGACACCCCCGGGTCACGGGTGTTCCGGCACGCGTGTAGAATGGTCAGGTTCCCCCGTACACATTGCGGGGTAGAGGCGCGCCGGTCCGAGGCGCGCAGTTCGCGCCCCAACATGGCGCGTGCGCGCGGAATCGTTTCGCGCGGACCAACCTGAAAGACGTTCTTTGTCTCATTCCTTTGAAGACCTCGGTGTATCCGAGGCGCTTTCCGCTGACCTCGCCCGCGTGGGCATCACGGAAGCTTTCCCCATCCAAGAGAAAACTCTCCCCGATTCACTGTCCGGGCGTGACGTGCTCGGCCGCGGCCGCACCGGCTCGGGCAAGACGGTCGCGTTCGCGCTGCCGCTCGTGTCCCGGCTCGCGGGACTCGCCCCCGGCTCGTCCCGCGTGGCCCGCCGGGCGAACCGCCCCACCGGCCTGGTGCTGGCTCCCACGCGTGAGCTCGCGACCCAGATCGATCGCACCGTGGCGCCCCTGGCCAAGGCCGCGGGGCTGAACACCACCGTGATCTTCGGCGGTGTCTCCCAGAAGCACCAGGAGAAGGCGCTCGCGGGCGGTGTGGACATCGTCGTGGCCTGCCCGGGCCGGCTCGAGGACCTCATCAAGCAAGGTCTGCTCACGCTCGACGACGTCCGCGTGACCGTCCTGGACGAGGCCGACCACATGGCCGACATGGGCTTCCTGCCCGTGGTCACCCGGATCCTGTCCCGCACCCCCAAGGGCTCCCAGCGGTTGCTGTTCTCCGCGACCCTGGACAACGGCGTGGACATCCTGGTCAAGAAGTTCCTCAAGGACCCGGTGCTGCACTCGGCGGACAACGCCCAGGCCGCGGTGACCACCATGGACCACCACGTCCTGGTCACCGACAGCGATCACAAGCAAGCGCTGATCGAGACCCTCGCGTCGGGCACCGGTCGACGGATGATGTTCACCCGCACCAAGTACCGCGCCAAGAAGATGGCCAAGAAGCTCAGTCAGGCCGGGATCCCCGCGGTGGACCTGCAGGGTAACCTGTCCCAGGGCGCGCGGGACCGCCATCTCGCCGCGTTCTCCGCGGGTGACGTGCGGGTCCTCGTGGCCACGGACGTGGCCGCGCGCGGTGTCCACGTGGACGACGTCGAACTCGTCGTGCACATTGACCCGCCCGCCGAGCACAAGTCCTACCTGCACCGTTCCGGCCGCACAGCGCGGGCCGGCGCCTCCGGGTCCGTGATCACGATCGCGACCACCGAGGAGCGCTCGGACGTCAACAAGCTCATGAAGAAGGCCGGTGTCACGCCCCGCGTGGACCAGGTCGCACCCGGTTCCGAGGTCGTGAAGGACCTCGTGGGCGAGCGCGCCGAGCGCGTTGCGCCGGGTGCCACCCCGACCGGCGCGACCGGTGGCTTGCCTTCCGCTTCCCGTTCCGGCGGGGGTGCCTCCGGGTCCCGGCGCGGTGGCCGTGGCGGTTCGGGCCGGGGCCGCGGTCGCGGTTCCGCTCAGGCCGCCGGACGCGGCAACGGTACTCGTTCCGGCGACGCCGGTGCCGGGCGCGGTCCCTCGAACGGGCGTTCGCAGGCTCGCTCCAGTGAACGACGCCGCGGTGGCAGCGTCGATGGCGCGGCCTCCGGTAGCGCACGCCCCGGCGCGTCCCGCTCCGCCCGCGGCGGTTCCGCCCAGCGCGGCCACGGGGCGGACCGGGTTCCGGACCGCGCCACGGCGGCGGCGCAGCGGCGTCGTGAGAACAACCGGGCGGGTCAGCCCACTCGCTGATCGCTCGGCGAGGGTCGCCGCGAGCGCTGTCCCACCTCGACCCCGGGGTGGAACGGTGCTCGCGGAACTGCGCTTCCCAGTGGAGAACTCCCGGTCTGATGAGTCATCGGACCGGGAGTTCTCTATTGCTGGTTCGGGTCGGGGCGGTTCCGGCATCATGCCCGCGGGCCTACTCCGGAGGAGTGAGCGAGCGCAGGAAGTCCAGGGTGACGTCCTCGTGCGCGTTGACGAACACCCGGTGCGGGCCGTCGGGGACGGGCTTGTCACCCGGGACGACCACCACGGTCATGCCCGCGGCAACCGCACTGCGCACCCCCGGTTCCGAGTCCTCGATGGCCACGCAATTCCGCGGGGCGACTCCGAGCAGTTTGGCACCCGTGAGGTACGGTTCGGGATCCGGCTTGGGACGGGTCACATCGTCCTGGGACACGATCCGGGTGAGCACGTCCGGGGCGCCAGCGGCGGTGGTCCCCGCAACCGAGCTCAGCGCGTTCGTGACGATCGCCGCCGGGATACCGGCCTCGCTCAGTTCGCTCAACAGCGAGCGCATGCCGGGCAGGAAGGGTACGCGGTCGTTCATGCTGTCGATCACGTGCTCGGCGAGTTGCTGCGTGATGTCCTCGACGGAATCGGTGGCCCCGCGTTCCACGAACTTGCGGGCCGCATCCGGCACGGTCCCCCCGAGGGTCGCGTGATCGTCCTCCACGGTCCAGCTCTGGTCGTACCGCTGCGCGACCTTGCGCTTGGCGGCCGCCCATTGGGGCTCCGTGTCCACGAGGGTGCCGTCGTGGTCGAAAAGCACAGCCAGGGGGTAGGTCATGGCCACCTTTCGGAAGCATCGGGGGTGGGATATGGGACCCCAGTTTACCGGCGAACCCCGGGGCCGGAGGCGTCGTCGTCGGGATGCCGCCGCGCTATGCAGGGGCCAGGCCGCGCAGGAAGTCCAGGGTGAGCGCCGCGTGATCGGCCACGTGCACGATGCCGGGTCCGGGCAGGACCTGCTGCACCCCCGGGACCACGACCGTGGTGATCCCCGCGGCCACGCCGGACGCCGCGCCGGAGGGCGAATCCTCCACGACCACGCACGCCCCGGGCGCCACGCCCAGACGCCTGGCGGCCTCGAGGTACGCGTCCGGATCCGGTTTGGGCCTGACCCCCTGGGCCACCTCCTGGTCCCCGATGATCACCCGGAACAGGTTGTCCGGGGCCAGGGACGCGGTGTAGCGGGCCACCTCGGAGGTCGCGTTCGTGACGATCGCCGCGGGGATCCCGGCACGGTCCAGGTCCTCCAGGAGAGGTACGACCCCGGGAATGAACGTGGGCGGGTTCTCCTCCAACACCGCCTGCAGCACCCCGTAGAACTCGCGGTAGACCTCGTCCAGCGACCCCGGTACGCCCAGCGCGCTCAACCGCTCCACGGTGGTCGCGAGCGGCCTGCCCAGGGTGTCCTGGGTGTCCCGCTCGGTCCACTCACCCCCGTGCGCGGCCACGATCCGCTGCTTGCCCAGTTCCCACAGCGGTTCGGTGTCCACCAGGGTGCCGTCATGGTCGAAGAGGACGGCCTGCGGGAAGTCGTGGGTGCTCATGACCCCACGGTACGTGCCCGCCCCGACACGGACCGCGCCCTACGATGGACGTATGAGTGCTTCCGATTCCGCGTCCGCCCATCACAGACCGGGATCCGCGCTGTCCGGCGCCTTCCCGGTGATCATGATCGCGGTGGCCGCGGCGTTGGCCCTGTGGGTCGGCTTCGGCCGGGGCGTCGCGGGTCTGCTCGGCTCCCTCACCCCGGTCTACGCGGCGGCGATCGGGCTGCCCATCCTGCTGTTACACGTCATCGCGGCGGCGCTGTTCCGCCGGGACGCACTCAGCTACCCGTCCCACGCCATGAGCCGGCGGGGCATGCTCACTGCGGTGGCCTCATGGGCGATCACGCTGTGCTTCGGGTTCTTCCTCCCGGATTCCACCGCCCACGGTATGCAGTCCCTGTTCACCCATGCGGTCGGCGCCGAGTACGTGGAGTTGAGTTACGGGTTTGTCAACATCTTCGGCGTGCTGTCCGTGGCGCTCGCGGTCGCCCTGGTGTTGCTCGCGCTCACGGATCTGCGCGTCACGGCGCGCCGGCTGCGCGGTGAGCCCCTCACGGAGGACGAGCGCCTGGACCGCCTTGAGGCGCACCCCCGCGGTCTCGACGCTGCCTCCGACGCCGACGCCGACGCCGACGCCGACGCCGCCGGTGCCGGGCCCGCGCCGGCGAGCGCGACGTCGTCGTCCCGGGAACGACCGTGACGGTGCCGCTGCGCACGCCGCGACTCATGCTGCGTGCCTACCGCGCGGACGACGCCGCGTTCGTGCGTGACCTGTATGCACGCGCCGAGGTGCAGCGCTACATCGGGGACGGCACGCAGCGCGTGAGCTCGGACGGGCAGGCCCGGGAGAAGATCCGGGGCTGGGACCAGGGCTACGCGCACGAGCCGGTGCTCGGTGTGTGGGCCATCGTCGACCCGGTCGGCGCCCTCGCGGGGACCCTGCTGCTCAAGCCCATCCCCGATTCCGGCACGAACACCGCGACCGACGTGGAGGTCGGGTGGCACCTGCACCCGCGCGCGTGGGGACGCGGATACGCCACGGAGGCGGCCCGTGCCGTGCTGGCCCACGCCTTCGAGCACGGTCAGGACCGGGTGGTCGCCGTGACGCACCCAGCCAACCGGGCGTCGCAGGCCGTGTGTCGTCGCCTGGGCATGACCCACCGCGGTCTCAGCCGAGCGTACTACGACGCCGAGTGCGCACTCTTCGAGCTCCGGGCACCCACCGCGCACGAAGGGGAGGCAGCATGAGTGATCCCGATCTCGTGATCGGTGCGGACGGTCTCGCCCGGCCCAGATGGGCGGCTTCGGACCCACTGCTCAGGGAGTACTACGACCACGAGTGGGGCGTGCCGGTGCGGGACGAGACCGGGCTGTTCGAGCGCGTGACGCTCGAGGCGTTCCAATCCGGGCTGTCATGGCGCACGGTGCTCGCGAAACGGCCGGCGTTCCGGGAGGTCTTTCACGGCTTCGACCCGGAGGCCGTGGCGGCCATGGACGAACGGGACGTCGAGCGGCTCCTGGGGGACGCGCGGATCATCCGCAACCGGCGCAAGATCGAGGCGACCGTGACGAACGCGCGAGCCACCGTGGCTCTGCGCGAGGACGGCGGTCTGGCGGACCTCGTGTGGTCCTTCATGCCGAGCAGTACCCCGCATCCCGATCGCTTCGCGGACGTCCCGACCACCTCGGATGAGAGCAGGGCCCTGTCCCGCGAACTGAAACGGCGCGGGTTCGTGTTCGTGGGTCCCACGACCATGTACGCGCTCATGGAAGCGATCGGGATGGTGGACACCCATTTGGTGGGCAGTCACCGCCGCGGGACCTCCGGGGTCTGGACGTGAGACTGGGTGCCGCGGGCGCTAGCGATCACGACGGCGCAGATAGCTGCGGCCGTCGGAATCCCTGACCATCTCGTAGTCGTCCTGGAGGTTGCGGTACCAGTCCTGGGCCTCGGGGGTCATCTCGGTGTTGCCCCGCAGGTTCATGGAGCTGCGGTTGGCCGGTCCCACGAAGCGCATCACCACCTTGTTGAAACGCTGCAGCCGACTCGGCTTGCGCGGGGTGGTCTCATCGGACGGTGAATCGGTGTCCACGGCGGGTTCCTTTGGAGACTGCGGGTGGGGAGAGAACTCTGGGGAGCGCACGCGCGTCCCACCTCCATTATGCCCGACGCAGGGGTGAGAAAGGCCCGAGGGCCCCTGACCGTTCCCGGTCAGGGGCCCTCGGGTGCGATTACGAGCGGATCAGGCCCGCTGCGTGTCGTCCTTGACGTTTTTGGCGTGCTCCTGCGCGGAGCCCTTGAGCTGGCCGGCTTCCTGCTGACCCTGCTCCTTGACCTCCTGGGCGCCGGACTGCGCGGTCTGCTTGACCGACTCCGCAGCCTCCTTGGCCGGTTTTTTCAGGTCGTCCGCGATCTCCTGCGCGGCTTCCTTGGTGGAATCCATGGCGCTCTGCAGGTGCGGCTGGACGCGGTCGGCAGCCTCGGCCACGAGCTCCTGCTCCTTCTGGCTCGAGGGCAGCAGGGAACCGATCAACCAACCGGCACCGAGGGCGATCAGGCCCGCGGCCATGGGGTTGCCACGGGTCTTGGCCCGGGCGGCCGCCGGGGCGTTGCTGATGGCATCGCCGGCCTGGTCCATGCGGTGGGAGGCCTCGTCACGAAGGTCGCGGCCTGTGTCCCGGGCGTCCTCTGCGGAGCCCATGATGGACTCACGGACGTCCTGGATCTTGTGGCGGGCCTTGCTCTTCTGACGGTCGACCACCTTTTCCGGGGTCACCTTCTCCGCCACGGCGTCCACGTCCGCATTCAGGCGTGCACGGGTGGCTTCGATGTCGGCGCGGATCTGATCGGGGTTCTGCTGGCTCATCGGGTCTCCTTGGAAGGCTTCACGGTATCCGGAATTTCGCTGACGGTTTCGCGGGTTCGGGGCAGCGGGTCCTTGGTGGCCTGGGCCATCTTGCGCTTGCCGCGGTCCAGGTTCTTCTTGCCCACAGCGGCGAGGATCGCGGCGATGATCGCCCAGATGACCGCCACGATCACGGCCGACCAGCCAAGACCCACCAGGTTGCCCAGGGCCCACATGAGGGCCAGGGATAGGAACAGGAGCACGAAGTGGCCGGCCACACCGGCGCCTCCCAACAGTCCCGCGCCCTTACCTGTGACCTTTACGGAGTCCGTGGCCTTCTGGATCGCCATGTTTGCCTCGGCCTTGGCCAGCGCGATCTCCTGCTGGATCAGGGTGGTCAGGTTGGTGCTCAGAGACTTGAACATCTCACCGAGCGACTCGTGCTCCGCCCGCTCTTCGGGTTCCGACGGGGGAATGGGGTGACTCATCGACGCTCACTGCCTTGTCCGGGGTAGGTGGTGCCGGGGACCTGGGTGTCGCCCTGACCGGGGTACGTGGTGCCGGGAACCTGCGCGTCGCGCTGATCCGGGTAGACCGTGCCGGGAACCCGGTCGGTGTAGGTGCGGGTGCCCTCGCTACGGGTGTCGTTGCGGTACGCGTACGTGTCACCCGTGCTGGGGGTGCCGTACGCGGGTGCCTGGGTGCGGGCGACGGTGTCGTGGTGGTCGTTGCCGATCTCGTCGCTGTCCTTGGCGCTGCGCGTGGCGCGCCCGGCGAGCAGACCGATGCCGGCCGCGATGGCCAGGAAGGTCCCGGGACGGCGGGCGGCGAAACGGCGTACGTCACCGAGCAGCTGCTGCGGGTCCTTGTTCTCCAGCGAGGACGCGAGGGAGTTCACGGTGCCCGAGGCGTTGCCGAGCAGGCCACTGACGTACTCGGTCTCAGGCTTCTTGCCTTGGGAGATGGCGTCCACCTCGTCGCTCACGGAGCGGACGGTCGATGCGAGGCGCTCTTGCTGCGGGCCCACGTAGCCCTGTAGGTCCTCCTTGAGGCGGCCCCACAGGTCGTGCGCCTGGCCCATGGCCTCGTCCTTGGCGGCGACGGCCTGCTCCTTGGCGGTCTCTTTCACGCGGCGGCCGGATCCAGCCGCCTCGTTCTTGAGCTGCTGCGCCTCGACCTTGCCGGATTCCGCGGCGACGTCCTTCTTGGACGGGACCTCGGTGGAACCCTGGGAGTGGGTCTGTTGACCAGCTCGACGCTGATCGTTGTTGTTGCTCATAGTGGCACCTTTCCTACAGCATGTGGTGGATTTAATAAGGCTACATATTATCTGGGGATTGGTATAGAGCATTCGATAATCTATTTCCACCCGAGTGGGCCGAAGATGCGGATGGAAAATGAATTGACAAACCATTTCTCGCTGAGCGGAATATCGGGCTTCCCGTATCAGGTTGAGCGTAGTAGACTCAAGTTAACTGAAGTCAACGTCATCACTACTGTCGGAAGGAGCCGCCGTGGACACCAAGTTCACGACCAAGTCCCAAGAAGCCCTGAGCGCTGCAGCGTCGAACGCCGCGACCGCGGGCAACCCCAACATCGAGCCCGCCCACGTCCTCAAGGCGCTCATGGACCAGCGCGACGGCGTGGCCGTCGCCGTCCTACAGGCCACCGGTGCCAACGCGGACGCCGTGTCCATCAAGGCGAGCAACATCATCCACGAGATGCCCAGCGCATCCGGGACCTCCACGGCCCAGCCCCAGCTGAGCCGCACCGCGCTGCAGGCACTGCAGGCTGCGGAGAACTACGCGCGTGACCTCAAGGACGAGTACGTCTCCACCGAGCACCTGCTCTACGGTCTGGCCGCGGGACGCGACAAGACCGCCGAGGCGCTGCAGGCTGCGGGCGTGACCACGGAGGCGCTCGCACAGGCCATCCCGCAGGTGCGCGGTGACCGCCGGGTCACCAGCCCGGACCCGGAGGGGACCTTCCAATCCCTCGAGAAGTTCGGCACGGACCTCACGGCGATCGCCCGCGAGGGGAAGCTCGATCCCGTGATCGGGCGTGACTCGGAGATCCGCCGCGTGGTCCAGGTGCTCTCGCGCCGGACCAAGAACAACCCCGTGCTGATCGGTGAGCCCGGTGTGGGTAAGACCGCCGTGGTCGAGGGCCTCGCCCAGCGCATGGTGGCCGGGGACGTACCCGAGTCGCTGCGCGGCAAGACCCTGATCTCCCTTGACCTGGGGTCCATGGTGGCCGGCGCCAAGTACCGCGGGGAGTTCGAGGAACGCCTCAAGGCCGTCCTGGACGAGATCAAGAAGTCCGAGGGTCAGATCGTCACGTTCATCGACGAGATCCACACGGTCGTGGGTGCGGGTGCGTCCGAGGGGTCCATGGACGCGGGCAACATGCTCAAGCCCATGCTGGCCCGCGGTGAGCTGCGCCTGATCGGTGCCACCACGCTGGACGAGTACCGCGAGAACATCGAGAAGGACGCCGCCCTGGAGCGTCGGTTCCAGCAGGTCTACGTGGGGGAACCCTCGGTCGAGGACACCGTGGCGATCCTGCGCGGGTTGAAGGAGCGTTACGAGGCGCACCACAAGGTGCAGATCGCGGACTCGGCACTCGTTGCCGCCGCTCAACTGTCCCAGCGTTACATCCCCAGCCGTCAGCTCCCGGACAAGGCCATCGACCTGATTGACGAGGCCGCGTCCCGGTTGCGCATGGAGATCGATTCCGCCCCGGAGGAGATCGACGAGCTGCGCCGCTCCGTGGACCGCTTGACCATGGAGGAACTGGCCCTGGATGGGGAGACAGACCCCGCGTCCGTCGAACGTCTGGCCGCTCTGCGCCAGGACAAGGCAGACAAGGAGGTCGAGCTGGATGCCCTCAACGCGCGGTGGGAGGCCGAGAAGGCCGGACTCAACCGCGTGGGTGACCTCAAGGCGCAGATCGACGACCTGCGCTCGCAGGCCGAACGCGCCCAGCGCAACGGTGACCTGGGGGAGGCCTCCCGCTTGCTGTACGGCGAGATCCCGGCTCTGCAGAAGGACCTGGACGCCGCACAGGCGCAGGAGGAGGCCGGGGCCCGGCATGACACCATGGTCTCGGAGGAGGTTACCGCGGACGACATCGCCGAGGTGATCTCCGCGTGGACCGGTATCCCCGCGGGCAAGATGCTGCAGGGCGAGTCCGACAAGCTGCTGCACATGGAGCAGCTGCTGGGCAAGCGCCTGATCGGGCAGAAGCCGGCCGTGAGTGCGGTTGCGGACGCCGTACGGCGTTCCCGCGCGGGGATCTCGGACCCGGACCGCCCCATCGGCTCGTTCCTGTTCCTGGGTCCCACGGGCGTGGGCAAGACCGAGCTGGCCAAGTCCCTCGCGGACTTCCAGTTCGACGACGAGCGCGCCCTGATCCGCATCGACATGTCCGAGTACTCGGAGAAGCACTCCGTCTCACGCCTAGTCGGTGCCCCTCCGGGGTACGTGGGCTACGACGAGGGCGGGCAGCTGACCGAGGCCGTGCGGCGTCGTCCGTACTCGGTGGTGCTGCTCGACGAGGTCGAGAAGGCCCATCCCGAGGTCTTCGACATCCTGCTGCAGGTCCTGGATGACGGCCGCCTGACCGACGGGCAGGGCCGCACGGTGGACTTCCGCAACGTGATTCTGATCCTGACCTCGAACATGGGCAGCCAGTTCCTGGTGGATCCCACCATGGACGAGGAGGCCAAGAAGAACGCCGTGATGGGCGTGGTCAACGCCTCGTTCAAGCCGGAGTTCCTCAACCGGTTGGACGACATCATCATGTTCGACCCGCTGAGCACCGAGGACCTGGCCAAGATCGTGGACATCCAGGTGGCCCAGCTCGCGCACCGTCTCGAGCAGCGGCGCCTGTCCCTGGAGGTCACGCCCGGGGCTAGCGAGTGGCTGGGCATCACGGGCTACGACCCCGCCTACGGTGCCCGCCCGCTGCGCCGGCTCGTGCAGCGCGAGATCGGTGACCGCTTGGCGCGCGGGCTGCTCTCCGGCGCCATCACGGACGGGGACACCGTGCTCGTGGACGTCAACCCGGACGTCGCCCAGGACGGCCTGACTGTCACCGCTTCGCACGGCGACGACCCGCAGGACGACGACGCCGCGCACGCCCACGACGCCGCGGCGCGGGACAGCGGCGACGACGTCGTGGACGCGGAGATCGTCGACGAGTGACACCCCGGCCGCCGCGGATGCGTTCGCGGTGACCGAGACCGCCCGAGGAGCCTAGTGCTGCTCGGGCGGTCGTCCGTTCCGGGGCGACCGCTCATCCACGGTGGGCCTCTCGCCCGCGGCCGGCTGATCGGCCACGGCCGGCCGCGCGTCCACGTAGGTGTCCTGACGGTAGTCGTACTCCACGGGCTGACCGTTCTCGTCGGTGCGCTGGTACCACGAACTCATGCGCTCCCCCGTGGAGTCCACGTCGTGACCGGCCGCGGCGGGGCCCTCCTGGTGGCGGACCTCCAGGGCGAAGTCGTCCCCGTGCTCGTCCATGCCCTGGCGTACCGCGTTGTCGAGCGCCGTGCGCGCGTAGTGGTGGCGCAGACTCATGGGATCGGTGGAGAGGTCCCGCAGGAACGCCGGGATCAGGGCCAGCAGGATCACCGCGAACGGCAGCGCCGCCACGGTCACGAGGTCCTGCAGACCCTGCAGGGCGTTCGCCCCGCCCACCGCGAGCATCACGGAGGACACCCCGGCCAGGGCCACACCCCAGAAGATGATGATCTTCCGGTCCGGTTCGGGCTTGCCCTGCTGGGACATGGACGCCATCACGAGCGTCGCGGAGTCCGCGGACGTAATGAAGAAGACGGCCAGCAGCACGATGATCGCAATGGGCGTGATCTGCGCGAACGGCAGGGCGCCCAGGACGCGGAAGAGCATGTCCTCGGGGGACGCGGCACCCGCGATGTCCACGCCGTCGCGCTGCAACCAGATGGCGGTGCCGCCGAAGACCGAGAACGCGAGCACACAGATCACGGTGGGTGCCAGCAGTACCACGCTCACATACTGGCGCAGGGTGCGCCCGCGGGAGATGCGGGCCACGAACACGCCCACGAACGGCGCCCACGAGACCCACCATGCCCAGTAGAACAGGGTCCACGAGCGCATGAATTCCTCGGCCTCCGTGCCCCAGGACGCGGAGAGGGACAGCATCTGGAACATCTCACCGAAGTACGTGCCCACGACCGAGGGGATGAAGTTCAGCAGGAACACGGTGGGGCCCGCCACGAACAGGAAGAACGCGACCACGGCCGCGAGCACCATGTTGAAGTTCGAGAGCCTGCGGATCCCCTTGGCCACGCCGGAGACCGCGGAGATCAGGAACACGCACGTGAGCACCGCGATGATCGCGATCAGCACCGCGTTGCCCACCTCACCGAGACCGGTGATGATCTGCAGACCGCGGCCGATCTGCAGCGTGCCCAATCCCAGGGAGGCGGAGGTCGCGAAGAGGATGCCCACGATCGCGAACATGTCGATGAGCCGCCCGCCCACGCTCAGGTGCGCGCGCTGGCCGAAGATCGCGGACATCAGCAGGGGCCGCCCACGGCGATAGCCTGCGTAGCCCACGGCCGCCCCCACGAGCGCGTAGATGGCCCACGCCTGCAGTCCCCAGTGGAAAATGGTCTGTGCGAGTGCGGAATGCATCGCGTGGTAGCTCTCCGCCGCGGCGCGTCCCGGGGGAGGGGTCATGTAGTACGTGACGGGTTCGTAGACACCGAAGAAGATGAGCCCCACGCCCATCCCCGCCGCGAAGAGCATGGCGATCCACGACCCCATGGAGTAGGCCGGTTCCTCGCCGTCCTTGCCCAGAGGGATCCGGCCGTAGCGTGAGAACCCCACGAAGAGCAGGAACAACAGCATCACGGCGGCCAACAGGGTGAAGACCCATCCGCCGTAGGTCACCACCGCGTCCAGCGCACCCTTGGAGACCGTGGTGAGCGATTCGGTGGAGACCGCACCCCACACCACGAACCCCACGATCAGTGCTCCGGCGACCCCGAACGTGATCTTGTCCGTGCGGTAGCGCACCCGCTGCTCCTCCACCGAGACCCCGGGCACCAGGCCCGGGTGGGTGTCATGGGGATACGGACTCTCGGAGGGCGGGACCCTCCGCAGGGATGAACTCATGGCGAACCTGCTCTGGTGCGGGGAATGTGCGGACTGCGCCGCCGGGGCCGTTTCACTGTACCGGCCGAATTCGCCCCGCGAGTTTCCTCGAACGACGCCGTGAGGGCCCGGGATTCGCCCGGGGTGGACGCACGGGGTGCGGGTGCGCGAGAAGCGTACAAAACATGTACCCTGGACACACGAAAAACTGACAAGACACTCCGGGGCCGTACTGTGTGCTCAACACGGTACCGCCGATCGGACACGAGACGCAGAGGGGGTCACGCCATGGGGCGCGGCCGTCAAAAGGCGAAGGCGACACGACAGGCGCGGGAGATGAAGTACTTCAGCCCGCAGACCGACTATTCGGCGTTGCAGCGGGAGTTGCGCAGCAGCAAACCGTCCTCCCGAGCCATGGATCACGAGGAACGTCCCGAGGATGAGGACGACTACTCGACCTACGCGGAGAAGTACTCGGACTACGACTGATCCGCTCGCCGCCCCACCGCGGCGGCGTCGTCATCGTGACCAGCAGAGCAAGGAACCGCCCACACGAGCGTGTGGGCGGTTCCTTGCGTGCCCGTCGCGTCGCGGGCGCTCGGTGCGCGTTCAGCGGGCGTAGTCACCCGTCATGAGCACGCCGCCGCCAGCCACGCCCTTGGCGCCCTGCACCCAGTCACTGCCGTGGCGGGAGGCGTCCGGGTCCACGGGACCCACGCGGCCCATGATCCAGGACGGCAGCCCGCGTTCGGTGAGGTGGGCCACGGCGGCGTCGGCCACGGCGGGGTCCACGATCGCGACCATGCCCACGCCCAGGTTGAGCGTGCGCTCGAGGTCCGCCAGGGGCACCTGACCGAGCTGCGCCACGAGCTGGAACACGGGCGGCAGGGACCACGTGGAGCGCTCCACCGTGGCCTGCAGGTCCGCGGGCAGAACACGCGCCAGGTTGGCCGCGAGACCACCGCCGGTCACGTGGGAGAAGCCGCGCACGCCGTGGCCCGTGGTGCCGTCCGGACCGTTCACGGGGAACGCCCGCGCGAGGTCCAGGACGTCCGCCGCGTAGACGCGCGTGGGTTCGAGCAGTTCCTCGCCCAGGGTCCGGCCCAGTTCGCTGACCTGGCGGTCCAGCTGCCAACCGGCCACGTTGATGACCCGGCGCACCAGGGAGTACCCGTTGGAGTGCAGCCCGGAGGACGTCATGCCGATCACGACGTCCCCGTCACGCACGCGCTGCGGGCCGAGCAGTTCGTCCGCCTCGATCACGCCGGTGGCCGCACCGGCGACGTCGTACTCGTCCACGCCCAGCAGCCCGGGGTGCTCGGCGGTCTCTCCGCCCACGAGGGCGGTGCCCGCAGCCTCGCACGCCGCGGCGATGCCCCGCACGATGTCCGCGATGCGTTCCGGGACCACCTTGCCGGTCGCGATGTAGTCGGTCATGAACAGCGGCTTGGCGCCCACGACCACGATGTCGTCCACGACCATGCCCACGAGGTCCCACCCGATGGTGTCGTGGACGTCCAGGGACTGGGCGATCGCGACCTTGGTGCCCACGCCGTCCGTGGACGTGGCCAGGTAGGGCTTGCGGTAGCCGGTGAGCTCGGAGACGTCGAAGAGCCCGGCGAAACCGCCCACGCCGCCCACCACGCCGGACGTGTGGGTCGCCTTCACGGCGGACTTCATGAGTTCGACGGCGCGGTCCCCGGCCTCGACGTCCACCCCCGCGCTCGCGTAGGTGACGGCTTCCGTGCCGTGGGCTCGGGACTGGCTCATGCGGTGGTCTCCTCGTGGGCGGTGTCGGTGCGCGGTGCTGGGTCCACGAGGTCCTCGGAGGGTTCCGCGTGGGCCCCGGGGGATTCCAGCACGGACTTGCCGAGCCGGTCCGCCTTGGGCAGGGCCGTGGGGTAATCACCCGAGAAGCACGCGGTGCACAGGGTGGGACGGGGGTGGGCGGTGGCCTCGATCATCCCCTCCTCGGAGATGTACCCCAGGGAATCGGCGCCCAGGGAGGCGCGGACGTCCTCCACGGCGAGCCCGTTGGCGATCAGCTCCGCGGGGGACGCGAAGTCGATGCCGTAGAAGCACGGCCACTTGATGGGCGGGGAGGAGATCCGCACGTGGATCTCCGCCGCCCCCGCTTCACGCAGCATGCGCACGAGGGCCCGCTGGGTGTTGCCGCGCACGATCGAGTCGTCCACGACCACCAGGCGCTTGCCCGCCACGATCGAACGCAGGGGGTTGAGCTTGAGCCGGATCCCGAGCTGACGGATGGTGTCCGAGGGCTCGATGAACGTGCGGCCCACGTAGGAGTTCTTCACGAGTCCGTGTCCGAACGGGATGCCCGAGGCCTCCGCGTATCCGATCGCGGCGGGGGTCCCGGACTCGGGGGTGGGCATCACGAGGTCGGCGTTCACGGCGTGCTCGCGCGCGAGTTGTCGGCCCATCTCCACGCGGGACTCGTACACGGAGCGCCCGGCGATCGTGGTGTCGGGGCGGGCCAGGTACACGTACTCGAACACACACCCCGCGGGCTTCGCCTCCGCGAAACGGCGCGAACGCAGGCCGTTCTCGTCGATCGCGATGAACTCACCGGGTTCCACCTCGCGCACGAGGGAGGCGCCCACGATGTCCAGCGCAGCGGTCTCGGAGGCCACGACCCAGCCGCGTTCCAGTCTGCCCAGCACGAGGGGACGCACGCCCAGGGGATCGCGCGCGGCGTAGAGTGTGGCCTCGTCCATGAACGTGAGACAGAAGGACCCCACGAGCCGGGGCAGCAGCATCATGGCCGCCTCCTCGAGCGAGTTCAGGGGGTGCTCCGCGAGCAGCGCGGTGATCAACGCGGTGTCCGTGGTGTTGCCCCGGGCGATCTCACCGCGGGACGGGAACCCGGACTTGTCGAGCAGCAGGTCGTAGAGCTCGGCGGAGTTGGTCAGGTTGCCGTTGTGCGCGAGCGCGAGCGTGCCGTGCGGGGTGGCACCCAGGGTGGGCTGGGCATTGGCCCAGTGGGACGCACCCGTGGTGGAGTAGCGCGCATGTCCCACGGCCAGGTACCCCTTGAGGGTGTTGAGCGTGGTCTCGTCGAAGACCTGGGACACGAGCCCCATGTCCTTGTAGACCGAGATCCGTTCCCCGTCGGACGTCGCGATGCCCGCGGACTCCTGCCCGCGGTGCTGCAGCGCGTACAGGCCGTAGTACGTCAATTTGGCGACGTCCTCGCCCGGGGCCCACACGCCGAACACGCCGCACGCGTCCTGGGGGCCTTTTTCTCCGGGCAAGAGGTCGTGAGAGAGTTTTCCGTCAGCTCGAACCACGCAGACAGTGTCTCATGTGCCGGGGCGCTCGTCCGCCCCGTGAAGATCCTGGACCTCCGCGGTCACGTGCCGGGAGCGTTTGAGGGAGATCCGGTCCAGGACGAGTGCCACCACGGCGCCCACGGTCGCACCCACGATCAGGAACGTCATGAGGAAGAACCCGATGATGGCCCCGCGGGTGTAGGCGAGCGATCCGGGGCCCAGCGCCCCCACGAGCAGTCCCGCGATGGCCCCGATGGCCGCGCCCGTGATGAGGAACGCGATCATGTTGGGGGCGCGGCGCACCGTCATCCGTTCGGTGGCGGAACCGGGCTGCGGGGCGGGCGCGGGCGTCTCGGGATCGGCGGAACTCATGGTTTCCAGGTTATCGCGCATCCGGGCGTGCGCGGGCCACGCGATGTCGTCGGTGGGGCGTGGGTGGTGCCTCAGCCGAACAGCGGGAGCCACGCGCTGAGGTCGGTGCGCGTCCCGGACGCCGCGACGCTGCCCTCGCGGACGCTGTCGGTCCACCGTGCGCGTCCGGTCGCGAGCGCGAGCCACGTGGTGGCGTCGGTCTCCACCACGTTGGGTGGGGTGCCGCGCGTGTGGCGCGGACCGGGGACGCACTGGGTCACGCCGAAGGGCGGCACGCGCACCTCCACGGAATTGCCCTCCGCGCGACTCGCGAGTTCCTCGAGGCAGTAGCGCACCGCGGTGGCCGTGGTGCGGCGGTCGGCCTCGTCAGGGGATCGGCGCCAGCGCGCGAGCGCGAGGCTGCCGTCCGCCGGGTCGACCTTGCGTCGGATCGTCATGGCCCACCTCTGGGATCGTGGATCTCGGATTGAGGATCGGGGGGGGCGGTCAGCCCAGGAGTTCCCGCAGCGGCTCGGCGAGCTGGATGGCACCCACGGGCCGCCCGGCCCCGGTGATCGGGTGCGTGACGCGTTCGAGGACGCGATCGGCGTCGGCCCGGGAAATGGCACCCGCGTGCGCGAGCAGCGTGAGGCCCACGAGTGAGTTGGCGCGCGAGGAACCGTCCAGCATCTTGATGGCCACGGACCACCCGGAACGGGTGCCCAGCCCCAGCACGCCCTCCGCGCCGAGCTTGGTGATCACGTCCAGCTCCTCCATGATCACGGTGTTCGAACGCCCCGGGCCCTGGACGTACTCGGGGTAGTCGAGCATGGACGTGGCCACGGTCGCGGCGCGGGCGTCAGCCTGGACGTTGCGTGCGGCGCGCCCCAGCGTGGAGTACATGCGGGCGAGGCCGGTGAGGGTGATCGCCGTGAGCGGTGCACCGCAGCCGTCCACGCCCACGTGCTGGGCGCGCTCGCCGGAGAACTCCTCGATGGTCTCGATCACGAGCTGCTGCAGCGGGTGCTCGGGATTCAGGTAGGAGTCGATGGGCCACCCGTTGGTCACGCACGCGAGCAGGAACGCCGCGTGCTTGCCCGAACAGTTCATGCACATGCGGTTGCGGCCGCGTTCGGTGCGGATCAACCACGCGCGCGTGTCCTCGTCCTGGGGCCAGTCCGGCGGGCACTGCAGCGCCTCGGGGCCCAGCTCGGCCGCCTTGAGGATCGAGTTGACCGCGTCCAGGTGGTCGAACGTGGCGGTGTGCGACGCCGCCGCGATCGCCACCTGCTCGCCGCGCAGCGGGGCCCCGGCCTTCATCGCGGCGATCGCCTGGAACGGCTTGAGGGTCGAGCGCGGGAAGATCGCCTCGTCCGGAGCGCCCACGGAGAACGCCACGGATCCGTCAGGTGCCAGCACCACGGCGGATCCGCTGTGCCGGGACTCCACGAAGCCGCTGCGTTGCACCACGGCGAGTTCCACGGCCTGGTCCGAGCTGAAGGTCTGCATACCTTCCAGTATGGCAGCGTGGCCCGCGCAATCGTTGCCCGGGCGGGGGCTGTGGCCGATACGCTGAGCGCGTGAAGGTTTTGGTGGTGGGCCCAGGGGGCCGCGAACACGCGATGATCACGTCCCTGCTACGGGACCCGCACGTCAGCGAGGTGCACAGCGCACCCGGTAACCAGGGGATCGCCCAGGACGTCCCGGTACATCCCCTCAACGCGCAGGACCCGGAGGCCGTGGTCGCGCTGGCTCGGGAGTTGGACGCGGACCTCGTGGTCGTGGGACCGGAGGCACCGCTCGTCGCCGGTGTCGCGGACGCCCTCACCCGTGCGGGCATCCCCGTGTTCGGTCCGTCCGCACAGGCCGCGCGGATCGAGGGCTCCAAGGCGTTCGCCAAGGAGATCATGGCGGCGGCAGGTGTCCCCACCGCGCGATCGGTGGCCACGACGGATCTCGCGGACGTGCGGGCGGCCTTCGAGCGTTTCGGTGCGCCCTACGTGGTTAAGGACGACGGGTTGGCCGCGGGCAAGGGCGTGGTGGTCACGCCGGACCGGGACCGTGCCGAGGCCCACGCGCGCGAATGCCTGGACGCGGGCGGTGCCGTGGTCGTCGAGGAGTTCCTGGACGGCCCGGAAGTGTCCCTGTTCGTGCTCAGCGACGGCGAGAACGTGGTCCCACTGCAACCGGCCCAGGACTTCAAGCGCGTCCGCGACGGTGACCAGGGCCCCAACACGGGTGGCATGGGTGCCTACACGCCACTCGAGTGGCTGCCCGAGGGGTTCACGGACGAGGTCGTGCGCCGCGTGGCCCGCCCCGTGATCGACGAACTGCGACGCCGCGGCACCCCCTTCGTGGGGGTGCTCTACTGCGGTCTCGCCGTGACCGAGCGCGGCATCCAGGTCATCGAGTTCAACGCGCGCTTCGGCGATCCCGAGACCCAGTCCGTCCTGGCGGTGCTCGAAACCCCGCTGGGCGAACTGCTGCTCGACGCCGCGCAGGGCCGGTTGTCCGAGCGCGAGGAGCTCCAGTGGGCCTCCGGCGCGTCCGTGACCATCGTGCTCGCGGCCCACAACTACCCGGGCGCCCCGCGCAAGGGGGACGTGATCACGGGGCTGGCCGAGGCCGCCCAGGACCCGGACACGTGGGTCATCCACGCCGGCACAGACCGCAACGCCGCCGGGGAGATCGTCTCGGCGGGCGGGCGCGTGCTCGCCGTCGTCTCCCGCGGGGCGGACCTGCGGGAAGCGCGCGAGCGTGGCTATCGTGGGATGGAGCGCATCACCCTTCCCGGATCGCACTACCGCACCGACATCGCACTGGCCGCGTCCGAGGGACGGATCACGGCCCCCGGGGGCCAACCGGGTCCCGGCACCACGGACGCCCCGGGCGGGACGCCGGGTCGCACCGGGGCGCCCACCGCGACCACAGCAGAGGAGCAGGCATGAGCGAGCACGGCACACCCCTCGAGATCCCGGGCTGGAAGCACGTCTACTCCGGCAAGGTCCGGGAACTCTACGTCCCGGACGAGTCCCGCCTCAGTGCCACGGGTGTGGCGATCCACGACGACGCCGAGTACCGGGCCGGTGCCGTGCTCGTGGTCGCGAGCGACCGGATCTCCGCGTTCGACCAGGTGCTGCCCACCACCATCCCGGACAAGGGCGTCATCCTCACCCAGTTGTCCCTGTGGTGGTTCCAGCAGTTGGACGGGATCGCGAACCACATCCTGACCACGGACGTTCACGAGTCCGTGCGCGGTCGCGCGGTCGTGTGCAAGAACCTGTCCATGTTTCCCGTGGAGAACATCGTGCGCGGGTATCTCACCGGCTCCGGGCTCAAGGACTACCGCGCCACCGGGTCGGTGTGCGGGATCGAGCTGCCGGAGGGCCTCGAGGACGGCGACCGGCTGGAGCAGCCCATCTTCACCCCCACGGGCAAGGCCGAACTGGGGGAGCACGACGAGCCCATCACATATCAGGAAATGGCGAACGTGGTGGGCAATTCCGTGGCGGACCGGTTGCGGGAGCTGTCCCTGAAGATCTACTCGAGCGCCGAGCGGATCGCCCGGGAGCGGGGGATCATCGTGGCGGACACCAAGGTGGAGTTCGGCCTGGACTCCTACCGCGGGGCCATCACCCTGGGGGACGAGGTGCTCACCCCGGACTCCTCACGGTTCTGGGACCTGGAGACCTACAAGCCGGGCCGCCCGCAACCGTCCTTCGACAAACAGTACGTGCGGGACTGGTTGCGCTCGGACGCCTCCGGATGGGACGGCCAGGGCCCCGTGCCCGAGCTGCCCGAGGAGGTCGTGGCCAAGACACGCGAGCGCTACGTGGAAGCGTACGAGCGGCTCACCGGTCGGGTGTTTGACGCCCGCGGCCCGTTCTTCGAGGTCGCCGGCCCGCCCGAGTACTGATCCGGCCGAGTACGGATCCTGCCCGGCGCTAGGTCGGCGGCAGCGCGGGTCCTACTTCGTCGAGACTGATGCCTCGGCGCGCTCACGCGCCGGTGCTCACCGGCCGTCCCAGCGCCCGGTGCGCATATCCACGCGGACCCAATGGGCGTCGGTCTCGCGCAGGGAGTTGAGTCCCGCATAGTGGTGTAGCGCACGGTGGTCCGGCACGTCGTTCACGACGTAACGCGGTCACCGTGTGATCCTTCGAGAAAGCTCTCTACTTCTCACTCGATTGGAATCATCACGATGACCGCTCCTCATATTGTCCACCCTGCCGGCGTTCTTTCCGAAGCGCTCTCTGACGCGTCGCCGGATTTGATGCGCAACCTGTTGCAGACCATGATCAACGTGCTGCTGTCCGCGGATGCCGACGCTGTCGTCGGGGCGGAATGGGGCACGTCGAGCCCCGACCGCATCGCGCAGCGCAACGGCTACCGTCACCGAGACCTGGACACCCGGGTCGGGACGATTGATGTCGCTGTCCCGAAGCTGCGCCAGGGCACCTACTTCCCTGAATGGCTCATGGAGCGCCGCAAGAGGTCCGAGGCGGCGATGATCACCGTGATTGCTGACTGCTACCTCGCCGGGGTCTCGACGCGCCGGATGGACAAGCTCGTCAAGACCCTCGGGATCCACTCTCTGTCGAAGTCGCAGGTGTCGCGGATGGCCGCGGATCTCGACGAGAACGTCGAACAGTTCCGCCACCGGCCTCTGGGCGATGCGGGCCCGTTCACGTTCGTCGCCGCCGACGCGCTCACGATGAAGGTCCGTGAGGGCGGGCGCGTGATCAACGCGGTCGTGCTGGTCGCGACCGGGGTGAACGCGGACGGGCGCCGTGAGGTTCTCGGCGTCCGCGTCGCCACGAGTGAGACCGGAGCTGCATGGTCCAGTTTCTTCGCCGACCTCGTCGCCCGCGGCCTCACCGGCGTCCGCCTCGTCACCTCCGACGCCCACCAGGGCCTGGTCGAGGCGATTGCCGCGAACCTGCCAGGAGCTTCATGGCAGAGATGCCGCACCCACTACGCCGCGAACCTCATGTCCGTGTGTCCGAAGAGCATGTGGCCGGCAGTCAAAGCGATGCTGCACTCCGTCTACGACCAACCCGACGCCGCCAGCGTGAACGCGCAGTTCGACCGGCTCCTGGACTACGTCGAGGACAAGCTTCCCGCCGTGCACGCCCACCTGGACGCCGCCAGGGCGGACATCCTCGCGTTCGTCGAGTTCCCCGACGGGCTCTGGGCACAGATCTGGTCCAACAACCCCAACGAACGCCTCAACCGGGAGATCCGTCGCCGCACCGACTCCGTCGGCATCTTCCCCAACCGCGACGCGATCATCCGCCTCGTCGGCGCGGTCCTTGCGGAACAGACTGACGAATGGGCCGAGGGACGCCGCTACCTCGGCCTCGACATCCTCGCCAAAAGCCGTCTCACCCTCGTTCACGACACCGGAGCGGAGGAGGTGACCGACACCGTTCTCGAGCTCAGCGCCTAACCCTCACACCGAAGGACAGCGCTACACCACTACCCGGGACTTGACCGCGCAGGGGCGTGCCCTCGCGTTCGTAGTGTTCCCGCGCAGTGATCTGCAGGTGGTCGGGCAGCGTGCCGTCCGCGCGCACCACACGCCACCACGGGACGTCCGTCCCCGCCAGGCCCATGGCCATGATCCGCGCCGCGAGCCGCGGGGTGCTCAACCACGCGAGTTCCGCCACGTCCCCGTAGCTGAGCACCGCGCCCGGTGGGATCGCGACGACGACGCCGCGCACGGCCTCGACCGCGTCCGTCCCGGTCCTCGGGGCGTCCGGGGTGTCACTCACGCGACCGGGATCCGCACGTCCAGGTGCCACACGGCATTGCGCGGACCGTACTCCACCTGACCGTTGAGCAGGGCGACCCGTTCCTGGATCCCGCGCAGCCCGAACGCGGAGGTCAGTTCCCTGCGCCCGGAGTCGGTGCCGGCACCCCGGCGGATCTGGTTCTCGGCGTGGACGCGCACGGCGCCGTCCCGGACGAACACCCGCAGGGCGCACCGGGAACCCGTGGGCGCGTACTTGATCATGTTGGTCGAGGCCTCCTGCAGCACCCGGGCCGCGGTGCCGCGGATGGACGTGGGGATCTCGTCCAGGCCGTCGCCCAGTTCGAGCTCCGGCACGAGTGCGGCGCGTTCGAGGCTCGCCGCGAGTGCCCGGGCCACGCCGTACAGGGACCCCGTGGTGAGCCCGGAACTGCTGTCCCGCTCGTCCGGGGCGCCGGGGGAGTCCCGCAGGATGTGCAGCAGCGTGCGCAGCTCATGCAGCCCGGAGCGGGCGGCGGAGTCCATCATGTCGATCGTGCGGTGCAGTTCCCCGGGGTCCTGCTGCCGGTGGGACCCCGCAGCCTGCATGGTCACGAGGGTCAGTTCGTGCGCGACCACGTCGTGCAGGTCCCGGGCCAGGGCGAGCCGTTCCTGCTCCCGCAGCCGCTGGTGGGTGACCTCCAGAACCGCGAGGCGGCGGGTGTTGAGCCGGTACTGGGTCACGAAGAACCGCACGGCCGCACCGATCAGCGCGGACACACCCAGGGGGATGCCCACGGTCCACGCGAAATCGGAATTGCGCAGCACCCCCGCGGACACGACCATCCACGTGGCGGTGACCGCGAGGTGGGCCAGTGCGGTCCCGCGGGAGAGCATCGCGAGCACCGCGACCATCACGACGCACCCGCACAACAGGGCCAGGGCGTAGTCGTGCAAGACCGTGGCCAACACGTACGACAGCGTGATGGCCACGGCGCTCGCGAGGGGCGACCATGCGAGCAGCGCCACGGCCCCGTAGCTCAGGACCAGGAAACTGCTCGAGAGCACGGCGGGTGCCGGGGGCATGAACGACCACGGCATGGACCGCAGGTCGTCGAGCAGTGCCACCGCGGCGAAGAGCACCACGACGACACGCAACCAGCTCGGCATACCGCCGGATCGAGGGGCGGGGTCCACTCCGATAGCAGTACCCCCCGGGATCACCGGTTGGGGCAGAGAACGGGCCAGTAGTGGCAGATCACGTTCGTGGGGCCGCGCGGGACCGTGGGGGACGCGGCGTGCGCCGGCGCCGCGCTGAGGATGAGGGCTCCGCTCAGCAGGGCCGCGGTGGCGGTGCGCACCCAGCGTGTGCGGGTCGAAGTGGTGGTGGTCACGGGGGACGAATGCTCAGTCATGCGCTCAGTTTATGATCAGGCCATGGATTTGTGCAGGCTTCTCTTGGTGGACGATCATCCGCTCATGCGTGACGCCCTCGCGAACCTGTTCCGCGCGGAGCCGGGTTTCGAGGTCGCGGGGGAGGCCTCGGACGGCGCGGAGGCCGTGGCCACGTGCCTGGAACTGCGCCCTGACGTGGTGCTCATGGACATCCGTATGCCGGGGATGGACGGGATCGAGGCCACCGGGGAGATCGTGCAGCGCTGCCCGGAGACCAAGGTGCTCGCGCTGACCACGTTCTCGACCCTCGAGTACGTGGTCCCCGCTCTGCGCGCGGGGGCCTCCGGGTACCTCGTCAAGGACGCCCGGCACGACGAGATCGTCTCCGCCGTGAGCCTGATCCGCGAGGACGAACTCGCGCTGTCCCCGTCCGTGGCCAGCTCGCTGGCCAACAACGTGTTGGGGGACGTCCCGGTGCCCTCCGTGCGCCGCGGTCACCTGCGCGCGGCGGCGGCCGGCGCCGTCGAACCCGCATCCCGGGGACCCCACCCGGACGCGCCCAAGCTCTCGCCGCGCGAACTCGAAACGCTCGAGTGGATCGCCAAGGGGCTCAACAACAATGAGATCGCCGAGCGCATGTCCGTCTCGCACGGCAGTGTGAAGGCCTACGTGTCCCATCTGTGCGAGAAACTCGCGGTGCGGGATCGGGTCCAGGTGCTGATCTCGGGCATCCAGTGGGGCCTTGTGCATCCCGAGCTGGACGACGAGCGGTACCCCCGCCTGACCTGATTCCCAGGTTACCTTCAGGTTCACGCTCGAAGACTGGCCGAATGGCCATGGTGGCGCGGGTCCCCGGTACGGCACAGTTAGTGGTGGACATCGGAAGAGATGTCCACCACTCCACGGGGGTCGAGCGAGTGTACGGCCTGCGGCCCCGAGTAGGAGCGGACCGCTGAACTCGCGGCGGGGGTCCTCGTACCCCCTTATGACAGAGCTCCGCGAGGCCTGGATCACCTCGCGTGCAGTTCCGAGGTCCTCCGTCGCGTCAGCGGGCCAGGGCGGATGCAAGCCTGACCCCGGCGCCTCCCGGCCAGGAGGCGCCGGGGTTTTTCCTTTGTCAGGGGAGTGCCGGGGAGTTTCCGACGTGCGGGTCAACGGCGCCCCTTCATCGATCCGACGCTGACGCCCGGGTCGGTCGTGGCCGGTCTCGGGACCGTTCGCTGCTGGGCCGTTCAGTCCTGTTCGGCTCGGTTTCTACCCGGCTCAGTCCCGTTCAGTTCAGTCCTGCCGGGCCCGGTCCTATTCGGCGCGGTCGTGGTTGGCTCGGTGCTAGTCGGCCGTGCCGGTCGCATCCGGCACGAAGCCGTAGAACCACATGATGTGCTCGCGCAGCAGGCGCGCGGTCAGGGCGCCGTCGCGTTCGGTGGTCGCGCGCAGGATTGCGCGGTGCTGTTGCTGCAGGTGCGCGCGGATCTCCGGCCAGCCCGTGACCTTCGCGACCGTCTCCTGGACGTACCCGATCGTGGCCTCGCGCAGGGACGCCATGATCGTCTCGAGCACCACATTCCCGCTCAGGGATGCGAGGCGCACGTGGAACTGCGCGTCCAGCGCGTGGAACTCGGCGTCGCTCACCTCGGGGTCGTCCATGCGGTCGAGCAGTTCGCCGGCCTGCGCAAGGATCTCGTCCCGGTGCGGATCGGTCGACGACGCCGCCTCAAGACTCGCGTGGCTCTCCAGCAGCACGCGTGTGCCCACCACGTCCGCGACCGGCAAGGAACGGGTGGCAATGTGCATCCGCAGGGCCCAGCCGAGCGCCGCGGAGGGGTCCGAGATAACGGAGGCCCCGGACTGCGGGCCCGAGCCCGTGGCCGTCCGTACGAGCCCCATGGCCGCGAGGATCCGCACGGCCTCCCGTACCGACGCCCGGGAGATGCCGAAGTCCTCGGCGAGCGCGCGTTCGGCGGGGAGCTTGTCGCCCACGTGCAGCCCGCCCGTGCGCAACTGGTGTTCGAGCCAGTCCAGCACGAGGGTGTAGGCGGGGGTGGTGCTCATTGATTCCTCTCGGGGCGGGTCCGTGGTCCGTTGCGGCGAGGTGCCGCCGGACCGGGCTCCTCACTGTGCCCACAGGGTTGCGGGTGCCATGGCGTGCTGAGCCCCATGGTGCTCGGCGTCCCCGAGGTGCCCGCAGCTCCGCGGCGCCCGGACGGTCTGGTATCTCAGGAGTGCTCAGGCGGCGGGCAGCATCCATGCGAGCACGTTGGACTGCAGGAACACCAGGCAGCACAGCACCAGCAGCATGCCCAGGGACCACGGGACCACGGAGCGGAAGATCTGAGACTCCTTGCCCTGCATGCCCACCGCTGAGGACGCGATGGCCAGTGACTGCGGCGAGATCATCTTGCCCACCACACCGCCGGACGTGTTCGCGGCGGTCATCAGGTACGGATCCAGCCCAGACCCCAGGGCCGCGGTCTTCTGCAGGTTGGCGAACAGTGCGTTGGCGGACGTGTCCGAACCGGTGACCGCGGTGCCCACCCAGCCCAGCACGGGGGAGAAGAACGCGAACGCCGCGCCAAGACCGGCCACGAACGTGCCGATCGCCAGGGTCTGGCCGGAGAAGTTCATCACGTAGGCCAGTGCCAGCACGGACATGATGGTCAGGGCGGAGAAACGCATCTTCCAGAAGCTGCGTCCGATTTCGGCAAGGGCATCCGCGATCGAGAGTCGGAACATCCCGTGGTGGTTGAACAGGGCGTAGATCACGGCCACCAGCAGGCCGGTGATGAGCAGCAGCGTGCCGGGGCTGGAGAGCCACTGGAAAGAGTAGACCGTGCCCGAAATGGCTTCGCCCTTGGCATTGAGCAGGTGCCCGTTCAGGCCGGGCCACGGGATCTTGACGTCCGTGGACGCCAGCGCCTTGGGCACATTGACCCCGGCGGTCCAGAGCTTGGCGACGCCGAAGACGGCCACCACCAGCAGGTAGGGCAGCACTGCCATCCACACGCGCCCGGCCGTGAGCACCGCAGCATCCTCCGGGCGGGAGACGCCCAGGTCCGCGCGCACGGCCTCGGCGCCCTTGGGACGCCAGAAGCGCATGAGGATCACCACACCGGCGAGCCCGGCGAGGGACGCCACCACGTCGGTGAGCTCGTACGAGAAGTGCGTGGCGCACCACCACTGGGCGATCGCGAAGCTGCCGCCCACCACGAGGGCGGCGGGCCAGGCCTGCTTGAGACCGCGGGCGCCGTCGACGATCAGCAGCAGGAAGAAGGGGACCACGAACGCGAAGAACGGGGCCTGGTGACCCACCACGGCACCGATGTGGGCCGGGTCGAGGTCCGTGAGCGTGCCCGCGGTGGTGATGGGGATCGCGATCGCGCCGAAGGCCACGGGGGCGGTGTTGGCGATCAACACCAGCGTGGCCGTCTTGAGAGGCTTGAGCCCAAGGGCCAGGATCATCGTGGCGGTGATCGCCACGGGTGCGCCGAAGCCTGCGAGAGCCTCGAGCAGACCGCCGAAGCAGAACGCGATGAGCATGGCCTGGATGCGCAGGTCACCGCCCCCGATGGTGTCGAAGATGGTGCGCAGGTCCTCGAAACGCCCGGAGAGCACGGTCACCTGGTAGAACCACAGGGCCATGACCACGATCCACACGATCGGGAACAGTCCGTAGACGGCGCCCTGGGTGGCGGTCAGTGCGGCGAGGTGCGCTGGCATGCCGAAGCCCAGGGTGGCCACCAGCAGGGCCACGGCGAGGGACGTGAGACCCGCCACGTAGGCGCTGGCCTTGAAGGCCAGCAGCATCACGAAGAAGGTCAGCAGGGGCAGGCAGCCGACTAGGGCGGACAGCCCGACGCTGCCTCCCACGGCGTCGGTGGCGGCGGTAAAGGTATTCACGCGTTCTCCAAGGGGTGGGGCCGGATCGGAACCGTGGTTCCCGGATCGAGAGTGTGGTCTCGGCGGGGCGGTGTGCGCCACGTCCGGGCAAGTCGTACGATGAGTGGTCAGACCACATTGGTCCTACCGCACAGCGTACATGATGCAGGTCACATGGTGAACACCTCGCGCCCCGCCGCGGAGAGCCCGCGCACGGCCTTTCATGCCTGTCCCATGCCACGCCGTACGTTGTTGTGACCGGGCTCACGGGCGTAGCCTGGTATGGCCACAGAGTATGGACCGGGGCAGACGGTTAGGAGACCACACACATGAAAATCGCGCTCTTCGCCACATGCATTGTGGATGCCATGTATCCCAAGGTGGCGCTGGCCACCGTGCGGATCCTCGAGCGGCTGGGACACGAGGTCGTGTTTCCCCAGGGGCAGGGCTGCTGTTCCCAGATGCACGTCAACAGCGGGTACTTCCAGGACGCTGTGCCGGTGATCCGCAACCACGTGCGCGCGTTCACCAGCGTGGACTACGACGTCGCCGTGGCCCCCTCCGGCTCCTGTGTGGCCTCCCTGGGGCACCAGCAGCCGATGGTTGCGCGCCAGTGCGGCGAGGACGCCCTGGCCGAGGATGCCGCCATGGTGGCCAAGAACACCTACGAGCTCTCCGAGCTGCTCGTGGACGTGCTGGGCGTGACGGACGCCGCCGAGCAGCTCGGCTCCTGGTTCCCGCACCCGGTGACCTACCACCCCTCGTGCCACGGCATGCGTCTGCTGGGACTCGGGGATCGCCAGAAGGACCTCGTGCGTTCCGTAGCGGACATCGAGTTCCATGAGCTACCCGACGCCGAGGAGTGCTGCGGCTTCGGCGGCACGTTCTCCTTCAAGAATCCGGACGTCTCCGGTGCCATGGCGGACGCCAAGCTCAACAACATCCGCAGCTCGGGCGCCTCGCTGTGCACCGGCGGGGATGCCTCGTGCCTGCTGCACCTGGGCGGAGCCGCATCCAAGCGGAACGTGGACGTCCAGACCGTCCACTTCGCGGAAATCCTCGCCTCCACCCGGGCCAACCCGCTGCAGGTAGAGGGCCCCGTTGAACTGTCCATCCCCCAACCCGGCCGTCGCGCGGCGAGCCCGGCCACCACTGCAGGAGCAACTCGATGAGCGTCACGTCCCTCGGCATGCCCGCCGTGCGTCCCGTGCACGGGCAGGGCAACCTGCACGCGCAGGTCGCCTTCCCCAAGGCCGCCAAGAAAGAGCTGCAGAACAAGCAGATGCGCGCCAACATCCGGCACGCCACCCACACCATCCGCGCCAAGCGCGCCGGCGTGGTGGGGGAAGTCCCGGACTGGAGCGAGCTGCGCGACGCCGGCTCCGCCATCAAGGAGACCGTGATGGCGGAGCTGCCCGAGCTGCTCGAGCTGTTCGAGGCGAACGTGACGGCGCGCGGCGGCGTCGTCCACTGGGCCCGGGACGCGGACGAGGCGAACGCCATCGTGACCCGCCTGGTCCAGGAGCAGGACACCACGGACGTGATCAAGGTGAAGTCCATGGCCACCCAGGAGATCGGGCTGGACGAGCACCTCTCCGAGCACGGGATCACCGCCACGGAGACGGACCTCGCCGAGCTCATCGTGCAGCTGGGGCGGGACAAGCCCTCCCACATCCTGGTGCCCGCGATCCACAAGAACCGCGAGGAGATCCGCGAGATCTTCAGCCGCGAGATGCCCGGCGTCACCGAGGAGCTCACGAGCGAGCCCCGAGTGCTCGCGGAGGCAGCGCGGCAGCACCTGCGGGAGAAGTTCCTCACCTCCAAGGTGGCCATCAGCGGCGCGAACTTCGGCATCGCGGACACTGGCACCCTGTCCGTGGTGGAGTCCGAGGGCAACGGGCGCATGTGCCTGACCCTGCCCGAGACCCTGATCACCGTGATGGGCATCGAGAAACTATTGCCCACCTACCAGGACCTCGAGGTGTTCTTCCAGCTCTTGCCGCGCTCCTCCACTGGCGAACGCATGAACCCGTACACCTCCCTGTGGACCGGCGTGACGCCCGGGGACGGCCCCAAGAACTTCCACGTGGTGCTCCTGGACAACGGGCGCTCCGCGGTGCTCGCGGACCCGCAGGGTCGCTCCGCACTGCACTGCATCCGGTGTTCCGCGTGCCTGAACGTGTGCCCCGTGTACGAGCACGCGGGCGGGCACTCCTACGGCTCCACCTACCCCGGTCCCATCGGGGCGATCCTCTCGCCGCAGCTCACGGGCATCACGTCCGAGAAGAATGCCTCCCTGCCGTACGCGTCCTCCCTGTGCGGGGCGTGCTACCAGGTGTGTCCCGTGAAGATCAACATCCCCGAGATCCTCGTGCATCTGCGGGACGAGGACATCCGCACCCAGCACGGGCAACGCGCGGACCACGCCCACCCTGCACCGGTCTCCAAGGACCCGGCGGTGGGCGGGGACGACAACTGGCGCGAGGAGAAGTCCCTGACCGCGGACGAGGGCCGGGGTGGGCAGGACACTGCCCCCCAGAAGGGCACCCTCCAGGAGCTCGGTTCTCGGGCGCGTCGCGCAGGACGCCGCATCCGAGGAGCCGTGCCTTCCCGCGGTGTGCCCACGCAGATGGACGCCATGATGAAGGGCGCTTCCTTCGTGATGTCCTCTGGTCAGCGGATGTCCTTGGCGGAGCGCGGGCTACCCATGGGCCGTGTCATCGCCGGCCGCGACCGCGCCATCGGTTGGCTGCCCGGCATGGTGGGCGGCTGGACCGCCGAGCGCGACATCCCCGAGCCCCCCAAGGAGTCCTTCCGCAACTGGTGGAAGAAGCACGAGGGGGAGACCGGGGAACGACTCGAGCGCGACGGCGTCACTGCGGCGTCGGGAACCGCGCGCACCGGTGCGGGGCCCGCGGAGGACCACCCGGCGTCGTCCGTCGAGGTGGCACCCACCCAGGGCCCGCACGGCGAGTCCAAGGCAGCCCGGACCGAGGAGACCGCGGCCGGCACCGGCCAGGACGCCGCCACCCCGGGTGCCGGCGCGGATGCCGTGGCCGGGGCGTACAGTGCTGCCACGGGCGACCCCCACGAGGACAACATCGCACCCCGCAACGGCCACGCAGGCCGCGGGAACCAGGACGGAGAGCCGGCATGAGCGCCGACGCCAAGACCGAAATCCTCGAGCGGCTCAACGGTGCGCTCGCGGACCACCCGCGGGCACCCCACGTGCCCCGCGACTACCGGCACACCTCGGACCTCGGGCGGGACGAGATCATCGACATGCTCGAGGACCGGTTGCTGGATTACAAGGCCAACGTCTACAGGGAGACCGCGCAGACCGTGGCGCAGCGCGTTGCCACCCAGCTCGGGACCTCCGCGCGCTACGTGATCCCCGAGGGCCTCGACACCGCGTGGTTGCCTGAGGAGACCGCCGCGCGCCGGGCCATCGTGGACCCCAATGACGGTCGCAAGGCCTCCGCGCTGACCGTGCGGGACCTCAACCAGGTGGATGCCGTGGTGACCTCCTCCACGGTCTCGTGCGCGCAGACGGGCACCATCTTCCTGTCCGGGCGCCCGGACGAGGGTCGGCGCGCCATCACCCTGGTGCCGGACCACCACATCTGCATCGTGCCGCTGGAGTCCGTGGTGGAGCTCATCCCGGAGGCCATGGCCCGTGTGGAGCCCACTGCGCCCACCACCATGATCTCGGGGCCCTCGGCCACCTCGGACATCGAGCTCGAACGCGTGGAGGGTGTCCACGGTCCGCGCACGCTGGACGTGATCCTGCTGGGTTGAGGCCGCGCGGTCCTGTCCCGCATACTTGCGAGAAAGGTCCCCGTCGCCCGCGTTACCGCGGTGACGGGGACCTTCGCGTTCACACGTTGCTCACCAGCAGTGATCGCTCACGAGGAGCTGCCGCGCGCTACAAGCGATCAGTCAGTCCGACGGCTATTCACCACGAACCGCTGGACCTCATGGTGACACACACGCGGAAACCGCTCCTTGAGGAGGAGCTGTGATCGAACGGGTCAGTAGCGCGGCAGCGCCGGGTCCACCCGGTCGATCCACGCGAGCACCCCGCCGTCCAGGTGCTTCACGGTGTCCTCCCGCAGGGCGTAGTCCCTGCGCAGTGCCGCGAGGGCCTGGGCGGAACGGGCACCGGCCTTGCAGTGCAGGATCACGGTGCCCTCCGCCTCATCCGGAAGAGCCGTGACACCCCGGTCCAGGACGTCCTGCAGCGGCACGTGCACGGATCCGGGGATGGCCACGAGTTTGCGCTCCCAGTCCTCGCGCACGTCCACGAGCGTGAAGGACGTCTCCCCGAGGGACCGGGCGGTCAGTAGCTCGGCCAGCTCCGGGGCGGTGACGGTCTCGTGGGGGGCGGGAGCGGCGTCGTCGTCGGAGGGCAGACCGCACGCGAGCGCCACCCGTGAGAGATCCGTGACGGGCGGGCGGTGCGGGTCCGGCAGGACCGTGAGCTCGCGCCACGTCTGGGCCAGGGCGTCGTGGATGAGGACCCTGCCGAGCAGGGGACGGCCGATGCCCGTGATGAGTTTGAGCGCCTCGGTGACCATGACCGAGCCGATCGTGGCCGGGAGCATGCCCAGCACACCGCCCTCGGCGCACGAGGGGACCTGGCCCGGCGCGGGCGCTTCCGGGAACAGGTCGCGGTACACGGGGCCGTGACCGGACCAGAACACGGAGACCTGGCCGTCGAAACGCAGGATGGAGCCCCACACCACGGGGATGCCGGTGAGTTCGGCGGCGTCCGAGACCAGGAAGCGTGTGCCGAAGTTGTCTGCGCCGTCCATGATCAGGTCGTAGCCGGAGAAGATCTCCAGGGCGTTGTCGGTGCTCAGCCGCTCGGGATGGCGGTGCACGGTGACCAGGGGGTTGAGCCGGGCCACGGCATCCGCGGCGGAATCGACCTTGGGCCGGCCGATGTCGGCCATCCCATGGACCACCTGGCGTTGCAGGTTGGACACGGATACGACGTCGTCGTCGACCACGCCGATGGTCCCCACCCCGGCGGCCGCGAGGTACTGCAGCGCGGGAGCGCCGAGCCCGCCCGCGCCGATCACCAGGACGCGTGCGTTCTTGAGCCGACGCTGCCCCTCCTCGCCCAGTTGCGGCAACGTGAGGTGGCGTGAATAGCGTTCGAGTTCCTCGCGACTCAGATCGGAGGCGGGGGCCACGAGGGGTGGTAGTGGGGTGCTCATGAAACCTGCGATTCCAGCTGTGGGGTGGTGGATGAAGGCGCGGGCCAGTCCCCGCGGGGCGCGTCGGCGGTGTCGATGCGCCCGGCCATGGGCGAGGACGCCACGGCGTGCGTGCGCCGCGCGATCCGCCCCGCGCCGCGGGCCAGGTGCCCCGCGAGCACGGCGTGCTTCATGGCACTCGCCATGGCCACGGGATCCTGCGCGCGGGTCACGGCGGACGCGAGCAGGACGGCGTCGCACCCGAGTTCCATGGCCAGGGCCGCCTCGGACGCCGTGCCGATCCCGGCATCCAGCACCACGGGCACGGACGCGCGGGACGCGATGAGTTCGATGTTGTGCGGGTTGAGGATCCCCAGACCCGTGCCGATGGGAGCACCGAGGGGCATCACGGCCACGGCCCCGGCGTCCTCGAGTCGCAGCGCGAGCACGGGGTCGTCGGACGTGTACGCGAAGACCTTGAAACCGCGCCGAGCGAGTTTCTCGGTCGCGTCCAGCAGCTCCACACCGTCCGGGAGCAGGGTGTCCTCGTCCGCGATGATTTCGAGCTTGACCCAGTCCGTCTCCAGCGCCTCGCGCCCCAGTTCAGCGGTCAGCAGGGCGTCCCGCGCGGTGTAGCACCCCGCGGTGTTGGGCAGCACCCGGATGTCGTTGCGGCGCAGCAGCCCGTACAGGCTGTCCTGCGGTGTCCCGGTCGACGAGGCCGCTGCGCCACCTCCCGCGCGACCGCTCGCCCGGTAAGCCGTGCCGGATGCTTGCGCGCCCGCTGGCGAGGCGGGGCCGGGCGCGAAGCGGCGCAGGGCCACCGTGGTCAGTTCCGTTCCGGAGGCCAGCAGGGCCCGTTCGAGCATCGCGAAATCGGTGAGGCCCCCGGTGCCCATGATCAGCCGGGACGAGAGCTCCACCCCGGCCACGGTCAGGGGGGTTCCGTGCGTGGTCATGTTCAGCCTCCCTGCACCGCGGTGACGATCTCCACGGATTGACCCGCTTCCACGGGGGTCGTGGCCCACAGGGAGCGGGGGATCACGGCGTCGTCCACCGCCACGGCGATCCCCAGGGGATGGCCGTCCGCGGCGGTGCCCTCGGGGGTGATCTCGCGGCCCGTGAGGTCGCCCACGGCGCTCGCGACCGTCAACCCCGGGGTCACCGCCACGGGGGAGCCGTTCACGACGGCCGTGGAGGAATTGTCAGTGGTCTCGGGCGCGGTCATGCGAGTCCTCCATGCATCTGGGGATAGCTCTCGGGTGTAGTGAACGGGGCCTCGGGGGCGGGGTTCGAGTGCCGGGCCGGGTCGGTGTCCGCGAGGAACGCGGCGTCGGACCCGTGCTCCGTACGCGGGTCCAGGACGCCGGTCACGAGCTCCGCCGCGAGCCGGGACGCCACGGGGGTCAGCAGGATGCCATGGCGGAAGTGACCCGTGCTGATCACGAGCCCGGCCACGGAGGTCTTCCCCACGTAGGGCAGGTCGTCGGAGGTTCCCGGGCGGGCGCGGGCCATCATCTCCAGGACGTCGCAGTCGTCGATCGCGGGCACCACGGCGCGCGCGTCCCGCAGCAGTTGATGCACGCCACCGGCCAGGACGGATTCGCGCCCGTCCTCGCGGCTCGTGGCACCCAGCACCAGGGTGCGGTCCTCGCGGGGGACCATGTACACGGGCCGGCCCAGGACCTGGGCGCGCACCGTGCGCGTGAGCAAATGCGATTCCCCGGGGGCCAGGGCGGTCTCGGGGACCCGCAACCGCAGGATGTCCCCGAACACCGGGCGCAACCGGAGGTCGAGTCCCTCGGGCAGCCCACCCATGGTGTTGGCGGTCAGCCCGGTGGCTACGACCACGGCGTCCGCGGGGATCAGCTCACCGGTGTCCAACTGCACACCCGTGGCCTGCCGGGGTTCCCTGCGGGACGTCAGCACGGTGTCCACGCGGGAGGTCAGCCACTGCGCCGGCCCGGCGTCGGGGACGTCCCCGATGGTCGCCACGTGCGGGCAGTTCAGGGTTTCCACGAGGGCGGACGCGAGCATCCGGGGGTCCACCTGGCGGTCGGAGACGATGCGCACCGCGCCGCTCAACCGCGGGGCGAGGGCCGGTTCCAGGTGCCGGGCCTCGCGCGTGGAGATCTCCTGCGCGTCCATCCCGGAGGCGATTTGGTGGGAGGCGAGGTCGGAGAGGGACTGGGCGTCCGCGGCGTCGGCGGCCACCACGAGCGTCTCCTCGGTGCGGTAACCCGTGGGCAGGCCCGTGGCCGCGGTGACGCGCTCCACGAAGTCCGGGTACTCCGCGGCGGAGGCCCGCATGAGGGGGTAGAGGCGTTCCTGGCCGTATTGGGTCTCAGCGATCGGCGCGAGCATGCCCGCGGCCGCGCGGGTGGCGCCCCACGCCGGGCGGGGATCGACGACGGTCACGGCGGCCCCGCGGCGTCGTAGTTCGAAGGCCGTGGCCAGGCCCACGAGACCAGCTCCGGCCACGACCACGTGGTCACCGAGGTGCTCGGGCATTGTTCCTCCCTCCGGCGGCATGATCCGCATCAGGTGATCCGGTCGGCGGCTCACGCCCTCTCAGCCCGCTGCGGTGGTTGTTGCCAACGTGTGCGGGCTCCCGTGGAGTTCGTCGAACGGCGACGAACGGCCCTGCCAGTCTAATCACCCCTAGCTGTGGAACGCAGGGGGACTTCGCGGCGGGCTGATCGGGCGAGGTGTCCGCGGGCGCGCGGTTCGTGCCACGATGGCCGCATGGGACACACGAGCCAGACGGGTACCGGGCGCCGCGCCGTCCTCGAGAACGCGCGACTCTACGTGTGCGTCACGGCACGCCGCGAGCGCGGTGACCTGCGGGAATTCCTGCACGCCGCGTACGAGGGCGGGGTGGACATCATCCAGTTGCGGGACAAATCCCTCGAGGCCGCCGCGGAGATCGAGGCCATCCAGGTACTCGCGGAGGTCGCGCGGGAGCACGGCAAGCTCTTCGCCGTCAACGACCGTGCGGACGTCGCGCTGCTCCCCGGCGCGGACGTGTTCCACGTGGGCCAGGGCGATCTCACCACCGTGCAGGCGCGGCGAGTCCTGGGCGACGACGTCATCATCGGGCGGTCCTGCCACTCCCCGGCCCAGGTGGACGCCGCCGTGGCCGACGCCGGGCTCGACTACTTCTGCACGGGGCCCGTGTGGGAGACCCCCACCAAACCGGGTCGCGCGGCCGTGGGGCTCGAACTGCCGCGCTACGCCGCCGAGCACGCGGGGGACAAGCCGTTCTTCGCGATCGGCGGGGTCGACGCCGCGCGGTTGCCGTCCGTGCTCGACACGGGTGCTTCGCGCGTCGTGGTGGTGCGCGCCGTGACCGATGCGGAGGACGTCACCGCGGCGGCAAGGGCGCTGCGGGACGCGCTGCCCGGGTGAGCGCCGGCCCCTGAACGCGGTGGAGCGGCGGCGCCGCGGTGGGGCGGCGTCGTGGAGCCGTAACGCTGCGGTGTGGTGGCGCCGCGCGGATAGTGGCGTGCCCGGTGGGCGGAGCGGGACCGCTACGGGGTGCCGCACCGTCCGGGGTGCTGCTGGCACCACGGGGTGACGCCGGGGAACTTCCCCCGGTGATCGGCCACCCACCGGTACACGCGGTCCTGGACCCATCGCACGGGCGGTAACCGGTAGAACCGCTCGAACACCCGGGTGCCCAGGGCGCTGTCCAGGATGACGGCCACCGCGTGCGCCCCCGAGGACCGTTCGTCCGAGCTGTTTCGGACGGCCCAGACCGACGCATTGCCCTGCGCGTCCGTGAGTCCGAACCGCTCCAGTACGCCGGGGACCTGGTAGGCGTGCAGGGCGATCCGGTCATGGCGGTCCAGTGTCCGGGCCCATCCCACGCAGCGCGTGCAGAACCCGCAGTTGCCGTCGAAGACCAGGTGCAGGGACGCGCCCTGCTCGGTGCCCGGGGGTTTCACAGCAGCACCGTCCCGTCGATGCACGCGGTGCAGTGTCCGCCCACGAACACGTGGTCCCCGTCCGACGTCACGGTCACGAGGCCGCTGCGTCCCATGAGGGTGCCCTGTCGGGCGATGTAGTTCGCGGGCGCCCGGTCCGTACGGATGAGCCACTGGGCCAGGCTCGCGTTGAGGCTTCCCGTGACGGGGTCCTCGTACCCGCCGGTCCCACCCACGAAGGCGCGGACCTCGAACTGGTGCGGACTGCTCTGCGGGTGGGGACCCACCACGCCGATCTTGGCGCCGTGGAGAGCGGGAAGGTCGGGCTCGATCGCCAGGACGTCCTCGGCGCCAGCCAGAAGCAGCGCGGCCCAGCCGGGGCCGTTGTCGACCCACTGATGGGCGACGACCTGCTCGTCCCGCAGGCCCAGGGCCGCGGTCACGCCCCCGAGCAGTTCCGGGCCCAGGTCTCCCGTGCGGTCGGTGGGTGGGGCCTCGAAGGTCAGTGCGCCGTCGTCGGACGGGCGGATCCGCACGAGGCCCGCGGCGCATTCCTGGACGATGACGTCCTTGGCACGCGCGGTGTTGCCCGCGGTGAGCCATGCGTGAGCCGAGCCCAGGGTGGGGTGACCGGCGAACGGCAGCTCACGGTCCGGGGTCCAGATGCGCAACCGGTAGTCGGCGTCCGGGTCCGTGGGTGGGAGCACGAACGTGGTCTCGGACAGATTGGTCCAGCGCGCGAAGCGGGCCATGGCGTCGTCGGTGAGATCGGTGCCATCCAGGACGACCGCCACCGGGTTGCCCAGATAGGGCTCCCGGGAGAAGACGTCGACCTGGGTGAACGGGCGCGGACGAGGTATTGGGCTCATGGGGTGATTCCATCACGATGCGCCGACGGGGTGTCATCTCGCGCCCGGGCCTCACACGGCGCGGCCAGAGACAACATGTCCGGCGCATACGCGTGCCGGACGGGCGTCCGGCACGCCATGCCCCGCACCCCCGGTGGGCTCACCCCCGCCGCAGCACCACCCCGCGGCGGGGCTGCAGCACCAGGTGGGACCCCGCCGCCCGACCCCGGACGTCGACCATGCCGCGCGGCACCCGGACGCGGCGGCGTCGTCGGCGGTCGGCGTTGAAGTTCACCGCGGCCCAGCCGTGCGTGAACTCGCGCCACCACGTGTGACCGCGGCGCACGGGGTCCTGCACCGGTGTGCCGAGGTCCCAGTCGAGCTGCGCGGTGTGCTGGGTGCGGCTGTAGTCGTCGTGCGCCGTGGCCGCGTACGCGCCGCGGCCCGCCCCGAAGATCCAGAACGCGGCCAGACCGTACTCGACATTGGGGTGGTCGTCGTCGCCGTCCGTGGGCACCCGCAGGATGCTGATGCCCGGCCCGTCCGCCTGGGGCAGCTGCGCCTCGGTGGTCTCCGGGTCGAACAGGTCCACCGGGCTGAAACCCAGCCACACCTCCTCGAATCCGCCGCCGTAGGCCGCGTGACTCGCCCAGCGGCCGGGCTCGCGCCGCGATTCCGCGATGTTCGGGACCAGGATCTTACCGACCTCGTTCAGAGCCGTGCCCGCGGCATGCACCAATTCGCCCGCGCCGTCGCGGAAATCCGCCATCGTCCGGGCATGACGGATGGGCAGGTCCAGGCCGTAGTAGTCGTCGAACACGTCGTTGTCCGCCATCACGCCGTCGAACGGCGAATCCCGCAGCTCGGCGACGACGTTGCGCACCCAGCGCTCGCGGTACTCGGGCGACCACACGGTCATCTGCCAGTGTCCGCCGTAGCGGGCCCACTCGATGCGTTCACCGTCCAGGCGCCGCGCGAACCACCGGTCCGGGGCCTCTGCGTACGAGACCCCGGAACTGTGGATCGGGCCCGGTTCGTAACTGCGGGTCGAGGACAGGCACTTGTAGCACAGCACCGTCATGTCCGGGCGGCGCCGCTTGAGGTCCGCGGCCGCCGCCGTCTCCCACGGCTGCAGGATCGCCGCCCGGTAGTGCTGCGCGGCGAAGTCGAGCTGCTCGGGGCTGATCGGGCCCCCGTACCGGATCCAGGCGCCGACGCCGCTCACTCGCCCGCGCCCGCCAACGGCGCCTCGAGCGCCGGTTGACGCAGGTCCGAGTACTCGAAGTTGCGCTTCTCACCCATGTTGCCGAGCATCCGGTAGATCTTGTTGTAGGAGGACATGACCTCGTGGAGCTGGAAGAAGTCCTCCACGCGGCCGCGGGCGTTGGTGCTGTAGGAGCGGTAACGATCCACGTTCCCGATCACGGCCTGGACCTTGTCCGCCATGGCCACGATGTCACCGGGTGCGAGCAGTTCACCACACGGTCCCCACGTACGGCCGTCGGGGGTCACCAGGTCGTCGCCCACGAGCTGGCTCATGCCACCCACGTCCGAACCCACCGTGGGGATGCCCGCGGCCATGGCCTCGAGCACCACGATCGGCTGGCCCTCGTTGTAGCTCGGGAGCACCAGGAGGTCGAACTGGTCGAGCATGTCCCGTACGTTCACGGTCCCGTGGATGGTCACGAGGTCGTGGAGGCCCAGGGCCTCGATCTTCTCGAGGCACGCCTCGTAGTACTCGGGCACATGCTCGGTGGGGCCCAGGACGTCCAGGTGGATGTTGGGGTACCCGCGATCCCGCAGGATGTCCATGCTGGAGAGCAGATCCATGAGTCCCTTGATGGGCACCACGCGGGCGATGTACACGAGTCGCCAGGTGTGTTCCTCCGGGGACTGCGCAATGCGCTCCACCGCGGCTTGGCGGGCGTGGTACTTCTCCTCGAACTCCTCGATGATCATGCCGTTGGGCAGCACCACGGACTTGTCCACGTCCGCGCCCAGGCTCGCGGCCTCCGTGATGGCCGTGGGGTAGAGGTAGGTCACGAGCTCGGCGCTCGGGTAGCAGAAGTGCCCGATCTCGATCCACCACGCCATCCACGCCCGGTCCTCGGCACTGACGTCGAACGTGCGGTAGTCCTCGGACGTGATAGACAGCGCCATGTTGCGGTCGAGCAGGGTGTTCACGGTGTCGCGCACGTACAGGTTGTGCTCGGTGAGCAGGAACGACGTGCCGTGATCGCGCGCGGCCGCGGCACCCAGCAGGGACGCGTAGCCGGTCGTGTGCGCGTGGTACACCCGGGCCCGGGGCATGGTCTCGCCCAGGATCGCGTGGGCCAGGGAGAAGAATCCGCGCAGCAACCAGAACGATTCGGACAGGGAGAGCCCGAGCTGCGGCATCCGCTCCGTCAGCGCATGCAGGAACTCGCGGGAGCCCAGGACGGCCCACAGCGGGTACTGCCGGGTGCGTTCATTGAGTCCTTCGTCGATGAGCTCCCACAGTGGCTCGGTGTCCCGGGCACCGGCCAGGGCGTAGATCGCGTCGAAGATCCGGTGGGACAGCACCGTGCGCTGCTCAGCGGTCATGCCCAGATCCTTGGGGCGCACGGACATGAAGTCGTCCCGGTGCTCCTGCATGCTCAGGTAGACCACGCGGACCCATTTCACGTTCTCGGGCATGGAGTAGAGGTCCTCCTGGGGTGCCTCGGAGTCCCAGGAGATGTGGATGATCCCGTAGCTCAGGTCGGGGTTCCCCGTGACGATGTCGTGGACGACCGCCGAGACCCCGCCCTTGAGGAAGGGGTAGGTGGATTCCATGACGATGGCGACGTCCACGTCCTCGTACTGCTTCTGGCGCTGTTGCGCGGCGGGGGACAGACGGGTGGGTTCCGCGACGGCCACGGACTTGGTGGCGCGGTGCTTGGCGTGTGAGCGCGTGAAAGGGTACATGTCAACTATTCCTCACGGGATGAAAGGGTCCGGGGTCGCAATGTGGCGACCAGCAGGGACGTGCAGTGGGGGCCGAGACCGGGCAGGACTGCGCCCGGGCGCGGCGGATGCGCTTGATAGGAAGCGCTTACGTGGACTGCGTTACCAGGACGTGGCGTGGCGCCAGAAGAGGGTGTACTCGGGCTGGGCCCAGTGACGCTTGTACAGTGCCCAGGCACCGGCGACCAGCACCAGGTCCGCGAGCAACAGGAGGGCGTACGCCCCGTTGGTGGAGAACACCGCGAACGCGAGGATGCTCACGACCAGGTGCACCGCACCCAGGGCCTGGGCCGTGATCTTCTCCCCGATGTAGTCCAGTTCGTAGCTCAACAGCGTGAGCATCATGAACGTCCAGGACGCCACGGCCACGGTCACCGCGAGGAGGACGTGGTGGGGCTGCAGTCCGCCCAGCAGCAGCGCGGCCGCCAGGGTCAGCACCATGCCCACCGCGCCGGTGCGCAGGACGGAGCGGTCCACCACGTAGCTGAGCAGCGTGGAGCGGGAGGCCAGCACGGGCAATGTTTCCTTCTCGATGGCCCGGTGCAGTCCGCTGACGGCGCGGTCCACGTGCGGGGCCATGTTGACGAAGTAGAAGTTGTAGGCGAGCACCGCGGGGAGCATGGCCATGAACACCACGATCACCTGGAAGGTCCCGTCCGTGGCCAGGAACAGCACGAACTTGTCCGCCCACAACACCGATCCGAGCAGCAGTCCGCGCAGGGCGTCCGCGGCGAAGTTGCGGTGGTCCAGGCGTTCGAAGACCCGCACGTGGGACAGCTGACGGCCCATTGCCGCGATCTGGGTGGCCGCGGCGACCAGGGGCGGAAGGATCCATACGGTGGGAACCACGGCCAGGGCCAGGGCGTAGGCGCCCCATGCCACGGCCCATAGGCCGCGGCGTTCTCCCACGTTGGCGAGGACCAGGGACTGTACGAACAGCACGTGCGCGCCCAGCAACAGCAGGTAGGCGCCCATGGCCTGCCAGGACCAGCCGGTGGCCAGCCACAGCGGCAGTGCGAACAGCCCGGCGAGCGGGAGGGTCTGCAGGAACATGGCCGGCCACACCTCGCAGAAGCGCCGGGTGATCTTCTGCATGTCCCGCTCGGCCATGAGTTCACCGATCGCGCGGTACGCGGGCATGCACGCGGCCTGCGCGAGCCAGGGCACGGTGATGGAAGAGGCCAGGACCACGTGGGTCAGTTGGACCCCACCCACGGTCGCCTCCGCCATGCGCGGGCTCACGAGCGGGAAGACGATGTTCAGGAAGATCACCGGCGAGAGGTAGAGCAACAGCTCCACCCCGCCGCGGGAGCTCACGGCGGTTTCCGATGCGTGCTCGGTGTCCGCCGGACGGGAGCCACGCAGCACTAGGAACGCGGTGAGCAACACCAGCAGTCCGCCAGCGATGACCAGGACCTCGGCGTGTGAGCCCACGAGTTCGAGCACCACGGGGACCAGCCCCGTGAGCAATAGGGCCACGACGATCGTGGCGGTACGAGTGCGACTGAAAGAATCGTGCACCAAAGTTCTCAGAGCTGTCACAGCTGTCCCCCGGGGATCCTGGCGCTTCCCGTCAGCCCCCGCTGACGAGAATTCCCCCATGCAAATGATGTGAAGGCGATGAGGCCAGTTCCGCTGTCGCCGCAGTGAATATATACAGTTCATGTGTGCACTAGCAAACCAGCAAATGAATTGTGTCTGAACTGGAGGGGCTCGTCGTCAGTGCTTGTCATCGCGGAGTTCACCGGTGCGCCGGGGGCTGGTGACGGATTGCCGGTTAGCTACGCGATCATGACCGGAGTGCATATCGATTTAGACAATGAATGATTATGCATAGGCTTCTCTGTGCCGCTGCCGAGTATCGCCGGGCCGGAACATGTCGCGGGAAGAGGCTCGGAATGGGTTTCCGGGATCCGGGTCCGTGGGGAAATGCAGAACACCCGGACCCACGATTCATGGGTCCGGGTGTTCAGGAGGTCGGGATGACAGGATTTGAACCTGCGACCTCGTCGTCCCGAACGACGCGCGCTACCAAGCTGCGCCACATCCCGATGTCACACGGCAGAGCCGCGAACAACTGCTCCAGCATAGCGGCAGCACGGGAGGAATGTGAAATCCCCGAGTCACCGAAAACGTCCGAGAGCGGTGTCAGCGGCTGACCCGCTCCAGCACTTGCAGGACGTGTTCGTAGGGTTTGCCCGTGGCCTCGGTCATGCCTTGCTCACACGTCCGATTCAAAGATGCATATGCATCAAAGTCTCCGGCCTGTACCTCCGCCGCCTCGGGAGCCGTGGCGGCCGCCGTGAGCTCGGGATGCAGCATGCCGCGGTCGCCCGCGTACCCGCAGCACCCCCACGCGAAAGGAACGGTGGCGTGCTCGGCACATGCGCCAGCCACGCGCAGGAGGTGATCGTTGATCCCCAGTTGCACGGACGAGCACGTGGGGTGCACCGCGAGCGCGCCCACGGGCGAGGACACGGTCAGCCGGTCCAGCACGTTCTCGGCCACGAACTGCACCGCGTCCACGAACCGCAGTCCGGCGTACCGGGGCGAGTTCGCCGCCAGTTCTCGCATGGTGACGAGCCCCTCGGTGCATGAGGAGGCATCACACACCACCGGGAGTGTGCCGTGCTCGGAGGCCTCCCACAGGGTCTCGAGGGTCCGCCGGGACATGGTCTCGTATCCGGAGGGTAGGCCCTTGGACTTCCACGGCGTGCCACAGCACGTGGAGGTGATGCCCTCGGGAACATGTACGTCCACTCCGGCGCGCTCGCACAACATCAGGAACGCCTCGGACACCGACGGTCCCTCCCCGTGCACCGTGCCGAACATGGCCCCGATGCACGCGGGGAAGAACACGGCCCGGGCGCGGTCGGCAGGGACGTTCGCGGGCGCCGTCGTCAATCCGGCACGGGAGCGACCGCCCGCGGGCAGACGAGGGGAATAGCCGGGGACGGTGTCCGTCCCGAGCGCGGCGCGGGCCACCGACGTCGCGCTGACCGGGAGCGCGGCGGGCATCCGCCGGGCCAGGGACAGCGCGAAGGCCGCGCCAGGAACGGTCACGGGCCACGCCCGGGCGAGCCCTGCCCACACGAGGTCCGCCACGGCGGAACGGTTCTCCGCCCGCAGCCGACGCACCAGGTCACCCGTGTTGATGTCCACGGGGCACGCGGTCACGCACATGCCGTCCACCGCGCACGTCTGCAGCCCGTCGTAGTCGAACTCGCGCCGCATCCGACCGGCCAGTTCGTGCTCACCGCGCGCTTCGGCGTCCGCGATCTCGCGGCGCCCCACGATGCGCTGGCGCGGCGTGAGCGTGAGATCCCGGGATGGGCACACCGGCTCGCAGTATCCGCATTCCACGCACCGGTCCACCTCCTCCTCCACGGCCGGCGCGGTCTTGAGATCGCGCAGGTACGCGCGCGGGTCCTCGGTGAGGATCACCCCGGGGTTGAAGCGGTTGCCGGGATCGATCAGGGCCTTCAGCTCCACCATCACCGAGTACAGCTCGTCCCCGTACTGCCGCCGCACGAACGGGGCCATGATCCGCCCGGTCCCGTGCTCGGCCTTGAGCGAGCCCCCGCGGCCGAGGATGAGCTCCACCATCTCCTCGGTGAACTGCTCGTAACGGCGTAGCGAAGCGGGATCATCGAACTGCTCGTTGAGCATGAAGTGGACGTTGCCGTCCTTGGCGTGGCCGAAGATCACCGAGTCCCGGTAGCCGTGGGCGTCGAAGAGTCCGGTGAGCTCCTCGCACGTGCCGCCCAGCTGGTCCACCGGCACCACCACGTCTTCGAGCAGCGCGTTGGTGCCCTGCGGTCGGTTGCCCGCCACGGTGGTGTAGAGCCCCTTGCGCACGGTCCACAGGCTCGCGCGCTCGCGGGGGTCGGTGGTCAGGGCCACCGGCCCGGCCAGCTCGAGCGCATCGAAGGTGGACGCCGCCGCCTCCGCCAGTTCCCGCACACCTGCCGCGGTGTCGTGCTGGTACTCCACGAGCAGTGCGGCCTGCTGGCCCACCGGGATGTCCATGATCGCGGGCGGCGCGAGTCCGGTGCGCTGCGAGACCGCCAGGGACGTGGCGTCCATCAGCTCCAGGGTGGCGCACTGCGAGCCCACCAGGTCCGGAACGGCACTCGTGGCGGCCACCACGGTGGGGAACACCAGCAGGCCGGTGGCCACGTGCGGGTGCACGGGCACGGTGCGCAGGGTCGCGCTCGCCACGAACCCCAGGGTGCCCTCCGAGCCGATCATGAGGTGCTCCAGGATGGCCACGGGGTCCTCGTGGTCCAGGAACGAGTTCAGCCCGTAGCCCATGGTGTTCTTCATGGCGAACAGTCGCTGGATGGTCCGCACGGACTCCGGATTGCCCCGCACGCGGTCCCGCAGCCGGAGCAGGCCCTCGAACAGGTCGGGCTCTCGGGCCCGCAGCTGCTCACCAGCATCCGGGGCGGCGGTGTCCAGCACCGTGCCGGAGGGCAACACGAGCACCATGGACTCCAGGGTGCGGTACGTGTTGAACTCGGTGCCGCACGCCATCCCGGAGGAGTTGTCGGCCACCACTCCGCCCAGCGTGCACGCGGACTCGCTGGCCGGATCCGGGCCCAGCGCCCGCCCGTGCGGAGCCAGCCGCGCATTGACCTGACGCACGGTGACCCCCGGTTGCACGCGCACGCGGGCACCCCGATCCAGGACCTCCACGCTCTTGAAGTGGCGGCGGACGTCCACGAGGATCTGGTCCGTGACGGACTGCCCCGACAGGGACGTGCCGCCCGAGCGCAGGGTCAGGCCAGCGTCCGTGTCCGCGGCCGCGGCGAAGATCCGCCCCACCTCGTGCGTGTCCCGTGGGCGCAGCACCGCGCGGGGCTGCATCAGGTAGTGGGAGGCGTCGTGGGCCACCGCGCGCCGCTCCAGCTCCCCGGTGACGACGACGCCGCTGCCGCACTCCCGTTCGATCCTCGCCACCGCGCGGTCCAGCGGAGAGTCGCTGGGAGCCGGGGCGGCGTCGTCGGGTCGGCGCGTGGGGAGGGGGAGTCGAATCGATGCCATGGGAAGAACCTTAGTCCGTGAGCGTAACCAGAACGGCCTGTGGTGGGCAGAAAAGCCGCACCGGGGCGAAGCGGGACTCGCCCAGGCCCTGGGAGATGTTCACCGGGACGCCCCTATGGGAGATCAATCCCTTGCACATCGCGGGATCCAGGTCGCAATTGCTCACCAGCGCGCGGCCCCCGGGGAGGCAGACCTGACCGCCGTGGGTGTGACCCGCGAAGACGATGTCCGCACCGTGGGCGGCGAAACGGTCCAGCGTGCGCACGTACGGCGCGTGCGCCACGCCGATGCGCACGTGGGCCGGCCCGTCCTGCTCACGCGGGAAGCCCGGGTGCCGGTCGAGGCGCAGGTGGGGGTCGTCCACGCCGGAGAAGTCGATGACAGTGTCGGCAATGTTGAGCCGCTCGGCGCGGTTGATGAGCCCGGTCCAGCCGCGTTCGTCGAACGCGCGGTGCATGTCCTCGGTGGGCAACCGCGGGGCCTCGTCCGATTTCTCGCCGCTCGTGGTGCGCCACAGGTAGCGCGCGGGATTCTTGGGCTGCGGCGCGAAGTAGCAGTTGGACCCCGGGACGTACACACCGGGGAACGCGAACAGCGGCTCCAGGATCTCGAGCAGATACGGCAGGGCGCGCAGGTGCGAGAGGTTGTCACCCGTGTCGATCACGAGGTCCGGGCGCAGTGCGGCGAGCGAGTGCACGAAACGCTTCTTGGCCTCCTGCCCGGGCACGGTGTGCAGGTCGGAGATGTGCAGGATCCGCACGGGCCGGGAGCCCTCCGGGAGCACACGCACCGTCTCCTGGCGCAGTTGGAATCGACGCCGCTCCCCGAGTGAGGCCCACGCGAGCGTCCCGGCGCCAGCGGCGAACAAGCCCGCTCCGGCCGCGGCGAGGGAGCGGGCGACCGGGGCGGATGCGGTGGAGTCCGCCACTACTTGCGCGCCGACATCACGCTGGGCGTCGGCGAGGAGAACCGGGAGGTGTCGTAGTCGGGGGCCACGGTGCGCATGTAGTTCTGCCACTGGCCACCCGCGTACGTGGCACCGTCCACCCACTCGGTACCCGACCCGCCGGTCCGCCCGCCGATGCTCAGGCCGTTGAGGGAGCGGGAACCGAACTCGTAGTTACCCACCCACGAGGCGGTCGCGAGGCCCTTGGTGTAGCCGAGCATCCAGGTCTGGGTCGAGTTGTCGGTGGTGCCGGTCTTGGCGGCGGAGGCATCCGGCAGCCCGATCGAGCGCTGGTACCCGGAACCGCGCACGAGCACCTGCTTGAGCACCTCGTTCACGCCCTGGGCCACCTCCTTCTTGATCACCTGCTGGCAGCTGTCACCGGGGACGTCGTAGTTCTTCCCGGTGTAGTCCACGACCTTGGTGACAGCGCGGGGCTCGCACATCACGCCGTCGTTCGCAAAGCCGGAGAAGGCACGCGCCATTGTCATGGGGGAGATGTCCACCGAACCACCCAACAGGGAGGACAGGACGGTGGTGTCCACGGGATCACCGGTCTTGCCGTCGTGGATGCCCATGGCCTTGGTTAACTCACCGATCTCGCACAGGTCCAGGTCCGCGGCCATGGCGTACAGCGCCGAGTTGATGGAGTTGTAGATGCCGTAGTCCACGTCCATGACCCGGGCGTATCCCTCGGTCGCGTTCTGGAAGCTGAACCCGTTGCCGTCATCACCCGGTTCGATCTTGTACCCGTTGGGCAGGCACGAGGCCTTCCAGCGGAAGTCCGCGGGGTAGTGCAGACGACGCGCGTCCACGCTCGCCTTGATGCCCTTGCCCGCGTTGATCCACTGGGCCAGGGTGAACGGCTTGAACGTGGAGCCCACCTGGAACCCACCGGCACCGCCCATGGAGCTGTCCACGTTGAAGTTGTACGTGGTGTTGGAGGTGCCCTCCGCGGCGGAGTAGTTGGTGTTCTGCGCCATGGACACGATGTGCCCGTTGCGGGGCTCCAGGGAGACCAACGCCGTGGAGACGTTGTCCGGGTTGTCGTCCTTGGGCTGGGTCGCGTTCACCTGGGTGTCCGCGGCCCGCTGGGCCTTGGGGTCCAGGGTGGTGGTGATCGTCAGACCACCGCGCTGCAGCGTGGCCAGGCGCTCCTCCGGCGTGGCACCGAACGAGTTGGACCGCATGACCTGGTTCTCCACGTAGTCACAGAAGTAGGGAGCGGTCCGCGCGGCCGAGCACCCGGAACTCGTGGGGTGGATGTCCAGGTTCAGGGGCTCGCGGGCCGCCTGGTCCGCTTGCTGCTGCGTGATCGCGCCGGTCTGCACCATGGTGTCCAGCACCACGTTGCGCCGCTGCACCGAGGCCTCCGGGTTGACCTGCGGATCGTAGTAGTTGGGGGACTGCACCATGCCCGCGAGCGTGGCGGCCTGCGCGATGCTCAGCTGGGAGGCCGGGATGCCCCAGTAGTACTCGGAGGCCGCCTGCACACCGTAGTTCTGCCCGCCGAAGAGCACGATGTTGAGGTAGCCCTCCAGGATCTCGTCCTTGGACTTCTCCTGCTCCATGGACAGCGCGAGCTTGATCTCCTTGATCTTGTCCACGATGCCCTTGTCCGCGCCGATGGTGCTGGCCTGCTCGCCGGCCCGGACCTGCTGATCGATGATCAGGTTGTTCACGTACTGCTGCGTGACGGTGGAGGCACCCTGGCGGTTGCTGGGGCGCAACACGTTATTGCCCATGGCGCGCACGATGCCCCAGGGGTCCACACCGCCGTGGTCGTAGAAGTCGCGGTCCTCGATGGACAGCAGCGCCTTCTTCATGTTGGGGGAGATCTGGTTCAGGGAGACCGGTTCCCGGTTCTGCGCGAAGAACGTGGCGATCTCGGAACCGTCCTTGGCCACCACGGTGGAGGAACGGGAGAGGGGGCCCATTTCCATGTCCGCGGGAAGGGACTTGAACCAGCCGATGGACGCGTTGGCGGCCAGTCCGGCGGCCGCGGCGGGGGGAACGAGGAGTCCGGCTGCCACCACCCCGGCAACCACCGACACGGCGATGAACGCCACGATGTTGCCCAGTACCGAGGTGGGCTCGGAGCCCGAGTTGTTGCGTGATGCCATTGGGCCAGTCTATAGGCCGGGTCCTGTGCGAATCGTGTACCGGAGAGGGGGGCACACGGCCCGCGAACCTCGTGCGGGAGCGCTCCCGGCGCGCTGCGGGGGCGGGACCAGTAGGGTGGTGGCCATGACCACATGGGAATACGCCACCGTTCCGTTGATGATCCACGCCACCAAGCAGATCCTGGACAACTGGGGTGAGGACGGCTGGGAGCTCGTGACCGTCCTGCCCGGCACGCAGGCCGCGGACACCCCCGCGGGCAACGTGAACGCCCCCGTCCAGACCAACCCGATCGCCTACTTCAAGCGGCCCAAGAACTGACCCGCGGGGAAGAGGACATCATGGACAAGAGCTACGAAGACCGGCTCGCGCAGCTGGGTCTGGAACTGCCGGACGTGGCCCGGCCGCTCGCGGCCTACGCCCCGGCCGTGGTGAGCGGGAAGCACGTCTACACCGCAGGCCAGCTGCCGCTGGTGTCCGGGTCACTACTCGAGACCGGCGTGGTGAGCGATTCCGGCGCCGAGGGGACCGTGTCCCCGGAACGGGCCGCCGAGCTCGCCGAACGCTGCGCGCTCAACGCCCTGGCCGCGGTGAAGTCCCAGATCGAGGACCTGGACCGGATCCAACGCATCGTCAAGGTCACGGGTTTCGTGGCCTCCGCGACCGACTTCTACGGTCAGCCCGCCGTGGTGGACGGCGCGTCCACCCTACTGGGCCGGGTGTTCGGGGACGCCGGCGTGCATGCCCGCTCCGCCGTGGGTGTCAGCGTGTTGCCGCTGAACTCCCCGGTGGAGGTCGAACTGATCGTCGAGTTCCACTGACGATGAGCGGGGGCCGCGGGAACGAACGCATCTTCGCGGTGCCCCGCGCCTATTCCACGGCCGCCCGGGCCTGGATGGAACGGGGGTTGGGGCTGCACGGTTCCGCCCCCCGCCACGGCGCCGCCACCGTGTTCGTGCGGGACGGCGAGCACGGCGTGGAGACCCTCATGCTCCACCGCCCGGGCCGCCAGTCCATGGGCACGCTCTCGTTCCCCGGCGGGGTGTGCGAGACCAGCGACGACGAACCCCTGGACTGGCACGGCCCCACCCCCGCGCAGTGGGCCCACAAGGTGCTCTCGGAGGACATCGGCCGCACGCGCCGTAGCGTGGTGGCCGCCGCGCGCAAGGTGTTCGTGGAGACCGGGATCCTGCTCGCGGGAACCCCGGGTCACGGTGTCGCCGAGAGCGTGGACGGCGCGGACTGGATGACCTCGCGGGAACGGCTGGCAGCAGAGGAGTTCTCCTTCGCGGACCTGCTGGCCAAGCGCAGTCTCACGTTCCACAGCGAATGCCTCCGGCCGCTGTCCCACTGGATCACCTCGGACTTCATCCACCAGCGCGTGGACCTGCAGTTTTATTCGGCGGCCGTTCCCGTGGGCCAGCGCCCCGTGCCTCTGGCCACGCAGCGCGGTGTGGCGTGGCTCGATTGGGTGGACGCGCGCGCCCTGTTCGAGGACCCGTGGTCCACACCGGTGCCGGAGCTGTTCCGGCGCCAGTCGGAGGAAGCCGGCCTCACCGACGACCCCTGGCACTTCGACCTCAACGAGCTCACGACCCCCGGGGTGCAGTGCGCCCTCGAGGCGGTTGCGCACGCCGGCTCGGCAGTGGCGTTCCTCGCGGCCCGGCGGGACCTGCGGGTCAAGAGTCCCCGACTGGATCTGCGCGACGGCGAACCCGTCCTCGTCCTGGACGAGTGACCTCCCGGGTGGGTCGCGTCCCGCGCGCCCTCACGCACCCCGTGTGAAAGGCGACGGCGCCCGTGGCGGGTGCCACGAGCGCCGTCGGCGGAAGAACCGGTGTCAGCGGGAGCGCTGCTTGAGGCGCTGCAGGTCCAGGATGACCACGGCGCGCGCCTCGAGGCGGATCCAACCGCGCTGGACGAACTCGGCCAGGGCCTTGTTCACGGTCTCGCGGGAGGCACCCACGAGCTGGGCGAGTTCCTCCTGGGTAAGCTCGTGCGCCACCAGGATGCCGTCCGTGGCGGGGCGGCCGAACCGGTCCGCGAGGTCCAGCAGGGCCTTGGCCACGCGGCCGGGGACGTCCGAGAACACTAGGTCCGCGAGGTTCTCGTTGGTGCGGCGCAGGCGCCGGGCGAGCGCCTGCAGCAGCTGCGCGGAGACCTCGGGGGAGCGCTGGATGACCTTGCGCAGGTTCTCGTGCTTGAGCCCGTCCAGGCGGGTCTCGGACACGGCGGTCGCGGAGGTCGAGCGGGGGCTGGGGTCGAACAGGGCCATCTCGCCGAAGATCTCACCGGGACCCATGACGGCCACGAGGTTCTCGCGGCCGTCGCTCGCGGTGCGCCCAAGCTTCATCTTGCCGGAGACGATGAAGTAGAGCTGGTCCCCCGGATCACCCTCGTAGAACAGGGTGGCACCGCGGGAGAGGTTCACCTCGGTGATCTCCTCGGTCAGAGCGGCGAACGCCTCATCGTCCAAGGAAGCGAACAGCGGAGCGCGGCGTAGGACGTCTGTATCCAAGGTAAAACTCCTCACGGATTGCGGATGAGCCCGGACAGGGGCACATGATCTGAGTACGTTCCATCGTAACGAATTTCACACCGCCCGGGTCCACCCCGGTGGTTATGCCCGGTGTGAACGCGCTGCGAATTCCGGGTGTTCCCGCTCGTGTTCATCCACCGTTCACGATCCACGATTTACCCAGCCCCCCACCGTATGCTCGGCTGAGCACGCACCCGATCCCCGCGTGTTCCCCCTCCGTGAGGACTTCGATGACTCTGTCCCTGAACATCCTGGACGTGCTGCTGATCGTGGCGCTGGTGGCGTATCTCGTCGCAGGGCTGAGCCGAGGGTTCTTCCGCTCGTTCGCGTCCCTCGTGGGGCTAGTGCTCGGCGCCGTGGTGGCGTTCTGGGCCGGCCCCGTGGTGTCCGCGTACGTCTCGGACGAATGGCGGATCCCGGCCGTGCTGCTCACCGTCCTCGTGGCCCTGGCCCTGGGTCAGTGGCTGGGGTCGATCGCCGGTAACGCCCTCGCGCGGATCACCGAGAGGACGGGACTGGGGATCCTGGACCGCGTGGGCGGCGGGGTGCTCAACGTGGTCGTGGCCGCCCTGGTCATGGGGCTCGTGGGTTCGCTCGTGGGTCAGCTGGGCCTTCCCGCACTGTCCCAACAGGTCGCGTCCTCGCAGGTGCTGCGCGGTATCGAGCGGGTCACCCCGGAGCCCGTGCGCCAGGCCATGACACAGACCCGCAACGCGATCAGCGGCGCCCAGGGCATCCGGCAGCTGGACGAACTGCTCTTCCCGTCCCAGGCCGCCCCGGACCCCACGGACACCCCGGACACCCAGAGCGTCGCGGACGCGGGCCAGTCCGTGGTCCAGGTCTACGGCACGGCCGCCCAGTGCGCCCAGAACCAGACGGGTTCGGGATTCGTGGCGCAGCCCGGCACGGTGGTGACCAACGCCCACGTGGTCGCGGGCGTGGACCAGCCCGTGGTCCAGACGCGCGACGGTCGCGTCTACCGTGCGCAGGCCGTGCAGTACGACGCCGCGTCCGACCTCGCGGTGCTGCGCGTCCCCGATCTGCCCGAGGCACCCCTGGCCCTGCAGAGTTCGGTGACGAGCGGACAGACCGTGTCCTTCGCGGGCTACCCGCTGGGTGGTCCCTATACGCTGCGCCCGGCCACGATCCAGGGTCAGGCGGTGGCCCCCGTGCAGAACGTGACCACGGGGCAGACCCAGACCCGCAGCATCATCCAGATCGCGGGCAACGTGGAGCAGGGCAACTCGGGCGGTCCGCTGCTCAACGCGGACGGTGAGGTCGTGGGCGTGGTCTTCGCCAAGGCCGTCACGGACCAGGTGGGGTATGCGATCCCCGTGGCTCGTGTCACCGAGATCCTCGCCGCGGCGGGGGACTCCACGGAGTCCGTCCCCACGGGTCAGTGCGTGGTGTCCTGAGCGGATATCCTGCCGGTAGCAGCTGAACACCGACAAGCAGCGGCTGAGCACCGATGACCGGCGGTCGAGCACGGACGAGCGGTGGCCGGGTACCGAGTGCGCCAGCAGGGAGGCGCGGTCCGGGGCCAAGAACGCATTCAGGGGATCACGCAGCGGGCGCAGGTCGTACTACACGTCGTGGAGGTACTGCGGTTGCCACAGGGCAGTGACGAACCAGTCCTCGTCCGCCATGCGCCGGTCGACCGTGTCGATGATGGCCCGCGGGTCACCGATCTCCTGGCGCCACCTCAGTACACCTCATGGCCGCCGGGCAGCCATGCATCGGCGAACAGCTCCACGTCCCCGGCGGCGGCCACCTGGTGGAAGGACTCGTCGATGTGCCTGTACACCAGGGGCACACCGGACCGTGGATCTGCTGCGGTCAGGGTGCGTCCTAACTCTCGATGTTCTTACCCAGTTCGTTGGCGATCACCTGCACACCCAGTTCGTACCCCAGGACACCGGCACCGGCGATCACGGCCGTGGCCTGCGGTGACACGAAGGACGTGTGCCGGAAGGCCTCCCGGCGGTGCACGTTGGAGATGTGCACCTCCACGATCGGCATCTCGCACATCTCCAGGGCGTCGTGCAGGGCCACGGAGTAGTGGGTCAGCGCCGCGGGATTGATCACGATCCCGCACGCCTCGGTGCGCGCCCGCTGGATCCAGTCCACGAGCTGCCCCTCATAGTTGGACTGCTCGAACACCACGTCCAGCCCGTACGACTGCGCGCGGACGCGCACATTGCGTTCGACGTCCGCAAGGGTCGTGTGCCCGTAGATCTCGGGCTTGCGGGTGCCCAGGGTGTTGAGATTGGGCCCATTCAGGACGTGGATCGGCAGCTCACTCATGGCTCCATTCAACAACACGGTCACGTGGAGCGACACGGCACCTCCGAACAAGGCGGCGCCGACGAACAGTGCGGCACCGACGAACAGTGCGGCGTCGTCGAACACCCTGACAACAACGGACGACACCGCCACGATGACCTCTTCACGCGAGGCACCGCAGCGGCGTCGTCCGCCGGGGCCGGGGTTACTTCTGGCCGAGCGAGTCCACGATCTGCTGCATGACCGTCTGGTCCGCGAGCGTGGAGACGTCACCCACGGGGCGGTCCTCGGCGACGTCCTTGAGCAGACGGCGCATGATCTTGCCCGAGCGGGTCTTGGGCAGCTCGGGGACGATCAAGACCTTCTTGGGCTTGGCGATCGGGGAGATCTCCCGGCCCACGTGCGCGCGGATCTCCTCGGCGAGCTCGGCGGCGTCCCGGTTCTCGGCGGTGGCCTGGTCCGAGAGGATCACGAAGGCGAAAACCGCCTGGCCCGTGGTCTCGTCCTGGGCGCCCACCACGGCGGCCTCGGCCACGGACGGGTGGGAGACCAGCGCGGACTCGATCTCGGGGGTGGACAGGCGGTGGCCGGAGACGTTCATGACGTCGTCCACGCGACCCAGGATCCAGACGTCCGCGTCCGCGTCCCGCTTGGCGCCGTCGCCGGCGAAGTACTTGTCACCGAACTGGCCCCAGTAGGTGTTGACGAAACGGTCGTCGTCCCCCCAGATGGTGCGCAGCATGGACGGCCACGGCTTGCGGACCACCAGGAAACCGTCGGTCTCGTTGGGCAGGGAGTTGCCGGCGTCGTCCACGACGTCCACCGCGATTCCCGGCAGCGGGACCTGCGCGGAACCGGGCTTGGCGTGGGTGACCCCGGGCAGCGGGGAGATCATGATCGCGCCGGTCTCGGTCTGCCACCACGTGTCCACGATGGGGCAGCGCTCGCCGCCGATCACACGGTGGAACCAGGTCCAGGCCTCGGGGTTGATGGCCTCGCCCACGGTGCCCAGCAAGCGCAGCGAGCTGAGGTCCCACTCGCCGGGGATCTCCTCGCCCCACTTCATCATGGTGCGGATGGCGGTGGGGGACGTGTAGAGGATGCTCACGCCGTACTTCTGCACGATCTCCCAGAACCGGCCGCGGTGCGGGGAGTCCGGGGTGCCCTCGTAGATCACCTGGGTGGCGCCGTTCACGAGCGGCCCGTAAGTGATGTAGGTGTGGCCCGTGACCCACCCGACGTCCGCGGTACACCAGTAGACGTCCGTCTCCGGCTTGAGGTCGAACACGTTCTTGTGGGTGAATGCCGCCTGGGTGAGGTAGCCGCCGGTGGTGTGCAGGATGCCCTTGGGCTTGCCTGTGGTGCCGGAGGTGTAGAGGATGAACAGCGGATCCTCGGCGTTCTGCTCCGAGGGCGTGTGCTCGGTGGAGGCGTTCTCGGTGACCTCGTGCCACCACACGTCACGGCCGTCCTGGAACGCGACGTCCTCGCCGTTGCGCTTGACCACCACCACGTGTTGGACGGAGCTCCCGCCCTTCTCCAGGGCGGCGTCCACGGCGGGCTTGAGCGTAGTGGGCTTGCCTCGGCGGTAGGAGCCGTCCGCGGTGACCACGAGCTTGGCCTCGCCGTCCTCGATGCGCGAGCGCAGGGCGTCCGCGGAGAAGCCGCCGAAGACCACCGAGTGGATCGCTCCGATGCGCGCGCACGCGAGCATGGTGACCACGGCCTCCGCGATCATGGGCAGGTACACGGCCACGCGGTCGCCCTTGCCCACGCCGAGCGCCTCGAACGCGTTCGCGGCCTTGGAGACCTCGTCCTTGAGCTGCGCGTACGTGTAGGACGCACTGTCCCCGGGCTCGCCCTCGAAGTACAGGGCCACGCGGTCCCCGTTGCCGGCCTCCACGTGGCGGTCCACGGCGTTGTACGCGGCGTTCAGGGTGCCGTCCTGGAACCACTTGGCGAACGGCGGGTTGGACCAGTCCAATACCTCGGTGAACGGGGTGGACCACGTCAGCAGCTCGCGGGCCTGGTCCGCCCAGAACTCCTCACCCTGCTCCTCGGCTCGCGTGTACAGCTCCGCGGTGGCGTTGGCCTGGGCGGCGAACTCCTCGCTGGGTGCGTAGGTCTTCGACTGGGATGCTGCGGATTCCGGGGACATGGTGCTCCTTACCTGGGCCGTCTCGTGCCGCTCGCGGGCACGTGGTGCAGTTCACATTCTTGTTCTCCAGCGTAGTCGAGGTTCCCGCCCGTGCTCGATCCATGGCGGCCGGTGTCGCGCGCACCGTCACGGCGGCCGCGCGGTTTGACCCCCGCCACGGCGGCCACCATGATCGAGGACATGGACTCCCCGGCCGCCGCTGCCCACGTGCGCTTCGTGCCCCCGCGCCAGGCCGAGCAGGCGGCCGCGCGGCGTCGTCGTACCGGGGGCGAAACGTGGTTGGCGACGACGCGGCGCGCGCGGCGGATCCAGCGCGAGCTCGCGCGTAGCTATCCGTACGCCGTGGCGGAATTGGATTTCGACGACGCGTGGCAGCTGCTCGTGGCCACGGTGCTCTCCGCGCAGACCACCGACGTGCGCGTCAACTCGGTGACGCCGGGGCTGTTCGCCGCATACCCCGGGCCTTGGGAGCTGGCCGAGGCGCCGGCCGAGGACGTCGAGCAACGGGTGCGCTCGCTCGGGTTCTACCGGTCCAAGGCGCGTTCCATTCAGGGGCTGGCCACGCGGATCGTGGACGAGTACGACGGCCGTGTCCCGGGTACGCTCGCCGAGCTCGTGACCCTGCCCGGCGTGGGGCGCAAGACCGCGAACGTGGTGCTCGGCAATGCGTTCGGGGTCCCCGGGATCACGGTGGACACGCATTTCGGCAGGCTCGCGCGCCGCTTCGGCTGGACCGACCAGGAGGACCCCGTCAAGGTCGAGACGGACGTGGCCGCCCTGTTCCCGCCCGCGGTGTGGACCGAGCTGTCCCACGAACTGATCTACCACGGGCGGCGGATGTGCCACGCGCGCAAACCGGCGTGTGGAGTGTGTCCGGTCGCGGATCTGTGCCCCTCCTACGGCACGGGCCCCACCGATCCACTGGCCGCCCGGAAACTGTTGGCCTACGAACTCGCCCCGGGCCGCGAGGAGCTGCTCGCGGGCTTCCTGGCCGGGCGCACGCGCCGCGAACTGCGCGCCGACGGACACACCCTCGGCGCGTGAAAGGACTTCGCATGACCCCCTCCGACCCTCACGGGGCCGACCCCCGTGATCAGCTCGTGGAGCTTGCCCGGCACGGTGATTCCGTGATCATGCACGACCGCGAACCGTGGCGGATCGGCGAGCTGGACGAGAACCACCGGCACTCCGCGGTGCTCATCCTCTTCGGCGCGCTGGACGCCGTGCCCTCGCACTACGCCGAGCACACGGACGGGCCGGGACGTGACCTGGACGTGCTGCTCGTCCAGCGCGCCGCGACCCTGCGTGCCCACCCCGGCCAGGTCGCCTTCCCGGGCGGGCGCCTCGATCCGCCCGACGGCGAACCCGACACCTTCCTGGACGTGCCCGGCGGGCGCGTGAGCGCACCCCATATCCGGGCGGCACTGCGGGAGGCCCACGAGGAGACCGGGGTGGACCCGGACGGCGTGGAGGTCCTCGGTGCACTGCACCCCGTGCCGCTGCCCGTGAGCAACCACCTGGTTACGCCCGTGATCGGCTGGTGGCGCAGCCCGTCCCCCGTGGACGTGGTGGACCACGCCGAGTCCTCCCTGGTGTTCCGGGTGCCGGTGCTGGACCTGATCAACCCCGCCCACCGGTACTACGCGACCGTGACCCGCGGGCAGCACACCTACGAGTCCCCGGCGTTCGACGTGCGCGTGGCGGGCGTGGCCGAGCCCATCACCGTGTGGGGGTTCACCGGCGTCATCATCGACCGCGTGCTCGACTGGCTCGGCTGGTCCGTGGAGTGGGACCGCTCGATCAGGCGCCCCGCGCCGAGGTTCGGGCCGAAGGCGTAACCCTTTCAGCGCCGTTCACCCTCGGTCCCCGTCGAGGCGCATGGTGCGGACGGTCCGCGAGGTCACCAGCAGGACGCTATTCACGAGCGGGACGTCTCAGCGTAATGCTGGTGCGCGCAGCCGCGGTCACTTCGCATCCGCGTACGACGTCACCACCGTCGTGGCCACCGGGACCGCTACGGGTACCCTGCCGAACACCGTGATCACCGCTTGTTCGGCCGCCTGCGTCACGAGGTCCCGCACCCGGGGCGCATGCTGCTCGGCACAGTGGACCATGACCTCATCGTGCAGGAAGAACACGAGCTGTGCGTCCAGGCCGGCGTCGTGCAGACCCTGTCGGATGTGCCCCAACCACGCGAGCGCCCACTCGGCGGCCGAGCCCTGGACCACGAAGTTCCGGGAGAACCGGCCGTGACCGCGCGCGGCCTGGGTGGCCCGGCGCTCGCCGGCCTGGGTGGCCGTGGCGCGCTGCACCTCAAACCATTCCGCCCCGGGAACGGGTGACCAGCGGCCCAGGTAGGTGCAGACCTGGTGCCCCAGCTCGCCCACGCGCGCGGCGTGTTCCACGTAACCCACGGCGCGCGGGAACATTCGGGCCAGGTGAGGCATGAACCGCCCGCCGGCCCCGGACGTCGCACCGTACATCGCGCCCAGCAGCGCGAGCTTCGCGTGCGCCCGCTCCTTGAGTTCCGAACCGCGTGCCTCGCCCTGCAGTGCGATGGACTCGTAGAGGTCACGGTCGCGCGACGCCTCGGCCAGAGCGTCGTCGCGCGCGAGGATGGCCAGCACTCGCGGCTCGAGCTGGGCGGCGTCGGCCACGACGAGCGCGCAGCCGGGATCCGCGCGCACGGCGCCGCGGATGTACTTGGGGATCTGCAGCGCACCGCCGCCGCGCGCGGCCCATCGTCCGGTCACGACGCCGCCCACGACGTACTCGGGGTGGAAGCGCTCCTCCCGCACCCATGTGTCCAACCAGTGCCACCCGGTCGCGGAGAAGATCCGGGAGAGTTTCTTGTACTCGAGCACCGGTTCCACGATGGCCACGCGCTGCTCCTGCGGCCGGCCGTTGACGAGGGCCCAGTCCTGCAGTTTCCACGCGCGCGTGGTGTCCACGTCCACCCCGGCGTTGCGCAGGGCCTTGAGCAGCTCCACGGGGGAGTCCGGGTTGAGGGTGGGGGCGTCGAGCACGTCACGTACCTGCCGGGCGAGTTCTTGCATGCGCGCGGGCCGCTCCTCACCGACCGGACGGGGACCGAGCAGCTCCTCGAGGATCTCCTCGTGGGCCCGGGGGCTCCAGGGGACGCCGTGGTGGCGCATGTCCGCGGCCACCAACGCGCCCTGGGACTCGAGGGCCAGCAGGCGTTCGATCCGCCGGGGATAGCGCGCGGTCTCGCACGCCCGGTTCTGCGCGGCGAGCTCCGCGATCAACTCGTCCGTCCCGGGCCCGCGCTGCTCGACGACGGCGAACAGCGACCCCTGGCTGCTCGGTTCGGCCGGGGCGCGCGGACCGGGCACGCGGCGCGGGTCCGCGGGTTCGATCACGGGACGGTAGTCGAGTGGGCGGGGCTCGTCCGAGGTGGGATCGGGCGCGCCGGATCCGGGGGCGGTCGCGGCCGTGGCAAGGATCGTGGCGCACAGTCCCAGGTCCCGGCAGCGGGTCACCCACACGCCCGCGGCGAGCAGCAGTGCGGCGGGGACGGAAGTCTCGAGCCACGTCCACACGGGAGGCACCACGCCCGCGGCACGTGCCGCGTTCTCGCGCCGGGCGACCTCGAAGGCGAGGCCCTCGTCCGTGACGGTGTGCGGTTCCCCGGCGGGCTTGCCGTTCGCGGAGGCCACCCGCAACACCCAGGACCCGGGCTCTGCGGCGGCCACCACAATGTGCATGCTCCCAGTATGGGGCGTGGATCGGGTACGCCCGGGCCTCCTGGCGGAGCCGCGCGGGATAGGCGTAGTGACCTGCATCACAGAGACCTCATGACAATTGAATACGCGTTACTTCGAAGAGCGACATGAACGTTCACAACGAGGTGATGGATCCGGAACGAACGGGACTGTGTGAACCTCATCCCGTGCAGATGATCAGTCCCAGCGGCGAGCGTCTGTCCCCGAACGGATACGAGCTTGATACCCTCGAGATTACCGACCTGATGACCATGTACCGATCCATGGTCCTGTTACGCAGATTCGACCAGGAGGCCACGGCTCTCCAGCGCCAGGGCGAGCTGGGACCGCGGCCCAGGCACCCGGGGCCGAGAACACCACCATGACCCTGGCCGCTGCCATCAACCGGGGACTGCACAAGGCCCTCGAGGACGATCCCAGGGTCGTGCTGTTCGGGGAGGACATCGGCGCGCTGGGCGGGGTCTTCCGCATCACGGACGGGCTGCAGAAGGACTTCGGTGACCAGCGGGTCATCGATGCTCCCCTCGTGGAAGCGGGCATCGTGGTGACCTCCGTGCGCAAGACGGGTCGTCTCGTGATCGTCCATGAAGCGCCCACGAGTTTCGGTGTGGGCGCTGAGATCGCCGCGCGGGTCGGGGAGAAATGCTTCTACGACCTCGAGGCACCCGTGATCCGCGTGGGCGGGTTCCACACCCCGTACCCGGCGTCGCGTTCCGAGCACCACTACTTGCCCGACGTGGACAGAATCCTCGACGGGATCGACCGGGCTCTCGAGTATGCAGGAGAAGATCATGAATACAGCCCAGTTCAAGCTCCCCGACGTCGGCGAGGGCCTCACGGAAGCGGACATCCTGACCTGGAAAGTCGCCGCCGGTGACGCCGTGAAGGTCAACCAGGTGATCGTGGAGATCGAGACCGCCAAGTCGGTCGTGGAACTGCCGTGTCCCACCGCGGGATCGGTGGCGACGATGCTCGCCCCCGAGGGAGCCACGGTGGAGGTGGGGAGGCCCATCATCGACATCGTGGCCGAGGACGCCGGAGTGGATCTCGCCGCGCTGACCGGAACGGGTCCGGCCGGCGAGGTCACCCGCAGGGACCTCGCGCAGCACCTGGTAGGCACCGGTGGTCTCCCGGAGGTCGCGCCGACGACGTCGCCCGGCGCCCCGGAGGGCGACGAGACGTGGACCATCCCGTTGAAGGGCGTCCGCAAGGCCACGGCGCAGGCGACGTGGCTTCTGCGTTCACCGCGCCGCACCTCACCGAGTTCCTGGACGTGGACGTCACGCGCACCATGGAGCTCGTGGCGCGCAGCCGCGGTGCGGAGGGATACGCCCGGGTCAACCCCCTGGCCGTGCTATCGCGGGCCATGTGCTGGGCCCTGCACCGGACTCCGGAGCTCAACCCCTCGCTGCAGGGTGAGCAGATCTCGGTCTCCCGCCGCGTGCACCTGGGGATCGCCACGGCCACGGACCGCGGTCTCATGGTCCCCGTGGTCCCGGACACGCACGCGCTGTCCGTGGGCGAGCTCGCGCTGCGGATCCGCGTGGGAGACTCGGGGCCATGAGTGCCGAGCCGACTGAGACCCACGACGTCCCCTGGGCCATGCAACTGGTAGTGTACCGGGATCGTGGGCGCCCCGCACGGGAGGTAGACGTCGCGGAAGCGGCGGCGCGCGCCGTCGTGATGCTGCTGGCCGACGAACGCAGCGTCCCGGGTGGGCCATGGCACGAGGCCGTGCGGACGTGGCGGGACGTGCAAATCCGCAAACTTGTGCGGCGCGCGGACGGCAAGCGCTGGGAGGACGTGCAGGCGTTACCCGGTGTCACGGTGGCGCAGAAGGCGCCGACGACGGCAGCGGACGAGCACGGCACCGCGGCCGTGAGGGCGTTCGTGCCCGCACCCGTGCAGCCCCTGCCCAAGCAACTGTACAAGCTGCAGGTGTCCGGCACGCAATTCCCCGCCGTCGGGGCCTCGGCCACGCAGAATGCCGTGGTCACCGTGGAGGTGGCCCCGGGACTCGGGATCTCGAGCGGCAAGCTCGCGGCGCAGTGTGGGCACGCCGCGCAGCTCGCGTGGGAGGCCATGCCCGAAGCAGTGCGGGAACGCTGGCGCGTGGACGACTACCGGGTGCGCGTGGAGTTCCCCTCGCGGGAGGAGTGGGGCGGGGTCCAGAGGCCGGTCACGGTCACGGACGCGGGGTTGACCGAGCTGGACGGCCCCACCGACACCACCCGGGCGTGGTGGGTGGAACCCGCCTGAGCGGCGGCTCAGCTGAGAGCCGGGCCTCATGGGGCATGCACCGCGCGCGGTCGGGCGGTGCTCAGGCCACGCTCGTGTGCGTGCGCTCGGCCTCCTGTGCCACGCCGCGGAACAGCACGGACAGGTTTGCCTCGCTCCCGGCCCGACCCAACAGTTCCAGTGGCATCCGAGGACGCGAGGTCGCCACGATCTGCGACGCGGTCTCCGAGACGGGTCGCAAGACGAATCGGACGCGCGCGCCCCACGACGAGAACGTGATTCCCACCGAGATCCGCCCGCCCTGCACATCGAGTTCTCGCAAGCCCAGTTTCGCGTGCTGGGCGCAGGCACGCTCGACCAGTCTCGGAAGTTCGGAGACGGGCACCGGTACCGTGAGTTGCCCTTGGCCGCGGGCACCGTATGAGGTGATGGTGTAGTCCTCGCCCCGCTCGGTCTGCGGGCGCAGAGCGAAGAACCCGGGGATGATGATGACGGCCAGGAGAAGCAGAGCCACCACTATGATGCTGACCCGGCCCCAGTGGAACACCCAGAGCAGCAGGGCGAGCACCAGCAGGCAATAGAGCACATTCAGGATCAGCGCCGCGACGGCCGATGTTCGTGTCACAGGGTTGAGGTCCATCAGCTCATGGTGGTGCTTCCCCGGACAACTGTGCACCACCGGTGACCGTTTCGTAATACTCGGCGAGCACGCACGACGGGGAACCCTCCGTCCCCGCGGCGGGCGATCTGCACAGCACCCGGCACGCCGCGGCGGGTGCCCGCAACGCTGCACAGTGCGGGCCAGCGGGCGCGGAACGTGGGTGTCACCGGCCAGGTTGGTGCCATGAACACCGCATCCATCACGGCTCCCGTCGACCCTCCGGGCGCCTCGCGTCGAGCCCGCCGCGCGGCCAGTCGGTCTTACGCAGCCTTTGACAGTGGCCATGGCGATCAGGGGTGTGGTCCGCTCCCTGCCGGGCCGGTCCCCGCGGATCGCGAGTCCCCGATCGCGGCGCGCTCGCGGGCCAGCGCAGCGGGGGGACGTGCACCGAGGGGAAGCACGGCGACGGGCAGCGTGCAGTTGCTCAGCACCACCCCTGACCTCGTGGAGGCCGTTGAGGCCGTGTGTATCGGCGCCGGGGTTGCGCTCAGGGTGACGGACGACGGTGCGGGGGCGCGAGCGGCGCCGTCGGACGTCGTGCTCGTGGATGCCGCCTGGGCCGGGGACGTCGTACCCCGCGGGGCGGTGGTCGTGGCGCTCACCGAACACGCCGACGCGTGGGACACCGCGGTGAGGTTCGGGGCGTCCGCCGTGGTGGTGTTACCGCACGCGGCCGCGTGGCTCGCGGACATGATCTCCCGCTCGTCCGATTCCGAACTGCCACGCACGACCGGGCGGGTGTACGGCGTCGTCGGCGCTACCGGGGGAGTGGGCGCGTCCACGGTGGCGTGCTGGCTCGCGGGGCACTTCGCGGCCCGGGGGGTGGGCACCGCGCTCGTGGACGGTGACCCCCTGGGCGCGGGCCTCGATCTCGCGCTGGGGGAGGAAACCACCGACGGGCTGCGGTGGCCCGAGCTCAATCAGTTCTCGGGCACCGTGGCGGCCGATCAACTGTGGGCGGCCATGCCGCGCCTGGATGCCCTGCGGTACCTCTCATGGGATCGCCACGCGAGCCTAGCGCACACCGTTCCGATGGCCACAGTGATCGCCGCGCTGCGTGGCGCCGCTGCGGTCCAGGTGGTGGATCTGTGCCGCTCGGACCTCGAACGGCAAGCGCGCTGGTGCGATGCCGTGCTGGTCCTGGCTTCCCGCACCGTGCGCGGGATCCTGGCCGCGGAACACACGGTGCGGCGTTGCGCACCCGTTCCCGTGGTGAGTGCGGTGTGCGGGGTCAACGTCGCGGACGTGGATCCCCCGGTCGTGGCCGAGGCCACCGGCGTGCCGTGCGTCGCGGCCGTTGCGTTCGACGCTCGCGTGCCCCAGCACCTCGACGACGGCACCGTCCTACGTCGCGGCCGGCACACCCGCCACGCGAAGACCGTGGCGCAGATCGCCCGGGCATTGGAGGAGCTGCCATGACGGTCTCATGCACGGTGTCCCACGATCACGACGCCGCCCGGCCCGGTCCGCGCGACGCGTCGGGGTCGGAAGTAGTCGACCACACTGCAACCCGGTCCGGCCCGTGCGTCACGCCAGGGCCGGAAGCTGCCGCGCACGACGCCGCGTTCGTGGACCTGGTGCGCGAACGCCTCCTGGCCGAGGGCGGTCCGGTCACCGACACCAGGATCGCCAAGGCCGTGCGGGAGACGGGCCGGGTGCTCGGGGCCGTCGGCTCCGTCCGAGCCGCGCAGCACGTCAAGGCGCAATTGACCGGGCTCGGGCCGTTGGAGCCACTACTGCCGGCGACCGGACTGAGCGACGTCTACGTCAACGGCCACGAGAACGTCTTCGTGGAGACCCACGACGGGATCCAGCGTGTCACGAGCCCGTTCACGTCCGAGGCGCACGTGCGTGCGCTCGCGGTGCGGCTCGTGACCGCGGCCGGGCGAAGGCTGGACGATGGCCACCCGTGCGTGGACGTGCAGACCGCCACCGGGCTTCGGGTGCATGCCGTGATCCCGCCGGTGTCCACGTCGGGGACACTGCTGTCCATCCGTTTCCGGGCTCCGCAGCGGCTGTCGCTCGCGGATCTGGTGCACTCCGGGACCGTGCACCCGTTCCTCGCGGACGTCCTCACGGATGCCGTGGCCGCACGGGCGAATCTCATGATCAGCGGCGCCACTGGTTCCGGAAAGACCACCGTGCTGTCCGCGCTACTGTCCCAGTGCGCGCCGGGACAGCGCCTCGTGCTCGTGGAGGACGCCGCGGAGCTGAACCCCGATCATCCCCACGTGGTCGGCATGCAGTCCCGGCAGGAGAACGTGGAGGGGGCCGGTTCCGTGGACCTCACGGACCTGGTCCGGCAAGCGTTGCGGATGCGCCCGGATTGGCTCGTGGTGGGGGAATGCCGTGGCGCGGAGGTCCGCGAGTTGCTGACCGCCCTGAACACGGGGCACTCCGGTGCGGGAACCGTGCACGCGAACTCCGCGCGGGCGGTTCCGGCCCGGCTCGCCGCCCTGGGGTCCCTCGCGGGACTCAGCCGTAGCGCCGTGGATTTGCAGGCTGCCAACGCGCTGGACCTCGTGGCCCACGTGAGCCGCACCCCCGCCGGACGCAGGCTGGATTCCCTGTGCACTCTCCACCTCGAGGACGGTGTGCTGAGCACCCGGCCCGCTCTGACCGTGGAGTCCGGGCATCCGGTCGAGGGGCCCGGGTGGCCACAGCTGGCACGGCTGCTGGCCCGAGGGCGTGACGCATCATGATGCTCGCGTTTCTCCTCTTCGTCCTCACCGCGGCCGCGTTGCTCGTCTGGAGCAGTGGCGGCGCGCGCGGGGGCAGCCTCGCAGTACCCGCACACCGCTCGGGTGATGACGACGCCGACGGCGGTGCCGAGCGTTCGGTGGGCCCGGGCGTGTTCGCACGGTGGCGTCGTCGTGATCGTGCCGCGGAAGCGATGCAATGGGTGACCGTGGTGCGCCGACTGGCCGCGCTGCTGCAAGCGGGGCGGGCACCCGCCCGGGTGTTCGGCGAACTGCCCGCGGTCTCCACGGGCTCGGGACCCACGGGGCGGTGGATCGCCCGGATGTGCGGGGACGTCCACGCCGCCGCCCAGGTCGGGATCCCGGTGTCCGCCAGTCTGACGCGCTTCGCGAGTGCTCCCGTGCCCGTGGGTGATCGCGCCCTCGCAGCCACCGCGCGGTCCGTGTGCGCCCAGCTCGCCGCGTGCTGGGAGATCTCGGAGCGTTCCGGGGCGCCCCTGGGACGCACGCTCTCGGGCGTGGCGGAGTCCCTAGAATCGCAGCTGGACGCGCAGGCCGCCCGGGACAGTGCCCTGGCAGGACCGCGGGTCACGGTGCGGACGCTGTCGTGGCTGCCCGTGCTCGCGCTGGGGCTCGGTGTGCTCATGGGCACGGATCCGATCACCACGCTGCTGACCACGTGGTGGGGTCGGCTCGCGCTCGCGGCGGGTGCCGCCCTCAGCATCGCCGGGCGATTGTGGACCCGGGCCCTGATGCATCGCGCCGAAGTGGAGAGCGCGTCATGATCGGGGCGCTGATGGCGGGTGTTCTCGCGGGATGCGGTGTACTTGTGTGGCTTTCTCCCGGCTCGCGGCTGCGGATCCCCCGCGGACGACGACGTTCCCCGCGTGAGCTCGGGTCGTCCCGTTCGGGGTTGAACGGTGGGTTTCTTCGTCCTGGCTCAAGGGCCACGTCGACCGTTCACGGCGGATTGGCCCGGGGCGGGGACATCGGATCGACCGGGGTGAACGGGCGGTCGTCTGGGTCATCCACGACCCCGGGAGCGACCGGGGATGCTCGGAGTGTGGCAACCTGGGCAATGCCGGCGGACGCATCGCTGGGTCCCTCGGTCCGTGCAGCAACTGCGACGGCGGCGTCGATCCCCCCTCTACCCGCCGCGGCACTCGTGGAACTCACGGCATGCCAGCTTGAGACCGGACTGCCCCTCGCGGAGGCCGTGTCCGTCCTTGCGAACAGCTGCGCTGGAGCTATCCACCAGCAGCTGGGTCGGGTCGCGGCCGCCCTGCGACTCGGGCTCCCGTGGGACGCGGCGTGGCCCGCGGATCAAGAACTGTCCCGGGACATGCGCGACTTCCGCGACGCTCTCGAGTTCACGGCCACCTCCGCCACGGCCTCGGCGTCCGTCCTGCGGGGTCAGGCGGACCTCGTGCGGCGAGCGCAATACCGTCGCGCCGAACGGGCGGCCGAGGCGCTCGCCGTGAAGCTCGTGCTGCCGCTCGGCCTGTGCTTCCTGCCCGCGTTCATGTGCTGGGGTGTGGTCCCCGTGCTCATGAGTTTGCTGCCCAGGGTCTTCGGATCATGACCGGCCACGCGCGCCTGCACGGCGCTCACGCTGCGGGGAGGGGGAGGGGGCCGCCCGCAGGATGCTGCGCCCCGATCTAGACACGTATTTGCAACCTTCCACTTGTCACGAAGGCGGGTGCGCGACACCGCTGCCATCTCACCCCTCAACACATCACGAACACCCAACGAACAGGAATACCACCATGTCCACGATCACGCTTCCCGCCTGCACCACCGCGTTCGACGATCCCACGGAGATCCCCGTGGAGGATGCGACCCAGTCGATGCCGACCGCCGAGGTGCGGCCCCGCACCGCCGTCGATCCGGACGACCCGGACCTCGGGGCGTCCACGGCGGAGTACGCGGTCATCGTGCTCGCGGCCGCCGCGTTCGGCGGCGTCATGGCCGCGGTGCTGTCCTCGGACTCCGTGTCGGGCATGTTGCTCGGCATCATCCAGAAGGCCCTGGCCGTCTGAACCGCGCACCCACCGGGCCCGGGCCGTGGGAGGGCCGCGTAGGACCGGCCACCCTGCGGCCCGGGCCCGGTGCCAGAACCGCATACACCCGAACCACTCCGAGCCCCCGGGCCTGCCGCGCTTCTGTTCCGGCGGACCCGTTCGTCGGAGTGGGGCCACCACCACGCCGCCCGGAACTGCCACGGTCCCCAGTCACACCGTGGTTCGAACACCGTGGAGTGCCGGTGAGCGAGCGCGTGGCCGTCGGTAGAAGGAGGACTCCCATGAGAAGGTCAAGAACCGTGCCGGCGCACGATCGCGCCGAAGCCTCACCGGGACAGCCGGAGCACCCACCACGACATCCGGATGCCGGAGCGGTCACGGTGGAAACGGCCGTGATGATGCCCGGTCTCGTCCTGCTCCTGGCCGTTCTGCTCGCGGCCGCAGCTGCCGGGATGACGACCGTGCGCTACGAGGAAGCCGCCCGGGCCTCCGCGCGCGCCGCCGCCCGGGGAGAAACCGGCGAGGTCGTGGAACGCACGGCGCGTGAGATCGCCGGGGACACCGCCGTCGTCCGGGTGAGCGTCGCGGACGACCGGGTCACGGTCGCGGTGAACGGCCCCGCCCCGGGGATCCTGGGGACGTGGAGTGATTGGCGCTTGCAGGCCACGGGCAGCGCGGCCGTGGACACCGCTCTCGGAACCACCGGGGGTCCGAGCGCCGGGCCGGGGACGCTTGATCATGCGAGGCCGTGACATGACGTCGGACGAGGTGCACGAGCATCATCGGACTCGAGCAGTGGGCGCGGGGGATCATCGCGACGAGGGGTCCGGCACGGTGCACGGTCTGACACTGGCCGTGACGCTGTGCTTTGTCCTCGTGGTGGTCCTGCTCGTCGGGCAGGCCGCGATCCTCACGCACCGTGCGGCCAAGGCGGCGGATTTGGCAGCACTCGCCGCGGCCGACGTCGCTCGCGGCCTGAGCCCCGGCGTCCCGTGCGATGTGGCTGCGCGGGTGGCCGCCGACAACGGGGCGCAGTTGTCCGAGTGCGCGGTGGTGGCCCCTGAGAACACGATCGTGGACGTCACCGCGGTGATCGAGTTGCCGCAACCCCTCGCGTCACTGGGCCCGGCCACCGGGGTGTCCCGGGCCGGACCGCCGCCGGGGGAGCCATGAGCTCCGGGAACTTCACCCCCGGAACAGCCATCAGCCCCGCAGCAGGCGCCCGCCCCGGAGTGGTCCCCCACCTCGGAGTAGTCAGCCATTGCGGGACGGCCACCCGCCGCGTGACAGCCGCGAGCGCATCACGGCGCGAAGGACAGCACCCCGTTGAGCAGCTTGAGCGCCCCCGCCTTGTCGAGTGGATTGTTGCGGTTGCCGCACTTGGGGGACTGCACGCACGAGGGGCAACCGGACTCGCATTCGCACTGCGCGATCGCGTCCCGGGTGGCGGTGATCCAGTGCCGGAACATGTCGTACCCGCGCTCGGAGAAGCCCGCACCGCCGGGGTGGCCGTCGTGCACGAAGATCGTGGGCAGTTCGGTGTCCACGTGCAGGGCGGTCGAGAGCCCGCCCACGTCCCACCGGTCACAGGAGGCCAACAGTGGCAGGAGCCCGATCATCGCGTGTTCCGCGGCGTGCAGGGAGCCGGGGATGTCCGGTTCCTCGATCCCCATCGCGGCCAGCTGACCCCCGGAGACCGTGAACCATGTGGCCGTGGTGGACAACTGGCGGGGCGGCAGATCCAGGGGTTCCTCACCCGCCACCTCGTTGGACGCCACCAGTTTGCGTTGATAGCTGACCACCTGGGTGGTCACGTCCACGGCCCCGCGGTGAATGCTCACGGGACCCCACTGCATCGAATCGCGCACGTCCCGCACGCGGACCTCGGTGATGTCCCGCGCGACCGTGTAGAAGTCCGGGAACGCGCGGCGCACCGCCGCCACGTGCAGTTCCTCGTCCAGTTCCTCCACCAGATAGGTTCGGCCCTGATGCACGTAGACCGCGCCCGGGTGGGCTTGGTAATGCGATTGCGGAGCGCCCATGGTGCCGAGCACCGAGCCGGTCTCCGAGTCGATGATCTGCACGGGACCGCCGTCCCCGGAACGGATCGACACCATGGTGGCGGGCTGTTCGGACCGGGTCCAGAACCACCCGCTCGGGCGTCGGCGCAGGTGCCCCGCGTCCGTGAGGGAGTCGACGACGTCGCGCGCGGTGGGCCCGAACAGCTCGAGTTCGTCGGGGCGCAGGGGCAGTTCTGCGGCGGCCGCGCACAGGTGCGGTGCGAGCACGTAGGGGTTGGAGGCCTCGAACACCGTGGCCTCCACGGGGACGTCGAAGATTGCCTCGGGGTGGTTGACCAAGTAGCCGTCCAGGGGATCGTCACCGGCGATCAGCGCCGCCAAGGCGTGCTGGCCCGCCCGCCCGGCGCGGCCGATCTGTTGCAGGAAGGACGCGCGGGTGCCGGGCCACCCGGCGACCAGGACGGCGTCGAGCCCCGCGATGTCGATCCCGAGCTCGAGTGCGGACGTGCTCGCGACCCCCAGCAACCGCCCGTCCCGCAACTGCTGTTCCAGCTCGCGGCGTTCCTCCGGCAGGAATCCGGAACGGTAGGCGGCCACGCGATGACCGAGCGAGGGGTCCACCTCCTCGAGCTGCCGGTGGGCCGCCTGTGCGATGGTCTCCGCGCCGCGGCGGGAACGGATGAACGCGATCGTGCGGATCTGACGCAGCACCAGGTCGGTGAGCATGTCGGAGGCCTCGGCTGTGACCGTGCGGCGACGGGGCGCGCCGTTGTCCGAACCGCCGGGCGACTGTTCCGGCTCCCACAGCACCACGGTGCGCGAACCGTGGGGCGAGGTGTCACGGGTCACCGCCGTCACGTCCTGTTCGGACGCGCCGATGAGCTTGGCGAATGACTGCTGCGGGGACGCACTCGTGGCGGACGCCCCCACGAACACGGGGGAGGCCCCATAATGCGCCGCGACCCGGACAAGTCGGCGCAACAGGACGGCCACGTGCGAACCGAACACCCCCCGATAGGAATGTGCCTCGTCCACGATCACGAATCGCAGCCGCCGGAAGAACCGAGACCAGCCGATGTGATGCGGCAGGATCCCGTGGTGGAGCATGTCCGGGTTGCACAGGATCACGTCCGCGTGCTCCCGGATCCAACGGCGCTCGCCGGGATCGGTGTCCCCGTCGTAGGTCGCCGCGCGCACGTCCGCGAAACCGAGTGCACGCAGGGACGTGAGCTGGTCCGCGGCCAGGGCCTTGGTGGGCGAGATGTAGAGGGCCGTGGCCTCGTCCGGATGGTGCAGCAGGCCGGGGCGTTCGGCCACCGCGAGTTTGCCCCGGTGCACGGCGTCGAGCACGAGGGACTGGTAGACCAGGGACTTCCCCGAAGCGGTGCCCGTGGCCACGATCGCGTGTCGCGGAGCGGTCAGCGCAGCGATCTGGTGCGCGTACGGTTCATGGATACCCAGCCGTTCATATGCGCTGACCACGTCCGGGTGCAGCCATTCGGGCCAGGGCGCGTGGGTGGGTTCGCGTTCCGGGATCTCGCGCACATGACGTACCTGCTCGGGGCGGGGTCCGCGTCCGAGCAGGTCCACCATCTCCTGCGAAGTCGTCACCGTGACATTGTGGCCCACACCGGGCGGGGACGACGCCGCCCGGCCACCAATGCGCGGGGCCCGCCACGCGTCGTCGGCTCCCTGCCTGTGCGGGGACCCGGTGCCGGAATCCGATGCGGGGACGACACCGCCACCTGGCCCACGTCCCGCACCCGCATGGAATCATGGGGGTATGAGCAACGCTGAGCACCCGCACCCCATGAACATCGCCCACGAGCACGATGACGCGTCCCAGGTCCCGCCCATCACCGAGCTGAGCGAACAGGAGAGCTGGGAGCTGCTCAAGCAGGCACGCTTCGCGCGGCTGGCGACTCGCGACGGCGACGAGATCGACATCACCCCGCTGAACATCGTGACCGACGGCGAGAAGATCTTCTTCCGCTCCGCCAAGGGCACCAAGGTCCTGCACCTGCAACTGAACCCGAACGTGACGGTCGAGATCGACCGCGCCGCCGGTTCACAAGCGCACTCCGTGGTGGTGCGCGGCACGGCCGAGATGATCACGGACACGGACCGGATCGCGTACGTGGAAGAGCTTGGTCTGCGACCGTGGTTGGAGACGGAGAAGATCGAGTTCGTGGAGATCACACCCACGCGCATCACGGGTCGCGCCTTCCGGTTGGGTCACTGACGGGTGGCCTCTTCCTGTCCCAACGACGCCGCTCCCGGGCCCGCGTTCAGCGTGGTCCCGGATGCCCCGCGCTCCGATGACCCGGCGCTGATCGCCCGCCTCCACGACGACCTCGTGGCCGCGGGGTTCAAGGTGGACGGGGTCACGGACCTCGTGGGCGAGCAGGCCATGTCCGCGTGGTCGCGGGACCAGGCGGTCCCTGCCCGTCGCGCCCTGCAACGGCGCTCGCAGGACCTCGGTTCCGCGCCGGGCGGTGCGGAAGATACTCACTCCTCACCGCGCGGCGTCGGCAACGCTGCGGATTCCGCGGGCCATGACGTCGCCGCGTTGATCACCCTCGCCGCGTTCTTCCTGCTCGGGGACCCCGTAACGGCCACATCGCTCGACGCCGCGCTGCCCTCCGTGGGCGCTTCCGGCCTGCAACGGTTGGGTCTGGTCGAGGCCGGCGTTGAGCCGGCCGATGGTGCCGCCGATGCCGCCACCGAGTCGGCCGAAGGCGCCGTCGACGCCGCTGCGCGCGGGCTCGGCGAGAACTGCCCGTCCCACGCGAACCCGGACGAGAGCGCAGCGGCGGATACCCCCGCGCCCTGCGTCACAGTGCGCTCCGCGGTGGATCTGCGGCCCTACGCCACGGATTCCTCGGCCGAGCTGTACGTCGCGAGCGACCTGGGTGCGTTCCAGCGACCGGGCGTGCTGCGCCATGACCACGTGCTGGGCATCGGGGGTGCATCGCTGACCCTCGTGCAGTCCACACCGCGCCGGCCCGTGGACACCGCCCTGGATCTGGGGACCGGATGCGGGATCCAGACCTTCCACCTCTTGGCCCACGCGCGCCACGTCACGGCCACGGACATCTCCGACCGCGCCCTGGCCACCGCGCGGTTCAACCTGATCCTCAACGCCGAGGCATTGGACGTGGACCCGTGGGACTTGCCCGCCCGGGTGAGCCTGGAGCGGGGGAGCCTGGTGGAGCCCGTGGCAGATCGCCGGTTCGACATGGTCGTGTCCAACCCGCCCTTCGTGATCACGCCGCGCAGCCCGGACGAACACGCCGAGGACCGCTTCACCTACCGGGACGGCGGTCTGCCGGGGGACCGGCTCGTGCGGGAATTATTGGGCGCGCTGCCCACCGTGTTGAACCCGGGGGCCACCGCGCACCTGCTCGCGAACTGGGAGATCCCGCGCGATCCGCACGAGGAGCCCTCGACCACGTGGTCCCGCGGGCCGGCATCGTGGGTGCCGCCGGGAACCGGCGCGTGGCTCGTCCAACGTGAAGTGCAGGACCCGTGCGAGTACGCCGAGACCTGGTTGCGGGACGCGTCCCAGCAGCGTGACGTCGCCGACTACGAACGTGCCTACGCGGCCTACCTGGACGACTTCGACTCCCGGGATGTGGCCGCGGTGGGCTTCGGCATGGTGTGGTTGTACCGCCCGGGTGAGGAAACACCGGATATTGCACCGCGGATCTTCGAGACCGTCTCGCACCCGATCCAGCAACCCATCGCCCCGGCGCTCGCCGCGGAGTGGGAGCGCATGCTGCGCATGGCGCGCGACGAGGCGGACCACGGCGCTCGCGGCCCGGCAGCGGCGTCGGGCACCGATCCCGCGTGGCTCGCGCGGCACTACACCGTGGCGCAGGACGTGACCGAGGAACGCCACGGCACACCCGGGGCCCCGGACCCGGCCCTGATCCTGTTGCGGCAGGGGGCGGGACTGCGTCGGAGCGTAATCCTCTCGAGCGAGGCGGCGGGCTTCGCGGGCGTATGCGACGGCGAGCTCAGCGCGGGGCAGATCCTCACGGCCCTCGGATCGCTGCTGGGGTGGCAGGACGGCCCGGCACCCCAGCTGCTGCGTGAAATCAAAGGCCTGATCACACATGGCTTCCTGACGGAGGTGTAAGACTGAACCCATGAGCGAGAACCTGAATCCCTTCCGGGTCATGGATTCCCAGCGGGTCTGGGAGTTGTTGGGCGACATGCCGTACGGCCGCCTTGCCGTCCAGGGCGCGGGCCTCGTGGACATCTTCCCGGTCAATCACGTGGTCAATCAGCGAAAGATCTATTTCCGCACGTCACAGGGCACCAAGCTGGCCAGCCTGGTGGTGAACAACCACGTGGCGTTCGAGGTGGACAAGGTCGAGGGCACCCACGTTGAATCCGCGGTGGTCCACGGCCGGGCGCGCCGGTTGGAGACCCGGGCGGAGGTGGAGGCGGCGGAACAATTGCCGCTGACCCCGTGGGCACCGAACTACAAGTTCCACTACGTGGTCCTGGAGCCGGACGACGCCACCGGACGCGAATTCACCATGGGTGAGGAACCGGATCACGACCTGTAGTGATCCAGCGTGTCGTACGCTGACGTCCCGGGCACGGAGTGAACGCGGCGCGCGGAGGAATCGAGCGCCGTCGCCCACGCCCACCGGCCGATCAGCATGAACGGCCAGCATTGAACACAGACCCGCCCCGCAACCACGGGTCATGACGAGGAGCACCTTTGGCATCCAAGGCCACCAAGAACGCCGGTACGGGCAAGAGCCTGCTGATCGTGGAGTCACCGTCCAAGGTGAAGACGATCGCGGGGTACCTGGGGGACGCCTATGAAGTGGAGTCCTCCATGGGCCACATCCGTGACCTGCCGCAGCCCTCCGAGCTGCCGACGGACATGAAGAAGGGCCCGTACGGCAAGTTCGCGGTGGACGTGGAGCACGAGTTCGACCCGTACTACGTGGTCAACCCGGACAAGAAGAAGAAGGTCACGGAGCTCAAGCGCAAGCTCAAGGACGCGGACGCCCTGTACCTGGCCACGGATGGTGATCGCGAGGGTGAGGCGATCGCGTGGCACCTGTTGCAGGTGCTCAAGCCCAAGGTCCCCGTGTACCGCTTGACGTTCCCGGAGATCACCCGGGAGGCCATCGAGCGCGGGTTCGCGCAGTTGCGGGAGATCGACCAGGACCTCGTGGACGCCCAGGAGACCCGCCGCATCCTGGACCGGCTCTACGGCTACGAGATCTCCCCTGTGCTGTGGCGCAAGGTTTCCTCGGGGCTCTCCGCCGGGCGCGTGCAGTCCGTGGCCACCCGCCTGGTGGTCCAGCGCGAACGGGAGCGGATCGCGTTCGTGCCCGCCGACTACTGGGACCTCACCGGCACCTTCTCCCGGCCCGAGGGGCAGGACGCCGGGCGGGCCTTCACCGCGCGGTTGAGCTCCCTGAACGGCCGCCGCGTGGCCACCGGCAAGGACTTCACGGACCGCGGCGAGCTCAAGGCCTCCGGTCAGAACGCCCCCGCCGCGCTGGACGAGACCGTGGCCACGGCGCTCGCGGCCGGATTGCAGGACGCCGAGTTCTCGGTCCGTTCGCTCGAGACCAAGCCCTACACGCGCCGTCCCGCCGCACCGTTCACCACCTCCACGCTGCAGCAGGAGGCCGCTCGCAAGCTGCGTTTCACCTCGCGCACCACCATGCGGGTCGCGCAGCGGTTGTACGAGAACGGCTACATCACGTACATGCGTACCGACTCGGTCGCGCTGTCCGATCAGGCGGTCAACGCCGCGCGCTCGCAGGCCAAGGAGCTCTACGGCGCGGAGTTCGTTTCCGCCTCCAAGCGCGTGTACGCGTCCAAGTCCAAGAACGCGCAGGAGGCCCACGAGGCCGTGCGTCCCGCGGGGGACACCTTCCGCACCCCGTCGCAGGTGCGCTCGCAGCTGTCCGTGGACGAATTCAAGCTCTACGAGCTGATTTGGAAGCGCACCGTGGCCTCCCAGATGGAGGACGCCAAGGGCAGCACCGCGACCGTCCGCCTGGGCGCCACGGCCACCTCCGCCGCCGGTGAGCATTCCGGGGCCGACGCCGAGTTCTCGGCTTCCGGGACCGTCATCACCTTCCGGGGGTTCCTGGCCGCGTACGAGGAGGGCCGGGACGTGAACCCGGATCTCGCCCATGAGAACTCGAAGCAGTCCGAGAAGTCCGAGGACAAGCGGCTGCCCGTGATGGCCGAGGGTGACGCCCTGGACGCCTCCGAGGTCACCGCGGACGGGCACACCACCACGCCCCCTGCCCGCTACACCGAGGCCTCCCTCGTGAAGACCCTGGATGAACTGGGGATCGGGCGGCCCTCCACGTACGCCGCGACCATCTCCACGATCATGGACCGCGGTTACGTGCAGGTGCGCGGCTCGGCGTTGATCCCGTCCTGGCTCGCGTTCTCCGTGGTGCGGTTGTTGGAGGAGCATTTCTCCGACTACGTGGACTACGACTTCACGGCGGAGCTCGAGGAGGACCTGGACCGGATCGCCCGTGGCGAGGCCGAGCGGGTCAAGTGGCTCGAGCGGTTCTACTTCGGTGACACCGTCTCCGAACCAGGACTCAAGCCACTCGTGGACGACCTCGGGGAGATCGACGCCCGCGCCGTGAACTCGATCCCCGTCACGGACGAGATCACGTTGCGCGTGGGCAAGTTCGGTCCGTACCTCGAGACCGGTGGCACGGTGGACCCGGAGACCGGGGAACTGACCGACCCGGTGCGCGCGAACGTCCCGCTGGACCTCGCCCCGGATGAGCTCACGCCCGAGAAGGCGCGGGAACTCATGGAGATCGGCAAGGCGGACGGCCGTGAGCTGGGCGTGAACCCGGACACCGGTCGGATGATCGTGGCCAAGGACGGCCGTTACGGTCCCTATGTCACGGAGGTGATCCCGGAGCCCACGCAGGAGGAACTGGACGCGATCCCCACCGAGTACTACAAGAACGGCAAGCCCAAGCCCAAGAAGGTCGAGCGGCCCAAGCCCAACACGGCATCCCTGTTCTCGTCCATGAACCTGCAGGACATCACCCTGGACGACGCCCTCAAGCTGCTGTCCCTTCCCCGGGTACTGGGTGAGGACACCGACGGTGAGACCATCACGGTGCAGAACGGGCGTTACGGCCCGTACCTGAAGAAGGGCGCCGACTCCCGGTCGATCGGTTCCGAGGACCAGATCTTCACGATCACCCTTGACGAGGCCAAGACCATTTACGCGCAGCCCAAGCAGCGCGGTCGCCAGGCCGCCAAGCCCCCGCTCGCGGATCTGGGCGCGGATCCCCTGACCGAGAAGCGCATGGTCATTAAGGAAGGCCGCTTCGGCGCGTACATCACGGACGGGGAGACCAACGTGACGGTCCCGCGTGCCGAGGCGATCGAGCAGATCACCGCGGCCCGCGCGTCCCAGTTGCTCGCCGAGAAGCGGGCGAAGGGCCCGGCGCCCGCCAAGACGACGTCGCGCTCTCGCAGCTCGGCCAAGAGCGGCACGGCCAAAAGCGGGACGGCGAAACGTTCCACGGCCAAGGGTGCGACTACCAAGAGTGGCGCGGACAGGAAGACCACGCGCAAGACCGCCGGCGCGGGGCGTTCCGCGAGCAAGTAGGACCGGTTCGTGCGGCGGCGTCCCGGCGGCGTCGTCCCCGCGGTCGTCCCGAAGCCCCGCGATCCGGTCCGGCCCAACGGCCCCCACCCAACGCCTCCACCCAGCGAGCGAAGGAACTCACATGCGGCTCTCCGTCCTGGACGTCGGCTCCAACACGGTGCACCTGCTCCTGCTGGACGTCTACCCGGGGTCGCGGCCGGAACCGTACGCGTCCCACAAGATGGCGCTACGGCTCGTGGACTACCAGGACGACGACGGTCGGATCACGGACGAGGGCCGTGACCTGCTCACCGGGTTCGTGGTGGAGGCGCGTGACTTTGCCGTGGAGCACCGCGCGGAGGACCTGCTCGCGTTCGCGACCTCCGCGATCCGGGAGGCCACCAACGGCAACGCCGTGCTGGACCACGTCCAGTCCACGTCCGGGGTCACGCTCACGGAACTGTCCGGGGACCAGGAGGCGGCCGTGACGTTCTCCGCGGTGCGCCGCTGGTTCGGCTGGGGCGCCGGACGCGTCCTGGATTTCGACATCGGCGGAGGGTCCTTCGAGATGGCGATCGGCACCAACGCGTTGCCCACGGTCGCCACGTCCGTCCCGCTCGGTGCGGGTCGGCTGTACCGGGCATATCTCGCGGGGTACGACGTCGCACCCCCGGCCCGCTTCAAGGCCTTGCGCAAGCACGTGCGCACCACGCTGCGTCCCGCCGTGGACCGGATCGCCGCCGGGGGACAACCGAATCTGGTCGCGGGCACGTCCAAGACGTTCCGCTCGCTCGCGCGGATCTGCGGGGCGGCGCCGTCGGGCCAGGGACCGTATGTGCAACGCGTCATGCACCTGGAGGACCTACGCTTGTGGACGCGGCGCATGGAGGCCATGACCGTGGCCGAACGCGCGGACCTGCCCGGTGTCTCCGAACATCGTGCCGCGCAGGTGGTGGCCGGGGCGATCGTCGCGGAGACCGCCATGGACCTGCTCAAGGTGGAGTCGCTGCGGATCTCCCCGTGGGCCCTGCGGGAAGGACTCATCCTGCGGCGCATGGACCGGTTGCTGCGGGACTCCACGAGCTCGACCGTCGATCCCAAGGACCTGGTGACCAGCTCATGACCGACACACCCGTCTACCGCCCGCACGTGGCCCTGTCCACGAGTTCGCTGTACCCGCAGGGTGTCCCCGAGACGTTCGACGCCGCCCAGCGCCTGGGCTACGACAGCGTGGAAGTGCTCGTGACCCACGAGCGCATGAGTCAGCTGACCCACCAACTGCTGGACAACATCCAGAAGTACCAGCTGCCCATCTCCACGATCCACGCGCCCACGCTGCTGTTCACGCAACAGGTGTGGGGCAAGGCGTGGACCAAGATCCAGATGGCCGCCAAGCTCACGCACCAGGTGGGCGCGGAAGTCGTGGTGGCCCACCCGCCGTTCCGGTGGCAGCGCAAGTACGCGCGCAACTTCGTGGCCGGTGTGCGTGAGGTCTCCCGGATGACCGACACCAAGATCTCCGTGGAGAACATGTACCCATGGCGCGTGGGCGGGCGTGAGGCCGTCGTCTACTCGCCGCATTACAGCCCCCTGGGTCAGGACTACGAGTGGGTCACGTGGGACTTCTCCCACGCGGCCACCGCCAAGATGGATTCGCTCGCGGCCGTCAAGGAACTCGGTTCCCGGTTGGGCCACGTGCACCTCACGGACGGTTCGGGTCAGACCATGGCGGACGAGCACCTCCTGCCGGGGCGGGGCGTACAGCCGGTCGCCGAGACCCTCGAGTACCTGCGTGATCAGCGCTGGCAGGGTGTGGTGGGGGTCGAGGTCTCTACACGCAAGACCAAGGACGCGGACGAGCGGGACGAGTGGCTCGCCGAAGCCCTGTCTTTCGCGCGCCGCCACATGACGGTGGAGGGCTAGCCCGTCGGACCCCGGACCCGGTGCACCGCGGCGGGCCGGTGCCGCCACCCCTTCCGCCTCACACCGCCTTGCACCGCCACCCGTCCAGGGTGGCGCGCACATCTGCGCTGCGATACGCACGGTTTCGGCCCCGAATCCGCGCGTTCTGCAACGAGGATGTCCCGGGCCGCACCGGCGTGGGAGCGGGCTGAGGTTGCCGCTTCCGCCCGGTCACCAGGGGCGGATACACATAAGTGGCTCTTCAGGATCCAGGGTGTAGTCGCGGCCTGAACCCGCCGGTCTCCAGGAGCGATCTGGCGATGTAGTTGGTGAGGTTGCGGAACCCGAGCGCGGAGCCGCGCAGGTGTTCGAGCCGGCCGTTGATCGCCTCGGTCGGGCCGTTGGATGTACCAGGACGATCGAAGTAGGCCAGCACGTCGGTGGCCCGCTTGGTCAGGGTCCGGCCGAGCGTGATCACCTCGCTCAACGCACCCGGGACGCCGTGGCTGAGGGAGTGGATCAGCCGCTGCATCAGCGCTCGGCCTCGGGCCCGGTCGGGTTCTCGGTAGGCGGCGATCATCCTCTGGTAGATCCCCCAGGTGGCCTCGACCTCGACGTGGGCGTCGGCCGTGAACAGCTTCTCCAGCCGGTCCCGCTGCTTGTCGGTGAGCAGGTCCGCTCCGGTGTGCAGGGTCCGGCGAGCCGAGTAGAGGGGATCGCCGGCCCGGCCGCGGTGGCCACGGGTGTCCTGCTGAACGCGGCGCCGGCACTGATCCAGGGCATCGCCGGCCAGGCGCACGACGTGGAAGGGATCCATGACCGCGGTCGCCTCGGGCAGCTCCTCGGTGGTGGCGGTCTTGAACCCGCTGAACCCGTCCATCGCGACTACTTCCACGCCCTGGCGCCAAGGGTTCTCGCGCTCGGCCAACCATGTCTTGAACGCCTGTTTGGAGCGGCCCTCGACCATGTCCAGCAGCCGGGCGGGACCCGTCCCGGCGCGAACCGGGGTGAGGTCGATGATGACGGTGACGTACTTGTCGCCGCGGCGGGTGTGGCGCCAGACGTGCTCGTCGACGCCGATGACCTTGACCCCGTCGAACCGGCCGGGGTCGTCGATGAGCACCCGCTTGCCCTCGGCCAGCACGGCGTCGTTGGCGGTGTTCCACGAGACTCCCAGGCCTTCGGCGACGCGGGCCACGGTCAGGTGCTGGCACACGATCCCTTCCAGCGCCCACCGCAGACCGCGACGGGAGAGCCTCGCCCGCGGCTCGGCTGCCTTGGTGGTGTCCTGGCGCCACACGTGTCCGCACCCGGTGCACCGGTAGCGGCGAACCGTGACCAGCAGCGTCGTAGGTCGCCAGCCCAGCGGCTCGTGCGCCAGGCGCCGCACCACGGTGTCGCGGGGCGTGCCCTCGCAGCCGCAGCGCCGGCACCACTGGTCCGGTTCCAGGACCCGGCAGGCCAGGATCGCCTGCTCGGGCTCGAGGCGCTGACCGACGACGTCAAGACCGAGCTCGTCGAGACGGCAGAAGGTGGTCAAGTCAGGGCAGGCGAAGGTAGCGTCAGGCACGTCGAGGTCTTCCAGATGAGGCGTGTAGGAACCTTCATCTTCGGGAGGCCTCGACCCCTATCCGGCGACCGACGCGCCGACCCCAACTACACCCTGGATCCTGAAGAGCCACATAAGTCCCGGAACAGCCGCCTGGACACGGGATCCGTGTCTTTTCGGGCCATGAATGTTCGCAGCCGCGGGGCGCGGTGCTTCCCCGGCCCCGTATGGAGTGCTCCCCGCCGACCCCCACGGCACGGAGTCCCATCCGGCGCGCTCGCGGGGACCGTCCGCCGCGCGATACCGTTCAAGGAGAGTTCCGTGACCGCAACAACACCCCGTGAGCCCTACTGCGCGGCAACAGCACGAGAGGGCCCCGGACGGGTGTGAAAGGACTGATGGCATGAGCGAGCTGACCCTGGCGTTCCTGGGAACCGGTTCCATGAACGGTGCGATCCTGCGAGGGGTCTTGGCGGGCGGCACCGAGAAGGGGGCGGTGCGCGCGACGACCCGATCGGCGTCGTCGGGGGAGGAGCTGCGTGACGAGACCGGCGTGACCGTGTTCGCGGGCGAGGAGGACGCGGAGGCGAACCGCACTGCTGTGAAGGGCGCGGACGTCGTGCTGCTGGGGGTCAAGCCGTACGCGATCCTGGACCTGGCGCGCGAGATCGCACCCGCTCTGGACCCCGGGACCGTGGTGGTGTCCGTGGCCGCCGGTGTCACGCTGGACGCCCTGCAGAAGGCCCTGCCGCAGGGGCAGCCGGTAGTGCGCTCGATGCCCAACACGCCGTCGAGCGTGGGCCGCGGCGTGCTGTCCGTGACCCCGGGTGAGCACGTGTCCCGCGAGCAGCTGGACGCGGTGAAGGACGTGCTGGCCGCCGTGGGCACGGTCGTGGAGGTGCCCGAGAACCTGATCCGCGCGGTCACGGGTGTGTCCGGCTCGGGCCCCGCGTACGTGTTCTACCTGGCCGAGGCCATGCAGCACGCGGGGGAGCAGCTGGGCCTGGACCCGGAGACGGCGCGCGTGCTCGCGAAGGAGACGGTCTCCGGCGCGGGCGTCCTGCTCGCTCCCGACCACGCTGATCCCGCCGCCCTGCGCAAGGCCGTCACCAGCCCGGGCGGCACCACGGAGCAGGCGATCACCACGTTCGACGAGAAGGGCCTGCGCGAGATCATCGCGGCCGGCGCGGAGGCGTCCGCGACGAAGGGTGACCACATGGAGAAGGAATACGGCGGCGAATGACGTGAACCGCCCGGCCCACCACACGAGACCACGCAAGGCGGTAGCACCATGAGCACGTTCGGCATCGAGGAAGAGTTCCTGCTGGTGGACCGCGGGGACAACCTCCCCGCACGGCCCACGCAGGAACAGTCGGCGCAACTGACGTCGCTGACCGCTGGCGGCGGTGCGGCCACCCCGGAATGGCTCTCGTGTCAGGTCGAGGAGACCTCCCCGGTGTTCCGCGACGCCGCCACGGCAGTGGACTCGCTCGTGGAGTTCCGCACGGCGCTGCGCGAGGCCACGAACGCCATGGGAATGGACGTGGTGGGCGTCGCCGCAGCCCCGGACGTGCGGCCCGAGCCCGCGCAGATCACCCACGACGCCCGCTACCAGCGACTTGCCGGCCAGACCCCGGCCATCGCGGCGGACCAGTACATCAGCGGGATGCACGTGCACCTGGGGTTCCCGGACCTGGAGGTCGCGGTGCGCGCCCTGAACGGGCTGCGGGGCTGGTTGCCCGTGCTCGTGGCCATCGGTGCGAACTCGCCCGTGTGGCGGGGCGTGGAATCCGGGTTCGAGAGCTGGCGTTCCATCCACTATCGCCGCTGGATGACCAACGGCGTGCCGCCCCACTTCCAGGACCTGCACGACTACGACTCACGCGTGGCCATGCTCACCGCGTTCGACGCCGTGGAGAGCCCCGCGAGTCTCAGCTGGCTCGCCCGGTTGTCCCACCGCCACGACACCCTGGAGATCCGCGCGTGCGACGTCCAGTTGGAGGCCCAGGACTCGGTGGCCATCGCGGTGCTCACGCGCGCCCTCGCGAACTACGCGCTCGAGACACCGCCCGCGGTCGCGTTCACCCAGGAGTACCTGGACATCGCACTGTGGCAGTCCGCCCGGTGGGGGCTGAGCGGTCGGCTCCTGGATCCCGTCACGGCCACCCTGGTCCCGGCCGAGGAACTCGTGAGCACCCTGCTGGAACGGGTGAGCGGGCACTACACCTCGCAGGAGGACCGTCGCTTCGCCGAGGCGGGGGTGCGCCACATCCTCGAGCGCGGTAATGGGGCGAGCCGTCAGCGCCGGGCGTTCGGCCGCGCCGGCGTCCCCGGGATCATGGCGCTCGCCACGCGGGCCATGACGGCCGCGCCGTCGGATGCTGGATAACGCGGGGTAGCCTCACGCGCGTGCGCCGTACCGGGGGACGACGTCCCTCGCGGGCGTCGGTCACGCCGGTCACCGAGGAGCGCGTGCCGGTCGACGCTGACCGGCACCGAGGGGCGTCGGGCCGTGATGCCGGATCACAACGGCCCGCCGAGACGCAACCGGGTCAGGGGCGTGCGGCGAACCGTTCGATCAGGTCAACGTGCCCGGACACGATGAGCAGGTCCCGCGAGCTGACCGTGGTGTCCGGGCGGGCGTAGGTGAAGTCCTCGCCCGGGGACTTCACACCCACCACGGTCACGCCGTACTTGGAGCGGATGTCGGACTCGCCCAGTGTGAACCCCTGCGTCTCCCGGGGCGGGTACATCTTGACGATCGCGAAGTCGTCGTCGAACTCGATGTAGTCCAGGAGCCGCCCGGAGACCAGGTGGGCGGTGCGGCGCCCGGCGTCGGCCTCGGGGAAGATCACGTGGTGGGCGCCGATGCGCGCGAGGATCTTGCCGTGGGCGGGGGAGATGGCCTTGGCCCAGATCCGGTCGATCCCCAGGTCCACGAGGTTTGCGGTGGTCAGCACCGAGGACTCGATAGACGTGCCCACACCCACCACGGCGGAGGAGAACTCGGCGGCGCCGAGCTGGCGCAGGGCGTCGATGTCCGTGGCATCGGCCTCGACTACGTGGGTGAGCTGGCCGGACATCTTCTGCACGAGGGCGGCGTCGCGTTCCACGCCGAGGACCTCGCGCCCCTGCTGGATCAGCTGCAGGGCCGTGGCAGAGCCGAAGCGCCCGAGGCCCACCACCAGGACGGGGACGGAGTGGGAGGAGTTCTTAGCCAATGATGGGCCTCTCTTCCGGGTACGTGTAGAGCCGGCGCCGCGAGCGCAGGGCCAGGGCCGTGGCCACGGTGTTGGTACCGATGCGGCCGATGAGCATGATGACGGACAGCACGTACTTCCCGGCGTCCGGGGCGCCCGCGGACACACCGGTGCTGAGACCGCACGTGGCGTACGCGGAGATGACCTCGAACAGTACGTGGTCCAGGGGCATGTGGGTCAGGGCGACCATGATGCTCGAACCCAGCAGCACCACGGAGGCGCCCATCATGATCACGGAGATCGCGATGCGCAGCACGGAGTCAGGGATGGTGCGGAAGAACGCGATCACGGACTGGTCGCCGCGGGCCTCCGCGAGGATGGCCAGGAAGACGACGGCGAGTGTGGTCACCTTGATCCCACCGGCCGTGGACGCGGAACCGCCGCCGGCGAACATCATGGCGTCCGTGAGTAACAGCGTGACCTGGGACGTGTCGGTCATGTCCACCAGGTTGAAACCGCCCGAGCGCATCATCACGGACGCGAAGAACCCCTGGAAGATCCGTTCGGGGACGGACTGTCCGCCCAGGGTGTCCGGGTTGGCCCACTCGATGGCCGTGAACAGCACCCACGCCAGCAGCAACAGTGCGGCGGTGGTGACCACGGTGAGTTTGGCGTTGAGGTTCCACCGGGTGAACCGGAACCCCACCTGACGCAGCACCAAGATCACGGGGAAGCCCAGGGACCCCACGATCACCCCGATGCACACGGGCAGCAGGATGAGCCACGCGGTGGGCCCGGCGTGGTCGTAGGGCACGAGCCCGTCCGTGTGGGGCGTGAACCCGGCGTTGTTGAAGCTCGAGATCGCGTAGAACACCCCGTGCCACAGGGCCGTTCCCAGGGGTTCTCCTTCGGCGAGGAACCCCACGGAGAGCACGAGCGCCAGGGCGGCCTCGATGCTCACGGAGGTGATCACAATGATCTGCAGCAGCGAGCCGACCTCACCCAAGCGCCCGATGTTGAGGGCCTCCTGAGTGATGAGCTTGGACTTGAGCCCGAGCTTGCGCCCGATGGCCAGCGCCAGGATGGACGTGAGCGTCAGGGTGCCCAGACCGCCCACTTGAATGGCGATCAGGATGACTACCTGGCCGAACACGGACCACTGCGCGGCCGTGGACACCGTGGTCAGTCCGGTCACGGTCACGGCGGAGGTCGCGGTGAACACGGCGTCCACGAACCGGGTCTCCTGACCGGGATTGGCGGACAAGGGCAGCCACAACAGTGCCGCGAAGCCCAGGTCCACGATCACGAACACGATCACCGCGAGCCGCGCGGGCGAGGAACTCGCGATCTGGTCCACGAAGTCCCGGATGCCTCGCGCCGTGCGTGTGGTCAGCGGTTCACCGGAGGGCGCGGGGGATGCAGGCTCCTCGACGGCGTTGGGTTGTTCGAGCTCGCTCACGGCACCTCCTCGCGGGATCCGATGGACGGTCGGGTCACGCGGAATCCTACGGTCCCGCGGGGGTGGATCGGCGCAACGACCCCTAGTATCCCCCGTCACAGTACGCTGCAGCGACTGCCGCACGCGCGTGAGTGTTCTAATGGAGGTGTGAGCTCCGCGACAACGGGCAAGGATGCCGTCTACCCCACCAGTGTCTACTGGGATCCCCGGTTGCTCCAGTACGACTTCGGGGACTACCACCCCATGAGCCCCACCCGCCTGGACGCGACCATGCGGTTGGTGCAGAACCTGGGCCTGGACACCGCGCCCAACGTGCGGGTCACCGTCCCCGAGGTCCCGGACGACTCCGTCCTGGAACTCGTGCACACCAAGACCTACGTGCAGTCCGTGCGCGCCGTCTCGGAGGACCCCACGCGGCAGATCCCCGAATGCGGTTTGGGCACCGAGGACACTCCCGGCTACGAGGGCATCCACGAATCGAGTGCGCGCCTGGTGGGCGGCAGCTACCAGGGTGCCGTGGACCTGCTGAGCGGTTCCGTGGTCCACGCCGTGAATTTCGGCGGTGGCATGCACCATGCCGCGGCGGACAAGGCCTCAGGTTTCTGCGTGTACAACGACTGCGCCGTGGCCATCCAGCACCTCTTGAACAACGGAGTGCAGCGCGTGCTCTACGTGGACGTGGACGGCCACCACGGGGACGGCACCCAGTCGATTTTCTACGACGAGCCCCGCGTGATGACCGTGTCCCTGCACGAGACGGGCCTGTCCCTGTTCCCGGGCACGGGCTTCGCCAACGAGATCGGCTCCGGGGCGGCGGCCGGCACCGCGGTCAACGTGGCCATGCCCACGCGCGCGGACGACTCCCAGTGGCTTCGAGCGTACGACGCCGTGGTCCCCCCGATCGCGGGCGAGTTCCGTCCCGAGGTGATCGTCTCCCAGCACGGCTGCGACTCCCACTTCCAGGACGAACTGACCCATTTACGCATGAGCGTGGACGGGCAGCGTCAGATCGCGTTGGCGGTGTCCGAGCTCGCGGCGGAATTATGCGAGGGCCGGTGGATCGCCACGGGCGGCGGCGGGTACGACTGCCACGACGCCGTTCCCCGCTCGTGGGCGCACCTCGTGGGGGTCGCCTCGGGATACCCCGTGGACGTGAACACGCCGGTCCCGCAGGCGTGGCGCAGCTACATGGCCGAAAAGTACGGCGGGCGCCCGCCCGAGCGCATGGGCGACGACGTCGACATCTGGTGGCGCTCGTGGGAGATCGGCTACGACCCCAGTGACGAGACCGACCGCAGCATCATGGCCACGCGCAAGGAGGTCTTTCCCCAGTGGGGACTGGACCCCTGGTACGACTGACCCTGGTAGGGCTGACGCTGGTGGGACCGGCCCGTGACGGGAAGGTCTGATTGGGTCGGGGTGGGCAGCCCGTCTAAGGTGAATCCCATGTCCCACGACGCATATTCCGCCTTGTCCGACCCCACCCGACGCCGCATCCTCACGGCCCTGTGCGGCGGGCCCCGGCCGGTGGGCGAGCTGGTCACCGCGCTCCAGGTCTCCCAGCCCACGGTGTCCAAGCACCTCAAGGTCCTGCGCGACGCCGGGATGGTCACCACCCGCGCCCAGGGACAGAAGCGCTTCTACAACCTCACCGCCGAGCCCTTCGTGGCCGTGCTCGACTGGGTGAACGAGCTGGTCGCCGCCGCGAACGAGGCGGACACTCCCGTGACGGATACGCACGAGTCCGCCCCGGCCGAGTCCGATGAGCCCGCCATGGCGAACGACGTCGCTGCGCAGCTGGCCGTCGACGACGCTGCGCAGCTGACCACGGACGCCTCCGCCGAGTCGACCGACCATGACGCCACACCGTCGCCCGAGGACGCCCCGCGCCCGGAGCCCGTATACGCCGAGGCCGCTGACCTCGACGCCGCCCAGGAACCTGTGCGCGAACCCGAGCGGTCCCTGCCGTGGTTCACGGCGGAGGTCACCGACGTCACCACGGAGGCCGCGGAGGCCACCAACACCTCGGACGATCCCGAGGTCCTGGACATCCCCGCTCCCACGGTCGCCCCCGGATCCCCGGTCGATGATCCCCGTCCGGAAGAAAATTCAGACGAAGCAGAGACACCCGCAGAAGCCGAGTTTTTCAACGAATCATCCCAAGAGTCCGAGAAAGTCGTGCAGTTCAGCTCGGGAGTCACCGAAGAAGCTATCAATTCCGCTGATCCGGACGGCCTGGCCGGCGAACGGGAGGCCCAGGTCACAGGGGATACTGTGGACGATGGTGCCCACACCGAGCCCGCTGCGCAGCCCCGTGCCGCGCATGATGCCGAGCCCCACGATGCAGAGCCCCGCGCTGTCTCCCCGGAGACGAACTCGCCCGAGATCGCGGAGCTCATCCGACCTCGCGGGGCCGCGCATCGCCGTCAGGGCGGTCTGCTGTCCACTCTGACGGGTTTCCGGCGCCGCAACCGCGGTTCACGCCGCGGTTGAGTGGGAGCCGCAGACCTTTCAAGAGGGCAGGAGAGACATGCACGAGAAACTGATCCCCATCCGACAGATCGTCACGGCGCGCAACCCGGGTGAGTCCGAGTTCCACCAGGCCGTGGACGAGGTCTTCGAGTCGTTGGGTCCCGTGGTGGCTCGCCATCCGGATCTGTTGGACTCCGCGATCGTGGAGCGTATCTGCGAACCCGAACGTCAGATCATTTTCCGTGTGCCGTGGATGGACGACCAGGGCCAGGTGCACATCAACCGCGGGTTCCGGGTGGAGTTCAACTCCGCGCTGGGTCCTTACAAGGGTGGCTTGCGGTTCCACCCGTCGGTGTACCTGGGCATCGTGAAGTTCCTGGGTTTCGAGCAGATCTTCAAGAATGCGCTGACCGGCATGCCCATCGGCGGCGGCAAGGGTGGATCGGACTTTGACCCGTCCGGGCGTAGTGACGCGGAGATCATGCGGTTCTGCCAGTCCTTCATGACCGAGCTGTACCGCCACATCGGTGAGTACACGGACGTCCCCGCCGGTGACATCGGCGTGGGCGGGCGTGAGATCGGGTACCTCTTCGGTCAGTACAAGCGCATCACCAACCGCTACGAGTCCGGTGTGCTCACGGGCAAGGGCCTGTCCTGGGGCGGTTCGCTCGTGCGCACCGAGGCCACGGGCTACGGTGCGGTGATGTTCGCGGAGGAGATGCTCAAGACCCGCGGGTTGGACCTCGAGGGCCGGGACGTGATCGTCTCCGGTTCGGGCAACGTGGCGATCTACGCGATCGAGCGGGCCCAGTCGCTCGGCGCCAAGGCGCTCACGGCGTCGGACTCGAGCGGTTACGTGGTGGACAGCAATGGCATCGACCTCGAGCTGCTCAAGCAGGTCAAGGAGGTTGAGCGGGCCCGGATCAGCGAGTACGCCGAACGGCGCGGCTCGAGCGCCCGATTCGTCTCCGACGGTTCGGTGTGGGACGTCCCCGGCACGGTCGCTCTGCCGTGTGCCACGCAGAACGAGCTCAACGGCCGTCAGGCCAAGACCCTGCTCGAGAACGGGATCTTGGCCGTCGCCGAGGGTGCCAACATGCCGTGCACCACCGAGGCCGTGCGTCGGTTCCAGGAATCGGACGTGCTGTTCGCGCCGGGTAAGGCCGCCAACGCCGGCGGTGTGGCCACGTCCGCGCTCGAGATGCAGCAGAACGCGTCCCGCGACTCGTGGAGCTTCGACTACACGCAGCAACGCCTGCGGGAGATCATGCGCGGGATCCACGATCGCTGCGCGGAGACCGCCGAGGAGTTCGGGATGCCGGGCAACTACGTGGCCGGTGCGAACATCGCGGGGTTCCTCAAGGTCGCCCGGGCCATGGTGGCCCAGGGCATCATCTGAGCACGGCCGCGTCCGGAGAGCGGCGCGCCGGGCGCCCGACCGTGCCATACGGCGGTCGGGCGCCGTACGACGTTTAGGGTGGGGTATATGGCAACGCATCGAGAGGTTCTGCAATGGCTCGAGAACGAGCTGTTCGACGCAAACCTGGTGCTGGGTCAACGACTGCCCACCGACAAGGACCTGGCCGCGATCTTCCGGGTGTCCCGCAACTCCATGCGTGAGACCCTCAAGATCCTGGAGGCCCAGGGCATCGTCAAACTCTTCGAGGGCCCGCACCGCAGCATTCTCCCCATCCTGGTGCGCGAACCGGCCGCGTCCGCGGGTCCCGCACTGCAGTTGCACATAGCGACGTCGCAGCACCCGTTGCGTGACATCGTCCAGACTCGCGTGATGCTCGAGACCTCGGCCCTCGAGAACGCCGAGAAGCACAGCATCCCACGCGAGGAACTGCACGCGATCATGGCGCAGATGGACGAGGACCTGGGGCTCAAGCAGTTCCACCACCTCTACGTGAGCTTCCACATCGCGCTGGTCAAGGCGGGCGGCAACGCGGTGAACGCGGCATTGTTCACCGCCCTGCGGGACTCGATCTACGAGTACACCCTGGCACTCGTGGGTCATGTGCCGCTATGGAGCACCACGTCCAGCCGCATCCGCGCCGAACACCGGGCCATCGTGGGCGCACTCGAGGCGGGGGACCACAACCTGGCCGCCCGCCTCGTGGCCGAACACATCACCTACCAGTACGAAGAAGCCGGCGTGGACCCGGACGACTCCCGCGCCTCGGTCGCGGAACCACGCTCGCTGGACCGTGTGGCATCGTCCCGGGACAAGCGCACGGCCACGCCGCGGGGGCGTTCCGTCACGGAGCAGGACGGGCGGCCAGAGCAGGACGAGGAACTCGACGCCGATCGCCGCGCGAGCGCCTGAGCGCCCGTTTTCGGGCCCGGCGGGGTCGCACGGTAAGGTAGGCCAGTAGTTTGCCGTTAAACGTATGTTGCCCCCGCGTTAGCAGGGGCGGGGCGGTGTTCACCCGCGGCCCCCAGCAAATACCACTGTCCAGAGAACTGTGAGGGATCCTATGGGTTCGGTCATCAAGAAGCGCCGCAAGCGCATGTCCAAGAAGAAGCACCGCAAGCTGCTTCGCAAGACTCGTCACCAGCGCCGTAACAAGAAGTAAGCGCGCCCGTGATAGGCCCCGTTCCCGCTACGGGAACGGGGCCTTCATCGTGTGCGCAGTGTCCGCGTGCGTAGCATGGGCCGCATGACGCAGCAGCCCGTGAGCCCCGACCGTCTCGATCCCGCCCGTCCGGCCGAACCGGGCCCCGCCGTGCAGGCGGAACCCGCAGCGGCGACGACGCGCGGGACGACGACGGCTCCCGTAACGGCGACGGCGCGTGGAACCGACGCGGGCGCCGGTGCCGCGGGGCGGCAGGACGGGCGCGAGCGACGTCGTACGCCCCTGCTCTCCGGCGCGGACTGGACCCGCCCGCGCCCGGCGCACACAGTGACGCTGCTGACCAAACCGGGATGTCATCTGTGCGAGGACGCGCGCGAGGTCGTGACCGGGGTGTGCGAGCAGACGGGCAGCGAGTACCGCGAGCGGGACATCACGGGCGATCCGCAGCTGCTGCGCGACTACGCCGAGTACATCCCCGTGGTCTTCGTGGACGGAGCCCCGTGGGACCGGTTGCGCATCGACGCCGCCCGGTTGCGCGCCGTGCTGTCCTGACGCGCAGTGCTGTCCTGACGGGGTCAGTTCCGTGCCGACGGGGCCGATTGGGGGCTGACAGCGGGGTTTGAGACACTGGGGGCATGCCTTCAGCAACCGTTCACCTCCTGCGCCACGGCGAGGTCCACAACCCCGCGCACGTGGTCTACGGGCGGCTCCCGGACTACCACCTGTCCGAGAAGGGCGCTCGGATGGCCGAGGCCGCCGCGGCGGACCTGGCCCGGCGGGTCCAGGATGGCGATCGGATCGTTCTGCTGGCGTGCTCGCCGCTGACCCGCACGCGGGAGACTGCCGCACCCGTGGCCCGCGAGCTGGGGCTCGAGGTACGCACGGACGAGCGGTTGATCGAACCGGCCAACCACTTCCAGGGTCTGCACGTGACCGGGCGTGAGCTCGCCAAGCCCAAGCACTGGCCCTACATGCTCAACCCCTTGCGGCCCTCGTGGGGTGAGCCCTACAAGGCGCAGGTCGAGCGCATGGCACAGGCCGTGCGGGAACTCGCCCGGGACGCGGTGCGCCGCGGTGGCGACGGCGCCCAGGCCGTGGCCGTGTCCCACCAGTTGCCGATCTGGCTCACGCGGTTGTCCGCGCAGGGCCGTCCGTTGCCGCACGACCCGCGGCGGCGTGAGTGCAACCTCGCGTCCCTGACGTCCTTAACGTTCGAGGACGTGGACGCCGCGCAGGTCCCGGAGGTCTCCTACCGGGAACCCGCCGCCCACCTCTATCCAGGCGTCAATCAGCTTCCCGGCTCATAATTGATCTCTCATCCCACAACCTCTTCCCAGGTGTTCTCCCCGTGACTTCTCCGCGTTGTTCATCCGCCCGTTCCCTGCCTGCCCGTGCCCGAGTGCGCACGGGAGCGGTCGCCGTGGTGGTGTGTCTGGGGCTCGCGCTCGCGGGGTGCTCGTCCTCGGGCAACGACAGCCTCGCCCAGCAGGCCAACGCCGGCGGCGAGAAGGGCTACGTGGCCGGTGACGGTTCCGTGAGCGAATACGCGCCGGAGCAGCGCGGGGAGCCCGTGCAGTTCGAGGCCGAGATGTTCGACGGCAGCACCGTGAGCGCCGAGAGCCTGCGCGGCAAGCCCGCCGTCGTGAACTTCTGGTACGCAGGGTGCGCGCCGTGCCGCGCGGAGGCCCCGGACCTCGTGGCCCTGCACCACGAGTACCAGGACCGCGCGCAGTTCCTGGGCGTGAACCTGCGCGACCAGCAGCCCACCGCGGAGGCGTTCGAACGCAACTACGGGGTGGACTACCCCTCCGCGTCCGATCTCAACGGGGCCGTGCTGCTCGCACTGAGCGACTACGTCCCGCCGCAGGCCGTCCCCACGACCCTTGTTCTGGACGAGCAGGGTCGCGTGGCCGCCCGCGTGCTGGGCAAAGCGGACAAATCCACCCTGGACGCCCTGATCAAGGACACGGTGGCTGAATCCGCATGAACGGCAATGCCTTCGCCGAGGTCGTCCTCGACGGTTCACTGATTGCCGCGCTGCCCGTGGCGCTGCTCGCGGGATTCGTCTCCTTCGCCTCACCGTGCGTCCTGCCACTAGTGCCCGGGTACCTGGGTTACATCACCGGGCTCACCGGGGTGGACCTGCGGGAACAACGGCGCGGGCGGATCCTCACGGGCGTGGTGCTGTTCGTCCTGGGGTTCTCCGCGGTGTTCGTGCTGATGTCCGTGGTGCTCGCGCAGCTCGGCGCGTTCGCGTGGTTGTTGGGCCAGCAGTGGATCATGGTGGTGCTCGGGATCCTGGTGATGCTCATGGGCGTGGTCTTCATGGGTGGTTTCTCGTGGTTCCAGCGTGACCGCAAGATCGAGCGCCGCCCGCCCCCGGGGCTGTGGGGTGCGCCCCTCCTGGGGATGGCCTTCGGTTTGGGGTGGGCCCCGTGCATCGGCCCGACCTTCGCCGCGGTGCAGGCGCTCGTCTACGTGGACGGCGCGTCCACCGGCAAGGCCGTGGTGCTCACCACCGCCTACTGCCTGGGACTGGGCGTCCCGTTCGTGCTGATCGCCCTGGCGTTGCGCCGGGGCATGGGGACCATGTCCTTCTTCCGCAGGCACCGTCTCACGCTGCAGCGCGTGGGCGGTGCCGTGCTCGTGCTCATCGGGGCCGCCATGGCCACGGGCGTGTGGTCCGCACTGGTCTCGTGGGTCCAGTCCGAATTCGTAACCGATTGGGTGATGCCGATATGACCGAGACGCGCACGCCACGCCCGAAGAAGGCGCAGCGTTCCGACGTGGAGGTCCCCTCACTGGGTCCCCTCGGCATGGCCCGGTGGGCCTGGCGGCAACTGACCAAGATGTCCACGGCCCTCGTGCTGTTGTTGTTGCTCGCGATCGCCGCGGTCCCGGGATCCCTGTTCCCCCAGCGGGTCCAGGACCCGGACGCGGTGACCAGCTACATCGAGGCGAACCCCACCATGGGTCCGTGGCTGGACCGCCTGCAGCTGTTCGACGTCTTCTCCTCCTACTGGTTCTCCGCGATCTACCTCCTGCTGTTCATCTCGCTCGTGGGCTGCGTGCTCCCGCGCGCCGTCCAGCACTTCAAGGCGTGGCGTTCCAAGCCGCCGCGCACCCCGCGCCGGATCTCCCGGTTGCCGCAGTACCGCAAGGTCATGCTGGGCGGGCGCGACGGCGCTGCCGCACCTTCCCCGGACGACGCCGTCGAGCAGGCCGCCGCCGCCCTGAAGAAGCGCGGCTACCGGGTGCAGACACAGGACCTGGGCTCCGCGGCGCCGTCGGTCGCGGCCGAGCGCGGGATGCTCAAGGAAGTGGGCAACATCCTCTTCCACGTAGCGCTGCTGGGCGTGTTGGTCTCCGTGGCGATCGGTGCCCTGTTCGGGTACAAGGGGCAGAAGATCATCGTGGAGGGGGAGTCCTTCGTGAACACCCTCGTGGACTACGACTCCTTCAACCCGGGGACCAATTTCGACCCGGACTGGCTCAACCCCTTCTCGGTGCGGCTCAACAACTTCCAGGCCACGTTCAATCGGGACACCTCGGATCCCCGGCACTACGGTCAGCCCACCGACTTCAACGCGGACCTGACCGTCACGGACGAACCCGGGGCCACACCCCAGGACGTGAACCTCGCGGTCAACAAGCCCCTCAACGTCAACGGCACCAAGGTGTACCTGGTAGGCAACGGTTACGCGCCCGTGATCCGCGTGACGGACGGGGAGGGCAACGTGGCCTACGAGGGCCCCGTGGTCACGGTCCCCTCGGACTCCGTGTACACGTCCTCGCTGACCCTCAAGGCCCCGGACGCCCGCCCCGATCAGCTCGGGTTCGTGGGGTTGTTGTTGCCCACGGCCGTCTCGGAGCCGGGGGAGATCCCGCGCTCCGCGGACCCCGCGCTGAACAACCCCGCGCTGATCCTGTCCTCGTTCTACGGGGACCTGGGCCTGGACAGCGGGCAACCGCAGAACGTATACGTGCTCAACACCGAGAACCTCACGGAACTGAACTCCATGACTTCGGCCAACGGGCCCATCCTGCTGGACGGTCAACACCGCGAGGTGCAGTTGCCCAACGGCAAGGGCAGCGTGGAGTTCCTGGACGTGAAGCGCTACGTGGGTCTGGACGTGCACAGCGACCCCGGGCGGATCCCCGCGTTCATCTCCTTCGTGCTCGCGTTCATCGGGCTCATCATGAGCCTGTTCATCGCGCGCCGGAGGGCGTGGGTGCGGGCCACCACCACGGAGGACGCCAACGGGGTGCGGTGTACTGTTCTGGAGTACGGACTGTTGGCGCGTGGCGAGGACCACCGCTTGGGCGCGGAAGCGGAAAAACTGACAGCTCTGTGGACGTCATTGTGGGAGGACCGCGGCGTGCGGGAGTTCCACCTGAATTCGAAGGCGTGAACTAATGGGTAGCAACATCAACGTGACCTTGGGCAACTGGAGCGAATGGTTCATGCTCCTGGCCGCCATGACCTACCTGGTGGTGTTCGTGGCCTTCGTGTGGGACATGGCCTCCCACTCCAAGACCCTCGGCCTGACTGAACGTGCCCGGCGTGACACCGCCGAGGGTGAGGCCAAGGAACTCGTGGGCGCCACGGCCGCGCATTCCGGGGCCCGGGCGGCGGGTGCCGCCACGGTTGGTTCCACGGTGTCGCGCTCCGCGTCCACTCGCTCTTCCGCCGGGGGTGCGTCCGGCGACGGCGCGGGGACCGGTGAGTCCGTCGCGGATGAGTTCCGGACCTCGGCGGACGGCGCCAAAGGCGTGAACGAGTTCGAGGCGCTGGACTACCAGCACAACAGCCGCCGCCCGGCTGCCCGCGTGGCCGTGACCCTCATGGTCATCGCGTTCCTGCTGCACGCGTTCGCGGTGGTCTCCCGCGGTGTCGCCGCGGACCGTGTGCCGTGGGCCAACATGTACGAGTTCTGCACCACGGGCGCCCTGGTGGTGGCCGGCGTGTACCTCGTGACGCTGTTCTTCAAGGACCTGCGCTTCGTGGGACCCATGGTCTCCGGCCTCGTGCTCATCATGCTGTGTCTGGCCACGATCGCGTTCCCGACCCCCGTGTCCCCCTTGCAGCCCGCACTGCAGTCCTACTGGCTCATCATCCACGTGTCCATCGCGGTCGCGGCCTCCGGGATCTTCACCATCACGTTCGCGATGGCCGTGCTGCAGTTGCTGCAGTCCCGCCGCGAGAAGAAGCTGGCCGCCGGCGAGGACGCCCGTCTGGGCTTCCTGCGGGCCGTGCCCACGTCCGTGACCCTCGAGAACTTCTCGTTCCGGCTCAACTCCGTGGGATTCGTGTTCTGGACCTTCACCCTGGCCGCCGGTGCCATCTGGGCGGATCAGGCCTGGGGTCGGTTCTGGGGCTGGGACACCAAGGAGGTCTGGACCTTCGTGGTGTGGACCGTCTACGCCGCCTACATGCACGCGCGCGTGACCCGCGGCTGGAACGGCAATCGTTCCGCGTGGCTGTCGATCGCGGGCTACCTGTGCGTGGTGTTCAACTTCACGGTGGTCAACACGCTGTTCCCGGGCCTGCACTCGTACTCGGGCCTGTGAGTCCTCCGCGGGCATGAGCCCGTGACATGAGTTCGCGAAACAGGTGAGCCCCGTCCCTCATGGGGCGGGGCTCACGTCATGTTCAGTGGGTATCTCGGGCTCTTAGCGGGGAGTGGAACCACCGGGACGCGAGTCGTCGCCGCGCGGATCGTCGGGGTCCAGGCCGTCCGCGTCGGGATCGTCCCGGGGAGCGTCTGAGTCTTCCGAGTGGGAGCCGCTGCGGGGGGCGACGTCGTCCGGGTCGTCCGCGCGGACATCACCCGCCGGGTGGTCGGGGGAGGGAGCAGTGAGGCGCGGGTCGGAGGGATCCAACACCGGTTCCTCGGCGTCGGGGCGTTCTCCCGGGGCGCGACCGGTGCGCTTGAGTTCGTTCTCCCATTCCTGGAGCTTGCGAGCGCGTTCCTGTTGCTTGCGCCGCTCCTCGAGGTTGCGCAGGAACTGGGGGTCGTCGTCCGGGCCGCGGCCGCGCTGGGGTTCGCGAGCGGCGTCGTCCTTGCGGGGGCGGCCGAAGAAGAGCCACAGCACCGCCCCGACCACCGGCAACAGCAGGATCACCAACAGCCAACCCCACTTGGGAATGGCCCGCACGGCGTACTTGTCCGACTGCGCGCACTCGATGAGCGCGTAAATGATGACGCCCACAGCGAGGGCGCCTGCTCCGATGATCAGGATCGCTCTGCCCATGCGGATCATCCTAGGGGAGTGGACTGGGCAGTTCCTCTTCGGGTCAGCGCGGCGGGTGGGGGCGCGCGTTCCGTCCGGATCGGGCCCGGGCAGGAAGGCGCCCTGACCAGGGCCGGGGCCTTGAGCGGGGAGGGCGTTCGAGGCAGATGCCCCGCACGGGCAACGTCCTGTCCAGATCGGGGCTTCTCGCAGGCAACCACGGTGCCCGGGAAGCACCCAGGGCGGGCCCGTAGAATGGTTGGGTGAACTTCGTGAAGTATTCCCTGCTGCGCCTGGGCATCCTGGTGGTGCTCTTCCTGCTGTGCATGTACCTGGGGCTGGGGTTGGTCTTCTCCGGGATCGCGGCCGTGGTGGCGGCCTTCGCGATCTGCTACATCTTCTTCCCCAAGCTGCATTACGCCGCGGGCCAGGACTTCCACCGATGGATCTCACGCACCCCCAAGCCCACCAACCGGGTGGCCCTGGAGGACCAGGAGATCGAGGACTCCTACACGGACCGCGAGGCTCGCAAGGACGTCTGAGCGTCCGCCCGCGGGGTTCTGGCCCGGGGCACTTCAGCGGTCGCGATGGCGCACACCCGGAGCGCGACGCCATGATTCAAGCGGCGGGGAGTGTCAGCCCAGGTACTGGTGCACCAGCACTGCGATCGCGTAGAGCACGGTCACGCCCAGGTTGATGAAACCGCACTGCTTGAGCACGGGGATCAGCTCGCGCCGGTCGGTGGTCCTGAGCACGGTCATGGCCGCGCCGATGGCCAGTGGCGTCACGGCATAAATCAGGAGCACCCACGGGTTGTGGGGCACGAGCAGCAACGGCAGGACCATCCCCACGAACAGCTCCGTGGTGAACGTGAGCCGGGCCTTCGGATCGCCCAGACGCACGGCCAGGGTCTTCTTGCCCACGGCGCGGTCCCCGGGGATGTCCCGGACATTGTTGGCCATGAGCAGCGCGCACGCGAACAGCCCTGTGGAGATCGCCAGGACCCACGACTCCAGGTTGAGCCGCCCGGCCTGGGTGATCGTGGTACCCAGGGTGGCCACGAGACCGAAGAAGATGAACACGAAGAGATCGCCGAGTCCCATGTACCCGTAGGGCTTCTTGCCACCCGTGTAGCCCCATGCCGCGAGGATCGCCAGAACACCCACCGCGGCGAGCCACCACTGCTGGGAGACCACCACGAGCGCGATGCCTGCGAGCGCAGCCAGCCCGAAGCACACGAACGCCGCGGTCTTGACCTCGCGGGGGGATGCCGCACCGGAGCCGGTCAGACGCAACGGGCCCACGCGATCGTCGTCCGTCCCGCGCACGCCGTCCGAGTAGTCGTTGGCGTAGTTCACCCCGATCTGCAGGAACAGCGCGACCAGCAGCGCGAGGACCGCGGGGCCCAACCGTGCGGCAGCCATCCACTGGGCGGCGGCGGTGCCGGCGATCACGGGGGCCGCGGCCATGGGAAGCGTACGCAGACGTGCTCCCTCGACCCACTGAGCTGGTGTGGCCACGGTGCAACCTTTCGAGAACGGGGACGGGTTCGTGTCATTGTTTCACGCGCTGTGCACGTGCACACGTTCCGGGGACACGATGAGTCCAGGCGGTCCCAGCGGCCCGGCCGTGGAGGCGGTCGCGGATTCCGGTCGGGCGCTGGGGCGCCTGAGTGCGTCAGGCATGCGCGGTCTCGCCGAGCCCAAGGGATGACGACGGCGCGAGCACGGTAAGCCGCCCGGTCTGGTTCAGCCCACCACCATGGCGGTGACGCGCTGGTCGGGATCCCACCGTCGCAGGCCCGCGATCTCGACCGCGCGCGGTGCGGGCACGTCTGCGAGTACTTCCAAGGCCTTACCCACCTGAGACGCGGTGAGTTGCTTACCCAGGGTCAGGTGCGGAACCCACGGGCGAGCCGGGGGTCGGGACTCCGCCGCGATCCGTTCCAGCTCGCGGACGGCCTCCGTGACCCCGGGTGGCACAATCACCGACTCCGCGAGCACGAAGGGCCCGTGCCCCACAACGAGCAACCCAGGGATGTCCACGGAACACGGCAACAATGCGGAAAACACCTCCCGTGCTCGGGCCAGGACGTGTTCGGGTATCGAGGGCGCGGACAGTGCGGTGATGTGCGGGGCGTTGGACGCACCGCGATGCGTGGCGAGGCTCGGTAGACCGGCCCCGTGCAGTGCCGCCCACCGCGAGCGGATCAGATCATCTGAGGCGGGGGAGAGCACCAGGTCGAGGGAGTGCGCGGGCATGATGTCACCTCGTCCCGTCCGTGGGGTCGTCGCGCAGGACCGCCCGGCCTGTCGCGGTCGGCAGCCACACCCCGGCCCCGTGGAACGCCGGCGCGCTATACATCGGGGCTCGCGAACAACGCTTCGGCGGAACGGCGGTCGGGTTTCCCCGTGGCCAGCATGGGCAGTTGCGCCACGTGACGCCACAGCTTGGGCACCGCGGGGGCTCCGAGCCCGTCCCGGATCGCCGAGGACAGTTCACGCTCCACGGCATTGAGGTCCGAGCCCTCCCGCAGCGCGATCAACGCCGCGACCGCCTGCCCCCACTCCGGGTGCGGCACAGCGAGCACGAGTGCCTGGCGGACCCGCTCATCACGCTGCAGTTCGGCCGCGACCAGTCCCGCGGAGACCTTCACACCGCCGGTGTTGATGACGTCGTCCGTGCGGCCCAGCACCCTGAGCGTCCCGTCCTCCCGCAGCACACCGAGGTCATCCGTGCGGTACCAGCGCACGCCGCCGATCACACGGAAGTGGTCCGCGGTCTGGGCGGGATCGTCCAGGTAGCCGTCGGCCACGGCCGCCCCGCCCAGCCAGATCCGGCCCTCCCGGCGCTCGTTCGGGTCGGGTACGGCGCTGGATGGTGCGCCGTCGGGGACGATCCCGGCGGTGACGGCGTCGAGCGCGGCGTCGTCGTACACGCAGCCCCCGCACGTCTCCGACATCCCGTATGTGCGCACCACGTGCACGCCCTCGTCCGCGGCGCGCGCGGCGAGGTCGGGGTACAGCGCGGAGCCGCCCACGAGGACGGCATCGAAGCGGGCGAGGGCGGCGACGGCGCGCGGGTCGGGTGCGCCGTCGCGCGGGTCCAGAATGCGCTGCAGCTGCGTAGGCACCACCGAGACGTAGCGCACCGGATGGGTGAGCCGCTGCGCGGCGTCCGCGAACGCGGCGGGGGTGAAATGCTCGGTGGGTATCGCGACCGGGTGCGTGCCCGCAAGCACCGAGCGCGCCAGCACCTGGATGCCCGCGACGTAGTGCGCCGGTAGGCACAGCAACCATTGACCGGGGCCTGCCGTGGCACGCTCGGTGGCGCGACCGGAGGCCGTGAGAGCTTGCGTGCTCAGCACGGTCTTCTTGGGGCGCCCGGTGGAGCCGGACGTCGCCACGACCACCGCAGGGCCCGGTCGGGACAGGGCTGCGGTCAGGCGCGGTACGAGCTCGAGTGGGTCCCCGGGGACGGGCCCGTCCAGGGTGACGACGTCGCTCGGCAGCGCACGCGCCTCGGGTGCCGGCACGGGCTCACCCGGCAACGCGGGATCATTCGGATAATCCGACATGCCGTGATGCTCAGAAGTAGTAGGGGAACGCGGACCAGTCGGGGTCGCGCTTCTGGAGGAAGGCGTCCCGGCCCTCGACGGCCTCGTCGGTCATGTAGCCCATGCGGGTGGCCTCGCCCGCGAAGACCTGCTGGCCCACCATGCCGTCGTCCGGGAGATTGAACGCGTACTTGAGCATCCGCACGGCCTGCGGGGACTGAGCGGTGATCTTACGGGCCCACTCGACGCTCGTCGTCTCGAGGTCCGCGTGCGGGACCACCCGGTTGACCGCGCCCATCCGGTGCATGTCCTCGGCGGAATATTCATCCGCGAGGAAGAAGATCTCTCGTGCGAACTTCTGGCCCACCTGGCGGGCCAGCAAGGCGGAACCGTAGCCGGCGTCGAACGAACCCACGGTCGCGTCCGTCTGCTTGAACTTGCCGTGCTCGCTCGACGCGATGGTGAGGTCGCACACCACGTGCAGCGAGTGGCCGCCGCCAGCGGCCCAACCGGAGACCGCCGCGATGACCACCTTGGGCATGGTGCGGATCAGGCGCTGGACCTCCAGGATGTGCAGGCGTCCGGCGCGGGCCGGGTCGATGGAGTCCGCGGTCTCACCCTCGGCGTAGTGGTAGCCGTCCCGGCCGCGGATGCGCTGATCGCCGCCCGAGCAGAACGCCCACCCGCCGTCCTTGGCGGAGGGGCCGTTGCCCGTGAGGATCACGGCGCCAACGTCCGAGGACATCCGGGCGTGATCCAGGCTGCGGTACAGCTCGTCCACGGTCCCGGGACGGAATGCGTTGCGCACCTCGGGCCGGTCGAACGCGATCCGCACCCACGGCAGATCCCTGACCACGTCCCCGTCCCGTTCCACCCCGCGGTGGTAGGTGATGTCCTGCAGGTCCTCGAAGCCCTGCACCGGACGCCACTGCTGCGGGTCGAAGATCTCGGATACCTGCTCGGGAAGCTGCGCGTTGGTCATGGGTACCACTCTAGGCAGGTGGCCGGGGCGCCGTCCCACTCGGCGTCGGGTCCGTTGACGTCGCTGTGCCCGCCGCCGCTGCTCGGTCGTGGCCGTTCGAGCGGCCCGCCATCGCGACCGCGCACGCGCCGACGACCACGGCCACGAACGTCAAGGTGAGGAACGTGAAGGTGAGCATTCCCGTCACCGCTGTCACCACCAACAGGATGACACCGGCGACGATCGCGCCGATGCCCAGCGCGCGGCCACGTTTCGCGGTCGAGTCCATGCCCACCTCTCCGTCGGGGGCTGCCCCCCTAACAACCGCGTCCGAGGGCTCGGCCATACTGGAACCCATGAGTGCCGCCCCGTTCGACGTCCGCCGGATCAGCCGGGGCCTGCCGTTCGCGGAGTCCGTGCCGGCTCTGCAGGAGGCGCTGCGCGGGGGCGCGGCCGTGGTGCAGGCCCCGCCCGGGACGGGCAAAACCACTCTCGTGCCGCCGGTGGTGTCCAACGCGGTCCGGGAAAACCTCGTAGGGGCGTCCGGTGCGGATGCTGATCCCGTCACCGGCCGCGTCGTCGTCGTCCAGCCCCGCCGGGTGGCCGCTCGGGCCGCCGCGCGCCGGCTGGCCGCGCTCACGGTGACGGAGCCGGGCGGCGTCATCGGCTGGAGCGTGCGGGGCGAGCGCAGGACGTCGAAGGCCACTCGGGTGGAGTTCGTGACCCCCGGCATCCTGCTGCGCCGACTGCTGCAGAACCCGGAACTGGCCGGGACCGCGGCCGTGGTGCTGGACGAGGTGCACGAGCGGGGCGTGGAGTCGGACCTGCTCGTGGGGATGCTCGCGGAGCTGCGGCAGCTGCGGGAGGACCTCGTGCTCGTGGCCATGTCCGCCACGGTGGAGGCGAAACGGTTTGCGGCCCTGCTGGGAGGGGACGCGCCCGCTCCGGTGGTGGACTGCCCGTCCGCGCTGCATCCGCTCACAGTGGAGTGGGCGCCGGGCCCGCAGCGCCTCGACGAACGGGGTGTCACCCCCGCGTTCCTGGCTCATGTGGCCCGCACCGCCGCGGCGGCTCATGCCCGCGCCGTGGCCACCGACCCGACCGTGGACGCCCTCGTGTTTCTCCCCGGCGCCCGGGAGGTCTCCCGTGTGGCGGCCCAGCTGCGGGGCCTCACCGACGCCGAGGTCTTGGAACTGCACGGTCAGCTCAGCCCGCGCGAGCAGGACCGCGCCGTCGCGGGCCGCGCGCCGGGGGAGCGCCCGCGCATCGTGGTCACCACGTCCCTCGCAGAGTCCTCGCTCACCGTCAACGGCGTGCGCCTCGTGATGGACTCTGGTCTGGCCCGCCAGCCCCGCCGGGACGCCGGGCGCGGGATCTCCGGGCTCGTCACGGTCTCGGCGTCCAAGGCGTCGGCCGAGCAGCGCGCCGGCCGCGCCGCTCGCCAGGGCCCGGGCACGGTGGTGCGCTGCTACGACGACGCCGCCTGGGGCGCCATGCCCGCCCACTCCGTTCCCGAGGTGCGCACAGCGGACCTCACCGCCGCGTGCCTCGCGCTCGCCGTGTGGGGCTCACCGGGAGGTGAGGGGATGGCCCTGCCGGACCCGCTGCCGCCCCGTGCCCGCGCGGACGCCGAAGCCGAGCTGACGCGCCTCGGCGCGGTAGCCGAGGACGGCCGCGCCACCGGCCTCGGACGCCTGCTGGTCTCCCTGCCGGTGGAACCCCGCTGGGGTCGCGCCCTGTTGGACGGAGCGGACCTCGTGGGTGCTAGAACGGCGGCGGAGGTCATCGCCGCCGTCTCCGACGGCGTCCGCGTGCCCGCCGCGGACGTCCCCGCGCTGGTGCGCGGGCTGCGCTCCTCCCGTGGTGACGAGTCCGCTCGGTGGCGCCGCGAGGCGCAGCGGTTGGAACGGATGGCGGCGCACCCCGCGCTGGCGGGCGACGGTGCGGCGGAGGGAGCCGAGGAGAACACGGACGCGCCGCCCCGCGGGCCGGAATCGGACGTGCCCGCCGACGTCCGGGAGGGTGTCGTCGTGGCCCTGGCGCGGCCCGAGTGGATTGCCCGACGGATGGACGCCCACGGGGACCAGTGGCTGCTCGCCTCCGGAACACGCGCGGGGCTGGAGGCCGGGAGCCCGCTGCGTCACCACGAGTGGCTGGCCGTCGCCGAACTGACGCGCGCCGCGGGCAGGGTTGCCGCGGGCACCGGCGCGGTGATCCGTGCGGCGGCACCCCTGGACCTGGCGCACGCGCAGCTCGCCGCCGGTCCGCTTGCCCGCACTGAGACGCGCGCGAGCTTCTCGAACGGTCGCGTGAGCACCCGCGAGGTGCGTGCGGTGGGCGCGATCGAGCTCTCCGCCACGCCCGTCCGCGCGGATCCGGACGCCGCCGTGCCCGCCATCCGCGCCGCGCTCGCCGCCGAGGGCCTGGACCTGCTGCCGTGGGACGACGCCGCCCGCGGCCTGCGCGCCCGGCTCGCGCTGCTGCGTCGTCACCTGGGGGAGCCGTGGCCCGCGGTCGACGACGCCGCCCTGGTCGAGCGCGTGACCGAATGGCTCGCCCCCGAACTGCGGGACGTGGCGCGTGGCGGGTCGCTGCGGTCGATCCGCGTGGTCGATGCGCTGCGCAGGCTGCTGCCCTGGCCGGAGGCGGCGCGCTTGGACGAGCTGGTCCCCCAGCGGCTCATGGTTCCCAGCGGGAACACCGCCCGGATCGACTACCCGGCGGTCTTCTCGGAGGACGAACCCGCCCGTTCGCCGGTGGTCGCGGTGAAACTGCAGGAGTGCTTCGGGTGGGCGCAGACGCCGCGCGTCGTGGCCGGGCGTGTGCCCGTGCAGTTCCACCTGCTCTCCCCGGGGCGGGCCACGCTGGCCATCACGGAGGACCTCGCGTCCTTCTGGTCGGGGCCCTACGCCCAGGTGCGCGCGGAGATGCGTGGCCGCTACCCCAAACACCCCTGGCCCGAGGACCCGTGGAACGCGGTGGCCACCGCGAAGACCTCCAGGGCGCTGCGCAGGGACGGGTGAACCCACCCCCGGTTGAGATCAGGTGTGAGCTGGGTTACTGTGGGGTCACCGTTTACGCCCGAGCGCATCACCGTGCGCCGCGGCCCGCGCATTCGAGGGATGTCGAGGCCGCCGGGCACCAGGACTGGCAGACAAGCTGCACCAACCGCCCCATCGTTCAGGTTGGTCCGTGCGTTCGGCTGACCTGCGCCACCCCGATTTCCCGCTCACCCGGATCGGTGCACCTGCCCGACGCCCACGTGTTGGGGCAGTCGTGACACGTCGGGCCCCGGGCGGCGCCCGGGACTCGCGGGGGCGCGTCCGTTCACAGACATAGATCGCGAAGTGACATCATGACCACCACCATTCCGGACACCACCACCATGACCATCGATCCCACCGAGACCCCCGCCGTGGGCCCGGAGCTGGCCCGTTCGTGGCTGCTTGTCAACGGCTCCCACACGTCCCGTTTCGACCAGGCCGCGCAGAGTGCCGCGGACGCCGTGGTACTGGACGTCGAGGACTCCGTGGCACCCGCGGACAAGGCCCAGGCCCGCGAGAACGTGATCGAGTGGCTCGGCTCCCGCAACCAGGAGGGTCAGGTCAACCGCGCGTGGGTGCGCGTCAACGGCTTCGGCACCGCCTGGTGGGAGGACGACCTCCTGGCGCTGAGGGACGTCCCCGGCCTGGACGGCGTGATGCTGGCCATGACCGAGTCCCCCGAGCACGTGACCCGCACCGCAGAGATACTGCGCGGCACCCGCATCGTGGCCCTGGTGGAGACCGCCCGCGGGGTGCAGAACCTGCAGGACATCGCCACCGCGCGCTCCACGTATCGCTTGGCGTTCGGGATCGGCGATTACCGCCGTGATACGGGCTTCGGCGAGAACCCGATGGCGCTGGCGTACACGCGCTCGCAGTTCACCATCGCGTCCCGCGCCGCGAACCTCCCGGGTCCCATCGACGGCCCGGCGGTGGGTGCGCTGGGCGCCAAGCTCGCCGAGGCCACGGGCATCACGGACGAGTTCGGCATGACCGGCAAGCTGTGCCTCATGCCCGAGCAGACCGCCACGGTCAACGAGGGCCTGTCCCCGTCCCTCAGCGAGCTCTCGTGGGCCACCGAGTTCCTGCAGGAGTTCGAGGAGGACGGCGGCCAGATCCGCAACGGCTCCGACCTGCCCCGACTGGCCCGGGCCCGCAAGGTGTTGGGGCTGGCGTCGGCATTCGGGATGCGCTTGCCGGAGGGCTACGACATGCACTTCGAGGCCCCCACGGACACCTACCACTGCTGACCTGGGCAGGGCGTGTGGCCCGGACCCGGGAGCGCCTTCAAACGTGGCCGTGGCTTGGGAGTGTCTGGAAAGTCGGCCGTGGCCTCCGCGTTGAAGCACACTCGAAGAGCGCAGCCCACAACGGCGCGGGACACCACCGCCCCGACGTGGGCTGCTCATTGCCAGGCATTGCCGTCGTGGCCGAAAATGGGGTGGGGACCGCGCGGTGCCCACCGCGCGGGACGCCACCGAACGGCGTCGCCGTCCCCGTCAGCTGATCCGGGTTCGCGGGTCCCCCGCGGGCGCGGTCGGACCGAGCGCGTCGAATGGAGAATGAGCCGTGAGCCCGTCAAACGAAACTACCGTGCGCCGCACCAAGATCGGGATCGTGGGGGCGGGATCCGTGGGGACATCCCTGGCCTACGCCGCGATGATCCGGGGCACGTCCACGGACATCGCCCTCTACGACCTGCAGACCGCCAAGGTGGAGGCCGAGGCACTGGACCTCTCTCACGGCCAGATGTTCGCCCCGGGTGTCCGGGTGGAGGGCTCGGACGACGTCGCCGTGCTCAAGGACGCGGACATCATCTTCGTGACCGCGGGCGCCAAGCAGAAGCCGGGGCAGACCCGCCTGGATTTGGCCGGTGCGAACACCGCGATCCTCAAGTCGCTCATGCCGCAACTGGTGGAGCAGGCGCCGCAGGCGGTCTTCGTGCTGGTGACCAACCCGTGCGACGTGCTCACCGTGGTGGCCCAGCAGATCACAGGGCTTCCCCACCAGCGGATCATGAGCTCCGGCACCGTGCTGGACACCTCCCGGCTGCGCTGGTTGATCGGCAGCGAGGCGCAGGTGAACACCAGCAGCGTGCACGCCTACATCATCGGTGAGCACGGGGACAGCGAGTTCCCCGTGTGGTCCTCCGCGAGCATCGGTCAGGTGCCGCTCAGCGAGTGGGAGGTGGACGGGCGCCGGCCCTTCACCACCGAGCGCCTGGACGAGCTCAAGGACCAGGTGGTCAACGCCGCCTACCGCGTGATCGAGGGCAAGGGCGCCACCAACTACGCGATCGGCCTGGCCGGGGTGCGTATCGCGGAGGCCGTGCTCAAGGACCAGCAGTCGGTGCTGTCCGTGTCCACCGTGCTGGAGGACTACTACGGCGTGAGCGGCGTGGCCCTGTCCGTGCCATCCGTGGTGGGGGGCGCCGGTGTGGGCCAGCAGCTGCGCATTCCCATGGGCGAGCCCGAGAAGCAGCAGCTGCGCGCGTCAGCGGGGACCATGCGGTCCTCGCTGCACGACCTCGGCTTCTGAGCCCGCGCGCCCCGGCGGAACGGGTTTCGCAGGAATGAACGACGCCCTCGCACCGTGCGGTGCGAGGGCGTCGTCCGTCTGCGCCGCGGCGCAGGCCGTGGAACTCAGACGGTCCCGGGGGTGGTGCCACCGGCGGCCGCCTTGGCCGCGGCGGCGGGATCGGCTTGCTCGGGGTGGTGGACCAGGCGGAGGGTCTCGTCGAACTCGCGGTCGATCTCGGGGCTCTCCCGGTGGGTGGCCAGCGAGACGATGATGCCCACCAGACCACCCAGGATGAAGCCCGGGATGATCTCGTAGAGGTCACTCCACGGGGTGTACTGCCACAGGAACACGGTCGCGGCACCCACGACCATGGCGCTGATGGCGCCCGCGTTGGTGAGCTTGCGCCAGAACAGGCTCATGAGCACCACGGGGCCGAAGGCGGCACCGAAGCCGGCCCACGCGAAGCCCACGAGGTCCAGGATGGTGGAATTCTGTTCCCACGCGAGAGCGGCCGCCACGAGGGCCACGAGCAGCACGCCACCGCGGCCCAGCCACACCTGCGCCCTGGGGGACGGGGTGCGCTTGGCGGCCAGGTTGTAGAGGTCCTCCACCAGCGCGGAGGAGGAGACGATCAGCTGCGAGGAGATCGTGGACATCACGGCCGCCAGGACGGCGGCGAGCACGAGGCCCGCGATCAGCGGGTGGAAGAGCACCTGGGACATGTCCAGGAAGATGGCCTCCGGGTCCGTGGGCTCCTGGCCCGGGCGGTTGCCGTAGTAGGCCATGCCCACCAGGGCGGTGCCGATGGCACCCAGCACCGTGAGGATCATCCAGCCGATGCCGATCCGGCGCCCGGACTTGGCGTCCGCGGGGGTGCGCAGCGCCATGAAGCGCACGATGATGTGGGGCTGGCCGAAGTAGCCCAGGCCCCACGCGAGCGAGGAAATGATGCCCACCGCAGTGCCGCCCGCGAACAGGGACAGCGCGTCGGGGTTCACGTTCTCGATCCGGGTGGCCATCTCACCGGGCCCGCCCACCAGGAAGATGCCCACGATCGGCACGAGCAGCAGCGCGCCCAGCATCAGCAGACCCTGGAACAGGTCCGTGTAGGACGCCCCCAGGAAGCCTCCGAAGAATGTGTAGAGCACGGTCACCCCGGCCACCAGGAGCATGCCCGTGAGGTAGCTGGTGCCGAACGAGGACTGGAAGAACACACCCCCGGCCACCATGCCGGAGGAGACATAGAACGTGAAGAACACCAGGATGATCACACCGGAGATCACGCGCAGGATCCGGGTGTTGCCCTTGAGCCGGTTGTCCAGGAAGGACGGGATGGTGATCGAGTTGTGGGAGACCTCGGTGTACGCGCGCAGCCGCGGTGCCACGATCTTCCAGTTCACCCACGCACCGATGGTCAGCCCGATCGCGAGCCACGCCTCCACGAGACCCGAGAGGTACACGGCACCCGGCAGACCCATGAGCAGCCATCCGGACATGTCCGACGCGCCGGCCGACAGCGCAGCCACGCCGGGCTTGAGGTTGCGCCCGCCCAGCATGTAGTCGTCGAGGTTCTTGGTCTTGCTGTTGGCCCACAGGCCAATGCAGATCATGGCGATGAAATACGCCAGGATTGCCATGAGTTGGTACGCCTGATCGGACATACTCGTGCCTTCCGGTACGGGGTCGTTGGACTGCGCCCACTGTATAGGGGAGGTGACGCAGATCCCATGTGAGCCGTGTGAGACGGTTCACAACCCTACCGCTCCGGAGGCCCTACGGACGCGTCACCGGCCACGGTGTGAAGGTCGCGGGTTCGCGCCGCCATGAGCTCGGGTCCCAGCAGTCCAGCACGTCCGCGGTGGTGCGCACGGGGTGGATGATCCCCAGAGAGCCGGCGAGCCACGCGAGCACGTCCTGCGCCGTGTACCCGATGTCCTCGAGCTCCCCGAGCGTGACGGCGCCGTCCCGCTTGGCGAGCCGCGCCCCGGCGGGACCGAGCACCAGCGGCACGTGGGCGTATTCGGGCACCCGGTGCCCCAGCAGCCCCGCGAGATACGCCTGTCGCGGAGCGGACGGCAACAAGTCGTCCCCGCGCACCACCTGGTCCACACCCTGTTCGGCGTCGTCCACGACCACGGCCAGGTTGTACGCCGGCGTCCCGTCGTTGCGCACGAGCACCATGTCGTCCACGGCTCCCGTGTACTCGCCCACGAAGTGGTCGTGCACCGTGAACTCCCGAGTCTGCGCCCTCAGCCGGATGGCGGGGGGTCGCTGGGTACGACGTCGCGCGCGCTCGGTCGCACTCAGGTTCCGGCACGTGCCGGGGTACGCGCCCGGGATGCCGTGGGGAGCGGAGGCCGCCGCGTGGATCTCCTTGCGCGTGCAGAAGCACTCGTACGTGAGGCCCGCCTCGGTGAGGTCCTGGACGCGGTCCAGGAATCGGGGAATGCGTTCGGACTGGTGGTCCACGGGGCCGTCCCAGTCGAGGCCGATCGCCCGCAGATCCGCCACGTTGCGCTGTGCTGCCCCCTTCTTGACCCGGTCCAGGTCCTCCACGCGCAACAGGAAGCGGCGCCCCGTGGCCCGCGCGAATCCCCACGCGGCCAGGGCCGTGCGCAGGTTTCCCAGGTGCAGGTCCCCCGACGGCGACGGCGCGAAGCGGCCCGCCGGGGTCACGGGGGTGTCGGGGCTGGTCGAAAACACGCGGCACACAGTAGCACCGCCCCGCCGCGGGTTCCCGTCGCGCGGGGCGGCCGGAGCGGCGTCGTGCCCCATGCCCCGGTGGCTTGCGGCGATACGTAGAGGGTGCGGGGTTGCCGATAGAGTGAGCCCCATGGCACGCACCCAGGAGTTGCGCCCCGGCGTCTATGTGATCGGCACCGAGAACTGGAGATTGAACTCCGGTCTGGTGCTGGGCACTCAGCGCGCCCTGGTGATCGACACGGGTGCGGGGCCTCGCCAGGGCCGGGAGATCCTGACCGCGGTGCGTGAGCTCACGGAGCTGCCGCTCACCGTGGTGAACACGCACGCGCACTACGACCACTACATGGGTAACGCGGTGTTCACGCGCGCCGGGGCCACCGAGTTCTGGGCGCACAAGGCGTGCGCGGCCGCGATGGCGGAGGTCGGCGAGTACCAGCGCAGTTTCGTGAGCACGCAGGAACCCGAGATGGGTGAGGGCCAGGGCATGGACACCCAGCTCGTGATGCCCACCAACACTCTTCCGGGGGACGGTCGCAGGCCTTCCCTGACCCGGATCGACCTGGGGGAACGCCCCGTCACCTTGTTCTTCCTGGGCCCCGGTCACACGGACAACGACGTGTGCGTGGGCGTGGACGACGTCGTCTTCTGCGGTGATCTCGTGGAGGAGGGGGCGGACCCCAACTTCGAGGATGCCTACCCCCAGCGCTGGGTGGAGTCCTTGCGCGCGCTCGCGACTCTGGAACGCTACCGGGTGTTCGTGCCGGGCCACGGCTCGCCCGTGACCGGCAACTTCGTGTCCCAGCAGGCGGACACCATGGAGCTGGCCATCCGGCGCGCTCGGGACGTGGGCCTCTCCGGTGAGGGCCCGTCCACCGCCTCGATGTACCGCTTGCCGTACCAGGCCGGCGTGGCCAGGGTGTTCCTGGACCGATTGGCGGCGATCTAGCCGGTCGTCACTCCCGGACGTCCGATAGCAGTTGCGTTCGTTGTCACCGGGCCGCCGTCACCGGGTCGTGTCGCGCAGTCGCCGCGCCACGAGCGACCACCCCAGGGCCGCGGCCGCCGCGATGCCCACGTACCCCGCCGTGAGCGTGACCCGCCCGGCAAGCGTGCCCGCCACGGTCGGGGAGGGCCACCAGATTGCTGCCGCGAGCAATGCCGCGGCCAACACGGTCAGGGTGATCGCGGTGCCCAACCGGGGTCGCGCGGGGAATCGCGGGCGGTACACGGGCGCTCCGTAGGGGGCGGGCTGCGACCGCGTCGGCTGGGGCTGCTGGTGCCCGTACTGCGCGTGCGGGTACCCCTGCTGAGCCTGCGGGTACGATGCCGCCCGCTCCTGCTCACCACGCTGCTGTTCCGCGAACTGCCGCTCGGCGCGCTCGTGGGCCGGTGGAAGATAGGCACTCTCGCCCCGGTCCTCGCTCCATTCGATGTCCTGGCGTCTACGCGAACGGTTCTTTCGGAACTGCCGGTAGAACTGGAGCGATGCCGCTCCGGGACGGGCGTCGGTACGGGAGAGAGCGGCGTCGACGGCGCGTGCCACGAGGGTTGCCACGACGCCCCACCCGCCCACGATGAGCAGCGCGGCCGCGGCGTCCGTGGGACGGTGCCAACCGTTGAGGATGGTGAGCATGCCAGTGACCGCCGCTATCAGGGCTCCCCAGCGCCCCACCCTGGCCCGCAGGTGGGGAGGCGCCACGAGCAGCACGGCCATGAGCGCGGAGGCCGCCGCGGTCGTGTGACCGGACGGGAACGAGTTGGACGCGATCTGCTGGATCCCCAAATCGGGTTTGTCGAGCACCCCGTGCTTGAGGAACTGGGTGGTCACGTTCGCAGCGAACGCCGCCCCCGCGGCACATACGGCGGCCGTCCAACGGCGGTAGCGCACGGCCCACACGAGCGCGAGGACGCCGGCGGCCACCGCCCCGAGCTCCGGGACGTACTGCGCGAGGACGAGGGCCGCGCCGGGGAAGTAGACATTGCGGTCGGCCTTGGCCTGGGCCAGGGCGACCTCGTCGAGTGCCTGACCCGTGACCGTGTGCAGACTGCCGTACGCGATGAGCATGACCAGACCCCACAGCACCGCGAGCGCCAGGAACGCACCGACCACGGTCCGGGTGGTCACCGAGCGGGCGGAGGTCCCGGCCGGTGGGCCGGCGAACTGCGGATAGGAGGCCTCGGGGCCGCGGGGGGAGGGGGCGTGGGACACGGAAGACTTACCTCACCGATAGAAGGACAAGTGGGCCCACCCGGGTGTGGCGGGCCCGTCCCCATGGTGACACGTTCCGCCCGGACGGTGCTGTGAGTTCCGGGGTGGGCCGCCCGGGCCGAGGGCGCCACCAGGGTGGTCCTCAGTGAGCGAACGAGTTCTGGGGCGACATCCGGACCTAGCGTGCTCATTGGGGCGAGTTCCGACGGCGAGATCTGCCAGATATCAAAAGCGTTCGGTAACTAATCAATATGGATTTCGTCCAAATAATCGAATTGCGTAGTCCTACCCTTACGATAACGCCAATTTCATGCTAGCCGATCCAGTTTTTGAGGCGGATGTTGTCTTTAGCGGCTGAACTGCTTATGAGTTACCGAGTCAAATCCATATCGTGTGAGACAAAACACAGAATGTCATTCCATTCCTCCAAGGAGATATCATGCAGTTTCATGTAGATGGCTATCAAACCGGTGATCCCATGACTATGCCCGCTCAGGGCTCGGGGGTGGATCGTCCCGCCGAGTTGCCCGACACCATGGACGTGCTGATCGTGGGGTGCGGTCCCGCCGGGTCGATCACCGCAGCACAGCTGTCCCGGTTCCCAGAGGTCAACACCAGGTTGATCGAACGCCGGGGACACCGATTGCCGTTGGCCAATGCGGATGGCGTGCACTCCCGGACCATGGAGACGTTCCAGGCGTTCGGCTTCGCCCACGAGATCTACGAGGAAGCGCACACCATCACGGACATGGCGTTCTGGAAGCCTGATCCCCAGGACCCGGAACGTATCATCCGCGAGATGAGCACCCGCGAATTACAGGAAGAATTCAGCGAATGGCCCATGATGCTGATCACCCAGGTGCGCATCATCGATTATTTCAATCGGTTCATCAAGAACGCGCCCACTCGGATGGAACCGGATTACGGGCCCTTCACAGATGAGCATGGGTAGCGGTGTGCGCGTGGGCGTCTCGAGGGGTGTGTTGTGAGGTCTGGGTAGAGGTCGAGGCCTCCAGGATGGGTAGCGACCAAGCAACCCGATCCATGAAGGCCTCGACGTGTCTCATGCTATCTGCGCGCCCGCGTGCGCGCTCTTCGACCTGCCCGACGTCCATGTCAGGGCCGTGGAACGCGGACCACGCTCGTTCACCGTGGTGGTGGAGACTTCTCCGACGCTGGTGGGGTGCCCGTCCTGCGGGGTGCTCGCCACCGGCCACGGCCGCCGGGAGGTCGTGCTCCACGATCTGCCCTGCGCTGGGGTGCCCGTGCGGGTGGTGTGGCGCAAGCGGATCTTCAGGTGCCGGGAGGACGCCTGCGAGGTCGTGACGTTCAGCGAGGTCCACGAGCTGGCCGCGCCGCGGGCCAAGCTCACCACCCGCGCGATCGCCTGGGCGGTGACGCAGCTGCGCTCCCACGACATCGCGGTCTCCGCCCTGGCGGACATGCTCGGAGTCGCCTGGAACACCGTCTGGCACGCCGTGGCCCCGGTCATCGAAGGCCAGCTGGCCGCGGAGGATCGGCTGGCCGGGGTGGACGCCCTCGGTGTCGACGAGCACGTGTGGCGCCACGTGGGTCCACCCGGCACCGGGCTGGTCACCGGGATCGTGGACCACTCCCGCGGCGAGGACGGCCGGCCCCGGGCGCGACTGCTGGACCTGGTCAAGGGGCGCACGGGGGCGGCCTACGGCGACTGGCTCACCGAGCAGGGTCCGGCGTTCACGAGCGGGATCCGCACGGCGACGCTGGACCCGTTCCACGGCTACGCCAACGCCATCCGCGACGAACTCCCTGAGGCGATCACCGTCCTGGACGCCTTCCACGTGGTGAAACTCGGTGGGCAGGTCGTGGACGAGGTGCGTCGTCGGGTGCAGCAGGACACCCTGGGCCACCGGGGCCGGGCCGGGGACCCGCTCTACGGGATCCGCCGCACCTTGCAGATCGGCGCCGAGCACCTCACCGCCAAACAGATCACCCGGCTCAACACCAAGCTTGAGGCCGGGGACCCGCACCACGAGGTGACCCTGGCCTGGCACTGCTATCAGAAGCTGCGTGCGATCTACCACGCCCGCCCCGAGACCGGCCGCCGGCTGGTCGCCGAGATCCTTGCCGCCTTCCCGTCCTGCCCGATCCCGGAGATCGCCCGGCTCGGGCGGACCCTGCGCCGGTGGAAGGCCGCGATCCTGGCCTACTTCGACACCGCCGGGGCCTCCAACGGGCCCACCGAGGCCGTGAACGGGGTGATCGAGACGATGCGCCGGGTCGCCCGCGGCTTCCGGAACTTCGACAACTACCGCCTACGCGCCCTGCTCGCCGCCGGCGGACACCGGCCGTGGCGCAAGACCCCTACCCATGCTCATCTGTGAAGGGCCGGATTACGGGCTCTTCAGGATCCAGGGTGTAGTTGGGGTCGGCGCGTCGGTCGCCGGATAGGGGTCGAGGCCTCCCGAAGATGAAGGTTCCTACACGCCTCATCTGGAAGACCTCGACGTGCCTGACGCTACCTTCGCCTGCCCTGACTTGACCACCTTCTGCTGTCTCGACGAGCTCGGTCTTGACGTCGTCGGTCAGCGCCTCGAGCCCGAGCAGGCGATCCTGGCCTGCCGGGTCCTGGAACCGGACCAGTGGTGCCGACGCTGCGGCTGCGAGGGCACGCCCCGCGACACCGTGGTGCGGCGCCTGGCGCACGAGCCGCTGGGCTGGCGACCTACGACGCTGCTGGTCACGGTTCGCCGCTACCGGTGCACCGGGTGCGGACACGTGTGGCGCCAGGACACCACCAAGGCGGCCGAGCCGCGGGCGAGGCTCTCCCGTCGCGGTCTGCGGTGGGCGCTGGAAGGGATCGTGTGCCAGCACCTGACCGTGGCCCGCGTCGCCGAAGGCCTGGGAGTCTCGTGGAACACCGCCAACGACGCCGTGCTGGCCGAGGGCAAGCGGGTGCTCATCGACGACCCCGGCCGGTTCGACGGGGTCAAGGTCATCGGCGTCGACGAGCACGTCTGGCGCCACACCCGCCGCGGCGACAAGTACGTCACCGTCATCATCGACCTCACCCCGGTTCGCGCCGGGACGGGTCCCGCCCGGCTGCTGGACATGGTCGAGGGCCGCTCCAAACAGGCGTTCAAGACATGGTTGGCCGAGCGCGAGAACCCTTGGCGCCAGGGCGTGGAAGTAGTCGCGATGGACGGGTTCAGCGGGTTCAAGACCGCCACCACCGAGGAGCTGCCCGAGGCGACCGCGGTCATGGATCCCTTCCACGTCGTGCGCCTGGCCGGCGATGCCCTGGATCAGTGCCGGCGCCGCGTTCAGCAGGACACCCGTGGCCACCGCGGCCGGGCCGGCGATCCCCTCTACTCGGCTCGCCGGACCCTGCACACCGGAGCGGACCTGCTCACCGACAAGCAGCGGGACCGGCTGGAGAAGCTGTTCACGGCCGACGCCCACGTCGAGGTCGAGGCCACCTGGGGGATCTACCAGAGGATGATCGCCGCCTACCGAGAACCCGACCGGGCCCGAGGCCGAGCGCTGATGCAGCGGCTGATCCACTCCCTCAGCCACGGCGTCCCGGGTGCGTTGAGCGAGGTGATCACGCTCGGCCGGACCCTGACCAAGCGGGCCACCGACGTGCTGGCCTACTTCGATCGTCCTGGTACATCCAACGGCCCGACCGAGGCGATCAACGGCCGGCTCGAACACCTGCGCGGCTCCGCGCTCGGGTTCCGCAACCTCACCAACTACATCGCCAGATCGCTCCTGGAGACCGGCGGGTTCAGGCCGCGACTACACCCTGGATCCTGAAGAGCCGGATTACGGCTACGAATTCGTGGACATGGAAGTCGCCCCCGAGGAAGAGAACCGCGAATACCCGATCACGGTGACCCTGCGCCGCACGGCCGGACCCGACGAGGGCCAAGAGCTTCAGGTGCGTACCAAGTATGTGGTGGGGGCGGACGGCGCTCGGAGCAATGTGCGCAAGTCCCTGGGGTATCGACTGCATGGCAAGCAGGCCAACCATGCGTGGGGCGTGATGGACATCTACGCGGACACCAACTTCCCGGACGTTCGCAAGAAGTGCACCATCAAGTCCTCGACCGGTCGCACCATCCTGCTCATCCCGCGCGAGGGCGGGTTCCTCTTCCGGCTCTACGTGGATCTGGGTGAAGTGGCGGAGGGTGATCGCTCCGTGCGTGAGACTCCACTCGAGGACGTGATCGCCACTGCTCAGCAGATCATGAGCCCGTACAAGCTGGATGTGAAGAACGTGGTGTGGCACTCGATCTACGAGGTGGGTCACCGCGTTTCCGACCATTTCGATGACCGCGCCTCGGAGAAGACCTCCAGCCAGGACCCCCGCGTGTTCATCACCGGGGATGCGTGCCACACGCACTCGGCCAAGGCGGGGCAGGGTATGAACGTGTCCATGCAGGACGGGTTCAACCTGGGGTGGAAACTGGGCCACGTGCTCTCCGGAAACAGCCCCCTGGAACTGCTGCGCACCTACGCGGAGGAGCGCAAGGACATCGCCCATCGTCTGATCGAGTTCGACAAGGCATGGTCCACCCTCATGGCGCAGCCGAGTGACCAGTTCGAGAACCCCAACGAACTGGAGGATTTCTACACGAAGAACGCCGAGTTCAACGCGGGCTACCTCACCGAGTACGAGCCATCGATGATCACGGCGGACACCAAGCACCAGGAACTTGCTGAGGGATACCCGCTCGGTAGGCGTTTCAAGTCCGCCATGGCGGGCCGTGTGTGCGATCTGGTGCCCATGCACATCGGGCACGATCACTTCGCGGACGGTCGGTGGCGTGTCTACGTTTTCGCTGACGACGCAGCTCCGGGAGTTTCCCAGACCCTCCAGGATTGGGCCCACTGGGCTGAAGGATCACTGTCGCCCGATCTGTTCGACACCAAGTTGATCCACCGCCAGCGGCACACCGAATTCGATGTCTCGGACGTGCCGGAGGCGTTCAAGCCCAAAACCGGCACGTTCCGACTGACGGACATGGAGAAGGTGTTTGGCACATTGGAGGGACACGACATCTTCGAAGAGCGCGGTATCAGCGCGGACGGTGCGGTGGTAGTGGTCCGCCCTGACCAGTACGTGGCCGGCATCTTCCCGCTGGGGGACACGGCGGAGATCGAGGAGTTCCTCTCAGGCGTATTTCCTTCGGTGCGCTCCGCGGCAATGATCAACGTCTGAGTCCCAGCCGCACCAGCGTTTCTTCACGCGCTGACCGGCTGACACTGGCGCCTCGGACCTCTCGATCCGGGGCGCCAGTGCATGTCGTGCTTCGCGCCTTACATTCCTCGTCTGCCGTCGACCCACGATGCGATGTGCATGCGGGTCGTGACGTCCAACTTGGTGAGGATGCGACCCACGTGGCCGTCCACGGTGCGCGGCGAGACCACCAGTTCTTCGGCCACCTGTCTGTTGGTCAGCCCCCGAGCCACCAGTTGAGCGACCTGCCATTCCTTGCGGGTCAGCGGTTGGATGTCCGTCTCCTGATCGGCATCCTGCGGTTCGGCGAGTGCCACCGCGATCGCTTCCTCCTTGGTCAAGCGCTTGTGCTCGAAGGGTGAGGAATCCGATGTTCCCGGTTCGAGTCCTTGTCCGACACGCTTGGCGGAGGCCCGGGAAATCTCGTCGATGTGGGGCCCGAACGCCCGGATCGTGGTTCCCAGACTGCGCCACACGGAGGCCGCGGCGCCAGAGAGTTCCACGGCGCGCGGGAAATCACGGGTGGAAGCGGCAACCCACGAGAGCAGTTCGGTCGTCAGGGCTGTGCAGATCGCGTCGTGGAAGTTCTTCTGGATGGTGAGGGCGTCCGTGGCGGCCGCTCGAGCTGCCGAATGATCCCCCATCATCCAGAGGCCGATCCCGCTGATCCAGAGAGAATACGCGCGTGTCCAGAGCTCGCCGTGCTCCGCGGCGGATTTAATGGCACGGTCGCACGTGGCCAGGGCGATCCGGGGATCGCCGTGGAAAACCTGCGCCATACCAAGTTGAAATTGTGCCGTGAGCCTCGCACTCAGATCGCCCACGCGGTCGTGGGCGGCTACTGCGCGTTCATAGTGAACTATCGCGGAGGAGAGGTCCCCTGTGAAGATGCCGTACAAACCGCTCCAGTGCTCCGTGTGAGCAAGCAGGCCGTCGTCCCCGAGGGCCGTGGCTACCCGTCGGCATTCGGCGAGGTATTCCGCGCCAGCTTCGTGATCGCCTTGCAACAGGCTGACCCAGGCGACCACCCACAACGCGGATCCTCGTTCGTGTCGTTCCGGGGCGTCGTCGTACTCGCCCAGCACACGGTCGAGCCAAAAACGTCCTTCGCTGAGGTAACCGTCCGACACCCAGTGGTGATGCAACGCCACCGCCAGGCGTGCAGCAGCGTTGATCTCACCGGGGGTGGCTACGGACCACTGCAATGCCGCCATGGAATTGGGGCGTTCCGTGCGAGCGCGCAGGATGAACTCACCCTGGCGCGGAGTAGACCACTGTTCGACCATGGTTTCCGCCCGGCGAAGAAAGCAATCCCGGTGACGACGGCGCAGCTCAGTGGCCGCGCCGTCGTTCAGCCGGTCGGCGCCGTATTCACGCACGGTCATGAGCTGGCGGTAGCGCACTGCCTCCCCGTTGCGTTCGGTGAGCAGGATGGACTTGGCCACGAGGCGATCCAACAAGTCCAGAACGAGATCCGGGACGAGACCATCGAAACTGCAGATCTCCTCGGCGGCTTCCAGATCGAAACTGCTGGGGAAGACTGACAGCCGTTGCCACAGCACCTGCTCCTCCGGGGTGCAGAGCTCGTAACTCCAGTCGATCAACGCTTGGAGTGTCCGGTGCCGGGGCTGAGCAGTGCGAGACCCGCGGCTCAACAATCGGAAGCGCTGGTCCAGGCGATCGAGCAACTGGGTCACGGACATGCTCTGCAACCGCGCAACGGCGAATTCGATGGCCAGTGGCATGCCGTCGAGGCGCGTGCACAACTCGATCACGGCCCTCTGGCTCTCGGGAGTGATCGCGAAGTCACCCACCACGTTCCGTGCACGGTCCACGAACAAGGCAATCGATTCGAAGCGTTCAAGGTCCTGAACCGCATGGTCGTCCTCCACGGAGGGTGTCGCCAAGGGAGGCACGGGATAGATCGCCTCGCCGACCATGCTCAGGGGCTCACGGCTGGTGGTGAGGATCCTCACCCCCGGGGCCGTGGCCAGGACACGGTCCACCAACTCCCCGGCCCCGGACAGCACGTGTTCACAGTTGTCGAGGAACAGCAACAACTCCTTGTCCTGCAGGTAGTCCGTCACTCGTTCCAGCGCCCCGCGATTCGACTGGTCTTGAATGGCCAGGGCGGAGGCGACTATCGGGCTGATGGGGGCACCGGGGTTGAGGGATCCCAGATCCACCATCCACGCACCGTCGCGAAAATGGGTCTGCAAGCGCTGACCGACTTCCATCCCCAGGCGGGTTTTGCCCACGCCTCCGGGGCCCGTGAGGGTCGTCAACCGCGAGCGGGACACCGTGGCCCGCGCTTCCTTCAGTTCCCTGCGACGTCCCACGAATGAGGTCGAAGCGGTACTGCTCGTCGCAAAGGACTGACTACCTACGCGGTTGACCATGCCCATCATCTTCTCGCGGCGAGGCCCGGAACAGAACTCACGAACCCTTACGGCGTACCCACCAGCCCGGACCCGTCAGCTGCGCGTGCGCGTGAAGGACGAGATCCGGGTGATCTCCCGGCCCACGATGAGCGCCTGCATCGAGTCGGTGCCCTCGTACGTGGAGACCACTTCCATGTCGGTGAGGTGACGGCCGATGTGGTACTCCAGCAACAGCCCGTTGCCGCCCAGCATGTCCCGGGCGGTGCGGCACATGGCCAGGGCTTTGCGGGAAGTGGTCATCTTGACCATGGAGGCCATGGCGTCCGTGAGTTGGTCGCGCTCCTGCAACTGCGCCATGCGGGTGCACAGCAGCTGCATGGAGGTCAGGTCCGAGAGCATGGTGGCCAGCCGCTCCTGCACCAGCTGGTAGCTGGCGATCGGCATCCCGAACTGTTCACGCTCCAGGGCGTAGTTCGCGGCGATCTCGAACGCCGCCATGCCGTGCCCCACGGCCTCCCACGAGGCGCCGCCGCGGGTGGCCTTGAGCACCTTGTTGACGTCCTTGAAGCTGTGGCAGTTCTCCAGCCGGTTCTCCTCGGGGATCCGCAGGTCCTCGATCACGATGTCCGCCTGGTTGATGGCGCGCTTGCCGATCTTGCCGTCGATCACGGTGGGGAGGTAGCCCTGCGGGTACTCGCCGTCCTCCTGTTTCTCCACCACGAAGCATTTGACCTGTCCGTCCGCCTCGTCCCGGGCATAGAGCACGATCACGTCCGCGGCGTGGCCGTTGCCGATCCACCGCTTGTGCCCGTTGAGCACCCAGTGGTCCCCGTCCCGGCGCGCGGAGGTCTCCAGGGACACCGAGTCCGAGCCGTGGGTGGGCTCGGTGAGCGCGAACGCACCGGTCGTCTCGATCTTCGCCATGGTGGGCAGCCACCGCTGGCGCTGCTCCTCATTGCCCAGCATGTAGATGCTGCCCATGCACAGGTTGGAGTGCACGCCGAAGAACGTGTTCACGGAGCCGTCGATCCGGCCCATCTCACGGGCCACCAACCCGGCGGCCTGGCGGGAGAGTCCGGGGCAGCCGTAGCCCTCGATGAACGTTCCCACGACTCCCAGGTCGGCGAGGCCCTTGAACGCGGGGAGGGGGTGCTCGCCGCGCTCCCAGAACGCGTTGATCGCGGGCAGCACGTGCTCCTGACCGTAGGCGCGCACGCGGTCGCGCAGGGCGATCTCCTCGGCGGAGAGTTCCTGGTCCAGCAGGAAGAAGTCGGGGTTCTCGAGCAGTTCGCTCATCACGGGTCCTTTCGGTGGCCGGGAGGCGGGGCTCCGCCTCGCTGCGGCGCGAGATTCTGGTGTGGGGAGGGGCTACGCGCGGTTCGGGGCCGCGCCCGGGGAACCGGCGGCTCCGTCGTGCGCGGCGGTGGGCACCGCACCGACGGCCGCGCGGTCCGGTGCGGGGGCGTCGTCGTGGGCGGCGCGACGGGAACGCAGCCAGGCCATGACATCGGTGCCGTCCGCACCGAGGGCGGGCGGGGCCTTGTCGTAGCGCACCGGGGTGCGACTGAAGGTCACGGGGTTCTTGATCAGGGGCACGGCCTCGTCGCCCTCGCCCACCTGCACCACGGGGTCCAGGCCCAGGGAGGCCGCGTACTCCACGCCCTCGGGGATGGTGAGGATGGGGGCGCACGGCAGGCCCTCCGACTGCAACCGGGACGCCCACACCTCGGCGGTGTTCGAGGACAGCGCCTTGTTGAGCAGCGGGCGCAGCTCCTCACGGTGTTGGTTGCGGTTCTCCACGGTGTCGAAGCGCGGGTCCTCCGCGAGCTCGGGCAAGCCCAGCACCGTGACGAAACGCCGGAACTGGGGGTTGTTGCCCACCGTGATGATGAGGTCCTTGTCCGCGGTGGGGAATGGTCCGTACGGGAACAGACTGGGGTGGTCGTTGCCCATGCGCTGGGGGTCGTTGCCGCACGCCGCGTAGCCCGTGGTCTGGTTGACCAGGGAGGACAGCGCGCAGGAGAGCAGATCCAGGTGGATGTGCTGGCCCCTGCCGGAGACGTCCCGCTCGTGCAGGGCGCCCAGGACGGCCACTGCGGCGTGCAGCCCGGTGAGGACGTCGAACATCGCCACGCCCGCGCGCTGGGGTGGGCCCTCTGCGGAGCCGGTCACGGACATGAAGCCCGAGACGCCCTGGACCAGCAGGTCGTAGCCCGGCAGGTGTGCGCCGCGGTCCGTGCCGAATCCGGTGATGCTCGTGTGGATGAGCCCGGGCCACCGCTCGGCCACGGCCTCGGGATCCAACCCGTAGCGGGCCAGCCCGCCGGGCTTGAAGTTCTCTATGAACACGTCCGCGGCGTCGATGATCTCGTAGGCGGTCTCCAGGTCCGCCGGATCGCGCAGGTCCAGCACGATGGAGTGCTTGTTGCGGTTCACGGAGAGGTAGTAGGTGCCCACCCCGTCCCGGCTAGGCGGCTTGTACCCGCGGGTGTCGTCCCCGGTGGGGCTCTCCACCTTGACCACGGTGGCGCCCATGTCCGCGAGCAGCATGGTGCAGTAAGGCCCCGCGAGCACGCGGGAGAAGTCCGCGACGACCACTCCGCTGAGCGGCCCGGAGGTCGCAGGATCCTGGGTGAGGGACATGAACGCTCCACTGGGACGGGGAATGTGTTTCATCCCACACAATCACCGTCATTAGGTTCTGTCCAATACAAGAAGAGCGGTGGACTGATGCGAGTATGGCAACAATCGCGTAGGCTCCGCCCATGGAAGTCCACGAAGCCAAGGCGTTCCTGGCGGTTGCCGAGGAACTGCACTTCGGGCGCGCCGCCGCCAACCTGCGGATCGCGCAACCACCCCTGAGCCGGCTCATCAAGAGCATCGAGAAGTCCCTGGGTGCTCAGCTGTTCGAGCGCAGCACTCGGCAGGTCTCGCTCACCCCGGCCGGGGCGGCCCTCCTGGAGCCCGCGCGCGAGCTGGTAGCGGCCTCGGAACAGGCCCGCACCGCGGTGGCCAAGTCCATGGCCGGAGAGACCGGGCGCGTGCGCCTCGGGTTCGCGGGGGCGTCCATCAACCGGCAGGTGGGGGAGCTGGCCCGCCACGTGCGCACCCACCGCCCCGGGGTACACCTGGAGCTGCACGGCTCGCAGTTCTCCCACACCGCCATGCAGAAGGTGCTGGGCGGCTCCCTGGACGTGGCCATCGGGCGGTGGGACTTCATCCCCTCGGAGCTGCGCTCGTCCGTGCTGGGCCACGAGGAGGTCATGGTGGTGCTGCCCAGCAACCACCCGCTGGCGGACGCGCCCCGGGTGGAGATGTCACAGCTGGCCGAGGAGTCCTGGGTGATCCTGCCCTCGGGTCCGGGGGCCGCACTGCAGAACCGGCTGACCTCCCTCGCCACAGCAGCGGGCTTCGTGCCACGCGTGGCCCAGGTGGCGCCGGACTCGTGGACCCTGGTGGTGCTCGTGGCCGCCCAGATCGGCTGCGCCCTGAGCCTCGACACCGTGCGGGACAACGTCGCCTCGGACGGCGTGGTGTTCCGGCCCCTCGCCCAGCCGCAGCGCCCCCTGGACGTGCAGCTCATGTGGCGCGCGGCGGACCCCAACCCCGCGCTGTGTGCCGTGGTGCGCCTGGCCCAGAACCTCTACGGGGACCCCCGCGGCCAGGCTACAGAGGTCCCCGGAACCTAGCGGGTCCTACTCGTAGTCGTACCAGCCGTGGCCGGTCTTTCGGCCGTAGTCACCGGCCTCGTACTTCGCCTTGATGGACTCGGCCGGCAGGGACGCGGGGTCACCGGTCTGCTCGTACTCGGCCAGCCGGATCAGGTAGACCACGTCGATGCCCACCATGTCCATGAGCTCGAAGGGGCCCATGGGGTGGTTCAGGGCGGTCTTGGCGGCCACGTCGATGTCCTTGTAGTCCGCCACCCCGTCCTCGTAGAGCTTCAGCGCCTCCGTGCGCAGGGCGCCGAGCAGGCGGTTGGCCACGAAGCCCGGAACCTCCTTCTTGAGCTCCACGGGGGCCTTGCCGATCGAGCGGGCCAGCTCCATGGCGGTCTCCACGGTCTCACGGGAGGTGCCCTCGTGGGGGACCACCTCCACGCACTTCATCACCAGCGCGGGGTTGAAGAAGTGCACGTTGCACACCTTCTCCGGGCGGTGGGTGGCGTCCGCCACACGCGAGGACACGATGTTCGAGGAGTTGGTGGCCAGGATGGTGTGCTCGGGGCACACCGCGTCCAGCTCCGCGAAGACTTGACGCTTGATGGTCAGGTCCTCCACGGCGGCCTCGATCACGAAGTCCGCCTGCGCGGCGCACGCGTCCCGGTCCGTGGAGAACGTCAGGCGCCCGAACGCGGCGTCCACGTCCTGCTGGGTGCGCCGGCCCTTGCTGACGTCACGGTCCATGCGGGAGTGCAGCTGCTTGGAGGCCTTGTCCACGGCCTCCTGCTTGATGTCCACCACGTCCGTGTCGTACCCGGCGAGGGCGCAGACCATGGCGATCTGGGAGCCCATGGCCCCGGCACCGATCACGGTGATGTGCTGGATCTCCTTCAGGGGGTTCTCGCTCACTTGCTCACGTCCTTCTGTGCTGCACTGTGGAAATCGGGGGTCCGCTTCTCCAGGAACGCAGTGGTTCCCTCGGCCTTCTCGGCGCTGCTGTAGAGCACGGACTGGGCCAGGCGTTCCAACAGGATCCCGGTCTGGTGGTCCACGTCGAAGCCGTGGCGGATCACGGTCTTGGCCAGCTGGATGGCCAGCGGGCCCTTGGCCATGATGGCCTGCGCCGTCTCGCGGGCGGTAACCAGCAGCTCGTCCGGCTCCACCACCTCGGTCACCAGCCCCATGTCCAGGGCCTCGTCCGCCTTCACACGTCGCCCGGTGAGCACGATCTCGGTGGCCCGGCCGAGGCCCACGAGCTTGGCCAGGCGCTGCGTGCCGCCCGCGGCGGGCATGATGCCCAGCCCGGTCTCGGGCAGCGCGAACTGCGCATTCGTGGAGGCCACGCGGATGTCGCATGCCAGGGCGAGCTCGTGGCCGCCGCCGAACGCGTAGCCGTTCACCGCTGCAATGGTGGGCTTGGGGAACTGCTCCACCTTCTCGTACACACCCTGCATGGTGGCCTTCAGCCCGTCCTTGGGCGTGCGTACGGCGAGCTCGTTGATGTCCGCGCCCGCCACGAACGCCTTGTCCCCGGCGCCGGTGAAGATCAGCACCTGCACGTCATCGTTCTCGGCCAGCTGCGAGAGGGTCTCGGTGATGGCTCGCAGCACGGTCGCATTGATCGCGTTGCGCACCTCCGGCCGGTTCACGGTGACCAGGGCGATCCCGTCCGTGACGTCCACGGTCAGGACGTCGGTGTTCTCTGCGCTCATGATGCGTTCTCCTTCGTGTTCTCGTGCGGGGCGTGCGCACCCGCGGGGGCACCGCCGGTGCCGTGCGCGCCGTGCGTGCCGCGGGCGGCGTCGGGAACCTCGGCTCCCTCCGGCACCCGGGTGATCTGCCCGGTCTCGGGGTCGACGACGGCGCGCGGCCGGCGCAGGCGCGCGAGCACCGCGGCCGCGACCACCAGCGCCAGACCGATGAGCGTGACCGGGGCCCCAGGCAAGAACATCATGAATCCGCCCACCGCGAGAACCACCCGCAGATACAGGGGCAGCTGGCGTTCCACGAACGTGAGCCAGCCGCCCATGGCCGCGGCGATCGCGTAGACCGCCACGAGGCTGGAGAGGAAAGCCAGCCCGATGTGCACGGGCTCGCCCTGGGCCACCAGTGCGGGGTTGAGCGCGAAGCCGAACGGCACCACGTACTTCACGGCGCCGAGCTTCATCGCGGAGAAGCACGTGGCCATGGGCGAGGCCTTGGAGATGCCCGCCGCCGCGAAGGCCGCGAGCCCCACGGGCGGGGTGATGTAGGAGACCGAGGCCCAGTAGATGACGAACAGGTGCGCGGCGATCGGGTCCACGCCCAGGGCCGTGACGGCCGGGACCATCACGATGGCCAGGAACACGTACGCGGCGGAGATGGTCAGGCCCATGCCCAGGATGAAGCACACCACGGCGCCGGCGATCAGGATGAGCACCACGTTGTCGCCCACCAGGGCCACCAGGTCACGCGAGAGGGACAGGGCCACGCCCGTGGCGGTCAGCCCACCCAGGATCAGGCCCACGCCCGCGATGATCCCCACGATCTGCGCCAGCGTCTTGCCCACGTCCACGCCCATGTCCACCCACTGGCGGGGGCCGAACGTCACGCTGGGCTTGACCAGGGCGATCAGCAGCAGGATGGCCACCACCCAGTACGGCACCTGCGCCTCGGAGTCCGTGGTGAACAGCAGCACCGTGAGCACGGCCAGGGCGCCCAGGTAGGGCCAGCCCATGGCCAGGGCGTGGCGGGCTCGTGGCAGCAGGTTCTTGGGCGTGCCGCGCAGGCCGCGCTGGGCGGCGTAGCCGTCGATCTGCAGGAAGATGCCCAGGTAGTACAGGATCGCGGGGATGGTGGCCGCCACCAGGATGGACGTGTACGGCACGCCCACGAAGGAGACCATGAGGAACGCCGCGGTGCCCATGATGGGCGGAGTGATGGAGCCGCCGGAGGACGCGGTGGCCTCCACGGCCCCGGCCACCCGGGCGCTGAACCCGGAGCGCTTCATGGCCGGGATGGTCATGGGCCCCGTGGTCAGCACGTTGGACACCGCCGAGCCGCTCATCATGCCCATGGCCGCGGAGCTCGCCACGGCCACCTTGGCGGAGCCGCCGCGGTAGCGGCCGAACACGGCCATGGACAGCTCGTGGAAGAAGTCCGCACCGCCGGTGTGCTGCAGCACCACGCCGAACAGCAGGAAGCCCACCAGGATGGTGCCCGCGGTCTGCAGGGGCAGGCCCAGCACGCTGTCCACGCCCATGGTGTGCACCTGGGCCAGGGTGGGCAGGTCGTAGGAGATGCCCTGCAGGAAGGACAGCGGGATGATCCCCGCGAACAGCGGGTACACGGAGAACAGGAACGCGATCACGAGCACCACCAGACCGGCGGCCCGGCGCAGGGTCTCCAGGATCAGGGCCCAGAACACGAAGCTCAGCACGGTGGCCAGGGTGGGGGCCATGTACTGCCAGCCGTACTCCTGGATCTCGATGCCGTGCACCGCGAAGTACGCGCTGGTGCCCACCACGGCCAGCAGCAGCAGGACGTCGTACCACGGCACGCCCCGCCGCTGCCGAGCCGCGGCCCCGGGGGCGTGCTTGCGGATGGGCGTCACGATGAACACGATCGGCACGAACACCGCGATCAGCAGGTACAGGAACGAGTTGGTGGGGATGGTCACCCCGCCCACGTTCCAGAAGAACACCTGGTTCATGGTCAGCAGCACGCCCACCACGGTCAGCACGATCACCAGGCTGCGCCAGAACGGCGTCAGTCGGGGGCTCGCGTCGTGCAGGGAGACGTCCGAGGGCATGGTGGGCTGGGCGGCGTCGTCGCCCCCGTGCGGGTGCGTGGCGGTGATCTCCGCGCCGGTGCGGGGGTCGATGGCCGGTCCGGGGGTGGTGATGGGGCCAGCGGTGCCGGCGGGAGCCGAGGCACTGGCGGGGCCGGCGGCGTCGCCGGTCTGGTACGGGGTGCTCATGCGTGGCCTCCGGAGGGTGCGGTGGTGGACGAGGCGCCGGGCAGGGTGCCGGGGGTGTCCGGGAGCTCGGGAAGGTTGGCCTTCTTCCAGTCCACCCACTCCTTGCGCGCGGACTTGGGGTCCTCGCGGTCCTTGTGGTCCTGCCAGAACGCGGGCCAGGCCTCGTGCATGCGGCGCTCGCGCTCCAGCAGGGCGTCCTGGCGGGTCTGCAGGTCCTTGTTCCAGCGGCCCTTGCTGGTGAGGAACTCCACCATGGCGTCGTGGAACGGGATCACCAGGGGCGTGAGCTGGATCTGGTCCGTGCCGAAGCGGTGGGCGTCCGGGGTGGTGTCCTTGTAGTCCGGGTAGTAGCGGTCCATGTCCGCGACCAGTGCGGCGACCTCGTCCGCGGGGCGGTCCGCGCGGGCGACCACCGGGATGGTGTACTGCATGTTCACCGCCGTCTCCCCCTTGGCCAGGCCCGCACCCTTGGAGAACTCGCCGGGTTTGACCATCGGCGCCAGCTCCTTCCACGTGGCGTACTGGGAGGGCGTGCCGCCGCCCAGGCCCAGCCAGCGGATGGGGTACTGGGAGGCCAGCTCGGAGACGTTGGCGCCCACCACGTTCTGGTAGAGGGTGTCGATCTGACCGGTCTTCAGCGCCTCGATCTGGCCGCTGTAGGTGACGTCCACCATCTGGACGTCCTTGCCGGTGAGGCCGCCGTAGTTGAGGATCGCCTCCATCTTGCGGTTGATGGACGTGCTCGCGATCAGCTTGGGGAACTTGCGGCCCTTGAGGTCCGCCACGGTCTCGATGCCACTGTCCTTGCGCACCAGCACCCCGTAGTTGCCCGGGGGAGTCCACACGAGGCGCAGCGCCTGCGGGCCCCACTGCTCGGAGCAGTACTCGTCATTGCCCTCGAACGCGTAGTAGTACTCGTCCCCGGTGCGCGAGTACTGGGCCGTGCCGTTGATCAGCGGGGCCAGGCGCCCGATGCCGGTGTCCGAGGTCATCAACCGGATCTGCCGTCCCGTGCGCTGGGTCAGGGTGTTCGCGACCGCCGCGAGGTCGTTGTACGTCCCGGTGCCCACGCCGTAGGTGGACCACACCAGCTGATGCGTGCGGTCGGTCGCGCGCGGGCCTCCCGCGCAGGCCGACAGGCCCCCGATCACGGGCAACGACGCCGCTGCGGCTAGCAACGATCGTCGGCTGAGGGTTCGTGTCATGGTGCCTCCACGGGAGTGATGCGATGGACCCACCGGCCCAACGCCGCCGCAGGGTGCGCGGGGGCCGGTTCGGCCGGTGGGTACATTCATACCGTCAATTGCGTGACCCACGACACTTTCCGGTCGATTGATGCCTAACCAGTATCGCCGAGGGTCAGGTGGGGCAATGCGTCACGGTGACGGCGGCGGGTCCCTGCCAGTCCTCGAACTCTGGAGCACGTTTGGGCCAACGTGCGCATTTTGAGGCACGTTCTGGCCAGCCCCCGGACTGTGAGGCACGTTGAAGCCACGAACAGCGGGTATTCCTGGCCTCGACGCGCCTGAAAGTGCACCCGGTGGCTCGAGAGTGCCTCAAATGTCAGGCAGTGGGCGGGGTGTCGCTCTCGCGACGTCGCATCGCGGCCAGGTGGACACGCAGGTCCGCGAGGAGACGACGCCGCTGCAGCTCCACCGTGCGACCGTCACCTCGGTCGGTCCGAGGGTTCGATCGTCCGCCGGGCCGGCGTCGGAACGTGGTCGCACCGCGGGCAACTCTGGCCGACTGGCCAATCGACCCGTGCGGCGCGCTCCCCGATAGGCTCCGGCCATGGACACTTCCGCTCTGGACTACGTCGTGACCGAGTGCAAGGCACTACTCGAAACCCGGTTTCCGGACGGGTCGGAGCACGGTGCGGCGGCCATGTTGCTCGAGGACGGCACCGTGGTCACCGGAACCGCCCCGGACATGCCGAATGCTGCGGTCGAGGTGTGCCACGAGATCGAACCGTACTGTGCCGCCCACCGGTTGGACCTCAGGGTGGTGGCCTCGGTGTGTGTGCACCGCAGGGCGGATGGCAGCGTCGTCGTGCTGAGCCCGTGTGGGGTGTGCCGGGAACGGTTGGCAGCGTACGGGCCGGACGTCCTGACGGCGGTGGCGGACCGGGACGATCCCACGGCGGTCGTGTGGAAGCGATTGGCGGACCTGCTGCCGGACTACTGGCTGACCGCGCTGACGGGTGACGCCCACCCCGGCTGGCTGCGGTGACGGGATGCCCCGCGGGGAAGTGGGTCCGGCATAGGGTTCCCTCATGAACACTCGAGGAATGAGCGTGGGGGAGCGAGCGCCGGCGTAGCGACGGCCGGGACGATGAGGATGGGGAGTCCGCATTGTGGGGTGCCCCCTGGACCTGGCTTCTAGCCGACTCCTACGGTCCGCTTTTCTAGTTCGGTAGCACATAGGGGCAAGCCGGCGCGAGCGAGGCCCTCGAGGTACCCATTCCACGTGATCTTCGGATTCCGCATGTCAGCCACCACTTCTTCGGCGACCGGACCGAATGAAGGGGGCGGCCCAGCCTCCCCCGGCATCTCGGGGAACGTTCACAGTGTTCTCACGCGAAGGGACGCTGCTGCACGACGCGGAGAAGAGGTGCCAGGCCGCCCCGCAACACCGCGCGGGTCCCAGGATCACCGAGAGGCTGCCGCCGAATTCGATGGCCGGGCCGAGTGATTCGACCCATGAGGGCGCCGGTCCCGGACTCACCCCCGAGGGGCGGAGCCGACATGCGGCGACGGCGCCACCCTCGCAAGGGTGACGCGTCGCTCGGCCGGGCTCGGCGATGCAGGCCCGCCACAGGTGGGCGTGGTGGTGATGGCCACGCCCACCTGTGGTCGCTCAGGAGCGGGCGAAGAACATCTGGTTGACGGACTTGTTCGCACCCCAGGCGGAGGTGGGGCGGGCGCCCTTGCCGAGCTCCCACGCGATCGTCACCGAGCGACCACGCGTGATGGAACGCAGGCGCGAACCGGTGTGCACGTCACCCACACGCGAGGACGTCTTGGCGTTGATCACGGCCATGACCTGCGCCTTGCTCGCGTCGGCGGGCACCCGCACCGTCACGAACTGCCAGTTGTTCGCGCCCCAGAGGGCGCGGTCCTCGCGGTAACGCAGCACGCCGTCGTCGTCGAGGCGCGCCACGACCCGGGCCTGAGCCGCGGTCTTGGGCATGTACCGGTCCACCTGGAAGGTGCGCTGCACCGCCTTCACTGCGGGGACGCTCGGACGGGTCGTCGGGCGCGTGGTGGGCGTGGTCGTGGGGCGCGTCGTCGGCGCGGGCACCGTAGTCGCGGGCGACGTGGGCCGCGGCGTGATCGCCGGGACCGAGGTCGTCGGCGCCGGGCTCGTCGGCCGGGGGGCCGTCGTCGGGTACACGCAGCACCGGAGCGGGGACGCCGTTTCTCCATGTGATGTCCCGTGTCGCCTGTCTGATCGACCCCGGCCTCACCTTCCTTAGCCGCGATGCCGAGGCCTGGTCCACGTTCTGCGGGCCGTCCGGGCGTGGACGGGCACCCAGGGCGCCGGCACAGAGCGTCCGAAGTGCCACGGGGCGGGCCGGCAGGCATGATCCGGGCGGGACGCGGCCCCCCCACCGGGGGTGACCCTGCCGGGCCGCCGGGTCCGGACCCGGTCACGCGGCTCTCGGGACGGGCTGGGCGCGTACCTGCCGCTCTCAGCGCCCGCGACAGGGAGTTCCGCGAGTGGGCGACGGAGGTCGGGGGCCGGACATCCCGTTGTCGGCAGGTACGGTAGGGTCATACCGTCGAGCTCCTCGCCCGAGGGGCATGACGAGGAGGTCAGCATGGCTCTGCGCGAACTCGAGTTCACGTCGCACAACGGCACCGAGACCATCCAGGCCTGGGTGTACGAACCGGCGGTCACGCCGGTGGCGGTGGTCCAGCTCATCCACGGTCTCGGCGAGCACTCCCGCCGGTACCTGCACATGACGGCCGCGCTGGTGGATGCGGGGTTCGTCGTGGTCGCGGACGATCACGCGGGTCACGGTCGGACGGCGATGCAGTCGGGGACGTGGGGTGACGCCGGTGACGAGTCGGCGACGGTCATCGTGCAGGACGAGGTGACGCTGTACCGGAAGGCCAAGGAGCTGTTCCCCGACCTGCCGTACGTGGTGTTTGGCCACAGCCTGGGGTCGATGATCGCGCGGGCGCTGGTGCTGCAGCCGGGTGTCGAGGTCGACGGGCTCGCGCTGGGCGGTATCGCCGTGGGCATGCGCGGTGTCGAGTCGACGCTGGATCGCGAGGCCCTGAAGGCTGCCGTGGCGGCCGACGGTTCCGCCCCCGCTGCGGATGCGTTGGTGGGCCAGCTGTTCGACGGCTTCTACGACCGCCTCGGCCCGGACTTCGGCCCGACGGACTGGGTGGCGCGCAACGCGGACGTCGTCCGTGATCACGGCCGCGACCCCTTCAACAACTTCGGCGCCCCCTTGAGCAACCGGTTCCTGCAGGGCTTTGTCGACGTGTACGACCAGGCCAACGGCGACGACTTCTTCGACCGCCTTCCGCAGGTTCCCGTCGCGATCTTCGCGGGCGCGGAGGACCCGGTGACCAACTACGGCGAGGGTGCGCGCGAGGTCGCCCGGCGCCTGGAGGAGAAGGGCCACGACGTCGAACTCCACATCTACCCCGACGTCCGCCACGAGGTTCACAACGAGCCCGAGACCCGCGCCGAGATGGAGAACTCCCTCATCGAGTTCGTCCACCGCGCCGCCGGGCGGGACGACGCCTGACCCCCGAGGCGCACCCGGCCGCTCGCGCCCAAGCACCGTGACGGGGCCCTGCCGTGAGGATCGTCTCTCGGCAGGGCCCCGTCGGTGATGTGAGGTCTCAGGCCATGACGGGACGCACGCGTCGCCCAGCGAGGGGCTCGTCCATGGTGACCTCGCGAAGCGGAGGATGTCGCCGGTGGCGCAGCGAGGGCGAGAGGCCTGGCCACGGGTGACCTCGCCGAAGTGAAGGCGAGGATGCCGAGAGCAGGCTCCGCGACGAGTGCCTGAACATCAACAGCTTCTACTCGCTGCTCCACGCCCAGGTCGTGATCGGCGACTGGAAGACCGAATACAACCACGACCGCCGGCATTCATCGCTCGGCTACCTCGCACCCGTCGACTACGCTCGGCAATGCACCCATCAATCGGAAACCGACGACTCGCACAGCGACCGGACCGAATGAAGGGGGCGGCCCAGGTCCAAATCCAACTGGTCGAGTAGGAAGTCATCCGGAGACCGCACCGCAACGTCATAGGGCTTGAGGGCGGTCGCCGGGAAGTCCTTCTGGTTGGATGTCACGATGAGCTCGGCTCTTGAACGGACCGCTGCCGCCAGCACATGTCTGTCCTTGGGGTCATTGGTCATGGCAGGCACGAGGCTCTCGTAGTTCTCGACCAAAGCGGCCTGAATTGCTTGGCCGTGGCCAGACGCAGTAATAGATCTGCGATAGGCATGGGAATCAATACGCATGCATCGAGAACCACCGGGAACGACATAGGGATTTACCGGGTGGTCGGGTCTGCCGGGATGTCGAAGTATGTGCCGTGGTTCGCTGCCTCGTGAGTTGCCTGTCGGAGACCTTCGCGGCGTGTCTTCTCGAGACGTTCTTCGTAGGCAATGAGATCAGTCAGCAGGACTCTGCGGTGCCTTCCGACCTTGGTGAATGGGATATCACCTTGCTCCAGCAGCTTGACCAGTGTCGGCCGGGAGATTCCCAGATGATCAGCAGCTTGCTGGGTGGTCAGCTTCGCATTGGTAGGTACCACGGAGACGCCGCGGTTGTTGGCAAGCGCGTCCACGACGTGTGTGAGCAGGGAGTAGACCTCAGCGGGGATCTGCTGTGTGGCTCCGGTCGGAGACACCAGATATGGGATCCCGCGGCCCTGTGCCGAGGGCGTGGCCTCGAGGAAGGCCGCGAGGGCTTTCAGTTCTTCCTCATGAGCCGGGGTGGGTGCGACAGTTGAGCGATCCAGCGGGGCGGTTGTCATGTTTCTACCCTACTAGATATTCGAAATATTCAAAATGTCGTCACTCCACCTCGCTCTGCCGCAGCCGCTCCCATAGGTCGAACGCCAGAGCGGGTACCGCGGGATGAGGTTGGCGCCAGTTAGGAGTTGCGGGTCCTTCCAGGAGTGGCATTTCCGCCCCGCCCGGCGACGAGGCGGCGCGTCCCCTTCGCGCAGTAGGCGACCACCCGCTCGAGCGGTCCCTGCCCAAGAGTCTGTTGCCAGATGACCGCGAAGACAGCGGCCACCAGCAGGTGCACGACGTACCAGAGGTAGGGGGAGTCGTAATGCAGCTCGAGGGACAGCGCCAGCAGGTGCGCCGAGTAGAGCGTAAGGGTCATCGATCCCATCGCGGACAACGGCACGAGCCAGTCCCCGATCTTCTGACTGATGAGCAGGAACACACCCAGCACCGCCAGGCTCAGCCCGAGGCTGGTCGCAATGGCCAGCGGCGTGTTGGAATGCGGGGTCGTGATGGCCAGCCACCACCCGGTGTCGGTCGGTAGCGAGTCGGTACCCCACACCAGGATCTCGTCGAGCGTGGACTCGCTCAAGCGCGATGCCTCCTGCAATACGGAGTAGCCTCCGAGGCCGTAGAGGAGCACGGCGGACACGAGCTGGGCCAACACGGTGAGCGCGACGCCCACGATCACCAGGCGGACCTGGGTGCGCATTGCTCGCAGATCCAAGCGGCCCAGCCCCATCCCGACCAGCAGGTACGTCATGTACGGCAGCGCCGGGTAGTTGCCGGTCAGCAGAAGCTGAGACAGCGTGCCCGCGGGGTTGCTGAGGACATTGGGCAGCGTGGGGTTGTAGTACCACCACTCCGGCAGGACATCCAGCATGCGCTGCATCAGCAGGGGCGAGAGGATCCCGAACCCGGCGGCCCAGATGAACAGCGTCTTGGGGCGGGCACGCAGGAACGGGATGGCCAGGATGAAGAACATGCCGTAGTAGAACAGGATGTTGTAGGCGGGAGGGTCCTCCGGCATCGCGGCGTTGACGGTCATACCCACCGTGACGATCAGCAGGGCGCGGACCAGGACACTCACCCGGTCAGCGGTCAGGCCTCGCCCCTCGCGTGGTTGCCGGGCGCCGGAGCCCAGCGCCAGGCCCACTCCGGCCAACAGCGCGAACAGGGCCGCCGAGTGCCCGGAGAACAACCGCCAGGACCAGCTGGCCTCCCCGGTCTGTTCGTTCCACGCGGGCAGCAGGTGGATGGCCATGAGCCCGATCAGTGCCAGCCCCCGGGCGGCATCGATCCCCACCAGTCGCCGCTTGCGCGGCGCCCCGTCCGTTGCGGTTGCCACGTCCCCCGTGCCCCCGCGTCGTGTCGTATTCACTCGTACTCCTGAGTTCTCCCCGGCCTCGCGGCCCCCTAACACGTGCTTTCAGGGATAAGCCCTACCCTGCCCGCGACCGTTCCCACAAATCGAACGCCATGGCCAGTTCCACCAGATCGGTGGGCGGGAGCTCCTGGAGTCGCTTGGCGATCGCCTCGGACTGGCGGTTCTGATTCCACACGGAATCCTCCAGCACAAGACGCACCTGCGGGGAATGCGAGAAGTCCGCCCTGGTGTTGTTGCGCGCCTGTTGCTGCAGGTCAGTGTTCTCGGCGGCCTCGCGGACCAGTAGTTCCACGGTGCTTACCTTGTGCTCGTCGCTGGCGTCCAGGCCTCCGAGGAATCTGTTGACCTTCTCCACCAGCTCGGCCTTGGCTGCCCGCTCGCGTTCCTGCTGGCGGGCCATGCCGGCTTCGGTCATGCCCTGCAGCCCTCGGGCCTCGCCGTCCTCCAGTTGCAGGTCCTCGTCCCGCTGCTTCTCCAGCCGGTAGTGGGTGAGGACGACGTCGTCCGCCGTCACCGTCTCGCGCTCGCCGCCGTCCAGCTGTTCGCGCAGCAGTCGCGCCAACAGGTCCGCGAACACCGAGAGCTTGAGGTAGTACGTGTCCCCGAAGTTGAGGATCTGGGAGAAGAACGCATAGGACTTCGTGTACTGGCCCAGCAGGGAACGGAACTCGTCGAGCTCGTCGCGCGCTGCGGCGTCGTCGTCGTACACGGCGCGGGACCAGCGGTTGGTGAACCGCTCGACCGCCGGTACCAGCGCCGAGGTCAGCGCGCCGCGCTTGCCGTTCCTGTTCGACCACGCCGCCCACACCCGGTCGACCTCCGCGGGTGTGTAGATGTTGGCGGCATCCAGCTTGGTCATCTGTTTGGCCACGAGGTCCGGGTCCGAATCGGTTTCGATGCGCGCGTCCTCGTAGTAGTCCTGGAACGCCGCCAGGATCTGGGCGGGGTCGTTGACGAAGTCCAGCACGTACGTGTTCTTCTTGCCGTCCGCGCGCCGGTTGAGCCGCGACAGCGTCTGCACCGCGGCGATCCCGGAGAGCTGCTTGTCCACGTACATGGCCGTGAGTAGCGGCTGGTCGAAGCCCGTCTGGTACTTGTTCGCCACGATCAGGATGTTCTGGTCCTCTTGGCTAAACACCCCGGCCAGGTCCCTCCCGCGCAGTTCCGGGTTCATGGACGCCTCGGTCACCTCCGGCACGGCCGCGTTACCGATCGCGGTAACATCCGGATCCGGCAGCGAGCCCGAGAATGCCACGAGGGTTTGCAGCGGCAGCTTCTCGCGTTCGATGTGCTTCTGGAACGCCCGCTGGTACTTCACCGCGGACGCACGCGACCCCGTCACCACCATGGCCTTCGCGCGCCCGCCCAGCTCCTTCTTCACGGTGTGCTGATAGTGCTTGAGGATCACGTCCACCTTGGAATCCACGTTCGTGGGGTGCAGCTCCACGAACCCGATGTACGCGCGCGTCCCCTTGCGCACGTCCACCTCGTCCTCGGTCGACGACGCCGCAGTCCCCGTCCTGCCCTCGGGCACCGTCTCGGGGTCCGCACCCTTGAGGGCGATCCGGGCGGCCATCTCGTACGTGGTGTAGTTCTTGAGCACATCCAGGATGAATCCCTCCTGGATGGCCTGCTTCATGGAGTACAGGTCGAACGCTTGTCGCTTACCGTCCGGACCCGGGGTGCCGAACAGATCCAGGGTCTTGGCCTTGGGGGTTGCGGTGAACGCGAAGTAGCTGATCCGACGACCGTCGTCCGCCTGTGCGGCCATCTGGACCAGGGCGTCCTGGTCCGCGCCCGGCTCCAGCTCGGTCTCCTCGCCCGTCTGCGCCGCGGTCGGGTCGTTGCGGTACAGCAGGTCCTTGACCGACGACGCCGCGGCCCCCGTCTGCGACGAATGCGCCTCGTCCGCGATCACCGCGAAGCGCTTGCCCTCGAATGTCCCGCCCTTTTCCCGGATCTTGGCGAGGGCGTACGGGAAGGTCTGCAGGGTCACGCCGATGATCTGCGTGCCCGCCCGCAATGCCTCCAGCAGGCGCTCGGTCTTGGAGCCCTCGGAACCGGAGGTGATGGGTTCGAAGGTCCCGGTGGCGACCACCAGTTGGTCCACTGCGTCCTGGAGCTGGCGGTCCAGCACCTGCCGGTCCGCAATGACGAACACGGTGTCGAAGACCTTCTCGCCCTCCGGTGTGTGCAGGGAGGCCATGCGGTGGGCGGTCCACGCGATGGAGTCCGTCTTGCCCGAACCCGCTGAATGCTGGATCAGGTACTTCTGCCCCGGGCCCTCAGTCCGGGCCGCCTCGGTCAGCTTGGTGACCGCGCGCCACTGATGGAAGCGGGGGAAGCGGATCTGGCTGGCCTCCGTGATCCGCCCAGTTTTCGGATCGGTCTTCTTCTCGTGGTTCACGTAGACGAACTTGGTGAGGATCGTGATCCACGTGTCCTTGTCCAGGATGTGCTCCCAGAAGTAGGACGTGGCCACGCCGTCCTGCGACGGCGGGTTGCCAGCTCCGTTGTCATGCCCCTGGTTGAAGGGCAGGAAAAATGTGTCCGCACCCTTGAGCTGGGTGGTCATGTAGACGTCGTTCTCGGTGAGTGCGAAGTGCACCAGTGCACCTCGATGCGGGGTCAGCAGCGGTTCACCGGCTGGCGTGCGGTCCGTCTTGTACTGCTCGATGGCCGCCTGCAGCGACTGCGTGAAGTTCGTCTTGATCTCAATGGTCGCCACGGGCAGCCCGTTGAGGAACAGCACTAGGTCGATCCGGTCGCTCTTCCGCGTCGAGTAGCCGACCTCCTGCACCACCCGCACCCGGTTCTTCGCGTAGCGCTCCGTGATCCGGGGATTGCGGTTGTCTGCGGGCGGGGCTGTGAGCATGCTGAACTTCTGTGCCCCGGGGACCGAGAAACCGCGACGAAGCGTATTGAGGGTGCCACCGCCGGCCTTTTCCGACTGCCCCAGCTGAGATGCCAGGCGATCCAGAATCCGGCGCTCGCCCTTGGCTCGGGCGGCGTCATCGCCATGCTCTGGAACGATCCGGGCATACTGCTCCGGTTGCGTGTCCTGCAGCCAGCCGAGAACGTCCTCGGGGAACAGCGCCCGTTCTTTGTCGTAGCCCTGGGAGTTGGGGGAGTGGGACCACCCGTGCCCCTCCAGGTACTCCGCGATCTCCCTCTGGAACGGCTTTTCCTGATGCGGTGCGCTCATGCGTACTCCCTGTGCAGACCCTGCGCGACGTCGTCCTCGATCTGCTCCGCCGCGGGCTTGTTCTTAGCGGTCACGTCGATTTGCCCGGTCACCGCCGCGGTGATGAGGGCGGCGCGCCGCTCGTGGGCTAGGTCAATGGCTCTATTAGCGCCGGTTATCAGACTTGATATATCGTCTTTCTTTCCTCTATATGTTTCAACAATTTCTTGTTGATTCGTATAAGAAGGTAGCCATGCGGGTTGTTCTCTGTACCATGCCATGTTCAAAGACGGAACAGCACCTGGATTGCCCAACGGAACTAGATCCATATTGGAAATTATTCCTTGCAAGAATTCTGGATTAACGCTTGGACGGGGAATTAGGCCTAGCATATTGTTGTCGATACAAGAAGGTTTCCCAAGACGTGCAGTGCGGTTTAAGAACAGGGCTGCCCCGATTTTGGCTAACACGACAGTATTCTCAGGCAAGATCATGGCTCCGAGTGCCTTCGCAGTGCTCGTGCTGACGGTATTCGGGGAGTTTGTCAGTTTCCCATCAACAGAATCTTTGAGTGATCCTACTTTAAAAAAAGGAATCTCCTGTGCCGGGTCTCCTTGATAATCGTGGGGGAAACCGGATCCGCTGACCTGTCTTGCCAACCGTTTTAAGGAAATAGCTTCATGAGTGGTCGGCAGTCCAAATAGTTCAGAACGAATAGCCCCTAAACTCTCATGGAGAAGGGATATGAAACTATCAAGGTCCATAATAAACGCATCGATTTCGGCGGTCTCGTGGTCGAGGTAGTCCGCGATCTGCTGCTGCTCGTATATCGAAGGGGCAGGCAAGTGCAAGTCCTTAATGTACGAATCGGACACACGCTTCAGGCCGCCCGCGCCTGTCATCGATGAGATTGCAGGATTACGAAACGTGGCAGATTGAACCACGTATGACAGGAATCTTTGGTTCGCTCCGTCCCTCGGGCGAAGGACCGTGACCTCAGTAGTGGCAAACACCGGTTCTTCGAGGTCTGCTCCAACGAGGCCCTTCCCGTTTTCGAAGCAGGGGGTGACCTTTGCGTAGGCGACGTCCGTTGGCTCGATGTAGGAGTACCCGGACAGCAGCTCCAGTGCGGGCCGCTTGTAACCGGTGTCGGGAGGGGAGAACTCATGGATGGCTTCCATCGGGAGAAGCCGATACTCGGCTTCCGGGTCCAGCCGCACGTGACCAGGAACTGGCGGATTCACATCTGCCAGGTAACGAAGGCGGCGCGTCGGGAATGCTTGTCTCACCGCTTCACCTCCTCCAAACGCGCGCGGATGCGGCCCAGAACCTCGTCGAGGTCGCGGTCGATCTCATCCAACGGTCGGGGTGGGACGTACTCATAGAAGTGGCGGGTGAAGGGGATCTCTGCGCCCTCCTTGGTCTTGGATTCGTCGATCCAGGCGTCGGGGACGAAGGGTTTGACCTCACGTTCCAGGTACTCGTGGATGTCCTGATCCCAGGGGACGTTCTCGGTGTCCCGGAGCGTGGGGTCCGGTTCCGGGTCCAGGACACGGTTGGTCTGCAGCTCACCCTCCTCGTCCCGTTCGCTGAGCTCGGCGACAATCGTCTTGAGCACTGCGGGCTTCACCACCACCCCAGCTTCCGCCAGCGCTTCGAGCAGTATGGTCGTGAAGGCGCTCTTGTTGGTGCTGACCTCTCCGCCCGCACGCTGGGACTGGGCCTCGAGGGCGGAACGCAGCGCAGCGGCGTCGCCGTCCGAGAGCTTTGCGATGGACTTGGCTGCCATGACGCGCTCGATGCGCTCCCCGGTGAACGCGAAGTTGAGGCGCAAGGGGCGCTCCACCGTGATGGTGCGGTAGAAGAAGTCCTCGGTGCGGAAGATCTTGGAGTGTTGGGACTCGGTGAACTCGTCGTAGATCCGGCTGATCTCCGCGATGTTCTCCCGCGAGAGTTCCTTGCGCTTGGAGCCCACGGATTTGCGCATCTTCACGAACATGCCGGTGGCGTCGATCAACTGGACCTTGCCGCGGCGTTCGGGAGCCTTGTCCTTGGACAGGATCCAGACGTAGGTGGAGATGCCGGTGTTGTAGAACATGTCCGTGGGCAGACCGATGATGGCTTCGAGGTAGTCGTTGTCCAGCACCCATTTGCGGATGTTGGATTCCCCGGAGCCGGCACCGCCCGTGAACAGCGGGGAGCCGTTGAGCACGATGGCCGCGCGGCCGGCCGACTGGTTCTCCTCCGTGGCGCTGGGTTCGCGCATTGTGGAGATCAGGTGCATCAGGAAAAGGAGCGAGCCGTCCGAGACGCGGGGCAGGCCGGGGCCGAAGCGGCCGGCGAAACCTGCGATCTGATGTTCGGTCTCCACGGCCTTGCGGTGCTGCTTCCAATCCACGCCGAAGGGCGGGTTGGACAGGCAGTAGTGGAACGTGCGGTTCTCGAATGCCGGGTTGGTCAGGGTGTTGCCCAGGACGATGTTGTCGATGGGCTGGCCCTTGACCACCATGTCCGCCTTGCAGATTGCATAAGAGGCGGGGTTGATCTCCTGGCCGAGCAGGTTGACCCAGGCCTCGCTGTTGAACTGCTTGATCTTGTTCTCGGCGGCGGAGAGCATGCCACCGGTGCCGGCGGTGGGGTCGTAGACGTCGCGGCCGATGCCGGGGGTGGTGAGCTCCTCGTCGTCGTGCAGCAGCAGAGTGACCATGAGGTCGATGACCTCGCGCGGGGTGAAGTGCTCACCCGCGGTCTCATTAGACGCTTCCGCGAACTTGCGGATCAGTTCCTCGAAGATGTGACCCATCTGCTCGTTGGACACCGCATCCGGGTGCAGGTTGGCCTTGGTGAAGTGCTGCAGGACCTGCAGGAGCAGATCGTGCTGGGCGAGGCCGGAGATGGTCTGCTCGAACTCGTACTTCTGGAAGATCTCGCGCACGTTCTCCGAGAAGGCGTTGACATAGTCCCGCAGGTTCTCCTCGAGGTTGTCGGGGTCACCCTGCAAGGTCTTGAGGGTGTGGCGGGAGCGGTTGAAGAAGTTGTAGGTGTGCTCGTTGCCGGCCTGCTTGGTGCGGTTGCGGATCATCGCCAAGGGCGGCTCGGTGTCCACGTAGGTGGGGCCGATGGCCTCGAGGACGTCCTCTTTGGTGGGGGCCAGGACGGCGTCCAGGCGGAACAGGACCGTGAACGGCAGGATCACATCCCCGTACTGGTGCTGCTTGTAGGTGCCGCGCAGGATGTCCGCGGCACCCCAGATGAAGGACGCGTGGTTAAACACGGTGGGTGGCTGCCTTACTCGGTGGGGCGGGGGTCTACCGTGCAGTCTACGAGGGGGGTAATGAGAAGCTGTTCTCTTCGCGGCCTTTTGTGAGCTGAAGGTTCCCGGACCTGGTGCCGGCCGACCACCGGAACCAAATGGGTCTGTTGCACGAACTCGTGACAGTGTGACCTGCCCCTGTTGGAGACCCTCTGTGGGCTCGCTGATTTGTACCTTGCCGTGAGGCACCCGGACAGGTAGTACGGCCGCCCGCAGTTCGGCGCCGCGGAGGCCGCGGGCGGCGTCGTCGATGGCCCGCGCGAACGGACGCGCCGCCGGACAGCGGGTGGAAACATCTGTGGTGCAGAACGACCAGAAAACAAGGAAAAACCGTGCGGATCGCGGCATGGATGTAGTGGAGAGCGTTTGCCGCGGCGCCAGAGGGTGAGGAGGGGAAAGCCCCCTCCCCGAGGGTTCACCCTCCCGTCACCCCTACGTCGTCCGGCACACCCCGCAACCTTTTGATGAGTAACTCAAAACATGACATAGTGAAGCTATGACCTCGACAACACTGACCGATCAGCCCGGGGGACGGGAGAACGGCGGCGGCGCCGTCGTGCCCGTGCCGTGGACCGATCGGATCCGGGCGGCCGGACTGCGGGTCACCAAGCCCCGGCTGGCGGTGCTGGACGCTGTCGATCGCCACCAGCACGCCACCGCGGACGAGGTGCTCGCGGAGGTGCGCACGGCATTGCCGGAGATCACGGTGCAGTCCATCTACGTGGTGCTGCACTCGCTCACGGACGCCGGACTGTTGCGCCAGCTGGACCTGGCGAACTCCCCGGCGCGGTACGAGACCCGGGTCGATGACAACCACCACCATGCCGTGTGCACGGTGTGTGGACGCATCGAGGACGTGGCCTGTGCCGTGGGGTATGCACCGTGCCTGACTCCCAGCGAGGCCCACGGGATGAGCATCCACGTGGCCGATGTCGTCTACCAAGGCGTGTGTTCCGACTGCTCGGCCCAGCGGGCCGGTGCGACCGCGGCGCCCGTGTAGGCCCCCCTGAGCTCCGGGAACCCATCTGGGCCACCGGTTCACCCACCCATCCCAACCCCATCAAGGAGTACGCGATGACGGAATCCACACCGCACGCCACCGGGTCCACGACCCAGGCCGGCATTCCCGCTGTCAGCGACCGCAACTCGCTGACCACCGGCCCCAACGGTTCGATCGTGCTGCATGACCACCAGCTGGTGGAGACCCTGCAGCACTTCAACCGGATGAACATCCCCGAGCGTCGTCCGCACGCCAAGGGCGCCGGCGCGTTCGGCACCTTCGAGGTCACCGAGGACGTCTCGCAGTGGACCAAGGCGGACTTCCTGCAGCCGGGCAAGAAGACCGAGATGCTGGCCCGCTTCTCCACCGTGGCCGGCGAGCTGGGCTCCCCGGACACCTGGCGTGACGTCCGTGGCTTCGCCCTGAAGTTCTACACCGAAGAAGGCAACTTCGACATGGTCGGGAACAACACCCCGATCTTCTTCGTGCGCGACCCCATGAAGTTCCCGCACTTCATCCGCTCGCAGAAGCGCCTGCCGGACTCCGGGCTGCGTGACGGCACCATGCAGTGGGACTTCTGGACCAACAACCCCGAGTCCGCCCACCAGGTCACCTACCTGATGGGTGAGCGCGGCCTGCCCAAGACTTGGCGCCACATGAACGGCTACGGCTCGCACACCTACATGCTGGTCAACGCCGAGGGCGAGAAGTTCTGGGTCAAGTGGCACTTCGAGTCGCGGCAGGGCGTGGAGAGCCTGAGCAACGAAGAGGCCGAGCGCCTGGCCGGAGCCGATGGCGACGTCCACCGTCGCGACCTGTTCGAGGCGATCGAGCGGGGCGAGTACCCGAAGTGGGACCTGTACTTCCAGATCATGCCGTACGAGGAGGCCAAGACCTACCGGTTCAACCCCTTCGACCTGACCAAGACCTGGTCCAAGAAGGACTACCCGCGGCACAAGGTGGGCACCATGACCCTGAACCGCAACCCGGAGAATTTCTTCGCCCAGATCGAGCAGGCGGCCTTCTCCCCGGCGAACATGGTCCCGGGCACCGGCAACTCCCCGGACAAGATGCTACTGGGGCGCACCTTCGCCTACGCGGACGCCCAGCTCTACCGCGTCGGCACCAACTTCCAGCAGCTGCCGGTGAACCGCCCGATCAACGAAGTGCACACCTACAACTTCGAGGGCAGCATGACGTATCACCACAGCGGTGCCCGGCGGGTGTACGCCCCGAACTCCTTCGGTGACTCCTGGTCGGACGAGACCGGTCCTGTGGACAACGGCTGGGAGGACGACGGCGCTCTGGTCCGCGAGGCCTACACCTTGCGTCAGGACGACGACGACTTCGGTCAGCCGGGCACCTTGATCCGCGAGGTCTTCAACGACGCGCAGCGCGCGCAGTTCGTGCAGACCGTGGCCGGCGCCCTCGAAGGTGTCGAGGAGCCGGTGCTCTCGAACGCCTTCCAGTACTGGAAGAACGTGGACGAGAACATCGGTCAGCGTATCGAGGAGGCCGTCAAGTCCAACGCCGCCAACCCCGAGGTTCCGGGCATGGGCGTGGACGAGGACCCCACGAGCAACTCCGAGATCAGCGAGTGACGCTCCGGGGGTGAACGGGCCCCGGGTGAGTTCGGTGGGCCCGGGCGCGGTGGGATGATCACCGTGCGGGGCCCCGGCCGCCGAAGGCCGCCCACCCCTGACGTTCACACGCGTGCGAACACCCGGTCAGTGATCCTGGCCGGGTGTTCGCGCGTTCTGGGTCCAGGGTGCCCACCCGGGGGCGCCGACCCGGACGCTACTTCAGCTCCGTGACCGGTCGGAACTCGTACCCCAGCTTCTTGATGCCGGTGACCGTCTTCTTGAGGTACTCGATGTCCAGGTACGGGTGGAAGAAGAAGCTCGCGGTGGATTCGCGCACAGTCAGGTTCGCATTGGCCCGTGAGACCAGGAACTCCGGGGTGCGGGCGGCATGGTTGTTCTGCTCGCCCTCGGTGATGTTGCCCAGGTTCTCGGGGTAGACCGTGCCGCCGTAGATGTCGCTCACCGTGAACGGGAACTGCTGGCTGTAGGACTTTCCGGCCTCGGAGGGCTGCCCCGTGAGAATGCTCGCGTAGTAGTCACCCTGCTCGTAGCGCGCGTCGTACTCCTGGGCCATGGCCACGTACGAGTTCACGGACCCGCCGTAGTGCGGGGTCTCGAAGATCGTGGGCGCGCCCAGACCGGCGTCCTCCATCACGGAGCGTCCCGCCTCGAGGCGGTCCTTCCACTGGTCCACGTCGTCCTGGGCCACGCGGCCCACGGGCGTGATGTAGGAGTCGTTGGTGCACTCCTCGAACGTGTAGGGCGCGGTGCCGGTGGACGTGCATCCGAACTGGTAGAACTCGTAATCCTCACCGGAACGCCCGCTGTACGGGTTGTCCATGGTGCCCATCTGGTGCGTGGTGCCGTGCTGGATGAGCGTGCCACCCTTGCTCTGCATGTACTTCAGGGCGTCCACGACCTCGGGCCGGTCGGTGAGGCTGAGCCCGTACCAGTCGGAGCCATCCTTGTTCTGCCCAATCTGGATGGGGATCACGGCCACCTGGAACGGGACGTTCTCGGACGCGAGGTAATCGGCCACGCGGCGCAGGTCCTTCGGGTTGGACTCCGGCCCCACGTCCTCCAGGCGCACCGCGGCCTGCTTCACCGCGGGGGCGTCCGAACCCACGAGGTCGTAGAAGAGATCCGTGTAGACCAGGTACACGTCGTTCGCGTCGATGTAGTCCAGGGGCACCTCGGCCAAATACGTGAGGTTCGCGGAGCGGATGGCCCACGGGGCCTGCGGGGAACCGTTCGGCGTGCACGAGGTGGGCTTACCGTGCTCGGTGCACTGCGACGTCGTCAGGACCTCCACCTTGTCGTTCGTGCCCGTGAACGGGACCACGATCTCAGGGGCACCCTGGGTCTCCCGGTGCACCTTCTCGCCCTGGTACTCGACCGAGGTGACCTTGGAACTGTCCACCGTGGTCGCGGCGCGGGGGTCCCAGCCGTACTTGTCCCGGAACTGGGCGTTCTGCGCGTCGTCGGGACCCGCGAGGGCCTCGATGTTGCGGCCCAACCACATCACGGGCTTGTCGGTGGAGCGGACGTCGTCCAGGAAGGCCTGGGGGAGCGGGACGCGGTGGTCTGCGCCGATGTACACCGCGGCGTCGTAGTTCTCGACCATGGCGTCCGTGTAGTCGGCCACCGGCTTGAGTTCGGTCTTCCCGAAGTGTGTGAGCAGGTTGCCCGTGGCGATCGCGTACATGGCGTTGGTGTCCGCGGCGGCACCGGTGTTGTCGTAGAGCACGAGTGTGGACTTGCCACTGTCCCGGCCGTAGCTCGCGGACAGCTGCTCCTCCGGTTCGGTGGAGCTCGCCCCGTCCAACTCGGGATCCGTGTACTGCTTGGCCAGGCTCGAATCCTGCCCCTCCACGAGCGAACTGCTCGTGAGGCCGAACACCACCACGAGCGCGATCGTCAGGATCACGGCCATGCCCGTGAGCCACCCGATCCGCGCTCGCCGTGTGAGCTTGAAGTCCCCGTCCATCGTTGTCTCCCTGTGTTTCCGCACGTTCCCGCGGGTCCCCCCGGACCGCGCGTCCCCCCTTGTCGGGTGCGCTGCCGTGCGCACCCCGCAACCGTCCGCACCAGCCCGGCGCGAACGATCCCGTCAGCCCTGCCCCATGATCTCGAAATCGTGGAACAGGACCTTGGCGTCCTCCGTGTACAACCCGATCGCGCCCCCTCGGTAGGGAGTCTCCTCGTCCGTGACGGTGGCCAGTTCGGTCCCGTCCACCGTGACCGTCATCCTGGGCCAGTCCTGCCTGATCTCCACCCGGTAGTCCCTGCCCACCGGGAAGGTCCGGTCCCCACCGGAGGCGATGAACCGCTGCGCCCCCGGGTAGGCCGGGTCCTGCTTGGAGATCTCCCAGCCGTTGGGTTTGAGCGCCACCGCGTAGAAGTGGTCGTTGTCACGCAGGTTCCACTGCACCCAGCCCACTTCCCACGCATTGGGTTCGTCATTGCGGCGCAGTTGCTCCTCGGTGCGCACCGTGACGGCGAAGTCGGCGTCGTCGTAGTTCTCCACCGTGTGCACGAGCGCCCCGTGGGTCACGATGGCGGCCTCGGCCGTGTGGGGTTCCAGCAGCACCTGCCGGTCGTTGCCCTTCACGGTGCCGTAGCCCGTGTACATGACCTGCCAGCGCCCGTGCACCTCCCCGTCCGCCCACGGCTGCACGCGCCACAGGTTATTCATGACGGCCACCACCGCGAGCACCAGCACGATCGTCGCGACGAGTACGACGACGCCGCGCTTCCTCATGCATGGGCCTCCACCGTGAGCTCTCGGGCCGAGGAGTCCACCTGCTCCTGGTTCTCGACCACGCGTTCCGTCTTGGCCCAGCCGTTGTGGCCGCGCACCGCGCGCCACGCGGCCTTCCAGCCGGCCACGTACCACAGCACGGCGTAGAGCACGTAGAGGTGGACCAGGCCCACGGCCTTGACCGGGTTCAGACCGCTGTGACGTTCCTGCGACCAGTACACCAGCCCGTAGAGCAGCGCGGGTCCGAACGCGATCAGGTAGGACGAGAGCCACCACCCGGAGACCACAGCATGACCCGTGACGATCCCGACCGCGAGGTCCAGCACCCAGAAGGCGAACGCCAGGGACAGGAAGGACGTAAGCAGCAATAGGAACGGGCTCGTCAGGTGGTACAAGAGATCCGCCCGGCGGCTGCCGGTGAGGTCCCGCAGCACCCACGGCACCAGGTTCCAGGACTGCAGGTGGCCCTGGAACCACCGGGTGCGCTGCTTGACCCAGCGCTTGACGTCCACGAGCCCCTGCTGGTGCACGGACGCGGTGGAGACGAACTCGGTCTGCCACCCGTCCATGAGCAGTCGCACGCCCAAATCCAGGTCCTCGGTGAGGCTGCGCGACCACGGGGACACACCCAGCCCGTCGAGCGCGGAGAGCCGGACGAACTGGCCGTTGCCGCCGAGTCCCACGCTGCCCAGGTGTCGGCGGCCCCGCTGGAACACGTGGGTGTAGAGCACGAACTCGAGGTCCTGCATCCGGGCCAGGAGGTTCTGCTGGCGGTTGTTGATCCGCACGCCGATCTGCACCGCGCCCAGGCGGTTGTCCTTGAACAGGGGCATGACGTCGTCCAGGGCGTGCGGGTCCAGACGTCCGTCCGCGTCCATGACGCACACGACCACGTCAGAATGAGACGTCCCGGCGATCAGATCGCTCGTGCGCAGGTACTGGATGGCGGCGTTGAGCGCCTCGCCCTTCCCCTCGCGGGCGTGGGGCAGGGTGCGCTGGAACAGGTGCACGCGCGGGTCCGGGAACGAGCGCACGATCTCGGCCGTGCCGTCGTCGGAACCGTCGTCGATCACCATGATTTGGACGTCCGGGTGGCCCAAGCCGACGAGCCGCTCGAGGCTGGGCCGCAGGACGCGTTCCTCGTTGAGGCACGGGATCACGAAGACCACCTTGTGGTGGCCGGGGACGGTGGCGATCTTCACCCTACGGTGCTGCGAGCGCTGCGGTTCGAAGCGGGAAAGCACCAGGATGAACATGCCGTACAGGACGCTCAGGGCCACGAGGACCACGGCGAGCACCAGGATGAGGTCGATACGATGACCGAAGACCAGGATCACGGTTCAGCCCTTCACCTTCAGCGCGTGCCGACCGTGCGCGGGCAGCTCCTGGTACGGCTGGTCCTCGGCGGCGGTCACGGGCGCCATCTCGCGCGGGTGCGCGGCCTGACGGGGCCTGCGCCGGATCTGGTGCCACGTGGTGATGGCGCTCGCGATGGACACCGTGCTGAGGAAGAACAGCAGGTACGCCAGGAACAGCACCATGGCGATCATTAACAGCACGCGGCTGCCGCCCTGCAGGAACGCCTGCAACGTTTCCCCCACGGACGCGATTTCGGACAGCGCAAAGACACGCAACACGAATCCCCCGATTCCCCCTGTGGTGTCGCGATCATCCCCCCGGACTCACGACACCAGTGACCCCTCCAGAATACGTCGGGCACAACCATGCGTTGTGGCACGTAGTTGCGACTGCGAACGCTTTGTGGGCCGAGCGGCCCACGGTGGTGTGGGGTCTCGGGGGAAGTCTTCCGGCGCGCAGTGGCATAAAAGGTGCGTTTCGCATGTAAACAGATGCACTTACATAGAAAGTTGTGGGCTCAAACTCTATGCAGTAACGCCAAACAGGGGACAGTAACCGACGTTTCGATCAAGGCGGACACGTACCCTAGGGCCATGCTCTCTTCGGTGACGCCCATACCCCCACTGTCCGATCTGCTCGATACCGCTCGGGTGGTCTCCCTGCCCATGCGCGTGCGGTTCCGGGGGGTCACCGCCCGGGAAACGGTGGTCTTCCACGGCCCGGCGGGTTGGGGTGAATTCGGTCCCTTCACCGAGTACGAGGACGCCGAAGCGGCGTCGTGGTTGCGCGCGGGCATCGAGGTGGCATGGACCGGGTTCCCCGACCCCGTGCGCACCCGGGTGCCCGTCAACGCCACGGTCCCGGCCGTCCCCGCCGAGCGCGTCCCGGAGGTCCTTGCGGGGTACGGCGGCGCGGTGCACGCCGTGAAGATCAAGGTCGCCGAACGCGGACAGAGCCTCGCGGACGACGTCGCTCGCGTCGCCGCCGTGCGCGCCGCCCTCCCGGACGCGCAACTGCGCGTGGACGCGAACATGGGCTGGAGCGAGGACGACGCCGTATGCGCACTCACCACCCTGAGCGAGTTCGAGCTCGCGTACGCCGAGCAACCCGTGGCCACCGTGCCGGGGCTGGCCAACGTGCGCCGTCGGCTGCGGGACGCGGGGAACAAATTGTTGATCGCCGCGGACGAATCCGTGCGCAAGGCGCAGGACCCGCTGGCCGTGGCTCGGGCCGACGCGGCGGATCTGATCGTGGTCAAGGTCGCACCCCTGGGCGGGGTACGCCGGGCGCTGGAGATCGTGGCGCAGGCCGGGCTGCCCGCCGTCGTCAGCTCCGCGATCGACAGCTCGGTGGGGATCCGGGCGGGCGTGGCACTCGCCGCGGCGTTACCGGAGTTGCCGTACGCGTGCGGGCTCGGGACGCTGTCCCTGATGACCGCGGACGTCACCGCCGAGCCCCTGCGCCCGGTGGACGGCTACCTCCCGGTGCGGGACGTGGCGGTCTCCGAGGATCTGCTGACGGAACACGCGGTCACGGGCCCGCGCCGTGACTGGTGGCTCGAGCGGATCTCCCGCACGTACGAGGTGCTGCGGGGCGGGGACATTTAGACGGCGGAAGGGGCCGACACTACGCATGGGTAGGATCGGCCCCTTCTTGGCAAGTCCGGTTCAGCGACGGGCAGCCGGAGTGGGCTCCTCGGTGGCGGATTCAACCAAAGGAGTATCGATATGGGGCTTCAAGCGCGAGGCCGCGAAGGCAGCTAGAGCTACCACGACCGCAACCCCGATGTAGAGCTGGGTCGGTGACCAGCCGCCGTCGAGGAGGGTGCCCACCAGAATGGGTGCCAGAATGGCTCCCACCCGGCCAATTCCGAGACCCCATCCGACACCGGTTGCTCGCACCTCCGGCGCATACGTCTGAGGCGCCACGGTGTAGAGTCCCGCAACACAGCCGTTGATGAGCATTCCCACGACAACACCACTTAGGAATGCGAGAGCCGGAATTGATGTAGTAGTAATGAATACCACCAATAGCACGGCCGCAAGAATAGTGAACACCACGAGCGTGTTGCGCGCGTTACGCCGAATGGTCAGAACACCGTAGATCAGTGAACCGAAGGTTCCACCCATGGTCAGCATCAGCCCCCCCACAATGCCTTGTTGCTCCGTCATCCCGGATTCAACCAGAAGTCTCGGCGTCCACGAATTCGCGAAGTAGAAGCCGAACATGATGACGAAGAACGATACCCATAGCAGGATGGTCGAAACCCGGTACCGGCCACCAAGCAGCTGAGTTACGCTACCCTGTGACGAATTGGTTGTGGTGGGTGCATCCCCCAGGAAAACGTCCCCCTTGAGCCCGATCCGTCGGGCAATTCCAGCCAACTTCTCTTCGGCATTCTTGGGGCGTCGGACACGGTAGTAATCAACTGATTCTGGCAGGATAACCAGGATCAAAACGGCTGCGAACAATGTCACAAGGCCACCGGCAAGGAACACGGAGCGCCATCCGAAAGCGGGAATCAGCTGGGTGGCGCCCATTCCACCCAGTGTCGCACCCACCCCGTAGCCGGCGGTGTAGATACTGATGGCCATGCCGCGATTCTTCACATTGGAGTACTCGCTGGTGATGACCGTAACCGTTGCGAGGATGCCGCCCACACCCAGCCCGGTGATGACTCGCCATGCGCCCAGCTCAAGGGCGGAGTTCGCCGTGGCGGAAAGGAACAAACCTGCGGCATTGATGCCAACCGCGACCAACAAGATCTTGCGACGTCCGAAGCGATCAGCGAACGGGCCCAGCAAGAGTGATCCAGCAGCCATGCCGATCAGACCGGAACTCAGCAGCCAGCCCAGCTGGGCTCCTGTGAGTTCGAACTCCTTGGAGACGGAGGTCGCGGTGAAGGCCATTGCCAACACGTCGTACCCGTCGAGGGCGTTGAGAAACGCGGCTAGTGCAACAATGACCCATTGATATGCCGACATCTTGGAAATGTCGATCTTACGGCGAATGTCCAAAACATGCCTTTCAGGGAACGTCGATGGTTACGAGGGCTGACTGTGCGGGGTTTCCCGGAGTTGAATCCGGTCGAGTTGCTACTGCGCGGGAGACGCAGCAGCACATTGTGGCGTTCGGGGCCTTCTGGCGGTCGGAATAGAAGACGTCTCGATGATCAACTTCCCCGGAAAGCTCCAGAATCTTCACCTGACAGAGACCACACTCTCCCCGGCGACAATCCGACATGGTGTCCACACCTCCGCGTTCCAGCGCTTCGAGCATCGACTCATCCGAATTCACGGTGGTCCTGAAGTTCAATCGGGGAATATGGACTTCGAAGGGCTCGGCCTCGTACCATCCACTGTTCCCGAACGTCTCGTACCTCAACTTGGTAGGGTCCAGGCCGTTATCGGACCACGCCCTGCGGACAGCATCCATCAAGCGAATGGGTCCGCACATGTACAGCTCGGTGCCATCGGCAACGTTGCTCACGAGATCAGCGACATCCAGAGTTCTCCCCCGATCATCCAGGTGAACCTCGATACGGTCGCCGTGCAGCGCCTTCAAATCCTCCATGTAGCATGGGCACTGCTGCACGGTGAGGTGACATTTGTAGTGTCAAGCCGCGAGGTCCACGGCTTGGTTCATGATGGTCTCGCATTCCATCGGGGTCAAACGGCCCAGGCGAACCTGTCGACGGCGCCAGTGGTAGGCCTGTTCGATCCAGGTGATAATCGCGATCCGCAGCTCGTCACGGGTCCGCCAGCGACGGCGATCGAGGACGTTCTTCTGCAGCAACGCGAAGAAAGATTCCCGCGCCGCGTGGCCGCATTGACCAGTGCGTTCACCGCGAGGCGGGCCTTCATCCGGGAATCCATGGAGTAGCCCACGATCCGCCCGCAGAACGCGTCCTTACGAACGACGTCCGTGCGGAACTCTCGGGGATATGCAGCGGGCATGGTGCATATCCTTCCAGGCCGCCCGACGGGCAAGCCAGATCAGATGTCACCTCCCCCGTACAGCAGTTCCGATCCATGATGAGGGGCCGAGGTGGCTCGAACTTGCCCCAGCGCGTCAACGGGGGTTGAAACCCGCCCCTGTATGCAGCCCGGGACCCAAAGTCGCCACAATGCGGCACGCGGCGCGCGGGGCCCCGAAGGTGGTCCGTGACGGACGCGCAATTAACCCGTCGTTCGCCCGGTGGTTGCTTGGCGATCACGCCGTGATGGTGGGCTGAGCAGCGGAACCACTCGCTGACATGCATCAACGCATGTCCCACCCAGGGAGCCACGCCATGACCCAAGCGCCCGAACGCCGTCGCCTGTTGCCCATGCTGGGCCACGTCAACGGCAAGCGAAGCCCGCTCACGTGTGAACTCAAGTGCGGTAGCCAGTGCATGACCCCGGACGCGAACACATCCGGCAACGAGTACGTGCACGACGTCATCTCCGCAGCTGTCAGCCGCCGTGCCGCCCTGGGTCTGGGGATGGCCGGGGCCGTGACCGTGGGTGTGGTCGCCGCGACCGCCCAGCCGGCCGAGGCCACCTACGCCTACTGGGGTCAGGGCCGTGCCCGCCTGGACTTCACGCCCATCAAGCCCGTGGACATGACCGTGGACGACCTCTCGGTGCCCAAGGGCTACGACTGGTCGCCCATCATCCGCTGGGGTGACCCCCTGTTCTACGACTCCCCGGAGTTCGACCCCAAGAACCAGACCCCCGAAGCGCAAGCCAAGCAGTTCGGGTTCAACTCGGACTATCTGGACATCATCCCGGACCCGAACGGGCTCACGGGCGTGCTGGTGAACAACCACGAGTACACCAACGAGAACACCATGTTCCCGGCGGGCTACGACAAGACCAACCTGACCAACATGGTCAAGACCGCGATCCAGGCGCACGGCATGTCGGTCGTGGAGATCTCCCGCACCAAGGTGGGGGAGCCGTGGACCTATGTGCGCGGTGGCGCTCGCAACCGTCGCATCACGCTGACCACCACGTTCGTGATGGACGGGCCCGCCGCGGGGTCCGATCTGCTCAAGACGCAGGACGACCCCACCGGCAAGCGCGTGCTGGGCACCCAGAACAATTGCTCGGGCGGTGTGACACCGTGGGGCACGGTGCTCTCCGGTGAGGAGAACGTGCACCAGTACTTCATCACCTCCGGCACCGCCGAGGAGAAGCGCTACGGCTTCCCCACGACCATGCCGTCCCGCCGCTGGCCCGAGGTGGAGAAGCGATTCGACGCCCGGATCGAGGGGTACAAGAACGAGCCCAACCGCTTCGGTTGGATCGTGGAGATCGACCCGCAGAACCCCAACTCCGCGCCCATCAAGCACACCGCGCTGGGCCGCTTCAAGCACGAGGGCGCGAACGTGCGCGTGGGTGACGACGGCACGGTGGTCGCGTACTCCGGTGACGACGAGAAGTTCGAGTACATCTACAAGTTCGTCTCGTCCCGCAAATACCGCAAGGGCGACAAGGCCCACAATATGAAGTTGCTCTCCGAGGGCGACCTCTACGTGGCCCGGCTGCGCGGCAACTCCCAGGCCCCCGAGATCACTGGGACGGGCCAGCTGCCCCGCGACGGCGAGTTCGACGGCACCGGCGAGTGGCTGCCCCTGCTCAAGGGTGGAAAGTCCATGGTCCGCGGCATGTCCGTGGAGGAGGTCCTGGTTTACACCCGCCTCGCCGCGGATAAGGCTGGCGCCACCAAGATGGACCGCCCGGAGGATGTGGAGCCCAGCCCCCACACCGGCAAGGTGTACGCGGCGCTGACCAACAACTCCGATCGCGGCAAGCCCGGCAAGGCGGACGTGGACGAGGCCAATCCCCGCACCGGCAACCGTGACGGGTACATCCTGGAACTGACCGAGCGCAATAACCGGCCCCAGGCCACGCGCTTCGACTGGAACCTGTTGCTCGTGTGCGGTGACCCCACCAAGGATTCGGGGACGTACTTCGGCGGGTTCCCCAAGGAGAAGGTCTCCCCGATCTCGTGCCCCGACAACGTGGCCTTCGACAAGGCGGGCAACCTGTGGATCTCCACGGACGGTGCGCCCTCCAAGATCGGCTACAACGACGGTCTGTTCAAGGTGGACCTCCAGGGTGCCAATCGCGGTCGCGTGCAGCAGTTCCTGGCCGTGCCGCAGGACGCGGAGACGTGCGGTCCCGTGATCCACGACATCGAGGGCATGGTCTACGTGGCCGTGCAGCACCCCGGTGAGGACGGCACGTTCGAGCAGCCCCGCTCGTACTTCCCCGACTACGTGCTGCCCACGCGCGCCGGGGCCGGCGAGTTCTCCATGCCGCGCCCCGCGGTGGTCCAGGTCTTCCACAAGAACCGCGAGGACCAGCCCGAGTTCCCCGGTGGCGTGAGCGACAAGCCGGGTAAGGGCCGCAACCAGGACAAGCGCCGCAAAAACGGCAAGAACGGCCCCAAGTACCGCGGGTACCAGGGCAAGAGCAATGCCGAACTCAAGCGCCGCGCTCGCCAGGCGCCCAAGTCCTTCGAGGGCTGAGCTGGTAGCACCACCGCACGCATGCGCGGGCGGGATCGCGGGGACCGCGGTTCCGCCCGCGTCGTCGTGCCCGGGAACAGCGGGCGACGACGCCGCGGTGTCGGCCGAGCGACGTCGGCCTGTACTCGCGGGTGACCAGGGGGAATGCCGGCTATGTGACGGGTTTGTGACGGTGAATCGCTGCACTGAGGGCTCGCTCGGTACGTTGGAGCGACTTGCCTCCCCCTCACCCAAGGAGCACCCATGACACCCTCCGCCGACACCCAGGACAAGGCCCCCGCCGCGGCGTCCGGCCGCGTGCGCGGACCCCGCAAGGGCACCGATCTGGGCCAGTGGAAGGTCAGCGGCCGCACGCCGCTGAACCACAACGAGGAGTTCAAGGCGGAGGAGAACTCGCTCAACGTCCGGCAGCGGATCATCGACACGTACTCCAAGACGGGGTACGCCTCGATCCCCGCGGATGACGTCCACGGGCGGTTCCGCTGGTTGGGCCTGTACACGCAGCGCAAGCAGGGCGTGGACGGTGCGTCGACCTCCAAGCTGGACGCCGAATCGCTCTCGGACGAGTACTTCATGCAGCGCATCCGCCTAGACGGCGGACAGCTGACCACGGAGCAGACGCGCGTGCTGGGTGGTATCTCCCGGGATTTCGCGCGCGGCACCGCGGACGTGTCCGACCGGCAGAACATCCAGCTGCACTGGCTGCGCATCCAGGACGTCCCCGAGATGTGGGAACGCCTGGACTCGGTGGGGCTCACGACCCTCGAGGCGTGCGGTGACACCCCCCGCGTGTTCCTGGGCAGCCCCGTGGCGGGCGTCGAGGCGGATCCGATCATCGATCCCACGTCCGAGCTCGAGGCGCTGCGCACAGAGTTCGTGGGCAACCCGGACTACGTGAACCTGCCGCGCAAGTTCAAGACCGCGATCACCGGCAGCCGCACCCTGGACGTGGTGCACGAGATCAACGACGTCAGCTTCGTGGGGGTCAACCACCCGGAACTCGGTCCCGGTTACGACCTGTGGGTGGGCGGTGCACTGTCCGTGTCCCCGCGGTTGGGGGAGCGCCTGGGTGCGTTCGTGGCGCCGGAGGACGTCGTGCCCGTGTGGGCCGGGGTCACTGCGATCTTCCGTGACTACGGCTACCGCAAGCAGCGCACCAAGGCCCGGTTGAAGTTTTTGCTCGCCGAGTGGGGCCCGGAGAAGTTCCGCCAGGTGCTCCAGGACGAGTACCTGGGTCGCGAGCTGCCCGACGGTCCCGCCCCCGGGCGCGCCGTGGGTCACGCGGATCACGTGGGGGTTCACGAGCAGAACGACGGCAAGAAGTACGTGGGCTTCGCGCTGACCGCGGGTCGCCTGAGCGGTGACGCCCTCGTGGCGCTCGCCGACGCCGCCGAGGCCGCCGGTTCCGGCCGGATCCGGTTGACCCCGCACCAGAAGGTCCTGGTGCTGGACGTGGCCCCGGAGAACGTGGATTCCCTGATCGAGACGCTGCGCCCGTGGGGAATGCACGCCAAGCCCAGCCCGTTCCGCCGGTCCACGATCGCGTGCACCGGGATCGAGTTCTGCAAGCTCGCGTTCGTGGAGACCAAGGGTCTTGCCGCGCGGGTGATCGACGACATGGAGCAGCGCCTCCAGGACGTGGAGATCCCCACTCCCATTTCCCTGCACATCAACGGGTGCCCCAACTCGTGCGCGCGTATCCAGACCGCGGACATCGGCCTCAAGGGCCAGTACATCGGTGAGGAATACGTGTTCCAGGTGCACCTGGGCGGCGGCCTGGCCTCCCCGGACCGCGAGGAGGGCGGTTTGGGTCGCACCGTGCGCGGGCTGAAGATCACCGCAGATGACCTGTCCGACTACGTGGAGCGTGTCACCCGCACGTTCCTCGACGAGCGCGAGGCTCACCAGAGCTTCGCCGAGTGGGCCCTGAACGCCCAGGAGGATTCACTGAAATGACCAGGACCGACACCGCAGGCAACAGCGGCGCGGCGGACGCGTCGTCGTCCGCTCATACCACGACCATCGAGCAGGACCCCGCGGCCGCTTCCCCCGGACGCACCCGCTCCGTCGAGGAGCTCAAGGCGCTCGTCGAGGAGGCGCAGCAGCGCTTCGGACTGCGGGATGCGGACCCGGACGAGGTGCTCGCGTGGGCCGCCGAGACCTTCGGGAAGAAGCTCGCGGTCGCGTGTTCCATGGCCTCCGACACCGTGGTCCCCGCCCTGGTGAGCAATCACGTCAAGGACGTGGACGTGCTCTTCCTGGAGACGGGCTACCACTTCCCGGAGACCCTCGAGACCCGCGATCGCTTCGCCTCGGACTGGCCAGTGAACGTGCGGACCCTGCTGCCCGAGCTGACCGTGCCCGAGCAGGACGCCAAGTACGGTCCCAAGCTCCACGACCGTGACCCGGGCCTGTGCTGCGGGATGCGCAAGGTCGCGCCGCTGGACAAGGCCCTGGCCGGCTACGAGGCCTGGGTGACCGGGCTGCGGCGCGAGGAGACACCCCACCGCGCGAACGCCGCGCCTGTGGAGTGGGACGAGCACCACCAGATGGTCAAGCTCAACCCCGTGGTGGATTGGAGCTTCGACCACGTGGTCGATTACGCCGAGCAGAACCTCGTGGTGGTCAACCCGTTGCTGGGCCAGGGCTACCCGTCCATCGGGTGTGCACCGTGCACGCGCAAGGTCGCGCCCGGAGAAGACCCCCGCGCCGGTCGTTGGTCCGGTGTGGGCAAGACAGAATGCGGGATCCATCTATGACCACGACCACCTCCGAGTCCGTGACACTCTCCCAGCTGCAGCGCCTCGAGGCCGAGTCCATCCACATCTTCCGCGAGACCGCGTCCGAGGGCGAGCGCCCCGTGCTGTTGTTTTCCGGCGGCAAGGACTCGGTGGTCATGCTGCACCTGGCCGCCAAGGCCTTCTGGCCGGCCCCCATCCCGTTCCCCGTGCTGCACGTGGACACCGGGCACAACTTCCCGGAGGTCCTGGAGTTCCGGGACCGCACCGTGGAGCGGTTGAAGATCCGTCTGGAGGTCGCCAAGGTCCAGGACTACATCGACGACGGCCGCCTGGCCGAGCGCCCGGACGGCACCCGCAACCAGTTGCAGACCGTTCCCCTGCTGGACGCGATCGCGGAGGGCAAGCACGACGTCGTCTACGGCGGCGCCCGGCGTGATGAGGAGAAAGCCCGCGCCAAGGAACGCATCATCAGCCTGCGCGATGAGTTCGGTCAGTGGGATCCGCGTAACCAGCGCCCTGAACTGTGGAGCCTGTACAACACGCGCCACCGCCCCGGTGAGCACGTGCGGGTGTTCCCGCTGTCCAACTGGACCGAGTTGGACATCTGGTCCTACATCACCGAGCAGGGCATCGACCTGCCCCCGCTGTACTACGCCCACGAGCGGGACGTGATCAGCCGCGACGGGATGTGGCTCGCCGTGGGTGAGTACGTAAGCCCGCGGGAGAACGAGACCGTGGAGCAGCGCACCGTGCGCTACCGCACCGTGGGTGACATGAGCTGCACGGGTGCCGTGGAGTCCCCGGCCACGACCGCGGAGGAGGTGCTGGCTGAGGTCATGACCAGCACCCTCACCGAACGCGGGGCCACCCGCGCGGACGACCGCGTGTCCGAGGCCGCCATGGAGGACCGCAAACGAGAGGGCTACTTCTAGAGATGAGCACCGAGAACCGAGCAAGCCTGCTGCGGATCGCCACGGCCGGCAGCGTGGACGACGGCAAGTCCACGCTCGTGGGCCGCTTGCTGCACGACACCAAGAACATCCTGGTGGACCAGCTCGACGCGATCGAACGGGTCAGCCAGTCCCGCGGCCTGGACGCCGCGGACCTCGCGCTGCTCACGGACGGGCTGCGGGCCGAACGCGAGCAGGGCATCACGATCGACGTGGCCTACCGCTATTTCGCGACGCCCGCGCGCAGCTTCATCCTCGCGGACTGCCCGGGGCACGTGCAGTACACGCGCAACACCGTCACGGGTGCCTCCACCGCGGACGCGCTGATCGTGCTCGTGGACATCACCCACGGGATCATGGAGCAGACCCGGCGCCACCTGGCTGTCGGGGCCCTGCTGGGGGTGCCGCACCTGATCGTCGCGGTCAACAAGATCGACCTGTTGCCCGATGCGGAAGAAGCGTTCCGGGAACTGAGCGGACAGTTGCACGAACTCGCGGACGAACTGGGTGTGCTGGACCTGCGGATCATCCCGGTCTCCGCGCTGCGCGGCGACAACGTGGTCGAGGCCTCCCAGGACACCCCGTGGTACGACGGTCCGTCCCTGCTGAGCTGGCTCGAGAACCTCCCGGACTCGTCCGAGCTCACCCAGGCGGAACGGTTCGCGCTGCCCGTGCAGTGCGTCATCCGCCCGCAGGCCGCCGCACTGTCCCCGGAGTTCGTGGACTACCGCGGCTACGCGGGCCAGATTGCCTCCGGTTCGGTGGCCGTGGGGGACAAGGTCGCCGTGCAACCGGCCGGGCGCACCACCACGGTTGAGCGCATCGACGTGGCCGGGGCTCCCGCCGAGTACGCCGTGGCCGGGCAGTCCGTCACCCTCACGCTCGCGGATCAGATCGACATCACGCGCGGTGACCTGATCGCGGAACCGGCCGGGGCGCCGTCGGGCACTAAGTCGGTGGAGGCCGTGGCGTGCTGGCTCGACGACGAGAAGCCCCTGCGCGAGGGCCAGCGCGTGCTGCTCAAGCACACCACGCGCGTGGTGCGCGGGATCGTGGGTTCGCTCGACGGGCGGCTGAACCTCGAGAACCTCGCCGCGGAATCGGTGGAGTCGTTTGAGCTCAATGATATTGGCCGGGTGACCGTGCGCGTGGCCGAACCGCTGTTCACCACTGCGTACACGCAGTCGCACGCGCTGGGCTCGTTCCTGCTCATCGACCCACAGTCCGGTCGCACGCAGGCCGCGGGCATGGTGCAGGACGACAGCGTCAACACCCCGGGTGTGCTGGGTAACCTCCGCGCGGACGCGGGGGAGTGGGCCATCTGAGCCGTCCCTGAGTGACCTTTGCGGCCCCGGTCCACGTCGTCGACGACGGCGTGGCACCGGGGCCGCTGTGCGTGTCGGTGCCGGTCGATACGCTCTGGAGCGTGATCAGCCCCAGCCTCGTCTCGGCCACCGCCGTCCTGCGCGCCCTCGCGATGCGCGGGATGGAACACCTCGTGGTGTCCCCGGGGTCGCGTTCCGCGCCGCTGGCATATGCCGCGGCCGCAGCGCAGGCCAGCGGTGCACTGTCGGTACACGTGCGGATCGACGAGCGCGACGCCGCCTTCACCGCCCTCGGCATCGCCCGCTCCACGGGCCTGCCGTGCGCCGTGGTGACCACGAGCGGGACGGCCGTGGGTGAGCTGCTCCCGGCGGTCATGGAGGCCTCCCACGCGGGGGTCCCCCTGGTGGTGCTCAGCGCGGACCGCCCGCCCGAACTGCGCGGGACCGGCGCGAACCAGACCACGCGGCAACCCGGGATGTTCGCCAACTTCGTGCGCGCGGCCGTGGACCTGCTACCCCCGGACGATCCGCAGTTGTCATGGCCGCAGCAGTGCGAGGACGTAGAATCGTTGCTCGATCACATCCTGGCCGCCCTTCCCGGCGATGAGCAGGATCCGCCTGGACCCGTGCACGTGAACGTGGCCCTGCGCGATCCGCTGTACCCCGTGTGCGACGACGACCACCGTCACCTGCGCAGCTGGGCCCGCGACCTCGCGAGTGAGGTGCGGCCCGTGCGTTCCGGGGGTGCCGCGCGGATCCGGGTGCACCCGTGGTCGGTGCTCCTGGAGCCGTTCCTCCCGCCCGCCGAGTCGGTGCGAATCGCGGAGTCGGCGCCATGGAACGAGCCCGTGCGTGTGACTTCCGAGGCCGACGGCGCGGATATGCGTTCCAATGCTGCGCGGCGGGTGTCTTCCGACTCTGAGTCTTCGGCGCCCCCGGCACCCTCGGCGACCGCGGGCACCGCGCATCCCCTCATCTTTGCCGGCGACGGCGCGGGGCCTACCACCGAGCGTTTCGCGCTGGAGCATTCGTTGCCCCTGCTCGCCGAACCCTCGTCCCAGGCGCGCGCGGGAGAGGCCGCCATCGCGTCCTACGAGAGCGTGCTGGACTCACCCCTCGGTGAGCGCGTGGACTCGGTGATCCTCGTGGGCCGCCCGACCCTGAGTCGCCGTGTCTCGGCGCTGCTCAAGCGCCCCGACGTGCGGGTGATCGCCGTGCGACCCGATCCCGCTCCGTGGTTCGAGCACGGCAGGCGCCCCGAGGACGCGGTGGGCTCGTTCGAGGAGGCGGCGAGCGCCGTCGGACCTGCGGAACCCGGGTGGCTCGAGGCGTGGCGCGAGGCGGGAGCCGCCGCCGACGCCGCGGTGCTGCGGTTCGCGGACGACCAACCCTCGCTGACGCGCCTGCACGTAGCGCGGGCAGTGTGGGACGCAGCGTGCGCGGACGGGTCGGTACTCGTGGCGGGGTCCTCTAACATCGTTCGGGACCTGGATCTCGTGGCCCGCGCCCGGGGGCCCTTGGCGGTGATCGCCAACCGCGGGCTCGCGGGGATCGACGGGACCGTGGCCACCGCGCACGGCGTGGGACTGGGGACGGGGCGGCCCGTGCGTGCCGTCATGGGGGACCTGACGTTCCTGCACGACGCCGGGGGACTGCTCCTGGGACCCGGCGAACGCGTTCCGGACCTGCACATGATCGTGGTCAACGACTCCGGCGGCGGGATCTTCCAGACCCTGGAACACGGGGAGCTGGGCCGGGACCCGCGTTACACCGCGACCGTGGAGCGCTTCTTCGGAACCCCCCACACGGTGGGGATCGCGGAGCTGTGTGCGGCGTACGGGGTCCAATACGTGAGCGCGGACACCGCGATCGAACTCGCCGCCGCACTCGCCGCACCCGTGGCCAGCCGGCGGGTCATCGAGGTCACACTGGACCGGCAGAGCCTGCGGGACTTCAACGTGGCCGCCAGGGACGCCGGTGCGCGAGCGGTGCGGGAGTACCTTGAGGGCGAGCCCTCCGAACGGGAGCATCGCGCGGGGGAGTGAATGCCACTCGGCGCTCACATGTTTTTCACCGTGCGCCGTGCGTACCGTCCCGGGCCGGCTGCGCCCGTATGCGCCGCCCATGGTGTCCGGGGCGCTCGTTAGCATGGCGTCATGACTGAGCAGAGCACTCACACGACCACCGTCCGCACCGCGCTCGTCACGGGCGCCACCCGCGGCATCGGCCGGGCCATCGTGCAGGACCTCGCACGGGACCACATCGTCTTCGTAGGCGGACGTTCCGCCGACGCCGTCCAGCGGGTCCGCGACGAACTCGCCGGGCTGGGTCCGGGGACCCGGGCGTTCACCGCGGACGTGAGCTCGGACGAGCAGGTCGCCGCGGCGTGGGAACCCCTGCGGGACGAGTTCGAGGGGCTCAACGTGCTGGTCCACTCGGCCGGGATCGCACCGCAAGCGCGGGTGGAGGAGGCCACGCGGGAGCAGTGGGAGCGGATCTTCGACATCAACGTGATCTCCGTGGCCCAGCTGACCCGGTTGACCCTGCCCCAGCTGCGCGTGGCCGGCGGTGACGTCGTGGCCATCAACTCGGGCTCGGGGTTCACCTCGGGCCCGTCGGCGGCGCTGTACTCCGGGACCAAGTTCGCCCTGCGCGCCCTGACCGACGCGCTGCGTGAGGAGGAACGCGAGAACGGCGTGCGCGTGAGCTCGGTGCACCCGGGGCGCGTGGCCACGGACATGCAGGAAAAACTGCAGGCGTACATGGGCAACGAGTACCACCCCGAGGACTGGATCCGCCCCGAGCAGATTGCCGCGGCGGTGCGCACGGCAGTGGACGCCACGCGGGATTCTCAGGTCGAGGTGATCTCGGTGCGGCCCTCCGGGATGGTGAACCGGGGCTGACCGCGGTTCATCGCCTCCCGCAGGGGCCGCTCATGACGTCGTGATCGGGTGGGCGCGCTGCATCGGCGCGGGATGCGCGCCCCGAGGGATGCCGGCCGACCCCGCCGGGACCACCGTGAACGCCGGTGAATAGGCGTCCTCACCATAGGGTGCGTGTTTCAATCACGCCGATTCATTCATGATTCGGGAAAGAGGCACCCCTGGTAAAACCCAGGGGTTGCTCCCGGTGCCATGGGTCACACTCTCGGTCAGGATCGAGGTCGAGTAATGAGCGCCACGTCGGTGCTCAACTCGGGCGCGGTGATCGGCGGCATGCTCGCCTCCAAGCTCGCGGACCGTTCGGGCCCGCAGCGCATCGTGGCCACCACGTTCGTGCTCCCGGCCATCACCCTGACGCTTATGACCTTCGCGTTCCCGCTGCCGGTGCTGTTCATCGTCATCGCGATCGCCGGTGTGGGCACCCTGGGTACCCAGGTGCTGATCTACGGCTTCACGTCCAACTACTACACGACCAACGCACGTGCCGCCGGCGTGGCCTGGGGCTCCGGCCGCCTGGGCGGGATCTTCGGCCCGCTCATCGGCGGGTGGCTCCTGGCCGCCAACCTGGGAGGCGCCACCGCGTTCTACATCTTCGGTGCCGTGGCCCTGTTCGGTGCGCTCGTGACCATCCTCGTGCCGCGTCAGCGCACGGTGGAACAGGCCAAGGCCACGGCCGAGGAGATCCTCGAGACCCAGGACATCCGGGGGTCCGCCACCGACATCCCTGTCACGGATCGCGTCTGATCCACCGATCCGGTCGGGCACCCGCTCGGCACCCGTGTTCCACCACGACGGCGCTGCTGTTCTTCCCGAACAGCGGCGTCGTCATCGTGTGCTTCCACGCGGCATCGAGCGCCCCGCCCATTGCTGCAGGATCACGGGGGCGGGGCCCCCGTTTCATGGGAGTCGGCGGGCGGATTACTCCGGGGTGTCCACCGTGGTGGGGTTGAGGACCCGGGAGAGGAACGTGCGGGTGCGCTCGTGCTGGGGTGAGCCGATGACCTCGCGGGCGGGGCCCTGTTCCACGACCACGCCGCCGTCCATGAACACCACGCGGTCGGCGACGTCGCGTGCGAAGGACATCTCGTGGGTCACCACGAGCATGGTCATCCCGTCATCCGCGAGTTGGCGCATGATCGCGAGGACGTCGCCCACGGTCTCGGGATCGAGAGCGGAGGTGGGCTCGTCGAACAACATCAGATCGGGGTCCATGGACAGCGCCCGGGCGATCGCCACGCGCTGCTGCTGACCGCCGGAGAGCTGGGTGGGCCGCTGGCCGGCCTTTGCCTCCAGACCCACGCGTTCCAGGTTCGCCAGGGCGATGCGCTTGGCCTCCTCCTTGGAGCGCTTGAGCACCTTGACCTGGGACACCGTGCAGTTCTCGAGCACGCTCAGGTGGGGGAACAGGTTGAACTGCTGGAACACCATGCCCACGCGGCGGCGCATGGCGTCCACGTCCAGATCTGGGTCCGTGACCGTGAACCCGCCCACGGAAATGGTCCCGGACTGCGGGGACTCCAGGAGGTTGAGGCAGCGCAACAGGGTGGACTTGCCGGAACCGGAGGGCCCGATCAGACACACGACCTCACCTGTGGCCACGTCCAGATCGATCCCGCGCAGCACCTCGAGGTCCCCGTAGGACTTGTGCAGCTCGCGCACGTGCACCGCGGCGGAACCGGAGTGGCCCCGGTCGGACGCGGCAGCGGCGTCGTCGGAGGACGCGCGAGATACACCCGGGGACCGGGCAGCGGAACGGCCCGGACCGGTCGCGGCAGCGCTGGGACCTGCAGTAGAGGCGGCGTCGTGCTGGGAACCCCGGGCGGGATCCGCCCCGGGGGTCGCCGACGGGTCGGAGGATGCGGGATCGGGGGAGGCTGCGGAAGTGGACACTGGGAGCTCCTAGGACTTCTTGACCCGGTCGGTCTTGGTTTCGAAGTGGCGGGACAGAAGCCCCAGCGGCACGGTGATGATCAGGTAGCAGATGCCGGCCACGACGAGCGGGGTCAGCCCGGCGCCGGCGTCGGAGATGCCTTCGCGGCCGAACTTGGTGAGTTCGTACTGCTGCACGCCCATGCCCAGCAGATAGACCAGGGAGGAGTCCTTGGTCAGCAGGATGACCTCGTTGGTCAGCGGCGGCAGGACGATGCGCAGGGCCTGGGGGATCACGATCGTGACCATGGCGCGGGTGTGGGACATGCCCAGGGAGCGGGCAGCCTCGTACTGCCCCGGGGGCACGGCCTGCAGACCTGCGCGGAGGGACTCGGCGATGTACGCGGCGGCGACCACGCCGAGCGCGATCATCACGGTCACGTAGTGGTTGAAGCGGAATCCGAAGGCCAGGGGGATGCCGTAGCCCAGGGCCAGGAACACGAGCAGCGCGGGCACGCCGCGGAAGAACTCGATGTAGAGGGTCGCGATCCACCGGTAGGGCGCCACGGAGGAGAGCTTCATGAGCGCGAGGACCACACCCAGGGTCAGGCCCACCACGAAGCCCAGGACCGTGTAGATCAGGGTGTTCTTCAGCGCCACGGTGATGATCCCGGGGAACTGGTTCAGTGCGACCTCGGGGTTGAACACGCGCTGGTAGAGCACGTTCCAGTCCGCGAGGAACACGAGTGCTACCAGTACGACGACGAGTACGGCGTACTGGATGCCCCGCGACAGCTTGGCGCGCTGCCGGGTGGTCATGGCCATGGATGTCTCCCTGTCCGTGGGTTGCCCACATATGCGTGCCGGGCGGTGTCACACCGCCCGGCACGGATGTCCTGCTCTCGGGGAGTGGAGCCTACAGGCCCATCCACTCCTTCTTCATCTTGTCCATGGTGCCGTCGCTCGTGATGCGGTCCAGGGTCTTGTTCACGGAGTCGAGGATCTCGGTGTTGCCCTTCTTCACGGCCACGCCCAGGTTCTCGTTGGTGTCCACGGTCTGCACGACCTCGAGGTCCGGGTTGTCCTTCGCGCGCTTGGACAGCGTGGAGATGTTCCCGGACACGGCCTGCACGCCACCGGACTCGAGGGACTGGAACATGAGCTCCACGTCTTCGAACTGCTGGGTCTTCAGGTGCTTGTCCTTGGCGAACTGCTCACCGGAGGTGGCCTGCTGTACGCCCACGGTCTTGTCCCCCACGGAGTCGAAGCCGCGGATCCCGGAATCCTTGGTGGTCAGCAGGGCGATCTGGTCGTTGAAGTACGGCTTGGAGAAGTCCACGGACTGCTTGCGGGCGTCCGTGATGGTGATCCCGGAAATGGCGGCGTCGCACTGGTCGGTGTCCAGCGCCGCTCCGGACTCGAGGGTCTCGAAGTTCGCCTGCACGACGTTCTTCTCCCGGCCCAGGTCCTTGGCGATCTCGTCCCCCAGGGACATGTCGAAGCCCACGATCTTGCCGTCCTTCTCGAACTCGAACGGCGGGTACGGAGAGTTGGTGCACACGGTGAACGTGTCGGAGCCACCGGCCTGGGAGCCGCCCCCGGAGGTCGATTCACAACCGGTCAGTGCCAAGCCTGCGGCGGAGAGGACGGCGAGCGCGGGAACGAGTCGGCGCAGGGTTGACATGTGTGCTCCTCGGGGAGATGTGGGGTTCCGGGTGAAACTCGTGGCGATTTTACTACGGGGTGCCCGGATCGGCCCGGAATCCCTTTACTCCCGGTCCCACCGTGCGGGCAGGGACTCGAGCATGGGGCGCAGTTTCGCCCAGGTCTCGGCGAGCTCGGCGCGCGGATCGGATTCGGCCACGATCCCGCAGCCGGCGCTCACGCGCGCCCGGTGCGCGTCCAGCTGCACGGCCCCGCGCAGGGCGATGCCCCACTCGCCGTTACCTGCGCCGTCGAGCCAGCCCACAGGGCCGGCGTAGAGCCCACGGTCCATGCGTTCGAGGTCCTCGATCACGGCCCCGGCGGTCTCGGTGGGCGTCCCGCACACCGCGGCGGTCGGGTGGACGGCCTCCGCGAGTTCGAGGGCCGAGGGCAGGGTCCCGTCCACGCCCGCACGCAATTGCGCGGTGACGTCCGACGCGAGATGCCACACGTTCGGCAGCGCCAGGATGAAGGGGTGCTCGCCGCCGGAGACCTCATCCGCGTACGGGGACAGCCCCGTGATCAGAGAGTCCACGGCGAAGCGGTGTTCGCGCTGTTGCTTCTCGGACCCGCCCAGCTCGGTACCAGCGAAGTCCTCGGGGTTGGCGCCGTCCGGCAGGTCCTGGCGGTCCAGGGTCCCGGCGAGCACACGGGCCGTGGCGGTGCCGCGATGCACCCGGATGAGCATCTCGGGGGTCGCGCCGAGCAACCGGCCCGCACCCTCCCCGTCGTCCGGGCCCTCCTGCTCGGAACCTTCCTGCTCCGGGCCCAGGCGCACGCAGTACGTCCAGCACGTGGCGAAGCGTTCGCTCAACCGCCCCAGCACCGCACCGAGTTCGATGGGCCGCCCGGTGTCCACGACCACGTCCCGCGCGAGCACGAGCTTGTCGAGCTCCCCCGCGCGGATCATCCCCACGCCGTCCGCGACGGCCTCCATCCAGTGCTGTTCGTCCAGGGTCCCGGGCACGGCCGTGGGGTACGACGACGCCGCTGCGTCCGGTTCCTCAGGCCGCGCCACCGCGGGTGCGGCGCGCACGAGGCGACGCCACGCGGCGTCGACGTCCTCGACCGTGGGTTCAGACGGTCCGGTGGAGATCAGGGTGAGCCACGCGCCATGGGCGTCGGTGCCGATCACGAGCTCGGGGACCATGAGCCCGGAGTCCACCGTGGAGGACGGCGCGAACGCGAACGCCCCGAAGGCCAGCAAACCGGTGCCGGGGCGCTGCACGGAGTCATGCACGGTCGCGTCCTGGCGAAGCTCGTCCCACCACACGCGCGCGGAGGTGAACCGGGTCCCGCCCCGCACGCGGTAGGCCGCCACGCGACCGAGGCCGACGATTCCCTTGCCGCGCATGATCCACGTGGCCGGGTCCGCGCTGCCCAGCAACCGCCGGACGTCCGGGTTGCGGGCGAACTCTGCTGCCGCGGGAACCTCGGACAGGGGAAGGGTGAGCGCACTCAGGCGGGGCGCGGGGAACTCGGGTGTCATCGTCCTCAAGCATAGGACGCGCGCGTGGGCGCGGCGGTGTCGGTCGGGTGGGACCGGGACCGGCCCGGCTTCCTGCCGAGTCCGTGGGCGGAGCGACGACGGCGGGCACGGCGTACGTGGCGAGGCCCGCGCCACCGCATGGATGGCGGCGGTCGCGGCGACGGCGGGGACAGCGGCGTCGGCGGGCGATGACACAATGGGCGGGTGGTCCGTCCAGCACGCGGGCGCGCCGACATCACAAGGAAGAACACAGGAAGCGGAGGGCCGCGGCGCAGTGAAGGTCTTGATCAGCGGGGGAGGCCCCGCCGGTGCCACGGCGGCGTACTGGTTGGCGAGCCAGGGGATCGCGGTGACCGTGCTCGAGAAGAGCGGCTACCCGCGGGAGAAGGTGTGCGGGGACGGGCTCACGCCGCGGGCCGTGCGCCAGATGCAGCTCATGGGCTTGCCGCACGGCGCCGCGGAGGGTTATAAGGCCAACAAGGGACTGCGACTCGTGGCGTCCGGGCGCACCGTGGAGGTCCCGTGGCCCGAACTGACCGATTTCCCGTCCTACGGACTCGTGCGCACGCGCGCGGGTTTCGACGAGGACCTGGTGCGGCACGCCCGGCGTGCCGGTGCGCACGTGATCGAGCACCGCACGGTGCGGGACGTGCTGCGTGATGACACCGGGCGGATCGTGGGCGTGCAGGCAGCCGTGATGGACCCGGCGACCGGGCGACGCACATCCGAGACGGAGGAGCACCGCGCGGACCTCGTGCTCGCCGCGGACGGCAACTCGACCCGCACCGCCGTGGCCGCGGGTCTGCACCGGCGCACGGATCGGCCCCTGGGCGTGGCCGTGCGCACGTACTACCGTTCCCCGCGCTCGGAGCTCGACTGGATGGAGGGGTGGCTCGAACTCGCGGACGGCACGGACCCCGAGCGCTCCCTGCTGCCCGGCTACGGCTGGGTCTTCGGCGTGGGGGACGGCACCGCGAACGTGGGCCTGGGCATCCTGGACACCTCGCCCGCGTTCGGCAAGCTCGACTACCGCGCGGTGCTGCGTGACTGGGCCGCGTCCATGCCCGCCGAGTGGACCTTTGACCCGGAGCACCAGGTGGGCCGGGTGGGTTCGGCCGCGCTGCCCATGGCCGGCAACCGCACCCCGCACTACGTTCCCGGGCTCATGCTGGTCGGGGACTCCGCGGGGCTCGTGTCCCCGTTCAACGGAGAGGGGATCTCCAACGCCATGGAGTCCGCGCTGTTCGCGGCGTCGTGCATCGTGGACGCCGCCGAGGCCAACGGGCCCCAGCAACGGGAGAACGCGCTCGCCCGCTACCCGCAGCTCGTGCGCGCCGAATGGGGGGCCCATTTCACGCAGGGCCGGGCGCTCGCCGAGCTCATCGGCCACCCGGCGATCCTCACCGCGGGCCTACGGGCGGGGATGAGCGTCCCGGCCATGATGCGCTTCGCGGTGCGGGTCATGACGGAACTGTCGGACCGGCCCGCCCGGACTGTGACCGATCGCGCGATCGCGGTGCTGGACGCACTGACCCCCGCGAGCTGAATTGTCGATAGAGTGGTGGATCGTGACTGACCCCAGCCGCCCGAATGACTCCCTGCGCTTGCCCGAAGGGTTCGAGCTCATCGCCCAGGACTCCCACCTGGGCCCGCTCATGCTGCGCAGCCTCGATCGGATCGAGCAGCGGCTGGCAGAGTCCGTGCACTCCGCGGACCGGATCGCGGACGTCACGGCCCGGCACCTGCTCGACGCCGGCGGTAAACGGGTGCGGCCCCTCCTCACGCTGCTCGCGGCGGAAGTGGCCGGTGAGGTCACGGACGAGGTCATCGAGGCCGCCGCGGTCGTGGAACTGACCCACCTGGCCTCCCTCTACCACGACGACGTCATGGACTCCGCCCCCATGCGCCGGGGCGTGCAGACCGCGCACACGGTGTGGGGCAACACCGTGGCCATCCTCACCGGGGACATGATCTTCGCGCGTGCCTCCGCCATGGTCTCCGCACTGGGCCAGGAACCCCTCATGATCCAGGCGACCACGTTCGAGCGCCTGGTGATCGGGCAGCTGCAGGAGACCACCGGTCCCGCTCCGGACGAGGATCCCGTGGCCCACTACATCAAGGTGCTCTCCGGTAAGACCGGTTCGTTGATCGCCGCGAGCGGTCAGTACGGCGCCCTGCTGGGCGGGGGGCCCCGCTCCGTGGTGGATCTCATGGTCGTCTACGGCGAGAAGGTGGGACTCGCGTTCCAGCTCGCGGACGACATCATCGACCTCACCGGCCACCCGGACGTCTCCGGCAAGATACGCGGTACGGATCTGCGCGAGGGCGTGGACACCCTCCCGGTCCTGCTGTTGCGCCGCGACGCCGCCGGCTCCGACCCGGCCGCCGCGGCCTCCGCGCGCGAGCTGCTCGAGCTCGTGGACGGGGACCTGTCCGACGACGCCGCCCTGGCCCGCGCCGTCGAGGCCGTGTCCGAGCACCCCGCGGCTGCGGAGGCGTGGCAGATTGCCAACGACTGGGCGGACGAGGCCATCGCGGCCCTCGAACCGCTCGACGATTCCGTGGCCAAAGCGGCACTGATCGAATTCGCGCACGGCGTGGTGCATCGCAGGGGCTGAGTTCTCAGTAAGCTTGGCGCATCCGTAATCCACTTGCGCGCCACGAGGGCTTCCGCGTGCGCGCCGATGGGATTCGTCCCGCGTGAGGTTCATCCATGTCCACAGACACGACACGTGGTCGCGCCGCGAAGGAAGCATTTTCCGGGCGCACCATGTTCATCTTCGCCGCCATCGGCTCCGCCGTGGGGCTCGGCAACATCTGGCGGTTCCCGTACGTCGCGTTCGACAACGGCGGCGGCGCCTTCATCATCCCCTACCTGGTGGCCCTGCTGACCGCCGGTATCCCGCTGCTCATGCTCGACTACGCGGTGGGTCACCGCTACCGCGGGTCCGCCCCGCTGTCCTTCCGACGGCTGCACCCCAAACTCGAGACCATCGGGTGGTGGCAGCTGGCCATCTGCGTGGTGATCGCCGTGTACTACGCCCTGATCATCGGATGGGCCATGCAGTACACCGTGTTCTCGTTCAGCAAGGCGTGGGGGGACGACCCCGCGACCTTCTTTATGAGCGACTACATGCGGGTCTCGGACGAGGTCACGATCGGCTTCGACTTCATCTGGCCGGTGTTCATCGCCACGGCCATCGCGTGGCTCGTGCTGCTGATCGTGCTGATGATGGGCGTGCAGAACGGGATCGGGAAGATCAACGTGGTGTTGATCCCGCTGCTCGTGGTCATGTTCTTGATCATGGTGGGCATGGCCCTGACGCTGCCGGGTGCCGCCGCGGGTCTGGATGCCCTGTTCACCCCGTCCTGGTCCGCACTGGGTGATTCCTCCGTGTGGGTCGCGGCCTACGGGCAGATCTTCTTCTCCCTCTCGGTGGGTTTCGGCATCATGGTCACCTACGCGTCCTACCTCAAGCCCCGCTCGGACCTCTCCGGCTCCGCACTCGTGGTCGGTTTCGCGAACTCGTCCTTCGAGATCCTCGCCGGTATCGGCGTGTTCGCAGCACTCGGCTTCATGGCCTCGGCCTCCGGGACGGAAGTCGCCGACGTCGCGACGTCCGGGATCGGTCTCGCGTTCATCGCCTTCCCGGCCATCATCTCCCAGGCCCCGTTCGGCACGCTGATCGGTGTGCTGTTCTTCGGTGCCCTGTCGTTCGCCGGGTTCACGTCCCTGATCTCCATCGTGGAGGTCATCGTGGCCGGTTTCCGCGACAAGCTCGGGCTCTCGCGCCCCGCGGCCGTGGCCCTCGTGGTCATCCCGCTCGCCGCGATCTCCCTGCTGTTCTTCCCCACGACCACGGGGCTGAACCTGTTGGACGTCGTGGACGCGTTCGTGAACAACTTCGGCATCGTGGCCGCGGCCCTGGTGTCCGTGCTGTTGCTCACCGCGGGCTTCTCGGCGTTGCCCACGCTGCGTGACCACATCAACTCGGTCTCGTCCTTCAAGCTCGGGCGCACGTGGATGATCATGGTGGGCGGTGTGACCCCGGTGATCCTGGGCTACATCCTCATCGACCAGCTCACCGAGACCGTGTCCCAGGGCTACAACGACATGCCGCAGTGGTTCGTGAACACGTTCGGGTGGGGGATGGCCGTGGCCCTGATCGTCTTTGCCTACCTGCTGTCCCGACTGCCCTGGTCCCGGCGCACCGCGGAGGCCCTCACGAGCCCCGCCCCCGCCATCCAGGACGCCTACGTGGACCGCGGCACCCTCGCGCGCCACAAGCCCCTGTCCCACTACCAGGACACCGCGACCCGCACCCCCGCACTGGGCCAGGACTTCTCCCTGCGCGCCATCGAGGACGGGACCGTGGTGCAGCGTCAGGCCCCGTGGGCGCACGCCGGATCGGGTCACACCGACCCTGTCGGCGACGCCGCGGGCCGGTCGTCCGCCCAGGTCCAGCCCCGCCGCTCGGAAGGAGAACTCTCATGAGCACCATTTCCGTCGTCATGATGATCGTGGCCATGGTCACCGTGTGGGGTGGGCTGTTGCTCGCCCTGATCAACATCAAGCGCTCGCCCGAGGAGGTCGACGAGCTCGACACCCCGTCGGAGGGCTCCCATGAGGACGCCGCGCACCGCGCGGCCACCGACGGTGACCCGGGATCCCGGGTGAACGCCGGCGCGGCTCCCGAGTCGCGGATCTGATTCACGCGGTCCCATGAGAGAAGGCCACCCCTGGTCAAGGGTGGCCTTTTCTCGTTCCGGGACTCAGGACCCGGGACCCGGTATCCCGGACACGGGACCGAGAACGATGCCGGGACCCGGACCGCGCGGCGACGGTAGCGTGGGGCGTGCGCTCAGCGGCGGGGGAGACGGGGCGCGCGGGGCGCGCGGACGGCGTCGAGCACGAGCAGCACCACGGCGAGCCACACGAGGCCGAAACCGACCCAGCGCTCCGGGGGCATCTCCTCGTGGAAGACCAGGACGGCCAGGATGAACTGGCCGATCGGTGCGATGTACTGCAGCATGCCCACGGTGCTCAGGGGCAGCCGGGCGGCGGCGGCGCCGAACAGCAGGAGCGGAACAGCGGTGATCACGCCGGAGGACAGCAGCAACAGGAAATGCCCGGTGCCCTCGGAGGTCAGGGTGATCTGTCCCTGGGCGCCCAGCAGCGCGACCGCCACGAGCGCGAGCGGCGTGATCATGGCGGTCTCCCCGGTGAGGGTGATCAGCGCGGGATAGCGCGAGCCCACGCGGGACTTAACCAGGCCGTAGAAGCCGAACGTGAAGGCGAGGCCCAGTGAGAGCCACGGCACCGCGCCGTAGAACACGGCCATGATCACCACGGCCAGCGCACCCACGGCGATCGCGGTCCACTGCAGGGGGCGCAGCTTCTCGTGCAGCACCAGGACACCCAGCAGGATGGCCACGAGCGGGTTGATGAAGTACCCCAGGGACGCCTCGAGGGTGTGCCCCGTGGTCGTGGCGACCGTGTACAGCAACCAGTTCCCGGCGATCAGCACACCGGCCACCGTGAGCGCGAGCACCGCCGAGCCGTCCCGGAACAACCGGATGAACCGGCCCACGGAGTGGGTCACGGCCAGCATCAGCAGACAGACCACCAGGGAGAAGACAATGCGCAGGGCCACGATCTCGTACGCCGTGGCCGGGGCCAGGACCACGAAGTACAGGGGCAGCAACCCCCAGATCCCGTACGCGGCGAACCCGTAGCCGAAACCGGCCCGGGCCCTCTTCTGCTGGTGAGGGCCCGGGCCGGAAGTCGCGTTGTCAGTCACCGTCCGATCCTATCCCCGGTGACCGCCGCGTCGGTTCGCGATCAGAGGTCGAAGAAACGGCTCAGGAAACCGCGCTTCTTCTTGCCCTTCTTCTCCGCCTGCTCGTTGGTCTCGACCTCCTGGCCGTCCACCACGGCGGGGGCGGAGATGTCGTCCTCAGCAGCGCCGGGGCCGGCGACGGTCTCGCGGGCGACCACCGTCTCCCGCTCGGCCCGCTCGCGGGCCACGGTGTCCTCGGAAACGTCCCGCAGGACTGGCTGCTCCGTCGCGGGTTCGCTCGGTTCCGGCGCAGTGGGTTCGCGCGTGTCCCGCGCCGCGTCCTCGTCCTGCATCCCCGGCTGGGCCGCGGCGAACTCGGGGTCCGGGATCCGGGACATGGCCGTGGTGTTGGGGTGCGGGGAGGCCTGTGGGCCGGCGGTGGCCGCGTCCCCGGAGGGACCGGGCAGCACCGTGGTCTCCACGCGACCCGGCTCGGCGGGTCCGGAGGTGGGTTCCTGGTCGAACGGGCGGTCCGGGTCCCGCACCTCGCTCGCGGGGACGGCCACGTCCCCCTCGGGCTGCTCGGGCTCGGGCGCCTCGATCTCCTCGCGGGACAGCTCGCTGGGCAGCGGCTCCTCCTGCTCGGACGCGGACGACGCCGCTGCGGCGGCTTCTTCACGCTCGCGCCGCTTGCGTTCGGCGGACTCCACGCGCTGCTGCTCACCGAGCTGCTCGGCCTGGGCCACCGCGGCACGGCGGTCCTCGAGCAGGGCCTCGCGGTGGGTCTGCGCCTGGTGTTCGAGCTCGCGCAGTTCGTCCTCGCCCACGGAGGGCTCAGCGGGTTCCACGCCCGTGATCTGGTGGTCGTCGAACCAGAAGCGCTGAGCGCCGTCGTGCACGGTGACCACACAGGTGGCGTCCGTGTCCCACTCCACGTGGGCGCCGCGCAGCTTGGCGTAGCTGGCTACGGCGAGGTTGTGGTCCACGGCGGTGTCCGTGGTCAGGGATTCCCCGATGACCTGCATCATGCGCTGCTCCGTGAGTCGGGGCAGCTCGAACTCGGGGCCGTCCAGCAGCAACCACGCCGTGATGTTGCCACCGGCGCGCGCGGGATAGTGGGCGTAGAGACCCGTGACGGCCTTGGCGGCCAGGGTCAGCCTGCGGGCCAGACCGTCCTCGAGGGGCAGCTCGTCCGTGGTCAGCTCGGAGACCTCGTGACGCTCACCGGCCTGCTTGGCCTGCACGGCGGCGGAGACCACGCGCGGGTTGAAATGCCCAAGCTCCTGCCACGACCACACGAAGGACCCGCGGGACGCAGATTCGGTGCCCAACAGGTAGGGGGTCAGGGTGACGGGAGGCGTGGTTTGCAGGGTGAACGACGGCGCGGAAAAGTCCACGTCCCACTCCGCGCCCTGGGACAGTTCCGCCAGCACTGCCTGGTATTCGGTGGAAAGGAAGATCGACGCGTCGATCAACTCCTGCAAAGTTTTCGTCATGGGTCCAGGCTAACAACTGGCGCGGACGCCAGCGCGCGCCGGACGGCACGTCGGTGCCTGTGGGGCCCCTGTATCCGCCCGCGGCACGTACCCGACGACGACGCCGCGGCCGCACCGAGCGACGTCGCACCCCGCGGCCGTGTTGGGACCTCGCACGCGAGCGGTTCGTTAGGCTGGGGGCGCGCGGCGCCCGGCAGCGACCGGGGGAGATCGCGCGAATTTACAGCGAGCGGACCCGTGGCTCACGGGTCGAAGGGACACCACACCATGACCTCTGAGCCTCGGCCCGAATCGACGACCCCCGCACCCGGTGAGCGTGAACTCGTCGCACGGGTGGGCGAATGGGTGATGTCCGTCCTGCGCACGGAACCGGGCTGGGACACCATGCTCGTGGAGTTCAAGCCCCAGGGCGGGCGGGTCCATCTGCGGGTGGTCGAGAACAGGGACGGCTCCGTGATCCCCGGGGCGGCAGGGCCCATCAAGCAGGACAGCCCGGTGCTGGAGACGATCGCGCAACTGCAGCGCAGCTGCGCGGTGCCCGGGCGGGGAAGCTGGTTCACCGCGTCCGTGAGCATCGCCGCGAGCGGGTGGCCCGAACCCACGCTGCACACGAGCGCGTCCTACAATTTCCGGGAGCTGCCCCGCCCCTACGCGGACGAGGGCGCCTACACGGGCCGGGACGTGCTGGCTCAGCTGACTGAGTTCCCGCGTACCCAGGAGCGTACGCCGCTGTGGGCCTTGGAACTGGCCGATGAGGCCGGGGTCGAGCTGCCGTTCGCACCGGCCTCCGAGGACGACTCCCACGGGGACGTGCACCCCCGGTTGCGCGCGGCGGCCGAGGCGTTCACTCGCGAACCCGGGGAGCGGACCCTGGCCGGGGCCCTGCGCGAGGCGTTGGCCGGGACCGTGCTGCTGGACATCTCCGGATCGGACCTGGTCCCGGGGGAGGACGGTCAGCCCGTGGGGCCGCAGTCCCACATCCGGGTCCAGGCGGTCGCCCAACCCGACGGTGGTCGCGCACTGGCCGTGTATACGACCGCCGAGCAGGCCCGCGAGATGTTCACCCGCAGCAACAAGAACCCGGATCTGGCCGAACCCGTCCTGCTGCGCCAGCGCGCGAGCGCGATGATCGAGATGGTCGCGCAGGACACCCAGTACGACGAGATCGTGGTGGACCCGGCGTCCGAACACGCCCTGCGGATCCCCCGCCAGCAGATCGAGTGGGTGGGCCGCTCACCCCACAACGAGGCACTCAAGCAAGCGCTGCTGGACAATGCCATGGCGGACGTCCTGGGGGCCCTGCTCAACCCGAACGGCCACCTCATGCTCGGCACCCGGGACGAGGGGGAGAACGCGATCCCGGTCATGGTCCAACCCTCCGAGGAGGGCGCCGCACCGGATACCCTGCTGGTCTTCACATCCGCGGCGGAGGTGGCCGCCCTGGACCCGGCGCTCACGGTGCGCTCGGCCCCGTCCCGGAAGATCCTGGAGTTCGCGCTCGAATCGGGTGCGGCGGCCATCTGCCTCAATGCCATGGCCCCCGTGGCCACCCTGCCCACGGCGCAGCTGCGGGAGATGCTGGAGCTCGTCACGCAGCGCGAACAGGGCGGTACCTCGCAGCCTCGCGACTGAGAGGTCGGTGGGTCGGAATTGCGGCGCATCTCGTCCGCAGTTTCCACACCCGCGGGGCGTGTCCGGGGGTGCGCCAGGGCTGTATGCCAGGGCCGCGCGTAAGGGAGCCGGTGTCAGCGTGGCTCAGCGGGCCTCGGTCGCGCTCGCCGCGAGCTCTTCCTGGCAGCGGGGGCACACACCCCGGTAGACGACCTCCGCGGCTAGCAGCTCGAAGCCGTGGTCCTGGGACGGCGTGAGGCACGGGGCATGGCCCACGGCGCACGGCACGTCCTGGACCACTCCGCAGCGCACGCAGTACGCATGGTGGTGGTTGTCCCCGGTGCTGATCTCGTAGCGCGCGGGGGATCCGGGCGGCTCGAACTTGGACACCATCCCGATCGCCGCGAGGTCCGCGAGGACCACGTAGACGGACTGGACGGACATATTGGGCAGCACGGAGCGGACCTGCTGCACGGTGTCCTCGGCGGTGGCGTGCGGGACCGCGGACACGGCGTCCAACACGGCAAGACGTTGTTTGGTGACCCTGCGCCCGTGCGAGCGCAGATGCGAGGTCCACGCATCCCGCGACGGGTGCGGCGCGGCCTGAACGGTGGTCTCCATGGGGTCCATTCTATTCTTATTCTGAGCTACTCACAATAGTTGCACTCACGGCGCTCCCGCGCTGTCAACGCCGCCGTCCCCGCCGACATGCCCCCCGCGGTCCCGGGTCACCGCCGTGGTGCGCTCGCAGCCCGCCCGCCGCGTGGGGCCGTCGCGGTCCGGGACGGGCGCGCGGAAGGCCGCGCGCAGCGGCGTCGTCATCCGTGACGGGACCCGCGAAAAAAGTTTTCGGATCTCGCGTCATGATTTCCGATCCCGTGCGTCTACGTAGTGGATCCCGCGCGGGCTGCGCGGGATCCCGGACGGTCCGATCGCTCTGGGACCGGCGAACCGGTGCCGCGATCACCACGGGGACACATCGCGCGGCACGCGGCGGGTGAGAGCGTCTCCTTGCCGGACGGGCTGTCCGGCGCGGGGGAGGGAGATGGCACTAGGAGACGGGGGCGGGACCGGCGTGGGGGCGCCGGTCCCGCCCCCGGCCATGACCGGGCCGGCGCGGTGACAGCGGGAACGCGGGGGAGGGGCGGGGTCGCGGAGTGCCGCGCAGCGCCCGCGGCTGTCACAATGGAGGTACCGAGTTACTTCCAGTGGGCAGAGAGCGCCATGTCACACAGAGCAGTTCCCGGCACCGGGGACCACCCGGGCCAGGGCGGCCAACGCATCAGCGACGAACACCTGTTACGCGCGGTCCGCGAAGGTGACTCGCATGCCTTCGCCACGCTCTACGAACGGCACCGCGGGGCGGCGCTGGCCGTGGCCCGCATGCATTCCCGCAACGAGCCGGAAGCGGAGGACCTCGTCTCCGAGGCGTTCACGCGCGTGTTCGCGCTGCTCAAGGAGGGCAAGGGCCCCCGGGAGTTCCTGCGCGCCTACCTCGTTACGGCCGTGTCCCGGCTCGCTGCGGACCGCGCCAACGAGCTGAGCCGCACGCGTCCCGTGGACCCCCAGCCGGACGGGCCGCTGGACCGTGTGCAACTGTTCGAGGACACCGTAGTGCGCCAGGTGGACTCCGTGGTGGTGGCCCGCGCGTTCGCGTCCCTGCCAGAGCGCTGGCAGGAAGTGCTGTGGTACCTCGAGATCGAGGGGCGCAAGCCGCGTCAGGTGGCCTCCGCCGTGGGCATTCAACCCAACGCGGTCTCCGCGCTGGGCACACGCGCACGGGAGGGACTCCGCACCGCCTACATGCAGGAACACGTCTCGGTGCGAGCACTCGAGGACTGCGGCGAGTACTCACGACAGCTCGGTGCGTTCGCGCGCGGTTCCCTGACCCCGTCACGCACCAAGGTCGTGCAGGAACACCTGGACCGGTGTCCCCGCTGCACCGCCGAGTACCTGCAGCTCCAGGACCTCGGGATCGGGATGCGCGGTTGGCTCCTGCCCGTCCTAGCCGGACTTCCGTTGTGGGCCGGCGCGGGCGGTCGGCTCGTGGACGCGCTCGCCGGCACGTCCCTGGCGGGCTTCGGGGCTGCCGCGTCCCAGGCTCCGGGAGTCGCGGGGACCCCGGCTTTCGATGGCGCGGCGGGGAGCGCCATGGCAACCTCCGGGGGTCCGGGTGCCGGCGGCTCCGTGGCCGGCGCGGGCGCCTCGTCCGGGGCTGCAGCCGCAGGGCAGTCCACGGGGATTGCTGCGTTCGCATCGTCCGGTATGGGCCTGGCGATCGCCGCGGTCGGCGTCCTGGTTGCGGCCGCCGCGGCCGTGGGGATCGTGGCCGTGTCCAACTCGCCGGACGATCCCTCGGGCGGTGCGCCCGCCGTCGCCGCCTCCCCGGATGTGAACTCTTCCGACGGCGACGCCGCTGCGTCTGGCGCCCGCGGTTCTTCCGAGACACCCGCAGCCGGTCGCGACGACGATGCGGACGGCAGTGATTCCCGCGATGGGGATTCCGCCGGTCGGGACTCGGACGGCGGTGCCGCCGATGGTGGAGATTCCGCGTCCGTGGCTCAGGGGGACTCGGGCGGTTCCGACGGTGGAGGGTCCGTGGCCCTCGGCGATTCCGACGCGTCCCGCCCCGAGCAGGCCCGCGAGGACGTCCCCCAGGGACAAGGCCCGGACGGCCAGGCCGGCCGCAATCAGGGTGACTCGCAAGGTCGCTGGCCGGGCGGTGCGCCACTGCCCGGGGACCCGGGTGCGCCGGGCAACGGAGCGGGCGGTGCGACGTCGTCCTCTGCCCCCGACCTCGGCACCGATCCGGACGTCCCGCCCACGCCGTCGCCGAGCCCGTTCCCGGGTGACGCGGACCCGGGAGGGAACCCCGCGGACCCGGGCGAGGGAACCTCCCCCGCGCCGTCGGACGCTACGCAAACACCGGTCCCGTCCCCCTCGACGGGGGTGGCACCACCGCCCCCGACGACCACGGACCCCGGCTGCGAGGTGTCGTTCGGACTGGGAGGGTGGGAGATCATCTGCCTCGACGGGCTGCCCCCCGCTGCCCACATTTCCCCCACTGCCCGCGCCGCCGTCCGCATTGGTACCGTCGGTATCCCTCAACATTTTCTTGCCCCGCTAGACCCCACAGGAGAACACTGAATGCACCGCCATTACAACGGACTGAAGACCGTGCTGCTGTTGGGCGGTATGTGGGTGGTGTTGCTGGCGATCGGCTGGATCATCGCCGGGGCCACGCGCAGCTCGTTCTTCATCATTTTGTTCGCAGTGATCGGGCTGATCGGTACCGCATACAGCTACTGGAACTCGGACAAGCTCGCCATCCGGTCCATGCGGGCGGTGCCCGTGAGCCCGCAACAGGCACCGGCCATGTACCGGATCGTGGAGGAGCTCTCCCGCCGGGCGGAGCAGCCCATGCCGCGGCTGTACATCGCGCCCACCATGAGCCCCAATGCGTTCGCCACCGGACGCAACCCGGACAACGCCGCGGTGTGCTGCACCGAGGGGATCCTGCAGATGCTCGACGAACGCGAGCTGCGCGCGGTGCTCGGCCACGAACTCATGCACGTGTACAACAGGGACATCCTGACCTCGTCCGTGGCGGCCGCGGTGGCGGGACTCATCACGTCCGCCGCGCAGGTGCTGCAGTTCGCGGCCATCTTCGGCGGCGGGCGCGGTGATGACAACCGCGGTGGCAACATGCTCGTGGGGTTGCTCATGGCGTTCCTCGCACCCGTCGCGGCCACCGTGATCCAGCTCGCCATCTCCCGCACGCGCGAGTACGACGCCGACGAGGACGGCGCCAAGCTCACCGGCGACCCCCTTGCGCTCGCCTCGGCACTGCGCAAGATCGAGGGCGGCGCGTCCCAGCGGCCCATGAACCCGGAGGACCAGAAGGTGGTCAACACGTCCCACCTGATGATCGCCAACCCGTTCCGCGGCGGTGCGGTCTCCGGCCTGTTCCGCACCCACCCCTCCACCGACGACCGCGTGCAGCGGCTGCAGAACATGGCACGCAACGGCGGGTTCTACGGCCGCTGACGCGGCGTTCGGGTTTCGACGTCGCGGTGGGCGTCGCGTGCGACCGGCCCGTCGCGTCGTCCCACGACTGCGGCCCGCGTGTCCGCCGTGGTGCCCGGGGGGGGCGAACCCCGTACGGAAGAAGCCGTGATCCCCGCTCGGGGCTCACGGCTTCCTGGTCTCCGGATGCGGACCGGCGTGTGACGGGCGTAGGGCCGACGCGGTGCTGGCGCAGCGCCGGGGCCGGGTCACGTCAGCGGTAGTTCACGAACTGCAGGTCGACCTCCACGTCCGATCCCTTGAGCAGCGCGATCACGTCCTGCAGGTCGTCACGGGACTTGGACGAGACCCGCAGTTCATCACCCTGGATGGTGGCCTTGACACCCTTGGGGCCCTCGTCACGGATGAGCTTGGTGATCTTCTTGGCCTGGTCCTGGGCGATGCCCTCCTTGATAGAGCACTCGATGCGGTACTCCTTGCCGGAGGCGTAGGGCTCGCCGTCGTCAAGGGACTTCAGGGAGATCCCGCGCTTGACCAGCTTGGACTGGAAGACGTCCAGGACGGCCTGGGCACGCTCCTCCGAATTGGCCTTGATCAGGATCTTCTCGCCGGAGAAGTCGATATCCGCGCCCACCCCGCGGAAGTCGTAGCGCTGGGCCACTTCCTTCTGGGCCTGGTTCAGGGCGTTGGACACTTCCTGCTTGTCGACCTTGCTGACCACGTCGAATGATGATTCCGAAGCCACGGTTGTCCTCCTGAGTGTGTTGGGTGCGTGATGTCACCCACCAGCCTAATTGCCCGCGATGAGCGCATTCGTGCCGGAACCGGGCGGATCGGTGGTGATCGGGCTCCCCGCGCAGTTCGCGGTCACCCGCGTGGGGGCACCGATGTCACGCTCCCGGCCGTTCAGGGGTTCTGGGGGCACCCGCGCTGATTTGGGGGACGGGGGGTGTGCTGTGTAATGTTGAGGTGCTCCCGCACGGCGGGGGTGCAATGCGCTCTGTGCGCTCTCGGCAGGTTACCCGAGCGGCCAAAGGGGGCTGACTGTAAATCAGCTGGCACTGCCTACGGGGGTTCGAATCCCTCACCTGCCACCCACGGGGATGAGTGATCATCCCGAAGGGGCTCCCCGGATGACATGATCCGGGGAGCCCCTTCTTTCGTCCCAGGGCCCTGCTGCAGTCGCGACTTCTCTGCCAAGCTCTGCCGCGCACTGCTCCGCGGCTCATCCGCCCTCTGTGCCGACCGCATCGAATTCCTAGTGGAGCACAAGCAGCTGAGGGCGCCCATTTCTGCTTTAGCTCAGTAAAAGCCGCAGGATGGGGCGTGATGTGTCGGGGCGGAGCCCATGGATGTGGGTGGCAGGTGCGGGAGTTCCGAGCAGCGCGGGTGGGCTCAGCGCAGCGCCGGGAGGACCTCTCGACCGAGCAGTTCCACGGTCCGCAGCGCCGCGTCGTGGGGCAGGCCGTTCACGTCCACGCGCACGAGCACCCGATCCAGCTCCAACGTCTCGCGCATGGCCCGCAGCTTGGTGACGACGTCGCTCACACCGCCCACGAGCAGCGCACCCTCCGGCCCGCACTGTTCGCGGAACTCCTCCGGTGTCCACGCGGGATCGTCGGCGCTTGCGGCGCCGAAGGTTCTCGTGCCCGCGGCGAAGTGCGGATAGGCGAGGGTGAGGGCGTCGGGGGAGCGGGCGGCGTCGTCGTCGGACACCACGAGGCCCGGCAGCAGCAGGCCCACCGCGCCGCGCGTGGAGTGCCTGAAGCCGCGCAGCGCCTCCCGGTACGCCTTGACGTACGGCACGAGCTGGTCCCAGCGGCCCTCCATGACGTTGAGCATCACGCCGATCCCGTGCCCCGCGGCCCGCAGCACCGAACGCGGCGAGCCCGACGATGCCGCCCACACCGTCTCGCGCGTCCCGCCCACGGGCGGTGGCAGGGTGACGCCAGCGGCCTCGGGCCGGTGGATGCCCGCGAGATCGGTGGGGCCGGGGGAGAGTAACTCGAGCAGCTGGTCCAGGCGTTCCTCGAAGATCTGCTCCTGGTCGAGCGGATCCACACCGAACAGCCGCAGATCCCGGTCGGTCCCGCCCTGGCCGGCCACGAGCTCGGCGCGGCCACCGGAGACCGTGCCCAGGCTGCGCAACTGCTCGGCCACGCGCACGGGATCCACGGTGGTCAGGACGGAGGCGGCAGCGCACAGGGTGACGCGCGGGGCGTGGGAACTCAGGGCGGTCAACAGCTGCAACGGATCCGGGTTGATGTGGCCAGCCCCGTGCCCTTCGCCCACAGCGACGACGTCCAGTCCGGCGCCGTCTGCCGCGCGGGCCAGCTCGGTGAGTTGTGCGAACCGCTCCCGCGGGTCGGGTAGTTCTCCCGTGACGGGGTGGGCAGCGCGTTCTCCCCACGTGGCGATGCCGAGTTGGAAGGACACGGGTGGCTCCTCACGGGTGCTTCCGGACGAATACCGCCGGCGCGGCGCCCACGGTACTGGTGCCCAGGGCGTTCCTTGTGCCCGCAGTGAACGTTCTGGAGCCCAGCGGAACGGGAGTCCTAGGCTGGTTCCATGGCTACTGTAGACATCACCCAGGACACCCTGGGCCAGACCATTTCCGACAACGACATCGTGTTGCTGGACTGGTGGGCGGACTGGTGCGGACCGTGCAAGCAGTTCGCGCCCACCTACGAGGCCGCGTCCGAGAACAACCCCGAGATCGTGTTCGGCAAGGTGGACACCGAGGCCGAGCAGGGCCTGGCCGCCGCCGCCCAGATCTCCTCGATCCCCACGCTCATGGCGTTCCGCGAGGGCATCCTGGTGTTCTCGCAGCCCGGCGCGCTTCCCGCGTCCTCGCTCGAGCAGGTCATCGACGCCGTCAAGAACCTGGACATGAACGAGGTCCGCGCGGAGGTCGAGAAGCAGGCCGCCGAGGCGGAGAACGGCGCCGCGGGGGATCAGCAGAACTGATCCCGCACGGTTCCACGGGCCGGGTCCGGCTCGTGAAACCGTAATGGGCCCGACACCCCTGCGTTTCGAGGAATGCACGGGTCGGTGACCATGCGCCGAACGACAGTGAGGGCGGCTCCCGAAGGAGCCGCCCTCACTGCGTGTCCGGCGGGATCCGGGCCGCAGCCCGTCACGGCCGTCCGCTGCGGCCATCCGTCACGGCTGTCGGACACCGCGGTGGGTCACGGCGGCCCGTCACGCCGCGGAAACCCCCAGCAGGGAACCGATGAGGAAGGTCGCACCCAGGGCCAGCGCACCGCCCACCACCACGCGGGTCGCGGCACGGGCCACGTGCGGGGTGTCACCCAACCGGGCACCGAGCGTCCCTGTGAGCGCGAGCGCCACGAGCACGGCCACGAACGTGACCGGGATCCGCCATGGCGCGGGCGGGAGCAGGATGGCCAGCAGCGGCAACAATGAACCCAGCAGGAACGCCACGGCGGAGGAGATCGCGGCACCCCACGGGCTGGGAATGTCATCCGGGTCAATCCCGAGTTCGGCATCCAGGTGGGCACGCAACACGTCCTTCTCGGACAGTTCCACCGCGACCTGTCGGGCCGTGGTCTCGCTCAACCCGCGATCCCGGTAGATCTGCGTGAGTTCGTCGAGCTCGGCCTCCGGCATGGCCTGTAGCTCCCACTTCTCCTTCTCGATGAGAGCTTCCTGCGAATCCTTCTGACTCGACACGGACACGTACTCGCCCAGCGCCATGGACAGTGCGCCGCCGATCACGGCGGCCGAACCGGCCACGAGCACGGGCGTCGTGGCCGCGGTGGCCCCGGCCACGCCGACGACGGTCGCGGCCACGGACACGATGCCGTCGTTCGCGCCCAGGACCCCGGCGCGCAGCTTGTTCATTTTCTCCCCGGACCTTGTCGCGTGCGGTTCCACCGCGGTGTGCTGTGCCATGCAGATAGTTTGCGTCGCAAATGAAAACCCCGCCAGGCAGGCAAGCCAAACCTCAGTCGGGCTGTCATCCGCGGGAGAGCAGCACGCGTGGCACGCGACATCATGCCCCGCCCGCTCTTTGGGGCGACGCCGCTCTGGAGTAGCCCGTTCGCCGCGGCGGCGCCGATCCAGGGGCGGGCCCATCAAACCCCGTCAGTGGTGACGATGATCCTGGGGTGTGAGGCGGGGTCCGAACGCGGGTTTGCGGTGCCCGCTGGCCTTGATGAGCCGCACGACCCGCTGCCGGTGACCCCGCCACGGTTCGAGCAGTTCGAGCATGCGCTCGTCCGATCCGGGGGCACCGTCGAAGAACCAGCACACGTAGTCGGCCAGGTGGAAGTCCCGCACGCTCACGCCGTCCGGGTCCGCGTGGGTGCACTGGGTGATCTCCGCGGCCGTCCACACACCGATCCCGCTGATCGATTGCACCGCAGCCCGCACCCGCGCCGGATCCGGTTCCCGGCCCAGGCGCTCCAGGGCCGACGCCCGCTGTACCGTGCGCATGACCGTCGCGGAACGGGCGGGGTCCACGCCCGCCCGGTGCCACTGCCAGGACGGCACCCTGCGCCACTGCTCGGCCGTGGGCGGCACCCGCATCCCGCGCGGAGCGGGCCCGGGCGCCTCCTCACCGATCCAGCGCAGCAGCGCCCGGTACGCCCGCACGGCCTCGATCGCCGTGACGCGCTGTTCCAGGATGGAGACGACGGCGCGGTCCAGGACGGTGCCCGTGGCGGGCAAACGCATCCCCGGGTGATCGTGGCGCGCCCGGACGAGCCGGTGCGGCAACTGCGCGAAACCCGCCGAGGACTCGAACTCCTCCCACGAGTCGCCGTGGCCCACCCACCGGGGCGCCGACGGCAACCATTGCTGCGCTCCCGGGCCCCACGCGTCCACGACGACGTCCCGGTCCAGGGGGTTCTCACCCGCGACGCGAGGTGGGCGGGAGAACCGTGCACTCACCGGCAACCCGCTCGAGCGCGTGGTGATCCACACGCAGTCCTCGTTCAGGATGCGCACCGTGGGATCGTCCGCACCGCGCCCGAGCACCCGCAGGGTCTGGCCCAGGTGCACGGGCCCGGGTGGCGTCCAGCGCAACCGGGCGGGGGAGTCCCCCGAACCGCTGATTCGCGCTGTCCGCACCGTGGTGGTCATGCGCAGATGATGCCACGGGTCTCCGACACCCTCGCGCGCACCCGGCTGGCATACTGGGTCCGACAACCCCGCCGCCCGGCACAGGCACCCCGGAGGGAGGATCGTGGCCCGTTCCCCCGCGTCGGCCGACCCCGGGCGGACTCGTCCCGCATGGTTGCTACCCGTCCTCGTGGGAGCGTTCACGACCGCGGTGTACTGCGCGTTCTCCTGGAGCCAGTGGATCCGCTGGGACGTCCCCTCGTGGGACAACGCGATCTTCACGCAGCTGCTCTCCGCGTACGCCTCCGGACACGCACCGATCGTGGACATCAAGGGCCACGGGTTCAATCTCCTGGGGGATCACTTCCACCCGCTGCTGATCGTCCTGGCACCGATCTACGCCGTGCTCCCCTCCGCGCTCACCCTCATGATCCTGCAGGACGTCCTCTTCGGGAGCTCCGCCGCCGTCGTCACGCGGTGTGCCCTGCATGTCCTGCGCCCCGCCCCGGCCGTCGCGATCGGCGTGGCGTACGCGGCGAGCTTCGGACTGCAGAACGCGGTCGCGGTGCAGTTCCACGAGATCGCGCTCGCCGTGCCGCTGCTCGCGCTCGGTTTGTGCGCACTGCGGGAACGGCGGTGGCGCGCGGCCGCCCTGTGGAGCGTGCCCGTGGCCCTCGTCAAGGAAGACCTGGGGGTCACGGTCGCGGTGATCGGGGCGCTCATGCTCGGTCACGCGCTGGTCCCGTTCGCGCGTGGGTGGAACCGTGCGGTACGACGCCGCTGGGCCGAGTTCCGCGCCTACACCCACCGCGGCGCAGGGCGCAGTGCCGCGCACGTGCACGGCACTGAGGATCGTGTCACCGCGGATGCCCGCCACCATGGGGACCGCGGCGCCGCACAGACATCGGCGGATCCCGCGAGAGCGGTCCTGCGGGATCCGGCCGCGCGGTGGGGCGCAGCACTCATGGTGTGGGGCGTCCTGGCCTCCGCGCTCGCGGTGGGGGTGATCCTGCCCGCGCTCAACCCCGCGGGGGAGTTCGCGTACTCGGACAAGATCGACCTGGCACTCCTGCTGCGCGATCCCACATCCGTGGTCGTGTTGCAGGTCGTCCCGGTTGAGAAGCTTGTCACGTGGTTACTCCTGCTGCTGATCGGCGCCGTGGTGGCGGTGCGCTCACCCCTCGCGCTGGTGGCGCTGCCCACGCTCGCGTGGCGCATGCTGTCCCCCAACCACGGCTACTGGGGGCCGGGGTGGCACTACAGCGCGGTGTTGATGCCCGTGGTCTTCGTGGCGCTCGTGGACGCCATCGATCGGCTCCGCGACGATGCGGATCGCGCGCAGAAGGCGGGGAGCGACGTCGTCGTCCGAGACGGCCCGGCGCGCCGAGGAACCGCGGGGGATCATGCCGGGAGCGGGGTTACGAACGGACGCCTCACCCGTGACCGCTTACCGTTCCTCCCCGGCGAGGGTGCGGTGCTGCGCACCATGGCGCGCGCGGCCCCGTGGGCGGCGCTGGTCGTCGCGCTCGCGGTGGGCACCCAGCAACCGCTCGCGCAACTGGCCACCGCCGAGGCATGGCAACCCGATCCGCGTCAGGACGCCAAGGCCGCCGCGGTGGAGCGCATCCCGCACGGGGCGAGCGTGGCCACGGACCTCTCGCTCATGAACGGGCTCGTGAGCACCACCCGCGTGCACTGGATCGGCAACGGGGACGATCCCGCCCCCGAGTACGTGGTCGTGGACCGGCTCGGCGGGACGTGGAGCGGCGAGCCACCAGCGGACGTCACGGGCTACGCGCGGGACATGTACGGGGTCGACTACACGGTCGTGAGTGACGAGGCGAACATCGTGGTGGCCCGCAGATCGGCCTAACATGGCCCGGCCGTGCGGTAGGCTAGTGGTTTATCATCCCGGTTTCTTGTCTGTCGTAACCGTTTCGCCGTAGTGGGCATGTCGGTCCAGGACTTCAGCGGTAGTACCGCGCGCACCGGTGACAATCACTCCATTCCACCGAAGCGAGGTTCTTCCGTGTCCACTGACTCCCTGTCCCAGAACGAAAATCCCCACAACGAGACCCCCGAGCACGAAACCCCCGAGGGCGACGCCGCTCCCGCCGTGACCGACGCCCCCGACAACCACGACGTCGTCGTCGACGACGCGCAGCGCACCGAGAGCGGCGAGGCGACCGAGCCCACCGCGACCGAGTCCGCCGACACGTCTTCCGCGGTCGAGCAGACCGCCCGGGACGACGACACCGCCGAGTCCGCCCAGGCCGCCGAGAACGACTCTGCCGAGAAGCGCGCCGAGGCCGAACCGAACCCGCCCACGTTCGCCGAACTGGGCGTGGACGCGCGCGTGCTGGCGGCACTGGACGAGGTGGGCTACGAGTACCCCTCGCCCATCCAGGCCGCGACGATTCCCGCGCTGCTGAGCGGCCGCGACGTCGTCGGGCTCGCGCAGACCGGTACGGGCAAGACCGCCGCGTTCGCCGTGCCCGCACTGTCCAAGCTCGCGGAGCTGTCCGACCTGCACGGCCCGCAGCGCAGCACGCGCGTGCTGGTGCTCGCGCCGACCCGCGAACTCGCGCTGCAGGTCGCCGAGGCCTTCGGCTCCTACGCGACCCACCTGGACGACTTCACCGTGCTGCCCGTGTACGGCGGCTCCTCGTACGGTCCGCAGCTCGCGGGCCTCAAGCGCGGCGCGCAGGTGGTCGTGGGAACCCCGGGGCGCGTGATCGACCACCTGGCCAAGGGCTCGCTCAACCTGGACGACATCGCGTACGTGGTGTTGGACGAGGCGGACGAGATGCTGCGCATGGGCTTCTCCGAGGACGTCGAGAAGATCCTGGCGCAGACCCCCAAGGAGAAGCAGGTGGCTCTGTTCTCCGCCACTATGCCCAAGGCCATCCGCCGGATCGCGCAGCAGTACCTGCACGACCCCCAGGAGATCACGGTCAAGGCCAAGACCACCACGGGCAGCAACACCCGGCAGCGGTACATGCAGGTCATGGGCCCGCACAAGCTGGACGCCATGACCCGCGTGCTCGAGGTCGAGGACTACGACGGCGTGATCGTCTTCGTGCGTACCAAGGCCGCCACGGAGGAGATCGCGGACAAGCTCAAGGCCCGCGGCTACACCGCCGCCGCGATCAACGGTGACATCCCACAGAACCTGCGCGAGCGCACCGTGGACTCGCTGCGCGACGGCAAGATCGACATCCTCGTGGCCACGGACGTTGCAGCCCGCGGTCTGGACGTCGAGCGGATCTCCCTGGTGGTCAACTACGACATCCCCCACGACACCGAGTCCTACGTGCACCGCATCGGCCGCACCGGCCGCGCGGGGCGTAAGGGTGAGGCCATCCTGTTCATGACCCCGCGCGAGAAGTACCTGCTGCGCGCGATCGAGAAGGCCACCCGCCAACCCGTCGAACAGATGCGCGTGCCCTCCACGGACGAGGTCAACCAGACCCGCAAGGAGAACTTCGCGCAGCAGATCGAGGAGACCATCGACTCCGAGGACCTCTCGCTGTTCCGTGAGCTCGTGAAGCAATACGAGTCCGAGCACGACGTCGACGCCGTCGAGGTCGCCGCTGCGCTCGCCGTGATCGCCCAGAACGGCCGCCCGTTCCTCCTGGAGGACCTGCCCGAGCTGCCGCAGCGCAAGCGGGACCGCGAGCGCCGTGACGGCGACGGCCCCCGCAATCGCCGTTCCCCGGGGGACGAGGCCGGGATGAAGACCTACAAGCTGGCCGTGGGGCACCGCGATCGCGTAGTCCCAGGCGCCGTGGTGGGTGCCCTCACGCACGAGGGCGGTCTCAACGGTTCGCAGATCGGTGCGATCGACATCCGCCCCACGTTCACGCTCGTGGGTCTGCCCGAGAACCTCCCCGCGGGAACCCTCGACAAGCTGGCCAACACCCAGATCAACGGTTCGCCCATCCGGATCCAGGAGGATCGCGGACCCGGTGGCGCGCGCGGGGGCAAGCCCTTCCGCGGCGGTGACCGTGACCGTGGACCCCGCAACGACCGGGGCGGGTACCGCGAGGATCGGGGCCCGCGCAACGACCGCGGGGGCTACCGCGGCGACCGTGGTGACCGCGGGGGATACCGTGAGGACCGGGGCGGCTACCAGGATCGCGGTGGGTACCGCGAGGATCGTGGCGGTTACCGCGACGATCGCGGCGGCGGCCGTTCCCGTGGCGGGTTCTACCAGCAGGACCGGCCGCGTCGGAAGAACCGCCCGGACAACGGCGGCTACTCGGGTCGCTGATTCGTCGGTTCACTGCCTCACCGTGAGCCGCTGACTCGCGGATTCGCCGGTTCGCTGCGAGCCACTGAGCCGGCCGACTGAGCAGGACCGGCTCAGCCGGGATGGTCGCTGACGTGGTCGGTCATCGGCGCGGCCGGTGAGTGACAGCACAAAGGGCCGTGGCCGGGACGATCGTCCCGGCCACGGCCCTTTTCTGCTTCTCATGTTCCCGTGAGGTGTGAGGTGCGCTGACGCGTGCGGCTCAGGCCACCGTGATGATCTGCAGGCCCTGCCCCACGGTCACCGCGCCGTCGTAGCCGCGGCTGGCCAGCCGGTGCCACTCCACGGGATCGATGGTGCCGCCCGTGTTCTCGATGTGCGAGAGCACCAGGTGGTCCACATGGGAAGCCTGCGCCACGGGTCCCACGTCCTCAACCATCACGTGGGCGGAGTGCGGGGGCATGATCTCGTTGACGGCCACGAGCGAGTCGTAGTCCCGGACGTCCTCGTCCCGCATGAAGATGTTGTTCGTGTAGGCGAACGCCCGCAGCAGGTGCGCGGTCATGGACTTGGTGCCCGGTGTGGGTTCCTCCGGGCTCGCGATCCCCACCGGCCGACCCCCGAACGGTTCCGGCAGACCGCCCGCGGGCCCGGGACCGTACACCGCGAGCTGGCCGGGGATAACGTCCCCGTTCTTTCGGCCCGTCGTGGACGCCATCATGAAGTAGTTGAAGTAGTCGGCCACGGGATCGGCATGCAGGTGGGTCAGGCAGATCCCCCGCAGGGACGCGAAGCTCAGCCCCGCCTTGTGGAACTGGGTCACGCAGGCGCGTCCGCAATCGACCAGGTACGTGTGCCCGTCCACGATCGGTGCGGACGAGATCCCGGCGCGGTCCGCAGCCATGGGCGGGCCCGCCTTGGTCCCCACTTCTCGGGGTCACTCGTGACGCGGTGCGCGAGCTCCGCCTCGGTGATGCTGCAGTGGTGGTCCTCGTGCACCAGCCGAAGAGCAACAGCCCCAGGGCCGGGCGCAGGACCAACAGTCCCAGGGCCATGATCAGGCTCCTTCCGTGAGCAGTTCGCCCCGGGCGGGGGCGTTCTGCGCGTCGGGTACATCCCTTGCGGGGGTGCCCAGGATGCTGTGCAGCGCGGCACGCAGTTCGGCGGTGGGATCCGCGAGGTCCTGTCCCGCACCGATGCCGTGAACGGCGATCTGCAGACCCAGTTCCTCGCCGACGACGCGAACGGCCTCGCGCCACGGCGCCCCGCCGATCCCGGTCAGCAGGGTGAACCCGCCCGCGGCCCACCAGATCAATCGTGGAGACCCGGCGGCCGTCCTGGGTCAGTTCGAGCAGTTCGGTGCCGAACCGGATGCTCGCCCCGTGGCGCTCGCCGGCGGCCGCAGGATGGGTTCCAGATCGTGCTGGCCGATGTTGCACATGGACGTGGGGCTCGCGTTGTCGTACTCGACCCGCAGGTCGTCGCGCCCGCCCCACGCCTTGCGGCGCGCGATCTCGGTGCCCGCGAAGGACCTGGCCCACACGTTGCTGACCATGAGCTCGTGGAAGCGGTCGGTCGGGAGGATGCCCCCGAGGCCTGCTGGCTCATCAAGGAGCACACCGTGGCGGGTGAATCGGCGCGGCTTATGGGGTGAGGTGCTCGTTTTTGCGACCCGCTCATCTCCTGTTAGAGTATTCCGCGTTGCCCCGATAGCTCAGTGGTAGAGCGCCATCTTGGTAAGATGGAGGTCCCGGGATCGATTCCCGGTCGGGGCTCTCATGATGAGAACCTGCGGCTCCTTGTGAACCGTGGGTTTCATCCATGATGTGGCGGTGTAGCTCAGCTGGTTAGAGCGCACGACTCATAATCGTGAGGTCGACGGATCGAGCCCGTCCACCGCTACCGTTCAGGCGCCGTTCCCCTCGGGGAGCGGCGCCTTCGTCGTCCCCGGGCACAATTGCTCCGGGACAGCCGGTCCCGCACCACCCGCTGCTGAGCAGTCCGGGAACGGGCGACCCCCTCGCCGATTGCTGAGCCACCCGTCCGTCAGGTCGACTCGCGGAGGAGCCCGATTCACCTCGCGGCCGTTTGGCCCTGTTCCACTCGAGGAACAGGGCGCCGCACTCCGGAGCAGCCTCCGGGGCGGGTGGGCACGATCGGACGTCGGAGGGGCGAGGCACCATGTCGGGTAGCGGATCAACGCTGGCACAGCGACCCACCGAGAAGGGCGCGGCTGGACGAGCGCGTGCACGGCCCCGGTAGTTCGTGCGGGCCCGCTCGCCCAGTACTCTGGGAGAAATTCTTCCCAGCGATCGAGGAGAGTCATGGCCATATCCGCTGACGTGGTGGGCAGGACCTACCCGTCCATCCCCCCGTACCTCGTGGGCCGCGAGAAGATCCGCGAGTTCGCGAGCGCCGTCCACGCCACGGATGCCGCCCACCACGACGTCGCCGCGGCGCGCGCTGCCGGGTACGCGGACCTGGTGGCCCCGCCCACCTTCGCGATCATTGTGTCCCAGCGGGCCGACGCCGCCCTGGTCAACGATCCCGAGGCCGGGATCGACTTCTCGCGCGTAGTGCACGCGGACCAGCGGTTCACGCATCACCGCCCCGTGGTCGCCGGGGACGAGCTGACCGCCGCGGTCACGGTGGACAACGTGCGTCCCCTGGGATCCGGGGCCATGGTGACCTCTCGCGTGGAGATCACCACGGTGTCGGGGGAGAAGGTGGCGACCACCGTGTCGTCGTTGTTGGTACGCGGGGAGGACCAGTGAACATCACGTTCGACGAGCTCGAGAAGGGTCAGTCCATCGGGGAGCGCCGCGTGGAGGTCTCGCGCGCGGACCTGGTGCGTTATGCGGGCGCGTCTGGTGACTTCAACCCGATCCACTGGAACCAGGACTTCGCGCAGGGCGTGGGCTTGCCCAACGTGATCGCCCACGGGATGTTCACCATGGGTGCGGCCGTGGCGCTGGTGACCGAGTGGGCCGGCGACCCCGGCGCCGTGGTGGACTACCAGACCCGGTTCAGCAAGCCCGTGGTGGTCCCCAACGCGTTCGAGGACCGCGTGGTCCCGGGCACCGCGCTGACCGTGAGCGGGGTGATCGGAGTCGTGGATCCCGAGGCGCGTACGGTGCGCGTGGACCTCACCGTGACCGCTCCGGACCTCTCCGAACCGGACACGGATCCGGCCGAGGCCAAGGAGCTCAAGGTGCTCGTCAAGGCTCAGGCGGTTGTGCAGTTCCCGCACTAGAGTGGTGCCTCATGAACGCAGCACGCCTGTCCCACCTCACGACCACGGCCGTGGGGGGCCCCGCCGAGAAGGTCGTGGAGGTGACCACGGAAGCGGAACTCGTCGACGCGGTCTCCCACGCCGATGACGCCGGTGAGCGCGTGTTGATCGTGGGCGGCGGCTCCAACATCCTCGCCTCCGATCAGCCGTTCGCAGGAACCGTGGTGCACGTGGCCACGCGCGGGATCACGGTCACGGACGAGGACGGCTCGGCCGACCGCGACTCGGAGACGGCGCTCGTGGACGTCGCCGCGGGAGAGCCGTGGGAGGACACTGTTCGGGAGACGGTACAGCGCGGGCTGGCCGGTCTGGAGACCCTGGCCGGGATCCCGGGCACCACGGGTGCCACGCCCGTGCAGAACGTGGGCGCGTACGGCGCGGAGGTCTCCCAGTGCATCGTGCGGGTGCGGGTGTGGGACCGGGAAGCCCGGAGGGAGCTCACGTTCGGTTTCGCGGACCTGGAATTCTCCTACCGTGACTCCCTGCTCAAGCGCAGCATGACTCACGGTTCACCGCGCTACGTGGTGTTGTCCGTGACGTTCCGCCTGCGCAGGCAGGAGCAGTCGATGCCCGTGCGCTACGCCCAGTTGGCCGCCGCTCTCGGGGTCGAGACGGGTCAGAGCGCACCGCTCGCGACCGTGAGGGACACCGTGCTGCGACTGCGAGCGGGCAAGGGCATGGTCCTGGACCCCGAGGACAGGGACACGTTCAGCACTGGGTCCTTCTTCACCAATCCGGTGGTCCCGGAGGACGAACTCACGGATCGGATCCCCGCGGACGCCCCCCGCTACCCGGTCCTGGACGCCACGGGACGGGAGGTTCCCGGTGCGGTGAAATTCTCCGCGGCATGGTTGATCGACCACGCCGGTTTCGGCAAGGGATTCGGGCTGCCGGGCACCCGAAACGAGCTGTTGGACCTGGACGGCGGGGAGGTCGCCGGAGGACGCGCGGCGCTGTCCGGCAAGCACACGCTGGCCATGACGAACCGGGGCACCGCGTCCGGGGAGGACGTCGCCGCCGTCGCGAGCACGGTACAGCGCGGCGTGGAACAGGTCTTCGGCGTACGACTGGCCCCCGAGCCCGTGCTGATCGGGCTGTCGCTCTGACGAGCGCGACCCATGGGACGAACGGAACAGTTGTGATGATCGGGGCGAGATGCGTCGGCACGGCGCACCACCTGAGTGGGACGCGCGCATGAGTTCCGAGTTGCAGGAGGAGATCGAGCGCGGCGAACGCGGGGGCCGGGTGCACCGGGCGGTGCTGCGGCTGCGCGCGTGGTCCGAGCGCCACCCCGTGCTGCGGGTCCTGCACAAGGCCACCGTGATCGTGCTCGGCGGGGTGTTCGTGCTCGCGGGGATCGTGATGCTCGTGACGCCCGGGCCCGGGTGGCTTGCGATCTTCCTGGGGCTGGGGGTCTGGAGCACCGAGTTCGAATGGGCCCACCGGCTGAATCAGCGGATCAAGCAAGTCGCGCTGCGTGCGTGGCGGTGGTGGGCCAACATCATGGCGCAGTGGCGCTACCGGCGTGCCCGGGACAGGCCCCACACCATGGTGCAGGGGCCGCGGCACATGCGGGCCACGACCCCTGATGATCCTCGCTAGGTCCGGGAACCCCACCGAACGCGCGGATCAACGCGCGCACCGAAACGCCCGGATCAGAACCTCATGATCAGAGGGTTCCCGTGGCGATCTTGAGCATGCGCCGCACGGGCTCCGCCGCGCCCCACAGCAACTGGTCGCCCACGGTGAACGCGGAGATGTACTGCGGACCCATGGACATGGTGCGGATACGACCCACCGGGATCTGCAGGGACCCGGAGGCGGCCACCGGCGTGAGGTCCCGCATGGAGTCCTCCTTGGTGTTGGGCACCACGGTGGCCCATTCGTTGTCCGCGTCCAGCAAGCGCTCGATCTCCGCGACGGGGACCTCCTCGCGCAGCTTGACGGTCAGCGCCTGGGAGTGGGAACGCATCGCGGCGATCCGCACGCACAACCCGTCCACCGGGATGGTCCGGTCCCCGGAGCGGCCCAGGATCTTGTTGGTCTCCGCCTCGGCCTTCCACTCCTCGCGGGACTGGCCGTTACCCAGATCGGCGTCGATCCAGGGGATCAGGGACCCGGACAGCGGGACCCCGAACTGGGTGGTGTCCAGCTCACCGCCGCGCTGCTTGGCGAGCACGGCGCGGTCGATCTCCAGAATCGCGGAGGCGGGATCCGCCAACGGGTCGGCGACGCTCGCGTGGATGTCCCCGAACTGCTGGATGACCTCGCGCATGTGGCGCGCACCGCCGCCGGAAGCGGCCTGGTACGTCATGGACGTGGCCCATTCCACGAGCTCGTTGCGGAACAGCCCGCCCAGCCCCATGAGCATGCACGAGACGGTGCAGTTGCCTCCCACGAAATCCTTGACGCCGCGGTCCAGGGCGGCGTCGATGACGTCCCGGTTGACGGGGTCCAGCACGATCACGGCGTCGTCGTTCATGCGCAGCGTGGAGGCGGCGTCGATCCAGATGCCGTCCCAGCCGTTCTTGCGCAGCTCACTGTGCACGGCCTTGGTGTAGTCCCCGCCCTGGGTCGTGACCAGGATGGGCAACTTGGAGAGTGCCTCGAGATCGTGGGCGTCCTGCAGCACACCAGGATCCCCGGCGCTCCCGACCGAGGGGGCCGGACCCCCCGCATTGGAGGTGGAGAAGAACACGGGATCAAGCTGGGCGAAATCGTTCTCGGCGCGCAGGCGGTCCATGAGCACGGAGCCCACCATGCCGCGCCATCCGATGAAACCTACGGCGGCGGGTTGTGAAGTCATGCGCCCCAGTCTAACGAGGCACCGTGTTCAGCCCCGAGTCCGCGGGTCCGGGGTGGTGGCCAGCAGCTCCCGGTAGGACGGGAAGCGACGCATGTAGTCCTGGATGTAACTGCACGTAACCCGGACCTTGAGGCCGCGCTGCCGGTAGTCGTCCAGCACGCGCGTGACCAGTGTCCGCGCGTATCCGCGGCGGCCGAAGGCCTCCGAGATGATCGTGTGCTGCAGGTCCACGGTGCCGTCCTCGAGCACCTCGACGCCCAGGAACCCGATGTACTGCTCCCCGTCCCACAATTCGTAACGTGAAGCGTCGTGGTTGGGGACCACCTTCAGGTCCGGGCTGTTGTTGATCTGCGGTGTGGGTTCAGTCGTCACGGCGGGGACCTCCATCTCGAGCTGTGTGTCCCATCACGCTATCCCATCGCCCCTGGTCACGGTCCCGGTCGCGGCACCGCGCGTGTATTCGTCGATCCGGTAACGGACCCCCTTGGCGGACTCGGCCCAGTCCGCGACCTCGCGCCGCGCCCACTCGTCGTCGAGGTGTGGGGCGTGGGTGTCGCCGGTGACGTCCAGCTCGATGGTGGTCACGAGCGCCCGGGTCAGGGGCAGCGGAGCGTACGCGGCGGCCTCGCGCCACACCCCCGGGCCGCCGATCACCCAGATCTCGCGCGCGGTCCCCGGCACGAGGGATGGCCCGTCCGAGGAGGCAGCGTCGGTGCGCGACGAGGTCCCGGCGGGCGCGGCATCATCGGCGCCGGGGGCCGGGGGCAGCAGGCGCAGCGCGAGGGCCACGGCGGCGTCGTACGAGTCCACGGCCCACACCCGCGAACCGTCCGCGGGCACCGAGTCCGGACGGGAGGTGATCACGATGTTGGGCCGGCCCGGCAGGGGCCGGAAACGCTCAGGGAAGGACTCCCACGTGCGCCGACCCATGATCACCGGGTGCCCCACGGTGGTGCGGGAGAAGAACCTCAGGTCCTCGGGCACGTGCCACGGGATGCTGCCGTCCGCCCCGATCACGCCGTCCGGGGACTGCGCCCAGATCCCGCCCACGGCGACGTTGCTCCCGCCGTTCGGGCGCTGCTCACCCTTTGCGGGAGCCACGATCGCGGCGAGTGCGTCCGAGCCTTGCCCGTTCACGACGTCCCCGTTCATACCGCCACCGGGGCCTTGATACCGGGGTGGTGCTGGTAGTCGAGCACCTCGAAGTCCTCGAACTCGTAGTCGAAGATCGACTCCGGACGCCGGCGCAACTGCAACCGGGGGTACGGGTAGGGCTCACGCGCGAGCTGGGTGCGCACCTGCTCCAAATGGTTGGAGTAGATGTGGCAGTCACCCCCGGTCCACACGAACTCACCCGGGACCAGATCGCACTGCTGCGCGACCATCACGGTGAGCAGTGCGTAGGACGCGATGTTGAACGGCACGCCCAGGAACAGGTCCGCCGAACGCTGGTACAGCTGGCAGCTCAGGGCGTCCGGACCGTCCTCGCGCGGCTGAACGTAGAACTGGAATAGCGCGTGGCACGGGGGCAGCGCCATCCGGTCCACCTCCGCAGGGTTCCACGCGGTGACCATGTGCCGGCGCGAGTCCGGAGTGGTGCGGATGGACTCGACCACGCGGGCAATCTGGTCGATCGTCTCCCCGTGCCCGGCGGGCCAGCTGCGCCACTGCACGCCGTAGACGGGCCCCAGGTCCCCGTTCTCATCCGCCCACTCGTCCCAGATGCTCACCCCGCGCTCCTGCAGCCAGCGCACGTTGGAGGAGCCAGAGAGGAACCACAGCAGCTCGAGCGCCACCGAGCGGAAGTGCACGCGCTTGGTGGTCAGCAGGGGGAAGGAGCCGCCCAGGTCGTAGCGGATCTGGCGTCCGAACACCGACAGCGTCCCCGTGCCGGTGCGGTCCGTCTTGGGGGTCCCGTTCTCGAGCACGTCCCGCAGGAGGTCCTCGTAGGGAGTGGGGATGGGCATGGGTCTCCTCTCACGACGCCGCTGCGGCGGCCTCCGCGCGGCGCGCACCTCACGAACGGTCGGGGCGCGCCCGGGTGGGGACAGCGGCGTCGGCGTGGGCATGAACGCGGGCCGGGGGCCCGGCAGTCGGGGTGGTGTCAGTCGTCGAACGGGGAAATGATCTCGAAGCCCACGGCGCGAGCGCTCTGCGAGGCCCGGGGCATGTGCAGCACGATCATCTGACCGGGGCTCAGGTACGGGTCCGCGTCCGGCAGTTGCGCTGCGAGCGCGGGCGGCAGGTGCTTGGCGAGCACCTTCAACACGGTGGGCAGCACGGGGCGGTGGGTGCACAGCACCACGGGACGCTCGGTGTCGAAGAGCTGCTCGGTGACCTGGGCCGCGCGCTTGGGATGGCGCTTGTGGGCGGCCTCCGTCAGCTGTGAGCGCTCCTTGACCTTGATCCCGTACTTCTTGGCGTAGGGCACCACGGTGGAGATGCAGCGCAACCACGGGGACGTCACCACGCGCTTCGGTTGCCACGCGGCGAGCAACCGGGTCACGGCGAGCGCCTGACGCTTGCCCGTGGCGGCGAGCGGGCGGTCCCCCTCGGCGCGCTGCCAGGAGGAACGCGGCTTGGCCTTGGCGTGGCGGATCACGATCACGGGGCGGGTGGCCAGGGAGGCCCGCGCGTACAGGCGGGCGAGTTCGTCCAGGGGAGCGGTGTCGTCCTCGTTGGTCAGGATCGAGCGGGCCCGGGCCACGGGCAACCAGCTCATCCGGTCCACCTCGTCGTCCTCCGGGGACGTGTGGGCGAACGGGGAGACCTCCGCGGCCCAGTAGCGCACGAGCTTGTCATGACCACGGACGGTGTACTCGGTGTCCGCGAGGTGGACCCCCAGGGTGATGTGCAACCCCGTTTCCTCGCGCAGCTCGCGCACGGCCGTCTCCGGCAGCGTCTCGCCGTCGTCTTGCTTGCCCTTGGGCCAGGACCAGTCGTCGTAGCGGGGGCGGTGGATGACCAACACCTGGAGTTCGCCGTCCACCACCCGCCAGCACACACAGCCGGCGGCGAGGATGTCGTACTTACTCAGGGTCTTGTTCTTCGCCATGACCTGCTCTCCGTAGTCGGACGCTCGACTCGACCGCGCGGCGCGGGCGGGGTTCGGTAACGATCGTAGCCGTCTCAGCTGCGGTACATGACGTCCACGTGCCAGCGCTCGAAGCCCAGGGATTCGTACAGCGCCACGGCCGCGGGGTTGTCCGCGTCCACGTACAGCATGACCTCGTCCAGCCCCTGTTCGGCCAGGTGGTTGATGCCCGCCGCGGTCAGGGCGCGGCCGAGTCCGTTGCCCTGGTGGTCCGGGGCGATCCCCACGGCGTAGACCTCACCGATGGCCGCGGCGTCCCCCGAGGCCGGGTGCACCTTGGTCCAGTGGAAGCCCGCGACGTCATCCGGGTCGTCCGCGGCGACCGCGAGCAGGAAACCCCGGGGATCGAACCACGACTCGTTCTCGCGTTCCTGCAGATCGGCGAGCGTCATGCGGCCCTGTTCGGGGTGCTCGGCGAACGCCGCGGCGTTGACCCGCAACCACGACTGCTCGTCCCGGCCGACCTCGAACGCCCGGATCTCGAGATGTTCCGGTAGGTCCACGGGCAGGGGGACGTCCTCGGCGCCGGCCACGGCGCGCTTGAGCTGGTAGAGGTCTCGCACGGCCTCTAGGCCGTGGAGCTCGGCGAGGCGTTGCGCGGCCACGTGGTTGCCGTGGGCCCAGGCCTCCACGGTGCCGTCCAGCTGAGCGCGCAGCTGCCCCGCGATCGCCGTGGCCACACCCCGGTTGCGGTGCTCGGGGTCCACCACGAGCTCCACCGTGTACGTGGACGCGCGATCCGGCTGCGGCACGACCACCGCGGCACCCACGAGGCGCTCGCCGTCGGTGGCCGCGACGCACGTGACCCCCGCACGGTCGGAGCGCACGTCCACGAGGGTCTGGTCGGAGAACGGCGGCTCGCCGTCCGCGGCGTGGGCGCGCTCGGCGAGCGCCACGAGATCGTCGGGGAACGGGATGTCGTCGTGGGCGGTCACGGTCACGGACATGGGATGCCTCCTCGGTGGGTTATGGCGCGCGATCAGGGCGTCTGGTCCCTGCCCGCGGTGTAGCTGTACCCCACGTTACGCACCGTGGTGATTAGGTGCTCGTGATCCGCACCCAGTTTGGCTCGCAGCCGACGGATGTGGACGTCCACCGTGCGCGTCCCGCCGTAGTAGTCGTAGCCCCACACCTCGGAGAGCAACTGGTGGCGCGTGAACACCCTGCCCGCGTGCTGGGCCAGGAACTTCAACAGCTCGAATTCCTTGAACGTGAGGTTCAGGGCCCGCCCGCCGAGTTTCACGGTGTAGGAGTTCTCGTCGATCACCACGGCCCCGGCGCGGATCACGGCGTCGTCGTTCTCGAGCGCGTTCGTCCCGGCGTCGGCGAGCGCGAGGCGCAACCGCGCCTCGATCTCGGCGGGTCCCGCGGTGTGCAGCAGGACGTCGCTCACGCACCATGACGGCGCCACGGCCGCCATCCCGCCTTCGGTCACCGTCACGAGCACGGGCAGCGGGCGTTCGAGCCCCGACAGGGAGACGGCCGTGTTGCGCGCCGTCACGAGGTTGCGGGTGCCGTCCACGATCACCACGTCCGGGCGCGCGGACCCGGTCAGTGCACTGCTCTCGTCCGGGGCGTGCACCCGCACCCGGTGCGGCAGCAGCTCGAGCGCGGGCAGCGCGGACTCCACGGCGGGGGAGGCGGTGCTGAGCAGGGCGATGTGGGTCACTGTGGGATCCGCTCGGACGCGAGGTGACCGCTCCCGCGCGGGCACGGCCGATGACCGGGCCAGTATAGGCGGGCCCCGTGGACGTGCGGGGGTACACGTGACCCGCCGCGGGGCCCGCGCCGGTTACGCTGAAACGGGTACGCACCACACCGCCCGCCCTCGGCCCCGAAGGAACCCCGCCATGAAGTACGCGCGCATCATCGTTGCCGCCGCGGTGGCGCTCGTCCTCGCGCTCACGGCGGGCGTGATCGGCTCGTGGGCGCCGCTGCTCGTGTCCGTGGCCATGGCCGTGACGATCGGTGTGGGGTGGCCCGCCGCCGCGGGGATCCAGGCGCGGCGCCGGCACAACGTGCTCATCGCGGTGGCCGGCACCCTCGCGTGCCTGCTCGTACAACTCGTCCCGTCCCAGCGCCTCGTGTGGTTGCCCGCGATCATCGGTGTGTCCTTCATGGCCGTGTGCGTGGCCGAACTCGTGCGGGGGGAGGGTGCCAAGTACCGTCTGGAATCCGCGCTGGCCTCCGCGACGGGGGTCCTGGCCGCGGTTGCCGCCTCGGGGTGGATTGCGTTCTCCCGCGTGGCCCACGACCAGGGACTGAGCAGGTGGCTCACCGTCGCGGGCGTGGGCGCCCCGCTGACCATCATCCTGGTGGTCGCCGGTGCCCGCGTGATCTCCGCGGCCCCCGAGAACCTGCGCCGCAGGGGCATGATCACGCTTGGTGTCACACCCGTGGCACTGTTCGGTATGGTGGCCGTTTTCGCGACCCAGCTACTGGCCGCCGTGGTAGCGTGAAGCCATGCTTGCTCTCGAAATCTTCTACCTCGTCCTGCTGGGTCTCGCGGGCCTGTGCATCCTCGGAATCTCCTTGAAGGTCGTGTTCAGCCTCTTCAAGGGCCAGCTGTAACTCGTGCCCGTCGAGATCCCCACGGACCTGACCCCCGAACTCGTTCCCTTCGCATGGCTGTTGGGCACGTGGGAGGGCAACGGCTTCATGGGATACGGTGACGCCGAACAGCGTGCCTTCCGGCAACGCGTCACGTTCGAACAGACCGGCTTACCGTTCATGATCTACCGCGCGCAGACCACGCTGCTCAACGAAGAGGGCGAACCCCAGCGCGAGGCCACGTACGAACAAGGGTTCTGGGAGCTCGCCCGTCCTCGTGAGGACGGCGACATCGGACCCGGGATGCTCCCGCCGGACCCCGTGCCCGTGCTCAAGTCCGCACAGGACGTCGAGGACCTGCGCAACGCGGACGGTGGCTTCGACATCTCCGTGACGATCGCCCAGCCCGGCGGCGTCGCCGAGCTGTACCTGGGCCAGATCAAGGGCCCGCGCGTGGACCTCAGCACGGACGCCGTGATCCGCGCCCGCGGTGCCAAGGAGTACGTCTCCGGGACCCGGCTCTACGGGCTCGTCAACAACCACCTCATGTGGGCGTGGGACATGGCCGCGCAGGGCCACGAACTCGCTACGCACGCTTCCGCCGAACTGAGCAAGGTCGAACCCCAGAAGTGACTGACACCGCACCCTCATACTCCTCCGTCCTGTTGCACCGCCACGGTGCCGTGACCGCGGAAGCGCTGGACGAGGGGGTCGCGGCGCACTACGGCGCCCCCGTGCACGAACAGCGCGCCCTGGCCCGGGGGAGGGCCGTGGTGGACCAGTCCCAGCGCGGCGTCGTGACCGTGAGTGGCCCCGATCGACTGAGCTGGCTCACCACCTTGTCGTCGCAGGTGCTCACCGGACTGAGCCCGGGAGTCAGTACCGAAACCCTCTTCCTGAGCATCCAGGGCCGCGTGGAATTCGCTCCGCACGTGGTTGACGATGGCGGGACCACGTGGTTGATCACCGAGGCCCGGGAGGCCGCAGGGCTCGCCGACTGGCTGACCACCATGCGCTTCGCCCTGCGGGTGGAGATCGAGGACGTCAGTGACCGCTGGGCGGTGCTCGTCGCCACGCGGGACCTTCGTGAGCTGCTTTCCGCCCAGACCAACCCCGTGCTGGTGTGGCATGACCCGTGGCCGGGCGTCGGCGCGGGCGGTCACGCCTACGCCGTGACCGAGGACCACCCGGGTGCCGCGCGCTCGTGGTACGAACACCTGATTCCGCTCGCGTCGTTGGAGACCGCGGTCGCGGCTCTCGAGGAACAGGGGTATTCGCTCGCCGGTTCGTGGGCCGCGGAGGCCCTGCGGATCGAGGCCTGGCGGCCGCGCTGGGGCGCGGACACGGACGAGAAGACCATCCCGCACGAACTGGACTGGATGCGCACCGCCGTGCACCTGGCCAAGGGCTGCTACAAGGGCCAGGAGACCGTGGCCCGCGTGCACAACCTGGGCCACCCGCCGCGCCGGCTCACGTTCCTGGACCTGGACGGTTCCCAGCACACGCTCCCGGGCCCCGGGGCCACGGTCGAGCTGAACGGCAAGGTCGTGGGTCGCGTGACCGCGGCCCAGTTGCACCACGAGGCTGGCCCCATCGCGCTCGCCGTGCTCAAACGCTCGGTCGCCCCGGACGCGGTACTCACCGTGCGGGACACCGTCGTGCAGGGCTCGGAGGAGGCCGCATCGAACGGCAACGGCGCGTCCGACGACGCCGCGGGCGGCACGTCCGCGGACGCACCCGCCGAACAGTGGGCCGCCGCCCAGACCGTGGTGGTCCCCCCGGATGCCGGGTCCGTGGTGGGCCGGGCCCAGGGGCTCATGCGCGGTCCGCGCGGCGGTGGAATGCGGCTCTGACCTGACACGACTGATATGTGGTGACGCCCCGTTCCCCTCGGAGGGGAACGGGGCGTCACCACGAGTCGGGGCTCAGCGACCGAACAGCACCTTGGCCTCGTCGTAGCGGTCCTGCGGTACCACCTTGAGCCCGTCGAGTGCCTCGGAGAAGTCCACGCGCACCACGTCCGTGCCGCGCAGCGCGCACATCTTGCCCCACTGCTTCTCGGTGGCCATCCCCACGGCGGCGATCCCCAGTCGAGTGGCCAGGACACGGTCGAAGCCGGTGGGCGCGCCACCGCGCTGGATGTGACCCAGGATCGTGTTGCGGGTCTCGATGCCGGTGTTCTCCTCGATCTCCCGCGTCACGAAGTCCCCGATGCCCCCCAGCCGCGGGCGCCCGGACGCCTCGGTGCCCTTGCCCGCGATGGCCTCCTCGCGGTCGTCGGGGATGAAGCCCTCCGCCACGACGACGAGCGGTGAGCGGCCACGCTCGTGGACCTCACGGACCCACTCGGAAACCTGCTCCATGGACTCCCGGAATTCGGGGATCAGGATGGCGTGCGCGCCGGCGGCCATGCCGGAGTGCAGCGCGATCCAGCCCACGTGGCGGCCCATGACCTCCGCGACCATGCACCGGTGATGCGATTCGCCGGTGGTGCGCAGCCGGTCCATCGCATCCGTTGCGATCGAGACCGCGGTGTCGAAACCGAACGTGAAGTCGGTGGCCTGCAGGTCGTTGTCAATGGTCTTGGGCACGCCCACCACGGGCAGCCCCGCATCCGCGAGCCGCTTGGCGCCGGCCAGGGTGCCTTCGCCGCCGATCGCGACCACGGCGTCGATCCCGTGACGCTCCAGGACCTTGGCGATGTTCTCGGGACCGCCCTGGGGGCCGTCGAACGGGTTGGTGCGCGAGGTGCCCAGGATGGTCCCGCCCTGGCGCGCGAGGCCGCGTACACTCTGCCGCGGCAAGTCGATGATGTCCCCTTCGACGACGCCGCGCCAGCCGTCCCGGAAGCCCACGAACTCGTGATCGAAAGATTTGATGCCGTGTAACACCGCGCCGCGGATCACCGCGTTGAGTCCGGGGCAGTCCCCGCCGCTGGTCATGAGCCCGATTCGCATGTGTGCCTCAGTTCCCCTCTGTCGTGTCGTATCGTTGTTCCCTTTCCATCCTAGTAACGCGCGCTCGGCGTTGCCCGGGACACCGGATAAACGGATGCGCGGCACATGGCGGGTCCCGTCCACCCGTGGTTAATGTGGGCAACTAAGATCGGGGGAGGATCTGTGAACACGCCGTTCGCGATGTCAGGCCACCAGGAGGACGTTATGACCGCCCAGCAAGAACCGGCCCGGGAGAACCTGCGCGAGTTCATCGACAAGCTCGTGGACCAGGGTTACACCGTGCGGGACGGGCAGTCCCCGGACCCCGATCTGATCGACCCGGGTGGAAGCGCGGTGGAGACGTGGCGGGAGGGGTACCCGTACGACGAGCGGATGTCCCGCGAGGACTACGAGCTCGAGAAGTACCAGTTGCAGATCGAACTGTTGAAGTTCCAGTACTGGGGTCAGGACAACGACCTCAAACACGTGATCGTGTTCGAGGGCCGGGACGCCGCGGGCAAGGGCGGGACCATCAAGCGTTTCACCGAGCACCTCAACCCCCGCGCCGCCCGCGTGGTGGCCCTGAACAAGCCCTCGGACCGCGAGCAAGGCCAGTGGTACTTCCAGCGCTACATCCAGCACCTGCCCACCAACGGTGAGATCGTGCTGTTCGACCGCTCGTGGTACAACCGCGGCAACGTGGAGCGCGTGATGGGCTTTTGCACGGACGAGCAGTACGAGAGCTTCATGCTGCAGGCGCCCGTGTTCGAGAAGATGCTCGTGGACTCGGGGATCCACCTGACCAAGTTCTGGTTCTCGGTGACGCAGCACGAGCAGCGCACGCGCTTTGCGATCCGCCAGATCGACCCGGTGCGCCGCTGGAAGCTCTCGCCCATGGACCTCGCGTCCCTGGACCGCTGGGAGGACTACACCGTGGCCAAGGAGGAGACCTTCCGCCGCACGGACACGGACCACGCCCCGTGGATCACCATCAAGTCCAACGACAAGAAGCGCGCCCGCCTCAACGCCATGCGCTTCTTCCTCAACCAGTTCGACTACGAGGACAAGGACACCTCCGTGGTGTACCCGCCAGACCCGCTGATCGTGCGCCGCGGCCGCGACGCCGTGGACGACTGACGGCTCCTCCCACCGTTCCCCGGAAGCGTCCATGGTTGGTTCCACCCCCGTGAGCCGCCCGGCCTGATTGATTCGTGGCGGGGCGGCCGCTGGCGTATCCACCCTGTGCGAGGCCACGTCCCACTACGCGGCGGTCCCGAACCCGCCGAACGTGGCCCTCCTGGCGTTGACCCTCTCGAACGCGGGGCTCGTGTGCGTGCTTCTCGCCGGGCGGCGTCTCGGCGCCGTACGAACCGCGTGTGCCGTGGCGCTGAGCCAGCTGCCCTTCCACGCGCCGTTCTCGCTGGGCGGTCATGCCGCGGGGCCGTCCTCCCACGTGATCGGGACGGCCCACGCCCACGGTCACGCCCTGCACGCCCACGCCCCGTCCCCGCACCTCACGGACGCCCAGTCCCTCGTGCCTCCCGATCCGGCGGCCATGGGTCACGACCCCATGGTGAGGGCCCACGTGGCCGCGGCCGCCCTCACCTTCGTGCTCGTGCGGCACGCGGAGGACGGGTGACGGCGGCTCGCGCACGCCGCCGCGCGTATGTTCTTCAGCGTTCTCGCACTCGTGGTCCCGGCGCTCGTGTCGTGTCACGCACTGCGCCCCGTCCCCCTGGCCTACCTCCTGCCCCCGTGCGCGTGGTCACCCGTGCGCGCCCCTCCCACGCCTGGTTCATGGCCCTGCTGCAAAGACTGCACTCTGCCGCTGCGCACCACGATCGACCGGTTGTACCGGGACCTGCTGCTGGGTGAGCCCGGGCGGCTCTACAGCGAACTCGCGGCCTCGTGGCTGGGTGTCATGGCCGTGAGCAGGATCGTGCTCGTGGTGCTGCACCGACGTCGCGTGGGGCGGGGCCGCTGCGCCCGGGTCACCCTGGACCCGCGCCCGGGGGAGGCCAATGCGTATCGCCGGACCCGGTCGTGCCACACGGCCACGGGCGTGTGGCTGGCCCTCGATTTCCTGTTTCTCGCGTCGTCGGGACTCACGTGGTCCGCGCACGCGGGGGGGGTGCCTCTATGGTTTTCGTCAAGCAGCCAGGGCCACTGATGACGCGGTCTGAGGGCCGGTGGGGTCTTGGTAGAGGGTGCCGTCACGCAGCATTGCGAACAGGACGTCGGTCCGCCGGCGGGCCAGGGCGATGATTGCCTGGTTGTGGCGTTTGCCCTGGGCGCGTTTCCGGTCGTAGTAGGCCCGCGACGGGGCGTGGTGGATCTCGCGGTCGCCGTCGTCGCACAACGCCGCTCGGCCCGGGAATCCGCGCACTGATCATCCGTGCGGACGGCGCTCCCCGAACGGGCCGCGCCGTCTGAACGGATGTCGCTCCCTGCACGAACAGCACCCCTGAACGAGCAGCACCCCCGACAGCGGTCATCCGCCGTCGGGGGTGCGTGCGCTGTGGAGGGTGCGTGCGCGGTGAAGGGTGCGTCCGCGCGGGGGCCTCAGTCGGTCTCGCCCCGGAAGTTGTGCCGGTCCACGAGCGCCCACGACGCCGCGGCGTTGACAGCGGCCACGGTGAACACCGAGGGCCACGCGCCGATCTTCTTGGCCAGCGGGTGGGACAGTCCGAACCCGGCGAGGTACAGCACGCTCAGGCCCGCGGTCGTGGCGGGTCCCGCGGAGCGGTACCACGTGCGCCCGGCGACCACGCCCTTCGCGAGCAGGACCGCGCCGCCCAGGGCGCGCACCCCCGTGAAACGGGCCACCGCGTAACCGCCGATCAGTCCGCCGGCCACCACAGCCGAGCTGGGCATGGCCACGGCGGAGGGCAGCAATTCGTTTAGCTCGTGCAAGGTCTCTTTGACGCTCATTCGGTGCCTCCCAGGAAGTTCTGCAGACGGGACAGGCCCTCGGCAAGATCGTCGTCGCCCAGGGCGTAGGACAGGCGCAGGTACCCGGACGGGCCGAAGGCCTCACCCGGGACCACTGCCACCTCGGCCTTCTCGAGGATCAGTTCCGCGAGCTCCGCGCTCGTGGTGGGCGTGACGCCCGCGAACTCGCGGCCCAACAGTGCCGTGATGTCTGGGTACGCGTAGAACGCACCGGTGGGGGTGGGGCACACCACGCCGTCGATCGCGTTGAGCCCGTCCACGATCGTGCGACGACGCCGGTCGAAGGCCTCGCGCATGCGCTCCACCTGGTCCATGGGCCCGTTCAGGGCGGCCAGGGCCGCGCGCTGGGCCACGTTGTTCACGTTGGAACTCAGGTGCGACTGCAGGTTGGTCGCGGCCTTCACGACGTCCGCGGGACCGACCAGCCAGCCCACACGCCACCCGGTCATCGCGTAGGTCTTGGCCACGCCGTTGAGCAGGATGAGGTTCTCGTGCAGCTCGGGCACGGCGCGGGCCATGGAGGTGAACTCCACGTCGTCGTACGTGAGGTGCTGGTAAATCTCGTCGCTGATCACGAAGATGCCCTTGGCCGCGGCCCATTCACCCACGGCCCGGGTCTCCTCGGCGGTGTAGACCGCACCCGTGGGGTTGGAGGGCGAGCAGAACAACAGGGCCTTGGTGTGCTCCGTGTATGCGGCCTCAAGTTGTTCGGGCGTGACCTTGTACTCCTGGTCCGCACCCGCGAAGACCTCCACGGGGTTGCCGCCGGCCAGTCGGATGGCTTCAGGGTAGGTGGTCCAATATGGGGCGGGCAGCAGGACGTCGTCGCCGTCGTCCACGACCGTCTGGAACGCCTGGTACACGGCCTGCTTGCCGCCGTTGGTCACGAGCACCTGGGAGGGCTCCACGGCCCATCCGCTGTCGCGCTGCGTGGCTTGCGCGATCGCTGAACGCAGCTCGGGCAGTCCCGCGGCGGGGGAGTAGCGGAAGTTCTTGGGGTCCTGGAGGGCCTCGGCGGCGGCATCCACGATGTAGTCGGGGGTCGCGAAGTCCGGTTCACCCGCGCCGAAGCCGATCACCGGCCGCCCCTCGGCCTTGAGGGCCTTGGCCTTGGCGTCCACGGCGAGGGTCGCGGACTCCGCGATCGCCGAGATCCGATGCGAGATGCGCTGCTGCGCTGGTGACATGGTGATCATTTCTCCTGGGCTGACTGGGCTGCTTGGACTGACCGGGTCGTCCCGGCGGGCGGGCCTCTCACTGGCCCGCGCACGGATCCGTACGAGAATCTGACGGGCCCGGGGTCCGACCGGGGACGCGGACACCGCTCCCAGCTTAGGTGGCCGGACCCTTGCTTTGCACGGGACGCGGCGGGCGCGTACCATGGTCTGTTGGTGCCGCCACCAGTGCGGTGTGCTCTGCCCCGGGATGGACTCCCGACGGCGGGATGACGGGCCGATGATAGGCTCGGGCACCGGATTTCGTGTCGCGCATGGCTGCGGCGCGGTGTCGAAGGGCAGTGGCGCAATTGGTAGCGCAGCGGTCTCCAAAACCGCAGGTTGCAGGTTCGAGTCCTGTCTGCCCTGCTTCAGGACCCACAACGGCACGCACACCACCGCCGAGAAGTTGCTTCACGCAGGGGAGAGCCGATGTCGCACACCGTCACAGGACAGACCCCGGGTCAACCTGCCGGTTCCGATCACAAACGTGGGATCTTCGGCCGGATCTGGCTGTTTATCCGTCAGGTCGTGGGAGAACTCAAGAAGGTCGTCGCCCCGTCCCGCCGGGAACTGGTCAACTTCGTCCTGGTCGTGCTGGCGTTCGTGGCGTTCATGATGGTGTTGATCTCCCTGTTGGACCTGGGCTTCGGTCAGGTGGCCATCTGGCTGTTCGGGAACGGCGACCAGGCCCAGTAAGTCCTTCCACCACTTCCAGACGTCCACAGAAAGCAGGAATCCCCGGTGACCGATCACGAGCTCGATAACGACGACACCCAGCCCGCTCAGTTCGACTCCCTGATGGCGGACGCTGCGCGGGACGAGTCGGCGCAGAGCACGTCCGAGACCACCGAGACCACGGATCCGCAGCAGGACTCCGACGAGCGCACCGTGCAGGAAGCCGACCTCGACGCCGCCGAGGGTAACGGCGAGGCCGTGCCCGTCCCCACCGAGGACGCCGCGGCCACGGCGGAAGCCGCCGAGGACGACGTCGACCCCGCGGTGGAATTTAAGGCCAAGCTGCGCCGCCAAGAGGGCGACTGGTTCGTGATCCACACGTACGCGGGGTACGAGAACCGTGTGAAGACCAACCTCGAGACCCGCATCCAGTCCCTCAACATGGAAGAGGACATCTTCCAGATCGAGGTGCCCATGGAAGAGGTCGTGGAGATCAAGAACTCGCAGCGCAAGACCGTGCGCCGCGTGCGGATCCCCGGGTACGTGCTCGTGCGCATGAACCTCACGGATGCCTCCTGGGGCGCTGTGCGCCACACCCCGGGTGTCACGGGCTTCGTGGGCCAGGACGCCTACAACCCGGTGCCGCTGCGCCTGGACGAGGTCTTCGACATGCTCGCTCCCACGTTCGAGACCCCCGAAAAGGCCAAGGGCCTGGGCGAGACCGCCGGTTCCGGCGCGGGTGCCCAGGGTGGCGCCCAGCAGGTCACCGTGGACTTCGAGGTCGGCGAGTCCGTGATCGTGAAGGAGGGCCCCTTCGAGACCCTCCCAGCCACGATCTCCGAGATCAAGGTGGAATCCCAGCAGCTCGTGGTGCTGGTGTCCATCTTCGAACGCGAGACCCCCGTGACCCTCAGTTTCGACCAGGTCACCAAGATCTAGTCCCATCAGGTTTCGGAATCCGGCCTCGGATGTGCTTTGGTCCGGGGTGTTTCCGTTCGGTCGCCGCGCCACGGCGACCACTCGCCGTCGTACGCTCCTGTGCGGCGGTACGCACAGCTAGAAGAAGGACCATCACATGGCTCCCAAGAAGAAGGTCGCAGGCCTGATCAAGCTGCAGATCCAGGCGGGCGCCGCCAACCCGGCTCCCCCGGTGGGTCCCGCGCTGGGTCAGCACGGCGTCAACATCATGGAATTCTGCAAGGCCTATAACGCGGCCACGGAATCCCAGCGCGGCAACATCGTGCCGGTCGAGATCACCGTGTACGAGGACCGCTCGTTCACGTTCGTAACCAAGACCCCGCCGGCCGCGCAGCTGATCAAGAAGGCCGCCGGCGTCGCCAAGGGCTCCGGTGTCCCACACACCAATAAGGTCGGGAAGATCACCATGGACCAGGTCCGTGAGATCGCCGAGACCAAGAAGGAAGACCTCAACGCCAATGACGTCGAGGCCGCCGCGAAGATCATCGCCGGCACCGCCCGTTCCATGGGCATCGAGGTCAACTGAGCTCTTCCGAGCTCGTACCGAAGACAACCATCGTGGCAGGGCCGAGCGCGGCCCGCTGACCACAACTGCACAAGGAGAACAAGCAGATGGCACAGCGCAGCAAGGCATACCGGGCAGCTGCCGAGAAGATCGAGGCGGGCAAGTTCTACGCTCCCGCCGAGGCGGTCGCCCTGGCCAAGGAACTGGCCGAGAACAGCAAGTCCGATTCCACCGTCGAGGTGTCCATGCGCCTCGGTGTGGATCCCCGCAAGGCGGACCAGATGGTCCGCGGCACCGTGAACCTGCCCAACGGCACGGGCAAGACCGCCCGCGTGGTCGTGTTCGCAACCGGTGACAAGGCCGCCGCGGCCGAGGCCGCCGGTGCGGACTTCGTGGGTTCCGACGACCTGATCGCCAAGGTCCAGGGCGGTTGGACCGATTTCGACGCCGCCGTGGCCACCCCGGACATGATGGGCAAGGTGGGCCGCCTGGGCAAGATCCTGGGTCCCCGTAACCTCATGCCGAACCCCAAGACCGGCACCGTGACGATGGACGTGGCCAAGGCCGTGTCCGACATCAAGGGCGGTAAGATCGACTTCCGCGTGGACAAGCACTCCAACCTGCACTTCATCATCGGCAAGGCGTCCTTCGACGCCCAGAAGCTCGCCGAGAACTACGGTGCCGCGCTGGAAGAGGTGCTTCGTCTGAAGCCGGCTGCGTCCAAGGGCCGTTACATCACCAAGGCCACCGTGGCCACCACGTTCGGCCCGGGCATCCCTGTGGACCCGAGCGCCACCGAGGTCACCACCCAGGCGTGATCGCGGGTACGTAACGAGGGAACGCTCGCGTTCCCTGCCGTCGAGGGAAGGGTCCGTGCCGTCACCGGCCGGACCCTTCTTTCGTGGGACGATGGAAACACCGTTACGAATTCTTGATGTACTTGAGGCCGGGTTCCGTGGACGGGGCCCGTCGCCCGGGTGCCGTCCCGGCCGGGCGGCGCGGAAGGAGATCACTGTGACGGAGCCGTCACCGGTACGCATCGAATTGTTGTGCATCCCCGACACCTTCGATGACGAGGCGCAGCGGGTCCTGGGGCGCGTGGCCGCGCTCGTGCAGTCCTCCCGGCGACACGTGTGGGGCACCGGTCAGCTCAGCAACGGCGCCCACGACATCTTCCGGGACCTGCACGACCCCTACGAGCGCGTGAACATCCTGTGCGCGTACCTCGACGACCGTCTCGTGGGGCGCGCCGAGGTGCGGATGCCCCTGATCACGGACACCGACATGGCGCAGATCGCGGTGGACGTGGCCCCGGACGAGACCTCCGAGGGGATCGGGCGCGCTCTTCTGAGTGCTGCGGAGCAACTTGCGCGGGGTGAGTCCCGCCGGTTCATCCGCCTCGTGACCGAGCACCCCGCGTCCGAGGCGCGCGATCCCTCCGGCCCCGGGGACGGCAGCGCGGACGGCACGGCCGACGGCGGTGCGAGCCCCGTGGCGCCCGTCCCATGGCTCGACGCCGCCGATGGTTCCGGGCGCCTGCCCGCGAGCCACCGCCAGACCCGCTTCGCCCAGCACGCCGGGTACACCCTGCGCACGGTCAGCAGTTTCGCGCTCCTGCCCGTGCCGCTGGACGAACAGCGCGCCGCGCGCATCCACGAATCCCTCGAGGCCGTGCCCTTCGCGGACCACTACCGCCTGCACACGTGGGTGGGGGAGGCCCCGGACGAGCTCCTGGCCCCGCTCGCGCAGCTGCACGCCAAGATCCCCACGGACTCGTTCGTGCGACCGATCGTGGCGGACCCGGACCCGTGGGACGGCGCGCGGGTGCGCCGCACGGAACAGCTGCGTCAGGAGGACGGCGACCGGTCCCTGATGGCCGTGATCCAGGACGTGCGCACGAGCGAGCTCGTGGGGATGACCGAACTGATCCTCGCGCAGCACCGTCCGGCCCTGGCCCTGCAGGACGAGACCCTCGTGGTGCGCACCCACCGCGGGCACCGGTTGGGGATGCGGCTCAAGCTCGCCAACCTCGAGCAGCTCGCGAACGTGGCCCCCGAGGTCCGGACCGTGTACTCGTGGACCCACAGCGGCAACGACCGAATGAACTGGGTCAACGCCCAGCTAGGCTTCCGGGACGCCGGTCAGTCCGCGATCTGGGAGCAGGACTTCAGCATCCACTGACCGCCGGGCCGGTCACTCACCACGGCAGGGGCAGCACCACGGTCTCCTGTCCGCGGGCCAGCCCATCCCGGGGCACGGACAGCAGCCCTTGCGCCGCGGCGAGTCCGCGCACCATGTTGGAGCCCACCGCGCGGCACGGCACCCAGCCGTCCTCGTGCCGCCGGGCCGGTAGCAATCGTTCGGAGCGGGCGTCGGCCAGATCCTCCCCGGCAATCGCGGGGGCGAAAGATTGGGCATCGCGGCCCAGGTGGCCGGCCAGGAACGCCCCACCCAGCAGCAGGAACGCCACCATGGCACCCAGGGGATTGCCGGGCAGCGCGAGCACGGCAGTGTCCCGCGCGGCTGCGAACAATGTGGGGTGACCGGGCATGAGGTCCAGCTGGTCCACGAGCACATGGCACTCGTCCTGCACCAGGGGGCGCACGAAGTCCGCGCGCGAGCGGGACGTGCCACCCGTGGTGACCACGAGGTCGTGCTCGGTACTCAGTTCGCGGAGCAGGGAACGCAGCGCCGCGGCGTCGTCGGGACCGCGGCGCACCGTGACCGTGCGCCCGCCGAAGGCCTTCACCATGGGCGGCAGGGACATGCTGAACGCATCGCGCACGTACCCGGGAGCCGGGAGCCCGCTGGTGCGCACCTCGGAACCCGTGAGCAGCACGGCCACGCGCGGGACGGTACACACGGGCACGTCGTCCCGTCCGGCCACGGCCAGGAACGCGGCGTGCGCGGGGGAGAGCACGGTGCCCGCCCGCACCACGGTCTCGCCCTCGGCGCATTCCGCTCCGGCCGGGCGAATGTGCCTGCCCGCGAGTTCCGTGCGCGGACTGTCGGGGGACAGCTCAAGGAGCTCGCCGCGGCGGGTTGCGAATTCCTCGCGGATGACCGTGGTGGTGCTGTCCGGGATCACGCCGCCCGTGACCACCGGGACGGCCGTGCCGGGCGCGAGCGTGACCGCGGACGCGGCACTCGGCAGCGGCGCGGACGTCGCAGCGCCGTCGGCCAGGTGATCATCCAGTCGCCGTCCGTCGGATGCCCCCGCACGGGAGCCCGGGGCGACGACGCGCCACGGTCCCGGTCCGTGGACCGCGTACCCGTCCATCGCGCTCGAGGCGTAGTGCGGGACGGAACATGCCGCGCGGACGTCGTGGGCCGCGGTGCGACCCGCCGCCCGGTCCAGGGGGACGATCTCGATCGCGCCGGCGGGCCGGGAGTCCGCGAGCGCCGAACCGGCCCGGTGTGCGAGGGTCCGGGCGGCGTCACGCGCCGCGTGATGCAGGGGTTCGAGACCGCTGCTCCACGCGGGTGGGGTAGGACCAGGCATCCGATCAGCCCCCCGCGAAGGGCGGGAGGACGTCCACCGTGGCGGCCGGGGCCAGCGGGGACTCCTGGTCCAGGGCGGCCACACCGTCCACGAGCCACGAGCATTGCGGCAACACCTGGGCCAACGTGCGTTCGCCCGGTGGGGCCACGGGGTGCAGGGTGACCAACAGTTGCTGCAGCTCGGAGCGGGTCAGCGCCGTGGTGGTCTCCACGTGCTCTTCCTCTGTCCCGGCCGCGGCAGCGGCGGCCGCGAAATAACGCACGAGCACGGTCTCAGCCCCCGATCGCACTCATGCTGCGGTCGGGCTGGACGTAGTCCCCGGAGTCGAGGCCCGCGTGGTCCATCCCGTGGGCGCGCGGCTTGACCCACGTGGCATCGCGCCAGCGTTGGGCGATGTCCCGGTCGGTTGCGTTCGAGCGCAACAGGTGCATCAGATCCGTCTCGTGGTGGGAGAACAGACACGAGCGCACGTGGCCGTCCGCGGTGATCCGAGTGCGCGTGCAGTCCTCGCAGAACGGTTCCGTGACGGACGCGATGATCCCCACGGTCCCCACCACGGTGTCCTGACCGCGTTCCCGCACGAGGTACTTCTCCGCGGGGGCGCCCGCGCGGGGTGCGGTGTCCGGGGTGATGTCGAAGTCCCGGGACAGGGACTCGCGGATCTCGGTGGCCGTGACCATGTTCTTCCGGGTCCAGCCGTGGTCCGCGTCCAGGGGCATCTGTTCGATGAAGCGCAGGGCGCAGTCGTGGTCCAGGGCCCAGCGCAGCAGCGCGGGCGCCTCGTGGTCGTTGATCCCGCGCATCAGGACGGCATTGAGCTTGACCGGGCTCATGCCCGCGTCCTGGGCGGCAGCCACGCCCTCGAGCGTTTGGGTGAGCCGCCCGCGGCGGGCGAGCTTCTCGTAGGTGTCCGCGCACAGGGTGTCCAGGGAGATGTTCACGCGGGTCATCCCGCCGTCCGCGAGGGCCTGGGCACGCCCGGCGAGTCCGATGCCGTTGCTCGTCATGGACACGGGGATCCCCGGCATGCGCTCGGTCAGGGCGGCCACGAGCTCCTCGAGATCGGGGCGGATGAGCGGTTCCCCGCCCGTGAGTCGGATCTCCCGCACCCCGAAGTCCGAGACGGCGATGGCGGCCAAGCGCACGATCTCCGGGACCGTCAGCAACGATTCACGCGGCAGCCACTGCATGCCCTCCGCGGGCATGCAGTACGTGCACCGGAGGTTGCACTTGTCCGTGAGGGAGATGCGCAGGTCCGTGGCGGTACGTCCGAAGCGGTCCGTCAACGGCCCCTGCGTGGGCACCCCGCGAACGGGGAGGACATGGGGATTACCGAGGAAAACGGACATACCGTCCAGTGTAGGTGCTGCCCCCAGCACGGGCGGAACCCCCGGCGGGGTGGCTACCCTGGAGCCATGTCCCGCTGTATCGAAACGCACCAGCGCACGCTGGCCGAGTTGCTCAACTCCGCGTCCCACGACGACGCCACACTCCTGCCCCTCGCGCGCGCCGCGGGACGCGTGCTTGCCCGGGACCTCGTGGCGGAGGCGGACCTGCCGCCGTTGGCGAACTCGCAGATGGACGGGTTCGCGGTGCGCGTGGCCGATCTGACCCCCTCCGTCCCGCCCCACCCAGGGGATACTGAAGGGATTGAACTGCCCGTCGCGGACGTGCGGCCCGCAGGTGCCGAACCGGCGCGGCACACACCCGGTACCGTGACCGCCGTGATGACCGGGGCCGTGCTCCCCGAGGGTGCGGACGCGGTGATCCCCGTGGAACGGGTGCGTCCCCCGCGCTTCGACGTCCCGGCCGTGACGATCAGCCCCGACGTCGCCCGGTCCGTCACCGAGGGCACCTTCGTGCGCGCGGCCGGGAGCGACGTCGCCCGCGGCGCCGTGGCGCTGCCCGCCGGAACGCGGCTGGGGGCTGCGGCGCTCGGTGCGTGCGCCGCGCTCGGACTGGGCCCGGGAACCGAGGTGCCCGTGCGCACCGGACCGCGTGTGGTCGTGGTGAGCGGAGGGGACGAGATCGCGCCCGACGGGCACGCGCCGCGCCCCGGGATGTACCACGACGCCAACGGCCCCTTGCTGGCCGCGTGGTTGTCCGAGGCGGGCGCCGAATCGGTGACCCGGGTCCGTGCGGACGATGACCCGGACGCCTTCGTGCGAGTCCTGGATCACGTTGTCACCGAGGCACGACCCCACCTCGTGATCACGAGCGGCGGGATCAGCGCGGGTGCGTTCGAGGTCGTGCGCCAGGGCCTCGAGCGGGAGGGCCGGGACACGTGGTTCGACCACGTGGCCATGCAACCGGGAGGCCCCCAGGGACACGGCACGTTCCGTGGCGTGCCCGTGATCTGCCTGCCCGGTAATCCCGTGAGCACGTGGGTCTCGTGCGAGGTCTTCGTTCGTCCCGCGCTCGCGGCCGCGTGGGGGTGTTGCCCGTCGCCGCGGTGGTTCACGGCCGAATTGGGCGAGGCGGTTCGACCGCTGGATACCAGGACCCAGCTGCGCCGCGGGAGCATGGAACACCCGGGGGACGGAACGGTCCCGCGCGTGCGTCTCGTGGGGGGAGCGTCGTCGCACCTGCTGAGCGCCGCCGCCCATGCGGACGTCCTGGTGCGCATCCCGCCCGGGGAGCACGAACTCGCTGCCGGGACGACCGTGGCGGTACTGCCGGTGGACGGCGGCGTGCTGCCCGCGGACGACGACCCGGTGCCCGCGGGCGCAGCAGACGGAACGGAACGAACAGGAGAGCCAGCGTGAGCGAACGAGAGCCGGAGCCCGGACAACAGCACCTGACACACGTGCGGGAGGACGGCACGGCGCACATGGTGGACGTGAGCGAGAAGGCGGTGACCTCGCGCGAGGCCACCGCCCAGGCCGTGCTCATGACCCGCCCGGACGTGATCGACCTGCTGGCCTCGGGGGGGCTGCCCAAGGGGGACGCGCTCGCCGTGGCGCGCGTGGCCGGGATCATGGCCGCCAAGCGCACCCCGGACCTCGTGCCCCTGTGCCACCCGCTGCCCCTGAGCAAGGTGACCGTGGACCTCACCCCGGGCGAGGACCGCGTGGTGATCGAGACGACCGTGCGCACCCGCGGTGTGACCGGCGTGGAGATGGAGGCCCTCACTGCGGCGAGCGTGGCCGCGCTGACCCTGTACGACATGATCAAGGCCGTGGACAAGGCCGCCACGATCACCGACACCCGCGTGCTCGCCAAGTCCGGCGGCAAGAGCGGCGATTGGAGCGCCCGGTGAGTGAGCACGCGGATCCGGCCCACGGCCGTCCCTCCCGTCGACACGAGGTGGGCGACACCCACCTGGAGGGGCGCGGCGCCGTGGTGGTCGTGGTGTCCAGCTCGGCGGCGTCGGGCGCGGCGGAGGACCGTTGTGGGCCGCTACTGCGGGACTGGTTGCGGGGCCGCGGCCTGGACGTGACGCTGCGCGTGATCCCGGACGGTCCCGAGGTCCTCGAGCTGCTGCGCGACCTCACATCGGCGTCCGGGCCTGCCGCCCCGCGGTTCGTGATCACGACCGGGGGCACCGGACTGAACTCGGACGACGTCACGCCCGAGTCCACGGCCCGGGTGCTGGAGCGCGAGTCGCCGGGGATCATGCACGCGCTGTGGAGCGCGGGGCTGCAGAAGACCCCCACGGCCGTGATGAGCCGCGGGGTCGCGGGGCACACCGGCCAGACCTTCATGGTGAACCTCCCGGGCTCGCGCGGGGGCATCAAGGACGGGATGACCGTGCTGGACCCCCTGCTGGACCACATCAGCGCACAGCTCGAGGACGTGCACGGTCACGGGGAGGACCGCTCCGTGACGCGCTCCGCGCAGGGGGAGGTCGTCCCCGCGGCGGTCCCGGACTCCCCGGGCCACGCCGAGCGCACGGACGTGCCCGGCCATGACGCCGCCCCCGCCGCGGGCACGGTCGGCGCGCAGGTGCCCGCAGCGTCGTCGTCGTCCGACGACGACGCCGCGCCGGGCGCCGAGCCCTCGGCGGGCGAGGTGCTGCTGGCGCTCGTCACGACCGACCCCCTGGATGCGGCCGAGGCGCAGCGTGCGGTCCAGCATCCGCGGTGCGGGGCGGTCGTCGGGTTCAGCGGCGTGATCCGCGACCACGACGGCGGCAAGGACGGTGTCACGGCGCTTGAGTACAGCGCCCACCCCAGCGCGGGCGAGGTCATGCGGGACGTGGTCGGTGAGATCGCGAGCGCCCACCCGGACGTGCGCTTGTGGGCCGCGCACCGGATCGGCGCGCTCGCCGTGGGGGACAGCGCGCTCGAGGTGGCCGTGGCCGCGGGACACCGTCGCGAGGCGTTCGAAGCGTGCGCGCAGCTCGTGGACCTCATCAAGGAACGCGTGCCCATCTGGAAGCGGCAGAGCTTCGAGGACGGGCAGCACAACTGGGTGGGGCTGGACGCCTGAGATGGCCGCTCGGATCATCGTCCCCGCTCGCGTGCGCACGTTCGACGCCCACGGAGAAGTGCGCGCGGGTCCGGACCGGCTCGCGGGGGAGGAACCCCTGGAGATCCGGCTGAACGGGCAACAGTTCACCGTGACCATGCGCACGCCCGGGGACGACTTCGAACTCGTGACGGGGCTGCTGCTGAGCGAGGCCGTGATCACGGAGGTCTCGCACATCGTGAAGATGGACTACCGCTCGGGCGTGGACCAGGACGGGCACCGCACGTACAACGTGGTGGACGTCCGGCTCGCACCGGCGGCCCCGGGGCCGCGCGCGGACGCCCAGCGCCAGGTGTTCACATCCTCGTCGTGCGGGGTGTGCGGCACGCCGTCGTTGGACGGGGTGGTCAAGTCCTCCGCGTACCCCGTGGCGCACCCGCGTCCACTCGTCACCGCGGCGCGGCTCGTGTCCCTGCCGGATGAGTTGCGGGAGCACCAGCGGGTCTTCTCCGCCACGGGCGGGGTGCACGCGGCGGCGCTGTTCCCCGTGGGCCGGGACGAACCCCTCGTGGCCCGGGAGGACGTGGGCCGGCACAACGCCGTGGACAAGGTCATCGGGTGGGCGGTGCAGCGAGGACTGCTGCCGCTGCACGAAGCGGTCCTGCAGGTCTCCGCTCGGGCGTCGTTCGAGCTTGTGAGCAAGGCCGCCATGGCCGGGATCCCCGTGCTCTCCGCGGTCAGCGCACCCTCCGCACTCGCCGTGACCCACGGGCGGGAGCGCGGGGTCACGGTCGTGGGGTTCAACCGCAAGGGTCGGTGCAACGTCTACACCCACCCGGAGCGCATCACGGGGGAGTGAACCGGGCCCTGACGATTTGATGGGCACCCGCGCCCCGCTGATTTGGTGGGCACCGCGCCCTGGGGTACGATCGATGTACCAAAGACCGCCGGTCATCACGCGTGCCCCGGTACGCGCGATCTAAGAGGTTCTCGGAAACGTGAACCGTCCAGCGCAGGTGAACCAGCACGAATTCCGCTCCTCAAAACCGCATCTTCATGCGTGTGATCAGGACGTGGTCTCGAGCCCCGGGCATCTGCGCGGGGCTTTTTTCGTGTCCTCGTACGGGACGCGGGCCGGCACCCACATGTAAGGAAGGAGCACCATGGCGAATCCTGAAAAGGCTGCCGCGGTTGCGGAGTTGAAGGAATTCTTCTCCAACTCGCATGCTGCCGTCCTGACGGAGTACCGCGGTCTCACCGTGGCTCAGCTGAAGACGCTGCGCCGTTCCCTCGGTGAGAACGCCGAATACGCCGTGGTGAAGAACACGCTCACCGCCATCGCGGCTCGCGAGTCCGGTATTGACGCGTTCGAGGGCAAGCTCACGGGCCCCTCGGCCATCGCGTTCGTCTCCGGTGACGCCGTCGAGGCCGCCAAGAGTCTGCGTGACTTCGCCAAGGACAACCCCCAGTTGGTCGTCAAGGGCGGTTACCTGGATGGCGTCGCGATGGACGAGTCCGAGATCAAGAAGCTCGCGGACCTCGAGTCCCGCGAGGTTCTGCTGGCTAAGGTCGCCGGCGCCGCCAAGGCGTCGATGTCCAAGGCTGCTGCGCTGTTCCAGGCCCCGCTGTCCAAGACCGTGCGCACCGCCGAGGCCCTGCGCGCCAAGCTGGACGAACAGGGCGAGAACGCCGCCTGATCCCTTCGGGGACCCGGTTGCGGGGTCCCGGGCGAGTGCCCGGGAAACACCCGTGTTCTTCCCACGCACACCTCGCCGGCGCCACCAGCACCGGCACCACGTACAAGTAAGGAGCCAATACCATGGCTAAGCTGACCACCGAAGAACTCATCGAGGCCTTCAAGGAACTGTCCCTCATCGAGCTGTCCGAGTTCGTGAAGGCGTTCGAGGAGACCTTCGACGTCACCGCTGCCGCCCCCGTGGCCGTGGCCGGTGCCGCTCCCGCCGGCGGCGACGCCGGTGCGGCCGAGGAGGAGAAGACCGAGTTCGACGTCATCCTCGAATCCGCCGGTGACAAGAAGATCCAGGTCATCAAGGAAGTTCGCGGCCTGACCTCCCTGGGCCTGAAGGAAGCCAAGGACCTCGTGGACAGCGCTCCCAAGGCCGTCCTCGAAGGCGCGACCAAGGAAGCCGCTGACAAGGCGAAGGAAGCCCTCGAGGGCGCCGGCGCCACCGTCACCGTCAAGTGATCCACGGCGCCTCGTGCGCCCGCCGTGTCCCGTGACGTGACCCCCGGGCCCGTTCGGCACGACATCACCGCGAAACCCCGCACCGATCATCGGTGCGGGGTTTCGCGCATTCCCCGCCGCGGTGTGATGTGCGAAACTGTGTGTGACCATCTGGCCGTCACCGTACGGCGGGAGAGCATGGCGGATCCTCGTGAGCCGGTACCGCGGGCAGCGCGCCATCGCCGAAGGAGCAAACCCTCCCCGGGAATCTCTCAGGCACCCGTACCGCCGCACCAGGCCACTCTGAAGAGCTCACCCCGTCACGGGGAGAGCACCGACGGGGCAGGTCGACGGGCGCGAGCTGCTGCGCCCGCCGGCGAAATCTCTCAGGTTGCGATACAGAGCGGGGAGGACTCACCGGGCCCTCGCGCGCCCACAAGCAGCCCAGGAGACCCTCGTATGTCCTTCCTGTCACGCCACATCGGCCCCGACGCCGATGACATGGCCGTCATGCTCCGCACCGTGGGGGTGGCCGGTCTCGACGAACTGATCGACCGCGCCGTCCCCGAGAGCATCCGTGTCCGGGACGCCCTGGACCTGCCGGAACCCCTCGACGAGCCCGAGGCCCTCGCAGCCCTGCGCTCGATCGCTGCGCGCAACACCGTGATGCGCCAGATGATCGGGCAGGGCTACCACGACACCGTGACGCCCGCAGCGGTCCGTCGCAACATCCTGGAGAACCCGGGGTTCTACACGTCCTACACGCCGTACCAGCCCGAGATCTCCCAAGGCCGGCTCGAGCTGCTGCTCACGTTCCAGAACGCGGTGATCGATCTCACCGGCCTCGAGGTGGCCAACGCGTCCCTGCTGGACGAGTCCTCCGCCGTGGCCGAGGCCGTGCTCATGATGCGCCGCGCCAACCGCCGATCCAAGAGCCTGCGCGTGCTCGTGGACAGCCGCAGCCTGCCCCAGACCCTCGCCGTGCTCACGGGCCGCACCCGTGCCGCGGGTATCGAGCTTGTCACGGCGGACCTCGGTGATCCCGACGCCGCCGCGCGGGCGGTCTCGGAGGGTGACGTCTTCGGCGTCGTCGTCGCGCAGATCGGTGCGGACGGGGACGTCACGGATCCCACCGCGGTGATCGACGCCGCGCACGAGGTGGGCGCGCTCGTGACCGTGAGCACCGACCTGCTCGCCTTGACCATGCTGCGCAGCCCGGGTGAGCTGGGCGCGGACATCGCGGTCGGTTCGGCCCAGCGCTTCGGGGTGCCCCTGTTCTTCGGGGGCCCGCACGCCGCGTTCATGGCGACCCGCAAGGGTACCGAACGCTCCTTGCCGGGGCGCATCGTGGGGGTGTCCACCGATTCCTCGGGCGCACCCGCGTACCGGCTCGCGCTGCAGACACGTGAGCAGCACATCCGACGCGAGAAGGCGACCTCCAACATCTGCACGGCGCAGGCCCTGCTCGCGATCGTGGCCGCGGCCTACGCGGTGCACCACGGTCCCGTCGCACTGCGTGCCCTCGCCGAGCGGCTGCACGGTCTCGCCACGGAGCTCGCCGCCGGGTTGCGGGAGCGCGGGATCGACGTCGCCCACGAGCGGTTCTTCGACACCGTGACCTTCTCCGCGCCGGGCCGGGCGGACGGCATCGTGGCCGCGGCCGCGGACCGCGGGATCAACCTCCGCCGCATCGACCAGGACACGGTGGGCGTGAGCTTCGGTGAACCCCATACGCAGCGGGACGTCCAGGACGTGCTCACCGCGGTGTCCGAGGCGTGCGGCGCGCGCACCTCGGACTCCGGGGAAGCCGCGAGCGCGGACGCACTGCCGGACGAGTGGCTGCGCACGGACGAGTACATGACCCACCCGGTCTTCCACACGCACCGCTCCGAGACCTCGCTCATGCGGTGGCTGCGCGAACTCTCCGACAAGGACCTGGCGCTGGACCGCACCATGATCCCGCTGGGCTCGTGCACCATGAAGCTCAACGCGGCGGCGGAGATGGAACCCATCTCGTGGCCCGAGTTCGCGAGTATCCACCCGTTGGCCCCTGCGGATCAGACCCAGGGCTGGACCGAACTGATCGAGCAGTTGCAGACATGGCTCGCGGAGATCACCGGCTACGCGGCGGTGTCCGTGCAGCCCAACGCCGGTTCGCAGGGTGAACTCGCGGGTCTGCTGGCCATCCGGCGGTACCAGCTGGCCCGCGGCGAGGGTCAGCGCAAGACGATCCTCATCCCGTCCTCGGCGCACGGGACCAACGCGGCGTCGGCCGTGCTCGCGGACCTCAAGGTCGTGGTCGTGGCGACCGCCGCGGACGGCACGATCGATCAGGCGGACCTCGCGGCCAAGATCGAGGCGGTGGGGGACGAGCTCGCGGGCATCATGGTCACCTACCCCTCGACCCACGGCGTCTACGACACGGACATCACCGAGGTGTGCGCCGCGGTACACGACGCCGGTGGTCAGGTCTACGTGGACGGCGCGAACCTCAACGCGCTCATGGGGCTGGCACGGCCCGGCCGCTTCGGCGGGGACGTCTCCCACCTGAACCTGCACAAGACCTTCTGCATCCCGCACGGCGGCGGCGGGCCCGGTGTGGGCCCCGTGGCCGTGGCCGAACACCTCGTGCCGTACCTGCCGGGCAACCCGGCGGACGCGGACCTGGACGAGCACGGCGCGGGCTTCCCCGTGGCGCAGGCTCCCTACGGTTCCGCGGGGGTTCTGCCCATCACGTGGATGTACATCGCCATGACGGGCGCGCAGGGGCTGACTGAATCCACGCGCACCGCGGTGCTCGGGGCCAACTACATCTCCCGCGCGCTCGCGGACGTGTTCCCCACGCTGTACACCGGGGACGGCGGGCTCGTGGCCCACGAGTGCATCCTGGACCTGCGGCCCATGACCAAGGCCTCCGGCGTCACGGCCGAGGACGTGTGCAAGCGCCTCGTGGACTTCGGGTTCCACGCGCCCACGCTCGCGTTCCCGGTCGCCGGGACCCTGATGGTCGAGCCCACCGAGTCCGAGGGCCTCGAGGAGCAGGACCGGTTCATCGCCGCGATGCGCACGATCCACGCGGAGATGCAGGAGATCGCGGACGGCACCGTGTCCCTCGAGGACTCCGTGATCCGCAACGCCCCGCACACCGCCCAGGTGCTCACCGCGGACGAGTGGCAGCGCGCCTACCCGCGCTCGCAGGCCGCCTACCCGGTCGCGTCCCTGCGCCGGGTCAAGTACTGGCCCCCCGTGGGCCGGATCGACAACGCCGCGGGGGACCGCAACCTCGTGTGCGAGTGCCCGCCCATCGAGGCGTTCGACGCCGCGTACAACACCGCAGCAGTAGCACAGGAGGAGACTCGATGAGCGAGCAGCGCACCGCACTGTACGAGGCCCACGAGCGGTTGGGGGCGCGGTTCACCGACTTCGGTGGCTGGACCATGCCCGTGCGCTACGCGAGCGACACCGCCGAGCACCACGCGGTGCGCCGCGGCGCCGGGATCTTCGATCTGTCCCACATGGGGGAGGTCTCGGTCTCGGGTCCGCAGGCCGGCGCGTTCCTGGACTACGCCCTCGTAGGTGTGCTCTCCGGGCTCACGGTGGGCCGCGCCAAATACTCGATCATCGTGGACGAACAGGGCAGGATCCTGGACGACCTCATTACCTACCGTACGGACGAGGACGAATACCTCGTGGTGCCGAACGCGGGCAACCAGGAGACGGTCGTGCGTGCGCTCCAGGAGCGCGCCCAGGGCTTCGACGTGCGCGTCACGGACAACGGTCCGGCGACGTCGCTGATCGCCGTCCAGGGTCCGCGCGCCCTCGAGGTGCTCGAGGCCACGCGTTTGGAACCGGCCGAGGACGTCGCCGCGCTGAAGTACTACGCGTGCGTGCGCGCACGCTGCGCGGACGTGGCCGTGCTCGTGGCCCGCACCGGGTACACGGGCGAGGACGGTTTCGAACTGTACTGCGCCAACCAGGACGCGCCCGTGCTGTGGGACGCGCTCCTGGCGACCGCGGCCGAGCTTGGCACGGAGGAGGCCCCCGTGGGAGCGGCGGGTCTCGCGGCGCGCGACTCCCTGCGGCTCGAGGCCGGGATGCCGCTGTACGGTCACGAACTGTCCACGGAGATCACCCCGGTCGAAGCGGGACTCGGCAAGCTCGTGGAGATCGCCCTGCGCAAGAAGGCGGAGGCCGGCACCACCACGGTCGGCGAGGAGGTGCTCGCGGCGATGCTGGAAGGCACGCCCGAACGCACCCTCATCGGTCTGGAGGGCCTGGGTCGCAAACCCGTGCGTGCGGGCTACACCGTGCACGTGGGGGAGCGCACCGTGGGTGAGGTCACGAGCGGGCTGCCCTCGCCCACGCTGGGCAAGCCGGTGGCCATGGCGCTCGTGGCCACGGACGCCGTCGACGGGATCGACGCCGGTGAGGTGAGCGTCCAGGACGCACGCGGGCGCGCCGTGGAGGTCACGCGCACCGCGCTGCCCTTCTACAAGCGGTCCTGAAGGGTGGTGTGGGGAGCGAGCCGCCCGGAGTAGTCTCTAGGCAGGCCCGCTCCGCCGTGCACGTTCCGAGGACCGCGCGGGCCGGTGAGGGTCCCGCCCCGTGTAATCGGGGCGGGACGGACAAGGAGAACGCCGTGTTCCTGCGCGACGTCGCCCCCGGGATCCATATGATCCAGAACCACAACGTGAACTGCTATGTCCTGGAGGACTCGGACGGCCTCACGGTCGTGGACGCCGGTCTGCCCAGGGTGTGGAACGAACTCGGGTGGGCCGTGCGCGAACTCGGCCACGCCCCGGAGGACATCAAAGCGCTCGTGTTGACCCATGCGCACTTCGACCACGTGGGGGTCGCCGCGAAACTCGTGGACCGGCTCAAGATTCCCGTTTACGCCCACCAGCGGGACAAGCACCTCGCGGCACACCCTTACAGCTACGCGCACGAGAACCCCACGGCCGTCTACCCGCTGCGTCACCCGCGCGCCGTGCCGATCCTCGCGTCCATGATCGCCGGTGGCGCCGCGATGGTGCGGGGCGTGACCGTGACCCGCGAGCTGACCGCGGGGGAGACCGTCCCCGTCCCGGGCCGCCCGCGGGTCGTGTTCACCGCGGGCCACACGTACGGGCACTGCGCGCTGTACGTCCCTACAGCGGACGCCGTGATATCGGGGGACGCGCTCGTGACCCTGGACCCCTACTCGGGTCTCACGGGCCCCCGCATCGTGGCCCGCGCCGCCACCGCGGACAGCGCGATGGCCGTGGAATCCCTCGCCGCACTCGAGGTCACGGGAGCCACCCTGGTGCTGCCCGGACACGGCGACCCGTGGCGTGAAGGCGTGGGACGCGCCGTCGAACTGGCCCGGGAGAACGGGGTCGCCTGAGGGGGCGCCGCCCGAGGGGCGGGCATCTTACGGCCCGGACGGGATTTCGTCCAGCACCGGTGTGGACAAACGGGCGCAGTTCGCCTAAGCTAGTACTTTGCGTTGTCCCTTATGCATGCGTGCCTTCATATAGCGGTGGGCGCCGCAGGGGCGGTTGTCGACGAGCATCGAAAACCGGCCCCTTTTTCTCTCCCCGGGAACCTCGCGTATTCACTGCATGTCTGTGGAAGGATCACATCTTGGTCGCCTCGAGCACCGATACGAACGTCTCCGCCAACCACCCCACGAGTGATAACACTCCTCGCCGCGTTTCCTTCGCGAAGATCCACGAACCGCTGGACGTCCCCAACCTGCTTGCTCTGCAGACCGACAGCTTCGATCGGCTGGTCGGCAACGAGCGCTGGCAGGCACGCGTGGTCGAAGCCCAGGAGACGGGTGACACCAGCGTTCCCACGACCTCCGGTCTGTCCGACATCTTCGAGGAGATCTCCCCGATCGAGGACTTCCAGGGCACCATGTCCCTGTCCTTCTCCGAGCCGGAGTTCTACGACCCCAAGTACACAATGGTCGAGTGCAAGGACCGCGACGCGACCTTCTCGGCCCCGCTGTACGTCAAGGCCGAGTTCATGAACAACAACACGGGCGAGATCAAGCAGCAGACCGTGTTCATGGGCGACTTCCCCCTGATGACCGACAAGGGCACGTTCGTGATCAACGGCTCCGAGCGCGTCGTCGTCTCCCAGCTCGTGCGTTCCCCGGGTGCCTACTTCGAGAAGGGCCAGGACCGCACGTCCGACAAGGACATCTACTCCGCCAAGATCATCCCGTCCCGCGGTGCGTGGTTCGAGCTCGAGATCGACAAGCGCGATCAGGTGGGTGTGCGCCTGGACCGCAAGCGCAAGCAGTCCGTGACCGTGCTGCTCAAGGCGCTGGGCTGGACCGAGTCCAAGATCCTTGAGGAGTTCGGCGAGTTCGACTCCATCCGCGCGACGCTGGAGAAGGACACCACGGAGACCCGCGAGGAGGCGCTGCTGGACATCTACCGCAAGTTGCGCCCGGGGGAGCCGCCCACGGTGGACGCCGCCCAGTCCCTGCTGGACAACATGTACTTCAACCCCAAGCGCTACGACCTCGCCAAGGTGGGCCGCTACAAGCTCAACCGCAAGCTCGGTCTGGACAAGCCGTTCACGGACTCGGACGCCTCGGTGCTGTCCCTCGACGACATCGTCGCCATGATTCGCTACCTCGTGACCCTGCACGACGGCGGCTCCACCATGCCCGGTACGCGTGACGGCGAGGCCCGTGAGATCCACGTGGACGTGGACGACATCGACCACTTCGGCAACCGTCGCATCCGCGCGGTGGGCGAGCTGATCGAGAACCAGATCCGCACGGGTCTGTCCCGTATGGAGCGCGTGGTGCGCGAGCGGATGACCACCCAGGACGTCGAGGCGATCACGCCGCAGACCCTGATCAACATCCGCCCGGTCGTGGCCGCGATCAAGGAGTTCTTCGGGACCTCCCAGCTGTCGCAGTTCATGGACCAGAACAACCCGCTCGCGGGCCTCACGCACAAGCGTCGTCTATCCGCGCTGGGTCCCGGTGGCCTCTCCCGCGATCGCGCGGGCATGGAGGTCCGTGACGTGCACCCCTCGCACTACGGCCGCATGTGCCCGATCGAGACGCCGGAAGGCTCGAACATCGGTCTGATCGGTTCGCTCGCGACCTACGCGCGGATCAACCCGTTCGGTTTCATCGAGACGCCCTACCGCCGCGTCGTGGACGGCACCGTAACCAACGACGTCGTCTACCTCACCGCGGACGACGAGCGCGGGCTCACCATTGCGCAGGCCAACGCCCCGTTGACCGACGACGGTCGCTTCGCCGAGGACGCCGTCCTCGCGCGTGCCTCCGACGGCTCGGGTGAAGCGGTGCTCGTGGCCCCCTCGGACATCGAGTTCATGGACGTGTCCCCGCGCCAGATGGTGTCGGTGGCCACCGCCCTGATCCCGTACCTCGAGCACGACGACGCCAACCGCGCGCTCATGGGCGCCAACATGCAGCGTCAGGCCGTGCCGCTGCTCACGTCCGAGGCGCCGCTCGTGGGCACCGGTATGGAGCGCTACGCGGCCCTGGACGCCGGCGACTCGGTGCTGGCCACCAAGTCCGGCGTGGTCGAGGAAGTCTCCGCGGACCTCGTGACCGTCCTGAACGACGACGGCACCACCAAGCTCTACCCGATCAACAAGTTCGTGCGCTCGAACCCGGGCAACACGTACAACCAGCGCGTGATCGTCTCCGAGGGCGACCGCGTGGAGCCCCGCACCGTGATCGCGGACGGGCCCTCCACCGATCACGGTGAACTCGCACTGGGCAAGAACCTGCTGATCGCGTACATGTCCTGGGAAGGCCTCAACTACGAGGACGCCATCATCCTGTCCCAGCGCATGGTCTCCGAGGACGTCCTGACGTCCATCCACATCGAGGAGCACGAGATCGACGCCCGCGACACCAAGCTCGGTGCCGAGGAGATCACCCGTGACATCCCCAACGTGTCGGAAGAGGTGCTCTCCGCCCTGGACGAGCGCGGCATCATCCACATCGGTGCCGAGGTCCAGGCCGGTGACATCCTCGTGGGTAAGGTCACACCCAAGGGCGAGACCGAACTGACCCCGGAGGAGCGGCTGCTGCGCGCGATCTTCGGTGAGAAGTCCCGCGAGGTCCGTGACACCTCCCTCAAGGTTCCCCACGGCGAGTCCGGCACCGTGATCGGTGTGCGCGTGTTCGACCGCGACGACGAGGACGACGACCTCCCGGCCGGCGTCAACCAGGTCGTGCGCGTGTACGTGGCGCAGAAGCGCAAGATCACGGACGGCGACAAGCTCGCCGGTCGTCACGGCAACAAGGGCGTCATCTCCAAGATCCTGCCCATCGAGGACATGCCGTTCATGGAGGACGGCACCCCCGTGGACGTGATCCTGAACCCGCTGGGCGTGCCCGGTCGTATGAACCTGGGCCAGGTGCTCGAGGTCCACACCGGCTGGCTCGCCAAGCAGGGCTGGAACATCGAGGGCGACCCGGAGTGGCTGCACGGTCTGAGCAACTTCCCGAAGTCCACCGGTCCCACTAACGTGGCCACCCCGGTGTTCGACGGCGCTCGCGAGGACGAGATCTTCGACCTGCTGGACCACACCAACCCCACGCGGGACGGTGACCGCTTGATCGGGCGTTCCGGCAAGGCCAAGCTCTACGACGGCCGTTCCGGTCAGCCGTTCCCGGACCCCGTGTCCGTGGGCTACCAGTACATCTTGAAGCTCCACCACCTGGTGGACGACAAGATCCACGCGCGCTCCACCGGCCCGTACTCCATGATCACCCAGCAGCCGCTGGGCGGTAAGGCGCAGTTCGGCGGTCAGCGTTTCGGTGAGATGGAGGTGTGGGCGCTCGAGGCGTACGGCGCGGCCTACACCCTGCAGGAACTGCTCACCGTCAAGTCGGACGACGTCCACGGCCGCGTCAAGGTGTACGAGGCGATCGTCAAGGGCGAGAACATCCCTGAACCGGGTGTGCCCGAATCCTTCAAGGTGCTCATCAAGGAAATGCAGTCCCTGTGCCTGAACGTGGAGGTCCTCTCCGCGGACGGTAACGCGGTGGAAATGCGTGATTCCGAGGACGACAGCTTCCGGGCTGCGGACGAACTCGGTATCGACCTCTCCCACTCCGAGCCCAGCTCGGTCGAAGAGGTCTGAGACCCCTTTCGTTCATCGATCAGCCCGAACACACTTCAGGATTTTAGAAAGAGGGACAGGACCTTATGTCCAACGATTCTTCACTGGGCCTCATGCGTATCGGCCTCGCGACCGCGGATCAGATCCGCGGCTGGTCCTACGGCGAGGTCAAGAAGCCCGAGACCATCAACTACCGCACGCTCAAGCCTGAGAAGGACGGCTTGTTCTGCGAGAAGATCTTCGGCCCCACCCGGGACTGGGAGTGCTACTGCGGTAAGTACAAGCGTGTGCGCTACAAGGGCATCATCTGCGAGCGCTGCGGCGTGGAGGTCACGCGCGCCAAGGTGCGTCGTGAGCGGATGGGTCACATCGAGCTCGCCGCTCCCGTGACCCACATCTGGTACTTCAAGGGCGTGCCCTCGCGCTTGGGATACCTGCTGGACCTCGCCCCGAAGGACCTCGAGAAGGTCATCTACTTCGCGGCGTACATGATCACGTCCGTGGACGAGCAGGCCCGTCACGACGACCTGCCCAACCTACAGGCCGCGATCGACCGTGAGAAGAAGCAGCTTGAGGACACCCGCGACGCGGACATCAACGCGATCGCCCGTGACCTCGAGAACGATCTCGCGCGCGTCGAGGAGGAGGGCGGCAAGGCCGCCGAAAAGCGCAAGCTGCGTGACTCCGCAGACCGTCAGATGGCGAACGTGCGCAAGCGCGCCGATCGTGAGATCGACTACCTCGAGAAGGTCTGGGACCGTTTCAAGAACCTCAAGGTCAACGACCTCGAGGGTGATGAGGCCCTGTACCGCCAGATGGTGGACCGCTACGGCATGTACTTCGAGGGTTCCATGGGCGCCGAGTCCATCAAGAAGCGCCTCGAGACCTTCGATCTCGCCGCGGAGGCCGAGGCCCTGCGCGAGACCATCGCCACGGGCAAGGGTCAGCGCAAGACCCGCGCCCTCAAGCGCCTCAAGGTGGTCAACGCGTTCCTGACCACGAACAACTCGCCGCTCGGCATGGTACTGGACGCCGTCCCGGTGATCCCGCCGGAACTGCGCCCCATGGTGCAGCTGGACGGTGGCCGGTTCGCGACGTCCGATCTCAACGACCTCTACCGTCGTGTGATCAACCGCAACAACCGACTCAAGCGGCTGCTGGACCTCGGTGCGCCCGAGATCATCGTGAACAACGAGAAGCGCATGCTCCAGGAGGCCGTGGACTCGCTGTTCGACAACGGCCGCCGCGGTCGCCCGGTCACGGGCCCCGGCAACCGTGCGTTGAAGTCGCTGTCCGACATGCTCAAGGGTAAGCAGGGCCGCTTCCGTCAGAACCTGCTGGGCAAGCGCGTGGACTACTCCGGTCGTTCCGTGATCGTGGTGGGCCCGCAGCTGAAGCTGCACCAGTGCGGTCTGCCCAAGCAGATGGCGTTGGAGCTGTTCAAGCCCTTCGTGATGAAGCGCCTCGTGGACCTCAACCACGCGCAGAACATCAAGTCCGCCAAGCGGATGGTGGAGCGCTACCGCCCGCAGGTGTGGGACGTGCTGGAAGAGGTCATCACGGAGCACCCCGTGCTGCTCAACCGCGCACCGACCCTGCACCGTCTGGGCATCCAGGCGTTCGAGCCGCAGCTCGTGGAGGGCAAGGCCATCCAGCTGCACCCGCTCGTGTGCGGCGCGTTCAACGCCGACTTCGACGGTGACCAGATGGCCGTGCACCTGCCGCTGTCTCCGGAGGCGCAGGCCGAGGCGCGTGTGCTGATGCTGTCCTCGAACAACATCCTCAAGCCCTCGGACGGCAAGCCAATCGCCCTGCCCTCGCAGGACATGATCATCGGCCTGTACCACCTCACCACCGTGCGTGAGGGTTGGGCCGGGGAGGGCAACAGCTACTCCTCCGTGGCCGAGGCCATCATGGCCGCGGACTCCGGTGAGCTGCACCTGAACTCGCGCTGCAAGATCGAGCTCGAGGACTTCGTGCCGTACGCCGGGTGGGAAGCGCCCGAGGGCTGGGAGCAAGGTCAGCCCGCCGTCGTGGAGACCACGCTCGGTCGCGTGCTGTTCAACGAGACGCTGCCTGCCGACTACCCGTGGGACGAGAACGTCGCGGACAAGAAGCACCTGTCCGCGCTCGTGAACGACCTCGCAGAGCGTTACCCCATGACCCAGGTGGCCAAGACCTTGGACAACCTCAAGGACGCCGGCTTCCACTGGGCCTCCCGCTCGGGTGTCACCGTGGCCATCTCGGACATCGCCACCCCGCCGGAGAAGCCCGCCATCATGGAGGGCTACGAGGCGCAGGCCGCGCGGATCCAGGGCCAGTACGACAAGGGGCTGATCGACGACGACGAGCGCCGCTCCGAGCTCATCGACATCTGGTCCAAGGCCACCGACGAGGTCGCCGAGGCCATGCGCAACAACCTGACCGCCGGGAACACGATCAACCGGATGGTCTCCTCCGGTGCACGTGGTAACTGGATGCAGGTGCGTCAGATCGCGGGTATCCGTGGTCTGGTGGCGAACCCCAAGGGCGAGATCATGCCCCGACCGATCAAGTCCTCCTACCGTGAGGGCCTGTCCGTGTTGGAGTACTTCATCGCGACCCACGGTGCGCGTAAGGGCCTCGCGGACACCGCTCTGCGTACCGCCAACTCGGGTTACCTGACCCGTCGTCTGGTGGACGTCTCGCAGGACGTGATCGTGCGAGAGTCCGATTGCCAGACGGTGCGCGGGTTGACCCTGCCGCTCGCGGACATCACCGACACCGGTGTGCGCACGCTGCACGAGGACATCGAGAACACGGTGCACGGCCGCGTGCTGGCCAGCGCCGTGGCGGACGAGAACGGCGAAGTGCTTGCCGAGGCGGGCGCGGACATGTCCGACGCCATGATCAACAAGCTCTACAACGCCGGTGTGGACCAGGTGCGCGTGCGCTCGGTCCTCACGTGCGAGTCCGCCGTGGGCGTGTGCGCCGCGTGCTACGGCCGTTCGCTGGCCACCAACCAGTTGGTGGACATCGGCGAGGCCGTGGGCATCGTGGCCGCCCAGTCCATCGGTGAGCCCGGTACCCAGCTGACCATGCGTACGTTCCACACCGGTGGTGTGGCGTCCTCGGACGGTGACATCACGCAGGGTCTGCCCCGTATCCAGGAGCTGTTCGAGGCCCGCACGCCCAAGGGCGTGGCCCCCATCTCCGAGGTGGCCGGCCGGATCCGCATCGAGGACACGGACAAGTCGCTGAAGATCGTGGTGGTCCCGGACAACGGTGACGAGGAGTTCGCCTACCCGGTGCTGCGCCGCGCCAAGCTGCTCGTCGCGGACGGCGATCACGTGGAGGTCGGTCAGCAGCTCGTGACCGGTGCCGTGGACCCCAAGGAGGTACTGCGTATCCGCGGTCCTCGTGAGGCGCAGAAGCACCTCGTGGATGAGGTCCAGGGCGTGTACCGCTCCCAGGGCGTGGGCATCCACGACAAGCACGTGGAGGTCATCGTGCGCCAGATGCTGCGGCGCGTGACCATCATCGAGTCCGGCGACACCTCGTTGCTGCCGGGTGAGCTGGTGGACAACGTGCGCTTCCTCGAGGCCAACCGCGCCGCGGTGGCGGAGGGCAAGCGTCCCGCGGCCGGGCGTCCGGAGCTCATGGGCATCACCAAGGCCTCCCTGGCCACGGACTCGTGGCTGTCCGCCGCGTCCTTCCAGGAGACCACCCGTGTGCTCACGCAGGCCGCCATGGAGGGCAAGTCGGATCCGCTTCTGGGTCTGAAGGAGAACGTGATCATCGGTAAGCTCATCCCCGCCGGTACCGGTCTGGAGCGGTACAACAGCGTGGATGTGGAGCCCACCGAGGAGGCCAAGGCCTCCATGTTCACGGATCCCTCCGCGTTCACCGATTTCAGCTACGCCGAGGAGAACGCCGGGGGGCTCGGTTCCGAGTTCCATGCGATCCCCCTGGACGACTACGATTTCGGCGGTCACTGAGCCGAGTAGGCGTGTGATCTGAGAGCCCGGGTGGGCTTCCCTTCGGGGAGGGCCACCCGGGCTCTCGCGTACCCGGACCCGTTCCGGACGCCGGCGCGGTACCCGGCCACCGCGCCCCGGTTGCGACCGACCCGAACGCGTTCGTCCCGGTCGCGGCCACCCTCGCCGCGGCCTCGTGCCGGGAGAGGCCCGGCCGCGGGGTCGTAGGCTGGAGCGGGCAAGGATCCCGCGGTTCGGCTTTCGCGGGAACCATGAGCGGAGGCGAAGCATGGCCAACTCGGCGTCCGGTGAATCACTGATCACCCGGTTCGATCGCGTCCTGGACGCGTTCGGCCCCGCGCGTCCCGAGCTGACCTTCCGCGAGATCTGCGCGGCCACCGGGTTGCCATCCTCCACGGTGCACCGGATCCTGGGGGACATGAAGCGCGCGGGATGGCTCGAGTCCGGTTCCGCGCAGACCTACCGGGTGGGGACCCGGTTGTGGGAGCTCGCGTCCCGCGCGGCATCCGCCGAGAACCTCGCGGCGGTCGCGATCCCGTTCATGTCGGACGTGCACGCGGTGTTGCGCCAACACGTGCACGTGGGGGTGATCGAGGGCCACGACGTCCTGTTCGCCGAGCGGATCGCCGCGAGTGACTCGGCGGTCCCACTGCGCTCGATCGTCGCCGGACGCCTTCCACTGCACCGCTCGGCCACGGGTCTCGCCCTGTTGTGCCACTGTTCGGACGAGTTCATCGCGCAGTACCATGACGTCGCTGCGGCGCGGGCGGTCGCGGACGAACCGGGCGGTGCCCTCGTGGGCAGGGAACGCTTCGCGGAGGACCTGCGGGTCTTCGCGAAGCGCGGTTATGCGATCCAGCGCGAACGCATCGACGAGGGCAGTGGGGGAGTGGCGGTCCCGCTCAAGGTCCCCCCGGGGCACCGCGCAGCGGCCCTCGGAGCGGTGCTGCCCCTGAGCGACATGCGGGATCCGGACGTCTCGGCCATCGTGCAAACGTTACGGGTTGCCGGCCACGGGATCTCCCGCGCCCTGGGGGCATTCTGACAACCTCTTGTGGGTGATCTTCGCGGGACACACCTCCGCCCAAGGCGCAACGGGGAGCCTCGTACCGGCCGCAGCGATGTCGTACCCCGCGTCACAGACGCGACCCCCGTCCCATTGAACGGAATCAATGAGATACGCGCCATGTGGCTCCAACATAATGTGACCCACGACGTGCGCAAGGAGGACACATGCTCGAGGAGCGAACGATCATCGACACCCAGGTGGCCATCGTGGGGGCGGGGCCCGCCGGACTGATGCTCTCCCACCTGTTGTACCGGGCCGGGATCGACAACGTGGTCGTGGAGAAACGCAGCCACGACGAGATCGCCAATACCCACCGTGCGGGCATCCTCGAAGCGGGGACCGTGCAGATGCTCGTCGAGACCGGCGTGGACGGGCGCGTGCTATCGCACGGCCACGAGCACGAGGGCACCGTGCTGCGCTTCGAGGGCGAGAGCCGTCGCATCGACTTCCAAAAGCTCGTGGGTCAGTCCGTGTGGCTGTACCCCCAGAACGAGGTATTCGCGGATCTTGCGGCGGCGCGCGAGCGCGACGGCGGTGACGTGCGCTGGGAAGTCACGGACACCGAGGTCCGGGACCTGACCACGGAGCAGCCCACGGTGCTGTGCACCACCAAGGAGGGCGAGAAGCTCGAGATCCGTAGCCGCCTGCTCGTGGGCGCGGACGGTTCCAAGGGCATCTGCAAGCGTCAGATCCCGCAGGACGTGCGCACGGACAATTTCATCGAGTACCCGTTCGCGTGGTTCGGGATCCTGTGCGAAGCGCCGCCGTCGGCACCCGAGCTGATCTACGCGAACTCGCAGTACGGTTTCGCGTTGATCTCGCAGCGCAGCGACACCGTGCAGCGCATGTACTTCCAGTGCGACCCCAACGAGAACGTGGACGACTGGGACGACGAGCGGATCTGGACCGAGTTGCAGCGGCGCATCGACGGCCCGGACGGGTTGCAGCTGCAGCGCGGGTCCATCTTCGACAAAACCGTGCTGCCGTTCCGCTCGTACGTGTGCGAGCCCCTGCGCTACGGGAACATGTTCCTGGTGGGGGACGCCGGGCACACCGTGCCGCCCACGGGCGCCAAGGGTCTGAACCTCGCGTTCTGCGACGTGCGGGTGCTCGCGCCGGCGATCATTGAGTTCTTCGGTTCCGGTGACGAGCGCGGGTTGGCCGGGTACTCCGCCAAGGCCCTGGACCGGATCTGGAAGGCCCAGAACTTCTCGTACTGGGTCACCAACCTGATGCACGTCCAGCCGGGGGAGAACCCCTTCAACATGAAGCGCCGCCGGGGCGAGTTCGAGACCGTCACGAACTCCACGTACGGCTCGGGCTACTTCGCCGAGTCATACACCGGCTGGCAGGACCGCACCTGAGCACACCGGACCCAGACTCCGATCCACTCACCCAAGGAGATGATCATGACCACCGAGAACGACGACACCTTCGACCCGCCGTACGTCAAGGGCGCGGACGACGCCGCCGACACCCAGAACCAACTCAACGACGAGATGGCCGCCATCAGCAAGCAGTACGAGAAGGCTGGCACGGAGGAGACCCAGCCTCGTCTGGACTACGCCCCGTACCGCAGCTCGATCCTGCGTCACCCCACCAAGGACCCCCGTCACGCGGACCCGGAGACCATCGAGCTCTACGCGCCGGCCTTCGGCCAGCGGGACGTGCACGCGCTGGAGTCGGATCTGACAATCCAGGACGGCGGCGAGCCCATCGGTGAGCGGATCCGGATCTCCGGGCGCATCCTGGACGGCGACGGCCGCCCCGTGCGCAACCAGCTCGTGGAGATCTGGCAGGCCAACGCCGCCGGTCGCTACATCCACAAGCGCGATCAGCACCCAGCCCCGATCGACCCGAACTTCACGGGCGTGGGCCGCTGTCTGACGGGTGACGACGGTTCCTACTCGTTCATCACCATCAAGCCGGGCCCGTACCCGTGGAAGAACCACCTCAACGCGTGGCGCCCCGCGCACGTGCACTTCTCGCTGTTCGGCACGGACTTCACGCAGCGCATGATCACCCAGATGTACTTCCCGGGTGACCCGCTGTTTGCGTTGGACCCCATCTACCAGTCAATCGTGGACCCCAAGGCGCGCGAGCGTCTCGTGGCGGACTACGACCACGACATCTCCGAGCACGAATGGCTGCTCGGCTACCGCTGGGACATCGTGCTGAGCGGTTCGAACCGAACCTGGACGGAGGACGACAGCAATGTCTAAGAACACTGAGCGCCTGGTGCCCACCCCGGGCCAGACCATCGGACCCTTCTACGGCTACGCGCTGCCCTACGAGGGCGGGGAGTTCCTCGTGGACCGTTCGCACCCGAACGCCGTGCGCCTGCACGGCACGGTGTACGACGGCCACGGCACGCCGGTTCCGGACTCCATGCTCGAGATCTGGCAGGCGGACGAGAACGGCCAGGTCTCGCAGGAGCCCGGTTCGCTCAAGCGGGACGGCTACACCTTCACCGGTTTCGGCCGCGTGGCGGTGGACAACGTGGGGCACTACGACTTCACCACGGTCAACCCCGGCCCTACCGAGGACGGCAAGGCCCCGTTCATCTGCCTCACGGTGTTCGCGCGCGGTCTGCTGAACCGCCTGTTCACCCGCGTGTATCTCCCCGAGGATACGGACGCGCTGACCAACGATCCGCTGCTGTCCTCGCTGTCCGAGGCCGAACGCGCCACGATGATCGCAGAGCGTCAGTCGGACGGCTCGTTGCACTTCGACGTGCACCTGCAGGGGGACCGCGAGACCGTGTTCCTGGCCTACCCGGGGATCTGATGATCTTCACCGGTCTTCTCACTCCGGGGAGCCACCGAGCCGCAGAGCTCGCCGACGACCGTGCCGTGGCCCGCGCGATCCTCCGTGTGGAGGACGCGTGGGTCGCGGCCCAGTCGCGGTCCGGGCTCGTTGCGCCCGACGCCGCTCGGGCGGCCCACGCCGCAGCTGAAAGCGTGGCGCTCGACGAAGCGGCCCTGAACGACCTCGCGGTCGCGGCCGAGGGCGGAGGCAATCCCGTGATCCCCCTGCTCGCGGCCTACCGTGCGGCGGTCACAGGGGAGAACGGCGCGCCGATTAGTGCGGTGCACGCCTCGTTGACCAGCCAGGACGTCATGGACACGGCCCTGGCGCTGGTGGTGCGTGACGTCCGCTCGAGCATCCTCGCGCACCTCGCCCGCACGGGGGACGCTCTCGCTCGCATCGTGGCTGAGCACCGCGACACCGTGATGGTCGGACGGACCCTCACCCAGCACGCACTCCCCATGTCTTTCGGTCTCAAGGCCGCCTCGTGGCTCGCAGCGGTCGACGACGCCGTGGACGCCGTGCTCGCCGCACGGCTTCCCGTGTCGTACGGCGGGGCGTCCGGGAGCCTGGCCGCCACGATGGCCCGCTGCTCCGACGGCGCAACGTCGGAGCAGACCTTCGGGCGGGTCACCGATTTGCTGGGCCACTGGGCGGACGAGCTCGGCCTGGAGCTGCCGAACGGTGTGTGGCACACCGACCGCGTGCCGGTGCTGCGGGTCGCGAGCGGCTACGCGCAGACCACCGCCGCACTGGCCCGCATGGCCAACGACGTCCTCATGATGTCCCGCCCGGAGGTGGGGGAGCTGCGCGAACCCACCGCGGAGGGGCGAGGTGTTTCCTCGGCCATGCCGCAGAAGCAGAACCCCGTGCTGAGCGTGCTGCTCAAGCGCACGGGCATCGCGGCCCCGGGGCTGCTGTCCCAGGTGTTCGCGGGTGCGAGCGCCGCGGACGACGAACGCCCGGACGGCGGCTGGCATGCCGAATGGGCCGCGTTGCGCGAGCTCGCGGTACTGGCGACCGCGGCGTCGTCGCACGCTGCCGAGCTGGCCGGGGGGCTCACGGTGGACACCGAGCGCATGGCGCAGAACCTTGAGCGCGCCGGAACGGGCGTGATGGCGGAACGGCTGAGCGCGGCACTCGCGCCGGTGCTGAGCGAGCGCGAGGGCAAGAACGCGAAGCAGCGCGTGCAGGCCGCGGTGCGCGCTGAGCCGTGGGACGCGGACGCGCTCGCGAGCGCCCTGGCGCGGGAGATCGCGGCGGAAGAGGACCCGACTCTGCCCGAGGGAATGTCCGTCGGGGATCCGCAGTCCGTGACCCGCTGGGTCCGGAGCCTGCTGGACCCGCGCGGTTACCTGGGCGCGTCGGGCGAACTGTGTGACCGGGCCGTGGCCCGGCACGAGGAAAGGACGACGGCATGACGGTTCCCGCACCGGGACTTGTGGAATTCACCCGACCGCAGGACCTCGCGGAGGGTGCGCCCCTCGTGGTGCTCGGCCCCGCATTGGGCACCTCGGTCACCCATCTCTACGCGGCCGTGGCCCCGCTGCTGGCCGAGCGGTTCCACGTGATCGGCTGGGACCTTCCGGGCCACGGGGTCAGCGATCCCGCGCAGGAATTCACGCTCGGAGAACTCGCCCGCGCCGTGGCGGACGCCGTCACCGAGCACACCGGTGCGCGGTCGTGGCACATGGCGGGGACCTCGATCGGGGGAGCGGCGGTGCAGCAATTGCTCGCCCAGGATCCCGAGCGGGTGGCGTCCGCGGCGTTGATCGCCACGAGCAACTACTTCCCGGACCCGCGGATGTGGCGCGAGCGCGCCGAGCTCGTCGCGAGTGCCGGCACACCCACCCAGGTGATCGGGTGTGCCAAGGCGTGGTTCGCCCCCGATTTCCTGGCCGAGCACTCGGAACGCGGGACCCCGCTGCTGCACGACCTGCAGGGGACGGACCGGTTCAGTTACGCCGCGGCCTGCCGTGCGCTCGGTGGTTTCGACCTGCGGGAGCGCACGCGCCCCGCGCCCGTCCCCACCGCAGTCGTGGCCGGTGCGCAGGATGTCATGGTGGGGCCCGACGTCGCCCAGGGTCTCGCAGACGCGCTGCATGCGCGCTGCGAGGTCGTCGACGACGCCGCCCACCTCGTACCTGTGGCCGCACCCGAGCTCGTGGCCCATACGATCGCGGAGCTCGTGGCGGCCGCGCGCTGACGCGGTCCACGCGCGCTCGATCGATCCGCGGCACCCGCGGGGAGCCGCGAGCGCACGAGACACGGATTCACGGGACGCGGCATGACGGGCCACGAGCTCGGGAACGACGACACGAACCAGCACGAGACCAGGAACGAGGAACAAACATGAACCCACGCTCGCAACGCACCGAAGCACAGGCCCTGCAGGACGGGATGACCGTGCGCCGGGAGGTGCTCTCGGACGCCCACGTGGACCGCGCGGAGTCCGGCAAGACCGAGTTCACGGAGGACTTCCAGGACTTCATCTCGCGCTACGCGTGGGGTGAGATCTGGACCCGGCCCGGCCTGGACCGCCGGATGCGCAGCGCGTGCGTGTTGACCGCGCTGATCGCCGCCGGTCACTGGGAGGAGTTCGAGATGCACGTCAAGGCGGCGTTGCGCAACGGGCTGAGCACGGACGAGATCAAGGAGATCCTGCTGCAGTCCGCGATCTACCTCTCCGTCCCGTCCGCCAATAACGCGTTCAAGCACGCGCAGAAGGCGCTGTCGGAGTACTCCGGCTGACCGGAATTGTTCGTCATGCGAACAAGTGTTCACATGGCGATCACTGCGCTCTAGACTGAACACATGCAACGCGGTGACCGGACACCCGAGCCCGGCGCCGCCCCGGCCGCGGCCGGGTGAGTTACCACGGTGAGGATCCCCATGAACCACGCATACGTCTACGACGCCATCCGTACCCCGTTCGGGAAGGTGGGTGGCGCGCTCGCGAGCCACCGTCCCGACGACCTCGCGGCCCTCGTGGTGCGCACGCTCGTGGAGCGCGCACCCGAGCTGGACCCCGCCACGATCGATGAGGTCTACTTAGGCAACGCCAACGGCGCCGGTGAGGAGAACCGCAACGTGGCGCGCATGGCCACGCTGCTCGCGGGTCTGCCCGTGTCCGTTCCCGGCTCCACGATCAACCGGTTGTGCGGTTCGTCCCTGGACGCCGCGATGATGGGCTCCCGTCAGATCGAGGTGGGGGAAGGGGACTTGCTGCTCGTGGGCGGCGTCGAGTCCATGTCCCGCGCGCCGTGGGTGCTGCCCAAGACCGAGCGGCCCTACCCCATGCAGAACCTCGAGCTCGCCAACACGACCCTGGGCTGGCGCCTAGTGAACCCGGACATGCCGAGCGAGTGGACGGTGTCCCTCGGTGAGGCCACCGAGCAGTTGCGCGAGAAGCACGGCATCTCGCGCGAGGACCAGGACGCGTTCGCGGCCACCTCCCACCAGCTTGCGGCCAAGGCGTGGGACGAGGGCAAGTACGACGACATCACGGTCAGCGTGGCACCCAACACCAAGAAGGGCGTGGAGCTCACCCGGGACGAAACCGTGCGCGGGGACTCCACCCCGGAGACGCTCGCCGGTCTGCGCACCGTGTTCCGCAGCGGTGACAACGCGACCGTCACCGCCGGTAACTCCTCTCCCATGAACGACGGCGCGTCCGCCGTGTGGCTCGGCAGCGAGCGCGGTGCGCAGCTGCTCGGTCGAGAGCCCATCGCCCGTATCGCCGGCCGCGGTGCCGCCGCCAACGAACCACAGTTCTTCGGTGAGGCGCCCGTGGAGGCGGCCAACATCGCCGTGCGCCGCGCGGGGATCACGTGGGACGACGTCGCCGCCGTGGAACTCAACGAGGCCTTCGCCGCGCAGTCGCTTGCGTGCCTGCGCCAGTGGGGTGTGGACCAGAGCATCGTCAACCAGTGGGGCGGGGCCATCGCGATCGGCCACCCGCTCGGCGCCTCCGGGACCCGCGTGTTGGGGACCCTGGCCCGCCGGTTGCAGGAGAGCGGGCAGCGCTGGGGTGTGGCCAGCCTGTGCATCGGCGTGGGGCAGGGCCTCGCGGTGGTGCTCGAGAACGAAAACGCCCAGGGCTGAGACCCCTCCAACCTTTTCGAGAAAGGCACACCATGCTCAACATTGCAGACAGCGCCGCGGCGGCCGTGGAGCTCATCCACGACGGTGCGTGCGTGATGATCGGCGGCTTCGGTGTGGCCGGTCAGCCCGTGGAACTCATCGACGCCCTGATCGAACACGGCGCCAAGGACCTCACGGTCGTGAACAACAACGCCGGCAACGGGGACGTGGGTCTCGCCAAGCTGATCCAGCTGGGCCGCGTGCAGAAGATCATCTGCTCGTTCCCGCGCCAGTCGGACTCGTGGCACTTCGATGAGAAGTACCGCGCCGGTGAGATCGAGCTCGAGGTCGTCCCGCAGGGCAATCTCGCCGAGCGGATCCGCGCCGCCGGTGCCGGGATTGGGGCGTTCTTCACGCCCACCGGTTACGGCACGCCCCTGGCCGAGGGCAAGGAGGTGCGCGAGCTGGACGGCAAGCACCAGGTGCTCGAGTACCCCATCCACGCGGACTTCTCCCTGACCAAGGCGTATCGGGCGGACAAGGCCGGCAACCTCGTGTACCGCAAGACGGCGCGCAACTTCGGCCCCATCATGGCTGCGGCGGCCACGCACTCCATCGTGCAGGTCAGCGACATCGTGGAGCGCGGGCAGATCGATCCCGAGGTCGTGGTGACCCCGGGGATCTACGTGGACACCGTGGTGCAGATCAACCGGCCCCAGCAGCAGGACCCGCGAGAGGAAGGTGCGGCATGAGCGTTCCGCAGAACAGTGATCACCCGTTGAGCCCGGAGGAACTCGCGGAGGTCGTGGCGCGGGACATCCCCGCCGGGGCGTACGTGAACCTGGGCATCGGCCAGCCCACCCTGGTCTCCAACTACCTCAGCGCCGAGGACGACGTCACCCTGCACACCGAGAACGGGATGCTCGGGATGGGTGCGGAGGCCCACGGGGACGAGGTGGACCCGGACCTGATCAACGCCGGCAAGATCCCCGTGGTCGAGACCGAGGGCTGCTCGTACTTCCACCACGCAGACTCGTTCGCCATGATGCGCGGCGGTCACCTGGACTGCTGCGTGCTGGGTGCGTTCCAGGTGGACCAGCAAGGCAACCTCGCCAACTGGCACACCGGCAAGCCGGACGCGATCCCCGCCGTGGGCGGTGCCATGGACCTCGCCACCGGCGCCAAGCAGACCTTCGTGATGATGACCCTGAAGACCAAGAAGGGTCAGTCGAAGCTCGTGAAGGAGTGCACCATGCCGCTCACGGGCGTGGGCTGCGTGTCCCGGATCTACACGGACCTCGGCGTGTTCCTCCTCGAGGACGGCAAGGTCACGGTGCGCGAGACCTTCGGTGTCGGCTTCGACGAACTCGCCCAGCAGGTGGAGGTGGAGCTGACCCCCGCCCAGTGACCCACGCGGTAGTCTGCCGGGTAGTGTGCCGATGGTGTCGCGCGGACCGTTCGCGGTGCCATCGCCGTGTCGATCAGTGACCCACGCGGCGTCGTGGGGGAGAGAGGGTGGTCACCACGACCGGTAGCAACGACTCCGCCCCCGGGGACGGTTTCGTGCAGTCGCTCGCGCGCGGGCTCGCCGTGATCGGGGCGTTCGACGCCGAACGCCCCGCCATGAGCTTGTCCGAGGTGGCCCGGCAGACCCAGCTGACCCGCGCGACCGCCCGCAGGTTCCTGCTCACGCTCGAGTCCCTGGGTTACGTGCGCTCGGACGGGCGGCGCTTCGAACTCACGCCCAAGGTACTGAGCCTGGGCTACTCCTATCTCTCCGCGCTGTCGCTGCCGCAACTGGCCCAGCCGCACCTGCGCTCGTTGTCGGAGGAGCTCGGGGAATCCACGTCCATGTCCGTGCTCGACGGCGCGGAGATCGTCTACGTCGCGCGCGTGGCCACCCAACGGATCATGAGCGTGAGCATCTCGCTCGGCACGAGGTTCCCGGCGTACGCAACCTCCATGGGCCGGGTCCTGCTCGCGGCACTGCCCCCCGAGGAGCTCGCGGAACTGCTCGAGCGGGCGCAACCGCGCAGCCTGACCCCGCTGACACTCACGGACCACACGCAGCTGCGGGCGCAGATCGCCGCCGTGCGTCGTGCCGGCCACGCCGTGGTGGACCAGGAACTCGAACTCGGGCTGCGCTCCGTGGCCGTGCCGGTGACGGACGGCACGGGAGCGGTGGTAGCCGCGATCAACGTGTCCATGCGCGTGGGCCTCGGATCCGGGGACGTGGAACACCCGGACCGCCGAGTGGTCCCCGCACTGCAACGGTGCGCCGCCGCCCTGTCGGCAGACGTCGTGACCTCCGGCAAAAGCGATTTTTCCTCCTGAGGCGCGAGCTGCTATGCTAAGGAAGAATTGCTCCATTCCGGGCAATCTTCAGATGGCAAATCGGACACCGTCCTGTGGTACGCACCCTGTACCTAGATGCCATCTTTCGTCATGCTCGGACACGGTTTCGTCGCAGTCACTACTGCTGATCCGTCCCGGCGGGCCCGGGATCAATATTCCGCCATCAACGGGGGGCGGCCACCGCCGGTCCCGTTCCAACAGGAGGCACTGTGCCAACTATCCAGCAACTGGTCCGCAAGGGCCGGCACTCCAAGGTCGTGAAGACCAAGGCCCCCGCGCTCAAGGGCAACCCCATGAAGCGCGGCGTCTGCACCCGCGTGTTCACCACGACCCCCAAGAAGCCGAACTCGGCGCTGCGCAAGGTGGCCCGTGTGAAGCTCAACGGCGGCGTGGAAGTCACCGCCTACATCCCGGGTGAGGGTCACAACCTTCAGGAACACTCCATCGTGCTCGTGCGCGGTGGTCGTGTGAAGGACCTGCCGGGTGTCCGTTACAAGATCGTGCGCGGCGCGCTCGACACCCAGGGTGTCAAGGGCCGTCAGCAGGCTCGCTCCCGCTACGGCGCGAAGAAGGAGAAGAAGTAATGCCTCGTAAAGGTCCCGCTCCCAAGCGCCCCCTCGTCGTCGATCCCGTCTACGGCTCGCCCGTGGTCACGCAGCTGATCAACAAGGTCCTGCAGGACGGCAAGAAGTCCACCGCCGAGCGCATCGTCTACGGTGCCCTCGAGGGTGTGCGCAACAAGACCAACTCCGATCCCGTGGCCACCCTGAAGAAGGCCCTCGACAACGTCAAGCCGGCCCTCGAGGTCCGCTCCCGTCGTGTTGGTGGCGCCACCTACCAGGTGCCGGTCGAGGTCAAGGCAGGCCGCGCCCAGGCGCTGTCCCTGCGCTGGCTCGTGGGCTACTCCAAGGCGCGTCGTGAGAACACCATGACCGAGCGTCTGCAGAACGAGATCCTCGACGCCTCCAACGGCCTCGGCGCCGCTGTGAAGCGCCGCGAGGACACCCACAAGATGGCCGAATCCAACAAGGCCTTCGCCCACTACCGCTGGTAAAATTCGGTAGTCCTGTCGGCCCCGCCCCGCGCGGGGCCGACACCAGGGCCCGGCACTACCTTTTACGAAGGGAACCATCGTGGCACTCGACGTGCTTACCGACCTCAAGAAGGTCCGCAATATCGGCATCATGGCTCACATCGATGCCGGTAAGACCACGACCACCGAACGAATCCTGTTCTACACGGGCATCAACCACAAGCTCGGCGAAACGCACGACGGTGCATCCACGATGGACTGGATGGCTCAGGAGCAGGAACGCGGCATCACCATCACGTCCGCCGCGACCTCGTGCTACTGGCACGACTACCAGATCAACATCATCGACACCCCGGGTCACGTGGACTTCACGGTCGAGGTCGAGCGCTCCCTGCGCGTGCTCGACGGCGCCGTGGCCGTCTTCGACGGCAAGGAGGGCGTGGAGCCCCAGTCCGAGACCGTGTGGCGCCAGGCCGATAAGTACGAAGTGCCCCGCATCTGCTTCGTCAACAAGATGGACAAGCTGGGCGCCGACTTCTACTTCACCGTGGACACCATCAAGTCCCGCCTGGGCGCGACCCCGCTCGTGCTGCAGCTGCCGATCGGTGCCGAGAACGACTTCGTGGGCGTCATCGACCTGGTGACCATGAAGGCTCTCGTGTGGGAGGGCGACTCCAAGGGTGACGTCTCCCTGGGCGCCAAGTACGAGACGCGCGAGATCCCCGAGGACCTGAAGGACCGCGCGGATGAGTACCGCAACCAGCTCGTCGAGGCCGTCGCGGAGGCGGACGACGAGCTCATGGAGAAATACCTCGGCGGCGAGGAGCTCACCGAGGACGAGATCAAGGCCGGCATCCGCAAGCTGACGATCACCTCCCAGGCCTACCCCGTGCTGTGTGGCTCGGCGTTCAAAAACCGCGGCGTTCAGCCCATGCTCGATGCCGTGGTGGACTACCTGCCCTCCCCGCTCGATGTGGAGGACGTGCAGGGCCACGCCATCAACGACGAGGAAGAGGTCATGACCCGCACCGCGGACGCCAACGGCCCCTTCGCGGCGCTGGCGTTCAAGGTCGCCTCGCACCCGTTCTACGGCCAGCTCACGTATATCCGCGTGTACTCCGGCAAGGCGAAGGCCGGCGAGCAGGTCATGAACTCCACCAAGGGCAAGCGCGAGCGCATCGGCAAGCTCTTCCAGATGCACTCCAACAAGGAAAACCCGGTGGACGAGATCTCCGCCGGTCACATCTACGCCGCGATCGGTCTGAAGGACACCACCACCGGTGACACCCTCTCGGACCCGAACAACCAGATCGTGCTGGAGTCCATGAGCTTCCCCCAGCCTGTGATCTTCGTGGCCATCGAGCCCAAGACCAAGGGTGACCAGGAGAAGCTGTCCACCGCCATCCAGAAGCTCTCCGCGGAGGATCCCACCTTCACGGTGTCCCTCAACGACGAGACCGGCCAGACCGAGATCGGCGGCATGGGCGAGCTGCACCTGGACATCCTGGTGGACCGCATGAAGCGCGAGTTCAAGGTCGAGGCCAACGTGGGCAAGCCGCAGGTGGCCTACCGCGAGACCATCAAGAAGGCCGTGGACAAGGTCGACTACACCCACAAGAAGCAGACCGGTGGTTCCGGCCAGTTCGCCAAGGTGCAGGTTTCCTTCGAGCCGCTGCCGCTGGACGCGGAGGAGCTGTACGAGTTCGACAATGCCGTGACCGGTGGTCGCGTGCCGCGCGAGTACATCCCCTCGGTGGACCACGGTATCCAGGACGCCATGCAGTTGGGCATCCTCGCGGGCTACCCGGTGGTGGGCGTCAAGGCCACCCTGATCGACGGTGCCTACCACGACGTGGACTCCTCGGAAATGGCGTTCAAGATCGCCGGCTCGATGGTGTTCAAAGAAGGTGCCCGGCGTGCCAACCCGGTCCTTCTCGAGCCGCTCATGGCCGTGGAGGTGCGTACCCCGGAAGAGTACATGGGTGACGTCATCGGTGACCTGAACTCCCGCCGTGGCCAGATCCAGTCCATGGAGGACGTCGCGGGTGTCAAGCTCGTGAAGGCCCTGGTGCCCTTGTCGGAGATGTTCGGCTACATCGGTGACCTGCGGTCCAAGACCCAGGGTCGCGCGGTGTACTCGATGGAGTTCGACAGCTACTCGGAGGTCCCCAAGGCCGTGGCCGAGGAGATCATCCAGAAGAACCGCGGCGAGTGAGCCGGCGGGGCCCACGCCCCGTGATTTCAGTAAATTCGTAATCCAGAAGTAGACTTGCACAGGTTTCGACACGCGCAGCGTCTGAAGCGCTGTGGTCCCACGCTCCGTGGTCCGGAGCAGTCGAGCAAGTCTCACCTCAATGTTCTAGGAGGAACACATCATGGCGAAGGCCAAGTTCGAGCGCACCAAGCCGCACCTCAACATTGGCACCATCGGCCACGTTGACCACGGCAAGACCACGCTCACCGCTGCGATCTCCAAGGTCCTGGCCGACAAGTACCCGGACGTCAACGAGCAGCGTGACTTCGGTGCGATCGACTCCGCCCCGGAGGAGAAGCAGCGCGGCATCACGATCAACATCTCCCACATCGAGTACCAGACCGACAAGCGTCACTACGCCCACGTGGACGCCCCCGGTCACGCTGACTACGTGAAGAACATGATCACCGGTGCTGCTCAGATGGACGGCGCGATCCTCGTGGTCGCCGCGACCGACGGCCCCATGGCCCAGACCCGCGAGCACGTCCTGCTCGCCCGCCAGGTGGGCGTGCCCTACCTGCTGGTGGCGCTGAACAAGTCCGACATGGTCGACGACGAAGAGCTGCTCGACCTCGTCGAGATGGAGGTCCGCGAGCTGCTGTCCGACCAGGGCTTCGACGGCGACAACGCCCCCGTGGTGCGCGTCTCCGCCCTGAAGGCCCTCGAGGGCGACGCCGAGTGGGTCAAGTCCGTCGAGGACCTCATGGAGGCCGTGGACGAGAACGTCCCGGACCCCGTGCGTGACACCGACAAGCCCTTCCTGATGCCCATCGAGGACGTCTTCACGATCACCGGTCGCGGCACCGTGGTGACCGGCCGCGCCGAGCGCGGTACCCTGCCGATCAACTCCGAGGTCGAGATCGTGGGCATCCGCCCCGTGCAGAAGACCACGGTGACCGGTATCGAGATGTTCCACAAGCAGATGGACGAGGCCATGGCCGGCGAGAACTGCGGTCTGCTGCTGCGCGGTCTCAAGCGCGACGACGTCGAGCGTGGCCAGGTCGTGTGCAAGCCGGGTTCCATCACCCCGCACACCGACTTCGAGGCCAACGTCTACATCCTGTCCAAGGAAGAGGGCGGGCGTCACAACCCGTTCTACTCGAACTACCGCCCGCAGTTCTACTTCCGCACCACGGACGTCACCGGCGTCATCACCCTGCCCGAGGGCACCGAGATGGTCATGCCCGGTGACAACACCGAGATGACGGTCGAGCTGATCCAGCCGATCGCCATGGAGGAAGGCCTCGGCTTCGCCATCCGTGAGGGTGGCCGCACCGTGGGCTCCGGTCGTGTGACCAAGATCAACAAGTAAGACCCGTTGATCCGGTGAGGCGCTGAGTCGAACCTTCGAGAACCCCGTGGTCCGTTCAGGACCGCGGGGTTCTCGCATGTCCGGGCGGCGGCGTGCCCGCCGGCCCGGGGGAGTAGGGGCGTGGCCGGTTTGCGCGCTCCCCCGGATCTCTGGCAGAATGGTCGCTGTTGTTCGCTCAGCGACGCGGGATTCCGTGCGCCGGTCGAGCGCGTGGAGTCCATTGCGAGAACCGGGTGCGGAGCAGTCGCGCAACCGAAGCAAACGCAATGCAGCGAACTTCCACGCGGATATCACCGCGGACAACCATTTTTCAACCGGCACCGCATCATTGTGTGGACCGGGCGGCGCGCTCCTCGCGCGACACGCCCGAGTTCGGGTGCCGGGGCCCCGACAGGGTGAGGAACCCGGAAGTTTCCGGATTCAGTCTGTGCGGGGTGGCGAGCACGATCGCCGAGCACAAGGAGTCCGCGGACTCCATACAGGGAAGTACTTGAAGAAAGAGAGTCACGACGCCATGGCGGGACAAAAAATCCGCATCCGGCTGAAGTCCTATGACCACGAGGTCATCGACGTCTCGGCCCGGAAGATCGTTGAGACGGTGACGCGCGCAGGCGCCACGGTGGTGGGACCCGTCCCGCTGCCCACCGAGAAGAATGTGTACTGCGTGATCCGCTCGCCGCACAAGTACAAGGACAGCCGTGAGCATTTCGAGATGCGCACCCACAAGCGGCTGATCGACATCATCGACCCCACGCCCAAGGCCGTCGACTCGCTCATGCGCCTCGACCTGCCCGCTGACGTGAACATCGAAATCAAGCTGTAAAAAGGATCGCACCCCAATGACTACCACTTTCGAACGCCAGGTGAAGGGCCTGCTGGGCACGAAGCTCGGCATGACCCAGGTCTGGGACGAGAACGGGAAGTTCGTGCCGGTGACCGTGGTCAAGGCCGACTCCAACGTCGTGACGCAGCTGCGCAACGAGGACAAGGACGGCTACAACGCCGTGCAGATCGGCTTCGGTGCGATCGATCCCCGCAAGGTGACCAAGCCACTGGCCGGTCACTTCGCCGCTGCAGGCGTGACGCCCCGTCGTCATGTCGTCGAACTTCGTACTTCCGACGCCGCTGAGTACGAGCTGGGACAGGAACTGTCCGTCGAGCTCTTCGAGGCCGGCGCCAAGGTCGACGTCGTCGGCACCACCAAGGGCAAGGGCACCGCGGGTGTCATGAAGCGCCACGGCTTCGCCGGTGTGGGCGCTTCCCACGGTGCACACAAGAACCACCGCAAGCCGGGTTCCATCGGCGGCGCATCGTACCCCGCTCGCGTGTTCAAGGGCATGCGCATGGCCGGCCGGATGGGCAACGCCCGTCACACGACCATGAACCTGACCGTGCACGCTGTCGACGCCGAGAACTCCCTGCTGCTCATCAAGGGCGCCCTGCCGGGCCCCAAGGGATCGGTCGTCCTCGTCCGTTCCACCGTGAAGGGAGCCTGATACTCATGGCAACTGAAACCGTCAACGTCGAGCTGCCCGCTGAGATCTTCGACGCCCAGACCAACGTGGCGCTGCTGCACCAGGTCGTCGTCGCACAGCTGGCCGCCGCCCGTCAGGGCACGCACAAGACCAAGACCCGCGCGGAGGTCTCCGGCGCCGGTCGCAAGCCGTTCAAGCAGAAGGGCACCGGCCGGGCTCGTCAGGGCTCCATCCGTGCCCCGCACATGACCGGCGGTGGAGTGGTGCACGGCCCCACGCCGCGTGACTACTCCCAGCGCACGCCCAAGAAGATGAAGGCTGCCGCCCTGCGCGGTGCCCTCTCGGACAGGGCCCGTAACGGCCGCATCCACGTGGTCGCGGACCTGGTGAGCGGCGAGCAGCCGTCCACGAAGGCCGCCAAGGAGGCGCTGCGTTCGCTCACCGAGCGCAAGAACCTGCTCGTGGTGCTGAACCGTGGCGAGGACAACGCCGCGCTGTCCGTGCGCAACCTGGTCAACGTGCACGCCGTGTACGCCGATCAGCTCAACACGTACGACGTGCTCGTCTCGGACGACGTGGTCTTCACCAAGGCCGCTTACGACTCGTTCGTCGCAGCCGCGTCCGGTAGCAAGCAGGAGGACGCCAAGTGAGCGTTATCTACAACAAGGACCCGCGCGACGTCATCATCCGTCCCGTGGTCTCCGAGAAGTCCTACGGTCTGATCGACGAGGGCAAGTACACCTTCCAGGTGGCCCCCTCCGCCAACAAGACCGAGATCAAGTACGCGATCGAGCACATCTTCGGTGTCAAGGTCGCGTCCGTGAACACCCTCAACCGTCCCGGTAAGCGTAAGCGCACGCGCTTCGGCTGGGGACAGCGTAAGGCCACCAAGCGTGCCATCGTGTCCCTCCGGGAAGGCTCCATCGACATCTTCGGCGGTCCGCTCTCTTGAGCGGAGACCACTTTAACGAGGAACTCAAAACATGGCTATCCGTAAGCACAAGCCGACAACCCCGGGCCGTCGTGGCTCGTCGGTTGCGGACTTCGTAGAAATCACGCGCACCACGCCCGAGAAGTCCCTGGTGCGTCCGCTGCCCAAGAAGGGCGGTCGTAATAACACCGGCCGCATCACCACCCGTCACAAGGGTGGCGGGCACAAGCGCCAGTACCGCGTGATTGACTTCCGTCGTCACGACAAGGACGGCGTGGACGCGAAGGTCGCCCACATCGAGTACGACCCGAACCGTACGGCTCGGATCGCGCTGCTGCACTACGTGGACGGCACCAAGCGCTACATCATCGCGCCGAACCGCCTGCGTCAGGGCGACGTCGTGGAGTCTGGCCCCAACGCCGACATCAAGCCGGGCAACAACCTGCCGCTGCGCAACATCCCCGTGGGTACCGTGCTGCACGCGGTGGAGCTGCGTCCGGGTGGGGGAGCCAAGCTCGCCCGTTCCGCCGGCGCATCCGTGCAGCTGGTCGCCCGTGAGGGCAAGTACGGTCAGCTGCGCCTGCCCTCCGGTGAAATCCGCAACGTGGACGTGCGCTGCCGCGCGACCGTGGGCGAGGTCGGTAACGCCGAGCAGTCCAACATCAACTGGGGCAAGGCCGGACGTAACCGCTGGAAGGGCATCCGCCCGACCGTCCGCGGTGTGGTCATGAACCCCGTGGACCACCCGCACGGTGGTGGCGAGGGCAAGACCTCCGGTGGTCGTCACCCGGTCAACCCCAACGGTAAGCCCGAGGGACGCACCCGTCGCCCCAACAAGGAAAGCGACAAGCTCATCGTGCGTCGTCGTCGTACCGGCAAGAACAAGCGCTAAGGAGCCTGACTAATGCCACGCAGCCTCAAGAAGGGCCCTTTCGTTGATCAGCACCTCTTCGTGAAGGTCGCCAAGGAGAACGAGAAGGGCACCAAGAACGTCATCAAGACGTGGTCCCGCCGCTCGATGATCGTGCCCGACATGCTCGGACACACGATTGCCGTGCACGACGGACGCAAGCATGTCCCGGTGTTCATCACTGAGTCGATGGTCGGGCACAAGCTCGGCGAATTCGCCCCCACCCGCACGTTCCGCGGCCATGTGAAGGACGACAAGAAGGGCAAGCGTCGCTGACCCCTCGGGGTGAGCACGTTGCACTTCTTCGACAAGACGAGAGAAGGAAAGCAATGGAAGCCAAGGCATCTGCGCGCTACATCCGCGTGACGCCTATGAAGGCCCGGCGCGTCGTCAACCTGATTCGTGGCCAGCAGGCGAATGAGGCGTTGGCGATTCTGAAGTTTGCCCCGCAGGCAGCTTCAGAGCCGGTGTTCAAGGTTCTCGAATCCGCCGTGGCCAACGCCCGGCAGAAGGCCGACCGCGAGGGTCTCGCGTTCAAGCCGGAAGACCTCGTGGTCTCCGCGGCCTTCGTGGACGAGGGACCCACCATGAAGCGGTTCCAGCCGCGTGCCCAGGGTCGTGCGTTCCGCATCAACAAGCGCACGAGCCACGTGACCGTGGTCGTGGCGACCCCGGAGAAGGAGGAGGTCCGCTAAGTGGGACAGAAAATCAACCCCAACGGATTCCGTCTGGGTATCACCACCGACCACGTCTCGCACTGGTACGCGGACTCGAACCAGCCGGGTCAGCGCTACAAGGACTACATCCGCGAGGACGTGAAGATCCGCGAGCTCATGTCCACGGGCATGGAGCGCGCCGGCATCGCCAAGGTCGAGATCGAGCGCACCCGTGACCGCGTCCGCGTGGACATCCACACGGCGCGCCCGGGCATCGTGATCGGCCGCCGCGGCGCCGAGGCGGACCGGATCCGCGGTGAGCTCGAGAAGCTCACCGGCAAGCAGATCCAGCTCAACATCCTCGAGGTCAAGAACCCGGAGACCGATGCCCAGCTCGTCGCTCAGGGTGTCGCCGAGCAGCTGGCCTCCCGTGTCGCGTTCCGTCGCGCCATGAAGAAGGCCATCCAGTCCGCGCAGCGCGCCGGTGCCAAGGGCATCCGGATCCAGTGCGCCGGCCGCCTCGGTGGTGCGGAGATGTCCCGTTCGGAGTTCTACCGCGAAGGCCGTGTGCCCCTGCACACCCTGCGCGCGAACATCGACTACGGCTTCTTCGAGGCCAAGACCACCTTCGGCCGCATCGGCGTGAAGGTCTGGATCTACAAGGGCGACCTGACCGACAAGGAACTCGCTGCCCAGCAGGCCGCTGCTCCCTCCTCGCGGGGTCGCAACGACCGTCGCGGTGGCGGCGGGGGCGAGCGTCGTCGTCGCCCGAATGACCGTAACGACCGTGGCGGGCGCCGTGAGCGCGACTCCGCCGCAGCCCCGCAGCAGAACACCGCTGCGGAGGCGACCAACGCAGAGGGTGGTAAGTAATGCTCATCCCACGTCGTGTGAAGTTCCGTAAGCAGCACCACCCGCGTCGTCGGGGTCAGGCCAAGGGCGGAACCCAGGTCACGTTCGGCGAGTGGGGCATCCAGGCGATGAGCCCGGCGTACGTCACGAACCGTCAGATCGAGGCCGCGCGTATTGCCATGACCCGTCACATCAAGCGTGGCGGCAAGGTCTGGATCAACATCTACCCGGACCGTCCCCTGACCAAGAAGCCCGCCGAGACCCGCATGGGTTCCGGTAAGGGTTCCCCCGAGTGGTGGATCGCCAACGTCAAGCCCGGACGCGTCATGTTCGAGATCTCGGGCGTGAGCGAGGAAGTGGCCCGTGAGGCCCTGCGCCTGGCAATCCACAAGCTCCCGATGAAGGCACGCATCGTGCGTCGCGAAGGCGGTGAATGATCAATGGCTATTGGATCCAAGGATCTGAACATGGAGAACCTCGCGGCTCTCGACACCGGTGCCCTCACCGACCAGCTGCGCACGTCCAAAGAAGAGCTGTTCAACCTGCGCTTCCAGGCCGCGACCGGTCAGCTCGAGAGCAACGGCCGTCTCAAGTCCGTCAAGCGCGACATCGCCCGGATCTACACCGTGCTGCGTGAGCGCGAGCTCGGGATCCGCGAGGACGTGGCGCCGGCTGCTGAGAAGACCGAGAAGAAGGCCTCGAAGAAGGCTGCCAAGTCTGAGGATGATGCCAAGTGAGCGAGCAGGTTAACAACGAATCGGCCGCGGCCGAGCGCGGTGACCGCAAGACCCGCCAGGGCTACGTGGTCTCCGACAAGATGGACAAGACCGTGGTCGTCCAGGTCGAGGACCGCGTCAAGCACGCCCTGTACGGCAAGGTGCTGCGCAAGTCCAAGCGTGTGAAGGCCCACGACGAGCAGAACACCTGCGGCGTCGGGGACCTCGTGCGCATCGCCGAGACCCGTCCGCTGTCCGCCACCAAGAACTGGCGGATCGTGGAGATCATCGAGAAGGCCAAGTAAGTCCTCCTCGACAGCGTCAAGGGCCCCCGACCGGTTGCGGTCGGGGGCCCTTGCGCGTGCACGACGGCGCTGCCCGGCGCCGTTCCCGCGTCCACCCGCGCCCCGGCCGCCGGCCTGTCCATCGATTGGCGTTCCCCGCCGGGGCGCGGTAGAGTAGGCCGGTACGCGTGTCGACACACGTGTGCCCACTCTGACTTCGACCCTGCTGAGTCAGAATCCACGTCCGCCCCACGTGCGCTGTGCGCACCGTACCGGGACGGCGGCAAGCCCCGCGGTGCGTCCGTGGGCGGCTCCGCGCATTGCACGCCGCGGTTGCTGCGACAACTTGCTCGTTGATTCTGCATTCAGCCACGAATCCGAGCAGGGCAGCACGGCGAACCCGTTCGCCATCCATGTGTGAGCGATCATCGCGTACGAACTCCGCGCACGCCCCGGACCCCTCCTACGGTCACGGGGAACACCGTGGCGTGGAGCGTTCACACGACCACCGTTCCGCAAGGCTCGGCATTCAGCACCATCGGATGAGAACCAGCGCGACGACAGGAGTAAATCAGTGATTCAGCAGGAATCGCGGCTGAGGGTCGCCGACAACACGGGTGCGAAGGAAATTCTCACCATCCGTGTGCTCGGTGGATCCGGACGCCGTTACGCAGGCATTGGCGACATCATCGTCGCCACCGTCAAGGACGCCATCCCCGGCGGCAACGTCAAGAAGGGTGACGTCGTCAAGGCGGTTGTGGTCCGTACCAAGAAGCAGAGGCGCCGTCCCGACGGTTCCTACATCCGTTTCGACGAGAACGCCGCAGTGATCTTGAAGAACGACGGGGACCCCCGCGGCACGCGCATCTTCGGCCCCGTGGGCCGCGAGCTGCGCGACAAGAAGTTCATGAAGATCGTCTCGCTGGCCCCGGAGGTGCTCTGACATGGCGAAATTCAAGATCAAGACCGGCGACCTGGTTCAGGTCATCACCGGTAAGAACAAGGGCGAGCAGGGCAAGGTCCTGCGCGTGATCACCGAGACCTCCCGCGTGGTGGTCGAGGGCGTCAACGTCGCGACCAAGCACAAGCGCGCCAACGCCCAGGGCGAAGCCGGCGGCCTCGTCAAGTCCGAGGCTCCGATCCACATCTCCAACGTGATGCTCGTGGACCCGGAGACCGGCAAGCCGACCCGTGTGGGCTACCGCACCGAGACCGTGGAGCGCAACGGCAAGCAGAAGACCGTCCGCGTTCGCGTGTCCAAGAGCACCGGCAAGGATCTGTGATGAGCGAAACCACCGAAACCAAGTTCACCCCCCGGTTCAAGACCAAGTACCAGGAGACCGTCGTCCCGGCCCTGCAGGAGCAGTTCGGCTACGCGAACGTCATGCAGATGCCGCGCGTGGTCAAGGTCGTGGTCAACATGGGTCTGGGCGAGGCGGCCAAGGACTCCAAGCTGGTGGACAACGCCATCAAGGACCTCACCGCCATCACCGGTCAGAAGCCCGTGGTCAACCGGGCCAAGAAGTCCATCGCGCAGTTCAAGCTGCGTGAGGGAATGCCCATCGGCGCGCACGTCACCATGCGTGGCGAGCGGATGTGGGAATTCCTGGACCGTCTCGTCACGCTCGCGCTGCCGCGTATCCGTGACTTCCGTGGTCTGTCCGACCGCCACTTCGACGGCAACGGCAACTACACCTTCGGTCTGACGGAACAGTCCATGTTCCACGAGATCGATCAGGACAAGATCGATCGCGTGCGCGGTATGGACATCACCGTGGTCACCTCCGCCACGACCGACGACGAGGGTCGCGCGCTGCTCAAGGCGCTCGGTTTCCCGTTCAAGACCAACTGATTCCATCGACGTCAGAAGGTCCCTGCGGGCTGCAACCGGCAGGGAAACCCTGACGAGGAAGGGCTGAAGCCCACATGACAATGACAGATCCCGTCGCAGACATGCTGACGCGGCTGCGCAACGCGAACTCGGCCTACCACGACACCGTGAGCATGCCGTACTCCAAGCTCAAGGCTCGGATCGCGGACATCCTCAAGGCCGAGGGCTACATCGCCGACTGGTCCGAAGAACCCGCACGGGTGGGCAAGACCCTGACCCTGTCGCTGAAGTTCGGTTCCAACCGTGAGCGCTCGATCGCCGGTGTCCGGCGCATCTCCAAGCCGGGCCTGCGCGTGTACGCGAAGTCCACCGAGCTGCCCCGCGTGTTCGGCGGCCTCGGCATCGCGATCCTCTCCACGTCCTCCGGGCTGCTGACCGACAAGCAGGCCGGCAAGAAGGGCGTGGGCGGGGAAGTCCTCGCGTACGTCTGGTAACCGGTAGCACAGAAGAAGAAAGGAAGAAGACATGTCACGTATTGGACGTCTCCCGATCTCTGTGCCCGCCGGTGTGGAGGTCTCCGTGGACGGTTCCGTGGTGCAGGTCAAGGGCCCCAAGGGCGAACTGACCCACACCGTGCCCGCGCCCATCACCGTGGTCGTCGAGGACGGCACCGTGCAGGTGTCCCGCCCCAACGACGAGCGCGAATCCCGTTCCTTGCACGGCCTCACGCGCACCCTGATCTCCAACATGATCCAGGGTGTCTCGCAGGGCTACGCCAAGCAGCTGGAGATCGTGGGCACGGGTTACCGTGTCCAGGCCAGGGGTGCCAACCTGGAGTTCGCTCTGGGTTACAGCCACCCGGTGCCCTTCAACGCTCCGGACGGCATCACGCTGTCCGTCGAGGGCGCCAACAAGGTCACCGTTTCCGGTATCGACAAGCAGCAGGTTGGCCAGGTCGCCGCGAAGATCCGCTCCCTGCGTCTGCCCGATCCCTACAAGGGCAAGGGCGTGCGCTACGCCGGCGAGCAGATCCGCCGCAAGGCCGGAAAGGCTGGTAAGTAATCATGGCTCTCGTAATCAAGGGAAAGTCGAAAGCTGCTCAGCGGGCACGGCGTCACCGCCGCGTGCGCAAGCACATCGCCGGAACCGCGCTGCGCCCCCGTCTGGTGGTCACGCGTTCCACCCGCCACATGGTCGCCCAGGTGATCGACGACGACAAGGGTTTCACCCTGGTCTCGGCGTCCACCATGGAAAGCGATCTGCGTGCGTCGTCCGACGACAAGACCGCCAAGGCCAAGCGCATCGGTGAGCTGATCGCCGAGCGTGCCAAGGCTGCGGGGATCGAGACCGTCGTGTTCGACCGCGGCGGCAACAAGTACCACGGCCGCGTGGCCGCGGTGGCCGAGGGTGCCCGTGAAGGAGGTCTGGCGCTGTGAGCGAGCAGAAGAACGAGAAGGAAACTCAGGTGAGCGAAGCCACCAACGGTTCCAACACGACGACCGAGGCGAACACCTCGGAGCGCCAGGGGACCGACGAGAACCGCGGTGGCCGCGGCGGTCGTAACGACCGTGGCGGTCGCAACGAGCGCGGTGGCCGCAACGACCGTGGTGGTCGTGGGGGCCGCGGCGGGCGCGACGACGACAAGGACAAGTTCCTCGAGCGCGTCGTGACCATCAACCGTGTGTCCAAGGTCGTCAAGGGTGGTCGTCGCTTCAGCTTCACCGCTCTCGTGGTCGTCGGTGACGGCAACGGCATGGTCGGCGTGGGCTACGGCAAGGCCAAGGAAGTTCCCGCCGCGATCTCCAAGGGCGTGGAGGAGGCCAAGAAGAACTTCTTCCGGGTCCCCCGCGTGGAGAACCGCACCATCCCGCACCGTGTGCAGGGTGAGGCCGCGGCTGGCGTCGTCATGCTGCGCCCGGCGACCCCGGGTACCGGTGTGATCGCCGGTGGTCCGGTGCGTGCGGTGCTCGAGTGCGCCGGTATCCACGACGTGCTGTCCAAGTCCCTGGGCTCGTCCAACCAGATCAACATCGTGCACGCGACCATCCAGGCGCTGCGTGAGCTCGAGGAGCCCGCCTCCGTGGCGGCCCGCCGTGGCCTGCCCATGGACGAGGTCGTTCCCGCGCCGTTGCTGCGTGACATCCAGAAGGCAGGTGCCTGATGAACGGAAAGCGCATTCAGGCCACCGGCGCGTCCCTGCGCGTGAAGCAGGTCCGCTCCGTGGTCGGTCAGAAGCAGAACATGCGCGACACGCTGCGTTCGCTCGGTCTCAAGCGTCCGGGCCAGGTCGTGGAGCGCAAGGCCGATGCCGCCACCGTGGGCATGATCAACACGGTGTCGCATCTCGTAGAGGTTGAGGAGGCCTGAGCATGGCTGAAAACACCGAGAGCAAGCGCCACGCTCTGAAGGTCCACCACCTGCGTCCCGCCCCCGGCTCGCACCAGGCCAAGACGCGTCTTGGCCGTGGCGAGGCCTCGAAGGGTAAGACCGCGGGCCGTGGTACCAAGGGCACCAAGGCGCGTTACCAGGTCAAGGCCGGTTTCGCGGGCGGTCAGCTGCCGCTGCATATGCGCCTGCCCAAGCTGCGCGGGTTCAAGAACCCGTTCCGCGTGGAGTACCAGGTCGTGAACTTGGACCGCCTGGGCGAGCTGTTCCCCGAGGGTGGCACGGTCACCGTCGCGGACCTGGTCGCCAAGGGTGCGGTGCGCAAGAACCAGCCCGTGAAGGTGCTCGGAAGCGGGGAGATCTCCGTGGCGCTGAACATCACCGCGGACAAGTTCTCCGCGTCCGCGTCGGAGAAGATCGCCGCGGCTGGTGGGTCCACGCAGAACGCATGAACCGATCCCAGTGTTCGGTTGTAGGGTGAATCCCTGAACTCGAACGGGCCCCGTGCCGGATTGCCGGCGCGGGGCCCGTTGCGTTACCCCCACGGCGACGCCCGGACCGCGTCGCCGGAATCGCTTTACCAGGATGTCGCAAGACCGACCGCCGGGGTCGCGGCGGATCCTTCGCTAGACTTGCCCGGGGTCGGAACCCACCGGGCCACCACGTTTTTGGAGGAGGACCTGTGCTCAGTGCTTTCGCACGGGCGTTTACCACGCCGGAGCTGCGCAACAAGCTGCTGTTCACACTGGGGATCATTGTGATCTACCGGTTGGGGACGTTCATCCCCGCACCGGGTGTGGACTACGGCAACGTGCAGCAGTGTCTCGCCCTGGGCAACACCACGGGTGGCGCGTACGACCTGGTCAACCTGTTCAGCGGTGGGGCCCTGTTGCAGCTGTCCATCTTCGCGCTGGGCGTGATGCCCTACATCACCGCGAGCATCATCGTGCAGTTGCTGCGCGTGGTGATCCCGCGGTTCCAGGAACTGCACGAGGAGGGTGCGCAGGGGCAGACCAAGCTCACGCAGTACACCCGCTACCTCACGATCGGGCTGGCCGCGTTGAACGCGACCACCGTGATCTCCCTGGCGCGTTCGGGCAACCTGCTCGGCAACTGCCCCCTGCCCGTCATTCCGGACGACTCCCTCTTGGTGCTCGTGATCATGATCCTCACGATGACCGCGGGCACCACCGTGATCATGTGGCTCGGTGAGCGCATCACGGACCGCGGCGTGGGTAACGGCATGTCCCTGCTGATCTTCACCTCCATTGCGGCCACGTTCCCGTCCGCGCTCGGTGACATCCTGCGCACCCGCGGTTGGGGCCTGTTCCTGGGCGTGTGTGCCGTGGGACTGGTGGTCATCACATGCGTGGTGTTCGTGGAGCAGTCGCAGCGCCGGATCCCGGTGCAGTACGCCAAGCGCATGGTGGGCCGCCGCACCATCGGCGGGACCAGCACCTACATCCCGCTCAAGGTCAACATGGCCGGCGTGATCCCCATCATCTTCGCGTCCTCCATGCTCATGCTGCCCACGATGATCGCGCAGTTCGCGATGCCCGACGACGGCAGCCCCGTTCCGGGGTGGGTCAACTGGGTCAACACGTACCTGGCCCGCGGTGACCACCCGATCTACATGACGGTCTACTTCCTGCTGATCGTGGCCTTCACGTACTTCTACGTGTCCATCACGTTCAACCCCGAAGAGGTCTCCGACAACATGAAGCGCTATGGCGGCTTCATCCCGGGGATCCGCGCGGGCCGTCCCACCGAGAACTACCTGCGCTACGTGCTCTCCCGGATTACGCTGCCCGGTGCGCTGTACCTGGGCATCGTGTCCATGATCCCGCTCGTGGCGCTCGTGCTCTTCGACGCCAACCAGAACTTCCCCTTCGGTGGCCCGTCGCTGCTGATCATGGTGGGCGTGGGTCTGGACACCGTCAAGCAGATCGACGCCCAGTTGCAACAGCGCCACTACGAGGGTCTGCTGCGCACCTGAGCCCGTGCACGGCCACGGCAGGCGAGTCCACCGCCCGGTAGAGTGGGGGAGAACCTGACGTTGACGCAAGGAGAGAACATGACCCGCATGTTGATCATTGGACCGCCGGGCGCGGGCAAGGGCACCCAGGCCGCGCGGATCTGCGAGCGACTAGGCGTTCCCGCGATCTCGACCGGTGACATCTTTCGCGCCAACATCAAGGAACAGACCGAACTCGGCAAGGAAGCCCAGCGCTACACGGACGCCGGGAACCTGGTCCCGGATTCCGTGACCAACAACATGGTGCGTGACCGGTTGTCGCACGACGACGTCCGCGACGGCTTCCTGCTGGACGGGTACCCGCGCACCGTGGCCCAGGTCCGTGAACTGGACCGGATCCTCGAGGCCAACGGGGTCTCCCTGGACGTGGTGCTGCTGCTTACCGCGGACAACGAGGAACTCGTCTCCCGGTTGTTGGGCCGCGCCCAGGACCAGGGCCGCACGGACGACACCGAGGACGTCATCCGGCACCGTCTGGACGTCTACGACGAGCAGACCGCACCGGTCGTGGAGCTGTACGAGGACCGGGGCATCGTCACGCGCGTGGACGGACTCGGCGGCATCGACGAGGTCACCGAGCGCATCCTGGCGGCATTGCCCGCCTGAGCCGCAATCCACACGAACGGCGCCGCTCGGCCGCGGCCGGGGGCGCGCCGTCGATCACCAGAACCATCACGAGCCCCCAGACCGGCGCGACGCGTCGGTCCGGGGGCTCGCCCGTCAGACGAACATCAACCATCAGGGGAGGTCCCGAGCACCGTGTTCGGACGCCGCAAGATCCAATTGAAGTCGGACGCCGAGTTGGCGGCCATGTCCCGGGCGGGCGTGGTCACGTCACTCGCGCTCGACGCCGCGGTCGCGGCCGCCGTCCCCGGGGCCACCACCGCGGACCTCGACCGTGCATTCCGCGAGGTCCTGGACGAGTACGACGCGCAGTCCAACTTCCTGGGCTACTACGGCTACCCGGCCACGGTGTGCACCTCCGTCAACGACGAGGTCGTGCACGGAATCCCCGGGCAGCGCGTCTTGGCGGACGGTGACATCGTATCGATCGACGGCGGTGCGATCGTGGCCGGTTGGCACGGGGACTCCGCGCGCACCGTTCTCGTGGGGACGACCCACGACCCCGCCGACCAGGAACTGTCGGACGTCACGCGTGCGGCCATGTGGCGCGGCATCGCCGCGATGGCCACCGGTACCCACGTGGGGGACATCGGCCGCGCGGTCGAGGACCACGTGCGGGACACCGTGGGCGGGCGTCTCGGGATCCTCGAGGACTACGTGGGCCACGGCATCGGCACCGAGATGCACATGGCCCCGGACGTCCCCAACTACGCGGTCAGCAATCGCGGGCCCAAACTCGTCACGGGCATGGCTCTGGCCATCGAACCGATGCTCGTGCGCGGCGGGATCGAGACCCGCGTGCTCCAGGACGAATGGACGGTCGTGACCACGGACGGCTCGCGCGCGAGCCAGTGGGAGCACACCGTGTGCCGCCACAGCCAGGGCGTGTGGGTGCTCACCGCGGAGGACGGTGGCCGCTCCGAACTCGAACCCTTGGGGGTCCGCCCGGTCCCGATCCCCGCTGCCTGACGGCCCCGCCGCCTGACGGCCTGCCGCCGCAGGTCCGATCGTCACAGCTCGTCCCGCAACGTCCACCCGACCCCTGACACCACAGAACCACCCCGAGAACAGGGAGAGGATTCCCATGACGGCACAACCCGTTGAGATCACCCCGAAACCCAAGACCGGCCAGCTCGTGTTCAAGCCCGCGCGGCGCGGCAAGCCCCCGCTGCACCTCGCGGACTTCGACATGGCCGGCCGCAAGCAGTTCCTGCAGGACGCGGGCTACCCCGCGTTCCGGGCGTCGCAGCTGTCCAAGCACTACTTCGAGCGCTTCGAGGCAGACCCCGCGGCCATGACGGATCTGCCCGCCGCCCAGCGGGACGAGCTCGCGGCCAAGGCACTGCCGCCGCTGTTGACCACCGTGCGGCAATTGCGCGCGGACCAGGGGATGACCGTCAAGTCCGTCCACCGGTTGTTCGACGGCGCTATGGTCGAGTCGGTACTCATGCGCTACGACAAGCGCGTGACCATGTGCATTTCGTCCCAGGCGGGGTGCGGGATGAACTGCCCGTTCTGTGCGACCGGCCAGTCCGGCCTCACACGCAACCTCTCCGCCGCCGAGATCGCCGATCAAGTGGTCCAGGGTGTGCGGGCGCTGCGCGACGGCGTGGTGGGGGACCCGGAGGACGTGCCCCAGCGGGTGTCCAACATCGTGTTCATGGGCATGGGGGAGGCCCTGGCCAACTACAAGGCCACCATGGGCGCCGTACATCGGATCATCGACCCTTCCCCGGAAGGACTCGGGATCTCCGCGCGCGGGCTCACCATGTCCACCGTGGGTCTGGTTCCCGGGATCCGTAAGTTCACCCTCGAGAAGCTGCCCATCACGCTGGCGCTGTCCCTGCACGCGCCGGACGACGAACTGCGCGACGAACTGATCCCCATCAACACCCGCTGGAAGGTGGACGAGGCGCTCGACGCCGCGCGCGACTACTACGACGCCACCGGCCGGCGCGTGTCGATCGAGTACGCGCTGATCCGTGATATCAACGACCAGGGCTGGCGGGCGGACCTGCTGGGGGAGAAGCTCAACAAGCGTGGTGCCGGGTGGGTACACGTGAACCCCATCCCGCTCAACCCCACCCCCGGCTCCAAGTGGACGGCCTCGCGCCGTGGCGTGGAGCAGAACTTCGTGGAGCGCCTGCGCGCCCACGGCATCCCCACCACGGTGCGGGACACTCGCGGCTCCGACATCGACGGCGCGTGCGGCCAGTTGGCCACGGACGTCTGAGCCGGCGCGCGCTCACCCGCGTCGTGAGGGGTGGGCCCAGCGAACGGGCGGCCCGGTGTCGGCCGACGGGACCAGGCTCACGGACTATCGGGACCACACTCACGGAAGAGCACCACCGCGGTGCGGGGGGGGGCTGACGGCGGGGCAGCGCGGCGTCGTCGTGGCGCTGCCCTCCGGTTTGCGAAGACGGACGAAACAGCGTAGTGTCGTGCGTTGGTTGTTTGTGCTCGCAGACCGAGCCGCGCCCACCCATCCCATGACCCCCACTGCGAATCGTAGTGCGGGGTTGTTCGTCTGGGGGGACTACCGGTCCGGGCACCGCCGTCCGGTAGGACAACCGGACCCCTCGAGAAGTTAGCGGAGGATATGGCCAAGAAAGACGGAGTCATCGAGATCGAAGGCACTGTGGTCGAGGCACTGCCCAATGCGTCGTTCCGTGTTGAGCTGACCAACGGTCACAAGGTGCTCGCCCACATCTCTGGCAAGATGCGCCAGCACTACATCCGGATCCTCCCTGAGGACCGCGTCGTGGTGGAGCTCAGCCCCTATGACCTTTCCCGAGGCCGGATCGTCTACCGCTACAAGTAAGACCCAGAACCACCGCGCACGGCCGGTACCCCCGGCCCGGGCGCGGTGTCTCCGGTGCACACGCCATTACGAGTACGCGAAGGAATGCGATGAAGGTCCAACCGAGCGTCAAGCAGATCTGCGACAAGTGCAAGGTGATTCGCCGTAACGGGCGGGTCATGGTGATCTGCGAGAACCCCCGGCACAAGCAGCGCCAGGGCTGACGGGGACGCCCCCACGCAAGTGGATTGACAGAACGGGCACTGCAGCCGGCACCCACGGGTGCGGCAACCCCCGGCACGGAGGCCGGAGACCAGATGTGACGAAACATCCGGGACGCAGTGTTCAAGACCTCCGGACAGTACAAGGAGAACCGCCGATATGGCTCGTCTCGCAGGCGTCGACCTCCCCCGCGAAAAGCGGCTGGAAATCGCGCTGACCTACATCTACGGCGTGGGACGCACGCGCGCTCTCGCAACCCTGGATGCCACCGGCATCTCGGGCGACGTGCGCGTCAAGGATCTCACCGACGCCCAGCTCGTGGAGCTGCGCGACTACATCGAAGGCAACTACAAGGTCGAAGGTGATCTGCGCCGCGAGGTTGCCGCCGACATCCGCCGCAAGGTCGAGATCGGCAGCTACCAGGGACTGCGTCACCGCCGTGGCCTCCCGGTCCACGGCCAGCGCACGAAGACCAACGCTCGCACCCGCAAGGGTCCCAAGCGCACGGTCGCCGGCAAGAAGAAGTAATCGTGGTCGCCACCGCCGCCGGTGGCTGATCTACGTCGAAGATCTTTGTAGGAGAATTCATGGCTCAGAAGACTCGCGCGACGGCTGCTCGCAAGCCGCGTCGCAAGGTTAACAAGAACGTGACGCAGGGCCAGGCCCACATCAAGTCCACGTTCAACAACACCATCGTTTCCATCACCGACCCCTCGGGTGCGGTCCTGTCGTGGGCCTCGGCCGGCGGCATGGGCTTCAAGGGTTCGCGGAAGTCCACCCCGTTCGCCGCGCAGCAGGCCGCCGAGGCCGCTGCCAAGGGCGCGCAGGAGCACGGCATGCGCAAGGTGGACGTGTTCGTCAAGGGCCCCGGTTCGGGCCGCGAGACCGCGATCCGCGCACTGCAGGCCACCGGGTTGGAGGTCGGCTCCATCCAGGACGTCACCCCGTCCGCGCACAACGGCTGCCGGCCCCCCAAGCGCCGCCGCGTCTGACACGTCCCGCGTGGTCGCCCGTGCCCCCTGGGTGCGGGTGACCACGCTTCGACGCGGTGTTTCACGCCTGCTCACCGCGGCACCCACCCATTTTGTTTTCCACCACCTGCGTGCGTCATATGGCGGAGGCACGCTGAAAGGAAACATCAGTGCTCATCGCACAGCGCCCCACCCTCACGGAAGAGGCTGTGGCCGAGAACCGTTCCCGGTTCGTGATCGAACCGCTGGAACCGGGTTTCGGTTACACCCTCGGTAACTCCCTGCGCCGTACGCTCCTGTCCTCCATCCCCGGGGCCTCCGTGACCAGCATCCGCATCGACGGTGTGCTGCACGAGTTCTCCACCGTGGAGGGTGTCAAAGAGGACGTCACCGAGCTCATTCTCAACATCAAGAAACTCTCCCTGTCCTCCGAGGAGGACGAGCCCGTCACCGCGTGGCTGCGCAAGCAGGGCCCGGGCGAGGTCACCGCGGCGGACATCTCCGCCCCGGCCGGTGTCGAGGTCCACAACCCCGATCTGCATATCGCGACCTTGAATTCCAAGGGCCAGCTCGAGATCGAGCTGACCATCGAGCGCGGGCGCGGTTACGTCTCGGCGTCGCAGAACAAGTCGGGTGACGCGGAAGTCGGTCGGATCCCCGTGGATTCCATCTACTCCCCCGTCCTGAAGGTGACCTTCCGTGTGGAGGCCACCCGTGTGGAACAGCGCACCGACTTCGACAAGCTCATCCTGGACGTCGAGACCAAGGAAGCCATCTCCCCGCGTGACGCGGTGGCTTCGGCGGGCACCACGCTGGTCGAGCTGTTCGGCCTGGCGCGCGAGCTGAACTCGGCCGCCGAGGGCATCGAGATCGGGCCTTCGCCCACGGACGCAGCGGCTGCCGCGGACATGGCGTTGCCCATCGAGGACCTCGAGCTGTCCGTGCGTTCGTACAACTGCCTCAAGCGCGAGGGCATCCACAGCGTGGGTGAACTCGTGGGCCGCTCCGAAGCTGACCTCATGGACATCCGCAACTTCGGTGCCAAGTCCATCGATGAAGTCAAGGAGAAGCTCGGTGAGCTCGGTCTGGCCCTGAAGGATTCCCCTCCGGGTTACGACCTCGCCGCCCACGCGGCGTCGCTCGAGGACGAGGACGAGAACAACAACCCGTTCGACGTCGATCTCGACTGACGCCCACACCACTTTCCGTGCCCCGCGGCCGCTGAGCGGACCGCACGGGCCCGATCATCAGGAGACCTACTATGCCTACCCCTACCAAGGGACCCCGTCTCGGCGCCGGGCCGACCCACCAGCGCATGATCCTCTCGAACCTGTCGCAGCAGCTGTTCGAGCACAAGCGCATCACCACCACCGTGACCAAGGCCAAGCGCCTGCGTCCCGTGGCCGAGCGCCTGATCACGTTCGCCAAGCGCGGTGACCTCGCGGCCCGCCGTCGCGTCATGCGTCAGCTGACCGACAAGTCCGTGGTGCACGAGCTGTTCACCAGCATCGCGCCCGCCATGGAAGGCCGCGACGGCGGGTACACCCGCATCACCAAGATCGGCAACCGCAAGGGCGACAACGCCCCCATGGCCGTGATCGAGCTCGTCATGGAGCCCGTGGCCAAGCGGGAGACCGTGGCCGAGGCCGAGCGCGCCACGACCAAGGCCGCCGCCGAGCCCGCCGCTCCCGTGGACACCCCCGCCGGTTCTACCGCCGAGGACGTCAAGAAGAACGAGATCCCCGCCGAAGAGCAGGCTCCGGCCATTGGCTCCCAGGAGGCCGCCGAGGTCGCCGAGGAGAACCAGGACGCCGAGTTCGCCGGTTCCCACGCGCCGCTCGAGTCCGGCGAGGCCCCCGAGGGCTTCACCGTCAAGGGCAACCGCAACTCCATGAAGTACCACGTGCCCGGTTCGCGCTGGTACTCCGGCACGACCGCCGAGATCTGGTTCGACTCCCCGGCCAATGCCGAGGCAGCCGGCTTCCAGCCCGCCGGCGGTGCCGCCGCCCAGAAGATCTCCGAGTGATCGGGACTTCTGAGTAGCACGACCGTCACGACGCCGCCGCAGGTTCCTGCGGCGGCGTCGTCGTCCTCGGGAGGAACGCACAGATGACGGGGGAGACCCTCAGACTGCGGGTGGAACTGGGCTACGACGGCGCCCCGTTCAAGGGCTGGGCCCGGCAACCCGGGCTGCCGAGCGTGCAGGGCGCGCTCGAGGACGCGCTCGAGCTGATCTTCCGCGCGCCGTGCGCCACGGTCGTGGCCGGGCGCACGGACACGGGTGTGCATGCGCGTCGGCAGACCGTCCACGTGGACGTTCCCGCGCCGTTGTGGGCCCGGTTCGCGTGCTCGCGTCCCCGCGGGCCCCTGGCAAGTGATGCCGACACCGGCGATCTCAGCGCAGGCGGTCCCGCCGACGTGCAGGACGTCGCGGCCCGCGATGCCGCCGCCGCGGGGCTCACGCGCAAGCTCAACGGCGCCCTCAACCGGGTCCTGGGTAAGGACCGTGCGGCCCACGGCTGGGACCCCGCCGTGGGTGCGATCGTGGTGCGCGACGTCGCCGTGGCCCCCGAGGGCTTCGACGCCCGGTTCTCCGCGCTCTCCCGCGGCTACACGTACCGCGTGGCGGACGCCGTGACCGGCCACGACCCCCTGACGCGCACTTTCTCGTGGTGGGTCCCCTGGCACCTCGACGTGCCCGCGATGGACCGGGCCGTGCGCGAACTGCTGGGGCTGCACGACTTCCTGAGCTTCTGCAAACCCCGCGAGGGCGCCACCACGATCCGCGACCTGCAGCGCGCGGGCGTGCACCGCGACGAGAGCGGCATGATCACGATCGTCCTGCAGGCGGATGCCTTCTGCCACCACATGGTGCGCTGCATCGTGGGCGCGGTGGTCCGCGTGGGGGAGGGGCGGTACGACGCCGGGTGGCCGGGTCAGCGGCTGCGCGCCCGGGTCCGGGACGCGAACGTCCTCATGGCACCCGCGCACGGTCTCGTCCTTGATGCCGTGCGCTATCCCGACCAGTCCCAGCTCGCCGAACGCGCCCGGCTCACGCGCGCTCGGCGCCCCGCCCACCACGACGAATAGCGCCCCACGACTGGCGGGGCGGGCGGTGATCCGGTAATATGGAATGCTGTTGTGCGTGTTCTGCCCCGGTTCACGTGTACCCGCATCGGTCGCTCATGTTGCAGAGCGCAGGGCCGTGCGGTGCACCGGGTTGTGGACGCACGGATGCCGCCCGGATCTCACCCGGGCCCCGAAGCACAGCGGAACCATCGGACACGAGCATTCGTGTCATCAGCAGACAAACGAAGGCAGATCAACGTGCGTACGTACACTCCGAAGCCCGGTGACGTCCAGCGTCAGTGGCACGTCATCGACGCCACCGACGTCGTCCTGGGTCGTCTTGCCAGCCAGACCGCAACGCTGCTGCGCGGGAAGCACAAGCCGACCTTCGCTCCCCACGTGGACACCGGCGATTTCGTCATTATCATCAACGCGGAAAAGGTCGCCCTCACGGGTGCCAAGCTCGAGAAGAAGCGCGCCTACCGCCACTCCGGCTACCCGGGTGGGCTCAAGTCCACCAGCTACGCCGAGCTGCTCGCGAAGAACCCCACGCGCGCCGTGGAGAAGGCCGTCAAGGGCATGCTGCCCAAGAACAAGCTGGCCGCCCAGCAGCTGTCCAAGCTGAAGGTCTACGCCGGCGCCGAGCACCCGCACCAGGCCCAGCAGCCCAAGCCCTACGAATTCACCCAGGTCGCCCAGTAATTCGGGCCAACGAATAACACATAAGGAGAATCGTGGCTCAGAACACTGAAGAGCAGATCACCGAGGACGTGGAGCTGACCAGCTACACCTCCGAGTCCACCGAGCCCGTCGCCGGTGCCGCACTGTCCGACCGCCCCGCCCTGACCGTCTCCGGCCAGGCCGTGGGCCGCCGCAAGCAGGCCATCGCCCGCGTGCGCGTGGTCCCCGGTTCCGGGCAGTGGACCGTCAACGGTCGCAGCCTCGAGGAGTACTTCCCCAACAAGCTGCACCAGCAGGAGGTCAACGACCCCTTCCGCCTGCTCGAACTGCAGGGCGCGTACGACGTCATCGCCCGCATCAGCGGCGGCGGCCCCTCCGGCCAGGCCGGTGCGCTGCGCCTCGGCGTGGCCCGCGCGCTCAACGAGATCGACGCCGAGCACAACCGCCCCGCCCTCAAGAAGGCCGGCTTCCTGACCCGTGACGCCCGCGTCATCGAGCGCAAGAAGGCAGGCCTCAAGAAGGCCCGCAAGGCTCCCCAGTACTCCAAGCGCTAAAACGAAGCAGCCCAAGCCTCGGCCGGGCGTTTTCGTGCAGGGTCCCGTTCCTCGGTTTCGGCCGGGGAACGGGACCCTGTTTCGTTGCCCGGGCGTTGCCATGCGGCCACCTGCCGCGGTGACGGACGTACCATGAAGGTGTGGAGCGACGTCGCTCCCGCCGTACCGTCGAGAGAGGGCCCGTATGAGCAAGCAGTCGGAGCAGAAGTCGGGGAACGCCGTCGTCGAGGAGCAGCAGGCCGAGACGGAACAGCGCACAGAGCAGCGGGTGGCGGTGGACGAGGCCCTCAAGAAGGAACAGCACCGGGTCTCCGTGGTGGAGGACTACGCGGCCGAACTCGACGAGATCGCGGAGCTCGGGAAGAGACTCAACGACGCGAGCGGGGCGGAACCGTCCACCGCGTGGAAACTGGGCTACCCGTACGACGAGAAGCTGCCCCGCAAGGACTACGAGCGCACCAAGCGGGCCCTGCAGATCGAACTGCTCAAGCTGCAGTTGTGGATCAAGGAGACCGGCCAGAAGCTGCTCATCATCTTCGAGGGCCGGGACGCCGCGGGCAAGGGCGGGGCGATCAAGCGGTTCACGGAGCACCTGAACCCCCGTGGTGCGCGGGTCGTGGCGCTCGAGAAGCCCACGGACATCGAGCAGACGCAATGGTACTTCCAGCGCTACGTCAAGCACCTGCCGTCCGGTGGGGAGATCGTGCTGATGGACCGCTCGTGGTACAACCGGGCGGGTGTGGAACGGGTCATGGGCTACTGCACGTCCCAGCAGTATTACGAGTTCATGCGTCAGGCGCCGGAGTTCGAACGGATGCTCGTGAACTCGGACACGCACCTGATCAAGTTCTGGTTCTCCGTGACGCGCGCGGAGCAGCTCGCGCGGTTCCAGTCCCGCCGGACGGACCCGGTGCGGCAGTGGAAGCTCTCGCCCACGGACGTGGCATCCCTGGACAAGTGGGACGACTACACGGAGGCCAAGGAGGCCATGTTCTTCTACACGGACACGGGGGACGCCCCGTGGACCGTGATCAAGTCCAATGACAAGAAACGCGCGCGGCTCGAGGCCATGCGCTACGTCCTCACGCAGTTCGACTACCCCAACAAGGACCACTCCGTGGTGGGCACGCCGGACACCAAGATCGTGGGTGGGGCGGCGGATCTCACGGAGGACAGCAACGAGAACCCGGACGGTTTCCCGGTGGTCCGGCCTGGGAAGGGCTGAGTCGAATGCGCAGGGTTTGCGCGGGCGTCGGTCGTAAGATGACTCTCGATGTCTAGAATCTTTGGAACGGACGGCGTTCGCGGTCTCGCGAACGGCCTCCTCACAGCAGAACTTGCCATGGAGCTGTCCCAGGCGGCGGCGATCGTCCTGGGCCACGGCCACGCGGAGGCCGGGAAGCGACCCACCGCCGTCGTGGCACGGGACGGGCGCGCGAGCGGGGAGTTCCTCGGCGCGGCCGTGATCGCGGGTCTCGCGAGCTCCGGCGTGGACGTCTACGACGCCGGGATGCTGCCCACGCCGGCAGCCGCCTACCTGGTGGGGGACATCGACGCCGATTTCGGCGTGATGATCTCCGCGTCCCACAACCCCGCGCCGGACAACGGCATTAAGTTCCTGGCGCACGGGGGCAAGAAACTGCCGGACGCGATCGAGGACACTATCCAGGAGGTCTACGAGGCCAAGGATTTCCGCCGCCCCACGGGTGCGGAAGTGGGCCGCGTGACCCGCTTGTCGGACGCCGAGGACCGCTACATCCTGCACCTGGTCGGTGCCATCCCGCACCGTCTGGACGGGCTGTCGATCGTGCTCGACTGCGCGAACGGCGCGGCGTCCGGCGCCTCACCGGACGCGTTCCGCGATGCCGGTGCCAAGGTGCACGTGATCGGTGCGGAACCGGACGGGCTGAACATCAACGACGGCGTGGGCTCCACCCACCTGGGTCCGCTCAAGCAGGCCGTGCGTGAGCTGGGCGCGGATCTGGGCATCGCACACGACGGCGACGCAGATCGCTGCCTGGCCGTGGACCACACCGGCACGGAGGTGGACGGCGACCAGATCATGTGCATCCTTGCCATGGCCATGAAGGACGCGGGCAGGCTCAACCAGAACACGCTCGTGGCCACGGTCATGAGCAACCTGGGTCTGCAACTGGCCCTGGACGAGGCCGGGATCCAGCTCGTGCGCGCCTCCGTGGGGGACCGCTACGTCCTGGAATCTATGGTGGCCAACGGCTACAACCTGGGTGGCGAACAGTCCGGGCATGTGATCATGGCGGATTACGCGACCACCGGTGACGGTCTGCTCACGGGTCTGATGCTCGCCTCACGGGTGGCTCAGACGGGCATGCCGTTGCAGGAGCTCGCCAAGTCCATGACGCGCATGCCCCAGGTGATGATCAACGTCAAGGGCGTGGACAAGGCGGCGGCCAAAACGAGCGAACCGGTGCTCGACGCCGTCGCCCGCACGGAGGAGCGGCTCGGCAGCGAGGGCCGGGTGCTGTTGCGCCCCTCCGGCACCGAACCCGTGGTGCGGGTCATGGTGGAGGCGGCTTCGCAGGACATCGCCCAGCGCGAGGCGGAAGAGCTCGTGTCCGTGGTGGAACAGCACCTCAGCCTGTAGCGTCACCGAACGGACCAACGGCGAAGGGGTGGTGGGGTCAGCGGATCGTTCCTCCGGTGGTACCGGGCTGTCCCGAGAGGCCGGTCTGCGTGCCGTCCGTGCGCAGCGCGTCGGCGTTGTGCCCGGTGAGCGCGTCGCGGATCTCGGTGAGCAGCACGGTGTTGGGATCGGCCGGCTCATCGGTGGGCTCGATGCCCAGTCGGCGGTTGCGGCGTTCGATCATCTTGTTCATGGGCAGCACGATGCAGAAGTACACGGCGGCGGCGATGAGCAGGAAGTTCACGATCGCGGTCAGCAACACACCGAACTTGACCTGGTTGCCGTTGAACGTGACGGCGGCGAAATTGTCGAAGTTGGGCGAACCGACGAGTCCCGAGATGGCGGGCATGAGGACGTTCTCGACGAGAGCATTGACGATCTTGGAGAAGGCGGCGCCGATGATCACGGCAACGGCCAGATCCATCACGTTGCCCTTCATGATGAATTCTTTGAAACCACTGAGCATGGCGCTCATCGCACAGTGAGAACGGGCCTGAAAATATCAGTTCTTTCGCAGCAGCACCCTGCGGATCTTGTGATCGTGGTCTTTGGAGAGGATCAGCCGTGCGCGGCCGCGTGTGGGGCGCACGTTCTGCTCCAGGTTAGGTTCGTTGATCCGCCGCCAGATGTCCGTGGCCACGTCCTGTGCCTGCTCGTCCGTGAGGTCCGCGTAGCGGTGGAAGTAGGACTCGGGGTCCGAGAACGCGGAGGAGCGCAGGGCCTGGAAGCGCTCCACGTACCAGCGTTCGATGTCCTGGGTGCGGGCGTCCACGTAGATGCTGAAGTCGAAGAAATCGCTCAGCGCGAGCGCGGTGCGTTTGCCGCTCTCCAGCTTCGCGGGCGCGAGCACGTTCAGGCCTTCCACGATCACGACGTCGGGGCGGGTCACTACCACTTCCTCGTCCGGGAGGATGTCGTAGGTGACGTGGGAGTACTTGGGGGCACGCACCTCGGGGGCGCCGGACTTGATCTCGGAGACGAAGCGCAGCAGCCCGCGCCGGTCGTAGGACTCGGGGAAGCCCTTGCGGTCCATGAGTCCACGCCGTCGTAGTTCGGCGTTGGGGTAGAGGAAACCGTCTGTGGTCACGAGCTGCACGTTCGGGGTGGACGGCCAGCGGGCCAGCATCTCGCGCAGCAAGCGGGCCGTGGTGGACTTACCCGCCGCCACGGACCCGGCGATCCCGATCACGAACGGGGTGCGCGCGTGATGCTCGCCCAGGAACGAGTTGGTGGCGGCATTGAGCTGTGTGGAGGACATGTCGTACAGCGTGAGCAACCGCGAAAGGGGCAGATAGACCTCGCGGACCTCGTCCACGTCCAACCGGTCACCGAGACCGCGCAGGTTCTCGATCTCCTGCGCGGTGAGCGGGACGTCGATCTCGTGCGAAAGCCTGGACCAGGTCTGACGATCCAACTCCACGAAAGGGGAGACGCGGTGGGTTATGGGCTGTGTGCTCATGCTCGGACCAGTGTAGGCCCGGGCCCCCTCCCGCAAGGCATTAGGGCGCGTAGCGTTTCCGGTACAGTATTTTTCATGTGTGGAATTGTGGGATATGTGGGCTCGAACCGTGCTGACGGGCGACAGCACGGTGCGCTCGAGGTGATCCTCGAGGGGCTTCGTCGACTGGAATACCGCGGGTACGACTCCGCGGGCGTCGCAGTGATCGCCGACGGTGCGGTGGAGTACCGCAAGAAGGCCGGGAAGCTGAGCAACCTGATCGGTGAGCTCGAAGCGCACCCCCTGCCGGAATCGAACATCGGGATCGGCCACACCCGCTGGGCCACCCACGGAGGCCCCTCCGACGTCAACGCGCACCCCCACGTGGTCGACGGCGGCAAGCTGGCCATGATCCACAACGGGATCATCGAGAACTTCAGCGAGATCAAGCGCGAACTCAGCGCCCAGGGCGAGAGTTTCACGTCCGAGACGGACACCGAGGTCGCCGCGGTGCTGCTGGCCCGCACGTACAACGCGCAGGGCGCGGACGAGAAGGACCTCACCGTGGCCATGCAGGACACGTGTCGCCGCCTCGAGGGCGCGTTCACGCTGCTGGCCGTGCACGCGGACCACCCGGACCGCGTGGTCGCTGCGCGCCGCAACTCGCCGCTCGTGATCGGGCTGGGCGACGGCGAGAACTTCCTGGGCTCGGACGTCTCCGGTTTCATCGACTACACCAAGCGGGCCGTGGAGATGGGCCAGGACCAGATCGTGACCATCACCGCGGACGACTACACGATCGTGGACTTCCACGGCAACGCCGCCGAGGGCAAGCCCTTCGACATCGAGTGGGACGCCGCCGCCGCGGAGAAGGACGGCTACCCGTCCTTCATGGAGAAGGAGATCCACGACCAGCCCGCCGCCGTGGGCGACACCCTGCTGGGCCGCCTGGACGAGAACGGCCGGCTCACGCTGGACGAGATCAAGATCGACGAGACCGTGCTGCGCTCGATCGACAAGATCGTGGTGATCGCATGCGGTACCGCAGCATACGCCGGGCAGGTCGCGCGCTACGCGATCGAGCACTGGTGCCGGATCCCCACCGAGGTGGAGCTCGCGCACGAGTTCCGCTACCGCGATCCGATCGTGAACGAGAAGACCCTGGTGGTCGCGGTCTCCCAGTCCGGCGAGACCATGGACACCCTCATGGCCGTGCGTCACGCGCAGGAACAGGGCGCCAAGGTCGTGGCGATCTGCAACACGAACGGTTCCACAATCCCGCGCGAGGCGGACGCCGTGCTCTACACGCACGCGGGTCCCGAGATCGCGGTGGCCTCCACCAAGGCGTTCCTCGCCCAGATCACCGCGGCGTACCTGCTGGGCCTGTACCTGGCCCAGTTGCGCGGCAACAAGTTCAAGGACGAGATCTCCACCATGTTGGCCGAGCTTGAGGCCATGCCCGCCAAGATCCAGCGCGTGCTGGACGAGGTGGAGCCGCAGGTCAAGGAACTCGCGACCGGGATGAAGGACGCCGGATCCGTGCTGTTCCTGGGTCGTCACGTGGGCTTCCCCGTGGCCATGGAGGGCGCCCTGAAGCTCAAGGAGATCGCGTACATCCACGCGGAGGGCTTCGCCGCCGGTGAGCTAAAGCACGGGCCGATCGCGCTGATCGACCAGGGCCAGCCCGTGTTCGTGATCGTCCCCTCGCCCAATGGCCGGGACTCGCTGCACGCCAAGGTGGTCTCCAACATCCAGGAGATCCGCGCTCGTGGTGCCGAGACCATCGTGATCGCTGAGGAGGGCGACGACGCTGTGCGCGAGTTCGCCAACCACGTCTTCTACGTCCCCGAGGCGCCCACGCTGCTGCAGCCGTTGCTGGCCACGGTGCCGCTGCAGATCTTCGCGTGCGAACTCGCCGGGGCCAAGGGCTACGACGTGGACCAGCCGCGCAACCTGGCCAAGTCCGTGACCGTGGAGTAATCATCCGGTTCGTCCGTCCGACGGCGGGTGACGCCTCCCACGGGAGCGTCGCCCGCCGTCGTCGTACCCGGGCATGCCGCGACGCCCATGGGGCCCGGACCGTGCCGCGGCGCCCGTGAGGGGGCCGGGCGGCGCCGGTAGGCTGGCGACATGATTGTGGGCACCGGCGTGGACATCGTGGACATCGCGCGTTTCGAACGACAGCTGGAGCGCACGCCGCGATTGCGGGAACGCCTGTTCGTCCCGCACGAACGGGAACTGCACCCGCGCTCGCTGGCCGCGCGCTTCGCGGTCAAGGAGGCCGCGGCCAAGGCGCTGCTGGCCCCGCCGGGGATGATCTGGCAGGACTGCTGGATCAGCAACGACGCCCACGGCGCTCCCCGTCTGCACACTGCGGGCACCGTGGCCGAGCAGGCGCGGCGCAGGGGCGTGGAAACATGGCACGTAACGATCTCCCACGACGGCGGCATGGCCGTGGCGTTCGTCGTGGCCGAGGGACAGGGAGGACACCGCGATGATTGAGGCGTACTCGGGCGAGAGCATCCGCGCCGCGGAACAGCCGCTGCTGGACGAGGGCTACGGGGACGTGCTGATGCGTCGTGCGGCCCTGGGACTGGCCCGCGGCTGCGAAGCGCAGTTGCGCCTGACCAACCGGAGAGGGTTGTTGGGTGGCACCACGGCGGTGCTGCTCGTGGGCTCGGGCAACAACGGCGGGGACGGACTGTGGGCGGGCGCATTCCTGCGCCGCAGCGGCGTGAAGGTCGTGGCCATCCTGACCGGCACGCGCGTGCACGAACAGGGCCTGCGGGCGCTGCTCGCTCGCGGCGGCACCGCGCTGCGGCTCACCGACCAGGACGGCGAGGAGCGCGAACCCTCGGACGCCGTGGCCGCCGCGCACCCGGTGGAGGTGTCCCGCGCGGTCTCCCTCATGGCCGACGCCCATCTGATCGTGGACGCCGTGCTCGGCACCGGTGCGCAGGGCGGGCTGCGGGGTACGGCCGCCGAGCTCGTGCGGGCGTTCACCGAACGGCAGCGGGATCCCGCCGCCGCGCGTGAACGGCGCTTCCCACGGATCGTGGCGTGCGACCTCGTCTCCGGCGTCAGCGCGGACACCGGCGAGGTTCCCGAGCCGGTCCTGCATGCCCACGCGACCATCACGTTCGGCGGGGCCAAGACGGGCCACGTGGTGTCCCCGGGGGAGCAGGCCACGGGGGCGCTCACGGTGGTGCCCATCGGGATCGAGGACCGGCTGAGCGACCCCGCCGTGCACCGGCTCGAACCGCGTGACGTGCTCGCCGCGTGGCCGCGTCCCGGCGCGACCGACACTAAGTACACCCGAGGTGTGCTGGGCGTCGTGGCCGGCGCGTCGAGCTATCCGGGCGCGGCGATCATGTGCACCCAGGCGGCGGTCAACGCTGGCGCGGGGATGGTCCGCTTCCTGGGGGATTCGACCACGCGCGGCATGGTGCTCGCGCGCAGTCCGGAGGTCGTGTGCTCGGACGACCAGCCGTGGGACGTCCACGTCCAGGCGTGGCTCGCGGGCCCCGGCGTGGTGGGGGACGAGTCCCAGGCCGCGCGCGTGCAGGCAATCATCGAGGCCCAGGAGCCGGCTGTGCTGGACGCAGGTGCGCTCGACGCCGCCGCGCGATCCGTGGTCGACGCCGCTCTGGGCCCCCATAAGATCCTCACGCCCCACGCGGGGGAGCTGTCCCAGGTCTTCGAGTGGCTCCACGGTTTCGGGGTGTGCGATTCCACGGTGGAGCGCTCCGAGATCGAGGCCAACCCCGTGCACTGGGCCGGTGAAGCCGCGCGCCTCACGGGCGCCACGGTGCTGCTCAAGGGCGCGTCCACCGTGATCGCGTCCCCTGTGGGACGGAACGGGGACGCATGCGAGGACGGGAACGCTTCCGGGTGCGACGAATGCCTGTGCCTGAGCATCGGCCACGCGAGCCCCTGGCTGGCCACGGCGGGTTCGGGGGACACCCTCGCCGGGATCCTGGGCACGGTCGTGGCCCACGTGGCCGAGCACCCGGACGCGCTCGCGGCCCTGGGCGACTGGGCCCGCGGGGACGGTCGCTGGGCGGCCGCCGCGGCCGTCGGGGCCGGTCTGCACGCGGTGGCCTCACGGGCAAATGGGGAGGGCCCCGTCCCGCCGTCGGTGCTCGCGGAGAACGTGCGCGCGGTGCTGACCCGTCCGTGAGCCGCGACCCGAACGACTATTGTTAGTGGCTGGCTGTGAGCGGGGATCCGCTCACAGCCCCACGACACGCTGAGGAGAAGTACATGGAAGTTTGGCCAGGACAACCGTACCCGTTGGGCGCCACGTTCGACGGCACGGGGACCAATTTCGCGCTCTTCTCCGAGGTCGCGGACCGTGTGGAACTGTGCCTGTTCGAGGAGGACGGCACCGAGACGCGCGTGGAGGTCACCGCCGTGGACAGCTACGTGTGGCACTGCTACCTCCCCCAGGTGCAGCCCGGTCAGCGCTACGGGTACCGGGTGCACGGGCCGTGGGATCCGTCCCAGGGGTTGCGGTGCAACCCGGACAAGTTACTCCTGGACCCCTACGCCAAGGCCGTGGAGGGCGGGATCGACTGGGACGAGTCCCTGTTCTCCTACAACTTCGGCGACGAGGACTCCGAGAACCACCAGGACTCCGCGGAACACATGATGAAGGGCGTGGTGATCAACCCGTTCTTCGACTGGGAGGGTGACCGCACCCCGCGCACCCCGTACCACAAGTCCGTGATCTACGAGGCCCACGTCAAGGGCCTCACCATGCAGCACCCGGAGGTCCCGGAGGAACAGCGCGGCACATACGCCGGTGTGTCCCACCCCGCGGTCATCGAACACCTGCAGAAGCTGGGTGTCACCGCGATCGAACTGATGCCCGTGCACCAGTTCGTCCAGGACTCCACGCTGCTCGAGAAGGGGCTGCGCAACTACTGGGGTTACAACACCATCGCGTTCTTCGCGCCCCACAACGAGTACAGCGCGGCCTCCCACCTGGGCAGCCAGGTCCAGGAGTTCAAGGCCATGGTGCGCGCACTGCACCAAGCGGACATCGAGGTCATCCTGGACGTGGTGTACAACCACACGGCCGAGGGCAATCACATGGGCCCCACACTGTCCATGAAGGGCATCGACAACACCGCGTACTACCGCACCGTGGACGACGACCAGAAGTTCTACATGGACTACACGGGTACCGGTAACTCCCTGAACGTGCGCCACCCCCACTCGCTGCAGCTGATCATGGACTCGCTGCGCTACTGGGTCACCGAGATGCACGTGGACGGTTTCCGTTTCGACCTCGCCGCCACCCTGGCCCGTGAGTTCTACGACGTGGACAAGCTCTCCACGTTCTTCGAACTCGTCCAGCAGGACCCTATCGTCTCGCAGGTCAAGCTGATCGCCGAGCCCTGGGACATCGGTCCCGGTGGCTACCAGGTGGGCAACTTCCCGCCGCAGTGGACCGAGTGGAACGGCAAGTACCGGGACACCGTGCGTGATTTCTGGCGCGGGGAGCCCTCGACCCTGGGGGAGTTCGCGTCCCGTGTCACCGGTTCCGCGGACCTCTACGAGAACAGCGGCCGGCGCCCCTTCGCCTCGGTGAACTTCGTGACCGCCCACGACGGCTTCACACTGCGGGACCTCGTGTCCTACAACGAGAAGCACAACCAGGAGAACGGCGAGGACAACAACGACGGCGAGTCCCACAACCGCTCGTGGAACTGCGGTGAGGAGGGGCCCACGGACGATCCCGAGGTGCTCGCGATGCGTGCGCGTCAGCAGCGCAACTTCATCGCCACGCTCATGCTGTCCCAGGGCACGCCCATGCTGTTGCACGGTGACGAGGCGGGGCGCACCCAGAAGGGCAACAACAACACGTACTGCCAGGACAACGAGCTCACGTGGATCAACTGGGAGAAGGTGGACACTCCGCTCGTGGAGTTCACCTCGGTGATCACCCACCTGCGCCACGAACACCCCACGTTCCGCCGCTCGCAGTTCTTCGACGGGCGTCCCGTGGACATGGGCGAGCGTGCCGAGGGCGATCCCATGCCGGACATTGCGTGGCTCAACACGGACGGCACGCCCATGGTGCCCGCCGACTGGGACGAGCCCTTGGCTCGTGCCGTGGGCATGTGGCTCAACGGTCAGGGCATCACGGGAGTGGATATGCGCGGTCGCCGGATCACGGACGTGAACTTCATCGTGTACTTCAACTCCAACCCCGAGCCCGTGGACGTCACACTGCCCCCGGCCAGCTACGGCATGAAGTGGGAGGAGATCGTGGACACCGCCGGCGAGCATGCGGACGGTGCCGTGCGCGGGCACTCCTCCACGTTGCGGATGGCAGGCAAGTCCACGGTGCTGTTGCGCGCGTGGGAGGCCCCCGAGGAAGAGCCGGACGCCTCCGTGGCCGCGTCCGTCGCGGCAGCGGTGTACGCGGCGTCGTCCGACGACGCCTGAGCGCCCCGCGGTGCGTGACCGGGCAGATCGCCCGCAGCCCGCGCCGCGCTGAACACGACTGCGGACGCGTCACCCCACACGGGTGGCGCGTCCGCCGTTTACGGGCCCTTCACAGATGAGCATGGGTAGGGGTCTTGCGCCACGGCCGGTGTCCGCCGGCGGCGAGCAGGGCGCGTAGGCGGTAGTTGTCGAAGTTCCGGAAGCCTCGGGCGACCCGGCGCATCGTCTCGATCACCCCGTTCACGGCCTCGGTGGGCCCGTTGGAGGCCCCGGCGGTGTCGAAGTAGGCCAGGATCGCGGCCTTCCACCGGCGCAGGGTCCGCCCGAGCCGGGCGATCTCCGGGATCGGGCAGGACGGGAAGGCGGCAAGGATCTCGGCGACCAGCCGGCGGCCGGTCTCGGGGCGGGCGTGGTAGATCGCACGCAGCTTCTGATAGCAGTGCCAGGCCAGGGTCACCTCGTGGTGCGGGTCCCCGGCCTCAAGCTTGGTGTTGAGCCGGGTGATCTGTTTGGCGGTGAGGTGCTCGGCGCCGATCTGCAAGGTGCGGCGGATCCCGTAGAGCGGGTCCCCGGCCCGGCCCCGGTGGCCCAGGGTGTCCTGCTGCACCCGACGACGCACCTCGTCCACGACCTGCCCACCGAGTTTCACCACGTGGAAGGCGTCCAGGACGGTGATCGCCTCAGGGAGTTCGTCGCGGATGGCGTTGGCGTAGCCGTGGAACGGGTCCAGCGTCGCCGTGCGGATCCCGCTCGTGAACGCCGGACCCTGCTCGGTGAGCCAGTCGCCGTAGGCCGCCCCCGTGCGCCCCTTGACCAGGTCCAGCAGTCGCGCCCGGGGCCGGCCGTCCTCGCCGCGGGAGTGGTCCACGATCCCGGTGACCAGCCCGGTGCCGGGTGGACCCACGTGGCGCCACACGTGCTCGTCGACACCGAGGGCGTCCACCCCGGCCAGCCGATCCTCCGCGGCCAGCTGGCCTTCGATGACCGGGGCCACGGCGTGCCAGACGGTGTTCCAGGCGACTCCGAGCATGTCCGCCAGGGCGGAGACCGCGATGTCGTGGGAGCGCAGCTGCGTCACCGCCCAGGCGATCGCGCGGGTGGTGAGCTTGGCCCGCGGCGCGGCCAGCTCGTGGACCTCGCTGAACGTCACGACCTCGCAGGCGTCCTCCCGGCACCTGAAGATCCGCTTGCGCCACACCACCCGCACGGGCACCCCAGCGCAGGGCAGATCGTGGAGCACGACCTCCCGGCGGCCGTGGCCGGTGGCGAGCACCCCGCAGGACGGGCACCCCACCAGCGTCGGAGAAGTCTCCACCACCACGGTGAACGAGCGTGGTCCGCGTTCCACGGCCCTGACATGGACGTCGGGCAGGTCGAAGAGCGCGCACGCGGGCGCGCAGATAGCATGAGACACGTCGAGGCCTTCATGGATCGGGTTGCTTGGTCGCTACCCATCCTGGAGGCCTCGACCTCTACCCAGACCTCACAACACACCCCTCGAGACGCCCACGCGCACACCGCTACCCATGCTCATCTGTGAAGGGCCCGTTTACGTCACGGTGCTCGTTGAGCGCGGGGTGACTGGCCCGAGCGCGCGCATTCGGCAAGACTGTAGGGGTGCTGACACCCACTTCAACGTACCGGTTGCAAATCACGACCCAGCAGGACCTGCATCGCGCGGCGGAACTGGTCCCCTACATCAAGCGTCTGGGGGCGGGGTGGGTGTACCTCTCGCCCATCCTGCGGGCCACGAGCGGCTCGGACCACGGGTACGACGTCGTAGATCCCACCGAGGTGGATCCCGAACGCGGGGGATCGGAGGGGCTGAAGGCACTGTCCGATGCCGCGCACGAGGCCGGACTGGGCGTCGTCGTGGACATCGTGCCCAACCACCAGGGCGTGGCCGCCCCGCAGGAGAACCCGTGGTGGTGGTCGCTGCTCGAGAAGGGGCAGGACAGCCCCTACGCGGACGCGTTCGACGTGGACTGGCAGGCCGGCGGCGGCAAGATCGTGATCCCGGTGCTCGGCGACGGTGACGAGGACCTCTCCGCGCTCACCGTCCAGGACGGGACGCTGCGCTACTACGACAACGTCTACCCCCTGGCCGAGGGCACGTACCGCGAGGGCGACGATCCCGCCGAGGTGCACGGGCGGCAGCACTACGAACTGATCAACTGGCGCCGCGGTGACTCCGAGCTGAACTACCGCCGGTTCTTCACCGTGGCCACGCTCGCCGGGGTGCGGGTCGAGGACGCCCGTGTCTTCGAGGAGTCCCACGCGGAGGTCGCGCGCTGGTTCCGCGAGGGACTCGTGGACGGGCTGCGCATCGATCACCCGGACGGGGTGCGGGACCCGCAGGACTACCTCGGGAAGCTGGCCGGGCTCACGGACGGCGCGTGGACCGTCGTCGAGAAGATCTTGGAACCGGGGGAGTACCTGCCCGAACAGTGGCGCACGGCCGGGACCACGGGCTACGACTCGTTGGGCTGGATCGACCGGGTGCTCACGGACGCGCGCGGGCACTACGAGCTCGCCTCATTGGACACCAAGCTGCGCGGTGGTCAGCCCGTGCGCTGGGACCCGCTGATCCACGAGACCAAGCGCCGGATGGCGGACGCTGGCCTGGCCGCGGAGGTGCACCGCCTGGTGCGCGAACTGCCGGCCGACTTCCCGCACGGGGCCGCGGCGTCGTACGACGGTCTCGCCGAGATCCTCGCCAACTTCCCGGTGTACCGCACGTACCTGCCCGAGGGTGCGCAGTACCTGCGCGACGCGGTCGCCGCCGCGCGGCGGTGGCGCCCCGAGCTCGCGGACGTGCTCGACGACCTCGCGCGTGAACTCGGCGGGGACGTGAACGGCACCCTGAGCGGAGTGGCGCAGCGTTTCCAGCAGACCTCGGGCATGGTCATGGCCAAGGGCGTGGAAGACACCGCGTTCTACCGATACCCCAAGCTCTCCTCCCTCACCGAGGTGGGCGGTGACCCCTCGGTCTTCTCGCTCACGCCCGAGCAGTTCCACGCGGAGGCGGCGCGGCGGCAGCGTGAATCGCCCTCGACCATGAACGCACTGACCACCCACGACACCAAGCGCTCGGCATCGGTGCGTGCGCGGATCACGGTGCTCTCGGAGCAGCCCAGGGCCTGGTCCGAGACCGTGGCCACGCTCGTCAACCGCGCCAAGGACGCGCAGATCGAGCTGGCGGACGGACCCGCCGTGAACCTCGTCCTGCAGGCCGTGGTGGGTGCGTGGCCGCTCGAGCGCGATCGTGCCGTGGACTACGCGATGAAGGCCGTGCGCGAGGCGTCCGTGTCCACCGCGTGGGTGGACGGGGACGAGCACTTCGAGGCGGAGCTGACCCGGTTCATCGACTTCCTCTTCAGCAACCCGCGCGCCCGCGGCATCGTGGAGGGATGCGTGGAGCGCGTGAGCGCACCGGGGTTCAGCAACGCCCTGGCGGCCACCGCGCTGCAGCTGACCCTGCCGGGCGTCCCGGACGTCTACCAGGGGCAGGAGTTGTGGGAACCGTCGCTCGTGGACCCCGACAACCGTCGGCCCGTGGACTTCGCGGCGCGCGAGCAGATGTTGGCATGGCTCGACGCCGCTCGGCCGGGTTCCGCGGACGCCACCCCGCCCGTGGACGGCACGGGGGCGGCGCGCATGCTGTTGACCTCGCGCGCCCTGCGGCTGCGCGGCGAGCACCCCGAGCTGTTCACGGAGTACATACCGCTGGAGTTCCGGGGCGCGCTCGCCGAGCACGCCCTGGGCTTCGACCGCGGCGGCGTGGCCACCGTGGTCACCCGCTTCCCCGCGACCCTCGCCCCCGAGGGCGGCTTCACGGACGAGACCGTGGTCCTCGCGCCGGGGACGTGGCAGGACGTCCTCACGCACCGCGAGTACACCACGGACCAGGACGGCGCCGTGCGCCTGGCCGACCTCCTCTTCACCTACCCCGTGGCGATCCTGCGCCGGAAGGACGGCTGAGACATGACCCAGGACCATCGTTTCGACGTGTGGGCACCCCACGCCCGCAAGGTCACCGTCCGCATCGACGGTGTGGACCACCCCATGCAGGGCCTGGCCGATCGCCCCGGCTGGTGGACGCTGCCCGACGACGCCGACGTCCCCCGGGGCACCGTGCGCTACGGCTACCTGCTGACCAAGGTCTTCGACGAGGGCACGGACAAAGAACGCACTTCGGTGTCCGAGGTGCTTCCAGACCCGCGCTCACGCCGCCAGCCGCAAGGTGTGCACGATTTGTCCTGCACGTTCGACCCGGACGCCTTCGAATGGCACGACGCCGCGTGGCGGCCGCGTCCGCTGCGGGACTCGGTGCTCTATGAACTGCACCCCGGGACGTTCACCCCGGAGGGCACGCTCGACGCGGCGATCGGCAAGTTGGACCACCTCGTGGACCTTGGCGTGGACGCCGTGGAACTGTTGCCCGTCAACGGGTTCAACGGGGACCACAACTGGGGCTACGACGGCGTCGCCTGGTACACCGTGGATGAGTCCTACGGTGGGCCCGAGGCCTATCAGCGGTTCGTGGACGCGTGCCACACCAAGGGCATCGCCGTGATCCAGGACGTGGTCTACAACCACTTGGGACCCAGCGGGAACTACCTGCCGCTCTTCGCGGAGTACTTCAAGCCCGGGGCCTCCAGCTGGGGGGACCTGATCAACCTGGACGGGTGGGGTTCGGACGGGGTGCGCGAGTACATCCTGGACAACATCACCATGTGGCTGCGCGAGTACCACGTGGACGGGTTCCGCCTGGATGCCGTGCATGCGCTCGCCGATTCCCGCGCCACGCACATCCTGGAGCAGATCGCCCAGCGCATCGCGGCGGAGTCCGAGCGCACGGGCAAGGAGCTCGTGGCCATCGCGGAATCCGACCTCAACGATCCCCGCATGATCGCGGGTACGGAGGGGCACGGTCTGGGCATGGACGCGCAGTGGCTCGACGACGTCCACCACGCCGCGCACGTGGCATTCACCGGGGAGACCCACGGGTACTACGGGGACTTCGCATCCCTGCACGCCCTGGAGAAGACCATGCACACGGCGTACTTCCACAACGGGACGTACTCGACGTTCCGTGGCCGCTCGCACGGCCGCGAGATCGATCCTGCCGAGCAGCGGCCGTGGCAGTTCGTGACGTTCCTGCAGAACCACGACCAGGTGGGCAACCGCGCGGCCGGGGACCGGATGAACCACGGCATGACCGTGGACCGGGCGATCGCGGCCGCCACGTGGCTGCTCACCCAGCCCTACACGCCCATGCTGTTCATGGGCGAGGAGTTCGGGGCCAGCACGCCGTGGCAGTTCTTCACGGCCCACCCCGAACCCGAGCTGGGGGAGGCCGTGGCCACGGGCCGCAAGGCGGAGTTCGCCGCGATGGCCTGGGATCACGCGACCGTCCCGGATCCCCAGGACCCGCAGACGTTCGAACGTTCCAAGCTCGTCTGGGGCGAGGTGCACGAGGGTGAGCACCAGCGCATCCTGGACGCCTACCGGGAGCTGATCGCGCTGCGCCACGACACCCCGGAGCTCACCGATCAGAACTGGGCCACCGTGGCCACCCAGGCGAGCGACTCCGAGCAGTGGTTCGTGGTCAAGCGGATGAGCGAGCCGGAGTCCGAACACGGCGTGGTCGTGGCCGTGAACCTCTCGGACTCCGAACGCGAGCTGCCGCTCATGGGCGGTGACGCCCCGCGGGTGCTCTTCGCGAGTGGCACGGACCCTGACATTACGACGACGCCGGGCGCGGTGCGGCTCGCGCCGGAGACGGCGGTGGTGCTGCGCGTGTAGCTATGCGTGTGGCGTCGTTCTGCGCGGCGTCGGTGTGTGCGGCGGGATTCCATGGGGGCCCGCGCGGGCCCCGCCGCGGCGCCGTCGTGCGGGCTGCTGCACCGGGCCCGAGACGTGACCGTTACCTGCTTCGAGTCAGCCCCACCCGCAAGGTGGCACACTGGACCCCATGCTGACTTTTGGTGAGAACACCGTGTGGACCGCGGCCGAGGACCGCTACGAGACCATGCCGTACCGGCGGGTGGGCAACTCCGGGCTGAAGCTGCCCGCGCTGTCCCTGGGGTTGTGGCACAACTTCGGCGACGACACGCCGCTCGCCACCATGCGTGCCACGCTGCGCCGGGCGTTCGACCTGGGGATCACGCACTTCGACCTGGCCAACAACTACGGCCCGCCCGCGGGCTCCGCAGAGCTGAACTTCGGGCGCATCCTACGGGAGGACTTCGCACGGTACCGCCAGGAACTCGTGATCTCCACGAAGGCGGGGTGGCAGATGTGGCCCGGCCCGTACGGCGGTGTGGGCGGTTCACGCAAGTACCTGCTCGATTCCATCGACCAGTCGCTCGAACGCATGGGCCTGGACCGCGTGGACATCTTCTACCACCACCGCCCGGACCCGGATACTCCCCTCGAGGAGACCATGGGTGCCCTGCACCATATCGTGCGCTCGGGCCGCGCGAGCTACGTGGGGATCTCGTCCTACAGCGCGGACCTCACGCTCGCCGCGCAGGGGATCATGCGGGAGCTGGGCACTCCACTGCTCATCCACCAGCCCTCGTACTCCATGCTCAACCGCTGGATCGAGCAGCCGGACGAGCACGCGGACGGGAAGAACCTGCTGGGCGCGCTCACGGAAGCGGGCATGGGCTCTATCAGCTTCTCCCCGCTGGCCCAGGGCATGCTCACCGACAAGTACCTGAACGGTGTACCCGAGCACTCCCGCGCGGCCGCTGGGAAGTCACTCAACCCGGACTGGTTGAGTGAGAACACCCTGGATCAGATTCGGGAACTGAACGCGATGGCCCGGGACCGCGGGCAGACGTTGGCCCAGATGGCGATCGCGTGGGTGTTGCGTCCGCAGGCGGAGGGACAGGTCACGACGGCGCTCGTGGGCGCGTCCTCGCCCGAGCAGATCGCCGATTCCGCCCGCGCCGTGCAGAACTTGGACTTCTCCGACGATGAACTGCAGCGGATCGACGAGCTGGTCTCGGACGCGGACATCAACATCTGGGGGGCGGCCACCGAGTCCAAGCACGTATGACCGCGGCGCAGTACGCCGCGCTGCTGGGACTGTGGATCGCGGGGATCATCTCCCCGGGTCCGGACGTCCTGGTGATTCTGCGCAATGCGTTCCTCACCACACGTGGCAAGGCCATGCTCACGGCGGCGGGGGTGATGGTCGGCAACCTCATGTGGATCACGCTCTCGCTCACGGGTGTGACGCTGGTGATCAACAGCAATCATGTGCTCAAACTTGTGATCCAGATCGCCGGTGCCCTGTTCCTGGCGCGCATGGGCTACGGATCCCTGCGCGCCGGGCTGGCCACGCGCGCGCTGAATCGCGGTGGAACGGGTCACGCGGAGACCTCGGATCCCGAGGCACGAGCGGGCCTCGCCGCGCGGGTCTGCACCGACGGGCAGGACGGCCCCGGCGGTTCGGCCGGATTCAGCGGACCAGTGGACCCCGACGTCGCCGCGAGCCCCGCCGCATCCGCGGGCACCATCGGGGGTCCCGCGTTCTCCAAGGCCGGAGGTCTGCTCGGGACCCGCCACTTCACATCGGGCAAGGCCCTGCTCCAGGGGACGATCACCAACCTGGCCAACGCCAAGGCGATCGTCTTCTTCATCGCCCTGTTCGCGACCGTTGTCCCCGCGGACATCCTGTGGTGGGAGGGATTGATCGCCCTGGCGCTCCTCATGGCCGTGGGCCTGGCATGGTTCCTGGCCGTCGCGTGGTTCGGTTCCGTCCCCGCGCTGGCGCGGCGGTTCCAAGCGCGTTCGGCCGAGGTCGAGATCGCGGCCGGGGTCGTGTTCCTGCTGGTCGCGGTGTTGTTGCTCGTGGAGGTCGTCCTGGCCGAGTGACCGTGCAGTGTGAGGGCGGCAGCGGCGTCGTCGTCACGGCGGTGCCCGGGCGAGGCACGTCCGAGCGCGGGGCTAGACTGTGGAGTCGGTTGCGTGCGGCGTGGCACGGCGGGATGCGGTGCCCACGCACGAACGCGCGAGGTGCGCGTGGCCGTCATCACCCGAGCTGAGGAGAACCGTGTCCGAAAATCCCATCCGAGTGGCCATTGCCGGTGTGGGCAACTGCGCCACATCGCTCATCCAGGGCGTCCACTTCTACCGGGACGCAGACCCCTCCGAGACCGTGCCCGGGCTCATGCACGTGCGCTTCGGTGACTACCACGTGGGGGACGTGCAGTTCGTGGCCGCGTTCGACGTGGACGCCGCCAAGGTGGGCTTGGACCTCTCCCAGGCGATCCTGGCCTCCGAGAACAACACCATGGAGATCGCAAAGGTCCCCAACCTGGACGTGAACGTGCAGCGCGGACCCACCCTGGACGGGCTGGGCCAGTACTACCGCGAGACCATCACGGAATCGGACGCCGAGCCCGTGGACGTCGCGCAGGTGCTGCGCGAGCGCGAGGTGGACGTGCTCGTCTCCTACCTCCCGGTGGGTTCCGAGGAGGCCGACCGCTACTACGCGCAGGCCGCGATCGACGCCGGTGTGGCGTTCGTCAATGCCCTGCCCGTGTTCATTGCCGGGACCGACGAGTGGGCGCAGAAGTTCACGGACGCCGGCGTGCCGATCGTGGGCGACGACATCAAGTCCCAAGTGGGCGCGACCATCACCCACCGCGTGCTGGCCAAGCTGCTCGAGGACCGCGGCTACGTCCTGGACCGCACGTACCAGCTCAACGTGGGCGGGAATATGGACTTCAAGAACATGCTCGAGCGCTCGCGGCTCGAGTCCAAGAAGATCTCCAAGACACAGGCCGTGACGTCCAACGTGCCGCACGAGATGCGGGCCAAGGACGTGCACATCGGCCCCTCGGACTACGTGGGGTGGCTTGACGACCGCAAGTTCGCCTTCGTCCGCCTCGAGGGCCACGGCTTCGGCAACGCCCCGATCTCGCTCGAGTACAAGCTCGAGGTGTGGGACTCGCCCAACTCCGCCGGTGTGATCATCGACGCGATCCGCGCTGCGAAGATTGGCCTGGACCGCGGCATCGGGGGACCGCTGACCTCGGCGTCCTCCTACTTCATGAAGTCCCCGCCCGAGCAGTTCGACGACGACACCGCCCGCGAGAACGTGGAGAAGTTCATCCGCGGCGAGGTCGAGCGCTGATCGTCCCGTAGCACCTCACGACGACGCCGCGAGGGCCGTCCGGCACGTACCGGGCGGCCCTCGGTCGCGTCCGGGGGCGCGCGTCCTGCCGCTGGCCCGGGCCCGCCGGTGCGGCGGCCCGGGTCCCTGGGGGCGGGCGTACGGCCCGGCCCTCGCACGGTGCAGCGAAAGATCGCCGAGCCCTCGGCGGACGCGCGCGCCAGGTCCGCGACCGCCCGGACCCGCCGGGGGCACGGTCACGCCCCGCGGCCAGGCCAGCACGATCGATTCCCGTTCGTTCCCCGGGGACACCGGGCGGCACACCACGGGTAGTCCCTCCCGACTCAACTCCGTCCCCACGCCCAGGAACGGATCCCGCCGCGCTGGACACCTCCCACCCGCACGTCGTGGTGTGTTCCACGTACGGGGACGGCGAACTGCCCACGTCCGCGCGGGCCTTCGCGACGGCAGTGGCCGAAGGAGCCGCGGATCTGAGCGGCGTGCGCTACGCGGCGTTCGGCCTCGGGAACCGCACGTACGGGGAGACGTTCTCGCGCGGCGTCGTCGTGCTGGACGAGACCCTCGCGGCAGCGGGCGCGTCCCGGTTCGGGGACGCGGGTCGGGACGACGCCGCCGAGGGCCGATCGCCCGCGCGGCAGGCGTGCGACTGGCTGGACGGCATCGTCGAACTCAGCCGCGTTCCTGCCCCGCGAGCCCCGCACGGGAAATGATGTAGTCCACCACGGGGTCGTAGAGGTGCGGGGGGACGTTGTCATCCAGCGGGACCACGACCTCCACCTGCCCCTGGGCCTCAGCGACGAAGATCCCGGGGTCGTTGCAGTCACCCATCGCGATGGTGGACAGCCCCGCCCGCGAGCCCGCGTGCCCGGCCATCCCGTGATCGGCGATCACGAGGTCCGGCGCCTCGCGGCCCTGGTCCCGCAGATGATCGAGGACCAGCTGCATGGGCTCGGGGAAGTGGGTGTGGCGCAGGCCGCCGTACTGCTCGACCATCACGACGTCCTCGATCTGGCGGACGTCCCCGTCCTCGAACGGCAGGGCCTCGTCGAAGCGCAGCACGCGCGCCCCGGACTTGCGGGCCACCCGCGCGAGCCGGGCGTACACGGGCGCGAGGCCGGAGGGATGACCGGTCGCGAACAACAACCGCTTGCGGCCCTGCACCGCGCGGCTGAACAGCTCGGCGTAGCGGTCGAGTCCGGCCACGCACAGCTGCGCGGAAATGAAGTCCTGGCCCTCGGCGTACTCGGGGTCGTCGTTGATCCCCACGCGGTCACGCATGAGCTCGAAGACGGAGTCGAAATCCCAGTCCCTGGTGCGCTCGACCCCCATGTGCTGGTGCTGGTCCCCGTCCAGGAAACCCTGGATGTTGCGGAGGTTGGCTTCACGGGGGGTCGCGACGGCCCCGGTGATCCGGGAGCGGTCCAGGTAACGGGCAAGGGAATCACGGCTCAGGTACGCGGTGGTCACACGGGAAAGTTTAGGCGTCGTGCTCGCGCGCCGCACAGGCGAGGTAGGCCGCAGCGTGCTGCGCGGCGACGTCGTCCCACGTCAGTTCGCGCGCTCGCAGCCGAGCGGCGTGTGACATTGCTCGCCACGCGCCCGGGTCCCGGGCCGCGCGGTACAGTGCGTCCGCCCAGCTCGCGGGCTCGCGGTCCGGGACGAGCCGGCCGGTCTCACCGTCGCGCACGGCGTAGCGCAGTCCGTCCACGTCCGTGGCCAGGACGGGCGTCCCGCACGCCTGGGCCTCGACCGCCACGAGCCCGAACGTTTCCGACGACGACGCCACGGCCACCGCGTCCACCCGGCCCATGAGTCGGGCGAGGTCCTCGCGGGGCAGGGAGCCGCGGAAGTCGACGGCGCTCGCCACGCCCCCCCGCGTCCGCCAGCTCGCGCAGGTGGGCCAGGAAGCCGGGGGAGCCCACACCGGCCAGGATCAAGCGAACGGGAACGTCGGGGTGACTGCGGTGCAACTCTCCGAGCGCGCGGACCAGGATCTGCTGTCCCTTGAGGGGTTGCATGCGTCCCGCGGACAGGACGGTGAAGGGCCCGTTCCGTAACTCGTCCCGTTCGTCCGGGACCGGCGGGTGGAAGACCTCGGGGTCCACCCCGGGCGGGATCACGACCACGCTCGCCGGATCCGCGCCGTACAGCTCCACGACCTGCCGCTGTTCCGCGGGGGTGTTCACCACGGTGCGGCAGGCGTGGGCGATCAGTTCTCGTTCGGCGGCCTCCCGCTCGGCCGGTTCGGGGGACTCGTCCGATCCGGCGCGCAGGTTCTTGGCGGCGGCGGAGGTGTGCAGGGTCAGGACGAGGGGAGCCCGGAGGAAGCTGGCCACGTGGAGCCCGGCCACGCCGGAGAGCCAGTAGTGGGCGTGCACGACGGGCGCGGCGTCGTCGGCGTAATGCTGTGCGAGGGCCTCGCCGAAGGCACGAGCGAACCGGGGCAGGCCCTCCTTGGGGACCTCTGCGGCGCCCGCGAGCGCCACGGTGAGCAGCCGCACGCCCGGGGCGAGGTCCGTCGTGCGAATGCCGGGGGAATGGGACGGATCGCGATCGAGGGTGGCCATGTCCACGGCCCAGCCCGCGTGGGCGAGCGCGTGGGCTAGGTGCCACACGTACACGTTCATGCCACCGGCGTCTCCGGTCCCGGGCTGGTCCACGGGGGACGTGTGCATGCTCAGCAGCAGGACACGGGGCCGATCGGGAGAGGACACGCGACCAGCCTACTGGGGCGGCGTACCGCGACCGCCCGCCCGGGAACGAGTGCGCGTGACTCGGGCGGGGCCGGGCGCGCCGGCGGCGCAGGGCACAATGGAATGGTGAGTGCGATGACAGACCGACAGCCCCGGCAACCCAGCGAACGCAGCGCGGTGGTGGACCTCTCCGCCGTGCAGCACAACGTGCGGCGCCTCGCGGAACTCGCCCGGGGGCGCACGCTGATCGCCGTGGTCAAGGCAGATGCGTACGGCCACGGGGCGGTTCCGGTGGCGCGCGCGGTGCTCGCCGCCGGCGCCCATATGCTCGGCACGGCGCACGCGTCCGAGGCGGTCGCCCTGCGCGACGCGGGCATCACCGCCCCCGTGCTCGCGTGGCTGCACACCCCTGCCACGGACTTCGAACAGGCGCTGCGACGCGACGTCCGCCTGGGTCTCAACGGGTGGGAGCTCGACGCCGTTCTGGCCGCCGCCCGCGACACGGGCACCCCGGCCACGGTGCACCTCAAACTCGATTCCGGGCTCGGCCGCAACGGTGCCACGGTGGAGGAGTGGCCCGGGTTCGTCGAGCGCGTGGTGGCCGCTCAGAACGCCGGTCTGCTGAGCGTGGAAGGGATCTTCACGCACCTCGCCGTCGCGGACGAACCGCAGCGCGAGGCCGAGACCGTTGCGCAATTGCACGCACTCAGCGATGCGGTGCGGATCGCGCGCGACGCGGGCCTGGACCCCACCCTGATCCACGCGGCCAACACCCCCGGATTATTCGGGGCACAGGACATGGCGGATCCCGATCTCATGCTCTGCGACGCCGTGCGGGTGGGGCTGGGCCTGTATGGGCTGAGCCCGTTCGCGGATCGCACCCCCGAGGACTTCGGCCTGCGCCCGGCCATGACCCTGCGGGCCCGTGTGGCCAACGTCAAAGCCGTTCCCGCGGGCCACGGGGTCTCGTACGGTTTCGCGTACCGTACCACCGGGCCCACGCACCTTGCGCTGATCCCGCTGGGCTACGCCGACGGCGTTCCCCGGGTAGCCACGGGCACCCCCGTGCGGATCGGGGACCGGGTGTACCCCGTGGTGGGGCGGATCGCGATGGACCAGTGCGTCGTGGACCTGTCGCGGGGCGGGGAGCCCGCGGCGTCGTCGTCCGGATCGGAACCGCCCGGAGTGGACTCGTCCGCGGCGGAACCGCCCGTGCGCGTGGGGGACGAGGCCGTGCTGTTCGGGGCGGGGGAGGACCCGTCCGCCACGCGGTGGGCGGATGCCGCGGGGACGATCAACTACGAGATCGTCACGAGGATCTCGCCGCGCGTACCCCGGGAGTACGTGAACGCTCCCGATGCCGACGGCGTCGGAATAGCCGGGAGCGCGGCCGACGGTGCCGCCTGGACCGTGACTCGGCATCCCGACACCGCTCATGACACCCGGGTGCTCGCCGAGCGGGTGGCCGAGCACCTGCGGGCCGGGGACCTGGTCATGCTCAACGGTGACCTCGGCGCCGGAAAGACCACGTTCACCCAGGGGCTCGGCCGGGGCCTCGGGGTGCGCGACGGGATCATATCCCCCACGTTCGTGTTGAGCCGCGTGCACCCCAACGATCCGGACGGGCCCCACCCGGGCGGACCCGATCTCGTGCACGTGGACGCCTATCGCTTGGACTCCGCGGCGGACGTGGACGACATCGACCTCGAGGACACCGTGGACACGTGCGTGACCGTCGTGGAGTGGGGGACCGGCAAGGTGGAACACCTCAGCGATTCCCGGTTGGTGATCGACATCGTCCGGGCGCGGGGTACGCAGGACGGGCCCGGTTCGGCGGATCCGGTGTCGGACGCGACGGGTGCGGAGTCCACCGTGGGGACCACGGACGGTGAGGACCCCGCGGATCTCCGTGGGGCGGTGCTCTCCGGCGGATCAGGTTCCGACGGAGAGGGCCATTCCCCCTCCGCGGCGGACGTGATCCGCGCCCTCAACGACGAGTGGAAATCCGCGGAGCAACTCAGCGATGAACCGCGCGCGGTGATCGTGCGCGGCTACGGACCCCGCTGGGCGAACCCCCTCCAGCTCTGACCGTGCCACGGCATGCCGGGGCGAGGGGTCGCCGGGGCCCGGAGTGATTGCGCCGAGTGGTCACCGGGGGCCCGGGGCGGTGACGGGGGCGGGCTTAGACTGTTCGGGTGCTTGTGCTGAGTCTGGATTCCTCGTCGATCGCGTCCGTGGCACTGTCCCGGGACGGTGAGGTCCTGAGCAGGTTCGACACCACCGACACCCGATCCCACGCCGAGGCCCTGGCTCCGGCCGTCCAGGACCTCATGACGGAGGCGGGCCTCACCGGCGCCGACCTGGACGCCGTGCTCGTGGGAACCGGTCCCGGTCCGTTCACGGGATTGCGAGCCGGACTCGTGACCGCTCGCACGCTCGGCTTTGCGTGGGACGTCCCCGTCCACGGGATGTGCTCCCTGGACGCGGTGGCCTTCCACGTGGCTCCCGCGGCGCTCGCCGCCGGGCACACCGAGTTCGTGGTCGTCACCGACGCGCGCCGCAAGGAGCTCTACCGCAGGAGCTACCGGGTGCACGAGGACGAGCTCGGCCCCGTGATCGCCCCGACCGACGATCCGCGCGTGGGTGCTCCGCAAGATGTTCCCGCGCTGCCGTGCTACGGCTCCGGTGCGGGGCTCTACCCCGATCGGTTGTCGCACACGGTTCCGGGGTTCGCGGAGCTGCACCCCTCGGCCGCCGATCTGACCCGGGCCGCATGGGCGCTCACGCGCCGCGGTCACGAGCTGAGCACCGACACGTCCCCCCTGTACCTTCGCGATTCCGACGCCAAGGTGCCCGCATCCCCCAAGCGAGCCACCCGATGACGGGCCACCCCATGACGGGAGGGCACGCGGCTGCGGTGGGAGCGGCGTCGTCGTTACCGGCGGGCTATGCGCTGCGGCCCATGCAACCCGGGGACCTCGAAGACGTGTACGCGCTGGAGACCGTCCTGTTCCCCGAGGACGCCTGGCCCCGGCACATGTTCCACGAGGAACTGACCCACCCCACGCGGCAGTACTGGGTGCTCACCCGGGACCGGGAGATCGTGGGCTACGCGGGGATGATGAGCATCCCGCCGGTCGCGGATGTGCAGACCATCGCGGTCGCGAAGGACCACGAGGGCAAGGGCCTGGGCAGTGCCCTGCTGCGCGTGCTGCACGAGGCCGCGATTCGCAGCGGCGCCACCGAGATAATGCTCGAGGTGCGGGCGGACAATCCGCGGGCACAAGAGCTGTACCGCCACTTCGGCTATCACCACATCCACACCCGGGCGCACTACTACGGGCCCGGCCACGACGCGCTGATCATGCGCTGCGAATTGGTCCCCGCGAAGGAGCCCACCCGCAGCGCGGACGGAAGGACCATTCATGAACACCGCTGAACCGCTCGTCATGGGCATCGAGTCCTCGTGCGACGAGACGGGTATCGGGATCGTGCGGGGCACCGAGCTGCTCACCAACACGGTGTCCTCGTCCATGGCCGAACACGTGCGCTTCGGCGGCGTGATCCCCGAGATCGCCTCGCGCGCGCACCTCGAGGCGTTCGTCCCCGCGGTGCGTGCTGCGCTCGACGACGCCGGTGTGACCCTGGACCAGCTCGACGCGATCGCCGTGACCTCCGGGCCCGGGCTCGCCGGGGCGCTCATGGTAGGCGTCGCGGCGGCCAAGGCACTCGCGGTGGCCACGGGCAAACCCCTGTACGCGATCAACCACCTCGTGGCCCACGTGGGGGTGGGTCTGCTCGACGACCGCGGTGAGCTGCCCGACGGCCTGGGCGCGCTGCTCGTCTCCGGGGGCCACACCGAGATCCTGGCCGTCCCCGACATCACGAGCGACGTGCGGCTCCTGGGCGCCACGATCGACGACGCCGCCGGCGAGGCCTACGACAAGGTCGCCCGCCTGCTCGGCCTCTCCTACCCCGGTGGGCCAGCGATCGACAAGGCCGCGAAGGACGGCGACCCGACGGCTTTCGCGTTCCCCCGGGGGCTGACGGCGGGCAAGTACATGGGGTCGGCCGAGAATCCCGGTCCGCACCGTTACGACATGTCCTTCTCCGGCTTGAAGACGGCCGTGGCCCGCGTGGTCGAGGCGTTCGACGCCGCCGATCAACCCGTCCCCGTGGCGGACGTGGCCGCAAGCTTCCAGGAGTCGGTCGTGGACGTGATCGCGCGCAAGACCGTGCTGGCGTGCACCGAACACGGGATCACCACGCTTCTCATGGGCGGGGGCGTGGCCGCCAATTCCCGGTTGCGAGAGGTCGTGACCACGCGGTGCGGTGAGCACGGGATTCCCGTGGTGATCCCGCCGCTGTCCCTGTGCACCGACAACGGGGCGATGGTCGCGGCCCTGGGCTCCCGGCTGGTGGCGCAGGGCCGTCAGCCCACCGGGATCTCGTTCACCGCGGACCCCGGCCTGCCGGTGTCCACGGTGTCGATGCCGGCGGCGTAGTCCTGCCGGGCCGTATCCGGATCAGCGTTCCGAGCGGTTGCGCTCCACGATGTCCATGACCACGGCGCGCAGGTCCCCGCCGTTCTCCCGGGCCACGCGCCGTTGGCGCTGATAGCCCACGGCCCCGCTCATCATGGTCTCCACGTGCGCGAGCTCGCGGGCGCAGCCGAGCTCGTCCGCGAGGGGTTCCAGGTCGGTGAGCAGATCCGCGAGGTCCTCCGTGACCAGGCGCTCGCGATTGCGGGTGTCCCGGATCACCACGGCCTCGAGACCGTAGCGCGCGGCGCGCCACTTGTTCTCCTGGTGGTGCCACGGGGGCATCACGGGGATCGTCCCGCCGTCGTTGAGGGAACGGGAGAAGGACTCCACCAGGCACTGCGTCAGTGCGGCGATCGCGCCCACCTCCCGCAGGGTCGAGGGACCGTCGCACACGCGCATCTCCACGGTCCCGAAGCGGGGGACGGGGCGGATGTCCCAGCGGTTCTCGGAGATCTCCTCGATCACGCCGGTCTCGATGAGGTCGTTGACGTAGGACTCGTACTCGCCCCACGTGTCGAAGTGGAAGGGCAGCCCCGCCGTGGACAGCTGCTGGAAGATCAGTGCCCGGTGGGACGCGTACCCCGTGTCCTGGCCGCACCAGTACGGCGAGTTCGCGGACAACGCGAGCAGGTGGGGGTAGTAGTTGAGCAGGCCCTCCAGGACGGGCAGGGCCTTGTCCCGGTGGTCGATGCCCACGTGCACGTGGGCCCCGAAGATCACCATCTGCCGACCCCAGTACTGCGCCCGGTCCAGGACCTTGAAGTAGCGTTCCTTGTCCACCACGGGCTGGTCCGCCCACTGGGAGAACGGATGGGTCCCCGCGCCGAAGATCTCGAGGGACCGAGGATCCGTGATTTCCCGGATCCGGTCCTGGGTGTCCGCGAGCTGGTCCACGGCCTCGCCCACGGTGTCGCACACACCGGTCACCATCTCCACGGTGTTCTGCAGGAACTCGCCCGTGACATGGGGGTGGTCCCCCTCCTCACCGAACTGCGGGTGCTGCGCCACGAGGGCATCGAGGACCTCCTGGCCGCGCGGGGCGAGCTCGCCGCTCTCGCGCTCGACCAGGGCGACCTCCCACTCCACACCCAGGGTGGAACGTTCGGAGCTGTGGAAATCAATCTGCACGGCGTGGTCCTCTCATGGGTGCACCGGGATCGGCGGTCGTGACCTGAACCGGGACGTCGTTGCCGACCACCGGGGTGTCGCGCGCGGTCCGAACACAGGGGTATCAGTGTACGAGGTTTACGGCGAGCACCACGCGCCGTTCCTTCCCCGCCTGTTCGAGTCGCGTCATGACCAGGGTCGCTCGCTGCGAACCCCGGGGTGCAAGTTGCTTACGCAGTTGCTCGGGGGTCACGTCCGTGCCGCGTTTCTTGATCTCCAGGGTCCCCACGTCCTGCTCCCGCACCCACTTCTTGAGGGTCTTCACGGTGTGGGGCAGCACCTCGCGCACCTCGTACGCGGTGGCCAGCGGGGTGTGCACGAGCGTGTCCGAGCTCAGGTACGCGATCGCGGGATGGATCAGACGCGCTCCGATGCGCTGCGCGAGATCGGTCACGAGCCCCGCGCGGATCACCGCGCCGTCGGGCTCGTAGAAGTACTGCCCCACCGCGCCCAGCAGTTCCCCTTCCGCCGCGGGCGACTCCCACGTCGCGGAGGTCAGTTCGGCCGCCGACGACGCCGCGGCACCGTCCCGGGATGCGTCACCGCTCCGGCCGTCTCCGGCACCCGGCGCGTCGTCACCCGGCACGAGCGTGTCGTCGGCGGCGCCGGGAAGGCGGGGTGCGCCGTCGTGCCCGAGGACCAGGGCGGCACGCGCGACGCCCGGGCGGCGCACGGCGTTGAACCACAATGCGACCTCCACGACGTCACCGTGCTGCGAGATCCACTGGGCCTCCGCGGCGCGCGGGACGTGCTCGTGGGGGATGCCGGGACCGAGCTTGGCGCCCACGGAGAGCCCCCGGTCCGCGAGGTCCGTAACGAAGGACAGGGGAGGGGAGAAGGCCTCCGGGTCGAACAACCGCCGCGTGCGCCCGTGACCCGAGACCCGGCGCGCGGGGTCCAACCACACGCCCTGCGCGGGACCGGACTCAAGGGCGTCCAGGTCCAAGGACTGCGCGTCCGCGCACACGACGCGAGCGCGCGGCCACCCCGTGAGGTTGACGGTCGCCACGGCCGCGGTGACCGGGTCCCGCTCGACCGCGGTGACCGTGCGCTCGAGCGCGGCCAGGGCCAGCGAGTCCGCGCCGATCCCACATCCCAGGTCCACCACGTGCTCGATCCCCGCTTGCGCGAACCGCTGGGCGTGCAGGGCGGCCACCGACCACCGGGTGGCCTGCTCCACACCGTCGCGCGTGAAGACCATATGACGGGCGAAGTCCCCGAACTTGGCGTGGGCCTTGGCGCGCAACCGGGACTGGGTGAGGACCGCGGCCACGAGCTCCGGGTCATGGCCCTGTGCTCGCAGGGACTGGGAGAGCGCGAACGTGGCGTCCGGGTCGTAGGGGCCCAGCGAATCCAGCAGCCGCATCCCCCGCGGGGTCAGCAGCTGGGCGAGGCTGCGGGTCTCGGCGTCGTCGGGGGCGGTGGAGGCGTTCACACGTCCATCACATCACGGCGCGGGGAAGCCGCGGCGAACGCGCGGGCCGCGACGCCCGTCACAGAGCTATTTACATTACGATCCGCATCCCTAATTAGGTTAGGCTCACCTAGTGGCTGGCCGCCCGTAACAGACGACCCCGCGAGATTGCGAGAAGATCCATGTCCATGAACCGATTGATCCCCGGTGTGGCGCTGAGTGCCGTGGCGGCACTGGCCCTCGTGGGATGCGGTGCCAACGCCCAGAACGCCTCCGACACCCAGGCGTCCTCGGCCACCGTGACCGTCACGGACAACAAGGGCGAGCAGACCGTTCCCGCACCGCCGCAGTCCGTGGTGGCCACCGACAACCGGGTGTTCGAGACGCTCGCGGACTGGGGCGTACAGCTCAAGGCCGCCCCCAAGCAGCTGATCCCGAACGACATCTCCTATGCGAACGACGACGCCGTGGTGGACCTGGGTTCGCACCGTGAACCGAATCTCGAGGCGATCGCCGGGGTGGACCCGGACCTCGTGATCAACGGGCAGCGCTTCGCGCAGTACTACGACGACATCAAAAAGCTCGTCCCGGACGCCGCCATGCTGGAACTGGATCCGCGCGACGATCAGCCGCTGGACGAGGAACTCAAGCGCCAGACCACGGCCCTGGGCGAGGTCTTCGGCAAGCAGGAGGAAGCCCGCCGACTCACCGACGGGCTCGACCAGGCCGCCCAGCGCGCCAAGGACGCCTACGACGGCCAGTCCACGATGGGCGTGATCGTCTCCGGTGGTGACATCGGGTACGTGGCACCGAGCAAGGGACGCACGATCGGCCCGCTGTTCGACATGGTGGGGCTGCAGCCCGCGCTGAAGGTCGAGGGCTCCGACAACCACCAGGGGGACGACATCTCCGTGGAGGCCATCGCCCAGTCCCGCCCGGAACTGCTCATCGTGCTGGACCGTGACGCGGGCGTGAAGACCTCCGAGGGTGCCAGCCCGGCGTCCGAGGTGATCGAGAAGTCCGAGGCCCTCAAGGACGTCCCCGCGGTGAAAAACGGCAACGTGGTCTACCTGCCCGCGGACACCTACACGAACGAGGGGATCCAGACCTACACCGAGATCCTCGACGACATCGCGGAGAAACTGGGAGGTCGGAGCAACTGATCCCTCCCACCCCGCACGACCACCGACGCCCCGCGGGAGTCTCCCGCGGGGCTTCGGCATGATCCAGGAAGCACACGTGATGGTCTCCACTGCACAACGTCCGACCCGCACGGGGGTGGCCCGGGACTGGAAATTCTGGCTCGCCCTGCTGGTGGTCCTGGGACTGCTCTGGCTGTCCCTGGTCACGGGGGTCGCGGACCTTTCGGACTCCCAGGGTGAGCAGTTCCTGGGTCTGACCCGGATTCCCCGCACGGTGGCCCTGGTCCTGGCCGGTGCCGCGATGGCCATGTCCGGGCTGGTCATGCAGTTGCTCACCCAGAACCGGTTCGTGGAACCCACGACCACGGGCACCACCGAGTGGGCCGGGCTGGGGCTGTTGCTCATGATGATCCTGGCCCCGGACGCCGGGTTGAGCGCGCGGATGATCGGCGCGATCGTAGCCGCGTTCGTGGGGACCATGGTGTTCTTCGCGTTCCTGCGCCGGGTTACGCTGCGTTCCTCCCTGATCGTGCCGATCGTGGGGATCATGCTCGGGGCCGTGGTGGGGTCGATCTCCACCTACCTGGCGCTCGTCACGGACCGGTTGCAGAACCTGGGCGTGTGGTTCGCCGGCAGTTTCACGTCCGTGCTGCGCGGCCAGTACGAGACCCTCTGGGTCGTGGCACTCGTGGCGGTGCTCGTGGTCATCACCGCGGACCGGCTCACCGTGGCGGGACTCGGCGAGGACATCGCGACCAACGTGGGATTGAACTACAACCGGATCATCCTGATCGGCACCGGACTCGTGGCCGCGGCCACCGGCGTGGTCACGGTGGTCGTGGGCAACCTGCCGTTCCTGGGGTTGATCGTGCCCAACGTGGTGTCCCTGTTCCGGGGCGACGACCTGCGCTCCAACCTGCCGTGGGTGTGCCTGCTCGGGGTCGGCCTGGTCACGGTGTGTGACCTGATCGGGCGCACGATCATCGCGCCGTTCGAGGTCCCCGTGTCCCTGATCCTGGGCATCGTGGGCGCTGCGGTGTTCATCGCCCTGTTGCTGCGAAGCCGGCGCCATGTCTGAGGTGACCGCGCTGCGCCACGACCGGGCGCGCACTGGATCGGGGGCCTTCGTCTCCCCGGCCCACCGCCGCCGCTACTGGATCACCGCGCTGTCCCTGCTCGTGGCGGGACTCGTGTTCTGCGCGGGCATCCTCACGTGGGACAACCCCCTGCCGTTCGGCACCCCGGGGTTCTGGCGGATCGCCGAGTCCCGGGCCACGAGCGTGGTGGTGATCGTGATCGTGGCGGTGAGCCAAGCCATGGCCACGGTCGCGTTCCAGACCGCCGCGAACAACCGCATCATCACGCCGTCGATCATGGGTTTCGAGTCCCTGTACGTGCTCATCCAGACCTCGGCGGTCTACTTCCTGGGTGCGGTGGGGGTCAGTGCGGTGCAGGGGCTGCCGCAGTACGCCCTGCAGGTGAGCCTCATGATCGTGTTCGCGCTGGGGCTCTACGGTTGGTTGCTCTCGGGCAAGTACGCCAACGTGCAGGTCATGCTGCTGATCGGCATCGTCCTGGGCGGCGGGCTCGGCGCGGTGTCCACCTTCATGCAGCGCTTGCTCGCACCGAGCGAGTTCGACGTGCTCAGCGCCCGCTTGTTCGGCTCGGTGGCCAACGCGGATCCCGGGTACTTCCCGCTGGCCGTGCCGCTGTGCGTGGTGGCCACGGTGGCCCTGTACGTGCACTCCCGCACGCTCAATGTCATGGCTATGGGGCGGGACGTGGCCACGAACCTGGGCATGGACCACCGCCGGGAGCTGCTGCTCACCCTGTTCTGGGTGTCCATCCTGATGGCGGTCTCTACGTCCCTGATCGGGCCCATGACGTTCCTGGGGTTCCTCGTGGCGATCCTGGCGTACCAGTTCGCGGACACCCACGACCACCGCTACGTGTTCCCCATGGCCGCGCTGATCGGTTTCGCGGTGCTGTCCGGGGCCTATTTCGTCCTGAAGAACGTCTTCTACGCGGAGGGCGCTGTGTCCATCATCATCGAGCTGGTGGGTGGCAGTGTCTTCCTCTTCGTGATCCTGAGGAGGGGCAGACTGTGATCCAGTTGACCGGACTGGTCAAGGAGTACGGCACGGACTTGGCGATCGGGCCGGTGGATCTGCAGATCCCCGCCGGTGGCGTGACCGCGCTCGTGGGGCCCAACGGCGCGGGGAAGTCCACGCTGTTGACCATGATGGGTCACCTGCTGGGTCCCGAGGCCGGCACCGTGGAGATCGGCGGTCACGACGTGAGCAGGACGCCGCCGCGTGAACTCGCCAAGGTGGTCTCCACGCTGCGCCAGGAGAACCACTTCACCGCGCGGCTCACCGTGCGCCAGCTCGTGGCGCTGGGTCGCTTCCCCTATACGCGTGGGCGGATCACCCGGGACGACGAGCGGATCATCTCCGAGTCGATAGACTTCTTCGACCTGGGACCCCTGCAGAACCGCTACCTGGACCAGCTCTCGGGCGGTCAGCGCCAGCGCGCCTACGTGGCCATGGTGCTGTGCCAGGACACCGAGTACCTCCTGCTGGACGAGCCCCTGAACAACCTGGACATGCGCCACTCGGTGCACATGATGCATCACTTGCGCCGCGTCGCGGACGAGCTCGGACGCACCGTGCTGATCGTGCTGCACGACATCAACTTCGCGAGCCACTACTCGGACTGGATCTGCGCCGTGAAGGACGGTCGCGTGGTGGAGTTCGGCCCGCCCGAGCAGATCATGACGGACGAGACCCTCACACGCGTGTTCGACACCCCGGTCACGTGCCACGACGGTCCCCACGGGCGGCTCGCGGTCTACTACTGACGCGGCACGGACGGCTCGCCGGCCGCGACTGACGCGGCCGCGGGGACGGCGGCGTCGTACCCGCGGATTGTGCCCAGAGACGAGCGCGGCGGGCGCGCCTTGACCGCGCGCGGCCCGTCTCCCTACAGTGATGATTAGCACTCTCATGGTGAGGGTGCTAAAGGCCAGGCGCTCAATCGGCACCGCGACGACGGTTGGCACGCCAACTGGCCTGTGGCGGACGCGGTCATGGGACCCCATGACACGGCGCGTTCGCACACCGTCTCACACGCCTAGAAGAAAGGGAGAGATCGTGTCGGTCTCCATCAAGCCTCTCGAGGATCGCATCGTGGTTCAGCCGCTGGCCGCTGAACAGACCACCGCTTCCGGTCTGGTCATCCCGGACACCGCCAAGGAGAAGCCGCAGGAAGGCACCGTCCTGGCCGTGGGCCCGGGCCGCGTGGACGACAAGGGCAACCGCATCCCCGTGGACGTCAAGGAGGGTGACGTGGTCATCTTCTCCAAGTACGGCGGGACCGAGGTCAAGTACAACGGCGAGGAGTACCTGGTGCTCCCCGCGCGCGACGTGCTGGCCGTCATCGAGAAGTAATCCCCGCAACGACTTTTGTGCGCGGTGCCCGGACGTTCGCCCGAGAACGGGCCACGCGGGCACCGCGCCGTCATTTCCACACCCTTCTCGTTTCGTAAGGAGCACACATGCCCAAGCAGTTGGTGTTCAACGACGCCGCTCGCAAAGCGCTCGAATCCGGTGTCAACCGACTGGCCGACACCGTCAAGGTCACGCTGGGCCCCCGCGGGCGCAACGTGGTCCTGGACAAGAAGTGGGGCGCACCCACCATCACCAACGACGGCGTGACCATCGCCCGTGAGGTGGAGCTCGAGGATCCGTACGAGAACCTCGGCGCCCAGCTGGCCAAGGAAGTGGCCACCAAGACCAACGACGTCGCCGGTGACGGCACCACCACGGCGACCGTCCTCGCGCAGGCCATCGTCAAGGAGGGTCTGCGCAACGTGGCCGCCGGAGCGGCCCCGGGCGACATCAAGCGCGGCGTGGAAGCGGCCGTGGCCACCGTGGCCCAGCGTCTGCTCGACAACGCCCGCCCCGTGGAGGGCAAGGACGTGGCCCACGTGGCCGCGATCTCCGCGCAGTCCATGGAGATCGGCGAACTGATCGCCCGCGCCTTCGAGACCGTGGGCACGGACGGTGTGATCACCATCGAGGACGGTTCCTCCACCGAGGTGGAGCTGGACGTCACCGAGGGCATGCAGTTCGACAAGGGCTACCTGTCCCCGTCCTTCGTCACGGACCCGGAGCGCCAGGAAGCCGTCCTGGACGACACCTTCGTGCTGCTGTTCCAGGGCAAGATCTCCTCGGTCCAGGACCTCATGCCCGTGCTCGAGAAGGTGCTGCAGGCCAAGAAGCCGCTGACCATCATCGCCGAGGACGTCGAGGGCGAGGCCCTGTCCACCCTGGTGGTCAACAAGCTGCGCGGCACGCTCGACGTCGTGGCCCTGAAGGCCCCCGGTTTCGGTGACCGCCGCAAGGCGATCATGCAGGACCTGGCCGTGCTCACGGATGCGACCGTGATCACCCCCGAGCTCGGCATCTCGCTCGAGGGCGTGGACGTGTCCCAGCTGGGCAACGCCCGCCGGATCACCGTGACCAAGAACCAGACCACGCTCGTGGACGGTGCGGGCTCCTCGGAGGCCGTGGCCGAGCGTGTGGCGGAGATCAAGGCGGAGATCGCCCGCACGGACTCCGAGTGGGACCGTGAGAAACTCCAGGAGCGCCTCGCGCGCCTGGCCGGTGGCATCTCGGTGATCAAGGTCGGTGCCGCGACCGAGGTCGAGCAGAAGGAACGCAAGCACCGCATCGAGGACGCCGTGTCCTCGACCCGCGCGGCCCTCGAGGAGGGCATCGTGGCCGGCGGCGGTTCCGCGCTGGTCCACGCCTCCAAGGCGCTCGACGGCACGGACCTCGGTCTGACCGGGGACGCGGCTACGGCCGTGACCATCGTGCGGCGCGCACTGACCCAGCCCCTGCGCTGGATCGCGGAGAACGCGGGCCAGGACGGCAACGTCGTGGCGGCGCGCGTGGCGGACCTCGAGCCCGGCAACGGCTACAACGCCCTGACGGACGAGTATGAGGACCTGCTCGCCGCGGGCATCATCGACCCCGTCAAGGTCACCCGTTCCGCTCTGCAGAACGCGGCGTCCATCGCGGCGCTCGTGCTCACCACGGAGACCCTCGTGGCCGAGCACAAGGGCGAGGACGCCTGATCCGTCCCACCCCGCCCACGTCCGTGGGTGACCGGGAATCGGCGGTCCACTCCTGACGGGAGTGGACCGCCTTCTCCCATGTCGTGTCGCGCAAGGACCCGCACCGCGAACGGTTCGCATCCTGCCGCGGCGCCCCCTAGGCTGAATCAATGCGGCGCCCCCTTGGCTGAATCAATGCCGTCCGCCCCGAAGCGCTCCTCGCACGATCCCGGGTCGAGCGCTGCCGGTTCCGTGACCGGCGCCGCGGTCGCCTCCGCGGACGACGGCGCCCACCCCCGTATCGGACCGGCGACACCGCAGGACGCGCGCCCCGCCGATGCCGCCGCCCGGGTGGCCCGGTACTGGCTGCACACGTTCAAACGCTTGTTACCCCTGGCTACGCTCACAATCTTGCTGACCCTCGCCGCGCTGTGGGCGTTCTTCCCGACCATGCAGATCGCCCAGTTCCGTTCGCAGGGTGTGGCATCCGTGATGTACGTGGAGAACTGGGCGCTCGCTGCCGAACAAGTGGATTACTACGCGGCGGACCACTCGACCGAGTCCCCGTTCCAGCACTTCTGGTCCCTGTCGGTGCAGGGGCAGGTCTTCCTCGTGTGGCCGCTGATCTTCGCCCTCGCGTGGTGGTGGCGACGCCGCACCGCCCGCAGCTGCGTACCCGTCCTCGCGGGCTGCTTCGGTCTCGTCTTCGCCACGCCCCTGGCATTCTCCGTGGTCACGACGGTGTCCCGACAGGGGTTCGCGTACTTCGATACCCGTGCTCGACTGTGGGAGTTCGCGCTGGGTTCCCTGCTGGCCCTGGCTGTCCCGTACCTGCGCGTGGGTCGGGGCCTGGGACTGCTGCTGGGTTGGGTCGGGTTCGTGAGCATGGTCCTGGTGGGCATCCTCGTGGACGTGCAGGGCGCGTTCCCGGGTTGGATCGCGTTGTGGTCGTTGCTGTCGGCGGCGGCGATCATCGTGGCCGGACAGTCCGGTTCCAGCATCGGTTTCGACCGGTTCCTCTCGTGGGGCCCCATAGTACGACTCGGGGATGCGGCGTACGCGCTCTACCTGGTCCACTGGCCGCTGCTGATTACCTACCTGGTGCTCCGTGACCGCCCGGACGCCGGAGCCCTCGCGGGAACCGCCCTCGTGCTGGCCTCGATTGCGCTCGCCCTCCTTCTCACGCGCTGGTTCGAAGAACCCCTGAAGCGGTGGTCGTGACCGGAGGCCCGGTCGTGGCGAGCCGGACTCGTGATCGCGGTGTGCATGGGGCTCGTGACGGTGACCGCCGGCGCGTGGGAACGGGCGGAGCTGCAACGCAACCATCGACTGGGGGAGAACGCGTCCGCGAACAACCCTGGCGCCGTCGCCCTGCTGCCGGGCTACGAGTTCCACGGCGACCCGACCGCGCCCGCGCTGCCGCGCCCCGAGGAACTGCCCCACAGCGCCGCGGACCTGGGTGGGGGCTGTCCCGAGGACGTCGAGCTGCCCGAGCAGTTCCGGCAGTTCTGCCGCGAGCCCGTGGCCACGGAGGACCCCGCCCGCACCGTGGTGGTGATCGGCAACAGCCACATGCAGCACTGGGTCCCCGCGCTCGAACCGCTGGCCAGCGCGAACGGGTGGCGCGTGCTCGCCTACATCCAGCACGGGTGCTCTTACACGGTGGCCGCGGAACTCGAGGACGCCGAGGCGTGCGCGACCTGGTTCGAGGGCAGCGACGAGATGCTCGCCGCCGCCGACCCGGATCTCGTGTTCGTGCAGGGCACCTTCAGCGAGCCGGACGGGGAGACGTGGAAACCGGGCCTGGAGACCCGCGTGCGCGCCCTCGTGGCGGACGGCATCCAGGTGGTGGGCATCCGGGACACCCCGCGGTTCCACGACGCCCCGGCCGAGTGCGCCGCGCTGCGCGGCCTCGAGTCCCCGGAGTGCGAGATCGTGCACCCCATGCTCGACACCCCCGACCCCCAGCGGGACCTGGGCTCCGAACTGGAGGGTTTCGCGCCCGTGGACATGACCGACGTCGTGTGTCCCGACGGCGCGTGCCGGCCCGCCGTGGGCAACGTGATCGTGTACTCCGACGACGACCACCTCACCGGGATGTACGCGGCCTCAGCCTCCCACAGCTTCGCCCAGCGGGTCTCGGACGCCCTGCAGCAGGACGGGATCACGGGGATCGCGTTACCCGAGTAACTCCTTGTCAGGCGGGGGAGGTCTACTATGGCCTGCGTGCTTCCCCCCGATCGATCCCTCACGACAGTTCCGCAGGCCCCCGGGTCACCCACCACGGCCCCCGCCCCGTGGACGGACGTCTCCTCCGCCGGGATGCCCACCGCCTCCGCGTCCCCGGGCTCCTCCGCCTCGGCCACCCGGGTGGCCCGGTACTCGGGATTCCGTCCCGAGGTGCAGGGGCTGCGGGCGGTGGCCGTGCTGTTGGTGGTCGTCTACCACGTGTTCATGGGCCGGGTCTCCGGCGGCGTGGACATCTTCCTGCTGATCTCGGCGTTCTTCATGACCCTCTCCTTCGTGCGCCGGATCGAAGGGGGGCGTCCGCTGGGGCTGGTCCGGTACTGGCTGCACACCTTCAAGCGGTTGCTGCCGCTCGCCACGGTGATCATCCTGGGCACGCTGGCCCTCGTGGCGTTCGTGTTCCCGCGCACCGACGTCGCGGAGTTCCGGTCCCAGGGCGTGGCCTCGATCCTGTACGTCGAGAACTGGGCGCTGGCCGCCAACCAGGTGGACTACTACGCCGCGGACCATTCGACCGCCTCTCCCTTCCAGCACTTCTGGTCCCTGTCGGTTCAGGGTCAGGTGTTCCTGGTGTGGCCGCTGATCTTCGCCCTCGCGTGGTGGTGGCGACGCCGCACCGGGCGCAGCTGCGTACCCGTGCTGGCGGGGTGTTTCGGCCTCGTGTTCGTCGCCTCGCTCGCGTTCTCCGTGGTGACGACGGCGTCCCGGCAGGAGTTCGCGTACTTCGACACCCGCGCCCGGTTGTGGGAATTCGCACTGGGCTCCTTGCTGGCCCTGGCGGTGCCCTACCTGCGCGTGGGCCGGGGCCTGGCAGTGCTGCTGGGCTGGGCCGGGTTCGTGAGCATGGTCCTGGTGGGCATCCTCGTGGACGTGCAGGGCGCGTTCCCGGGCTGGATCGCGTTGTGGCCGCTCCTCTCGGCCGCGGCCATCATCGTGGCCGGCCAGACGGGATCGCCGATCGGTTTCGACCGGTTCCTCTCGTGGGGCCCCGTGGTGCGACTCGGGGATGTGGCGTACGCGCTCTACCTGGTGCACTGGCCGCTGCTGATCAGCTACCTGGTGCTCCGTGAGCGCCCCGAGGCCGGCCCCCGTTCGGGTGTGATGCTCGTGGTGCTCTCGGTCGTGCTGGCCCTGGCGCTGACCCGTTGGGTCGAGGCGCCGATGAAGCGGTGGGCGTGGCCCGAGGCCCGGAAGTGGCGCATGGGGCTCGTGATCGCGGTGTGCATGGGACTCGTGGTCGCGACCGCGGGGGCCTGGAGCGCCGTCGAACGCCACCGCACGCAACAGCTCACGTGGAACGCGGCCGAGAACAACCCGGGCGCGGTGTCCCTGCTGCCCGGTTTCCAGTTCGCGGGGGACCCGGAAGCACCCACGCTGCCGTTGCCGGAGGACCTCTCCCGCAGCGCGGCGGAACTGGGCGGCGCGTGCCCCGAGGACATCGAGCTGCCCGAGCAGTTCCGCCAGTTCTGCTACGAGACCAGGGCCGCGGAGAACCCCGCCGAGACCGTGCTCGTCACGGGTAACAGCCACGCGCAACACTGGCTGCCGGCCATCACCGCTCTGGCCGAGGCGAACAATTGGCGGGTCGTGAACTACATCCAGCCCGGGTGCTACTACACCGTGGCCGAGGAGCAACCCCCGTTCGAGACGTGCGACCGATGGTTCGAGGGCACGCAGCCCATGGTGGACGCCGTGCACCCCGGTCTCATGTTCGTCCAGGGAACGTTCACCAACGTGGACGGGGAGTTCTGGAAGGCCGGTCTGGAGACCCGGGTGCGGGACCTCGTGTCCCAGGGCATCGACGTAGTGGGCATCCGCGACGTCCCCCGCTTCTCGCAGCCACCGTCCGAGTGCGCCGTGGAGCACGGGGAGGACGCCCCGCAGTGCGTGGGCACCCACCCCATGCTGGGCACCGAGGACCCGCAGCAGACCCTCGCGGAGGTGCTGCCCGGGTTCTCGGCCGTGGACATGACGGACGTGATCTGCCCGCGCGAGCAGTGCCGCCCGGTGATCGGCAACGTGTACGTGTACCTGGACGACGACCACATCACGGGCATGTACTCGGCCACGACCGCGCCCATCTTCGCGCAGCGCACCGCGGAGGCGATGACCGCGGACGGTGGCGCGGGTCTCGACGTGCCCCGCTGAGTCCGGCCTGCCACCCGACTGGGGGAAACGTCTACGATGGCCTGCGTGCTTCCCCGTGACGAGACCCCAGCCACCGCCGCGCCGTCCTCCGCGCCCGCGCCCTGGGGGGACGCGGCCTCCGCCGGGGCACCGACCGCGTCCGCGACCCCGGGATCCTCCGATTCCGCGGCCCGGGTGGCCCGGTTCTCGGGGTTCCGCCCGGAGGTGCAGGGGCTGCGGGCCGTGGCCGTGCTGCTCGTGGTGGTCTATCACGTATTCATGGGCCGGGTCTCCGGCGGCGTGGACGTCTTCCTGCTGATCTCGGCGTTCTTCATGACGCTGTCGTTCGTGCGGCGGATCGAGGGCGGCCGACCGTTGGAGTTGGGTCGGTACTGGCTGCACACGTTCAAACGCCTGCTGCCCCTGGCCACAGTGATCATCCTGTTCACCCTGGCGCTCATCTGGTTGGTGTTCCCGCGCACGGACGTCGCGGAGTTCCGGTCCCAGGGCGTGGCCTCGATCCTGTACCTCGAGAACTGGGCCCTGGCCGCGAACGAGGTCAACTACTATGCGGCGGACCACTCGACCGCGTCTCCCTTTCAACACTTTTGGTCCCTGTCCGTCCAGGGCCAGGTCTTCCTGGTGTGGCCGCTGATCTTCGCGCTCGCATGGTTCGTCAAACGGCGCACGGGGCGCAACACCATCCCCGTGCTGGCCGTGTGCTTCGGTCTCGTGTTCGCCGCCTCGCTCGCGTTCTCGGTGGTCACGACGGCGACCCAGCAGGAATTCGCGTACTTCGACACCCGCGCCCGGTTGTGGGAGTTCGCACTGGGGTCGCTCATCGCGCTCGCGATCCCGTACCTGCACCCGGGCCGCGTGCTGCGTGTGGCCCTGGGCTGGCTCGGTTTCGTGAGCATGGTCTCGGTCGGTGTGCTCGTGGACGTGCAGGGCGCGTTCCCGGGGTGGATCGCCCTGTGGCCACTGCTCTCGGCGGGGGCCATCATCGTGGCGGGGCAGTCCGGGTCCCGGATCGGTTTCGACCGGTTCCTCTCGTGGGGCCCGGTCGTGCGCCTGGGGGATGCGGCGTATGCCCTCTACCTGGTGCACTGGCCGCTGCTGATCGCTTACCTGGTGATCCGCGAGCGCCCCGAGGCGGGCCCGCGCTCCGGGGTGGCGCTCGTGGTGCTCTCGGTGGTGCTCGCACTGCTGTTGACCCGCTGGATCGAGACCCCGTTGAAGCGGTGGACGTGGCCCGAGGCCCGGAAGTGGCGCATGGGCCTCGTGATCGTGGTGTGCATGGGGCTGGTTACCGCGACCGCCGCGAGTTGGGCCGCCATCGACCGGCACCGCGAGGCACAACTCGAGGCGCAGGCGGAACGGAACAACCCGGGGGCGCGCGTGCTCGACCCGGGGTTCGAGTTCACGGGGGACCCGAACGCCCCCGTCCTGCCACAGTCCATGGGGGACCAGTGGGTGGGACTGCCGCAGGAGTGCAGCGGGCTCTACCGCAGCCTGAACGCCACGGCCCAGGGGTTCTGCCGCCAGACGCCGGAGGTGTGGGACCCGGACAAGGTCGTGGCCGTGGTGGGCAACTCCCACATGGAGCAGTACATGGGCGCGCTGATCCCCGTGGCGGAGGAGGAGAACTGGCAGCTGATCTCCGTGCTGCAACCGGGCTGCGGCTTCGGCGTGGAGGGCCAGTCCGCGGCGTGCCGCGAGGGCAACGAGGCCGCCCTGGAATACCTCAAGGCCATGCAACCGGACGTGGTGATCACCACGTCCACCCGGTCCGAGCTCATGTCCGGGGAGGACGAGCACGTGGTGATCGGTCTCGAACAGATCGTCCACGAGCTCACGGCCGACGACATCACGGTCGTGGGGTTCCGGGACAACCCCCGGCTGGACTTCGACCCGACCCGGTGCGCGCAGGAACGCAGCCCCGACGACCCGTTGTGCTCGGTCTCGAGCGACGTCGTGCTCGGGGACCACAACCCCGCCGAGGCGCTCGAGACCATCCCCGGATTCGTGGGCGTGGACCCCACGCCGCTGATCTGCCCGCGGGGCGAGTGCGTCCCGGTGATCGGCAACGTGGCGGTGTGGTTGGACTCCCACCACCTCACGTGGGACTACACGCGCAGCATGGCCCCGCTGTTGCACGACACCCTGGTCCGCGCGGTCCAGGTCACACCGGGGGCGGACACGGAGTGAGCCCTCGGCGCGCGCCGTAGACTGGTGGGGACATTCTCGCGTGAAAGGGATTATTCGTGTCTGAACCCGTGCCCACGGCCCTCATGGACGACCCGTTCGGCTTCACCGGACTGACCTACGACGACGTGTTGTTGCTTCCCGGCAACACGGACGTGATCCCGTCGGAGGCGTCCACCAAGACCCGCTTGTCCCGCAGGATCACGCTGGAGGCCCCCGTGCTCTCCGCCGCGATGGACACCGTCACGGAATCGGCCATGGCCATCTCCATGGCCCGCCAGGGCGGGATCGGCGTGATCCACCGCAACCTGTCCATCCAGGACCAGGCGGATCACGTGGACCGCGTCAAGCGCAGCGAGTCCGGGATGATCACCAACCCGGTCACGGTATCCCCGGAGGCCACGCTCGCGGAACTGGACCGGCTGTGCGGCTACTACAAGGTCTCCGGTCTGCCCGTGGTGGACGAGTCCCAGAAGCTGCTCGGGATCATCACCAACCGGGACACCCGCTACCTGCCCGAGAGCGATTTCGAGACCCGGCTCGTGAGGGACGTGATGACCCCCATGCCGCTCGTCACGGGCAACGTGGGGATGAGCCGGGACGAGGCCCACAAGCTGCTGGCCACGCACAAGATCGAGAAGCTGCCGCTCGTGGACGACCAGGACCGGCTGACCGGGCTGATCACGGTCAAGGACTTCACCAAGGCCGAGCAGTACCCGCTGGCCACCAAGGACGACGAGGGCCGGTTGCGCGTGGGTGCCGCCGTGGGCTTCTTCGGCGACGGCTATGAGCGCGCCATGGCGCTCGTGGAGGCCGGGGTGGACGCCCTGTTCATCGACACCGCCAACGGTCACTCCCAGGGCGTGCTGGACATGATCGTCCGGCTCAAGAAGGACTCCGCCGCCGCCCACGTGGACATCATCGGCGGGCAGGCCGCGACCCGCGCGGGCGCCCAGGCGATCGTGGATGCCGGCGCGGACGCCGTGAAGGTGGGCGTGGGCCCGGGTTCCATCTGCACAACCCGCGTGATCGCGGGCGTGGGCGTCCCGCAGATCACCGCGATCAACGAGGCCGCCCAGGTCACCATCCCCGCGGGCGTGCCGCTGATCGCCGACGGCGGGCTGCAGTTCTCTGGGGACATCGGCAAGGCCCTCGTGGCCGGTGCGGACTCCGTGATGCTCGGCTCCCTGCTGGCCGGTTGCGACGAGTCCCCCGGAGAACTCGTGTTCGTGGGCGGCAAGCAGTTCAAGGCGTACCGCGGCATGGGCTCGCTCGGGGCCATGCAGTCGCGCGGCAAGAACACGTCCTACTCCAAGGACCGCTACTTTCAGGCGGACGTGGCCGACGACGAGAAGCTCATCCCCGAGGGCATCGAGGGCCAGGTGCCCTATCGCGGGCCGCTCGCGTCCGTGCTGCACCAGTTGGACGGTGGGCTGCGCCAGACCATGTTCTACGTGGGCGCGCACAGCATCGAGGAGCTCAAGCACAAGGGGCGGTTCGTGCGGATCACGCCGGCCGGGCTCAAGGAGTCCCACCCGCACGACATCACCATGACGGTGGAAGCCCCCAACTACAAGCGCTGATCGCGCCAGCCCCCGCGCTCTCCGCGCGGTGAAAGGATCCCTCGTGAGTTACGACATCGAAATCGGGCGCTCCAAGCGGGCACGCCGCACGTTCAGCCTGGACGAGATCGCCCTGGTGCCCTCCCGACGCACGCGCGATCCGCAGGACGTGAGCACCTCGTGGCAGATCGACGCCTACAACTTCGACATCCCCGTGGTGGGTGCGCCCATGGACTCCGTGATGTCCCCGGCCACAGCGATCGCCCTGGGCCGCTGCGGCGGTCTGGGCGTGCTGGACCTCGAGGGCCTGTGGACCCGCTACGAGGACCCGCAGCCCGTCCTGGACGAGATCGCGGACCTCAGCTCTGAAAACCTGCCGCAGGCCACGCGGCGGATGCAAGAGCTGTACTCCGCCCCGATCCAGCCCGAGTTGATCAAGGCCCGGTTGGCCGAGATCCGCGAGTCCGGGGTGATCGTCTCCGGCTCCCTGTCCCCGCAGCGCGTCGTGGAGCACTACCGCACCGTGCTCGAGGCGGGCGTGGACCTGTTCGTGATCCGCGGCACCACGGTCTCCGCCGAGCACGTCTCGCGCACCCAGGAGCCCCTGGACCTCAAGAAGTTCATCTATGACCTGGACGTTCCCGTGATCGTGGGCGGCGCCGCGGGCTACACCCCGGCCCTGCACCTCATGCGCACGGGTGCGGCGGGCGTGCTCGTGGGCTTCGGGGGCGGCGCGTCCCTGCGCACCGAATCCATCCTGGGCATCCACGCGGCCATGGCCTCGGCCATCTCCGACGTCGCCGCGGCCCGCCGCGACTACCTCGACGAGTCGGGCGGTCGGTACGTCCACGTGATCGCCGACGGCGGTCTGGGCACCTCGGGTGACATCGTCAAGGCCATCGCCATGGGCGCCGACGCCGTGATGCTCGGGACCCTGCTGGCCCGCGCGGAGGAGGCCCCGGGTCAGGGCTGGCTGTGGGGTCCCGAGGCCCACAACCCGCACTCACCGCGCGGTGTGCGCACCCACGTGGGGACCGTGGGTCCTCTGGGCGAGCTGCTCAACGGGCCCTCGCGCCATGTGGACGGCTCCTCTAACGTGATCGGTGCCCTGCGCCGGGCCATGTCCACCACCGGCTACTCCGAGCTCAAGGAGTTCCAGCGCGCGGACGTGGTGATCCGCAGCTGATCCCCCCGTGCCGGGCCGCGGGTGCGCCCGCGCTTCCGGCTCGGGAACCGGTGGCCGTTACGGACCCGTGACCCGTGGCCGTCCCGTGATCGGGGCTGCCCGTACCCCCGCTGATTTGGGAAACGTCCAGCCCGGAGCACTAGGGTTGAGGGGTGCTCAAGACCGCCCTGCGCCCCCGCTCCCTGGCTTTCCTGGTGGTCGCGCTGCTCGTGGCGGCACTGTTCGTGGTGTTGAGCATGTGGCAGTTGAACGCTTCCCTGCAGTCTTCCACTGTGGTGGATCCCGCCAAGGACCGGGTCTCGACCCTTGAAGACGTGGTCTCCCCGGGGGAGGCCACGACCGCTCAGCAAGCCGATCACATGGTATCCGCGGTCGGACGCTACGTCCCCGATTCCACGGTGCTGGTCCCGGGGCGGTTGCAGGACGGCAACCCTGGGTACTGGGTGGTCACCCAGCTCGCGATCCCCGAGTCGCAACAGCGCTGGGACGCCGCCGATAACGACGTCTCGATCGCGGTGGCCCGGGGCTGGGTCGCTTCCGCCGACCGGGTGCCGCGAGCGCCGTCGGACGAGATCCGGGTGATCGGCAGACTCCTGCCCACGGACTCCCCGCTACCGAGCGAGAACGTGCCGGCCGGGCAAGTCGCGTCCGTGGCGTCCGCGCAGCTGAGCAATCTGTGGGACGCGCCCCTGTACTCGGGGTACGTGGCCGCGTTCGCGGAGAACCCCTCGGCGGAACCGGCGCCCGTGACCCGGGAGGGTACGCTCGCGGTGTCGGCCGGGCTCATGGGGGAGGGGCTGGAACCCCTGCAGATCCAGCAGCAACCCGCGGACACCTCCGTGCACGCCCTGAACCTGTTCTACGCGATCGAGTGGGTCGTGTTCGCGGGCTTCGCGTTCTTCATGTGGTGGCGTTTCGTGCGGGACGACTACCTGCGCCGGCAGGACCCCGAGAAGTACTTCTACTTCGACGGCGACTACTTCTGGGACGAGGCCGAGCAGTCCTACTACTACTGGGACGCCCAGGACCAGTGCTACTACTACTTCGACGACCAACCCGCGGTGCGCACGGAATCGCGCACCCCGCCCACGAGTTCCACCCCGCGATCCCACGGAGCCAGTCATGAGTGATCACACGCCGCAGCCCGATTCCCAGCCCCGCCCGGTGCGCCGCACCGACGGCGTGCGGGTCACCGCGCCCGAGGACGCGAGCCCCGAGCGGGCGACCGTCCCGGACAGTGTGCGCGCCAAGGCCGCCGCGCTGAAACCACGACGGCGCTTCGGCGGGACCGAGGCGCAGATCCGCGGCGCGCTGACCTTCTACAAGGTGTGCGCGTGGATCTCGGGTACCTTCCTGCTGCTGCTCGTCGCGGAGATGATCACCCGCTACGGCTTCGGCTACGACCTGATCGCGGGCGGCACGGACAAGGCCACGGGGCAGAGCGTGGCCCTGGGCTGGCAGGACCTCGAGCTCGAGAACCTGGCCGGGGGCGTGAACATCTCCACGTGGATCCTGATCATCCACGGCTGGTTCTACGTGATCTACCTGCTCTCATGCCTGCGCGTGTGGTCGCTCATGCGCTGGCCGTTCGCGCAGCTGGTCGTGATGGCCCTGGGCGGTGTGGTGCCGTTCCTCTCGTTCATCGTGGAACGCAAGATCCACCGCTCCACGGAGGCCGAACTCGTGGCCAATCCGCGCGCCGCCCGGCGCTACTGAGACCGGGCGAGGGTGTCCGAGCGGTGTTCTAGACTTGTCCGCGTGAGTGAATCCCCTGACAACCTGAGCGAACTGGAGCAACGTCCGGTACTCGTGGTCGACTACGGCGCGCAGTACGCGCAGCTGATCGCCCGCCGGGTACGCGAGGCGAACGTCTACTCCGAGATCGTCCCGCACACCTGGTCCACCGAGAAGATCCTGCAGCGCAACCCCGCCGCACTGATCCTCTCCGGCGGCCCGGCGTCCGTGTACGCGCCCGGTGCGCCGCAACGGGACGCCGAACTGTTCGAAGCCGGCGTGCCCGTGCTGGGGATCTGCTACGGCTTTCAGATCATGGCCAACGCCCTGGGCGGGACCGTTGAGCGCACGGGTGTGCGCGAGTACGGGGCCACCGCCGCCTCGACCTCCGGGGACGGCGTGGGCACCATCCTGGACGGCACCCCGGACGTGCAGACCGTGTGGATGAGTCACGGTGACTCGGTCACCGCCGCACCCGAGGGTTTCACGACCCTGGCTACTACGGAGGGCGTCCCGGTGGCGGCCTTCGAGAACCGCGAGCGCAGGCTCTACGGCGTGCAGTGGCACCCCGAGGTCAAGCACTCCGCGTACGGGCAGAAGATCCTGGAGAACTTCCTCTTCGAGGGGGCCCAGCTCACGCCCACGTGGTCCACGGGCAACATCATCGAGGAGCAGGTAGCCGCGATCCGCGCCCAGGTGGGTGACGGCAAGGCCCTGTGCGGGCTCTCCGGCGGTGTGGACTCCGCGGTGGCTGCAGCCCTCGTGCAGCGCGCGATCGGGGACCGTCTCACGTGCGTGCTGGTGGATCACGGTCTGATGCGCCAGGACGAGGTCGCGCAGGTCGAGAAGGACTACGTGGCCGCCACGGGCATCAAGCTCCACGTGGCCCGCGAGCAGGACCGCTTCCTCGCCGCGCTCAAGGGTGTCACCGACCCCGAGACCAAGCGCAAGAACATCGGCCGCGAATTCATTCGCGCGTTCGAGGCCGCCGAGCAAAAGGTGCTCAGCGACGAGGCCCAGGACGGCCAGCCCGTCCGGTTCCTCGTGCAGGGCACGCTGTACCCGGACGTCGTGGAATCCGGCGGCGGCGAGGGTGCCGCCAACATCAAGAGTCATCACAACGTGGGCGGGCTGCCCGAGGACCTGCAGTTCGAACTCGTGGAACCGCTGCGCGCCCTGTTCAAGGACGAGGTCCGCGCCGTGGGCCGCGAACTGGGACTGCCCGAGAACATCGTGGGCCGCCAGCCGTTCCCCGGTCCGGGTCTGGGAATCCGGATCATCGGTGAGGTCACCGAGGAGCGCCTGGACATCCTACGCCGCGCGGACGCGATCGCCCGCGAGGAGCTCACGCGCGCCGGTCTCGACGACGACGTGTGGCAGATGCCCGTGGTGCTGCTCGCGGATGTGCACTCGGTGGGCGTCCAGGGGGACGGTCGCACGTACGGCCACCCCGTGGTGCTGCGCCCGGTCAGTTCCGAGGACGCCATGACCGCTGACTGGTCCCGCTTGCCCTCCGAGCTGCTCGCCCGGATGTCCAACCGCATCACCAACGAGGTCGAGGAGATCAACCGGGTGGTCCTGGACGTCACGTCAAAGCCGCCGGGAACCATCGAGTGGGAGTGAACCCCACCGCGTAGAGAGCCATCGTCAGTTGCGGTGCGCCGGTCCGCCCCATCCCCCGTGGTGAGCAGACCGGCGCACTCGTGAGTAGGAGCACCATGTCGACACCCGCCCCGGACCGTTCCCGAACAACCCCCCAGGACACGGGCGCCACGGGCGAGCGTGAACACCCCCGCGTGTCCCTGCGTTCCTGGACCCAACAGATGGACGCCTACACGGGCCCGGACACCCTGCTGGACTTCAACCAGGTGGACAACGTCTGCATCGATCTCACCGAGGCCAACTCCTCGGGGCAGGCACAGTTGCTCATGGGCCGTCCCACCCGGCTGTCCACGATGATCCACCAGGACAGCCCCGCGTACGAGCGCGCCGTGCGCTCGGCCCGGGCGCTGCGCACCAAGGTCCACGAGCTGTCGGTGATGCACGGTCTGGACGCCTCCTACCTGGCCGCGGGCACGGCGTCGTGGCTTGCCGATCCCGTGGCGGACGGGTTGCGCCGGTTCATCGCCCCGGTCCTGCTCGCCCCGGTCACGGTCAAGTTGCGCCCGGACCACAAGGACTTCGAATTGCACATCGTGGGTCCCGCCCACCTCAACCCGGCACTCGTGCGTCGGCTGCGCGAGGACCACGGCGTGGAACTGGCCACGGCGGAGATGTCCCGGCTCGCGTACGGCACCCGCAAGTTGGACCCCGCGCCCGTGCTGGAGACCCTGCGCCAGCTCGCGGCCCACGTCCCGGGCATGCACGTGGAACACCAGTTGCTGGTTTCCACGTTCGCGGATCTGCACGAACGTCCCGCGGACGAGCACGTGGTCGCGCACACCCAGTTGATCGAGGACCTCGCCCGGCTCAAGAACCCCGAGGTGGGCAAACTGCCAGTCGTGCGCCCCCTGACCGATCAGGCACCCGGTCTCGACGAGCGCGACCCCGCCCAGGAGCTGCTGCTCACGGACCTGGACGCCAATCAGCAGGAGATCGTGGACCTCGCCGAACAGGGTGAGAGCTTCGTGGTCGCTACACCCGTGGGCACCGCCGCGGTGGACACCGTGGTCTCCACGGTCGGCGCGCTCGTGCACCGCGGCCGCAGCGTCCTGGTGCTCGGCGAGTCCCGCACCACGCTCGCCGCGTTCAACCGCGCGTGGAACCGCACCGGCCTGGACTCCCTCGTCCTGCCGCTGGGCTCCCACCTGAGCCCGGACGACGTCGCCGAGCGGCTCGTGCGCGCCGTCGCCCGCAACGAACGCGCCGAGCAGCCGCAGCTGGAACAGCACCTGGACGCCCTGCAGCGCAGCCGCGAACAGCTGCGGGTGCACGAGGAATCCCTGCACGCACTGCGTCCCCGCTGGCAGGCCTCGCCCTACGAGGCCATGCAGGCGCTCGCGGAACTGACCGCGCGCACCCCCGGACCGCAGACCGCCGTGCGGTTCCGCCGTTCCGTGCTGGACGCCGTGTCCCACCGCAGCGAGGTGCAGCGTCAGCTCCAGCGCGCCGCGACCCTCGGCGCGTTCGACGCCGCGGCGCTCGCGAGCCCGTGGCACGGTGCGCGGCTCGTCAACGACGACGAGGCCCGTGAGGCCCACGACCTCGCCAAGTCCCTGCTGCTCGAACTGACCACCCTCAAGACGGCCATGCGCCACGTCCTGGGGGTCTCGGGGCTGCGCGTGGGCTCGACCATCGGCGAATGGGAGCAACAGCTCGAACTCGTGACCGAGGTCGGGGAGTCGCTCGAGTACCTCACACCGGACATCTACGACCGGCCCGTGACGGACCTGATCGCCGCGACGGCCTCCGCGTCCTGGCGGCGGGACCACGAGATCGAGCTGAGCGGGCTGCAGCGCTCCCGCCTGCGCAAGGCCGCCAAGGAATACCTCCGACCCGGCGTGCACCTCTCGGACCTGCACTCGGCGCTCGTGAAAGTGCAGTCCGAACGGGACAGGTGGCGCGAATGGGCCACCACGCTCGAACAGCCCGCCGTCTCGGACCGCGCCGGGGAGACCCTGCAGATCCATCGCCGGTTCCGCGAGGACCTCGAGGGGCTCGCGATCGCACTCGAGGGCTCGCGCACTGCCGCGCGCCTGGAGACGGCCGGGGTGGACGAACTCCAGGAAATCCTGGACGAACTGATCAACGACGAGGCCCACCTCGCGACCCTGCCCGAACGCACCGTGTTGCTCGACGACCTGCGGGCGCGCGGGCTGGGGGAGTTCCTGCAGGATCTCGAGACCCGCGCGGTACCCGCCGAGCGCGTGGGCGAGGAACTCGACCTCGCGTGGTGGCAGTCCGTGCTCGAGGCCATGATCAGCGGTGATGACTTCGTGGCCATGCCGGACGGTTCCGAGCTGCGCCGCACGGAATCCGTGTTCCGCCGCGCCGATTCCGCCCACATCGCGGCCGCACCGGCGCGACTCGAGTACGCGCTGGCCGAGCGTTGGGCGCGGGACACCAAGCGCAACCCCCGGGAGGCCCGCGCGCTGCGGGACATGCTGCGCAGCGGTCACGTGCGCACCGAGGAGCTGGACCGGGTCCAGCACCTCACGCCGTCGCTCGTGCCCGTGTGGACCGCGAGTCCGCTCGTGCTCACCGCCACGCTGGGGGAGGAGCAGTCCGTGGACACCGTGGTGGTCCTGGACGCCGAGTCCACCCCGCTCGCGGCCACGCTGCCCGCGCTCGTGCGGGCGGATCAGGTCATCGCGTTCGGTGACCGCAACGCCGCGGGTCCTCAGCCCTTCACGGTGGCCCCGCACGTCGCGGCCCGGGACACTCCGCAACCCGTCGCGGACATCGACTCGGCGTACGACGCACTGACCCGCGTGGTGGACTCCCGGTCCCTGACCTCGGTGCGCCGGCCCATGGACCCCCGCTTGTTCGACTACCTCAACGACGCGTTCTACGACGACACCCTGACCCGCGTGCCGCAGGCCTCGGAACTGACGAGCGTGAGCACGGGGATGTCCGCCGAGTACGTCGTGAACGGCGTGGGCGTGCTCACCGCGGGCAGCGAAGGGGTGCAGGCACCCACCGCAGAGGTCCACCGCACCGTGGACCTGGTCTTCGCCCACGCCGAGCGGCACCCCGAGCGGTCCTTGGCCGTGGTCACCGCGAGTGCGATGCATGCCGCCCGCGTGGCCCAGGCCGTGCAGCGTCGACTGCGGGAGACCGGTGAGTCCGCCGAGTTCTTCGCTCCGGGGCGGGAGTCCTTCCGCGTGGTCGAGTTGCACCGGGCCGCGGGGATCGAGCGGGACACCGTGATCTTCTCGCTCGGCTTCGGGCGTACCACGTCCGGGCGCAGCACCCCGCAGTTGGGTGCACTGTCCGAGCGGGACGGGCGCCAGGCGTTCGTGCGCGGGATGACCCGCTCGCGTCGCCATACGCACATCGTCACGTCCATCCACCCCAAGGACACCGAGCCGCGGCGGCTGCAGAACGGCGCCAGGGACATGTACCACATGCTCGAGATCCTCTTTGGAGAGGACACCACGTCGGAGCGCGCGGTGGCTCCCGCCGAGGACACCGACGCCGCCCCGGATGCTTTGGTCGCTGATCTCGCCCGACGGCTGCGGGGCGCCGGAGCCACGGTCCACACCGGCTACGCCCACATGATCGACATGGCCGCGTACGCGGAGACCGAGTCCTTGTCCGCGGGGGCTGTCACCCAGCGTGCGGCCACGGGCGAGCCCGTACGCATCCCGGTGGCGCTGCGCTCCGACGGGTCCGAGCGCAGCCGCGCGCTGAGCGTGCGCGAACGCTCGCGGCTCATCCCGCAACAGCTCGAACGCGCGGGGTGGAACTACGTGAGCCTGTGGTCCGTGGAGGTCTTCACGGACCCGCAGACCGTGGCTGGTCTCGTCCAGCGCTACCTCGGCCTGGGGCCCGATGCGGGGTCCGACTCGGAGACCGACGCGCGGAGAGTGAGCGGTTCGCGTGACGACTGATCGCCCGGCGGGCCGTCCTAAGTCCTCGTGGGACGGCTGGGACGCCGGGGACGGGCGCTCGCGGGACGAGGCGGCGCCGAAAGAGGTGGCTCGGGATCCTACGCGGGGCCCAAGGCCCACGGATGGCGAGGACGCCCCGGGCGCAGCGGTCACCTCGTCCGAGGGCGCCCCGGATGGTGCCACTTCCGACCAGCCCGGGGGACGCCGCCGCCGCGGCCACCGCCGCGCGACGGGCGGAACCGCGCCGGACGCGGAGTGCGCGCTGCGCACCACTGAGTGGGGTGCGGGCTCCGATGAGCTGGGCGGCGACGCCCCGGACCCCCGGGAGGCTGCCGCGGAGAGCGGCCACGCGCAGTGGTTGAAACAGCAGCGCCCGCCCCACTGGGGATGAACCGGCTGCCGGAGGGATCCGGTGGTGATTCCACCCGAGTCCGTATGACCTCGACCCGGGGCAGGGTTTTGCATGATCCCGCGTTCCCTCACGACGACACCAGGACGAGGGACACCCGACCCGTCCCATCGAGCGTGGCCAGTTCCGCGGCGGTCTCACGGGACGCCGCCAGGACCACGAGCCCGGCATCCCCGTCGGTGCCCGACGCGGAGAGCAAGGACGAGGTGTCGGGGGAGCGTGGGGTCGCGGCCCACAGCACGGTGACCGATTGGGCCACGGTGCGACCGCGCCCGTTCGAGGCATCGTCGGTGTGGTGCACCACGTCCACCACGTCACCCGGTCGGACATGTCGTAGCACCGCGGGATCGCTCACCCGCACCGTCGCAGCGGTGGTCCCCTGGGGCTGACCCGTGAGCACCCCGGGGCCCAGCACGGTGGACGGTGTCACGGGTTGCCCCGCGGTCAGGGCGATCGTGGTGGTCTGCCCCGCGGCGTCGTCGGGACTGCTGAAGGCTGACGCGGGGGTGAGGGCGGACGGGAACTCTGCGACCGTGAGGTCACCAGGCGCAAGGGACTGGCCCGCGGGGATCTCCCGGGCCGCCGTGACCACGGGTGTAGTCTGCGCGCTCGGCGGGGCGAGTCGCAGGATCACGAGCGTCAGGGCCAGGGCACACAGCGCGGCGGCCACGAGGCGGTGGCGGCGCCGCACCGCGGTGCGGACGCGCAAAGCCAGCGGATAGTGCGGACGGGATCGGGAGCGCATACCCGGACGCTAGGCGGGCGGCGTCGTCGTCCCGGAGCGGCGTGGTGGATCGGTGGAGACCGGGGGTGGGCTCAGCGCTGAACACTCACCCGTGCAGTGCGCTCGCCGCGGTGAGAATCAGGCATGCGCCGGTCTGTCGACCCGGGTCCCGTCGTGCAGGGACGCCGCGCTGGTCCGGTCAGCAGCGGGCCCGGCGGAAGTGACCGTGGGAGCGACGTCGACTCAAGACGCGGAGGTCGACCCGCTCGCGGTCGAGGCGGAGGATGAGCTCGTGCCGCTGCCGGAGGTGGCGGACGCAGCGGTGCCGGAGTCCTTGCCTGCGCCCTTGTCCGCGGCCGGGGTCGCGGTGGCATCCGCCGATCCCGAGGTGCCGGAGGAACTCCCGCTCGAGGAGGAGTCCGAGCGCGAGTCGTTGCGGTAGAAACCGGAACCCTTGAACACCACGCCCACCGAGTTGAACTTCTTCCGCAACCGACCGCCGCATTCCGGGCACACCGTCAGGGCGTCGTCGGAGAAGGACTGACGGATGTCGAAAGCATGGCCGCAATCTTTGCAGGCATAGGCGTAAACGGGCACGGGTGTTCCTTCGAGGGGTGAGGGTGGTTTACCGACCTCACATCCTACTCGCCCGTCCACGGCTGCGATCACTGCCCGGAGGGCCCCAGGGGCACGACGCCGCGTTCCGTGAGGACGCTGCCGAGCACGGCATCGTGCGCTTCGCGGGGGACGGTCCCCGCCGGCAGCACCTCGTCCGCGAAGCAGCAGGCCATGGCCTCCAGCCGGTGCTGGGTCCCCGTAACGCGCGGCAGGAACCGGTCGTAGTACCCGCCCCCGAAGCCCAGCCGCACACCGGCCTCGTCCACCGCGACCACCGGCACGAGCAACACCCGCACCGCCGTGAACACCTCCGCCCCGTGCCGTTCCCCGGCGGGTTCGAGCAGCCCGGGCAACGCCCCCTGGACCAGAGGGGCATCCGGGTGCCACTGCACCCAGCTCAACTGCCGCAGGGGTTCCACCACGGGCAACCAGACCCGGTGGCCGCGGTGATGCGCCTGCGTGAGCGCGGACAGCAGGGGCGGCTCGTCCGGCAGCGGCAGGAACGCAGCCAGGTCACCCGTCCCGGTCCCGGCGAGGACGCGCGCCAGGTGCTCCGCGAACCCCGTCTCCGCCCGGTGCCGTGCGGCCGCCCCACGACGACGCCGCCGCGCCAGGATCCGTGCGCGCAATCGCGCCTTGTCCTCGGGGACCGGGGATGCGTCCGCGGGGGATGCCGTGGGGTCCATGCGTCGTCGACCGTCCTTCCCTGTTCACCGTTGGGAGTACATTTCCCGAGAATTCTCGCATTCCCGGTATCACACGGGCGTTGGAACGCGGGCGCCCGTGTGCGGTCGTTTACCCTGATCCCATGAGTCGTGAAGAGACCAAGCGCGTACACAAGGCCGTCATCCCCGCCGCGGGGTTGGGCACCCGATTCCTGCCCGCCACCAAGGCCATGCCCAAGGAAATGCTGCCCGTGGTGGACCGCCCGGCCATCCAGTACGTGGTGCAGGAAGCCGTGGACGCCGGCCTGGACGACGTCCTCATGATCACCGGCCGCTCCAAGCGCGCCCTCGAGGACCACTTCGACCGCGTCCCCGCGCTCGAGGCGCAACTGGATGCGTCCGGTAAGAAGGCCCTGTTGGCCGAGGTCGAGCACGCGTCGGACCTGGGCGAGATCCACTACCTGCGGCAACAGGACCCCAAGGGGCTGGGACACGCGGTGTTGCGTGCCCAGACCCACGTGGGCGACGACCCGTTCGCGGTGCTGCTGGGCGACGACCTGATCGACGAGAAGGAAGACCTGCTCGCCCGGATGATCCGCGTGCAGGAGCGCACCGGCGGTTCCGTGGTGGCCCTCATGGAGGTGCCCCGCGAGAACATCAGCGCGTACGGCTGCGCGGACGTCACCGCCGTCGAGGGGGAGGACTACGTCCAGGTCAACGGCCTCGTGGAGAAGCCCGCGCCGGAGGACGCCCCGTCCAACCTCGCGATCATCGGCCGCTACGTGCTGCACCCGGAGATCTTCGAGATCCTCGAGAACACGGCCCCCGGTCGCGGTGACGAGATCCAGCTCACGGATGCCATGCAGACCATCGCGGACCGCGGGGATGCTGCCCACGGCATGTACGGCGTGGTCTTCAAGGGCCGCCGCTTCGACACCGGGGACAAGCTGTCCTACCTCAAGGCGAACATCGAGCTCGCGTGCGAACGCGAGGACCTCGGTCCGGGCCTGCGCGCCTGGATCAAGGACTACGCCCGCGACCTCGAAGGCTGAGGTCCCCACCTTCGTGAACACGGCTGCAGAATGGCCGGTCACCCTTCAGTGGGCGCAGCTCGTGCTGCGCCCACTGGCCATGAGTGACCGCGGTGAATGGGACCGGGTGCGCTACCGCAACAAGCAGTGGCTCGAACCGTGGGAAGCGAGCAACCCCGAGGCGGACGGCGCGGCGCCGTCGTTTCGTGGTTTCGTGCGCTCCATGACCAAGCAGGCGCGGGAAGGGCAGACCCTGCCGTGGCTGATCACCGAGCAGGACCCCGGGACCCGGCGCCACGAACTCGTGGGGCAACTGACCGTCTCGGGCATCACCCTGGGTTCGTTCCGCTCCGCGACGTTGGGCTACTGGGTGGACGGCGCGCAAGCCGGGCGCGGGATCGCCCCCATGGCGGTGGCCATGGCCACCGACTACTGCTTCGAGCACCTGCGGTTGCACCGGATGGAGATCAACATCCGCCCGGAGAATGCCAAATCACTGCGGGTCGTGGAGAAGCTGGGTTTCCGGGACGAGGGGCTGCGCCCGCGGTTCCTGCACATCGCGGGTGACTGGGCGGACCACCGAAGCTTTGCGCTCACCGCGGAGGAGGCCCCGGAGGGGCTCGTTCGTCGGTTCACGGGCGAGGACCGAGGGATCACCGTCCGGCGCGCGTCTCGCTGACAGTCATGGGAAAAGGCCCCGGACGGCGTCATAACTGCATCGAATTACATTGATGTGAGCAACACGCGTTTGCGTTGCGGGGGATCACGGCGCGGTGTCCTACGCTGAGACGGTGGGATTGTCGTGGGTGAGCAGTTCGGCCGTATTGGCCATTATCATCGTGCTGTGCGTCGTGCGGTTCGCACCGCGCGTGGCTCGGCGCACGAACGCTCCTGTTCGTGCCCAGGTGGAGGCCCCAGAGCTGCAGACCGGTGCCGTGATCCACAGGCAGGAGCGCGTGGGCGCGGAGTCCACTACAGTGCACACAGTAGCCTCATCACACGTCCACGAACGGGAGACGAAAGCCATGGAGACAACGGCACCCGCGCCGGGCGCGACCACAGTCCAGCGCGGTTCCCTGGCGGGGCTGCGGATCAAGTGGGACCGCACCATCATCTTCCTCACCGGGGTGTTGCTGCTCCTGGCCGCCGTGGTGAGCGCTCTCGCCGCACCGCTGACCTCCGTGTCCTGGGCCGTACCCGTGGTCCTGTTCCTGCTGGGCGCCGGGTGCGTGGCCGGTCTGCGCTACCTCGCCGTCACCGACCGTGAACAGCGCGCCGCCGCCCGTCCCGTCACCGCGGACGTCGCCCCCGTGCAGTACGCGATCTTCGACAACGAGGACGAGGACCGCCAGGAAGCCGCTCAGCACGACCGCGAGCTGCACGCGTCCCTGGATCTGCCCGTGGACGGTGAACAGCCCGCCACCGGAACCGCCGAACGTCCCGCGGAACCCGTCTACACCGTCGCTGAGTTGCGCGCCGAGGCCCTCAAGGTAGCCCGCAGTGCGGCACCGGCCGCGTCGAGCGCCACCACGTGGCAGCCGGTCCCGGTGCCCAAGCCGCTCTACACGCAAGCGCCCGTGGTCGAGCGCAGCGAGCCGGAACCCCTCCGCGTGCCCGAGCGCCCGGCAGCCCGTTCAACGTCCCTCAAGGAAGCCATGCGCGCCGGCGAGCAGGAGCCTGCGGCGCTGAACCTCGACGACGTGTTGAAGCGACGTCGGGCCTGAGAACTCTGCAGAACATTCGTTGACAGCAACGCGCCGCGGCACCCGACCAGGGCCGCGGCGCGTTCCACACAGGGAGCACCATGGTCACCCAACAGGTCGAGATCGAACGCAAGTACGATGTTGCGGGGCAGCGCACCCCCAGGCTCAAGCTGCACAAGCTCAAGAACTTCACCGTGGGTGATCCCGTGGAGCACGAGATGAGCGCCACGTACTACGACACCGCCGATCTCGCGCTCGCGCACGCGAAGGTGGCCGTGCGGCGTCGTACGGGCGGCAGCGACGACGGCTGGCACGTCAAGTACCAGGCTGGGCAGGTGCGCGGGGAACTGCACTACGAGCCGCTGAAGACCTCGGCGCAGCGGATCCCCGCCGCGCTGCGCAAGGTCCTTACCGGCCTGACCCTGGGCGAGGAGCTCACCCCGGTCGCGACCATCAACACCCACCGCACGGTGTACCCGGTGCTCGGGGAGGACGGTCAGTACGCGGAGCTGTGCCTGGACGCGGTCAGCGCGCGCGACGAGCGCGGCCGGGTCACGCGGGAATGGTCCGAGTGCGAGGTCGAGCTCACGCGCGACGACCTCACCCAGAAGCAGGCGCGCACGGTGTTCGAGGCCGTGGAGTCCGTGCTGTACGCGGCGGGGGCGGCGCCGTCGTCCTCGGTCGCGAAGATCGCCCGCGCCCTGGGCCAGGACGGTGGCGACTCGGTGCGGGTCGTCGCCCCGGAGCACGCCGCAGAGGCCGGTGCCTCCGACGACGCCGCCCTCCCGGACCACGCCAGTTCCGGCACCGATGACGCCACGTCCTCGGACGGTGGTGTGAACGAAACAGATGCCGCGAAGGCGTCGACGGAATCGGAGCGGGGTTCGGCCAGGAAGTCCGAGATGACGGGCGATGCGGAGACGGACAAGGACTCCGGCAAGAAGCCGGGCAAGAAGGCCAAGGCCGAGAAGACCGGGAAGAAGTCGAAGAAGAGATCAGGGAAGTCCTCGGACAAGGACTCGCAGGCCCCCGCTGCTGCGGAGCCGGAGCCCGAAACGGAGTCCGAGCCGACCGGAGCGGACGTTCTCGCGGCGATGCTCGCCCGCCTGACCGGGGAGCTGCAGCGGTGGGACTTCGCCGTGCGGATCGACGCCCCGGACTCGGTGCACCAGTTGCGGGTGCGCTCGCGGGCGTTGCGGGCCGTACTGCAGGCCGCGCGTGGGTTCGTGACCGAGGACGTCGTCGCGGATCTTGAACAGCGCCTCAAGGGTGTTGCCAGGGTCCTGGGTGATGCCCGCGATCAAGAGGTCGCCCGTCAGCGACTCGACGTGTTGCTCGAGGCCCAGCCCTCCGGCGTGGTGACGGAACAGGCCAAGCAGGAACTGCGTGCCGCGGCCGACCAGCTCGGCGTGGTGGCGGGCCGCACCGTGCGCCGGGAACTCGACGGTGCCGCCTACCTGCAACTCGTGCGGGACCTGCGAGCGCTCGCGGCGGGCCAGGACATCACCGAGGACGCGGCGCAACTTTCGGCCAAGGACTTCGCCAAGACCGTGCTGGGTGCCGCGTTGAACCGTGTGCTCGTCTCCGCCAACGCCAAGGTCCCGGACGCCGATGTCGCGACCGACGTCAGCGACATGGCTGCCGAAGTGGGTCGACGCATCACCCTCCCGGGTCTGGACGCAATGCAGACCGCCGCGGCGTTCGACGTGGTCCACGAGACCCGCAAGGCCGCCAAGTCCGCGCGGTACGTGTCCGAGGCACTGGGGCACGCCCACGCGAAGGCGGGCAAGAAGCGGGTCCGTGCGGCCGTGGTGGCCAAGGACTACCAGGACGATCTGGGCGTGATTACGGACGCCGCCGTCATGGAGGAGTGGTTGGCCCGGGCCAGCCGGTCCTTCCAGCGCACGGGCAAGGACCGCTACGCGGTGGGCCTGCTGCACGGGATGGAGCTGTCCGACCTGCGGGACGGGATGCTCGAGGCGCCGGAGATCCTCGAGGATCTGGTGGAGGACCTGTGCGAGGTACTGCCGTCGGAGGACTGACGAGCCCCGCCCCGCCCCTGGGGTGGATCCCAGGGGCGGGGCGGTGCTGTCGCGCGGTTGCGGGCCCGTGATGTCGGGCACTGCATTCGTGGCGGGGCCGTCTCGCCTCAGCGCCCGCCCGGTCAACGCGGAGCGGCTGGTCCCGGGGTGCGAACGGCGTGCATCACTCGGATCCCGGAGCGCTCTTTCAGGCCCGGTGGCGCGGCGCCGGGCGGCCACCGCGTCGGCCTCTGCGCGGCGGGCGGGCCGCGGTCTGCGTGGCTGTCGACGCCTGCGAGGTCTCCCGGGTTCGCGGGAACTCAGAGGCGGCACTGTCCGTCACGGTCCCCGGCTGACGAGGGGATTCTGCGGGGCGGTCCGAGGCGCCCACTGCCGCCTGCGACTCGGTGGCGGTGGCCTCGACCGTGGAGATCTCGCCCGTGCTCAGGTCCACGCGGGTGGCCAGGGGCTTCTCCTCCACGAACAGCAGCAGCACGAACGCGAGCACCGCGAGCGGGATCATGAACAGGAAGATGGGCAGCAGGGCGTCGTTGTAGGACTGGATCACCGGGTCGCGGAACATCTCCGGCAGCCCGTGCACGCTCTGCGGGGTGAAGGAGTTGGCGTCCATCGCCCCGGCGGACTTGTCCGGGATCTTGGGCAGGTTCTCCGCCAGCAGGTCCTTCAGCCGGGAGATGAACAGCGAGCCCACCACGGCGGAGCCCACGGTGGCTCCCACCTGGCGGAAGAAGTTGCTGGAGGCGGTGGCGGTGCCCACGATCCGGTTGGGCACCGAGTTCTGCACGATGAGCACCAGGATCTGCATGCTCAGCCCGATGCCCGCGCCGAACACGGCGAGGAACACGCACATCCGCACGGTGGAGTCCGAGACCTCCAGGGTGGACAGCAGCCACAGGCCGATACCCATGATCACCATGCCCACCAGGGGGAACAGCTTGTACCGGCCCGTGCGGGAGACGATCTGGCCCGAGACGATCGAGGTGATCAGCAGGGACGCCATCATGGGGGTCATGAGCAGACCGGCCTGGGTGGCGTCCACGCCCTTGACCATCTGGATGTAGGTGGGCATGTAGCCGATCGCGCCGAACATGGCCACGCCCACCGCGAGCCCGGACACGGTGGTCAGGGTGAAGTTGCGGTCCTTGAACAGGGACAGGGGGATCACGGGGCTGCTCGCGCGGGTCTCGGCGATCACGAAGGCGATGGCCCCGGCCAGGGTGGTGGCGCACAGCAGCAGGATCTGCGGGGAGTTCCAGTCGTACTGGGTCCCGCCCCACGTGCACACCAGGATCAGGCACGTGGTGGCACCGGCCAGCAGGATCATGCCCAAATAGTCGATGCGTTCGCGCTCCTCGCGGGGCCGCCGGGGCAGCTTGAGGAACACGGCCACCGCGATGATGGCCAGGATGCCGAGCGGGATGTTGAAGGAGAACGCCCAGCGCCAGCCGGGACCCTCCGTGATCCAGCCGCCCAGCAGCGGCCCGGCCACCGAGGACACGGCGAACACGGCGCCCATCACGCCCATGTACTTGCCGCGCTCACGGGCGGGGACCACGTCCGCGATGGAGGTCTGGGCGAGGATCATCAGACCACCGCCGCCCAGGCCCTGCACCACGCGGGCGGTGATGAGCCAGCTCATGGTCCCGGCCGCCGCACCCAGGGCGGAGCCCGCGATGAACAGCACGATGGCCGCGATCAGCAGGGGCTTGCGGCCGAGGAGATCGGAGATGCGGCCGTAGACCGGCATCATCACGGTGGAAGCCAGGATGAAGCCGGTGATGACCCAGCTCATGTGGTCCACACCGCCCAGGTCTCCCACGATGGTGGGCAGGGCGGTGGAGAGGATGGTCTGGCTGAGGGACGCGAGCAGCATGACGACCATGAGGCTCGCGAACAGCAGTCCGAGGTGGGGTGGTTTCTCGTCCACAGGAGGGCTGGATACAGCCCGGGTGGCGGTGGCGGTCATGAGATCTCCTTGAGAGCGGTGCGGAAGACGCCGATGGCGTGGTCGAGCGCGCGCTGGATGGCGGCGTCGTCGGGTGTGGTGGCCAGATGCGTGTTGGTACGGAACACGAACTTGATGACCGAGCCGGCCAGCAGGACGAACGCGTGGGTCGTCTCCTCCGAGCGGGGAGGGGTGTCGCGCGCGGAGTGTTCGGTGACGGTGGAGACCACGAGGTTCTCCACCGCGGTGATGTGCATCCCGATGCGCCGTTTGAGGTCGGGGTGGGCGCACACCAGTTCACGACGGCGCGTGGCCAGTTCCGGGGGTCCTGTGGCGTCCCGGAGGACGTCTACGAACAGGCGCACGGTGCGAGCGAACTCGTCCCCGGCGTCAGGATCCGTGTAGCGCTCGCGAGCGGCCTCGGACAGTCGCGGCGGGGTGAGCCCCAGCATCGCGTCCTCCTTGGACGAGTAGTAGTTGAAGAACGTCCTGCGGGAGACCCCGGCACGTTCGGCAATGGCTTCCACAGCGGTGTCGGCGTAATTCCCCGACGTCGCGAGCTCCAGCGCGGCGCGATGGATCTCCGCGAGGGTGCGAACACGGTGGCGTTCACGCAGGGAGAGATGGGATTCAGGCACGACGAAAATCCTATGCACGAGTGCAAAGTTGCACAAGTGCAACGAGTGCACGGGTGAAGTGAGTTCCGCCACGACGTGCGGGGTGTGACCGGCAGCCAACCCGGGTCCTTTAAGACGCATGCGATGCCCACCCGGGCCCTCTCGGACGCACCCGGTACCCACCCACCCGCCCGCTCCTGGCCGCCGCGGCAGCCGGACTGCACAACACCTGGGGCCCGAAAATGCACGGATTCTCGAATCCACGTGTTGTTCCGGGACACAGATGTTGGGGGCCGGATGGATGGCCGGGTCGATACAGTGGGGCGGTGACAGTTCCCCTCCTCGCCTGTGTGGGCCCGGCCCAGCACGGTGTCCGCATGCATGCCGAGGCACTCGCGCGGCACACCCCGGAAGCCCGATCGGTGTCCGGCACGGTCGACGAACTCCTGCCCGACCTGTTCCGCGACGACGCCCCCGTGCACCTGCACTTCACCGACCGCGTGTTCGGCGATTCCGCCACGGCCGCCGCGGACACGATCGCCCGGTTGACTCGGGTCCGGCCCGTCTCGGTGACCCTGCACGACATTCCCCAGCCGTCGGACGGCCACGCCTTCGAGGCGCGACGTGCCGCCTATGCGCGCGTCGCGGACCTCGCGCGCACCGTGATCGTGAGCAGCGCGTCGGAACGTCGCCAGCTCGAGCGGTTCGTCGCAGCCGATGTCACCGCCGTTTTCGTGGACCCGCTGCCCATCGATCCGCCGGAGCCGGGGGAGTGGGCGGCCGCGCGACGTCATCCGGCGAACGGCACTCCGAGCGTGGCGATGCTCGGCTTCCTGTATCCGGGCAAGGGCCACGACCGTGTGGTCGCGGCCCTCGAAGGTGTGCGTACCCCGGTTGACGTCGTGGCACTGGGCCGCCCCTCGGACGGTCACGACGACCTCGTCCCGGCCCTGGACGCCGCGGCCCGCGCGCTCGGGCACTCGTTCAGCGCCACGGGATTCCTGCCCGACGCCGCCCTGACCCGCGCCGCGCAAGAGGTTACGGTCCCGGTGGTCGCACCGTCCCACGTCTCGGCCTCCGGATCGGTAGGCCGGTGGATCGCGAGCGGACGCAAACCCCTCGTGACGCCCCACCCGTTCTTCGAGGAACTCGCGGCGCGGGCCCCATGGGCGCTTACGCTCACCGATGACCTCCCGACGGCGCTTGCTCGCGCACTCGAGGATCCCGCCGCCACGTGGATCGATCCCGCCGCGTGGGATGTGACTCAGGTCCCCGGCACGGCTGCTGCCGCCGCAATGCAATGGGAGCGGATCACGGGGGATCGACTCACACCTCGGCGAGGTGCGCTGTGAGCGCGCCGTCGATGAGCGTCATCGTCCCGTACTTCGAGAACCAGCGCGGCCTGGATCGCCTGCTCGCCGCATTGGCGCAGCAGGACCACCCGGTAGAAGAGTTGGAGGTTGTGGTCGCCGACGACGGCTCCGCAGAGGCCCCCGCGATCCCGCCCGTCCCGTTCACATGCACCGTGGTGCGCCAGGAGGACCGGGGCTTCCGCGCGGGGGCGGCGCGCAATCTCGGGGCGCGCACTGCGCGGGGTGATGTGCTCGTGTTCCTGGACGGGGACATGATCCCCGAGCCGGGGTTCGTCTCCGCGATGCTCACCGGGCTCACCCGTGCGGATGACGGCCACGGCGCGCTCGCGGTGGGCGCTCGCCATCACGCGGCGCTCGACGGCCTCAACGTGCCCGCCGTGCTGCGCTGGGTCGCGGGCGAGGACGTCCCCGGCGCACGTCGGCTGCAGGATCCCGTGTGGCTCGCGGACGGCTACGCCCGCACGGCGGATCTGGCGGACGCGGGGACCGAGGACTTCCGGCTCGTGATCAGCGCGCTGCTTGCGATGGACCGCGCACTCTTCGAGCGCTGCGGTGGCTTCGACGAGACCCTCGTGGGCTACGGCGGCGAGGACTGGGACCTGGCGTACCGCTGCTGGCAAGCAGGGGCGCGCTTCACCCACGTACCGGGGGCCGGGGCGTGGCACGACGGTCCCGACCTCGCCGGCCGCAGTGCCACGCGCGCGGTCAAGGACGCCGAAACTCTCGCCCTCGCCCGGCGGATCCCACTGCGCAGCACGCGCGGGTCGGGTGTCGCGTTCGGCCAACCGTGGGCGGTCGTGCAAGTGCACGGGCACGACGACACCGCCGAGGCCTACCTCACCGCCGCCCACGTCCTGCGCGACACGGATGCTGGGGTGTGGTTCGTGGACCGCGCGGAGGTCCCGGACGCGCTCGCCGAGGACCCCCGGATCCGGATCGGTGCACCACCGCAGAACGTGCTCGACCGGGCCGTGGTCCTCGCCGATGTCCACGCGCCCCTCACTCTGGACGTGCCCCTGCGTCGGTGGTGCGAGCGCGGGGAAACTCATGTGCCGGGGTTGCTCACGGTGCGTTCCGTGCGTGCCGTGAACCGGGCAGAATCGAATCCGGTGGACGTGGACCCGGACGATCCGCAGGTCCCGGTCCACGCCGCGGACACCGCACGACGACTCGAGGACAGGGTGGGACATGACCACTGAACCGACGAACGACGCACACATCGCGGGCCGCCGGGTGCACTACGGGGACTTCTACGGGCTCAACGAGCTCCCCGACGTCCCGCTGTTCGCGGTGTACGGCAACTGTCAGGCCGAGTCCCTGCGCGTCCTGCTCCACGGCGCCCTGGCCGGTGAGTGGCACGGGGTGCGCTTGCCGCCCGTGCACGAGTTGACCGAGCAGGACCTGCCCCACTTGCATACCCTGCTGCCGCGGCTCTCGCTGTTCGTGACCCAGCCCGTGGCGGCCGGATACCGCGGCCTGCCCCTGGGCAACAACGACGTCCTCCCGCGCTTGGCCGACGACGCCCGGATCGTGCGCATCCCGGTGATGCGCTGGACCGCGCTCATGCCCACGCTTGCGATCGTGCGGGCCCCGGGCGTGGGGGACCCTCCCGTGGCCCCGTACCACGACCTGCGGGTGCTGACCGCCGCGGCCCGGGGTGAGTCCACGGTGGAGCTGACCCGCCCGACCCCGGAGGCAGTGTGGGCGGCACGGGAAGAGTCGCTGCGACAGCTGCGAGTGCGGCAAGACGCGCACCATGCCCTCGATGCCGCCTCGATCCTGGATGCCGCCGGCCCCAATGCCGTGCACGTGATCAATCACCCGGGTAACGGGGTGCTCACGGAGGTCGCTGCGGCGATCCTGGCGGAGGCCGGCCTCAGCGCGACCGTCCCCGATCCCGGGCGGGTGCTGCTGGGCGGGATCCGCGCACCGATCTACGCGAGCACGCTCGAAGCCCTCGGTCACGATCCCGACGACTTGATCGGGGGTCCGCACGACGACTGGATCATCCACGGGGAACACATCCCGGAACAAGACATCGCGGCCGAACACCTGCGCTGGTACGCCCAGAACCCTTCCGTGGTCACGGCCGGTCTGGCGCGCCACGAACAACTCATCTCCCGCCTGGGACTGGACGGGGGGGCTGCGCCGATGAGCCCGGAAAAGAAAGACGCGGCGACCGCGGCGTCGTCGGGCCCCGAACGCACTGTGGACGGGCACCACATCGTGGTCAACGGGCGCACATGGCGCGCCACGGACCCATGCATCCCTGAGAAGTTCCGGGAAGAACTCGTCCGCGAACTCATGAGCGCCCGGCGAGCCGTGAAGTCCAAGGACGAACACGCGCGCGAGCGGGTCCAGGACGCGAAGGTCGCGCTGGGGGAGCGAGGTGACCCGTGGTGGGAGACCCCCTCGGAGTCCGGGCTGCGGGAACGGCGTGCGGCCACGATCCGTGCGCTGCTGCGGCACCGAGCGGGCACGACGATCTGCCCGTCCGACGTCGCCCGGACCCTGGGCGGGGACGAATGGCGGGACGACATGCCCGGGGTGCGGGCGGTGGCCCGGGAACTGGCGGACGTGGGGGAGATCACGGTGCAGCAAAAAGGTGAGACAGTGGACATCACCACAGCCCGTGGCCCTGTCCGGCTCGCGCCGGGACCAGAACTCACGGGGATGCCGGCGGACGGGGACTGAGACCGCCCGCCCGGACCGAGGAGGCCGCGTGACGTTCCTGGACGACGCGACATCACTGCGGCCCGACCTGCACACCGCTGGTCTCGTGGGCGCGGCCACACTGCTGAGCGCTCGCCGGGACGACCTGTCGGGCCACGTCGTGTTCATGTTCCAGCCCGGCGAGGAGGGACCCGGCGGAGCGGCGCCCAGGCCGCGGCCCTCGCCGAACTCGCGTGGGAGCGTCTGGCGCGCGCCTGATGTTCCGGCCGGGGGCCGGGGCGGTGCGCCCCGCTCAGCGCACCCGTTCCCCGGCCTGCCACACCCCGCGGACCCGGCCGCGCAGTTGCGTGACGCCCTCGCGGTGGAGATCACCCTGGAGTAGGACCAGATCCGCCGTGGCGCCACGCTCGAGGTTGCCCAGGCACGGTTCCTCGATGAGCTGCGCGGCCGTGGATGTCGCGGCACGCAACGCGTGCACCGTGGACATCCCGTTGGCCGCCATGAGCTCGATCTCCTCGAGGTTCTCGCCGTGGGCGCCCACGCCCGCATCCGTGCCCATGGCGATCTTCACGCCAGCGTCGTGGGCCTTGGCCACGGACGCGCTGTGGGCTTGCGCCACGCGGCGGGCCTTCTCGACCACGCCCGGGGGCATGGGCACGCCCGCCTCGTGGGCCGTGATCACCGCGAGCGGGGCCTGCAGCGTGGGGACCAGGAAAGCGTCGTTCTCCAGGAGCAGCTCGATGGCCTCGTCGTCCAGGAAGATCCCGTGTTCCACGGATCGTGCTCCGGCGCGCAGGGCGTTCTTGATCCCGGGGGCACCCTGCGCGTGGGACATCACGTAGGCACCCTGTGCGCGGGCCTCGGTCACGATGACCTCGATCTCGTCCGGGCCGAACTGCGAGTGCTGCGGATCGTCGTCGGGGGACAACACACCGCCCGTGGAGCAGATCTTGATCTGGTCTGCACCGGCCCGCAGGATCTCGCGGGCCTTGCGCCGCACGCCGTCGGGACCGTCGGCCACGCCGTCGGGGCGGCCGGTGTGCGGCGCGAGCATGGGTGAGCACGCACCCGAGAGCAACCAGCTGTCCCCGTGGCCCCCGGTCTGGGACATGATGCTCACCGAGAGTTTCACGCGTGGTCCGCGGACCAGCCCGGTGGCCAGGGAATGCTTGAGGCCGGCGTCCGCACCGCCGGCATCGCGCACGGTGGTCACACCGGCGTCGAGCGTGCGGCGCATGTTGTCCACCGAGCGGTAGAACTGCGTGGAGAACGGTTCCGCGAAAGCCGCGAGGGACCCCGCGTTGCTCACGGTCAGGTGTACGTGACAGTCGATGAACCCCGGGGTGAGCGTGTGTCCCGAACCGTTCACCGTGCGCGTGTCCTGCGAGGCCTGGATCTCACCGTGCGATGCCACCCGCTCGATGCGTCCCTCGCGCACCAGGACGTCCCTGGTCCCGGAGTGGAAGTCCGTGCCGTCGAAGACGACGACGTCCGTGAACAGCGTGCTGGTGGGTTCCCTCATGGTGTCCTCCCGGGGTGTGGGCGTTGCGGCGGAGTCAGGCGTGCAAAACCTCGTGGGATTCCGAATCGCGAATGTCTGCCGTTTCGATCTGGAACGTGGAGTGGTGTACCGACACGTCGAAGTGTTCCGCGACACACGTCTTCACGTCCCGGAGCAAGTCTGCCGCATGCCCATCCCGGAAGCACTCGTCCTCCACGACCACGTGCGCGCTGATGGTGGGAAGGCCCGTGGCGACCGTGGAGGCGTGAACGTCGTGCACGTCCACCACGTGGTGCAGGGCCATGATGTGCTCGCGGAACAGGTCCAGATCCAGGCCGTGCGGCGTGAACTCCATGAGCACCGCTGCGGTCTCGCGCATGATCCGCACGGCGCGGGGGAGGATGAGCGCGGCGATGAACAGTGCCGCCACGGTGTCCGCGCGCTGGAACCCGGTGGTCGCGATCACCACGGCGGCGACGATCACGCCCAGCGAGCCCAGGGCGTCGTTGACGACCTCCAGGAACGCGGCACGCATGTTGAAGTTGCTCTCCCGACTCGAGGACAGCACCAGGACGGCCACTACGTTGCACGCCAACCCCACGGCACCGAAGACCAATAGCTCCGTGGGCGGTACCTCGCGCGGTTCCACGAGCCGCCGGACACCTTCCACAGCGGCGAAGATCCCCACGCCCAGCAGGAGGGTGGCCTGGCCGAGGGCCGCGATCACCTCCACGCGCCGGAAGCCCCACGTGTGCTTGGAACTGGCCGGGCGCGTCATCAGGTGCGCCGCGACGAGCGCTACGAGCAGCCCGATCGCATCCGTCAAGGCGTGAACGGTGTCGGTCAGCAGGGCCAAGCTCCCCGTGATTACCGCCCCCGCCGCCTGAGCCACGACCATCCCCGCGGTCAACCCGAAGGCCACCCGCAGTCGCCCCGGGTGTCCCGTGGCCCCCGCGTGGGTGTGCCCGTGTACGTGTCCGGCGCCCATTACTCGGCCTCCCGTCCCGACGACGCCGCCGCCCCGCCCCGCACTGCAGCGGTCCCGGTGGCGGGTCCCTGCGGGGGGTGGCGCAGGTGAGCGCACAGCACCGCGTCGGTGCCGGTGGCGTGCAGGATGCGTTCCGCGGCTGCGATCAGGGCCGCGAGTTCATGAGGGCGGGTGAGCGAGTACCACGTGGCGCGCCCCTCCGGCCGTGCCTGGATCAGGTGGCACTCCACGAGGAAGCTCAGGTGCTTGCTCACCGTGGACTGGGCCAGGCCCATGTGCTCCACGAGGTCCCGGACCCGGTGTTCCCCCGAGGCCAGGTGTTGAACCACGGCCAACCGGGTCGGTTCACTCAGCGCCTGGAACAGGTGCGCGTACGCCGCGGTGGCTCGTGCATCCAACGTGGGGAGCTCACTCACTTCAATCGTCATAGAGCGATGATATCGCTGCACACCGCATGCGGGAAAGCGTGGGACGATGTGTCGCCCTGGCCGCCGCGAACGACGCCCACCCCGCGAGCCTGCCCGGCGTCGTCGAGCTCCAGAATCCTGGCTGAGTCGCGCTCGCTGACCAGGGGAGTGCCCCCGTGGAAGGCAATGGGCCACGGCGCGTCCAAGTTTTCGGTCACGGTCCGGGGCTCACCCAACGACGACGCCGCCGCGGCCGTTTCGCTCGGGTCGGCTCGGACGTCCGGTCGCCGTTGCACGAGGTCAGAAGGAAAAGGCCGGACACAAGGAACGCGGTGGCTGCGGGACGTGATGTGGACACCATGCTGAGCTCCTTTCGGGGCCGTGGCGTGGATCCGGCCTACCGGGGCTGTTCAGGCCGACTGCGATCCTGACTCAAGGGCGACGGCGTGGACAGCGGCCGCCAGCGCGTGTGCGAGGTCATCGAAACTCAGCGCCGAATCCGCGGGGGTGTGATCCGGGTCGGTCTCGGCGCCGATCCCCGCTGATCCTCTCGACCTGACCGCGGGTACGTGGATGAACGCGGCGGGCAGATCCGTGCGGTGCAGCGCGGTCCAGAAGACGGCGTTGCACAGGAAAGCGCCTGCGTCGTCGGAGACCTCGGCCGGGATGCCCGCGTCCCGGACGGCATGGGCGAGCGCGGTAGGGTCAATGCGGGACTCGAGGCGCTCGGGACCCTCGGCGAGGGGAGCGGCGTCGCGGACCCCGCCGTCGTTGTCCGGGATGCGCCCGTGCCCCAGGTTCCTGGCCCACCGCTCAGGGGTGACGGCCGTTCGGCCGCCCGCTTCACCCACGGCCACGACCGCGTCGGGCCGGTGTTCCTCGACGGCCCGCAGCAGCGCGGGACCCGCGCCGGACCACCTGACGGGGAGGATCGCCGTGGCGATGCATACGCCGTCGCTCGGCGCGAACTCGCGGAGCATGTCGACGGCGACGCCGCTCGCGTTCTCCGTCTCTCCACCGAAGGGCTCGAAGCCGGTCACGAGGATCTTCATGGGCTCACAGTATCCGCGCGCGGCGGGTCAGCCTCGGAGGATCTTCTCCATGGCCTTGCCCTTGGCGAGCTCGTCGACGAGCTCGTCCAGGTAGCGGATCTCCCGCAGGAGGGGTTCCTCGACCTCCTCGCCGCGCACGCCGCAGACCACACCCGTGATGAGGGAACGGTTGCTGTCCATGGCAGGGGTGTCGGTGAAGAAGGTCTGGAAATCGACGTCGTTGTCGAGCTGGCTCCGCAGCTGCTCGGGGGAGTATCCGGTGAGCCAGCAGATGATCTGGTCCACCTCGTCCTTGGTGCGGCTCTTCTTCCCCGCCTTGGTCACGTAGTGCGGGTACACGCTGGCGACGCTCGTCGTGTAGCTCCGGTGCTGGGGCATGGGGCCCTTCTGCCGGGGGCAATGGGTGGCGATGCACGTGTGTCCCGAAAAAACATGTCCTTGGCGAATCGCATGTCTTCACGGGGCACAGATGTTCGCGACGGTCCGGCGGCCGCGCTCCCGACTCCATCGATTGGGAGCGCGGCGCGCGGACAGCAAAGATCCCGTGCCCTTCCGGACACGGGATCTGAGAAAAATGTGGAGCTTAGGGGAATCGAACCCCTGACCTTTTCATTGCGAACGAAACGCTCTACCAACTGAGCTAAAGCCCCGAACAACAGGGAACACTCTAGCCCTCCGCGCCGGTTTTCGCACATCCGTGCGCCACGAAGCCGCACGTATCACTCGGATGGGCCTGCACGCCCAGCTCGGACAGGCCCGGACATGGCGCACGCACGGGTGCACTTAGGGTGGGAGCATGACCGTAGCGGACACCCCGACACCCCCCTCTGAGCCCGCGGAGCCGGGCGCGTTCACCGTGGGGTACGTCCCCGGTGTCATGCCCGGCAAGTGGTTCGGCCGGTGGCGCGAGCGCAGGATGCGCCCCGAGCTGCGGGACGTCCTGGTCCCGGCCGCGGAATGGCGCTCCGCGCTCGGCGACGCCGCCGTCACCGCGTGCTTCGTCCGGCTCGGCTGGGCGCCGGGGGATCCCTCGCTCGAGGACCTGCGGGTCACCCACAACGCGGTGCACCTGTACGACGAGCTGCAGGTGGCGGTGCTGAGCACCGACGACCTCCTGACCGTCCTCGACTCCCTCACCCTGGCGCAGCTCACCGAGGAGTCCACCCCGCAAGCGCACGGCGATATCGACGACGCCGCCATGGCCGTCGAACTCGCCGCCGCCGGCGTGGGTCCCGTGGTGCTGCCGATGTCCGTGGCGCGCCTGCACGCCCGCAAGGACGTGACCTTGAGAGAACTCACGGACGCCCCCACCGTTCCCGTGGTCCTCGTGTGGCCTCGCGGCCTGGATGACGAGGGCGAGGACACGGTGCAGCGGTTCGTGGGGATCGTGCGTGGCCGTAAGGAGTCCAGTGGCAGGGAAGCGCCGCGAGACGGCGGCCGCACCAAGGATGGGGCCCATGACAGGGACAGGCGAGCGGCGTCATCGGCGGGGAAGCGTAGCGCAACGAAGCCGGGACGCGGGCGGCCCTCCCGGGGTGGGGGAGTCCGCCGGAAGCGGAGCTGACGGCCCGCGCTCAGCCGTCCCCGCGGCGTTCCGCGGACGTGGTTCCCTCGCCGGACTCGTCGCGGCTGGGGGTGCGGCCGTCCGGGGTGTGGCTGTCCACGTCCACGGGTTCGGGGCGCACCGGGGTGGTGCGCAGCTTGCCGGTCGTAGGCACACGCGGCACGGGGAAGGACGTGGTGGGTGCTTCTCCCTGTGTCTCGGGCTCGGCCCCCGTGCGCACCGTGACCTGGTTGGTCAGCGGGATGCGCAGCCCGTCCCGGTCGAGCATTTTTTTGATCCGCACCCGCATCACGCGGGCCACGTCCCACTGCTCGAGGGGAGCGGTCTTGACGGCCAACCGGATCGTGATGCTCTCACCCGAGATGTTCTCCACACCCCACACCTCGGGGTCCGCGACGATGCTGGGACCCACGTCCGGATCGTCACGCACGAGCCGGGCTTCGTGTTCGATCATGTCCGCGATCAGGTCGATGTTGGTGTCGTAGGGCACGGGGATGTCCAGGACACAGCGGGCCCAGCCCTGGGACTGATTGCCTACGCGCAGGATCTCGCCATTGCGCACGTGCCACAGGGTGCCCTTCACGTCCCGGACCTGGGTCACGCGCAACCCCACGTTCTCCACGGTGCCCACGGCCTCACCGAGATCCACGGAGTCACCGATGCCCAATTGGTCCTCCGCGACCATGAAGATCCCGGAGAGGTAGTCCTTGACCAGGGACTGCGCACCGAAGGACAGCGCCACGCCCGCGATGCCCGCGGAGGCGAGCACCGGCCCGATGTTGTACCCGAGTTCCGAGATGATCATGAGGATCGCGATCGCCCACACCGCCACGGTGGACACGGACGAGAGCACCGCCCCGATGGTCCTGGCCCGCAGGCTCTGGCGTTCGGATGCCAGCCCCGCGTCCTGCACCCAGCGGGCCTGGCCGTGGTCGAAGCGCTTGATGATCCGCGATTGGGTGCCGCGTGCAATCCCCCGGGTGATCTTGCGGATCAGCAGGCGCACGAGCGCGGAGACCACCACGGCGCCCAGCAACACGAGCACCAGGCGGAACGGTTTGTCGAGCCAGAATTCCCAGTTGTCCATCCCCGCCAGGGTAATGGCCCGGGATGCGTGCCCGCTCAACGCGGAGCGGGAGCGGCCTCCGAGAGGGCCGCCGGACGACGTCGCCCGCGGACGTCACCCGCCGACGTCGCCCCCGGACCGTCCCACCGTGCGGCCCGTCCGCGCCCCAGCGAACCGACGCGTTGCGCGCCTCACAACCAGTTCTTGACCTTGAATACCGCGTAGAGCACCACGGCCACGAGCAGCATGAGGCCCAGGGACATGGGGTAACCCAGGCGCCAGTCGAGCTCGGGCATGTGGGTGAAGTTCATGCCGTAGATCGAGCCCACGATGGACGGCGCGAAGAGGATCGCCGCCCACGAGGAGATCTTCTTCATCTGTTCGTTCTGCTGCATGGCGGCCTCGTTCTGCCGCGCCGTGGTGAGGGTGGAATCCACGCTCATGGCGTCGGTGAGCGAGGCCCGCATGGATTCGAGCTTCCCGCTGACCTGGATCACGTGATCCAGCACGTCACGCAACCGGTGCTGCAGTTCCTCGTGCGTACCGTACTTGGTGAAGCCCGTGAAGTAACGCTGCATCACGTTGCTGAGCGGGGCCACCCCGCGGTGGAAGTCGTTGATCTCCCGGGCGAGCTCGTAGATCCGTTGCGAGACGTTCGGCTGCCCGGCGAACAACGCGTCCTCGATCTCGTCGATGTCGTTCTGGAGACCGTCGAGCACGGGGAAGTAGTCGTCCACGATCTGGTCCAGCAACGCGTACAGCACGCCGTCCGGACCGAAGCACAACAGCTCCCGGTCCTCCTCGACCCGCTTACGCACCCGCCCCACGCCGCTGGACTCGGAGTGACGGATGGTGATCACGAAATGGGGTCCGGTGAAGATGTGGATCTCACCGATCTCCACGGTCTCGGTCGCGTCCTGGTAGACCGCCGGGCGGATCACGGTGAACAGCGTCTCGCCGTAGCGTTCCATCTTGGGGCGCTGGTGCGCCTGGACGGTGTCCTCGACGGCGAGCTCGTGCAGGTGGAAGTGCTCGGCGAGCGAGCGGGTCTCGTCCGGATCGGGCCGGTACAGACCGATCCACGCCACGACCGTGTCCGCGCTCTCGGACGCTGAGGGCTCCCCGGGATGCTCCAGCATCCGCTGCAGCAGGCCGTACGTCTCCTCGAGGGACCGGGGCGACTCGACCCTGCGCCCGTTACGGTAAATGGCGTTCTCCACGATGCTCACCCGGACATTATGGGCCCCGCCAGCGCGCCGCACCGACCGCACCCTGCCGCGCCCGCACCGCCCCGGGGAAACCGGTCCGCTGTCAGGGGTCACCCGGAACGCGTCAGTAGACTGGCGCTCATGAGCAAGCCGTTCGATTCCCGTGTGGGCGCCTATGCCCTGATCACCCGCGACGAGCACGTGCTGTTGACGCACTGGAACCCCCGTCACCCGGGGTTCGACGGCGCGTGGACCCTTCCCGGCGGCGGCATGGAACCGGGGGAGCAGCCGGAGCAGACCATGATCCGGGAGGTCTTCGAGGAGACCGGTTTCCACGTGGAATCGGATGGCCTGGTGGGCGTGCACAGCTACTGGATGACCCCCGAGCAGCGCCTGGACGGTCAGCCCCGTGGCAATCACGCGTGCCGCGTCCTGTACACCGCCCACATCACGGGCGGTGAGCTGGCGGTCGAGCAGAACGGTTCCTCCGACGACGCCGCGTGGTTCCCGATCGCACGCATCGACTCCCTCAAGCGCCTGGACCTCGTGGACCAGGGCCTGCGACTCGCCGGGCTCACGAGCGCCGTCACGGACCCGGACACCCCGCCCGAGGACATCCCCGAGCAGGACGTGGCCACCGAGCCCGGCCGGGACCGGTGAGTCACGGGGTGCGGCTGCGCGCCGTCGCCGCGATCGCGAGCGGCGCCCTCCTGCTGAACGCGTGCGGCGCGGGCGGCGGGACCGGCGGGCCGGACACGGAGACGGCGAGCCAGGCGGCGTCGTCGAACGCCACGGGGGAGTCCACCGTGAAGATCGCGACCGGTGTGGACCTGCAGACCCGCGTGCTGGCGCACCTGTACCAACAGCGGCTGGCCGCGGACGGGATCACCGCGAGCGTGGTGGACGTGGGGACCACGCGCGAACAGATCGTGGACGCACTGCAGGCCGGCCGCGCGACCATGGTCCCCGACTTCACCGGTGATTTGTACGTGTACGCGCGGCAGAACGAGCGGCCGGCCTCGCCGCAACCGAGTGCGAACCCCTCGTCCACGCGTTCCCCCGCCCCGGACACGGACACCCCGCGCGGGCTGCTGGACTCGCTCGGGCAGTTGCTCGGCATCACGGGGGAGACCGGGCCGTCCGACGACGACGTGTACCGCGCCCTGCCCGGGGCACTGCCGCGCGGGCTGACCGTGCTCGATTCGTCGTCCGCGCAACGTACGGACCGCGTGGTGGTCACGGCCGCGACGAACGCGCAGTACAACCTGGGGGGCCTGAACACGATCGGGGGGCACTGCCCCGAGATGGCCGTGGGGATGGCCCGGGGCTACGCGGACAGCGCCCAGGGAGAGCGCGGGCTGAAGGCCTATTACGACTGCGCTCCCAAGGCCGTGCCGGAGTTCGCTACCACCGGTGAGCTCGTGAATGCTCTGCTGAGCCACGAGGTGCAGGCCGCGGTGCTGCGTTCCTCCGAACCCGCGATCGACGACGGGCTCGTGGAACTGGACGACCCGAACCGACTGTTCCGCCCGGAGCGCGCGGTGGTGCTCAGCTCCGAGGGCATGGACGACCGGGCGGTGGCCTCGGCGAACGCGGTCTCGGCAGATCTCACGTCGGAGGACCTGACGACCATCACCCGGCTCGCGGGCGGGTCCGATCCCGCGATGAGCCCCGAACAGACGGCGACGTTCCTACGCGAGCAGCCGCGCTGACGTGATCCGAGAAGTGCTGACGTGCGACGGGAGGCAGCGCGCGACGTCGTGGGCCCTTTGAGCCGCGGAGCACCGCCGCGTGCCGACCGAATCGGGACGGGGGCGCCGAGTATGGTGACCCCATGGCAAAGGTGAAACAGTCCGACAAACTGAAGAACGTCCTCTATGACATCCGCGGGCCCGTGCTCGAGCAGGCGGAGAAGATGGAGGCCGCGGGTCAGCGCATCCTGCGCCTGAACATCGGCAACCCCGCACCCTTCGGCTTCGAGGCACCGGACGCCATCCTGGTGGACATGATCAAGAACCTGCCGAACGCGCAGGGCTACTCGGACTCCCGGGGCATCTACTCCGCGCGCACCGCGGTGGTGCAGTACTACCAGACGCGTGGGATCATGAACCTGGACACAGACGACGTCTACCTGGGCAACGGTGTCTCCGAGCTGATCACCATGACCCTGCAGGCACTGTGCAATCCGGGCGACGAGATCCTCATCCCTTCACCGGACTACCCCCTGTGGACGGCGTCGGTGGCGCTGTCCGGCGGCACGCCCGTGCATTACACGTGCGACGAGGAGAACGGGTGGAACCCGGACCTCGAGGACATGGAATCCAAGATCACCTCGCGCACCAAGGGCATCGTGATCATCAACCCCAACAACCCCACGGGTGCGGTCTACTCACGCGAGACCCTGCAGAAGATCGTGGACCTGGCCAAGGAACACGAGCTCATCCTGTTCTCGGACGAGATCTACGAGAAGATCACCTACGACGACGCCGAGATGATCAACACCGCGAGCCTCACGGGCGAGGACGTGCTGTGCCTGACGTTCTCGGGCCTGTCCAAGGCGTACCGGGTGGCCGGCTACCGCTCCGGGTGGCTCGCGATCACCGGGCCGAACTGGCGGGCGGAGTCCTACCTGGAGGGCATCAAGCTGCTCGCCAACATGCGCATGTGCGCGAACGTGCCCGCACAGCACGCGATCCAGACGGCGCTGGGTGGATACCAGTCGATCAACGACCTCATCCTCCCCGGCGGGCGGCTCAAGGCCCAGCGGGACATCGCCCACCGCAAGCTCAACGAGATCGACGGCATCACGTGCGAGCAGGCCCACGGCGCGCTCTACCTCTTCCCCAGGCTGGACGTGGAGAAGTTCGGGATCGTGGACGACGAGCGGTTCGCCCTGGACCTGCTCAAGGAACAGAAGATCCTGCTCAGCCATGGCACCGCGTTCAACTGGGGCAAGCCGGACCACTTCCGCCTGGTCACGCTGCCCGCGGTGGACATGCTGGACACCGCACTGGATCGACTCGGCGAGTTCCTCTCCGGGTACCACCAGTAGCCGGTTCCTGACCCCGACCACGGTCCGGGCAACGTCCCACCACGGGGTGACGTGGCCGGGCCGCTCCGGGAGTTTACCGGTGACCGGACTCCACTGCGTCCACCCGACGACGGCGCGTCAGTCCTCCGACGCCGCCTGCCCCCGGTTCTCCTCGCGCCGGGCGCGGGCGGCGTCGAGGCGTTCGCGGGCGCCGTCGAGCCACTGCTCGCAGCGGGTGGCGAGTGCCTCGCCCCGTTCCCACAGGTGGAGGGACTCCTCCAGCGTGGTGCCGCCCGCTTCGAGCCGGGCCACGGTCTCCACGAGCTGCTCGCGGGCCTGCTCGTAGCTCAGACCGTCCACGTCCGAGAGATCGGGGCGGGTTCCGGCCGAGCCGCCGAGGCGGGAATCGTCCTGTCCGGTGCTGTGCTGTTCGCTGCTGTTCTGCTGTGCCACGGTGTGTCCTTCCGGTGGGGTCGAGGAGATCGAAGGGCGGGGTTCAGTGGTCCCCGGGCTGGCGGTTGGTGCGGGAGGTGACATTCACCCCGAGTTCCCCGGCGGCCAGGCGCACGGTGAGGTCCTGCCCCTCGGAGACGTCGCGTGCATCGGTGAGGACCGAACCGTCCGAGGTCTGCACGACCGCGTAACCGCGCTCCAATGTCTGCTGCGGGGACAGAGCACGCACGCGGGCGCGCATCTGGGCCACCGTGTCCTGCGCTCGCACGGTCTGGGCGTTCACCGCGGACCACGCGCGCGAACGCCAGCGATCCAGGTCCTCCTCACGGACCAGGATCATGGAGTCCGGCTGGGCCAGGGAGGGCCGGGACCGCATGGTCTCGAACCCCTGGTGTTCGCGCTCGATCATGGTGGCCACGGCACGGTCCAGGGCCCCGCGCGCCTGGGCAATGCGAAGGCGTTCCTCGTGCACGTCCGGGACGATGCGTTTGCCCGCGTCCGTGGGGGTGGAGGCGCGCAGGTCCGCGACGTAATCCAGCAGCGGTTGGTCGTTCTCGTGACCGATCGCGCTTACGACCGGCGTGTGGGCGGCGAACACCGCGCGCAGCACGGATTCGTCGCTGAACGACAACAGGTCCTCGAACGCGCCCCCGCCGCGGGCGATCACGATCACGTCCACGGCATCCATGGCGTCGAGTTCCACGAGGGCTTGGACCACGGCGCGCGCCGAACCGGCTCCCTGGACCGGAACCTCGCGGATCTCGAATTGCACACCCGGCCACCGGTTGGTGGCGTTGCGCACCACGTCCTTCTCGGCATCGGAATTGCGCCCGGTGATCAACCCGACCCGGTGGGGCAGCACCGGGAGGGGTTTCTTGTGGGCGGGATCGAACAGACCCTCTTCCGCGAGCGCTCGCCGCAATCGTTCGAGGCGTTCCAGGAGGTCCCCCAGACCCACGGGGCGGATGTCCCGCCCGATCATGGACAGCCGCCCGGTCTTGACGTACAGATCCGCCTTGAGGTTGACGATCACCCGGGAGCCCCGTTCGAGGGGGCGCTCCAACCGGGACATCTCCGCCTTGAACATGGTGACGCTGACCGAGACCTCGTCGTGGAGGTCGCGCAGCGTCACGTAGGAGACGCGGGCGCGGTGGTTGACCTCGATCACCTGACCCTCGACCCAGGCCGCAGGTGCGCGTTCGACCCACCCATGCAGCCCGTACGACAGCTTGCTGAGCGGCCACGGATTCTCCGGTGTGGTGTCCCGCGCCAACCGGGGCGTCTCGGCGGGGCGTTCCGGTGCGCCGGTGTCTTCGCTCGGGGGCCACGTACTCATGGGACATAAGTATCACCCGACGGGGACACGCACAGCCGGTTGTCCGTACATTGGAGTCGTGAGCTCATCTCCGTCATCCCGTCCCGCGGCGCTGCTGCGCAGCCTGTGCGCCGCCCTGTGCGCGATCCTGGCCGGTGCGGGGTTCGCCGCGTGGCTGGGGCTGACCTGGATCCAGGACCATCTGCTCTCGCCCTCGGGGTTCCAGGACACCGCGGCGGCCGTGGTCACCGAAACGACCTTCCAGGACGAACTCGTGCGCACCGTCCTGGACCGCGCGACGTTCAACGCCCTGAGCGACGTCGAGGTCGGGATCGAACCCGTGGACCAGGCCATCGAGCGGGTCCGGGAAACGGCGGTCACCGCCGCACAGTCCTGGCTCACCGCCCCTGAGCAACAGGGGACGTGGATCCAGGTCCTGCAGGACACCCACGACGCGAACGTACCCCTGAGCGCCGATTCCGCGGACGCGCCCGAACACCTCGTGGTGGACGCCACCGCGTTGGGCGCCGCCGTGGATCACCAGGTCGAGGACGTCATCGGGATCTCCCCGGGGATCGCCCGCAACGATCTGATCATGACGGTCCCCGGTGCCGAGACCGGTCGCGTGCTGGACGCCCTCGTGTGGCTCGCGCAATGGCGATACGCCCTGCCGTGGCTCGTGGCGCTGCTCGCGGTGCTCGCCGTGGTGGTCAGCCCGCGGCGGTGGCTCGCGATCGCCGGGGTGGGCCTGGCCGGTGTGTTGTTTACAGGTGTCCTACTCGCCATGGTGCTGTGGGCCGCGAGCTCCGTGGTGGACGCGTCCGGTGTGGAACCCGTGGCGCACCTGGTCACGGAACAGATCATCACTCTGCTGCGAGAATCCTTCGTGGGACGCAGCGTCACGGGCATGATCGGTGCCGCGTGCGTGGCCCTGGTGGGTGTGATCGGCGCCGTGGTGCGCTCCCGTATGGTCACTTACCATTAAGGACATGTCCACTGTGGTTGACCTGTCCATGCCCACCGTTCCCCGGGTTCGTCGCACCCCCCAGGAAATTGCCGACGCCGCTCCGGTCACCGGAGAGCGCAAGGTCCTGTTGGCGGCGCCGCGCGGATACTGCGCGGGCGTGGATCGCGCGGTGATCGCCGTGGAGAAGGCGCTCGAGCACTACGGTGCCCCGGTGTACGTGCGCAAGGAGATCGTGCACAACAAGCACGTGGTCCAGACCCTCGAGGAGCGCGGTGCGATCTTCGTGGAGGAGACGGACGAGGTGCCTGAGGGCTCCCTGCTGGTGTTCTCCGCCCACGGGGTGTCTCCCGCCGTGGTGCAGTCCGCCCACGACCGCAACCTCCACACGATCGACGCCACGTGCCCGCTCGTGACCAAGGTGCACCGCGAAGCCGTGCGCTTCGCCAAGAGCGACTACGAGATCCTGCTCATCGGCCACGTGGGCCACGAGGAGGTCGAAGGCACGTTCGGGGAGGCCCCCGAACACATCCAGATCGTGAACTCCCCGGAGGACGTGGACAGCATCGAGGTCCAGGACCCGGACAAACTCGTGTGGCTGTCCCAGACCACGTTGAGCGTGGACGAGACCATGGAGACTGTGAACCGGCTGCGTGCCCGGTTCCCCAATATGATCGATCCCCCCAGCGACGACATCTGTTACGCAACCTCAAACCGCCAGGCGGCGATCAAGGAGATCGCCCCGCAAGCGGATCTGGTGATCGTGGTGGGCTCGGCCAACTCGTCGAACTCCGTCCGGCTCAAGGAGGTGGCCCTCGAGTACGGGGCCCGGCGCGCCGAACGCGTGGACTTCGCCCACCAGGTGGACGAGTCCTGGTTCGAGGGTGTCGCTACCGTCGGAGTGACCTCCGGTGCTTCGGTTCCCGAGGTCCTCGTGCGCCAGGTCCTGGATCTGCTCGCGGAGTACGGCTACGGGTCCGTGGTAGAAGTGGAGACCGCCCAGGAGGACATCCTGTTCTCCCTGCCCAAGGAACTGCGCGCCAAGCTGGCCCAGGACGGGGACACCTCCCGACGGCTGGGCGGCCGCGGGGCCAAGCCCACCCGCTGATCCCCCACCGCTCCGTTCGGAGCCGCTCGCGATTGCGGAGGGCCGGCCTGCGGGCTCTGCTCCCGGCGCGATCGCTGCGGAGTGACCCACCGTTCCGGCCGGACCGCTTACTGCCGCGCTCGCGCCCGGAAGGAACGCCCGCCCGCCTCAGTCCCGCACGAACTCCGTGGCCGTAACCGGACGGGGGACCGAGTCCACGGGTTTGGTGTCCAGGGCATCGGTTCCCGTGCTCGTGGGATCCAGTTCGGCGATCTTCCGGGCAGAGGGCAGCACCCGTGATTCCAGCGACCCCACGAGTTTGTTGTACCCGTCCACGGAGCGCCGCAGTGACCCGCCCATGTCGGCCAGGTGTTTGCCCACCGCGCCCATGCGGTCATACAGCTCCCGCGACAACCGGTAGAGCTCCCGCGCATTGTCCGTGAGGGTGGCCTGACGCCAGCTGAATGCCACGGCCTTGAGGGCCGCCAACAGGGACACGGGGGACACCAACGCCACGTTGTTGCGCGCGGCGTACTCCAACAGGGACGCATCCGCGTCCAGGGCCGCGGCGAGCGCGGACTCGATGGGCACGAAACACATCACGAGCTCGGGGGAGTTCTCCTCCGCGGACCAGTACCTCTTGGTGCCCAGGGTGTTCACGTGGGAGCGCAGTGCTTTGGCGTGGGCCACGAGCAACTGGGCGCGGCGCTGCTCGCTCTCCGCCGCGCCGTCCGACGCGACCGCCTGGGCGTCCAAGTACGAGTTCATGGGGGCCTTGGCATCTACCACCACGGTCTGCGCACCGGGCAGGTTGACCACCATGTCCGGTCGCTGCACGCCGCTGTCCGTGGTACGCACGGACTGCTCGGCGAAATCCACGTGCCGGGTCATGCCGGCGGCCTCCACGACGCGGCGCAACTGCATCTCACCCCACGCACCGCGCGCCGTGGTGGAACGCAGCGAGGATTCGAGCGAGCCCGTGGCCTGTAGGAGTTGCTGGTCCGTGGTGCGGGCCGCTTCCAACGCCTGGGCGACCGCGCCGAACTGCTGGGCGCGGTCCCGTTCCATCTGGTTCACGTGCCGCCCCACGGTGGAGAGTTGATCGTTGAGCGGAGCCAGGGCGCGCATCACGTTCTGGTCCTGCACCGAGCGGGCCTCGAGTGAATCCACCCGTTGTTCGAGTTGTTCGCGGGCGGAACGATCCGCGGCCGCTTCCTGTAGCGCGGTGAGTTTTTGTTCCTGGGCCTCGTCCAGCTCGGTTTCCAGTACCCTGGCCTTCCGCGAGGCCACGAGGTACCCGAGCACCCCGCCAACCACGAGCGCGAACAACGCCCACAACCACCACACCTGAGACATCACGGAACCGTCCATGGGCTCACGATGACAAGACCGTCCGACACGCACAAGCGCACGGGTGACCGCGGCTCAGATCCACCCGTTGCGCAGGGCCAGGGCCGCGGCCTCCGACCGGTTCTGCACACCCGTCTTGCCGATCGCGGAGGACAGGTGATTGCGCACGGTACCGGGGGAGAGGTGCAGGGCCGCGGCGATCCGCTTGGCGGACGCGCCGTTCGCGGCCTCGCGCAGCACGTCCTGCTCCCGCTGGGTCAGCGGGTTGGCACCGGCCACGAGTGATTCCTCCGCGAGCGCGGGGTCGATCGCGCGCAGCCCCGCATGAACGCGCCGGATGGCCTCCGCGAGCTGCTCCGCGGGCGTGTCCTTGACCACGAAGCCGCTCGCCCCGGCCTCCAAGGCGCGGCGCAGGTACCCCGGCCGGTCGAACGTGGTCACGATCAGGCACCGCGTTCCCGAGCCGCCACCCGTGATCTCCCGGGTGGCCTCGAGCCCGTCCAGCACGGGCATCTCGACGTCGAGCAGCGCCACGTCTACGTGCTGCGAGGTCACCGCGGCCACGGCCTCCCTGCCATCGCCCACCTGGGCCACCACGCGGATGTCCGGTTCCAGGTCCAGCAGAGCTGCGAGCCCGGCCCGGACGAGCGCTTGGTCGTCGGCGATCACCACGCAGATCGGATTCATGCCGGCTCCACCACGATCCGCAATCCACCGTCCGCGCCGGCCACGGGCGAAATCACGGCCAACCGCAATCCGGCGGCCTCGGCCCGTTCCCGCATGCCCCGCAGGCCATTGCCGGGTAGTCCGTTGCCGCGCAGCACGGACGACGACGCTGCTGCCGCCCCGTTCCGTACGCGTCCCGGCCCGGTGCTGTCCCCGGTCCGTCCCGACCCGGCGTCGTCGGCCGCTCCACCCGAGCCAGTGCCGGCACGCGCGGGGGACAGGACGACGTCGTCGACCAATGCGCGCGAGGCCGCGAGGGCAGGAGGGGCGGGCACGGCGTCGTCGTCTGTTCGTGCGAGGCCCACGCCGTCGTCGGTGATGGTCAACGTGGTGGGAGTTAGCGTGACCCGGCACGAGGACGCCGCGGAATGACGCACCGTGTTGGTCACGGCCTCACGCAGGATCCAGGCGAACGCGGAACGCCGTGCTGCGTCGATCGAGGGCACGGTGTCGGGCAGGTGCGGCGTGATGCCTGCCGAGCGCAAAGCGGCGCGGGCCTGGACGAGTTGGACGCTCAGCTCCGGTTCGCGCAGTTTGCCCACGGTGGAGCGCACGTCGGTGAGGGAGTCGCGGGTCAGGACCAGGACGTCGTCGAGTTCCTGGGCGGCGCGCTGCGGATCGGTGGTCAGCAGCCGCTGGGCTAGCTGGACCTTCATGGACACCACGGTGAGGGAATGGCCCAGGATGTCGTGGACGTCGCGGCCCACCGCCTCGCGCTGCCGAGCCAGCTCCAGCTCCCGCTTCAGTTCCTCCTGGACCCCGGAGCGTTCCATCATCCACCGGGAGATGAGCAGCAGGAAGACCGCGGGCAGGGTCCCGATCAGCGGCCACCCCCACTCGTGCGGCAGTCGGGCGAGCAGCCACGGGACGCTCGCCGCGAGCACCACCACCGCCGCGGAGATCAGTGAGGCCCGCATACTGAACCGGAAGATGCACACGGCCACGAAGAACGGCGCCACGTACGTGACGGCCAGCCCCGCGGCCGGCACCACGAGAGCCAGCGGCAGTAAGAGAACGAGACACCAGAACAGGGCGTTGGCCCGTTCGCTGCGGCGCGGGAACGGGTACTCGAGCAACCACGAGACCACGTAGAGTGCGGCGAACAGGCCCAGACCGGTCAGGCCCAGCGCCTTCGTGCCGCTCGAGACGGGTGCGGAGAGCACCCCGGAGGCCGGGAAGAAGAGGAAGACCAACCACACGGACGCGTAGAGGACGTCCGGCCACGTCGATGTCCCCGGGGCGGGGTCGCTCGCGCACGCGGTACCCCGGACCGCGGGGTTCTCGGAAGTCCTGGTGGTCATCGGCGGGCCGTTGCTCTTCGGGCCGCGATCAGGGCGATGGCGCCGAAGATCGCGGCCCAGACACCCACGTTGGCCAGTAGCAGCCACACGCTGTCCTGTTCGGCCGTGCCGTCCACGGCGACCACCCAGCCTTCGGTAATCGGATAGCGGGCAAGTCCCACGATCCCATACAAGGGCGTGAAGCGCGCGAAGTCCAGCAATGCACCGGACAGCGGCATGAACACGTTGCCCAGGAATGCGAGCACCACGAGCAGACCGGACGCCGCGCTCACGGCCCCGTCCGAGCGGAACAACAACCCCGCGGCCAGTCCGTAGAGCGCGAAGACCGAGGAGCTCGCCACCACGATCCCGGCGGTCGCGAACCAGCGCCAGAGGTCGTCCAGCATGGAATTGGTGAGCAGGCCGGCCAGGTACACGATGATCACCGGTATCACGGCCACGGAGACCGCCACCGTGACCTTGGTCGCGGCGTACCCGCCCGTGCCCATGGGGGTCATGGCCAATTGGCGGCCCCACCCCTGCAGCCTCTCGACCGCCGCACTGCCCGCGATGGACGTGGTGGCGGTGACGGCTCCATACGCGGCCATGGACACCATGAGGTACGCGGAGACGTTGCCGTGGCCCGAGGATTCTCCGGACCAGCCCTGGGTGACGCCGAACATGACGAACAATGCGGCGGGCAGGACGGCGATGAAGAACATGTTCGCGACGTCCCTGACCTGGCGCCAGAAATCGTGGAGTGTGTAGGTGAGGTTCATGACGGGATCCTTCGTGGGTCGGATGAGGCGGGGACGCTGCGGTTCAGTGCTCGCCAGAGCGGTTCACGAGGGCGGCGAAGGCGTCCTCGAGCCCGCCGCGAGAGATCTCCAGCTCGGTGGCCGGGGTCTCGGTGAGCAGGACGCGGGCCAGCCGGTCGGATTCCCGGGTGTGCGCGGTGACGCGGGTGCCCGCCCGATCGAGGTGCGTGACGCCGGAAAGGTCCGGCAGCGGCGTCGTCCCCGGCCAGGAGAAGGAGACGGTCTGACGGGTGGAGGCGGAACGGAAGCTGTCGAGCGTCCCGTCGTGGTGGACCATGCCGTGGTCCATGAGCACTACACGCCGCGCAAAATCCTCCGCTTCCTGCAGGTAGTGGGTGGCGAACACGACCGTGAGCCCGCGCTGGGCCTCGGCATGCATCGTGTCCCAGAACTCGGCGCGGGACTGCACGTCCATGCCCGCGGTGGGCTCGTCCAGCACGAGCAGTTCGGGGCGGGGGAGCAGGGCGAGCGCGAACCGTACGCGTTGCTGCTGACCGCCCGAGCACCTGGACACCTTGCGGTTCGCGAACTGCGCGGCTCCGGCCCGCTCGAGCACCTCGGCCACCGGCGCGTGGTCGCGGTAGAGCGAGGCGATCATGGTCACGGTCTCGCGCACGGACAGGTCCCCGAGCAGCCCGCCCGCTTGCTGCACCGCGCCGACCTTCCCGTGCGCGACGGCGACGCGCGGCGTCTCACCGCACACGCGCACCTCGCCCTCGGTGGGGTCGGTCATGCCGAGGACCATGTCCAGCAGGGTCGTCTTCCCGGCGCCGTTGGGACCGAGCAGGGCGACGACGTCGCCGCGCGGGACCCGCAGCGAGACACCCTTCACGGCGCGCACCGTTTCCCGGCGGGTGCGGAAGGACTTGACGGCGTCCGTCACGGTGATCGCGGGGGCTTCCCGGGGTGCTGTGGTGTTCATGACTCCACCCTCCCGCGGGCGGCCCGGGCCCGGAACCGTGGTTTGTCACGACGTGGGGGTGACAAGTGTCAGGGGTGGGCACTTCCGATAGGACCTGCTGACGCGGGGACGGAACGTGCGCGGGCGGGCCCCCCGGCGGTCCGAGCACCGGTAGACTGGTCTGCCGTGGCTCTTACTATCGGAATCGTCGGTCTGCCGAACGTCGGAAAATCAACCCTGTTCAACGCGCTCACGCGCAACACGGTGCTCGCCGCGAACTACCCGTTCGCGACCATCGAGCCCAACGTGGGTGTGGTGAACCTGCCGGACGAGCGGCTGGACAGGCTCGCGGAGATGTTCGGTTCGCAGAAGATCGTGCCGGCCACGGTGTCTTTCGTGGACATCGCGGGCATCGTGAAGGGCGCGTCCGAGGGGGAGGGGCTGGGCAACCAGTTCCTGGCCAACATTCGTGAGGCGCACGCGATTGCCCAGGTCATCCGTGTGTTCGACGATCCGGACGTGGTGCACGTGGACGGGAAGATCGATCCCGCCTCCGACATGGAGACTATCAACACCGAGCTGATTCTGGCCGATCTGCAGACCCTCGAGAACGCCATTCCCAAGCTCGAGAAGCAGGTCAAGATCAAGAAGGGCTCGCCCGAGCAACTCGCGGCGTACCAGGCCGCGGAGAAGGTGCTGGCGGAGGGCCGCACGATCTTCGAGGCCGCCGGGCCGGAGAAGCTGGACACCGACAACCTGCGCGAGCTGAACCTGCTCACCGCCAAGCCGTTCATCTACGTATTCAACGCGGACGAGGGCGTGCTGTCCTCACCCGAGCGTCAGGCTGAGCTGGAGGCGCTGGTGGCGCCCGCGCAGTGCGTGTTCCTGGACGCGAAGCTCGAGGCGGATCTGGTGGAGCTCTCCGAGGAGGAGGCCCGCGAGATGCTGGAGATGGAGGGCCAGGACGAGTCCGGCCTGGACAAGCTGGCCCGCGTGGGCTTCTCCACCCTGGGCCTGCAGACCTACCTCACCGCCGGCCCCAAGGAGGCCCGCGCGTGGACCATCAACCAGGGCGACACCGCCCCCAAGGCCGCCGGGGTGATCCACTCGGACTTCGAGCGGGGCTTCATCAAGGCGGAGATCGTCTCCTACGACGACCTCATGGCCGCCGGGTCCATGGCCGACGCGAAGGCCGCGGGCAAGGTGCGCATGGAGGGTAAGGAGTACGTGATGCAGGATGGGGATGTGGTGGAGTTCCGATTTAACGTATAGCGTTATTGACGCTCCGCGTTATACACTGGCCTCGTGATCAGATCGTTCGGCAGCAAGGACACCGAGCGTCTGTGGCGTCGTGAGCGCGTGCGGTCCATCGATCCCAGGATCCATCGGGTTGCTCTGCGCAAGCTGCGTCAGGTGGGGTCGGCGGAGGTGCTCGACGACCTTCGCGTCCCGCCGGGCAACCGGCTCGAAGCACTGAAGGGTGATCGGGTCGGGCAGAACAGCATCAGGATCAACGACCAGTGGCGAATCTGCTTCGTGTGGACGGATGCTGGGCCAGAGGAGGTGGAGATCGTTGACTATCACTGACAGGATCGAGCCGATACACCCTGGAGAGGTCCTCATGGAGGACTTCATCGAGGGGTTCGGGATCACTCAGAACAAGCTCGCCGTGTCGATCGGGGTGCCGCCGCGTCGGATCAATGAGATCGTGCACGGCAAGCGGGGGATCACCGCGGACACCGCGTTGCGGCTGGCGAAGTACTTCGGCACGTCGGCTGAGTTCTGGATCAACCTGCAAAGCCACTACGAGCTGGATCGCGCAGAGGATGCTGCAGGGGATCAGATCGCGTCGATCACGCCGCTGCAGGTCGCGTGATGTCTGGAGGGATGGACGCCGAGGAGGTCGTCCGAGTCGTCGACTGGCTCGACGAGCGCTCTGTCGTGTACCAGGTGAACGGCGGCTGGGCTGTCGATGCCTTGGTCGGATCCCAGTCCAGAACGCACGGAGACCTGGACCTCTTCGTCGACGCTGGACAAGTCGACACCCTCATCGAGTGGCTGTCCGGTCGCGGGTACGAGGTCGTCGAGGATTGGCGACCGATTCGTGTGGAGCTGCGATCGGGCGATCGGGCTGTCGACATCCACCCGATGACGCTGGACGCAGCCGGTGACGGTGTCCAGAGGGGGTTCGGGGACGAGACCTTCGCCCATCGTGCGCGCGATCGTGCTGCGGGGATGATTCGTGGTCGCCCAGTGGTCGTAGCGACTGCGGCGAGGCTCGTGGAGTTGAGGTCAGGATATGAGCTCCGGCCTGAGGACCATCACGATCTCGAGTTGCTCTGGGAGCTGGGTGACGGCAGAGGATGAGCGACGTCGACGCGTCTCGACCGAAGATGGTTCTCCATGCCGGAACTCGGTGGAGTTTCGCTTTTCGATCTAACCTCTGAAGCTGCAACTCCTCTTGATCGAGGCTCTTCAGGGTGGCCTGCGCGAGGTCGGCCAGCGGCACGTCTGCGATTTGAGATGTTGACCAGACGCCCGATGACGACGGCCCTAGGCTTGGGGGCATGCCAGAAGTCGCGATCGAGATCGTTGCGCACGAGGAACTGACGTCCAGTGACCTCGAGGGATTGCGACGACTCTTCGATGCCGAGTACCTGGATGACTTCGGTGAGTGGGACCCCGATATGCCGTACGGGTATGCGCCTCACGCCCTTCATGTCATCGCGCGGAGAGGCGGGGAGATCGTCGGTCATGTTGGCTGGGCGAGGCGGACGATAGCCGTCGGCGGTACTGAGATCGAGATCGGCGGTGCGGGGGGAGTGCTGATCTCTGATGCTATGAGGGGTGAGCGCGTCGGGAGTCGGCTCATGAGCGCTGTTGCGGAGTCGATGAGGGGAACCAACGGCGTCGCATTTGGGTATCTCGGTTGTCGTGAAGAGGTGGTCTCGTTTTACGCCTCGTGCGGCTGGACTCGGATCTCTGCTGAGGAGCGTTCGATCGATACGTCTGGCCGACCTCGCGAAGACCCGCCCGGCCAGCCGTTGCTGATCCTGCCGGTTGAGGGTGAGATCGCCGATTGGCCGGTGGGTGCGGTCGACCTGCGGGGTCGGGCCTGGTGATCGGTCGTAATGCACGGCAAGCGCGGAATCAGTGAGGACACAGCTATCCGGCTCGCGCGCTACTTCGGCACGTCCGAGGAGTTTTGGATGAACTTACAGTCGAACTATGAGCTGCGGCTCGAGCGTCGAGCGCTGCGCGACATGGTCGCGGCGATCACGCCATTGCACTTGACATGATGGACCGCACAGTGTTGCGCCCCGACAGCGTCTGGATCGCGGTCACCGACCTCGGTGGCGATGGCCCCACCGTCGTACTGTTGCACGGCCTCGCGGGGAGTTCACGCGAACTGTTGCCCACGGCGCATGCGCTACCGGGCTATCGTGTGCTGCTCATAGACCAGCGGGGGCACGGCGCGAGCACGCGGCTTCCCGATGATCTGTCGCGCGAAGCCTTCGTCGGAGACGTCGTCGCAGTGATTGAGGAACTCGTCCCTGGGCGGCGGGCGACGCTTGTCGGGCAGTCGATGGGAGCCCACACCGCGTTCCTTGTCGCGGCGGCGAGGCCAGACCTGGTCGAGGGGCTCGTGATGCTGGAAGGGCACGTGGCGGGCAACGGTGATCCGGGAGAGGCTGCCGGACTCGGCAGCTACTTCGAGTCCTGGCCGGTGCCGTTCGAAGACGAAGCTGCCGCGCGGGGGTTCCTCGGTGATGACGCGATCGTCAATGCCTGGGTGGCCGACCTTCTTCAGACCGATGATGGCCTGGTACCGCGCTTCGATGCCTCGGTCATGCAGCGCACGATCGAGGCCGTCCATGAGCCGCGCTGGCAGGAGTGGGAGGCTCTGCAGGTTCCCACGCTCGCGGTCTTCGCAAAGCATGGGATGTTCAGCGATGCCGATAAGGACGAACTGGTCCGGCGCAGGCCCGAAACGCAGAGAGTAGATCTGGCCGACGGCAGCCATGACGCCCACCTTGACGCCTTCGACGAGTGGACCGATGTGCTCCATCACTGGCTGTCCCGCGATCAGACCGGGCCGTTGCGACCCAGCGGCCGCTGAGGTTGCTCCGTGCCGGAACGTGGTGGAGTTTCGTTTTGCCGCATAACCTCCGGTTGCGCGTGGTGTCATGCGCTTCCTCTGCGTCTGGTCACCGCGTTGCTGCCCTTGTCCATGTCCTCCCGGGTCCGCTCGTGCCGGTGGACAGCTGGATGACGACCCTGCGAGCCGATCCGCGAGACGCGTTGCCATACGATTGAGCGGTGACGACTCCTATACGCCGCGAGATCGGCCAAGTCTTCATGCCGGTGCGGGACATCCACCGCTCTGCCGACTGGTACGGCAGACTGCTCGGTGCGGAGGTGTCCCTGCCTTCGCATGACGACACGATCGTCGACGTCCCGATGGAACCGGGCCCCGGCCTTGCTCTGGACGCGAACGCGCCGTTCACGCCGGACGGTCCGCCACGCTTCTTCTGGTGGGCCGATGACCTCGGCGCAGTAGTGGCGCATGTGCGCGATCTCGGGGCCGAACTCGCCTCGGACGTCGTCGACATCGGGAGCGTGGCCTTCGTCCAGTTCCGGGATCCTGACGGGAACCTGCTCATGGTGTGCGCTCGAACGGCGGGCGACGAGTCAGCTCGCACCGTTGTCTGACCGCCGGTGAGCGACGGCGCGGCTCATCAGTGCTGGCCCGCACAACGACAGTGGCGGTAGAGATTGCTCGGTGTCGGAATGGGGTGGAGTTCAGGTTCAACGTGTGAGCTGAACTGTCTTTGGAGCGTAAGCGACTTCCGTTCCAGCGTGAGGACTGTCCCCCGCTGGAGCGTTGCGGGGCTTGCCCCATCCTTGGCCGGGCGAGTGATGTCGGAGCAGCGGAGCCTGGGTCTGAATTGCTCGAACGACGGGTGTGTGAGCCTCGCCCCGGCGGGTCAGAGCGCGATGTCCGTCAAGGTGGCCAGTTCAATGCCAACCTGGCGGCGTTCTGTTGAGTTCAGGCCATGCGTTTTGTCTAGTGCGACACCTGCTAACGGTATGATTAAGCCATGTCGTACACCCGTCGCGTCGTGGACCTCGAGCTGGATGATCTCTTTGGCGAGGTGGCGGCCCTCGCGCTGGACGGCCCCAAGGCCGTAGGCAAGACCACGACGGCGGAACAACGGGCGGCTGGGCTGGTGAAGCTGGACTCTAAAGCCGTTCGGGAGCCTGTCGCAGCGGATCCGCAGATCATTCTCCGCCGCCCGCGTCCGCTCCTCATCGATGAATGGCAGAAGATGCCAGAGGTGTGGGACGTTGTTCGCCGCGCCGTGGATGAGGACGCCGTGGGCGGGCAGTTCCTGTTGACCGGCAGTGCGAGTCCCCAGGACGGAACCGTGCAGCACTCGGGAGCCGGCCGGATCGGTCGCCTGCGCATGCGTCCGATGACGCTCGCCGAGCGTGGTCTGGAAACACCAACCGTGAGCCTCGGCGCTGTTCTGGCCGGACGTGACTCCATCCAGGGCGAGTCAACGATGGGGCTGCCCGAATACGTGGAGGAGATCGTTGCGTCGGGTTTCCCGGGGATGCGCGGCCTGAGCGCCCGCGCCCGGGGCTTCCAGCTCGATTCCTACTTGCGCAACGCGGTGGAGCGTGACGTGCCGGAACAGGGCCTGGCCGTCCGTCGCCCGGAGGCCATGATGGCCTGGCTGCGAGCGTATGCTTCCGCCACTTCGACGACGGCGAGCTACTCCCAGATTCTCGATGCGGCGACCCCTGGTCATAGCGACAAGCCGGCACGGGCGACCGCCGAGTCCTACCGCCAGGTGCTCGCCTCGTTGTGGCTTCTCGACCCTGTGCCGGCCTGGACCCCGACCGGCAGTCCGATGACTCGCCTCGGGCAGGCTCCGAAGCACCACCTGGCCGATCCTGCTCTGGCAGCTCGCCTCCTCGGCCTGGGCGCTGACGCACTGCTGGGCGGCAAAGGGGAGCCACTTCGTCCCCAGGCGGGTTCCATGCTGGGGACGCTCTTCGAATCGTTGGTGACATTGTGCGTCCGTGTCGCTGCCCAGGCCGCGGAGGTCGACGTCGCACACCTGCGGACGCGCAACGGCGACCATGAGGTGGACCTCGTGGTCGTGCGGCCCGACGGCGGGGTTGTTGGGGCGGAGGTGAAGCTCGCGGCGGCTATCAGCGACTCCGACGGCAAGCACCTGCGCTGGCTGCGCGATCAGCTGGGATCACGTTTCGTGGATGGTCTGATCATCACGACGGGTCCGACCGCCTATCGGCGGCGGGATGGTATCGCCGTGGTGCCCCTGGCCCTGTTTGGCCCCTGAGGAACGAAGCAGCCTGAACCGAATTGTCTGAGGGCGTCGGCAACGTCCCCAGTGAAGGAAGCCCATGCCTGATCGTCGTCATGCGGACCACGCCAGGAGGTTGACTGGTACTATAAACTGGTACCAGTCAACGTAGGGAAGGTACTCCATGTCCATCAGCGCAAGCGAGGCCCGCAAGACTCTCTTCCCGCTCATCGAGCGCGTGAACGAGGACCAAGAAGCCATCGAGATCGTCTCTCGGAAGGGCAACGCGGTGCTCATGCCCGCCGACGAGTACGCGGCGTGGCAGGAGACCGCCTACCTGTTCCGGTCGCCGTCGAACGCCCGCAGGCTTCTCGACGCCTACGATCGTGCCCGCGCCGGGAAGGCCCGGGTCCACGAGCTCGACCGTTCCGACGAGCCGTCCAGCCAGGCTCGGGACGTCTGAATGCGGCTGGCCTGGGACGAGGCCGCCTGGGAGGACTACATGTACTGGCAGACCGCCGACCGGAGAATCCTCAAGCGGATCAACCTGCTCATCGATGCCTGCCTGTGCGAGCCGTTCGAGGGCATCGGCAAGCCGGAGCAGTTGAAGTACGGGGCGCGGGGCTCGTGGTCGCGGCGCATCAACGAGGAGCACCGGCTCGTCTACCTCGTGACTGGTGAGGATCTCGTGATCTTGCAGGCTCGATACCACTACTGAGCCGGGCTGAACTGTCGTTGTTCGGAGCAGCCGTGTCAGGTGACTTTGCTGCCGTCGTTTAAGCCGCATCTCTGGGAAGCCCGCGAGGCTTGTCCGACCATTGACTGGTGAGGAATGTTGCCGTGCCCGATGAAGCCCTGTTCCTTCGTAGATTGCGACAGTCCGATGCCTCAGCCGTGTTCGAAGCCTTCGCCTCCAACCTCGACATGGCCCGTCAAGGCGTGGTCACTTCGGCCGAGGAAGCGTCGGCGTACGTCGCCCGCCTCGTGAGCCCGGACTCGCCCCACGAACCCTGGGCCGTCGTTGAGTCCGACGCACTGATCGGCCTCGTCTGCGTCACGGTGGACGAGGACAACCGGAACGGGTGGTTCTGGTACTGGATGACCGACCGAGCGCGCGGCAGGGGAGTCATGAGCCGCGCCGCAGCCACGGTCGCCGAGTGGTCCCTCGCGGAGCGCGGACTGGAGCGCCTGGAACTCGGCCACCGCGTCAACAACCCGGCCTCCGGCGTCGTCGCGAGAAGAGCTGGTTTCGTCAAAGAAGGAACCCAGCGTCAGAAATTCCTGGTGGACGGAGAACGTCTCGACGCCGACATCTACGGTCGGCTGAAATCAGACCCGCACCCGACCTTTGACCCAGTGACCATAGTCACCCGATGAACGGTGACGGGAATCACCAGACCGGTCGCCTCCACATGACCAGGGAGCCGTATTTTCGCTGGCCACGGGCCTAAAATTGAGGGGAGAAGAGTCTCACACCGGAGCGACACTCGGAGGCGGAAATGTCCGGCCATCAGGTTGATTCCACCCACGAATCCAGAACCATGAGCCGGGGCACCGTCTCGATGCTCTGGAAGTTCGGACTGATGGTGCTGGTGGGCGCGGTGATCTTCTTCATCCCGGCACCCGAGGGCGTGGACCCCCGCGGCATGCACATGCTCGGCATCTTCGTCGCGACCATCCTGGGGCTCATCCTGCAGCCTCTGCCCACCCCGTCGGTGGCGCTGATCGGTCTGGCCACGGCCATGATCACCGGTGCCATGGATGTCAAGAGTGGGGAGGCGCTGAGCGGATTCTCCAACTCCGCCGTGCTGCTCATCGTCGCGGCGTTCTTCATCGCGGACGGCTTCTTGCTCACCGGGCTGGGGCGCCGCGTGGCCCTGATGTTCCTCAGGGTCCTCGGCAAATCGCCCCTGGGCATCGCCTACGGCATGGCGGTCACGGACCTCCTGCTCGCACCGGCCACCCCGTCCAACACGGCTCGCGCGGGTGGTGTGATCTACCCGATCGTCCGCTCCGTCGCGGAGGTCCAGGGCTCCACCCCGGACACCGACGAGTCCCGCAGGAAGCTCGGCTCCTACCTCACGTTCACCGCTGCCCACGTCAACGTGGTCACCAGCGCCATGTTCATCACGGCCATGGCCGGCAATCCGCTGGCCGTGGCTTCCGCCGAGAAGCTCGGCGTGCACATCTCCTGGGGCCAGTGGGCCCTGGCCGCGCTGATCCCCGGCCTCGTGAGTCTGGCGGTGGTCCCGTGGCTGCTCATGAAGGTCTACCCGCCCACGCTGAAGAGCACGCCGGAAGCACCCACCATGGCGCGCAGCGAGCTGCAGAAGATGGGGTCCATGACTCGCGGTGAGATCATCATGGCGGCCACGTTCGTGCTGCTCCTGGTGCTGTGGGTCTTCGGCACGGCCATTGGCGTCAACGCCACCACGGCGGCCTTCGTCGGCATCGCGGTGCTGCTCGTGACCAAGGTGCTCACCTGGAACGACATGGCCAAGAACGGCTCCGCCTGGAACACCCTGATCTTCTTCGCGGTCCTGGTGGGCATGGCGGAAAACCTGAACAACCTGGGAGTCATCACCTGGATCGGCTCGGTGGTTTCCGGTGCCGTCGGCGGCATGTCCTGGCCGGTCGCCTTCGCCATCCTGGCGCTCGTGTACTTCTACGCGCACTACATGTTCGCCTCGAACACCGCGCAGATCGTCGCCATGTACGGCGTGTTCCTGGGCGCGGCCATCACCGCCGGTGCCCCGCCGATGTTTGCGGCCCTCGCTCTCGGCTTCATCGGCAACCTCTTCGGCGCCATCAGCCACTACGCGTCCGGCCCGTCCGGCGTGGTCTACGGCTCCGGGTACATCAAGGTCTCCGAGTGGTTCAAGGTCGCCTTCATCATGTCCGTCGCGATCATTGTCATCTGGACCGTCGTGGGCAGCGGCTGGATGTGGATCCTCGGCGACCTCGCCATATAGTCTGCCCGGCAAACCCTCCCCGTACGACGACGCTCGGTGCCCTCACAGGGGCACCGAGCGTCGTCGTCTGTCGTCGGGGGAGCGGGTCAGTCGTCCTTGTTGCGCAGCACCTGCCGCAGCTTCTCCCGGTTGAGCCCGGCGATCGCGGTGAGCGGGATGCCCGCGGGGCACACCTCCGCGCACTCGCCGTAGACCGAGCACGGACCGAACTCCTCCTCGGCCGCACGCGTGATGCCTTTGGCCCGGCGGCCACGCTCCTGGGAACTGGAGGGCAGCGTGGCCAGGTGCATCGTCTTGGACCCGGCGAACAGCTGCGCGGAACCGTTGGGGCACGCGGCCACGCACGCACCGCAGCCGATGCACGCTGCCAGGTCCAGCGCCCACTCCGCGGCCTCGTGGGACACCGGGATGGCGTCCGCGTCCGGGGCGGTGCCCACGGAGGTGGAGACGAAACCACCGGCTTCGATCACTCGGTCCAGCGCGCTGCGGTCCACCGCGAGGTCCTTGACCACGGGGAACGCGCCGCTGCGGAACGGTTCGAGCTGCACGGTCGCGCCGTCCTCGAAGGAGCGCAGGTGCTGCCGGCAGGACGGCGTCTTCTCCTGGGGGCCGTGGGGTCTGCCGTCCACAGTCACGCCGCACGCCCCGCAGATGCCCTCGCGGCAGTCCGAGTCGAACGCGATCGGCTCCTCGCCATGGGTAACGAGGTCGTCGTTGAGCTTGTCGAGCGCCTCCAAGAGGGAGAACTCGGGTCCGACCTCCTCCAGCAGGTACTCCTCGAAGTGCCCCTCCTCGGCGCCGGACTCCTGACGCCAGACTTTCAACGTGAGTTTCATGAGGATGGTCCTCTCATCGGTAGTCGCGGGTCTCGGGCGGGACGCTGGGGAACTCCAGGGGCTCCTGGTGCCTGATGTAGCGCGGTCCCGTTTCGCCGGTCTCGCCGGAATCAGCACGCTCCCACGCGGACGCGAACAGCCAGTGCTCGTCGTCGCGCTGGGCCTCGCCGCCCTCGGTCTGGTGCTCCTCGCGGAAGTGCGCGCCGGCGGACTCGTCCCGGTCCAGCGCGTCCAGGCACATGAGCTCGGCCATATCCAGGTAGTCGGCCACACGGCCGGCGCGCTCGAGCTCCTGGTTGAAGCCGTCCGGGCGCCCCTGCACCCGCAGGTCGCTCCAGAACTCCCTGCGCAGCTCCTGGATGCCTCGCAGACCCTCGGCCAGCCCCTCGGCGGTGCGCGTCACCCCGCACTTCTCGTACAGTAGGTCGCCCAGTCGGCGGTGGAAGCGCTCCGGGCCCTGCGTGCCGCCGATGTCGACCAGCGCCTGCACGTCCGCCTCGGCCTCGGCAACCGCGGCCCGCACGACGTCGTCGTCCGGTGAGAGCTTCGGCTTGCTCAGCAGCGGTGCCAGGTAGTTGGGCACCGAGTAGGGGAGCGTGAACCACCCGTCCACGCACGCGGAGAGCAGCGAGTTGGCGCCCAGGCGGTTGGCGCCGTGGTAGCCCCAGCCGGCCTCGCCGCCCACGAACAGCCCGGGGATCGACGTCATCATGTCGTAGTCGCTCCACAGCCCGCCCATGGCGAAGTGCGCGCCGGGCGCAATGCGCATGGGCTCCTCGTACGGGTCCTCGCCGGTGGCGTCCGAGTACATCTCGAAGAGGTTGCCGTAGCGCTCGGCGATCACCGTCCGTCCGAGCCGCTCGATGGCGTCCCGGAAGTCGAGGTAGACGGAGTTCTTCAGCGGCCCGACGCCGCGGCCCGCGTCGATCTCGGTGCGCGCGGCCCGGCTGGCGACGTCGCGCGGTGTGAGGTTGCCGAAGGCCGGGTACCGGCGTTCGAGGTAGTAGTCGCGCTCGTCCTCGGGAATCTCGTTCGGGGGCCGGTGGTCCCCGGCCTTCACGGGAACCCAGATTCGGCCGTCGTTGCGCAGGGACTCGCTCATGAGAGTGGTCTTCGACTGCCACTCGCTGGAGACCGGCAGGGCTGTGGGGTGGAACTGGATGAAGCACGGGTTGGCGAACAGCGCGCCGCGCCGATGAGCCCGGAATGCGGCGGTGACGTTCGAGTTCTTGGCCAGCGTGGAGCGGTAGTAGACGTTGCCGTAGCCGCCGGTGGCGAGCACCACGGCGTCCCCGGTGACCGCCGAGATCTTCCCGGTCACGAGGTCGCGCACCACGATGCCCTGGGCGCGGCCCTCCACGACGATGAGGTCCAGCATCTCCGTGCGAGTGTGCAGGTTCACCTGTCCCGTGGAGACCTGCCGCAGCAGCGCCTGGGCGGCGGCAACCTGCAGCTGCTGACCGGTCTGCCCGCGCGTGTAGTAGGTCCGGGAGACCTGCACGCCGCCGAACGAGCGGGTGGCCAGCCCGCCCCCGTACTCGCGGGCGAAGGGCGCGCCGATCGCGTTCATGTGGTCGATGACCCGGATGCTCTCCTCGGCCAGCCGCCAGGCATCGGCCTCGCGGCCGCGGAAGTCGCCGCCCTTGACGGTGTCCTTCACGAACCGGGCGATCGAGTCGTTGTCCACCGTGCGGGCGCGTGCGGCATTGATGCCACCCTGGGCGGCCACCGAGTGGGCGCGGCGCGGGGCGTCGTGGAAGGTGAACGACTCCACGTTGTAGCCGAGTTCGCCCAGGGCCGCCGCCGCACCTGCACCGGCGAGTCCGGTGCCCACGACGACCACGGTGAACTTCCGACGGTTGAGCGGGCCCACCATGCGGTAGTGCAGCCGCCGGTCCGCCCACATCTGAGACGGGGGCACGTCCGAGCCCAGGCCAGGGAGGTCCGAACCCACGGTGCGCAGCTCGTCCAGCAGGGCGTGCGGCTGGGTGGTCGAGGATGCCGTCATCACTGAATCACTCCCAGGAGAACCAAGACGGGGATCGAGATGTTGCCCAAGCAGATGGCCATGGCGACCAGCCCCGCCACCCACGCGGCGAGCTGCCGCAGCCGCCTGCCGGTGGCGCCGAGGTCGTTGGCGGCGGTCCACGTCCCGTGGGCCACGTGCACGGTGAGCACCAGCATGGTGAGCATGTAGAAGAGGGCCACGACGGGCCGCTGGAAACTGGCGACCAGATTGGCGTACGCCGATCCGCTCTCGAACGCCCCGGATGCGGCCGGCTGAACACCCAGCGTGAGGTCCAGGATGTGGAAGATCACGAACAGCAGGATCACCAGGCCGGTCCCGAGCATCGAGCGCGCCATCAGGGCGTCGCCCCGGCGCAGCCCGGTGCGTTTGAACGGCCCGCGGGCTCGACGGGCGCGCGTCCACAGCAGGAGCCCGCAGCCCACGTGCAGCACCAGGCTGATCAGCAACACGACGCGCAGCACCCACAGGACACCCTCGTAGGGCATGAGCGGCATCAGGATCTCGCGCAACCAGTGTGCGTAGTGGTCGAACTCCTCCTGGCCGCGGAAGATGTGCAGATTGCCGTACATGTGCACGAACACAAATCCGACGAAAATAAGACCGGTGACGGCCATGGTGGTTTTCGCGGCGAAGTTCGACACCGGCAGCCGTGTGCGCGGCGGGGCTGACGTGCGTTGTTTTCGCTGAATGGTCGCCGTCATCGTTGTCCCTCGTCAGTGGGTGAGCCGAGTGCTGAACTCCGGGAGTTCATCGCCCTCAATTCTACGCCGGGAGGGGTATCGCGGGACGCGTTCCGAGGCGTTTCCGGTACTGCCGCCAGAAAGGGTTGTGGCGGGTGCCGAGGGCATTGAGAATAACTAAGGTTTGCCTATCGTAATTTCACAGTGTGGGTATTTTTACGGTGTTCCGTTCCCACTCGCGGGGTTCCGGACCCAATGGGCGGCTGTGCCGCTCCCCAGGGGGTCCGCAGCCGGGTGTCCCACTTCTCACCTGTCACTCTCCGCGGAGGGTTCCCGCCCGAACTGCCCGGTTCAGGACTAGCGTTGACCCTGTGATCAAGGCGTCGCTGCGGCGCGTGGCAGGCGGTGGTACGAGGGTCCGCTGGCTCCCGGAACCCGCCCCGCTGCGCGACCGGCGGCCGACGACGGCGCGCACCGCGGCGACGTCGCGAGCCCGCCTTGAGGACTGCTCACCCGCCGGACGTCGTGGAGGCTCCAATGTGGACCCAATCTCTTGACACCCTGGGCAGCCTGCCCCTCACCGCGCTCGTGGCCGCGATCCCGATAGTCGTGTTCCTGGCCTGCATGATGCTGTTCAAGCTCACGGGGCTGACATCGGGGCTCATTGCGCTGGTGGTGCAGATCCTGGTGGCACTGCTCGTGTTCCACATGCCCGTCTCCGCCGCGGCCGGTGCAGGTCTGCTGGGGTTGCTGACCGCGCTGTGGCCCATCGCGTACATCATCGTCATGGCGGTGTGGCTGTACCGGCTGAGCGTGCGCTCGGGCCACTTCGACGTGATCCGCTCCTCGATCGCCGCGGTCTCCGCTGACCAGCGCGTGCAGGTGCTGCTCATTGCGTTTGCGTTCGGCGCGTTCCTGGAGGGCGTGGCAGGCTTCGGCGTGCCCATTGCGATCTGCGCGGCACTGCTCGTGCAGCTGGGGTTCCCGCCCGTGCGCGCCGCAGTGCTGTGCCTCGTGGCCAACGTGGCCGCCGGTGCCTACGGCGCCATTGGCGTGCCCGTGCTCGTGGGCGCGCAGGTCACCGGCATGGAGACGCAGGAACTCTCGCGAGCCCTCGTGCTGCTGCTCCAGCCGCTCACGTTCCTCGTTCCGTTCCTGCTCGTGTGGATGGTCGACGGGGTGCGCGGCCTGCGCGAGGGCTGGCTCCCGGCGCTCGTCTCCTCGGTGGTCTTCTGCGCGGTGCAGGGTGGCCTGCTGTGGTTCATGGGCCCCGAGCTGGCAGATCTCGCGGCCGGCCTGCTGGCCATGGTCGCCCTGTTCGCGGTGTGCCACGTGTGGTCCCCGCGCCGGATCTCGCGTGCCCCGGAGGCACCCGAGACCGCTGAGGCCAGCCATCCCGCGAGCGAGGTGATCCGCGCGTGGAGCCCCTTCTACATCCTCACCGCCGTGATCCTGCTGTGGTCCGTCCCCGCCGTGCAGAACCTCTTCACCAAGGGTGCGCTGAGCTTCACGACCTTCAAGGTGCCCATGCCCGGGCTCACCGGTCACGTGACCACCGCCGCCGGAACGGTCGTCAATGCCACCTGGACCTTCTCGATCCTCGGTGCCACCGGAACGGCCATCCTGATCGCGGTGCTCATCACGTTCTTCACCACCCCGCAGCTGCACACCAAAGAACTGGGGGAGGAGCTGGCGGGCGCCCTCAAGGCACTGGGCCCGGCCATCCTGCTCATCGCCGTGATCCTGGTGCTCGCGAACATCGCCAACTACTCCGGCGGCTCCACCGCCATGGGCACCGCGCTGGCCGCCGTCGGTCCCATTTTCCCGCTCATCGCCCCGGTGATCGGCTGGATCGGCGTGTTCCTCACGGGCTCGGTGGTCAACAACAACACCCTCTTCGCGCCGCTGCAGGTGGCGACGGCGCAGGGCATCGGCGCCGCCCCGTCCCTCCTCGTGGGGACCAACACGGCAGGCGGTACCACCGCAAAGGTCATCTCCCCGCAGTCCATCGCGATCGCCTCCGGCGCGGTGGGTCTCAACGGGCGGGAGAGTGAGATCATGCGCGGCTCCATCGCCTACAGCCTGGGCATGCTCGCGGTGGTGTGCGTGTGGACGTTCGTGCTGGCCCTCGTGTGAGCAACCCTCGGATGAGTGTCTGAGGGAGGCGCGTCCTCAGGCGGGCCACGACCTCCTCGTGGGTGGGCCGTTCGGTGCATCGGGTCAGCTGGGAGGTGCCGCAGGAGGAGAGCGACTGCTTTTCGGCGGTTCCGGCCGAGTGAACCCTCATTGATCCAATATCTTGCGCATAATATGCTGATTATGTTTCGAACAATTCACGGAGGGGACCTGAGAAGCGATGGCGCACCACTCGTTCGAGCACACCACCCACCACGGCTCCGGGAGCGGAGTCGCCACCCTTTCAGAGCTGGTCGGCCGCAGCGAACCCCGTCCGGGCCGCCCCAGTGCTGCCACGGTGGTGGAGGAGGATGGCGTCAAGGTGGTCGCCTTCGAGTTCCACGAGGGCGACGAGCTCCACGAGCACGCCGCACCGCACCCGGCGCTGATCCAGGTGGTCCGGGGGAGCGTGGATTTCCAGCTCCCGGAGGGTCCCGTGCAGCTGCGGCCGGGCCAGGTGCTGCACCTCACGGAGGGGCTGCTGCACGCCGTGAGGGCCCTCGAGCCCACGACGCTGTCCGTCACACTGCTGCGGCACTGATCCCGCTGCTGCCCGTGCCGTTCGGTCTCATCACCGTGGTGCTCATGCTGACCGTGGCGGTCCTCGTGCGGCGCCAGCCGGTGGACAGGCCCACGCCCATGCACCGACCCGTCAACGCCTGAGCGCCCAGGGCGACGTCGCGGCTGCCCTTCTCCACCCGGCGCGTGCAGTCCCGGGAAGCCGGGGCCGTTCAGCCCTGGGGTGACGGCGTGGTGAGCCAGTCCATGAGGCCCGGCCACACGGCGTTGGCGGCGGAGCGGCGGAACAGGCCGTGGTGGCCAATGCGCGGAACGCCCAGCTGCTGCGGGGTGAACATGTGGTGCTCCACCGCGGCGGAGGTGAGCCGCCCGGTCAGGGCCCTCATCTGCGCGGGGCTGGCCCAGGGATCGTCGGAGGCGCCGAGCGCGAGCACATCCTGGGTGACCGCGGCCGCGCGGCCCGTCGCGTCCATGGACGGGTCGTCGAAGAAGTAGCCGGGACGCCGTGCCCACGACCCCCACTCGACCATCGCGGCTGTGGGCATGTTTTCTCCGATGCCGAGCCGCTTGCCGGGCATGTACCCCAGGGTCCGGCTCAGTGCCGGGCCCACGACATGCAGCATGGCGGCCACGCGCAGCTGCTCCTTCCGCGGGGCGATCGTGCGGGTGTGCGCCAGGTGGGAGGAGACCACCGCGAACCGGTCGAGGCCCTCGAGCCCGTGGCCGAGGACCATGGCGTGCCCGCCGATGCTGTGACCCACGGCGTGCAGTGAAAACCCGGGGAACCGTGCGCGGTTCCAGGCGGCCACGGCGGGGACGTCCCCGCCCATCCAGTCGCGCATGCGTAGGTGCGGGTTCTTCCGGGGTTCGCCGGAGCGGCCCGTGCCGCGGTAGTCATAGGTCACCGCCGCGAGACCGCGGCCCGTCACGTACTCGGCGAACCCGGCGTAGAACCGTTCGGGCGTTGCGGTGGCGGGGTGGATGACGACGACGCCGCGCGGCTCGCCCTCGGGCAGCCACAGCGTGCCCGCCACGGCGTCCAAGGCGACGGGAATGCTCAGGTTTTCGCGGCGGATGCCGGCTCCGGGGGAGTTCCGGTGGTCAGACATAGAAGTTACTCTAGGGTATTCCCAGCGGCTCAGCCCTGGGCCGTCACAGTGACGGTGGCTCATGTCGCACCCAGGGACGCCACGTCCGTCTCGGGGGCGGAAGAGTCAGTGACAATCGGGTGGAGCTCCGCGCGAGCGCAGCCTGAAGGACGCGCTCGGCACCTCCGCGGGCACCGCGGCCGTCGCCTGCGGTGCCTTCTCCGCAACCATGACGATCGGCCGTCTGCTGGCAGACCGGGTCGTGGAGTGGCTCGGCTCCGGGGCGGTCCTGCGCTACGGGGCGTCCCGCCCCTCGCACCCGGTGAGCAGCGTGACGGCCAGTACGGCCAGGGTCGCTCCTCGGCCCGCGGTCGTGGTGCGTGGCTCAGCGGATTCCTCCCTGAGCTACCGTGGACCGGGTAGGACCTCCAAGACCCCCGGCAACTGAAAAGGGGCATATCCCCGTGCGACTCATCCTGGTGCGTCATGGCCAGACCTCCTCCAACGTGGGCCATCACTTGGACACCGCCGCATCCGGCGCGGACCTCACCGACCTGGGGCGTGAGCAGGCGCGGGCCCTCGTGCAGGCGCTGGCGGGTGAGCCCATCAGTGCGATCTACGCCTCCAACCTCGTGCGCACCCAGCAGACGGCCGCCCCGCTCGCGGATGCGCGCGAGTTGTCGACCGAGATCCGTGAGGGTCTGCGTGAGATCGGTGCCGGGGATTTGGAAATGGCCAACGACCACGATTCGATCGAGACCTATCTGGAATCAGCGTTGAGCTGGGCGGATGGCGGCCTTGATTCGAGGATCCCCGGGTCGGACGAGAACGGCCACGACGTCATGGCGCGCTTCGACGCCATCGTCGAGGAAGCGTCCACTGCTCTGGCACCGGACCGCGTGGCTGTTCTCGTGTCGCACGGCGCCGTCATCCGTGCGTGGTGTGCGCTGCGGTGCGCCAACCTGGACCGCAAGTTCACGGCGACCAACGGATTGTCGAACACGGGCGTCGTCGTGCTCGACGGCGAGCCCGGCGCATGGCGCGTGCTCACCTGGCAGGACCAGGCCGTGGGCGGGCCCGCACTGCAGGATCCGGAGTCTGACGGCGCCGCCGCCGAGGAACTCGATGGGGCAGAAAGCTCCGGCAGCTGAGAACACACAGCCTCACGGGGCGCGGTGGGAGACCACAATGAAGCATGACGATCGACTCATTGCGCGCCGTTTACGATCGCACCCGGATGGTCGGCTGGGACTTCTCAGGTTGGAAGGCCGACTGACCGCTACTGAGCCACCGTGGGATGTCGAGGCGGACTGTCTCGCGGCCGTGCGCAGTGCGTCCCGATCAGTGGACCTCGGGACCAGGGGTGGCGAACGGTTGGGAACGCTGCTCGCGGGAACCCGCGTCGGAAGCCGAGGTTGCGCATGGAGTTGAAGAAAGTGTTCATGGCCACAACAGCACTCACAGCCGCCAGGGCAAGAGCGGCAACCGCCCCGCCCCATGTCACTTTCCCCCGAACTCTCCGCGACCTGCCAGACTTTAACTCCGACCACACGAAGGGAAGATCATGGAAAACACGCCCAAAACTCAGCCCAGCAACCCGCAGAAGGGCACCCCGTGGGGGCTCATTCTGATCGTGCTCGCGTTCCTGCTGGCCACCGCCATGGTGATCGGCGTGGGCGTCGTGTCCCTGGACATTGGCTTCGGAGGCTGACGACCTCGTAGTTCGCCTCCCTTTCCTCGGCCTCAAGCGGTACATCTGGCGACGGCAGACGGTCACCTGGAACGCGAAGGTGGCCGTCTGCCGTCGTCGTACTGCCGTTAGAGATCGGGCAACGCCATCAACGGCGCGGGGGCTCGGAGTGTGCTGGGAACGGCGGGACTTCTACAACCGCGACAGCTTCTCGCCGAGTTGCTCCTGTTCCTCGGGCGGGACGCTGATCCCGCTGGTCCGCTCGGCCTCCTGATGGAGGTCACCGCTCATCACGTCGCCCAGTTGCATGGCGCGCAGGTTGAACTCGTCCACCGCCTGGATGAGGGCATTCGCGTGCCGGGGTGTCCAGCGGCGGTTCGGGTCCAGGCGGTAGAGCAGCAGCGTGCGGATCAGGTCCCCGGGCAACCCTTCCTCGGCAATGTGGGTGCGCGCGCTGACCAGCCACGTGACCAGTAGGACCGCCACGAAGAGGACACCGAGCCAGCCGATCACGGGGAAGACCTTGGTCACGAGCTCGGTGAACGGCAAGAAACTCAGCCCGAACCTGACCAGCGTGACCGCGATGAACACGAGCCGCCCCCACCGGGCATGCCAATGTAGTACACCGACGTACTGCACCGAGCGGCGTTCGATCACTTCCGGGGGTCCTCCGCAGACAAGGGGGGGGTCAGTTCATCACGGCGGACAATCCACTCCCGGCCATCCATACCCCTACGATCGCCGCGATCCACAGAAGCGTGACCTTCGCTTCCCGCTCGAGCGTGGGGACGATCCTCTCGAGGCGCGGCCAGATCCGCTGGCCGGCCAATGCTGCAGCCACGATGAGCACGAGCGCGGGCAGGATCATCACGACGCAGTAGGCAGCGAGCAGGGCCAGTCGCAGCGACCAGCCGATGTCCATACTCGTGATGATCCCGTTGGCCGCGAGATAGGGGACCATCGTGGCGGCTTCCGTGAGAGCAGCGCCGGCACCGAGGGCGACCATGGCACCGGGATGCAGGGACCTGGGCGGTGCGCGGTGCCCCTCGCGCTTCACGGGGTCCGGTGCGAAGATCCCGTACGCGAGCAGACCCAGCCCGGCGACCACCTTGAACCACTGGGCGGGCTCGCTGTCCCAGATCCTCCCGGCCACGTCGGAGAGGAGGTCGAACCCCAGGGCGATCGCGATCCCCAGGAAGAAGTAGAGGAGCACCACGGCCGCGAAGTAGAAGAACAGCGGGACCGCGTCCACGCGCCGCCGGGAGATCACGAGGACCAGGGGGATCACCAGGGTCCCGAGGCTCATGCTGTCGAGAAGAGCTAGTCCGAGCAGTGCGAGAAGGTCACCCATGTGTGCCGCCTTGTCTCGTACGAACGTATGTCATACCGCAACCATACACTTGTATGAGAGGGGGTGGTCAGATGCCACAGGAGAACGAGAGTCGCGGGATGATCCCCGCCCGGGTCATGATCGCGGAAGCGGCGATCCGCGTGATCGCCCAGCAAGGTTTCGACGTGGTGAGCGTGCGCACCGTGGCCCAGGAGTCCGGGATCTCCCCCGGGACCGTTCAATACCACTACAAGACGCGGCGGGATCTGCTGCTCGCCGCCCTCGAGAGGTCCGTGGAGCGACAAACCCAGCGGGTCATGGCTGCGCGCGGTCAGAACGGCTATCGGGCATCCCTCGCTCGCACCCTGCGTGAACTCCTGCCATTGGAGGGCGTGCGGAGGGAGGACGCTGCCGTGTGGGTCAGCTTCGGGGCGGCCGCCTCCACCCGGGACTGGCTCGCGAGCGTGTACTGGCAGAACCTGCAGATCTTCCACGAGGGTGTCCTGAACGTCCTGCGGCGGGCCCAGGAGGACGGGAAGCTACATGAGGGGCTGACCCCGGACACCGCCGCGCCCCTGGTCACGGCACTCGTGAACGGGTTGGCCCTGGATCACCTCAACGCACCCGAATCCGTTCGGGAGGGCACCGAACAGGCCCTCGATCGGGGGCTGTCGTTGATCCTCACGGACTGAGCCTCCTCAACGCCGTCGCGTCCCAACCCACCGTGTCAGGGCCCGTGCGTAGGGTCGGAGGCATGATCCCCCACGACACGAGACTGCGCCGCCATGCCCCCTTGATAGTGCTGGAGGTGCTCCTCGTGGGGACGCTGATCTTCGAGATCGCCCGGGAGAACGGCCCGGCCGTGTTCTTGCTGTCCGCACTCGTCCTCGCGGCGCTCGTCCCGCTCGCCCTGGAGCCGATCGCCTGCGCCACCATCCCCGTGACCCTACAACTGCTGTACGCGGTGCTGTTGTTCGGCGGGGCGTTCCTGGGAACGTACTTGCACGTCTACGGTGTGTGGACGCCGTGGGACACCGTGGTCCACTTCTTCTCGGGAATCCTGATCGCGCTGGGCGCCGATCACGCATGGCGCATCCTGTCCCGGCGGCATGGTTTCGCCCTGCCCACGTGGCTGTGGGGGCTCGCAATCGTGTCGTTCAGCGCCTTCATCGCGTTCCTGTGGGAGGTCGCCGAGTTCGTCACCGATCTGGTCTCGGAGAGCAACGCTCAGGTGAACAACCTGGACACCATGACCGACATGATCGCGGGCACAATGTCCGCGCTGGTCGTCGTGGTCATCCTGGCGCTCACCCGGGCGGGGGGTCGAACGTCCGTGTGACGAGGACGGGTTACTCGATCACACCGCACGCCAGGCGGCTGCCGGCGTCACCCGTGGAGCGGGTGTCCTCATCCGGTCCCTCCGGGGCGTAGCGCTCGGGGATGTTCGCGTAGTTGTCCGGGCCGGAGTGGATCATCAGCGCGGAGCCGTTGTCGTCCCGCAGGTTCTCGGCCGTGAGCCGGTCCGTCTCGAACGACATGGCCGCCCGCCCGGATTCCGTCACCAGCAGCGCGGGAAGGTCACCCGCATGCTCCGGATGGCGAGCGTCGTCGCCACCCAGGTGCCCGCCGGCGGACAGGAATGCGCCGGTCTCGGAGGGATCGTCCGGTGCGGAACTCTCCGCCTCGCACACGCCATTGCCGTGCACGTGCAGGCCGTAGTACCCCGGTTCCAGACCGGAGAACTCGACCGAAACCCGCATCGCATCCTGGTCGGCCTCGGTGAACTGCGCGGTGCCGACCTCCATTCCCTCGGCATGACGCACCGTGGCGGTGGCCAGGGGACCCGGGCTCGACGCCGCCGTCGCGGCCCCCTGCCCACCCGTCGGATCCGCGGTGGTGGCGTCATTGCCCTCGCCGCACGCAGCCAGTGTCAGCATGCCCGCGAGCCCCAGGAGAGCCAGTCCGCCGCGGGCTCGGAAGGGGCGATGGGTGGTGGGTGGCTCGTCGGTGGCCGGGGGTGTCATTGCGCTCGCGTTCATGGCATCTCCTCATCGTCGGTCCGTTGGGCCGGCGAGGATCGTGATGCCGACCATGCAACGGAGGTGGCTCTTCCACCGTACACATGACGAGGGTCACAATCGGGAGTATTGCCAGGTGGGAGGCCGGTTCCGCACCGCACTCAGGTGACCCCCGGGCCGACAGCCCGCACCCCGGCGGCTATTGTGAGGGCATGACGGAGTCAGCAACGCAGGAGTCGGTGGACGTGATCGTGATCGGCGGCGGCGCGGTGGGAGAGAACGCCGCGCAGTACGCGATCGAGGGCACAGACCTCACCGCGGTCATCGTGGAGGGTCACCTGCTGGGCGGGGAGTGCTCGTACTACGCGTGCATGCCCAGCAAGGCGCTATTGCGCCCGGTCGACGTGACGGGACTAACGGACAACCTCAAGGGCGTCGTCCCCACGCGGCTCGACTGGGACGGCATGCTCGCGCGGCGCGACTCGTTCGTCTCCGACTACGACGACTCCTCCCAGGTCGAGTGGGCCGAGTCCGCGGGCCTCCGCGTGGTGCGCGGCCACGCCCGCCTCGTGGGCGAGCGCTCGGTGCGCATCGAGGCCGACGACGCCGCCGCGCGCACCCTCACCGCGCGGCACGCCGTGATCCTCGCGACCGGCAGCGAGCCGAGCATCCCCTCCGAGTTCGACGGAGCGCACCCGTGGACGTCCGCGGACGCGACCGGCGTGGTCGAGACGCCGGAGAGCATCGCGATCGTGGGCGGGGGAGTCGTGGCATGTGAGGCCGCGGTGTGGCTCAACGCCCTGGGATCCCGGGTGACCCTGCTCGTGCGGGGCTCGGGTTTGCTGTCCGGCAACGAACCGTTCGCGGGGGACACCGTCCTGGACGGGTTGCGCGCCAGCGGCGTGGAAGTGGTGCTCGGCGCATCCGTCACCAAGTGCACCCGCAGCGATGCCGAGGACACGGGGCTGGGCCGGGTCCACGGCGGGCCGGTCCACCTGGAGACCTCCGCCGGGACCTTCGACGTGGCCGAGGTACTCGTGGCCACGGGCCGTATCCCGCGGTTGCGGGACGTGGGACTCGACGCGGTCGGGCTGAGCGCGGACGACATCCTGCATGAGAAGCTCCCCGCATGGCTGCACGCCGTGGGCGATGCCAGCGGCGATGTGCCCCTGACCCACTGGGGCAAGTACCGCGCCCGGGTCATCGGGGCCCGGATCAAGGCGGCGGCCACGGGGGCGCCCGCGCCGTACGAGGTGGAGAATCCGCCCGTGCCCCAGGTCGTGTTCACGCAACCGCAGGTCGCGCAGACGGGACTGACGGAAGCCTCCGCGCGGGACCGGGGGATCGACGTCGTCACCGCGGAGGTGCCCTACAACGGTGCGGCCGGTGCGGCGCTGCTGCGTGACACCGTCTCCGGAAAGGCCAAGATCGTCGTGGACCGGGAGACCCGGTGCCTCGTGGGTGCCACGTTCGCGGGCCCGGACGCTGGCGAGCAACTGCACGCGGCCACGATCGCGATCACGGGGAAGGTACCGGTGCACGTGCTGCGCCACGCGGTGCCCAGCTATCCCACGGTCTCGGAACTGTGGTTGCGGCTGCTCGAGGAACTGCCCGAGCAACTGCGCCGGGCGCCGGAGTAAAAGGTTCCCGCACAACTGCGCTGGGCCCGGAGCAAGAGGTTCCCGAATCCGCTCGCGACGGCCATACTGGGACCGAATCATCCGGGATGCGTTCGTCGAAGGAGCCTCACATGACCCCCTCACTCGCCACGTACATCGCCCTGCCCGGAACCACCGCCGAGGCCATGGAGCACTGGCACGACGTGTTCGGGGGTGACCTGCACATCCTGCGCTACGGCGACATGGACCTGCAGGGCATGCCGTTCGAACCGGATCCCCAGGCCGTGGACCACCCGAGCCGCCGCCACGGTGGCTGAGTGGGCCCTGGACCACGCCGGACTCGAACGCCTCGAGCTGGGGCACCGGGTCAACAACCCCGCATCGGGAGCGGTGGCGCGGGCCGCCGGTTTCCGCAAGGAAGGGACCCAGCGGAGGAAGTTCCTGATCGCGGGCGAGCGGGTGGACGTGGACACCTACGGACGGCTGCGAACGCATCCCCGGTGGCAGAGCAGCGCGGCGGCGGCCCGGTTGCGGCCCGGCGACCGTCGGCGCTACCGCACTGCCACGGCGTGACCCACGGTCGCGGGGTGTTTCCGGGAGAACTCCACGGGGAAGTCGGTCGTGATCCGATCCACGCCCAGGGCCGCCATGCGGTTGAAATTGCGCTCGGCGTTTACCGTGTACACGCTCATGCCCAGCCCTGCCGCACGGACCCGGTCCACCGCGGCCGCATTGAGCCAGCGGTGGTTGGACCCCACCTGTCCCGCGTAGGTGGAGATCCGCGCGAGGGTCTCGGCATCGGGAACCCGGTACACGAGCTGCTGCAGGGGGACCTCCGGGGCCAGCACCGCGAAGCGCTGATTGGAAGCGGCGTCGAACCCCAGGACCTCGATTCGCCCGTCGCGGACCAGACGCTGCCACCGGGGATCCGATCGCAGACGCTCCACGATGATGCGCTCGATACCGGGGGACGTGACCGGGGACTTGATCTCGATGAACACGCCGATCGCGTCGCGCGCAACCTCCACGGCGTCGTCGAAGTGCGGGATGCGCTCGCCCCGGAACGCGCCGGAGAAGGACGAACCAGCGTCCAGTCGTTGCAATTCGGCCCATGTGAACGACGTGACCGGATCGTTCTCCCGACCCGGGAACACCTCGGCGGCGTTCGTGGTGCGCGCGGGGGTGGGGTCGTGGAACGCGAAGGGCACACCGTCCGCGGAGAGCTGGACGTCGAGCTCGAAGAACTGTGCACCCGAGGAACGGGCCACCTCGAACGCCGCCACCGTGTTCTCGGGTGCGACCCCCGCGGCTCCGCGGTGGCCGATCAACAGGTGGGCCGGCGCAGTAGTCATTCCCGCAGTGTCCTCCCGCCCGCGGGGTGCTGTCAGGAGGGCCGTGGGCCGGATCCAGCGGAGGGGGTCCGTTGCGAGACGGTCGGTCAGGGGGGTCGTGCGGGTGCGCATCCAGAGCCTCTCACGGGTTGCCGTACGGAGATGGCCTTGCCGGTCGCGTGGTGATGAACGGCGAACGGGCCGAACCCATGGTCGCGGGTGGACATGACGGCTGGGGAGCACCCCGATGACCGAGGTGTTAACTCGCCACCACGGATCACAGCCGGTGTATTAACCCGGCGTCCGCCGCCGAATGCACCTCCGGCGGATCGCACCCGGTCCGTTACTCCAGCGGGTCACCCTTGGTGCGGTCCAGCGCGACCCGGACCAGGGCCGCGGCCAGGATGGGGAGTTTTTCGGGAGGGACGAGGTCCGCGAGGGCGTGGGCGTCGTCGGGCAGACCGATCCGCCGGGCGCCGTCCAGGGCCTTGGCGTCGAAGAACGGCGCGAGGCCGGGCCAGACACCTTGTACCTCCCGGGCGAAAATCGCGGCGCCCGCGGGGCCGATCCCCGGGAACTGCTGGAGCGCCTCGAGGACGTCGTCGGTACCGTCCGCGCGCTCACGCACGCGGCGCAGATCCCCACCGTACTCGTCGATCAGGAGGGCGGCGCCGTCGCCGAGCATCGTGGAGGTGCGCTCGTCGTAACGCTTGTAGCCGCCGCGACCCAGCGCCTGAACCCGTTGCCGCCACGACGCCGCGCGCATCCGTTCCGGGGTGCGGTACCCGGCCGTGAACAGCTCGCGCGCGGAGGCGACCGCCACCTTGGCCCCGATGCGCGCGGACAGCAGATTGGCCAGCACCAGCAGCTGGAACAGGGGAGCGGGTGTGTCCCGCAGCTCGATGCCGGCGTCCTGCGCGTACGTGGTGCCGTGGCGCTCCAACAGCACGTGCACGGTGTCCTCGTGCGATCGCGTCATGCGTCCCTCCCTGCCTGGATCTCTGTGTCCGTGTCGTCCGTCATCATGCCGCCCACGACCGGATCGTTCGGGGCTGTGCTGCTCACGACGGCGTGAATTCCGCTCCCGGCCAACTCTCTCGTGCGCACCGTCACTAGTAAATAAACTGACAATCGACGCCACATCGCGGTGGCAGACCCCACGGTTTGGTGGGCATTCACAGCCTCGACGAAAGGAAGTGCCATGGCGGAGAACACCAACGACATCCAGAAGGTGCGGGACATCATCAAGGGCACCCGCATCGCCATGCTCACCCACGTGGACGGGGATGGTCACCTGGTGTCCAAGCCCATGGCCACGCAGGAGGTCGAGTTCGACGGCACCGTGCGGTTCATCGCGGAGCGCGACTCCGAGCAGGCACAGGCCCTGCAGCAGCGCCCCGAGGTGAACGTGGCCTACTCGGGTTCCGGCTCGTGGGTGTCCGTGTGCGGCACCGCGCGCATCGTCAACGACGAGGCCAAGCTCAAGGAACTATGGAGCAGCTTCACCGGTTCGTGGCTCCAGGGCGGCCCGGAGAACCCCAACAACATCCTCATCGAGATCGACGGCCACAGCGCCGAGTACTGGGACAGCCCGGGTAACAGCAAGGTGACCCAGGTGGCCAACTTGATCAAGTCCAAGGTCAAGGGCGACACCGTGGACGGCGAGAACAAGGTCGTGGATCTCTGATCCGACCCGCCCGTCCGACGGCCGTTCGATCCCCATGGATCGGGCGGCCGTTGCGCATGTCGGGGCTCGTCCGGCACGGGGCGCCTCGTCCGGGTGGGGCCCGCGCGCCTACCATGGAGTATGACCGTACGCCTACTGTCGATCGAGACCGCCGTCCCCGACACCGTGATCCGGCAGGAGGACGTGTCCCGGCTGTTCGCCGAGCAGCCGGGGATGACCAGGCTCGGCACGCGCGTGGTGCGTTCCGCCTTCGCAGGCGCCGGGGTGAGCACACGCCACACGGTCCTGCCCGAGCTGGGCGTTGTGGCATCGGGGACCGTTGACGGGGGCGACGCCGCGGCGTCGCCGTTCGTGGATCCCACGGCCCGGCACCTGCGCTCGCCGGGAACGCACGCACGCAACCAGCTCTACACCGAGCACGCCAAACGGATGTTCGTGACAGCCGCCCGGGCGGCCCTCGACGCCGCGGCCCCCGGGATCGAGCTCGCGGACGTGACCCACGTGATCACGGTGTCCTGCACCGGGTTCTTCGCGCCGGGCCCGGACGTGCGCGTGACCAAGGACCTGGGGCTACCCGCGGACGTGAAGCGGATGCACCTGGGGTTCATGGGCTGCAATGCCGCGTTCCCCGCCCTGCAAGCCGCGTACACCGCGTGCCGCGCGGATCCGGACGCCGTGGTGCTCGTGGTGTGCGTGGAGCTGTGCACCCTGCACCTGCACGTGCGCAACGATCCCGACACCGTGATGGGCAACGCCCTGTTCGCGGACGGTGCGGCCGCCGCGGTGGTGACGGGGCGCGACGCCGCCGCTCCCGGCGCTACCCTCGAGCTCGTGGACTTCGAGACGACCCTGGCCCCAGTGGGCGAGGAGGAACTCGCGTGGAGCGTGGGGGACGAGGGCTTCGAGATGATCCTGGGGACCTACGTGCCGCGGATCATCGACGACCACGTGACGGACGCCCTCGCACCCCTGCTGGACCGCGCGGGGTTGAGCGCGGACCGGATCCCCCTGTGGGCCGTGCACCCGGGGGGACGCAGCATCCTGGACAAGGTACAGGGACGGCTCGCGCTCACGGACGAGCAGATGGCCCCCTCCCGGGGAGTGCTCGCGGACGCCGGGAACATGAGCAGTGCGACCATCCTGTTCGTGCTCGAGCGCCTTGTGCGAGCGGGGGACCCGGGCACCGTGGCGGCGCTCGCGTTCGGCCCCGGCCTGAGCATCGAGAGCGCCCTGCTGCGGGTCCGTCCCGCGTCCGAGGCGACGTGAGCGATGAAACCTATGCTGCGCAACAACCCTCTGCCGCACGCTGATGTCCTGCGCCGCCGCGACCCCCTGCTCCGCCACCGCAGCGTGGACGAGCCGGAGCTCATGGACGATCCGGCCTGCGATCCGGTGGCCCTGGACAACACCTACCGCTTGTTCGGGGTGATCAACCCGCTCGTTGCATCCTGGCGGCCCGTCTACCGCCGGTATGTACGTCCCGCGTTGCGTGCCGCTGCCCGAGAGGGCCGCCCCGGCACCGTGCTGGACATCGGGTGCGGCGGGGGCGACGTCGCCCGGGCCATCACCCGCTGGGCCGCTCGCGACGGGCTGGACGTGCGGATTACCGGGATCGACCCGGACGCCCGGGCCACACGGTGGGCGGCCGCGCACGACCGCGGAGTGGGCGCCGCCTACCGGACGCTCGCGAGCCACGACCTGGTGGCAGCGGGGGAGCGCTACGACGCCGTGATCTCCAACCACATGCTCCACCACCTGACACGGGAGGAGCTGTCCGCCGTGCTGGCGGACTCACGTCGGCTGACCCGTGGGGTAGCGGTGCACAACGACCTGCGCCGCAGCCGCGCGGCCTGGCTGCTGTACTGGGTGGCCACGCTGCCGCTCGCACGAGCCAGGGTGTTCGTGCGCTTCGACGGTCTGCTGTCCATCCGGCGCAGCTACCGCCCCGGAGAGCTGCGCCAGGCGCTGCCCCCGGGGTGGCGGGCCGTGCAACAGCGGTTCTTCCGGCTGCTGGCGGTGCACACCGGCCAGGACGCGCAGCCGGTCCGGGCGGATCAGGATCAGGTGGACACCCCGCAGAAGGACCGGACTCAGTCGGACCCGGGACGCACGTCCTGATCCCAGCCCTGCTGAGGCGTCTCGCACGTCTCCCGGAACACGTACTGGGAGGGGCGTTTGCGTTCGCGGCTGGACCAGTCGATCGCCGGGCGGTGGGTGCGCTCAGGCACGTAGCCCAGCCGGTACACGGCCATGAGCTCCAGATCCTCCGGAACGCGCAGCACGTCCACGATCCGCTGCCACTGGTGCGGTGCCTCCATGGGGAAGGACACGAACTGGATCCCCATACCCAACTCCACCGTGGTGAGCCACAGGTTTTCCATGGCGGCACCCATGCTGAACACCGAGTAGAACCCGGACAGTTCCTCCGGGCGGTATTCGCCGCGCTCGAGCATCACGCCGATCAGCAGCGGAGACCCCGCCACGAGCTTGCGGTTCTCCTCGCCCAGGGTCTGGGGCACGCGCAGCTTGTTCATGAGGCTCTGCCCGGAGGGCGTGAACGCCTTGGACGTGAACGGGCGCAGCAGCGCGGGCAGTTTATCGAACAGCATGCCGCTGCGCTGGGCGTCCATCTCCTTCTGGCTGAACCGGAAGTACTTCTTGTACCGGTCGAAGAACGTGCCCGCGCCCATGACCTCGGTCATGCTCTCCCCGCTGATCCGGGCAACGGTCTCGATCGTGTCCCGGTTCTCGATCAGCACGAACCGCCATGGCTGGCTGTTGAACTGGGAGGGAGCCGCGGCCGCCGCGCGGATCAGCAACTGTTGGTGCTCGGGGCTCACAGGATCCGGGCGGAACGGGCCGTTGGTGGTGCGGCGGTTGAACACGGCATCCAGGAATTCCACGATTCACCTCCAGGCCAGCGCGAGGCCGGCCACGTAGCAGGGAGCCGCCGCGAGGGCGTCTCGGGTGTGACGTCGCAGCGGGTGCGCACCGTGGCGCTGCAACAGGAAGAGCGGGACGACCGCCGGTGCGAGGACCGCCGCCACTGGGGAGCGCTCACGCACCGCGGCCACGCATGCCGCCGCGGTCACGGCGGACGTGGTGATGTACAGACCGTGGTGGATCCACCGGACGTTCGAGGTGTCCACCCACCGGGCGGCTACGGACGCCCCCAGCGCGCAATTGGCGGTGTATGCACCGGCGGATGCGGTCACGAGCGTGCGCAGCAGGTTCATGACTCTCCTCGCCAGTGGGGTGCGTCCCGTGCTCTCATCGTGTCACACGTGTCATGCCACGGTGTCCAGCCACGCGGCCGCGCTGCCGTCCCGATGGAGTGCGGGGGGCGACGGCGCGTGGTGGCGTTGTCGAAACCGGGCGCCGGGGCGCGGCTCAGCCGATACCCGGGGGCCACTCGCCCGCGTGGTCCACGGACTCGGTGTTCGGGTTCCAGGAGTACGTGGACACAGCCCGCCCGCTCGCACCGGCATTGCTCTCGCCCTCCTTGGCCCACCGGTAGGTGACCTGGATGGCGGAGTCGGACAGCCGCACGGTCGCGGGCGAGAAGGCGATGCCCTCCTTGGTGGTCGTGCCCAGGTACTCGCCGTCGTGGAAGAGCATCTGCTGCGACGGGGAGGACGCCGTGCCCCTGCGGATCGTCAGCGTGACCCACGACAGGTCCGCGCACGGGTCGTACGTCTCGGTGTCGATCGCCATCCACTCGGCGTCGGGAACGTTGCCCTTGGGGAACGCCGGGCCCACCTTGTCGATGTTCTCGTTCACGGCCTGCTCCGCGGAGGTGTTCGCGCACGACCCGGACGGTTCGGGGGTCGCAGACGACGCCGCAGTGGTCGCCGCGGGGCGCTGCGACCCGGGCGCGGGGGTGTCGGACGCGGTCATGTGACTCTTGGGCTGCGCGGCGGGCGAGGACACGGGAGCCGCGGCGGTGGCCTGGCCGGTCGCCGCGGCGTCGGCCCCGGCCTGCGGGCTCGCGGCCTGGGAGCGGATGCCGGAGGTGGGCCCGTTGGCGATCTCGGAGGAGGTGGCCATGGACTGTGGCTGTTCCGCGGGCGAGGAGCTGCATCCGGTGAGCCCGCCCAGTGACAGGACCAGGAGGGCGGCTGCCGCGGTCACCGTGCGTGTGCGGTGCATGACGAATCCTCTCGTCTCATCCGTTCCCCGATGTCCACGGGTGGTTCCAGCGTGAGGGCTCGTCTTCACTTAAGCAATACTTCTATGTAGATGCAAAAGAATCAGCCCGCGACCAGGGCATTCGTCCTGAAGACCGTCACGCGTCGTCGTCCGCGAAGCTGTCACCCGACCCACCCCAGGAGCCGTTCCGGGAGCGTGAACGCATGTATTCGCCCAGCACCGCGGCGTCGAGGTCCTCGGGATCCGGGGCGACCACCCGACCGCGCACCCGGCGCGCGAGCGCCGCGATGAAGCGAACGAGTCCGGGGTCGTCCCCCAGCCGGAACAGGGTGATCTCGGTGCCGCGCCGGGCCACGGCATCCAGCTGCGCCACGGTGAGCCGCAGGGTCTCGGGATCGGGCGGGTACATGAACCATGCCTCGCCGCCGGGTTCCAGGTGGGCGGTGGCCTCACCGTCCGTGACCACGAGCAGCACGGGGTGCATGGTGGGGTGCTTGCGGAAGAAGCGCTGCGCCAGCAGCAGGCCGTGATGCAGGTTGGTGCCCTGTTCGTGCCACGCGGGCAGCGCGGTGAGCTCCCCGATGTCCATCGTCTGGGCGTAGCGGCCGAATGTGATGAGTTCGAGTGCGTCACCCCGGAAGCGGGTGGAGATCAATTGGTGCAGGGCGATCGCCGTGCGCTTCATGGGGACCCAGCGCCCGTTCAACGCCATGGAGAAGGACGTGTCCACGAGCAGCGCCACCGCCGCTTGCGTGCGCGCCTCCGTCTCGCGCACCTCGATGTCCTGGACGTCGATCCGCAGACCCGCACTCGGGTCCGCGCCCGACGCCGCCGTGCGGGTCACCGCGTTGGTCACCGTGCGGGTCACGTCCCACGGTTCCACGTCCCCGAACTGCCACGGGCGGGACGAGCCGGTCTGCTCACCGGCGGCCCCGGCGAGCCGGGTGTCCCGGCGGCCACTGCGACCGGAGAGTCTCCCGGCGGCGTCGCGCAACAGGGATTTGCCGAGCTTGCGCATGGCCCGCGGGGACAACCGCAATTCGCCGTCCGTGCCGCGGCGCAGGTAGCCGCTGTCCCGCATGGCGCGCTCGAGCTCGGTGAGCGTGCGCGCGGCGACGGCGGCGTCGTCGCCCAGTTGCCGGGCCAGCGCGGCCACGTCCAGGTCCGAGAGCGTGGAACCCGCATAGGACTGGGACAGCTGCTCGCTCAGGGCGTCCAGGTCCGCGAGGTCCTGCAGCACACCCGTCCCGTCCCCGAGACCGAGGCCTTGATCGCCCTCGAACTGCTCCGAGCCGGACCAGTCCAACCCGGGACGCAGGCCCTGCAGCGCGGCGTCGAGGCGGTCCAGTTGAGACATCAGTTTGGGGGAGCCGAACGCCTGCGCGGACAGCGCCATGAGCTCCTCGCGCTGCTCCGGGGTCATGGACCGCATCATGCGCTGCGCGGCGGCGGAGCGCTGAGCCAGCGCGTCGATAAGCTCGTCGATGTCCTGGGGGTTCTCGGGGAACTGGTCCCCGTGCCGGTTCATGAACCGCTCGAAGTCCTCGGGCGTGTCCTCGCCGCGGGCGTGCTTCTCGAGCAGCTCGTTGAGGTCCTCGAGCATGCGGGAGACCGCGGCGCGGTCCTCGTCCGTGGCGTTCTGCAGCGCGTTCTTCATCCCCGCGAAGCGCTGCTCGAGCAGTTCGCGGCCCAGCAGGTCCTTGATCTGTTCGTAGTTGCGCCGTGCGGCGTCCGACTGCCAGTCGTAGTCGGACAGTTCCGTCACGGCCGCCGCGGTGGAGGACGGCAGGGCGTCCAGGCGCATCTCCCGGAACTGCCGGTCCGTGGGATCCATGCGCGCGTCCCGCAGGAACTGATCGCGTTCCTCGCGCAGCGCGCGGTCGAGCAGTTTCTTGGCCTCCTGCACCGTGCCGTCCAGGCGGTGCCGGCTCAGCAGGTCCCGACGCCGCTGATGCACCTGGCGCGCCAGATCGTCCAGCCCGCGCTGGTTGCGCCCGCCGCGGCGCAGGAATTCGCGCAGGGCCTGGTCGGGGGAGTAGCCGGCCATGACGTCCTCGGTCACGGCGTCCAGGACCTCCCCGAGGTCCACGGGTGGGGCCAGGGGATCGGGGCCGCCGGAGTAACGACCGTACCGTGAAGAATGCCGGGGTGTGCGCATGGGAGGCCTATCCGTAGACGGTTTCCCCGTCGCCGGACTCCTTGGAGAGCTTCCGGGTCAGGAACAGCCCCTCGAGGGCGAGTTCGACGGCGGTCGCGCGGTACCCGGGCCCCTCACCGCCCACGCGTTCGGCCAACCGGTCGTAGAGCTCGGAGTCCTCGAGGGCGGGCAGGGCGTCGAGGAACTCCTGGGCGCCGACGCGTTCGCCGGTCGTGATGGTGCGCTGACCGTCGAACGCGGCGACCAGGGGAGAGAGATCCAGGCCGCGGAAGTGTTCCCGCACGGTCTGGGCGGTCGCGGTACGCAACAAGTGCTCCAGGATGTCGTCCTCGCGGCCTTCTTCACCGGATTCGAACTCGACCTTCCCGCCGAGTACGGCCACCGCGGTGTCCACGTCCACCAGCCGGGCCACGGCGGGGTCACCGGGGCGCACCGTGGCGCGGTGCCGGGCGGCGGCCGCCACGGTTTCAGCTCCCGCGATCGCGAAGCGCGCGGAGACACCCGAGGACTGGTTCACCGCGCTGGATTCACGCAGTTGTCGTGTGAACCGGGCCAGGATCTCCAGGATGATGTCGGGGACCTCGGCGGTGAGTTCGGCCTCCTGGCGGATCACGGCCATCTCGTCCTCGAGTTCGAGCGGGTAGTGGGTGCGGATCTCCGCCCCGAAGCGGTCCTTGAGCGGGGTGATGATCCGGCCGCGGTTGGTGTAGTCCTCCGGGTTGGCGGAGGCCACGACCATGACGTCCAGCGGCAAGCGCAGCACGTAGCCGCGGATCTGGATGTCCCGCTCCTCCATGACGTTGAGCAGGGCCACCTGGATGCGCTCGGCCAGGTCAGGTAGTTCGTTGAGCGCCACGATCCCGCGGTTCGCGCGCGGGATCAGCCCGTAGTGGATGGTCTCGGGGTCTCCGAGCCGCCGCCCCTCCGCGACCCGCATGGGGTCCACGTCCCCGATCAGGTCCGCGACGGACGTGTCCGGGGTGGACAGCTTCTCCACGTAACGCTCGTCGCGATGGCGCCACGTGATCGGTAGGTCGTCACCCTCCGCGGCGATCCGCGCGGTGGACTCGGCGGTGAGCGGCTCGTAGGGGTGTTCGTTGAGTTCGGAGCCCGCGATCACGGGCGTCCACTCGTCCAACAGCCGTGGCAGGGTGCGCAGCAAGCGGGTCTTGCCCTGGCCGCGTTCACCCAGCAGCGCGACGTCGTGCCCCGCGATCAGCGCGCGCTCGAACTGGGGGATCACGGTGCGCTCGAAGCCGTGCAGTCCCTGCCACGGGTTCTCCCCCGCGGCGAGCGCCGCGAGCAAGTTGTCGCGGATCTCCCGGCGCAGGGATTTCAGCTCATGACCCGACGCGCGCAGGTCACCCAGGGTGCGGATGTCAGGTTGGGCGTTCACGCGCGTCACGCTACGCCCGGCAGGCGGCGGCGTCGAGCCCCCGGGGCGGTTCGGTGACGCCGTGTGACGGGCGGGGAGCCGTGCGGGGCGGGGCCCGTGACGCGGGGGCGGGTGCGTTCTAGGCTGACGAAGCATGAGCGACTCCCGCGGATCGACCACCGTCCTGCTCGTGCGTCACGGCCGCACCCCCACGACGGGTGAGCTATTGCCGGGGCGTTCCCCGGCACTGCACCTGTCCGAGCAGGGGTGGGAGCAGGCGCGCGCCGCGGCCGAGCGGATTGCGGAACTGCCCGTGAGCGCGCTGTACAGCTCGCCGCTCGAACGCGCGCGGGAGACCGCCCAGCCGAGTGCCGAGCTGCTGGGTCTGCCCGTCCGCGAGGACCCCGCGCTCCTGGAGCTCGACGTGGGGCAATGGACGGGGCGCGCGCTCAACGACCTCAACCGGTTGCCCGAGTGGCGCACCGTGCAGCACAACCCCTCCGCGTTCCGGTTCCCGGACGGGGAGAGCTTCCCCGAGATGCAGCAGCGCATGGTCGATGCCGTGCAGCGCCTGTGCACGTTCCACCCCGGTGGGACCGTGGTGTGCTTCTCCCACGCGGACCCCATTCGCGGGTTGCTGGCCCACGCGATGGGCACGCCCCTGGACAACTTCCAGCGGCTCAGCGTGGGGCCGTGCTCGATCTCGGTGCTGTCCTATCCCGCGGCGCCCGACGGTGCGGATGAGCCCTCCGGCGACGACACGAATCCCGTGGTGCTCACGGTCAACTCCACGCGGGATTCCTTGCGGGAGCTGGTGGCGTCGTGACGGGCCGGTCCGGCGCGACCCGGAGCGGGCGCGGGGGCGGCGGGACGGCGTCGTCGTGAGAGCGGCGTCGTGAGGGCCGAACGAGCGGACGAGCTGCTGCGCACGGGGGAGATCACACTGCTCGGGCAGCTCGCGCGCAGCAGCAATGAGACGTTCCTCGTGGAGGTGCGCGCGCTGGCGTCGCAATCGGTCACCGGCACCGACGGCGACGCTCGTGCCGGCGAGGTCCCCGGCCCTGAAGCCGCCGAGGCCTGCTTGTTTCCCGCGATCGGCGACGACGCCGCTCCGGCCGACTCACCCGTCGCGGCACCCGACCCAGACAATGCAGCTCCCGCAGCGAGGTCGTTCGGTCCGCCGGACTCGGACACGGCATGCTGGGCCATCTACAAACCCGAGCTCGGGGAGCGGCCCCTGCACGACTTCCCGCCGGGTCTGTACCGCCGGGAGCGCGCCGCGTACCTGCTCAGCGAGGCGCTCGGCTGGGGGATCGTCCCGCTCACCGTGATCCGGGACGACGCCCCGTTCGGGACGGGATCGCTGCAGTTGTTCGTGGCCGCGGACCCCCGGGAGCACTACTTCACGATTGTGGAGGACCACCCGGACACCCACCCGGTGCTGCGCGCCATGGCCGCCTTCGACGTGCTGACCAACAACACAGACCGCAAATCCGGCCACGTCCTGCGCGGCTGGGACGGGCGGATCTGGGGGATCGACCACGGCCTGTGCTTCGCCGCGGCGTTCAAACTGCGCACCGTGATCTGGGAATTCGCGCGCGACCTCTTGCCCCTGGACCTCGTGGCGGACATTGCGGCGCTCGCCGAGAACGGCGCACCGCCGGAGGTGACCGAGCTGCTGACGACCGAGGAGACGCGTGCCCTGCGTCGTCGTGCCCGTGCCCTCGCGCTGCTGGGCAGGCTCCCGGAGGACCCCTCCGGCATGCGCTACCCGTGGCCGCTCGTGTGAGCCGCCCCGGAGCGGTCCGCTGCGCGTGAAGCGGCCGGGGCTCCGGTGGAGGCGCGTGGCCGCGGCACCGTAGTCTGACCGTGCGCGTGACAGCGCGCTCGTCGAGAACCTGGCAAGGAGTAACCCATGACGCAGCCCATCCCGGACCCCAACCCGCTCGACAACCCTGAGGCCTCGGACGACACGTTCCGCGAGGACGAACTGATCGGCACCACCGGTGACGAGGACTCCGCGTGGGAGGAGGACGACGCCCAATGGGGTGCCGACGAGGATCCCCTGACCCACCCCGAGGAAGCCGACGTGGAGCAGGTGGCGCAGGAGGAGACGATCCCCGAGCTCGATACCACCTCCGAGACCCAGGACCCGGAGGTCGAGGCCCTCGTGCAGGACCCGCAGGCCGACCGCGAGGTCAACCGCTCGTTGCGGGACGGCGCGGACCAGACCGTGGACCCCATGGACGAGCGCTGACGCGACACGCCGTCGCAGACCACCGACGACCCGTGGCGTCCGGGTGGCCCGTGTGGCCCCCGGTCGTCGCGGGTCGTCGCCGTGCGGGCCGAATCCCGGCGTGACCCGGACCGATGCCGCCGCGAGGGCCGCGCGGGTCGTCGCCGTCGCGACACACCTGACACCTGGACGCGCGCGGTAAACGGTCTATTCTTGAGGTATGTCCCGATTCAGCCCGCTCGAGTGGCCGGTCATCCGCCAGCTCCGGACCGGGGATCACACCGGCCGCAGTTCCGCGGTGCAATCACAGCGCACGCGTGAGATCACGCCGCGCACCAGCAGCGCGGACCGCGTGGTGCAGAGCGTGTGCCCGTACTGCGCGGTGGGGTGTGGCCAGAAGGTCTACGTCAAGGACGAGCGCGTGGTCCAGATCGAGGGTGATCCGGATTCCCCGATCTCCCGCGGTCGGTTGTGCCCCAAGGGGTCGGCGAGCGAGCAGCTCGTGAACTCCCCGGGCCGTCAGACCCAGGTGCTCTACCGCGCCCCGGGTGCCGCCGAGTGGCAGCCCCTGGACCGGGATACCGCGATCGACATGATCGCCGATCGTTTCCTGGAAGCCCGACGCCGCGGTTGGCAGGACACCGACGAGCAGGGCCGTCCGCTGCGCCGCACCATGGGCATCGCGTCCCTGGGCGGGGCCACGCTGGACAACGAAGAGAACTACCTGATCAAGAAGCTGTTCACCGCAGCGGGTGCCGTACAGATCGAGAACCAAGCCAGGATTTGACACTCCGCCACGGTTCCCAGTCTGGGAACCTCGTACGGCCGCGGCGGCGCCACCCAGTCGCTGCAGGACATGGCGAACGCCGACTGCATCGTGATCCAGGGATCCAACATGGCCGAGTGCCACCCCGTGGGATTCCAGTGGGTCTCCGAGGCGAAGGCGCGCGGCGCCAAGATCATCCACGTGGATCCGCGTTTCACGCGCACCTCTGCGGTCGCGGACAAGCACGTCCCCATCCGGGCGGGCTCGGACATCGCCCTGCTCGGTGCGCTGATCAACTACGTTCTCACGCACGACCTGTGGTTCCACGACTACGTGGTGTCCTACACGAACGCCGCCACGATCATCAACGAGGACTTCGAGGACACCGAGGACCTCGGCGGGATCTTCTCGGGCTACGACGTCGAGAAGGGCGCGTACGACCTCTCGTCGTGGGCCTACGACGACGAGGACGACGACGCCGGTGACGGCACCGACAAGCACGAACAGGGCGACGAGGAACGCGAGGAAGCCGGCGGCGACAAGTTCGGCAGCGGCGGCGCGCCCACGGGTGCGTCCGGACCGCGCTGCGACGAGACCCTGCAGGACCCCCGCACGGTCTTCCAGATCCTGAAGCGCCACTTCTCGCGCTACACGCCGGAGAAGGTCGAGGAGGTGTGCGGCATCTCCGCCGCGGACTTCGAGTACCTGGCCCGTGCCGTGACCGAGAACTCGGGACGCGAGCGCACCACGTGCTTCGCGTACGCCGTGGGGTGGACCCACCACACGCTGGGCGCGCAGTTCATCCGCACGGCCGCGATCCTGCAGTTGCTGCTCGGCAACGTGGGTCGTCCCGGCGGGGGCGTCATGGCACTGCGCGGGCACGCGTCCATCCAAGGCTCCACGGACATCCCCACGCTGTTCAACCTGCTGCCGGGTTACCTGCCCATGCCCTCGGTCGAGTCCGATTCGCTCACCGAGTACCTGGGCACGATCGGGTCCAAGACGCAGAAAGGCTACTGGGCTGACGCGGACGCCTACACCGTGAACCTGCTCAAGGCATGGTGGGGGGACGCCGCGCGCGACGACAACGACTGGGCGTACCACTACATGCCGCGGATCAACGGTCCGCACGGGACGTACCAGACCCTCATGGCCATGCTCGAGGACAAGGTGGACGGGTACTTCCTGCTGGGGCAGAACCCCGCGGTGGGATCGTCCAACGGCCGCATGCAGCGCACCGCCATGTCCCACCTCAAGTGGCTCGTGGTGCGCGATCTGAACATGATCGAATCCGCCACGTGGTGGAAGGACGGACCCGAGATCGAGTCCGGCGAGCTGAAGACGGAGGACATCCAGACCGAGGTGTTCTTCATGCCCGCGGCCACCCACGTGGAGAAGTCGGGATCGTTCACACAGACCCAGCGTCTCGTGCAATGGCGCCACCAGGCGGTCTCCCCGCCGGGTGACGCGCAGAGCGAGCTGGACTTCTTCTACGACCTGGGCCGGCGACTGCGCACCCGGTTGGCGGAGTCCACGGATCCCCGGGACCGGCCCCTGCTGGACCTCACGTGGGACTACCCGCTGACCGAGGAAGGTGAGCCGGATCCCGAGAGCGTGCTCGCGGAGATCAACGGCCGGTTCGAGACCGGCCCCGATGCGGGCAAGCCGCTGTCCTCCTACACCCAGATGAAGGCGGACGGCAGCACGTCCGGCGGGTGCTGGATCTACACCGGGATCTACGCGGACGGCGTGAACCACGCCGCGGACCGGGTTCCCGGGCGCGAGCAGGACGAGATCGCCTCCAAGTGGGCGTGGGCCTGGCCCGCGAACCGACGGATCCTCTACAACCGCGCCTCGGCGGACCCCCAGGGCAAGCCGTGGAGCGAGCGGAAGAAGCTCGTGTGGTGGGACGAGGAGTCCGGGCGCTGGACCGGCAAGGACGTGCCCGACTTCCCGGTGGACAAGGATCCCGGCGCGCGGCCTGACCCGGAGCTCGGTGGCGCGGCCTCGCTGCACGGCGACGACCCGTTCATCATGCAGGCGGACGGCAAGGGGTGGCTGTACGCCCCCAAGGGTCTCGTGGACGGGCCCATGCCCACCCACTACGAGCCCCAGGAGTCGCCGGTGGCCAATGCGCTGTACTCGCAGCAGCAGAACCCGGCCCGCGTGATGTTCCCCCGCAAGGACAACCTCTCCGCACCGAGTGCGGGCGCGCCCGGCAGCGAGGTCTACCCGTACGTGTTCACCACGTACCGGCTGACCGAGCACCACACCGCCGGTGGCATGAGCCGCTGGTTGCCGTACCTGTCCGAACTGCAGCCCGAGGCGTTCTGCGAGATCTCCCCGGAGCTCGCCGAACAGCAAGGGTTGGAGCCCTTTGGATGGGCCACGATCATCTCGCCGCGCTCGGCCATCGAGGTCAAGGTCCTGGTGACCGACCGGATGACGCCGCTGCGGGTGGGCGGGCAGACCGTGCACCAGATCGGGCTGCCCTATCACTGGGCCGTGGGCAAGGACGCCGTGGTCAGCGGTGACGCCGCCAACGACCTGTTGGGGATCACCCTGGACCCGAACGTCCAGATCCAGAACTTCAAGACAGGTTCGTGCGACATCCGCCCCGGCCGCCGGCCGCGCGGTGCCGAACGCATCGCGCTCATCGAGGAGTACCAGGAGCGGGCCGGGCTCACCGTCCGGACCGGCAACGAGCGGATCACCGATCCGCAGCGGGAACTGAACGAGGATCCGAAGCGTCCCCACGGCGAGGGCCAGTCCGCGGGGCGTTCCACGGCGTACGGCTCCGGCACCGCGGTGCGGGAACGGGAAGAGGACGAGTGAGCACGGATCGGATGACACCCACTGACAGGTTCGCGGACGACTCCCACTGGGATCATCCGCACGAGCGCCGCGGGTTCTTCACGGACACCTCCATCTGCATCGGGTGCAAGGCGTGCGAGGTCGCGTGCAAGGAGTGGAACCGCAACCCCGCGGACTCCGACTACGAGCTGCTGGGTTCCTCGTACGACAACACGGGCGGCCTGGGCGCGGACACGTGGCGGCACGTGGCATTCATCGAGCAGTCGCGGGACCGCATCGAGCAGGCCCGGGAATCCGGGCGGGCGCTCGTGGACCTGGGGATGCCCCGCGTGGGTCCGCCCGCGGCGTCGTCGTCGGCTGAACCCGCGTCCGGTGGCTGCGGGTGCTCGTCCGGGGGAGGGGGGTGCGGGAGCGCGGCCACGACCGGCGGCGCATCCACCGCGCAGGACGGCGACTCCCCGGTCCTGGACACCCCGGACTTCCGGTGGCTCATGTCCTCGGACGTGTGCAAGCACTGCACCCACGCCGGGTGTTTGGACGTGTGCCCCACGGGCGCGTTGTTGCGCACCGAGTACGGCACCGTGGTGGTCCAGGAGGACATCTGCAACGGCTGCGGTACGTGCGTGGCCGGCTGTCCGTTCGGCGTGATCGAGCGCCGCGACGACGGTCTCGTGGAGCCCAAGACCCAGCGCGGTGCGGCACCCATGCCGGACACCGTGAAGGTCCCCCAGGACGGGATCGCCCAGAAGTGCACGCTGTGCTACGACCGAATGAAGGACGACCAGACCCCGGCGTGCGCGCAGGCGTGCCCCACCACCTCCATCAAGTACGGCGAGCGCGAGACCATGCTCGAGTCGGCCCAGAAGCGGGTCGCCCAGTTGCACGAGCAGGGCAAGACCGAGGCGCGGCTCTACGGCGCCAACCCCAAGGACGGCGTGGGCGGAACCGGGTCCATCTTCCTGCTGCTCGACGAGCCCGAGGTGTACGGCCTGCCGCCGGATCCCCGCGTCCCCACGGCTGACCTGCCGCGCATGTTCAAGCGCGCGGGCATGGCCGTGGTGGGCATGCTGGCGCTCGGCGCGGTCGCGTTCACGGCGGGTGATCGCTCATGAGCATTTCCCCGTACGACGCCTACCGTCCGCCGCAGGAGCCGCGCGGCAAACGACGCCGCAAGAACCGCACCCCGGGCGGGGGAGCCTTCCGCCGCGGTGGCGGTGACGGTTCCCGCGAAGTGCCCGTGGTGCCGGAGCCCGAGTTCACGTCCTACTACGGCCGCCCGATCGTCAAGGCCCCGCCGTGGGACTCCAAGATCGCGTCCTACCTCTTCCTGGGCGGTCTCGCGGGTGGTTCCGCGCTGCTGTCCCTGGGCGGCTACCTCACGGACCGGCCCGCACTGCGTCGTAACGGTCGCCTGGGTGCGCTGGGAGCGGCGAGCCTCGGGACCGTGGCGCTCGTCGCGGACCTCGGGCGCCCCGAACGGTTCCTGCACATGATGCGCACGGTCAAGCCCACCTCGCCCATGAGCCTGGGTTCGTGGTTGCTTGCGGGTTTCGCGACCAACGCGGGCGTGGCCGCCGCGATCGAGGTGGACCGGATGACGGATGAACGCCTCCCGCTCGGCCCCCTGCGCCCGGTGCTGCACGCGCTCGAGCTGCCCACGAGCGTGGCCTCCGGCGTTCTCGGAGCGCCGCTCGCGGCCTACACCGCCGTGCTGCTCGGGGACACCGCAGTGCCCACATGGCACGAGATGCACGCGCACCTGCCGTTCGTGTTCGTCAGCTCGGCGTCCTTGGCGTCCGGGGGCTTTGCGCTCGTGACCACGCCCGTGGCGGAGACCGGTCCCGCGCGGTTCTTCGCGGTGGCCGGGGTCGCGGGGGAGCTCGCGGCCATGCACGTCATGAAGGGCTCGATGGACCCCGTCTCCGTGGAACCGCTCGAACAGGGCAAGCCCGGTGCGTGGCTCACCTGGAGCGAACGACTCTCGGTCATCGGTGGCGCGGGCGCTCTGCTCGGCGGACGACGCCGTTGGGTCGCCGCAGCCTCGGGACTCGCCCTCATGACGTCCTCCGCGCTCACACGCTGGGGTGTGTTCTGGGCCGGCAAGGAATCCGTGAAGGACCCCCGGTACACCGTGATCCCGCAGCGCAACCGGCTCGAGAAGCGCCGCGCCGCCGGGATCATCGACGATTCGATCACGACCGCCGGTTGAGTCTGCCGTGGCGGGGGGCTGCCCCGCTCACGTGCGAACACATGCCCGGGACGACCGCGCAGGCCGTCTCGCAACCGGTCGGATGAACGGTTCGCGCAATGGGTTGAGTTGAACGACGCGCTCAGCGCACGGTGATGAGCGCGTCGCCGTCGGCGGGAACCTCGGTGGTCTCCCCGATCACGGGATAGCCGGGGACCTCCCCGACCACGAGCAGTCCGCCCGAGGTCTGGGCATCCGCGAGCAGGAGCAGCTGGTCCTCCGTGATTCCCGATCCCGCGGACAGGAACGGGCGCACCCAGTCCAGGTTGCGGCGGGTACCACCCGAGACGAAACCGTCCCGCAGGGCGTCCGCGGCGCCGTCGACGAGCGGAACCGCGGAGGCGTCGAGCGTGGCGGCCACCCCGGAGGCCCGGCACATCTTGTACAGGTGGCCCAGCAGACCGAAACCGGTCACGTCCGTGGCCGCACGCACCCCGGCCGCAAGGGCTGAGCGAGACGCATCCTTATTGAGCGCGGTCATGGTCTCGATCGCGGCGGGGAACACCTCGCCCGTGGTCTTGTGCCGGTTATTGAGTAGTCCCACCCCGATCGGCTTGGTCAGGGTGATGGGCAGACCAGGCCGGGCGGCGTCGTTGCGCATGAGGCGTTCGGGATCTGCGGTACCGGTGACCGCCATGCCGTACGTGGGTTCGGGGGAGTCGATCGAGTGCCCACCGATCACGGGGCAGCCCGCGAGCGCGGCCACGTCCAGGCCGCCCTGCAGCACCTCGGACATGAGGCTCATGGGCAGCAGTTCACGGGGCCAGCCCACGAGGTTGATCGCGACCACGGGGGCGCCGCCCATCGCGTAGATGTCGGACAGTGCGTTCGCCGCGGCGATCCGGCCCCAGTCGCGGGCGTCGTCCACCACGGGGGTGAAGAAGTCGGCGGTCGAGAGCACCGCGAGGTCGGGGCGCACGAGGACGGCCGCGGCGTCGTCGCCGTCGTCCAGGCCCACGAGGACGTCCGGGGAGTCCTGACCCGTGAGTCCCTTGACGGCGTCCTCGAGCTCGCCCGGCGGGATCTTGCAGGCGCAGCCACCGCCGTGGGCGTAGCTCGTGAGACGGCCGATCCCGGTCCCGGACGGGTGCGAGGTCGTGGACGGGCGGGCGGCTTCGGGAGTCATGCGTCCAGTCTAGGAGTGGGGACGGACAGGCTACTGAGTTATGACGACCGAGGGCGTCCGAGTGCGGTGATACATTCGCTCCCGGAGGCGTACGTGTCCTGGTGGGCGCCCCGGTCTTCAAAACCGGTGAGACCGAGCAGCTCGGTCTGGCGGGTTCGATTCCCGTCCGCCTCCGCCACTTTTTGAGCACTCGCCCGCCACAGATCCCGAGGAGTTGCCGTGAGTGCAGCGGATCCCCGCAGCCGCATCCCCCGCACCGACCGGTTGCTCGCGGATCCTCGCATCGGGTCCGCGGGAGCCGGGCTGGGGGCCGCGGCGGTGCGGGCCGCGATCACGGCCGCGCAGGCCCGGGCACGCGCGGGGGAGATCGCGCCCGAGGACGTCGCGAGCGCCGTCGTCAGCGAGCTCTCGGCGCGCGGCGCGTCTTCATTGACCCCGGTGCTCAACGCCACGGGCGTGGTGGTGCACACCAACCTGGGCCGCGCTCCGCTCTCCGATGCCGCCCGCCAGGCCCTGCAGGACGCCTCCGGCTACGTGGACGTGGAACTGGACCTGACCACCGGGCAGCGCTCCGGCCGGGGTGTCGCCGCGCGGCAGGCACTGCTCGACGCGTGCCCCGCCGCCGAGGATGCGCTGATCGTCAACAACGGTGCCGCGGCGTTGGTCCTCGCCACGACCGCGCTGGCCGCGGGACGCGAGGTCGTGATCAGCCGGGGCGAATTCGTGGAGATCGGTGCCGGGTTTCGCTTGTCCGACCTCATGGAATCCACGGGTGCGCGGCTGCGCGAGGTGGGGACCACCAACCGCACGCACCACGCCGACTACCGGGACGCCATGGGTCTGGAGACCGGGTGCATCCTCAAGGTCCACCCCAGCAACTTCCGGGTGGACGGCTTCACGTCCTCGGTGCCGCTCGGGGAGCTGCGGGCGCTCGCGGACGAGCACGGGGTGGCGCTCGTGGTGGACGTGGGTAGCGGCCTGCTCACGCCGGATTCCGCGCTGCCCCACGAGCCGAGTCTGTCGGAAGCGCTCGAGGCCGGCGCGGACGCCGTGATCGCGAGCGGGGACAAGCTGCTCGGCGGGCCCCAGGCGGGTCTGTTGCTCGGGCGCACCGAGACGATCCGCCGCCTTGCGCGCTTCCCGCTGGCCCGGGCCGTGCGCGCGGACAAACTGACCCTCGCCGCCCTCGAGGCCACCCTGCGGGGCGGTCCCACCCCCGTCGCGAGCGCCCTGCACGCGGACCCGCAGCGCGTGCGTGAGCGCGCGGAGGCCCTGGCCGCCGCGGTGGGGGCCGACGTCGTGGAGCACGATGGTCGCGTGGGTGGGGGTGGTGCTCCCGGTGTCCCGCTGCCCGGCTGGGCCGTGCGGCTCCCGGAGGCCGCCGCGCGCCCGTTGCGTCTCGGCACGCCAGCCGTGCTGCCGCGCGTGCACGACGGCGCGTGCCTCGTGGACCCCCGCTGCGTCCCCGAGGAGCGGGACACCGACCTGCTCGCCGCCGTGCGCGCGGCGCTCGCGGAGGTGGGCTGATGTATGTCGTGGCCACGGCCGGTCACGTGGACCACGGCAAGTCCACCCTGGTCCGAGCACTCACGGGGATCGAACCGGACCGGTGGGACGAGGAGAAGCGACGCGGGCTCACGATCGACCTCGGGTTCGCGTGGACCGAGCTGCCCTCGGGGAGGCATGTGGCGTTCGTGGACGTCCCCGGGCACGAGCGGTTCCTGGGCAACATGCTTGCCGGTGTGGGCCCGGCTCCGGTGGTGTGCTTCGTGGTGGCCGCGGACGAGGGCTGGCAGGCCCAGTCCCGCGACCACCGGGATGCGGTCGCTGCTCTCGGGATCGAGTACGGGATGATCGTGGTGACTAAGGCGGATCGGGCTCCGGAGCGGGTGGCCGACGTCGTGGCGCGGGCGCGCGCGGAGCTCGCCCACACGGGTCTCGCGGACGCTCCCACCGTGGCCGTCTCGGCGCGGGAGGGAACCGGACTCGACGAGTTCCGGGACACGCTGGACGCGGTGCTCTCCCGCGTGCCCGGCCCGGACCCGGACGCCAGGATCCGGTTGTGGATCGACCGGGCCTTCACGATTTCCGGTGCCGGGACCGTGATCACCGGGACCCTGACCGCCGGGACCCTGCACACGGGTGACCGGTTGACCCTGCGCGGTCGAGCGGGAAAGCAAGAGGTCACCGTGCGCTCGATCCAGAGTCAGAATGATTCCGTGGCGCGGATCGGACCCACCCACCGCGTGGCCGTGAACCTGCGGGGCACGAGCAAGGACGCGATCCACCGTGGGGACGTGCTCGTGACCCCGGACGCGTGGCCGAGCGCGGGCGTCATCGAGGTCCGCCGTGAGCGGGGTGCTCCGTTCGACGAACTGCCCGCCGAGATCGTGGTGCACGCGGGAACGGCCGGCGTGGGCGCTCGGTTGCGACCGCTCGATGCCGATCACGCCCGATTGCAGCTGGACCACGAGATGACCCTCGTGCCGGGGGACCGGCTCGTGCTGCGCAGTCCCGGGGCGCAGGTCGCGGTCGGGGGTGCACGTGTGCTCGACGTCGACCCGCCCACCTTGGACCGGCGCGGTGCGGCCGCCCGGGAGACCGCTCGGCTCGCGGGCATCGCCGACCACGGCGACCCCGTGGCGGAAACCGTCAAGTACGGGGCGGTGAGCACCGAGCGGTTGCGGCTGCTGGGGTTCGCGGCGGACGAGACGCCCTCCGGCGACGTCGTCGTGGCGGACGGATGGTGGATCCACGTGCCCCGGCTCACGGAGTGGGCCACGCAGTTGCGAGCGGCGGTCGAGGCCGCGCACGAGCGCGACCCCCTGGCCCCGGGACTGCCCCGAGGCGCGGCCCGCACAGCGCTCGGCGAACCCGGCGGACGGCTCCTGGACATGCTCGTGGCCCGGGCGCAGCTCACGGAGCAGGACGGATACATCACGGTCCCCGGTCGCGGCGGCGGACTCGGTGCCGCGGAGGCCGCGATCACCGCGCTCGAGAAGCGCTTGCGTGCGGATCCGTTCGCGGCACCGGAGGCGTACGAACTGCAGGAGTTGCGCCTCGGCCCGCGAGAACTGGCGGCGGCGCAGCGGCTCGGTCGGGTGCTGCGGTTACCCGGCGATGTCGTCCTGTTGCCCACCGCGCCCGCGCTTGCGATGCGCGAGCTCGCCCACCTCCCGCAGCCCTTCACCACGAGCCAGGCGCGGCAGGCGTGGCGCACCACGCGCCGAGTGGCCGTGCCGCTGCTCGAGCACCTGGACGCCAAGGGCTGGACGCGGCGCGAGGACGGGAGCACCCGCAGCATCGTGCGGTGACCACCCGCTGCGGATCGGTACGAGCGGTGGGACCTTGCGCGCCGTGAGCGAAACATGCTCGCGGGGAGGCGGAGCGGGGGCTAGCGTCGACACCACGACATCCGGTGATCCGGCGCGAGACCCAGCGAAGGAGCAGTCATGACCGAAACCCCCGCACAGGACCCCCAGGGCGAACAGCCCCCGCTCGAGAACGGCACCCCGGACGGTGCCCTGCCCGACCAGGCCGCCAACGGCGTTCCGCAGGGAGAGACCAATGGCGCGCCCCAGGGCGAGACCATCGGTGCGACCGGTGACACTCAGGACTCGTCCCTCGAGAAGGACCCCTCGACCTGGGTCAGCGGCGATGAGCCCATGACCGCGTCCCAGAAGTCCTACCTGGACACCCTCGCCAAGCAGGCCGGGGAGGAACTGCCCGCGGATCTCACCAAGGCGGAGGCGTCCCAGCACATCGAACGGCTCAAGGGCTCGCAGAACTGATCCGTCCTCATCCGGGACGTCCCGGATCCACCGCCCCGTACCCGGCATCCACGCCGCGTGCGGGGCGGTGTCCGCTTTGGGGCGCGGTGGGCGCGCACAGTAGATTGGGCCCGTGCCCCAGGACCAGAAACCCCTCGTGAAGACCACGCTCGTGGGAGACGGCGAGCAACGCGTCGTGTTCCTGCACGGGCTCTTCGGCCGCGGCAAGAACTTCACGAACATCGCCAAGGGATTGCGACCCGAGTTCCGCAGCTTGCTCGTGGACCTGCCCAACCACGGTGAGTCCGCCTGGACCGAGAGCTTCGGCTACGCAGCCATGGCGGATACCGTGGCCGCCGAGCTGCGTGAGTCCTTCGCCGCGGACGGTCCCGTGGACGTCGTGGGCCACTCGATGGGCGGCAAGGTCGCCATGATCCTGGCCCTGCGTCACCCGGAACTCGTGCGCCGGCTCGTGGTCGTGGACATCTCCCCGGTGGGTGCGCAGGAGTCCGGTGCCGGGCGGGGCGACTTCGAGCACCTGCTGGGCGCCCTGCAGCGCCTGGACCTGAGCGACGTCAGCCACCGCTCCCAGGCGGACGCCGCGCTGCGCCCCGAGATCCCCGAGGACCACGTGCGCGGTTTCCTCCTCCAGAACCTGCGCCACCGGGACGGCGGTTTCGGGTGGCAGCCCAACCTGGGCCTGCTCCATGCCGAGCTCGGCGCCATCGGGGACTGGCCCGCGGACGACGTCGCAGGGCGCACCTTCATGGGGCCCGTGCTGTGGATCGCGGGGGAGCGTTCCGACTACGTCCAGGACAGCGACGTCCCCGCGATGCGCGCGCTGTTCCCGCGCACGGTGCGGACCACGGTGCGCGGTGCGAGCCACTGGGTGCACGCGGACCGCCCGGACGAGGTCATCTCCGCGCTGCGCACGTTCCTGCTCACCGACCGCTGATCCCGCGCGATCCGTAGGGTTGAAACTCCACGACCAAAAGAGCACCCCGGATGCGCTCCGACCTCGGCCGCTGTGTCTTCGTGACCTTAAGCGGGGTGTTCTGCATCGTCGGGACACTCGTGGGCGTCGGGGTGACCGGGACCTCCGTGGCGAACACCGCCGGCGGAGCCCTGGACACGGACGCACTGGATCATCGCCCTGGTCCGGGGTCGCTATCGGGGCACCCGGGCACTCAACACCCGCGCGGGACGCGAGCGCAGCGGCGTCGTCGCGAGCTGACCCGGTACCGCGGGGCACCGCGTAGCGTGGACGCCGTGAATCCCTCGACCTCACCGACGGCCCGGGAGCGCGGTGGTTCGTCCGCGCAGGGCGTGCTGCTCGTGGTCGCCGCGGCGTTCGTCACGCAGACGGGCGCGGCGATCGCCGTGAGCCTGTTCGACCACGTGGGCGCCACGGGTGCCGTGTTCCTGCGACTGGTCATTGCCGCGGTGGTGCTGTGCGCCGTCGTGCGACCCTCCCCGGCGGGGCTCACGCGGCACACGATCGGGGTCGTGCTGGCGTTCGGGGTGGCCCTCGGTGGGATGAACCTGTTGATCTACCAGGCGATCGCGCGATTGCCGCTCGGGATCGCGGTGACCATCGAACTGCTCGGACCGCTCGCGCTGTCCGTGGTGCTGTCCCGGAAGTGGAGCGGGGTGCTATGGGCCGCCCTGGCGCTCGCGGGCGTCGTGCTGCTGAGCGGTGTGGGCCCGGGCTCAGGGGTCCCCGACCTCGCGGGTGTGTTCTTCGCCATGGCTGCGGCCGCGATGTGGGCCGTGTACATCCTGATGTCCCGGCAGGCGGGGCGCAGTTTCCCGGGGACCCAGGGGCTCGCATGGGCCATGGTGATGGGCGCGGTGCTCGCGGCGCCCTTCGGGATCGCGAGCGGTGGAGCGGCGCTGCTCGAGCCGCGCGTGTTGCTCGTGGGGCTCGCGGTGGCGCTGCTGTCCTCGGCGCTGCCCTACGCCCTCGAACTCGCGGCACTGCGTCGGTTGGCCGCCGAGACGTTCTCGATCCTGGTGAGCCTGGCACCGGCCGTCGCCGCTCTGGTGGGCTGGGTGATCCTGGGGCAGATGCTGGGCCCTGCGGAGATCATCGGGATGGGCCTTGTGATCCTCGCCGGTGCGGCGGCCGTGCGCACGGGGCGTCTGCCATCCACGGGGCCGACGCCGCCGGGGACATGACGCGCGCTGGTTCCGACCCGGCCCGCTCCCGCCGTTCCGGGCTGCGTCGTCGGAGGGGTGGGTTCCCGCAGCGCTGCCCGCTCCGCGTCGTCGAAGGAGCATGTTCCCGCCGCGCTGTCGGCTTCGCTGGAGGCGTGGTCAAGCCCCGCTACCCGACTCGACGGAGGGACGTTCTGCTCCGAGTGCGCCAGCTGTGTTCCGGCATCCATCCGGGCCGTCGGTGCTGCGGCCTAGCATGATCCACCATGGGATTCTCACGCGCCGAACTCGACTCCTACCGGGATCGCACTGTCCCGGATCTGCTGCCCCAGCCGTTGCGGCTGTTGTTCGTGGGTATCAACCCGGGGCTGTGGACCGCCGCGACCGGTGCGCACTTCGCCCGGCCGGGTAACCGTTTCTACCCGGCGCTGCACCGCGCGGGGATCACCCCGACCCTTATCAACGCCGCCGACGGCTACGTCCCGGAGGAGCTGGCGCAACTGACCGACCGGGGGATCGGGATCAGCAACGTGTGTCCCCGGGCCACTGCGCGGGCGGATGAGCTCACCGCGGAGGAGTTCCACGAGGGGGCACAGCGGCTGGACCGACTGGTCCGCGCGGAGCATCCCGCCGTGGTTGCGGTGCTCGGCATCACCGCGTACCGCGCGGCCTTCGACCGCCCCAAGGCCGTCACGGGTCGGCAGGATTCACCGTGGCCGGGCACCGAACTGTTCGTGGCACCCAACCCCAGCGGTCTCAACGCCCACAGCTCCCTGGACGACCTCGCGCGGATCTACGGTGACATCGCCTGCGCCGCGGGCATCGCCGTCGACCCGGAGGACACCCCTCGAAGCGTTGAACCTCGGGATGTCAAACACCCTTGACATCGGGTGTCAAGCACACTTGACTGTAGCCATCGACATTCGGAACGGTATCCCCGCTCCGACCGGGTGAAGGGATCGCAGTCATGACCACTCGAACAGAGCGCCGGATGAAGGCGCCCCCGTCCGCCTATGTCACCATGCTCATCACCGGTGCGCTCGCCGCGGCGGCGCTGGGTGGCGTGGCCGCATGGTTCTTCGACGAGAACCGGCTCATGGCGTTCGTCATCTTCGCGGTGTGCACCGCCGGGCCCATGTTCGCCCTGTCCTGGTTCGTGTTCGTCTCCCGATACACGGTGAAATCCGATCCCCACGCGGAGGACAACGTGGAGGGCCAGTGGTACGAGAAGGCGGCCTCGGGCGCCTTCCACGACTTCCTGGTGGTGGCCGGGCTGGGCTGCGTCGTCCTGGCCCTCACGCAATTCGAGATCGCAGGATCGACCCTCCTGGTGCTGTTGCTCGTGTTCGTCATGGCTGATGCCGCCATCCGCTACGCGGTACTCAACAGGCGAGGGGCCTAGTGGACAACCGGATCGCGGAGCGAAGGGGAGACCGGTCGTGGTCGCAGGCCCACCTCGCACACTTGCTGGGCGTCTCCCGCCAGACCGTGATCTCGATCGAGCGCGGCCGGTTCGACCCCAGCCTCCCGTTGGCGTTCCGGCTCGCCGCCGTGTTCGAATGTCGGATCGAGGACCTGTTCACGCCCGACGCCGTCGAGTGACCCGTGTTCCCGAGCCACCCTGTTCAGAGGGCACGACCCGTATCCGGCGGGAACATCCGCAGCCCGGCGCGGGAATCACTCGTGACGGGCTCGCCCCGCGCGAAGTCCGCCCACGCGCGACGCAAGCGAGCGCCGTCGGCGAGAACGTCCGCCCACGTGTGTCCCTCGACCATGGGGGTGCGCTCCCATGCCGGGCCAGGGAAGAGCAGGGGCAGCTCGGAGATGTGCGCCGCGGCGATCGGGCTGCGCCCCACACCCCACGAGAACTCGTAGCGTGCGCCCGTGCCACCCGAGCGGACATGGCGTTGCGCGAACCGGCGGGCGCCCCGGCCGTAGAGCCGCTGGGTGAACGGGCTGATCAGGATCCGCTCCACACCGCGGGACTTGCGGGGGTGGTTCATCCGCCGGAGTAGCGGGGGGATGCGCGCGGTGAACAGCGCGGCTTCGCGGGTCGTGTTGCCCACGAGGACCTCCACGTGTGGGGCGGCCTCGCACCAGTGCCGGTCCAGTTCGGATTCCGGCGGCAGCGGGTCGTGGCCGTACTGCAGTCCGAACGGCATCTGGCCCTTGAGTCCGAACCGCGTGGCGGCCTTGGCCACGCGCTGTTGCATCGTGCGGATGTCGTCCAGCGACGCGTCCCGGGCGAGTGCGCTCGCGGTCGTCGCCATGAGCTCGCTCATCGTGGCGCGCCCGGCCAATAGGCCGAACGGCGCGCTCTGGATGACGGCACGGCGGAACAGGCCCCGAGCGCCGTCGGCGATCATGAGGTGCGCGACCGCGTCCCCACCCGCGGACTGACCGAACGCCGTGACGTTGGCGGGGTCGCCGCCGAACGCGGCGATGTTCTCGCGCGTCCAGCGCAGGGCAGTGATCATGTCCAGCAACCCCAGGTTGGCGGGGATGTCCGCGCCGTCGCCCAGGAAACCGAGCAGCCCCAGCCGGTACGTCACGTTCACCACGATCACGCGCTGTTCGCTCACAATCACGCGCGGGTCGTAGAACGGCGCGTCCCCCGCGCCGGATGCGTACGACCCGCCGTGGATCCACACCATCACGGGCAGCCCGGCGTCCGGCGGCGTGTTCGCAGGCACGGTCACGGAGACGCGCAAGCAGTCCTCGTCCTGGGGCAGCTCTCCGATGTTGCTGCCCACGACGTCGTCCAGGAACGGCATGGGCGGTTGCGGGCACGCGGGCGCCGGCTCGGTCGCGTGGAGCTCCGCCGACGACGCCGCGACGGGCCGCGGTCGCTCGAAACGCCCCGCGCTCGCGTACCGGATCCCGGTGGCCCGGTCCACCGGCCCGTCCCGCCATCCGATGATCCGCCCGCACGGTGCGTCCCACCGGGGTGCGGTGGGTGCGTCGGACGGGGGCGGGGTGGAGCGACCTGAAACGGCGTGACCCGGGACGGCGGCGTCGTCGTCCTGTGGGGCGGACCCCGGATTTACCGGAGCGGGGGGACGCTCAGTCATGCGCGCCGCGATCCATGGACAGGCTCATCCCGATGGTCCGCGGCGCGGGGTCCGCGAACCCGCGCCGCTCGTACAGCGGACGCCCGGGCTCATCCGCCATGAGGGACACGTACGCGCCCGGCGGTGCGTCGCGGTGGATGCGATCCAGCAGCGCGCGCAGGACCGCGGAGCCGATGCCCCTGCCCTGATGCGACGGCAACACCGCCATGTCGATGACGTGGAAGTACCACCCGCCGTCCCCGATCACCCGGCCCATGCCCACGGTGTCACCGGACTCGTCGTGGATCGCGTGGATCGCCGCCCACGCGCCGCCGATCCCGGCCGCGGCCTGTTCCTCGGTCTTGCGGCTCATCCCCGCCTCACGGCGGAGCGTCAGGTAGTCCGGGATCGTGGGCGGGCCGTCCAGGACGGTGTAACCGGGCAGGGTGTCGTTCATGCTCCTATCCTGGCGCATCCGTGGACCACGGAACACCACGCCAGCGGGGTGTCCGCTGGCGCCGCGCGGTCACCGCTGCGGGGTGAGCGTGCGGGTGTAGACCGTGGTGCCGTTGGCGTTGATGAGGCGCACCGTGAACGCGCTGCCGTCCCCCGCGACGTTCACGTGTCCGAAGTACTGGTGCTCGCCCGAGCGCGGGGAGCCCATGGGCGGACCGGCCTGTTGGAAGTCCACGCGGGGGCCGAACGTGCGGTCCAGTTCGTTGGGGCCGAAGGAACCGGCGTTGATGGGCCCGGCCACGAACTCCCAGAACGGCGTGAAGTCCTTGAACGCCGCCCGCTCCGGAGAGTAGTGGTGGGCCGCGCAGTAGTGCACGTCCCCGGTGAGGAACACCACGTTCTTGATCCGGTGGTCCTTGATCGCCTTGAGCACGCGGGCCAGCTGCAGCTCACGGCCCAGTGGTGCACCGTGGTTCGCGTTGGAGATGGATTCCTGTCCCTTCCCGTCCGGGACCACCAGACCCAGGGGGAGGTCGTTGCCGATGACCTTCCACGTGGCCCGGGACCGGCACAGCTCGTGGATCAACCACCGGGTCTGTTCCTCGCCCAGGATCTCCGTCTCGTGCGACTCCAGCCCATTGGTGTTCTCGCTCTTGAACGTGCGCATGTCCAGGGCGAAGACGTCCAGATGAGGGCCCCGGGCGATCTTGCGGTGGATGCGCGCGGGCCCGAAACCGGTGCCGCGGCGCAATGCGCGGGAGTCGGCGATGGGCATGTACTCCTGCCACGCCTGCCGACCGCGGGCGGCCAGGGTGTCCACGTCCCGGACCTGCGTGTACCGCGGGTCGTCCAGGACCTCACCGGGCCACCAGTTGTTGGTGGTCTCGTGGTCGTCCCACTGCGCGATCACGGGGACCTCCGCGTACATGGCCCGCAGGTTGGTGTCCATCATGTTGTAGCGGTGGCGGCCCCGGAACTCGGCAAGTGTCTCGGCGACCTCCTCCGTGACCTCATTGCGCCACAGCGGTTCACCCGGTACCTGGCGCGTGGGCTCCAGGGGGTTGTCCGCGTAAATCGTGTCCCCGGAGTGCAGGAAGAAATCGGGCCGCGTGGCATGCATTGCCGCATAACCGCGCATGCCTCCGATCTCCGGGTTGATGCCGTAGCCCTGACCGGCGGTGTCAGCGGTCCATACGAAGGACTGGGGAGCGCACTGACCGCGGCGGTTCGTACGCTCCGGGGCGGTCGTGAACGACCCCGTGAGTCGCTCACCCATGCGTCCGGAGTCGTCCTCGAAACGGTACGTCACGTCGAAGCGGGTTCCGGCGGGAAGCTTCCGGGCCAGGATCTTGGCCGTGTGGTCGGTCCCGGGGTGGGCCCACCCGCTCACGAGGTGCAGCTTGGTGGCGCGGCGCCCGCGCAGGACGGTGCCGTCCGCCGCGGTGGCCCGCAGGACGGCGTGCAAGCGCCCCGCGCCGGAGGATCGTGCCCACAGCACGGCGGAGTCGGAGGTGACGTCGCCACTGGCCACCCCGCTCGGGAGGGTGAGGCGCTCGACCACGAGCCCCGGCCCGCGGGAGGGCTTGTCATGGGCGAGCGCGGCGGAGGGGACGGCGGTCACGGCGGCGGCCAGGGCGGCCCCGCTCATGAGCTGACGACGGTTCAAGGGGCCGTTCTGAAGAGTCATGACCTCATGATCGGCGCCGTGGGTGACCCGTGGATTGCTCCCGGGTGAATCTTCGGATCCGCTCTGACGTGCACCGATACCCCCACGGGGGTGCACCACGGGCAGCCGGGGTTCCCACCCGCGGAACCGATCGACGTGCCGGTTGCCGCCCGGTGCGCCGATCGGCCCCTATGCTGGTCCCCGTTCACGCAACGGGTCGACGGGAGAACACGCAGTGAGCATCGAGGCGGCATCCGTCTTCAGCGCCGTGGATCTGCTGGGCGTGCTGACCAACGGGATCCTGGGCGGCGTCGTGGCCCGCCAATTGCGCATGGACCTCGTGGGATTCACGGTGCTCGCCATCGTCTCCGGACTGGGCGGCGGCATGCTGCGGGACACGCTGCTGCAACAGGGCTTCCCGGTGGCGCTGACCAACCCCGCCTACCTCACCTCCGCGCTCGCCGGCGCGGTGATCGCCTACCTCATGGTCTTCGGTCACCGCTGGACGATGCGCGCCCTGTTCGTGGCCGACTGTCTCTCGGTGGGGTGCTGGGCCGCCACGGGCACCGTCAAGGCCCTGGGTGCCGGGCTCGCATGGCCACCGGCCATCCTGCTGGGGGTCGTCACCGCCGTGGGCGGGGGGATGATCCGGGACATCGCCGTGGGCCGGTTGCCCGCCATCTTCGGCGGGAACACCCTCTACGCCACGAGCGCCCTGCTCTCGAGCGGCCTCATGGCACTGCTCGCGGGCCTGGGTCACGAGACCGCCGGTATGGCCGGGGCCATCGTCCTCAGCGCCGTGGTCAGCGTCGCAGCGCGCCGTTTCGGGTGGCGCCTGCCCGGCCCCGCGAACCTCGGCCCCGGTGCGCTGGCACGGTTGCGCCGCAGACCCGGCACGGGCAGACGCGTGCGTCGCGAGCGGGGAGGGGTGCGGCGTCGTCGTCGGGTGTGACACCGGCGCGGACCGCGCCGACAGGTCCGGACCCGGGGCTCACGCGAACGGCGGACAACGCCGCTGCGTCCCGGTACGCGGGGAATGGTCAGTCGGCGGGGGAGACGTCCTTCGCGGGCGCCTTGTTGGTTCATGACGTGGGCGCGTTGCGACCCGCCAGCAGGGAGAAGATCACGATGAGCGCCAGGACGACCGGGGCGGCGTAGAGCCCCGGGTTGTACGTGCCGGTCAGGGTCTGGATGGCGCCCCCTAGAACGATGTGCCGGAGGTTCGGCGCCGATGGGTCATTGACAGCTCATCAAGTCAGGCGTCCACCGCGCGAAGCACGGGACCTGTGAGCCCCACACCGCCGGGTCGGTGACAGGTGCGGCCCTCCCCACGGCTGTATCCAATCCAGCGAGGGCCACGCGCACCCGCACCCCGCCCCACATCCCCCGCGTTACACCCCCGCGGCAATCCCACTGCACAACACACATGCCCCGGAACGACCGCGGGATCGGCCGGGAACGGCTTTTTCGGGGCATAGATGTTCGGTCGGAGCGGGGATCTACGCTGGAGTCATGTCCCTCCCCAAGATCGTGCTGTTCTACGTCTTCACACCCCTGCCGGATCCGGAGGCGGTGCGGTTGTGGCAGCTGAACCTGGCGCGGAGCAGCAATGTGACGGGGCGGATCATCGTCTCCGCTCAGGGGATCAACGCCACGGTGGGAGGGGACATCCAGGACGTGAAACGGTACGTCCGCGGGCTGCGGGAGTACGTCCCGTTCAAGGATGCGGACGTCAAGTGGTCGGACGGCCGCGGGGACGACTTCCCCCGGTTGAGCGTCAAGGTGCGCCCCGAGCTCGTGTCCTTCCACGCCCCGGACGTCATCACGGTCACGGAGCACGGGGTCCAGGGGGGTGGCACCCACCTGACACCCCGCGAGCTGCACCAGCTCGTGGACCGGGGCGGGGAAAACGTGGTGTTCTTCGATGGTCGCAACGAGCTGGAGGCGCGGATTGGGAGGTTCCGGGACGCCGTCGTCCCCGACACGGGCACCACGCGGGACTTCATCCGCGAACTCGACTCCGGGAAGTACGACCACCTCAAGGACAAGCACGTGGTGACCTACTGCACCGGGGGAGTGCGCTGCGAGGTGTTGAGCGTGCTGCTGAAGAACCGGGGATTCCGGGACGTGTACCAGCTGGACGGCGGGATCGTGCGCTACGGCGAGCAGTACGGGGACCACGGACTGTGGGACGGCTCCCTCTACGTCTTCGACAAGCGTAGGCACATGGAATTCTCCCCTGATGCGCGCTCGCTGGGCCGCTGCGAGGAATGCGGCACGGCGACACCCACGTTCGTGAACTGCGCGGAACCCACGTGCCGGCAGCTGTTCCTGTGCTGCGAGGACTGCACGGCCTCCGGGGCCCGGGTGTACTGTCCGGACTGTGTCCCGGCGCACGCATGAATCGCAGCGAGCAAGGAGCAACGAGCCACGCGCGGCGCACGAAACAGCACGCGGCAGCGCGAGACGCCGCGGGTCGTGAAGCAACTGACAGGCATGCGGACCGGCCGGACCGCGCGAGCGGCGCCCATACCCCATCCGGTGAGCAATCCCCGGGATCAGGAGGACCCATGGAGAATCCACAACTGACGGTCACGGATGCCGCGGTGGTGGCACTGCACACCGGCGCGGTGCGGCGGCAGCGCTGGGGCGGCAAGGCCTTCGACACCGCCGCGGACAAGGAGGCCCGCACGGACCGGGTGTTCCTGAGCGCCACGGGATTCATCGGCGACGAGCAAGGGGACATCCCGGTGCACGGCGGTCCCGAGAAGGCCGTGTGCTGCTATCCCCATGAGAACTACGACGCGTGGCGCCGCGAGGGCCGCGATCTGGGCCCCGGTGCGTTCTCCGAGAACCTCACGTTGCGCGGCGCCACGGAGGATCAGGTCCACCTGGGGGACGTGTACCGGGTGGGCACCGCGGTGGTCCAGGTGACCCAGCCCCGCACGCCGTGCGCCACGGTGTCCCGCAGGTGGCAGGACGCCCAGCTGCCCCGGGACATGGAGGACACCGGCCGCACGGGGTTCTACCTGCGGGTCCTGCGCGAAGGTCACGTGGCCGCGGGGGACACGTTCGAGTTCACGAGCCGGCCGTCGGGCGCGGTGTCCGTGAGCGATGTCGTGCGCATCATGAACGCCGGCATGGCGGACCCGGACGCCTACCGTGCGCTGACCCGCGCCCCGGAGTTCCCACAGCGCTGGCGCCGGCAGATCCTGCGCCGGCTCGGGGAGGACACCCTGCTCTGAGCCGCGGGCCCGACGTCGCGTGCTCGCCTCGGTCATTCTCTACCTGTTCCGCTCGGGGCGGGGACGACGGCGCTCGCGACCGGCGCGGCCCGGCTCGGGCGGCCCGCCGCTCCGCACCGCACGTCACCGCATTTCCACACCCTTCCACACCCACTCGCCCCCTTGAGACAGGCACCCGCATGGCCGAGAACCCCCAGACGCTCCTGCCCCACCCGCTCACCGGGCGGCTCTTCCCGTCCCCGGTGCCGCCCGGGACCGGGTGGCCGGAGGACCCCGCGCGAGCGGACACACCCGTGGCCCACGACGCCGCCCGGGTGCGTGAGCTCGCGGCGGGGGCGAGCGACGTCGAACAGCTCAATGCCCTGTGCAGCGTGTGTCGCACGTGCGAGCGGCTCGTCGAATGGCGGGAGGACGTGGCCGAGCACAAGCGGGCGTCGTTCGCGGGGGAACCGTACTGGGGGCGCCCGGTGCCGTCCTACGGGGACCCCATGGCGCGGCTCGTGATCGTGGGACTCGCGCCCGCGGCGAACGGCGGCAATCGGACGGGTCGCATGTTCACGGGGGATCGTGCCGGGGACTGGATCTACGCGGCGCTGTACCGCGCGGGGTTCGCGGCGAACGAGACCGTGAGCACCGCGGGGGACGGGCAGACGCTGCGCGGCGTGCGGATGATCGCCCCGGTGCGCTGCGCGCCGCCCGCCAACAAGCCCGCACCGGACGAGAAGGCGGCGTGCAGTGGGTGGTTCGAGCGGGAGATAGCGCTGCTCCCACATCTTGAGAGCATGCTCGCGCTCGGGGGCATCGCGTGGCACACGACCCTGGCCGCCGCGGCGCGCATGGGTTGGGACGTGCCCCGACCGCGCCCGAAGTTCGGCCACGGTGCCGTGGCACGGTTGCGCACGCCGGAAGGCCGCACGGTGCGACTCGTGGGGTGCTACCACGTGAGCCAGCGCAACACGTTCACGGGCCTGCTCACGCGTGAGATGCTCGACGACGTCATGGCCCTCGCCGCGGCCCCCGCCTCAGGGGAGGAGGAGTCTGGCGAGGCCTGACCCCGGGAACTGCCCCCGCGGGGCCGATTCCGGGGTGCGACGACGCCGCGCGCGCACGGACCGCTTGAAAATCACCCCCGCGGACACGGGATGCCCGGACGCCGGCGTGCGATCGACACCGAGCGGCGTCGTGCTCATCGCGGAAGAAGTTGCACGGGAAATAAAAAGGGCGGGGTCGCAGTTGCACCGGTCATGAAGGCTTTCGGATTCCTGAGTTTCGGTCATTACGGTTCCGGGCGTGGACGCGCGGACCCGGATGCTCGTCAGGCCCTCAAGGACGCGATCGAGATCGCCGAGGGCGCGGACGCGCTGGGCGTCAACGGCGCGTACTTCCGCGTGCATCACTTCGCACGCCAGTCCGCGTCCCCCATGCCCCTGTTGAGCGCCATTGCGGCCCGTACCCGCCACATCGAGGTGGGCACCGGCGTGATCGACATGCGCTACCGCATATCGTAGTTGCAACGCCCGTTCACGTAAGCTTGGTTGCATGGTCGAACTGGTAGCGCTGAGGAAGACGAACGAGGTGGCGGCGTACGTCCGCGCCTCGATGGATCGCAAGGGTGATCGGTGGACCGTCGAGACCCAGTTGCGCAAGATCAGGGCGCTCGCTGAGGCCAAGGACTGGGAGGTCGTCGAGGTCTACGACGATAACGCCGTGTCGGCGACCAAGAAGCGCCGCGCTGGCACACGGTGGGCCGAGATGCTGGACGATGCCCGCGCGGGCCGGTTCTCGATGGTGGTCGCCGTGGACATGGACCGGCTCCTGCGCAGCACGAAAGACCTCAACACGCTGATCGACCTCGGTCTGCGCGTCGTCACCGTGGACGGCGAGATCGACCTCTCGACGGCGGACGGCGAGTTCCGCGCGACGATGCTCGCGGCTCTCGCCCGCTTCGAGGCCCGACGCAAGGCTGAGCGTCAGATCAGGTCGAACGAGCGCCGTCGTGCCGAGGGCATACCCACGTCCGCCTGGAAGGCGTTCGGCTGGACGCGTGAGGGCGAGCTGATCGAGGAGGAGGCAGAGGCCGTCCGGCGAGCCTTCGATGCGTTCCTCGGCGAGCCATCGCTGTCGATCCGGCGCATCCGCGAGGACCTGAACAGCGCTGGTCACCTCACCGCCCGCGGCTCGGAATTCTCCGTCGATGCCGTGCGCTACCTGCTCGCGAACCCGCTTTACTGTGGCTACATCAAGCACTACGCATCCGGCGAGCTGTACCCGGTGCAGGGCGAGGCGTTCCCGCCCATCGTCAGCGAGCAGACGTGGCGGACCGCGGTGGCGAAGCTGGAGGACAACGTGCGGAGGTCGGCCAGGCAGGGCAACCAGCCGAAATACCTCCTGTCGACGATCGGGCTGTGCGGGAAGTGCGGTGCGACGCTCGTCTCGGGGACGAACAGCCGCAAGCAGCCGACGTATCGCTGCGGCGAGCAGTTCCACCTCACCCGCCAACGCGAGCCCGTCGATGCGATGGTCACCGAGGCAGTGCTCACCCGCCTGTCGTCGGTGGACGTGCACGACCTCGTGATGCCGCAGGAGGACGACGGGCCGGACCGCGAGGAGCTGCTGACCGAGCGGAACGCCCTGGTCGAGCGCGTCAAGGAGCTGAGCCCGCTGCTGCGCGACATCCATCAGCCGGTCCTGGAGATCACCGCGGCGATCAACGACGTGAAGGTCCGCATCGACGAGATCGACGCGGAGCTGCTCGACCGCTCGGTATCCGTGGCGGCGAAGCTGCTGGCAGACGTGGAGGAGGCGGTCGGCACCGCGGAGCGTCGCGAGGTTGTCGAGTCGAAGTGGAAGGCGTTGGACATAGACCGCCGCCGGATGCTCGTGGACGAGCTGGTGACTGTGACCATCGAGCCCATCGCGCCCGGTCACGTGAAGTTCGACCCCGACCTCATTCGCATAGAGCCGCGTCGCGACTGACTCATGAGTCAACTCGTCATTGCAATGGTGAGTCGACTCGTGGGAGAGTGGTTGCAGACAAGAAGATCCCACCGGGGCCGCGACTTAGAAGCGCGGGGTTCTGCTCCCGGATGAGTAGCCGGTCAAACAGCCCAACTACCGTGGCGGGGAACCGGAAGATACTCATATCTGAGGACTTCCGATGTCTGTCGTTATCGACGTTCCCCGCGCATCCGCGCTTGACTGCCCTGCTCTCGATCAGGACTCGTCTCCCGTTCCGCATGCTGATGGGCTCGATCCCGTCATCGCCGCCGCCCGCGCCGCCGGTCGCCGAGCCGGTGAGCGCCTGGCACTCACTCCGCTGACGCCGCGACAGCGCGCCGCCGTCGCCGCCGTGATGGGCCGTGGTCGCTGATGAGCGCGAACTCCGCCGCCTTCGATCACCTGACCAGCTTCCGCTGGCGACAGGGCGACCCGTCCCTCGCCGATGGCGAGGCCCAGCTCTACGACCTCGGCGTGCTCCGCTCCGTGCTGGAGGAGGCCGTCGAGATCGCCGTCGCCGACGCCCGCGCCGACGGGGTGACCTGGGCCAGGATCGGCGACGCCCTCGGCGTCACGCATCAGGCTGTCATCAAGCGCTACGGCCGGGGCGGTGGTCGCTGATGCACGCCGACGCACGCAACCTCAGCACCGCACCCGCCGACCTGACCCCGCCCGGAGGGCCTGGCCTGGCACCCGCCGAAGGCGGGCTGCCCATCGCCGTGATGACGGTCCGCAGCCGTGCTTCGCACTCCAAGAGTTTCGGGGGCCTCATTCGTTCCTACGGGCGCGGCAAGGGCTTGTCGATTGCCGCGCCTTGCAACAACGCGCCTGGTCAGAAGCCGATTCCGTCTTCGCTGCGTCGCGTCGCCTCGCGGGTTCATTTGAGGTCTCATTTGGGGGTCAATACGGGGTCATTTAGGCGCCGCACCCCCTCTGCGGCCCTCCACGCCGCCTGCGACGGGGGTGGTCGCCGTGGCTAAGCAGGAGAACAACCCGACGAGCATCGGGCTCACGCAGTACCTCGATCCGTCGTACTGGACCTGGGCTGCCGAGGACCCGAACGGGGCCGCGCTGCTCGAGCAGGGAGCCGGGGCGATCCTCGCCTACGTCGCGCAGCGGCTCGAGGCCATCGGCTGCGAGGTCATCGAGGCCTACGGAATCGTGCACGACAAGGATGAGCGCGAGGTCTGGAGCGACACGGAGAAGGCTCTGGTGGTCGAGCCGAAGCCCGATCACCTGCACGCGGTCATCAAGTTCGCCAGCCGTGCGAAGAGCGCGCCGCTGGCTCGGCTCGCGTTCGGCATCGGCGTCGAGCCCCAGTACGTCGAGAAGCCGGGCCGCGGTCGGTACGCCTTCGACAACATGCTGTCGTACCTGACTCACGTGAAGTATGCGGACAAGCATCAGTACGCGCCGTCGGAGGTCGCCACGGTGCGCGGGCCGGACTACCTCGGGATCGACGCCCAGCGCCGGGAGACCTGGCTCAAGGGGCGCGCCCACGTGAAGAAGAAGGTCGTCGCGGAGAACTTCGAGGACATGCGGGAGCGGGTGCTGCAGGGCGAAATCACGCGGGATCAGATCATGCTCACGGACGAACTGTTCGACATCTACTCGCGGCATCAGCGGGAGATCGACGACGCGCTGTCGGCCTACGGCCAGCGCCGCGCGTACCGGGCGGCCGCGAAGCTGCGCGCCGGTGCCTTCTCGACGCACGTGGTGTTCGTCCACGGGGATGCCGGGATCGGCAAGACTCGGTTCGCAACGGATTTCATCACCGAGGCGATTAGCGCGGCCAATGCACATGGCGAGCGGTGGCAGGTCTACCGTGCCGCGACGGGGAACCCATTGGATGACTGGCGGGGCGAGGAGGTGCTGCTGCTGGACGATCTGCGGGCCTCGGCGATGGACGCGAACGATTGGCTGCTGCTGCTCGATCCGTATAACGCCTCGCCTGCGAAGGCTCGGTACAAGAACAAGGGCGAGGTGGCTCCGCGCCTCATCGTGATTACGGCGACGATCGAGCCGGTCGAGTTCTTCTACTACGCCCGCCAGAAGGGCAACGTGGACGAGGCGCTGGACCAGTTCATCCGCCGCCTGGCGTCGGTCGTGAAGGTCTACCGCGCCGACGACATCAACCGCTACCTCGTGCAGCACATCGGGAAGATCGAGCCCTACGAGTGGCACCAGTGCAGCATCCCGACCGCCGCGCACACGCCCGGCATGTACGGCAACGCGTACCACCAGAACGCCGGGTCGCGGGAACTGACGTACGGTCCGGAGACCTCGGCGGAACACGACGCGGACGGTGCGGTCGCGGAGCTGCTCAGCGGGCTCGCGGTGCGAAGTCCGGACGTGCCGCTGGCGCTGATCGAAGGTGCCGCATGAGCACCGATCAGCATTCGCTCTTCCAGGGGGTCGAGGGGGCCGGAGGCCCCTCGCAAGCAGGGCTGGAGGACACGAGCGTCAGCGATGTGTCCGACAGGCCTACTGCTTGCCACTCTGGCGTACAGGTGGAGCAGCAGACCGACTCCCAGGTGAACACCGGTCGGGCTGATGCGGAGGCTGTGCGTCAGAGTCACGGCGGCGCGAAGCGTCGTCGTGGGGGCCGCGCGAAGCTCGATACCGACTTCGGGGAGGAGACGCTCGCGGCGCTTCGCACTCGTGCGAAGCGGCTCGGGCTGGCTCCGAGCACGTGGGTACGGACCGTCGTACGCGATGCCCTCCACGCCTCCCGCTCGGAGGAGTTGGACGCCGCCGTGGCGGCGCACCTGCTCGGGGTCGAGGCGCGTGTGCAGGCGTCGGCGGACGCTCGTGAGCTGGCTGCCCAGGTGCGCCCGCTGGCGATCAACGTCAACGACTTGGATCGCCGCGCGCGCGCCGGTGAGGCGGTGGCGCTGTCGTCGGAGGTGCCCGAGCTGATCGAGCTGCTGCGCGAGGTCCGCGCCTTGCTCGGGGATCGGACGGCCGCATGAGCACCACCCACTACAGCCCGAGCACCAGCGCCGCCGACACCGAGCGCTATATCCGCGGGAAGGAGGACGAGCGGGGCGTCGCGATCACGTGCGAAGTGCCGGGAGGCCCTGGCGCATTCTCGGCGCGCGCACGGGCGCTCACGCAGAACACCACGCGCGAGGTCGAGGCGCTGCATTACCGGCAGTCTTTCAGCGACGAGGAGTTCGACCCGAAGAACCCGGAGCACGTGCAGCGGGTGAACGATCTCGGCTATCAGCTCGCGAAGAAGATGCATCCGGATTCCGACTGCCTCGTGGTCAGTCATGTGGATGGGCGGGGAAAGAAGCCGCACAATCATATTTTGGTTCTCAATCACAACAACCGTACGGGTAAGGCGCTCTCGGACTATCGCACGTTCCACGACCGCAAGGCCGGGAATCAGAAAGGCGTGCAGTCGGCGAACGACGAGCTGATGCGCGAGCACGGGCTCTCGGTCGTGAAGCGGCTGGAGCGCGTGCCGAAGGACTGGGAGCTGCGCCGCGAGGACTTCGCCGAGGGGTCGCTCGACCGCGAGATGGGCGACCGGATGAGCGCGGCGCTGGCAGATCCCCGCGCGGTGGACAAGGCCGGTCTCGAAGCGGTGATCGAGGAGCAGAACCAGCAGCTCGTCGATGACGGGGAGCGGGTGCCGCGGATGCGGCTGCACAGCCCCGTCAGCAAGAAGGGCAAGCGCGCCGGTCAGGAGACCTGGACGCTCTACATCGAGGACCGCCGCGGCGAGTCCGGGCGTGCCGAGCGCCGCAAACGCACGAGCGCACTCTCGGCGGACTTCACCCCGGAGGGCGCGCAGGCGTTCTTCGACTACCACCAGCAGCAGAAGGAGCAGGAACATGAGCGCAGCACTCGACAGGCTGAAGCAGCAGAACGGGCCCGTGCAGTCGCCGCAGCCGCTCGGCAGTCCGGAGACGATGGAGGCGTTGACCTCGATCCTCACCGCCGTCGAGGCGCAGAACGCGAGGCTCGACCGGCTGGCCGAGCAGCAGAAGAAGCTCGCGGGGTTCGTGAAGGTCATGGACGAGGAGACGACGAGGCGGCTGGAGCGGATCACGACCCCGGCGTCGACCTCCTCGCCCTCCAGCGACGTGTCCGCGAGGATCGCGAGTATCGAGAGCAGGCAGAACGAGATCGCGAGCACGCTCGGCGAGTTCGCGCAGAGTCTCAACGGCGAGAGCTTGAACGCCGCGTCGCGAACCTTGGTCGCGGAGGCGCAGAAGAATCGCGCGGCTACGGCCTCGGCGATTGAGGGTCTGAAGGTGCAGGCCACAACGAACCAGAAGCTTGTGAGCCAGGTCGGCGGCGCGGTGCAGCGGATCGAGAAGCGTACTGAGGAGCGGGTCGAGAAGGCCGTCGAGCAGGTCGCCGGGGAGGCCTCGGCCACGATGACCGCGAACCTCGACGCCTCGAACGAGCGCGCCGAGCGGATGATGGCGGCGACGGCGAAGCTCGAAGCGCGTCAGCTCTGGTCGGCCGCCGCTGCGATGTGCCTCGCCCTGCTGCCGGTGGTCGTGGTCGTCGCCGGGCTCTGGATGGGCATCGCCGGTCTCATCACGGGCGCTCAGTGGGCGCTCGACGTGGACGGGCGCATCTGGCTCGGCATCGGGCGCTGGCTCGTGGTCTCCGTGGGTCTCGCCGGGGCCGGCTACGGGCTCTTCGCGTCCGTCCGCTCGGCCGCCGGTCTCGTGGAGACGTGGAAGGGTCGCGGGGTGCCGAAGTGGCCGAGGTGGCGATGATGGCTGGATCCGCTCGAGCTACCGGTTCCGATCAGCGGTCGAAGGATTTTCGCAGCAGCCGGTCCTGCGGCCTCGGTGCCGCCGCCCTAACCTGACGAGCATCCCCGCCGTGACGGCCATCACGACGGCGATCCCGGCACCGATGATCCAGGGGTTACCGAGGAGCCCACCGACGCCCGCGAGTGCTCCGCCCGCCGCGATGAGCGGCAGGCCGCAACAGAGCAGCAACGGAAGCGCGCAGCATGCCAGCAAGAGCAGTCCGGTCCCTGCAGCGACGACGGGACCGGCGCGCCGTTCGTCGCGGTCCTGATCGGCGCTCGTCGTCTGCACCTCTTCAGGATGAGATCTCCCCGATTGCCTGCGCTGCCGGTCATGCGCAGCACGACAGCAGCGACGGGTCGGTGGTGAAGGCCTTCGCGGCGATCCGGATGCCCTCGGCCATCGTCAGGTAGGGAGCCCAGGCGTCGGCGATCTCGGCGACGGTCTTGCCGAGCACGTGGACACCGGCGGCGGCGAGCTCTCCGGCGTCCTTGGCGACGGCGGTCAGGCCGAGGATCTCGTTCGTGTCGGCGTTCACGACGATCTTGATGAACCCGCGGGTGTCGCGGTTGACCAGCGCGCGGGGCACGTGGTGCAGCGGCAGGACGCGGCAATCGCAGCGGATCCCCGCAGCAAGCACTTCCTTCTCGGTCATCCCGACCGCTCCGATCGCGGGCCCGGTGAACGTCACCCGCGGCAGGCGGGAATAGTCGACGGCACGATCGGCGTCGGCGAACGCGTTCTCGGCGACGAGGGTGCCGTGGTGGGCGGCGACGTAGACGAACTCGGGGTGCCCGGTCACGTCGCCCGCGGCCCAGATCCGCGGGTTCGAGGACCGCAGCCGGTCGGAGACGACCACCTCGCCGGAGTCCCCGGTCTTCACCCCGACCGCATCGAGGTTCAGGCCATCGGTGACGGGACGGCGTCCGAGGGCGACGAGCACCTGCTCGGCGCGGAACTCCTGCGAGTCGCCGGACACGTCGGCGGTCACGACGGCCTCGCCTCCCGTGCCGCGGGAGACCCGGGTGGGCACCACGCGGCGGACGACGCGGATGCCTTCGTCGGCGAACGCCTCCTGAAGCGCCTTGGACACCTCCGGCTCCTCCTTCGAGGCGAGCCGGGACCGCACCAGCAGCGTGACCTGCGAGCCGAGGCGAGCGAACAGCTGCGCCTGCTCCAGGGCGACGTAGCCGCCGCCGAGCACCAGCAACGACTCAGGAACCTCAGCGAGTTCCATTGCCGTGGTCGAGGTCAGGTACCCGGTCTCCTCCAGGCCGTCGATCGGCGGAGCCCACGGGCGAGAACCAGTCGCGACCAGGAAGTGGTCGGCCTCGATGGTCTCGACCGTCCCGTCGCCGGCGATGATCTCCAGTACCGGGGCGTCTGGGCCGCCGGCGAACGATGCATCGCCGCGGCGGACCTGCCAGCCGTAGGAGTCGGCGACGTCGGCGTACTTCTCGCCGCGCAGCGACTCGACCAGCGCCTGCTTCCCGGCGATCAGCGCAGGCATGTCCACTGTCTCAGCCGTCGCCGCGATCCCCGGGAACCGGCCTGAAGCGTCGGCGGCGACGTGACGGGTGTCGGCAGCGGCGATGAGGGCCTTCGACGGCACGCAGCCGGTGTTCACGCAGGTGCCGCCGAGCGTCCCGCGCTCGATCATCACCACCGACTTGCCGAGCGTGGTCGCACGGATGGCGGCGGCGAATGCTCCGCCTCCGGATCCGATGATGGCGAGGTCGTACTTGGTAGGCATCGCTGCTCCTGTCAGTCCTTGGCTTTCTGCTCTGTCTCAGCCATACTGGACCTTCCAGTGCAGGGGAAGGTCAAGCCTGCTCCTGCCGAACGATCGGAGGCCGCGATGCGCATCGGAGAACTCGCCGAACGCGCGGGCACCACGGCGAAGACGCTCCGCTTCTACGAGGGGCAGGGGCTGCTTCCGCCGGCCGAGCGCACGCAGTCCGGCTATCGCGACTACGCACCCGAGACGGTCGCCCGGATCGACTTCGTCCACCGCGGCCAGGCCGCGGGCCTCACCCTCGCCCAGATCCGCCAGATCCTCGACATCCGCGACGGCGGCCATGCGCCCTGCGAGCACGTGCGCGACCTGCTTGACGTGCGCCTCGCTGAGATCGAGCAGCAGATCGCGCAGCTCTCCGTGCTGCGCGACACTATCGCGGACCTCAGACAGGACGCCGCGCACCCGGACCCTGAAACGTGCAGCACCGATCAAGTGTGTAGGTACTTGTAGACGACGGTAGCCAATGACTCCAACGCTACAACCCCGATATGCGCTATGAGAACCCGCTCTACCTCGCGGAGGAAGCGGCCCAGTTGGACCTCATCGCGGACGGCCGCGTGGCCCTCGGCGTGAGCCGCGGTTCACCTGAGCCCGCGCTGCGCGGGTGGGAGGCGTTCGGCTACCTGGGTTCCACGGATCCGCGCGGTGCGGACATCGCCCGGGAGCACTTCGACACGTTCCTGCGGGCCATCAAGCGTGAGCCCATGACCTACGCGGATCCCGCCCAGTACGGCGCGGGAGCACGGCTCGCCATCGAACCGCAATCACCGGGTCTCGCGGAACGCGTGTGGTGGGGTGCCGGTTCGGGCCGGACCGCCGAGTGGGCGGGCGAGCAGGGCGTGAACCTCATGAGTTCCACGCTGCTCACGGAGGCCAACGAGGGTACGTTCGCCGCGCAACAGGCCGATCAGTTGCGCCGCTACCGCGAGGCCTTCGCGAAGGCGGGCCACACGCGTGCGCCGCGCACGTCCGTGAGCCGCAGCGTGTTCCCGATCGTGGGCCCCGAGGACGAGATCTTCTCCTACATGGGCGCGCGCGAGTCCCGCGACCAGGTGGGCGTGATCGACGGGTTCACCTCCACGTTCGGGCGCACCTACGCCGATTCGCCGGACGTCCTCATCGAGCAGCTGCGCGCCGACGACGCCGTCATGTCCGCCGACACCCTCATGCTCACTATCCCGAGCCAGCTGGGCCCCGAGCTGAACCTGCGCATCCTCGAGAACTTCGCCAAGCACGTGGCACCCGCCCTCGGGTGGAAACCCAACACGGAGGGCCCGGTCCAGGGGTACTCGATCGCGGGTCGCTGACCGCCGGAGCCATCGCCGCACGGGGCGGGCCGCGGGATGTGCCCGACGACGATCGTCGGACCCGCGGCCCCCGCGCCGCCCGCTGACGTACCGCCCGGCTGTCATGCGGCCCGACCGGCGAAGGCCACGTGCACGCGCCGGGTAGGGCGACGTCGCACCCCGAGGGGTGGGGGCAGCGCGGGGGTAAACTCCCGCGCATGAGTGTTTGTCCCTGCGGTGGGCTGCCCGCCGGTGCCCCGTTCGAACAGTGCTGCGGCCCCGCGGTGCGTCACGAGCGGTGGCCCGTGACCGCGGAGGCCCTCATGCGTTCGCGCTACACCGCGTTCGCCACGGGCGACGACGACCACCTGTTCCGCACGTGGCACCCCGCGAACCGTCCCGCGGACACCGCGAGCGATCCCCGGGTCGAATGGACGGGGCTCACGATCGTGCGCACGGAGGCAGGCGGGGAGGACGACGCCGTTGGCACCGTCGAGTTCGAGGCCACCTACCGCGGTCCCGACGGTCCGGGCGTGCTGCGCGAGAACTCACGGTTCGCCAGGCGCGCAGGCCGGTGGTTCTATACGGCCCCGGTCGAGGACGCGTGAGCGGCACAGCCACGGCAGGGATCACCGGACGGGCACTGGGTGCGCTGAAGAGCACTGTGGCGAGCCTGCCGCGGTCGTGCTTTGCGGTGGTCATGGCCTCCGGCATCGTCTCCGTGGGGGCGTACCACCTGGGATTCCACGGACCCACCACCGTGGTCATGGGGTTCGCACTCGTGGTCTAGGCGATGCTCGTGGTCCTCACCGCGTGGCGCGTGGTCGCCTATCCGCAGCGGGTTCTCGAGGACCTGCACGTCCCCGCCCGGGCCGTCGGGTTCTTCACCGGGGTGGCCGGGACCAACGTGGTCGCGGTGTGTCTCATCGCGCTGGGGGAGACCGTTCCCGTGACGTGCTCGCCCGGGGGGAGGGGCTGACTGCTACGAGACATTGCGGGGAGGCGAACGGCGCCAGTGCCAGCGTCCCCGCGGAGGCACGGGCGCCGTCGCCCCTGGTGACGTCTTCGCGGACAACTCCGAGGACGTCAGAGCGGGAAGACCCGCACCCCGAGAGCGTGGTCCACACCCGCGGCGCGCCCGGCGCCTTCGGTCATGCCCGTGATCATCTCGTGCGGATCCGGGTGCCCGTCCAGCGCGGCGAGGTACTGCTCGTGGCAGCGCAGCGACTCGACCGCCACGGTGATGTCCTCCTCGGACAGTTCGATCGCATGATCGGGTTGCGCGCCCGTGACGAGCAACCGTTCGGCGCCCCACGCCTCGAGCCCCTCGTCCTCGAGCAGCTCCCGGAACACCCACGGATTATCGGCGTCCCGCAGAGCGTCGAGCGCGGCCATCCCGGCCACGCGGTGGTCGGCCTGGTTGAGACCCCACCCGGCCTCCACGGACCAGTCGATCGTGACCATGGTGTCCGGGCGGACCTCGCGGATCACCCGCGCGATCCTGCGCCGCAGGTCTAGTCCGTATTGGAGGGTCCCGTCCGGCAGGTCCAGGACCCGCAGATCGGTGACCCCCACGGCCCGGCACGCCGCTTCCTGTTCGCCCCGCCGCAACGGGCCGACGTTGCTCGGATCGCGGTCCCGGATCCCCGCCTCCCCGGCGGTCAACAATAGGTAGCTCACCGTCGCGCCGCGCCGGGTCCAGCGGGCGACGGCGGCCGAACCCCCGTACTCCATGTCGTCCGGGTGGGCCACCACGCACAGGACGGTGTGGACCCCTGAATCGTCGAACAGTTCGAGATCGGCCATGCTCCCAGCCTAGGGGCCCATGGGGTTCGGTGACAGGGCGGGACTAGTGTGGCCGTATGAACATCGAGATTCGCAAGGGTGACATCACGAAAGTCCACGCGGACGCGATCGTCAACGCGGCCAACTCCAAGCTCCTGGGCGGAGGCGGTGTGGACGGGGCGATCCACCGCGCCGCCGGGAAACAGCTGCTCGCCGAGTGCAAGCAGTTGCGGGAGACGACCCTCCCGGACGGGCTGCCCGCGGGCGGGGCCGTGGCGACCAAGGGGTATGACCTGCCCGCCACGTGGGTCATCCACACGGTGGGCCCGGTGTTCGCGAAGAAGACCGATCGCAGTGACGTCCTGGCCTCGTGCTACCGCGAGTCGCTGCGCGTGGCGGACGAGATCGGCGCCGTGTCCGTGGCCTTCCCCGCGGTCTCCGCCGGGATCTACGGCTGGCCCATGGACGACGCCGCCCGGATCGCCGTGCGCACGGTCCTCGCCGCGGACACCTCCGTGGACACCGTCGTCTTCGTCCCCTTCTCCGACGCCGCCGAGCAAGCGTTCCGCGACGCCCTGGCCGAGAACTCCTGACCCGCCCCACACACGGCGGTGCGGGTCAGGGCCGGGCTCAGATCAAGCCCAGTTGCTGCACGGCGTCGCGCTCGGACTCGAGTTCCGCCACGGACGCGTCGATGCGTGAACGCGAGAACTCGGAGATCTCCAGGCCCTGCACCACGGACCAGTCGCCCCCGGACGTGGTGACCGGGAACGAGCTGACCAGGCCGGCCGGGACACCGTAGGAACCGTCGGAGACCACGGCCATGGACGTCCAGTCCCCGTGGCGGTTACCGAGCATGAGGTCGCGGGCGTGATCGAGCGTCGCGCTCGCCGCGGATGCGGCGGAGGACGCACCGCGGGCCTGCAGCACCGCCGCACCCCGCTGGGACACCGTGGGGATGAACGTGTCCGTGACCCATTTGCGGGACACCAGGTCCAGGGCGGGCCGCCCGGCCACAATGGCGTGGTCCAGATCCGGGTACTGCGTGGCGGAGTGGTTGCCCCACACGCTGAGGTTCTTGACCGTCGCGACCGAGGTTTTGGTCTCAGCGGCGAGCATGGCCGCGGCCCGGTTGTGGTCCAACCGGGTCAGGGCGCTGAACCGGGACTCGGGTATGTCCGGGGCGTTGCGCTGGGCGATCAGCGCGTTGGTATTGGCCGGGTTGCCGGTCACGACCACGCGCACGTCGTCGTGGGCCACGTCGTTGAGGGCTCGGCCCTGTTCCGTGAAGATCGCACCGTTGGCCTCAAGCAGGTCGCTGCGTTCCATCCCCTTGGCCCGCGGGCGGGCACCCACGAGCAAGGCGAGCTGAGCGCCGTCGAACACCGTGCGGGCGTCGGAGTCGATCTCCACGTCCGCGAGCAGCGGGAACGCGCAGTCCTGCAGTTCCATGACGGTTCCCTCGAGGGCGGGCAGGGCCTGCGGGATCTCCAGAAGCCTCAGCCGGACGGGGCGTTCGGGGCCGAGCAGGTCCCCGTGAGCGATTCGGAACAGCAGGCTATATCCGATCTGGCCGGCGGCGCCGGTCACGGCCACGGTGACGGGAGTGGTATTCACGGTGATTCCTCCTGGGCTGCGCGCTCCGGGGTGCCCGGCGGTCACGCGACTCTGATGCGGGGTACCCGTGTGACTCGTCTCACGGGGCAGGGTGGCACAGAGGCTATCAGCGAGCCCGGTTCAGCGCACGGCGGACATACGTGTCACGGGCCAGTGGCGCGCACCACAATGGAGACATGGCTACTACTGCATTCCAAGGAAACCCCGTCCACACCGTCGGCGAGCTGCCCGCCCAGGGAGAGCCCGCGCCGTCCTTCGACCTCGTGGGAGCGGATCTGAGCCCCGTGGCCTCGGACGAGTTCACGGGCAAGCGCATGGTGCTCAACATCTTCCCGTCCCTGGACACGGGCGTGTGTGCCCAGTCCGTGCGCGAGTTCAACCAGCGCGCCGCGTCCCTGCAGAACACCGCCGTGGTGTGTGTCTCCAAGGACCTGCCGTTTGCGCAGGGCCGGTTCTGCGCCGCGGAGGGCATCGACAACGTCACCACCGCGTCCGCGTTCCGTTCGTCGTTCGGCGAGGACTACGGTGTGACCCAGACGGACGGCCCGCTCGAGGGTCTGCTGGCCCGCGCCGTCGTGGTCGTGGATGAGAACGGCAAGGTCGTCCACGCCCAGCTCGTCGAGGAGATCACCGAGGAGCCGGACTACGACGCCGCTGTCGCCGCCGTCTCCTGATCAGCTCACCGGAGGAGGGGCGGGGCCGTGCGGCCCCGCCCCTTTCGCGTGTCCGGATCTTTCGGGACGGATAACTAACGACGCCGCACCGCCCCCGTACGGAGGCGACGCGGCGTCGTCGTCGGTTGCTGCGCGTGCGCGAACCTGGGTCCGTCACCACGCGCGAGAGAATCCGGAACGTCAGGCGCTGAGCCCGTCCACGATCTCGTTGAGCGTGGCGGAGGGGCGCATCACCGCGGAGACCTTCTCCGGGACGGGCCAGTAGTACCCGCCGAGATCCGCGGGGGAACCCTGCACGTCCAGCAGTTCGGCGTTGATGGTGTCCTCGTTCTCGCGCAGCTCGGAAGCGACCTTCTGGAACGCCTGCGCGAGCTCGGAGTCCTCGGTCTGCTGCGCGAGCTCTTCGGCCCAGAACATGGCCAGGTAGTAGTGCGAACCGCGGTTGTCGAGCTCGTTGACCTTCCGGGACGGGGACTTGTTCTCGTTGAGGAAGGTCCCGGTCGCGCGGTCCAGGGTATCCGCGAGGACCTGCGCCTTGGCGTTGTCGTAGCGGCTGGCGAGGTGTTCGAAGGACGCGGCGAGCGCCAGGAACTCACCCAGGGAATCCCAGCGCAGGTGGTTCTCCTCCTGCAGCTGCTGCACGTGCTTGGGCGCGGAACCACCGGCGCCGGTCTCGAACAGGCCACCGCCGTTCATGAGCGGCACGATGGACAGCATCTTGGCGGACGTGCCCAGTTCCAGGATGGGGAACAGGTCCGTGAGGTAGTCGCGCAGCACGTTACCGGTCACCGAGATGGTGTCCTCGCCGCGGCGCAGCCGCTCCACCGTGAACTTGGTGGCCTCCGCGGGGGAGAGGATCCGCAGGTCCAGACCGTCGGTGTCCTCCTCCGCGAGGTACTGCTCCACCTTGGTGATCAGGTTGCGGTCGTGGGCGCGGGACTCGTCCAGCCAGAACACGGCGGGCATCCCGGAGTCGCGGGAACGCCGCACGGCCAGCTGCACCCAGTCCTTGATGGGGGCGTCCTTGGCCTGGCACGCACGCCAGATGTCACCGGGCTGGACCTCGTGGGACAGCAGCACCTCACCGGCACCGTTGACCACCTGGACGGTGCCAGCGTCTTGGATCTCGAAGGTCTTGTCGTGGGAGCCGTACTCCTCGGCCTTCTGTGCCATCAAACCCACATTGGGGACGGTACCCATGGTCGTGGGATCGTACGCGCCGTTCTCGCGGCAGTCGTCGATCACGACCTGGTAGACCCCCGCGTAGGAGGAGTCCGGCAACACGGCCAGGGTGTCCTTCTGCTCGCCCTCGCGACCCCACATCTTTCCGGACGTGCGGATCATGGCGGGCATGGAGGCGTCCACGATCACGTCCGAGAGCACGTGGAGATTGGTGATGCCCTTGTCCGAGTTCACGTAGGCCAGCTCGGGGCCCTCGTCGATCGCCTTGTCGAACGCGGCCTTGATCTCCCGGCCGTTGTCCAGGGCGTCCAGGCCCGAGAGGATTCCACCCAGGCCGTCGTTGGGGGACAGCCCCACCTTGGCGAGGTCCTCTCCGTAGCGGTCGAAGACGTCCCGGAAGAACGCGGTGACCACGTGGCCGAAGATGATGGGGTCGGAGACCTTCATCATGGTGGCCTTGAGGTGGGTGGAGAACAGGACGTCCTCGGACTTGGCGCGGGCCACCTGCTCCGCGAGGAACGCGTCCAGCGCGGCGGCGCTCATGAAGGTGCCGTCCACGACCTCACCGGCCAGTACGGGCAAGGACTCCTTGAGCACCGTGGTGCCCCGGTCGGTGACGAGCTGGATGGTCAGGGTGTCGTCCTCGGGGATGATCACGGACTTCTCGTTGCTGCGGAAGTCGTCGTGGCCGAGGGTGGCCACGTTGGTCTTGGAGTCCTTGCTCCACGCGCCCATGGAGTGCGGGTGCTGCCGGGCGTAGTTCTTCACGGCCTTGGGGGCACGGCGGTCCGAGTTGCCCTCGCGCAGCACGGGGTTCACGGCGGAGCCCTTGACACGGTCGTAACGCGCGCGGATGTCCTTGGCCTCGTCCGAGGTGGCGACCTCGGGGTAGTCCGGCAGGTCGTAGCCGTCCGCCTGCAACTCCTTGATGGTGGCCTTCAGCTGCGGGATGGACGCGGAGATGTTCGGCAGCTTGACGATGTTCGCTTCCGGGGTCTCCACGAGTTCGCCCAGCTCGGCCAGGGTGTCCGGGACCCGCTGTTCGTCGGTGAGGCGGTCCGGGAACTGGGCCAGGATGCGCGCGGCCAGGGAAATGTCCCGGGTCTCCACCTCCACACCGGCGGTGGAGGCGAACGCCTCCACGATCGGCTTGAACGAGTACGTAGCGAGCAGGGGTGCTTCGTCGGTCTCGGTGTAGATGATCTTGGGCATGAGCGATGGCTCCTTGCATTGACGGTCACTGGGCTGCCTCCCAGGATACCCGCTGGCCCGCGCCCGATTCCGTGTGCGGCGGGCCCACCGGCTGGTCACCACGCGCCCTACGCGCTGTCACGCTCGCGCACTCCCCGGAGTACGACGACGCGCGGCGCCGGTCCCGATCGACCGACGCCGCGCGCCGTGGTGCAGTGGGCTCTCAGCCGTGCAGCGAGGTCCTGATCCGCTCGCGCTCGCGTTCGAGCTTGCGCACGCGGTGACCCAAAGAGAACATCCGCACGGACCCCACGAGGGCCATGATCAGGGCCCCGGCGATCGCCGAGAGCAGCATGGCCACGCCCAACGGGAGGCTGAACGTCCACGCCATGTACTCGAATCGCGTGGCCACGTTGTTCTGGATGATAAAGACCAGCAACAAAATCAGCACGATCACGCCCAGGATCAGCGCCGCCCACACGGTCCCCGACACGCCGCGCTTGACGGGCTTGTCCAGCGAGGGATCCACGGGGGAGGCCGTACCCCCTGCCCCCGAGGCCGAGTGCGCGGTCCCGCTGTCTGTGACCGCCGTCCCGGGATGTTGCGCGTCCACGGGGGCCGACGGCGCCGGGTGCGCGTCCGCGTACCCCTCGCGCAGCGGTTTGCCCGCGGAACGGGAGCCGGGAGTGTGAGGCGGGCGTGCGGCGTCGTCCGGGGGGAGACGGGGCGCGTTACGGGGCTCGTGCGGTGTGTTGGTCACGGGGGGCCTCCTGACGGGGCGAAGTGATGATGGCAACAGCGTACGGCCAATATCACGGAATGTGATTCGATGCTCGGCATTGCCCGCGCCACGACGAAATCATTCGACACTCCCGAGACACGCGGGAGGTTTCTCCCCGAAAAGGTTATCCGCGAGTAACCTGTGCTTCATCATGAGACGCACCACAATTCATCGGTGATGCCGGCCCCGGCTTGGGGTAACAACCACCGGGGTGCAACGCACATTCCATGGACACCATATCGGGAGGAAACGTCATGGGAAAGTACACCTTCAAGGGGAAGGCTGCCGTGTCCGTCGCGGCAATCGCTGCACTCACACTGACCGGCTGCGCCAGCGTGGGCGGCGGCAACGACAGCAACGGCGGCGGCGGTGACAGCAGCGCAAGCGCCCAGAGCGGCGGCGTGGTCAATGTCGCCGAGACCAACAAGTTTTCGGGTGCCAATCCGGGCTACACCAAGACGAACCTGGACATCAACGGCCACGTGGCCCAGATGACCCGCGAAGGGTTCATCACGGTGGACCCGGAGCAGAAGATCCACCCCAACGAGGGCTTCGGCACGTACAAGAAGGTCTCGGACGATCCCCTGACCGTCGAGTACACGCTCAAGGACCCCAAGTGGTCCGACGGCAACGCGGTGGACAAGGCCGACCTCATGCTGTGGTGGTCCCTGCTCTCCGGCTACGCCAATGACGCGAGCGAGGACGGCAAGGCCGGCAAGGACTACTTCGCGATCGCCGGCTCCACGGACATCCTGAGCTCCACGGACAAGCCCGAGTTCTCCGAGGACGGCAAGACCATGACCCTGAAGTGGGCCAAGCCCAACGCGGACTGGGAGATCGGACTGGACTCCAACTCGCTCATGCCGGCCCACGTGGTCGCCAAGAAGGCGGGCATGTCCGAGGAGCAGCTGTTGGAGGTGCTCGAGAACCAGAAGAAGGGCGATCCCAAGAACCCCCAGAAGCAGCCCGAGCTGGAGAAGATCGGCAAGGCCTGGGACACCTCCTTCAACTTCACGTCCACCCCGGACGACAAGGACGTCCTCGTGTCCAACGGTCCGTTCACGATCGACAATGTGGTGGAGAACAACTCGGTCACGCTCAAGAAGAACGAGAACTACAACGGCAGCATGCCCGGCAAGCTGGACGAGATCACCCTGCGCACCATCGGCGACGCCACGGCTCAGATCCAGGCGCTGCGCAACGGCGAAGTGGACATCATGCAGCCGAACAACGTCAACAAGGACACGATGGACCAGGTCAAGCAGATCGAGAACGTGAACGTGCAGCAGGGCGACCAGCTCGCGTACGACCACGTGGACCTGAACTTCGGCTCGGACACCTTCAAGGACCAGGAGACCCGCGAGGCGTTCCTGAAGACCATCCCGCGCCAGCAGATCCTCGACCAGCTGGTCAAGCCGGTCAAGGAGGACGCCGAGGTGCTCAACTCGCAGATGTTCGTCTCCAGCCAGGGCGAGCCCTACACCAAGGCCGTGGAGAAGAACGACGCCAAGAAACTCTACGGGGACGTGGACATCGACGGCGCCAAGAAGCTGCTCGACGGCAAGACCCCCACCGTGCGGATCCTCTACAACAACGGCAATCCGCAGCGCGTGGACACCTTCCAGCTGATCAAGGAGTCCGCGGAGAAGGCCGGGTTCAAGGTCGAGGACCTGGGCGATCCCAACTGGTCCGAGAAGCTCGCGGACGGCGACTACGACGCGTCCCTGTACGGCTGGGTCTCCCCGGGCGTGGGCACCGAGATGCTCTCGCAGATCTTCAAGACCGGCGGCGGCGGCAACTACAACGAGTACTCGAACGCGGACGTGGACAAGCTCGTGGACGAGGCCCGCGCCAACCTGGACGAGTCCTCGCGCAACGACCAGATCGCTGAGGTGGACAAGCACACCTTCGAGGACGCCTACGGCCTCCCGCTGTTCCAGTCCGTGGGCTACGTGGCCTCCTCGGACAAGATCGCCGGAGTGGACCAGTACCAGCCGAACCAGACCGGCGTGTTCTGGAACGTTTCCGAGTGGAGCCGCAAGTAGGACGGTCGACCTCGGTTGACCGGGTCCTTCCCCTCATGATGCTGCGCGGGCGCGGAACGCCGTGTCCGCGCAGCGTCGTGACCACCACTCGTTCAGAGGCAGCATCATGATTTCTTACATCCTCAGACGGCTCATCACCGCCGTCCTCATCCTGCTGGGCGCATCGTTCCTCGTGTACCTCATGACGGCGGTCTCCGGCGACCCGCTGTGGGACCTGTACGGAAACCCCAACGCCCAACAGCTGATCCCCGCCCGCGTGGAGGCCCTCAACCTGGACACACCGCCCGTGCTGCGCTACTTCACGTGGCTCGGCGGGGCACTCGGGTGCCTCGTGCCCTTTGCGGACACCTGTTCCCTGGGCGTGAGCCGCGAGGGCCAGGAAGTGACGAGCCTGCTCTCCTTCGCCATGGGCCAGACCATCATGCTGGTCACGATCGGTACCATCCTGGCCATCGTCGTGGGTATCACCCTGGGTATTGTCTCCGCACTGCGGCAGTACTCGGGCCTGGACTACGGCATCACGTTCCTGACCTTCCTGTGTTTCTCGCTGCCGAGCTTCTGGCTCGCGGTGCTGCTCAAGGAAGTGGCGGCCATTCAGTTCAACGACTTCCTGCAGAACCCGTCACTGTCCATCGGGGCGCTGCTCGCAATCTCCGTGGTGGCCGGGCTCATCTGGTTCCTGGTCTCGTTCGGGCGCATGCGGACCCGCATCCTCATGGGTGTCCTGGGCTTCGTGGTCACCTTCGGGATCATCTACTTCGTGCTCGCGACCAACTGGCTAGCGCACCCCTTCCTGGGCATCCCGCTGATCGCACTGACCGGCATTCTAGTGGCCGTGACCGCCACCGTCCTCATGGCGGGACTACGCAACAAGCGGGCCCTGTACGCCGGGCTGGCCACCGTGGTGGTGGGTCTCGTGCTGTACTTCCCCGTCCAGGCCCTCTTCGTCGGGGGCGGGCTGCTGACCCTGCTGGCGTTGGTCGTCGTGATGATCCTGGTGGGTGTGGGAGCCGGTTACGTCGCCGGTGGCTACGACCGTGGTCAGGGCGCCCGCGTGGGCGGGGTCACCGGCTTCTTCGTGGCCCTGCTGATCATCCTGGACCGCTTCATGCAGTCGTGGCCGGACTACGTGAACTCCGGTCACATCCGGGGCCGGCCCATCGCCACGGCCAACTCCTCCACCCCGGGCCTGTCGGGTGACTTCTGGATCACCGGCCTGGACCGGTTCACCCACCTCTTGCTGCCCACCATCTGTATCACCCTGCTGGCGCTCGCGTCCTACTCGCGGTACTCGCGCGCGTCCATGCTGGAGATCATGGGCCAGGACTACGTGCGCACCGCGCGCGCCAAGGGCCTGTCGGAGCGGACCGTGGTCATGCGTCACGCGTTCCGCAACGCGCTGATCCCGCTGGCCACGCTCGTGGCCTACGACATCGGCGGTCTGATCGGCGGCGCGATCATCACGGAATCCGTATTCGCGTTCACCGGTATGGGGCAGTTGTTCATCCAATCGGTGCGCAACGTAGACCCCAACCCGGTGATGGGCGTGTTCCTGATCACCGGCATTGTCGCCATGGTCTTCAACCTGATCGCTGACCTGGTGTACTCCGTACTCGACCCGCGCGTGAGGGTGAAAGCATGAGCCAGCCACAACCTATCGACGTCCCCCAGCAGGTCGAACAGAATCCGCAGACCGGCGAGAAGCCCGAGGACGTGCGCGGCAAGAGCCAGGGGCAGCTGGTACGCCAGCGGTTCTTCGGCAACACGGGCGCCGTCGTGTCCCTGATCGTCCTGTTGTTCATCGTGGTGCTGTCCGTCACCTCGCTGGGTGTCGGTCCCATCCCGGGATGGTGGAAGTGGAACCCGGACGCCACGGGAACCGTGCTCAACGGTGGCCGGCCCACGCTGTCCCTGCTCCCGCCCTCGCTCGGGGAGCACCCGTTCGGCCAGGACAACCTGGGCCGTGACCTGTTCGCCATGGCCATGCAGGGCACCCAGTACTCCCTGGTGGTCATGATCGTGGTGGGCCTTATCGCGGGCCTCGTGGGCACCGTGGTGGGTGGCCTGTCCGGGTACTTCCGGGGCTGGACCGAGGCCGTGCTGATGCGTCTGACCGACGTGATCATCATCATCCCCCTGGTGATCCTGGCAGCCCTGTTGGGCCGCCTGGCCATCTCGTGGGTGCGCGCCCACAACCTGCCCACGTTCGCCACGGTGATCGCCCTGGGTCTGCTGATCGGTCTAGCCTCGTGGCCGCCGCTCGCGCGCCTGGTGCGCGGTGAGTTCCTCACGCTGCGGGAGCGCGAGTTCGTGGACGCCGCGCGACTGGCCGGTGCCTCGAGCGGGCGGATCATCTTCAAGCACATCCTGCCCAACACCGTGGGTGTGATCACCGTGAACATCACGCTGTTGATGTCCTCGGCGATCCTGCTGGAGACCGCGCTGTCCTACCTGGGTCTGGGTATCCAGGCCCCGGACTGGTCCCTGGGCCGGTTGATCAGCGAGAACCAGACCGCCTTCGCGACCCGTCCGTGGTTGTTCTGGTGGCCGGGTGTGTTCATCGTGGCGATCGCGCTGACCATCAACTTCATCGGTGACGGTCTGCGTGACGCGTTCGACCCGCGCCAGCGCAAGTTCAACCCCAAGCGCGCCCGCGAGACCGGCGAGCGCACGGACCAGTACCCGGACGCGCTCACCGCATCCGAGCCGGGGACGAAGCCCGCGGTGAACGCCGGGGCCGAGACCGGGACGCGCGGGGACACCGGCCGGGACGGACGATGATCGGTTCACACGGTGAACAGCACGGCGCTCGCGGCGGCCAGCAGCACGACCGCCGCGAGCGGGCCGGGCGCGTACCGGGTCCGCACCGGATCGGGTGCGGCGTCCCGGGCGAAGACGTCCAGCTCACCGGTCTCGATCTTGCGTTGCCACGTGTCGCGGACGCGGTGCGCGGCGGCGCCGGAAGCGGTCGAGGTCAGGTCGCCCACGCGCACCGCGCCGCCCGGTCGGGCGATCGGGTGATTGCGGTTCACGGCGTCCACACCGGAGCGCAGGGCGGCGCCCGCACCGGCGGAGGGCAGGGCGAAACACGAGTGGGCGCCCTGGTCCGTGGCGATGGTCACCGCGAAACGGGTGCGCACGTCCACGATCCGGCTCCACGGAATGCTCACTGTGCGCAGGGGGTTCACCATGCGCACCTCGTCCGCGTGCACCTCGAGCCGGGGGCGCCAGTACAGCGCGTATCCGAGCGCCGCCAGGGCGAGACCACCGAACACGGCGCCCACGTGGTGCGCCACGGTGTGGCCCCAGCCCGCGAAGCACATCACCAGACCCAGGACCACCAGGAATCCCGTGAGCCACGGGGCCGACGACGCTCGGTAGGTTTCGGGCTCGCCGGCGGGTTCTCGGGTCATGACCCCCATGCTAGGCAATGCGCGCGTGCCGCGGCCGCGCGCCCAGTTCTCGACACGATGGAGCACACACGATGAGCACCTCGAACCAGCCCGAGGGCACCCCGCGACCCCACGACGCGGCGCAGGACCCGAACGCGGCGTCATCGCACGAGGCCACGGCCGCCGAGCACAACGCCCCGTGGGACGGCACGCCGAGCGGCGACGGGCGGGTGGCCACCGAAGGCCCCGCTAACCCCTCCGCGGCTCACCCTCGCGCCGCCGGATCGTCCGGTGCCACGGCCGCCGACGCCGCTGCGGTCACCGGTCGCGCCGACGGAACCGCGGCCGCGGGTGCAGCCGCCGGCGGCAGTGCCGCGGCGGGTGCCACCGCCGAGGGCGCGCAGAATCGGCGCGGTCGGCGGGCGCAGCGCAACGAACCCACCGTGCGGCGCGGCCCGGCCCGCAGGACCGTGGCCCGCGGTGAACCCGTGCTGAGCGTGCGCGGGCTGTCCGTGGACTTCGGTGTGGACCGTGACTGGGTTCCGGCCGCGATCGACCTGAACTACGACGTCGCAGCGGGGGAGGTGCTCGCGATCGTGGGCGAGTCCGGTTCGGGCAAGTCCGCGAGCTCGATGTCCATGCTGGGGCTGCTGCCCTCCAACGCACGCGTGCGCGGTTCGGCCGTGCTGGCGGGGGAGGAACTGATCGGGCTGCGCGGCAACGCGCTGCGGCGCGTGCGTGGCGAGGAGATCGCCGTGATCTTCCAGGAGCCCATGACCGCGCTGAACCCCGTGTACACGGTGGGCCAGCAGATCGTGGAGACCATCCGCCTGCACCGGGACATCTCACCCGCCGAGGCCGCCGAACGTGCCCGGCAGATGCTCACCATGGTGGAACTGCCGGACCCCGAGAAGGCGTTCCGTTCCTACCCCCACCAGCTCTCCGGTGGTCAGCGGCAGCGCGCGATGATCGCGCAGTCCCTCTCGTGCGACCCCAAACTGCTGATCGCGGACGAGCCCACCACGGCCCTGGACGTGACCGTGCAGGCGGAGATCCTGGACCTGATCCGCAACCTCAAGGACCAGCTGGACTCGGCGGTCATCCTGATCACCCACGACATGGGTGTGGTGGCGGACCTCGCGGACAACATCGCGGTCATGCAGAAGGGCGTGATCGTGGAACAGGGCACGGCGGAGCAGATCTTCACCGCACCGCGCCACCCCTACACCCGCTCGTTGCTCGAGGCCGTGCCCCACCTGGGCCAGGGCAGCGAGAACGACGAGTCCGTGGACATGGTCGCCGCGCTCGAGCGTTCCGTGGTCATGCCCATGGTGGTGGACCGCAGCACGGCGGAGGCAGCGTCCATGGACACGCTCGCCCAGCGGGTCGTGGAACCGGTGCTGCAGTTGAATGACGTGGCCATCGAGTACCCCAAGCAGGGCCGCAACCCCGCGTTCCGCGCGGTCGAGGGCGTCAGCCTCACCGTGGCTGCCGGGGAGACCGTGGGTCTCGTGGGTGAATCCGGTTCCGGCAAGACCACGATCGGCCGCGCCGCGGTGGGACTGCTGCCCGTGGTCGAGGGATCGCTTGTCGTGGACGGCGTGGAACTGCACGGTGCCCCGCGCGCCAAGCTCAACGCGGTGCGCAAGGACGTGGGCATGGTCTTCCAGGACCCCGCGTCCTCGCTGAACCCGCGGCTGCCGATCGGTGAGTCGATCGGTGAGCCCATGTTCCTGGCCGGCGAGGCTAAAGGGGCGCAACTGCAGCAGCGCATCGAGCAACTCCTGGACCAGGTGCGGTTGCCGCGCAACTACCGCAATCGTTACCCGCACGAGCTCTCGGGCGGTCAGAAGCAGCGCGTGGGCATCGCCCGGGCCCTGTCCCTGAAGCCGAAACTGCTCGTGGCGGATGAACCCACGTCCGCGCTGGACGTGTCCGTGCAGGCCACGGTCCTGGAATTGTTCGAGCAGCTGCAAGCGGAGATGGGCTTCGCGTGCTTGTTCGTGACCCACGACCTCGCGGTGATCGACCGGCTCGCCAACCGGATCGTGGTCATGCAGCACGGGCACATCGTGGAACAGGGCTCGCGCGAAGCGGTGCTGCGCCACCCCGAGCAGGAGTACACCAAGCGCTTGCTCGCCGCGGTGCCCGTGCCCTCGCCCGAGGCCCAGCGCACGCGCCGCGAACTGCGTCAGCAGTTGGCCCACACGGTGTCCTGAGCATGATCGGAGCCCCGGGAGCAGCGCGGTTCGCGCGGCAGCCCGGGGCTCCGCCCATGGGGACTCGGACGATATGCGTATGTGTTGAGCCCTGCCATCGTGCGCTGGCTCGCGTGGGGAATTACTACAGTGGGAGCCATGATGACACCGGCACGCCTCAACTCCGACCTCTCCCGTCTGAGGCGGGAGACCGACATGTTCCTCGCGACCGTGGAGTCCCTCTCGGACGAAGAAATGGTGGGCCCCACCCTGTGCGAGGGTTGGGACCGCGCGCACGTGATCGCGCACCTGGCCTCCAACGCCCGCGCCCTGGTCAAGCTCATCGACTGGGCCACCACGGGTGAACCCCAGCAGCCCTACGAGTCCCACGAGGCGCGCGAGCAGGAGATCGACGAGCTCGCCGCGCTGCCCAAGGACGAGCTGATCGAGACCTTCAAGCAGAACGCGCAGTTCTTCGCCGAGCAGTGCGAGCGTCTCAAGGGCGACATCGTCACCGAAGAGCTCGACCTGCACGGTAAGCCCGTCCCGGCCACGTCCGTGCCCGCGGTGCGGATCGCGGAGGTCGTGGTGCACCACCACGACCTGGACACCACGTGGACCGTGGCGGAAGCGGACCCGGACTCCCTGCTCAACGCCGTGGAGGCCGCGGTGCGCACCATGCGGGCCAAGGGTGCCCCGGGGATGACCCTGCGCACCGAGGAGCGGGACGAGTGGATCATCGGCGACGGCGGTCAGCTCATCACCTCCGACCGCGAGGGCATGCAGCGGTGGCTGGCCCGCGGTGACGACGAGTTCGTGGAGTCCGAGAGCGCCTTGCCCGAGCTCCCCGCGTGGTGAACGCGGCTCGCTGATCCGCTGTCGGACTGACCCCGCTGGGCCTCCCAGCGAGGTCAGTCGCGCATCAGGAGAACACCGTGATCCCGTAGGCCGCGAAGATCACCAGGTGCGCCGCACCGTGGATCGACGTGACTCTGGAGGATGCGAACGTGGTGAGGGACAGTCCCAGCGTGATCCCGAGCAGCACCAGGTTCGCGGGGCTCTCGGCGAGCACGACCGTTTGATCGGTGAGCAGCCCGATCACGAGTATCGCCGGGATGGTCAACCCCACCGTGGACACCAGCGCCCCGTGGCACAGGTTGCTCACGCGCTGGATCTCCCCGGCCAGCGCGGCGCGCAACGAGGTGAGGGATTCGGGCAGGAACACGATGGCCGCGATCAGCGCGCCGGCCAGCGCGGGCGGTGCCCCCACACGGCCGAGCCCATCGTCCAACAGCGAGGCCATGTCGTGGGACAGCACCACGACGGGCACCACGGTGATCACGAGCAATGCCAGGCGCGCGAGGATCTCGGTGCGGTGCTCGGCCAGGACCGAGCGCAGGGACGGACGCGTCGTCGTCTCCCGGGCCGCGGTCTCCGGACCCGGGCGCAACCGGGGGTCCACTTCGGTGAAGTCCACGGCCTGCGCGCCCGTCTGTCGGTACAGGAAGAACGCGTAGATCGCCACGGTGACCGCGATGATGGAGATCTCCTGCCACGGCTGGTACGCGCCGTCGGTGCCGAGCGCCGCGGGTAGCACGAAGGTCAGGGCGCTCAGGACCACGAGCAGCGCCAGGTAGTTGGAGGTTCCCGTCCGATTGTGGGCCATGTCCCCGTGCTTGAGGCCGCCCACGAGCAGGCACAGACCGATTACCAAGTTGAGGATGATCATGGCCACGGCCATCACGGAGTCCCGCGCGATCGTGGCGTGCTCACCGGGGCCCAGCATGACCGCGGAGATCAACACCACCTCGATTACGACGATGGACAGGGTCAGCACCAGCGAACCGTACGGATCGCCGAGTCGGTGGGCCAGGTGTTCGGCCTGTCGCACGACGCCCGTGGCCGCGTACAGGATCACGCCCACGATCACCACGAGCGCCCCCACGAGCAGCGGAGAGGACACGGGTGGGGCCAGCAGCGAGCCGGAGAGTTGAAGCAGCACGAAGAATCCCCATCCTGCGATCACGCGGGCCAGGGCTCCCGGAGTCAGGATGGAACGACGCGTGGGGAACATGGAAGCGTCAGCTCGATTCTCGGGACTGTGCGCGCCCCGGTCCGGGCGGGGTCGTCCCCGAGCTATCCGGTGTGCTGACGGGTCGTCCCGTCGGAGGAGGCGATGTCCGGGTCTCAGTCACGCACCGCGAACAACCACGGATCCGCTCGATCCGTGTGCGGATCGCCAAAGTTCACGAACGTGCGGCCCTTGGCCTCCACGACATTGTATTCCTGGACAACTTCCAGGCTGAGCCGTTCGCGGTGGGCGACCTCCACGATCACCGCGGTGGCACCGGAGCGGTCCGGGAGGGTGGCGGGGTAGGCCAGTGCGGCGACGAGCAATCCGGAGGCCTTCTCTCGCGCGATGCCCCGCAGTTCGGCCAGCACGTCCTGGGGGGCCAGATCGTTCACACGAGACGGGTCCACCGAATCCAGTTCGAACTCCCCGTCCTTGGCGCCGGTGACCAGGAAGGCTGGGAATGCTCCGTACTGGCGCACCTGTTCCTCCACGACCGCCTGGACGTGGCTCAGTGCGGTGTCCACGGTCTCCACGGCGGAGTCCGAGACCCACTGTCGCCACGCGTTGTCGTGATCCACGCGGGCGCGCGCGGCGTCCGCCCGGGTCATCCGGGAGGTGCCCTTGGAAGGCGTGGAGCGGCGTCGTGATGAACGGGCGGAGGACTGAGCCACGAAGTGGGACCCCTTCGGGAGATCGGCGGGAGAACGGGAGTGCTGAGTCCAGGGTAGGCGCTCGCTAGACTGGATCGGAACCAATCAGCGAATACCAGGAGCATGCATGTCTGCGATCAATCGCGAGCAGGTGGCGCACCTGGCCGAACTCGCGCGCATCGAGATGTCGGACGAGGAACTGGCCCGCGTGGCCGGTGAACTCGATCTCATCGTCGAATCCGTGGCCTCGGTCAGCCAAGCCGCCGGGGACGACGTCCCCGCCACGAGCCACCCCCTGCCGTTGCACAACGTCTTCCGCGAGGACGTGGTGGGGGAGACCCTCACGCAGGAGGAAGCCCTGAGCAACGCACCGGACAGCCAGGACGGCAAGTTCCGGGTCCCGGCGATCCTGGACGGGGAGTGAGCATGAGCGAGCGCATCGTAGAACTGTCCGCCGCGGACCTCGCGGCCAAGCTGGCCTCCGGTGAGGTCTCCTCGGTGGACGCCGTGACCGCGCACCTCGAGCAGATCGAGGCCACGGACGGCACCCCGCTGGACGCCCAGGACCGCTCACGCGGGACCGACGGGCTGAACGCGTTCCTGCACCGCAACCGCGAGGAGGCCCTGGACGTGGCCCGTGGTGTGGACGAGGCACGCGCCAAGGGTGAGCAGTTGCCCGAGCTCGCGGGTGTGCCCGTGGCGGTCAAGGACCTCATCGTGACCAAGGGCCAGCCCACCACGGCGGCGTCCCGGATGCTCGAGGGTTGGATGAGCCCGTACGACGGCACGGTGACCCGCAAGCTGCGTGCGGCGCGCATGCCCATCCTGGGCAAGACCAACCTGGACGAGTTCGCCATGGGTTCGTCCACCGAGCACTCGGCGTTCGGTCCCACGCGCAACCCGTGGGACCTGCGCAAGATCCCGGGCGGTTCCGGTGGCGGTTCCGCCGCCGCGGTCTCCGCGTTCCAGGCGCCCCTGGCCCTGGGCACGGACACCGGTGGCTCCATCCGCCAGCCCGCGGCCGTGACCGGCACGGTGGGCGTCAAGCCCACGTACGGTTCGGTGTCCCGTTACGGCGTGATTGCCATGGCGTCCTCGCTCGACCAGGTGGGCCCGTGCTCCCGCACGGTGCTCGACGCCGCGCTGTTGCACGAGGTCGTGGGCGGTCACGATCCCGCCGACTCCACTTCGCTGACGGATCCCGTGGGCTCCTACGCCTGCGCCGCGCGCGAGGGATCTGCCGAGGGCGGGCTCAAGGGGCTGCGCGTGGGCGTGGTCCAGCAGCTGAGCGGCGAGGGTTTCCAGGCCGGTGTGCAGCAGCGCTTCGAGGAGTCCCTCGAACTCCTGCGCGCCGCGGGCGCCGAGATCGTGGACGTCCAGACGCCCAACTTCGAGTACGCGCTGGGTGCCTATTACCTGATCATGTCCTCGGAGGTCTCCTCCAACCTGGCCAAGTACGACGGCGTGCGCTTCGGTCTGCGCGTCACTCCCGAGGGCACTCCCACCATCGAGAAGGTCATGAGCGCGTCCCGCGCCGCAGGCTTCGGGGACGAGGTCAAGCGCCGGATCATCCTGGGGACGTACGCGCTGTCCGCGGGGTACTACGACGCGTACTACGGTTCCGCACAGCAGGTGCGCACGCTCGTACAGCGTGATTTCGCGGCGGCGTTTGAGAAGGCGGACGTGCTGATCTCGCCCACCGCGCCCACCACCGCGTTCGACATCGGGGGCGTGGACGAGTCCGCGGATCCCATGCAGATGTACCTGAACGACATCGCCACGATCCCCACCAACCTCGCGGGGATCCCCGCGATCTCCCTGCCGGGCGGCCTGGCACCGGAGGACGGGCTGCCCGTGGGGATCCAGTTCATGGCACCGGCGCGCGAGGACGCCCGCGTGTACCGCGCCGGGGCCGGTCTGGAGCGGTTGCTCACCGAGCAGTGGGGCGGCCCGCTGTGGCGGGAACGCGCCGACGTGACCGCCACCGTTCGTGACTTTGCGGCCACTGCCGCGCAGGGAGGCAAGTGATGAGCCAGGACGTGCTGTCCTTCGAGGAAGCCCTCGAGCGCTTCGACCCCGTCCTGGGGTTCGAGGTGCACGTGGAGCTGAACACCAAGACCAAGATGTTCGATGCCGCCCCCAACACCTTTGGGGACGAGCCCAACACCAACGTGACCCCGGTGTCCCTGGGGCTGCCCGGCGTGCTGCCGGTGGTCAACGGCAAGGCAGTGGAATCCGCGATCAAGCTCGGTCTCGCGCTGAACTGCTCGATCGCGCAGAAGTGCCACTTCGCACGGAAGAACTACTTCTACCCGGACACCCCCAAGAACTTCCAGACCTCGCAGTTCGACGAGCCCATCGCGTTCGACGGGCACCTGGACCTCGAGCTGGAGGACGGCACGGAGTTCCGCGTGGAGATCGAGCGCGCCCACATGGAGGAGGACGCCGGCAAGCTGACCCACATGGGCGGGGATGCCGGGCGGATCCAGAACGCGCAGTACTCCCTGGTGGACTACAACCGCGCAGGTGTGCCGCTCATCGAGATCGTGACCAAGCCCATCGTGGGTGCGGGGGAGCGGGCGCCGGAACTGGCCCGCGCCTACGTGGCCGCGATCCGCGAGATCGTGAAGAACCTCGGCATCTCGGACGCCCGCATGGAGCGCGGCAACGTGCGCTGCGACGCGAACGTGTCTCTGATGCCCAAGGGCGCCACGCAGTTCGGCACGCGCTCGGAGACGAAGAACGTGAACTCGCTGCGCGCCGTGGAGCGCACCGTGCGCTACGAGATCCAGCGCCACGCCGCCGTGCTCGCCGCGGGGGAGAAGGTCACGCAGGAGACCCGCTTCTGGCACGAGGACACCCGGTCCACGACCGCGGGGCGGCCCAAGTCGGACGCGGACGACTACCGCTATTTCCCCGAACCGGACCTGGTGCCCGTGGTGACCACGGCGGACTGGATCGAGGAACTGCGCGCGAGCCTTCCCGAGCCCCCCGCCGAGCGCCGCAAGCGGCTGAAGGCGGACTGGGGGTACACGGACGAGGAGTTCCGCGACGTCGTCAACGCGGGTGTGCTGGACGAGATCGAGCAGACCATTGCCGCGGGCGCCTCCGCCGCCGTGGCGCGCAAGTGGTGGATGGGTGAGATCGCCCGCCTCGCCAAGCAGCGCGAGGTCGAGATCGCGGACCTGCTCGTGACCCCGGCCCACGTGGTCGAACTCAACGGGCTGATCGACGGCGGCAAGATCAACGACAAGCTGGCCAAGAAGGTCCTCGGTTTCGTGGTCGAGGGTGAGGGCACCCCGGCGGAGATCGTGGAGTCCCGCGGGCTCGCGGTCGTCTCCGACGACGGCGCCCTCACCGCAGCCGTGGACGACGCCATGGCCCAGATGCCGGACGTGGTCGAGAAGATCAAGGGCGGCAAGGTCCAGGCCGTGGGCGCCCTGATCGGACCGGTCATGAAGGCCACGCGCGGCCAGGCGGACGCCGGACGCGTGCGCCAGATCATCCTGGGGAAGCTCGGCGTGCAGGGCTGACGCCCCCCTCACGAGCACGGAGAAGGCCGGTTCCGGGACCCTCACGGGGTCTCGTGGAACCGGCCTTCTCTCGTGGACGTTCCGCCGCTCAGTCTTCCGTTTCCTCCGCGACCCGCCACTCCCGCAACCCGTTCGCCGTCGCCGAGTCCGTGTTGATGATCCCCGCGATGCGCTCGCGGATCTGCCGGTCCTCCTGCGGGGAGCGGCACACACCGTTGGGCTGGTCCGAGGCCGTGGAGCACCACTGGAACCGGCCGTCCTGGGTGTTGGAGCTCGGTGCCCAGGCCAGGTCGCTGACCCGCCACGCGCCGTCGTCCCCGAGCGCGAACTGGAAGCGCGTGATCAGACCCTGGTTGTTGTTCTCATGCGCCGGGGAGGTCTCCGTGACGGTGTTGCCCAGTCCGTAGACGATCCACTTGCCGTTGTAGTGCTCGATGGGCTGCACGCTGTGCGAACCGTGACCGTACACGGCGTCGAACGCACCGGAATCGATCAGCGAGTGGGCCGTGGTTTTCTGGTAGGCGTCGGCGTCGTCCTGGTACTCGATGATCGAGTGCATGGCCGCGATCACCACGTCCGCGCCCTGCTGGCGCGCCTTCTTCGCCTGCGCCACGGCGCGGTCGATGTCTTGTCGCGCGGCCTGCGGCTCCTCGGCGGGGTCCCGCAGCCGGTCCACCTGCCAGTCGTGCTCCGCCCGCTGGCCGTTGAGACTGTTGGTCCCGGTGACCACGGCCACGGTCCCGGCCGGGGTCTTCAGCAGCATGGGCTCTTCGGATGCGCGCTCGGAAGTGTACGAGCCGGTGTGCTTGAGGCTCGCCTCGTCGAGGGTCGCCAAGGTCCGGTTCACGCCCTCGGTGCCGCGGTCCACGGTGTGATTGGTCGCGGACGTGCACGCGTCGTAACCCGTGTTCTTGGCCGCCACGGTGATCTCCGGCGGCACACTGAAGCTCGGGTAGGCCGAGTAGGGCCCACCCTTGGGCGCCACCGGGGTCTCCATCTCGCAGATGGCCACGTCGGCCTGGTCCAGGTACGGCTTCTGACCGGCCAGCAGCGGGTCGAAGTCGAAGTGTCTGTTTTCATTCATGGCCGGGTCCACCGCGAAGTTGCGCCACAGGCCTTCGTGCAGCAGGAGATCACCGGTCATCGCCACGGTGAAGCACGCGTCCTCGGGACACTCCGGACCCTTGCCGGGCTCGCTCGCACGGGCCGTCTCGCTCGTCGCCCGGTTGGTGGCGGACGACGTCGCTGCGCCGGGATTCTGCCCCGCGTCCTCCTGGGCGTCCCCGCCCGAGGCCCCGCACCCGGAGACCAGCAACGCCACCCCGGTCAGTGCCGCGGCCCCGGCGATCCGCGGCGAGCGTGATCGTCGGGCGGCGCGGGATGAACGGGGTCGGAGGGGTAGGGGAGGCATGCTGCGATGCTAACGCACATGCCCATGACATGAATCACCTCCATTTAGGTCATAAAAATCTGATCAAATTCGTCGCAAACCCTTCCGTCCACCTTTTTGGGAGGTTAGGCTTTCCTAAGTTTCGCGAATCGGGTGCGATCGGGATGTTCTCGGCGGACCCGGTCGGATTGGTCACAATGGAAGCGGGGACGATCGTGGGTCGAACCGACAACGGTGCACAGCTCGGGTACGTGGGCGTGTCGGAGCGCGTGGTGTCGCTCGCGCACGGCATGCTCGCGGGCGCGGGCCGAGCGAACGTGGTCGCCTACCGCCTCGAGGGTCAACCTACACTGCCGTGCGTGGCACACGGGTTCATGCCGGACGGCCGGATGGTCATGGCTGCTGCTCCCCAGCCCGACACCGCTGCGCTGACCCCGGCGGGGCAGACCGTGGACGTGCGCGTGGACATCGCCAAGTTCGCTCCGGACCCCTCCGTACGCATCGTGGCGGCCAGTGCACACTTCCTGGCGGGTCTTGAGTGGCTGACCCCGGGTGAGACCGACGAACTCCTCATGACGGGGGAGTTGCCGGAGCTCGTGGCGGCCGTGGCCGACACGGCCTCCGGGCGACTCGCGATCGTCTCCACGGCACGGGTCGTGGTTCATGACGGTTCGGGTGCCACGCCACTGAGCGTCGACCAGGTGCGGGCGTTCGGTCGCGGGCTCGGGGATTCCATTGCCGCGGTGAACACCGAAGCCGTGGCCCTGGACGCCGCGGTGTCCGTGGATCCAATCGATCTGGCCGGGATGTGCGATGCCGCGGAGAACGGATGGATCCCCGCCCACCTGCTGACGCGTAAGCCCTCGAGCGGCGGGTGCGCTCACACCCGGAATCGGGATTTCGTGGTGGACGTGGATCTCACCGGGGTCACGGTTCTGCGCGAGGGTTCGACCGCTACCAGCGTCTACTTCGTCCCGTTCCATCGTCCGACGTCGTCCGCGCAAGACCTCGCCGACAACCTCGCATCCCTGCTGGGCACCCCCGCCGCAGCGTGACGCCGCGCCGGTACCCCAGCGACAGCGTCACACCCCGAGGCTGTCCGGCGGTTGTGTGAACCTGCCGGGGCTCGATCAATCGTTGCAGACATGAGAGGATCGCGAGTCATGCGACTCGCGGTCCTCTCGTGTCTGCAGTTGTTACTCGGTGAGCTCCGCGATCAGCGGGCTTCGTAGCTCGCGCAGTTGGCGTCCGCAGTGACCTCGATCGATGAGGCGGTGCACAATAGGTCCTTGTTGTGCACGCACTCGAGGCGCTGGCACGCGCCCACCTGGCCGTTGGCGGTGGGCAGGCCACCGCGGGCATCGAGCGAGATGAACGTGGTGCACGAGGCCTCGGAGCCCTGGCCGCCCACCGTGATGGCGGGGGCGGCGCAGCCGTTGTCGTTGAAGGCGCAGCCGGTGGCGGTGCAAGCGGAAACAGCGGTGAGAGTGGCCATGATCTTCTCCTGTGATTCGGGTGGTGCTCTGATCGTCGGATGAACTGATATGGACACTACGGGTGTTTTTCGGGGCGCGCCAGTAAGTTGACCCTTATGGTAAAAGGTCGTTACCTAATTGGGGTTAGGTATGCCTGAGTTTGTTGAGGGTGCACTCACCAGAATAGGGAAACAATATTTGATCTAATGGTTCGAGTGAGCTTGCGACCCCGTCGTCGGCTCATCGCAGATGCGCGCGGGGCGTGTGTGCTCACTCACTGCGCGGCGGGGCTCCGAGTTTCCGGGGCCGCTCGAATTACTTCGACAATTTACAGAAATAATCCCGACAATGAATATGCGGAGAATCCCGCGATGAATGCCATCAGGAAATTCTTGCTCACTGCGTTCACGATCACGGAAATCACCGCCGCGAGAATCAATCGGCTCAAATGCACCCCTGAATCGGCCTCCAGCAATGTATAGGCGACCAGGATCAACATGAGTCCCGCGGGGAGCAGGGCGGAGATCTTCCGCAGGTCCTCGCGATCGCGGAACCGATGGGCCAACAACACGGGGAACAGGCGCAACGAATAGGTCACGGCGGCGCACACGACGATGGCTGCGAGCATCTCAGGCGCCGCCTTCCGCGGTCTGGGACGAACGACCGCGCCGTGGGCGTTTGACGAGCACGACGCATAGCACCGCGTAGCACAGCATGGCACCGAGCAGGAACAGGTCGCGGGGCAGCAGCAGCCCCACCGCAATGGAGGCCAGGGCAGCGAGCACGATCATCACGCGCTGCGAGGCCGCGCTCAGGGCGCTCACGAACAACAGGGTGAACAACCCGGTCAGTGCGAAGTCGAAACCGTCGAACGATTCCGAGATGAGTCCGCCGGCCACGGCTCCGGCCGCGGCACCGAAGACCCAGTAGAACTGGGAGATGCCCTGGATGAGCATGAGCTCGTGCTGCGTGGTGGGGCGCACGCCGCTGTTGATCAGCGCATAGGCCTCGTCGGTCAGGGCATAGGGGCCGTAGAACTTGGCGAAGGGCGAACGCAACAGGTGGGTGGGATAGGAGAAGCCGTAGAAGATGTGTCGGCTGTTGACCAGCAGAGTGGTCACGGCGATCTGTAGCAGGCCCGCTCCCGCCGAGACCAATCCCACGAGCAGGAACTCGATCGAGCCCGCGAAGACCACGAGAGCCGTGAGGGGCGCCAGGTAGGGAGCGAACCCCAGCGAGACCGCATAGGCGCCGAAGGCCATCCCGAGCGGCAGGTATCCCATGGCCACGGGAACCGTGACGCGCACCGCCCACGCCAACGTCCCCTTGTCCGAACTCATGCGTTCCACTCCCATCCGCCACCGCTGCGCCACGTGGCCGAGGGCCACGTTAGTGGCTGGGGTGACACGTGGGCGCTTATGCGTGACCGGCACGTCTGTAATGTGACTCATATGACACCCCGTTATGAAACTCCCGAACAGCTCGTGGCCACCCCACGACTCACCGGATTGAGCGGACACCGGAACGGCCCGGTGATCGCCCTGCGGCAGGAACTGTCCTCAGACGGTAAGCGCTACGTCAAACACGCGTGGTCGGTACCCCGCCCGACCGACGGCGATCGTGCACCTGTCCCCCTGACCTCCGGCGATCACGGAGTCCAAGAGGTGTGCCCGGCGCCGTCGGGGGAGCTCTACTTCACGTCCGACCGGCCCATGGACGGGGACGACGAGAAGCGCTCCCGGTTGTGGTTGCTCCCCGAACGCGGCGACGCCCGCATGGTGCTGGACATGCCCGAGGGCATCTCGGACCCCAAGCTGGGCGGGGACATGCTGTTCTTCCTCTCGGGCATGCACCCGAGTGCCAAGGGTGCGGCGGACGAGCTCGCCCGCAACCGTGAACTGCACGAATTGCGTGAGGAATCCGGGGCGAGTCCCATGCTCTACGACCGCGCGCCGTTCCGGTACTGGGACCACGACCTCCCAGCCGCCGAGACCGCCCTGTGGTTCGTGGACACCGCCGCGCTCGCCGAGTCCCGGGACGCGGGGGAGGCCGTGCGCCGCGTGGATCTGCCCGCCGGGCGGTTAATGCGCTACTCGGTCGCCCCGGACGGCACCTGGCTGATCGCACAGTTGACCGCGTGGTTGCCGGAGGGCTGGGAACGGTCCCAGCTGTGGCGGGTGCCGATCACGGCAGACGGCGCCGGTCAGGCCGAACTGTTCCGGGACGCCACCGAGGAGGACTGGTGGGAGCCCGGGCCCGTCTCCCCGGACGGCAGCCGGGTCGTCCTGGAGCGGGACGTCGTGTGGCGCGACGGCGTCAACCTGCAGATCTCGCTGTGGGTCCACGACCTGAGCACGGGTCGGGACACGGAAGTGGTGCCCACAGACGAATACTGGGCGGGGGAATCCCGGTGGATCGATGACGACTCCTTCGTGTGCACGTCCGACTATCAGGGCCGGGGGATCGTGCTGCGGGTCACGTGCCCGCGGGGCGGGGACTCCTCGATCGACGTCCTGGCCGGCGGTGGCGAGCAGCCGTGGACCTATTGCGCGGTCCACCCCGTGGGGGACGCGTTCTACGGTCTGCGGGCCACCTACGACCACCCCCTCGAGGCGGTGACGTGGTCCGGTCGGGAGTTCTGCGCCGAGCCCACCCGGATCGACGGTCTCGTGCCCGACGACGCCGTCCCCGGCCGCCTCGAGGAGGTCACCACGACCGCCGAGGACGGGACGAGCATCCGCGCGTGGCTCGCGCTGCCCGAGGGGGAGGGAACCGAACACCCGTTGCTCGTGTTCGTTCACGGTGGGCCGTGGGCGTCCAACAACCAGTGGAGCTGGCGTTGGAATCCGTGGCCGTTCGTGGCCCGCGGTTATGCCGTGCTATTCCCGGACCCGGCCATCTCCACGGGTTACGGACAGGCCATGATCGACCGCGGTCAGCAGGAGCTGGGCGGGGCGCCGTTCACGGACGTGATGGCCCTCGTGGAGGCCACGACGCAGCGGGCGGACATCGATGCCCAGCGCCAAGCGCTGCTGGGCGGTTCCTACGGCGGGTACATGGCCAACTGGGTGGCCACCCAGACGGCGGACCGGTTCCGGTGCATCGTGACCCACGCGTCCCTGTGGAACTTGGACTCCATGGGTGCCACCACGGACAACACCGAGTGGCGTGAGGCCATGGGCCCGGCCCAGGCCGCCGTGTACTCACCGCACCGGTTCGTGGACCGGATCCAGGTCCCCATGCTCGTGATCCACGGGGACAAGGACTACCGGGTCCCGATCTCCCAGGGCATCGAGCTGTGGTCCGATCTGCAGCTGCGCACCCGGGTGGAGGGCCACCGGTTCCTGTACTTCCCGGACGAGAACCACTGGATCCTCAAGCCGGCCAACTCGCGGGCGTGGTACGAGACCGTGCTCGCGTTCCTGGCCGAACACGTGCTGGGTGAGGAATGGCAGCGCCCCGAACTGCTCGGCTGAGCACACGGGAGACATGCATCACGTGTGCTCCGGGTGGTGGCGGAGGGGAGTAGAATCGCCACGATTCCCCTCTGCATCCACTCATGAAGAGAGACCTGTGCATGTCTGAAACCACCACCCAGCGCGCCGATCTGCGCAACGTGGCCATCGTGGCCCACGTTGACCACGGCAAGACCACCATCGTCGATGCCATGCTCCAGCAGACGAACGCGTTCTCCAGCCACGGAGAGGTCGAGGAACGGGTCATGGACTCGGGCGACCTGGAGCGGGAGAAGGGCATCACCATCCTGGCCAAGAACACCACGGTGTTCTACGACGGCCCCGCGGCCAACGGTGAGACCATCACGATCAACGTGATCGACACCCCGGGTCACGCCGACTTCGGTGGCGAGGTGGAGCGCGGTCTGTCCATGGTGGACGGTGTCGTGCTGCTCGTGGACGCCTCCGAGGGCCCGCTGCCCCAGACCCGGTTCGTGCTGCGCAAGGCCCTCGAGGCCAAGCTGCCCGTGATCGTCGTCGTCAACAAGGTGGACCGCCCGGACGCCCGGATCGACGAGGTCGTCTCCGACACCATGGACCTGCTGCTGGGCCTGGCCTCGGACATCGCCGAGGACCACCCGGACCTGGACCTGGACGCCGTCCTGGACGTGCCCGTGGTCTACGCCTCTGGCAAGGCCGGCCGTGCCTCCACCGACCAGCCCGGCAACGGCGAGTTGCCGGACAATGAGGACCTCGAGCCGCTGTTCCGTACCATCATCGAGCACATCCCCGCGCCGTCCTACAACCCGGACGGCGTGCTGCAGGCGCACGTGACCAACCTGGACGCCTCCCCGTTCCTGGGTCGCCTGGCCCTGCTGCGCATCTTCAACGGGACGCTGAAGAAGGGCCAGACCGTGGCGTGGGCGCGTCACGACGGAACCCTCAAGAGCGTGCGCATCTCCGAACTGTTGGCCACCAAGGGCCTGGACCGGGTGCCTGCGGAGAGCGCCGGGCCCGGTGAGATCGTGGCCGTGGCCGGGATCGAGGACATCACCATCGGTGAGACCCTCACGGACCTCGAGAACCCCGAGCCGCTGCCGCTGATCACGGTGGACGACCCCGCGATCTCCATGACCATCGGGATCAACACGTCGCCCTTGGCCGGACGCGTCAAGGGCGCCAAGGTCACCGCGCGCCAGGTCAAGGACCGCCTGGACAAGGAGCTCATCGGGAACGTCTCGCTGCGCGTGCTGCCCACCCAGCGCCCGGACGCGTGGGAGGTGCAGGGCCGCGGTGAGCTGGCCCTGGCCATCCTCGTGGAGCAGATGCGCCGCGAGGGCTTCGAGATCACCGCGGGCAAACCACAGGTGGTCACCAGGACCGTGGATGGCAAGGTGCACGAGCCCTACGAGCACATGACGATCGATGCTCCGGACGAGTTCCTGGGTGCGATCACCCAGCTCATGGCCGCGCGTAAGGGCCGCATGGAGGGCATGAGCAACCACGGCACCGGGTGGGTGCGTATGGAGTTCAAGGTCCCCTCGCGCGGTCTGATCGGCTTCCGCACCAAGTTCCTCACGGAGACCCGTGGCGCGGGCATCGCGTCCTCCTACGCGGACGGCTACGAGCCATGGGCCGGGGAGATCGAGTACCGCACCAACGGTTCCATGATCGCGGACCGTGCCGGTGTGGTCACCCCGTACGCCATGATCAACCTGCAGGAGCGCGGCTCGTTCTTCGTGGAGCCCACCTCCGAGGTCTACGAGGGCATGATCGTGGGTGAGAACTCCCGCGCGGACGACATGGACGTGAACATCACCAAGGAGAAGAAGCTCACCAACATGCGCTCGTCCACGGCGGACAGCTTCGAGAACCTCACGCCCCCGCGCAAGCTCACGCTCGAGGAGTCCCTCGAGTTCGCGCGCGAGGACGAGTGCGTGGAGGTCACCCCGGAGGCCATCCGCATCCGCAAGGTGGTCCTGGACGCCAACGAGCGCCTCAAGGTCGCCCGGCAGCGGGCGCGCGCCTGATCGTGGCCGATCCTCGATACCCGGGCGGGGGACACGCGACCGAGGGGGCGGTGGAGACACTGCTCCCCGGGGGCGTGGACCCCGCCCGGGCTCGTGTGTTGTGGGTGCACGCCCACCCGGACGACGAAGCCATCGTCACGGGCGTATCCATCGGGTACTACGGCGCGCTGGGCGCCACCACGGTGTTGCTGACCATGACGCGCGGCGAACGCGGTGAGGTTATCCCGCCCGCCCTGCGTCATCTCGAGGTGGGCCAACCCGGGTGCCCGGACACCGACGGCACCGCGCTGGGGCTCTACCGCGTGGGTGAGCTCGACGCCGCCGCGGCCGCCATGGGGCTCGCGGACCGGTTCTTCGCGGGGGAGCCCCCCGCCCACGATCCCGCCGAGGGTTTCGCCAACGGCGCGGACAAGTACGTGGATTCCGGGATGAGCTGGGGGCCCGACGGCCGCCCGCAGCCCGCCGAGGACGTCTCACCCGCAGCGCTCACGGCGGCGGATCCGCAGGAGGCCGCCGCCCACGTGGCCGCAGCTATCCGCGCGGTGCGCCCCCACGCCGTGATCACCTACGACGACGACGGCGGGTACGGTCACCCGGACCACGTGGCCACGCACGGGGTCACGCTGCGCGCCGTGGACCTCGCAGCGTCAGCACCGGACACCGCCCACGACGCGTGGGACGTCCCCCTGACGTGGGGGATCGAGAGCGACGTGAACCCCTCGGACGAACGGCCGCAAGCGGCGATCCACGGTGATCTGGCGGTGAAGCGCGCCGCAATGGCGGCGCACGCCACACAGATCACCCTGGGCGAGGACCCGCAGGGCACCACGTACGAGCTATCCAACGGCGTGCCGCAGACCCTCAGCGCCACCGAGACGTTCCGCCTGTTACGCCGGGGCGGACAATGAGCGCGTCCGGACTGCGCCGCACCGCCCCGTGGGAGAGCGCCCCGGCCGTGCAGACCGCCGGCGACCACGCGCCCGGGGGAGCCGAGAAGCAACGGCCGGGAGCGGCGTCGTCGTTGGTGACGGCACTGCTCACGGGACTCGTGGCGGGAGCGGTGGCCACGGCCATGCACGCCAACATCTGGTACCTGGACGGCTGGTGGCTCCCGTGGGGGCTCGTGTTCTCCGGGGCGCTGCTGCTGTGCGCGAGCGTGTGGTGCGGTACTGCGACCCGGCGCGTGTGGGCGGCTGCCGTCCCAGGGCTCGTGACGTACGTGATCGCCTGGGCCACCGCGTACCTGCGGGAGGGCTCGGCGCTCGTGGTCACCACGTGGGCCGAGCCCGTGGGGATCGTGGGGTTGCTGTGGTTCGCCGTGATCTTCGTGGCGGTCATGGCCTCCGTGATTGTTACGGGGCATTGGCTGGTGCGCTCGCGGGCGCGGTAGCCTCGAATGCCCGCCGCTAGAATGGTCGAGGACTTGGGAACAGAAGGAGAGGTTCGTCAACCGTGACTTACGTAATTGCGCAGCCGTGCGTGGATGTCAAGGACAAGGCCTGCGTGGAGGAATGTCCCGTGGACTGCATCTACGAGGGCGAGCGATCCCTGTACATCCACCCGGACGAGTGCGTGGACTGCGGGGCGTGCGAACCGGTGTGCCCCGTGGAGGCCATCTACTACGAGGACGACACCCCCGAGGAATGGGCCGAGTACTACAAGGCGAACGTGGAGTTCTTCGACGATCTGGGCTCTCCGGGTGGGGCCGCCAAGCTCGGCAACACCCACAAGGACCACCCCATGATCGCGGAACTGCCCCCGCAGAACCAGGACTGATCCGGTGAGCGTGGCCCGCGGATTCGGTCTGAACCTGCCCGACTACCCCTGGAACTCCCTCGCGCCGTACCGCCGGACCGCGCAGGAGCACCCGGATGGTGTGGTGGACCTGTCCATCGGGACCCCGGTGGACCCCACGCCGCTCGTGATCCAGGATGCGCTCGCCGCCGCCGCGGACGCCCCCGGGTATCCCACGACGCACGGGACCCCCGCGCTGCGGGAGGCCGTGGCCGCGTGGTTCGCCGATCGTCGCGGTGTGCCCGATCTGGACCCGGACGCCGTGATGCCCACGGTGGGGTCCAAGGAACTCGTCGCGTGGCTGCCGCTGTTGCTGGGTCTGGGCCCGGGCGACGTCGTAGTGCGTCCCGTGGTCGCCTACCCCACGTACGACATCGGGGCGCAGATCGCCGGCGCCGAGGCCGTGGCCGCGGACTCGCTGGACGAGCTCGAGCCCTCGGTGCGCGAGCGCGTGCGCATGGTGTGGGTCAACTCGCCGGGCAATCCCACGGGCATCGTGCGAGACGCGCAGAGTCTCAAGCGGCTCGTGGACCAGGCCCGCGCGCAGGGGGCCGTGGTGGTCTCCGACGAGTGCTATGCCGAGCTCGGCTGGGGTCAGTGGGATCCCGCACGCGGTGGCGAACCCGTGCCGTCCGTCCTGGACCCGCGCGTGAGCGGCGGGGACACGTCCCTGCTGTTCAGCGCGTACTCGCTGTCTAAGCAGTCGAACCTCGCGGGCTACCGCGCCGCGTTCCTCACAGGTGACCCCGCGCTGATGCCCTCGCTCATCAACTCGCGCAAGCACGCCGGGATGATCGTGCCCTATCCCGTGCAGGAAGCCATGCGCGTGGCCCTGGGGGACACCGCGCACGTGACGGCGCAGAAGAACCTCTACCGGCAGCGGCGCGAGGCACTCAAGCCCGCCGTGGAGGCCTTCGGGCTCACGATCGAGCATTCCGAGGCCGGCTTGTACCTGTGGGCCACCGCCGGTGAGGACACGTGGGACACCGTGGAACGCTTCGCGCGCCTAGGCATCGTGGTGGGCCCCGGGACCTTCTACGGGGACGCCGGGCACGGCTACGTGCGGCTGTCCCTGACCGCGAGCGACGAGCGCATGGCGGCCGCCGTGCAACGGCTCTCAGGCGCCGTCTGAGCCCGCCGCACACGGGTGGGCAAGTGGAATCCCGATCACACCAACGGGTAGGTTGGTGGGGAATGACATCGTGTTCCCGCCCGGTGCGCACCGACCCGAACCGCCACGACGGCGTGGGGGTGAACCGGACCGCGAACCCGTCGTGGAACACCTAGCGAACCGTGAAGGACACATCATGGCAGAGGCCAAGAAGTCCACCGACAAGGTGGAGCTGAACTACGAGAAGGGCAAGTCCCTCGAGCTGCCCGTACTGGAGGTGACCGAGGGCAACAAGGGCTACGGCGTGGGTTCCCTGCTCAAGGAGACCGGCAACGTCAGCTTCGACCCCGGGTTCGTGAACACCGCGAACACGCGCTCCACGGTGACCTACATCGACGGCGCCCAGGGCATCCTGCGCTACCGCGGCTACCCCATCGAGGAGCTTGCGGAGCACTCCAACTTCCTGGAGACCGCCTACCTGCTGATCTACGGCGAGCTTCCCACGCGTGAGCAGTACGAGGACTTCCAGCACCGCATCACCACGCACACCATGGTGCACGAGGACATCAAGATGTTCTTCAACGGCTTCCCCCGCTCCGCGCACCCCATGCCCGTGCTGTCCTCGGCCGTGTCCGCGCTGTCCACCTTCTACTCGGACTCCCTGGACCCGTTCAACAAGGAGCACGTGGAGATCTCCACCATCCGTCTGCTCGCAAAGGTCCCCACTCTGGCCGCGTACGCGTACAAGAAGTCCGTGGGGGAGCCGCAGCTGTACCCCCATAACAACCTCAACTACGCGGAGAACTTCCTGCGCATGTGCTTCGGTGTGCCCGCCGAGGACTACGAGGTGGACCCGGTGGTCGCCAAGACCCTGGACATCCTGTTCATGCTGCACGCGGACCACGAGCAGAACTGCTCCACCTCCACGGTGCGCCTGGTGGGTTCCTCCCACGCCAACATGTTCGCGTCCGTCTCCGCGGGCATCAACGCCCTCTACGGCCCGCTGCACGGCGGTGCCAATGAGGCCGTGCTGGCCATGCTGGACCAGATCCAGAATCGTGGGCTCTCCGCGGACGAGTTCATGGAGAAGGTCAAGAACAAGGAGGACGGCGTCCGCCTCATGGGGTTCGGGCACCGTGTCTACAAGAACTACGATCCCCGTGCCCGCATCATCAAGGGCTACGCGCACGACGTCCTGGCCAAGATGGGCGGCAACAACGAGCTGCTGGACCTGGCCATCGGCCTGGAGGAGAAGGCGCTCGCGGACGACTACTTCGTGGAGCGCAAGCTCTACCCGAACGTGGACTTCTACACGGGTTTGATCTACAAGGCCATGGGCTTCCCGGAGAAGATGTTCACCGTGCTCTTCGCGATCGGCCGCCTGCCCGGCTGGATCGCGCAGTGGCGCGAGATGATCGAGGACCCCGAGACCAAGATCGGCCGCCCCCGCCAGCTCTACGTGGGCGAGGGTGAGCGCCACTACCCGACCGCCAACTGAGTTCCCCGGTCAAACCGACGAGCCCCGATCACCGTTCGGTGATCGGGGCTCGTTCGTCGGTGCGGGCACGACGCCGCCGCTCGGCTCAGCCGTCGTAACCGTTCGGGTTGTTCTTCTGCCAGTTCCAGTGGTCCCGGCACATGGTGTCGATGTCCCGGTCCGCGGACCAGCCCAGCTCGGCGAGGGCGGAGGCGGGATCGGCGTAGGACACAGCGGCGTCGCCGGGGCGGCGCGGGGCGATCTCGTAGGGGATCTCCCGGCCCGAGGCCTTCTGGAATGCCTCGCGGACCTCCAGCACGGAGTAGCCGCGGCCGGTGCCCAGGTTCCACACGTGCACGCCGTGGTCCCGGCTGATCCGGTCCAGGGCACGTAGGTGCCCGTCCGCGAGGTCCATCACGTGGATGTAGTCGCGCACGCCGGTGCCGTCCGGGGTGGGGTAGTCGTCGCCGAAGACCATGAGCTTCTCGCGGCGGCCCACGGCCACCTGCGCGACGAACGGCATGAGGTTGTTGGGGATCCCCGAGGGGTCCTCACCGATCCGCCCGGACTCGTGCGCGCCCACGGGGTTGAAGTAGCGCAGCAGGGCCACGGACCAGCGGTCATCGGAGGCCGCGAGGTCTGCGAGCATGTCCTCGATGTGTTCCTTGGTACGGCCGTACGGGTTCTGCGCGTCCATGGACAGCTTCTCGGTGAGCGGCATGGTCTCCGGGGCGCCGTACACGGTGGCCGAGGACGAGAACACGATACTGCGGCACCCGTTCTCCTCCATGGCCCACAACAGGTTCACGGTCCCGCTGACGTTGTTCGTGTAGTACCACAGCGGCTTCTGCGCCGATTCCCCCACGGCCTTGAGCCCCGCGAAGTGGATCACGGCGTCCGGGCGGTGCTGCGCGAACACGCGGTCCAGACCCTCGCGGTCCAGCAGGTCCACCTCTTCGAACGCCGCGACGTCGCGTCCGGCGAGTTCCGCCACCCGCTCGAGCGACGTCTTGGTCGAATTGGACAGGTTGTCCAGGACGACGACGTCGTGCCCCGCCTCGAGCAGCGCCAGAACCGTGTGCGAGCCGATGTACCCGGTTCCCCCGGTGACAAGAATCTTCATGGTCCCCACCCTATCCAGTGGACCTCACGAAAACGCGCGGCCGGGCCCGCGAGCTGCGGGACCCGGCCGAGCGGCGTCGTCGTCGCGATCTGTGGACGCGCGACGGCGGGGATCAATTGGCGTGCAGTGCGGCGTTGAGCTCCACCGTGCTGCCCTGGCGGGGCAGCGCCTCCACGGCGCCGTTGGTGGAGTTGCGGCGGAACAGCAGGTTGTTCACGCCGGAGAGCTCGGACGCCTTGACCACGCGGGGTTCGGCGCCGCCCTCGATAAGGCTCACGCGGGTACCGGCGGTGACATACAGGCCGGCCTCGACGACGCAGTCGTCACCCAGGGAGATGCCCACGCCCGCGTTGGCGCCCAGCAGGCAGCGCTGGCCCAGCGTGATCCGCTGCTTGCCGCCGCCGGACAGCGTGCCCATGATGGATGCGCCGCCGCCCACGTCCGTGTGGTCGTGGACCACGACGCCGGCGGAGATCCGGCCCTCAACCATGGCCTCGCCGAGCGTGCCGGCGTTGAAGTTCACGAACCCCTCGTGCATCACGGTGGTGCCTTCGCCCAGGTAGGCACCGAGGCGCACGCGGTCCGCGTCACCGATGCGCACACCCGAGGGCACCACGTAATCGACCATGCGCGGGAACTTGTCCACGCCAAGCACGGTCACGGTCCCGCCGGCGCGCAGGCGCAGCAGGGAGCGGGTTAGTTCCTCCGCGAGCACGGGACCGCGGCTGGTCCACGCCACGTTCGCGAGCTTGCCGAAGACGCCGTCCAGGTTGAGGGTGTTGGGCCGCACCAAGCGGTGGGACAGCAGGTGCAGGCGCAGGTAGGCGTCCGCGGCGTCCTGGGGTGCGTCGTCCAGGTTGATCACGGTGGTCACGATCTCGGACCGCACGTTGCGATCCGGGTCCGTGGTGGCGGCCACGCGGAGATCCGCCTCGTAGCTCGTGTCCGGGTTGGCGCTCAGGCTCGGCGCAGGGTAGAAGACGTCCAGCACGGTCCCCTCCCGCTCGCCGGAGTCCACCACGGTGGCCAGCCCCACTCCGGAGGCGATACGGGAATTCTCGGTGCTCTCGCTCGTTGAAGTCATGGGCTCATCTTAAAAGATGCCCCGTGACCCCCGGTGTAGATGACCCGGCCCACGCGGCTCGTCAATGAGGCCCCTCGGCAGCCGGCCGCGACGCCCGCTGCGGGGCGCAGGGGCGAACTGTAGGCTGGCACGCATGAGCTCAGACGCTTCCGTGACCCTCGACCTCACCATGGATCCCGCGGATCTGACCGCCGCGCTCGTGGACGTGGAGTCCGTGTCCGATCACGAGGGCCCCCTGGCCGACGCCGTCGAAACAGCCCTGCGCGCTCTGCCCCATCTCAGTGTCCACCGGGACGGGGACACCGTGATCGCCCGCACGGACCGCGGCCGAGACGAACGCGTGATCCTCGCCGGCCACCTGGACACCGTGCCCCTGCCCACCGTGGAGGGATCGCTGGGCGGGGTCCCGGCCACGCGGCGTCGGGAAGCGGACGGGGACGTGATCTACGGCCGCGGCACCACCGACATGAAGGGCGGTGTGGCCGTCCAACTGGTGCTCGCGCACGAACTCACCGAGCCCAACCGGGACGTCACCTACGTGTTCTACGACCACGAAGAGGTCTCGAGCGATGCGAGCGGGCTGGGCCGCGTGATGCGCAACAGCCCCGAACTGCTCGAGGCGGACTTCGCGGTGCTGCTCGAACCGACCAACGGGACCGTGGAGGGCGGGTGCAACGGCACCATGCGTTTCCGGATCACGACCCACGGCAAGGCCGCCCACTCCGGGCGCTCGTGGATCGGGGAGAACGCGATCCACAAGCAGGCGGACGTCCTGGCCCGGTTGAGCGCGTACGAGGCGCGCACCGTGACCGTGGAGGGCCTCGACTACCGTGAAGGGCTCAATGCGATCCGGATCGGCGGGGGAGTCGCGGGCAACGTGATCCCGGACACCGCGTGGGTCGAGGTCAACTACCGCTTCGCCCCGGACAAGTCCCTCGAGCAGGCACAGGACCACATGCGCGAGGTCTTCACCGGGTACGAGCTCGAGTGGCAGGACCTCTCGCCGGCGGCCCGTCCCGGGCTGGACAGGCCCTCCGCCGCGCAGTTCGTGGCCGCCGTGGGGCGGGAGCCCATGCCCAAGTACGGCTGGACCGACGTCGCCCGCTTCTCGGAGGCCGGGGTGCCTGCCGTGAACTTCGGCCCCGGGGACGCCCTGCTCGCCCACACCGACGACGAGCACGTGTTCGACGACGCCGTCCGGGCCTGCCACCGTGCGCTCGCGTCCTGGTTGTCCTGAGTCCTGAACGGCCCGAGGGACGGGCGGCTCAGCCGATCTCGTTGCCCTCGGCGGCCTCGTGCAGTGCGCGCGTCATGCTCGCCGTGCGGTAGCTGAGCCTGCGGGACAGACGCCCGGCGGCGAACGACAGCAGCGTGTTGATCACGATGAACACCACCGCGGCGGCCAGCAGGGTCTGCAGGATGTTGCCGTCACCGGAGCCGAGCCGGCGCGCGGAGGCGAGCAGCTCGGGGTAGGTGATGATGTAGCCGAGCGCGGTGTCCTTGAGGATCACCACGAACTGGGAGATCAGCGAGGGCAGCATGGCGGTGAGCGCCTGGGGGAGCAGGATGCTGCGCAGGCACTGCGACGGCGTGAGCCCTACCGCGAGCCCCGCCTCGCGTTGCCCTCGGGGCAGTTGGTACACGCCCGAGCGCACGAGCTCGGCGATCACGGACCCGTTGTAGAGCACGAGCCCGATCACCACGGCCCAGAACGGCGTGCTGGACGGGGACACCAACCCGGTGCGCGCGAGCCCCAGGTAGAAGAAGATCATCATGACCAGCACGGGCACCGCGCGGAAGAACTCCACGACCACGGCGGCCACGGCCCGCACGGGCCACGCCCCGGACAGCCGGGCCAGCCCGAAGACCAGACCGAACACGACCGAGCCCACCACAGCGAGCAGTGCGGCCTTGAGGGTCTGGATCAGTCCGGGGATCAGGAAGTTGGCCCACGTGCGCTCGGTGAGCAGGGCCTGCCACTTGGCGGGCTCGAGCTGTCCTTGCGCGCCGAGCTTCTGCAGTACCACGACCGCCAGGCCGATCAGTACGAGCAGGGCCACCACGTTGAGCACGAGGGTGAGCCGCCGCGTGCGGGGGCCGGGGGCGTCGAACAGGACCGTGGTGCTCATCGCTTCACCGCCACCTTCCGGGACAACCACGTGGTCAGCAGACCCACGGGGATCACGATCACCACGAAGCCCAGCGCCACCGTCAGGAAGATGGCCACGATGACGTCCGGGCGGAACTCGATCATGGTCTTCATGAGGGCGGAGATCTCCGTGACGGAGGCCGCCGCGGCCACCGTGGTGTTCTTGGTCAGGGCGATCAACGTGTTGCCCAAGGGCGTCACGGCACCGCGCAGCGCCTGCGGGAAGATCACGTGGCGCGCCGCGGGGAAGAACCCCAGGCCGATCGCCCGGGCGGCCTCGGCCTGTCCCAGGGGGACCGTGTTGACGCCCGAGCGGATGGCCTCACACACGAAGGACGCGTGGTAGAGGCTCAGGCCGATGATCGCGTAGATGAAGAAGTTGCGATTGAAGTCGGAACTGAAGTTGATGGCCAGCTGGGACCACACCCCCAGCACCAGGAACACCAGGATGATCGTCAACGGGGTGTTGCGCACGATGTTCACGTACCCGGCACCCACGGCCCGCAGCGAGGCGACCGGGCTGATCCGCATCAGGGCCAGGACCGAACCCAGCACCAGGGACCCCAGGGCGGCCCAGAAGGTCAGTTGGATGTTGACCCAGAACGCCGCGAGGACGTCGTACTGGGACAGGAGTGACGCGAAGTCACCTAAGTAGTCGGACACTATTTCCTCCCGGGGGCCCCGGCGTGCGCGAACCGCGCACGCCGGGAACGGACCGAACGCTGGATCAGGAGCAGGGCTCGGGCTTGGGCGGGTTGAGCTTGGTGTTGTACTTGTAGTCCGCGCCCTGGGTGTTGGAGGTCACGGCCTTCTCCCACGAGCCGTCGTCCACCATCTTGGTGATGGCGTCGTTGATCGCCTGGCACTTGTCGGAATCCTTGGGGATGCCCACGCCGTACTTCTCCTCGGTGAACGGCGCACCGACCACCTTGAACTTGCCCTTGTTGGCGTCCGTGGCGGCGAGACCCGCGAGGATGATGTCGTCGGTCGTGACCGCGTCCACGCCGCCGGAACCGAGCATGGTCACGCAATCCGCGTAGCCACCCTGTTCCACGAGGTTGACCGAGCCCGCGTACTTGTCCTTGATCTTCTGCGCGGACGTGGAACCGGTCACCGAGCACAGGTTCTTGCCCTCGAGGTCCTCCGGGCCCTTGATGTCCGTGTTGTCGGACTTCACGAGCAGGTCCTGACCGGCCACGAAGTACGGGCCCGCGAAGTTCACGCTCTGCTTGCGGGCGTCCGTGATGGAGTACGTGGCCACGATCATGTCCACCTGACCGTTGGACAGCATGTTCTCGCGGTTCGCGGACGGGGACTCGACCCACTCGATCTTGTCCTCCGGGTAGCCCAGTTCCTTGGCGATGTAGCGGGCCACGTCCACGTCGAACCCGCTGTACGTCTCACCGTCCTTGAAGCCCAGGCCGGGCTGGTCGTACTTGATGCCCACGCGCAGGGTGTCCCCGCCCGCCTCGGAGGAACCCCCCGAGCCGCCCGAGTCCCCGGAACCGCCGCACGCGGTGAGGGACAGGGCGGCGGTGGCGGCCAGGGCAGTGACGACGGCGCTCTTACGGAATTTCACGATGTGCTCCTTGGGATCCAGGGAATGAACGGGTGGTGCTGCGGTGAAGAAGAGAAGTGGGAGTCCTGCGGTGCTGGCCTCAGTGGCCCAGGACCTTGCCCAGGAAGTCCTTTGCGCGCTCGCTGCGGGGGTTGGTGAAGAACTCCTCGGGGGTGTTCTGCTCCACGATGGCTCCGTCCGCCATGAACACCACGCGGTCCGCGGCCCGCCGCGCGAAGCCCATCTCGTGGGTCACCACGACCATGGTCATCCCGGCCTTCGCGAGGGACACCATGGTGTCCAGGACCTCGTTGATCATTTCCGGGTCCAGCGCGGACGTGGGTTCGTCGAAGAGCATGACCTTGGGGTCCATGGCCAGGGCGCGAGCGATCGCCACGCGTTGCTGCTGGCCGCCGGAGAGCTGGGCGGGCAGCTTCTCCGCCTGGTTGCCCACGCCCACGCGGTCGAGCAGTTCCCGGGCGCGTTGCTCCGCGGCCCCGCGGTCCTTGCGCCGGACCTTGACCGGGCCCAGGGTCACGTTCTGCAGCACGGACTTGTGGGCGAAGAGGTTGAAGGACTGGAACACCATGCCCACGTCCGCGCGCAACCGGGCGAGCCCCCGACCCTCCGACGGGAGGGGTTTGCCGTCCACCGTGATCTCGCCGCTGTCGATGGTCTCCAGGCGGTTGATCGTGCGGCATAGCGTGGACTTGCCCGAGCCCGAGGGTCCGATGATCATGACCACTTCCCCGCGGGCGACCTCCAGGTCGATGTCCTTGAGCACGTGCAGGTCCCCGAAGTGCTTGTTGACGCCCTTCATCCGGACCAGGGGCGCGTCACCGCGCTCGGTGCGGTGCGCGCGGTCCGCGAGAGCGGCGTCGTCCGCGGCGGGTCGGGCGCTCGCTACGGGGGCCGACGACGCCGCCGAACGTTCCCCGGGCGGCGGGGTGGAGGAGGCTGCTGCGTGAGACATGGGAACAAACTAATGCACCGTCCGCGAGAAAGCGATGCGCAACACAACACGGGCGTCGTGGCGCGGCGGGCCCCGGTCCGGGCGGTGCGTGCCGGGCCGTTCTGCGGCGCCGTGCAGCACGAGAACGTAGCCTGGTGGGCATGCACACCCCTGAGACACCGCACGAACGTTCCCTACCCCCCGAGCGTCACAAGGGGCCGGTGGTGCTGCGCCGCAAACAGCTGCATCGGCGCACGTCCGACCAGCGTTTCCTGGACCAGCGCCCCGCCGAACCGGACGACTTCACCCGCACCGACCCGTGGCGTGTCCTGCGGATCCAGGCGGAGTTCGTTGAAGGCTTCGACGCACTCGCGAACCTGGGCCCCGCCGTCTCGGTCTTCGGGTCGGCGCGCACCGCGCCGGGGCACCCGGAGTACGAGCTCGCGCGCGAGCTGGGACGGGAAATCGGCAAGGCCGGCTACACCGTGGTCACGGGCGGCGGCCCCGGTGTGATGGAGGCCGCGAACAGGGGAGCGGTGGACGTGGGCGCGCACTCGGTAGGGATCGGCATCGAGCTGCCCCACGAACAGCGCCTCAATGACTGGGTGGACCTGGGCATCAACTTCCGCTACTTCTTCGCCCGTAAGACCATGTTCGTGAAGTACAGCCAGGGCTTCGTGGCGCTGCCGGGCGGCTTCGGTACGCTCGACGAACTCTTCGAGGCACTGACCCTCGTGCAGACGGGCAAGATCACGCGTTTCCCGGTGATCCTGGTGGGCACGGACTACTGGGGCCCGTTGCTGGACTGGATCACCACCACGCTGGTGGCCGACGGCAAGGTCTCCACCGCGGACCTCGAACTGTTCCGGGTCACGGACAGCGTGGCCGAGGTCGTGGAGATCCTCACCGCGGTCCACGCCGACGACGACGGCATCCCGGTCTCCGGCCCCGCCCCGGGTGCCTCTCCCGCCCCGGGCAAGGCAGCGGTCGACGCCGCGGCGCCCGGTTCCGGGGGCGACGACGCCGCTCCCGCGGATGGCGCGCGCGGTTCCGTGCGCGGCGACACCGACCCTGGCACCGCAATACCCCGTTCCAGGGGCGACGACGCTCGCGCCCCCGGTTCCGGCGCGTGAGTTCCACGGCGGTGGCGGACCCCGCGCGCAGCGCGCACGACTCCCGTGCGGGGAGGATGCGTCGACTGTGGGCGGCGGCTCCGTGGTGGCTCGCCGTGCTCGTGGTCTACGGGGTGTCGCGGGTCTGGGGCTGGGCGGTGTTCACGGTCGTGGGTGCCCAACAGGGTCCCGGGCCGTGGGGCAACGGCGCCCTGGGTTACCTGGATTTCGTGAACACGTGGGACGCCGACTGGTACCACACCATCTTCCGGGAGGGGTATCCGTTCCAGGTGCCCCGGGACTCGCTGGGCACGGTGTCCGAGAACGCGTGGGCGTTCTACCCCGTGTTCCCGCTGCTCGTGCGCGGCATCGACGCACTGACCGGGACCGGGTGGGCCGTCACGGCCGCCACGGTGTCCCTCGTGGCCGGTTTCGGTGCGGCCCTGGTGTTCTACCGACTGGTGTGCCAAGCACCCGTGATGGCCGGGCCCCGCACTCCCGGGGGCGTCTCACGCCCGGCACTGTGGGCCGTGGCGGTGTTCGCGTTCAACCCCGTGGCACCCGTGCTGCAGACCCCGTACGCCGAGGCGCTGAGCATGCTGTTCTTGCTGAGCGCCATGTTGTGCGTCGTGCGGGACCGGCCCGTGTGGGTCACCGTGTTCGTGGTGGCGCAGGCACTGACCCGACCCACCGGCGTGGCCCTGGCCGCGGCGCTGGGGGTGTGGTGGTTGTGGCGCAGCGTGGGGGACGTGCTCGCGCGACGTCGGGCGTGGTACCGGTGCCTGGACCGCTGGCTCGTGGTGGCGCTGATCGCGTGCGCTGCCGCCCTCGCGTGGCCGGCCATCGCGTGGGTCGTCACGCGGGAGCCCATGGCCTACACCGAGACGGAGGCCGCCTGGCGCGGGAGCCAGCACGTGATCCCCGTGTTGCCGTGGTTCCGCGAGGCCACCGATCTGCTGGGCCCGATCGCCGGACTCGTCGCTCCCGTGGTGCTCGTGGCGGCGGTCGTGATGCTGTTGCGTTCGGACACGGTCAAGCGGGCCCTGCCGTTCTTTGTCCGTGTGTGGATCGCGGCCTACGGGTGCTATCTGCTGCTCGTGCTCAACCCGCAGAGCTCCACGTTCCGGTTGCTGTTGCCGTGGGCGCCGCTCGCCGCCGCCCTGGTGCACGTGAGCGACTCGCGCGCCTATCGGGTGCTGCTCGTGATCTTCGGGGCAGTGCTGCAGATCGTGTGGGTCGGGTGGCTGTGGCACTGGAAGCAACTACCCGGCGGTGGCGACTACCCGCCGTGACCCCGCGCGGCGGCCCTTGCCGCAGGCGCTGTCCACACACGCGCTGCGCGCTATGGCACAGATGGTTCCGAGCGCTCCCGCGTCGTGTGCCGGGTCACGGTACTGGCTGAGCGTTCGATAAGATAGCGAGCGTAAGTACTCACGAAGAGGAGCTCATAAATGGCGGCCATGAAGCCGAGGACGGGTGACGGACCCATGGAGGTCACCAAAGAAGGACGCAGTCTGATCATGCGGGTCCCCCTGGAAGGCGGAGGGCGTCTGGTGGTGGAACTCAAGTCGGACGAGGCCGCGGAATTGCGCGAGTGCTTGGCTTCGGTGACGCAGTAGCACCGACACCCCCCACGCCCGTGTCGCGAGGGCCCCTCACATCGAGTGAGGGGCCCTCGCGGCGTTCGGGGCTCAGAACGCCCAGTGGCTCCCGAGGGTGAGCCCCGCGGCCACGGCGAGCAGGCTCCACAGGACGGTTCCGAGCACCGACACCACCGCGGCCCCGGCACGTTGTTCTCGCGCGAGCCGTACGGCGTCCACCATGGCCGTGGAGAACGTCGTGTAGCCACCGCACAGCCCGGTGCCCAGGGCGAGCGTCCACACGGGTCCCAGAACCGCGCTCAGTCCGGTGACCACACCGAGCACGAACGACCCCGTCACGTTGATCAGCAGTGTGGCCGCGGGGAAGGTGGGAGCCCACCGGGCGGTGATCCCGCGGTCCAGGAGGAAACGCAGGACCGCTCCCACGGCGCCGCCCAGGGCCACGGCGGGTACCGCGATCACCGCGCCGCTCCCGCGGTGGGCGTGCCGCGGCGTCGTCCCCGGAGCCAGGCGCCCACCGCGAGACCCGCGGCCGCGGCGGCCAGCCCCGCGACGAGCATCAGCACCGCGTCACCGAACGCGGCCGCGCTCGCCCCGGAGCGCACGCGCTCCCACAGCTCCAGTGCGAAGGTCGAGTAGGTGGTGAACCCGCCGAGAAGCCCGGTGCCGAGCAGCATGCGCGCGGTGTGGGCACCACGGCGCTCGCGGCCGGGGCGGGTGAGCGCTTCGAGCAGCAGCCCGAGCAGGAAGGCGCCGGAGGCATTGACCGCGAACGTGGCCCACGACCACCCGGATCCTGCCGGAAGCACGAGGGACACCCACCAGCGGGCCAGACTCCCCGCGGCGCCGCCGAGGGCCACGAGTCCGGCGTCCTTGAACAGGGAGCCGCTCACAGCCGGACGGCCAGCAGTACACCCGTTCCCGTGGGCACGACGGCCGTGGACAACCGCGGTTCGTCCCGCAGGGTGCGCACGACGTCGCGCATGATCACGGTCTCCTCCTGGCGCTGCGCGGGCTGGGGGACTAGGTCCTGGTGCAGGGCGTCGTTGACCACGAGCATCCCGCCGTGACGCAGCAACCGGGCACCCTCGATGACGTACTCGGCGGTGTTGACCACGTCCGCGTCGATGAACACCATGTCGTACGCGTTCTCGGTGAGCCGCGGCAGCACCAGGGAGGCCGCACCGGAGATCGTGCGGGTGCGTTTGGTTTCGAAACCGGCCTCGCGGAACGTGTCCCGCGCGGCGCGCAGGGCCCGGATGTCGGTGTCGATGGTCGTGAGGACGGACTCGGACGGCATCCCGCGCAGCAGCGCGAGCCCCGAGACGCCCGCACCGGTGCCCACTTCCACCACGGTCGCGGGGCGGGACGACGACGCCAGGACGGTCAGCAGCGCCGCGGTGGCCGGGGTCACGGGGTCCAAGCGCAGGGCCAGGGAGCGCTCGCGCGCACGGAAAGCGGTTTCGTCCTCCGTGGCGTAGGCCTCGCAATAGGCCCAGCTCGTGGTTTTATCCGTGCTCATGGACGCGGCGTGCCCTTCACTGCTGTGTGTGCCCGGATCCCCGCGGACCCAGCGCTTCGACGTGGCGGGCCCGGCGTCATGTCCGGGCTCACGGTGCTTCAGCTTATCGCGGTCTGAGGGCACCGCCGGGAACGCCCGGTCGGTGTCCAGATCGCTGTCAGAATCCTGCCGCACAATTGGGGCGTCGAACGCGGCCGCCGCAGGGCGGTCGCAGCAGGGGACGAACAGGGAGGGGGACGGGGTGTCCACACGGGTCGCGGGTCGCAGCAGGGTGCGCCGGCCCTGGCGTCGGCCGAGTCGGCGGGCCGTGGGTCTCATGACCGCCTTCGCGGCCTGCGTGTGCGTCGCCCTGCTGACCACCGCCGTGTGGAGCGTGGGCAAGCAGGTGCAGCAGCGCCAGAGCGCGGACGCTCGGTCGGAGGCCACGTGGTCACCCGGTCCCCGGGGAATGGTAGACACCACCTCGGAGGCCGACATCCAGAGCCTGCGCGCCCGGGGGTGGGCCGTTCCGGGTCTGGCCGCGAAGGGGTACTCGGTCGCGGACATCCAACAGTCGCAGGTGGGGGGCCAGCCCGTCGTGGCGGTGGCCCTGCACAACGATCACGGCTCGGTGACCATCGTGGAGCAGCGCGGTGACATCAATCCCGACAACCCCATGGACGGCATCACCGGGCTCCCCGTGGGCGCCGAGGGCATGCACCGGTCGGTGCTCGACGGCGCGCGGTTGTGGGTGGACCGCTCCCAACCGTGGCGCGCGGTGATGGTGCGCCCGGACGCCGTGTACACCCTCACATCGGACACCGCACCGGCCACCCTGGCCCAGACCGTGAGCGCAGTCGTGGCGGAGGACCGGGGACGGGTCAGCCTGCCCTCGCAGAAGGACGAGAGTTTCGGGGCCACGGTCGCGGACGGACTCAAGGAAATTTTCGGTTAAGGACCGCCCCCACCGGGGCGTTCCACGACGTTGATAGGCTCAGCGGGTGTTCGGGATTTCAGGCGGGGAAGCCATCATCATTCTCATCGTGGCCCTGGTGATCATCGGGCCCGAGCGGTTGCCCGAGTACGCCGAGAAGTTCAAGGACATGGTCAAGTCCATCCGGCGCTACGCCACGGGTGCCACGGACGATCTCAAGGCGACTCTCGGCCCGGAATTCTCGGACCTCGACTGGCGCAAGCTCGACCCCCGGCAGTACGACCCGCGCGTGATCGTGCGTGAAGCGCTGCTCGAGGACGACGAGGAACAGAACCGCCACCAGTACGAGGCCTCCACCGTGGCCGCACCCACGGTGCGACGGCTCGCGCGAGGCGAACGCGCCCCGTTCGACACCGAGGCCACGTGAGCCGTCGAGCGCGGCGTGAGCAACCGGCCGCCGCGCTATCGGCCGCGCGCCGCGTGAGCTGACAACCGTCCCGTCATCAGACCGACGCCGCGCGGAGGTCGACGCCGCGTGAACAGACGGGTAGGTGCCGGGCGAGCGGGAACCGGGCCGTGCGGCGGCGGCGTCCCGAGGGAGATCGCTCAACCGCGCGGCGTGATGCCCAGATTCTTACCGGCCAGCCCGCGGCCCTGCTGATCCAGGGCGCGCGCGACGGCCCACAGCTGCTCGGCGGCGGGGGAGTTCGGCCGATCCCATACCGCGGGCACGCCGCGGTCCGAGGCCTCCCGCACGGTGACGTCCAGGGGGACGCTGCCGAGCAGGGGGACGGGGTAGCCCAGGCGCTCGGACAGCGAGCTCGCGATCGTCTCGCCACCGCCCGCTCCGAAGACTTCCATGCGCGTGCCGTCCGGCATGACCATCGCAGACATGTTCTCGACGACGCCCGTGACCTTCTGCTCGGTCTGCTCGGCGAGCGTCCCCGAACGCTGGGCCACGCTCACGGCGGCGTGCTGGGGCGTGGAGACCACGACCACGCCCGAGCGGGGCAGCAGCTGACCCACCGAGATCGCGATGTCCCCCGTGCCCGGGGGCAGGTCCAGGAGCAGGTGGTCCAGGTCCCCGAAGTGCACGTCCGTGAGGAACTGCTCCACCGCGCGGTGCAGCATGGGGCCGCGCCACGCCACGGGCTGGGCGGGATCCACGAACATCCCGATCGAGATCACCTTGAGCACCCCGCGCGAGCGGTGACCGGCCCCAGCCGCGCTGTCCTCGGGCCGGCGGTCCGCACCCTCCGGGACCTCCACGACGGGCGGCAGGATCATGTCCCCCACGCGCGTGGGTGGTTGCGCGATCCCCAGAAGACCGGGTACTGAGAAGCCGTGGATGTCCGCGTCCACGATGCCCACGGTGCGTCCCATCGCGGCCAGCGCGGCGGCGATGTTCACCGTCACGCTGGACTTTCCCACCCCGCCCTTGCCGCTCGTGATCGCGTGCACGCGGGTGAGTGAATGCGGGTCCGCGAACGGGTTGGTGCGGTGGTGCCCGAGCTTCTCCTGCAGTTCCTGGCGCTGCGCCGGGGTCATCACACCCACGTCCACGGCGACGTCGCGGACGTCTGGGAGCTCGTTCAGGGCGGCACGGAGATCCGCTTCGATCGTGGTGCGCATGGGGCACCCGGAGACCGTGAGCAGCACGGTCACGCGTGCCGTCCCGCCTTCGAGGACGGCCTCGGGGATCATCCCGAGCTCGGTCACCGGGCGGCGCAGCTCGGGGTCGATCACGCCGTCCAGGGCTGCGCGCAGTCGGGGGTCGATGGTGCTCCCGTTCACTGATGCGGTCCTTCCTGCTCGGGGTCCTCGAGCTCGATCTTCTTCGCACGCGGGGCCCTGGTGGAGCCGTCGGACTTCTTGCCCTCGGACTTCTTGGTCTTGGACTTGGTGGCCTGGGACTGCGCGGCGGCCTGACCGGCGGCGCGGCGGTCCTGGTCCTCGAGGATCTCCTCGAGCAGCCCGCGCAACTCGGAGCGGACGTAGTCGCGGGTCGCGACCTCGCGCAACGCGATGCGCAGGGACGCGATCTCCCGGGTGAGGTACTCGGTGTCCGCGAGGTTCTGTTGCCCGCGTTTACGGTCCTCCTCGGCGACCACGCGGTCACGGTCGTCCTGCCGGTTCTGCGCGAGCAGCAACAAGGGAGCGGCGTAGGAGGCCTGCAACGAGAGCATCAGTGTCAGCAGCGTGAAGTTCAACGCGCGCGGATCGAACTGCATGCTCTCGGGCGCCAGGGTGTTCCACGCCAACCACACCGTGACGAACACGGTCATCCACAGCAAGAACTGGGGCGTGCCCATCCAGCGGGCGAAGGACTCCGTGAGCCGCCCGAAGGCGTCCGGGTTGGGGCGGAAGCGGGTCAGGTACCCCGGGCGTTTCTCGCGCGGTTGGTCCAGGGGGGCGGGCGAATACTGCGAGGACGCGCTGCGCCGGGGATTACTCATACCGCTTACCCACCTTCCGGACCGGGGTTCCGTCGTCGTACGTGCGCCAGTCCTCGGGCAGCAGGGCGTCCAGGACGTCGTCGATCGTGACCGCACCCACGAGCCGGTCCTGGTCGTTGACGACCGGCAGGATCGTGAGGTCGTACGTGGCCAGTTCGCGAGCGACGTCGGCTAAGGACGCCTGGTCCGAGACGGGCTCGATGGACCGATCGATTAGGTTACCAATCGCCTCGGGCGGCGGGTAACGCAGCAGTCGCTGCGTGTGCACGAGACCCAGGTACTTACCCGTGGGGGTCTCGAGCGGCGGGCGGCACACGAGCACCGCGGATGCCGCGGCCGGGATGACCTCCTCCTGGCGGATGTGCGCGAGCGCTTCCGCCACGGTGGCCTCCGGGGGCAGCACGATGGGGACGGGCGTCATGAGCGAACCGGCCGTGCCCTCCTCGTACTCGCGCAGGCGCCGGACGTCCTCCGCGTCCTCGGGTTCCATCATGGTGATGAACCGCTCGGCCTCCGCTTCCGGCAGTTCGTTGAGCAGGTCGGTCGCGTCGTCGGGGTCCATCTCGGCGAGCAGCGTGACGGCGCGCTCGTTGTCCAGGTGGGTCAGAATGAAGACCTGGTCGTCCTCCGGCAGCTCCTCGAGCACGTCCGCGAGCCGCTCGTCCTGCAGTTCCGCCGCGATCTCGAGCTTGCGCTTGTCCGGCATGTCCCGCAGCTCGTCCGCGATGTCCGCGGCCTGGTCCTCCTCGTGCTGCGCGATCCACTGCGTGGCCGGTTGCGGCCCCGCGTTGGACGGGTCGTCCGCGTCCTCCCAGTCCACCACGAGCGTCTGATTACGACGCCGGATCAAGCCTCCCGTGGCCTGCGACCTGCGCACGAACAACTGCGAAATGACCCAGTCACCCCGGTTGTTGCTCTTCTCCATGGCCACGTCCTCGATCGTGGCGGTCCCGGAACCGTCCAACAGCACCACGGTGCGGTCGAAGAGCTCACCCACGGCCAGCGTCTCGGCACCGCGCTGCTCGAAGCGGCGCAGGTTCACGAGCCCGGTGGAGATGATCTGCTCCGCGTCGATGCTCGTAACACGCGTCATGGGCACGAACACACGCTTCTTCCCGAGCACCTCCACCACGAGACCCACGACGAGCGGGCGGGTGCGCACCGACGGTTTGCTACCCGGGCGCAACAGCACCACGACGTCGCGCAATCGCCCCAGGCGGTCGCCCAACGGGTCGAAGACGTCCAGGCCGATGAGTCTCGCGACGAAGATCTTGGAAAGGTTTGTGCTCACCCGCCCAGCCTAGTGAACCGTGCTGTGTGAAGCGCCCTGAGTTTGTTGGAGGCTCCTGACCTTGGAAACGAGGATGGAGTTATGCCGAAGGAACTGGCGAATGGGAAGCCGACGACGCGTCGCTACTCGGACGAGGAGAAGGCCGCCGCGGTGCGGATGGTGAGGACGCTGCGGGCCGAGCTCGGGGTCACGCAAGGAACCGTGCAGCGAGTCGCGACGCAGCTCGGGTACGGGGTCGAATCCGTGCGGATGTGGGTGAAGCAGGCCGACATCGACGAGGGTGTCACCTCCGGCGTGAGCTCGGCGGAGGCGCAGCGGGTGAAAGAGCTCGAGCAAGAAGTCCGCGAGCTTCGCCGGGCCAACGAGGTGCTGAAGCGGGCTGCGTCTTTCTTCGGGGCGGAGCTCGACCGCCACTACCGGAAGTAGTCGCGTTCATCGACGCGAACAAGGACGACCTCGTCGACGGTCGCCGGCTCGGAGTCGAGCTCATCTGCAGACAGTTGCAGGTGGCTCCGAGCAGCTACTACGCCGCTAAGACCCGCACCCCGTCCGCCCGTGCCCAGCGGGACGAGGAGCTGATCCCGCGGCTCGTCGAGCTGTGGGAGGCGAACTACCGGGTCTACGGGGTCCGCAAGCTCTGGAAGGCGGCCCGGCGGGCGGGGATCGCGATCGGCCGCGACCAGACCGCGAGGTTGATGAAGGTGGCAGGGATCGAGGGCGCAAGGCGCTCGAAACGGGTGAAGACGACCAGGCCGGATCCGGCGTCCGCGCGACACCCGGATCTGGTGCAGCGGGAGTTCACCGCGACCGCTCCGAACCGGCTCTGGGTGACGGATCTGACGTTCGTGGCGACCTGGGCCGGTGTCGCGTACGTGTGCTTCATCATCGACGCGTTCTCCCGCATGATCGTCGGGTGGCGGGTCGCGTCGCACATGCGCACCGAGATGATCCTCGACGCCATCGAGATGGCCCGCTGGTCCAGAGGTCACCGCCACGCGGACCTGCGGTGTCACAGCGACGCGGGGTCTCAAGGCGGATTCAACTGGTCGTCGCAACACCTCGATCGGGAGGTGTCAGATGGTTCGTCGTCAGCAGGCAGCAGATCGGGCGGAGCGACCGAAGCTTCGGTCCCCTGGGCATCCGAAGTTCCAACGGCATGTCGAGGCGGCGTTCTGGGCGGAGATCGCCAAGGGGCTATTGCCCATCGAGGCTGCTGCCGTGGTCGGCGTGGCGCAAGCTGTCGGTCAGCGATGGTTCCGCCACGCTGGCGGCATGCCTCCATTCGATCTGAAGTTCACGCCAACCGGACGCTACCTGTCGTTCGCTGAGCGTGAGGAGATCGCATTCCTGCGTGCTCAGGGACGCGGCGTGCGCGAGATCGCTCGAACTCTAGGCCGTAACCCGGGGACGATCTCCCGTGAGCTGCGGCGGAATGCGGCCGTCCGCTACGGAAGTCGCGGGTATCGAGCGTCGGTTGCGCAGTGGAAGGCCGACATGGCCGCGAAACGCCCGAAGGCGGCGAAGCTGGTCACGAACGTGCGGTTGCATACCTACGTCCAGGACCGATTATCGGGGCAGATCGCCACGCCTGATGGCAAGGTGATAATCGGTCCCGAGCCCCCACGGTTCACGGGGATCAACAAGCCCCACCGTAAGCACCGCGGGTGGTCCACGGCGTGGAGTCCGGAGCAGATCAGCAACCGGCTCAAGGTCGACTTCCCCGATGATGAGTCCATGCGCATCAGTCACGAGGCGATCTACCAATCCCTCTACATTCAGGGCCGCGGCGCGCTCAAACGCGAGCTTGTCTGGTGTCTGCGCACGGGCCGGGCGCTGCGCGCGCCGCGGGAACGGTCACGCCGCAAGACTTGGGCGCACGTCACTCCTGGAACGCTGATCAGCGAACGTCCCGCAGAAGCCGGAGACCGAGCTGTTCCCGGCCATTGGGAGGGTGACCTGCTGATTGGGCTCGAGCGCTCAGCGATTGGCACCGTCGTCGACCGCACGACCAGGTTCACGATGCTGGTCCACCTCCCCCGTGAGAAGGGATACCGACACAAGGAAACACCCAAGAACGGCCCCGCGCTGGCCGGCTATGGCGCGATCACGATGAAGAACGCGCTGGCGAGCACGATGTCGACGCTGCCCGCCCAACTGGCGAGGTCGTTGACCTGGGATCGCGGCAAGGAGATGTCCGCTCACGCACAGTTCACGGTCGAGACGGGCATCCCGGTGTTCTTCGCCGATCCGCAGTCCCCCTGGCAACGCGGCACGAACGAGAACACCAACGGACTACTGCGCCAGTACTTCCCCAAGGGCACCGACCTGTCGAGCTGGACGGCAGAGGAGATTGAAGCCGTCGCTCACGCACTCAACACAAGGCCCCGCAAGACCCTCGGCTGGAGAACCCCTGCCGAAGCCTTCAACGAGCAGCTACTGTTGCTCCAACAAGCCGGTGTTGCAACCACCGGTTGAACCCGGTCAATTCACGTCCATTCGCTACGGCGAACGCCTCGCGGAGATCGGCGCGACGCCGTCGATCGGGACCGTCGGTGACAGCTATGACAATGCCCTGGCCGAGACGGTGAACGGGTACTACAAGGCCGAACTCGTCCGCGGGCCGGCCCGGTCCGGGCCGTGGAAGACGGTCGAGAATCTCGAGCTCGCCACCCTCGGTTGGGTGCACTGGCACAACACGCAGCGCCTCCACAGCTACCTCGGCGACGTCCCGCCCGCCGAGTTCGAGAACGCGTTCTATGCTGTCCAAGCCGACCGCGAACACCTGGTCGGAATCAAATAGCGCGAGTCTCCATCAGACCCAGGGCGCTTCATAGCGGACGCAGCGGTCTCGTAGGCGTTCGGGGCGATGTTGCCGATCGCGGAGTGGCGGCGGCGGGTGTTGTAGCGGTTCGCCCACCGGAACACGGCCCGGTAAGCCGTGGCCTGGTCGGGGAACGCGGGGCGACCCTCGAGCAGCTCGCGCTTGAGAGCCGCGTTGAACGATTCGGCCAAGGCGTTGTCCGCGGACGAGCCGATCGCGCCCATCGACTGGGTCACCCCGAGCCGCTCGCAGAGAGTTGCGTACGACTTCGAGGTGTAGACCGACCCGTGGTCCGAGTGGAAGATCGCGCCGCGCAGAGTGCCGCGCTCGCGCCGCGCGGTCCTGAGCGCGTCCTCGACGAGTTCGGTGCGCATGTGCCCGGCCATGCTCCACCCTGCCAGCTTCCGCGAGCCCAGATCGATGCAGGACGCGAGGTAGAGATTCGTGCCGTCGGCGATGGGCAGGTAAGTGATGTCGCCCACGTAGCGGCGGCCCGGCTCCCCAGCGGTGAAGTCTCGGCCGACCAGGTCGGGGAACTTCCGGTCGGACTGGTCCGGCACCGTAGTCTTCACGCGCTTGCGCAGGCGGATGCCGGCCAAGCCGTGCTGACGCATCACGCGGGCCACCCGCTTGTGGTTGACCCGCTCGTCGGCAGGCGCGTCCTCGTTGAGGTCGGCGGTGATCCGCGGCGCCCCGGATGCGCGGTCCCCGCCCTGCTGCGGGTCTTGCAGCGCCCGGATCCGTGCCGCCAGCGCCGCGTCCGCTGCCACCCTCGCGGCCCGTTGCGGCGCGGCGGCCAGCCATGCGTAGAACGACGACCTCGCGATCTCCACGACCTCGCACAACCGCTTCACGCTCCAGGCGTCCTTGTGGTCCTCAACGAACTGGAAGCGGTTCACCAGTTCGTCTCCCCGGCGAAATACTTCGCCGCCTGGCGCAAGATGTCCCGCTCCTCGGCGAGCTTGGCCTGCTCGGTCCGCAGCGCCGCGTTCTCGGCCTCCAGCCGGGCGATCCGCGCAGCCTGCGACTCCGGCCGACCGGCCGGCGCGGCCGTGGGCGCCCCCGCGGTCGTGGTCCTAGAGCCGAGCTTGTCGACCCACTCCTTCAACGAGCCCCGGGACACGCCCAGATCCGCCGCGATCCCCTTGAGCGTCGCGCCCGGCGTGGACTCGTACAAGTCCACCGCCCGGCGACGGAACTCGTCGGTGTAGTTCTTCCTGGCCATCCTTGGATTCTCGCTTCCCCAGCATCGTGCTGGATACCGCGTGTCCAAGATCAAGGGTCAAGCCCCCTGCTCGGATATCCCAAGCTCCCGACACACCGCGGCGATGTCGCTGCCGTCGGCGAGCATCCTGTCGGCCTGCCCGAGCTTGCGGACGACCTGCTCCGGGGTGTGACGCTTCCTGCTGTTCGACATGATCTGACCAGTCTCCCTGCCCGCAACCACGGGCGACAGGACGACTCCCAGAACCACCGGACCTAAAAAACGGGGTCAGCCCAGCTACACCAAGGTGCAGGTGAAGCAGTACTACTACGCCGAGGACAAGTACGGGAATTCTCACGAGCACGGCAGTGACTACTACCAGTACAGCTTCAACCACCACGGCGGTGAAACCTGGGGCGGGGGGGCAGTGGCGCCACTTCAATCACCACCAGGACAAGAAGGTGTACCACGTGGTCAAGTACCGCTACTGGGACGGTCACGGCTGGTCGGACTGGTACAAGGACGTGAGCCACAAGACCGGCCTCGGGCACTGATCGCGCTTTGGTGGGGGCCATCCAGCTTGTGGCTGGCCCTCACCCACATAACATCGGTGAGGGCCCCATCCGCACGCTGTCGTGGCTGGTGACAGCACCCCGCAGCATTGCTCTTGCACCACTGGATGCAATTCTTGGGCAGCAGAACCGTGGCCTCCAGGTCCTCGACGGGGGCTCCCGAAGTGCCGGGTATCGATGAACACTCCTCACTTGTCGCCCATCACAAAGTCATTTCTGGGTGGGGCAGTGATCGGGCCGAACCAGAAACCCCAGATCGGACGGGATCTGCTCCCCGGGATCACGGACCAGAAGGTCCGCGGGGGCGCTGTCATGAGAGGGTTGCAGCATGTCCCATCCTGCGTCCCCCGGCGTCTGCCCACCCGATGAGTCCCGCAGCGCCCAGGGATCCTCCCCGGCCGAACCTGGGGCCGAAAACCTTCCCGCGAAGGCCGCCCCTGGGGCGGTCCTGTACGAGGAACGGTTGTCGGCCGCGTGGTGGATGTGGTTGCTCGTGCTCTTCGCGGGCCTGGTGGGTTTCATTGCCCTGGCCCCGATCAACATGTGGGCCGGGACGGCCGTCGGGGCCGTGGTCGCCGGCGGCACTGCGGTGGCGTTGATTGTTTCGAGCACCGGGATCGTGATCACCGGGGAGTCGTTGCAGGTGGGGCGGGCCCGTATCGAGCGTCGGTTTGTGGGCGAGGCCGAAGCGTTTCGCGGCAGCGCCGTGCAACGGGTGCGGGGCCCCGAGCTTGACGCCCGCGCCTACATGAACTTCCGCGTCTCCGTGGGCCCGGTGGTCCGCATCCAGATCACCGATCCCGTGGATCCCACCCCTTATTGGTTGACCTCGACCCGTCACCCGGAGCGCATCGTCGAGATCCTCTCCGCCGGCTGAGACCGGCGTCCTGTGAGGGGCTCGTCCGGTGACCAGCTCTCAGAGGCTCCGGAGAGTATTGAGGATGGTGATGGGTGTCACCCAGATGGCCTCGGCTTCCACCGGGGCCAGATCGATCGCGGTGTGCTGGTTCCCCGGTACACCGGTGGTTCCGCTGGCTCCCTGGGCGATGACACGAAAAGGCCCGCCCGGCACGAGGCCGCAGGCGCGGAACCGGGTCAGGAGTTGCGGGTCGGCATCAGAGAGACGAACGATCTCGTATCGTCCCGGCCTCGCCCTGGTGAGCCGGGTGGTGTTGAGTGGGCGGCGGGTGCGTCCCTGCGCGGTGGGGATCGGGTCCCCGTGCGGATCGGCCGTAGGCTGTCCCAGCTGGGCGTCGATGCGCTCGATCATCGCGTCGGAGACGGCGTGCTCGAGACGTTCGGCCTCGTCGTGGACCTCCTCCCACGGATACCCCAGGGTGGTGACGAGGAAGGTCTCCAGCAGTCGGTGCCGGCGCACCATCGCGACCGCGTACGCGCGCCCCTGCGGGGTGAGGGTGACGGGTTTGTAGGGCTGGTACTCGACGAGCCCCTGGGCGGCCAGTCGCTTGACGGTGTCGGTGACGTTGGGGGCGGAGGTCCCCATCCGCGCCGCCAGGGCTGTGGTGGTGATCGGCGGGTCGCCCCATTCGGTGGCCGACCAGATCGCCTTGAGATAGTCCTGGGCGACCGGGGTGATCTCACTCAAGTCCATGGGATCCACGCTACCGAGTGCCGCGCCGGAGCTGCCGGGCCCACTCAATCGGCCCCGGTGGCGGTCAGGATGATCAGCGCCAGATTCAACGACACGATCAGGGCCACGACCACCCAGGCGGCGACAGTCAAGGCCACCTTGTTCACGAAGGCGCCCATCAGATCCCGGTTGCTGCTCAGTCGCACCAACGGGATCAGGGCGAAAGGGATGCCCAGGCTCAGCAGCACCTGGGACAGCACCAGCGCCCAGGTCGGGTCCACCCCGACGGCGATGATGACCAGGGCCGGGATCAGGGTGATCAGCCGGCGGGTGAACACCGGGATGCGCACGTGCAGCAACCCGCCCATGATCGCTGATCCGGCGTAGGAGCCCACCGAGGTCGAGGCCAGACCGGAGGCCAGCAACCCGATGCCGAAGGCGACCCCGACGGCCGGGCCCAGGGCGGCGGTGATCGCCGCATGGGCTCCTTCGATGCTGTCGGTGCCGGGCACCCCGGCGAGATTGCCCGCGGCCAAAAGCAGCATCGCGATGTTCACCGACCCGGCCACGAGCAGGGACAGCAGCACGTCCCACCGGGTGGCGGTCAGCAGCCGCGGCAGGGCCTCGGCGGGCACCGAGTGCCCGTGGCGGTCCCGCGCCAGGGCGGAGTGGGCGTAGATGGCGTGGGGCATCACCGTGGCCCCGAGCATGCTCGCGGCCAGCAGGACCGTCGGGGTGCCCTCGAACCGTGGGACGATCCCGGCGACGGCCTCGTCCCACGACACGGGGCCGAAGAACAGGCCGGTGACGAAACCGGCGGTGACGATCGCCAGTAGGCCGGTCACGACGAACTCGAAAAACCGAGGGCCCCGGCGGGTCTGCAGGACCAGCAGCAGCATCGAGATCACCCCGACGATCACGCCCCCGGCCAGCAGCGGGATCCCGAAGAGGATGTGCAGGGCGATCGCCCCGCCGATTACCTCGGCCAGGTCAGTGGCCGCGGCCACCAGCTCGGCCTGGACCCAGTAGGCCAGCCGCCAGCCCCGGGGCAATCGGTCGCCCAGCAACTCGGGCAGGCTCGATCCGGTGACCAGCCCGACCTTCGCCGAGAGGTACTGGATGAGTACCGCCATGGCATTGGCGGCCACCAGCACTCACACCAACAGGTACCCGTACTGGGCGCCGGCGGTGAGGTTCGCCGCGACGTTGCCCGGGTCCACGTAGGCGACCGCGGCCACGAAGGCTGGACCCAACAACCAGGGCAGCGGTTGGCGGCGCACCCACCGCTCTCCTGGGGAAGTGGCGGCAACACCTGTTGAGCCGGTGCGCCCGGTCCCGGTCCTCATAGAAAGTTAAGCTATACGAACTTTCCGGCGCGGGGAATGGGGGCCCGGCCTCGAGGGCTTGGTCATGCCCCCAAACGTGCGCGCGCAGGAGGGGCTGGGCGCCTCGACAGCCGATCACAGGGGCATGGAACTCCGGACGGTGCTGGTCTCCTGGGGTGGGGGAACTGTCGGCCAGTGGTGGGGTCCTGGGTTCAGGGGGTCAGCTCGCCCAGGGGTGCGGGGCGGAGTCGGCCGAGACCGGGCATGAACCGGCCGACATGAGCGGCGTAGGAGGCGTAGGCCTGTCGGTGGGTGCTCAGCAGGTAGGGCTCTTCGACGAGACGGACCTGCAGCTCCACGGCCACCAGCAAGCACAGCCACGCCGCTGCAGTGACCACGGTGGGCACCAGGAGGGTCAGGCCGGCCAGGGTGGTGAGCATCGCGGTGAAAATCGGGTTGCGGACCACGGCGAAAGCCCCGGTGGTGACCAGCTCGGTGCGTTCGGTGGCGTCGACACCCACCCGCCAGGAGGCGCCCATGCCGGCCTGGGCGGCTAGTACACCGAGGAAACCCACCACGGTGACGACCGCCCCGGCCCAGGACAGTGCTTGCGGGAGCCGGGGTGCGGCCACGGTGCCGGTGAGGGCCAGGACGGGCCCGGCCGCACCGAGAACCAGGGCGGCCGCGAACAGGATCCCGCCCCACCACTCGGGCGAGCCGGGCGCCCCGCTCACCCCGCGGAAGCCGCTGGAGCCGGTGCGGCGCCGGTGGATCCACGACCGCACACCGAAGGCGGTCACCAGGCCGGCCAGGTACAGGCCCAGCGCCAGAGCCGGGGCCACTTCCGACATCATCACGGTCCTCCTCGATCCGGCAAACGCAGCACGCCCCGGGTGACCCGCTGGTGCGCCCGAGGAGTGCCAGCAGGCCACCCCTCAACAGTACACAGAAACCTGTACCGTAGGGGGGATGACCGCGGTGACCCCCACCCATACTTCGGCCCTGTCCCGGTTGGGCCATGCTCTCTCGGACGGGACCCGGACCCGGATCCTGCTGTCCCTCCGAGACGCCCCGGCCCGGCCCTCGGAACTGGCTCAGGCCCTGGGGGTGTCCAAGCAGGTGATCTCCAACCAGCTGGGGTGCCTGCGCGGGTGCGGGCTGGTGACCTCCACCGCCGAGGGGCGCAGCACCTGGTACTCCCTGGCCGATCCCCGCCTCGGGGCTGCCCTGGGGGACCTGCTGGAGCTGGTGGTCACCGTGGACCCGACCTGCTGCTCCCCGGAAGGATGCACCTGCACATGACCTCCCTGACCCTGGACCCCAAGCCCATCGCCGATGCACGCCGGGCGGTGCTGCACCGCAGGGTGCGCTGGATCGTGGCCGGCACCATCACCTACAACGTGCTCGAGGCGGTCATCGCCCTGACCGCCGGCACCATCGCCTCCTCCTCGGCGCTGATCGGCTTCGGCCTGGACTCGATCGTGGAGGTCCTCTCCGCGGCGGCGGTGGCGTGGCAGTTCGCCGCCCCGGACCCGCACCGACGGGAAAAGGTGGCGATGCGGGTGATCGCGTTCTCCTTCTTCGGCCTGGCTGCCTTCGTCACCGTCGATGCGATCCGCGCCCTGCTCGGGGCCGCCGAGCCGGAACACTCCCCGGTCGGGATCGCCCTGGCCGCGGTGAGCCTGCTCATCATGCCGTTCCTGTCCTGGTTCGAACGCCGCACCGGCCGGGAGCTGGGCTCTGCTTCTGCGGTGGCCGATTCCAAGCAGACCCTGCTGTGCACCTACCTCTCCGCCGTGCTGCTGGTAGGCCTGGTGCTCAACAGCACCCTGGGCTGGTCCTGGGCCGACCCGCTGGCTGCGCTGGTGATCGCCGCCGTGGCGGTCAAGGAGGGGCTGGAGGCCTGGCGCGGAGACGCCTGCTGCACTCCCGTTGCGGTCCTCACCGCCGAGGACGGTGCACACTGCGGTGGATGCGGTCCCAACTGCGCCCACTGAGCACGGTCGGCACGCGTCGGCGCCCCGAGACGAGGACGCCGGGGCGCACGGCTTCTCAGGAACCGAGGTAGACGGAGATCGCGGCGAACAGCGCAACTCCGCCGGTGAGCAGGATCGGTCCCGGCACGCTGGTGTCGCCTTCGTGGGCTTGGTCGGGCATCTCCTCGACCACAACGCTGGCTAACGTTCCGCCAGTCAGTGCGAGCATGGACAGAGCCCAAATTTCCGGGGCTTGATGCAGCGCGAAATATCCCAGGATGGCCGCGGGCTTCGCTCTCGATCCACCCGCCGCGCCTTTTGAAGTGGCTCCTGTCCCCACCGCTGTGTGGGCGACGACTCCCCGCGCAGCGTCCACGCACCAACAAGCCACCTCACTCAAAGCGCAGAGCGCCCCGCCTTTCTCGGGAAATTAACAGGAAAAAGCCGACAACAATTCAGGTCTTCATCAAGCCTTGACCACTTCTTTACGATCTCTATACATTCCCGAATCGGATTGTGATTGTTTCGTAATCTCCTTGTACTCTTCAGTGCGTGCCGACCACTGATCCTGTCGGCGCCCTCGTGGCACATCGCCGAGTTCTGCCGGTGCTCGGGGTTCCTGAAGAGAAATCGCTTGGCAGAAGCGGGGGAACCATTACCGGTCCCGGTGTACCGGGGCCTTGGGGTTAAGTCTCAGAGCGCGTGCGTTCTGCGGCCGGGTGTCTCCCACCCGCATCCGACAGCTCACCTCGTAGGCAAAGGGAGGAACTCCACCATGTCGCTTTTCAAGCAGCACACTGCCCGTCACCGCGCCCAGACCTCCTCGCGCGCCGTGCGTACCACCACCGTCGTCGCCGCCGCCGGCGCAGCGCTGGTGGGCTCCATCGCTCCGGCCCAGGCCTACGCCGAGATCCCCGCCGCCTCCGGGTCCTCCTATGCGGCTCCGGCCTCGGCGATGGCCGATCTGGCCTCCTACACCACCCCGGCCCCGGTCGCCGCGCAGCCCGCCGCCCCCGTCGACCAAGCCCCGGCCCCGCAGCAGAGCGCCGCCACCTCGAGCGTGAGCCCGCAGTCCACCGCCATCACCGAGATCGCCCCGGCCGCCGGCGGCATCGTGGGCACGGCCATGCAGGGCGTGGGCACCGGCTACGTCTGGGGCGGGACCTCCTTCGGGGCCTGGGACTGCTCCGGATTCACCGGCTGGGTCTACGCCCAGAACGGCATCGACATCCCCCGCACCAGCTTCCAGCAGATCGCCGCCGCCACCCCGACGTCCAACCCGCAGCCTGGTGACCTGGTGTCCCAGAACGGCGGCAACCACATCGGCATCTACATCGGTGGCGGCAAGATGGTCTCGGCGCTGAACCCGACCCAGGGCACCTTCGTCCACTCCGTCAACGCCATGCCCGTCGACGGGTACTACACCTACCGGTGAGTCTCGCCGATGTGGTGAAGGCCGGCCGGTGGGCTCATCCGTCAGGTGCGGAGTGCCCCGCCAGGATCATCGTCGATGGACCGCATGGGTGCACTCGGATGGACCGCATGGGTGCACTCCGCAGCTGTAGCCGCAGACTCGAACGATTGCCACGATCCTGTCGATGTGCACACGCCAGCGAATCGGCACACGGGGAGCAGTCCTGCGGAGAGGATCGGAGAGTGCTCATGGCCTTGCCCTGTCTTCCGCTGGACGCGGGCAGTGCTTATCCTGCTCCGCCTCGGCATTGGAGCGAGAGCCCTTAGGGTGCAGCGATGGCTCGGGGGACGGGGATGCCGCAGTGGCGGACGGCACCCCCGTCCGCCCTCACCGTATGAATACGAGCTGGACATTGCCCGATCATCAAGGGAAGCCCCTCATCTCCTTTGATACAGATTCTGCTGTACGGTTATTGGATGAGGATCTTGTCCCCGGTCGCGGCGATGTCCCGTTTCGGCAAAGCACTGGCCGATCCCACCCGGGCCGCGGTGCTGCTGCAGCTGCAGCAGGGCCCAGCGGTGCCCTCGGAACTGGCGGCCCGGATCGGGGTGAGCCGGCGGATCGTGTCCAACCACCTGGCCTGTCTGCGCGACTGCGGGTTGGTCGTGGGCGTGCCGGTGGGGCGCAACGTGCGCTATGAACTCTCGGACCCCAAGCTGGCCCACGCGTTGGAGGACCTGCTGGGCACTATCCTCACCGTCGAACCGGTGTGCCGGTGCGGGACACCCGAGTGCGCCGCCGAGGCCCTCGCCGATGACGCCACCACCCAGGAGATTCCGGTATGAGCGGCGAGCACGATCATTCCCACGCCGGCGCCGGGCGGAGGGGGAAACTGGCAGTGGTGTTCGCCATCACCGCCACGATTATGGTCGCCGAGATCATCGGTGCGGTGGTCTCGGGCAGCCTGGCGCTGCTGGCCGATGCCGGGCACATGTTCACCGACTCGGCCGGGCTGCTCATCGCCCTCACCGCCGCGACCCTGGCGCTGAAACCGGCCACGGACAAACGCACCTGGGGGTACCAGCGCGCCGAGATCGTCGCCGCGGCCGCCCAGGCCTCGGTGCTGCTGGCTGTGGGCGGGTTCATCGCCGTCGAAGGGGTGCGCCGGCTGTTGGAGCCCCCCGAGGTCGAGTCCACGGCCATGCTGTGGTTCGGGGTGGTCGGGCTGGTCGGCAACATCATCGGGCTGGTCATCCTCGCCTCGGGCCGGGGGGAGAACCTGAACATGAAGGCCGCGTTCCTGGAGGTGGCCAACGACGCCCTGGGCTCGGTAGCGGTGATCGTCTCCGCGATCGTCATCGCCACCACCGGGTGGACCCGGGCGGATGCGGTCGTGTCCTTGTTGATCGCCGCCCTGATCGTGCCGCGGGCTCTGATCCTGCTGCGCGACACCATCGAGGTCCTGATGGAAACCACCCCGAAGGGCCTGGACCTCGAGCAGGTCCGCACCCGCTTGGAAGCCCTGCCGCACGTGGTCGGTGTGCACGATCTGCACGCCTCGCGCATCGACTCCGACACCCCGGTGCTCTCGGCCCACGTCACCGTCCACGACGGCTGCCTGAACGCTGAGCACGCCGGGGTCGTCCTGGCGGATCTGCAGGCCTGCGTGGCCCGTGACTTCGACGTAGCCATCGAGCACTCCACCTTCCAGATCGAACCGGCCTCCCACCGCCACGATGAGACCCTCCACCCCTAGCCCCCTCCACCGGTACGCCCTGCTGCCGGAGACAGAACGGACACCCCTGTGAGTACTACCGCCAGCCCGCCCACCCCAAAGCAGAAGCCCTCCAAGGCCAAGATCATCGTGTGGGTCCTCCTGGTCGCCGTCGTGGCCGCCGTGGCCATCCCGATCCTCATCGCCCGTGCCAACTCCACCCCCGAAACGGTGCCCCAGGGCCAGGGGCAGGTCGTGCGGGAGAACAGCCGGGTGCTCTCCCAGGCACCGGACGAACAGGCCGTGCTGGTGGAGTTCCTGGACTATGAGTGCGAAGGGTGCCGGGCCGCCTACCCCGTCATCGAGGAGCTGCGGGCCGAGTACGCCGACACCGTCACCTTCGTCCACCGCTACTTCCCGCTGCCGGGCCACCGCAACTCCATGAACGCCGCCCTCGCGGTCGAAGCCGCCGCCCAGCAGGGACAGTACGAGGCGATGTACCAGCGTATGTTCGAGACCCAGGAACAGTGGGGGGAGTCGGCCGAGGACCAGAGCGCGGTCTTCCGCGGCTTTGCCGAAGACCTCGGCCTGGACATGGCCGCCTTCGACGCCGCGGTGGCTGATCCGGCCACCCAGGAGCGCATCGAGCTCGATGTCGCTGACGGTGAGGCTCTGGGGGTGGGTGGGACTCCCACGTTCTTCCTCGATGGGGAAGTGCTCAACCCCGAGTCCCTGGAAGGCTTCCGGGACGCCGTCGAAACCGCAGCCACCGACTGACCCAATGGTCACCCCACCCCACACGCCCACCCCGCCGGTGGTCCTCCCCCCGCCTCCCGGCCCGACGCCGACTGGACGGCGCCGGCGCGCCATGGCTGCCGTCTACATCGGTATCGGGGTGGGGACCTTGGCCGTGCTGTGGGTGGCCCTGGGATCCTCCGGGGCCACCGCGCCCCGGGAAGTGCTCGATCCCGGGGTCCTGGTGCGCTGGGGGTTGCCGCTGGCCACGACCGTGCATCACCTGGCCATGGGCATCACCTGGGCCGGGCTGGTCTTCGCCACCACCGTGGTGCCCCGGTCCACTCCGGTCCCCGGAGCGGGACAGACCAGGGCCGAGCACCCGGCCTTCGCCCGGGCCATGACGGTGGCTGCGGCCGCGGCCGCGGTGTGGACCCTGGCGGCGGTGGCGATCATCGTGCTCAGCTACGCCGACACCATCGGGGCTCCCGTGTCCGGCTCGGCCGAGTTCACCGGGCAACTGGGTTACTACGTGACCCGCCTGATCCCCGGCCAAGCATGGGCCGTCACCGCGGTGGCCGCGGCACTGACCACCACCCTGGCCGTGCTCGTTCGTTCCCCGGCGGCGGTGGCCGCCACCGCCCTGGTGGCCCTGGCCGCCGTCATCCCGCTGTCCCAACTGGGACACGTGGCCGGGGTCGATGATCACAACGGGGCCGTCAATGCTCTGGCCCTGCACCTGCTCGGTGCCGGGATCTGGACCGGCGGGATCATCGTGCTCGCCCTGCTCGCCCCGCTGCTGACCGCCCCCGCCACCGGCCACGGGTCAGCCCGGACCGTGCTGGAACGCTTCTCGGCCCTGGCCGGGGTGGCTTTCGTCCTGGTGGCTGTCTCGGGAGTCATCAACACCGTCTACCGGATCGGTGGCTGGGACGGGCTGGACTCCGGCTACGGGGCGCTGGTGATCGCCAAGACGATCGCCACCGTGGCCCTGGGCGTGCTGGGGTACCTGAACCGCCGGGCGATCACCGCCGGCACCCCGACGCTAGGCCGGGTGTGGCGGCTGATCACCGTGGAGGTCTTCATCCTCTGCGCCGTGATGGCCCTGGGCGTGGCCCTGGCACGCACCCCCACCCCGGTGCCTCTGGAGAGACAACCTGACATCACCCCCGCGGAGATCCTCACCGGCTACCTCCTGCCCCCGCCCCTGAGCTTCTCCGGTTGGTTCACCCAGTGGCGCGTCGACTGGCTGTGGATCGCCGTGGCGATCCTCGCGGCTTGCCTCTACCTGGGCGGGGCCCGACACCTGCGCCGCACCGGCGCACCATGGCCGGTGGCACGCACGGCCGCATTCCTGGCCGGTCTGGTGCTGCTGGTCTACGTCACCTGCGGAGCGATGGCCCTCTACGCCCCGATCCTGTTCAGCGTCCACACCGCCGCCCACCTGCTGCTGAGCTTCCCGGTGCCGCTGCTGCTGATCGCCGGAGCGCCCGGCCGCCTGGCCGCGGCCCTGGTTCCGGTCCGCACTGACGGCAGCACCGGGTGGTGCGAGCTCGCCGCTGCATGGCGCACCTCCCGGGCCGGGGCCCTGCTGGCTCACCCGGCCCCGGCCGGGATCCTGATGCTGGCCGGGCTGGGCGTCTTCTACTACACCCCCGCCTTCGCCGTGGCCCTGCACACCCACGTCGGCCACGAGCTGATGAACACCACCGCCGTGGCCCTGGGCCTGATTTTCGCTACCGCCGCGCTGGCCGCCCCACCGGACCGCAGAGCGGTGCGCACGCAGGCCTTGGTGCTGCTCGCGGTGGCCACCGTGCTGGGGATCTGGGTGGTGTTCACGGCCCTGTCACCGACGGTGATCCAACCAGAGTGGTTCTCCGGACTCGGCCGAGACTGGGGGCCTTCTCCGCTGGCGGATCAACAATCCGCGGCCCATTCCATCCTCTTGGCCGGGGTCCTGCCCCTGTTGGCCGCGGCCCTGGCCGTCCTGGCTCGAAGACACCAGCACGGCACCACCGACGCCACCGTTGATCGAGGAACCCCCAAGGACATCCACCATGGCTGAAACCACCACCAGCGCCCACCGCCACCCAGGCGCCGGCCCGGTCGCCGAGGAGCACCTGCCCGGATTCGCCCGTCGCCGCCCCTTCGCCCTGGTCCTGTTGGTGACCGGGGTGATCGGGTGGGTCGCCTCGGCGATTCTGGTGCTCGAGCGCCTTCAGCTCTACAAGGACCCGGGCCACGTCACCAGTTGTGACATCAACCCCTGGGTGTCCTGCGGGCAAGTCATGGGCACCTGGCAGTCGGAGCTCTTCGGCTTCCCCAACCCGCTGATCGGCATCGTCGCCTTCGCGGTGGTGATCACCACCGCCATGACGATCCTGGCCGGGGCCCGCCTCGGGCGCTGGTACTGGGCGGGCCTGCAGGTCGGGGTCACTCTCGGGGCGGTGCTCGTGATCTGGCTGTGGTCCCAGGCCCTGTTCGCGATCTACATCCTGTGCCTGTACTGCATGATCGTGTGGGCGGCGATGATCCCGCTGTTCCTCCTGCTCACCGTGCGCAACCTCGCCCACGGCGTCATCCCCGCCCCGCCCCGGTTGGTGCGCTTCGCCACCGAGTGGGCCTGGACCCTGGTGGCCATCGCCTACGTGGCCGTGGCTGCCTCGGTGTTCTTCCGCTTCTTTTCTACCTTCACCGGCCTCTGACCCACCCCTGAACGATTCCGGCCATAGCGCCCCTTCAAAGATGCCATGGCCACGATGTCCAGCGACCCGACAACTGCCCCCTGGATCTTGCCGCAGCACCTGCTGTTGGATGTCCTCGAACAACAGCCAGAGGGCCCCTGCCATGGCAGGGGCCCTCTGGCTGTTCCCGACGGTGCCGCGCATCCGGTGACACGACGCGCTCCGTTTGAGGGATGGAAGCGACCACCATTAGTGGGACACCCACGCCAGTGCTGCCCCTGCTCATCGTGAAGCGCCGTGAGTTTGTTGGAGGCTCCTGACCTTGGAAACGAGGATGGAGTTATGCCGAAGGAACTGGCGAATGGGAAGCCGACGACGCGTCGCTACTCGGACGAGGAGAAGGCCGCCGCGGTGCGGATGGTGAGGACGCTGCGGGCCGAGCTCGGGGTCACGCAAGGAACCGTGCAGCGAGTCGCGACGCAGCTCGGGTACGGGGTCGAATCCGTGCGGATGTGGGTGAAGCAGGCCGACATCGACGAGGGTGTCACCTCCGGCGTGAGCTCGGCGGAGGCGCAGCGGGTGAAAGAGCTCGAGCAAGAAGTCCGCGAGCTTCGCCGGGCCAACGAGGTGCTGAAGCGGGCTGCGTCTTTCTTCGGGGCGGAGCTCGACCGCCACTACCGGAAGTAGTCGCGTTCATCGACGCGAACAAGGACGACCTCGTCGACGGTCGCCGGCTCGGAGTCGAGCTCATCTGCAGACAGTTGCAGGTGGCTCCGAGCAGCTACTACGCCGCTAAGACCCGCACCCCGTCCGCCCGTGCCCAGCGGGACGAGGAGCTGATCCCGCGGCTCGTCGAGCTGTGGGAGGCGAACTACCGGGTCTACGGGGTCCGCAAGCTCTGGAAGGCGGCCCGGCGGGCGGGGATCGCGATCGGCCGCGACCAGACCGCGAGGTTGATGAAGGTGGCAGGGATCGAGGGCGCAAGGCGCTCGAAACGGGTGAAGACGACCAGGCCGGATCCGGCGTCCGCGCGACACCCGGATCTGGTGCAGCGGGAGTTCACCGCGACCGCTCCGAACCGGCTCTGGGTGACGGATCTGACGTTCGTGGCGACCTGGGCCGGTGTCGCGTACGTGTGCTTCATCATCGACGCGTTCTCCCGCATGATCGTCGGGTGGCGGGTCGCGTCGCACATGCGCACCGAGATGATCCTCGACGCCATCGAGATGGCCCGCTGGTCCAGAGGTCACCGCCACGCGGACCTGCGGTGTCACAGCGACGCGGGGTCTCAATTCACGTCCATTCGCTACGGCGAACGCCTCGCGGAGATCGGCGCGACGCCGTCGATCGGGACCGTCGGTGACAGCTATGACAATGCCCTGGCCGAGACGGTGAACGGGTACTACAAGGCCGAACTCGTCCGCGGGCCGGCCCGGTCCGGGCCGTGGAAGACGGTCGAGAATCTCGAGCTCGCCACCCTCGGTTGGGTGCACTGGCACAACACGCAGCGCCTCCACAGCTACCTCGGCGACGTCCCGCCCGCCGAGTTCGAGAACGCGTTCTATGCTGTCCAAGCCGACCGCGAACACCTGGTCGGAATCAAATAGCGCGAGTCTCCATCAGACCCAGGGCGCTTCAGGTGGCCGACGAGGTCCCAGCAGCCTGAGTTCCCCCGGCAGGGGCCGTAATCCCTACAGGATCGCTGGGCACACCAGTCTCGGGAGTTGGTTTGGCGGGCGCCACTCGTGCCGGGCGTATGGGTTCCTCATCCTTGTCGTTGAGGATGCCGTCCCCGTCGATGTCCGGGTCTTCCTCATTGAGCAGGCCGTCCCCATCCATGTCCGGATCAACCTCATTGATGAACTTATCGCCGTCGAGGTTGTCGTCAGCCTTGTTGTCGATGCCGTCCCCGTCGAGGTCGGTGTCATTGATGTCGAGGGTGCCGTCGCGATCGGTGTCCCGTTTGGTGTCCGGAACCCGGGGCGCCACTCCGGGCAGGAGCTCCTTCTCGCTCCCAGTGTCCGCAGACGGTGACGGTGCCGGTTGGGGTGGTGCCGTTGTGGGGCCGGGCGGGGCAGGAGCTGGTGCCGGTTGGGGTGGTGCCGTTGTGGGGCCGGGCGGGGCAGGAGCTGGTGCCGGTTGGGCGGGTTTTACGGGTTTGGTCTGGATGGCCGTGGGCTTTTGCGCCGCTGACGGTGGAGGGGCCGGTGTGGGGCTGGGTTTCGCAGGAGCGGAAGGCTCGGCCGTGGGTTGGGGCTCCTTCGTGACCTTCTTGGTGGCAGCGGCCTTCTGCTCGGCAGCTTCTTCGTCCGAGGCGGCCTTTTTCTTGGCGGTGGTCTCGTCATCCACGGGGGCCGGCACGGGCACCTCCAAGGAGTACTTGCTGCGGGAGGCGGGAATGACGCGGAGACCGTCGACCCAGTCGAAGGACTGGGGGTCCACGGCCTGCCCGTCGACCCAGGTCTCGAGGTGCAGGTTTGGTCCCGTGACTCGGGTTCCGGTGGCACCGACGGAACCGAGCTGCTCGGCTGCGGCCAGCCGGTCACCGGTGGCCACCCTGACGTCCTCGAGGTGGTTATAGGTGGTCCTCAGTCCGTCCGCGTGGGTGACCTCCACACGGTTGCCGCCCCAGACGTCCCAGAACACGGCCGTCACCTCGCCCTCGGCGGCCGCCACGACCGGCAGCCCTGCGGCTGCGGAGACGTCGGTGCCGTTGTGGAACTCGCGGTCGCCGCGATCGGGGGCGATCCGCCACCCGAAGGTTCCCCCGGTCAGGACGGCCCCGGGAGTGGTGGGGGCGATGAGGGTGTTGACGGGAAGCTCGCCCGAGTACAGCCTCGGTGCATGTCGCCCCGGGCGCACCGTCGAGGCCGCGTTCCGGGCGGCGTCGCCCGGCCCGGTGCCTTGGCGCCAGGACCCGTTGCCTGCGGCGCCGTCACGGACGGGCGAGGTGGAACGGTTCTGCCGCAACGGTGCCGCCGGAGGGTGCTGCCGCTCCTGACCTGACGCGAAGAGGCTCCACCCGCTGTCCGACCGCTCCGAGGAGGCCGAGGAGCCCGCCGACACCCCGAAGGCAGCCCCTCGTTCTTCGCCGGCCCCCGGAGTGACGCCCGAGCTGACGGCCACGCTCGGCGCCACGAGGGCCGAGAACGCGGCGAGGGCGCTCACCGGCGAGGAGGCGCGGTGACGGAGGTCGGGCTTGGCAGGGCGGCGAGAGGAGTCACGGGGCATGATGGTGTTTCCCCCAGGACGTCGCGGGCAACGACGGAAAGATCGAGCAACGGACCGCAGGCATCAAACATTGGTGTGCGCGTAGGAGCACGGACAATCCTCCTGAGGATACGTCTTCGCTCCCGTTAATGCGGTGTCGTGCGGGCACGCAACGCTGTATGACGCGCAGAGCTGCCGCCCTCCGATTCGAGGTTCCTGAATCGGTGGCAAAGTGGCGCTGATGTACCTCATGTGACGCGGTAGATCTCGGTGTCAGGGCGCCGAGTCATGGGTCAGGTGTTGCCGTGGCAGCCAGGGTGGTTCGCGCCTGTGGTCAGTCGAGCAGATTGGTGAGGCCGGGGGCGAGCAGCAAGATGGTGGGCACGATGATGAGCGCAGCGGCTGCGCCGATGACTGTTGCCTTTTGTCCCGCCGGCACGGGCGTGGCCTCCAGTCGCAGGATGCGATGACGGGCGTCCTCGGCAGGGGCCGCGCCTGTCCAGGTGCCTTGGAAGCGGTGCGAGGGAGCAGCGGATCCACCGGTGCTGACAAGGGCGACGGCTCGGGCGAGGGTACGGTCGTCGACGCTCCGGCGGGCGCGGTCGTCGGCGAGCATCTCGACGAGGAGCCCGACTTCGCGGTGAGCGCGGTCGGCGATGGGGAACCAGGGCAGGGAAGCCTTCCAGGCGCGGAATAGCATCAGCACGATGTCATGGCGTTGGGTGGCATGTGCCTTCTCGTGCTCGATCACCGCGTCCAGCTCGTTTTCATCGAGCAGTGACAGCAATCCGGCAGAGAGGACGGTCATCGTGGTGAACGCCCCCGGGAGGCAGTAGGCGACAGGGGCGGGGTTGTCGAGGAGCCGGGTGCCGGGGGCATCGGGCAACGGTGTGCTCAGGAGCAGGACCAGCTGGGCATGGCGCCGGCGATCGCGTTCGGCGCGCACAATCGTGACCATCAGGTTCAGCAGCAGATGCCCGCCGAGCAGAACTGCTCCGGACAGCGCGAGGATGTGCATCGGGCCTGCGGGCACCCATGGCTGATCTCCCAAGAAGCTAGCGGCGAAGCTGATGCCGCCCGTGACCAAGTCCGGCCCAAAAGGGGCCAGGCCGAAGGTGAGCAAGGCCCCGAGCATCGACAGCCCGCCGGCCAGGGCGACGGCCTGCCAGAGCACCAGTGCGGTGGCGGGGGCGCGGGTCGGCCACTTGGCGTGCGAGAAAAGGATCGGGACGGGCCAGGCCAGGGCGAGAGCAAATGCCGCGAGGCCGATCGAGGCGCTGATCACATGGACTCAGTGGTCGTCGAGGAGGCGCCGCAGAGTTTGTGCCTCCTCGGAACTGACGCCCCCGACGAAGCGTTCGAGTACGGCGGCCCGGTCGTTGGCTGTTCCGAGGACCTCGTGCATGAGGGAGGCCATGTGCTCTTCGCGGGACGCTGCGGCGTGGTACCGGTGGGGGCGGAAGGTGCGTTCCCGTGTGACGAAGCCTTTGCGCTCCAGGCGGGACAGGACGGTGAGCACGGTGGTGGCGGCGCGGGGGCGACCGCTGTCGGTGGCTAGGGGGAGCTGGTCCTGGAGGTCGTAGGCCGACAGGGGGGTGTCCGCCTGCCAGAGGATCTCCATGATGGATCGCTCCAGGTCACCTAAGGAGGTTGCACGTTTCGATTCGTTGGTTGCCACCAGCTGATTCTAGCGGACCGACCCACGTGTTCTACAGTGGTGTAGAAGTAGTTCTACGACTCGTAGAACTACTTCTACACCACTGTAAAAAGGCTTGGGGGACAACCCATGGATCCGTTGGAGATCGCCCGGTGGCAGTTCGGGATCACCACCGTCTACCACTTCGTGATGGTCCCGCTCACGCTCGGGCTGGGTCTGCTGGTGGCGCTCATGCAGACGATGTGGGTGCGCACCGGCAACGAGCGTTGGCTGCGGATGACGAAGTTCTGGGGCAAGCTCTACCTGATCAACTTCATCATGGGCGTGGCCACCGGGTTGGTGCAGGAATTCCAGTTCGGGATGGCCTGGAGCGAGTACTCCCGCTTCGTCGGCGACGTCTTCGGCGCACCGCTGGCGATGGAGGGCCTGCTCGCCTTCTTCTTCGAGTCCACCTTCCTGGGCCTGTGGATCTTCGGCTGGGACCGCCTGCCCAAGAAGCTGCACCTGGCCACGCTGTGGACCGCGGTGCTCGGCTCCGTGGTCTCGGCCTTTTTCATCATCGTCGCCAACTCCTGGATGCAGCACCCGGTGGGCGTGGAGATGGTGGACGGCCGCCCGGTGATGAACGACGTGTGGGCGGTGCTGACCAACAACACGGCCCTGGTGGCCTACTCCCACACCCTGGCCGGAGCGGTGGCAGTGGGCGCGGCGTTCCTGATCGGGGTTTCCTGGTACCAGCTGTGGCAGCGCCGCCGGGACAACATCGACACCGTCGACGACTCCGGTGCCGTGGTCGTGGGAGAGCGGGCCGATATTCCCGGGCGGGACCGGGTCGACCACGCGGTGTGGCTGTCCAGCCTGCGCATCGGTGCGGTGGTCGCCGCCGTCGCCTTCGGCGGGGTCGCCGCCACCGGGGACCTGCAGGGCAAGCTCATGTTCGACCAGCAGCCGCTGAAGATGGCCGCCGCTGAGGCGGCCTGCCACGATGGCACCAGCTTCTCGGTGCTGGCCGTGGGCCCGCTCGGAGCCCAGGACTGTGACCAGGTGACCAACGTCATCGAGATCCCGGGCCTGCTGTCGTTTTTGGCCCACGGGGACTTCGACACCGAAGTCAAGGGCGTGAACACCCTCATCCCACAGTACGAGGCCGCCTACGGCACCCACCTGCCTGAAGACCCCATGTACGGCGAACGGGCCGGCCAAAAGATCGACTACCTGCCCCTAATGGAGGTCACCTACTGGGGGTTCCGCCTGATGATCGGCTTCGGCATGCTCGCCGCCGGCTTCGCGGCGCTGACGCTGTGGCTCACCCGGAAGGGCACCGTCCCGGCTTCCAAGCCCTTGATGTGGGTGGCGGTGGCCTCCATCCTGGCACCCTTCGGGGCCAACATTGCCGGGTGGGTGTTCACCGAGATGGGACGGCAACCGTTCGTGGTCGTCCCGAATCCCAACCCCAGTGGTGTGGACGGGGTGTACATGTACACCGCCGCTGCCGTCTCCCCGGGAGTCAGCGGGGAGGAGATCCTTTTCTCCCTCATCACCCTCGGGCTGATCTACGCGGTCCTGCTGGTGGTGGAGACGAGGTTGCTCGTGCGCTACGTGCGCGGCGGGGTCGCCTCGGCCATGCCCGAGCTCGCCCACCACGAAGATGACCCCGCCCATCCCGAGGGCATGACCGGTCGGCGCGATGACGTGCTGGCCTTCGCCTACTGAGCCCGACGACCACAGAACGGCCCCTGACATGGAACTGCTTCCCACTCTCTGGTTCATCGCCATCGCGGTGCTGTGGACCGGGTTCATCCTCCTGGACGGCTTCGACCTGGGCGTGGGGATGCTCATGCTCACCAGTACCCGCGATGAGCGCCAGCGCCGGCAGATGCTCAATACCATCGGCCCGGTGTGGGACGGCAACGAGGTGTGGCTGATCACCGCAGCCGCCGGGCTCTTCGCCGCCTTCCCCGACTGGTACGCCTCCTTGTTCTCTGCCCTGTACGTCCCCTTCGTGTTCGTCCTGGTCGGGCTGATTTTCCGGGCGGTGTCCATCGAGTACCGCGGCAAGGTCCACAGCGACCGGTGGCGGCGGTGGGTGGACCGGGCCCTGGGCGGGGGATCGTTCCTGGTCGCCTTCGGGCTCGGTGCTGCCTTGGCTTTGACCACTACGGGCCTGCCGCTGAACGCCAACGGCGACCGCGTCGGCGGGGCCTTCGCCTGGTTCACGCCCTACGCGCTGCTCGGTGGGCTGGCGCTGGTCGGTTTCTGCCTCGTGCACGCCTCGGCCTTCCTGGGACTGAAGACCGAGGGCCCGGTCCGGGTGCGTGCCCGCCAGTTCCTCCTCCGTTTCGGCCCGGCCGCGCTGGTGCCGCTCACCGTGTGGGTGTTGGCCGTTCAAGTGCTCCACGACAAGGCCTGGACCTGGCCCCTGGTCGGTGCCGCGGTCGTCGCCGCGCTCTTCGGGTGGACCAGCGCCCGCCTGGGCCGGGAAGGCCGCGCCTTCGCCGGCTCCGCCGCACTGCTGTTCTGCGGCCTTACCTCAATCTTCGCCAACGTCTACCCCGTGGTCCTGCCCTCCACGATCGACCCCGCCCACCACCTGACGGTGGCCAACGCCTCCAGCAGCGACTACACCCTGGGGGTCATGACCGTCGTGGCGGCCATCGGCTTGCCCTCGGTGATGCTCGCTCAGAGCTGGAGCTATTGGGTGTTCCGCCGGCGCCTGACCACCGGCCATCTTCCCGCCCCCCACCCCGTCCTTCCCGCCGTTGCCCCGAGCCGCGCCGCGGGTACCCGACGTGAGGGTGTGCCGGGGACGGGCACGGACGGGAACCAGCAGGCATGAAACGTCCCCCGCTGGGCCCCGGTGGTGCTGCCACAGTCTTCACCCTCGGCCTCCTCGGAGCGCTCAAGGCTCTGGCTCTGATCGGCATGGCCGAAGCCCTGGCCCGCGGCATCGTCGGGGTCATCGCTCATGACACGGCGGCCTGGCAACGGGCTCTGCTGGTCGGGGTCGGTGCCGGGCTGCTGCGTGCCGCAACCACCTGGGCCACCCAGGTCGTCGCCGTCCGCGCCGCCGGTCGGGCGAAGCGGGGGCTGCGCCGAGAACTCGCCACCCGCCTCCTGGCCGGGGGCGGCCACGACGTCGGCGCCACGACCACTGTGGGCACCATCGGCCTCGACGCCCTCGACGACTACTACGCGCGCGTGCTGCCCTCGGTCACCGCCGCCACCACCGTGCCTCTGCTGGTCGGGGCGCGGATCCTGGCCGCCGACTGGGTCAGCGCCCTCATCATCGCGCTCACCGTGCCCCTGATTCCGGTGTTCATGGCACTGATCGGGCTGCACTCCCAGGACAAGGCTGAGGAGTCCTCCGCCGCCCTTCAACGACTCTCCCACCACCTGGTCGAACTCGCCCGTGGACTGCCCGTCCTCGTGGGCCTGGGACGGATCGAGGAGCAGGCTGCGGCGCTGCGCGATGTCTCCGAGCAGCACCGGCACACAACCATGGTGACCCTGCGCACCGCGTTCCTCTCCGCGCTCGTGCTCGAGCTGATCGCCACGCTCTCGGTCGCCGTCGTGGCGGTGTTCGTCGGCGTGCGCCTCGTCTACGGTGACCTCGACCTCCTGGTGGGACTCATTGCCCTCATCCTCGCCCCCGAATGCTTCGCCCCCTTCCGCGACCTCGGCGCAGCCTTCCACGCCTCCCAGGACGGCATGGCAGCCTTGCACTGCTCCCGTGAGATCGTCGCCGAGCCCCCGGCCCCCGACATCCGCAGACCGACGCCACCGGAATCGAACCCCGCAACGATCAACCCCCAGCCGGACACCCCAGCGGACCAGGCACCCGCGGTGCGAATCAGTGGCGTGGTCGTGCGCTACCCAGGACGGCCCTCCCCAGCAGTATCCGGTCTCGACGCCGAAATCCCTTCCGGAACTATCACTAGCGTCGAAGGCCCCAGCGGCAGCGGCAAATCCACCCTGCTCGGGGTCCTCGCCGGAACCATCGAAGCCCAAAAAGGAACCATCCACGGGATCGACCCGGCTGCAGTGGCCTGGGTGCCTCAGCACATCCACACCGTCGGCGAGACCGTCCTCGACGAGATCCAGCTCTACGCCCACGACACCGCTTCCACCCACCACGCCCTCGCGCGAGTCGGACTGACCGGGCTGGCCGAGGCGGACCCGAACCAACTCAGCCCCGGGGAACTGCGCCGCCTGGGCCTGGCCCGGGGCCTGGTCCGCATCACCGCCGGGGCCCGGCTGCTGCTCCTCGACGAGCCCACCGCCCACCTCGATCCCACCAACGCGCACCGCATCAGAAACCTCATCGACAACCTGCGCGGCACCACCACCGTGATCCTGGCCTCCCACGAAACCGAGATCACCGCCCTCGCCGACCAGAAAGTGCTCCTGGGGCAGCCCGCCAGCCCCCGCGGGGAGGGGGCGCATCGCCAGCCAGGAACCACCGCCCCGGAGGAGCAGCAGGCCTCCGATCGCCAGGGCGAGGCGTTCACTTCTTCACTCGCCGAGACCTGCGGTGGTGCGTTGGGCGAGCTCAGGGCGTTCCTCGCCTCCACTCGCTGGCGCATGTTGGGGGCAGCGGCCCTGGGGACGGCCTCAGCCCTGTTCGCCGCCGCCCTCACCACGCTGTCGGGCTGGCTAATCGTGCGCGCCAGCGAGCAGCCGGGAATCATGTACCTGATGGTCGCCATCGTCGGCGTCCGCTTCTTCGGCATCGGCCGCGCCGTGCTGCGCTACGCCGAACGACTGGCCACCCACGACGCCGTCCTGTCCGCCACCACCGAGCTCAGGTCCCGGATCTGGGCCGGGCTGGCCGCCCGAGGCCTGGCCTCCCGGGTTCTAGCCACCGGTGGGGCGGCCCTGGAGCACCTGGTCGACGCCGCCGACCGGGTCCGCGACCTGGCCCCCCGGGTCCTGCTGCCACCGATGGCCGGGGCCGGCACCGCCCTGGGGGCTGTCGTCGCCGTCATGGCCCTGTGCCCCAGCGCGGTGCCCACGCTACTGGTCGCCGTCCTCGGCGGGCTGCTCGCCGGGCCCGTCGCGGCGCTGCTGGCCGACCGATCCGCGGCCCGCCACCTCACCGTCGTGCGCTCCAGCGTGATCCGCCGCTTCGCCGCGATGGTCGCCGCCTCCGACGAGCTGCGCGCCAACGATCGAGCCAAGGACATGCTCGCCCGGCTCGACGACCTCGAGCAGTCCGCGGACACCGCAACCCGGTCCACTGCCTGGGCGCGGGGCCTGGGCGAGGCCGTCGTGGTGCTGGCCTGCTCCCTCTCCTCCGTGCTCATGCTGGCAACCACCGTCGAAGCCCGGGCGGCAGGCACAATCTCCGCACCGGTCGTCGCCGCACTCGTGCTGCTGCCCCTGGGCCTGATCGATCCGCTGCTCGGCGCGGTCGATGCGGTACAGCAGTGGCCCGCGCTGGCCCAGTCGCTGCGCAAGGTCCATGCCGTCACCGCCACAACCACCCGCCATAAGCGACCTCGGCCCCCCGCCGGGCTGGTTCCGGCTCAGGTCCAAGAGCTGACGCTGGCCGACCTGGCCGTCACCTGGCCGCAGGCGCCGGCCCCGGCATTCCGCCACCTCCAGGCCACCGTGCGCCGGGGCCGGTGGCTCGTCGTTGAAGGTCCCTCCGGCTCAGGCAAATCCACCCTGCTGGCGACCCTCCTGGGCCACTTGCCCGCCGCGGAGGGCTCATGGCAGGTCAACGGCTCCGACAGCACCACCTTCGACGCCCGGCAGCTGCGGCGACGCTTCGCCTGGTGCCCCCAGGAGGCACACCTGTTCGACTCCACCATCCGCGGGAACCTCCTGCTCGCCCGGGGGAAAAACGATCGGCCCACCGATGAGGACATGCATGAGGTCCTTACCCGCGTGGGCCTGGAGTCCTTCATGGGTGGATTGCCCCAGGGCCTGGACACACCAGTCGGCCCGAGCGGAGGGAGCCTCTCGGGAGGCCAACGACAACGCATCGCCGTCGCCAGGGCGCTGCTCACCCGCGCCGACGTCCTGCTCCTCGACGAACCCACCGCTCACCTCGACGCACCCGCTGCCCACTCGCTGATCTCCGACCTGCGCTCAGCACTGTCCGACCGCATCGTCGTGCTCGTGACCCACCACGCCGAACAACGCACTGGAGCAGACGTTCGCCTCCACCTGCCAGGAGCGCACCAGCACTGCGCACCACAGCCCAGTGACCATGCACAGACCAGTGACCATGCGCAGGCTAGAAACGGCGACCGGTCACTGACGCGTGTTCCCTGACCGTCCCGCCAACGCAGAAAATTCCAGGCGTCCCAGATGGGATACAGCCCTTCCGGGGACTCTGCTCGACCCGTCCTCAGCGCCGGCGCCCGGCTGACCTGCGCTGGCACGGGTTAATCCGGAAGGCTCCGAGAAGACGCCATGGCGAGTAGGACCATCCCGTGACGAGACACCGCTCGGCTCCCTCACGCTCCCGGGGCGATGGAGGTGTCGGTGCTCGCTGTGGCGTCTTCGGCGGGCGGCACGGTGGCGCGGCGGGGTGAGCGGCCCAGATCTACCACACGGTAGATCAGACCCGCCACCAGACCCCCCAGCAACGGGGCAACCCAAAACAGCCACAGCTGAGACAGGCTTTCAACACCCCCGATAACCGCGGTGCCGGTGGAGCGGGCCGGATTCAGCGACCCGCCGTCGAAAGGCGCCAGGATGGTGAGCAGGAAGGCGAAGCTCGCCCCGATCGCCACCGGGGCCAGGACCGCGTTGGCCCGTGGGGCTGTCGAGCCCAGGACCACGAGGACGAACAGCGTCGTCGCCACGAACTCGACCAGAAGCACGGTGGACCAACCGGCTTGGGAGGTGGAGTTCTCCCCGTAGCCGTTGGCCACCGCCCCCAAGGCCTGGGCGGTGGTGGAGGCATCAATCAGTGTCATCAGCACCGCCCACAGCATGCCCACCGCGACCAGCGCCCCGAGCACCTGGGCCACCACGTAGCCGAGGGCGACCTTGGCCGGAGTGCGCCCGGACACGACCGCTGAAGCGCCGTGAGTTTGTTGGAGGCTCCTGACCTTGGAAACGAGGATGGAGTTATGCCGAAGGAACTGGCGAATGGGAAGCCGACGACGCGTCGCTACTCGGACGAGGAGAAGGCCGCCGCGGTGCGGATGGTGAGGACGCTGCGGGCCGAGCTCGGGGTCACGCAAGGAACCGTGCAGCGAGTCGCGACGCAGCTCGGGTACGGGGTCGAATCCGTGCGGATGTGGGTGAAGCAGGCCGACATCGACGAGGGTGTCACCTCCGGCGTGAGCTCGGCGGAGGCGCAGCGGGTGAAAGAGCTCGAGCAAGAAGTCCGCGAGCTTCGCCGGGCCAACGAGGTGCTGAAGCGGGCTGCGTCTTTCTTCGGGGCGGAGCTCGACCGCCACTACCGGAAGTAGTCGCGTTCATCGACGCGAACAAGGACGACCTCGTCGACGGTCGCCGGCTCGGAGTCGAGCTCATCTGCAGACAGTTGCAGGTGGCTCCGAGCAGCTACTACGCCGCTAAGACCCGCACCCCGTCCGCCCGTGCCCAGCGGGACGAGGAGCTGATCCCGCGGCTCGTCGAGCTGTGGGAGGCGAACTACCGGGTCTACGGGGTCCGCAAGCTCTGGAAGGCGGCCCGGCGGGCGGGGATCGCGATCGGCCGCGACCAGACCGCGAGGTTGATGAAGGTGGCAGGGATCGAGGGCGCAAGGCGCTCGAAACGGGTGAAGACGACCAGGCCGGATCCGGCGTCCGCGCGACACCCGGATCTGGTGCAGCGGGAGTTCACCGCGACCGCTCCGAACCGGCTCTGGGTGACGGATCTGACGTTCGTGGCGACCTGGGCCGGTGTCGCGTACGTGTGCTTCATCATCGACGCGTTCTCCCGCATGATCGTCGGGTGGCGGGTCGCGTCGCACATGCGCACCGAGATGATCCTCGACGCCATCGAGATGGCCCGCTGGTCCAGAGGTCACCGCCACGCGGACCTGCGGTGTCACAGCGACGCGGGGTCTCAATTCACGTCCATTCGCTACGGCGAACGCCTCGCGGAGATCGGCGCGACGCCGTCGATCGGGACCGTCGGTGACAGCTATGACAATGCCTTGGCCGAGACGGTGAACGGGTACTACAAGGCCGAACTCGTCCGCGGGCCGGCCCGGTCCGGGCCGTGGAAGACGGTCGAGAATCTCGAGCTCGCCACCCTCGGTTGGGTGCACTGGCACAACACGCAGCGCCTCCACAGCTACCTCGGCGACGTCCCGCCCGCCGAGTTCGAGAACGCGTTCTATGCTGTCCAAGCCGACCGCGAACACCTGGTCGGAATCAAATAGCGCGAGTCTCCATCAGACCCAGGGCGCTTCAGTGCGGTCCCATTCCTGGAGTGGGGGATCAGAACCCGGGCAATACCGGTTGCTGGGCACCCGATCCGGGGTGGGTTCACCGGCCGCCGTGTTCACCCGCTGCGATGATCCAGGGTTTTCCCGGCGGGCTCGTGGGTGACTACGGGACAATGGATGGCATGAGCAACTCGAAACCAGGCCCCGCCCAACTGTCCATCGCCCCGGAAATGCCCCGCGGTGAGGTGGTGGGCCGTTACCGGACCTACGCCCTGGCGCAGAAAGCCGTTGACTACATGGCGGACGAACACTTCCCCGTGGCCATGGTCTCGATCATCGGCAGCGACCTCAAGTCCGTGGAGCAGGTCACCGGTCGGCTCTCCTACCCCAAGGTCGCCCTGCAGGGTGCGCTCAACGGTCTGGTCTTCGGCGCGTTCTTCGGCCTTTTGATGTCCCTGCTGGGCGGGGCCAACATGGCTTCGTCCCTGTTGCTCACCATGATCCTCGGTGGCGCGTTCTGGATGCTCATGGCCACCATCACGTACGCCATGTCCCGCGGCAAGCGGGACTTCACCTCGACCAGCAGGATCGTGGCGGGCAGCTACGAGGTCCTCGCCGCCCCGGAGGTCGCGGGTCAGGCCCGCCAGGTGCTCAACGGCATGGAGGGCGGCCACGTGGTGGGGCAGCGCGGGCAGAACCCGGGTCAGGGGTACCGCGGTCCCGCCGGTCCGCAGGGTGACCAGTGGGGTGGTTCGGGTGCTCCGCAGGGCAGCCAGTACCCCGGTGGCCCGCAGTACGGTGGACCGGCCCAGGGCGGTCCCGTCCAGGGCGGGCGGCCGGGCGCTCCGGGTCAGGGCGCCCCGGTTCACGGTGCTCCGGTGCAGGGTGATCCCGGGGGACAGAACGCTCCCGGCGGTTCCGAGCCGCGCTACGGTGTGTTTCTCCCGGGTGCAGATCAGCAGCAGGAAGACGCCAACCGTTCCGCGAAGTTCCCGGACCTCCCGGACGGACGCCCGCAGTACGGTATCCGGCTCGAACCCTCCGACGCCGCCCCGGCCGGTGGGCAGCCCGCACCGCAGGCCCCCGCGAACGCCGCCGCTCCGTCCCACCCCGCGGCCGACGCTCCCGCTCCCTCCACAGACGGGGCGTCATCGGGCACGATCCCCGCGAACCCGGCTCAGTCGGCCGACCGCGCGGCGCCGTGGACACAGCCGGGTACCCCCGAGGCACCGCGCGAGGGCGGGTCCACCCCGCACAACGGACAGGGCACGACCCAGCGGCCGCACGGCGAGGACCAGCGCTGACCCACGGCACACGCGCAACAAAATTTCGGGCACGCCAGAGCCACAAATGGTGCCCGAAGGTGGCGCGGGAGTGACTGAGAGTTCGGCGGCGTCACGCACAGAGAGCGATCCCCGGGTCCTGACATGCGGGCCCGGGGATCACTCTCTAGGTGTTCCGGGGGTTACGCCGCGGGGCCCGCGCTGGGGCCCACGTTCTCGTCCCGGTTCCAGATGCCCTGGATCCACGACTCCACGTCGTCGGGGTTGCGGGGGAGGGCCTCGGAGAGGTTCTCGTTGCCCTGCTCGGTGATCAGCACGTCGTCCTCGATGCGCACACCGATGCCGCGGTACTCCTCGGGGATCGCGAGGTCCTCGTTCTTGAAGTACAACCCGGGCTCGATCGTGAACACCATCCCCGGCTCGATCACAGCGTCCAGGTAGAGCTCACGCTTGGCCTGGGCGCAGTCGTGCACGTCCAGTCCCAGGTGGTGGCTCGTACCGTGCGGCATCCAGCGGCGGTGGTGCTGACCGGCCTCGGACAGGGAGACCTCCGCGGACACAGGCAATAGCCCCCATTCCTCAAGCCGCTGGGCGAGCACCTTCATGGCCGCGGCGTGGAGGTCCCGGAACTTGTTACCGGGGACGGCGACGTCGAACGCGGCGTCCGCGGCGTCGAGCACGGCCTGGTAGATCCGGCGCTGCACGTCCGTGTAGCTGCCGGTCACGGGCAGGGTGCGGGTGAGGTCCGCGGTGTAGAGCGACTCGGCCTCCACACCCGCGTCCACGAGGATCAACTCGCCCGGCTTGACCGAGCCGTTGTTGCGGATCCAGTGCAGCACGGTCGCGTTGTTCCCGGACGCCGCGATGGTGTCGTAGCCGAGGTCGTTGCCCTCGAGGCGGGCGCGGGAGAAGAACGCGCCCTCGACGACGCGCTCGCCGCGTTCACCGCCGATCGCGCGCGGCAGCACGGAGACGATGTCCTCGAAACCGCGGATTGTGGCCGCCACGGCCTCGCGCAACTGCCCGATCTCGTACTCGTCCTTGATGAGCCGCAGCTCGCTCAGGGCCTCGGCCAGGGTCGCGTCCTTGGTGTCCGACTGCTCGAGGTCCACGCCCGTGTTGATCCGGGAGGTGTCCACGAGCGCGTCCATGTTCAGGTCCACGTCCCGCACCAAACGAATGCTGAGACCACCCAGGGCGGTGTTGCCTGCGTCCTTGGTGACCGCGGTCTCCAGAGCGGAGAGGTCCTCGGTGGGCAGCGCGAACTCGTCGCGCAATTGCGCCAGCGTGGGGCGGGGCCCCACCCAGAACTCACCGTTCTTGGCATCCGCGTAGAACTCCGCGGAGTCCCGCCCGGCCATGGGGTGGAAGTACAGGGTGGAGGTGTGGTCGCTGCCGTCGTCTCCCTGACCCTGCTCAGTGGGTTCCATGACCAGCACGGCCTCGGGCTCGTGGTCCACTCCCATGCCCGTGAGGTGCGCGAACGCGGAGTGCGGGCGGAAGCGATAGTCGGTGTCGTTCGAGCGCACCTTGGGGGCGCCCGCGGGGATCACGAGACGCTCGCCGGGGAACATCCGGGAGAGCCGGGCACGGCGCTGAGCGGCGAACTCCGCGACCTCGGCGCGCGGCGTCGTCGTGTGCTCCGGAGCGGCCCAACCCGAGGCCATGAACTCGCGGAACTCCGCGTTGTCGGGGCGCTGCGAGCGGTTGTCCACCCGCTCGTCCATGGGCTGCGCGGCGTCCTCGCTCGCGTGATGGGAAGCGGTGGGGTGTGCTGAGCCTTGGCTCATGGACGCGGTCATCTCCTTCGGGGCGCGGGCTCCCGCGCGGGTCGCGATGCTGGCGGAATGTTCTCGTCCATGGTGCCACGCCGGTCAACCCTGGCCCGTGGACAGCGAGGACCGGGCGATCGGTAGCGATGGCTCGGCCTCGTCCGGTCGGCGCGTATCGCGGGCCGACCCACCGCGGTCCGCGGGTATCGTGGAGGTGATGAGAATCGACCTGCACACCCACTCCAACGCGTCGGACGGCACGGAGTCCCCGGCGGACGTGGCCCGCGCGGCACACCGGGCCGGGCTCAACGTCTTCGCGCTCACCGATCACGACACCACCGCGGGATGGCAGGAGGCGGGGGACACCGCCGTGTCCCTGGGGGTCGCGTTCGTACCCGGCATGGAGATCACGTGCACCACCGCGGGCGGTATCTCGGTGCACATGCTCAGCTATCTGCACGGCCCGGACCACGCACCGCTGCTGGACGCGATCGAGGAGTCCCGGCGCAGCCGACTCTTCCGCGCGCACACGATGGTGGACCTGCTCGCGCAGGACTACCCGATCAGCTGGGACGACGTCATGGCCCACGTGAGTCCCGAGGCCACGGTGGGCCGCCCGCACATCGCGGACGCCCTGGTGGAGCTGGGCGTCGTTCCAAACCGCTCTGCCGCGTTCTCGGACATGCTCTCCGGGCGATCTAAGTACTACGTGCGGCACATGGCCCTGGACCCGGTGCAGGCCATCAAACTCGTGCGCGCGGCGGGCGGGGTCCCGGTGTGCGCGCACCCCATGGCCCCGTTGCGCGGTCGCGTGGCCACCCCGGCTGATTTCAACGCGATGATCGACGCCGGTCTGGCCGGCGTGGAAGTCGCCCACCGGGACAACCCGGACGAGTCCCGCGCGGTGCTCATGAAGCTCGCCGCGGACCACGATCTCATCGTCACGGGATCCAGCGACTACCACGGCGCGGGCAAGCCCAATCGGTTGGGGGAGAACTCCACGTCCGTGCGTTCGCTCACGAGGATCTGCGAACAGGCCACCTCCGGGGTGGAGGTCCGCTGGCCGTGAGGCCGGGGCGCACGGCGCGGTCCTGACGACGTTTCGAAGAACAGTCGGGATGCAGCGGCTCGTGAACCGGATCAGGACGCGCTGAACACCGCCGTATCCGGCAGGCGCCGACGCATGACGTCCACGGCCTCGGGGTTGGAGTCCACGCACACGAACTTCCGGCCCAGTTGCTCGCTGACCGCGCCCGTGGTCCCCGAGCCTGCGAAGAAGTCCAGCACCCAGTCCCCGGGACGCGAGGACGCCGTGACGATCCGGCGCAACACCCCGGCGGGTTTCTGCGTGGGATAACCGGTCTTTTCCTTGCCCGTGGGGGAGACGATCGTGTGCCACCACACGTCCGTGGGCAGCTTGCCGCGCGCGGCTTTGACGGGACCCACGAGCCCCGGGGCCATGTACGGCTCCCGGTCCACGTCCGCGGAGTTGAAGTGGTAGGCGGTCGGATCCTTGACGTAGACCAGGATCGTGTCGTGCTTGGCCGGCCATCGCTTGGCGGTGCGTCCGCCGAAGTCGTAGGCCCAGATGATCTCGTTGAGGAAGCACCGGCGGCCGAACAGCGCGTCCAGCAGCACCTTGACGTAGTGCACCTCGCGGTAGTCCAGGTGCACGTACAGCGTCCCGTGCGTGGCCAGCACGCGCCGGGCATGCATCAGCCGGGGTTCCAGGAAGCCCAGGTAGTCCGCGAACGAGTCCTCGTAGCGCAGCAACGAGCCCATGATCGTTTCGTAGGAACGCCCCGCGAAGCCCACGCGATCGCCCTCGCCCGCGGCCGCGGGGACGGAGCGAGTGGTGCGGCGCACCTGGTCCCTGCCCGTGTTGAACGGGGGGTCCAGGTACACCAGGGAGAACGCCTCGTCCGGCAGCCCCTCCAGCACGCTGAGGTTCTCACCGTGCACGATCGCGCTGGTGCCCTCCGCATCGAATGCGAAGGGCTCCCACTGCGCCATCTACTCTCCCGCTGCAGAGGACTGCTGCGCCTGCTGACCGCCCTGGGCAGCCTTGTTCTGCCCCGAGGAACGACGACGCCGCCGGCGCCGCTTGGTGCCCTCGCCCGTGTCCTCCACGGAGGTCTCCCGGGAACGCTCGCCCTGCTCGGAGCGGGGCCGCTGGTTCTCCGCCTGGGATCGCCCCGCGGAGCCGCTGCGGGGGTCGGAACCGCCCGAGCGGCGTCGTGCGCCGGAGCCGTTGCGGCCACCGGAACCACCACGACCGTCGCGGCCCGAACGCTTCTCGGAGTGCTGCGGCCTGCCGTCACCGAGGTCCTCGAGCTCCTCGGCGTCGAGGCCCTCGAGCGTGCGCTGCGACTTGGGCAGCTTGCCCTTGACGCCGCGCGGGATGTTCAGGTCCGTGTAGAGGTGATCGGAGGACGAGTAGGTCTCCACGGGTTCGGGCACGCCCAGCTCGAGGGCATTGTCGATCAGGCGCCAGCGGGGGACGTCGTCCCAGTCCACGAACGTGATGGCCGTGCCCTTGTTGCCCGCGCGCCCGGTGCGCCCGGTGCGGTGCAGGTAAGTCTTCTCGTCCTCGGGGCACTGGAAGTTGATCACGTGGGTGACGTCCTCGACGTCGATCCCTCGCGCGGCGACGTCCGTGGCCACAAGCACGTCCACCTTGCCGTGACGGAACGCGCGCAGCGCCTGCTCGCGGGCACCCTGGCCCAGGTCGCCGTGCAGGGGAGCGGCGGCGAAACCGCGGTGGATGAGCTCGTCCGCGAGCTTGGCGGCCGCGCGTTTGGTACGCGTGAAGATGATGGTCCGTCCCCGGCCCTCGGCCTGCAGGATGCGCGCGACGACCTCGTCCTTGTCCAGGTGGTGGGCGCGGTAGATGACCTGACGGATGTCCTTCTTGGTGCTGCCCTCGTCCGGGGCGGCCGCACGGATGTGCATGGGCCGGGACATGTACCGCCGTGCCATGGCCACCACGGGGCCGGGCATGGTCGCGGAGAACAGCATGGTTTGGCGCACCTGCGGAACCGTGGCCAGCAGCTTCTCCACGTCCGGGAGGAAGCCCAGGTCCAGCATCTCGTCCGCCTCGTCCAGCACGACCATGCGCACGTGGCTCAGGTCCAGGAAGTGCTGGCGGTTGAGGTCGATCAGGCGCCCGGGGGTGCCCACGACGACCTCCACGCCCTTGTCGAGCTCGGCGATCTGCGACTCGTAGGGGCGGCCACCGTAGATCGTGGCCACGCGGGCGTTGCGGGTCTTGGCGGCGATCGCGAGGTCGCTGCCCACCTGGACCGCGAGCTCACGCGTGGGGACCACGATCAATGCCTGGGGGGCGCCGGGCTTCTTCAACTGGGCCCAGCCGTCGTCGTCACGGCCCACGGCGCGCTGCAGTGCGGGGATGCCGAAACCGAGGGTCTTGCCGGTACCGGTCTTGGCCTGGCCGATGATGTCCTGGCCGGACAGCGCGATGGGCAGCGTCATGGCCTGGATGGGGAACGGGGAGGTGATGCCGTGCTCGGCGAGCGCGTCCACGATGTCCTGGCGGACGCCGAAGTCCGCGAACGAAGACTCGGTCACGGGTTCGGCGGTGTCGACCGCCTGGGTCCCGGCCTCGTCCGGCTCGATGATGTCGTGTTCGGGTGTTGCAGTGATATCGGTCACGAATGTCCTTCACGGGTCGGCGCGGGGCACCACACCGGATCATCGGCCGGGCCGTCCCGGAGGACGGAGCGGCACGAAGCGGGGGCCGCCGCGCTGTGAGAGGAAGCCGATCGTGAAACGCACCCCGCCCGGGCGCTCAGCGGAAGGCGCGGGACCTTCCGGGCGCGGGCCGAAGCCGGGTAACAAGTGAACGTGACGGTCTCATGGGACGACCGGTCATCCTGATAAACAGCTCCAGTGTACCCGCAAAACGGTGAGGCCCCCGGACGCGGTGGTCCGGGGGCCTCACGGCGTGGGCGGTTCAGCCGAGGGGCAGGGGGGTGAAACCCACCTTTCGCTTGGTCTCCTGGCCGGTCTCCACGTAGCCGATGCTCGCGGAGGGGACCACGGTGGTGGAACCCTTGGTGTCCTGCAGCACGAGCGGTGCGCCGGAGCTCAGCGCCTCCGTGACCTTGGTCTGCACCTCGTCCGCGGAGAGGTCGGCGTTGACCACGAGCTCGCGGGCCACGTTCTGAATCCCGATCTTGATTTCCATGAGTACCTCCTGCGGCGTCACCGGCCCACGGTGATCACGGGCCGGACCATGTCTTCCAGGTGCCGCGCACCCCGGTGAGGGGCGGGCGCGTCAGCCTCGGTCGTTGCCGATCAGTTTAGGAGCAGGTTCCCGGCGCTCCTCGTCGAGCGTCCTGATTCCGCCCCAGGCTAAACGGAAAATCCGGTCCTGGACCTCTTCACGTGTGCCCGCTTCCGGGTGGCGGGTCCAGAACACAGCGGAGGTCTGGACCAGGTGCACGAGGCCCCGGGACAGCATGGTGGCCTGGGCCGGTGGCATGCCCGCTTTGGGTCCGAGCACCGCGGCCACGGCCACGGCGATCCCCTGGTAGAACTCGTCTAGTTGCGCCGCGACCTCGGGGAAGGACATGAGGTCCGCGCTGAACACGAGCCGATGGGCCTCCGGCTGGCTGTTCACGAACTCGAAGTGGGTGTCGATCACGTTCTGCACCCGCGCCTTGTTGGTCTCGGCGTTGGCCAGGGACCGCTCGAGCTTCCCGGACAGTTCCGCGAGCGTGAACTGCACGAGCGCCAGGAACAGGTCCCGCTTACCCGGGAAGTGCTGGTAGAGCACCGGTTTGGAGACTCCGGCCGCGGCGGCGATCTCGTCCATGGAGGTCGAGTGGTAGCCGCCTTCGGAAAACACCCGCAGTGCCGTGCTCAATAGCTGCTCCCGCCGCTGGTCCCGGGTCATGCGAGGGGCCCGCGTGTGGCCGGTGGGCGCGGGCGCGTCGCGTGCATCGGGAGCGTTCATGGGGTCCTCCTCTGTGACGGGCCCTCGCCCGTCGTGGCTTCAACCGGCCGCGCGGGGACGCGGGGTGTCTGAGGGGGATCGTTCAGCGAGGGAATCCTGATCCGCGGGGAGGGTCTGCGGTGGCGCGACCTCCAGACCGAACAGCGCTTCCAATCCGGAAATGTATTCGTCCGCGCGGCCCTCCGCGGCGAGTTGACGGGCACGGACGGTGGGGATGTGCAGCAGTGAGCGGACCATGCGGCGCATGGCCATCTCGATCTGTTCCTCCGCGCCGGTGCAGCCGTGGTGGGCACGGACCTTCTCGAGTTCGGCGTCCAGCACGGCCATGGTGTGCTTGCGCAGCGCCACGATGGCCTGGTCCATGGTGCGGGCGTTCTGGGCCGCCGCGAAGCCCTGGGCGGCCTCGTCCACGATCTCGCGCGCCGCGCTCACGGACTCGCGGGTCTCCTCGGGTGCGGCCACGCGCACCGATTCCAGGGTGATCAGCTCCACGTCCGGCAGGTCCGCGACGGCGGGGTCGAAGTCCCGCGCGAGCGCGAGGTCGATCACGGTGCGCGGTCCGCTCGGGAAGGCGGACGCCGGCATGGGGGCGGAGCCGCCCGAGCAGCCGATCACGACGTCCGCGCGGCGCAGTGCCGCCGGCAGCTCGACCTCCGTGACGGGGGAGCCGCCGCGCTGGTCCGTGAACTGCTGGGCGCGTCCGGAACCGGAGTAGACCTCGATGTCCGCGCAGCCGCGGTCGCGCAGCGCGGCCATGGTGGCGCCGGCGTACGCGCCGGTGCCGAAGATCAGGGCGTGCCGGTCGGGCCAGCTGCCGCGGGTGATGTCGTCGGCGAGGTCCAGGGCCACGGACACGATGGAGCGTCCCCGCTCACCGAGGCCGGTGCGGGCCCCGACCTCACGTGCGGTGCGGGCGGCGGCCTCGAACAACTGCACGAGGTGACCCGAAGCGGTGCCGGACTGGCGGGCCTGGTTCAGCGCGCGGCGGACCTGTCCGGTGATCTCGCGCTCGCCCACCACGGCGGACTCCAGACCGGAGACCACGGTGAACAGGTGTTGCGGAACCTCGGTGCCGTGGTAGGTGTCCATGGTCTCCAGGACGAAGCGTTCGTCCAGCCCCGCGCGCTCGGCCACGCGTTCGGCGAGCTGCTGCTGGGCCAGGGCGACGTCGTGGGTCTCGTCCTCGGGGAGCTCACCGTAGAGCTCGAGCCGGTTGCACGTGGACAGCGTGATGGCCCCCGAGAGCGCACCCTGGGACACGGCCTCCTCGGCCACCCCGAGAGCCCCCGTGCTCAACCGTGCGACGGTGTTGAGGTCGACGGAACGGTGCGATGCGACAAGACAGAAAAGAACCACAATCCGGCCATCCTAGACGAATTCATCCTGGCTCGCTCAGCATAACCACTGGGCGCGCCCGGCGCAGAGATTGCGTTCCCGGCGGACACTACGTCACCAAAACCCGCGGACTCCTTTGGCACAATGGGGCCATTATGGCTTCCCAGAATGATCGCACCGTAGAATCCCGCCGCGCCGAGTCCCCCCACGATCCCGCCGCGGCCACGGAGCCGGGCGGCGATCACGCGTGGGAGCAGCGCATCGCAGCGCTTCCCACCGAACACCCGCTGCGCTCGGCGGGGGTGGCCGACTCCCCGCTGATCAGGACCCTGCGGGGACTGCCCGCCGCGCACACACCCGTGTGGTTCATGCGCCAGGCGGGTCGCTCGCTGCCCGAGTACCGCGCCGCCCGGGAGGGCACGGGGATGCTCGAGGCGTGCCTGACCCCGGACCTCGCCGCGGAGATCACCCTGCAGCCGGTGCGCCGCCACGGCGTGGACGCGGCCATCTTCTTCTCCGACATCGTGGTGCCCATGAAGCTCGCCTCGGTGGCCGTGGACATCGTGGCCGGGCGCGGCCCGGTGCTCGAGCACCCGGTGCGCACCGCCGCGGACGTCGCCGCGCTGCCCGAGCTGCCCGACTCGGCGCTGGACCCGATCCGTGAGGCCGTGGCCCGCACGGTCGCCGAGCTCGGTGACACCCCGCTGATCGGTTTCGCGGGCGCGCCGTTCACGATCGCCGCCTACGCCGTGGAGGGCGGACCCTCGCGCGACCACTTGCGCCCGCGCACCATGATGCACGCGGACTCCGCGTCCTGGACCGCCCTGGCCGAATGGGCCGCGCGCACCTCCGGGGCGTTCCTGCGCGCCCAGGTGGAAGCTGGGGCCTCGGCCGTGCAGTTGTTCGATTCGTGGGCGGGCTCGCTCTCGCTCGCGGACTACGAGGCGCACGTCCAGCGCCACTCCGCGGACGCGCTCGCCGCCGTGGCGGACCTGGGTGTCCCGCGGATCCACTTCGGCACGGGCACGGGCGAGCTGCTGGCCGCCATGCGGGACGCGGGAGCGGACGCCGTGGGTGTGGACTACCGCATCCCGCTGGACGTCGCATCGCAGCGTCTGGGTGGGCGTACCGTGGTGCAGGGCAACATCGATCCCGCGCTGCTCGCCGCCCCGCGGGAGGTGCTGCACGAGCACGCCCTCGACGTCCTGCGCCGCGGCCGCAGCGCCCCCGGTCACGTGGTCAACCTGGGCCACGGTGTGCCGCCGGAGACGGACCCGGACGTGCTGAGCGAACTGGTGACCTTCATCCACAAGGAGACTCGGTGACAACTTCCCCCGGTGCCCAGCGGCGCACCGCGCCACGGCGTCCTCGCACGGCCCTCGTGGTGGGCGGCGGCGTCGCCGGGTTGACGGCCGCCCGTGACCTCGCGCGCGCCGGTCTGCGCGTGACGCTGGTCGAGGCCTCGGACCACTTCGGCGGCGCCGTGGGTGCCCACGAGGTGGCGGGGCTCGTCCTGGACTCCGGTGCGGAATCCTTCGCCACGCGCTCGGAGGCCGTGCCCGATCTGCTCGAGGAACTCGGGCTCTCCGATCGCGTGGTCACTCCCAACCCCGCGGGCTCTTGGTTGCAACTGCCCGAGGGTGCGGTGCCCGCCCCCAAGTCCGGGGTGCTCGGGATCCCCGCGGACCCCACCGCACCGGAGCTGCGCAAACCCCTCGGCCGGGCCGGCGTGGCCCGTGCGCGCATGGACAGGGCGCTGCCGGCCCGCGTGGGCGCGGGGGAGCGTTCCATCGGCGGCCTCGTACGCGCCCGCATGGGTCAGCGCGTGCTGGACCGGTTGGTCACCCCGTTCGTCTCCGGGGTCTACTCGACCCACCCGGACGAACTCGACGTCGACGCCGTGGCCCCCGGTCTGCGCGCCCGCTTGCGCGAACTCGGCAGCCTGGGCGCGGCCGCGGGTGCACTGCGCACAGCGAGCCCCGCGGGTGCGAACGTGGCCGGTCTCGACGGCGGGATGAACCTGCTCAGCGAACGGCTCGTGCGGGACGCGGAGCGGTTGGGCGTCAAGCTCGTGACCCGCTACGACGTCATCGCCCTGGACCGTGACCCCCGCAGGCCCGGGTGGATGGTGATCCAGCGCCAACCCGTGAACGGGGACAAGACGGCCGTGGCCCGCGGAGAACTGCTCGTGATGGCCACGGACGGACCCACCACGGTGCGCTTGCTCGGCACGCAGGTCAGCGACGTCCAGAACTTCACGCCGCGCTCGGGGCCCCGGATCGCGCTGGCCACCCTCGTGCTGGACTGCCCCGCCCTGGACAGTGCACCCCGCGGGACCGGTCTGCTCGTGAGCGACGACGTGCGCGAGGTGCGCGCCAAGGCCCTGACCCACGCCACGGCCAAGTGGAAGTGGGTGGCCCGCGAGGCCGGGGAGCACCGCCACGTGGTGCGGTTATCCTACGGCCGGGCCACCCCGCGTGGATCGGGCCCCTCCCCGGAGGTCACGCTCGAGGACAAGCACCTCATCTCGCTCGCCCTCGGGGACGCGAGCACACTGCTGGGCGTACCGATCGAGCCGGAACAGCTCGTGGGCGCGGACGTCGTGCGGTGGCACACCGCCCTGCCGCGCACGGACGCGGGTCACAGCGCCCGCGTCACGGGGTTCCGCCGGGCGCTCAAGGACGTCCCGGACGCCGCGGCCGTGGGGGCGTGGCTGTCCGGTACGGGACTCGCGGCGGTCGTCGCGGACACCCGCCACCAGGTCAGGACCCTGCTCAAGCACCACGGGTTCGACGTGACCCCGAACTGAGGGACCGCCGCGCGCGGGACCGAGCCGTGCGACGTCGTCCGCGCAGCCCGGGCAGTTCTGCGCGGGACGAGAACCACCGGACGTGAACAGAACGAGAAGTCGAAAGGGAGCACACACGATGAGTGAGCACGCAACCGAGGCACGCCAGGACGCGGCACAGGGCGGCGGGGACACGCTGTACTGGGCCGGTTACACGGTGTTCGAGCGGACGGGTGAGCGCCCGCGGGACGCGGACTCGCAGGCCAACCGCAGCGCGTTCGACGAGCTCGTGAAGGACCTCGAGGGTCGGGGCGTGACCGTGCGCGGTGTGTACGACGTCTCCGGGATGCGCGAGAGCGCCGATCTGATGCTGTGGCTCACGGGCAAGGAACCGGACGCCCTGCAGGCCGCGATCCGGCAACTGCGCCGTCAGCCGCTGCTCGCGGGCACCCGGCAGTCCTGGAACGCCATGGGCGTGCACCGCGAGGCGGAGTTCACGTCCAACCATTCGCCCGCGTTCGCGCGCGGTGCGGAGGCTGGCGCGTGGGTGTGCGTCTACCCGTTCGTGCGCTCCTACGAGTGGTACTACATGAACCCGCAGCGCCGCGGGGAGATGCTCAAGAACCACGGCATGAAGGCCCGCGAGTACCCGCAGGTGCTCGCCAACACCATCGCGTGCTTCGGGCTCAACGACTTCGAGTGGCTGCTGGCCCTGGAGGCCCCGGAGCTCGTGGACCTGGTGGACATCATGCGCCACTTCCGCAACACCGAGGCACGCCTGCACGTGCGTGAGGAGACCCCGTTCTACACGGGGCGCCGGATCACCACCCACGAGATTGCCGAGGTGCTTGACTGAGATGACTGGCACCCGAGAGACCAATGCCCTGAGTGCCGAGCGCGCCAACGCGCCGCACAGCTTCGACGCCCTGATCCTCTCCTCCTTCGGCGGGCCGGAGGGTCAGGAGGACGTGATCCCGTTCCTGCGCAACGTCACGCGCGGCCGCGGCATCCCGGACGAGCGGCTCGAGGAGGTGGCCACCCACTACCGTGCGAACGGCGGCGTGAGCCCCATCAACGCCCAGAACCGGGCGCTGCGCGATGCGCTCGAGGCCGAGCTGCGGCGTCGTGGTGTGGAGCTGCCCGTGCTGCTCGCCAACCGCAACTGGGACCCGTACGTGGCGGACGTTCTGCGCGAGAGCCACGAGCGAGGGTACCGGGACCTGCTGGTGCTCGCCACGAGCGCGTACTCCGGGTACTCCAGCTGCCGCCAGTACCGGGAGGACTACGGCGTGGGCCTGGAGGAGACGGGGCTGCAGGACGAGCTGCACGTGGAGAAGATCCGGCAGTACTACGACTCCGAGGGTTTCCTGCGCCCCTACGCCACCAAGCTGCGTGAGTCACTGGAGGCTCTGCGGCAGCGCACGGACGGTGCGCTCCGCGTGCTGTTCACGACCCACTCGGTGCCCATGACGGACGCGCATGCCGCGGGTCCCGAGCGCATGGACTTCGAGGGGGACTCCGCCTACGTGGCGCAGCACCTCGCGGCCGCGCGCTGGATCGTGGAGCAGGTGGGCGAGCCCATGAACGGGGTGGAGTGGGAGCTCGTGTACCAGTCCCGCTCCGGGCCCCCGCAGGTCCCGTGGCTCGAACCGGACATCTGCGACGTCATCCAGGAGCTGCCTGGTAAGGGCGTCACCGGCGTGGCCGTGGTGCCCCTGGGCTTCGTCTCGGACCACATGGAGGTGCTCTGGGACCTCGACACCGAGGCCCGTGACGCCGCGGCCGAGGCCGGCCTGGAGTTCGAGCGCATCCCCACCGCCGGCACCGATCCCGAGTTCGTGGCCGCGCTCGCGGACCTCGTGGAGCAGCGGCTGGGCACGCCCACCGCGCCCCCGCGGGTATCCGCGTGCGCCCAGGGCACGTGGTTCGACACGTGCGCCCCCGACTGTTGCTTCAAGATTCTGCGCGGTCAGGACTCACCCCGTCCCACGATCGCCCAGCGACCCGTGGGGGAGCCCATCCCGGTGGGCCTGGACGAGTCCGGGGACGTGACCTACCGATGAGCGGTGCCGATTTCACCGTGGGTACCCGCGGTTCGCAGCTGGCCATGACGCAGAGCCGCTGGGCCGCCGAGGCCGTTGCCAGCGCGGGCGGACTCGACTACGAACTGGTCACCGTGCGCACCGAGGGCGACGTGCTCACCGGGCCGCTGTCCCAGTTGGGCGGTACAGGGGTCTTTGCCACGGCGTTGCGGTCCAAGGTGCTCGACGGCGCCGTGGACCTGGCCGTGCACTCCCTCAAGGACCTGCCCACCGCGGCGGTCACGGGGCTCACCATTGCCGCGCTGCCGCAGCGTGAGGACCCGCGGGACGCCCTGTGCGCCCGTGACGGTCTGACCCTCGACGAACTGCCGGAGGGCGCGGCCGTGGGCACGGGCTCGCCGCGGCGCGTCGCGCAGTTGCGCGCCCTGCGCCCCGACCTGCGCATCGTGGACATCCGCGGCAACGTGGGCACGCGGCTCAACCGCGTGGCTCCCGGGGACCCGGGGGACCTCGACGCCGTGGTGCTCGCGGCGTCGGGCCTCAAGCGCCTGGGCCTCGAGGGGCGGATCACCGAGTACCTGGATCTGCACCGGATGCTGCCGGCCCCGGGCCAGGGTGCGCTCGCGCTCGAGGTCTCGGCGGAACTCGCGGCGGACTCGGGTCTCGCGACCGGTCTGGCCGCGGTGGACCACCTGCCTACGCGGCTCGCGGTCACCGCGGAGCGCTCGGTGCTGGCTCGCCTCGAGGCGGGCTGCGCCGCACCCGTGGGAACCTTCGCACGCCTCGTGGACGGTGATCTCGAACTGGACGTCGTCGTGGCGAATCCGGACGGCTCCGAGGTCATGCGCCGCACGGAGTCCGCGCGGGAACCCTCGGTCGAGGCCGCGCGGGCTCTCGGTCAGCGGGTCGCGGATGACCTGTTGGCCCACGGCGCGGACCGGTTGGCACGGTTGAGCCTGTGACCGCGGCGCGCGTGCTCATCACCCGCGACCCCGCTTCCGCGAGCGCCCTGGCGGTGCTGCTGCGGGAGCGCGGGTACGAGCCGTGCGCCTCGCCCCTGCTCGAGGCCCAGTTGCCGTCGGACGTGGAATCACTGCGGGAGCTGCTGGCCGAGGCCACCGGCCCGAGCGGTCCCACGTGGTTGTGCGTGACGTCCGCGACCACGGTGGCGGCGCTTGCCGCGGTCGCCCCGACCCCGCAGTGGGGTGCCGCGCTCGACGCCGCTCGGCGGCCCTCCGCTCGTCATCGCACCGAGGCCGGTGGACCCGCGCTGCGGGTCGCCGCGGTGGGCGAGGCGACCGTCCGCGCGCTGGGGGAGTATGGTGTGGGCGTGGATTTCGTCCCCGCGCGCGTCTCGAGCGCGGCGGGCATGCTCGCCGAGTGGCCCGAGGAGCACCCGGGTGCAGCCGGGGCCCCGGTGCGGGCCCTCGTGCCGGTCTCGGCGCTCGCGTCCGACGCCCTCGTGAGCGGACTGCGGGAGCGGGGGTACGACGTCGTGCGGATCACCGCGTACGACACCGTCCCGGCCCCGGCGGACCGCCCGCTGCGCGCCCCCGGTGCCGGGACCGCAACCACACCAGAAGCCCCCGAGGAATGGGGCGCCGACGCCGCTCGGGCCGCGTGCGCGTCCGGTGAGCTGGCCGCGGTGGTGGTCACGGCGCCGTCGCGCGCGGACGCCCTGCTGGAGGGCATGACGCCCGCGGCCGCCACGGCGTGGATCGCGATCGGGGAACCGACCGCCCGCGCGCTGCGGGCCCGCGGAGTCGACCCGATGACCTCCGCGCAACCGACCCCAGCGGCCCTGGCCGACGCCGTGTCGCGGGCGCTGGGTGAGCCGGACACTTCGGCGCCGGAGCGGGACGGTCACGCCGAGCCCGCAACGACCCGCCCCGTGACGACTCAAAGATTTCGATGATCAGGAGATGTGAACCATGACCGACCATGACGTGTCGTACGACCTCGTGTCACGGCCCCGCAGACTGCGCAGTACCCCGGCCATGCGCCGGTTCACCGCGGAGACCCGCGTGACGCCGTCCGAGCTGATCCTGCCCGTGTTCGTCAAGGAAGGACTCGACGAGCCGCAGCCCCTGGCCTCGATGCCCGGTGTGGTGCAGCACAACATGGACTCTCTCAAGCGCGCGGCCGCCGAAGCCGTGGAGCTGGGGCTGGGCGGCTTCATGTTGTTCGGGATCCCGCAGACCCGCGACGCAGAGGGCTCCGCCGCGCTGGACCCGGACGGCATCCTCAACCGCGGGATCCGTGCCGTGCGTGACGAGGTGGGGGACGACATCGTGGTCATGTCGGACCTGTGCCTGGACGAGTTCACCGATCACGGCCACTGCGGCGTGCTGGATGATCAGGGCCGCGTGGACAACGATCGCACCCTGGAGATCTACGGCCGCATGGGCCTGGCCCAGGCCGAGGCCGGCGCCCACATGCTGGGACCCTCCGGGATGATGGACGGCCAGGTGGGCGTGATCCGCGCGGCACTGGACGCTGCGGGCCGCGAGGACGTGTCGATCCTCGCCTACAGCGCCAAGTACTCGTCCGCGTTCTACGGCCCGTTCCGTGAGGCCGTGGACTCCACACTCACGGGTGACCGCAAAACCTATCAGATGGATCCTGCGAACCGCCGGGAGGCCCTGCTGGAGCTGCAGCTGGACCTGGACGAGGGCGCGGACATGGTCATGGTCAAGCCGGCCATGAGCTATCTGGACATCCTGCGCGAGGTCGCGGACGCGTCCCCCGTGCCGGTCTCGGCGTACCAGATCTCGGGTGAGTACGCGATGATCGAGGCCGCCGCGGCGAACGGCTGGATCAACCGCGACGCCGCGATCCGCGAGTCCGTGCTGTCCATCAAGCGCGCCGGGGCCAACTCGATCCTGACCTACTACGCGACCGAGCTCGCTCGCTGGTTCCATGAGGAGAACGGCAGGTAACCCCAGAACCCCCGCGCCCGCGCCGTCGCGCGGCACGGTCCCACCGGGAGAGCCTCCCGGCGAAAGGAATGAAGTGATCTCATGAGTGTTTCGCAAGAACTGTTCGACCGCGCCCAGCGCGTCATGCCCGGGGGCGTCAACTCGCCCGTGCGCGCGTTCAACTCCGTGGGCGGTACCCCGCCGTTCATCGCTGCGGCCAAGGGCCCGTACCTCACGGACGTGGACGGGCGCGAGTACGTGGACCTGGTGTGCTCGTGGGGCCCCGCGCTGATCGGTCACGCGCATCCCGTGGTCACGGAGGCCGTCCACGAGGCCGTGGAGCGCGGCCTCGGTTTCGGCGCCACCACGCGCGGTGAGACCGAACTCGCCGAGCTCGTGGTGGACCGCGTGGCCCCGCTCGAGGAGATCCGCATGGTCTCCACGGGCACCGAGGCCACCATGACGGCGCTGCGCCTGGCCCGCGGGTTCACGGGCCGCGACCTGGTGGTCAAGTTCGCCGGGTGCTACCACGGTCACGTGGATTCGCTCCTGTCGGAGGCCGGTTCCGGTGTCGCGACCCTGGCCCTGCCGGGTTCCGCGGGAGTCACCGAGGCCACCGCCGCCCAGACGCTCGTGGTGGCCTACAACGACGTCGCGGCGCTCGAGACCGTCTTCGCCGAGCACCCCGGTGAGATCGCCGCGGTGATCACCGAGGCCGCTCCGTGCAACATGGGCGTGGTCACCCCGGAGAACGACTTCAACGAGCACATCCGTCGGATCACCCGGGACAACGGCGCCCTGATGATTCTGGACGAGGTGCTCACGGGCTTCCGCGTCCACGAGGCCGGGTACTGGGGGCTCAGCAACCAGAACGGCGAGGACTGGGTCCCGGACCTGTTCACGTTCGGCAAGGTCATCGGCGGGGGACTGCCCACCGCCGCACTGGGCGGGCGCCGCGAGATCATGGAGTACCTGGCCCCCATGGGCCCGGTGTACCAGGCGGGCACGCTGTCCGGGAACCCCGTGGCTATGGCCGCGGGGATCGCGACGCTCAAGTGCGCGGACCGGATCGCGTATCAGACCATCGACCGCCGTTCCGAGCAGCTGCAGGCGGGGGTGCACGAGGCCCTCGATGCCGCCGGGGTCGATCACTCGATCCAGGTGGCCGGCAACCTGTTCTCGGTGGCCTTCGGGACCGGTGCCCGCGGGGTGCACGACTACGCGGACGCCAAGGCCCAGGAGAGCTTCCGGTACACGCCGTTCTTCCACTCCATGCTGGATGCCGGGGTCTACCTCCCGCCCTCGGTCTTCGAGGCGTGGTTCCTCTCCGCGGCGCACGACGATTCGGCCATGGACCGGATCCTCTCGGCCCTTCCCGCCGCGGCTCGTGCGGCAGCGGAGGCTCGACCCGCCGAAGGCTGATCCGCTCCGCCTTTTCTGTACGCCTTTTCCTGTACGACGACGGCGCGGCGCCGCCCGGGTGGTTCCCGGCGGTGCCGCGCCGTCGTCGTTGCGCAGTGCGACGGCCGCGGTCGTGCGCGTGACGGTCGCTGTAGTGGTGCGGGTGGGGTCAGGGGTGCGGGTGGACGGGCCACGTGCCGTCCACCACGGCCTCGGGATCTCGGCGCCGGAAGTACTCCTGCAACGACGCCGCTTGCTCGGCTGCCCAGCCGATCTGCAGTTCGTGCAGCTCTTCCGCGGGTCGTTCAAGCTCTGCGAACCGTTCGACCAGGGCGGTGGCGAGCCGCTCGGTGGCCAGCGCGTCCGCCGCGGAGGTGTGTGCGGCATCTAGGACCACGCCATACTCCTCGCACAGTGCGCCCAGCGTCCGCTTGCCGCGGCGGTAGCGGTGCACCTGCTTGTTGAGCACGAACGGGTCCAGCACGGGCATCGGGGCCGGGGCGGGCAGACCGTGGCGCTCGCTCTCTCTCGCGAGGACCGTGAGGTCGTAGGCGGCGTTGAATGCGAGCACCGGGATCCCCGCGCGCCACAGCCCGCTCAGCACGTCGTGCAGTTGCGCGGTGACCTCCGCGGCGGGGCGGCCCTCGGCGCGGGCCCGTTCGGTCGTGACGCCGTGGACCGCGGCGGCCTCCGCGGGGATCTCGATCCCGGGATCGGCGAGCCACTCCCATTCCCGCGTCACGGTCCCAGTGGCGTCCACGAGGACCACCGACGCCGTCACGATCCTCGCCTCCTGCGGATCCCGCCCCGTGGTCTCGAGGTCGAACGCCGCGCGCTCGCCGGCGGTCCACGACGGCGCGGCGCCGACCTCCCTGCGAGCCGCCCCGTGGGGGACGGTTGCTGCGGTCGCCGCGGGCTCGACGGCGTCGTCGCCGGCGCTCTGTGCTACTTCGGACGCGCGGTCGCGTGAGGGCGCGGAGCGGGTGCCGGCAGCGTTGTCCCGCGTGAGTTCAGGCGCGGGCTCGAGCGCGGCGTCGAACAGCGTGGGCTGCTCGGGCTGCGGCGCGGCGGGTTCCTCGGGGTCCGCCGCGGGTGGCGGGGGCGGCACGTCGAAGAGTGCGGGCTGTTCGGTGTCACCTGTGTCCTGCGGGGAAGCCATGCGACCACGGTACCGGTCGGTGCGCGGGCCGTTATGCGTGTCGGATGACCGTGATGTGATCACCACATGCGAACGCAGCGTGAACCGTCCTGGCGCGTCCTCCCGCCCCGCGGCGTCGAATCCGGCGGGGCGGACCCGGAGCTGGACCCCGCGCAACGCACCGTCGTGGAGCTACCGGCCGACCACGGGCCGGTCCTCGTGCTGGGAGCGCCCGGGACGGGGCGCAGCACGGTGACCGTGGAGGGTGCGGTGCGACGGATCGTCGAGGGAGCCGATCCGCAGCGCCTGCTCGTGCTCGCGCCATCGCGTGAACTGGCGGCCACGCTGCGGGACGAGATCAGCCGCCGTGCGCGCGCGACCATCAGCACGCCGCTCGTACGCGCGTGGCAGGCGTACGCGTTCGACGTCCTGCGCCGCGCACAGGCCCAGGACCTGTTGCCCGGGGTCACCACCACACCGGTGTTGTTGTCCGGGCCGGAACAGGACGCGTTCCTCGCGGAGATGATGCGCGGGCACGCTGCCGGGTACGGCAGCCCCGTGGTGTGGCCCGCGGAACTCGATCAGGCGCTCGGCACGCGCGGCTTCCGCGGCGAATTGCGCGAGCTGTTCGACCGCATGAACGAATACCGCCTGGCGCCCGACGTTTTGGCGCGCTGGGCGCAGCCCCTCGGTCGCCCCGAGTGGCGCAGCGCGGCGGCGTTCCGCGCCGAGTACCAGCAGATCCGCGCTCTGCGCATGCCCAACGCCTTCGACCCGTCCGAGCTCGTGGACCGCGCGGCCCGCGTCCTCGAGGAGAATCCGGATTTCCTCGCCCGGGAACAGGACCGGTTGGACGTCGTGCTCGTGGACGACCTCCAGGACGCCACCCCGTCCGCCCACCGGCTTATCGGGGTGCTCACCCGGGGCCGGGACGCCGTGTTCACCGCCAATCCGGACACCACCGTCCAGGGGTTCCGCGGGGCCCGCCCGGACCTGTTGCGCACGCTCGAGGACCGGGTGGGCACCCCCGCTCAGCCCCTGCAGCGCTTGCAGCTAGGCACGAGTCACCGCATGCCACTGCGGGTCAACGAGGCGTGGCAGCGCGTGGCGCGGGCCATCTCGGTCGTACCGGGGGCCCGCGTCCAGCGCGCCCCCGAGCAACCCCGTGCGACCGAGCACATCGCCTCCCAGGCAACCGACGCCCACACAGCCGACGCCCTCCATGCCGCCGACGACGCCCACCCTGCCGACGACGCCGCAGCGCCGGGTTCGGTGCGCGCGGTGCTCTTCGATTCGCCCACGGCCCAGGCACGCTGGTGCGCGGACCACTTCTTGCGTTTGCATGTTTTGCACGGTGTGCCCTACCGGGACATGGCGGTGATCGTGCGCAGCGGTTCCCAATTGTCGGCGCTGACCCGGCAGCTGTCGGCGCTAGGCGTGCCCACGACCACGTCCGCGGCCGAGACCCCCTTGCGCGAGGAACCCGCGGTGATCCCGCTGCTGCATGCCCTGCGCTTGTTGCTCGCGGCTCAGGATGCGGTCGCGGAACCGGACGGAGCACTTGATCAGGAAGCACAGGAGGCCGGCCCGGGCCGGGGTGGGCAGCCGGGCGACGATCCCGATTCTGCTTCCGGAACGTCGATGGAGGGCTCGGAGGCCGAGGACGCGGACCGTGAGCGGGCCGCCCACCGATCCATGCTCACGGCCAGTGCCGCGGTGGCCCTGTTGACGTCGCGGATCGGCGGGGCGTCACCCATGGAGGTGCGCCGGATCCGCCAGAAACTGCGCGGTTACGAGCTGCGTACCGGTGGTGGACGCACGAGCGACGACCTCCTCGTCCAGGCGCTCGCGGACGGTGTGTTGCTCGAGCTCGCGGAGGTGCACTCGGATTCCGCGGCGCGCGTCGCTGACATGCTCCAGGCCGGTCAGGAGACGTTGGACGAGCCCGGCGCCACCGCTGAATCCGTGTTGTGGGCCCTGTGGGACGCGTCCGGGGTCGCACCGCGCTGGCGGCGTCGTGCCCTGGCCGGGGGAGCGGAGGCCGTGCGGGCGGACCGGGACCTGGACGCCGTCGTCGGACTGTTCGAGGCCGCCGAACGGTTCGTGGACCAGGTCCCGGGCGCCACGGCACGGGCGTTCATGGACTACATGGACCACCAGGAGTTGCCCATGGACACCCTGGCGGCCCGAGCACCGGCGGAGGACAACGTCTCGGTGATGACCCCCGCGGGGTCGGCGGGTCGGCAGTGGGCGCACGTGGTCGTCGCCGGGGTGCAACAGGGGGTGTGGCCCAACACCGCCCTGCGCGGTCAGTTGCTGGGAACGGACGTGCTCACCGACGCCCTGGACCACGGGCCGGCACAGGCCACACGGTTGAGCGCGGTGGACCGGTTGCGGCAGGTGCGCTTCGACGAACTGCGGCAGTTCGCCACGGCCGTCTCCCGCGCCACGGCCAGCCTCACGGTCACCGCGGTGGCCAGCCAGGACGAGCAACCGTCCGAGTTCGTGGACCTCGTGGCCGGTGGGAGCCGCGACGATCCCGGCATCTCCGTCGAGGAACTGAGCGCACCCGAACCCCTCACGTTGCGCCAGCTCACGGGTGCGCTGCGCCGCACCGTGCAGCAACCGGACGCGGCCGCCCACGAACGAGAGGCCGCCGCGCGTCTGCTGCATGATTTCGCCGCGCTCGCAGAGCCCGTACCGGGTGCCGCACCCGAGCAGTGGTGGGGCCGCAACGCTTTGTCCACCGAGGACGCACTGTTCGCACCGGACGAGGCAGTACGCGTCTCCCCGTCCACGATCGAGACGATCCACCGCAGCCCGCTCGACTGGTTCGTGAGCGAGGCCCATGCCACCGAGGTGACCGATCTGCGGCGCAGCCTGGGAACGCTGGTGCACGACATCGCCGAGCGACTCCCGGACGCCGACAGCGTCGAGTTGATCGCGCACCTGCGCCGCCGCTGGCCCTCCCTGGGCATGCCCCACGGCTGGACGGGGGAGCAGGAGCTCGAACGGGCGGAGAAGATGTTGCGTAAGTTCGCGCAGTACTCGCGGGAGATGCGCTCCGAGCACGGGCGCGAGCTCGTCTCGGTGGAGGGCAGTTTCGAGGTCCTGGTGCGCAGCGAGGCCCGGGACGCCCTGCTGACCGGGCGCGTGGACCGGCTGGAGGTGGACGCCCACGGGCGCCACGTCGTCGTGGATCTCAAGACCGGCAAACACCAGCCGACCAAGAAGGACATCCCCGAGCACCCGCAGCTGGGCGCGTATCAGGTGGCCTTGCAGGCCGGCGCCGGGCGGGCCATGCAGGAGGCCTCCCGCACCGAGGATCTGCATGAAACCCGACGTCCGGAGCGCATCGAGCTGCCCGAGGGCGCCGTGTCCGCCCAACCAGGGGGAGCGCTGCTCGTCCAGCTCGGCGGCCCCGCGGCGTCGCCCGGTGTGCAACTCCAGGACCCCCTGGACGAGGAACACCGCTGGGCGCGGGACCTCATCACGCAAGCGGCCCTCCTCGTGGCGGGCACGCGATTCGAAGCGCGGCACACCGCGGATCAGGAGGCCGGATTCGGGATCCGGTGCTCCGTCCCGTGGCTGTGTCCGCTGTGCGCCCAGGGAAGGCAGGTCACAGAGAAATGACCCAGCAGGATTCCGCCCCCCAGCCCCGCTCACCGCAGGACGTCCGGTACTCCCCGTACGAGATCGCGGAGGCGCTCGGGGACTTCCCGCCCACCGAGCAACAGGCCGCGGTGATCGCGTCCCCGTTGACCCCACGACTGGTCGTGGCGGGGGCGGGCTCGGGTAAGACGACCACCATGTCCGATCGCGTCGCGTGGCTTGTGGCCAACGGGCTGGCCCGCCCGGACGAGATCCTCGGGGTCACCTTCACGCGCAAGGCCGCGGGCGAACTGTCCCAGCGGATCAACCAGAAGCTGCGGAACCTGCGCCGCGCGGGACTCATCGACGAGCCCGAGGACGACGACGCCCCGGCCGCGGCGCAGGAGCCCACGGTCAGCACGTACCACTCCTACGCGAACTCGCTCGTACGCAGTTACGGGCTTCGGCTGGGCGTGGAATCGGACACCGTCCTGCTCGGTCAGGCCCAGGCCTGGCAACTCGCACACGACCTCGTGCAGAGCTGGGACGGCCCGTTGCCCGCGACCGTGCCCGCCGCATCCACGCTCACCACGGGTCTCATGCAGTTGGCGTCCGAGGCCTCGGAGCACCTCGTGGAACCGCGCCGGATCCACGAGTTCGTGGGCCGGCTGCGTACGATGTGCCTGGACACCCCTCCGGACGGGCGGAAGAAGTCCCCGGGGCGCAAGGTGCAGGACGCCGTGCGCCGGATGGAGCAGACCGAGGTCCTCGCGCAGCTCGTGGAGCGCTTCCGCGCGGCCAAGCGCGTGGACTCGGCGCTCGACTACGGCGATCTGCTGGCACTCGCGGCACGGATCGTGCGGATGGACCCCCACGCGCGCACGGTCGAGCGGGAACGCTTCTCGGTGGTCCTGCTGGACGAGTTCCAGGACACGTCCCACGCCCAGTTGGCCCTGTTCTCGGGATTGTTCGGGGAGGGGCACTGCGTCATGGCCGTGGGCGATCCCCAGCAGTCCATCTACGGCTTCCGGGGGGCGTCCTCCGGCCAGCTGTTCAGTTTCGTGGAGAACTTTCCGGTCCGGGGGTCCTCGGACGTGGAGCCGTCCCGGTTCGCGGACACGAGTTTCCTCACCACGGCGTGGCGCAACAGCCTCGCGGTCCTCGAGGTGGCGAACGCCGTGGCCGAGCCGCTGCGCACCCCGCCCGCGTGGAGCCGTTCCGCGGCCACGGTCGAGGTCCCGCCGCTGGACCCGGCGCCGGGTGCGGTGCGCGGTCGTGTGCGGGTGAGCCGCTACTTCACGGACACCGAGGAGGCCCAGGCCGTGGCCGCGTCGATCCACGACCAGCGGGCCGCGCATCAGGGCCAGGCCCCGGACGAGATGCCCACCATGGCCGTGCTGTGCCGCAAACGCGCGCAGTTCGAACCCCTGCGCCTGGAACTCGAAGCCCGGGACATCCCCTACGAAGTGGTCGGGCTGGGTGGGCTGTTGCACACCCCGGAGGTCGCCGACGTCGTCGCGATGCTCCACGTCCTCACCGATCCGGGCCGCTCGGATGCCCTCGCCCGATTGCTCGCCGGTGCCAGGTGGCGGCTGGGTGCACGCGACCTCGCGGCACTCGGCGACTGGGCCGTGGCCCTCGAGCGCGGCCACGAGCGGGCCGCGCGCGGCGAGGATCCGGAGCCCGCCGACGATGCGGCCACCACCGGCGAGAATGCCGAGGAGCCCGTGGTCATGGCGGACATCGTGGACCGCGCGAGCCTGATCGAGGCGCTCGAGACACTGCCCCCCGAGGGCTGGGTCTCCTCGCGCGGTCGCGGGATCAGTGCCGAGGGCGTGCGCCGGTTGCGCGCATTGCGCCGGGACGTGCGAGACCTGCGCAGTGTGCTCGGGGACGAGCTGACCACCGTGATCCACGAGGTCGAGACCGTGCTGGGCCTCGATATCGAACTCGCCGCGCTGCCCGGGGAGGATCCCGTGCACGCGCGGCGCAACCTGGACGGCTTCCACGACCAGGCGGTCCAGTTCACGGCCACGACCCGCACGCACGACGTCGCCGCGTTCCTGGACTGGCTCGAGGCCGCGTCCCACGAAGAGAACGGCCTGGAACTTCCGCCCGCGCACACGCGCCGGGACGCCGTACAACTGCTCACGGTCCACGCCTCCAAGGGCCTCGAGTGGGACCACGTCTACGTCCCCGGGCTCAACAAGAACGACTTCCCCTCCAAGAAGTCCTCCGCGTGGACCCTGGAAGCGGCCAAGCTGCCGTGGCCGTTACGGGGCGACGCCGCTCAGTTGCCCCAGTGGGATGCGCGCGTCTCGGACGTGCGCGAACTCGAGAGTTCTTACGAGGAGTTCGCGGAGGACGTCGAACAGTACGACCTCGCCGAGGAACGTCGGTTGGCCTATGTCGCGTTCACGCGCGCCAAGTCCCTGCTCGAACTCTCCGGCAGCGTGTTCCGGGGCACCGCCCAGGGGGTCAAGGAGGCCTCACCGTTTTTGCTCGAAGCGCGGGAGTTGGTCGAGGGATCGAGCCCCAGTTTCGAGGCGGGTCCGTGGGTCGAGCCGGAACCGGATGCCACCAACCCGCAGCGGGACACCCGGGTCAGCGCGCTGTGGCCGTACGACCCCGTGGAGGGACCGGAACTCGTGCGCACCGAACGCTCCGCGGACGGCGAGCGCATGGAAACCGTGATCGCTCCGGCACACCGGGGCCGCCGAGAGGTCATGGAACGCGCTGCCCGCGCCGTGGCCGAGCGCGGTTTCCCGGACACCCGCCAGCTCACGGACGAGGAGTTGGCACAGGGGCCCTCCGGTGACGTGGTCACGCGGTGGCGGCGCGAGGCCGAACTGTTGCTGGGTCGCCGCGCGGCGTCCGAGGAGGACCGCAGCGTGCACATGCCCTCCCACGTCTCGGCGTCCGCGCTCGTGGCCATGGACACCGATCCCGAGGGGTTCATCAGCAATCTGCGCCGACCCATGCCACGCAAACCGGGCTCCGCGGCCCGGGCGGGCACGGCGTTCCACACGTGGGTTGAGAACTACTTCGGGGACTCCGCGATTTTCGACGCGGACGAACTGCCCGGTTCCGACGACTACGTGGACGAGGACCTGGACCTGCCCCGGCTCGCCGAGACCTTCCGGAACAGCCCGTGGGCGTCTCTGGAACCCTACGCGATCGAACTGCCCGTGGAGACCCCGGTGGGGTCGCTCACGGTGCGCGGTCGGATCGATGCCGTGTTCCGCACCGCGGACGGCTGGGAACTCGTGGACTGGAAAACAGGGCGAATCCCGCACGGTCGGGAGCTCAAGCGCAAGTCCGGGCAGCTCGCGCTGTACCGGTTGGCGTTCGCGCGGTTGCACGAGGTCTCGGTGGAGCATGTGTCGGCGGCGTTCTACTACGTTGCCGCAGACCAGGTGGTGCGTCCCCACGACCTCGCGGACGAGACGGAACTCGAGGCCGTGGTGAGCTCGCTCTACGAGGTGGGCGTGACGGATCCGGACGCCGCGGAGGAACCGCCGGTGGAGGAGCCGCCCTCGCCGGAGTGATGGTCGGGGGACAAGCCGTCGTCGCTGGGGTGACCGTCCGGGGCGGAGTCGCCGTCGAGGGCGCGGCCGTCGGAGTCAGTGCGGTCCACCGAGTCCACGTCGGAGTCGCCGGCCCGATCCGCACCGGACGCGGCGGGTGACGCGGTCGAGGCGGGCGGAGGACCGGCCACCCCCGGGGACGGCGACGCGCTGGCCCGCACGTCCGCCGCGAGGGTCGTGAGCATCCGCTGGGCGTTGTCCACCATGAACGTGATGCCCCGGTCCACACCGCGCACGAGCCATTCCGCGAGCGCGAACTCGGCCTTGAGGTGCGCGCGGCGCAACAGATGGCGGTCCGGGGGTTGGACGGCCGCCACGGAGTAGGCCTCTATCACGGTGTCCGCGAACGCAGGGTCGGACATGCCCACGAGCCATGAGAAGTCCACGGCGGGATCGCCCACGTGCAGATCGCTCCACCCCGTGAAGGACGCGAGTGAACCGTGGTCCACGGTGATGTTGTCCTCGTGTAGGTCCCCGTGCACCACGCGCGTGGAGAACTGCCACAGCGTGGTGTCCTCGAGGGCCTCCTCCCACCGGCGCAAGAGGTCCCCGGGGATCAGCCCCGTGGTCGCGGCCTGATCGAGATCGTGGAGCATGCGCTTGCGGCACTGTTCGGCGCTGTAGGCGGGCAGGTCCGCGTCCATCACGAGCGCACGGGGCAGAGAATGAAGGCACCCGAGCGAACGGCCCAGTTGCACGGCCAGGGGGGCGCGCGGCGTCGCACTCGGGGAGGGCGTGTGCACGGGAGGTTCGGGATGTTCGTTCTGCCGCTGGAACTCCCGCAGGCTAAGCGTGTGACCCGGCAGGTGCGAGTAGACAAAAGTGCGCAACCCGTCCTGCGCCACGGACCCCGCGACCGTGGGCAGGTGGAACGGCAACCGCGAGCGCACGGACGGGGTGAACGCCTGCAACACCAGGTGCTCGGTCTCAAGGCGCATGCTCGCTTCGGTGTTCAGGGGACTGCGGACGCGCCAGCGGCGACCCTCGGAGTCCTGGACCACGCACGAGCGGAAATCCGCGGCGTCGTCGGGAGAAGGACCGGTGGCCACAGGGGCCACCCCGGGCACGGCCGCGGCCGCGACGGCGGCCAGCAATTCGGGGGTCGTTCTCACCTCACCCACCCTACCGGTCTCGGCCCGGGGCGGGCTGTCCACCGCGGCCCGTGAGGATGTCCGGACCCCGGTCTACAGTGGTCGGATGATCTCATCCCAGGACCGTCCCGGCGCCGTCGCGCCCCTGCTCGACGACGCCCAGCTGCCCTTCGCCGGGCGCCCCTTCGACCGGGACGCGGTCGCCCGGGAGCACCGCGATCTCGTGGCTGAGGCGCTCGCCTCGCCCACCGCGCGGGTGCTCGTGCTGCGGGGCTCCCAGGCCCCCACGCGCGACGGCGCCCTGGTCCTCCCGCTCGTGGCGGAGGTCCCGGGACCCACGGATGATGCCGGCCGCCCGGACGTGTACCTGGGCCGCCTGGCGGACGGCACCCAGGTGATCCTGCGCACCTTCCCCGAGGACACCCAGCTGTCCGGTCTCGACGGTGCCCGGTGGGAGGGGCTGCGCACGCTGGCCACCGTGGTGGACCCCGAGCAGACGTCGTTGCTCGTCACGGCGCAGGCGGTGGCCTTGTGGCACCGGGACCACCCGCGGTGTCCTCGCTGCGGGGCGCTCACGCAGAGCATCCGCTCCGGGTGGGCCCGGCGCTGCCCCGAGGACGACTCGCTGCACTTCCCCCGCACGGATCCAGCGGTCATCGTGGCGGTGGTCGAGGACGGCCCGGACCCGGCCTCGCAGCGCATCCTGCTGGGCCGCTCTGCGGCATGGGCCGGCAACATGTACTCCACGTTCGCAGGCTTCGTCGAGCCGGGGGAGTCCGCCGAGCAAGCGGTCGTGCGCGAGGTGCGCGAGGAGGCCGGGATCACGGTGGACACCGTGCAGTACCAGGGCTCTCAGCCGTGGCCGTTCCCCCGCTCCCTAATGCTGGGCTTCCGCGCCGTGGCCCACACATCGGTGGCCGAGGCGGACGGCGAGGAGATCCTGGACGTCCGGTGGTTCACGCGCGAGCAGCTGCTCACGAGCACCCGCACCGGTGAGGTCACGCTGCCGGGGAGGGTGTCGATCGCGCACGCGCTGATCGTCAGCTGGCTGGGCGAGGACCTTCCGGGGACCGATTGGTGAGCGTGGAGCGGAGCGCCGAGGAGCGGATCCTCGGAGGCCTGGACCCGGAGCAGCGCGTGGTCGCGACCACACTGAACGGTCCGGTGTGCGTGCGCGCTGGAGCGGGCACCGGCAAGACGCGGGCCATCACCCACCGCATCGCGTGGGGCATCGCCTCGGGGGTCTATACCCCCCAGAAGACCCTGGCCCTGACCTTCACCGCGCGCGCCGCCAATGAGATGCGCCAGCGGCTGCGGGCCCTCGGGGCTCCCGGTGTGCAGGCCCGGACCTTCCACTCTGCCGCCCTGCGCCAGCTGCAGTACTTCTGGCCGCAGGCCGTGGGTGGGCCCCCGCCGGGGCTCGTGAACCACAAGGCGAGACTGATCACCGAGGCCGCCCAGGCCATGCGCCTGACCACGGACCGGGCGACCGTCCGGGACGTCGCGGCCGAGATCGAGTGGGCCAAGGTCTCCATGCACACCCCGGACACCTATCCGCAGGCGGCGGGCCAGCGGGACATGCCCGCGGGCTACGACGTCCGCACCATGCAGCGGCTCTACCAGTCCTACGAGGACCTCAAAGCGGACCGGCACCTGATCGACTTCGAGGACGTCCTGCTGATCACGGTGGGGATCCTGGAGGAGGACGAGCGGATCGCCGCGGCGGTGCACGCGCAGTACCGCCAGTTCGTGGTGGACGAGTACCAGGACGTCTCGCCCCTGCAGCAGCGGCTGCTGGATGCGTGGCTCGGCTCCCGGGACGATCTCTGCGTGGTGGGGGACGCCTCCCAAACCATCTACTCCTTCACGGGCGCCACGTCCCGGCACCTGCTGGAGTTCCCGTCCCGGTACCCCGGGGCGTCCGTGGTGGAGCTGATCCGCGACTACCGCTCCACCCCTCAGGTGGTCAACACCGCCAACCGGCTGCTGGCCGCGCGCCGTCCGTCCCTCACGTCCACCCCGGACACGTGGGCCACACCGCTGCGCCTGGTCTCCCAGCGCCCCGCGGGCCCCGAGCCCGCGTGGAACGAGTATCCGGACGACGAGGCCGAGGCCGCGGGCGTGGCCGTGCGGATCCAGGACCTGATCGACGACGGCGTGGCCCCGCACGAGATCGCCGTCCTGTTCCGCACCAACGGCCAGTCGCAGGCATTCGAAGCCGCACTCGCGGATGCGAACATCGGCTTCCAGCTGCGCGGCTCCGAACGGTTCTTCAACCGGCCCGAGATCCGGCAGGCCATCGTGCAGATCCGTTCCGCCGCACGCACGGCGGGCGCGGACCGCGCGGACGTCCCCCAGCAGGTGCGGGACATGCTCGGTTCGCTCGGCTACACGGAGCGGGCCCCGCGCTCCGACAGCGCCACGCGCGCCAAGTGGGAGTCCCTGCGTGCACTCGTCTCGCTCGCTGACACCATGGCCCGCCGCGCCGCGGCGGACGGCGAGACGCTGTCGCTCGCCGGTTTCGCGCAGGAGATCGAACGCCGTGCGACCACCCAGGAGGCCCCGGTGGTGGACGGGGTCACGCTCGCGTCCCTGCACTCGGCTAAGGGCCTGGAGTGGGATGCCGTGTTCCTCGTGGGGCTCTCCGAGGGACTCATGCCCATCAGCTTCGCCGACACCCCGGATGCCATGGACGAGGAGCGCCGGCTGCTCTACGTGGGGATCACCCGCGCGCGGGAGCACCTCGTGCTCTCGTGGTCGCTGTCCCGGACCCCGGGCGGTCGGCCCAACCGGGCCCGGTCCCGTTTCCTCGACGCCGTGCTGCCCCCCGCGCCGCGCACCCCGGCACGACGCCGCGGCGGCCGCTAAGCGGGTGCGGCCGAGGCCCGGCCGGGACCGGTACCACCACCCGGTGACGCGTTGTGTGGTCGCAGCGCGGCGGGTGAGCGTGGACCGGGACCGGCCCGTGCGGCGTCGTCAGCTGCGCTCCGCGCTCGCCCAGAACTCGGTGGCCAGGCGGGCGAACTCGTCGGGCCGCTCGATCATGGGCCCGTGGCCGGTGTCGGGAAACCGGTGGCTGCGAGCCCCCAGGGCCTTCGCCCCGCGGGCGAGGTGACGGAAGGGCAGCACCGTGTCCTTGTCGCCCCACATGATGAACACGGGAACACCGGTGGCCCGCACGCGGGGGAGCAGCCGGCGCCGCCAGGGCCGCTTCACACCCGCGATCGAGCCGATCGAGCGCAGCATCTGCAGCATGGCCTCGGAGCCGCCGGGGCGCTGCGCGAGTTCGTAGCCGCGTTCCACGCGCTCGGGCGTGGCCAGGGCGGGGTCGTGGTACATGGCCCGCTCGGAGCGCAGCGCACCCTTGCGGCTCGGTGCCAGTGCGCGCTCGCCCACCCCGGGCAGCGCCGCGAGCCGCAGGGCCGGGCTCACGCCCCGTCCGAATCCTGCGGAGTCCACGAGCAGCAGGCTGCGCACGAGTTCCGGGTGGTCGGCGGTGAGCTGCATGGCCACGGCCCCGCCCAGGGAGTTGCCGGCCACGTGGGCCGGCGCAATGCCCTGGGCGCGCACGAACTCCGCCACGCGGGAGGCGAGATTCGAGAGGCTCATGCCCTCGGTGGGGACCTCGGAGCCACCGAAGCCGGGGAGGTCCACGCTGATCACACGGTGCCGCGCGGCCAGACGCTCGTGCTGCTCGTCCCAGTCGGCCAGGCTGCGTCCGATCCCGTGGATCAGCAGCACCGGGGTGCCCTCACCGGTCTCGCGCCAGCTCAGCCCGTTCCACATCTGCGTGCTCACGCGCCCACCCCCGAGGCGGTGCGGGCGGGCACCGTGAACTCCAGTTGCTCGTCCTTCTCGGCACCCGGACGGAACAGCACCCGGTCCCGCAGGTAGTTCTGCCGCACGTTCCATGCCCCGTCGCGGCCCTGGCGGGGCAGCAGGTGCGCGCCACGCTGGATGTAGCCGGAGGCCAGGTCGATGAGCGGGCGCAGCCCGGTGCGGGGGCCGGAGTACCGGGGCATGACGGCCACGGCACCCTCGCGGTCCATGCGGTCCAGCAGCCGCCGGAAGTACTCTGTGATCAGGTCCACGCGCAGGGTCCACGAGGAGTTCGTGTACCCGATGGCGAAGGCCATGTTGGGGACGCCGTCGAGCATCATGCCGCGGTAGCTCACGCGCGCGGCCGGATCCACGGTCTCCCCGTCCACCACGAGATCCATGTTCCCAAGAAACTGCACGTTGAGCCCCGTGGCGGTGACGATCACGTCCGCCGGGAGGTGACGGCCCGAGCGCAGCTGGATGCCGTCCGCGGTGAAGCGTTCGATGGTGTCCGTGACCACCTCGGCGTGGTCCCCGCGCACAGCCTTGAAGAAGTCGCCGTCCGGTGCCGCGCACAGCCGCTGGTCCCACGGGTCGTACTCGGGGGTGAAGTGCTCGTCCACCGGGAAGGTGGGGCCCAGGTGCTTCACAGCCCCGCGGTGCAGCAGGTCCCGCATGGCCTGCGGTCGGCGGCGGCTGAACTCGTAGATGGCCATGGAGCGCACGATGTTGCGCCAGCGGTTGGCCTCCCCGGCCACGCGCGGCGGCAGCCACTTGCGCAGCTTGATGCCAGTCTCGTCCCTGCCGGGCACGGAGGCCACGTAGGACGGGGAGCGCTGCAGCATGCTCACGTGAGCGCCGCGATCCGTGAGCGCGGGCACGAGGGTCACGGCGGTGGCGCCGCTGCCGATCACGACCACGCGACGGCCCGCCACGTCCAGGTCCTCCGGCCAGTGCTGCGGGTGGACCACGGTCCCCTCGAACTCGGACAGCGTGGGCCAGTCGGGGGTGAAGCCCTCGTCGTAGCGGTAGTAGCCCGTGGCCATGAACAGCCACCGGCCGGTGAGCTGCTCGGCCCCGCCCGTGTGGACGTCGCGGTGCGTGACGGTCCACGTGTGGGTTTCGGAGGACCACCGTGCCTGCTCGGCGCGCCGCCCGAACCGGATGTCCTTCGTGACGTCGGCCTCCTCGGCCGCCGAGTGGACGTAGTCGAGGATGGTGTCCCCAGTGGCCAGGCTGCGCTCTCCTGTCCAGGGGTGGCTGCGGTAGCCGAAGGTGGCCATGTCCGAGTCCGAGCGGATACCCGGGTACCGGAAGAGGTCCCACGTGCCGCCCATGTTCTCGCGCGCCTCGAGGATGCGGACGGTGCGGCCGGTGCCGGCGAGCTCCCGAGCGGTGCCGATGCCGGAGATCCCGGCACCGATGATGATCACGTCGACGTCCTGAGTGTCCATGTGGTTCTCCAACTTCCTTGCGGTCGCGCGCCCCGGTCGGATCCGGGTGGTGCAGCCGGTGCCCGACGGCGTTCCCGACGGGTACCGGCTCCGAAACCTCGCGGCGACGTGGCCGCTTCCAGTTCCCTGCAGGCAGGCCGTGCGCCGGGAGGGGCCCGGGTCGGCAGCGGTCCGTGCCGGTGCACACTAACGCGTGTTAGCTTGATGGTTGTCGAGTGTAACAGCTCACATTCGTGGGGCATCAGGGCCCGGCGGCGGTGGGCCACTCGCTACCATGTGGCCACCGACCTCCAGGGAGAACTCACGAGCATGCACCGGCACCGCACCCCCGCACGGCGGACCACGAGCGCCGACGTGGCACGGCTGGCCGGGGTCTCCCGCACCACCGTGAGCTTCGTGCTCAACGACACCCCCTCACAGTCCATCTCCGCGGGCACCCGACGCCGCGTGCTCGACGCCGCCCGGGAGCTCTCCTACGCGCCCTCGGCGGAGGCGCGGGCGCTCGGCCGGGGCCGCTCCACCTCCGTGCTGCTATACCTCCCGCCAGCGGGGTCCCTCACCGAGGACATCGGGGTGATCGTGGAGCGGCTCTCGGTGCTGTTCTCCGAGGTGGGGCTGTCCATGGTGATCCATGCGTGGACCCGCCGCCCCGCCGCCCAGGTCTGGTCCTCCGTGACGCCGGCCGCCGTGCTCGCGTGGGACCTCGCGGAGGACGACGCCGAGCGCATGCGTCGAAGTGGCGTGCGCGGCGTCCTCTCCTGGACCGGTTCGGACGACATGGGGCGGTGGATCACGGGTCTCCGTGAGCGGGACATCGCCAGGGTGCAGGTGCAGCGGCTCGTGGCCGCGGGCCATACGCACCTGGGCTATGCGATCACGGGCGGGGAGCACATGCACGGCGTCTCCCAGTGGCGCTTCGAGGTGCTGCAGCGCGAGTGCGCGGCCCGTGGCCTGCCTCGCCCGAGCGCTCTTCCCCTTCCTGCGGATCCCCGCGGGGCGGCCGATGTGCTGCTGCAGTGGCGCGAACGGCACCCGGGGGCGTCCGGGGTGTGCGCCCACGACACCACCGCCGCGCTCGCCGTGCTCTGCGGGATGCGGCGGCTCGGCTGGAAAGCGCCCGCGGACCTCGCGATCGTGGGGGTCAACGACTCCCCGGCGGCGGCGCTGGCCGACCCTCCGCTGACCATGGTGGCGCTGGACCCGGAGGTCACGGCCCGGCACATCGTGGCCGTGATCAACGCCCTGGTGCGGGACGAGCCCGCACCCTCGCCCCCGGACACGGCGGGGGCCTTCACGGTGGACCGCGACTCCGTCTGAGCGGGCACGGGTGGTACGGCGCACTCCGCACGCACGGTTCACAGCCCGGTGAACGCGAGGGAGCACAGGCACCTCGGATCCGGGGCCAACGGCAGAACCGTCAGCCCCCGGCGCAGCACGAGGCACGCGTCCGGACCGGCAGGTGACTGCGTTCCGGACGGGGGCCGGGCCGGCGGTGGGCCGGACGGTGCCGTTCCGGTGCCGGCAGGTGGCACGTCCGGGGGAGCGTCGTGTGGCGGGTCGGACGGTGCCGCCCGCGGAGCGGCGTCGTCCCGCAGCACGTGGGACAGCAGGCGACCCGCGATCTCCCCGGTGGCCACCGTGCGCGTCAGCACGGCCACCGTCCCGTCCTGACGCGGAAGCAGAGGCTCGCCGGGCGTGGGTGGGGACCCACGGAACGCGCGTCGCGCTTCACGGACCGCACTCGCCACACAGGCCCGGCACGGGCGATGCGCCCAGTCGGTGAGGGGCCAGACAACCACGGACCCGCCGTCGCGGACCACGCTCAGGGTGGGCAGCGCCGGGTCCAGCTCCGGGGAGGGAGCCGTGGCGAGGTCCGCCACGAGATCACCGGGCACGGACCACGTGTGGAGCACCACGGCGGTGGGCACCGCCGCCGACGGGAAGAGCTCGGGTGCGCTGAGCGGGGCGCAGCGCGGGGATCTGCGCCGCAGCAGGGTCCTCAGCACCAGTTCACGTGGCTGGCCCTGGAACTCCGCGGGATACGGGCCGTGGCGGACGTCCGCGGTCCCGACGGGTGCAGGATCCCGGACGTTGAGCAGGCAGACCCCGGCCTCCGCGAGCGCGAGGCACACGGCGGCGGTGAGGGGGTCGAGCCCGAGCGCGAGAACGCGCAGCTCGTCGAGCGCCGGGGGAGCGCAGGGTTCCTCGGGGGCGGTTGGGCAACGGTGGGTCATGGCACCAGGGTTGCCGAAGCGGGGCGCTCCCGCGGCTGGCGCGGGGCAATCCACAGGACGGGTGCCGCGGGCACCGTGCTCCCCTTCTGCGTCCCGGTTCGTGCCCCGCCCGGGCGGGGTGGTGAACTGGGGGCATGCCCCCACCACGAGCCAGAATCGTCGAACCACCGGAGGAGATGCCGGAGATCGTCGTCAAGCGCAGTGCCCGCCGCACCAAGACCGTCAACGCCCACTTCAGCGGGGATGCCGTGGTGCTCTCGGTGCCGCAACGGGCCACCCGTGCCCAGATCGCGCATTGGAGTGCAACTCTCGTTCCCAGGGTCGTGGCCAAGCGGCGCGCGGCGGAGGCGGCCTCGCGCACGCGGCACTCCGACACGGCGCTGGAGGAGATGGCGCAGCGGCTGTCCCGGACCTACCTGGAGGGTCGTGCCCGGCCCACGAGCATCACGTGGTCCGCCCGCCAGCACACACGGTGGGGCTCGGCGACCCCCGCCACGGGTGCCATTCGGATCTCACGGCGACTCGCGGACGCACCCGAGTGGGTTCTGGAGACCGTGGTGCTGCACGAGCTCGTGCACCTGCTCGAGGCTCACCACAACGAGCGGTTCTGGGAGATGGCACGGCGCCACCCCAGGGCGCACGACGCCGCCCAGTTCCTGGACGGCGCCGCGTGGGCGGAGCGGAACCCCGCGCAGGTCACGGGCCGGGAGTGAGGAACCCGAGGGGCCAGCCCGGCGAGCCGGGTCGGCGAGGGGCCGGTACGAGGTCCGCACGAGCCTTGGTGCGAGTGGCTCCGGGCCGTTCGCACGGGCCCGGCCGCGAACCCTGAAGTCCGTACGACGGGCCTACTACACGGAGGCCCAGCCGCCCACGATCAGTCCTCGTCCCGCGTGGTGTCGGGATCGTCCTGGTCGTCGTCGCCGGCAGTGCCCGTGCTCTCACCCGGCTCGCGTCCACGCGACGTCTCCCCGGACGCACCCTGCTTCGCGTCCGCGGAGGCCTGGCCGGTGGAACTCGCGCCCCCCGGGGCCTGCCGACCGTCCTCGTACCCGCCGGCCAGCAGCTTCTCCAGGGCGGCGTCCATCTCCTCGTCGCTGGCCGTGAGCAGCCCGCGGCGCTCCTCGAAGCCCTGGGGATCGTCGAGGTCCTCGTTGGTGGGCAGCAACTCGGGGGACTCCCAGAGGCTGTCGCGCTCGGTGATCCCGCGCTGTTCCTCCACGTAGCCCCAGAAGGTCGCTGCCTCACGCAATCGGCGGGGGCGCAGTTCGAGACCCACGAGGGAACCGAAGGTGCGCTCGGCGGGCCCGCCCTCGGCGCGGCGGCGGGCCATCATCTCGGTGAGGGCGGCGGCGGAGGGGATGTTGGCGGTGGAGGCCACGGTGACGCGGTTGACCCAACCCTCCACGAGCGCGAGGACCGTCTCGAGCTTGGCGAGTGTGGCCTCCTGGCGCGGGGTCATCTCGGGGCTGAACACGCCGGAGGCCAGCGCGTCCTGGATGCCCGAGGGGTCGGAGGGGTCGAGTTCCTGGGCGATGGACTCGATCCGGTCCATGTCGATGTGGATCTCGGACGCGAACGCCGTGATCAGGTCCAGCACGTACTGGCGCAACCACGGCACACCGTGGAACAAACGCGTGTGGGCGGCCTCGCGGATGGCCAGGTACAGCATCACGTCCGAGGCCGGCAGGTCCAGCCCCTCGCTGAACTCGGCCACGTTGGACGGCACGAGCGCGCAGCGGTCCTTGGCCAGGGGGATGCCCACGTCCGTGGAGGACAGCACCTCGCACGAGAGCGCACCCACGGCCTGTCCCAGCTGCATCCCGAACATCATGGAGCCCGCGCCGGAGAGCATCCCGGACAGGTCCGCCCCGCCCATGGCCTGGGAGAGCTCGGGGGGCAACTGCTGGGTCAGGGCGTCGGACATGGCCTTGGACACGGAGGTGGCCACCGGGGTGGTCATCTCCTTCCAGGTCTCCCACGTGGCCTCGATCCACTCGGTGCGCGCCCACGCGGACGGCAGCACGGGGGCTTCGCCGAACGCGGTGTTGTCCGTGAGCCACAGGTCCGCGAGCTTCATGGCGTCGTTCACGGCGCCCTTCTGCTTCGCCGAAACGGACGCGTCGCCCTTCTGCGCGGCCACCTGACGGGCGTGCTGGTTGGCGAGCTCCCAGTTGATGGGCTCCCCCGAGGAGGTCGAACTCATCATGGACTGGATCTGCTGGAACATCATGGACATGGCCTGCGGGTCCATGGGCATACCGGCCGGCATGTCACCGGGCTTCATGTTCCCGGAGCCCAGCAGACGCTCGAACATCTCCTGGAACGGGTCCTTGGGGTTCTCGCCGTTCTCGTCGTACGGAGGGTTCGAAGGCATGGGACCGCCAATCGTCGTGGAGGATCTAGGACTGCTCAAACCCTAGCCGTCCGCCCCGGGCCCGAACCACCGCGTGCGCCCCCAGTTCGCTGATGGCTCAGGTACCCTCCGGGCGCCCGTTCACCGGGAGCGGGCGACGCCGCCGTCCCCGGCCGTGCGGCGTCTTCGAACCTTCCACGAGGGCGTGCGACGTACGCCCCAGACGGTGCGCGGGACCTTCCCAGGGTGGGCCGAGTACGCTGGGACGGTCCTGGAGGCCGTGGAGAGGAAGCGACGTGACGGGTGAGCAGAAGGGGGCGCGGCGCGGATTCCTCCGCCGCCGGTCGTTGCCGTCGGTCGCGCTCGCGGGGACCACGGTGCTGCTGCTCGCGGGCGTGGTGCTGCCCGCGCCGTACGTCGTGGAATCCGCCGGACCCACGTTCAACACCGTGGGCAGTCACGACGACAAGCAGCTTGTCAAGATCACGGGCGCCCCGACCTTCCCGAGCGACGGCCGGTTGGACCTGACCACCGTGTACGTCACGGGCGGACCCTCCGGGCGGCTCAACTCCATCAACGCGCTGCTGGGCTGGATGGATCCCTCCGATGCCGTGATCCCGGAGGACACCCTTTACCCGCCGGACACCACGGGCCAGCAGGTGGACGAGTCCAACGCCGCGGCCATGGTCACCTCCCAGGAGGACTCCGTGGCGGCCGCGCTGAACCACCTGGGCAAGCCGTTCACGACCACCCTGACCGTGCACGCCGTGACCCCCGGCGGCGCCGCGGACGGTGTCCTGCGGGCCGGGGACCGGATCCTCTCCGTGAACGGCACGCAGGTCACCTCGCTCGAGCTGTTGCGCGAGCAACTCGACGCCGCGGGGGAGCGGGGAGCGGACGTCGTCGTGCGCCGGGACGGCAGGACGGTCACCGAACACGTGAAGCTGACCCGGGACGAGGACTCGCAGCGGTGGCAGCTCGGCGTGTACCTCGTACCGAAATACGAGTTCCCCGTGGACGTGGACTTCCAACTGGACCAGGTGGGTGGACCCAGCGCCGGGATGATGTTCGCGCTGGGGATCATCGAGGAACTGACCCCCGGATCGATGGCGGGCGACGAACACATCGCGGGTACCGGAACGATCTCGGCGGACGGGAAGGTCGGTCCCATCGGCGGGATCCGACAGAAATTGCAGGGCGCAGCGGAGTCCGGTGCCACGTACTTCCTGGCGCCCTCGGACAATTGCGGTGAGGTGGCCGGGCACGTCCCGGATGGTCTCACGGTGATCGAGGTGAAGACACTGGGAGATGCTGTGGAAGGGGTCGAAAAAGCGGCGTCCGGATCGGTCGTGGAGCTGCCTTCCTGCGGCACCCGGTGACATCCGAGGCGGTGAAATTGCATGCCGCCACGGGGTCCAGCACAATAGGGTGGACACTGATCATTGACAGATCATCATCCGTGCCCAGGAAATTCAGAGGTATTCAGTGACCGCCGGATCCACATCCCCACGTCCATCCAGCGGGTCCGCAGCGGGCCGCAAGAAACACGGGGCCCTGTTGCCCACGGTGATCGCGGTGGTGGTCCTCATCGCCCTGTTCGTGGGGTTCACCCAGGTCTACACGAACATCCTCTGGTTCGAGCAGCTCGGCTACCTGCGGGTGTTCGTCACCCGTAACCTCGCGATGATCGGTCTGTTCATCATCTCCGCCGTGATCGTGGCCACGCTCATGTTCCTGAGCCTGTGGCTCGCGTACCGCAACCGCCCCCGGGACACCGGCCAGGTCAGCGACAACATGCAGAAGTACCAGCAGGCGCTGGACCCCGTGCGCAAGATCGTCATGGTGGCCGTCCCGGTGATCTTCGGGCTGTTCGCCGCCTCCACGATCACGTCCCAGTGGCAGACCGTGCTGCTGTTCCTCAACCAGGAACCCTTCGGGCAGACCGACCCCCAGTTCGACCTGGACCTGGGCTTCTACGTGTTCACCCTCCCGTTCCTGCGGCTGCTGATCGGCTTCCTGGTCACCGCCCTGCTGCTCGCCGGTGTGGCCGGGCTGCTCATGCACTACGTCTACGGCGGGATCCGCATCCATGAACGCGGGATCGCCACGACCCGTTCCGCCCGCGTGCACCTGGGCTCCATCGTGGCCGCGTTCCTCGCGCTGCAGGCCGTGAACTTCTGGCTGGACCGCTACGCGACCCTGACCTCCAACTCGGGCAAGTGGACAGGTGCGCTGTACACCGACGTCAACGCCGTGATCCCCACCAAGGGCATCCTGGCGATCGCCGCCGTCCTGGTGGCCATCCTGTTCGTGGTGGCCGGGTTCATCGGCCGTTGGAAGCTGCCCCTGATCGGTGCCGCGATGCTCGTGGTCGTGGCCGTGGTGGCCGGTGGGCTCTACCCGTGGGCCATCCAGCGCTTCCAGGTGACCCCCACGGAGCAGGCGCTCGAGAACGAGTACATCCAGCGCAACATCACCATGACCCGGCAGGCCTACGGTCTGGACAACACCGAGGTCACCCCGTACGACGCCACGACCCAGACCGAACAGGGTGCACTGCGCCAGGACACGGAGACCACCTCCAACATCCGTCTGCTGGACCCCAACGTGGTCTCCTCCGCGTTCGCCCAGCTGCAGCAGTTCCGGCCGTACTACCAGTTCTCCGACATGCTCAACGTGGACCGCTACACGATCGACGGCCAGACCCAGGACACGGTCATCGCGACCCGTGAACTGAACCCGGACCAGATCCAGGGCTGGTACAACCAGTCGGTGGTCTACACCCACGGCTACGGCGTGGTGGCCGCGTACGGCTCCCGCGTGCAGTCGGACGGCAAGCCCCAATTCATGCAGGCCGGGATCCCGTCCCGCGGTGAGATCTCCAACGACTACGAGCCGCGGATCTACTTCGGGGAGAACTCGCCCGAGTACTCGATCGTGGGTGGCTCCCCGGAGGACCCGCCGCTTGAGCTGGACCGCCCCCAGACCAACGACGGGGACGCCCAGGACGCCAAGACCACGTTCGCCGGCAACGGCGGCCCCACCGTGGGCAACTGGTTTAACAAGCTGTCCTACTCCATCAAGTTCCAGTCCACGGACATGCTGCTCTCGGACGCGGTGCGCCCGGAGTCCCAGATCCTCTACGACCGCAACCCGCGTGAGCGGGTGGAGAAGGTGGCCCCCTACCTCACGGTGGACGGCAACCCGTACCCGGCGATCGTGGACAACAAGGTCGTGTGGATCGTGGACGCCTACACCACGGCGGCGTCCTACCCGTACTCCACGCCGTCCGTGCTCCAGGACGCCACCCAGGACACCCAGACCGCGCAGGGCACCGCCGCTGCGTTGCCGCCCGAGCGTGTGAACTACATCCGTAACTCGGTCAAGGCCACGGTCAACGCCTACGACGGTTCCGTGGATCTCTACGCGTGGGACGACCAGGACCCCGTCCTGAAGTCGTGGCAGAAGGTCTTCCCGAACACGCTCAAGCCGTACTCGGAGATGTCCGCGGACCTCATGGCCCACGTGCGCTACCCCGAAGACATGTTCAAGGTCCAGCGTGAGCTGCTCAACCGCTACCACGTCACGGACGCGAACAGCTTCTACGCGAGCGACGACGTGTGGTCCGTGCCCAACGACCCCACCCAGCAGAACCAGGACGTCCCGCAGCCGCCGTACTACCTCTCCATGCGCATGCCGGGTGAGGACAAGGCGAACTTCTCGCTCACCTCGTCCTTCATCCCGCAGCAGAACGAGTCCGGCAACACCCGTAACGTGATGTACGGGTACCTCTCCGCCAACGCGGACGCCGGGACCGGTGAGGACGGCGTCAAGAGCGAGGACTACGGCAAACTGAGGCTGCTCGAACTGCCGCGCTCCTCGGTGGTGCCCGGTCCGGGCCAGGCGCAGAACCTGTTCAACTCGGACACGGATGTGTCCCAGGAGCTGAACCTGCTGCGTCAGGGTGCGTCCGAGGTCATCAACGGCAACCTGCTGACACTGCCCGCGGGCGGGGGCATGCTCTACGTCCAGCCCGTGTACGTGCAGTCCTCCGGCGATGCCGCCTACCCCACCCTGCGCCGCGTCCTCGTGGGCTTCGGTGAGAAGGTCGGATTCGCCCCCACGCTCGACGGCGCTCTGGATGAGGTTTTCAGCGGTAACTCCGGTGCCACCACGGATACCGGGGCCGGCGTGAACGACCAGGCCGCGGAGGCCGCCCAGGGCGGCGACGGGCGCACCGGCGCGGTGGACGACGGCGCGTCGGCCAGCCCCTCGCCGCAGCCCTCCGGGACCCCGTCGCCGCGCTCCACGTCCCTGCAGCAGGCTCTGGACAACGCCAACCAGGCCATGCAGGAAGCGGATCGGGCACGCCGGGACGGTGACTGGACGCAGTACGGCGAGGCCCAGGACCGGCTGAAGCAGGCCATCGACGAGGCCATGCGTCAGGACGGTGCCACCCCGTAATCCAGGGGATACGCCCGAAGGGCGGTGATCGGGTTCTCCCGGTCACCGCCCTTCGCCATCACCGTCCCCCCTTGCCGCCGCCCCTGTCCTCACCGCCCCTCGCCATCGGGGCGCTGTCCCGTGCGGATCCGCGCCGGGGGATACCCGATTTGCACGATCCGTTCACCCTCCGTATAGTTGAGGACGTCGCCGCGGGGTGGAGCAGTTCGGTAGCTCGCTGGGCTCATAACCCAGAGGTCGCAAGTTCAAATCTTGCCCCCGCAACCACGAAGAAGCCCGGTTTCCCAGGAAACCGGGCTTCTGGCATGTCCGGACACATGTCCGGGGCTACGTCGCGACAAGCAGTGGAGCAAACGCAGCAGGCGATGCCGCGTTTGCTCCACGTCAGCTCACGCCGGGGGTGTCTGCTCAGCCGCGGGATGAGGCCCTGAATGCTGCGGCCACCGCACCGGCAGTCCCGGAAGTGACTCAGACTTCCTCGGAGGACACAATCTTCTCGCCGTCCGTGGTGGCGTTGCCGGCCTTGAGCGCCGCGAGCCGCGCCTCGATCTCGGTTTGCTGACCCATGTCCTCGAGCGCCTCGAACTGGCGGTCCAGGGAGGAATCGGCGAGCTCCTGCTGGCCGGCCACGCGAGCCTCCTCGCGGCGGATCTTGTCCTCGAACCGGGAGACCTCGCTCGTGGGGTCCATGACGTCGAACGCCTTGAGAGAGTCCTGCACCTGGGCCTGGGCCTGGACGGTCTTCTGGCGAGCGGCCAGCTCGTCACGCTTGGCGGAGAGCTCCTGGAGCTTGCCACGCATGGTGTTGAGCCCGTCCTTGAGCTTCTCCACGACCTCGGTCTGGGACGCGATCTGGGGTTCGACCCCGCGGGCCTCGCTCTCGGACTGGATCTGACGTTGCAGCGCGACCTTGGCGAGGTTGTCGAACTTCTGGGCCTCGCTCTCCTTGCCGGACGAACGGAACTCCTCCGCCTTGTTGGACGCGGCCAGTGCCTTGTTACCCCACTGGGCGGCCTCCTGGACGTCCTCGGCGTGGTCCTTCTCGAGCAAGCGGAGGTTACCGATGGTCTGGGCCACGGCGGACTCCGCCTCGCGGATGTTCTCGGTGTAGTCGCGGACCATCTGGTCCAGCATCTTCTGGGGGTCCTCCGCGGAATCGATCATCGCGTTGATGTTCGCCTTGGCCAGCTGAGCGATCCGCCCGAAAATGGACTGTTTGGACATGGTGTTCTCCTCTTCTCGTATCTCGGACAAAACTGAAATCTGTCACGGGGCGGCGGGTGCGTCGCTCACCCGGAGGGGGTCAGAAGTTCCCGCCCACACCGCCGTCGAAGCCACCGAAATCGCCGCCTCCGCCGCCGAAACCGCCGCCGAAGTCACCGCCTCCGCCGCCGTAGTGGCCCCCGCCGATGCCGCCGTTGAGGATCCCGCCCAGCAGGATCCCGCCGAGCATGGCACCACCGAGGCCGTTGCTGCGCCGGCCGTAACCCATGCCGCCGTAGCCCATGGGGGAGTTGTAGAACTCGTCCACGTCCGTCTGTGCGGAGCGCTGTGCGGAGTCCGCGAGGCGGATGGATTGGTTGGCCTCGTTGAGTGCCCGCTCGGGATCAGAGTTCTGCAGTTGCTGCGCGATCTCCAGGTGGCGTTCGGCCTCCGCGAGTTCCGTGCGCGCGCGGGCGCCCACACCGCCGCGGCGCGCCCACACGTAGTCGGACGCGGTGGTCAGGCTCGCCTGCGCGCTCACGAGCGCGTGGGACAGGGTCTCGCGCGCGGAGCGGGCGCGGTCGTTCGCGCTACGGACGTCGTCCAGGCCCTTGTCGAGCTCGGCCTTGGCCTGCGCGAGCCGGCGGGCGGAGCCCATGGGGTCGTAGCGCCCGGAACGCATGTTCTGGGTCACGGTCTGCAGCACGGAGCGCACCCCGGCGGCGGCACCCGCGAGCTCGGGACGGGAGCCCTGCTGGACCAGTCCCTCGGCCTCGGCGACGTCCCGTTGGGCGATGCTCACGGCGTCCTTGAGGGACTCCTCGGCCTTGGCCAGTTCCCGGCGGGCGTTCTCCACCGAGGTGATCAGACCCTTGGCCTGGCCCTGCGCCTCCTCGGCGGCTCGGATGTTGAGCACGGCCTGGGAAACCTGTCCCGCGTCCAGGTGCTGTTGGGCCTGGGCGATCGCGGATTCGGCGAACTCGAGGCGTTCGCGTGCCTGCTCGCCGTTGTCCCGCACGGGGGCCAGAGCGGCATCGTCGTACGTTGCGTGCAGCGAGACGAGCAAGGACTCGGCGTCCTGCAGGCGCGGCTGGACACCGGCCACGGCGTGGCGCACGTCCTCGAGGGCCTCGGGGGCGCGGGTCTCGAGTTGACGCAACTGCGAGAAGTTCTGTTCCTGTTCCGCAAGGGAGCCGCGCGCCTGGTTGGAGCGCTCGATGATTTCCCCGAGCCACGCGCGCTGGTCCGCCTCGGTGTCCGGGATGTGGTCCTCGAGCTTCTGCTGCAGCTCGAAGGACGCGCGCATGTGCTCCTTGGCCCGCGCGAGCGCGTGCTCGAACGGCTGGGTCTGCTCGCGGCCGTACTGCAGCTGCGCGAAGGTGAGTTCCTGCTCGGAGTGCTGGATCGCGTTGTCCGCCTCCACGAGCGCCGAACCCGCGCGCTTGTGCAGCTCGGGCAGGGGCACGAGCGGTCGCTGCGGCGCGCTGCTGCCGTTGTGCGGTTCCGGGGCCTGGGGTGCATTCGCACGACGACGCCGCCCGCGCATGAGCGACGCGACGCCCACGCCCGCGGCCGCGAGCCCGCCGAGCACCACGACCCCGCCGACCACACCGCCGGCCCCGTTCAGGCTCACCCCGCCGAGTTTCGAGTCGATCCCCTCCACGGCACCCTGGGCGGCGGCGTCCCAGTTGCCGTTGCGCAGGGCGGGGACGATGTTCTCGTTGTAGATCTCCTGGGTGTCGGAACGGGACAGGGGACCCGCCGAATTGGCCACGAACCGCGCCTGGCGGGTCTCGGTGGCCACGGCGAGCACGGCGTCATTGGTCCCGAAACCGTTGTTCCGGGCGAAGTCCTGGACCCACTGACCGGGATCGGTGGGGTTCGTGAACCGGTCCACGTACACCACGTAGAGCGTGATGTTGTGTTCGCTGGCGACCTTGTTGATCCCGTCCTGCAACTGCGACGTGTTGCCCAGGACGTTCGCCGAATCCACGATCCGCGTGCCCGGGTCCACCTGCTGAGGCGGCTCGGCCAGGGCGGCGGGTGCCGCGAACAAGCACACTCCCGAGAGTACGGTCGCGGAAACAGCGCGGCGCCAAACGGTGTGTGAACTCATGACCCTCGTTCCAATCGATCTCAGCCCGGAGGACGCCCGCCCGGGGGTCTCCCCGGGACGCGATGGTCGTCCGAGTCACAGACTACGCTGAACGGACAACGCGGTCACGAAATCAGCGAGCGTCCCGGAGATCGCCAGACAACGTGCAGGAATCGGCCAGTTCTCACAGCCGCGGCTCAGTACGCCCGGGCATACTGGGTCACCGGAAGCCGCCGGGCCGGTCCCGGCATCCGCGTCCAGACACACGATCCCTCGACGTCCTGTCACAGTCCTGAAGGAGACAACATGGCCGATTCCCATGACCCCCGTGCGGGCGGCGATCCCCAGCGTCCCGTGCCCCGGTACGGCCAGTACGGCTCCGGGACGGAGGGCGCTGGCCAGGGTTCGCCGTGGCACGCGCAGGACACCCAGCCCATCCCGCCCGCGGGCGAACACCCCGGCGCCACCGGGGGTTACCGGTACGGCACCTATTCCGGTGGTCCGGACGGCTACGCCGCGGCGTCGCAACCGGCCGGGGGTGCCGCGACCGCCACGACGCCCAAGCGGAAGTTCTCGGCGGGTGCGCTGGTCACCGGCATGGTGCTCGCGGGGCTGATCGGTGCGGGGACCGCGGTGGGGACCGGCGCCCTCGCCGAGAACAACGGCGTGTCCGCGGCGGGCAACAGCTCCCCGGTGATCGTGAACAACACGGAGTCGGTCAACCAGATCACGGGGGCCACCCACAAGGCCTCCCCGTCCGTGGTGACCATCTCCGCGTCCGCCGGGGGCCGGGCGGGCACGGGCTCCGGTGTGATCCTGGACGATCAGGGGCACATCCTCACCAACACCCACGTGGTCACGCTGGACGGCGCGAGCTCGGACGCCAACCTGGAGGTCCAGACCTCGGACGGGTCCGTGCGCAAGGCCAGCCTCGTGGGCACGGACCCCGAATCGGACCTCGCGGTGATCAAGGTGGACCCGAGCGGTCTCACGCCCGCGGAGTTCGGTGACTCGAGCAAGCTCAACGTGGGGGACACCGCGATCGCGATCGGCTCACCGCTCGGGCTGAGCGGAACCGTCACGGACGGCATCGTCTCCACACTCAACCGCACGATCGCCGTCGCGTCCTCGGCAGCACCGGAGACCCCGAGCGAATCCAGCCCGAGCCCGCGGGGTCCGCAGGACTTCTTCTTCAACTTCCCCGACAACGGGCAGTCCGGTTCGCGCAACGCGCAGTCCAGCGTGTACCTCAACGTGATCCAGACGGACGCAGCGATCAACCCCGGCAACTCCGGCGGTGCCTTGGTGAACGCGAACGGTCAGGTGATCGGGATCAACGTGGCGATCGCGTCCGCGGCGGGTTCGTCGTCGAACGGTTCGAGCACGGCCGGCAACATCGGCGTGGGGTTCTCGATCCCGTCCAACACCGCCAAGCGGGTCGCGGACGAGATCATCCAGCACGGCAAGGCCACGCACGGTTACCTGGGCGCCTCGGTCTCCGCGTACACACCGTCGGGCAGCAACACCGAGCAGTTCTCCGCGGGCGCCCTCGTGCGCAGCGTGCAGGACGGTTCCCCGGCCGCGGACGCCGGGTTGCGCGCGAACGACGTGATCACGCAGTTCAACGGCAAGCGCATCACGGACGCGGACGCCCTCACCGCCGGCGTGCGGGAACTCGCGGCCGGGACGGAGGCGGAGGTCACCTACCGGCGCGGCGGGGACGAGCACACGGCCAAGGTCACCGTGGGCAACGCCGCCGAGCAATCGGGCAAGTAGGCGCCCGCGGCTCCGGCCGCACCGATGGAGTTCGCGACGGCGCTCGCAGGGTGTGCATACGCACGGCACCCGGCGAGCGCCGTCGTCGTGGCGGGATCACACGCCGTCGGGGAAGCCCAACTGCCGCCAGGCCTCGTAGAGCGCGATGGACGCGGAGTTGGCGAGGTTGAGTGAGCGGCGCCCGGGCAGCATGGGAATCCGGACGTGCTCGGTGACGTGCTCGTCCTCGAGGACGTCGGCGGGCAGCCCCGTGGACTCGCGACCGAAGAGCAGGACGTCCCCGTCCTGGTAGGTCACGTCCGTGTGGCGGGTGCTCGAGTGGGACGTGAACGCGAGGACCCGGGCGTCCCCGAGTGCGTCCCACAGTGCTTCCACGCTGGGGTGCACGTCCATGACCGCGAGATCGTGATAGTCCAACCCCGCCCGGCGCAGGTGGGCGTCTCCGAACGTGAAGCCCAAGGGCTCCACGAGGTGCAGGCGGGCGCCCGTACAGGCCGCGAGGCGGATAGCGTTTCCCGTGTTGCCGGGGATCTCGGGGGTGTGGAAGACGAAATGCAGCATGGCTGCGAGTGTAGGCGCGTCCGCGCGCGGCACGGCACCGGCGGGGCGTGGGGCGTTGCATCGACGCAGCCGGGGGTCTCACCGGCGGTGCACTGGGGGAGGTCGCACCGGAGGTGCGCCGGGGAGGTCGCACCGGAGGTGCGCGGCCGAGGGAGGGCCGCGGTGGGCGCGCCTAGAATTGGACCCATGCCCACGCCGCGCGTCTACATGGATCACGCCGCCACGACCGACATGCTGCCCGAGGCCGTCGAGGCCTACGTGGCGCAGGCCCAACGCGGCGGCAACCCCGCGTCCCTGCACTCGGGTGGGCGCTCCGCGCGCATGGCCCTGGAGACCGGGCGGGACAGCGTGGCCGCCGCGTTGAACGCGGAACCGGTGGAGATCATCCTCACATCCGGGGGGACGGAAGCGGACAACATGGCCGTGCTCGGGCTGTTCCGGGCAGCCCGGGACGCGGATTCGCGTCGCACCGTGATCGCGCTGTCCACCGTGGAACACCACGCGGTATCCGAGGCCGCCGAGTGGCTCGCCGCGCACGAGGGCGCCGAGCTCGCGTGGCTCGAGGTCGATGCCGACGGCCGGGTGGACCCCGACGACCTGCGGGAGCTGCTCGCCCGCCGCGGCGACGAGCTGGCCCTGGTGACCGTGATGTGGGCCAACAACGAGGTCGGCACGGTGCAACCGATCGCGGAGCTCGCGGCCCTGTGCGACCGGGCGGGGGTGTCCTTCCACGTCGACGCCGTACAGGCGTTCTGCGCGGTGCCCGTGGACGCGCACTTGCCCGGGATCAGCACTCTTGCGGTGTCCGCACACAAGCTCGGCGGTCCGATGGGTGTGGGCGCGCTGTACGCCCCCCGCACGGTGACGTTGGCCGCCACGAGTTTCGGCGGGGGCCAGGAGCGCAGCGTGCGTTCCGGCACGGTCAACGCCGCGGGGGCGGCCGCGTTCGGTGCCGCAGTGCACGCCGCCCAGCGTGATACGCACGCCGAGTTCGTGCGTCGCGCACGATTGCGCGACACCCTCGTGGCGGGGATCCGCGAACGGGTCCCGCAGGCCGTGCTGCGCGGGCCCGAGCCCGGTGCACCCGAGGACGAGTGGGCGCATCCCACGCGGCTGCCGGGCAACGCGCACTTCACGTTCCCCGGGTGCGAGGGCGATTCCATGCTCTTCCTCTTCGACGCCGCGGGGGTCGCGCTGTCCACGGGCTCGGCGTGCAACGCGGGCGTCCCGCGCGCATCCCACGTGTTGCTGGCCATGGGGGTTCCCGAGGAGACCGCGCGCGGTGCCCAGCGCTTCTCCCTGGGACACTCGAGCACGCCGGACGACGTCACCGCGGTGCTGGCTGCCGTGGCGGAGGTCTACGACCGCGCCCACACCGCGGGGCTGTCCGGGCACGTCCCGGGCTTCGCGTCCTGAGCAGCGCCGTCAGGAACCGCGGAGTGGCCGGGAACGGCGGGGTCGGGGACGGCGTCGTCGGGAACTGCGGCGCCGTCGGGAATAGCCCCGGCGGCGCGCTGGTTGTTAAACCGGTTCGACCCACAATTTTCGACCCTCGACGGACCTGGAGGAATTGACGTGCGTGTTCTGGCAGCGATGAGCGGCGGTGTGGACTCGGCGGTGGCCGCGGCGCGCGCCGTGGACGCGGGGCACGACGTCACGGGCGTGCACCTGGCGCTGTCCCGCACCCCGGGCACGCTGCGCACGGGCGCGCGGGGGTGTTGCACGATCGAGGACTCCCGGGATGCGTGGCGCGCGGCCGAGAAGCTCGGGATCCCGTACTACGTGTGGGACTTCTCCGAACGGTTCCAGGCGGACGTCGTGGACGACTTCGTGGCCGAGTACGCTGCGGGGCGTACCCCCAACCCGTGCATGCGCTGCAACGAGAAGATCAAGTTCGCGGCCCTGCTCGAGAAAGCGCTCGCCCTGGGGTTCGACGCCGTGTGCACGGGCCACTACGCCAAGGTCGTGACGGATGCGGACGGGCACAAGGAACTGCACCGTGCGGCCGATTGGGCCAAGGACCAGTCCTACGTGCTGGGCGTGCTCACTGCCGAGCAGCTCGAGCACGCGGTTTTCCCCCTGGCCGAGACCCCGTCCAAGGCGCAGGTGCGCGCCGAGGCCGAGGAGCGCGGGCTGTCCGTGGCCAAGAAGCCCGATTCCCACGACATCTGCTTCATCCCGGACGGGGACACCCGCGGGTGGCTCGAGGACCACATGGAGCTCGCCCCCGGGAGGATCGTGGACACCCAGGGCACCGAACTCGGTGAGCACCGCGGCGCGCACGCCTACACGGTGGGTCAGCGCCGGGGTCTGCACATCGGCCGGCCCGCCCCGGACGGCAAGCCCCGCTTCGTCCTGGAGATCCGGCCCAAGACCAACGAGGTGGTCGTGGGGTCGGAGGCCCTGCTGTCGATCGACGTCATGGAGGGCATCCGCCCGTCGTGGGCCGGGCTCCCGCCCCGCGAGGTCGCGGCGATGGCCGAGGACGTAGACGGTCGCTCCGATGAGTTCCCCGTGACGGTCCAGGTGCGCGCCCACGGCGATCCCGCGCCGGCGCGCGCGTGGCTCACCCGGCAGGACGGGCGGCAGCGGTTGTGCGTGCGCCTCGACGAGCCCCAGCGCGGTGTGGCTCCCGGGCAGACCATGGTGCTCTACCAGGGCACCCGTGTGCTGGGCCAGGCCACCATCGACGCCGCCTTCGCCGATCGCGCGGCCGCGGCCGCGTCCTGAGCCCCACGTGGGGGCGGCATGACCGCCACACGACCGGGCGCCGGGCGCGCCACTATTACAGTGGACGCATGAGTGCAGTCACCGACCCCGCCGACCACGCGCCCGTCGACTCATCGGGAGCCGATTCACCGGGCACCGACCGTCCCGCGGACAGCGCGTTGACGCGCTTGGAAGCCATTCGCGGCACGATCGACAACATCGACGCCGCACTCGTGCACCTGCTCGCCGAACGCTTCAAGGCGACCCAACAGGTGGGCAAGCTCAAGGCGGAGAACGACCTCCCGCCCTCGGACCCCGAACGCGAGAAGACGCAAATCCACCGGTTGCGCCGACTTGCGGAGGCCGCACACCTGGATCCCGAGTTCGCGGAGAAGTTCCTGAACTTCATCATCAGCGAGGTCATCCGCCACCACGAGGCCATTTCCGAAAACCACCAGCGCAGCACCGACGCATGAGCGAAGCAGTCACCGCGACCCTCACCCGTTCCCTGCGGGGCACGGACCTCCTCGAGACGTTCACCGTGCTGCGCGGCGAGCTGGGCGCACCGCACCTGGCCACCGTGCCGCTGCTGCCGGAGCGGGGTCCGCACGCCGAGCTCGCGGCCCGCACGTGCGCCGTGCTCGATTCCCTCTACGCGGACCGGCAGCCCCACGGGTGGCGGATCAGCGGTGTCCCCGGCGACGACTCCCGCCGTGCACGCCGGCAACTGGAGAGCGACCTCAACGTGGTCGCGGACGTCCTGGGCGCCGAATCCGGCGCGGACACCGGACCGATCGCCTTCTCGCTGCTCGGCCCGGTCTCCCTCGCGGCGACCGTCCACGTGCACAACGGGGAGAAGCTGCAGTCGGATCCCGGCGCTCGCCGTGATCTCGCGCAGTCGTGGTGCTTGGGCGTCGCAGACCTCATGGCCGTGCTGCGGCGCAACACGGACGGGCGCGGTGTCGTGCTGGTGCTCGAGGAACCCGAGCTGGAACGCGTGGTGACCGGGCGCATCCCGACCGCGAGCGGCTACCGCACCCTGCGTGCGCTGCCGCGCCAGGAACTACGCGCCACACTCTCGGACGCCGTGGCCGCGTGCCGTGCGACGGGGGCGGAGACCGTGGTCCTGGACGCGGGCGCCGTCGGGATCGACTGGACCCCGCGGGTCGGCGCGGACGCCGCCGTGCTTGGTCTGCCGGACGGGCCCACCGAGCAGTGGGAGCCCCTCGCGGCCCTGCACGAGGCGGGGGTGCGGTTGTGTTTCGACACCGTCCCTGTGACCGGGCGCACCCCCGTGTCCGAGCTCGTGCGGCGCGTGCTGGGCCCGTGGCGTGAGCTGGGCATGGATCCGGCGGCGTTGCTGGGAACCGTGCTGGCGCCGTCGGCGCGGATCAGCGAGCTCACCCCGCCGGACCTGCCGGACGCCCTGCAGCGGGTGACGCACCTGGGCGGCGCGCTCACCGAGGCGTGCAACGAGGGTTGAGCCCGGCCAGGCCGTAGAATCGAGGGCGTACACGGACGCCGATCCCGGCCGCTCCGGGTGTCAGGGACGAGCGCGAAAGCGGGCCATGAAAGCAAGAATCCTGGTGGTGGACGACGACGCCGCGTTGTCCGAAATGATCAGCATCATCCTCGCGTCCGAGGACTTCGAGCCCGTCTACTGCTACGACGGCGCCCGCGCCCGGGACGTGTTCCGCGCCTCCGAACCGGACCTCATGCTCCCCGGCATGGACGGGATTCAGGTGTGCCAGCAGATCCGCGCCGAGTCGGACATCCCGATCGTGATGCTCACCGCCAAGTCCGACACCGCGGACGTGGTGCGCGGGCTCGAGGCCGGCGCGGACGACTACGTCCCCAAGCCCTTCAAACCCGCCGAGCTCGTGGCCCGCGTCAAGGCGCGTCTGCGCCCTATGGACCGCGGGGCCACCCAGGAGATCACGCTCGGGGACATCGTGATCGACGTGACCGGGCACAGCGTGACCCGGGCCGGGCAGGAGATTTTCCTGACCCCGCTGGAGTTCGACCTGCTCGCGACCCTGGCGCGCTCGCCGCACCAGGTCTTCAGCCGGGACGAGCTGCTGCGTGACGTGTGGGGCTACCCCCACGCCGCGGACAACCGCCTGGTCAACGTGCACGTGCAGCGGTTGCGCTCCAAGGTGGAACGCGATCCGGAGAACCCGGAGGTGGTCCTCACGGTGCGCGGGATCGGCTACAAAGCCGGGGGACACGCGCATAAATGACGTCCGCCCCGGCGCGACCCGTGGCGCACAGCCCCGCCGAGCGGCGTCGACCCAAACGCTTCCGCAGGATCCGGCTGGGTCGGCGCATGCTCATCCGCCGCTGGCGGCAGTCCCTGCAGTTTCGCGCGATCGCCGTGGCGCTCACGCTCACGTCCGTGGCGTTCCTCGCCACGGGTAGCTTTCTGTCCCACCAGATCGCGGACCGGTTGTTCACCGACCGCCTGGACCAGGTGCTCGAGGAGGCCCGCAGCGACATCCGCACCGCCCAGGCGAGCTTCGACGCCTCGGACGCCTCCGACCGCACCGAGGTCCAGGCGCTGATCAACTCCACGCTGGGCGGGCTGAGCCAGGACATGAGCACCACCGACCACCGCTGGATCCTGATCCCCCTGGACCAGGGCGCGGGGCAGTTGTTCGTGGGCGTGCAGACCGAGAGCGCGTGGATGACCTCCGCCACCGTGCCCCAACAACTGCAACGACGCGTGGCCAATGGGGACGGCACGTACTGGCAGCCGGCCTCGGTCCGCATGGCGGAGAACGAGCCGGAGAAACCGGTCATCGTGATCGGGGACGTAGTCCAGCTCAACCAGAACTCTCGCTACGGGTTGTACTTCGTCTACGATTTCTCGGACCCGCAGGCCACCCTGGACTCGATCCACGCGGTGCTGTTGCTGTCCATGGTCGCGCTGTTGCTGCTCGTGGGAACCATCGTGTGGTACGTGACCCGGGAAGTGGTGCGCCCGGTCTCGAGTACGGCGCGCGTGTCGCAGCGGTTGTCCGAGGGTGATCTGGACGTGCGCATGGAGGTCCACGGCAGCAACGAGGCCGCCCGGTTGAGCCGTTCGTTCAACCGCATGGCGGATTCCATCCAGGGGCAGATCACCCAGCTCGAACAACTCTCGTCCATGCAGCAGACCTTCGTCTCGGACGTCTCCCACGAGCTGCGCACGCCCTTGACCACTGTGAAGATGGCCGCGGAGGTGCTCTACAATGCACGCGAGGACTTCGATCCCGTCAACCGGCGCTCCGCCGAGCTGCTGCACAACCAGGTGGACCGCTTCGACTCGTTGCTCTCGGACCTGCTCGAGATTTCACGGTTCGACGCCGGCGCTGCCCGCCTGGACATGGCGTCCACGGACATCTTCACCGTCATCTACGACGTCGTGGAGGCGTGCGCGCCGCTCGTGCTCGAAAGCGGTTCGGAGCTCACGGTGCGGTCCACCCTGACCCGCTGCGTGGTGCAGATGGACCAGCGGCGGATCGACCGGATCCTGCGCAATCTCGTGACCAACGCGCTCGAGCACGGGGAGAGCAAGCCCGTGGACATCTACGTGGGCGCCAACGAGAACTGTGTGTCCGTGGCGGTGCGCGACCACGGCATCGGGATGACCGAGGAGCAGACGACCAAGGTCTTCAACCGGTTCTGGCGCGGGGATCCCGCGCGCGCTCGCACGGTGGGCGGTACGGGCCTGGGGCTCGCGATCGCCACGGAGGACACGCGGTTGCACGGGGGCGCGCTCACGGTGTGGGCCGAACCCGACAATGGCGCGTGCTTCCGGCTCACCCTGCCCCTGCTGCGGAACCAGGTGCTGGATCCAGAGCAGCCCAATCCGCTGCCCATGCCACCCGTGGAACAGCACAGCGAATCCACCGCTCGGGTCACCGACACCGGTTCGTTGCAGCTCACTGCCCCGGCCGTGCGCCCGAGCGAGGACCGGGACACGGGCCAGCTGCTCATGGACTTCCCAGACGCCGACGTGGCCGCCGGGGAGCCAGCCGCGACGACGGATGCGAACGCCTCGGCACAAGAGCGCACGGGCTCGAGCGCCTCGCGACACCGTGATCGGACGGAGGAGTCATGAATCCCGCAGACCACGATCGGACCCGTGATCGGGCGGATGCCATCCGGGCCGTCGGGGACACGCGCCGGGTGAGCGACGTCGTGTTCGGGACCACGCGGCGTCGGGCGCGGTACACGGGCCTGGCGTGCGCGATGGTTCTGGGCCTGACCCTCTCCGCGTGCGGTGCCATGCCGCGGTCCGGGCCCGTGCACAAGGTGATCGAGCCTACGGAGCAGACCCAGCAGTCCGCGATGCCCTTCAATCCCCAGGGGCCCCGGGTGGGGGCCACGGCCCAGGAGATTGTGGAGGGGTTCCTGGCCGCCGGGGTGGGCGCGCAGGACGACTACTCCGTGGCCCGCCAGTACCTCACACCGCAGCTCGCCGCGACCTGGAAGCCGGATACCCGCGTGCTCATCCACTCGGGGGAGCCCACCACGGTGCCGCGGCTCAACGACGGCGAATTCCGCACGAGCATGGAGGTCAGCGGGGAGCTCAGTGCCAGCGGCGTGCTCGCCAAGCAGCCCTCGGGCAGCACGCGCGTCCTGGATTTCGTGCTCACCTCGGTGGACGGGCAGTGGCGGATCTCCCGGGCGCCCGACGGCGTGGTGGTCCCGCAAGCGGACTTCGAGAAGATCTTTTCGCCCACCAACCTCTACTTCTACTCGGCTCAGGACAGCAAGTACCTCGTTCCGGATCCGCGGTGGTTCGCGACCCGCTCCACGACCTCCACGGCGGCGGTGCGCGCGCTCATGCGCGGGCCCGCCGCGTATCTGGGCAATGCCGTGACCAGTGCGATCCCGCAGGGTACCGCGCTGTCCCGTTCGGCCGTGCCGGTGTCCGGGGGGACCGCGGCGGTGGACCTCACGCTCGCGAGCTTCGACCCCGCGGAGGTGAACCAGGCACGCCGGATGGAACAACAGCTGCGGGCCACCCTGCGCACCATCCCGAACGTGGACGACGTCGAACTGCGGATCAACGACGCCCCGGTGGACACCTCCGGCGCCAGCGACAACGACCCGATCCAGGCCGTGACCGTCCCCAACCGGCAAATCGGGGTCTCCGACAACAAGCTCGCGTTCTACCAGGGCGGCCAGACCGAGCTGATCCCGGACCTCACGCTGCCAGAGGGCGTCACGCTCAGCAAACCGGGAATGGGCGTGGAGGCCGGGGCCTTCGGGTTTGTGGACAGCGCCGGTTCCACGGTCTACACCGTGTCCCCCGGACAGCAACCCCGGCAGCGGTGGTCCGGGTACAAGCCCACCCGGCCGAGTTTCGACAACCTGGGGTGGGTGTGGGGCGCGGACCGCTCCGGGACCGTCCGGGTCGTGCGGGCGTCGTCGGAGGGGCAGGGTGACACCGTGTCCGCCTCGTGGCTCGACGACCAGCACGTGGCGTCCCTGCGGATCTCCCGCGAGGGCAGCCGGGCGCTCGTGGTCACGACCGACGCCGCCGCGACGCGTTCCACCGTGTGGATCGCGGGCGTGGTGCGGGACGCCTCCGGCAAACCCACCGAGCTCGCCAAGGGCAATGCCGTGGCCACGGACGTGGACGTGGACACCGCCCAGTGGATCGGCCCGGACGAGTTCGTGACCAGCGCCCTGGACCAGGACACCAACGCGCAGCCCCGCCGGTACACGATCGCGGGCAAGGTGGACGAGCTGCCCGCCCTGACCGGGGTGACCTCCCTGGCCGGGGGCAACGGGCCCGCCGCGGTGTACGGCGCCTCGGACGGGCGGCTCTACATGCTCACGGGCAGTTCCTGGGCGCTGCAGAGCGAAGAGGTCACGGACACCGCGTTCGCGGGGTGAGCACTCGTTCCTGAGGGGGTGCGCCGTGCGGTGCGCGCTGCACATGTCTGCCGCACCGTGGGCGGACACCGTCCGCGCACCGTGAACTGGTGCCATGACCCGAGCCCGCCCCGTCGTTCCGTACCGCTCCTCGACGGTGTCTCGCCCTGCGGTGTACGACGTCGCTCCGGGCCGTGGCACCGCCGGCGCACCCTGGCGCCGCCAGCCGGTTCTCGCGCGGTGGGACCGTCGGGCCGCGGTCGTCAGCGGGTGGTGCGCGCAGGCCCTGGACCTCCTGCTACCGGTGTCGTGCGCGGTGTGTGCGGCCCCGGGCACCACACTGTGCCGGGCGTGTCGGATCGTGCTGCGACGCGCCACGGCCCGGCCGCACCCGGTGACACCACCGGCGGCACTCGCCGCATCCGGTGTGCGGGTCGTCGTCGCGGGGGAGTACGAGCACGAACTCGCCTCGTGCGTGCTGTCCTTCAAGAACGGCGGCCGCACCGATCTCGCTCCGGTGCTCTCCGCGGTGCTCTCGGCAGCCCTGGCGACCGTGGCGCGCGAGCTCGGCGACGACAGGCCCACCCTGTACTGGGTGCCCGTGCCCACGAGCGCCCGCGCGCGGCGTCGTCGATGGTTCGATCCGGTCGCCACGCTGCTGCGGGGCGCGGCACTGCCCCCGCGGTCGCGGATCGCACCCGCCCTCACGCACCGAGCGGTGGCCGGGCGCGGTACCCAGAAGGGTCGCGGGAGGATCCAGCGTACCCGGGCGCTGCGCGGGAGCCTGCGCGCCCGGGACATGTCGGGACTCACGTGCGTGGTCGTGGACGACGTGCTCACCACGGGCGCCACGGCCGCCGAGGCCGTCCGTGCCCTGACCGCGGCCGGGGCCAGGGTACCCGCGATCGTGACCCTCGCGGGGGTGCGCGTACGGCGTTCACCGGGGGAGAACGCAGGATCATCGGACGTCGTCATCCATGAATTTCCCCGTTGTTTCCTCTAGCGTTGGATCACGGGAAGCATTGAAGGTGTCCCGTGTGGGAAAGCAGCACATCCCGCGTCATCCTCAAGATGTGGAGGGTCTCATGGAACTGAACATCCTAGGCCGCAACGTCACCCTGCCGGACCGATTCAAGGAATACGTCGAGGAGAAGAGCGAGCGCTTCCAGCAGCTCGGCGACAAGGTCCAATCCATCGAGGTCAAGGTCACCAAGGATCACGCCGCCTCCGGCCACCAGGGCATGCGGGTGGAGATCACCGTCGTGGGGCGCGGGCCCCTGGTGCGCGCCGAATCGCGCAACGACGACAAGTTCGCGGCGTTCGACGAGGCCTACGCCAAGCTCGTGGAGCGGTTGCGTCGAGCGCGTGACCGCCGCAAGGTCCACCGCGCCGGGCACCAGAGGCCCATCGCCGTGCACGAGGCCACGGGATCGCTGCCCGCGGACCCCTCGGGACCGACCCCCACGTACGCCAGCCAGGAAGAACTCGCGGCGGCCGAGGACGAGGCCTTCAGCACCGAGTACCCCCTGAGCGACGCCCCCACCCCCGTGGAGATCCGGCGCAAGCGTTTCCCCGCCCACGAGATCACCGTGGACGAGGCCGTGGACCGGATGGAGCTCGTGGGTCACGACTTCTTCCTGTTCGTGGACAAGGAGACCCAGGAACCCTCCGCCGTCTACCGCCGCAAGGGATGGGAGTACGGGGTCATCAGCCTCAGCAACGACGGACGCTCCGGGGAGGAGAAGGCGCGGGCCTACCAGCCCGACACCGCGAACTCCGCGGCCTCCTGAGCATCCGCAGCACCGCACCGAGGACGGGCCCGCGACCACGTCGCGGGCCCTTCCCGTGCCCGGCGAGCGGGTATCGGGAACCCGGTCGCTGCCCGTCCCGTGCGTGCCGAGCGGGCAGCGGGGGTCCGGCGGCTACCCGTCCGGGCGCCACCCGGTGCCCGGCGCGGTGGCACGCGGCCGGCGTCCAGCCTGACTCACGTACACTGTTCGGCGGTGCACCCACTGTCCTGCCGGTGCCCACCATTGATCTCGGAGGAGCGAACACACGTGGCGTCATTCCTGGAAAAGGTTCTTCGCACTGGGGACAAGCGGGTCCTGAAGCGGCTGAGGACTTACGCCGACGCCGTCAACAGCCTCGAGGACAGTTTCAAGGAACTCTCCGACGCCGAGCTGCGCGCCGAGACCGACTCGTTCCGGGAGCGCATCGAGGGCGGCGAATCCCTGGACCGGCTTCTTCCCGAGGCGTTCGCGGCCGTGCGGGAAGCGGCGTCCCGCACCCTGGGCCAGCGTCACTTCGACGTCCAGATCATGGGCGGTGCCGCCCTGCACCTGGGTTACATCGCGGAGATGAAGACCGGTGAGGGCAAGACCCTGGTGGCCACGGCGCCGGCCTACCTCAACGCGCTCGCGGGCAACGGCGTGCACGTGGTCACGGTCAACGACTACCTCGCCGAGTACCAGGCCAACCTCATGGGCCGTGTCTACCGCTTCCTGGGGTTGGAGACCGGGGTGATCCTGAGCGGTCAGGACCCTGCGACCCGGCGTGAGCAGTACGCCGCGGACATCACCTACGGCACGAACAACGAGTTCGGCTTCGATTACCTCCGGGACAACATGGCCTGGTCCAAGGAGGAGCTCGTCCAGCGCGGGCACAACTTCGCGATCGTGGACGAGGTGGACTCCATCCTCATCGACGAGGCGCGGACCCCGCTCATCATCTCCGGACCGGCCTCCGGGGAGGCCAACCGGTGGTACCGCGAGTTCGCGACCGTCGTGGAGAAGCTCAACGGGGAGACCGATTACGAGGTCGACGAGAAGAAGCGCACCGTGGGCGTGCTCGAACCGGGGATCGAGAAGGTCGAGGACTGGCTCGGCATCGACAACCTCTACGAGTCCCAGAACACCCCGCTGATTGGGTTCCTCAACAACGCGATCAAGGCCAAGGAACTGTTCCGCGCGAACAAGGACTACATCGTCGCGGGTGGCGAGGTGAAGATCGTGGACGAGCACACCGGCCGAGTGCTGTCCGGGCGGCGCTACAACGAGGGCGTCCACCAGGCCATCGAGGCCAAAGAGGGCGTGGAGATCAAGCCCGAGAACCAGACGATGGCCACCATCACCCTGCAGAACTACTTCCGTCTGTACGACAAGCTCTCGGGCATGACCGGTACGGCCCAGACCGAGGCGGCCGAGTTCATGAACACGTACGAGATCGGCGTCGTGGCCATCCCGCCGCACCGCGGCATCGCCCGCGAGGACAAGCGAGACGTGGTCTACAAGAACGAGGCCACCAAGTACGCCGCCGTGGTGCGGGACATCGAGGACCGCCACGAGAAGGGTCAGCCCGTCCTCGTGGGTACGGCGTCCGTGGAGAAGTCCGAGTACCTCTCGCGCTTGCTGGCCAAGCGCGGTGTGCGTCACGAGGTGCTCAACGCCAAGAACCACGCGCGTGAGGCCGCGATCGTGGCCCAGGCCGGCCGCAAGGGTGCGGTCACCGTGGCCACCAACATGGCCGGTCGAGGCACCGACATCATGCTGGGTGGCAACGCCGAGTTCAACGCCGTGGAGAAAATGGCCGAACTCGGCCTGGACCCCGAACGCGATGCCGAGACGTACGAGGCGCGGTGGCCCGACGTCCTTGCGGAATGCGAGGCCTCGACCAAGACGGAACACGAGGAGGTCCTCGAATCCGGGGGGCTCTACGTCCTGGGCACGGAGCGTCACGAGTCCCGCCGGATCGACAACCAGTTGCGCGGGCGGTCCGGTCGTCAGGGGGATCCGGGGGAATCTCGGTTCTACCTGTCCCTGTCGGACGACCTCATGCGCCTGTTCAACCCCGGTGCGGCGCAGCGCCTCATGGCGATCGCCCCGGACGACGTCCCCGTGACGGGTCGTTTGATCACCTCCGGTATCGCCAACGCGCAGAACCAGGTGGAGGGGCGCAACGCCGAGCAGCGCAAGAACGTGCTCAAGTACGACGACGTCCTGAACCGCCAGCGCGCCGTGATCTACCGGGATCGCAAGCGGATCCTCATGGGCGACGACATCGAAGATCAGATCCGGCAGTTCACGGACGAGGTCATCACATCGGTGATCACGGAGCACACCGGGACGGGTCACCCTGAGGACTGGGACCTGGACGCGCTGTGGACCGCGCTGCGGGCCATCTACCCCGTCTCCCTGACCCGCGATGAGGTCCTCGAGGAAGCGGGCGGCCGCCCGCGGTTGACCTCGGACTTCCTCCAGGAGCAGATCCTCTCGGACGCCGCGGTCACCTACAAGGAACGCGAGGACGAACTCGGTTCCGAGGCCATGCGCAATCTCGAGCGCCGGGTCCTGCTCTCGGTGATCGGTCAGCGCTGGCCCGAGCACCTCTACGAGATGGACTACCTCAAGGAGGGGATCGGGCTGCGCGCCATGGCCCAGCGCGATCCGCTCGTGGAGTACCAGCGCGAGGGCCACGCCATGTTCCAGGAGATGATGGCCGCCATCCGCGAGCAGACCGTGGTGACGCTGTTCAACCTGGAGGTCCGCAAGCAGCGCACCGGCGCGGACGGTGGTGCCGTGGAGCTCACGACGCCCCAGCGTCCCGCGTTCCTGCAGTACACCGCCCCGGACGAGGACGGCACGCCGAGCGCGGCCGTGGAGCCCGAGCCCCTGGTGTCCTCCGACGACGACGAGCCTGCGGCGGACACCGAGCCGGCGACGACGAACGGGGCCTCGGATGCCAACGGTGCCACCTCCGCTGGCGAGGGGGCCAACCGCGCCCAGCGTCGGGGGAAGTCCGCCAAGGCCGGCGGCAAGGCGAAGCGGGGCAAGCGGCGCTGAGGCCCGACTGGACTCGGCGAGGTCACCCGACCTCCAGATGGGTGACCCGCCACTGCCGCGCGATCCGCTCGATCCGTAACGCCACGGCGCGCGCCCGGGTGGATTCCTCCACCACGAGGGATGCCTCGTAGCACCCGGGGGCTGGGCTGCACACCCGGATCCGCCGGATCCGGGCGGCGCGGTGCACCTCGAACACGGCGGGCCGGTCCGGGCATTGTTCCTGCACGAGCTTGAGCATGGCCGCGCGCTGGGTGAAGCGTTCCACGACCTCAGGCTCCGTCCACCGGGACAGTTGGCTCGCCGGGCGGGTGCCCGCGAGGATCTCCACCGCGGCTTGCCCGATGCTGCGGGCGATCGCGCCGACCCGCTCCATCTCGTTCTTGCCCGTGAGGGCCGCCACCGTGCGGTCCTGGCGCCACGTGTAACCGCCCGCGGGAGTGCGGGGTGCTGATTCGGGGACGGCGATGCTCATGGTGTGCTCCTCGGTGACGAAGGGTGGGCCGGACGGCCCGGGGACGATGGAGAGAGGTTGTGACCCCGCCGCGAGGCGAGTTCCCGACGGTGTTCCGGGGCCCGCGTGGGTCGCGGGCGGGTCCTGAAGTGGCCGTGTTTGGAGTAATGGATCCCAGGGCGGACCCGCCTCGGGCAGACCTATCCGGTGCAGCGCTCCTCGTGCGGTGTGCCCGCCGCATCGAGCAGGTGGGGCGGAACGCGTAACTGGTCCCCGGGGCGGATCAGATCCCCCTGGTGCGCCACGGCGTTCAGCTCGAGCCACGCCGGGAGGTTGTGGCACACGGTGGCGTCCGTGGCCCCCGGCCCCAGCAATTGTTCGGTGAGGTCCCACAGAGTGTCCCCGGCCATCACGGTGAGGACGCCGTTGGAGACGCGCTGCCCAGCGGGCGGGTTGGCCGGCTCGAGCATCGAGGTCGGGGCCTCCGGGGCCCGTACAGGAGCGGCCGTGGATTCGGGGGTCGCTTCCGGGCCGCGCGTCTGCGCTCCGGGTGCGGTGTCGGGAACAGCTTCCTGAACGGATTCCGGCGCGGGGGCGGAGGGCTCCGCGAGCTGCTCGGTACCGGCGGTGGCCGGGGCCCAGAAGGGGTCGAGGGCGGCGTCGTCGGCGTGGGCGGGCGCCACGACCACGAGCTGCACGCCCACGAGGGCGACCGCGGTGCGCGCGACCAGGGTGGGCGTGAGGCGCGTGGCCCACCGCTCCAGGCTGTGCCAGCGCAGTCGCCGGGCCGCCCGGGCGAGGGCGAGCATCACCAGTCCACCGACCCACCACCCGGCCACGGCGAGGCACGCACCCGCCGCGACCACCGCGACCAACAGGTCGGGGTCTTGACCGGATCCTGTGGCGCGCAGAGTCTGCGCATATCCGAGGCCCAGAACCCCCAGCGCCCCGGCCAGCACGGGGACGCCGAGCCACGCGACGGCCAAGCGGGTGCCGGTGGGAGGTGCCGATCGATGGATCGCAGACATCTTTGCCTCCGAATAGTGCTGTTTGATGTCGTTTGACATTTTTAGATCATTCAGCGGTCTCACTCGGCTGTCAATCATCGTTGCAATTGCATTCATGTCGGCATGACATCCGACGCGGAGCCGGCCCCTGCACGCCGTAGCGTGACCTCAGGACCACGAGACCCAAGGACGGTGGCGGATGCGCTGGGACGACCTCTTCGAGGACATGGAGGCCCAACTCGAGCAGGCCAGGGTGCGGCTCGTGGAGCAGGAGGCCGTGGAGACCGCGCGGGCGGAGCTGTCACGGCTCACGCTGCTCGAGCGGCTCGCGGCACACCGCGGCGGTCCCGTGCGGTTGCGCCCAGCGCGCGGTGACACCCTGGAGGGAGAGCTCGCGGACGTGGGCTCCGGCTGGGTCGTGGTGCGCGAGCGGCACCTCCAGCACCTGGTCCCACTGCACAGCGTGGTGTGGTGGGAGGGACTACCGCGTCGCTTCGAAGTGCTCCCGGAACGTTCGACCATCCGCAGGCTCGGCATGGGCCACGTCCTGCGCGCCCTCAGCACCGCGCGCGTGCACGTGCGGGTCGTGCTGCAGGACGAATCCCGTCACGGGGAGATCGAGGGCACGGTGGACGCCGTGGGTCAGGACTTCTTCGACGTCGCGGTGCACCCGCAGGACCAGTTCCGCCGACGCAGCTCGGTCACCGCGGTGCGCACGGTGGGGTTCCATGCCGTGGCGCTGGTCTCGTCCCTCGATGCGGGGTGAGTCGCCCGGCGTCCCAAGGGTGTGTCAGTGCAGGGTGCCCTCACGCACCGCTTGCTCGGTGCGCTCGTAGCCCTGTTGGATGTACTCCTCCAGCTTGACCGTCTCTACGCGCCACTGCCCCCGGCCGCCCACCTGGATCGCGGGAAGCTCCCCCGAACGCACCATGGCACGCGCTTGCGGGACGGAGATCGAGAGGATCTCGGCGACGTCCGCGAGTGTGAGGAATCGCTGCTGGGACATTCCGGACCATCACTTTCTTAGGTGCCGTTGCATGCTGTTTCATCGGGGTTCGCTCGTCATTGTCCCACGTGAGGGGGTAGGTGGCGGGTTATCAACAGGTCCTGGGCGGAATGAACACGTGGCCACCTCCGTCCACAGGTCGTTCGTCACACTTCCCAGCGCGGTGTGCGACGCGGCACACTCGGGTGCAGCCGGCGGGGGCCGGCGCATCACGAAAGGATGTCAGCATGGGGAGCACCGCGGCGCTCGAGCGCTCGGGACGGTCCACGGCCGCACGATTCCGCAAACCGTCCTGGCGGGATCCGCGGCTGCTCGTGGGGCTGCTGCTGGTCCTGCTCTCCGTGCTGGGGGTGACCCTGCTGGTCGCCACGGCCAACCGTACCCAGCCGTACTACGTCGCGGCCAACGACCTCTCCGTGGGGCAACGGATCACGCGGGAGGACCTGGGCACGGTGGACGCACACCTGCAGGATTCCTCCGCGCAGTACGTCCCGGACGGGCAACTGCGGGAGAACGCGGTGGTGACCCAGCGCGTGGCGCGCGGGCAACTCGTGCCGGCTGCGGCGGTGGGCACCGCGGACGAGCTCGACCGCACACCCGTGGGGGTCGCCCTGACCACCCCCATGCCGGCCCAGGCGGAGGCGGGGTCCCACGTGGACGTATGGGTGGCCGAGCCCAAACCCACGGGGCGCGGGTACGGGGCGCCCGAGAAACTCGTCACGGGCGCGGAAATCGCGCGCGTGGACACCAAGGACACGGCGCTTGGCGGTAACGCCTCGGCCACGGTCTACGTGCTCGTCACGCAGGCCCAGGTGGGTCCGCTCGTGGACGCGCTCGGCAACGACGCCAAGGTGACCCTGGTGCTCAACACGGCGGGTTCCGGCTCGTGAGTATCTCAGTCGTGACGCTCGGGACGAGCACGTGGCCGCTCGTGGACCGGCTCGAACGGTTGCACGGGGACGTCACGGTGGTGCGGCGCTGTCTGGACCTCGCCGAACTGCTCGCGTGCGCCCACACCCGCATGGCCCACGTGGCGCTCGTCGCGGAGGGCGCCGAGGAGCTCACCGCGAGCCTGCTCGATCAACTCGAGACCGACGACCTGCGGGTCCTGGTGGTCGAGGGACACGACGAGTCCCGCGTGCAGCGTCTGGGTGTCGGCAGCGTGCCCCCGGACGCCACCGGGGAGGAACTCGCCCGGATCATCACCCGCGCGATGCTCGGTCCCGCGCGCTCGCCGTCGTCGGTGCGTGACGACGGCGCTGCGGCGCCCGGCGAACGCCCGGCACCCGGGCGCGGGGCGGCATCGAAGGGAGCGACGTCGAACGGCGCGGCGGCGACTGATGCGCCCTCGGACGGGCCGGCATCGCACGAAGACGCAGCCGGGCGAGCCTTGGACCGAGCAATCACGGATTCCGAAGCCTCCCCGGACAGCGCCCCCGGGGAAGGGCGCATCGGCCCCGACGGCGCCGGACTCGGCTCGGGATCCGCCGTATCCGCTGGGTCATCGGGCGATCCCGCGACGGCGCATGACCCCGACGAGTCGGACGCCCTCGACGATGCCGAAGCCTGCCGGTTGATCGCCGTGTGGGGACCGGCCGGAGCGCCCGGCCGCACGGTCACCTCGCTCAATCTCGCGGCGGAACTCGCCCTGCTCGGGCGGCGTGTGCTGCTCGTGGACGCGGACACCTATGCCGCCTCGGTCGCGGCGAGCCTCGGGATGCTGGACGAAGCCGCGGGGCTGGCGCAGGCCTGCCGGCTCGCCGACCAGGCGCGGCTGGACCGGGAGGGACTGCGACGCTGCGCGAGCACGGTGTCCGTCGCGGGCGCCTCGCTGGACGTGCTGACCGGGATCACCCGCTACGACCGCTGGCCCGAGATCCGGGGTTCTGCCCTGGACCTCGTGCTCGACCGCGCCCGGGAGGACTACGACGCCGTGGTCGTGGACACCGCCTCCGGCCTCGAGTCCGACGAGGAGATCAGCTCCGATTTCATGGCCCCGCGGCGCAACGCCGGGACGTTGACCGCGGTCGCGGCCGCGGACGTCGTGATCGCACTCGGGGCAGCGGATACCCTCGGCGTCCCGCGGCTCGTCAAGGCTCTGCCGGACCTGCTGGACGCGGCGCCGGACGCGCGCATCGTCGTCGTCATGAACAAACTGCGCGCCGCCGCCACCGGTCGCTCCGCGGCCGAGTCCGTGCGGGAGGCCTGGGAGCGTTTCTCGCCCGGGTACCCCGTGGCCCACACCCTCTCGTGGGACGCCAAGACGTGCGACGACGCCCTGCTCGCCGGCGCCGTACTCGCGGAGACCGCGCCGCGCAGCGCGCTACGCCACGAGATGAGTGCGCTCGCGGAGCTCGTGCGGCGGATGCGCGAGCCCGACGCACACGGAGGCGCGGCGGAACCCGTGGGCGCGGGAGCGGGTCCGGCGGGGACTAGGCTGGGGCGTCGGATGGGCGCGTGGTTGCGCCGCGGTTGAGCATTGGAAAGCGAGCGTTCCATGGCCTTCACGGATCCGTTGCGATCTGTCCCGGACTTCGACGCCGGGGACGCCGAGTGGCTGCACCTGCTCGTGGGGGACTGGCAGATGGTCGCGGACCTGGGCTTCGGGGACCTGCTGTTGTGCTTCCCCGCGGACGTGATCCCCGCCGCCGAGAGCCCCACGGGGGATCCGATTCCGGGCGAGGGCAGCGAGTTCCTCGTGCTGGCGCATGCCCGGCCCACCACGGGCCCCACCGCTTACCAGAAGGACATGGTGGGGGAGGTCGTGGGTGGCGAGGCCGCGTTCACACTGCGCAGGGCGTGGGTGGACCGGCGGATCGAACGGGCCGGTCCATCGGAATGGTCGAGCCTCGCGTCGCGGTCGGTCACCCTCGTGCCGCTCGTGCGCAACAACCGCACGATCGCCGTCGTCAGTCTCACCGCGGACCCCCAGCACGACCGCTTGCCGTCCCGCATGGAACTCGTATACCACGAGCTGGCCTCTGCCCTGCTGCGCATGGCGAACCAGGGGACGTGGCCGGATTTCGCGGTGCGCACCGATTCCCGCCGCGGCGCCCCGCGCGTGGGGGACGGCATCATGCGGCTCAACGCCGAGGGAACCGTGGAGTTCTGTTCCCCCAACGGTCTGTCCACGTTCCGGCGGCTGGGTCTGGCGGGGGACATCACGGGGCAGAACCTGTTGCACGTGGCACGTCAGTTGCCCCTGACCGCCCCTGGCGTGGACGAGACCCTGGCGCCCGTGCTCGCGGGGACCATGCCGTGGCGCGCAGAACTCGCCACCGGCAAGGCCTCGGCCACGCTGCGTGCGATCCCGCTGCGGGAGGGCCCGGAACGCACCGGGGCGCTGTTGCTGTGCCGGGACGTCACGGAACTGCGGCGCCGAGACCTGCAGCTCGTCTCCAAGGACGCGACGATCCGGGAGATCCACCACCGGGTCAAGAACAACCTGCAGACGGTCTCCGCCCTCCTGCGTCTGCAGTCCCGGCGTATGCATTCCGACGAGGGACGCAACGGCCTGCAGCAGGCCATGCGGCGCGTGAGTGCGATCGCGCGCGTGCACGAGTCCCTGTCCCACGAGATCTCGGAGGACGTGGACTTCGACGACCTCATCCGCCACCAGGTCAAACTCGCGGTGGAAACCGCCTCCGCGGGCCAGCACGTGCGCACCCGGGTCAGCGGCCGGTTCGGTCGGTTGCCGTCCAAGAGTGCGACGTCCGTGGCCCTCGTGGTCAACGAGATCGTGGCCAACGCCGTGGGGCACGGGCTCAAGGACCGGGACGGCACCGTGGAACTCGCGGTGACGCACCGGCAGGACGAGGTCACGGACGCGGGAGAGAGGTACCGCGTCGTCGAGATCGCGATCAACGACGACGGGCGCGGCATGGGGGACGCCGTGATCGAGGAATCCGGTGTGGACGCCTACCGCCCACCCGCGGAGGGCGAGGGACTCGGGATGCAGATCGTGCGCACGCTCGTGGCCGGTGAGCTGCAGGGCGGCATCCGGTGGCAACCCGCTGACGGGGGTGGGACGAGCGTGATCATCACCGCCCGGTTCCCGCAGGCGACGTCCGGGCGCTCCTGACACGCCCAGCCGGCCGCGGACGACGGCGGCCCGTGACCCGCTCGTGGGAGCAGGTCACGGGCCGCCGTGGGGAACGGACTCAGGAGGCGCGGCGGGCGCGGGCGGCGCGGCGCTTCAACGCACGCCGTTCGTCCTCGCTCATACCGCCCCACACACCGGCGTCCTGACCGGATTCGAGGGCCCACTGCAGGCACGTGTCCATGACCTCGCACGTGCGGCACACGGCCTTGGCTTCTTCGATCTGCAACAGGGCGGGGCCGGTGTTGCCCACCGGGAAGAACAGTTCGGGATCCTTTTCGAGGCAAGCTGCGCGACTACGCCAATCCATGACGGCACGGCTCCTTTCGGGTTCGTGGGTGCGGGCCCGTGCGCATCCCAAGCAGTGCGGCAGCGAGCCGCATCGCGGATTTTCGGGGGGAATGACACACAGAAAAGGCCCGTGAATGTCGGGCCCTGGGGATTCTGCCCATTATTTTCCCACGTAAACACACAGTAAACAAGAGTGTGAGCGCTATATCACATCCCAAGGCGCCCCTCGCAACGATTGCCGCCGGATGTCCGTGCGCGAGGCCGGCCCCTGTACCGGCGACTGGGACCCACCGATGAGACGGACCCGTGGGACCGGTTGCTCGGGCCGCTGCCCGCGCGGCCGACGGCCGGCATCGGTGGCCGGGACCGAGTGTTAGGACCGGTCTCCCGAATGAGCCGTCGGCACCGACCGGTGGCATCGGCCGCCGGCATCAGCGGACGGGACAGGTTCCCGGCAGCCGTCACCGACCGCGGGCCGATGCGGTCACTACAGTGGGAGTGCTCCCGTTCCCGCCGAAAGGTTTTCCGCATGGCCGCCCCGGATCGTCGTACCGCCCCCGGAGCCGCGAGCTCCCGGCCCTGGACCGCATCCGTGATCACCGTGCTGGTGGCGTTGGAGGGTGCGGCATTGCTCGCGGTTGCCGTGGGCCTGGTCGTCTCCCTGTTCTCCGTGCATGTCCTACCCATGGCGGGGATCATCTTCGCGACCGTGGTGCTCGCCGCGGGTGCGTTGTGGCTCGGCGCGGCGGCCCGCGGGACCTGGCGAGGTTTACGCTGGCCGCGCGCCGCGGTCCTGGTGTCTCAAGCGTTCTTGTTGATCGTCGGACTGTCCTTCCTGCAGCTCACCATGGGCTTCTGGGGGATCGTGGTCGCGGCGATCGCGGTGGTCACCGTCCTGTGCTTGTTCGCACCGCGCACCGTCGCCTGGATGCATCGCACCCACGACGACGTCGCTCGCTGACCTCGCGGGACCTCCCGCGGAGCACGCCGGGACCTCAGGCACCGATGCTCGCGCGAGCCGGCAGTGATGGCGTCCACCGCAACGGCCCCCGGGTGACCGAACGGTTGCGGGGCGTGGCCCGCCGAACGGGGCCGAGCGTCGTCGTACCTCTCACCCTGTGACCGCCTGCGCGGGCGCGGGCAGCTGCACCGGTTCCGCGAGGCCGCGGTGCACCCAGACCGCGCGGCCGGGCGGCCCGCCCAGCGCAAGGCCCGTGAGGGACACGCCGAACACGTCACCGTCGAACACCCGCCGTGGACGCACCAGGAGCGTGTCCGCGTGCTGTCGCCACGCGAGTAGCGGGGGAAAGGTCCCCGCGAGCGCATCCGTGAGGCGCACGCCCACGATCATTCGTGCCCCGGGCTGGGCCGAGGCGGTGGCTGAGCTGTCCGCCGCCTGGTGGGACTCGACCGGGGAAGCATGCGCGGACCACGCGGTGGCCAGTGCCCGGAGGACATCGGAGGTGAGGTGGTCCGCGTCGTCGATCACGATCGTGGCCGACCGATCAGCTGACCTGGCGGCGTGCAGGAGCTCCTCGGCCTCGGCTGCGGTGCTGGGGGAGCCGGCGAATACGAGATGTCCAGGCCCGCCGTCTCCGGATGCGCGTGCAGCCAACCCGGAACGGGCGGCGTCGAGGAACGTGGATCGCCCCGACCGCGCCGGGCCGGCGACGATCAGGGTCGAACCGGGACCCCACGGGTGAACGGCGCATTGCCCGTCCCGCGTGACACCCAGCACCAAGCCGGCCACGGGCCGATCGGGGACATGCCACACGGTGGGCAAGGGGAAGGACGTGGGCCACGGGTTCGCCGTCTGGTGCGTCGGGCCGTCGGTGCGCCGTGCGTCCGGGGAATCCTGGGACGCGGCGGCGAGTGCACCCGCAGGTTCATCGGGCCGTGGCGGGACGAGCCGGGCATCCCGGAGGTCCGTGGGCACGGTGGGCCCGGGCGGGGCACTGTGGGCGACCGCGGGCGCATCGGGTCCGAGCCCCCCGGCGAGCTGGACGACCGCGAGGTGCCCCGAAGAATCTTCCGCGCCCCACGGCGTGCAGCGGGCGGCCATCGGGCCCGCGAGGGCGGCTCGCTCGGGATGCGGCGTGAACGGGGGCAGGCGGGGCCACTGCGCGAGGGCGTCGTTGCTCTGTCCTTGTGGGAAGTACAAGCGGTTGGAGCCGAGGTGGGACGCGCGTCCCGCAACCAGTGCGCGATCCCCCGCGACCACGCAGGACAACCCTCGGGACGCACCCGTGGCCATGAGGGACACCAGCTCGTCCTCCAGGTACGCCCACGTGCTCGCACGCAGGACCTGGCAACAGCGATCCCAGTCGTCGACGGCGAGGACGGCGCGTGACGGGGGGTCCCTGGGAACGGTGGACGCGTGCTCGAGACCCTCGTGGAGTTGTCGCACCAGGTGGGCCACGTCCCCGGGCTGGTCCGCACGGGCGCAGCCGCGGACGGCGGGGTGCAGGGGCCGACCGTCCGCCGTGGTGAGCCCCTCCACGGCCTGGCCCGAGGCGGTAAGGACGTACACCGCCACCCCCGTGTGTGCCTGGTCCGTGGCGGTCGGGATCCGGATGTGGGCGCAGCGCCGCAGCACGTCGCGCAGCCCCTTGCGCGTGGCCTCGGGGTGTCCGATCAGCAACAGTGGCCCGTCCTGCCACGGGTGCCACGAGACCCGCCCGCACCAGTGGGCCGCCGGATTCTCCCCGGCACCCAGATCCACCTCGTCACCGTCGGTGCGCACCGCGGGCACGTGGCGGGGCAGGGGCGGTGGGACAGCGGCGTCGGCGGGAACGCGAGACGATGCCATATCAGCGGAGGTGGGCGGCGGATACCCGTGCCAGGCGCGGGAGACGTCGCGCACCGCGGCGGTGACCCCGGCTTCCCGCTCCGAGGACGCGGTGAGGCGGACGCGCCCGGTTCCCGCAGCGGGCGGGCTCGGAAGGGGTCCGGGATCGAAATGAAGCACCAGGGGCTCGGGCCGCGGTGGGATCATGCGGGTCAGGACCGCCGCCTGCACCTCCACGGGCGGGCCGTCCCCGCGGTCCAGGAACCCGCGGCCCGGGATGCCCGGGGCGATGCGGGCCGCCGCGGCGGTTCCGAGTACGTCCATCGACTCCTGATCACTGCGCACCCGCAGACACAGTGCCTGGGTGATGTTGGCGCGCACGTCCGCGCTCAATGCACCCTGGGGACGCTGGGTCGCGAGCACGAGGTGCACACCGAGGGAACGGCCCACCGCGGCAATCACCGCGAGCTGTTGCCCCGCATCCGGGAAGGCATCCGTGAGCATCCTGGCCTCGTCCACCACGACCACGAGCTCCCGTAGGGGAAGTGCACCGCTCGCGGCGCACCGTAGCTGCGCCATATCACTGAGCCCGAGGGAGCACAGGACCCGCTCGCGGCGCTGCACCTCGGAGCGTAGGAAGGCCAGGGCGCGGCGGACCTCGTCGGGTCCCAGGTCCGTGAGCAGGGTCGTAACGTGCGGTAGCCCCGTCAGTGGGGCCAGGGCCGCCCCGCCCTTGAAGTCGATGAACACGAATTCCAGGCGCTCGGGTGGGAATGCGTGTGCGAGCCCCGTGACGAGGGTGCGCAGCACTTCCGACTTCCCGCATCCCGTGGTGCCCGCGACGAGCAGGTGCGGGTTCTCGTCGTCGAGCCGGACGACCTCCGGCCCCGCGGATGACACGCCGAACACCGCGGCCAGCGCTACGTTCGACGTCGCGGGTTGGGGACGAGCGGCGGACCCGCCACGGCACGTGCCGACGAGCGAGGTGGAGGTCGGACCGAGGTGCGCGGCCACCAGCTCGTGCGAGCCGACGCGGCGAGGCAGTGGCCCACCGTGAGCGCCTCCCGCGGCTCGTCGCCACGCGCGGATCGCCGCCTCTGCGGTGTCGAAGGTCACGGTGTCCGGCGTGAACGCGAGGTGCGTCCCGCGCCCGGTCTCCGCAAGCCCCGGAACGGCATGGACCACTCGGCTGCTGAGCCGCAGGCCGTCCGGTCCCGCGGTGACGACGGTGTCCCCGGGGGCACCCTCCGGGTCTGCCGTCACGATGATGCGAAGCGTCCCGGGCGTGGCCGGCGCGGTGGCGGCCCACGCCGGTGTCACGACCTCCAGCGCGACGTCCCGGTCCGGTGAAGAGGCCGTGGGATTCTCGCGGGGTGCTGCGAGCAGATCGTGGGCCACGGGCGGGCGCCACGTGATGCCCGGGGAGACGCGCAATGCGGCGAGCGCCGCGGGCCCCGTGAACAACTGCACGGCCAGGGCATGGAGAACACCCTCCGCGCGTTCCCGGTCGAGAACCAGGGTCAGGCTGCCGATCTCCGCCAGATCCAGTAACACGGGAGCGTGGGAATGGAATGCCGCGCGAGGCGCCGTCGCACGGTCACCGACGATGTGCGCGGACCGTGCCGCGTGACCCAGCCGGACCCACCGACGTGTCCGCTCAGCAGGGGCGCCGATCCGTCCGGGCGTTGTGGCGTCATGGGACAGTGCGGTGGCCGGGCGGGGTCCGCCGCCGTCACTCTGGGACGGGCTGCGCACCGCCCGGCCGCGCGCCACGATCTCCGCGGCCGACGGCGCCGCCTTCTCACAGCGGCGCAGGTCCCGTTGGAGTGCCGCGGCCAGGCGACGTCGATGATCGCGCCGAGCGCCGCGCTCGCCGAACCAACCCACCGCGGACGTGACCGCACCAAGGGCACTGAAGACCAGGAAGAACCACCAGTGGGTGACCACCGCGATACCGATCCCGGCCAGGAGGGGGAGCAGACCCGCGATCAGGGCGATCCGGGACTTCCCGACCGCGGGGGAGTCCACACGCAAGGGGTGGGCCGGATCCGCCTCTTGGGCGGTGAATCCTGCCGGGGGCACCGCCGGATCCGGCCAGGCCAGGTCCTCGGTGTGCGCCGGGGGGAACGAGACCCGCAGGGTGCACGCGCGACCGTCCGCCCGCACGCGGACCCGGTCGCCGTGCCGCAGTGCTGCGCCTCCCGGGAGCACCCGCAGGCCCACGTCATCCATGATCAGGGTCGGGTGGGCGGGGTCTTTCCGTAGCTGCGACGCGGGGAGTGATCGTGGCTCGTGGGGCGTGAGGGCGAGCTGATGCGTTCCGCGGGCCAGCGGGAGGCGCGTTCCCACCCCGACGCCCTCCACGGCCACGAGATACGCGGTCTCCTGTGAATCCGCGAGCGGCACGACCGGGGATGGGGGACCCGGCGTCGAGGCCCGATCGGGCCCGGCCGGCACGTCCGCGTCGTCGTGACTCCGTGCCTCCGGGGTCAGGACCACCGTGGCACCATCCGTCAGGGGCGGGGTGCCCACGCGCGCGGCCGCGAGATCGACGCCCGAGACCATGGCGGTGCACGGCGTCCCCAGGAGTCGGGCGAGTTCGGCGTGCAGGTCCGCCCCGCGCGCACCTGATGCGGCGGTGAGGTGCGCGGTGTGGACCACGCCGGAACCGGCCCACGTGATCCGGAGACTCAACTGCATGACAGCACTTCACCCGCTGGTGACCGCCCGCGGCGAGGACACGTGCCGCCGTGTGGATCCGCGCGGCGCGGGGGAGTACAAGGGCTCGCTCGTGCAGTGGGCTCACCGCGGGCCGATCTTCCCACCGAACGCCCATGCACGCGCCGTGGACGCGGTCCGGAGTGGGGCGTGAATCATGAGACAGTAAAGGCCATGAGACCCCGCAAGGTTGTCATCGTCAGCCGAATCTTCCTCCCCGAACCGGCGGCCGCGTCCTTCCGTCTGGCCGCCCTGGCCAGGGGCTTCGCCGCAGAGGGGGCCGACGTCACGGTCCTGACCACGAACCCGCCCCGCGCCATGGCTGCGGCCACCGTGGACGAGCCGTACCGCATCGTGCGGGTCCCCGTTCTGCGGGACAGCGAGGACTACGTCCGCGGCGTGGCCCAGTACCTGAGTTTCGACGTCCAGGCCTTCGCCCGCCTCCTCACCATGAACGCGGACATCGTGGTGAGCGAACCACCCCCCACCACGGGACTCGCGGTGTGGCTGTCGAGTGCACTGCGGCGTCGTCCGTACATCTGGTACAACCCGGACGTGTGGACCTCCGCGACCCTGAACATGGACGTCCCCTCGGTGGTGACGCAGCTGATGCGCGTTGCGGAGACCGTGTCCGCCCGGCGCGCCGGCGGTGTGATCACGGTGTCCGAGTCGATGGGCGAGGAACTGCGCCGCGTGACCGGGGTCGGGCGGGACAAGATGTTCCTCGCCGAGAACGGGATCGACACCGACACCTTCACCGCGGACGGCCCCGCCGAACCGTGGCACGGACCGTATTTCGTGTACGCGGGGTCCGTGTCCGAATGGCAGGGTATGGACATCTTCATCGAGGCGCTCGCCCGGATCCTGCCGCGCCACCCCGGGGTGACCCTGCACGTCCTGGGGCGCGGGTCGGACCTCACCCGCGTCCAGGGGGTCGCCGCGCGGCTGGCCCCGGACAACGTCGTGTTCCACGGCGTGCAGCCCCCGGCGCGCACCGCGGCGTTCCTGCGGGGTGCCGTGGCCGCCCTCGCCTCCGTCATCCCGCACACCGGGTACGACTTCTCCAAGCCCACCAAGCTCTATGCGGCCGCCGCGTGCGGCACACCGTCCATCTACGCCGGGGTGGGCGCGGGTGCCCGCCTCGTGTCCGAGAACCGGTTGGGAACGCCCGTGGAGTTCACCCCCGAGGCGGTCGCGGACGCCATGGAACGCGCGCTCGACGACGCCCGCTCGGGTGAGCGCGAGGGCGCGCGTGAGCGCCGTCGGACGTGGGCCCGGGAGAACGCATCGCTCGCGGCGTCGGGGCGAGCCGCCGCCGCGTGGGTGCTCAGCGGCTTCACCCGGGACGCCCGCTGAACGCGGAGCGCGCGCCGCGCTGTGCGGGTCACACAGGGCGCACGGGGTGGTGTCCGGTATTTTTAGGCCAGACGATGTCCGTGCATGAATCGCGGAAGATGCTAGGAGAAACACATGAACACTGATCTGGTGGTCGTGGGCTCGGGTCTGTTCGGTTTGACCGTAGCGGAACGAGCGGCGCGAGAAATGGGTCTGAAGGTCACCATGATCGACCGGCGTTCCCACCTGGGCGGCAACGCCTACAGCGAGAACGAGGAGCGGACCGGGATCGAGGTGCACCGCTACGGGGCCCACCTGTTCCACACCTCGAACGAGCGCGTGTGGGAGTACGTGAACCGCTTCACCGCGTTCACGAACTACGTGCACCGGGTGTACACCCGGCACAAGGGGGAGGTGTTTCCCATGCCCATCAACCTGGGCACGATCAACCAGTTCTTCCGCGCGGCGTACTCCCCGGGGGAGGCACGCGATCTGATCCGCGAGCAAGCCGGTGAACTGGCGGGCACGGATCCGCAGAATCTCAACGACAAGGGCATCCAGCTGATCGGGCGCCCGCTGTACGAGGCGTTCATCAAGCACTACACCGGCAAGCAGTGGCAGACCGATCCGAAGGACCTGCCCGCGTCCATCATCTCCCGGCTGCCCGTGCGCTACACGTACGACAACCGCTACTTCAACGACACCCACGAGGGCCTGCCCGTGGACGGGTACACCGCGTGGCTTGAGCGCATGGCGGACCATCCGAACATCGACGTGCGCCTGGACACCGACTTCTTCGACGACTCCCAGGAGTTCTCCAAGTCGAACGTGGTGGGCCAGGTCCCCGTGGTCTACACGGGCCCGGTGGACCGGTACTTCGACTACGCCCAGGGCGACCTCTCGTGGCGCACGATCGATCTGGAGGAGGAGGTCCTGGACATCGAGGACTTCCAGGGCACCTCGGTGATGAACTACCCGGACGAGGACGTCCCGTTCACGCGCATCCACGAGTTCCGCCACTTCCACCCGGAGCGTGACTACACCAAGGACGCGACCGTGATCATGCGGGAGTTCTCGCGTTTCGCCGAGAAGGGTGACGAGCCCTACTACCCCGTGAACACGCAGGCGGACCGCGAGAAGCTGCTCGCGTACCGGGATCTGGCCAAGGGGGAGTCGTCGGTATTGTTCGGCGGCCGCTTAGGCACGTACAAGTACCTGGACATGCACATGGCCATCGGCTCGGCATTGTCCATGGTGGACAACAAGATCGCACCGCATTTCACCTCCGGTGCGCCCCTGAGCAGCGGAGGAGTGGACGAGTGAGCAGCGAACGCGTGGAACAGGCCAGCCAGCCCGAACCGCAGACCACGGATGACCAGGAGTACCTGGCCAAGATCAACACGGAGCCCAGCACAGCGGAGGACCTGCGGGAGGTGGCCCGGGTCGTGTTCCCCGCGAACAAGGACTTGGACGCCCTGCCGCTGTACATCGACGGTCCCATCAACCGGGACGGCCCGTCCTCGGCCGGCGCCGACACCGCCAACCAGCACCCGGACGACATCCTCTCGCGCCGTTCGGTGCGGATCCGGGCTGGGCGACGCGTCTCGTTCGGCTCCTACTTCAACGCGTTCCCGGCGTCCTACTGGCGCCGCTGGACCGTGGCCGAGTCCGTGGTGCTGCGTGTGCGCACTACGGGTGCCGGATCGCTCATCGTGTACCGCACGAATGCTCGCGGGGTCGCGCAGCGCGTCGAGGACCGCCGGGTCAGCGGGAGCGCCACGTGCGAGTTCGAACTCACGCTGGCCCCGTTCGGTGACGGTGGCTGGTACTGGTTCGACCTGATCGCGGACGAGGAGGGCATGGTCCTGGACGCGGCGTCCTGGCTCGTGCCGTCCCATGGCCGCCCGGTGGGTCGCGTGACCCTGGGCGTGACCACGTTCAACCGCCCGGACTACTGCGTCAACACGATCAAGACCATTGCCGAGGCGGACGGCCTGGACGAGGTCCTCGACGAGCTGATCATCGTGGACCAGGGCAACAAGCTGGTCCAGGACGAACCCGATTTCCCGCAGGCCGAGCAGGCCATGCGCGGGAAGCTGCGGATGATCCGGCAGGGGAACATGGGCGGGTCCGGTGGTTTCGCCCGGAACATGTACGAGGTCGTGCGCGGCCGGGACACCCCGAACGGCGTGGAGAAGTCCGACTACGTCCTGATCCTGGACGACGACATCCTGCTCGAGTCCGAGGGCGTGCTACGGGCCACCGCGTTCGCGGACATGTGCCACACCCCGTCCATCGTGGGCGGGCACATGTTCGACATGTACAACAAGCCCCTGCTCAACGCGTACGCGGAGGTCGTGAACCCCTACCGGTTCTTGTGGGGTCCCATCGACGGCCTGGGTGGCGTGGACTTCGCCGAGCGCGGTCTGCGTTCGCGCCCCCAGCTGCACCGGCGCTGGGACGCCGACTACAACGGCTGGTGGATGTGCCTGATCCCGCGCGTGGTCCTCGAGGACATCGGGCTGTCCCTGCCGGTGTTCATCAAGTGGGACGACTCCGAGTACTCGCTGCGAGCCAAGGCCGCCGGCTACCCGACCATCTCCCTGCCGGGTGCGGCCGTGTGGCACGTGTCGTGGGCGGACAAGGACGACGCCGTGGACTGGCAGGCGTACTTCCACGAGCGCAACCGCCTGATCGCGGCCCTGCTGCACTCGCCGTTCGCCAAGGGCGGGCGGATGCTGCGCGAGTCCCTGACCACGGACACCAAGCACGTGGTGTCCATGCAGTACTACCCGGCCAAGTCCGTGTTGCTCGCGATCCAGGACGTCCTGGACGGCCCGGACGGGCTGCACGCCATGCTGCCCACCCGCATGCCCGAGATCCGATCCATGAAGGACGAGTACTCGGACGCGCGCGTGGTCAAGGACCCGGCCACTCTGCCGCCGGTCCGGCGCAAGAAGCCCCCGCGCACCATGGGGGCTCCCAAGTCTCCGACCAAGGCGCAGCTGATCCCGTGGGCGGTGCGCACCGTGCTCAAGCAGACGCTGCGCCCCGTGCGGGACATGGCCAAGGAGTACCCGGAGGCCAGCGTGGCGCACATGGACAGCCACTGGTCCTACCTGGCGTCCCTGGACTCGGCGATCGTCTCCAACGCGGACGGCACCGGGGCGTCCTGGTACCGCCGGGATCCCGCTCAGGTCCGTGAGCTCATGGTGGAGAGCGTCAAGATCCACGCCGAGTTGCTCTCCCGTTGGGACGCGCTGAGCGAGCAGTACCGCGCCGCCCTCCCGGAGATCACCTCGGTGGACGCGTGGGCGCGGACTTTTGCGGAGAACGGCCCCGCGCAGTAATTTGGCCCCTGCACGACGCCGCACGCAGACTTCCGCGTGCGGCGTCGGCGTGTATCCGGTCACGGCGCACAACGGCCCGTGCGAGGAAAGGACGGCAGATGGAAATGCAAGCCCCCGCGACGCAGTTGCGGCCTCCGGGGCAGGACCGCGGCCTGCGGGACGTGTTCGCCAACAGGTTCCTGCTCAAGCTGATCGTGGACAAGGAGATCCAGATCAGGTACCGCGGCACGGTGCTGGGTCTGTTGTGGTCCTACCTCAAGCCGGGCGTGCAGTTCCTGGTGTTCTACATCGCCATGGGCGTGTTCCTGGACCTGAACCGGGGGATCGAGAACTTCGCGGTCTACTTGTTCTCCGGGATCGTGGTGATGAACCTGTTCGGTGAGGTCTTCGGCAACGCATCGCGTTCGGTGGTGGCCAACGGCGGTCTGCTCAAGAAGATCTACCTGCCACGGCAGTTGTTCCCGGTGTCCAACCTGCTGGTCGCGTTCATCCACTTCGTCCCGCAATTGGCCATCCTGCTGCTCGCGTGTCTCGTGACCGGGTGGCGCCCGGACCTCAAACAATTGCTGGCCGTGGTCGTGGGGACGCTGATCATCGCCCTGTTCTCCCTGGCCCTGGGCATGTTGTTCACCACGTTCAACGTCTTCTTCCGGGACGCGGAGAACATCGTGGACCTGATCGTCATGGTCTCCACGTGGGCCTCGCCCGTGCTCTACATGTGGACCATGGTGCGGGAGAAGCTGTGGGACTGGGTGTATTACGTCTACATGGTCAACCCCCTCACGGTGGCCGTGGAACTGTTCCACTACGGGTTCTGGTTCCCCACCACGGATAACCCGCAGATCTGGCACGTCCCGCCCCACCTGATGACGGGCTGGACCCCGTTGGCCATCGTCACCAGCCTGATCCTCTTCGTGATCGCGGACCGGCTCTTCCGGTCCCAAGAGGGCAACTTCGCGCAGGAGCTGTGAATCATGTCTAGTTCAGTCACCCCGCACACCCCCGGGCGCACCGAGGCGGACGTCGCCATCCGGGTCAGGCACATGACCAAGGAGTTCGTGCTGCGCCACACCCGCTCCATGAAGGAGGCCTTCGTGTGGCTCGTGAAGGGCCGCAAGGGGGACCTCACGGCCAAGTTCACGGCACTCAACGACGTCTCGTTCGATGTCTACGACGGTGAGACCGTGGCCCTGCTGGGCTTCAACGGTTCGGGCAAGTCCACGACCCTCAAGATGATCTCCGGGGTCATGAACCCGGACTCGGGGGAGGTGCTCACGCGGGAGCGCGTGGCGGGGCTCATCGAGGTGGGCGCGGGGTTCCACCCGGATCTCACGGGCCGCGACAACGTCTACCTCAACGGCGCCATCCTGGGGATGGACAAGGCGGAGATCGACGAGAAGTTCGACGACATCGTGGCCTTTTCCGAGATCGCCGAGTTCATCGACACCGAGGTCAAGTTCTACAGCTCCGGCATGTACTTGCGCCTCGCGTTCTCCGTGGCCATCCACACGGACCCCGAGGTCTTCCTGGTGGACGAGATCCTCTCCGTGGGGGACGAGCCGTTCCAGAAGAAATGCATCGGTCGGATCAAGGACCTCGTGCGCCGGGGCAAGACCCTCGTGGTGGTCAGCCACGACCTCAACCTCGTGATGGACATCTGCGAGCGCGGCATCGTGATGGACCACGGCAACAAGGTCTTCGACGGCAACGTCTACGGCGCCGTCGCCCACATGCGCAACCAGCCCGAGGAGGAGGTGCGCCGCGAGCACGCGGAAGGCCTCGCGCGCGCCCTCGAGGACAAGCGCCGCAAGCGCGAGTGGCAGGCACGCGAGGCCGCCGAGCGTGGCGAGGAGTTCGTGCCCCAGTACGACCCGGACCTGGACGGGCCCCTGGCCGGCTGAGCCCGCCCCCGCTTCCCGACCTTCGGACGACGCCGCCAGATTTCCTGTCTCGCGGCGGCGTCGTCGTGTGCCGGAGGGCCGCTCAGTCGCAACCGGTGATCTCGTACAGCTTGGCCTCGGGACCGGTCTGGGCGATCAACTCGAACCCGTTCTCGGGTGTGAGCTCGGAGTAGCCGCTCGTGTCGAAGTACGCGAACGGGTTGACCTGTTGCGTGCCGAAGTCCAGGACGAACTGTACGTGGTGGCGGCGCAGCGCGGGGCACACCGCGGGATCGGTCGTGAGCTCGTCCAGGTGGTGGACGATCGTGGAGACGTCCTTGTCCGCGATCAGGCCGTTGTGCGGGATCAGCACGTCCACGTCCGCGACCGAGTAGGCCTGGGAGGTCCCGGTCAGGGGATTGCCGTACACCGTGGCTCCCGGGGGAACGTACTCGGGCAGCTCGTTCAGTAGCTGCAGCTCCTCCGGGGTCAGCAACTGGTAGTCGACCCCGCTCGCGTACTCCGTCTTGCCGTACTCCACGATGTCGGTCATGGGTTGCGTCTGGATCAGCATCCACCCGACGACTACGGCGAGCACCTCGCCCACCACGGCCGCGCAGCGGGAACGCACCACGGGCCTGATCCGGGCGGCGGTGTCCCGCACAGCGGGGGAGGCCTGGCGGCTGCGCGCGGCCCGACCGAGGGCCTGGCGCACGTGGGAGACGATCCAGCGCAGGATCGCCACGGCACCCGCGGTGGCGAGCGGCACCGCGACCACGGGGATCAACGCCAGGATCCGGTGGGAGTCGTTGTACCAGACACCGGTCCAGTCGTAGCGGAAGGAGTAGTCCCGCGAGGCGGCCACCAGGACGTAGAGCCACACGAGGAACAACCATGCTCCCACCACCCAGCGGGAGGTGTGGCGCAGCAGGCTCCCCGCGCCCACGAGGACGAGCAGGACCAGGACCCACGGCAGGTGGGGGGCGTCCGGGTGCACGGTCGCGAGGGCCTCACCCAGGGCCTGCGCCTCGGTGACGTGGGGCCGCCACGAGGACGCGGTCTGGGAGGCGCGCGCGGCGAACCAGATCTGCTGCAGCACCGCGGGCATCGCCACGAGACCCACGGCCCCGAGGACCTTGATCCACCACGGGCGGGTCCGGCGCACCGTGCGCCACCACGCGGTCACGAGCATGATCCACAGCAGCGCGAGACCCACCACCACGGTGGAGGGGTGGGCGAGACCCATGGCGCCGGTGACCGCGAGCAGGGTCAGCCACAGGGCGAGTTTCGAGCGCAGGTAGGGCTCCCGGGACAGCCCCAGGGCATCCGCGAGCAGACCCAGCCACAGGGGCAGCATGGCGATGGAGAGCGTGTTGGGGTACAGGTTGCCGTAGAAGCTCAGCAGATACGGGAACGCGGGGAAACTGGATGCCATCAGCCCCGTGGCCACCGCCACGGCGGGACGCGAACCCAGCAGCCGGGTGGTGAAGTACAGGCTCCCCAGCACCCACACCATGCCGCACACGATCATGGTCATGGCATTCGCCGTGAGCGCCACGGGCAGGTCGGCGACCTGGGCCACGAACGCCACTGTGTTGTGCCACGCCGCCGGGTAGAAGCTTGGTTCCACGACGCCCAACCCACCCAGGGTCAGGGAGGACGCGGACCCGGTGTCCTCGATGTAGCGCACCGCGTTGTAGTGGAAGTTCGCGTCGTAGGTCTGAGAGATGGCATCGGGGCGCTGCATGATCAGGTGCAGTCGCTGCACCACAATCCCGATCCCCAGCACCGCACCGCACACCACGGCCACGGCGGGGCTAGTGATCCGTTCCCGCAGCGGGACGGTCCCGGCCCACGGACCGGTGCGGCGGCGTCGTGAGGGCCACAGCACGAGCCACAGGATAACGGCCGCGACCGCGAACGCCGCGGACGCCGTGAGTGGGTTCCACGGCACGCCCGCGAAACCGAAGATGACGGCGGAGACGGAGAAGCCGGCCACGGACAGCGGCACCACCGACGCCCATCGGGCGAGCCCCCGCAACCCCAGGGCCACGCTGAGCAGCGTGCCGGGGAGGATCACGAGGAGTGCTACGAGAGCGTACGGGGGAAGTGCTTCTGGCCAGCTCAAGGGATCCATGACTCCAGATGTCAACGGGGCGGGGTACGTGGGAAGTTTAGTGGACGGGGCTGGCGGGGGCTCGTGCACACCCCACAGGGTGCAATCGGGCGGTGCCCGCCCGCCGGGGAAGTCGGAGACGCCAGCGACGATCCCCGCAGACGCACTGCTGGGACGGCGCAGGCACGCCGGTGGCTCGGTCGCGCTATGGAACAATGGTCGGGTGAGTCGAGCGTGGATTGTGATGCCCGTGTACAACGAGGCCCAGGTGGTGGGGGAGGTCCTGGAGAACCTCCGCCGGACGTTCCCGCACGTGGTGTGCGTGGACGACGGCTCCCGTGACGACTCCGCGCGGATCTGCCGCGAGGCCGGCGCCGTGGTGGTCCAGCACCCCATCAACCTCGGTCAGGGTGCCGCCCTGCAGACGGGTTTCGAGTACGCCTTGCAAGACCCGGAGATGGACTGCGTGGTCACGTTCGACTCCGACGGCCAGCACCGGGTGATCGACGCGTACGACATGGTTCAGCGCATCCGCTCCGGTGAGGCCGAGGTGGTCCTGGGCTCCCGGTTCCTGGACGACCGCACGCAGGTCTCACCGCTAAAACGCTTCGTATTGCGCACCGCGGCGTTCGTGTCCAAGTTCACGAGCGGGATGGACCTCTCCGACGCCCACAACGGGTTGCGGGCCATCGACCGGGGGACCCTGGGCAAGATCCACCTCAAGCAGAACCGCATGGCCCACGCCTCCGAGATCGTCAACCAGTTCGCGCAGATCCAGCCCCGGTGGGTTGAGCACCCGGTGGAGATCATTTACACGGAGTACTCCAAGGGCAAGGGCCAGTCTCTGCTCAACGGTGTGAACATCCTGACCGAACTGTTCGTGAAGTAGCGGGAGCCCCCACATGACCATCGTGGTCCAGATCGTCCTCATCCTCGCCGTGGCGTACGGTGCGCTCACGCTCGTGCGCGGCGGGGCCAACGCCAAGCACCAGGCGATCCGCCGGCTCGCGGCCGTCGCGTTCTTCGTCTTCGCGGCCATCTCGATCCTGGTCCCGGACCTCGTCACGAGCGTCGCGCGGTTCCTGGGCATCGGCCGTGGTACGGACCTGGTGCTCTACGCGCTCGTGGTGCTGTTCATGGTCACGCAGTACACCACAGCGCAGCACCGCCGTGCGGAGGAGGTCAAGCTCACCCGCATCGCCCGGCACATCGCCATCTCGGAGACCGAGAAGCCCTGGGAGCCCGACGCCGCCCACGGCGAGCGTCGCTCGGTGCGCGCCTTCCGCCACACCTCGCCGCTGGGTCGGCCGGTGGAGGCGCCATCGTCGGGGTACTCGTCCGGGCACAACGCTGCTGGGCCGGGTTCCGCACAGCAAGAAAATACCGGGCTATAGGCCAGAGGCCACACCCGGTACATAGTCATTTTACTCCCCGGAATCGGGCCCAGCGATGCCGGGCTGGGAGGCATGGTCATACATCCTCAAGCCGAGGCACGCAGTCTTCCTCTCGGTCAGGAAATCGGGCACACCACATCGTTTGGCGACATGGTCTGCGAGTAGGGCCTTGGGCGACCGGGAACCGTCGAGTCCCGCTGTGAGACGTTATTTATCCCGGTCGGATCGCCCCTATGAGTAACCGTTCGAACAACTTCAGGTAGGCCGTCCACGGATCTGCGAACCCTGCCACCGGGTCGGCAGGATCTCGAGCAGCGACGCAACAGAAGAAACGGAAGTCTCTGTCGGCCAAGACGGTGTCCACGAAGCCCTTGTAAGTATTGAGGGCGCCCTGGGTGAGCTCCGTGAGGTGGAACGTGCCGTAGTCATGGGTTCGGTCTCGGTACTTCTGCATGCTGCGCAGTACCCGGGGAGGCTCAGGGTGAAGGAGAAGGCCGACAGCGAAGAATCTGTCTCGGGAGATCGAGCCTGTTTCGTCGAGAAAAGCGGGAGGGGGGTGGGTCTTAGGCAGAAACAGGTGCTTGGCCACTCTTCCCTCCTTCCATCGGTGGCGTCATCGTAAGGCGGCCGGGTCGCACGCTCATTCTCGACTTGCGCCGTTGGCCCCGCATGGAGCTTGTGCTGCCGAGGTCCAGGTCTCTCAGTGACGTCGCGGCGACCAGCTCGGCCGGACTAGCGCGTCCTGCCCCATTGGTCGTGATGCCCATCACGCTCGATGCAGTTGCATAGTGGGTCGGAACATGACGCCCATGGCCGGGTTCATCGGTGCACGTCAGCGGGATTATCCACAGACCGGGTGCCGTGTCGTGTCGATCAGCTGCGATTTCCCCTAGCGTTCCCTGCAGAGTTGACCAGCCGGTAACGGGTTCGGGGGAATCCCAGGGGGAGTCATGGCCGTAGGGGTCGCCGAGGACGCGATCGGGTTGATCGAGGCGGATGTGCGTGAGCAGATCCGGCGCAGCGGGTTGGATCCGTTGCATGAGGTGGAGCCCACCCGCCAGATCGTGGCCGCTGTGGTGGCGGAGTACGACGTGCGTTCGGCGCGTGCGGGGTTGCCGCGGGTGCAGGACCTTGAGGCTGCCCGTAAGACGGTGCTGGACCTGGTGGCCGGGTACGGTCCGTTGCAGCCGTTCCTGGATGATCCCGAGGTCGAGGAGATCTGGATCAACGGCCCGACCGAAATCTACATCGCCCGCGACGGCGAATCCGAGCTGACGAGTCTCGTGCTGAGCGAGTCACACGTGCGCACCCTCGTGGAGCGCATGCTCAAGTCCTCGGGGCGCCGCCTGGATCTGAGTTCCCCGTTCGTGGACGCCTCCCTGCCGGACGGTTCCCGGTTGCACGTGGTGATCCCGGACGTCACCCGGGCGCATTGGGCGGTGAACATCCGCAAGTTCGTGGCACGGGCCCGCCGCCTGGAGGATCTGGTGGGGTTGGGTTCGCTCACCACCCAGGCCGCGCAGTTCCTGCATGCGGCGGTGGATGCCGGGTTGAACATCCTGGTGTCGGGGGCCACCCAGGCCGGGAAGACCACCCTGCTCAACTGCTTGTGCGCGGCGATCGGCCCGCGGGAGAGGGTGATCACGGTCGAGGAGGTCTTCGAGCTGAAGGTGGCGCTGCGCGACGTCGTCGGCATGCAGTGCCGCCAAGCGAACCTCGAGGGCACGGGCGAGATCCCGCTGCGCCGGCTCGTGAAGGAGGCGCTGCGCATGCGCCCGGACCGGTTGGTCGTGGGGGAGGTGCGCGAGGCCGAGAGCCTGGACATGCTCATCGCGCTGAATGCCGGGCTGCCAGGGATGTGCTCGCTGCACGCCAATTCTGCCCGTGATGCCGTGACCAAGATCTGCACCCTGCCGCTGCTCGCGGGCGAGAACATCAGTAGCGCGTTCGTGGTACCCACCGTGGCCTCGTGCTTCGACCTGGTCGTCCATTGCCACCGCGCGCCCTCGGGTCACCGGTACGTCGCCGAGATCCTGGGCATCGGTAACCGGGTGGAGAACGGCGTCATCGAGACGTACCCGATCTTCCGCTTACAGGACGGTGCCCTGCGCGCGGTGGCCTCGGAGCTGCCCTCGGCCCACAAGTTCACGCGCGCGGGCTATTCTCCGGCGTCGCTGATTCACGACGACGCTCCGGCGAGTACCGCGTCCGACGACGCCGGCCGCATCGCTACGCCCGAGGACAACGCGTCGCGAACGGGGCGGCGAGACCCATGAGTGCGTTGTTCGGAGTACTGCTGGGAACCGGGGTGTTCCTCGTGTGGTGGTCGTGCTGGACCCGGCCACCCGCCGCGCGGACCAAACACACGCGGGCAGGCTACCTCCGCACCCTGTTGTTACGGGCGGATCTCCCGGGCCTGTCACCCGCGGCGTTCATCGGGCTGAGCCTGCTCCTCGCTCTGGTGGCGGGGGTGTTGATCCTGGCGCTGACGTCCGCCGCGGTGTTCGGCCTGTGCGTCTTCCTCGTGACACTGTGCCTCCCGCTGTGGCTCGTCAAACGGCGCGCACGACGCCGCACGGCCGTCCTGCGCGAGGTCTGGCCCGACGTCGTGGACCATTTGCGCTCCGCGATCCGCGCGGGGATGGGCCTGCCCGAAGCCCTGATGCAACTGCAATACCGGGGACCGGAACCCCTGCGACCCGCGTTCGCCCAGTTCGCGGCCGACTACCGTGCTAGCGGTCAGCTCCACGGGTCGCTGACCATGCTCAAGCAGCGGCTCGCCGATCCCGTGGCGGACAACATCGTGGAGGCGCTGCGCGTGACCCGCGAGGTGGGCGGCACCGATCTGGGGAAGTTGCTGGGCACCCTGTCCGAGTTCCTGCGGGAGAACGAACGAACCCGCAGTGAACTGGAAGCCCGGCAGTCCTGGACCGTGAACGCCGCTCGGCTGTCCGTGGCGGCACCGTGGCTCATCCTCGCGCTCATGGCCACCCAACCCGCAGCGGTCCGCGCCTACAACACGGCCACCGGCGCCGCCGTGCTCCTGGGAGGGCTCGCGATCTCGGTGCTGGCGTACCAGCTCATGCTGCGCCTGGGCGCCTTACCCACCGAGCGGAGGGTGCTGCGATGAACCTCACCGTGCTGTCCGGGGTGCTCGGACTCGTCCTCGCACTGGGATTGTGGCTCATCCTTGCGGCGGCCAGGGCCGTGGGAGCGCCCAGCTTCGCGGACCGGATCGCCCCGCAACTGCGTGCCGCGGAGCTCTCCGCCGGACTCGGGGACAACCCCTGGCGCTCACGGCGCTCCCGCGGCCAGTCCCTGGCGGGTGCGGCGGGCAACGCCCTCATGCACTGGATCCTTCAGCGCGCAGCGCCCCTGTTCTCCAACGCGGACGTCCTCGCCCGACGACTCGTGCGGGACGGTTCCCGTAAGGACGTCATGGACTACCGCGCCGAACAGGTGCTCTTCGGTGTGGCCGGAGCGGTCGTGGGCAGCGTGATCGGAACGGCCCTGGTGCTGCGGGCGGACGTGAACATCGCGATCCTCGCCGTGGGTGCCGTCCTCGGCGCGGGGACCGGGGTATGGCTGCGTAACTACCTCTTGAGCCGCAGTATCCAGCGCCGGGAGAAGCGCATGCTCGCCGAGTTCCCCGCTGTGGCAGAGCTCATGGCGCTCGCGGTAGGCGCCGGGGAAAGCACCGTGGGCGCGCTCGAACGGGTGTGCCGGGTCGCGGAGGGCGAGTTGGTCGGGGAATTCCGAGCGGTGCTCGCCCAGACGCGCGCCGGGTCCGGATTGACGACGGCGCTGCAGGACTTCTCGGCGCGCACCGACGTCGTGGCGCTGGGCAGGTTCGTGGACGGCATCGTCGTCGCCATCGAACGGGGCACCCCGCTCGCTGACGTGCTGCGAGCCCAAGCTCAGGACGTGCGGGACCACGACAAACGGGTCCTGATGGAGATCGCCGGCAAGAAAGAGATCGCGATGCTCGTCCCGGTCGTGTTCTTCATCCTGCCGTTGAGCGTGATGTTCGCGGTGTTCCCCGGACTTGCGGTCCTGGACCTGGGGTTCTGACGGATCGGCTCCCGAACCCACTGACTACACAAGGAGAAAATCATGAAGCACCTGATGCGCTGTCATGCGGCCACCGTGTGGCTGCTGACCGTCTCCCTGCCCGCCCGGCTCGCACCGAGTAATGACCACCCGGATCGGGGGGACGTACCCGGCTGGGTCATGCTTACGCTCATGTCCGCGGTGCTGGTGGCGGGGCTGTTGTTGATCGCCCGGCCCGCCTTGGAGGGGTTGTTCCAGGATGCCATCAACCGCGTCTCGGGCCTCTGACCCCGCGCTCGACCTGGACGCCGGCAACGCGGTGGCCGAATACGTCATGGTCCTCGCGCTCGCGATCGTGCTGTTCGGCCTCATTCTGCAGGTGGGATTCGCGCTGCACGTGCGCAACACCCTGATCGACGCCGCCGCGGCCGGGGCTCGGTACGCGAGCCTCGCGGACCGCACCGACGAGGACGGCATCGCCCGCACGCGCGGGATCATCGCCGACACCGTGGGCGCGAGTTATGCGCGGGACATCTCCGTGTCCCGTACCAGCGTGGGGTCACTGCCGGCGGTCGAGATCCGTGTGGTCTCGCCCCTACCGGTCGTGGCCACGCTGGGCCCGCCGCGCGCGCTGGAGGTGAGTGGGCATGCGGTCAACATGGATTCGTGAGGTCCTCGCGCGGCGCGGTTCCGGGGACGATCCGGACCGGGGGAGCGCGATCGTGGAGTTCATCGGACTGGGCCTGCTATTGCTCGTGCCCGTGATGTACCTGGTGGTCACGGTGGCCCGGGTCCAGGCGGGTTCCCTCGCCGTGGTCGCGGCGGCGGACCAGGCGGCTCAGGCCGTGTCCGTTCTCGAGGCCAAGGACCTCAATCGCGTAAGGGTGCACGACGTCGCCGCCGTCGCGGCCCAGGATCACGGTTTCGACCCGCGGGACCTCGCTGTCACGGTGAGCTGTTCGGACGGGACGTGTGAGACACCCGGTTCGGTGGCGCGGGTCCACGCCACCGTCACCGTGGAGCTCCCCTTGATGCCGGGGTTCGTCACGGCCAGGATCGCCACGCTGTCCTCGGACGTCACCGTGATCGCGGGGCGGTACTCATGATGCGCGCGATGCTATCCGGCCGCAACGTGATGCGGCCCCTCATCGGTATCACGACTGCGCAGATCGACGACCTCGACGGGCCGCGGCCACACGAATGCCCGGCGCAGGGGACGAGTCAGGACCGCGATGAACCGCATCGTGCGAACCCCGAGGATCCTGACTCCGGTCAGACCACGATCGTGCTGATCGGTTTCGCCCTGGTGACTCTGCTCCTGGTGGTCACAGTCATGGCGATCACCAGCGTGTACGTGGGGGAGCGGCAACTTCAATCGCTCGCCGATCGGGCGGCGGGGGCCGCCGCGGACACGTTCACGAACGTGGACCGCTCCGGTTCGGGTCCGCCCACACCCATCCTCACGAACGGGGCGGTGGCCGCCTCGGCCACGAGTTACCTGGGGACCGTGGGGGCTTTCCACGATGTCAGCGGGCTGTCCCTCGCGGCGCCCACGGGATCGGCGGACGGGACGACCGCCCAGGTCACGCTCTCGGCCGTGGTGCATCCGCCGGTGGTCAACGTGTTCATCCCAGCGGGTGTCCCGATCAGCGCCACGGGGGACGCGCGAGCCGTCATGCAGCGGTGATTCACCTCACCCGGTTTGCCGTCTGAACAGAGGTTTCACAGGTGACGTGTTGTGTACCGTTGACGCGTCACTGGCGGAGTGACTTTCCGTGATAAGTGGGACTGCCATGACCGATGCTCCGACCACCACAACCGACACCGCACGCGCAACCTCCTGGGCCGTCGTCCAGCACGACGGCGCTCCCTCGGTGTCCGTGGGCCTCCTGATCCTGCGCCTGGCCCCGATGCCCCAAACGGCCCGATGACGGGTGCCGTCACGAGTGACGCTCCGCCATTAGCGAGGCCCCGCTACAAGCGAGGTGTCGCTATGAACCACGCACCGCTAGGAGCACGGCCACGCTACGCGTGATGCACCGCACTGAACGAAGCACCGATATGACGAAGGCACGGCCGGGAGATTCCCGGCCGTGCCTTCGCCACATTGCAGTGGGCGTGACTCAGCGGCGCAGCATACGCAGCAAGCGACGGGCGGTGGCCACCCGGCGGTATGCGGCCACGGGAGGCACCACGCCGATGAGGCGGCGGGTGGCTTGGCGGCGCACGGTGGAGCGCAGCACCTGACGCAGCACGGGGCCCAGGGTGGATCGGGAACGGCTCATGACAAGACGACCTTTCGAAGGAGGGGATCAGTACTGTTCATGGTTCCGTGGCAGGACCGCGGAGGTGTCGAACGCTTCTCGCTGGCTCACGGTACCGGTGCGGTCGATCACCGTGACGTGCTGCGCGGAACCGCGCTGCGAACCGCCGGTGATGTCCGCACCCGAATCGGCGACCACGTTGATGAGCTCCACCGTGGGACCCACGTGCACGTCGTCGAGCAGCACGGAGTTGCGCACCACGGCCCCGGCCTCGATCACGCAGTTCTGGCCGATGATCGAGTGTTCCACGGTGCCGGCCACCCGCGCCCCGGGGGCCACGTACGAGCGGGAGACCGCGGCGTCGTCGGTGATGAACGCGGGCGGGGGAGCAACCTGGCCGCTCCAGATGGGCCATGCGGGATCGTCGAGGGTCGCGCCGTCGCCGTCGATCAGCTGCATCTGCGCGGTCCAGTAGGACTGGACGGTCCCGAGATCCATCCAGTACCCCAGGTGCCGGTGCTCGACCACCCGGTGGTGTTCCAGGACGTAGGGGATGAGGTCCTCGCCGTAGTCGCCCAGCCCGCCCAGTTCGGACTGCAGGGTGTCCAGCGCCGACAGCAGCACGTCCGTGGAGAAGAGGAACATCTCACCGGCCACAAGGTTGCCCTTGGGCTCCTCGGGCTTGTACGCGAACTCGGTAACCTGGCCGGCTTCATTGGTGCGTACCACGCTGTAGCGGGAGGGATCCTCGGGGACCTCGGTGGTGACCATGGTCAGATCAGCGCGCTTGGTCAGGTGGGTGTCCACCACGGACCGGAAATCGATCGTATAGAGGTGGTCCGCGGAGAGCACGAGGACCAGATCCGGGTCCGCCTCACGGATGATCGTGCTCTGGCGGTAGATGGAGTCCGAGTTTCCGCTCGCGAAACCCTCGCCGTGGGACCCCTCGTAAGGCGGCAGGATCTGCAGCCCGCCGTGGGAGCGGTCCAGGTCCCACGGGCGACCGCCGGCCATGTAGGCGTTGAGGTCGTGGGGCAGGTACTGCTGCACCATCCACACGTCCGGGATGTGCGAGTGCGCCAGGTTGGACAGGGACACGTCGATCAAGCGGTACGTGCCGCCCACGGGCAACGCGGGCTTGACCACGTAATCGGTCAGGGCGCCCAGTCGAGACCCCTTGCCTCCCGCCAGGATGAGTGCGAGTACGGTGGGGCGTTCCATCGGCGGGCTCCTCAGCAGCGGTGTCGCAGGGAATCCTACCGACTCACGGACCCGGGGGCCATGACGTAAAGTGATGTGTCATGGCCTCCATTGACTACGCTGCAGAAATCCGTGCCCTCCGAGCCACCTACGACTCCGTGGCGGCGGTCAGCGACGTCGAGTCCATGAAGAAGCAGATCGCCGTCCTGTCCGAGCAGGCCGCGGCCCCGGACCTGTGGGACAACCCGGACGAGGCCCAGAAGGTCACCTCGCAGCTCTCGCACCAGCAGAGCAAGCTGGACCGGCTCAGGAAGATCTCCGGGCGCATCGACGACCTCGAGGTCATGGTGGAACTCGCGGAGGAAGAGGACGATCAGGACACCCGGGACGCCGCCGCGGAGGAACTCGAGTCCATCCGCAAGGCGCTGTCCGAACTGGAGATCCAGACCCTGCTGGCCGGCGAGTACGACGAACGCGAGGCCGTGGTCACCATCCGCTCGGGCGCCGGTGGTGTGGACGCCGCGGACTTCGCGGAGATCCTCATGCGCATGTACCTGCGCTGGGCGGAGCGCCACGGGTACCCCACCAAGGTCCTGGACACCTCCTACGCGGAAGAGGCGGGTCTGAAGTCGGCCACGTTCGAGGTCAAGGCGCCCTACGCGTTCGGGACCCTGTCCGTGGAGGCGGGTACGCACCGGCTCGTGCGGATCTCTCCGTTCGACAACCAGGGGCGGCGCCAGACGTCCTTCGCCGCGGTGGAGGTCATCCCGCTCATCGAGTCCGACGACACGATCGAGATCCCGGAGTCCGAGCTGAAGGTGGACGTGTTCCGCTCCTCGGGTCCCGGTGGTCAGTCCGTGAACACGACCGACTCCGCGGTGCGCATGACCCACATCCCCACGGGCATCGTGGTGTCCATGCAGAACGAGAAGTCGCAGATCCAGAACCGCGCGGCCGCGCTGCGCGTGCTGCAGTCCCGCTTGCTGCTGTTGCGCCAGCAGGAAGCGGACGCCAAGAAGAAGGAGATGGCGGGGGACGTGAAGGCATCCTGGGGTGACCAGATGCGCTCGTACGTGCTCAACCCCTACCAAATGGTCAAGGATCTCCGCACCAACTACGAAGAGGGCAATCCCAGTTCCGTGTTCGACGGCGGGATCGACTCGTTCATCGACGAAGGCATTCGCTGGCGCGCGGACGCCCGCCAGCACGACGAGGACTAAGGGTTCCCCACCGCACGACGACGCCGCCCCGCCCGGCAGGTGCCCCGCGCACCCCGGGCCGGGACAGCGGCGTCGTCCCCGGCGGGACCCGGTGAAGGAAGAACAGGCCGATGGCCAAGAAGAACGCTGATGACGGCCGCCAGATCGTGGCCAACAACAAGAAGGCGCGCCACGACTACAACATCTACGACACCTACGAGGCCGGACTGGCGCTCATGGGGACCGAGGTGAAGTCGCTGCGCATGGGGCGGGCGTCCCTGGTGGACGCGTTCTGCCAGTTCGACAACCGCGGCGAGCTGTGGCTCGAACACGCCCACATCCCGGAGTATCTGCAGGGCTCGTGGACCAACCACTCCGCGCGGCGGCGGCGCAAGCTGCTGTTGCACCGCTCCGAGCTGGATAAGATCGCGGGCAAGACGCGCGAGGCCGGTTACACCATCATTCCGCTGTCCCTGTACTTCGTGCACGGCAAGCGCGTGAAGGTGGAGATCGCGGTGGCCCGCGGCAAGCGCGAGTACGACAAGCGTCAGACCCTGCGCGAGAAGCAGGACAACCGCGAGGCCCAGCGCGCCATGCGCTACCGCAACATGCGCGGTTGAGCCCTTCGACTCACGGCGTCCCGGCCGGTACCTCCAGTGCGAGGTGCCGGCCGGTCCAGTTCCTGCGCAACCAGCGATCGTGGGAGGCCACGAGCACGGTCCCCGGGTAGTCGGGCACCGCCGCCTCGAGCTGCGTGGCGAGCACGAGTGAGAAGTGGTTGGTGGGCTCGTCCAGCAACAACACGTGCGGCGGGTCCGCGAGCAGCACCGCCAGGGCGAGCCGACGCCGCTGCCCCACGCTGAGCTCACCGACCCGCCGGTTCTCGTCCCGCCCGGCCAGCAGGCCGAACGTCCCGAGGGGAACGGTCTCCGCGCGACTCTCTCCCACGAGCTCATGGTAGATGTGGGCCGCCGTGCGCTCCGGGTCGGCGCCGGGCAGTGTGGCGTCCTGGTCCAATAACCCCACGCGTACGCCGGGTGCGACGTGCACGGAACCGCGCGTGGGTTCCAGTCTCCGGGCGAACAGGCTCAGCAGGGTGGATTTGCCCACGCCATTGGAACCCGTGATGAGCCACGACTCACCCGCGCTCACGGCCAGGGATACGGGTGCCATCCGTCCCGCGACCTCGGCCGCGGAGGCGGTCAGTACCGGACCCGTGCGGTGCAGTGCGGCCTCCGATCCAGTCAAACCCGCGGTGAGTCCCTGGAAGTACAGCTCGCGGGGTGGCTTGCGGATCTGCTCGTTTTCGACGGTGGCCAGGCGGGTCCGCGCGTCGTTGACCCGTCGGGAGACCACCGTGGCGTTGCGGTCCGCGTAGAACTTCTTCGCCGCACGACCCTCCGTCTTGGGGGACCGGTCGCTGTGGCCCACGGTCTGCTGTTCCCGCACGGCCGCGCGGAGCTTCTTCAGTTGCGCCTGTTCGTCCCGATACGTGCGTTCCCAGCGCTCGCGGGTATCCATGCGGGCGAGCACGTACTGGGAATAGGTGCCGCCGAAGCGGGTCACGCCGATGCCCGTCCCGGTGCCGTCACCCACGAGATCGGAGGTGACGGCATGCGGTCGGGGTGCGGGGTCCAGGTCCACGAGCGAGGTCACGGCGGTGTCCAGGAATGCGCGGTCATGGCTCGCCAGCAGCACCGGTCCGTGCCACGACCGCAGGGTCGCGCGCAGGAAGTCCGTGGCGGCGTCGTCCAGGTGGTTCGTGGGTTCGTCGAGCAGCAACACGTCCGGGGTGGAGAGCAGCAGCCAGGCCAAGGACAGTCGTGAGCGCTGTCCGCCGGACAGGGCACCCGTGGGCCGGTCACGACCCACGCCTCCCAGGCCGAGCCCGCCCAGAGTGACGTCGATGCGGGTGTCCACGTCCCACGCGCCGATCCGTTCGGCAGTGTCCAGGGCGGCGGCGTACGCGGTGGCTGCGCCCTCGTCCTCCGGGGCGCGGGCGAGGGCGTCAGCTGCGCGGTCGACGACGGATGCTGCGTCCCGCACGGTCCGCACCGCCGCCTCCACCGCCTGGGCCACGGTGTCGTGCGGCGCGAAGGGGGGTTCTTGGTGCAGCAGGCCCACGCGCAGCGAATCGCCGGGGCCGACGGCGCGGACCTCACCGGTGTCGGGCGCGCGCAGGCCCGCCATGATGCGCAGCAGGGTGCTCTTGCCGGAACCGTTCTCTCCGATCAGACCCGTGGGATCACCCGCGGTCACGGAGAAGCTGATGTCCGTGAGCACCCGGTGGGAGCCGTAGGAGGCGGAGATGCCGGACACGCGGATGTGCGCGGCCGTATTAGGGGTGGCGGGAGAATGCGGGGGATGAGCCATGGGTGTCCTCGGATAGCCGGGGTCCCCGCCGGGCAGCGGCCACGGGCGCGGGGAGGTCGAATGGCTCATCGGAACATGCGTTACACCCTAGGGCATCCCGCGGGGGAGGGCCAGGGTAGGGCAGCACGGGTGGAGCCGGCCGCGGTCCGAGGAGCCCGGTCCGCGGCCCCTGCCGATTTGACGGTGTGGCTAGGGCGGGCGTAATCTGATGTGTCCATGAGCGGGCGAGTCACTGAGATCCGCTGGCACGTGGAAGCTCATTGAAAAATGAATACGGGGATGATCGGTTTCGACGATGTGAGTTGAGACAGGGGAAGCGGGTCGAGGACGCAGAGTTATCTCGTAAACGCTCTCTGTAAAACAATAAGTGCCAAATCCAAGCGCACTGACTTCGCTCTCGCTGCGTAAGTAGCGACAGCAGTCTGGCAGCCCAGGTTCACCTTCGACCTGGATCCTGCCATCAGCTAGAAGGTCACTGCTGCGGACGCAGGTTACGGGCGTTCGTGGGACTCTTACGTAACTGAGTTCGGCGGTCACTCGTGTGCGAGATGACCGGAACTGAGAAACCTGTAAGCACACTGCACCCGGAGAAGCCCTGACAATGCTGCATCGGACGGGGGTTCAATTCCCCCCATCTCCACTGTCGTCCTGTCCCAGGACGTGAGAAGACCCTGAACCAATGGTTCAGGGTCTTTTTGTTTGCCTGAGCCCGGGAACATCTGAGTCCCGAAAAAGCACGCGGCCGATGGCTCCGAGTGCGTTATCGGGACATATTTGTGTCCAGGGGTCCGCGTTCGGAGGGGCAAGCACGGGAGCCCGGCGGACCCGAGGCCCATGTCCGCATGCGTGCCCGACCGGCGGGAGTCCTCGGGCCTAGGGTGGAGGCAGGACGGACCCCACAGTCCCCAGTCCTTCGGCACGCGTTCACCGTGCGGGTGGAAATGGCCGCACCCCTGACCGTGGGCCGGACCGCCGCCGGGACACGCGGGGTCGCACCGATCACCGGCGGCGCAGTGACCGGTCCTCGCGGCTCCGGGCGTGTGCTGCCCGTGGGAGCCGATTACCAGGTGGTTGGTACCGAGATCCCCTGGCTCGAGGCCAAGTACGTCCTGGAACTCGCCCACGGTCACCTGGTCTACGTGGACAACCGCGCCGTGCGGGTGACCAGCGCGGAGGACTCCCGGGCCATCGCCCAGGGGATCCCGGTGGACCCGCAGCGGGTGTACTTCCGATGCGCCCCGTGCTCACCGCGGACGAGGACGGGCCGTGTACGTGGCTCAACCACACCGTGTTCGTGGGATCGGGGGAGCGGGACCCGGACTGTGTTCGCCTGGAGATCTTTGCGGTGCAGTGAGGTGTGGAGAAGTGCGGTGAGGTGGGCCGACCTTACCTGGGGGCGGAGGTCCCTGGCAGGGACCTTCCGCACCTTGCAGCGGTGGGCCCGGGCCTGGGCAGTCCGCACATGGAACGAGGACCAGGACCCACGCCCGCGCCCCGGGAACCTCTGTGCTGCGATAAAACCGTGTACCGGCCGGTACATGTGCGTGGTGCAGCACAGTGGTTCAAGGCGGCCGGAAGGGGCGTGCCCGAGCGGGGTGGGCTGGGGCGTCCCCCGGTGTTCCCCGCGCGATGTGGAAGACTTGAGCCGGAAACCCATCATCGAAACCGAGAGGTAGGCGCTTCCATGAGTGAGCGGTCCAACGATCAGTCGGGTTCGTCCTCGGCCTCCCACCGGGACCAGCCGCAGTACGGTCAGTACTCCGACGGCCGGGTTCAGAGTGCGGGCGGGACGCAGCAGCCCGAGTACGGCCAGTACAGCGATCCGTCCGCTCAACAGGGCGGCCAGGGCTACGGGAACAACGCCTCCCAGGCCGGCGGCTACGGCACCACCGGCCAGTACGGCACGTCCGATCAGTACGGCTCGTCCAACCAGTACGGCGGTGACGACCAGTACGGCGGTGACGACCAGTACGGCCAGTCCGGTCAGCAGTCCTATGGCGGCCAGGCTTACGGTAATCATGGCTACGGCAACCATGGCTACGGCGCCGGCGGCTACCCCCAGCAGGGTTACGGCGTCCAGGGCCAGGACACCCAGGGTGGCTACCCCACGCACTACCAGAACGAGTACAACCAGGGTGGTTACGACAACCAGGACGGCTACGGCAACCCCTACGCTCCGGTGCCGGGCCGCGGGCTGGGCATCGCCTCACTGGTGCTCGGTATCCTGGGCATCCTCACGTTCTGGCTCGCCGGTCTGGGCGGTGTACTGGGCCTCGTGGGCCTGATCCTCGGCATCATCGGCGTGGTCAAGATCCGTAAGTCGCGCCGTGGTTCCCCGGCACTCGCGGTCGTGGGCATCGTACTCTCCGCACTCGCGCTGCTGGGAGGCATCCTGATGGCCGTGCTGTTCGCCTGGGTCTTCGGTCAGGCCGCCGACTGCATGGACCTCGCGGTGGCCGGAAACGACGCCGCGTACCAGGAGTGCGTGGAGAACGCCCTCAACGATTCCTTGAACTCCTGAGGTCCCCGCGGGTGATCCCGCCCCTCGGATGAGACGAACGAGCCCGGTGTCACGCACGTGACACCGGGCTCGTTCAGTCCTGGGGGGCGCCGGTACCGAGGACGTCCAGAGCGGCGTCGTGCAGGAGACCGTTGCTGGCCAGGGCGTTGTCCCCGAAGGGACCGTCCTGCCCGGCCAGGGACGTGAAACGCCCGCCGGCCTCGGTGACGATGGGCACGAGCGCGGCCATGTCGTAGAGGTTGAGTTCGGGTTCGCACGCGAGGTCCACCGCGCCCTCGGCGACCATGCAGTAGGACCAGAAGTCCCCGTAGGCCCGCGTGCGCCACACGGAATCGGTGAGCTCGATGAACTGCTGGCGTACACCCAGATCCCGCCATCCGCTCAGGGACGAGTAGGACAGCGATGCGTCCGAGAGCTGGGTGACTGAGGAGACCGACAAGCGCGTGGCCTGCGAGAGTGAGCGCCCCGTGAAGGCCCCCGACCCGGCGGCGGCCCACCAACGGCGGTTGAGCGCCGGCGCGGACACCACGCCCAACACCACCTCACCGTCCTCGATCAAACCGATCAGCGTGGCCCACACGGGTACGCCGCGCACGTAGTTCTTGGTGCCGTCGATCGGGTCGATCACCCACTGGCGGCCGCCCGAACCCGTGGTCCCGAACTCCTCACCGATTACGGCGTCCCGATTGCGTACGCGCCCCAGTTGCGCGCGGATCACTTGTTCGGCCTCGCGGTCCGCGTCCGTCACGGGTGTGAGATCGGGTTTGGTCTCCACGGTGAGGTCCTGGGACTTGAACCGTTTCATGGTCAGTCCGTCCACGGAATCCGCGAGGATGTGGGCCAGGCGGAGGTCGTCCGTGTAACTGCTGGGTGCACGCATGCGTCTACGTTATCGCTTGTCCGAGCTGCTTCTCGCTGTCCCCCCGCTGTGTCTGCCCGCGCGACGCCGCGAGCAATCTGCGTAGCGATTCGAGCCGCTGCGGGGCCGCCGGGGAGGCCCCCGGGCGGTGCACCCACGCGTCCAGCGCGCACCCGGGGGAATCCTCCGTGTGCAGGCACCCGCGAGGACAGTCCGCGGTGGCGGGGACCAGGTCGGTGAACGCGTTGAGCAGTTCCTCCTCGGGCACGTGGGCCAGACCCAGGGAACGGATCCCGGGGGTGTCCACGACCCAGGTCCCGGGGCGGGTTCCGGGCACCGTGAGGGCACGCGCGGAGGACGACGTGTGCCGGCCACGGCCCGTGACGTCGTTGACGCCGCCGGTGGCCCGCTGCGCTCCCGTGAGGGCGTTGACCAGCGTGGACTTGCCCACGCCGGAGGGCCCCAGGAACACGCTCACATGACCGTCCAGCAACGACCGCAACCGCTCGAGGGAATCGGGGGACACGGCCAGGGACTCCTCGTGGATGCCGGCCTCGGGCCGTTCACCGCGGTCGGTCGCGCGCTGCGTGCTGAGGGTGATCACGTCCAGGTCGTGGAGGTAGTCCAGGAACTCCGTGGGATCGGCCAGATCAGACTTAGTCATGCACACCACGGGGGTGATTCCCGCGTCCCATGCCGCCACCAACCCGCGGTCCACGAATCCCGTGCGGGGGGTGGGAGAGGCCGCCGCGAGCACGAGCACGAGCCGGTCCGCGTTCGCCACGATCACGCGTTCCACGGGATCGGTGTCATCGGCACTGCGACGCAGCACGGTGGTGCGCGGTTCGATCCGCACGATGCGTGCCAGGGTGTCCGGGGCACCGGTGACGTCACCCACGACGCCCACGAGATCCCCGGGCACGATGGGCCGGCGCCGCAGCTCCTTGGCGCGCACGCACGTCACCGTGCGAGGTTGTTCCTCGTCCTCTCCCACCACGCACGTGTACCGGCCGCGGTCCACGGCCACCACACGTACGATCACGGCGTCCTCGTGCGTGGGTCGTTGCTTGGTGCGAGGGCGGGAGCCGCGCTTGTTCGCGCGGATCCGGACGTCGGACTCGTCCCAGGTCCTGCGGGCCACTGCGTCAGGAACCCCGCCGCACGAGGCGGTCCCACATGCCCGGGAAATCGGGAAGCGTCTTGGCGGTGGTGGCGACGTTCTCCACCCGGATCCCGGGCACGCGCAGGCCCAGGATGGCTCCCGCGGTGGCCATGCGGTGGTCGTGATAGCTGTGGAAGACTCCGGCGTGCAGCTCAGCGGGGGCGATCAGAAGTCCGTCCGCGGTCTCCTCCACGTTCCCACCCAGCGCGTTGAGCTCGGTGCGCAACGCGGCGAGCCGATCGGTCTCGTGCCCGCGCAGGTGGGCGATACCGCGCAGCACGGAGGGGCCGGTGGCTAGCGCGCAGATCGCGGCCACGGTGGGCGCGAGCTCGCCGGCTTCCGAGAGGTCCAGGTCCACCCCGGCGATCTCGTCCGGACCGGTCACGGTGAACGTGCCGCCCTGCACACGGACGTCCGCGCCGAACAGGGGCAGGATCCGCCGCCACTGGTCCCCGCCCTGCGTGGTGTGGGCGGGCCAGTCGGGGATGCTCACGGTCCCGCCCGTGACCACGGCCGCCGCCAGGAACGGTCCGGCGTTGGACAGGTCCGGTTCCACGGTCACGTCCAGGCCGGCGACGTCGCTCGGGCTGACCCGCCACGCGGCGTCACCGATGCGCTCGGCGGCCACACCGGCGTCGCGCAGCACGGACACGGTCATGTCCACGTGCGGTAGTGAGGGCACACCGGAGCCGCCCTTGTGGTGCAGTACGAGCGGGGAGTTGAAGCGCACCGCGGAGAGCAGTAGCGCGGAGACGAACTGGGACGAGCCGCTCGCGTCGATCGTCACGGTGCCCCCGGTCACCGATCCGGTGCCGACGACGCGCAACGGCAGCGTGCCACGGCCGTCGTCCTCGACGGACACGCCGAGCTCGCGCAACCCCGCGATCACGGGACCCATGGGTCGGACGCGCGCTCCGGCGTCGCCGTCGAAATCCACGACCCCGGAACATAGCGCCGCCAGGGGCGGGACGAAGCGCATCACGGTACCCGCAAGACCGCAGTCCACGACCACGGGCCCGGTGAGAGTGTGCGTGCGGGGCAGGGGGGTGATCCGCAGATCCGGACCGAACGGCCCCGGGTCCGGCAGCGCTTCGATCACCGCGCCCAACTGCTCGAGCGCGGTGATCATGAGCCTGCTGTCACGCGAGTGCAACGGCTTGCGCAGCACGGACGGTTCGTCGGCGAGGGCCGCGAGGACCAGATACCTGTTGGTCAGGGACTTGGAACCGGGGACGGCCACCGTGCCTCTCACGGCGGCCCCCTCCGAGAAGGGGGCCCGCCAGTGAGCGGCATCCAGGGCTTGCGGTTCGCCGTTGCTCGGCATCACGTGGCGCGGTGCTCCTAGTTGGAAACGGCGTCCTGGACGGCCTTCTCGGCCTGCTCCAGCTTCTTTTTGGTGTCCTTGCCGACCTTGACCGCGTTCTTGCGGACGTCGTCGGCGAGGTGGCTCGCGCGCCACACGAGGGACGGGTTGCCCGAAGTGTCCACGGCTGCGATCATCACGGCACCCAGCAGGGACACGTTCTTGAGCAGGTCCGACCGGCGGGCGGCCTTGCCCTCGGCGGTGCTCGCGTCCGCGGAGCGGTATTGGGTGTAGCCGTTGAGCGCGGTGGTGCCGAGCAGCACGGTGGACGACAGACGCGGGAGCTTGCTCGCGGCGAGCAGCGACGCCGCGACGACCTGGGCGGCGGCGATGCCCTGCGCGACCTGAGCGCGGTTGGCAGTCACGGGGCGCACCTGCGGGGCGGCGCTCTCGAGGGCCTTGAGGACCGGGTCCAACTGCTTCGCGGCAGCGGACGAGTTGCGGAACGCGTTGACGCCCCCGGCGATGTAACCGGTGGCGAGCAGCGGGCGGGCGAGACGACGAACAATGCTCATGGTTCTCCTCCTTACGGCCCCGGCATCTCCGGGTACGCATTGTAGCCATCCTATCGGCCCGAGTTCGCGCCGCCGCCGGGAATACTCGCACGGCGCGTGCGTGTTATCCACGGTGTACAGAAGCGCCACATATGTGACGTAACACTCGGCAACGACCAGGGAAGTGGGTGACGGCGGAGGATGACGGCCCCCACCTTAGACTGGGACGTGATGAACGATCAGCGAACTCACGATTCCCATCCGGTGGAACACCCCGAAGAGGTGCCCGTCGGAGCGGAAACCACTCAGCAGCGCCGTGAGCGTTTCGAACGCGACGCCATGCAGTACGTGGACCAGCTCTACGCCGCGGCATTGCGCATGACCCGCAACCCGTCCGATGCCGAGGACCTAGTGCAGGAGGCCTATACCAAGGCGTTCTCCGCGTTCCACCAGTACAAGCCGGGGACCAATCTCAAGGCCTGGTTGTACCGAATCCTGACCAACACGTACATCAACCTGTACCGCAAGCGGCAACGCGAACCGCGCCAGGCCAACACGGACACCGTGGAGGATTGGCAGCTGCACCGCGCGGAGTCGCACACCTCCACGGGACTGCGTTCTGCGGAGGCGGAGGCGTTGGACCACCTGCCGGACTCGGACGTCAAGCGAGCCCTGCAGGAGTTGCCCGAGGAGTTCCGCCTGGCGGTGTACTTCTCGGACGTGGAGGGATTCGCGTACAAGGAGATCTCCGAGATCATGGACACGCCCATCGGAACCGTGATGTCCAGGTTGCACCGTGGCCGCAAGCTTCTGCGCGAGAAACTGGGCGACTACGCCCAAGAACGAGGATTCGACACGTCCAAGGTCCAGAAGAAGACCAAGGACGGCGCACGAGCGAAGGATCGAGGCTAGAGCATGACCGCGAAACCGTGTCACAACGGCTGCACCGACGAACGCATCCAGCGGATCTACGAGTACCTGGACGGGGCACTGACCACCGAGGACCTCGCGGAGATCCACGAGCACCTCACGGACTGCGCCGACTGCGAGCGCGAGTACAACCTGGAGTGCGTGATCCGCTCCGTGGTGAAGCGTTCGTGCTGCGAGACCGCGCCGGACGAGCTCAAGCGCTCGATCCTCGCGCGCATCGACGCCCAGTGCAACGAGCACCCCGCTGCCTGAGGACCGGGCGGCGCCGGTACCGGGCGGGATGAGTCGCCGGCGGCGCCCAGCGGCGTGAGTGCTCAGCCGCGCAGGGACCCGGGGAACGAAGTACCCGATGACGCGGATCCCTCGGACAGAGCGAAGCCCCCGTGACCGATGACGGTCACGGGGGCTTCGTGATGCGTTCGCCGAACCTCAGGAATTGGGCCGCTTGCCGCGGTTTGCCGAGTTCTTGCGACGATCCTTGCGCTTACGTCCACGCTTGCTCATGATGTACCTCCTGCGATGATTGGCTGGGACATCGTCTGTCAGTATCTCACATTCCGGGCGGTGCTCATGCCACCGCTCCGGTGCCGCCCATGCCATAGGGGTGCCCCCGGACCCTGCGGCCAGCGCCACGGGTGGTGTCACCCGGAACCGCCGCCCCGCATTGCGGCGGTCGCCACGGCGAGAGGCGAGAGCCTCAGCGCGGCTCGGGCAGCTGCAGCCAGTCGTACCACCCGCGGTGCAGCACAAGCCACGCGATGAGCCCGTAGCCGGCCTGACCGGGGTTGCCGTGGTTGGCGGCGAGGTCCTTGCGCCACTGCTCGTGGTGCTGCAGGGGGTTGAACGTGTCCACGTACACGTGGTTGCGCCGCGTGGTCACGTCCCCGTAGGCCGCGGAGAGGTCCGCGATCTGGCGGTTGCGCTGCGGGTCCAGGGTGGGCGGGGGACCCACGACGAGCACCTTGGTGTTGTTCTGGGTGGCCTGGTCCACGATGTTGGCCATGTTCAGCCGGGACCGGGCGGAGGTGATCCCCAGGTCGATGTCCAGGGCGGACGGTGCGATCACCAGACGGTTGTCGCACGCGGAATCGAAGCGGCGGGAAGCCTCCGCGAACCAGTGGTCGTTGAGGGTCTCACTGCCCTGACCAGGCGCGGCGAGATTGTAGGCGTCTACGGGAACCACGTCTCGGGGGGTGCGCGCCATGACTCGTCCGAACCAGCCGAGCGCGCGGGGGTCGTCCACGCCGGCCAACAATTCGTCTCCCACGGCCACAATGCGGATCCTGCGTTGGTCCACTCTTCTTACATCCTTCGCTAGCTGGGACCCGGGGGGCCGTCTCGCGACGGCCCCCCGGGCGGATCATGCCCGGTGATCGGGCGGGGGCGTACGACGCCGCGCAGCTCGCGGTCCCGTGCGCCGGGCGGCACTCACTCGCCGCGGGCGAACGCCTGCTGCACCAGGGTCTCCAGCTCCGCCGTGTGGCGCTTGGCCGAGCCGTTGGCGGGGGAGGCCGAGGCGGGGCGGGACGCGAGCGTGACCGGGCGGTCCAGCTGCGGCACGAGGTTCACGGCCATGAACGGCCACGCACCCTGGTTGGCGGGTTCGTCCTGAGCCCACAGGATCCGGGCCTCCGGGTAGCGCGCCAGCTGTTCCTTGATCTCGTCCACGGGCAGCGGGTAGAGCTGCTCCACGCGCACGATCGCGGTGGAGTGGTCGTCCGACTTCTTCCGCTGGGTCACGAGGTCGTAGTACAACCGACCGGAGACCAGGATGACGTCGGTGACCTTGGCGTCGTCGAGCCCGGCGGTGTCCGCGATGACCGTCTGGAAGCCGCCCTGCGTGAACTCTTCCACCGGGGACGCCGCGGCCTTCAGGCGCAGCAGCTGTTTGGGCGTGGCCACCATCAGCGGCCGACGCGGGCGCGAGTACGCCTGGCGGCGCAGCAGGTGGAAGTGGTTGGCCGGGGTGGAGGGTTGGGCCACGATCATGTTCTTCTCCGCGCACAGCACCAGGAAGCGCTCGATGCGCGCGGAGGAGTGGTCGGGTCCCTGGCCCTCGAAGCCGTGCGGCAACAGCATCACCAGGTTGGAGCGCTGACCCCACTTCTGTTCCGCGGAGGAGATGAACTCGTCCACGATGGTCTGCGCACCGTTGGTGAAGTCACCGAACTGCGCCTCCCACACCGTGAGCGCCTCGGGGCGTTCCACGGAGTAGCCGTACTCGAAGCCCAGCACGCCGTACTCGGAGAGCAAGGAGTTGTAGATCGAGAACCGTGCCTGGTCCGCGGAGAGGTGGTTCAGCGGGGTCCATTCGGCACCGTTCTCGGCGTCGAAGAACACCGCGTGGCGCTGCGTGAACGTACCGCGGCGCACGTCCTGACCGGACATCCGCACCGGGACACCGTCCATGAGCAGCGAACCGAAGGCCATGAGCTCGCCCATGCCCCAGTCGATCCCGCCCTCGCGCGTCATCTCGCGGCGCTTCTCTGCGAGCTTGTGCAGCTTGCGGTGCATCGTGAAGCCCTCGGGCAGGTCCACGTAGGCGTCACCGATGCGGTGGGCCGCTTCTTCGGAGATGGCCGTGGTCTTGGGCACGGACACCCCGGAATCGGCCTGCTGCGCGGACGGCCGCTCGATGTTGGCGATCGCGGCGGCATCCCCGGTCACGAGCGGGACCGTGGAGGTCTGGGCCTCATGGGTCTCGGCGAAGACCCGCTCCAGGCGCTCCTGGTAGTCCTTCAGAGCGCGGTCCGCTTCTTCCTGCGTGATGTCCCCGCGGCCCACGAGGTTCTCGGTGTAGACCTTGCGCGTGGAGCGCTTGCCGTCGATCAGGGAGTACATCAACGGCTGGGTCATCGAGGGGTCGTCGCCCTCGTTGTGCCCGCGGCGGCGGTAGCACACCAGGTCAATCACGACGTCGCGCTGGAACCGCTGGCGGTACTCGAACGCGAGCTGCGCCACACGGGCCACGGCCTCGGGATCGTCCGCGTTGACGTGGAAGATCGGGGCCTGCACGGTGCGCGCGACGTCCGTGGAGTACGTGGACGTGCGGCCCGCAGAGGGTGCGGTGGTGAAGCCCACCTGGTTGTTGACCACCACGTGGATGGTGCCACCCACGTTGTAGGCCTCGAGTCCGGACATCTGCATGACCTCGTAGACGATGCCCTGTCCGGCCATCGCGGCGTCACCGTGGACCTGGATGGGCAGCACGGGGTACTCACCGTTACCCTCCGGCCCGGCGCCCAGCACGTCCGTCTTGGCGCGGGCGATGCCCTCGATCACCGGGTCCGCGGCCTCCAGGTGGGAGGGGTTCGCGGCCAGGTACACCTGGGTCTCGTTGCCGTTGTCGGAGGTGAACACGCCCTCGGTGCCCAGGTGGTACTTCACGTCACCCGAGCCCTCGGCGGCGCGCGGGTCCTGGCTGCCCTCGAACTCGCGGAACACCTGGGCGTAGGACTTCCCGGCAATGTTGGTCAGCACGTTGAGGCGGCCGCGGTGGGCCATCGCGATGCCCACACCCGCGAGGGAAGCATCCGCGGCCTCGGAGATGATCGCGTCCAGCAGCGGGATCAGCGACTCGCCGCCCTCCAGCGAGAAGCGCTTCTGACCCACGTACTTGGTCTGCAGGAAGGTCTCGAAGGCCTCGGCGGCGTTGAGCCGCTCGAGGATGTGGAACTGCTCCTCGCGCGCGGGCTTCTGGTAGTCACGCTCGAGCTTGGACTGGAACCATTCGCGCTGCTCGGGCTCCTGGATGTGCATGTACTCCACGCCCACGGTGCGGCAGTAGGCATCCCGCAGCCGACCCAGGATCACGCGCAGCGTGAGCAGGCTCTGGCCGCCGAAACCGCCGGTGGGCCACTCGCGCTCCAGGTCCCACAGGGTGAGCCCGTAGGTGCGGATGTCCAGGTCCGGGTGCTTGCGCATCACGTACTCGAGCGGGTTGGTGTCCGCCATGAGGTGACCGCGCACGCGGTAGGAGTGGATCAGCTGCTGGATCCGGGCGACCTTATTGATCTGGATCTCGGGGTTGACCTGGTTGTCCACGGCCCAGCGGACGGGCTCGTAGGGGATGCGCAGGGCCTCGAAGATGTGGTCGTAGAAGTCCTCGCCGCCCAGCAGGTAGTGCTCCACGAGCTTGAGGAACTCACCCGAACCGGCGCCCTGGATCACGCGGTGGTCGTACGTGGACGTCAGGGTGATGACCTTGGAGACCGCGTTGCGCGCGATCGTGCGGGGGGAGGCACCCTTGTACTCGGCGGGGTAGTCCAGCGCACCCACGCCGATGATGCACGCCTGGCCCTTGGACAGTCGCGGCACCGAGTGCACGGTGCCGATGCCACCGGGGTTCGTCAGGGACACCGTGGTGCCCGCGTAGTCCTCCATGGTCAGCGCGCCATTGCGCCCGCGCTTGACGATGTCCTCGTACGAGGTCCAGAACTGCTGGAAGGACATCTCTTCCGCACCCTTGATGTTGGGCACCACCAGGTTGCGGGAACCGTCCTTGTTGGGGATGTCGATCGCGATCCCGAAGTTCACGTGCGCGGGATGCACCGCGGCGGGCTTGCCGTCCACCTCATCGTAGATCACGTTCTGGGACGGGAAGTTGGCGAGCGCGCGAATCACGGCGTAGCCCACGAGGTGGGTGAAGGACACCTTGCCACCGCGGTTACGGGCCAAATGCGAGTTGATCACCAGGCGGTTGTCGATCAGCAGCTTGGCGGGCACCGCGCGCACCGTGGTGGCGGTGGGCACGGTCAGGGAGGCGTCCATGTTGGCGGCCACGGCCTTGGCGGGACCGCGCAGCTTGACCACGGTGTCCTCGGCGGGTTTGTCCTGGCTCTTGTCCTTCGCACGGTCCTCCGGCTGCGCCCGGATGGGGCGCTTGGTTCCGGAGCCCTCGCTGGTCTCGGTCTCGGTGTCCACGCCTTCGGGTCGTCCCTTCGCCTTGGATCCGGTGGTCGACGGCGCCGGGGACTTGGCCCGCTGCGCCTTCCTGGGCGCCTCCGCGCCGGCACCGGAGGTGTTCTGCTCGGTCTTGGACGAGGTTGACGCCGTCCCGGAGGCGGGCTTGTTCTCGCCGAACGTCCCGGAGGCGGCCTTGTCCGCGGACGTCCTGGCGGCGGCGTCGTCGCGCCGTACAGCGGGACGATCACCCCCGGACGTCCGCGCAGCCGCCCCCTGGGACGGGGCGGCTGCTGAGGTCTTGGTGTCGGACGTCTGGGTATCGGACTGGTCGTCACCGGCCATCTGTTCGAAGATGGGCCACCACTTCTTGTCCACTGAGTTCTTGTCCGCCTGGTACTTGTCGAACAACTCGTCCACGAGCCATTCGTTGCCGGCAAATTCTTCAGGGATAAGGTGACGCGGCTGGTCTGGCACTAGTGATACGCCTCTTCCATCTGTGCTGGGTGTCCCGGGCGGCGAGCTGGTCCTTGCGGCCCTCGTGTGGCTCCCACGGAGCTTACCGGCCGCGGGACTTGCGAACTGGCTTCGCGCACGCAAAGCCGTACCGGTTTTTCAGTCTAGTGAGGCATCTGGACGGTTGCCACCTACCCGCCGGCCCGCCCGCCGGCCCGCGGCGGAGCACGTAGACTCTCCTCTTGTGCGATTCCTGACGACACCCACCACGGACCTGACCTACAATGACGTCTTCCTGGTGCCCTCGATGTCCCGGGTGACCTCCCGGTTCGACGTCGATCTAGCCCCCGCGGACGGTACCGGTTCCACCATCCCGCTCGTGGCCGCGAACATGACCGCGGTGACCGGGCGGCGCATGGTCGAGACCATGGCCCGGCGCGGCGGTCTGGGCATCCTGCCCCAGGACATCCCGCTGGACGTGATCGCGGAGGTGACCTCGTGGGTCAAGCAGCGCTCGCCGCGCTACGAGACCCCCGTGGTGATGCACCGCAGCAACACCGTGCACGACGCCCTGGGGATCATGCACAAACGCCCCCACGGCGTGGTCATCGTCGTGGACGCGGACGAGCACTACGCCGGCATGGTCCTGGACTCCGACTGCCGGGACGTGGACCGCTTCACCCAACTGGGGGACCTGGCGCATTCGGAGGGCCCCGAGTTCCAGGACAGCGACTTCCCCGTGGACTCCGACCCGGAGGTGTTGCGCGCCGCCTACGAGACGATGTCCGCCGCGCGCGTCAACGTGGCCCCGGTGCTGCGCGGACGCGAGGTCGTGGGCATCCTGACCCACCAGGGCCTGGTGCGTTCCACGATCTACGCACCCGCCCTGGACGACGATGGCCGGTTGCGCGTGGGCGCCGCGGTCGGAATCAACGGGGACGTCTCCGGCAAGGCCGAGCAACTGCTCGAGGCCGGGGTGGACGTCCTCGTGGTGGACACCGCCCACGGTCACCAGGTCAAAGCGTTGGAGGCCGTGTCCGCCGTGCGGGCCCTGGACCCCCGGGTGCCGATCGTGGCCGGCAACGTGGTCACCGCGGACGGCGTGCGAGACCTCGCGGGCGCGGGTGCGGACATCATCAAGGTGGGCGTGGGCCCCGGGGCCATGTGCACAACGCGCATGATGACCGCCGTGGGTCGCCCCCAGTTCTCCGCCGTGGTCGAGTGCGCGGAGGCCGCGGCCGATCTCGGCAAGCACGTGTGGGCCGACGGCGGGGTCAAGCACCCGCGCGACGTTGCCCTCGCGCTCGCGGCCGGCGCGAGCCAGGTGATGGTCGGATCCTGGTTCGCGGGCACGCACGAGAGCCCCGGTGAGATCAACATTGACGCCAACGGGCGCGCCTACAAGGAGTCCTTCGGGATGGCCTCGGCGCGCGCCGTGCGCCACCGCACTGCCGGGGAGGACCGCTTCGCGCGGGCCCGCAAGGCCCTGTTCGAGGAGGGCATCTCCAACTCCACCATGTACCTGGACCCCCAGCGCCCCGGCGTGGAGGACCTGCTGGACCACATCACCTCCGGGGTTCGCAGCTCCATGACGTACGCCGGTGCGGCCACGCTCGAGCAGTTCGCGACGCGCGCCGTGGTGGGCATCCAGTCCAAGTCCGGGTACGACGAGGGCCGCCCCCGCTCCGAGTCCTGGGCCTGAGCGGCCCGTTCTCACCACGCCCCTTATTGAGAATGGTTCATGATATGCTCACGCACGGCTACATGACATTGATTCTCATTGGCGGGAGCCGGGGGCCGGACGAGGGAGATGGACGATGACCGCAGGGCGCAGCGTGCGCAAGGGTAGGACGAGCGTGTTGGGCGCGGGCGTGGTGGTGGGTCTCGCGCTCGCCGGGTGTTCGAGCGGGACCGCGTCGGACGCGCAGGGTTCGCCCGGTGCGGGGAAGATCGCCGTGGTCACCTCCACGAACGTCTACTCGGACCTCGCGTCCCAGGTGGGTGGCGACAAGGTCTCCGCGACCCCCGTGATCGACTCGAGCGCCCAGGACCCCCACTCCTACGAGGCCACCCCCCAGGACCGGCTGAAGGTGGAGAAGGCGGACGTCGTGGTGTGCAACGGGGGTGGGTACGACCAGTTCATGACCGATCTGGCCTCCGACGGCCAGCACGTGGTGGACGCCGTGGAGGCCTCCGGTCTGCAGCGAGAAGAGGACGCGCACGACGACCACGACCACGGCTCCGGACACCACCACGGCGACTTCAATGAGCACGTGTGGTACGACGTCGAGAGCATGCAGATGGTCGTGGACCGCATGGCCGAGCAGCTCGGCCAGGTGGACCAGCAGAACGCCGAGTACTACCGGGACAACGCCGCGCGCGTGAAGAACGAGCTCGGCACGGTCGAACAGAAGGTCGAGGGGATCAAGGCCTCGGGCGGATACATTGCGACCGAGCCTCTGCCCGGGTACCTCCTGCAAGACGCCGGCCTGCACGACGAGACCCCGCAGGCGTTCACCGAGGCCATCGACGCCGGCTCCGACGCCGCACCCGCGGTGCTCAACAACACCCTCGGGCTCCTCAAGGGCAGCGACGTGAAACTGCTCGCCCTCAACAAGCAGACCTCCACGGGGCAGACCGACCGGTTGCGCTCGGCCGCCGGGGCCGCCGCCAAGCCCGTGGTGGAGTTCACCGAGACCATCCCGGACGGGCTGAACTACCAGCAGTGGATGACGCAGAACGCGGACCGCGTGGCCCACGGGCTCCAGAAGTAGGGACATGAACGCACCCCAATCAGCACCCGAGGTGACCACCCGTTCCGGGGCCGACGACGCCGTCGTCCGGCTCAGGGATGCGCGCTTGGCCTTCGGGGAACGCACCCTGTGGTCCGGTCTGGACCTGGACGTCGCCCCGGGGGAGTACCTCGCGGTCCTGGGCTCTAACGGGACCGGCAAGACGAGCTTCCTGCGCGTGCTGCTGGGACTGCTCCCGCTCACGAGCGGGACCGTACGCGTCAACGGGACCCGTTCGCGGGCCGCCTCCGCCCGCGTGGGGTACGTGCCCCAACAGCGCGGCTTCCCGGCGCACACGCCGCTGCGGGCCCGGGACCTCGTGGCGCAGGGCGTGGACGGGCACCGCTGGGGGATCCGACTGCATCCGCGCCGCGTGCACCGCACCGTGGACGAGTTGCTCGAACGCGTGGGTGCCACCGACTACGCGGACGCCCCCGTGGGCGTCCTGTCCGGGGGCGAGCAACAGCGCCTGCGCGTGGCCCAGGCGCTCGCTGCGGACCCCACGCTCGTGCTGTGCGACGAGGCCCTGCTGTCCCTGGACCTGCATCACCAGCACGTGGTGAGCGAACTCGTGCACGAACAACGTGAACGCAGCGGGTGCGCCGTGGTCTTCGTGACCCATGACGTGAACCCGATCATCGAGCACGTGGACCGGATCCTCTACCTGGCCAACGGCTCGTTCCGGATCGGCACGCCGGACCAGGTGCTGCGTTCGGACGTGCTCTCCGAGCTGTACGGGACCCGCGTCGAGGTGCTGCGCAGCAACGGTCGCATCCTCGTGGCCGGGCGTCCGGACAGCTCCCACCACACCGATTCCCCGGAGGAGCTGATCCTGTGAGCCTAGCCGCGATCGACTGGAACTCATTGTTCGGTTCCGTGTTCGTCTTCGAAAACTACGGCGAACTGCTGTCCCTGCTGCGCAACTCCGTGTGGGCGGGCGCGGTGCTTGGCTTGGTGGGCGGGCTCGTGGGCACGTTCGTGATGATGCGCGATCTCGCGTTCTCGGTGCACGGGATCGCGGAGCTGTCCTTCGCCGGTGCCGCCGCGGCCCTGTTGGTCGGCTCCGATGTGGTCACCGGGTCCCTCGTGGGGTCCGTGCTCGCCGCGCTCATCATGGGGTTCATGGGCCTGCGCGCGCGGGAGGGCAACTCGTTCGTGGGCGTGCTCATGCCCTTCGGCCTGGGGCTCGGGATCCTCTTCCTGTCCCTCTACGAGGGCAGATCCTCCAACAAGTTCTCCCTGCTCACGGGCCAGATCGTCTCCGTGTCCTCCCTGCAGTTGACGTCGATGATCGTGCTGTCCGTGGTGGTGCTCGCCACGCTGCTTGTGATGTGGCGGCCGCTGACGTTCGCGAGCACGGACCCGCTCGTGGCCCGGGCCAAGGGGCTGCCGATGCGCTCGTTGGCGATCGTGTTCATGGTCGTGCTGGGGATCTCGGTCGCGATGTCCGTGCAGATCGTGGGCGCGCTGCTCGTGCTCGCGCTTCTGATCACCCCGGCCGCGGCGGCCATGAACCTCACCTCGAGTCCCGCGCGCACCGTGGTGCTCTCCGTGGTCTTCGCCGAGCTCGCCATGGTGGGCGGGATCCTCCTGGCGCTGGGCGGCAACGTCCCGATTAGCCCGTACGTCACGACCATCTCGTTCGTCGTGTGGCTCGTCTCGCGGTGCGTGCGCGCGGTGCGTGAGCGCTCGTCGTCGTATCGCCGTTCGACACCGCGGTCGACGACGCCGCTCGGCGCCGGTCGCGCGGTTCAGAGCAGGACGCGCACCGCGGCGGGGAGCACCTTGAGCGAGGCGGGCAGCGGACCCAACCGTTCGCCGTCGCCGTAGGCCGCGTCCCGCGGCTCGGAAGGGATACCGTGGGCCGCGACGGTCGCGGCCGTGGCGGGCACCACGGTGACCTCCCGCAGGGATTCGTGCGTGCCCAGGAACAAGCGGGGGAATAGCCACGCGAGCCGCAGCGCGCCCACGTCGGAGACCATGAACAGCTCACCCGAGCCGTCCGTGGGATCCGCGCGGGGAACGATGGTCAGCCCGCCCCCGATCGACGAGGTGTTCGTCAGTGCCAGGAAGGTCAGCGTGCGGTCACTCACGTGGCATGCGCCGTCCGGGCCGGTCCAGCTCAGGTCGTAACGCCGCGCGCGCATCGAGAAGGCCTCCACGGCGAGCGCGGCGACGTACTTGACCGAGTGCGTGACGCTGGACCAGCGGTTGGCGCGCGCGTTCACGCGGGCGTCGAGGCCGAGGTACACCGCGGTCGCGCACACGTGGTGGCTGCCGTCCGCGCACGTGACGTGCACGAGGTCCATGCTGCGTTCGGGGGACTCGAGTCCGCGCAGCACCCGGCCCGCCGCGCGTTCGACGTCCCCCACGGGTACACCGTGGAACCGGGCCAGATCGTTGCCGGAACCGGCCGGGATCAGTCCGAACGGGAACTCGACGCCCTGCTCGCGCAACCGGTTCAGTGACTGCAGGACCAGGTGGACCATGCCGTCTCCGCCGACCGCGACGACCGCGGCGATCCGGGTGGACGCGTTGCGCAGGGTCGCGGTGAGATTGCGGGAGAGGGCCTGGGCGGTGGCCGCGCTGAGCGGTCGGGGGTCGTAGCCGCCGACCCGCAGGATGCCCACGGCGCGCTCGCACGCGTTCCGGCCCACGAGGGAGGCGCCGTTGTGGACGAGCAGGATCTCGCGGCGTGACATCCGGGTCACCGGGCGGGTTTCGCGGTTTCTCGGGCGTCGGAGGACTCGACGCGGCCCCGGGCCCCGCACTCGGCACAGATCCCGGAGATCTCCACGGTGTGGTCCACGTCCGCGTAGCCGTAGCGGCGCGCGGTCTCCTCCGCCCATGTCTCGACGTCCGGAGCCTCGAGTTCCACGGCCGCGCCGCACGAGCGGCACACGATGTGATGGTGGTGGTGCTCGGCCTCGCACCGGCGGTAGATGGCCTCGCCCTCGGCGTTGCGCAGCACATCCACCTGACCCAGCTCGGCCATGGACTGCAGGATCCGGTACGTGGTGGCCAGGGACACCGACTGTCCGCGATCGCGCAACAGCCGGTGCAGGTCCTGCGTGGAGATGAAGTCCTCCAACCCCTGCAGCGCGCCGGTCACGGCACGGCGCTGCTTGGTGTTGCGAACCTCCGCGGTTCCGGTGGTCTTGGTGCTCAACCCAGGTGTCCTTTCCGCGAGCGGTCGTCCGGGACATCTTAACGTGCGGCGCGGACATGCACAGGCGGCGTCGTCACGGGCGGACCGAGCCGCTAGGGTGAAGCCATGTTGCTGACCAAGTTCACCCACTCGTGCGTGCGCCTCGAGAAGGACGGCGCGGTGCTCGTGATCGACCCGGGCACGTTCTCCGAGGTCGAGGAGGCACTGCGCGGAGCGGACACGGTCCTCATCACCCACGAGCACCCGGACCACTACGACGCCGAGCGGCTGGGCGCCGCCCTTTCGGCGGATCCCGAGCTCACGGTGCATGCCCCGGGCCAGGTGATCGAGAAACTCGCGGAGCACATCACGGACACGGACCGGTTGCACGCCGTGTCGGCGGACACCACGTTCACCGCGGGGCCGTTCTCCGTGGCCACGTACGGGGGCCAGCACGCACTGATCCACCCCCTCATCCCCACCATCGCCAACGTGGGCTACGTGATCGACGACGCCGTGTTCCACCCCGGGGACTCCTTCACCGTCCCGCACGGGCTCACCGTTCCCACGGTCCTGGTCCCGTTGCACGCCCCGTGGTCCAAGATGTCCGAGGTCATCGACTTCATCATCGCGACCCGCGCGCAGCGGGTGTACCAGATCCACGACGCGCTGCTCTCCGAGACCGGCTTCGGTGTCGTGGAGAAGCAGGTCAAGCATTTCTCGCAGGTCTACGGGACCGAGTACCGGCACCTGGACACTCGCGAGAGCGTGGAGCTCCACACCGCATGACCCATCCGGCCACCAGCCGGTTCCACCCGACGGAAAGGACATCACCGTGAGTTCAGTGTTCACCAGGATCATCGAGGGCGAACTGCCCGGCCGGTTCGTCTGGGCGGACGAGCACTGCGTGGGCTTCCTGTCCATCCAGCCCCTGTCCCAGGGCCACGTCCTGGTGGTCCCGCGCCAGGAGATCGACGCGTGGGTGGACCTACCCGTGGAGCTGGCCATGCACCTCATGAAGGTCAGCCAGTTCATCGGCAAGGCTATCGACGCCGCGTTCACGCCCAAACGGGTGGGGCTCATGATCCAGGGCTTCGAGGTGCCCCACACCCACCTGCACGTGTGGCCCACCAATTCGATCGAGGAGTTCGACTTCGCCCAGGTGGATCAGGACCCGGACCCCGCGGTCCTGGACGAGTCTGCCCGCCGGATCCGCGAGGCCCTCGAGGCCCAGGGCCACCAGGACGAGGTCCCGCAGCAGTAGCGACCGACGGCCTCGCTCACGGGTACCGGCGGCGGGTGCAATGCACCCGTCGCTGGCGGGCTTTAACCGCCGGTGTCGCTCAGCCGAGCTCGCGCAACCGCTTGCGGATCCGCTTCTCCGACACCGTGTGCGCGGTGCCCAGTTCCTGCGCGAAGAACGAGATGCGCAGTTCCTCGAGGTCCCAGCGCACGGCCCGCAGCGCAGCGGGCGTGGGTACGGTCGAGGGGACGGCGTCCACCGCGGCGCGGTACTCGGCCTCGAGATCGTGCACGGTCTGCATGGCCACGGCGTCCCGCTGCAGGTGGCCGGAGAGTTTGTCCAGGCGCACGTTGATCCCCGCAAGGTAGCGCGGCACGTGCTGCAGGGCCCGCCACCCGGTGCGGGCCACGAAGCCGGGATGGATCAAGCGGGAGAGCTGCTCGGACATGTCCTTGAACGCGGCGACCGCCCCGAGTGACCCGGGTTTCTTCAACCGTTTGCGCACGGTGTTGGACTCGGTGAGCGCGGTGGTCACGAGCGCGGTGACGGCGAAGACCGTGTCGATCAGCTCGGCGCGTACGTGCTCCGCGACCGCCCGGAACTGGTCCCGCGTGAACGGCGGCTCCTCGGGTACCAGCCGGTCGATCGCGGCGATCGTGCAATCGGTGATGAGCGCCTCGACCGAACCGTGGGGGTTCTGGGTGAAGATCAACCGTTCCTTCTGGCTCAGGTGGTCCACCACGTAGCGGTGCACGGACGGCAGGGTCCGGTGCAGCAGGGCGATCACGCCGTCGCGTTGCGCGGCGCGCTGTTCCTCCGCGTCGCTCAGGATCCGCAGGTCCACGCGGGGTGGCTGCGAAGCATCGGTGTCCCGCACCGCCACGAGTGTGGGGTATCCCGTGACCGTCTGACCCGCCACGGTCGTCTCCACGCGGCGCGGCGGATCGGGTTCGGGCCACGCCGTGAGGTCGGTGCGTTCCAGCGAGGCGGCCTGGGGTGCGCCGGATCCGGGGGAAGTCCCTGGGGCCGGTCGCGCCGAGCCCCGCTTGCCGCGACCGCGACGGGCCGCGGCGGCGTCGTCACCGGACGAGGCCGAACCCTCGGCGCTGCCCCGAGCGGCGTCGTACAGCTGGGCCGCAGCGCCCCCGAGGGACTCGGCCAGCGCCGCGCGGACCTTGGGCCGCAACCGCTGTTTGAGCTCCGTGAGGTCGTCGCCCCGGCCCAGTACCGAGTTGCGGGCGTCGCGCACCTCGAAGCGCATGCGCAGGTGGGCGGGCAGGGCCTCCGGGTGGAAGTCCGAGGCCTGGACGGGGTGGCCCCGCAACCGCCGCAGAACGGTGGCCAGGGACTCCAGGAGGGAGTCGCGGGCCGGATCGAACTCGGCGTCCAGGTGCTTCACGGCGGTGACGGCGGTGTCCGGGGCGGGCACGAAGTTGCGCCGCACGGCCTTGGGCAGCGATTTGATCAGCGCGGTCACGAGCTCCACACGCAGCCCGGGGATGTGCCATTCGAACTGCTCGGGGGCCAGTCGGTCCAGGAACAGCACGGGGACCCGCACCGTGACGCCGTCCGCGGTCTCCGCCCCGGGCGCGAATTCGTAGTCCAGGTCCAGACTCAGCTCGCCGTCCGGGGATGCCACGGTCCAGGACCGCGGGAAGGAGGCCGTGTCCAGCTCCGCGACCTCGGGCGCGATCAGGTCCTCGGGAGTGAGGTCCAGCAGGTGCTCGTCCCGCTGGCGGGCCTTCTTCCACCACGCATCGAAATGCCGCTGGGAGACCACGTCCGCGGGCACGCGCGCGTCGTAGAAGTCGAACAGCACCTGGTCGTCCACGCGCAGGTCCTTGCGGCGCATGCGGTTCTCGAGCTCCTCGACCTGGGCCAGGGCCTTGCGATTGCGCTTGACGAACGTGTGGCGGGTCTGCCAGTCGCCCTCCACGAGCGCGTGGCGGATGAACAGTTCCCGGGAGAGTTCGGGATCGATCCGGGAGAACAACACGGGCCGCTCGGACACCACGGGCAGCCCGTAGAGCGTGACCTTCTCGTACGCCATCACGGCCCCGCGGGAACGGGACCAGTGGGGTTCGGAGTAGCTGCGCTTGACGAGCTGCGGCGCGATCTCCTCGGCCCACTCGGGCTTGATCGCCGCGTTGGTGCGCGCCCACAATCGGGAGGTCTCCACGAGCTCCGCGGACACGAGCCAGTCCGGGGACGTCTTGAACAGGGCCGAGCCCGGGAAGATCGCGAACTTGGTCCCGCGCGCACCGCGGTACTCGCGCGTGCGTTCGTCCCGCACGCCGATGTTGCTCAGCAACCCGGACAGCAGGCTCTTGTGCACGGCCTCCTGGTGCGAGGCGACGTCGATCTCCCGGGACGCCCCGGCATCGATCCCCACCTGGCGTGCGATCTGTCGCAACTGCGCGTAGAGGTCCTGCCACTCGCGGATCCGCAGGAAGTTCAGGTACTCACGTCGGCACAGCTTGCGGAACTGGGACGAGGACAGCTCGCTCTGCTGCTCCTGCAGGTACTGCCACAGCAGACCGTAGGACAGGAAGTCGGAGGTCTTGTCGCGGAAGCGCGCGTGGAACTCGTCCGCCGCCTGGCGCTTCTCGAGCGGGCGTTCCCGCGGGTCCTGCACCGTGAGCGCGGCCGTGAGCACGAGCACCTCGCGCACGCACCCCCGGCGCTGCGACTCCACGATCATCCGGCCCAGTCGTGGGTCCACCGGCAGCGCGGCGAGCACCTCGCCCGTGCGGGTCAGCGGACCCCGCGGTCCGCTCTGCCGACCGCGGTGGCGCCCGGACCGCGAGCGCCGCCCCCGGTGCCCGTCACGCGCGGACGACGACGCCGCGTCGTCGCCCGCGTCCGCCGCACCCGAGCGCAGGGCACCGAGTTCGCGCAGCAGCACCACGCCGTCCTTGACCGCGCGCGCATCGGGTTTCTGCACGAACGGGAACTGGGTGATGTCGTGGGGTTGCTCCACCACGCCCACCGAGATCATCTGCAGGATGACCGCGGCGAGGTTCGTGCGCAGGATCTCCGGGTCCGTGTACTCCGGCCGGGACTCGAAGTCCTCCTCGGAGTACAACCGGATGCACACGCCGTCGGACGTACGCCCCGAGCGCCCCGCGCGCTGCCGCGCCGACGCCTGGGAGATGCGCTCGATGGGCAGGCGCTGGACCTTGGTGCGCGCCGAGTACCGGGAGATCCGGGCGGTGCCCGGGTCGATCACGTACTTGATGCCCGGGACCGTGAGCGAGGTCTCGGCCACGTTGGTCGCGAGCACGATCCGGCGGTGCGAGGACGGCGCGAACACGCGGTTCTGTTCGGCCATGGACAGCCGCCCGAACAGCGGCAGGATCTGGGTCCCGGCCAGGGAGCGGTGCGAGTCGATGACCTTGTGCAGCGCGTCCTGGGCGTCCCGGATCTCACGCTCGCCCGCGAAGAACACGAGGATGTCCCCGCGGGGTTCGCGCGAGAGTTCCACGACGGCGTCGCACACGGCGTCGATCGGGTCGCGGTCCTCGTCCACGAGCCCGTCGCCGGTGTTGTCCTCGTCCTCGCCGCCGTCCCCGCTGCGCTCCTGCGCCAGTGGCCGGTAGCGGATCTCCACGGGGTAGGTGCGCCCGGAGACCTCGATGATCGGGGCGGGCTCTGGGTCGGCGTCCGGGTGCTGCGGGTCCGGCAGCACGAAGTGCTCGGCGAAGCGTTGCGGGTCGATCGTCGCGGACGTGATGACGACCTTCAGGTCCGGGCGCTGGGGGAGCAGTCGCTTGAGGTAGCCCAGCAGGAAGTCGATGTTGAGGGAGCGCTCGTGGGCCTCGTCGATGATGATCGCGTTGTAGCGCGACAGCTGCGGGTCGTGGCCGATCTCGGCCAGCAGGATGCCGTCCGTCATGAGCTTGATCCGCGAGTCCTTGCCCACCTCGGACGTGAAGCGCACCTGGTAGCCCACGGTGTCGCCCACGCGCTGCCCGAGTTCATGGGCGATGCGCTCGGCCACCGAACGCGCCGCAATCCTGCGCGGCTGGGTGTGACCGATCAGACCGCCGTCCCCCAGACCCAGCTCCAGACACATCTTGGGCAGCTGGGTGGTCTTGCCGGAACCGGTCTCACCCGCGATGACCACGACCTGGTGATCGCGGATCGCGGCCATAATGTCCTCCCGGCGCGCGCTGACGGGGAGGTCGTTCGGGTACACGATGCGGGGCTGGATGCGGGGCTCAGTCATGTCAACGGAAGAGTCTACGGGCCCCGGCCGACACGCGCCCACGGGCCGCTGCGGGAGCTCGACGACGCGCCCGATTGTCCGCACATGTGAGCTGCGTCTCTTTTTCGACCGATTGTTAGATAATATCCACTCATCATTGATCCTCGGGGAAAGGAACTACCCGTCATGAAGCGTTTACTCCCGGTCGCCGCCGTGGCCACCACCGCGGCGTTGCTGCTCACAGGTTGCGGATCCGACAACGGTGGGCAGTCCGGTGAGACCAAGAAGGTCACCGTGGGCATCTCGCAGTTCGTGGAGCACCCCTCGCTCGACGCCGCCCGCGAAGGTTTCGTGCAGGCCCTCAAGGACGGCGGCTACACGGAGGGTGAGAACCTGACCCTGGACGTGCAGAACGCCTCCGGCGACCAGGCCACCGCGACCAACATCGCCTCCAACTTCGCGTCCTCCAACGACGATCTGATCCTGGGCATCGCCACGCCGTCCGCCCAGTCCCTGGCCCAGGCCGTCACGGACAAGCCCGTCCTGTTCACCGCCGTGACCGATCCCGTGGACGCGGGGCTCGTGAACTCCATGGATGCGCCCGGCGCCAACGTCACCGGCACCACGGACATGAACCCCGTGGCCGAGCAGATCCAGCTCATCAAGAAGCTCAAGTCTGGCGCCAAGTCCGTGGGCATCATCTACAGCTCCGGTGAGACCAACTCCCAGGTGCAGGTGGACGAGGCCAAGAAGGCCGCGCAGGCCGAGGGTCTGAAGGTTGAGGAGAAGACCGTGACCACCACGGCGGAGGTGGCCCAGGCCGCCGAGTCCTTCGACACCGACTCCATCTACGTGCCCACCGACAACAAGGTCGTAGCCGGGCTCGAGGCCGTGATCTCCGCCGCGGAGGCCAAGAAGATCCCGTTGATCGCGGGTGAGGGCGACTCCGTGGAGCGCGGTGCCCTGGCAACCCAGGGGATCAACTACACGGACCTGGGCAAGCAGACCGGTGAGATGGCGGTGCGCATCCTCAAGGACGGCGCCAAGCCCGGCGAGATGGCCGTGGAGTCCCAGAAAGAGACCAAGCTCATCATTAACGCCAAGGCCGCCAAGGCCATGGGCGTGGAGATCCCGCAGAGCCTGCGGGACCAGGCCGACCAGGTCATCGAGTAACGCCGGTGATCGCCGGAATCGAACTGGGGCTGATCTACGCGATCATGGCCCTGGGCGTGTACCTCACGTTCCGCGTGCTGGACTTCCCGGACCTGACCGTGGACCAGTCCTTCACGAGCGGGGCGGCCACCGCGGCCATGGTGATCCTGCACGGCGGCAGCCCGTGGTTCGCGACCGTCGTGGGCTTCGTGGTCGGCGCCTTCGCCGGTCTGATCACCGCGCTGCTGCACACCAAGGCGCGAATCAACGGGTTGCTCGCGGGCATCCTGACCATGACCGCCCTGTACTCCGTGAACCTGCGGCTTATGGGTGGCAAGGCGAACCTCGCGCTGTTGCGCGAGGAGACCGTCTTCACGCCCCTGCGCGAGGCCGGGCTGCAGGGGACGGTCGTAGGAGTGCTGTTGTTGTTGGTCGGTGTGCTGCTCGTGAAGCTCGCACTGGACTGGTTCCTGTACACGGACGCCGGCCTGGCCATGCAGGCCACGGGTGACAACCCGGAGATGATCCGTTCCTTCGGGGTGAATACGGACCGGCAGAAGATCCTCGGTCTGTGCCTGTCCAACGCCCTCGTGGGCTTGTCCGGTGCCCTGATCGCGCAGTACCAGGGCTTCGCGGACATCGGCATGGGCATCGGCATGATCGTCGTGGGCCTCGCCTCCGTGATCCTCGGCCAGGGCATCTTCGGCACGCGCACCGTGGTGATCGCCACGCTCGCGGTGATCCTCGGCTCGGTGCTGTACCGCCTGGTGATCACCGTGGCGCTGCAGGCGGGACTGAACCCCTCGGACATGAAGCTGATCTCCGCGGTGCTCGTGGTGATCGCGCTCGTGCTGCCGCAGCTCGGCGTGTACAAGCGGTGGAAGCGCCACCGCACCCTCAGGGCCGCGCAAGCGGTGCAGGCGGACGTGCGATCCCGCGCCCGGCGCACCGTGGACGCCGGTGTGTCCGGACGAACGGGAGCGTGATCGGATGTTGAACGTACAGGACGTGCACAAGACGTTCTTCGCCGGGACGGTCAACGAACGCGTGGCGTTGAACGGGGTGAGCCTCACGGTCAACCCCGGGGACTTCGTCACGGTCATCGGGTCCAACGGTGCGGGCAAGTCCACCCTGCTCAACACGGTGTCCGGGACGATCATCCCGGACAGCGGCCGGATCATGGTGGGGGACCGGGACGTCACGCGGCTTCCCGAACACCGCAAGGCCACGTGGATCTCCCGGGTGTTCCAGGACCCCATGAAGGGATCCTCGCCCACCCTGAGCATCGAGCAGAACATGGCCATCGCGCAGCGCCGCGGTCGCTCCCGTGGTCTCGCGCGCGGCGTCACCCGCGCCCGACGCCACGAGTTCGAGCAGGAGCTCAAGACCCTCGAACTGGGTCTGGAGCACCGGCTGGGGGCCAAGGTGGGGTTGCTGTCCGGCGGGCAACGCCAGGCGCTGTCCCTGCTCATGGCCACGTTCTCCGCACCCGAGATCTTGTTACTGGACGAGCACACGGCCGCCCTGGATCCCCAGCGTGCGCAGCACGTCACGGAGATCACCGAGCGGATCGTGAACGAGCGTCACCTGACCACGCTCATGGTCACGCACAACATGGACCAGGCCCTGCGGCTGGGCAACCGGCTCATCATGATGCACGAGGGTCGCATCCTTTTCGAGCTGGACGCGCAGCAGAAGGCCGAGGCCACCGTGGCGGATCTGCTCGCCGAGTTCCGCAAGCTGCAAGCGGCCACGGGCGAACCCACCCTGGATGACGCTACGCTTCTGGAGACAGCTCGCAGCGCCGAACCGGCCGGTGCCCCGTCCCGGGGTGCCCCCGCCCACGGCGCCCCAACGGGTGGTTCCTCCGCTCCGGGGGTGTCACCGGAAGGCCATTGATCGTATGAAGCAGCCCCACCGCAGACAACGTTTCACGTCCGTCATCACCGCGGTGGGGCTGCTTTTGTTGTTCGTGTGTTGTTTCACCCTCCCGGAGGCACTCGTGGCCATGAGCCGGGCCGCGGCGGACCACGGGGGAGAGCCCTTGAACACTCGCGGGTGGACCATGATCGCGGTGGGTTTCGGAACCCTCGCGGTGGGTGGCCTGCTCACGATCGTGGGGGTCGTGCTGCGGCGCACGGCTCCACCCCGCCCGGTGGAGGAGGACCAACTGCTCGAAGAGCACTACGGCAGCGACTCCGTGGTCAATGAGTACGACCCACTCGAGCTGAACCCCCACCTGAGGACCCGCGAGCAGCGCCGCGGTCACCGCTGACCCGCTAGCTCGAACCACCCGCGATCCGGGTGCCGGCCCCGTAGGGCGTGGGGGTCCCCAAAATGCGAAAATGCCCTCCCCGAGGGGAGGGCATTCGTGGTGCCCGCGACAGGATTCGAACCTACGACCTTCTGCTCCGGAGGCAGACGCTCTATCCACTGAGCTACGCGGGCGTGCCGTGTCACAGGACCCGAGAACGAGGCCCGCGACGACAACTCGACGATACTACCAGGTCGCGCGGGCGCACCAATCGACGCGGATCGAGCGGGGTGCTCCCGCGCCGTTACACTGGCACAGTGACTCCTGAAGAACTTTCCTCCGCCGTGTCCGCATGCCTGCAAGACGCCGTGGCCGCCGGTGAACTGACCCCGGTGGACGGCGCCGAACTCCCGCACGCGAAGGTGGAGCGACCCAAGAACCGTGAGCACGGGGACTGGGCTACCACCGTGGCCATGCAGGTGGCCAAGAAGGTGGGCCGTTCCCCCCGGGACGTCGCGCAGATCCTCTCCGAGCGCCTGTCGGCCGTCCCCGGTGTGAAGACGGTGGACATCGCCGGTCCGGGCTTCCTCAACGTCACGCTCGACGCCGCCGCGGCCGGTGAGCTCGCGCAGTCGATCGTGGAACAGGGGCGCGCCTTTGGGACCGCGGATACCCTGTCCGGCACGACCATCAACCTCGAGTTCGTCTCCGCGAACCCCACCGGTCCGATCCACCTGGGTGGCACGCGGTGGGCCGCCGTGGGTGACTCCCTGGCCCGGATCCTGGATTCGCAGGGTGCCTCGGTCGTGCGGGAGTACTACTTCAACGACCACGGCAACCAGATCGACCGCTTCGCCCGTTCGCTGCTGGCCCGCGCCCGCGGGGAGGCCGCCCCGGAGGACGGCTACGGCGGGCAGTACATCTCCGAGATCGCGGACGAGGTCCTGGCCCAGCACCCGGACGCCCTGGAATCCGAGGACCCGCAGGAGGTCTTCCGCGCCGCGGGCGTGGAACTGATGTTCGCCCAGATCAAATCCTCGCTGCACGATTTCGGCGTGGACTTCGACGTCTTCTTCCACGAGAACTCGCTGTTCGAGGACGGCCAGGTCGAGAAGCTGCTCGACCAGCTGCGTTCCTCGGACGCGCTGTACTTCGAGGACGGAGCGTGGTGGCTGCGCTCCACCGACCACGGGGACGACAAGGACCGCGTGGTCATCAAGTCGGACGGTCACGCCGCGTACATCGCGGGGGACATCGCCTACTTCAAGAACAAGCGGGACCGCGGTGCGGACCTGTGCATCTACATGCTCGGCGCGGACCACCACGGCTACGTGGCCCGGCTCAAGGCCGCCGCGGCCGCGCTCGGGGACTCCCCGGACGCCGTCGAGGTGCTGATCGGTCAGATGGTCAACCTGGTCAAGGACGGCACCGCGGTGCGGATGTCCAAGCGCGCGGGCACCGTGGTGACCATGGAGGACCTCGTGGAGGCCGTGGGCGTGGACGCCGCGCGGTACTCGCTGACCCGCTATTCCGTGGACTCCAACATCGACATCGATTTGGACGTGCTGACCAAGCGCTCCAACGAGAACCCGGTCTTCTACGTCCAGTACGCCCACGCACGCACGTGCGCTGTGGAACGCAACGCCCACGCCGCCGGTGTCGCGCACACGGACGAGGCCGGTGCCACCCGGTTCGACGCGTCCCTGCTCGAGCACCCGCGTGAAGCGGACCTATTGGCCGCGCTCGGACAGTACCCGTCCGTCGTCGCCCAGGCCGCGGCCCTGCGCGAACCGCACCGCGTGGCGCGCCACCTCGAGGCCCTGGCCGGGGCGTACCACCGCTGGTACGACGCCTGCCGGGTCACCCCGCAGGGCGACGACCCCGTGGCGCCCGTCCACCACACCCGCCTGTGGCTCAACGACGCCGTGCGCCAGGTCCTCGCCAACGGGCTGGACCTGCTGGGCGTCTCCGCTCCCGAAAGGATGTGATCCCATGACCGAACTCGCTCCCGCCCACCCGCTCGCCCCGGCCTGGCTACAGGTCCCCGCGGACCCCGCGACACTGGACCCCGTGGTCTTCACGTCCCAGTACGCCCGGGATGACACGGGGTGCGTCACCGTGGATTCCGTGCCCGTGACCGAGATCGCCGCGCGCCACGGTTCCCCGAGCTACGTGGTCTCTGAACGGACCTTCCGGGACCGCGCCCGCGGTTTCCGCGAGGCGTTCGAGGCCGCCCTGAATCCTCTCGGCGTGGAACTCGAGGTCTACTACGCCTCCAAGGCCCTGCTGAACACCGCCGTGGCGCGGTGGGCCACGGAGGAGGGCCTCAATATCGACACCGCCTCCGGCGGGGAACTCGCCGTGGCGCTCGCCGCGGGTGTGGCCCCGGGCCGGATCGCGTTGCACGGCAACAACAAGTCCGCGGAGGAACTCGACCGGGCCCTCGAGGTGGGCGTGGGACGCATCGTCGTGGACTCGCTCGCCGAGATCGAGCTCGTGGCACGGCTGGCCCGCGACCGCGGCACCCGCGCGCCCGTGATGATCCGCGTGACCCCGGGGGTGCACGCGTCCACGCACGAGTTCATCGCGACCGCCCACGAGGACCAGAAGTTCGGACTCTCGCTGAACCCCGTGCAGGAGGGGGAGGACTCTCCCGCACTCGTGGCCGTGGCTGCATGCGTTGACGCCTCCGATGCACTGGACCTGCGCGGGCTGCACTGCCACATCGGATCCCAGATTTTCGCGGCGGAGGGCTTCGGTCAGGCCGCCGAGCGCGTCTTCGCGCTGCGCGAGACCGTGGCCGAGCGCTGGGACGTGACGCTGCCCGAGATCGACCTGGGTGGCGGCCACGGTGTGGCGTACACCGCCGCGGACAGCCCGCGCGAGGTCGCCGCGATCGCCGCGGACCTCGCCCCGCTACTCACCTCCGTGCTCGAGTCCTCGGACCTGCCCACCCCGCACCTGTCCTTCGAACCGGGCCGGTTCATCGCCGGACCCTCCGGGTGCACGGTCTATACGGTGGGCACCGTCAAGACCGTCACGGTCAGCCCGGGCGTGCAGCGCCGGTACGTGTCCGTGGACGGCGGCATGAGCGACAACGCCCGTCCCGTGCTCTACGACGCCGACTACACCGCCGTGCTCGCCAACCGCGTGTCCGAGGAGGCCCCCGTGCTCTCGCGCGTGGTCGGCAAGCACTGCGAGTCCGGTGACATCGTGGTCAAGGACGTCTACCTCCCCGGGGACGTCACCGCGGGTGACCTGCTCGTGGTGCCCGTGACCGGTGCGTATTGCTGGTCCCTGTCCAGCAATTACAACTGGCTGCCCCGCCCGGGGATCGTGGCGGTCGCACCGGACGGTGCCACCCGCGAGATCGTGCGCCGCGAGTCCCTCACGGATCTGCTCGCCCGCGACACCGGGGTGTGAGCCGCCCGGCGCGGTCGAGGTACGCGAGCGACGTCGCACCCCGCCACCGCGCCGGACGCCGCCCCGCCGCGCCCGCCTCGCCGCGCCCACCGGGCCGCGACCGCCCGCGGGGCGCGGCCCCACCCATTGACACGCCCCGACAGCAAGCCCCCGACAGAACACCAGGAGCCATGAACACTTCACCCGCAACCGACCGCGAGACGCCCGTGCTGAAAGTGGGCCTGCTGGGTGCCGGCACCGTGGGTTCCCAGGTGGCCCGCGTGCTGCTCAACCACGCCCACGAGCTGGCCCTGCGCAGCGGCGTGTGCCTGGAGCTGAGCGGCGTGGCCGTGCGCAATCCGCAAGCCCCGCGGGACACGGAGCTGCCCGCGGAGCTGCTGACCACGAACGTGGACGCGGTGATCGACGCCGCGGACGTGGTGGTGGAGCTGACCGGCGGGATCGAACCCACGCGCACGCGTGTGCTGCGTGCCCTGAACGCCGGGAAGTCCGTGATCACGGGCAACAAGGCGCTGCTCGCCGAGCACGGGCGCGAACTGCACGACGCCGCGGCGGCGTCGGGCGCCCAGTTGTCCTACGAGGCCGCAGTGGCCGGCGCGATCCCCATCGTGCGCCCCATGCGCGACTCGCTCGCGGGGGACCGGGTCAACCGTTTCCTGGGCATCATGAACGGGACCACCAACTTCATCCTGGACCAGATGGACACCACGGGGGCCGCGTTCGACGACGCCCTCGCGCAAGCTCAGGAGCTCGGCTACGCCGAGGCGGACCCCACCGCGGACGTCGAGGGGCACGACGCCGCCGCCAAGGCCGCCGTGCTCGCGTCCCTCGCGTTCCACTCGACCTACACGATCGCGGACGTGCACTGCATGGGGATCACGGGCATCACGGCGCAGGACGTCGCGGCCGCCCGCGAGGCGGGGTACGTGATCAAGCTGCTGTCCGTGGGCGAGCGCTGCGGTGACGGCGTGAATCTGCGCGTGAACCCCGTGATGATCCCGCGCGACCACGTGCTCGCGGGTGTGCACGGCGCGTACAACGCGGTGTTCGTGGAGGCCGCGAACGCGGGTTCCCTCATGTTCTACGGACAGGGCGCGGGTGGTCACCCCACGGCGTCGGCGGTGCTGGGCGACCTCGTCTCCGCGGCGCGCGCGATCGCGCTGGGAGCTCAGGGCATCCCGCTCGACGCCTACGCGGCGCTGCCCGCCGTGAGCATGGACGACGCCACCACGCGGCTGTCCATCACGGTGGCCGTCACGGACCGACTGGGTGCGCTCGCGCAACTGGCCCAGGTGTTCGCGGACCACGGGGTCTCGATCTCCACGATGCTGCAGATCGAGGACCCGGACGCCCCCGGGATGTCCCAGCTGCGGCTCGTGACGCACAGCGGCCGACATGCGTCCCTCATGGCCACGGTCGCGGCCCTGCGCGAGCTGGACGTGGTGCGGGACATCGTGTCCGTCACACCGGTGGAAGCCGGAGAATAATTCTTGAGCGCCCCGCGCACCACGCGGCGCGGGGCCACGATTCGAACCGAGGAGCACGCGGCATGGCACACGTCTGGCAGGGCGTCATCAACGAGTACAAGGACCGGTTGCCGGTCACCAAGCAGACCGAGGTCATCACCATGGGAGAGGGTGGCACCCCTCTGATCCAGGCGCGGGCGCTGTCCGAGCTCACGGGCTCCACGGTGTGGCTCAAGTTCGAGGGCATGAACCCCACCGGTTCGTTCAAGGACCGCGGGATGACCATGGCCATCACCAAGGCCAAGGAGTCCGGGGCCAAGGCCGTGGTGTGCGCGTCCACCGGCAACACGTCCGCATCCGCGGCGGCGTACGCCAAGCAGGCCGGGATGCGCAGCGCGGTGCTCGTGCCGGAGGGCAAGATCTCCATGGGCAAAATGTCCCAGGCCGTGGCCCACGGCGCGGACATCATCCAGATCGACGGCAACTTCGACAACTGCCTGGAGGTCGCGCGCAAGCTCTCCGAGTCCTACCCGGTCTTCCTGGTCAACTCCGTGAACCCGTACCGGATCGAGGGTCAGAAGACCGCGGCCTTCGAGGTCGTGGACACACTGGGCGACGCCCCGGACATCCACGTGCTGCCCGTGGGCAACGCCGGGAACATCACGGCGTACTGGAAGGGCTACCGAGAGTACGCGCAGGAGACCCCGGCCACCTCGGGTGAGACCCTGCCCGCGGTGTCCACCCGCACGCCCGCCATGTGGGGCTTCCAGGCGGAGGGTGCCGCACCTCTCGTGCTGGGCCATCCCGTGACGGAACCGGAGACCATCGCGACCGCGATCCGGATCGGCAACCCCGCGTCCTGGGACACGGCCATCGCCGCGCGTGACGAGTCCGGCGGGCTCATCGACTCCGTGAGCGACGTCGAGATCCTCGAGGCCCACCGCTGGCTCTCGTCCCGCGAGGGCGTGTTCGTGGAACCGGGCTCCGCATCCGGAGTGGCGGGTCTGCTCAAGAAGGCCCGGGCCGGGGAGGTACCCACGGACGCGACGATCGTGGTGACCGTCACGGGCCACGGCCTGAAGGACCCCCAGTGGGCGATCAAGGGCGCCGAGGCCGAGGACCCCACGGCCGCCGAGCCCAAGCGCGTGGCCTTCGACGTGGTCTCCGTGGCCTCGGCCCTCGGCCTGGAATGACCGGCTCCGCCGTGAATAACGCACCGTTGCACGCCACCCGCACCGACGTGTCCGACAGCGCACCCCGCATCGGGAGCGTGCCGGGCGCCATCACGCCCGTGGGTACCACCGTGAGCGTGCGGGTCCCCGGCTCCACGGGCAACGTGGGCCCGGGCTTCGACTCGCTCGGTCTCGCGCTGGGTCACTACGACACCGTGACGCTCACGCGCATCGAGCGCGGACTCGAGTTCGACCTCTCGGGGGAGGGCGCGGCGGGCGTGCCGCGCGGTCCCGAGCACCTGGTGATCCGTGCCATGCAGGCCGCGTTCGACGCCGCCGGGGCCGGTGAGCTGCCCCCGCTGCGCTTGCGCGCCCACAACGCGATCCCGCACGGCCGGGGCATGGGCTCGTCGGCCTCCGCGGTGGTCGCCGGTGTCCTCGCGGCCAACGCGCTGCTCCCCGCGTCCCACCGACTCTCACCGGATGCGGTGCTGCAGGTGTGCTCCCACATGGAGGGACACCCGGACAACGTGGCCCCCACCCTGCTGGGTGGTCTGACGATCTCGTACGAGGACGAAGGCCGTTTCCACAGCGTGCCCGTGCGCGTGCACCCGGACGTGGTCCCCGTGGTCGCGGTGCCCGACTTCGAAGTCGCCACGTCGGTGGCCCGCGGGCTGCTGCCGGAGATGGTCGCGCATCGCACGGCGGCCGTGAACGCCGGCCGCGCGGCGCTTCTGGTTGCGGCCCTGGGCGAACGGCCCGAGTTGCTCGTGCCCGCGACGTTCGACCTGCTGCACCAGCCCTACCGCGCACAGGCCATGGCACCGAGCTGCGAGCTCATGACCCGATTGCGCGACCTCGGTCACGCCGCCCTGATCTCGGGTGCGGGCCCCACCGTGCTCACGCTCGCGAACGGCGCGGAGCACGCTGGGCGCGTGGCTGCGGCAATCGAGGAGATCGCGGCGGACGCGGCGTCGTCGGCGCACGAGTACCAGGGGCGAACGGTGACGTGGCGTGTTCATGTCCTGCGGGTGCCCGAAGAGGGTGCTAAAGTGAGCGTATCCACGCAATAGGCCCCGGGTTCGCGTCCGTGTCGGACAGTGCAGCCCCGCAGCCGAGCCTCGTGCGCAGTTCCTCAACGCAGGTGTTCGACCGCGTCGCCTCTCTGCGATCCTCTTCCGCGTAGACCAGCCACCTCTGTAATGTGGCGTCCCGGCTCCGCGGGAGATTCGGGGGACTTCATTGCTGATGACGCGCGCCTCCGGCGCGCACTTTCGTGGCCCGCCGCGGGTGGCCCACACCATCATCGTCGGGTTGCTGGCGATCTGAGTGCCGCAACCCCCATCGAGTCAGAAGGAAGCTTCGTGACAGAAACCACCGCCCCCGAACAGGGAACGGACACCTCGAACGCCCAGAGCACCGGTCTGTCCGGGCTCAAACTCGCGCAGCTGCAGGCCCTCGCGGCCCAGTTGGGCATTACCGGCGCGCGCCGCATGCGCAAGTCCCTGCTGGTCGAGGCCATCGAGGCCCACCAGCGCGGGGGCGCCGTCGCCGAGCGCGACAAAGCCGTGGAGGCCAAGATCGAGCAGACCGCTCGCAAGGCCTCCCAGCGTCACTCCTCCGACGCTCCGCAGTCGTCCTCCGCCGACGACGCTCCGCAGTCGTCCTCCGCGGACGCCGCGTCCGCGGACGCGGCGTCGTCGGACTCCTCCTCGAAGCCCCAGGAAGGCTCGGAGGGCGAGAACGGCGAACAGAACGTCCCGCGGCAGGGCGGTTCGCGCCGTTCCCGGCGCGCCACGGCCAGCGGCACCGGTGAGCACGGGCGCTCCGGCCAGGACCGTTCCGCCCAGAACCAGCAGGACAAGGACCAGGCGGAGAAGGGCCGGGACGAGTCCGGGCAGGACTCCGCCCAGGGCTCTGACGACTCCGGCAACGAGTCCGGGCGCGGCCAGCGCAACCAGCGCGGTCGCCGCAACGAGAAGTCCGAGCAGAACGGCTCGTCCCAGGACGAGAACCGGCGCGAGAACAAGCAGGGTCAGGTGGACGGTTCCCGCCACGCCAACCACCAGAAGGATTCCAAGGACAACGGTCAGGACCGGGACAACCGCCGTGACTCCAAGGGCCAAGGCGGTTCCAACGATTCCGGTGACCCCAAGGACGGCGGTCAGGACAACCAGAACCGCAACGACCGGCGCAACCGCAACAACAACGATCGCAACAACGACGGTGAGGGCAACTCCCGCCGCAACCGGCGCAACCGCAATCGCAACGATCGCAACGACCGTAACGATCGCAACGACCGCAACGAGCGGCGCAACCGTCGCAACCGGCACAACGGTCCGGACGTGGACGACGTCGAGATCACCGAGGACGACGTCCTGCTGCCCGTGGCGGGCATCCTGGACGTGCTCGACAACTACGCGTTCGTGCGCACCTCGGGCTACCTGCCCGGCCCGTCGGACGTGTACGTGAGCCTGTCCCAGGTCAAGAAGAACAACCTGCGCAAGGGCGACGCGATCGTGGGTGCCATCCGTGCTCCCCGCGAGGGCGAACAACACAACAACTCGCGCCAGAAGTTCTCCGCGCTCGTGCAGCTGACCACGGTCAACGGCCGCAAGCCCGAGGAGAACAAGGACCGGGTCGAGTTCAACAAGCTCGTCCCGCTGTACCCCCAGGAGCGGCTGCGCCTGGAGACCGAGCCCAAGAAGATCGGTCCCCGCGTGGTGGATCTCGTGGCCCCGATCGGCAAGGGCCAGCGCGGTCTGATCGTTTCCCCGCCCAAGGCCGGTAAGACGCTCATGCTGCAGTCGATCGCCAACGCGATCACGACCAACAACCCCGAGGTCCACCTCATGATGGTGCTCGTGGACGAGCGCCCCGAAGAGGTCACGGACATGCAGCGCACGGTCAAGGGTGAGGTTATCGCCTCGACCTTCGACCGGCCTGCGGACGACCACACCACGGTCGCGGAGCTCGCGATTGAGCGGGCCAAGCGCCTGGTGGAGATGGGCATGGACGTGGTGGTCCTGCTGGACTCCATGACCCGCCTGGGCCGCGCGTACAACCTCTCGGCACCGGCGTCCGGCCGCATCCTCTCCGGTGGTGTGGACTCCGCCGCGCTGTACCCGCCCAAGAAGTTCTTCGGCGCCGCGCGCAACATCGAGAACGGTGGCTCGCTGACCATCCTCGCGACCGCGCTCGTGGAGACCGGGTCCAAGATGGACGAGGTCATCTTCGAGGAGTTCAAGGGCACGGGCAACATGGAACTGCGCCTGTCCCGCCAGCTCGCGGACCGGCGGATCTTCCCGGCCGTGGACGTCAATTCCTCCGGTACCCGCCGCGAGGAGAACCTGCTGTCCGCGGACGAGATCAAGATCATGTGGCGGCTGCGCCGCGTGCTCTCCGGTCTGGAACAGCAGCAGGCCCTGGAACTGCTCACGAGCAAGCTGCGGGATACCCAGTCCAACACCGAGTTCCTGCTGCAGGTCCAGAAGACCACGCTGGCCGGTCACTAGGAACCCGCGAGCACCGCGTTCCACCCGTCGATCCCAGGAGAGCACCGTATGTCCGACCCCGTTCAGCCGCTGCTGGATGAGCACGCCGAGCTCCAGCGCGCCCTGGCGGATCCCGCCGTCCACGCGGACGCGAGCAAGGCCAGGAAACTGGGTCGGCGCTACTCCGAACTCAACGGCATCGTTGAGGCGCATCGCCGGGTGGAACGCATCTCCGAGGACCTGGGCGCCGCGCGCGAGCTCGGGAGCGTGGATCCCGAACTCGCCGCGGAGGTCAAGCCCCTTGAGGACGAGCTCGTCGTGGCGCGCGAGGAACTGCGCCGCAAGCTCATTCCGCGGGACCCGGACGACGGCCGCAACGTGATCCTCGAGGTCAAGGCGGGTGAGGGCGGGGACGAATCCGCCCTGTTCGCCGGGGACCTACTGCGCATGTACATGCGTTTCGCGGAACAGTCCGGGCTCAAGACCGAGATCCTCTCGTCAACCCCCACCGAACTGGGCGGCTACAAGGACGTCCAGCTCGCGGTCAAGGGGTCCTCCTCCGATCCGGCCGAGGGCGCGTGGGCCCGGTTCAAGTACGAGGGCGGGGTGCATCGCGTGCAGCGGGTGCCCGTGACCGAGTCCCAGGGGCGCGTGCACACGTCCGCTGCGGGGGTGCTGGTCTTCCCCGAGGTGGACGAGCCGGACGAGATCGACATCAACCAGAACGACCTCAAGATCGACGTCTACCGGTCCTCGGGTCCGGGTGGGCAGTCGGTGAACACCACGGATTCCGCGGTGCGGATCACGCACGTCCCTACGGGCATCGTGGTGTCCATGCAAAACGAGAAGTCCCAGCTGCAGAACCGTGAGGCGGCCATGCGCGTATTGCGCGCCCGGTTGCTCGCGCACCAGCAGGAACAGATCGACGCCGAGAACGCCGCAGCCCGCAAGTCGCAGGTGCGCACCGTGGACCGTTCGGAACGCATCCGCACCTACAACTTCCCCGAGAACCGCATCGCGGACCACCGCACCGGGTACAAGGCCTACAACCTGGACCACGTCCTGGACGGCGCATTGGAACCCGTGATCGCCTCCGCCGTGGAACTGGACGAGAAGCACCGGTTGGAACAACTGGGTCAGGACTCCGCACAGCACGGGTCCGTGGGCGGGAAGTAACTTCCCGTGGCCACGACTCTCGCCCAGGCGATCGCGTGGGGCCGGTCCCGGTTGCTTCGCGCGGGTGTGGCCTCCCCGGACGTCGACGCCGTGTTGCTCGCCGCCCACACGCTGGGCCTGGGCCGCGGGGACACCGAAGCGCGGGCCATCCTGGGCGCGCCGGAACCGCACGGGTACCGCGACCTCGTGGAACGCCGCGCACGGCGTGAGCCCCTGCAACACATCACGGGCACGGCCCCGTTCCGTAAGCTCGAGCTCGCGGTGGGTCCCGGGGTCTTCGTCCCCCGCCCGGAGACCGAACTGCTCGTCCAATTGACCCTGGATCTGGTGCGCGTATGGCGCGGGGCCGGCGAGACCCACCCGGGGGTCATCGACCTCGGGACGGGCAGTGGCGCGATAGCCCTGGCCGTGGCGAGCGAGGATCCCGCGAGTCGGGTCACCGCCGTGGAACGCGAACCGGCCGCACTGGAGTGGACCCGGCGCAATCTGGCGGGCTCCCGCGTGCGCTTGCTCGAATCCGACTACCGCGATGTCACGGTCGAGTCGGCGGGGCGGTTCTGCGTGGTCGTGACCAACCCACCCTACGTCCCGGACGGTGAGATCCCGGAGGATCCCGAGGTACGCGATTACGATCCACCCACGGCGCTGTACGGCGGGGACGAGACCGGGATGACGTTCCCGTGCGCCGCGATGGACACCGCCGTGCGGATCCTGCGTCCGGGCGGTTCGTTCGTCATGGAACACGCCGAGTCCCAGGTCGCGGCCGTCGCCCGCGCCCTCGAGGACCGGGGGTTCCGGGACATCCACACGCACCACGACCTGACCGACCGCCCGCGGGCCACGACCGCCACGCTGCCGGGGCCGGGGCCGGGGGGCTGAGAGACCGGGCGCCGCAGCGCCGTCGTGCCGGGAGACGTACCGTGAACGGGACGGCCGGGTGCGCGGAGCACGGGAAGAACACGAAACACGTCAGCAGAGGAGTTGCTCGTGAGTGAGATCCGATCCTGCGGGACCCCGCAGGAACTCGAAGCGGCCGTGACCGAGGCCGCGGGCGTCGTCGCGGACGGCGAATGCCTCGTGCTGCCCACGGACACCGTCTACGGCATCGGCTGCGATGCGTTCTCGGCGCCCGGTGTCCAGGGACTGCTGGGCGCCAAGGGCCGCACGCGGGAAATGCCCCCGCCCGTGCTGATCGCCCGCCCCGAGGTGATCGACGGCCTCGCGGACCAGATCTCCGACGACGCCCGCGCGCTCGCGCAGGCGTTCTGGCCCGGCGCCCTCACGATCATCTGCTGGGCCCAGCCCACCCTGGGTTGGGACCTGGGGGAGACCCATGGGACAGTGGCGCTACGCGTTCCCGACGACGCCGTGACCCGCGCCGTCCTCGAACGCGTGGGTCCCATGGCCGTGTCCTCCGCCAACCGGACGGGGATGCCCGCCGCGCGCACCGCCGAGCAGGCCCGCGAGATGCTGCAGGACCGCGTGGCGCTCTACCTCGACGACGGTCCGCGGCCCGCGGGTGAGGTACCCGCCGGTGCGCAGGACGTGGCCTCGACCATCGTGGACTGCACGGGGGAGACGCCCGTGGTGCTGCGCCACGGCGCGATCACGCTGGCGCGGCTGCGCGAGGTCGTCCCGAACGTGGACGGCGGCACCGAACCGGCAGCTGCGGCGACCGGTGAGAGCCCGGAGGCGGCCGCTGCAGCCGGCGGTGCCGGCGCGGCGGTCTCGGACGACGACGCCGCGGCGTCGACACAGTCCGCGCGTCAGAACCCCGAAGCGAATGCACCGGAATCGTTCGGCGAGGGCGCGGCCCTCTCGGCCGGCTCGACTCCCGCGGACGAGGACCTCGTGACCGACCTGGTCCGCAGTTCCCCCGCGGAGGCCCGTCCGTTCGTGGACCAGGGACGGGAACGCACACCGGACACCGAGCCGCGCTGGGACGGGACCGGGGCACTGAGCATGGAGGAGGCGCAGCGGCTCGTCGCCGGGGAACCCGAGAACCACGGGGCCTGAACAACAGGCGACTTGACGAGACGATCCCCGCACCATCCCATGACGGGTACGGTGCGGGGATCGTTCTGTCAGCGCGGGAGTGCTCCGGACCGGGCGCGGCCGCGCTGCGAAGAACCCAACGCGCGGCTCAGCGACCCAGCGCGAGGTGCGCCTGGCGCAGCACCTCCTGCACGTGGGGCTCGGGGAGCACACCGTTCTCGTGGGCCCACCCGGGGACCTGGCGCTGACCGAACCACGTAACCTCCAGGCGGCGGATGAGCCCGCCGTAGCGGTAACCGGCAGCGGCCGAGGCCGTGCGCGCGGTCGCGATCACCGCCCGGCACACCCAGGACGGCAGCTGCAGGGGGTGGCGGCGTCCGGCGTCGCGCAGCACGGAACCGGTCGTGGCGCCCTCCCACGGTTGCAGGATCACGGGGGGCAGGACCTCAGGGAACTCGCCCACGGCCACCGTGAACTGCGCGAGGGCGGTCACGGAGGTCACGGGGGTGGGGGCGGAACCGTCCCCGGCGACCGAGCTCAGGGGCGAGGACGCGAACCGTGCGAGCATGCGCGTGGTGCGCCGCCCGCTGCCCATCACGGACGTCGCGCGGATGACGCTCAACTGCGGAGCGCCGGATTCCTCGCGCCATTGGGAGCGCAACCGGTAGAGCGCGGACTCGCCCAGGGCCTTGGAGAAGGAGTAGGGGGAGAACGGTGCGGTGCGGATGGACTCGTCCAGCACGGGTGCGTCGGCCTGCACGGACGCGGAACTCATGTGGATCACCCGGCGCACGCCCGTGCGGTGGGCGGCGAGCGCCACGAGGACGGGAAGCAGCGCGTTAGCCCCGGTGAGGGACTGCTGGTGCGTCTGATCGGGGGCGGCCAGACCGGCGGCGTTGACCACCACGTCCGCGCCGGCGAAGGAATCGGCCAGGTAGTCGATCACGGACTCGAGGCGGTGCGCGTGCTCAATGAGGTGGTGCACCGTGGTCGCGGGCGAGGCCAGTCGGGGGGTGGCCACCGGGGTGACCGGGATGTTCCGGGTCTGCAGGGCAGTGGTGATGGCGGAACCGATGAACCCCGTGGCCCCGAGAACGCGCCAGCTGTGAGCCGTCACTGTTGTGTCTCCTCCTGTGATGGTGTCTTCATCGTACGGTAGCGCCCCGGACCCGTTCTTGGTGGTCAGCCCGTGGTCGTCAGCACGGCACATCACCCGTACGGGTGACGTCGAGGTGGCGTCAAGGTACGCGTTGATAGACTCCCGGAGTTCACCGGCGTGCCGGGCGCCCGCGCGAGCGGCTGCGCGTGCGGCCGCGGTCGAGCACACCTTCCTTGCACATCACGAGTCGTCCCGGGGGCGCCATGACCGAATCCACCGCGCGGGCGAGCGACCGTCCGGACGCGAACGTGAGCGTCGCGTGCGTCACGCAGGACCGCCCCGAGGACGTCGCGGCGCTGATCGACGCGCTGCGCGTCCAGACCGGCCCGATCGCGAGTCTGTGTCTCGTGGACGCCGGGCGCACTGCCCTGGACGAGGCCGCGCTGGGGGAGCGGATCGGGGGAGCCTTCACGCTGCACTACCGCCGCTCCGTGGCCAATCTGGGCGGGGCGGGCGGATTCGCGCTCGCCATTCTCACGGCGCTCGCGAGCGGCGCGGACCAGGTGTGGCTCATGGACGACGACGCCCATCCCGAGGACCCCGAGTGCCTACACACCCTGCGCGAAACAGCGCGCGAGCGGGGGCTCGCCGTGGTGTCACCGCTCATCGTGGCGCCCCAGGACCACGACGCCCTCGCGTTCCCGTTCCGCTTGGACGGTGGGATCACCCACCGTCGCGCGGACCTGGAACCGCTGGGCTTCATCGATTCCTACGCCAATTTCTTCAACGGTGCGCTCATGGACGAGTCCGTGTTCTTCCGGGTGGGGTTGCCGGACCTGAAACTGTTCCTGCGCGGGGATGAGGTCGACTTCCTCGTGCGCCTGCGCAAGAGTGGGCTGCCGTTCGGCACGGTCACGACCACGGCCGTGTCCCACCCGCCGGGCTGGGCCGAGGAACACGTGGTGATCCCCGGCAAGCTGCAGGTGTTGATCCCGCCGGGGGAGTTCAAGCAGCGCCACTTCTTCCGTAACCGCGGGTACGTCTCGTGGCGTTACAAGCGCGTGGTGCAACTGGTCGCGGACGCGATCGGCTACCCCGCCCACTACGCGCGCCACCGTGATCTGCCCGGACTGGTGCGGTGGGCGCGGCTCTACGGCAACGGCATGCGCGGACGTGGTTTCGGTGGCCCTCGCTGACCCGCTGACCCCCGCGCAACTGCCGGCTCGGTTCTCGGTGCTGATCCCCGTGTACGCCGCGGACACCGCCGAGCGGATCCGGCGTGCGGTGGAGTCTAATTCGGTGGAGCAGACCCGCCCGCCCGCGGAGGTGCTGCTCGTCCAGGACGGTCCGGTGCCGACGTCGGTCACGGCGGAGCTCGAGCGGCTCGCGAAAGAATCCCCGATCCCCGTCCGTGTGTTGCGGATCCCGGAGAACGGTGGCCTCGCCCAGGCGCTGACCGTTGCGTTGCCGCGGTGCGCGTACGACGTCGTCGCGCGCGCGGACGCGGACGACGTCTCCTACCCCCGCCGGTTCGAGAGGCAACTGCCCCTGATCGAGGACGGCGCGGACCTCGTGGGTGCGTCCATGCACGAGATCGGCGACGACGAGACTCGGCCCGTCGCGCTGCGCACAGCCCCCGTGGGGGCCGCGCGGATCGCCGCGGTGAGCCGATATCGCAACCCGATCTCCCACCCCACGGTCGTGCTGCGCCGCAGTGCCGCGCTCGTCGTGGGTGGTTACGAGGACGTCCCCATGGCCGAGGACTACTGGTTGTGGACGCGCATGCTCCATGCCGGGGCGGACGTGCGCAACGTGGCGGAACCGCTCGTGGGTTATCGCGTCTCCGCGGGCTCCTACGAACGCCGCGGCGGGTACCGCGTGCTGCGGGCCGAACTGACGTTGCAGCACCGGTTGCGCACCCTGGGCCACGTGGGGTTCCTACAATGGGCCGTGAACGTCATGGTGCGCGGCGGCTACCGATTCGTCCCCCTGAGGGTACGGGAAACGGCGTACCGGCTCATGGTGGGTCACCGCCACTGACCCGCACCCGAAAGGACTACGACTGCATGGTCACCCCCGCAAGCCCCACCCCCCGAGCGGACAAACCGGTCGCGTGGCTGTGGATCCAGATGATCTTGGATTCCGTCGCGTGGATCGTGGCGCTGTGGGTCGCGGCGTTCCTCCGGTTCGAGATGAACGTGGAGCTCATCTCCGTGGGGGGCGTGATCATCACGTGCGTGGTGGCGGTCGTGCTACAACTGCTCGTGGGCTTCTCGTTCGCCCTCTACAAGGGCCGGTACTCGTTCGGCAGTTTCGAGGAGGCCAAGCTGCTCGTGGTCGTGACCGTGATCGTCACGGCACTGCTCGAGGCCGTCCTGCTGGTCTTCGGTGTGGCCCTGTGGATCCCGCGCTCGCTGGGGTTCATCGCGTTCCCGTTCGCGTGCCTGCTGATGGCCGCGTTCCGCTACCTCAAACGCATGTACCAGGAATCCACGGCCAAGCCGGGTGAGCAGGCGCAGAACGTGGTGATCTTCGGTGCGGGCGCGCTGGGCACGTTCCTGGTACACCGCATGATGCAGGACCCCGCCTCGGGTTTCCTGCCCGTGGCCCTGCTCGACGACGACCCCGCCAAGAAGCACCTGCGCATCTCCTCTGTCCCAGTCATGGGCACGCTGCACGACGCCGCGTCCGTCCTGGAGCACACGCGCGCCGGCGTGCTGATCGTGGCCGTCGCGGACGTGGACCCCCGCACCATGCAACGCGTCTCGGAAGCCGTGGAGGGCACCGGGACCCGCGTCATGACCGTCCCGCCCCTGACCGAGATGCTCACCGGCGCAAACCAGAGCGTGGACCTTCGTGACATCTCCATGGAGGACCTCATCGGACGGCGGCCCGTGGACATCCACGTGGAGGCCATTGCGGGGTACGTGACCGGCAAGCGCGTGCTCGTCACGGGCGCGGGTGGGTCGATCGGTTCGGAACTGTGCCGCCAACTCGTGGGTTTCGAACCCGCCGAGCTGATCATGCTGGACCGTGACGAATCCGGATTGCAGGCGACCCAGATCTCCATCACCGGGCGTGGCCTGCTGGACGGCAACGACACCGTGCTCTGTGACATCCGCGATCCGGACGCGCTCACCCGGGTGTTCCAGGACCGCCGGCCCCAGGTGGTCTTCCACGCTGCGGCGCTGAAGCACGTGTCCCTGCTCGAGCAGTACCCGGACGAGGCGTGGAAGACCAACGTCATGGGCTCGCTGCACGTGTTGAGCGCCGCGGCCGCCGTGGACGTGGACGTGTTCGTGAACATCTCCACGGACAAGGCCGCCAACCCCACCACGGCGCTCGGTCACTCCAAGCGCGTGGCGGAGAAACTCACCGCGTGGATGGGGGACCGCACGGGCAAGCGCTACGCGTCCGTGCGCTTCGGCAACGTCTTCGGTTCGCGCGGGTCCATGCTGCCGCTGTTCGCGGAACAGATCCGCCAGGGCGGGCCGATCACCGTGACCCACCCGGATGCCACCCGGTACTTCATGACCATCCCCGAGGCGTGTCAGCTCGTGATCCAGGCCGGTGCGATCGCGCACGGGGGAGAGGTGCTCATCCTGGACATGGGGGAGCCCGTGCGGATCCTGGACATCGCCCGCCGGTTGCGGTCGATGTCCGGGCGCGAGGACATCAACATCGAGATCACCGGGCTGCGCCACGGTGAGAAGCTGCACGAGGACCTCATCGGCACGGGTGAGACCGACGAGCGGCCCTTCCACCCCAAGATCTCCCACGCCAAGGCCGAGCGCCTGGATCCCGCGAACCTGGACCGTCACGTGTGGAAGGTGCGCGGCGGGATGATGTTCACGGGGTCCATCCCGCAGGTCGTGGTGAGCACCCAGCCCAAGGTCACGGACTTCTCCGTGCCGCGCGCCGCCGAGTGCGCCCCGGCCACCGGACCCCGCGCCGAGGACGCGGACGCTGACGGTGCGGACGGCGACGCCGCCGAGGGACACACGGGCTGGAGGCGCCACGCATGAGCACCGTCCTCGCGTCCACCGCGTTCCTGCCCGCCCACGGCGTACCCACGGCCCCCGCGGTCGACACCGGCCCCGCCGCTCTCACGGACGGCCAGGCGCTGAACCTGTTGCTGGCCCTCGCCCCGTGGACACTCGCCGCTGCCTTCATGCTCTCAGTGCTCCTGCCGTTCGCGGTCAAGCCGTTGCTGCGCCGGTGGGGCGTGATCGACATCCCGTCCGACCGGTCCTCGCACTCGCGGCCCGTACTGCGCGGGATGGGACTCGCGGTGGCCATCGCCCTGATCCTCACGTACGGGTTGTCCCTGGGGTTGGGTCTGATCCCCGTGGACCGCTCGCTCGCCCTGTCCGTGCTCGCCATGACCGCGGCCAGCGCGGCCCTGGGCTGGGCCGAGGACTACCGCGGCGTGTCCATCGGAGTCCGGTTGGGCATGCAGGCCCTCGTGGGCGCGCTCGGGACCGCCGCCATGATCGTGGCCCTAGGCATCCCCGCGTGGTGGTGGCCCGTGGGTGTGCTCGCGACCGTGGCCTACGTCAACATCGCCAACTTCATGGACGGTATCAACGGGATCTCCGGGCTGCACGGCGGCGTGGTGGGGCTGTTCTACGCGTGGGCCGGTGCGGCAAACGGGATGCCGTGGATGGTGTGCGCGGGCCTCGCGCTCGCCGGTGCGTTCCTGGGCTTCCTACCGTGGAACCTGGGGCGCGGTACGGTCTTCCTGGGCGACGTCGGCTCCTACGTCCTGGGCGGTGCCATCGCCGCGATCGCGATCGGCGCGTTCCTCTCGGGCGTCTACGTGGAGTACCTGCTGTCCCCGCTGCTGGTCTACCTCGCGGACACCGCCGTGACGCTCGTGCTGCGGATCCGCCGCGGAGAGGTCTGGTACACACCGCACCGGCAGCACGTCTACCAGCGCCTCACGGACGTGGGCCTGTCCCACGTGCAGTCCGCCGCGGTGGTCACGACCGCCACGGCGTGCGTCAGTCTGATCTCCCTCTACGGTCTGCGGGCCGCGGGCACGGGTTCCGTGCTCGCCGGTGTGGCTGTGGTGCTCGTGATCGTGCTGTACCTCGTGTCCCCGGTGCTGCTCGACCGCGCTCGGAGCACCGCACGGAGTTTGCGCCCGTGACCCCTGACCGCGCTCCGCGTTCGTCGGCGGAATCCGCCGCGCACGACGCCGCCCGCTCCCGCCCCCCTTCCTACGCCCGGGGTGTGCGGGCCGGGGCCGTCATGTTCCTGATCCTGGGTGTGATTCTGCTTACACTTTCAGCCGTCGTGGACATGCTCTCGGCACCGCGCTCGGTGCTGCTCGGGGCGGGGATCATCGCGGTCAGCTCCGCAGCCACCGCCCTCGTGGCGGCTCAGATGTACCGCGTGGCACCAGCGGCCACGGCTCCCGCGCTCGCCGCGCTGTACCTCCTCAAGGTGCTCGTGCTGGGCTGGTTCCTGCTGTTCCTGGGGGCCCCGCCGTGGCTCGTCCCGCGCGTGTTCGCCGTGACCGTCCTGGTGTGTCTCGTACTCGCCCTGGCCGGTTTCACCGTGCTGACCCGCGGTGTCACCCGGCAGGACGCGCCCGAGCCCGCACCCCACGCGGCGTCGTCGGCCGTCGAACACGCCCACGACGACGCCGCTGCCGCCCCGTCCGTCCCTCCCGCCCGTGACTCGAGTGGCGGCCGGGCGGGGCACGACCGACCCACTCACGAAAGGCGAACGCCATGAGTTCCGCACCGAACGAGCCGGGAGACCGGCGCCCCAGGGACCTGCGGGGGATGTCAACGCGCATGCGGGACAACGCGCGCAAGGAAACCCTCCACACCGCGGGGGAGCTCGTGGAGCGTGGCGGTCTGGGTGGTGGGATCGCGGTCCTGCTGTACATCGTGGTCGGTGCGGTGTTTTGGAGTTTGGTAGGCTGGTTCCTGGATCACCTACTGGGAACTCGGTGGATTGTGATCGCGGGAGCTGTCTTTGGGGCGGCCGCCGGGGTGTACCTCGGTTATCTTCATATGAGGGACGCCTTGAACCGCAGTACCGCCCCGCAAAAGACCCCGTCGGAGACGAAGAAGTCATCCGGCATGGGCCCCGAGCCCAGAGTGTGACCGGTCTGGATACCGCAGAAAGGACCCGTATTGAACCCCGCCCTGAGGATTCCGGCCGAATTCGTGGCCCCGACCACGGAAGATGCGCATCTGCCCCCGTTCTTCGAAGTGGGTTCCTTCGCCCTCGGTAAGCACTCGTTGCTGATCCTGTTGTCGGTCGTTCTGATCGCCGCGTTCTTCATGTACGTGGTGCGGCGGCGAGCGCTGGTCCCCACCAAGGGCCAGTACCTGGGTGAGATGGGCTACGGGCTCGTGCGTAACCACCTGGGTCGCGACATCATCGGCGAGAAGGACTTCCGCCCGTTCGTGCCCCTGCTGTTCACCTTCTTCTTCTTTATCCTGGTGAACAACCTCTTCGGGTCCATCCCCGTCCTTCAGCTGCCCACGTTCTCGCACCCCGGCACCGCGTACGTCTTCGCGGCAATCGCCTACGTCGTGTGGGTCGGGGTCGGCATCAAGCGCCACGGTCTGGGCCACTTCATGGCCAAGATGACCATGCCGCCGAACGTCCCCAAGGTCCTGTACCTCATCCTGATCCCGCTCGAGTTCCTCTCGAACATGATCATCCGCCCCGTGACCCACGCACTGCGTGTGTTCGCCACCATGTTCGCCGGCCACATGGCCATCATGGTCGCGGCGGCCTTCATGGCGTACCTCGCCACCGAGGTGGGCGGCGCCCTGGGCATCGGCGGTTCGATCTTCGGTCTGGTCCTCGGACTGTTCATCTACTTCCTGGAGGTTCTGATCCAGATCCTTCAGGCCTACATCTTCACCCTGCTGTTCGCCGTGTACGTACAGGGCGCACTGCAGGAGGGGCACTAGCCCCACGAAGGAGCGCGACCTCCGGGCCGCTCACGTGACCATCGACCATTCACGGTTTCCCGTAATGGCACCACGGCCCGCTCCAGCGGGCACCCAGAAAGGAAATATCCATAATGGAAGGTTCGCTCAGCGTTATTGGCTACGGTCTCGCTGCCATCGGCGGTGGCATCGGTGTGGGTCTCATCTTCGCGGCTTACATGCAGTCCGTGGCCCGTCAGCCCGAGTCCCAGCGCGTGATCCAGCCCATGCTGTTCATGGGCTTCGCCGTGGTCGAGGCGCTCGCCATTCTGGGCTTCGTCCTGGCGCTGCTCTAAGGGCTCTCCCTTTCGCACTCGCCCTAACTAGAGAACAGGAATCGCGCTCATGAACGCAATGGTGTTGGCAGCTGAAGAGGGGCAGAGCCCTCTGTTCCCCAACGGCTGGGAAATGCTGATTACCTTTGTGGGGTTCGCAATTCTGCTCTTCATCGCGTACAAGTTCATCGTCCCGGCGTTCGAGAAGGTCTTCAGGGACCGCGCTGACGCCATCGAGGGTGGACTGGCCAAGGCCAAGGCTGCTCAGGCCGAGGCGAAGGCCGCTCGCGACGAGTACAACCAGCAGCTCGAAAGTGCCCGGCTCGAGGCCCAGAAGATTCGTGAGGAAGCTCGCTCCGAGGGCGAGAAGATCCTGGCGGACTTCAAGGATCGCGCCAACCTCGAATCCGCGCGGATCACCGAGAACGCCCACAAGGCCATCGAGGCCGAGCGTGCGGCCGCTGTGGTCTCACTGCGTGACGAGGTCGGCACTTTGGCAACACAGCTCGCGTCCAAGATCGTCGGGGAGTCCTTGAACGACGACGATCGCGCCAACCGCGTGGTCGATCGTTTCCTGGCTGATCTCGAGGCCGAGCAAGGTCGCACGGGAGCTGCACGGTAATGGCAGAAGCATCGAACGAACCCTATCGTCCGCTCTCCGTGGACGTTGACCGCTGGGCATCTGCCGCGAGTCCCGAGATCGCACACCAGTTGTTCGAGATCCTGGACATCGTGGACGAGAACGGCGCACTGCGCCGCGCTCTCACGGATCCCTCCCGGCCCGCAGAGAACCGCGCCCGGTTCGTGCACACGCTGCTCGACGGCCGCGCGCACGAGGTGGCCGTGGACGTCGTCGCCGAACTCGCGTCCCAGCGCAGCGCCACCGAGCGCCAGCTGGGTGACGGGATCGAACGCACGGCCGTGTTGTTCGCGGCCGCGTCCGCCGAGAACCGCGGCGGCGTGAACGCGCTCGAGACCCTCGTGGACGAACTGATCCGGTTCAAGTCCGTACTGGAACACTCCACCGAGGTGCAGAACGCGTTCTCGGACTCGCGCGCGAGCGCGCAGGCCAAGGTCACCCTGGCCCGTCGTCTCATGACGACGAGCTCGGAGGAGGTCTCCTTGCTGATCGAACGCGCGGTGAGCGAACCCCGGGGCGCACTACCCGGTCGCCTGCTCGGGCACTTTGCCGAGTGGGTCGCGGACCGTCAGCAGCGCTGGATCGCGCGGATCACCACGGCTCGTCCCCTCCGGGAGGACCAGACGGAGAAACTGCGCCAGGGTCTGAACCGGCTGTACGGACGGGACCTGAAGCTCACCACGGAGGTGGACCCGTCGTTGGTGGGTGGCCTGCGGGTGCAGGTGGGCGAGGAGGTCATCGACGGATCGGTGACCCACCGGCTGGAACAGTTGCAGCAGCGGATCGCAGCCTGATCCCCGCGCGCAGCGGGGATCGCGGGGAGTCGGTCGATGCCGGCATCTCGTCACGTTGCCCCCCGACCGCTGAGGCGGCCGCACGGCGATGGGGCAACGCATCGCGACAAGTACAACCGTGGTCATGGCTCGAGCGATGATCACAAGACGTAGAGAGCAGGGACAGTAGATGGCCGATGTGACCATCAATGCCGATGAGGTCCGTAGTGCGCTGAATGAGTTCGCGGCGTCCTACGATCCCGGCAATATGGAACGAGTAGAAGTCGGACGCGTGTCGTCCGCCGCGGACGGTATCGCGCATGTGGAGGGCCTGCCCTCCGTCATGGCGAACGAGTTGCTCAAGTTCGAGAACGGGGTGCTGGGCCTGGCCCTGAACCTCGACACCCGCGACATCGGCGTCGTGGTGCTCGGTGACTTCCAGGGCATCGAGGAAGGCCAGGAGGTGCACCGCACCGGCGAGGTGTTGTCGGTGCCCGTGGGCGAGGGCTACCTCGGCCGCGTCGTGGACCCCCTGGGCGAGCCCCTGGACGATCTCGGACCCATCGCCACCGAGGGTCGCCGCGAACTGGAGCTGCAGGCTCCGGGCGTGACCATGCGTAAGTCGGTGCACGAGCCGCTGCAGACCGGCATGAAGGCCATCGACGCCATGATCCCGATCGGGCGTGGCCAGCGTCAGCTGATCATCGGTGACCGTCAGACCGGTAAGACCGCAATCGCCGTGGACGCCATCCTGAACCAGCGCTCCAACTGGGAGTCCGGTGACGTGGACAAGCAGGTGCGCTGCATCTACGTGGCCATCGGTCAGAAGGCCTCCACGATCGCCGCGGTGCGCCAGACCCTCGAGGACAACGGCGCCCTGGAGTACACCACGATCGTGGCCGCTCCCGCGTCCGAGTCCGCCGGTCTGAAGTACCTGGCCCCCTACTCGGGTTCCGCGATCGGTCAGCACTGGATGTACGGCGGCAAGCACGTGCTCATCGTCTTCGACGACCTCTCCAAGCAGGCCGAGGCCTACCGTGCGGTGTCGCTGCTGCTGCGCCGCCCGCCGGGACGTGAAGCGTACCCGGGTGATGTCTTCTACCTGCACTCCCGTCTGCTCGAGCGTTGCGCCAAGCTCTCCGACGAGCTGGGCGCGGGCTCCATGACCGGTCTGCCGATCATCGAGACCAAGGCGAACGACGTCTCGGCGTTCATCCCGACCAACGTCATCTCCATCACCGACGGCCAGATCTTCCTGCAGTCGGACCTGTTCAACGCCAACCAGCGTCCCGCTGTGGACGTGGGCATCTCGGTGTCCCGCGTGGGCGGTGCCGCGCAGGTCAAGGCCATGAAGAAGGTCTCCGGCACGCTGAAGCTGGACCTCGCGTCCTATCGTTCCATGCAGGCGTTCGCCATGTTCGCCTCGGACCTGGACGCCGCGTCCCGTCAGCAGCTGACCCGCGGTGAGCGGCTCATGGAGCTGCTCAAGCAGCCCCAGTACACGCCGTACCCCGTCGCGGACCAGGTCGTGTCCATCTGGGCCGGTACCACGGGCCAGCTCGACGACGTCGACGTCGCCAACGTCGCGGACTTCGAGCGCGCGCTGCTGGACCAGGTACGGCGCACGACCAACGTGATGGACTCGATCAACTCCACGGGCAAGCTCGAGGACGACGCGGTCGAGGCGCTCAAGACGGCCGTGGCCGAGGTCAAGCGGGACTTCCACGGTTCCAAGCACGGGATCGAGGCCGGGGTCGAGGAGCACGAGTCCCTGGGCGCGACCGCTGTGAACCAGGAAACGATCGTCAAGAAGTAACCGTTCTCGTGGTGCGCCGGGATCCGGCGCACCACGGCGGTGCCGAAAGGAAATTTCATGGGAGCGCAGATTCGGGTCTACCGACAGAAGATCGCGTCCACGTCGTCGATGAAGAAGATCTTCAAGGCGATGGAGATGATCGCGACCTCGCGCATCAACAAGTCCCGTCAGAGTCTCGAAGCCGCGTACCCGTACGCCAATGCGCTGACCCGCGCGGTCTCCCAGATCGCCACGCAGCACAACATCTCCCACCCCCTGACCACCGTCCCCGACGATGTGCGGCGTTCGGCCGTCCTGGTGTTCACGTCGGACCGCGGGCTCGCGGGGTCCTACTCCTCCAACGTGCTCAAGCGCACGGAGGAGTTGCTCGAGCTGTTGGGTTCGCAGGGCAAGGAAGCACGCGTGTACCTCGTGGGCCGCAAGGCCAAGGCGTACTTCGACTTCCGGCACCGTGACTACGACGAATTCTGGACGGGCAACACGGACAACGCCACGACCGAGCGCGCCGAGGAACTCACGGACCAATTGATGCGCGACATCAACGCCCCGTACGAGGACGGTGGCGTGGACGAGGTGCTGCTCGTGTACACGCAGTTCAACTCCATGGTGAACCAGGAGCCGCGGGTGTTGCGCCTGCTGCCCCTGGAGGTCGTGGACGCGAACGACCTCGGGGACGAGATCTCCGAGCGTTACGAGGCCCTCGAGGAGACGCAGAACAACTTCGAGTTCGAGCCGAACGCGGAGGAGCTCTTCAACCAGATCCTGCCCCGGTACGTGAAGGCGCGGATCTACTCCGCCCTGTGCCACGCGGCGTCGAGCGAGCTCGCATCCCGCCAGCGCGCCATGAAGGCCGCCGGGGACAACGCGACCGAGCTCATCAAGAAGTACACGCGCTTGATGAACAACGCCCGCCAGGCCGAGATCACCACCGAGTTGACCGAAATCGTCAGTGGCGCCGAGGCACTGTAGCCCGCGCTGCCCGCCCTTGCCAGCCGAAACGAAGTGAGAGAAATGACTGCCACAATCAACGACCAGGCCACCCAGCCGGTCTCGGAAGGTGCCACCGGCCGCATCGCCCGGGTGATCGGGCCCGTGGTCGACGTCGAGTTCCCCGAGAACCAGGTCCCCGACCTCTACAACGCGCTGACCGCGGACTACGAGTTCAACGGTCAGCCCCGCCGGATCACCTTCGAGACGGCACAGCACCTGGGCACCAACGTGGTGCGCGCGATCTCCCTGCAGCAGACCGACGGTCTGGTGCGCGGGACCCCCGTGCAGGACACGGGCGCCCCCATCTCCGTGCCCGTGGGTGACGTGGTCAAGGGCCACATCTTCAACGTACTCGGTGACGCGCTGGACCTGCCCACCTCCGAGCTGGACATCAAGGAGCGCTGGCCCATCCACCGCAAGGCCCCGTCCTTCGCGGAGCTCGAGGGCAGCACCGAGATGATGGAAACGGGCATCAAGTCCATCGACCTGCTGACCCCCTACATCAAGGGCGGTAAGATCGGCCTCTTCGGCGGTGCGGGGGTGGGCAAGACCGTGCTGATCCAGGAGATGATCACGCGTGTGGCCCGCAACTTCGGCGGTACCTCCGTGTTCGCCGGCGTTGGTGAGCGTACCCGTGAGGGCAACGACCTGTGGGTCGAGATGGAGGAGGCGGGCGTTCTCAAGGACACCGCCCTCGTGTTCGGCCAGATGGACGAGCCGCCCGGAACGCGTCTGCGCGTGGCCCTGACCGGTCTGACCATGGCGGAGTACTTCCGCGACGTGCAGAACCAGGACGTGCTGTTGTTCATCGACAACATCTTCCGGTTCACGCAGGCCGGTTCCGAGGTCTCTACGCTGCTGGGCCGCATCCCCTCCGCCGTGGGCTACCAGCCCACCCTCGCGGACGAGATGGGTGTGCTCCAGGAGCGCATCACCTCGACCCGTGGTCACTCCATCACGTCCATGCAGGCCATCTACGTGCCCGCTGACGACTACACCGACCCGGCTCCCGCGACCACGTTCGCGCACCTGGACGCGACCACCGAGCTCTCGCGTGAGATCGCCTCGCGTGGTCTGTACCCCGCGATCGACCCGCTGTCCTCGACCTCCCGCATCCTGGACCCGCAGTACGTGGGCCAGACCCACTACGACGTGGCCACCCGTGTCAAGGGGATCCTGCAGGAGAACAAAGAACTGCAGGACATCATCGCGATCCTCGGTGTCGAAGAACTCTCCGAGGAGCAGAAGGTCGTGGTCTCCCGCGCCCGCCGCATCGAGCAGTTCCTGTCCCAGAACACCTACACCGCCAAGCAGTTCACCGGCGTGGAGGGCTCCACGGTTCCCCTCGAGGAGACCGTCGAGGCCTTCGGCAAGATTTGCGACGGCGAGCTGGACAACGTCCCCGAGCAGGCGTTCTACAACGTCGGCGGCCTGGATGACGTCATGCGGCGCTGGGACGAGATCAAGGCCGAGACGGGCGAGAAGTAATCATGGCCGAACTCATCGTGGAAATCGTCGCCCTGGATCGCAAGATCTGGACGGGTACCGCGCGCCTCGTGCGGGTACGCACCACCGAGGGCGACATCGGCATCATGCCGGGACACGAGTCCATGGCGGGGCTGCTCAAGCCGGGGGAGTTCGCCATCGACCGTGTGGACGGCGACCGTCTCGTGGGCAGCATCGACTCCGGGTTCGTCTCCGTGGACAACAACCGTGTCACGGTGGTTGCGGACGAGGTCTCCCTGGATTCGGAGGCGCGTTCCGCCTGAGCGGTATCGCGTGACCCGTCGACGTCGACCCTCGTGCCTTCGGGTGCGGGGGTCGACGTCGTTCGCGTACCGTGGTGCGCCGGCCCAGGTGTCGCGGCGGACTGTCCCGTACTCGTGATCGAGGAGAATGCATGGAAGAGAAGATCGAAGTACACGGGCCCACGAAGGTCAACGGTGAGCTGCCCGTGTACGGCGCCAAGAACAGTGTGCTCAAGCTCATGGCTGCGGCGCTGCTCGCCACGGGCCATTCCACGATCACCAACGTCCCCGAGATCCAGGACGTCACGATCATGGCGGAGCTGTTGCGCCGGCTCGGGTGCGAGGTCTCGTACGAGCCCTCGGCGCACACCGTGACCATCGACGTCCCGGAGGAGCTCGGTCACCAGGCCGACTACGACCTCGTGCGGGCCATGCGGGCGTCCATCTCCGTGCTGGGCCCGCTCATGGCGCGCTGTCTCCAGGCCGAGGTCGCCCTGCCGGGCGGGGACGCGATCGGAACCCGGGGCCTGGATATGCATCGCGCGGGACTCGAGGCCATGGGGGCCCGGTTGACCATCGAACGCGGGTTCCTGCGAGCTAGTGCACCGGACGGTCTGACGGGTGCGGCCTATCGACTGGACTACCCCTCCGTGGGGGCCACCGAGAACCTGATGACCGCGGCCACGACCGCCCGGGGCGTCACGGTGCTGGACAACGTGGCCCGCGAACCGGAGATCGTGGACATCGGCCGGATGCTGCAGGCCATGGGTGCACGGATCGAGGGGCTCGGTTCCACCACGATCATGGTCGAGGGGGTCCCGCGGCTGCACCCGGTCACACACCGCACGGTCCCGGACCGTATCGTGGCCGGGACGTGGGCCTTTGCCGCCGCGGTCACGGGCGGTCGCGTGGAGATCGTGGGCGCGGAACCGGAACACCTGGACGTGGTGCTGGCCAAGCTGCGCTGCGCGGGTTGCGAGATCAACACCGCCGATGGGCGGTTCGTGGTGCGCGGTCCCGAGCGGCCCAAGGCCATCAACGTCTCGACCCTGCCCTATCCGGGGTTCCCCACGGATCTGCAACCGTTCGTGGTGGCGCTCAACGCGGTGGCCGAGGGTAGTGGGATCATCACGGAGAACGTGTTCGAGGCCCGGTGGGGATTCACCGCGGAGCTTGAGCGGCTCGGTGCGCGTGTGCGCCTGGACGGGCATCACGCCCGGGTGGACGGCGTCCCGTCGAACAAGCTGTCGGGTGCTCCCGTGGAAGCCATGGACATCCGGGCCGGCGCGGCTCTCGTGATCGCGGGGATGGCGGCCCACGGGGTCACCGAGGTCTCCGGGGTGGGGCACATCGACCGCGGCTACGAGCACTTCGTGGACCATCTGGCCGGAGCGGGAGCCAAGGTGCAGCGCCGCATGGCGCGCAGTTGGAACTGACCGCCCCCGCGGCGCTCCTCGGATAACCCACCGCGCCCACCCCCACCCCTGCTCCTACTTAGCAAAAGCAGATTTTGGCGCGCTGAGCTGCTTCTGCTCCACTTGACATTCTGTGGAGTGGGATTGCCGCGGCGTACGAACGTCCCGTGCGTTCCGGCATCTGCCCCTCAGCTCACCCGGCCCCGCGACTCGCTCGCGTCACAGCGGGCACGAGAAAACCCCCGCCACCTCGAAAGGCGACGGGGGTTTCGTCCGGGGAATGTCAGATGACGTTCACGCCGGTGGCCTGCGGGCCCTTCTGGCCCTGACCGATCTCGAACTCGACGCGCTGGTTCTCTTCGAGGGTGCGGAAGCCGCCCGACTGGATTTCGCTGTAGTGCACGAAGACGTCGCCATCAGCGTCGTCCGGCGTGATGAAGCCGAAGCCCTTCTCTGCGTTGAACCACTTAACGGTGCCCTGAGCCATAATGGGGCATCTCCTTCTGGAGTATGTAGTGCGTGCACACGATTGTGCACCTGAACCGGTACCGCGAGAAGGCTGTGGATGCGGCTCACAAGATGTTGTGCCACAGCGCCAGTCAGAACTTCACGCTCGCTACCATTCCTGCGAGCATGTCAAACATGATGCGAGAACACCTCAAGCATCACACACTGCCGCCCCAGGGTCAATCGGCATCAGGTGATTTACTACGAGGTCCGAGAATATGACCGGTTTCCTCCCACGCGATCCGTAGACGGGTTCCGACATAGGGGGCTGATCAGAAGAGGCGGGACTGGGTGTCCACGTTGCCGCGCATCTCGTCGTAGTCCAGGGTCAGGCACTCGATGCCGCGGTCGTGCGCGAGGACACGGGCCTGCGGTTTGATCTGCTGGGCCGCGTAGACACCTCGCACGGGGCTCAACAGGGGATCGCGGTTGAGCAGTTCGAGGTAGCGGGTCAGCTGCTCCACGCCGTCGATGTCACCGCGGCGCTTGAGCTCCACGGCCACCGTGGCCCCGCCGGCGTCCCGCGCGAGGATGTCCACGGGGCCGATGCTCGTGGGGTACTCGCGACGCACCAGGGAGAACCCGTCCCCGAGCAGGGTGATCTGCTCCGCGAGCAACCGCTGCAGATCGGCCTCCACACCGTCCTTGACCAATCCGGGGTCCGTGCCGAGGTCGTGGGTGAGCTGGGAGTGGACGGTCATGATGTGGATGATCAGCCGGTCGTCGGACTTGCCCGCCTGGACCTCCCACACCTCGCTCACACCGTCCGCGGCAAGCTCGTCGGAGGGTTCGCGCACGTGCATCGTGGCGGGCGGGCTCATCCAATTCAGCGGTTTGTAGGATCCGCCGTCGGAGTGGATCAGCACCGAGCCGTCCGCCTTGAGCATAATGAGCCGACGAGCCAGGGGCAGGTGCGCGTTCAAGCGCCCTTCGTACCGGACCGAGCAGTCTGCAATCACTAAACGCACCAGGACAGCCTAGCGGTCCGGCTGCCCCCGGCTCACGCGCTCTTGTGCACCGGCGACGACGCCGCGCGTCGGCATGGGCGGCAACGGCACGGAGCTGCCGCCGCGGACGACGGCCCGCACCTGCCTGCTCGGACGACGACGCGCCCCCACCTGCACGGGCGACAACGCGGCGCGGCGGGGTACAGCGGCGTCGCCGCCGTCAGCGCGCGTCCTGGCGCGGGACGAAGACCTCGCGCACCAGCAGCAGTCCCGCGGCCGCGGTGGGGATGGCGATGAGTGCACCGAGGATGCCCCACAGCGCACCGCCGGCGGCCACCGCGATCACCGCGACCGCGCCGGGAACGGCCACCGCGCGGGCCATGATCCTGGGCGAGACCACGTAGGCCTCGAGCTGGAGGTACGCGAAGTAGCACAAGGCAAACGGGATCGCGGTGTCCCACCCGCCGAGCGTGGCCATGAGCGTCACGAGGATGCCGGCGAGCACGCCACCCACCAGGGGGATGAACGCGAGCAGCGCGACGAACAGGACCAGCAGTGTGGCGTAGGGGACCCCCGTGACGTTCATGAGGATGAACGCGACGAGCGCGTTGAGCAGTGCCACGCACGCCTGACCCATGACGTAGTTGCCCACGCCCTTGGTCATCTGGTCGCCCAGGTGCTTGACCCGGGCGCGCTTGCTCGCGGGGGCCAGGCGATAGCACCAGGCCTTGATCGTGGGCAGCGAGAAGAGGAAGTACAGGCTCAGCGCCATGACGATGAGCGTCCCGGTCACTGCATTGATCACCACGCCGCTCACGCTCACGACCGAACCGAACATCCCGCCCAGCAGGTTCTCGTCCGTGGCAAGGCGATCCTGGAAGGCCCCGGTGGTGTGTTGCACGGACGCGGCGATGTCGAAGCGGTCGTCCAGGCCCTGGAACAACTCGGAGTTCATGAACTCGGTCACGAGCTCGGGGGCGCGGGCCACGAGTTGCTGGGCCTGCTCGATCATGCGGGGGACCACGACCATGATGAACGCGGTGATCACCAGGGCCAGGGCCAGGATCACCACCCCGGCGGCCACCGCGCGGGGCAACCCCTTGGTCTCGAGCCGGCGGACCAGGGGATCCATCCCCAGACAGATGAACGCGGCCATGACGATCCACCCCACGAGTCCGCCCACGTTGGTCAGCACGTAGTAGCCCAGCAGCGCGATCCCCACGCCCACGGTGAGCAGGAAGCCCGTCTGGATGGGATGCGTCCGCGTGTTCACGGGGTGGTCCCACGGCGCACGCCGCACGGGCTCTCCACCCGCAGCGGGTTCGGGCGGCACCTCGAAGCGGTGGCGGGTCGGACGGAAACGCGCGGGGGGCCGACCCTGCGCTCCTGGGGATGTGCTCACGCCGGAAGCGTACAACGCCGGGCCGCCGGGACTTCCAGCGTTCCCGGTGCACATAATGGGAGCAAAAGACACCCGTCCGTGCGCCCGGGAACAGGGCGCACGATCGAGTCCGCGTCGCATGTCGCGGACTCGCCGTCGAAGGAGGTTCCCATGAGCGAATTCCCCCGTTCCACCCCGGACCAGCAGCCCCCACGGGAAGAGCAAGCGGTTCCTGCGTCCGTGCGCGGTGCCGTGGATCTCGGCGCGTCGGGCGGTGCCCGGACGGGTGCCCCGAACGACGACGCCGCGGCGGCGTCCGCGGGCGCCGGTAGCTACCGCGTGGAGCTGACCACCGCGAACTTCCAGCGCTACGCCGAGGCTTCCGCGACGTACCCTGTGGTCGTGGTGCTGCACGCGCCCCAGAGCCCGGAGTCGGAGACGTTCGTGGACGTGGTCGGGCGGGTCGTGGACGAGTTCCGGGGTCGGCTCATGCTGGGGACCGTGGACGCCGCCGCGGAACCGCAGATCGCGCAGGCGTTCCAGGCGCAGACCGTTCCCACCGTGCTCGCATTGCTCGGTGGGCGCGTGGTGCCGCTCGTGAACTCCACGGTCTCGGAACAGCAGTTGCGTGAGCTGCTGACCGAGCTCGTAAGCCTCGCGCAGCAAAACGGCGTCACGGGGACGGCCGAACCGGTCGCGGCGAACGAGCCCAAACCCCTGCCCCCGCTGCACCAGGAGGCCCTGGACAAACTCGAGGCCGGGGACCTGGCCGGCGCGGAGGCCAGTTACAACAAGGCGCTCGCGGAGAACCCGGGTGACCACGACGCCAAGCTCGCACTCGCCCAGGTGCACCTCTTGCAGCGCGTGAGCGCGATGGACGCGGCCGCCGTGCGGGAAGCCGCGGCCGCTGATCCCACGAACGTGCAGGCCGCTCTGGACGTCGCGGACCTGGACCTCTCCGGTGGGCACGTGGAGGACGCGTTCCGGCGCCTGCTCAACCTCGTGCGCACCACGGCCGGGGACGACAAGGATGCCGCGCGGGCGCGCCTCGTGGACCTCTTCGACGTTGTCGGCGCGGAGGATACCCGCGTGGTGGCCGCGCGCGCCCAGTTGATGCGGGCGCTCTTTTAGGCTGTCGCTGATGTCCGGGCTGCGGCTGAAGTCGACCGGTACGGGCGGTGGGCCTTGCGGCGACGCGCGGCCCCGGACGGGCGTCGTTCAGCGGCCCCGGTGAGGGGTTGGCGGGATCCTCGGGTCGACAGCGATGAGGTCCGGTGAATCCGCCATGCCACGCGGGTCACTCAGTACATTGGTGACATGAGTAGCCCAGTGAACGGACCCACGACCCCGCGCCGCGAGCCCGCCCCCGGTGCCGGGGGACCCGTGGCGAACGACCCCTCGACCGAGCAGCAGGGAGCACCCCGGCACGCGGCGCCCTCTGAGCATGCGGCACCCCCTGAGGCCGCCCAGCGGTATGCGGCGCCCCATGCCACCACGCAGTACGCGCCCCGAGACCCCGCGCTGCACTCCGGCACGGGGACGCCCGCGCTCGCCGTGCGGGACCTCACCAAGTTCTACGGCCAGTCCGGCCGACCCGCCGCGGATCATGTGAACCTCACGGTGCCGCGGGGCTCCTTCTACGGCCTCGTAGGGCGCAACGGCGCCGGCAAGACGACCACGCTGTCCATGGCCACGGGCTTGCTGCGTCCCTCCGCGGGCTCGGTGCTCGTGGGCGGGGGAAGCCGCGACGAGCTCGTGGACGTGTGGCGTGATCCCGTGACCGCCAAGCGACGCATGGGTGTGCTGCCCGACGGCGCCCACCTGTTCGACCGGCTCACGGGACGCCAGCTCGTGACCTACTCGGGTCTGCTGCGCGGGATGGACCGCGAGCTCGTCGCGCAACGGACCGAGGACCTCATCGTGGCCATGGACCTGCAGGACGCAGCGGGGCGCCAGGTGCAGGACTACTCCGCGGGTATGACGAAGAAGATCGCCCTGGCCGCGGCCATGATCCACGCACCGAGCCTGCTCGTGCTGGACGAGCCGTTCGAGTCGGTGGACCCGGTCTCCGCCGCGAACATCCGATCGCTGCTGCACCAGTACACGAATTCGGGCGGCACCGTAGTGGTCTCGAGCCACGTGATGGACCTTGTGCAGCGCATGTGCGATCACGTGGCCGTGATGGACCAAGGCCGTGTCCTCGCGCAGGGGACCATGAACGAGGTGTGCGCCGGCATGTCCCTCGAGGACCGGTTCGTGTCCTTGGTGGGCGGACGCACCGAAGCGGGGAAGGGGTTGCAGTGGCTGCGTCCCGAGTGAACGACCCGCGCGACGCCGCGGCTCCCGACCACCTCGACACCGCATTCGCAGAAGGCCCCGCACAGGACGTCGCGCCGGACGCCGCCGTTCCCGCCTCCGTGCGCCCCTCGCACGGCGGGGGTGAACCCGTCACGCGCAGCATCGGGGCGTTCGAGGAGGCCCGGCGGTTGACCGGGCTGAAATGGCGCGTGCTCATCAACACCCTGACCCGCAGCACGTGGATCCTGGTGGGCACGATTCTGGGTGGCCTCTACGCACTGTTCCTCCTGGGGATGGCGCTGACCGCGTTGATCGCGCTCGGGGGTGAAGCCCTCGAGACCGTGGTGGTCGCGTCGGTCCTGCTGGGTTCCCTGCTGCTCGTGGGCTGGTGGCTCGTACCGCTGGTCTCGTCCAAGGCCGACTCCACGCTGGACCCTTCCCGGCTCGCCCTGTTCCCCCTGAGCACCACGGGTCTGGTGGCCGGCCAGGTGGCAGGCGCGGTCGTCGGGATCCCGGGGGTGCTGACCGTGATCGCCCTGCTCGGCTGGCTGTTCTCGTGGCGCGGTTCCACGGTGACGCTCATTGCGGCAATTCCGTGCGCGATCATCGGCGCCCTGCTCGCGTTCGTCGGTTCGCGCTGCGTTACGGCCCTGGGCGCGAACTTCGCGAAGGGGCGGCGCGCGAACGAGATCATCTCCATGGTCGTGCTGGTTCTCGTTGTGCTGCTGGGGCCCCTCATCTCCTTGTTTGCGACCGGCCTGGGCCAGGTGTGGCAGCTGCTGCCCACATGGGCGGGAGTTCTCGCGTGGACCCCCCTCGGTGCGATCTGGGCGGTCCCCGGCGACGTCGCGTCGGGTGACTGGCTCGCGGCCCTCTCCCGTGTCGTGATTTCCGTGGTCACGCTGCTCCTGCTCGTGGTCGCCACGCGTGCGGGTCTGCGCCGCGCCCTCGGCGACGCCGCCGGCGGAGCCGCCCGGGGGACGTCCCGCCCGCAGGAGGGCGTCGGTCTGTTCGACCGGTTCCCGGCGAACCAATGGGGTGCGGTGGCCGCACGGTGTCTCACGTACTGGCTCAAGGACCCGCGCTACTCGGCGTCGCTGCTCATGATCCCCGCGATCGGGGCGGTCTTCTGGTTCATCGCGGGTGAGTCGGGGTTCAGTCTGTGGGCGCTGCCCCTGTTCGTGTCGCTGCTCATGGCGTACGCGATCTCCGCGGACGTCTCCTACGACAACACCGCGTTCAGCCTTCACGTGCTGGCGCCGGTCTCCGGGCGTGCGGATCGGCTGGGGCGCGTGGTGGCCCTGCTGATCGTGGCCGTGCCGCTGGTGCTGCTCTCGATCGTGCTCTGGCTCGCGGGCGTGCAGCGCTGGGACGCCCTGCCCGCCGTGGTGGGCGTGTGCGTGGGGATCCTGCTCGGTGGCGCCGGCGTGGTCTCGATCGTCTCGGCCCGGTACACGTATCCCACGCCGCCCCCGGGCGCGTCCCCCATGAAGACACCCCAGGGGTTCACGATCCTCAACCTGGTGGTGCAGTTCGTGATCATGGGTCTGATGGCCCTGCTCGCGTTCCCGGCCGGGATCCTGCTGATCGTGTACCTCGTCACGGGAGCCGCCGTGTGGTGCTGGCTCGCGCTCGCGGTGGGCCTCGTGGAAGGCTTCGTGGTGTTGTGGATCGGCGTGCGTTCGGGCGGTAAGTGGCTGGACGCGCGCGGGCCCGAACTGCTCCAGGAGGTGGCCGCCTACCGGTGAGCCGGGCCCGGTGCGCGGGGTAGAGTGGGGGACATGGAAATCACCGAAGCCCAGGAATTCACGGATCCTTCCGTGCGCTCCTCCCGGGTGATCAGCAACGGTCTGTTCGGCACGAAGCCCGAGACCGTGGGTGGCACCTCCACGATCGAGCGCGAGGACACCCGGCAGCTGCAGGAACCCGGTGATCACGAGCGGTTCGCGCACTACGTCCGGAAGGAGAAGATCATGGAGTCGGCACTGTCCGGCGAACCCGTGATCGCCCTGTGCGGCAAGGTGTGGACCCCGGGTCGGGATCCCCAGAAGTTCCCCGTGTGCCCGGAGTGCAAGGAGATCTACCAGGGCCTGCGTCCCGGCAAGGACGAGCCCGAGAACTGACCACCCTTCCCTTCTCGTGAGGTCCCGCGCCGGGCGGGACCACCGGCGGCGCCCGCGCTCAGCGGGCGCCTTTGCCGTGCAGGGTCGCGCGGGCGTCGTCGTCCGTGCCTCGTACGACGGCGATCCGAGCGTCGTCGTCCGCGCGAGCGAGACCCCCGATCCGTGTGACGGGACCGGAGTGGATGCGCGCCAACGAGCGTGCGGAGAGGACGAGCACCACGTGTCTGACAGCGATCAAATGTCCCTTTTCGGAGCCGCGGCGGATCTCCCGCCGGCCTATCCGGACCGGGCGGCGTGGGGGACCGCGCCCAAGTTGCGCGCGTGGCAGGCGGAGGCGATCCACCGCTACGAACAAGCCCAACCGCGTGATTTCATGGCCGTGGCGACCCCTGGTGCGGGTAAGACGACCTTCGCGTTGACCGTGGCCAAGAAGCTGCATGACGCGGGGACCGTTCAGCGCGTGACCGTGGTGACCCCCACGGAACACCTCAAGCGCCAGTGGGCCGACGCCGCGGCGCGCGTGGGACTCGCGATCGACCCCAACTTCAAGAACGCGGACGGCCAGCACGGCCGCGGCTACATGGGCGCGGCCGTGACCTACGCACAGGTGGCCAACAAGCCGCTGCTGCATCGCGCGCGCACCGAGGCCGGGCGCACGCTCGTGATCATGGACGAGATCCACCACGCCGGTGACTCCCTGTCCTGGGGCGACGGGCTGCGCGAGGCCTTCGAACCCGCGACCCGCCGGCTCGCCCTTACGGGTACACCGTTCCGCTCGGACACCTCGCCCATCCCGTTCGTGAGCTACGAGGAGGACGGGGACGGGATCCGCCGGTCCACGGCCGATTACACGTACGGGTACGCGGACGCCCTGCACGATCACGTGGTGCGTCCCGTGATCTTCATGGCCTACTCGGGTCAGATGCGCTGGCGGACCTCGGCCGGTGAGGAGATGGCCGCCCAGCTCGGGGAGGGGTTCACCAAGGACATCACGTCCCACGCGTGGCGTACCGCCCTGGACCCGCACGGGCAGTGGATCCCGTCCGTGCTGCGCGCCGCCGATCAGCGGCTCACGCAGGTGCGGCGCACCGTCCCGGACGCCGGGGCGCTCGTGATCGCCACGGACCACCAGGACGCCAAGGCCTACGCCGAACAGTTGCACGCCATCACGGGGGAGCGGCCCACCGTGGTGCTCTCGGACGACAAGACCGCGTCCAACAAGATCGACGAGTTCTCCGAATCCGACAAGCGCTGGATGATCGCGGTGCGCATGGTCTCCGAGGGCGTGGACGTGCCCCGGTTGGCCGTGGGCGTGTACGCCACGTCCACCTCCACGCCGCTGTTCTTCGCCCAGGCGGTGGGTCGCTTCGTGCGCGCCCGCAAGCGCGGGGAGACCGCGTCCGTGTTCCTGCCCTCGGTGCCCACGCTCATGGCGCTCGCCAACTCCATGGAGGAGGAGCGGGACCACGCGTTGGACAAGCCCAAGAACATTCCGGGGGTCGTGGACTTCGACCAGCCCATGGAAACGGGCTGGGACGACGACCTGCTGGATGAGGCCAACCGCGAGGACAAGGCGTCGTCGTCCCTGGCCCAGGGCAACTTCCAGGCCCTGGACTCGGACGCGTCCTTCCACGGTGTGCTCTTCGATGGCGGCGCCTTCGGCGGTGGCGCGGCGGTTGGTTCCGAGGAGGAAGCCGAATACCTGGGGATCCCCGGGTTGCTCGACGCGGACCAGGTCTCGGCCCTGCTGCGGGAGCGGCAATCGCGCTCGGCCCAGCGCAACGGTCGGAGCGGCCATGACGCACACCAGACCCCCGCGGTGCCGGATCACCGCCGCCTGAAGGACCTGCGCTCGCAGCTGTCCAAGAACGTCTCCGCGTGGTCCGCGCGCACCGGAACACCGCACGGGGTGATCCACAACGAATTGCGCACCAAGTGCGGAGGCCCGGCCGTGGCCCAGGCCTCCGAGGACCAGCTGACCGCACGGATCGCGCTGTTGCAGCGCTGGTTCATCGGCCGGAAGTAGCCGACGCGGCGACGCGGCCAAGCGGCGCGGCCCGCACGGCGGCGCGGCGGGCGTTCAGTCCAGGCCGGTCACGACCTCCGCGCCCGCGGCCTCGAGTTCCTCGACCGCCCGCTCACCGGACTCGGCTGCCACGGGCGCGGTGAGCGTCAGCAGCACCCGGGTCTCGTAGCCGGCCTCCACGGCGTCCTTGGCGGTGGCCAGCACGCAGTGGTCCAGCGCGAGACCGACGACGTCCACGGCCTCGACGCCGCGTTCCTGCAGCCAGTCGTCCAGGCTCACGCGTTCTTCGTCGGAGTCCTCCTCCGATTCCCCCATGGGGACGTCCACGTCCGGGGCGGACAGGCCCTCGAAACCGGAGTAGGCGGCGTCGTATGCGCCCTTACGGAAGTACTCCGTGACGTACTCGGTGTCGAGATCGGGGTGCGTGTCAGCGCCGGTGGTCTCCGCGACGCAGTGCACGGGCCAGCTCGTGACGAAGTCGGGGGTGTCGCTGAAGTGCTCCCCGGGGTCAACATGCCAGTCCTGGGTCGCGGCCACGGCAACGTAGTCGCCGTGGTGGTCCTCGAGGTACTCGGAGACCTGCGCGGCGACCGCCGCCCCGCCTTCGACGGCCAGGCTGCCGCCCTCGCAGAAGTCGTTCTGGATGTCCACGATCAGCAATGCAGTGCGCATGGCTACCTCCCTGGTCAGTGTGCGGTTCCGGGTTCGATCACGGTGGGGATCACGGGCTCGCCCTCGGAGAGTCGGCGCGCCGCGCGGGGCAGTTCGGCCACGGAATCGACGTGGCGCTGCCGGGCACGGGTTACGGCCTCGGGGCCCGTGTAGCCGTCGTGCAGCTCGCCGCCGGTGACGTAGTCCACGAGCAGGGGGCGGTCATCGCCGTCGTCCTCGGGCATGTGTGACACGCCCACGATCTCGTGTGTGGCCACGCCCTTGGGATCACGACGGCGCAGCGCGTACTTCTCGCCGCCCACCGACTTCTTGCCGGAGGACGCCTTGGCCACGGGTTCCATGGCACCCGAGGCGCCCTCGCGCGAGACGAGCTTGTAGACCATCGACGACGTGGGGGCACCCGAGCCCGTGACGAGGCGCGTGCCCACGCCGTATGCGTCCACGGGAGCGGCGCGCAGGGCGGCGATCGCGTACTCGTCCAGGTCGCTGGTGACCGTGATCCGGGTGTTGGAGTTGCCGAGCTTGTCGAGCAGCGCGCGCACGGACGTGGCCTGCGTCACGAGGTCGCCGGAGTCCAGGCGTACGCCCCCGAGGTCCTTGCCCGCGATCTCGACGGCGAGCGTGACGGCCCGTTCGACGTCGTACGTGTCGACCAGAAGGGTCGTGGACACACCCAGCGCGTCCAGTTGGGCGCGGAACGCCTGCTCCTCGGAGTCGTGCAGCAGGGTGAATGAGTGGGCCGCGGTGCCCACGGTCTTGACCCCGTAGCGGAAACCGGCCTCGAGGTTGGAGGTCGAGTCGAAGCCCGCGACCACGGCGGCGCGGGCCGCGGCCACGGCCGCCTGCTCGTGGGCGCGGCGCGATCCCATCTCGATGCACGGGCGCTCTCCCGCGGCACCCACCATGCGGGAGGCCGCCGAGGCCACGGCGGAATCGAAGTTCAGGACGGAGAGGATGTAGGTCTCCAGGACGCACGCCTCGGCGAACGAGGACTCCACGCTCAGCAGCGGCGAGTGGGGGAAGTACGTCTCGCCCTCGGCGTAGCCGCGGATCTGGCCGGTGAAACGGAAGTTCTCCAGGTACGCCACGGTCTGGGCGTCCACCACGGCGGTGTCCCGCAGGAACCGCAGCTGCTCGTCGGTGAATCGGAACTGCTCGAGCCCCTCGAGCACCCGGCCCATCCCGGCGAACACCCCGTAGCGGCGGCCGTTGGGGAGTCTGCGGGCGAAGACCTCGAACACGCTGCGGCGGGACGCGGTGCCTGCCCGGAGCGCGGCCTGCAACATGGTGAGCTCGTAGTGGTCCGTCAGCAAGGACGTGGGCTGCGGGTGCCAGGAATAGGTGTGCTCGTTCACGTGGCCAGCCTAGTGGGCCGTCCGTCGTGCGCACATCCGTGTCCCCGTGACTACCATGGAGGCGATGTTCACTACGCACCGCGCCGTCCCCGCCCGGATCCCGGCCGTCCTGATGAGCTCCGCGCCGGCGGAGTCCCCCGTGCTCGAACGGGAGGAGCAGGCGGTCACGGCCATGAACGTGCCGTGGAACGTGGTGGTGTGGGACGATCCAGTGAACCTCATGAGCTACGTGGTCTACGTGTTCCGCACCCACTTCGGCTACTCCGACGCCAAGGCCCGCACACTCATGCTCGAGGTGCACAACCGGGGCCGCTCGATCGTGTTCACGGGAACCCTCGAGGAGGCGGAGACGCACGTGAGCTCGCTGCACGGCTACGGCCTGTGGGCCACGTACGAGAAGGCGGGGGAGCACTGATGGCGCACGGGTTCAAGCGCACGCGCAAGGGCATCGTCGGTCGGTTCGAGGCCCCCGAGGTGCGGTTGTTGCAGAAACTGTTCTCGGACGTGGGGGAGACCCTGGCGCCCGCAGCGCGCGAGGACGGACCGGCTCGCAACGACGACCCGCTCGAGGCGCTGCTCGGCTGGGACGAGGAGGTGGCCGAACCGACGGACCCGGCGGTGCGCAGGCTGCTGCCCGCGGCGTCGTCGGACCCGGAACAGGCCGCGGAGTTCCGGCGACTCACGGACCGCTCGCTGCGCGAACGCAAGACCGCGGCATTGCGTGCGTCCTCCCTGGCCCTGGAATCCCAGCCCGTGGTGCTGAGCGTGGCGCAGGCACAGGACTTCGCGCGCTCGCTCAACGACGTCCGCCTGGTGCTGGCCTCCCGGCTGAACATCGACTCGACCGAGGCCGCCGAGCGCGTGGCCGAGCTGACCGACTTCGGCCGGGCCGAGGACGTGGAGCAGTACATGGGTGTGGTCTACAACTTCGTCTCCTGGCTTCAGGAGACCCTCATGAACGCGCTACTGAAGACCCTGCCGCCCCGGTGACCGGGGATCGCCAAGGTCACACGTCTCATGCACGAGGGCGCGCGCGAAAAGCACTACAGTTTTCCGGTATGCAGGTGCACGAACGTCCCACCGGTCCCAATCCCAACTCGCCCATCGGCGTGTTCGATTCGGGTGTGGGCGGGCTCACGGTGGCGCGGGCGATCATCGACCAGCTGCCCAACGAGGAGATCCTCTACGTCGGCGACACCGCGCACGGCCCCTACGGGCCCCTGCCGATCGCCGAAGTGCGTTCCAACGCCCTGCGCATCATGGACGACCTCGTGGACTCCGGGGTCAAGCTGCTCGTGATCGCGTGCAACACCGCGTCCGCCGCAGTGCTGCGGGATGCGCGCGAGCGTTACACGCGCGGTTACAACATCCCCGTGACCGAGGTCATCCAGCCCGCGGTGCGCCGGGCGGTGGCCACCACGCGCTCCGGTCGGGTGGGGGTGATCGGCACCGAGGCGACGATCGGCTCGCGCGCGTACGACGACACGTTCGCGGCCGCACCCCAGCTCGAAATCACGTCCGTGGCGTGCCCCGAATTCGTGGAGTACGTGGAGCGCGGCGTCACCACGGGGCCCGATCTGTTGCGCACCGCCCAGCACTACCTCCAGCCCCTCAAGGACGCGAGCGTAGACACCCTGGTGCTCGGGTGCACGCACTACCCGCTGCTCACGGCGGTGATCTCTTACGTCATGGGCGAGAGCGTGAACCTGGTCTCGTCCTCGGAAGAGGCCTCGCGGGACGTCTACCGCTGCCTGCTGGACAACCACCTCGAGCGGGATCCCGAGCTCGCTCCCCACCACGAATTCCTGGCCACGGGGGATCCCGTGAGCTTCGAGGTCCTCGCCCAACGGTTCCTGGGCCCCGAAGTGGTCCGCGTCCGGCACACGGCGTCCGTCGCGGAGCAGTACCCCACCGGTTCCCTCGCCACGATCCACGCGGCTCAGCGCTGAGTCGGCACCAGAAAGGCGATCACCCATGATCCTCACAGTGATCGGTAACACCGGAAGTTTTCCCGGGCCCGATGCCCCCGCCTCGTGCTACCTGCTCTCCGGCGAGGACGCGCACGGGCGCACGTGGCGCATCGTGCTGGACATGGGCAACGGTGCCCTGGGTGTCCTGCAGCGCCACATCGACCTGCACGAGATCGACGCGATCATGCTCTCCCACCTGCACCCGGACCACTGCGTGGACGTGGGCGGTCTGCACGTGGCCGTGAAGTGGGATCCCCGCGGATGGCAGGGCGGTCGCATCCCGATCTACGGTCCGTCCATGCTGCACGGCTACCTCAACCAGCTGCACCTGTTGCCGCCCGAGCACTCGATGGACACTGAGTTCGACTTCCACGTGTGGCAGGCCCACCAGCCCGTGACCGTGGGTCCGTTCACGGTCACACCCCACCCAGTGAACCACCCGTGCCCCGAGCCCTATGCGCTGCGCGTCGAGTACCGCGGGGCCCAGGGCACGGAGGTCCTCACGTATTCGGGGGACACCGACGTGTGCGACGAGCTCGTGGCAGCGGCCCGCGACGCGGACGTGTTCCTGTGCGAGGCCGCCTACCAGGAGGGCCGCGAGGACCATCTGCGCGGGATCCACCTCACGGGCAAGCGCGCGGGAGAGACAGCGACCGCCGCGGGTGTGCGTCGGTTGCTGCTGACCCACCTGCCCGTGTGGAACTCGGTGGACACGGCCACGGCGGAGGCCGTCGGAGCATTCTCCGGACCGGTCACCGTGGCCCGCGTGGCCACGAGTTACGACGTCGCCGGGCCGACCGACCATTCGTTCACTGCATTGGCAAGCGCGGTGACCGGGGACTAGGCTGAAACCCATGACTTCGCCTACCGAGCCGGCACGATCCACCGAGAATTCCACGGGCGAGGGTGGCTCCGCCGCATCGGGGCTGGTACGAGCGGACGGGCGCGCCGTCGACGAACTGCGGCCCATCACCATCACCCGCGGTTGGTCCGAACAGGCCGAGGGTTCCGCCCTGATCGAATTCGGCGGCACCCGTGTGCTGTGCACCGCGTCCCTCACGGAGGGCGTGCCTCGCTGGCTCAAGGGTGAGGGCCGGGGTTGGGTCACCGCGGAGTACGCCATGCTCCCGCGCGCCACCTCCACGCGTTCGGCCCGCGAATCGGTCAAGGGCAAGGTCGGTGGCCGCACCCATGAGATCTCGCGTCTGATCGGCCGCTCCCTGCGTTCGATCATCGACCTCAAGGCCCTCGGGGAGAACACCGTGGTCCTCGACTGCGACGTCCTGCAGGCCGACGGCGGTACGCGCACCGCGTCCATCACCGGCGCGTACGTCGCGCTCGCCGAGGCCATCCGCTGGGCCCACGACAACGGCATCCTCAAGCCGCGGGTCAACCCCCTCATCGACACGGTCTCGGCCGTGTCCGTGGGGATCATCGACGGTGTTCCCATGCTGGACCTGCCGTACGTGGAGGACGTGCGCGCGGAAACCGACATGAACGTCGTCGTGACCGGCTCGGGGGACTTCGTGGAGGTCCAGGGCACGGCCGAGGGCGCGCCGTTCAAGCGCGCCGAACTGGACGTGCTGCTCGACCTCGCCGTGGCCGGGTGCGCCCAGCTGGCCGAGATCCAGCGGGAGACCCTGGAGGCCACCCGTGGCCGATGACGTATGCGGTGCCCGCGTGGTGCTCGCGACACAGAACGCGGGCAAGGTGCGCGAGCTGCAGGCCATGCTCCGCGACGCGGGGCTGACGGATCCCGGGATCGTGGTGGACGCGCGCACGGCCGGGCTGAGCGACGTCGTCGAGACGGGCGTCACGTTCCAGGAAAACGCGCTGCTCAAGGCGCGCACTGCCGCCGCGGAGACGGGACTCATCGCGCTCGCGGACGACTCGGGACTCAGCGTGGACGTCATGGGCGGCGCCCCGGGCATCTTCTCCGCGCGGTGGAGCGGGGTCCACGGCGACGACGCCGCCAACCTCCAGCTGCTGCTCGCCCAGCTCGGGGACATCGCCCCCGAAAACCGCCGCGGCTCCTTCCTGTGCGCCGCCGCGGTCGTCGCACCAGGCGGCGCCGAGCACGTGGTCACGGGTGAGCTGCCCGGGAACATTCTGCGCGAACCCGCGGGGGAGAACGGGTTCGGCTACGACCCGATCTTCGCCCCGGACGGCCAGGACGGCCTCAGCTGCGCGCAGTTGAGCCCAGAGCACAAAAACAGGATCAGCCATCGTGCGCAGGCCATGGCCGCCGTGTTGCCGCACTTGTTGCAGCTGCTCACGGGTTCGAGTGGGACCGCGCGGCAGGACGGGCCGGAAGCCACAGTGGCGTCCCCCCTGGAACCGGAGCCAGAGGACTGACCCATGACTTTCGCGTGCGGACACCTACCTTTTGCTCCGGCTGTCGAGGCTGTGTTGGCGGAGGCCAGGGTGCGCGTGGATCGCTCCGAGTGGGAGCTGCACGCCGGCGGGTCCGCGCACATCGTGGTCAACGCGGGGCACGTGATGAGCGTGCGGATCGCCAAGAACCCGACCTCGGGGGAGAACGTGCGCAGGCGTACCCGTGCGCTGTCGCGGCTACCGGAGTTCGACTTCGCCGTGCCGCGCCCCCTGACCCCCGTGCTGCAGGACGGGCGGTACACCGCGGTGGGGATGACCTGGATCCCGGGCAGCCCCCGCCCGCCGGGGCACGCGGACCCGCGGGAGCTGCGCAGGGTCCTCGAGCAGGTACATAATGCGGACGCGCGCGCGGCGGAACCGTGGCTGGACCGGCCCGGTCAGCACTGGGGCGGTCACCGCCGTCGCCACGTCCTGCTGGACCAGGTGCTGCCGCTGCTGCTCCCGCGGAACCGGGACCGCGCCATGAATGCGATCGAGGACCTCGTGGCCCTGGACAACGTCCCGCCGCGGCTCGTGCACGGGGACCTCATGGGCTCCAACATGCTGTGGCAGGACGATCACCTGGTGGGCGTGATCGACTGGGACCACGCGAGCATGAGCGATCCCGCGTACGACGTCGCGTCCCTGGGACTCTGGTTCGGCTGGTCCAGCGTGCGCCAGGCCACGGACGAGGAGAACTATCTGCGCGCGCGGTTGCACTCCCGGATCTTCCCGCTGCAGGCCGTGGCATACGCGCTGCACCATGAGCTCGACACCGCCCAGATCCGCCAGGCCGTTGAGAAGGCGGACGCGTGGTACGAGACCCGCGCCATGGCCTCCGTGTGAGCGACATGCCATGTCGGAGGCGTTGCCTACCCTGATCGGGTGCCCGTCAGTTTCACCGCCATAGATTTCGAGACCGCCAATCGCAGCCCTGCGTCCGCGTGCGCCCTGGGGGTGGTACGGGTCCGGGACGGCCAGGTGGTGGACACCCGGTACTCACTCATCCGTCCGCCGCTCGGCCACGACGGGTTCGAGCCCGGCAACGTCCGGATCCACGGCATCCGGCCCGCGGACGTCGCCCACGCGCCCACGTTCGACCTGCTGTGGGACTGGATGTGCGAGAACATCAGCCCGGAGGATCCGGATTCGGTTCTGGTGGCACACAATGCCGTCTTCGACACCGGTGTGATCAAGGCGGCGAACCGGGCGTGCGGCGGAACCGCTCGGAACTGGGACTACGCGTGCACTCTCCGCTTGGCCCGTGCGGCCTACACGCTGCGTTCCTACGCTTTGCCGTCGGCGTCCCGCGCGGCGGGGGCGGAGGTCGCGGAGCACCACAATGCGCTCAGTGACTCCCTCGCGTGCGCCGGGATCGTGCTCGATCTCGCGCGCCGCAGTGGGGCGCGCAGCATGGCCGAACTCACGGCGCACTACGGGGTCAGGCTGCAGCGCGCGACCCTGTGACGCGACGCGCCTCCGATCGGGGTGATTCTCAGGCGTGCGGCCGCCACAGGGTGAGCCAGCGATCGGCCAGGGCGAGCAGTTCACGGCGGGCCGCCGCGCGGGTTCCGGAGGGATCGGTGCCGGATGTGTCCGTGCCGCTGTCCGTTTTTGTGGTGCGGCTGTTGTCGTCGGCCACGGCGTCCTGCCGGGCCATGCGGTCGTCGCCGGCGACGCCGTTGCCGCCGATCGAGCCGTTGACGCCGGGCGCACCGTTGTCGCTCTCCCCGATGTCCTCGCCGTGTGCGGCGTCGCCGAGCCCCCAGCGCGCGGCAGCAACACTGACCGCGACGGTGCGTGCCGCGTCGTTCGCCGCCGGGTGACCGGACAGCAGCGAGAGAGCCCGCTGAGCGACGTCGTCCCCCGAGTTATCCGCGTGCGGCGCATCCTCGGCGCACAGCACCGCCGCGAGCCCCAGTGCCAGGGCCGACGACGCCGCGGTTCCGTCCCCCACGGCCCGCGTGAACGCTCCCGCGGGTTCCGTCATCCCATCGAACAGGGAGTCCCGGGCGGATCGGTCCGCGCACAGGCCGAGCAGCTCCCGGGTGAGGGGCGCGGGCCGGGTCATGAGTGCGACCACTCGGCCGGTTTCCTCGACCACATCCTGCAGTGAGGCCCCACTGCCCCGCGCACGGCCCGCCGCGTGAACGGTCAGGGCCGCACCAACAGCCGCGGTCTGTGCCTCGGCGCTGCCGTGGGTGATCGCGGCCGAGTCCACGGCGAGGGCCACGAGCGACTTCCACCCGATGTGGGGCACCAGTCCATAGGGCAGCGTGCGGGCCAGGATCTCGGCGCTGTCCGCGAGTGGCAGGACCGGACGAGTGACCTCGCCCAGGCGGCCCATGGACAAGGCGGTGAAACCGTCCCCGGCGTGCTCACCCGGTGCGGTGAGGAGGGGGTAGTGGTGGTCCAGGTCGTCGTCGGGCGGGTGCGGTGCGTCGCCGGGGAGCTTCGCGCCGTTGCGCACGGCCCAGCGCAAGTACGCGAGCCACGCACACGCCGTGGGATCCGCGGCCTGACCGTCATTCGCCCAGTGGGCCACCTCGTTCAGCGCCCCCGCGGTGCGCGCGAGGAGCTGGGTTCCCTCGCCGGGTCGTTCGGCCGCGGTCGCGCGCCACGGCGAGAGGAACACGCTCCTCACGAGCGACGGATACCACGACGACGCCGCGTCCAGACCGCGGTCTTGTTCCAACAGTTCGGGCGTGCGCGGTGAGGTCATGGGATCAGTCTATGAGGGTGGCAATGGATCGTGCGGGGTGATGCAGCTCGGGCATGGGGCCGTTCAAGAGGTCCGGGCGGCATAGGAGCCTGCCCGGGCTGGGGGCGCCTCGGGTACGGGATGGATCAAGTCGGCCGGGTGTCTCAGGAGCGTGTGCGGGCGTACGGGCATGTCCGGCCTCGAGAGCGTGGGGGCGCGGCCCTCCCTGGGCTCGGCTATTTGTCGGCGCCGGGGCAGCCGATGCCGGTGGGGTTGGTGTGGCAGTCATCGGCGACGTTGTGCACGGTGGCCCGCCACACACTCAGCGCCACCGGGGGTGAGGTGACGTGGTTGTAGCCGGCGACCGGTTGCCAGCCGGTGTCGGCGATGTTGTATTCCCCGTAGAACGAGGTTGTCAGGGTCACGGTGAAGTCCCCGGTGGTCGTGTAGACGTGGGAGGTGTCGGTGGGCTCATCCCACGCACCGTCGGGTAGGGGTGCCCCGGTCAGGGGTGTGGGGCCCAGGGTGGTGCCGTCCCCGTAATACCAGGTGTATTGGACGGGGTAGGCCCTCACCTGGACAGGGTAGCCACCCAGGGTCGTGGTGAAGGTCTGGGGTTGGGCCTGCGCATAAACATTGGTGTGCATGTTCTTCAAGGTGTCCGGGGCGGGTTGGACGTGACTGGCGGCGGGGGCGACGGCCAGTTGTTGGAAGTCCTGGAGGGTGAACACCGGCAGCGGCACGTACCCGTCGTCGCTGGCTTGATCGGCTTGGGTGTTGCTGACGCACAGTTGGGTACCGCGCGCGGCGCGGGTCCTGTCATTGGCCCCGCCAATGACGATGTCCATGTTCACACCGGCGGCCCCGGTGTCGTCGGTGCATTCCTGGGTGGTACGGCACCGTGTGAGTGCTGCCCCACGTTGGTCGGTGCAGGGGTCTTGGAGGCCGTAGACGGTTTTGTTCTTGGCGGTGTCCATCAGGCGGGCGTTGAAGAAGATTGAATCCTCGTTGGACATGAGCCGATCACGCAGCGCCTTCTGGAACGTGGGATCGGTATCCGGATCCCACGCCGCAGCTTGGCGGGTCGCGTTCGAGGTAGTGCCTCCGTTGCGCTCATTGACCTGAGCCCTCGACATGGCAGATGAATTGCTTCGACTTTTCAGAATGACATCGATTGTTGCCCCGTGCGCATGGGCATTCGTTGACATCTGACTTTCCTTGGAAGAGATTCCGAAATCCGGAACGCCACCGTCATCGGCGGAAGCGGACTGAGGTAGTAAACCTGCGAATCCAAGAATTACAAGGGGCATGACAAACACCCTCAGGGACGATGACCATTTCACAGGGAGCCTCGTGGTGATCCGGTGAGGTATATCCAGCGATTCCCGTCGCGGTAGATGTAGCAATCGAACGCATCTTTTTCTGCGAACGGTAGTTGTCGTCTCGGGATGGCTTGGTCGACGAAGGCCACGGATCCCGAGCTCTTGACGTCGACGGGAAGGTTGTAGCCTCCGTCAGGCCGCTGACTGAAGGAGCCGGGTACGATCGTGGGCACTTCGAATCCACCCGCTGCCCAATTCCCCTTGGCGTACATGGCCTCATACGCGTCGTATTGCTCGGTGCACTTCTCGCAATCCGTCGAGGTGACTTCCCGAATCAGCGAGGTGTCCCCGGTCTGGATCGAGTACCACTGGGCATCGGCGCGGTAGTTCAGGAACGCCTGCGCGCCGGCCTCGGTTTCGTCCCTGGCCTCCGCGGGCATCACGGGCTTGGGAACATTGCGGGCCGGATGCTCCAGCGTGGCGGGTTCGTAGTCCTCCGGGACCTGTTGGCCCGTGGCCAGCACCGTGGGTTCCTCCGGACGCCAGTCATCGGGCAATGCGCTGTCGGACCCGCTCGGGGACCCGCTCTGCGGCGTCGTCGGGGATGCGGGGGAGGCGTCCGGCGCGGGGGACGTGGGCTGCGCCGTCGTCCCCGCGGAAGTGACTCCCGTGGGCGCGGCGCTGTCACCCCCACCCGCTCCGGGCGAGCCGTTACCGCACCCGGTGAGTAGCAGCGCTGCGAGCAGGGCGAGGGTCGTTCCCCGGCCGGCCGTGGCGATCAGTCGTGGTGAATGCATCCCGGTGAACCCCCTCGTGCCACACCGTTGTGTGACGTACCCGACATCCCCCAGAGCATAGAGGCGCAAGACGGCGCGGGCCATGGTCGGGCCGTAGCTTGTGGACGACGAAGAACATGCGCATGCATGACCCCTGGTCACGGCGTGGAAGAGGGAACTAGCGAGTAGAAACAATCCGCCACGTGGCGCGCCGCCGGCCTAGCGAAGCGGTGGTGGCCGCGGTGGATCACACCGTCAGGGGGTCTGCGCCGTGTGACCTGCACATGTGCGGGAGGTCGCTGTGGGTGTCCGAGACCGCGGTTACATTGACCCCATGCTGATCTTGCACACCTCCGACTGGCACCTGGGGCGTACCTTCCACGGCGTCGACATCCTGGACATCCAGGCGCAGGCCATGGCCGAGATCGTCGAGTGGGTACGGCACCACGGTGTCTCCGCGGTCCTGGTCTCGGGGGACGTGTACGACCGCGCCCAGCCCCGCACGGAGGTGGTGGAGCTGCTCAGCGCCACCCTGGCGCAGATCCGCGAGGCGGGCGCGTACGTGATACTCACGAGCGGCAACCACGACTCCCCGGCGCGGTTGGGTTTCGGCTCCGGCATCATGTCCCACGGCGGCGTCCACCTGTTGACCCGCGTGCCGGACGCCCACGTCCCGGTCCTGCTCTCGCAGTCGACGGACTCCACGATCACGGTCGCCCGGGCGACGACGCCGCCCGCCCCCGACCCGCGCGGTGCCACCCTGCCGGGGGCGTTCACGGTGGCCGTGTACGGCATCCCGTACATCGAACCGCGCGCGGCCGCGCCGTCGCTCGACTTTGCACCCACGCACCAGGCCGTGCTGGGCACCGTGATGGAGCGCATCGATGCGGACAGGAAAGAACGAGGCGACATCCCGTCCGTCGTCATGGCGCACGCGTTCGTGACGGGGGCGCAACCCACGGATTCGGAGCGCGTCGTCGATTCCGGGGGCCTCGGCACCGTCCCGGCGGAGGTCTTCGCCCGTCATGACTACACGGCGCTCGGCCACATCCACCGTCGGCAGCGAGTCGCGGACGCCGTGCGCTACAGCGGCTCGCCCGTGGCCTATTCCTTCTCCGAGGCCGGACACCCCAAGGGAGCGTGGCTCGTGGACGTCCAGGAGACCGGGGTCCGTGAGGTCACCGGCTTGGACCACGCCGCGCGCATGGATCTGGCGTGCCTGCGGGGGACACTCGACGAGTTGCTACGGGATCCGGCGCACACCTCGGCGGAGGGTGTCTGGTGTCAGGTGGTCCTCACGGATCGTGACCGCCCGGCATCCGCGATGGATCGGATCAGGACGCGGTTCCCCCGCACGGTGGAACTGCGCTGGGAACCCGAGGGCGGCCGGACTCTGACCCAGCAGGCGTACAGCGCGCGGGTCGCGGAAGCCGCCGGTGCCGAGGAGCTGTGCGCGCAGTTCTACGACCACGTGCGGCACCGGGGGCTGTCCGGGCCGGAACAGGACGAGATCGCGGACGCGGTGGCCGCCGCGCGCAGCAGGGGAGTGGAGCAGTGAAGCTGCATCGGATGGAGATCACCGCCTTCGGGCCGTTCGCCAAGCGGGAGACGGTGGATTTCGACGTCCTGAACGAGGCAGGGGTCTTCCTGCTCAACGGCGAAACCGGGTCGGGTAAGACCAGCGTGTTGGATGCCATTTGCTTCGCGCTCTACGGATCCGGGCCCACGACTGCCGCCAAGGGCGGGCGCAAGGCCCAGCACAGTGATCATGCGGATCCCCGCACCGGGCCGCGCGTCGAGTTGGAGTTCACGGCGGGTGGCCGGCGGTGGCACGTGAGCAGGACGCCCGCGTGGCGCGAACCGTCCTCCCGGGCTGCGTCCGGGTGGAGCGACCGTCACGCCACGGTGTCATTGCGGGAACACGTGGCGGGGGAATGGGTGGACCGCGGTTACCGCCCGGACGACGTGGGGCAGACCATCCACCACGTCGTGGGCCTGGACCGTGAGCAGTTCACCCAGGTGATGATGCTTCCCCAGGGCCAGTTCGCCAGGTTCCTGCAAGCAGGTTCCAAGGAGCGGGAAGACCTCCTGGAAACGCTATTCGGCACGGACGTCTACGCGGACATCCAGGATGAGCTGAAAACGCGCTCGGATCGAGCCAAGAGCGTCCTGTACGAGGCGGAACGCGAGGCGGAACGAGCGGACGAGGTCCTCGCCCGGCTCAGGGAACGCGTGGCCCACACGGTCGCCCGGTTACCGGAGGACGTCCTATCGGACCTCCCCGGGGCGCTCCGGACCCGATTGGATCTCCCGTCGGACGAGGGGTCGATCGGCGACGTCGCCGTGGGCACCGCGGCGGACGCCAACGGTGGAGAAACCGACGCGGATTCGTCTGACCAGGGCCGAGCCTCGACCAGCGCTGCGTCGGCCGCTTCGGAGGAGGGGCCCGCGGACGGGAAATCGGGGGACGCCGACAACGAAGGGGGCCCGGATCGATGGCGTGAGCTGGTCGACGACTGCGTCACCCTCGTAAACACGGTGGGCCGGGCACGGGACGGCGCGGCGTCGTCGTACACAGGGGCCCAGCAGCGCTACGCACAATTGGAGACCCTGCATTCGCTGGTCAGGAGGCGCGGCGAACTCACGCGGCGCCGGGATGAACTCGCGGAGCACGCGGAGCAGTCGGAGGGTGCGGCCCGACAACTGCGCGAGCACGAGGCGGCACAGGAATTGCAAGCGCCGCTCGTGGAACTGCGTGACGCCCGACGGCGCGTCGCGACCCTTGACGCCGCCGTCACCGACCTGCGTGCCACTGTCACGGGGGACGCGCCGTCGGCCCGCGTGGCTCAGCACATTCTGGGCCCGAACGCGAGCCTCATGGACGCCGTGGACGAGTCCGGGCAGGTGCCCGCGGGTCTGCGCGATGCAGTCGTGACCGCGCGCGAATCCGCCAGGGGCGCCGTGGCCCAGGAGGAGTCACTCACGAGGGACGAGGAGGAGGCGGCTCGCGAACGCAAGGCCCTTTCGGCGCTCGAGGAGCGGGCGACGCACCTCACCCGGGATCTCGCCTCCGCGCGGGACGCCTTGACCCGCAGCGAGGAATCGCATCGCGAACTCCTGGGGGAGGTCAAGGACGAGGCCCTCGTGCGCGAACGGGCCCGCACCGCGCGGGAGGCAGTGGCCGCGAGTCGGGAATACGCACGGGCCCGGGCGGAGGAGCAGGAACGGGCGCGCCGGTACCGGGAGGATGAAACCGCACGGCGGGCCGCCGCCCAGCACGTGGAAGCGCTCGAAGCGCAGCGCTACGCGAGTGCGGCCGCGACCCTCGCCACCGGGCTGGAGCCGGGGGATCCGTGCCCCGTGTGCGGAGCCACGGAGCACCCGCACCTCGCCGGCGCCGGAACCGAGGACGAGGTCACCGATGACGCACTCGATCGCGCACGCGCCGCCCGGGACACCGCACAGGACACCGTGGATGCATCCCACGCAGCGTGGCAGCGGGCGCAGACCGGTGCGGCCGAGGCGCTCGCGCGCGGCGCGGACACGGACGTCGACGCCGCCGTGGACCGGTGTCGCCACGCCGATGAGGAACTGGCCCGACTCGAGCAGAGCCTGACCCGGGTGCGCCGGGGTGAGGCCGAGATCGCGGCTGCTCGGCGGGAGGTCCAAGATCTCGAGGGGGAGGGGACGCGGATCAACGGTGACATCGCGGGGACCCGTGCGCGCCTCAAGGGACTCCTGACACGGTGCGACCGGGCGCGTGAGGAGTTGGCCCGGCGCATCAGGGGCTTCGATTCGGCCACCGAGTTCCTCGAACGGTCCGAGCGCCTCGTGCGCACGGTGAGCGAGTGGGAATCGCAACAGCGGACGCTGGAGGCCGCGCAACACGAGGTCCGCACCGCGCAGGGTGCCGTGGAACGTGCCCTTGACGCGTCCCCGTTCGAGACCGAGAGCGCCGCGGACGAGGCTCTCATGGACCCGGCGGACGCGGCCGGACTCGCCGAGCGGCTCACCGCCCTGCAGGAGGAGCGGGACTCAGTCTCGGCGGAACTCGCGACCCAGGACATGCAACGTGCCGAGGGGCTCAGCGCCGAGGAACGCGCGGGCTTGTCCGAGGAAGCACTGGCTCGCACCGCCGCCGAACGGGACGGGTACGAACAGTTGCGGGATGCATTGAACCAGAAGCTGGGCGGACTGCAGACCCTCGCGGCCGACGCCGCATCCCACGCCGAGCACATGCCCGCCCGACACGCCGAACTCGAGCGCGCTCGAGAGAACGCCCAGCGCCTGAGCGGACTCGCGGATGTGGCCACGGCGAACTCCCCCGAGAACGCCCTGCGGATGACCCTGACCTCGTTCGTACTCGCCGCGAAGCTCGAGCACGTGGCCGCGGTGGCGTCCGAACACCTGGCACGGATGTCCTCCGGTCGCTTCACACTGGTGCATACGGATCGCACCCGAGGGGGTGGCAAGTCCGGGCTCGGACTCGAGATCGACGACTCGTGGACCGGTGTCCGCCGCGGCACGGAAACACTGTCGGGCGGGGAATCCTTCTTCACCTCGCTCGCGCTCGCCCTGGCTCTTGCGGATGTCGTCCGGTCCGAGGCCGGGGGACAGGAGATCGACACGCTCTTCGTGGACGAGGGTTTCGGCTCCCTTGACGGACAAACCCTCGAGCAGGTCCTCGAGACCCTGGACGGGTTGCGCCGCACGGGGCGGGTCATCGGTGTGGTGTCCCACGTGAGCGAGATGAAACAACGCATCGACACCCAGCTCGTGGTCACCAAAACCCCCGGTGGCTCGCATCTGTCGGTCGTCGCGGGGCCGTGGGATGCCGCGTAGGCTGAGGTCGTGAGTACCGCGATCCGCCGCCCCGCGCCCGAGAAGCCCGGCAAGATGCTCACCCCGCGTGAACGCACCGTGCGCAGTGATCGCAGGCTGGGCGCGATCACCATGTTGCTCCGCCTGCCCCAGGTCATGGCCCCGTTGGGCCTGCTCACGCTCGTGGCGGTCTCGTCCTCCTCGGCGTGGACGGCCGCGTTGAGCTCGGCGTCCCTGTGTCTCGGCATAGCCGTGAGCGGCGTGGGTGTGGCCGCGCTGGCCAACGCCCGCTGGCGATTGTGGGCCTTGGTCGCGTTCTCCCTGATCCAGGGGATCATCCTCTGGGTGCTGTCACGAGCCCAGGTCACCGAGATCCCGGTCTCGTGGGATGCCGTGTCCGCGCTCGCGCCGTTCTTCGTGGCCGGCGTGGTCATGACACCCATGGGACTGGCCGCGCGGCTCCGCTGGGCCTCCGTGTTGCGAGCACAGGACCGGTCACAAGCGTTCCCGGCGGCCATGCGCCGCGAATCCGTGAACGAGGGACTGGCCACGGTGCTGGGTGCCGCGCTCACGGGACTGCTCGCTGTGACCATGGGCCCGGCGGTGGTGCTGCGTTTCGCCGCCGTGTGGACCGTGCTGATCACGGCGGCATTCGTCCTGCATTCCTCCGCCCGCTGTCCCCGCGCGGACATGCCCCTCTGGTCCTGGCGACGCCCCCGCGGCGCGCCCGGGCGCAGCCGTGCCGTGTTCCGGCTGAGCCATGGATTGATCTACGGTGTGGCGGCGCTGAACGCCCTCATGGGCGCGGTGCTCGGGTGCCTCGTGGTGTACTCAGTGTCCCTGGACAGCGTGGAGACCATGGGGGTCATCTATGCGTTGCTGGGGTTCGGGGCCGCCGTGGGGTCGAGCCTGGCCGTGCGTTTCCGCCGCCGGTTGAGCGCTGAGAACATGTGGATTCTCGCCGCCACGGGTGCACTGCTGGCATCCATGCTCATGTCCGGGCCGTCCGGTTTCGTGGGGTATTCCCTCGTGCTCCTCGCGCTCGGGTTGTTCTCAGGCCCGTGCCTGCTGTGCCTCCACAGCAGTGCCGGTTACGTCACTGCGGGCAGCGACTTCCTGGGACTCGTGGCACGCATGACTGTGACGTCGAGCATCGCCACGGCGCTGGGACTCACGCTCAGCGCGTACCTGGGCGTACACTTCGACGACATGACCGCGGCCATGGTCCCCATGGCGGCCGCCATGGTGCTGTTGGCTACCGCCCTCATCTTCAATTACACGCAACGCCGCAGCCCGGGGCCCAGGCCCCGCATCTGACGCTGCTCACACGACGACGCCGCCCGGGCCGGTTCGCAGGGGACCGGGCCGAGCGGCGTCGTACCGCAAGCGCGATCACTCAGTGGCCGCGGGCGATCCATTCGCTCAGGTGTGGCTTCTCCTGGCCGATGGTCGTGGAGTCGCCGTGACCCGTGAGCACGAGGGTGTCCTCGGGCAGCGTGAGCAGCCGTTTCTCGATGGAGTCGATGATCGTGGGGAAGTCCGAATAGGACCGCCCCGTGGCACCCGGGCCGCCCTGGAATAACGTGTCCCCGGTGAAGACCACCCCGTTCTCACCCAGGCGTGGGGCGTGGAACACCACGGACCCGGGAGAGTGGCCGGGCGTGGCCAACACGGTGAACACCTCGGTGCCCGCGAGGATCTCCTGTCCGTCTCGCAACGGCTCGGGCTCCGGCCCCTCCGGGTAGACGGCGCGCCACAGCATGAGGTCCTCGTGGTTCATCATGATCGGGGCGTCCGTGCCCGCGCGGTCGGTGAACTCGCGCACCGCCGCGATGTGGTCGTCGTGACCGTGGGTCAGCAGCACGTGCGTGATGGTGCGGTCCGCGACTGCGGCGAGCACGGCGTCGGGGTTGTGCGCGGGATCGATCACGACGCACTCGGCCTGGTTACCCACGACCCACACGTTGTTCTCCACGTCGAAGGTCTCGCCGTCCAGGCTGAACGTACCCTCCGTGACGCAGTTCGTGACGGTGACGCCGCCGCGCGGGTCGGTCAGGACGGTCTGCGGTGTGCGCGTCATCGGGCCAGTTCCACGACGGAACGCAGGACCTTGCCGGACTTCATGGTCCCGAACGCGGCGTCCACGTCCTCGAGGGCGATGCGCTCGGAGACGAAGGCATCCAGGTCCAACCGGCCCAGGAGGTACTGGTCCACGAGCATCGGGAAGTCGCGCGAGGGCAGGGTGTCCCCGTACCACGCGGACTTGATGGACCCGCCGTGGGAGAACACCTGGTCCAGCGGGATCTCCGCCACGGTCCCGGGATTGGGAACGCCCACCAGGACCATGCGACCCGCGAGGTCACGCGCCTGGAAGGCCTGCATGAAGGTGTCGGCCACGCCCACGGCGTCGATCACGAGATCCGCGCCGTGACCGCCCGTGAGCTCGCGGATGGTCTCCACGGGATCCACGGACCGAGAATTGACGGTGTGGGTCGCGCCGAGCCGCTGCGCGGTGCTCAGCTTGTCGTCGTCCACGTCCACCGCGATGATCGTCGTCGCACCCGCGAGCGCCGCACCCGCGACCGCGGCGGTGCCCACGCCGCCGCAGCCGATGACCGCTACGGACTCTCCGCGCTTGACCGCACCGGTGTTGATTGCCGCGCCGATCCCGGCGGTGAGGCCGCAGCCCAGCAGACCCACCGCGGCGTACTGTTCGCCCTCGAGCGGGGATTCGATGAGGGTGCACTGCCCGGCCGCGACCAACGTCTTCTCCGCGAACGCACCGATCCCCAGGGCGGGTTCGAGTTCTGTGCCGTCCTCGAGGGTCATCTTCTGCTCGGCATTGTGGGTGTTGAAGCAGTACCACGGTTCACCGCGGCGGCACGCCCGGCATTCGCCGCACACCGCGCGCCAGTTGAGGATCACGTGATCGCCCACGGCCACCTCCGTGACACCCTCGCCCACGGCGCTGACCACGCCTGCGGCCTCGTGCCCCAGGAGATAGGGGAAGGCGTCCCCCACGCCGCCCACCTTGTAGTGCAGGTCCGTCTGACACACCCCGCACGTGAGCACGTCCACGAGTGCCTCTCCCGGCCCCGGATCGGGGACCAGGATGGTTTCAACGGTGGCGGGCTCGTTCTTGGCCCGCACCACCACGCCTTTGACCTTGTGCATACGGTTGCCTCCGTCGTCTCGTAGCTTCCTAGCGTCCTTCCCAGTATGCATGGTGGCCGCCACACATGGCCCGACGACGCCGCGTCGTTCGCCCCGCGACGAAAACCGGGCGCGGATGACGAGCCGGGAGATGATCTGGGTCGACGCAACCAAGTCGGGGAAACCGGTCGGCGACACCGGATGGCAGGCCCTGAACATGAGAACGCGGGCCCGCACGATGGTGCGGGCCCGCGTTGTGAAGGATCGTCGTGGTGACTCAGGAGTCCTGCGAGTAGTCGACGTGCTCGGTGCGCAACCGGATCTTGCGCCCCTCGGCCTCGAGCTTCTCCTCCTTCTCCTTCTGCTTCTTCACCTGGGTGGTGTCCCGGGGAGGCAGCTGGACGGCGTGCTCGGCACGGATCCCGCCCTGCAACTGGCGGCCACGCTCGAGTTCGGCGTCCACCTCGGCGCCGAAGAGGAGCACGTTGTTCATGATCCACAGGCCCAGGAGCAGGATGATCACGGAGCCGATGATGCCGTAGGTCGCGTTGTAGCTCGAGAAGTTCGCCACGTAGAAACCGAACCCGAGCCCGGCGATGATCATGAACACGAGCGCGATCGCTGCGCCCGGGCTCAACCACTTGAACTTGGGCTGCTTCACGTTGGGCGTCGCGTAGTACAGGATCGCGATGAGCAGCACGAGCAGGAACAGGATGACGGGCAGCTTGGCCCAGTTCCACACGGTCACGGTGGTGGAACCCAGACCCACCAGGTCACCCACGGTCTGCGCGAAGTCACCGGAGAGCAACACCATGAACATCACGGCGGCCACGATCAGCACGATGATCAGGGTGATCAGCAGCATGATGGGCTTGAGCTTCCAGAAGGGGCGACCCTCGGCGATCTCGTAGATGCGGTTCATCGCCCGGGAGAACGCACCGGTATAACCCGATGCGGTCCATAGCGCACCCAGGACACCGACGACCAGGGCCAGTCCGGCCCCGGACTGAGTGGTCAGCTGGGAGATGGGTCCGGAGAGCAGATCCACGACGGACGAGGGAGCATAACGGTTCAGGAAGTCTAGGATGGCGCTCGTGGTGGCCTCACCCTGGCCGAACACACCCAGCAGGGACACCAACGCCAGAAGCGCCGGGAAGATGGAGAGCACCGCGAAGTACGTCAGTGTCGCGGCGAGGTCAGTGCATCCGTCCTTACTGAATTCGGACAGGGCGCGCTTGAAGACGTAACCCCATGACTGCCCCTTGAGCTTGGTGGGGGAGTCGGGTTTGGCATCATGGTCCGGGTCCGGGGCCGCGTCCCCCCGACGCGCCGTGGACTCCAAATGCTGAGTTGTCATGGGGGTCCTCTCCAGGAGCGAATGTGGTGGCTGCGCAAAGCAGGTACTCCCAGAAGTTTAGCGACCTTTCGACCCCCGCCCACGCACCGTGCGCCTATACGGCGCCGGCCCCGGTACTGCCGACGACGCCGCCGCACGGCGCAGCGCCATCGGGCGCGGCACTGCATCATATGGTATCGGGGCATGCGGCACCGCCGGGGCGCGACTCCGCTGTACGCGACGTCGCCGGACACGACACCGCGCCCACGACGAATCGTGGGCGCGGTGTGGGCCGCCGTACGGGCGGGTCAGTGCGTGCAGCGGTGCGGATCGGTCACCGTGACAAGGACAACGCGTACTGATGGATGCGTTCACTCAGTCGCGTGAGCACCCTGATCTCCTGGGCGTCCAGAGCGGTGCTCATGACGTCCGCGACCATCTGGTCGTTGTCCTGCGAGATCTGCTCGTAGAGCTGGGTCCCGGCATCGGTCAGGGCGACCCGCACACCGCGCAGGTCCTGGGAATCCTGGCGCCGGGTCACGAGCCCCTTGTTCTCGAGACGCTCGAGCATGCGTGAGAGGCTCGATTGCGTCAACAGCACGTGGCTGTTGAGATCGCGTAACCGCAGGCCACCCCGGCCGGTGGTGCACAGCGCGGCCAGGACCTCGAACTCACGACGAGACAAGCCGCGTAAATCCACTCCGCGTTGGAGCTGACGTGTCACCGACACATGGCAGCGGCTTAGTGCATCCCACGCTTCGACACTCCCCCTTGATGTCATTCTTCCCCCTTTGGCAACGTCCACCCCCTATGGACGTTATCTACATGTTACGAGAGGGGATGAGCGCGCCCCCAGCGAGCGGTGTCCACACTTGTGGCCGGGAGGACAGAGCCTGTCCACGCATTGGGGCACAGCTGATCAGGGGTGGAGACGACGGAGGGTCTTTGTGCGCAGTGCACAAAGACCCTCCGTAACGTCCGCCGGAACGGGACTACTTGATGCCGAGCACCTGGGCGGTGTGACCCATGATCTCGTCCGCGAGCTGCGGGTTCTCATCGAGCTTCTTGCCGTAGGAGGGGATCAGCTCCTTGATTTTGGGCTCCCACTCGGACATCTTGGCCGGGAAGCAGCGGGAGAGCAGGTTGAGCATGATCGGCACGGCCGTGGACGCACCGGGGGAGGCGCCCAGCAGAGCACCAATCGAGCCGTCCGCGCTGGTCACGAGTTCGGTGCCGAACTGCAGCACGCCACCCTTCTGCCGATCCGACTTCATGACCTGCACGCGCTGACCGGCCTCGATGAGCTCCCACTGGGACTCCTCGGCGGTGGGGTAGTACTCCCGTAGGGCGTCCATGCGTTGGGACCGGGTCTTGGTCAGTTCGCCCACGAGGTACTTGACTAGGTCCAGGTTGGCCAGACCCGCACGGGTCATGGGGTAGAGGTTGTGCGCGCGCACGCTCTTGGGCAGGTCCAGCAGGGAACCGTGCTTGAGGAAGTTGGGCTTGAACCCGCCGTAGGGCCCGAACATCAGGGTGCGCTCGCCGTGGACGTAGCGCGTGTCCAGGTGGGGCACGGACATGGGCGGGGCGCCCACGGAGGCCTGGCCGTAGACCTTGGCGTTGTGCTGGGACGTGACGGTGGGATCGGTGTTGCGCAGGAAGAGACCGGAGACGGGGAACCCGCCGAAGCCCTTGGCCTCCCGGATCCCCGACTTCTGCAGCAGGGACAGCGCGCCGCCGCCGGCACCCAGAAAAACGAAGCGCGCGTGGATGACGCGGTTGTTGTCGCTGTTGAGCCTGTCCTCGACCGAGACGTTCCAGGAACCGTCGCTCTGTCGTTTCAGGGTGGTGACCTCCTGGCCGTAGCGCACGGTCACGTTGCGCCCGGTCAGGTGGGTGAGCAGCTGGTTGGTGAGGGCACCGAAGTCCACGTCCGTGCCCTCGGGGGCGAAGGTCGCCGCCACGCGACCGGCGCCGCGGCCGTGCATCGTGAGGGGCGCCCACTCGGCGATCTGGTCGCGGTTCTCGGTGAACTCCATGCGCTCGAACAGCTTGTGAGGCTTGAACGCGTCGTAGCGGGCGCGCAGGTAGTCCGCGTGGTCCTCACCGAACACCATGGAGATGTGGGGCACGGGGTTGATGAACGTGTCGGGGGACTCGAGCGTGCCGTTCTCTACGAGCGAGCTCCACAGCTGGCGCGTCACCTGGAACTGCTCGTTGATGTTCAGGGCCTTCGTGGCGCTCACAGTGCCGTCCGCGGCCTGGGGTGCGTAGTTCAGTTCGCACAGCGCAGAGTGTCCGGTGCCCGCGTTGTTCCAGGCATTGGAGCTCTCGAGACCCGCGGCGTTGAGGCGCTCCAGGACGGTCATGGACCAGTCCGGCTGCAGGTCGCTGAGCAGGGTCGCGAGCGTGGCGCTCATGATGCCGGCGCCCACCAGGACGACGTCGACGGATTCGGTGGGTTGAGATGAAGTCACATTGTCTCCCGTGCGTGCATGATCGACGCGGCACTGCGCCGAGGCTTTCCGGTGTCCAGGGTATCCCCAGCTCCAGCCAACTCCCAACGGGGCCGCCGGGCACACATGGTGCGGTTCAGGCCAGGCGCAGCTCGTTGAAGCGTTCGAACCCCGTGGAGGTCACCGGGAAGGACGCCACGCGCGAGTTCACAGCCACCGCCGAGACGGGGTGCGCGAGCGGCACGGCCGGGATCACCGCCGAGACGCGGTCATTGAGCGTGCGGTACGCGGCATTGCGGGCGTCGCCCTGGGGCATGGTGGCGGCGCGGTTGACCGCGGTGAGCAACCCGGCGTCGTCGTCCCCCAACTGCGCGTCGGGGGTGCCCAGCAACGGGCCCATGAAGCCGTCGGGGTCGCGGAAGCTCCCGCTCCAGCCCAGGAGGCTGAACGCGTGGCCCGCGGTGGGATCGGTCACGGCGTCCACGTACCCGTCGTCCCAGTCCATGGGGACGGGGTCCAGACGGAAGCCCGCGCGGGTGAGCTGCGCCGAGATCTGCGCGTACACGCGCTCCGGTTCCTGCAGGTACATCCGGGACGTATTGCGCGGGTAGTAGAAGCGCAGGGCCTGCCCCCGGTAGGAACTGGCCCGCAACTGGTCCCGGGCGCGCTGGGGGTCGTAGCCGGGGATCTGCAGGTTCTCGCCGTCCACGTTGAACCGGGCGGGGACGAACTGGTCCGCCACGTTGGTCCCGCTGGGGTACAGCTGGGACGCCAGGGCACCGCGGTCGATCGCGGAGGCGACGGCGCGGCGTACCGCGACGTCCCGCAGCACGGGGACGGAACGGTTGAACCCGAGGTAGGACACAGAGTAGGGGTCGCGGTAGAGCACCTGCACGCCGCGGCGCGCGAGGGGCGCGAAGGCGTCGAGCCCCACGAGGTCGTACGCGTCCACCTCACCCGTGAGCAGGGCCGCACAGCGCACATGTGCGTCACGGATGACCCGCATCTCGAGGGTGCCCACGTCCCCGAGCTCGCCCCAGTAGCCCTCGTGGGCGGAGAGCTTCACGGTGTCGGCGGTCGCCGAGTCGAAGCGGAAGGGGCCCGTGCCCACGGGGTGCTCGTTCTCCGTTCCCGCCTCGATGCTCACGGGGGAGGCGATCCCGAACGCCGGTTGGGTCAGGGCGGCCAGCAGCGGCGTGTAGGGGCGGGTGAGCTTCACCACCACGGTGCGCTCGTCCGTGACCTCCGTGCCGGCGTAGGCCGAGGCCACGAGCGGGCTCGACGTGCCGTGGCGGAAGGCCGTCGCGAACGCACAGCGCGAGGCCCACGGTTCGGAGGACTCGGCCTGGGCCTGCCACTTGTCGAAGTTCGCCTTGACCGCGGCGGCGTCCAGCGCGGCACCGTCATGGAAGCGGACCCCCCGGCGCAGGGTGAACGTCACGGACCGACGATCATCCGCGAGCTCCCACGACTCCGCGAGGCCCGGCGCGGGCTCACCGGTCGAGCGGTCCGCCGTCACGAGCCCCTCCAGGATCTGCGTGGCGATCCGGGCCGTCTCCTGCGAGTTCCTCCGGGAGGGGTCCAGCCCCGCCGGTGCCGCGGCGTGCGCCAGAACAAACGTGTTGCGGGGTGCGGTGGCGCTCGCCGAGGGGCGGGCGGTCGTGGACCCGCAACCGGTGAGCATGAGCCCCGCGCCCGCGAGGGAGAGGAAGGAACGCCGTCCGAGGCGGTTCTCAGCAACCACGGCGCATCCTTTCTCTGGCCGCCGCGTTGTCGCACGGCAGTACGCGGCATCATGGTGCGCAAGACGGGAATCGAACCCGCACGCCGTGAGGCACAGGAACCTAAATCCTGCGTGTCTACCAGTTCCACCACTCGCGCTGACATCGGGACCCGGACCCGGCCTGAACGCGGAGGGGGTGCCCGGAATCGTCCACCATACTAACCAGTGACTAACCAGTGCTTCCTCCGCGCTCGCCGAGAATCGCGCGCGGTGCGGCCCCGGTTCCGGGTCCCAGGCCGGGCGGCGGCCGCCCGCTCAGGTGTCGAGGCCGAGGTCCCGGCGCAGCTTGGCCACGTGCCCCATGGCGCGCACGTTGTACTGGACGAGGCTCACCGTCCCCTGTTCGTCGAGTACCACGGTCGAGCGGATGAGACCCTCATAGACCTTCCCGTAGTTCTTCTTCTCGCCCCACGCGCCGTACGCCTCCGCCACGGCGTGGTCCTCGTCCGAGAGCAGCGGGAAGCCCAGACCCTCGTTCTGTGCGAAGCGCTCGAGGGCAGCGGGAGCGTCCGGCGAGATCCCGAGCACACGGTAACCCTCGGCATCGAACGAGGCCATGTTGTCCCGGAAGTCGCACGCCTGCGTGGTGCAGCCGGGGGTCGCGGCGCGGGGGTAGAAGTACAGGATGACCTTGCTCCCGCGCAGGCCCGCCAGGGCGACGGGCTCCCCGTGGGCGTCGGGCAGGGTGAAATCGGGAGCGGCGTCCCCGGGGGACAGACGAACGGTCACGGCGTGATCCTTCCTGGTGAGTGACAGGTGTTCCCTAAGGACGCGTTCTCACGTACAGTTCAGGGATGCACCCGAGCATGCCATGCTTCGGGTTCGCGCACCGGCTCCGGTCTCGGTCCCGCCGTACGACGTCGCTGCGTCCGCCCCGCGCCCAGTGCGCACGATCCCGGGCGGTTCCCGCAGTCGCACGAGAGGGGTTCGCAAGACGATGTTCGGCGCGGGGATTTGACTGGCGGGGTGCCCCGTAGTATTGTTCAGCGATTTCGTCGAGCGGATACGATAGTCCTATGTCCTACAAGAACCAGTGGCCCACGAACCGTCTGCTGTCCACGGCGGCTCGCCTCGTGGAACACGCGTGGAACGAGAACCTCGCGTCTCTCGGTATCACCCACGCGGGCGTGATGGCCCTGGACGTCCTCCGCTCGGAGGGCAGCATGACGCAGGCGCAACTGGCCCACCAAGTGCGCGTCCAGGCCCAGACCATGGGCAAGACCCTGCACCGGTTGGAGGTGCATGGTCACATCACGCGTTCCCGCAACGCGCTCGACCGCCGTTCCCACATGGTGAGCATCTCCCCGGCGGGGGAGCGGGTCCTTGTGGACGCCGCGCGGTTGGAGAAGGGGTTGCTGGGTAGCGACCGTGACACGGATGAGCAGTTCCGCCGCAAGCTCATCGACCTGATCTCCACCCTGGGTGGTGCACGCTGGCGCATGGAGGTCGAGGACGGCGCCGAGACCCCGGCCGGTCCCACGGAGGGTGCCGACTCACCGACGGAGTCGGAACACGGCGCCACGTCGCGCTGACCCGGGCGGCGCAGCGGCGTCGTCGTGACCCGGAACGCAACGAGCGGCGGGGCCACCGCGCACGCTCGTTGAGTTCAGACAGCGAAAGGACCGGATCACATGTGATCCGGTCCTTTCGGTCGTTCCGTGCGCCCCCAGGGACTTGAACCCTGAACCCATTGATTAAGAGTCAATTGCTCTGCCAATTGAGCTAGAGGCGCGGGCGTTGGACGGGTCAGCTGGCGGTGTTCGCCGTTGCTTTCTCCCTCGCAACGAGAGATTACTTTAGCACCACGGCGGGGGGAGTCAAATCGGGCTGCGGGGTGCCGAGGGCCACGTCCGTTGTACAGGTCCTACGGCGTATACCGGACCGTAGAATCGGGGGCATGAGCCACTCCCAGGATGTTCCGCTGTCCGACCTGCGTGTGATCTCCTTGCCCGAGCAGCAGCTCTTCGACGAGATCAGCGCCGAAACCACCGATTTCACGTGCGTGCTGTGGGATCTGGAAAACGAGCCGGAGGGCTGCGCCCGGGAGGACGTGGACATCGCCGTGGCTCCCTACTACAGCGGGCGTTGGCTCAAGGACCCCTCCGTCGTGCGGGACGTGAGTCTGGTGCAGTTGCAGTCCACGGGCTTCGACGGCGTGCCCGAGAAGATCGGTGAGGACGTGGCCCTGGCCGCCGGCGGCTGGGTGCACGCGGCCGGGACCGCGGAGATCGCCCTGGGACTGATCATCGCCGCGCAGCGCAACCTGGACCGGGCCGTGTTGCAACAGCACGAGGGTGTCTACAAGCGGTACTTCTCGCGCGCGGTGGCTGACTCCCGCGTCACCGTGGTGGGCGTCGGGGAGATCGGAGGCGCGGTCATCTCCCGACTCGCACCGTTCGAGGTGGAGCTCACCCGAGTGGCTTCCCACGCCCGCGAGGACGAGGCTGGCCGTATCCACGGCATTGACGAACTCGACGAGATCCTGCTGCGCACCGACATCCTGGTGCTCGCGCTACCCCTCGGCGATGCGACCCGCGACCTGGTGGGCGAGCGGACCCTGGCACTGCTGCCGGACGACGCCCTCGTGGTCAACGTGGGCCGGGGTCCCGTGGTGAACACGGACGCCCTAACCGCGGAGGTCGTCTCGGGCCGTCTGCGCTGCGCGCTGGACGTGGTGGACCCCGAACCGCTTCCCGGTGACCACTCCCTGATGAGCGCGGCGGGCTCGATCGTGCTGCCCCACGTGGGCGGCTCCAACGTCTCCTTCCGGCCCCGGGTGCGCAAGCTGATCCTGGAGCAGCTGGAACTGATCCGGCAGGGTCGCTCACCGCAGTTCCTCGTGCAGCCGGGCCGACTGGCCCTGCAGGACGAGTGAGCACGGACACCCACGGTCCCGCACGGTCGACCACGGACGGGCTCGCGCACGCGGACGGGGGTGCCACGGTGGGGGACACAATGTTTCACATTGTGAGAAGGGGTGTCCGTAGTTTGACACCCGCGTTCTGTGGGTCACACCATGGGCGGTATGACAACGGCACTGCGCATCGTGGTAGACCTCGTACCGGTCGTCCTCATCGGACACCGGGCCTGAGGAGTACTCGACGCGCGTACCCGCCAGGCCCTCAGCCCACGGAACCCGTGGCAAGGGCCTTTTTCCATGTATGACGACCTGTCACCGGCTCGCCCCGCGCCACCCCGCTCGGCATCTCGCACAACACAGCAGGTAAGGACACAGCACTATGAGTAAGGATCAGCCGATCTCACCGGCGGTGATGGCCCAGCGGCGGCCGCCCGCGGCTTCGGCGCCCCGGCCCGCGGAGACGGACCAGGCACGGCTGACGGGTACCGCGGCGGAGGTCGTGGCCCCGGAGGAGATGACCGGTTCCCAGGCGATCATCCGCTCCCTCGAGCAGCTCGGTGTCACGGACGTCTTCGGTCTGCCGGGTGGTGCCATCCTGCCCACCTACGACCCGTTGCTGGACGCCGAGAAGATCAACCATATCCTCGTACGCCACGAGCAGGGTGCGGGGCACGCCGCGGAGGGCTACGCCCTGGCCTCGGGTCGCGTGGGCGTGTGCATCGCCACGTCCGGTCCCGGTGCCACGAACCTCGTGACGGCGCTCGCGGACGCCAACATGGACTCGATCCCCATGCTCGCGATCACCGGTCAGGTGGCCAGCTCCGCGATCGGTTCGGACGCCTTCCAGGAGGCGGACATCGTGGGCATGACCATGCCGGTGACCAAGCACTCCTACCTGGTCACGGACGCCCAGGAGATCCCCCGGGTCATCGCCGAGGCTTTCCACCTCTCCTCGACCGGGCGTCCGGGACCCGTCCTGGTGGACGTGGCCAAGGACGCCCAGCAGGCGATGATGACCTTCAGCTGGCCCCCGCAGATGGAACTGCCGGGCTACCGTCCCGTGACGCGCGGGCACTCCAAGCAGATCAAGGAGGCCGCCCGCATGATCGCGGCGGCACAGCGTCCGGTGCTCTACACGGGTGGCGGCGCCATGCGGGCGGACGTGCCCGCGGAACTGCTCGAGCTCGCCGAACTCACCGGCGCGCCGGTGGTCACCACGCTCACGGCGCGCGGGATTTTCCCCGACTCGCACGACCAGAACCTGGGCATGCCCGGGATGCACGGGACCGTGCCGGCGGTGTACGCGCTGCAGCAGTCGGACCTGCTGATCACCCTGGGAGCGCGCTTCGACGACCGCGTGACCGGTCAGCTGAGCTCGTTCGCCCCGAACGCCAAGGTGATCCACGCGGACATCGACCCCGCGGAGATCTCCAAGAACCGCGTGGCGGACGTGCCCATCGTGGGGGATCTCAAGTACGTGATCCCGGACCTCACCCAGGCCGTGCGCCAGGAGTTCGAGGAAACCGGCACGCCGGATCTGGGTCTGTGGTGGGATACCCTGAACTCCCTGGGCGAGACCTATCCGCTGGGCTACACCAAGACCGATGACGGTCTGGGCAGTCCCCAGTACGTGATCGAGCGGATCTCCGAGCTGACCGGGCCGGATGCGGTCTACGTCTCCGGTGTGGGACAGCACCAAATGTGGTCCGCGCAGTTCGTGGACTACGAGCGGCCCCGGCAGTGGCTGAACTCCGCGGGCCTGGGCACCATGGGCTTCGCGGTCCCCGCGGCCATGGGTGCACAGGTGTCCCAGCCGGACCGCGTGGTGTGGGCGATCGACGGTGACGGGTGCTTCCAGATGACCAATCAGGAGCTTGCCACGTGCGTGATCAACAATATCCCCATCAAGGTCGCGGTGATCAACAACTCGTCCCTGGGCATGGTGCGCCAGTGGCAGACCCTGTTCTACGACGGTCGCTACTCCAACACGGAGCTGAACACGGGTCACAACTCCCGCCGCATCCCCGACTTCGTCAAGCTCGCGGAGGCCTACGGCTGTGCCGCCCTGCGCTGTGAGAAGGACGAGGACGTGGACGAGACCATCAAGAAGGCGCTCGAGATCAACGACCGCCCCGTGGTGATCGACTTCGTGGTCTCCGCGAACGCGATGGTGTGGCCCATGGTCCCCGCCGGGGTCTCCAACGACCAGATCCAGATCGCCCGCAACATGACGCCCGAGTGGAACACGGAGGACTGATCGATGAGCCGACACACTCTTTCCGTCCTGGTGGAGGACAAGCCGGGCGTGCTGACCCGCGTGGCGGGGTTGTTCGCGCGGCGCGCGTTCAACATCCACTCGCTCGCGGTGGGCCCCACGGAGCTGAACGGGATCTCCCGGATCACCGTGGTGGTCGACGCTGAGGGTGAGCTGCTCGAGCAGGTCACCAAGCAGCTGAACAAGCTGATCAACGTGATCAAGATCGTGGAGCTGTCGCCGGAGTCCTCCGTGCAGCGGGACCACATCCTGGTCAAGGTCCGTGCGGACGCGGCCACCCGGTTGCAGGTCACGCAGGCCGCGGACCTGTTCCGCGCCACGATCGTGGACGTCTCCACGGAATCCGTGGTCATCGAGTCCACCGGATCGCGCGACAAGATCCACGCCCTCATGGACGTCCTGGAACCCTTCGGGATCCGGGAGATCGTGCGAGCCGGCACCGTGGCCCTGGGCCGCGGCCCCAAATCCATGTCCGATCGCGCCCTGCGTCACTGACCGCTCGGCCGCAGGACACCGCATCTCGCGCAACGCCCGTGTCGTTGCGCCCCGACGTGCAATGCCCATCCGCTATTCGAAGGAGATAGAGCAAGCCCATGGCAAAGATCTACTACAACGACGACGCCGACCTGTCGATCATCCAGAACCGCTCCGTGGCCATCATCGGCTACGGTTCGCAGGGCCACGCCCATGCGCTGAACCTGCGTGACTCGGGCGTGGACGTCCGCATCGGCCTGTCCGAGAACTCCAAGTCCCGCGCCAAGGCGGAGGCCCAGGGCCTGCGCGTGCTGACCGTGGCCGAGGCCGCCAAGGAAGCGGACGTCATCATGATCCTGACCCCGGACCAGGTCCAGGCGCAGGTGTTCGAGGAGTCCATCAAGGACAACCTGGACGAGGGTGACGCGATCTTCTTCGCGCACGGCTTCAACATCCGTTTCGGTTACATCACGGCCCCCGAGGGGGTGGACGTGGCCATGGTCGCCCCCAAGGGCCCGGGCCACACCGTGCGCCGCGAGTTCGAGGCCGGGCGCGGTGTCCCGGACCTCGTGGCCGTCGAGGTGGATGCGTCCGGTCAGGCGCTGCAGCTCGCGCTGTCCTACGCCAAGGGCATCGGTGGCACGCGCGCTGGCGTCATCAAGACCACCTTCACCGAGGAGACCGAGTCGGACCTGTTCGGTGAGCAGGCCGTGCTGTGCGGCGGCATGTCCCACCTGGTCCAGTACGGCTTCGAGACGCTGACCGAGGCCGGCTACCAGCCGGAGATCGCGTACTTCGAGGTGCTGCACGAGCTCAAGCTCATCGTGGACCTCATGGTCGAGGGCGGCATCGCCAAGCAGCGCTGGTCCATCTCCGACACCGCCGAGTACGGCGACTACGTCTCCGGCCCGCGCGTGATCGACCCCTCCGTCAAGGAGCGCATGCAGGACGTTCTCAAGGACATCCAGGAGGGCGTCTTCGCGGACCGCTTCATGAAGGACCAGGCCGCCGGCGGCAGCGAGTTCAAGGAGTTGCGCGCCAAGGAGGAGAAGCACCCCATCGAGACAACGGGCCGCCAGCTGCGCTCGCTGTTCGCGTGGGAGCAGACGGACGAGGACTACACCGAGGGCACCGCCGCTCGCTGATCCCTCCTCCCGTTGCCTCCGCGCCGACAGAGCGAGACATAACTGACGACGACGCCGCGGTGCCCCTCCCACGGGAGGGGCACCGCGGCGTCGTACCCACTTCAAGGGCGACGGGCACCGTGCGCGGGTCGATAGAGTGGTGGGGTGACTGAGCAGACTCCCTTCTACGTGACCACGGCCATTTCCTACCCCAACGGCGCGCCGCACATCGGCCATGCCTACGAGGCGATCGCCGCGGACACCCTGGCCCGGTTCAAGCGGCTGGACGGCTTCGACGTCCGCTTCCAGACGGGGACGGACGAGCACGGCCAGAAGATGCAGCAGACCGCCGAGAAGCTGGGCGTGAGCCCTCGTGACCTCGCGGACGCCAATTCCGCGCGCTTCCTGGCCATGGACGACAAACTGCAGATCGGTTACGACCGCTTCATCCGCACCACGGACGAGGACCACTACGCGGCGTCGCAGGAGCTGTGGCGGCGCATGGAGGCCAACGGGGATATCTACCTGGGCAAGTACGCCGGGTGGTACTCCGTGCGGGACGAGGCCTACTACGCCGAGGACGAGACCGAGGTGCGCGCGGATGGTCAGCGCTACTCGATCGGTACGGGCACGGAGCTCACGTGGACAGAGGAGGAGAGCTACTTCTTCCGGCTCTCCGCGTACCAGGACCGCTTGCTCGAGCTCTACCGCACCGGGTTCGTTCAGCCCCAGACGCGCTCGCACGAGATCGCGTCCTTCGTGAGCGGCGGACTGCAGGACCTGTCCATCTCCCGCGCCACGTTCGACTGGGGCGTGCCCGTGCCGGGCAACCCCCAGCACGTGATGTACGTGTGGGTGGACGCCCTGACCAACTACCTCACGGGTCTGGGCTACCCGGACACGGACGCCGAGCTGTTCCGGGCGTTCTGGCCCGCGGACGTGCACCTGATCGGCAAGGACATCGCGCGCTTCCACGCCGTGTACTGGCCGGCGTTCCTGATGTCCGCGGGGCTCGAGCTGCCCCGGAAGGTCTTCGCGCACGGGTTCCTGTTCAACCAGGGCGAGAAGATGTCCAAGTCCGTGGGCAACGTGATCGATCCCCACGCCCTGATCGGCGAGTACGGGCTGGACCAGTTGCGCTTCTTCCTCTTGCGAGAGGTCCCGTTCGGCCAGGACGGCAACTACTCGCACGACGCGATCGCCGGACGCATCAACTCGGATCTTGCCAACGACCTCGGGAACCTGGCCCAGCGCAGCCTCTCGATGATCGCCAAGAACCTCGGGGGCGCGGTGCCGGAACCGCGGGACTTCACTGCCGAGGACCTCGAAATGCTCGAACAGGCGGAGTCGGCGGTGGGGGACTACCGCGCGGCGTTCGACGAGCTCGCGTTCCACCGCGGTCTGGAGACCGTGTGGCGGGTCATCGCATCGGCCAACCGCTACTTCACGGCGCAGCAGCCGTGGGTGCTGCGCAAGACCGATCCGGAACGGATGGCCACCGTGCTGTACGTGACGGCGGAGGTGCTGCGCATCGTCGCGATCCTCGTGCAGCCGGTCATGCCGGATTCCATGGCCAGGCTGCTGGACCAGCTCGGTCAGCCCGAGGGGGAGGCGCGGCAGTTCTCGGCCCTGGGGACGCGGCTCGCCGCGGGGACCGAACTGCCCAAGCCCTCCGGCGTGTTCCCACGCTACGAGGCCCCGGAGGCGCTCCAGGACTGAGGTACTGCGGTATCGAGGTGCGGTGGCCGGGTCGTCGTCGGGCGGCCCGGCCGTTGCCTGTCCGCACGACGCCGCAGCGACCGTTGCGGGCCGGCCGAGCGTCGTCGGGCCGGTCGGCTGTCAGCGGATCTCGCGCCCACTGTTCGTCTCGCTATATGAAACCCGGGTTCACCATGTGGAAGGCCGCGGCGGGCGCACCTAAGCTGGCCTCCATGAGTCCGACGTCACCTAACGCACCCGCCCGCAGCCACTCGATCGCCGTCCTGCCCGGTGACGGTATCGGCCCGGAGGTCGTGGCCGAGGCCGTCAAGGTCCTCGACGCCGTGACCCGCCCCGCGGGGGTGACCCTCGAGAAGACGAGCTACCCGCTCGGCGCCGAGCACTGGCTCGAGACCGGTGAGGTGCTCAACGGGGACACCATGGAACGGTTGCGTTCCCACGACGCGATCCTGTTCGGTGCCGTGGGTGCCGCCCCCAACGACAAGCGCATCCCCTCCGGGATCCTCGAACGCGATCTGCTGCTCAAGCTGCGCTTCGGGTTCGACCACTACATCAACTTGCGCCCCGCGGTGCTGTACCCCGGTGCCACGAGCCCTCTGTCGGACCCGGGGGAGATCGACTTCGTGGTCGTGCGCGAGGGCACCGAGGGGCTCTATGCGGGTAACGGTGGCACGCTGCGAACGGGCACCGAGCACGAGATCGCGACCGAGGTGTCCGTGAACACCGCCCACGGTGTCCGCCGCCTGGTGCGCTACGCGTTCGACCTCGCGAACAGCCGCACGCGCAAGCGGCTGACCCTGGTCCACAAGCACAACGTCCTGGTCAACGCCGGGCGGCTCTACCAGCGAACCGTGGACGAGATCGGGGAGCAGTACCCGGACGTCACCGTGAACTACATGCACATCGACGCCGCCACGATCTTCATGACCACCGACCCCGCGCGCTTCGACGTGATCGTGACCGACAACCTGTTCGGGGACATCCTCACCGACCAGGCCGGCGCGGTCACCGGGGGTATCGGTCTGGCGCCCAGCGGCAATATCAACGCGGACCGCACCGCGCCGTCCATGTTCGAGCCCGTCCACGGCTCCGCCCCGGACATCGCCGGTACCGGCACCGCCCAGCCCACGGCCGCGATCCTCGCGGGCGCCATGATGCTCGAGCACCTGGGCCACCCCGATCTCGCGGAACAGGTCAACGCCGCCGTGCGCGCAGACCTGGAGGCGAACGGTTCCGCGCAGCGCAGCACGTCGCAGGTGGGCGACGACGTCGTGGCGCAGTTGGGTGGGCGCAGCGCCTAAGGTCCGCGTCCCGGCCACCGCGGGCGGGATACTGGGAGCACATCATCACGTGCCAGAGCACCGCCTCAGCAGGGATGCCCGGCAGCACGCCGTCGAAGGAGAACACCCGTGAGCACTGAATTCGTCAAGCAGCTCAACCCTCACCCCGCAACCGATGAGGTGCGCGAAGCCGTGTTGCAGAACCCCGGTTTCGGCAAACACTTCACGGACCACATGGTGTGCATCGACTGGCAGGGGGACGTGGAAGCGAACACCGGCCGCTGGGACAACGCACGGCTGCAGCCGTACGGCCCGCTGAGCCTGGACCCGTCCACCGCCGTGCTGCACTACGGCCAGGAGATCTTCGAGGGACTCAAGGCCTACCGGCACGCGGACGGATCCGTGTGGAGTTTTCGCCCCGAGGTCAACGCCGCGCGGCTGAATCGCTCGGCGCAGCGGCTGGCCCTGCCCACGCTGCCCGAGGAGACGTTTGTAGATGCCATCCGCGAGCTCGTGGCCCAGGACGAGAAGTGGGTTCCTTCCGGGGAGGGCGAGTCCCTCTACATCCGTCCGTTCATGATCGGTACGGAGCCGTTCCTGGGGGTGCGTCCGTCCAGGGAGGCGCTGTTCTCCGTGATCGCGTCCCCGGCGGGCAATTACTTCGGCACGGTCGAACCCGTGGACATCTGGCTCTCGCGCACGTACGCCCGCGCGGGCAAGGGCGGCACGGGCTCCGCGAAGTGCGGTGGCAACTACGCGGCGTCGTTGATCGCCCAGATGGAGGGGGACGCGCACGGGTGCAGCCAGGTGCTCTTCCTGGACCACGAGCGCGGGGACGCGGTCGAGGAACTCGGTGGCATGAACGTGTTCTTCGTCTTCGACGATGGCCGGCTCGTGACCCCCGAACTGACCGGGACCATCCTCGAGGGGATCACGCGCGACTCCGTGATCCAGTTGGCCAAGGAGCGCGGGCTGCAGGTCGAGGAACGCGCCTTCACCCTGGACGAGTGGCGCGAGGGCGTGAACTCGGGTCACCTCACGGAGGTCTTCGCGTGCGGCACGGCCGCGGTGATCGCACCCGTGCGGCGGCTCGTGAGCCACGACGAGACCATCGGCCCGGAGGACGCGGCTCCCGGCGAGGTGACCATGTCCATCCGCAAGCAGTTGCTGGACATCCAGACCGGTAAGGCGGAGGACACGCACGGTTGGTTGACCCGCTTGGCGTGATCCACGTGGCGTGAATCCCTCGGCACGCTTCGCGTGGCGGGGTCCGTGCCACCCGTTCGACCAGCCGCCCCCGGTCCGACCTCGGTTGCACCGGGGGCGGCTGTGTAGCCTGTGTGCATGCGCATTGCACGGTTCACACACGACAACGAAATCCACTTCGGCACGGTGCATGGGGAACCCGGCGCCGAGACGCTGCGGTACCTCACCGGCGACCCTCTGTACGTGGGGATCCAGGAGCTCGAACGCACCGTGGCCGTGTCCGAGGCCCGGTTGCTCGCCCCGGTGATCCCGCGCTCCAAGATCGTGTGCGTGGGGCGCAATTACGCAGCGCACGCGAAGGAGCTCGGCAACGAGCTGCCGCCCGCTCCCATGCTGTTCTTCAAACCGAACACCGCGGTGTCCGGTCCCGGCGATCCCGTGACCCTGCCCAGCTGGACCGAGGAGGTCTCGTACGAGGCCGAGCTCGCCGTGGTGATCGGGCGCATGTGCAAGGACGTACCCGTGGAACGCGTTCCCGAGGTCGTGTTCGGCTACACCGCCGCGAACGACCTGACGGCCCGCGACGCCCAGCGCACCGACGGCCAGTGGGCCCGGGCCAAGGGGTTCGACGGCGCGTGCCCGATCGGCCCGTGGATCGAGACCGAGCTGGACACCTCCGCCCTGTCCGTGCGCTCCACCGTGAACGGGCAGCTCAAGCAGGACGGCAACACGCGGGACATGATCTTCGACGTGGCCACGCTCATCTCCTACGCGTCCGAGGCCTTCACACTGTTGCCCGGTGACGTCATCCTTACGGGGACCCCCGCGGGGGTCGGGATCGTGGACGAGGGCGATCAGCTCTCCGTGCAGGTCGAGGGGATCGGCGAGCTCACCACGGTACTGCGGCGCTGACCCGGCGCGCCGCCAGCCGACCCCCCCCCGGGGTGCGCCGTCGCCTGACGACCCGGGGCGCACGCGTTGCCGAGCCGTCCCTCGGCGCGCCGTCGTCGGAGCCGGCCGGGGCGGTGCGGCAGCGCTCGCCGACGCCCGCGCGGGCAGTCCCCGCGGGCAGTCCCCGTACCCGCCGCGGGGATGACTCCTACCCGTAGAATAAACGCATCATGACTGACGACGCAGCGACTTTGCACCCCACCGTTCCCGCCGACGCACCCGTGCGCGTGCGCTTCTGCCCGTCCCCCACGGGCACCCCGCACGTGGGTCTGATCCGCACGGCCCTGTTCAACTGGGCGTGGGCCCGCCACACGGGCGGCACGCTGGTGTTCCGGATCGAGGACACGGACGCCGCCCGCGATTCCGAGGAGAGCTTCCAGCAGATCCTGGACGCCCTGGACTGGCTGGGCATCACGTGGGACGAGGGCGTCAACGTGGGCGGACCCCACGAGCCCTACCGGCAGTCCCAGCGCGGCGAGATCTACCAGGACGTCTTGACCCGGCTCGTGGCCGGCGGCTACGTCTACGAGGACTTCTCCACGCCCGAGGAGGTCGAGCAGCGTCACCGTGCCAAGGGTGAGGACCCCAAGCGCGGGTACGACAACTTCGATCGCGACCTCACAGAGGAGCAGAAGGATGCGTTCCGGGCCGAGGGCCGCAAGCCCGTGCTGCGCCTGCGCATGCCGGACGAGGACATCACGTTCACGGACCTCGTGCGCGGTGAGATCACCTTCAAGGCGGGCTCGGTCCCGGACTTCGTGGTGGCCCGCGCGAACGGCCAGCCGCTCTACACACTCGTGAACCCCGTGGACGACGCCCTCATGGGGATCACCCACGTACTGCGCGGCGAGGACCTGCTGTCCTCCACGCCCCGGCAGATCGCGCTGTACCGCGCCCTCATGGGCATCGGGGTCGCCGAGTTCATCCCCGAGTTCGGGCACCTGCCCTACGTCATGGGGGAGGGCAACAAGAAGCTCTCCAAGCGGGACCCGGAGTCCAACCTCTTCCACCACCGCGACAACGGGTTCATCCCCGAGGGTTTGCTGAACTACCTGGCCCTGCTCGGGTGGTCGCTGTCCGCGGACGAGGACATCTTCACCGTGGACCAACTCGTGGCGAACTTCGACATCCACGACGTCCTGGCCAACCCTGCGCGCTTCGACCTCAAGAAGGCCACGGCGATCAACGGCACGCACGTGCGCATGCTGGACCCCCGGGACTTTCGGGACCGGCTGATCCCGTACCTGCGCTCTGCCGGCCTCGTGGGAGAGACCCTGACCGAGAAGGAGAACGACGTCCTGGATCGGGCCGCCCCGCTCGTGCAGGAGCGCATGAACCTGCTCGGTGAGACCCCCGGCCTGTTGGGCTTCCTCTTCCTGCCGGACGAGCAGATCGAGATCGCCCCGGACGCTGCCAAGCAGCTCAAGGACAGCGCACCCCAGGTGCTCGACGCCGCGCTCACGGCTCTCGAGTCGCTGGAGGAGTTCTCGGCCGAGAAGATTGAGATCGCCCTGCGCGAGGCAATCGTGGATGGCCTGGGGATCAAGCCGCGCCTGGCGTTCGGCCCGGTCCGCACGGCAGTGTCCGGCCAGCGGATCTCCCCGCCCCTGTTCGAATCCCTCGAAATCCTGGGGAAAGAATCGTCGCTCAAGCGCATTCGCGCGCTGCGCGAGCACGTCGCCGCGTCCTGACCCGATCCGTCCGCGACGGGTGGGTGTCACCCGGGAGGCGACCCCCACCCCGCGGACCGGTTTGGCAGCGGCGGGTTCCCCGGGTATAGTTATTGCTCGTTGCGCGGCCGATCCGGTGCGGACCGGGCGGGCAGCGAGACCATTGGGATATGGTGTAATTGGCAACACAACGGTTTCTGGTACCGTCATTCTAGGTTCGAGTCCTGGTATCCCAGCGCTTTCTGGCATCGGACGGACTACGGTTCGAACGGACCGAGCATCGCTGTTCCACGGTGGGTTTTCCCGAATTGGAGCATGACCGCGAAGATGTTACTGTTTGGTGCGTCAACGCGGGACCGCACAGGAACGAGTTTCCGACAGCGGTCCACGGAAAGTACACGGCCCCATCGTATAGCGGCCTAGTACGCCGCCCTCTCACGGCGGTAACGCGGGTTCGAATCCCGCTGGGGTCACTACAGAAGAGCCTCGGTTTCCACGGAAACCGGGGCTCTTCGCATGTCTGCCACCCACTGCTCCCGTCCGTTCCCGGCGCGCTGCCGCGACGCCCGCGTGACGGCTGGCACAATGATCGTGTGAACACCGAGAACGCACCGGCCGTGCTGCTCATCGAGTCCCTCGAGACCACGCGTGAGCTCTTGCGCTCCACGACCCTGCCGCTCGCCACGGCGAGCGCGGCGCAACAGCGCGAGAACGCGGCGCGTGCCGTGGCCCAGTTGGACGACTACGTCCTGCCGCGTGTCCGTTCGTTGGACGCCCCGCTGCTGGCCGTGGTGGGCGGTTCCACGGGCGCGGGGAAATCGACCCTGGTCAACACCCTCGTGGGCCACCCGGTCACACGCTCCGGGGCCATTCGCCCCACCACGCGCAGACCCCTGCTGATCCATCACCCGAGCGACGCGGGGGCGTTCACCACTCAGCGTGTGCTGCCGCACCTGGCCCGGGTCCAGGGGACCCTCGTGGATCCCTCTCGCCCCGCGCCGGCGCCCGACGACGGTGGGACGGCCGTGGAGGACACCGGGTCCCTCGTGTTGCTCGCGGACCAGAACATCCCCAAGGGCCTCGCGATCCTGGACGCCCCGGACGTAGATTCCGTCTCGGACAATAACCGGGCCCTGGCCGCCCAGTTGCTCTCCGCCGCGGACCTGTGGCTGTTTGTCACGACCGCCAACCGCTACGCGGACGCCGTGCCGTGGCAGCTGCTGCGCAACGCTGCGGGGCGCGACATCACGGTGGCCGTGGTGCTGGACCGGGTGCAGGCGTCGTCGGCCGCGGAGATCGAGGAGGACCTGCGGCGGATGCTCAACGAGGAGGGACTGGGTGGCGCCCCCATCTTCGTGGTCGAGGAGTCCCCGCTCAACGAGCTGCGCATGCTGCCCCCGTCCGCCGTGGAACCGCTGCGTGAGTGGCTCGAGACGCTCGGCGCGGACGCGCAGGCCCGCTCGGAGATCGCCGCGCGCACCCTCGGGGGAGCGGTGCGGGAACTCGCGGACACGACCGACCGCACCGCGGAGGCCGTGGCGGGCCAGCAGCACACGGAGGAGCACCTGCGCCGCGAGGTGACCACGTCCTTCGACGAGGCGCTGCGCGCGATCATCGACTCCACTCGGGACGGGACCCTGTTGCGCGGTGAGGTGCTCGCGCGCTGGCAGGACTTCGTGGGAACCGGCGAGTTCTTCCGCAGCCTCGAGGCGGGAATCGGGCGGGTCCGGGACCGGATGACCGCGTTCTTCAAGGGCCAACCCGCACCCGAGGTGCGCGTGGAGGAAGCCATCGAATCGGGTCTGCAGGCCGTGATCGTGGAGAACACGGCCCGTGCCGCGGAATCCGCCGAGCGGCGCTGGCGTGACGAGCCCGCCGGACAGGTGTTGCTCGCGGGCCGGGATGCGGCCGCCCTGCCACCGGACTTCCCCGACCAGGTCGCGGAGAGCATCCGGTCGTGGCAGTCGGACGTCATGCTCATGATCCAGCAGGAAGGCGCGGGCAAGCGCACGCGGGCCCGCGCAATGTCGCTGGGCGTGAACGCGCTCGCCGTGATCCTCATGATCGCCGTGTTCTCGACCACGGGCGGGCTGACCGGCCTGGAGGTCGGGATCGCGGGTGGTTCGGGTGTCGTGGGGACCAAACTGCTCGAGGCGGTCTTCGGTGAGGACGCCGTGCGCCGGATGAGCGACCAGGCGCGCAAGAACCTGGAGACCCGGATTCGGACGATGCTGGCCGGTCGGGCCAAGCAGTTCCTGGACACGATCGACGAACTCGGGGAGCACCCCTCGGCCGAGCAACTGCACGCAGCGGCCGCCCGCGTGCGCGCAGAGAGTGAGGCCCTGTGAGCCCGCGTTCCCGGGACCAGGACGTGTCCCTGCCCGATCGGATCTCCGGACTCGCGCAGGCCGTGGAGATCGCGGAGGGTCGCCTGGACGCCGAGGTGATCCGGGGTGCGCGGGAGACCCTCGAGCGCGCCGCGCAGCGCCGGGCGCTGTCCGCGGACCACACCGTGGTGGGCTTCTTCGGCGCCACGGGCTCCGGCAAGTCCTCCCTGTTCAACGCCGTGGTCGGTCAGGACCTCGCCCGTAGTGCGGCGCGCCGACCCACGACCTCCGCACCGCTCGCCGCGATCTGGGGGGATGAGGGCAGCCAGCCGCTGCTCGACTGGCTCGACGTCGCTGACCGCAGGGTCGTGGGTCCCGCGCTGAGCACGTCCACCGGGCGCGGGCGCAAGGCGAGCACCACGAGCGGTGGGCTCGTGCTGCTGGACCTGCCGGACTTCGACTCCGTGACGCGGGAACACCGGCAGATCGTCCAGCGCATGGTCGGTCTCGTGGACGTGGTCGTGTGGGTCGTGGACCCCCAGAAGTACGCGGACGCGGTGTTGCACCAGGACTTCGTGCAGCCGCTCGCCCGCCACGGCGCCGTGACCATGGTCGTGCTCAACCAGGCGGACCGGCTCGATGAGCGAGACGTCCCCTCGGTGCTCGCATCGCTCACGGAACTCGTGGCGCAGGACGGCCTCCCCGCGACCGGGCCGAGCGCGCCCGTGGCCGTCTCCGCTCTCACGGGTCAGGGTGTCCCGCAACTGCGGGACCGGATCCACGCCGTGGCCGCCCAACGCGCCGCCGCCGGGCAGCGACTCGAGGCGGACGTCATCCACAGTGCCGGGGAACTCGCGCGCGCCGCAGGGGAGGGCGATCCGCGCGGGATCACCAAGGACGCGAGTGAGCGGCTCACCGCCGGGCTCGCGCGTGCCGCCGGCATCGACCTGGTCGCGGACGCCGCGGCCCGTTCGTACCGGTTGCGCGCGGGGCGGCACACCGGGTGGATCGCCACGCGCTGGCTCACCCGCCTGCGCAAGGACCCGCTCAAGCGCCTGCACATCGAGAGCCATGACAAGCACTCGGACCCCGGGGTGCACCGCACGTCCCTGCCGCCCATGAACGCGTCCCAGAAGGCCGCCGCGGACTCCGCCGTGCGCGGTTTCGCGGACGATGTCTCCCAGGGCGCCGGGGAGCCGTGGCGGCGCAGCATCCGTGGCGCCGCCCGCAGCAACGAACAGCGGTTGCCGGACGCGCTGGACCAAGCCGTCGCACGCACCAAGTTCTCCGCGCGCGGGGCGTCCTGGTGGTGGATCGTCTTCGACGTCCTGCAGTGGCTCGCCATGCTCGTCACGGTGCTCGGTCTGTTGTGGTTGCTGGGTCTGTTCCTGGCCGAGTACTTCCAGATCCCCCTGCCCCCGCCACCCACGGTCGAGGGCTTCCCACTACCCATGCCCACGCTCATGGTGCTCGCGGGGGTCGTGCTCGCGCTCTTCCTCGCGCTCACGGGCGCGGTGATCGCGTCGCTCGCGTCCCGTGTCCGGGCCTCGCGGGTACGACGTCGCTTGCAGCGTTCCGTCCGCACGACCGCCGAGGAGACGGTCCAGGCCCCGGTGGAACACGAACTCGAGGCGCACCGCGAGTTCACCGGGGCCGTGGCACGGGCGGCGCTCACGCGGCGCTGACCTGCACGGCGTGCTCGGGGCTCACCCTTGCCGATGCGCCCGGCCCGGGTTGCGCCCACGGGCTCACGCGGCGCTGACGCGCACGGCCTCCGTGAGGTGCCGGGCCGCCTGGACCACGATGTCCGCGTGCTTCCGACCGGGCTGCTTGGACAGGCGTTCGATGGGTCCCGAGATGGACACCGCGGCGATCACCCTGCCCGAGGGTCCACGCACGGGCGCGGAGACCGAGGCGATCCCCGGTTCGCGTTCGCCGATCGACTGGGCCCAGCCGCGGCGTCGTACCCCGGCGAGGGTCGTGGCGGAGAACCGCGCGTGATGCAGCCCCTCGATCAGGCGCGCGTGGTCCTCCCACGCCACGAGCACCTGCGCGGCGGAGCCCGCCTTCATGGACAACTGGGTGCCCACGGGGATCGTGTCGCGCAAGCCGATGGGCCGTTCGGCCGAGGCCACGCACACGCGCCACTCGCCCTGGCGGCGGAACACCTGGGAGGACTCACCGGTACTGTCCCGCAACTGCAGGAGCACGGGGGCCGCGGCAGAGATCAGTCGGTCCTCACCAGCGGCCGAGGCGAGCTCCACGAGGCGGGACCCGAGGACGAAGCGCCCGTGCACGTCCCGGCCCACGAACCGGTGATGGGCGAGCGCCACCGCGAGCCGGTGGGCGGTAGGTCGCGCGAGCCCCGTGGTCTCCACGAGATCCGCGAGGGAGGCCGCGCCGGCCTCGAGGGCGTCCAGGATGAGGGAGGCCTTGTCGATGACCCCCACGCCGGAGGGGGAGAACGAGGACTCCTCGGGCATGCCCGAGCCCGTCCCTCGGCCGCCCAGGGGAGAGCCCAGGGGGGCTCCGGAAGGATCCATCGCGTGCGTCGTGTCCATGCCTTGATATTGCCGTCTCACAATGCGAGAAGCAAGTCCGAGGAGTGGAACTGCTCGCCGCGAGCGATGACCATGATGGCAACGGTCACGTGCGGGACGCGCGAACGCCGCCCACGCGGCGTCGTCCACCGCACGCCAGGACACGAGCAGGAGTGACGAGATGACGAGCACACAGACCACCGCGCCGCGGACGCTGGCGGAGAAGGTGTGGAACGACCACCTGGTGCGCCAGGGTGAGGCCGGACGCCCCGACCTGATCTACATCGACCTCCACCTGCTCCACGAGGTCACGAGCCCCCAGGCCTTCGAAGGCCTGCGGCTGGCCGGACGCGGACTGCGGCGCACCGATCTGACGATCGCGACCGAGGATCACAACACGCCCACCGAAAACATCTTCTCGACCATCGCGGACGAGACCTCCCGCAAGCAGATCGAGACGCTGCGCCGCAACTGCGAGGAATTCGGTGTGCGGCTGCACTCCCTGGGGGACGCCGAACAGGGGATCGTGCACGTGGTGGGTCCGCAGCTGGGGCTGACCCAGCCGGGGATGACCGTGGTGTGCGGTGACTCCCACACATCCACGCACGGAGCCTTCGGGGCGCTCGCGTTCGGGATCGGCACGTCCGAGGTGGAGCACGTCATGGCCACCCAGACCCTCTCGCTCGCACCGTTCAAGACCATGGCCATCAATGTGGAGGGCACGCTCAAGCCGGGGGTCAGTTCCAAGGACATCATCCTGGCCGTGATCGCCAAGATCGGCACGGGCGGCGGGCAGGGTCACGTGCTCGAGTACCGCGGGTCCGCGATCCGCTCCCTGTCCATGGAAGCGCGCATGACGATCTGCAACATGTCGATCGAGGCGGGTGCGCGGGCGGGGATGATCGCGCCGGACCGAACCACGTTCGACTACGTCGAGGGCCGCCCGCACGCGCCGCAGGGTGAGGACTGGGACGCCGCCGTGGAGTACTGGAAGACCCTGCACACGGACGAGGGCGCCACGTTCGACCGCGAAGTGTTCATCAACGCGGATGAACTGGAGCCGTTCGTCACGTGGGGCACCAACCCGGGTCAGGGCGTGCCGCTGTCCCAGGCGGTCCCGGATCCGGAGGACGCCGGGGATGACAACGCCAAGGACGCCGCGCGGCGCGCCCTTGAGTACATGGGCCTGGAAGCCGGAACACCCATGAAGCAGATCCCCGTGGACACCGTGTTCCTGGGCTCGTGCACCAACTCCCGCATCGAGGACCTGCGGGCCGCCGCGGCGATCGTCAAGGGCCGCAGCAAGGCCGAAAACGTGCGGGTCATGGTTGTCCCCGGTTCCGCCAAGGTGCGCTTGCAGGCCGAGGCCGAGGGGCTGGACAAGGTGTTCACGGACTTCGGCGCGGACTGGCGCTTCGCGGGATGCTCCATGTGCCTCGGGATGAATCCGGACCAGTTGGCGCCGGGGGAGCGCTGCGCCTCCACGTCCAACCGCAACTTCGAGGGGCGCCAGGGCAAGGGCGGGCGCACCCACCTGGTGTCGCCGGTGGTCGCGGCGGCCACGGCCGTGCGGGGGACCCTCAGCGCGCCGTCGGACCTCGAGCCGGTGGCCTGAGCCCCGCAACCCGCCGCGACGTACACCACCAGAAAAGGACACAGCCATGGAGAAGTTCACCACCCACCGGGGCGTGGGTGCCCCGCTCAAGCAGTCGAACGTGGATACCGACCAGATCATCCCCGCCGTCTACCTCAAGCGCATCACCAAGACCGGTTTCGACGACGCCCTGTTCGCCGGGTGGCGCAAGAACCCCGAGTTCGTGCTCAACCAGCCCGAGTACCGCAACGCTTCCGTGCTCGTGGCCGGCGCGGACTTCGGTACGGGGTCGTCGCGCGAGCACGCCGTGTGGGCGCTGCGCGACTACGGGTTCAAGGCCGTGATCTCCTCCCGTTTCGCGGACATCTTCCGCGGCAACTCGGGCAAGCAGGGATTGCTTGCGGCGCAGGTGGACCAGTCGGACGTGGAGCTGCTGTGGAAGCTCATGGAGGAGCAGCCCGGCGTGGAGATCCAGGTGGACCTGGAGTCGCGCACCGTCACGTGCGGGCCCGTGACGGTGCCCTTCCAGATCGACGACTACACCCGCTGGCGGCTCATGGAGGGTCTCGACGACATCGGGTTGACCCTGCAGCATGAGGCGGACATCGATGCGTACGAGCGCACCCGCCCCGCGTTCAAGCCCACCACGCTGCCCGCCCGAACCTGAGTGGCGGCTGGACCGATCAGCGGTTCGAGCCGGTAGAATGTCGAGGTCCCGTGCGTGTTCCGCGCCCGGGAGATCCCTTCCCGCAGATCGGTAGGTCATGACTTCTTTGCGCATCACCGGCGGCGTTCCGCTGTCGGGTCAGGTGACGGTACGCGGCGCCAAGAACCTGGTTCCCAAGGCCATGGTGGCCGCGCTGCTCGGCTCCACTCCTTCCACGCTGGGCAACGTGCCGGAGATCAAGGACGTCAAGGTCGTCACGGACCTGCTGAGCCTGCACGGTGTGGAAGTCACGCGCGACGACGCCCGGGGTGAGTTGACGCTCGACCCCACCAACGTGACTCGTGCCCGCCATGCGGACATCGACGCCCACGCCGGCGACTCGCGGATCCCGATTCTGCTGTGCGGCCCGCTGTTGCACGCCCTGGGAGAGGCGTTCATCCCGGACCTGGGCGGGTGCCGGATCGGTGACCGACCCATCAACTACCACCTCGAGGTGCTGCGCAATTTCGGCGCCAAGGTGGAGAAGCTCGATTCGGGGATCCGGATGAGTGCACCGCACGGGTTGCAGGGCGCCAAGATCGACTTGCCGTACCCGTCCGTGGGGGCCACGGAACAGGTGCTGCTCTCCGCCACGCGTGCCGAGGGCCATACCGAGCTGCGCGGTGCCGCGACCGAGCCCGAGATCATGGACCTGATCGCGATCCTGCAGAAGATGGGCGCGCTCATCACCGTGCAGACGGACCGTGTGATCCGCATCGAGGGCGTTCCTGAACTCACGGGGTACGTGCACAGCGCGCTGCCCGACCGCATGGAGGCGGCGTCGTGGGGTTCCGCGGCACTGGCCACCGGTGGTGACATCTTCGTGGCCGGCGCCAAGCAGGCGGACATGATGACCTTCCTCAACACCTTCCGCAAGGTGGGCGGTGGGCTGGACATCCGCGAGGACGGCATTCGCTTCTACCACCCGGGCGGGGACCTCAACCCCCTGATCGTGGAGACGGACGTGCACCCCGGATTCATGACCGACTGGCAGCAACCGCTCGTGGTCGTGTTGACCCAGGCCAAGGGCGTGTCGATCGTGCACGAGACCGTGTACGAGAACCGTTTCGGCTTCACGCGCGCGCTCAACCGCATGGGCGCCGTGATCCAGTTGCACCGCGAGTGCCTGGGCTCGGTGCCGTGCCGCTTCGGACAGCGTAACTTCCTGCACTCCGCCGTGATCTCCGGCCCCACGCCGTTGCACGCCACCGACATCCACATCCCGGACCTGCGCGGCGGGTTCTCCCACCTGATCGCGGCGCTGTCCGCGGAGGGCGTCTCGCACGTGACCGGTGTGGAACTGATCAAGCGCGGCTACGAGCACTTCACCGACAAACTGGGTGGGCTGGGCGCGAACTTCACCGTCGACGAGCGGTGAGCCCCCGCCCGCACCGCACGGCTCACCCGATCGAGGGAACTGCAATCCGTCCAGCAAGGAGTGACAGCCCGGATGAGTAGGACCTCGCAGCGTTCCACGTTCCGCGTCCTCGCGGGGATGGTGATCCCCGTCTACCGACTGTTCGCCAGATCCCACTGGCGTGGCCGGGAGAACTTCCCGGACTCCGGCGGTTTCGTGGTTGTGGCCAACCACCTCACGGAGCTCGATCCGATCACCGTGGCCTACCCGGTGTACGCGTCCGGGATCATGCCGCGGTTCCTGGCTAAGGAGTCGTTGTTCCGGGTCCCGGTGGTGGGCACCATCATCGCGAAGATCGGGCAGGTCCCCGTGTACCGCGGAACCTCGCGCGCCAAGGACTCCCTGGTGGCCGCCCTGGCCGAACTCGACAGCGGCGGCGCCGTAATCGTGTATCCGGAGGGCACCATCACGCTGGACACCGAGATGTGGCCCATGCGCGGGCGCACGGGAGCCGCTCGTCTCGCGCTCAAGGCCGGCGTCCCGGTGGTGCCCATGGCGCACTGGGGGGACCAGGAGATCCTGTACCGGGACCCCAGCGGTCACCGCACGGTGAGCCTGTGGCCCCGTAAGCGCGTGGACGTGCTCGTGGGAGAGCCGATGCACCCGGAGGACCTCGTCCCCGGCGGTCTCCAGCGCCCTGGTCATCCGTCCTCCGACGAGCTCACGAAGGCCACCGAATCCATCATGGGTGCGATCACCGATCTGCTGGGTGAGTTGCGGCAAGAAGAAGCACCGCGCGAGCTCCTCGACCCGCGAGCCGGGAAGGTGGCCCCGTGACGCCGGATCCGAACGGTCCCCGCAAGGTCACCGTGCTGGGAGCGGGTTCGTGGGGCACCACGTTCGCCAAGGTCCTCGCGGACGCCGCCGCGGATGCCGGCGCCCAGCGCACCGTGTGTCTGTGGGGCCGCGATCCCGAGTCGATGCAGCGGATCGCCCGCGAGCACCGCAACGACCGCTACGTCCCGGAGATCGAGCTACCGGAAACCCTCGAGTATTCGAGCGACCTGCGCTCGGCGCTCGCGGGAGCGGACCTCGTGGTCGCCGCGATCCCCGCCCAATCGCTGCGCGCGCAACTGGGCGCGGCGGCGTCGTACGTGGAACCGGAGGCCGTGATCCTGTCCCTGGCCAAGGGACTCGAATCCGGGGCCGGGCTGCGGATGACCCAGGTGATCGCTCAGGTGCTCGCCGAACACACGCAGCGCACCGCGGAGGAGTGGGCCCGGCGTACGTGCGTGCTCTCGGGGCCCAACCTGGCCATGGAGATCGCGCGGGAGGAACCCACGGCGTCCGTGGTCGCGGCCACCGATCACGACACCGCCGCGTGGGTTGCGCGCTGCTGTGCCGCACCCTATTTCCGGCCCTACACGAACACGGACGTGATCGGCACCGAGATCGGCGGTCTCGTGAAGAACGTGATCGCCCTGTGCGTGGGGATCTGCGACGGCCGCGGCTACGGGGACAACTCCAAAGCTTCGGTCATGACGCGCGGCCTGGCCGAGACCACACGGCTGGCCCTGGCGCTGGGCGGCGACCTGACCACCTTGTCGGGGTTGTCCGGGATGGGCGACCTCGTGGCCACGTGCTCGTCCTCCCTGTCCCGCAACCACACGGCCGGTAGGCTCCTGGGGGCCGGACTGAGCCTCGAGCAGGTGCAGGACGCCATGACCCAGACCGCGGAGGGGATCAAGTCCGCCCCCGCGGTCCTCGCCCTCGCGCGCCACCACGGCGTGGACATGCCCATCACGGAGGCCGTGGTGAGCGTGCTGCGCAACGACGTTCCGGTCCACGAACTGGCGCCCAGGCTGTTGGGCCGCGATCTGAAATCCGAAGGGAACAGCGCATGAGCACCACCCACGAGAACCCCGAGTCCACCGCCGCGGGCAGTAAGCCGTGTGTCGCGGTCGTGTTCGGCGGGCGCTCGTCGGAACATTCCGTCTCCCTCATCACGGCGCGCTCGGTACTGCGGGCCATCGACCGTGACACGTGGGACGTGGTGAGTGTGGGGATCTCCACGGACGGCGCATGGTTCCTGTACTCCCAGGAGGAACTCGAGGCGCTGCTGGACGAGCAGCCCATGGCGCAGCTGCCCGTGGGGCGGCGACGAGTGAGCCTGCCCCTGCAGACGGGGGACAGCCGGCTGCTGATCCACGATTCGGACGAGCACGGTGCCGCCCTGACCCGCGGCCGCCACGTGGACATCGTCTTCCCGTTGCTGCACGGTCCGTTCGGTGAGGACGGGACCCTGCAGGGGCTGCTCGAGCTCGCGGACCTGCCGTACGTGGGGTGCGGCGTGGCGGCCTCGGCGATCGGGATGGACAAGCACTTCATGAAGCTCGCGTTCCAGGCCGCCGGACTCGAGGTGGGTCCGTACACCGTGGTCCACGACCGCACGTGGCGCACCAACCCGCAGGGCGTGCACCGCGCCGTCGCCGAGCTGGGCTTCCCGGTCTTCGTCAAGCCCGCGCGCGCCGGGTCGTCCTTCGGGATCACCCGGGTGGACGACCCCTCCGGACTGGACGCGGCCATCGAGACCGCGCGCGAACACGACCGCAAGCTCGTGATCGAGGCGGGCATCGACGGCCGTGAGATCGAGTGCGCCGTCCTGGGTGGCCACGGCACCGACGATGCCCGCGCATCCCTGCCCGGGGAGATCGAGGTGCAGGGTCACGCGTTCTACGACTTCGAGGCCAAGTACCTTGAGGACGACGGCGCTGCACTTTCGTGCCCCGCGAAGCTCCCGGAGGACGTGATCGACACGCTGCGCCGCGAGGCGGTGCGCGCATTTCACGCCGTGGACGGTGAGGGGCTCGCACGCTGCGACTTCTTCGTGACGCCCGATCACCGCGTGATCATCAACGAGATCAACACCATGCCCGGGTTCACCCCCATCTCCATGTACCCGCGCATGTGGGACGCGAGCGGGCTGCAGTATAGTGCACTGATCGACGAGTTGATCACCCTGGCGCTCGAACGGCCCGTGGGGCTGCGCTGAATCCGCCCACGCACGCCGCGTGAGGGTCGCGTGAACGCCGGGGTCGGAAGGGGCACCCCGTGTGGCACAAACGCGATGACATGATCGTCCACGAGACCGACCCGTACAACGCGGAACCACCCCGGTCGGGACTCCACGATCCGATCACGACCCCCGATTCCTTCTACGTGCGCAATCACGGCCAGGTGCCCGAGAACGACCCCGGGGACTGGGCGGTCACGGTCGACGGGCTCGTCGACGAGTCCGCGAGCTTCACGCCGGAACGGTTGCGGGAGGAGTTCACGCACCACACGCTCACGGCCACGATGCAGTGCGCGGGCAATCGCCGTGCCGGTTTCCTGCCCGTGCGTGACATCCCGGGGGAGGACCCGTGGGGACCCGGGGCCACCTCCACCGCGCTGTGGACCGGGGCTCGATTGTGCGACGTCCTGCGGTCGGTCGGTGTCGCGGACGGCGCCCGGCACGTGGAGTTCACGGCCTCGGACGTCTCCGACCTCGCGGATCCCCCGCAGGCCTACGGCGGGTCGATCCCGCTCGCCAAGGCGTTGTCGTCCGAGGTGCTGCTCGCGTGGACGATGAACGGCGAACCCCTGCCCGCGGTGCACGGGGCGCCCGTGCGCGTTGTCGTCCCCGGGTACGTGGGGGCGCGCAGCGTCAAGTGGTTGCGCGGGATCACGGTGCGCGCGGACCCGTCCGAGAACTACTTCCAGGCCACGGCCTATCGCGTCCTGCCGCCCGAGGCGGACCCGGATCACGCCGGGCCGGGGGACGGCATCACTCTGGGATCCGTCGCGTTGAACTGCGACATCCTGAGCCCGGGGGAGCACGAGCACGTTCCGGGCGGTCCGGTGCGCGTCACCGGGTACGCGTACGCGGGGGACGATCGCACGGTGGCGCGCGTGGACGTCTCCGGGGACGACGGGCGCACGTGGCACCAGGCCGAGCTGGATGCGGCGGCCTCCCCGTGGGCGTGGCAGCACTGGGAGGCACTCGTCCCGGTGACCGGGGCCGGGTCCCACGTCCTGATGGCCCGCGCGTGGGACAGCACCGGCGCGTGCCAGCCGGAGTCACCGCGAGCGCTGTGGAACCCCAAGGGTTACGTGAACAACTCGTGGGCCCGGGTGGAGGTCACGGTCGAGTGAGGCCGCCTTCTAGGGGCGGCCCTGCTGCTCCAGGGTGTCCTTGACGGACAGGCACTGCCGGGTCTGCTCGATGTTCTGCATGGCGGATCCCGTGTCCACGAGCGCGGTCGAGGACGGCACGCGGCTGCTGTCGAAGAGCACCTCCACCGCGGGGGAACGGCCGTAGGTCACCGCGCGCCACTGGTCCTTCTGATCCGGCACCTCGGAGATCAGCCAGTCCACGCCGTTGACGTTCGTGCACGGGTCCGTGGTGGGTCCCGGTTCCTCCGCGCCGCAGCGCACGATCATGGCCGACGGGTCCCCGTAGGCCGTGGTGCCCTGGCTCGAGGTCTCCCGCTGATCCATCCCGCTCACCGACTCGGGCATCGCGAGCATCACGGACGCGCAGTCGGGGTTGGCGTTGTCCGGGGCGCCGTCCACGGTCACGGTCGAACCGCACCCGGTGAGCACGAGCGCACCCACCACAGCCGCGCCGGCCACGCGGCGGCGGGACGACGACGTCGCTCGCGCCCTCCCGCGCCCCGCGGCGGCGTCGTGCCCTGCGCCCCGTACGACGCCGCGCAGCCGCGGCAGAGTCCCGGGGGCCTGCGCGGCGGATGTGGGCGTGGACGGGTGCTGCGAGGCCGGGGGAATCATGGCACCCAGGATAGGTGCTGCACCCGGGAGTTCGGTGACTGTGCCCGTCGGAGTGGCTCGCTAGTGTAAGGGACATGACGCACGAGCCCGCCGCCCCGCCCGGGACCACCGTGTCCCAGCTCAGCGAGACCGAGCTGCTGGACGCGTTCCTCCCGGGCGCCACCACGGACGGACCGCACGTCCTGGTGGGACCCGGGGACGACTGCGCCGTGATCGCGGCCCCCGGCGAGCGGGTCGTGGTCACCACGGACACGCTGACCGTGGACCAGGACTTCGCGACCGTGTGGCCGTGCGGTTACCGCACCACCGGCGCGGACGTGGGGCACAAGTGCGCCGCGCAGAACCTCGCGGACATCGCCGCCATGGGGGCCGTGCCCACGGCCATGGTCGTGTCCCTCACCATGCCGGGGGACACCCAGGTCGCATGGGTTTCCGAGTTCGCGGCGGGACTCTCGCGGGCCTTCGGTGAACTGGGCGCGGCGGAGTGCGCGCTCGTGGGCGGGGACCTCGGGTGGGGGCGGGAACTGTCCGTCACGGCCACGGTCCTGGGCAGGCTCGAGGGTGAGCACGTACTGCGCAGTGGGGCCGGACGGGGCGGGACCCTCGTGCACGTGGGCGTGCTCGGCCGCGCGGCGGCCGGACTGGACGCCCTGCAGACCCCCGTGCCGGGGCGCTGGGATGGCGTCCCCGAGCCCGAACGGACCGCGCTGCACCGCGCCCAACTGCGACCGGCCCCGCCCGTTTCCGTGGGGGCGGAACTCGCTCGGGCGGGGGCGATCGCCATGCTCGACATCTCGGACGGTCTGTTGCGCGATGTCCGCCGGATCGCACGAGCGAGCGGCGTGAGCATCGACCTGGACCCGCAGGCCCTGGAACCCGCGGTGCACACGCTCGCCCACGCGGGGGAGGCCGTTGGGGTGGACCCGTGGCAGTGGGTGCTCACGGGGGGTGAGGACCACGGTCTGCTCGCCGTGCTCCCTGTGGATTCCCCGCTGCCGTCCGGGGTCCGTGCGATAGGCTCGTGTGCGCCCTTGCCCCGCGGGGACGGCCCCCGGGGCGGTGGCTCGTCAGCAGGGAACGGAGCACGGCAGCGGCGCCACGAGCGCGGCACCGTGACCATTGCGGGCCGGAGCCCACGGCAGTGGTTCGGTCGCGACGTCGTCGAAGGATGGGATCACTTTGAGCCATAGAGCCGGCTCGTCCACCACCGAGATACGCAACTGGCTCGACGCCGCGCACCGTCGGCTGCGCGAGCACGCGGACGTCCTAGACGATCTCAACGTCTTCCCCGTCGCGGACGCGGACACCGGGGCGAACCTCAGCGCCACGGTGGGATTCGCGGCGGAGGCCGCGCACCTGATCGAGGGCAGGGACGTGGGCGAACTGCTCGTCTACGCGGGCCAGGCCGCCCTCGAGCAGGCCCGCGGGAACTCCGGCGTACTGGCCGCGGTGGCGTTGACCGCCATGGGCCAGGCGGTGGAGGGTTGCGTGCGGCTGACCGCCGCGCAGCTCAAGGCGGCGCTCATGGCAGCCCAGGTCCGGTGCTGGTCCGCACTCACCGAGCCCGTTCCGGGGACCATGATCTCCGTCCTGCAGGCCGCCGGGGAGGTACCCGTCCCGGACACCGCCGCGGAAGGGTCCAATCAGCAGCTCGTCGAGTGGCTGGACCTCATGGTGCGGGCCGCCACGCAGGCCGTTATCGACACCGTGGACCAGATTCCGGTGCTCTCTGAACGCGGCACGGTGGATTCCGGCGCGCTCGGCATGCTCGTCATCCTCGCGGCGCTGCGCACCGAACTCAGCGGGGAGGACTCGGCCGCGGACCCCGTGCAGGACATCGTCCGGGACCACGCGCTGCCGCTCACGAGTGACGAGCAGGAGCCCTCGGAGGGGTACGAGGTCATGGGCACCATGGACCTCTCCGCCCTGGACGCCGCCGAACTGCGCCACGAGCTCGACGACGCCGGGGACAGTGTGATCGTCAGCGCGGTCAGTGAGAACGAGAACGGGTACACGTGGCGCGTCCACGTGCACGTCGCGGACCCGGACACCGCGCTGGACCTCATGCGCCGGCGCGGCACCGCGCGCAATGTGACAGTGACGTCCCTCGCGGCGGAGCCACGGTGACCAGCCACCGGCCGGACGGGGATGCGCCTGCCGCGCCGCAGGGGTTGCCCGCCTTCGCGGACCTGCTGGACCAGCCCCTGACCCGTTACGTCCCCGGGAAGTCCCCGCGCTCCACGGTGTCCCTGCTGGCCCAGGACTTGGGGATCACCACGGTGGGCCAACTGCTGGACCACGCGCCCCGGCGTTACATCCGCCGGGGGAAGATCCAGGCGCTCACGGACCTGGTGGCGGGGGAGCGGACCTCGTTCGTCGCACGCGTCGAGAGCACAAGCACCCGGCGCATGCGCAGTGATCCTCGGCGCAGTCTCACGGACGTCACGGTCTCGGACGACTCCGGTGCCTACCTGAAGATCACGTTCTTCAACGCGTACTCCGCCCAGAAGGACCTCCCCGTGGGGGCGCTCGCCCTGTTCACGGGGAAACCGGAGTTCTACCGGGGGAACCTGTCGATGGCGGGCGCGGACTACGCCCTCGTGGACACCCCCGAATCGGTGTCCCGTGCCACCTCGGACTCCGGTGAGCTCATGCCCATCCCCGTGTACCCGGAGTCCGGCAAGCTCACCACGCCGCGGATCGGAAAGGTGGTCCAGCAAGTACTGCTCACCGCGGACTTGGACGCGATCCAGGACCCGCTGCCGCCCGACGTCGTCGCCGCGCAGGGACTGCCGGAACCGGGACAGGCCTACCGGGATCTGCACGTTCCCGAGACCGTGGCGGCCTACGAACGGGCGCGCAATCGGTTCCGGTTCCAGGAAGCGTTCGTCCTGCAGGCCGAGCTCGTGCGCCGTCGCGCGGAGCACGCCGCGCATCCGGTGGCCCCGCGACCCCCGCGGGAGGACGGCCTGTTGGCCCGCTTCGACGCCTCCCTGCCCTTCGCCCTGACCCCTGGCCAGCGGGCGGTCGGGGAGGAGATCTCCCGGGAGATCGCGGGCACCGCACCCATGAACCGGTTGCTGCAGGGCGATGTGGGCTCCGGTAAGACCGTGGTCGCGCTGCGGGCCATGCTCCAGGTCGTGGACCACGGCGGTCAGGCGGCCATGCTCGCCCCCACCGAGGTGCTCGCCGCGCAGCACCACGAGAAGATCACGGCCGCGCTGGGCCCCCTCGCCATGGCCGGGCAGCTGGGTGGGGACCCGGAGGCCACACGGGTCACCCTGCTCACCGGCAGCATGTCCGCACCCGCCCGCCGTAAGGCCCTCCTGGACATCGCCAGCGGCGCCGCGGGCATCGTGGTGGGCACCCATGCCCTGATCCAGGACGCGGTGCAGTTCGCGGACCTCGGCTTGGCCGTCGTGGACGAGCAGCACCGCTTCGGCGTGGAACAACGCGACGCCCTCCGGGACAAGGCCGGCCAGGCCCCGCACACCCTCGTGATGACGGCCACACCCATCCCGCGCACCGTGGCCATGACGGTCTTCGGCGACCTGGACGTAAGCACACTGCGGGAGTTGCCGGGCGGGCGCCAACCCATCGGCACGTTCGTCGTGGGCCTCGCCGAGCACGGCCCGGCCTGGGAACGCCGCGTGTGGGCGCTCGCCGCGGAGCACGTCGCGCGCGGTCGGCAGGTCTACGTCGTCGCGCCCAAGATCGGCGATGACGCCGCGGTGCCCCCCTTCGAGAGCCTGCGCGATTCCATCGAGACGCAAGAGGAAGATCTCGAGCCCGCGACCGTCACGTGGCTCACCGAGCTCGTGGCCGCACAGCCCGAACTCCGGGGCGCCCGCGTGGCCGTGCTGCACGGGCGCCAGGACGCGCCACTCAAGGCTCGCACCATGGCGGACTTCGCGGCGGGGAACACCGACGTACTGGTTTCCACCACGGTGATCGAGGTCGGGGTGGACGTCCCCAACGCCACGCTCATGATCATCGCGGACCCGGAACGGTTCGGGATTTCCCAACTACACCAGCTGCGCGGGCGGATCGGGCGCGGTGAGCACCCGGGCACGTGCTTGCTCGTGACCCGCACACCCCCCGATCATCCCGGGCGCGCGCGTCTCGACGCCGTGGCCGCGACCACGGACGGCTTCGATCTCGCGGAAGTCGATCTGAGCCTGCGCAAGGAGGGGGACATCCTGGGCGCGTCCCAGTCCGGGGGCCGCTCCGGCCTACGGTGGATCAGTGCACTGCGGGACGAGGCCCTCGTCGCACGGGCCAGGGCCGCCGCGGAGATCGTGATCCACGACGACCCGCAGCTCACCGAACACCCCGCCCTGCGTGCGGCGATCACACGGGTCCTGGACGAGGACCGACAAGCATTCCTGGAGCGAGGATGACACGGATCATAGCCGGACGAGCCGGCGGCCAACGCCTGAAGTCGGTGCCCGGCTCGGCCACACGACCCACGACCGACCGGGTCAAGGAATCACTGTTCGCCCGGCTCGACGCCTGGGGCATGTGTGAGGGCGCACGCGTCCTCGACCTCTTCGCGGGCTCGGGCGCCCTGGGCCTCGAGGCGGCGAGCCGCGGAGCCGCGACCGTCACGCTCGTGGAACGAGCGGCCGTGGCGGCGGCGGTGTGTCGGGAGAACGCGACGCTCGTAGCGGCGTCGTGCCCGGACACCAAGATCACCACCGTGCAGTCCGCCGTGGCCGGGTACCTGGGTCGCGCCGCGCACCACCGCTGGGACCTCGTGCTCGCCGACCCGCCCTACCCTCTGGACAACGATGAGCTCGCCCGGACGCTCTCGCGGCTCGCGGGTCGGCTGGGGCCGGGCGGGGTGATCGCGGTCGAGCGTTCCACACGCACCGAGGAGCCCGCGTGGCCCCGCGGCCTGCGCCGTTTCGAGGACGGCGAGCATGGCGAGACCCGCTTGTGGTTCCTCGAAGCGGACGACGACGCGCCCGGTGCCTCGGACGCGGACTGACCTCGGCGGTACCCCGGCCCGGGCGTCGTCGACCCGGGCCCCTGCGCGGTCGACCTGGTCAGCTGCACCGGCTCAGGCACCTCGCGAGCCGGAGCTGCGCGAGGCCGAGCGCGCCGTCGTCGGCGCCCGGTAACGGCCTGTCAGACCGCGGCGGCGAGTCCCGCCATGGCCCCGCGCAGCACGTCCGTGCGCTTGCAGAACGCCAACCGCAGCCAGTCCGCGTACAGCCCCCGGTTCGCGGGACCCGCGAACGCCGAGACCGGGATGCCCACCAGACCCGCGTTCTCGGCCCAGTGCCGGCCGAGGTCTGTGGCGTTGTCCACCCCGGCGAGCGCGTAGTGATCGCTCACGTCCGCGACCGCGAAGAACGTGCCCTCGGGAACCGGCGGGGTCAGCCCGGCCTCCCGCAGCCCGGCCACGAGCACGTCTCGGCGCTCGCGGTAGTCCTCGAGCAGCGCATCGTAGAACGCGGGCGGGAAACTCAGTGCATGGGCCACGGCGTGCTGCAGCGGGGCGGCCGCGCTGTGCGAAAGATAGCTCTTCACGGCGATGACCCCGCGCATCAGCTCGGGCGGGCCGCTCACCCAGCCCACGCGCCAGCCCGTGGCGGAGAACGTCTTCCCCGCGGAGGACACGCTCAGGGTGCGCTCCGCAGCCCCGGGCAGGGAGGCGATGGGCTCATGGGGCCCGGCGAACCGGAGGTGCTCGTACACCTCGTCGGTCACGATCACGGCGTCGAACTCCGTGGCGAGCTCCACGAGCAGTTCCTTGAACTCGCGGGACGCCACCGTGCCCGTGGGGTTGTGCGGGTCGTTGAGTATCACGGCGCGGGTGCGGGGGGAGAACGCGGCGCGCACGTCGTCCGGGTCCGGCGTGAAGGTCGGGGGGAGCAGGGGGACGGGCACGGGTGTGGCCCCGGCGAATTCCACGACCGCACCGTAGAGGTCGTAGCGCGGCTCGAACACGACCACTTCGTCCCCGGGTTGCAGCACGGACAGCAGTGCGGTGGTCATACCCTCGGTCGCGCCCGCGCTCACCGCGATCTGCGAATCGGGGTCGAGGTGCAGACCGTAGTGGTCGCGCTGGTGCTTAGCCACCGCCTGGCGCAATGCGGGGACGCCGATGATGGGCGCGTACTGGTGGTGCCCGGTGTGCAGGGCGGCCACCGCGGCGTCGACCATGGGCTGCGGCGGCGCGAAATCCGGGAACCCCTGACCGAGGTTCACCGAGCCGGTGCGCGTGGCGAGCGCCGTCATCTCTTCGAAGACCGTGGAACGGAGGGCCCCGGAGGGATCCAGCAGCCCGCCGCCTGCGGCCATGCGCTGCCATGGCTGGGCGCCGGGCAGCTCCCGGGCGGGATCGGCGCGGGGTGCGGCCGCGGGCGAGTGGTCGTGAGCGTCTGCGATCATGGGCCCAGTCTAGGAACCCCTGCCGCTAGGGTGGTGCCATGCGACGCGCCATCTGCCCGGGGTCGTTCGACCCGCTGCACCTGGGACACTGCGCGGTGATCCACCGCGCTGCCCGCCTGTTCGACGAGGTGATCGTGGCCGTGTCCACGAACCCCCACAAGACCCACCGCTTCAGCGAGGACACCCGGATCAAACTGGTGCGCGAGGTGTTCGCGGACGAACCGGCCGTGATCGTGGAACCGCTCGCATCGGGGCTGATCGCGGACTACGCGGAGCGCCGGGAGGCGGTGGCCCTGATCAAGGGACTACGCAACAGCGCGGACTACGACTACGAACTGCCCATGGCCACCATGAACCGTTCCCTCACGGGCGTGGAGACGGTGTTCCTGCCGGGGGAGCCGTCCCTGTTGCACGTGTCCTCGTCCCTCGTGATGGAGGTCGCGGCACTCGGGGGAGACGTCGCGTCGTTCGTTCCCGACCCCGTCCTGCGGGCCATCGAACGGCGCTGAGGGGCCCGGCGGAATTGCCAGGTTGGGCATGGCCGCGGGGTGGTAGAGCTCGACCCCGTTGATCGAGTCCCTGACCAGCACCTCGGTGGAACGCACCGTGGAAGTGATCCTGTCCGTGTTGCTGTTCATGGACGCTTTGGACATCCGCGACGCCCCGCGTCGCAGCCGCACCCCGGTGCTGCGCGTGCTGTTCCTGGCCCTGCCCCTCAGTCTCATCGCGGTGTTCTTCGCCGCCATGTACCTGCTGCCGGACGTCCGGTTGTCCCTGTGCCTCGTGCTGGCCTGCATCCTGGTCCCGAGCGACCTGGCCCGAACGCGCCACGATCGCGTGGCTGGATCCGCGCGGGATCGATACGCAGATCGGGATCATCCTGGATTGTGTGGTCATGGTCGTGTTCTGCTCCGTGATGCTGCATGGTCTCACCGCGCCGCTGATCGGGCGGGCCGTCGCCCGGCGAGAGCCCGCGGATGCCACGGCCGTGCGTCCGGAGGGCATCCGGACGGGGCCCGTGGGATGAACCGACGAGGGTCGGCATGCTAAGGTGGTCTGTCGGCCAGTGTCGTTAGCCAGGAGTTTCGTGAATCACCGCAACAGTTCAGCCCTCACGTTCAACGTCAGGGATCTCGAACACCGACCGGGGACCATGGAAACCCTGGATGTCGAGGCACCCGCACCGAAGGACTTCGGTACGGCGCTCATCGGCTCGCCGGAGGGCGCGCCCATGGATTTGCAGCTGCGCCTGGAATCCGTCCACGACGGTATTCTGGTGTCCGGAACCGTGATCGTGAGCGTTCACGGGGAATGCAGTAGATGCCTCGACCCCATCGACTACGAACTACCGGTCGACGTGCAAGAACTTTTCGTCTTCGATCCGTCCCCCCAGGGTGACGAGAACGTCGAGGACGAGCAAGTGTATGAAGTGCGGGACGAGGAGATCGACCTCGAACCGATGCTTCGGGACGCAGTGATCACACAACTGCCGTTCCAACCGGTGTGCCGGGCTGACTGCCCGGGCCTGTGCGCCCAGTGCGGCGCACGGCTCGAGAACGACCCGGACCACCACCACGACGTCCTGGATCCCCGCTGGTCCGCCCTGCAGGGGCTGACGACCGAATCGGGGGATCCGCAGGCGTCGGAGCCGACAACCGATACGAGAGAAGAGAGATAGCCGTGGCTGTTCCCAAGCGGAAAATGTCCCGCGCGAATACCCGGATGCGCCGCTCCCAGTGGAAGGCGCAAGCCCCCAAACTGGTGAAGACCGTGGAGAACGGCAAGGTCAGCTACAGCCTGCCGCACCAGGCCAAGCTGGTCTCCGATTCCGCCGGCACCCCCTTGTTCTACGAGTACAAGGGTCGCAAGGTCGCTGACGCGTAAGGTGACCATTTTGCCGGATCCCGGCGAACTGCTTGAGCGTCTCGGTGTCGACCTCGACACCGAGACGCTTCGCATTGCGCTCACACATCGTTCGTACGCGTACGAGCATCCCGGGGAAGTCCACAACGAACGCCTCGAGTTCCTGGGGGACGCGGTCCTGCAGCTCGCGGTCACGGACGAAATCTTCCACCGTTACCCCGAGTGGGACGAGGGGAGCCTCGCGAAACTGCGGGCATCCGTGGTCTCCGCCCGCGCGCTCGCCGCGGTCGCCAAGACCCTCGGCCTCGGCCCCCACATCCGCCTGGGCAAGGGCGAAATCCGCACGCACGGGGCCGAGAAGGCCTCCATCCTCGCGGACACCACCGAGGCCCTGATCGGCGCCGTCTACGAGGCGTGTGGGCCGTTGCCCGCGCGCGATCTCGTGCTGCGACTGATCGTCCCCCTGCTCGAGGACACCCGCGTGCTGCACGAGGGCCGCGACTGGAAGACCCGCGTGGTGGAACTCGCCTCCCAGTACGAGCTGGGGACCGTGCGCTACGAGGTCGAGGGCACCGGCCCGGACCACGCGCGCCGCTTCACCGCGGACGTCGTCGTACACGGTGATGTCCTGGGACACGGCGAGGGGACGTCCAAGAAGGCCGCCGAACGCGCGGCCGCCGCGGTCGCGTGCGAGGCAATTGTCGAACGTTTCGCCACCGAGAACTGAGCGCGCCGTGCCTGAGTTGCCCGAAGTGGAAGTGGTGCGCCGCGGCGTCGCACGCTGGGTCGTGGGGCGCACCCTGGAGGACGTGGAGGTCGTGGACCCCCGGTCCCTGCGGCGACACACCGACGGTCCGGAGGACTTCCGCCGCGAATTGACCGGGGTGACAGTTGTCGACGCGTGCCGGCGCGGCAAGTTCCTGTGGTTGCCCGTGCGCGCTGCGGATGGGTCAGAACCTTCCCGCGCACTGCTCGTGCACCTGGGGATGAGCGGGCAACTGCTCGTGTCCTCCCCGGAACACCCCAGGCCGCGCCACGAGCGCATCCGGCTGGAGCTGTCCCCGGCGCTCGACGAGTCCGGGCAGCCGTTGCCAGAGCAACTGCGGTTCGTGGACCAGCGGATCTTCGGTGGGATGCTGCTGGATCGTCTGGTGCCCGCGTCGGACGGCCACGGCACGGTCCCGGAACACGCCGTGCACATTGCGCGCGATCCGCTGGACCCGCTCTTCGACGTCGCGGCCTTCCACGCGGCGCTGCGGCGTCGTCGGACCGGGCTCAAGCGCGCGCTGCTGGACCAGGGGCTGATTTCCGGGATAGGCAACATCTACGCGGACGAAGCGCTGTGGGCGGCGCGCCTGCACTGGGCCGCGCCCACCGAAACCATGACCGCGCCGCGCACATACACACTCGTGGCGGCGTGCCAGGAGGTCATGCGTCGCGCGCTGGACGCGGGCGGCACGAGCTTCGACTCGCTGTACGTCAACGTCAACGGCGAGTCCGGGTACTTCTCCCGGTCACTCAACGCCTATGGCCGTGCGGGCCAGCCGTGCCCTCGCTGCGAGGCCGGCGGGGACGACGGCGTCATCGTGCGTGAGCGCTTCGCCAACCGTTCCTCGTATCGCTGCTCGCGGTGCCAGCGGCGGCCGAGACGTTTCCGGCCCTGACGAGAGACCCCGCGGGCGGCACGCCCGTCGGGGGTCGAGACCGGCATCGATGTCCCCACACCGCCCAGGCCATCCGGATCACCCGCTGGCCCCGGGGCGACTCCGAGAGCCAATGACGAGAATTGTGCCCATGAACGCTCCCAGTGCACCGGACGAAAACCCGGGGAAGGCGCCCGGCGCCTTCGATGCACCCCGGGTCCGTCGAGCGGTGCTCACGGTCGCCCTCCTGAACTTCGGGTACTTCTTCGTCGAGTTCTTCGTCGCGCTCGGTTCAGGGTCGGTGTCGCTGCTGGCCGACAGTGTCGACTTCCTCGAGGACACCTCGATCAACCTGTTGATCTTCGTGGCGCTTGGCTGGGCCCTGGCCAAGCGCGCCGTCATGGGCAAGGTCATGGCCGTCGTGATCCTCGCTCCGGCCGCGTTCGCGGCATGGGAAGCAGTTCAGCGGTTCGCCGAGCCTATGGCACCGGACGTGCTGCCCGTCGTCCTCGCCTCGCTCGGCGCCATTGTCATCAACGGGACGAGTGCTCTCGTCATCGCCCGCGTCCGCAACCACGGCGGCTCCCTCGGCCGCGCCGCGTTCCTCTCGGCCCGCAACGACGTGCTGGTGAACGTGGCGATCATCGTCATGGCCTTGATCACCGCATGGACGGGCTCGGGAGGGCCGGACCTGGTCCTCGGATGTCTGATCATCCTGCTCGCGTTGCACGCCGCCTACGAGGTGTGGGAGGTCAGCGAGGAGGAGCGCCTGGCCGCCAAGGCCCTCGCCGGCGAAGAGATCGATTGATCCGGGCATCGGTCCCGACCCTGTCCGGACGTCGTACCCGGCCACTCACGCCAGGATGCACCGGAGGCAGAGGCGCGTGGTCGAGGAGAATCACTGCCGAACACCGGCTGGTCTACATGGTCGTGGGTGACGATCTCATCATCCTGCAAGCGCGCTCCCACTACTGAGCAACCGCACGCGGAGGCCGGATAGCGGGGCCTGCACCCTGGTTCGCATCGTGCCCGCGGCTCCACGCCGCGGGCACGACAGCGCCTACTGTGCGCGCACGATCTGCAGGTCGTTGCTCGTCCCGCTCTCTTCTTCGGGGGCGATCGAGGCGTCCTCGGCGCGGATGCGCTGGTCGTCGGCGACCTCCACCACGCGTGACACCGCGACCGATCCCGTGTTGCGCTGCGGGCGCGGTTTGTCGGAGTAGTACGCGGTGAGCCGCGCGAAGCCCTCGTCCAGGCTCACGGACGGCGTCCAGTCCAGCAGTTCGCGGGTCTCGCGCTGGTCGAACCAGTGGGCCGTGGACAGCTGCTCGGCCAGGAACTCGGTCATGGGCGGCTCGCCGTCCCCGCCGCGGAACTTCGCGGGCAGGTACGGCCAGACCTTCTCGATGACGCGGCCGGCGAAGCGTGCCACGCCACCGGGGATCGAGCGCGTGGGCGCGGGGGCGCCCGCGGCGCGGCACATCCGCGCGATGAGTTCGCCCACGGGGCGGGGCTCACCGTTGGTGATCACCAGCGCGCGTCCGCGCACGGTGTCAATGCGCTCGAGCGCCCGCACGATGCCCTCGGACGCGTTGTCGATGTAGGTGGTGTCGATCATGGCCGCACCGTTGTCGAGGTACGGCATCCGCCCGGCCGCCGCGCGATCCGCGACGCGCTCCACGAGCTGGGTGTCCCCGGGGCCCCACACGATGTGCGGGCGCACCGCGGCCACCTTGAGATCGCGCTGGCCGTCCATGCTCAAGGCGAGCAGCTCCGCTGCGGCCTTGGAACGCGCGTAGTTCCCGCGCGCCGTCTGGGGGTTTGCGGGTTCCGCGCCCGCGCCCTCGATCGACACGCCCGCGTGGGCCACGGACGGCGAGGACACGAAGACCACGTTCTGCACCCCGGCGTTCTGCGCCTGGCACAGCAGCACACGCGTCCCGGTCACGTTGACCCGCACGAAGTCCTCCCAGTCCCCGGTGAAGGAGACCTTGGCCGCGAGGTGGATGACGTCGTCCACGCCGTCAAGCGCGCGCGCCACGTCGTCGGGATCGGTCACCGAACCGAGCACCTCGTCGACGCCTTCGCGCTCGGCCACGGATGCGTGACCCCGCTGGAAGACGCGCACGCGCCAGCCGCGCGAGAGCAGGACGCGGGCGACGTCCCCACCGAGCATCCCTGACGCGCCGGTCACCAGCACGGTGCGGCCGTCCCCGGTCAGCTCACCCTGGGTCGCGGTGGCGCCGCCACGCTCGGGATCCGCGATCTGCGCGACACCGGGAGCAGTGTCCTGCCGGTCCCCATTCGTTGCGTTTGCATCGGAATTCCTTGCGTTCTCGTCGTTCCGGGGAGCCGACGACGCCGCCCCGGCCGCGGCGGCCCCGGGAGCCGGCGCAGCGGCGTCGTGATCGTCGGCGCGGCGGCGGCCGGCGCCGGAGCGGTCGGGAGCGGGGGTCTGGTCGTGGCTCACAGGGCACTCATCTTTCCGGTGGCCAGGGCCTGCTCGGCCCAGTCACTCAATTCGGCGCGGTCGATCTTGGAGTTGTGGCGGATGTCCGTGGGCTGCTCGGGGATCACGAGCACGGCGCTCACAGCCAGCCCGGTCGCGAAATCGATCGTAGCGCGCACGCGCTCGGCCAGATCCGCGGGGGCCACGTGGGGCTTGGCGGCCGGGGGCACCGTTTCGATCACGGCCACGGGGGACTGGGAACCGCGGGGGCCCACACCCACGACGGCCACGCGGCCCACACCGGGAACCGTCTGGGCGGCGTGCTCCGCCGCGACGGAAGACACCGGCCCGTCGGACATCGTGATCACATGGGCCAGGCGGCCCTCGTACCACAGCCGCTCACGGGCGTCGAAGTGCCCCACGTCCCCGGTGCGGTGCCAGCCGGGGGTCAGGTCGGAGGCGCGCTCCGTGATCCACAACCGGTCGTAGTGGTCCTTGGCGTGCGGGGCGCGCGCCACGATCTCGCCGGTGACACCAGGGGTGGTCACGATGTCGGGGGAGACGGAGCCGTCCGCGCGCAGCGGCAATACGCCGAGCTGCGCTCCCTCGACCGGGGTGCCCACACACACGCCGCGGCCCGCACCCTCGACGCCGCTCTGGGCGTCCTCCCGTGCCGCGCGGATCACGTCCAAGCTGACGTCGGTCAGGGGCAACGCCTCGGTCATCCCGTAGGGGGTGTGCAGCTCGGCCGCGGGCATCAGCTCCTGCAACCGGGCGAGCAGCTCCTCGGGGATCGGCGCTCCGGCGGAGAGCATGAGGTCCACCCGGGCCAGCGCATCACGCTCGGCGGGGGACAGCTCGTCCGCGGTGGCCAGGACGTTGGCGATGGCCGCGGGGGACGCGAATACCGCGGTGGCGCCGATCGCCATCGTAGCTTCGGTGAGCGCCTGTGCGGTGAGCGTCTTGGGGCTCGTGACGTCCATGTCCGGCGTGACGGACGCGGCACCGAGGGCGGGGCCGAGCAGCGCGAACGGCGCGAACCCGGCCACGAGTCCGGTTCCGGCCCGCAGCCCGTAGGTGTCCCGGATGGTGTCGCGCATCCCGGCCATCTGGCGGTGGGTGTAGACCACGCCCTTGGCGGGTCCGGTGGAGCCGGACGTGAACAGCACGGCGGCCGCGGCGTCCGGGTCCACGGCGGGGATGTCCTCCGGGCGCACGGTGGTCACCGAGTCCATGAGCTCGGCCACGGTGTGTTCCACGCCCAGCAGCTTCTTGGACACGGGGTCCAGCCGGTCCGCGGAGATCCGGCGTCCGGGCCAGCCCAGGGCGCGCGCACCCATGAGGGCCTTGCGGATGCCGATGAACCAGTCGGGGGACGAACCGCGCAGCGCCCGGGTCAGTCCCTTGCGGCCCAGCCCCTGGTCCGCGACCACGATCACCGCGCCCATGCGCAGGCACGAGTAGATCAGGGTGGTGAGCATGGAGCCCGGGGGGACCATGAGGTTCACACGGTCCCCGGGGCGCATGCCCGTGCGCAGCAGGGCCACCGCGAGCTGGTCCACGGACGTGCTCAGCTGGGCCCAGGTCACGGTGCGTTCCACGTTGAGCGCCGGTGCGGAACCGTCCACGGTTCCCATGACGGGTCCCATGTCCACGACGGCGGGGGAGGCGTCGCGGCGTCGTGCGTCGAGTTCGGCGAAGAACGGCACGAAGTCCCCGCGACCGCGCGCGCGGCGCTCACGGTGGGCCTGCACCACGGGCTCGTCCTGACCGAAACGCTCACCGAGCCACGTGAGGATCGCTGGGGCGATGTCCCGGGCCTCGGGCAGCAGGTGCTTGGCGCCTTCGAAGCGGTGGACGTCCGCGTGGGGCGCCCGCCGCATGAGGTCCTCGAGGTAACGCTGCTGGAACACGGGATCGTTGGTGCCCCACAGCAGCAGCGTGGGGACCTCGCGCGCGCTCATCCGCCCGGCGATGCGCTCGTACGCCGCGTTGGAGGGGTGGCCCGGTTCGGCGGGGATGTCGGCGACGAAGTGCGCGATGCCCTCGCGGCGCTCGCGGGAGGTGTACGGAGCCTTGTAGGCCTTCTTGAGGTCCTTGGCCGGGGCGGGATCGCACAGGGCCAGGGTGGTGTCCAGGAACGCGGTGGTCCCGGAGGTGAGGGGTTCGTGCACGGCGCGGTTGAGCGCGAGCCGCAGGGCCGAGGGGATGGGCTCGGCGTTGTCGTGGTGAACGGCGGTGTTGGTCATGATGGTCGCCGCGTGGAGCTGCGGGTGTTCCTGTGCCCAGCCCTGGGAGATGAGCCCGCCCCAGTCGTGGGCCAAGGTGACCACCGGCAGTCCGGCATCGTCGATGCCCAGCGCGTGCGTGAGGTCCCCGAGGTCCCGGACGCGGTCCTCGAGCCGGCGGAACAATCCCGTGCGCTCGGAGAAGCCCATGTCCAGCTGGTCCACGGCCACCACGCGCCACGGCTGCTCGGCCGTCTGGCCGGCGCGCACCACGTCCCGCCACAGGTAGGACCACGTGGGGTTGCCGTGCACGGCCAGGATGATCCCGCGGGGACTGCGGCCCGCCTCGGTGATCGCGTCCCCGTTGTCCAGCACGTGCCAGCGGCGCTTCCTGCCGGGCACGGGTTCCACGACCGCCGTGGTCGGGACGCTCACCGTGGTGGACCACGCGGGGTCCACACCCGGCAGCGGGGTGTCGGTGAAGGGCAGACGCACCGTGGTGGTGCGTTCCGGGGAGGGTGTGGAGAGCACGTTGCTCCTCCGTTCTGTGAGGCGGTGACCGGGGGCTACGGGCGGGCTACCAGGCGATCTCCATGAGGGTCGTGTTCAGGCCCGAGCCCACGCCCAGGCACAGCACGCGCTGGCCGGGTTCGAGCCGCTCGGCCTCGAGCGCGAGTGTCATGGGCAGGGCCGCGGCGGCCACGTTGCCCCAGTACGGGAAGGTGAGGGGGACACGGTCCGCGTCCAGGCCCATGTCCTGGATGAGCTTGTTGGTGTGCGAGTTGGAGACCTGGTGGGTCACGTAGGAGTCCATGTCCCGCCACTGCCAGCCGTCCTTCTCGGCCTCGAGCCACGCCTCGACCACGAGGCCCACCCCGTGGTTGAGCAGCCCGGTGGCGTCCGTGAACATGCCGTCGTCCCCGCCGATGCACAGGTGGTTGAACTCCGTGCCCGCGCGCGTGACGGATCCCACGATGCGGTGCCCGTTCGGGTGGCGGTCCGCGGGGCCCACCACGGCCGCGGCGGCACCGCACCCCAGCGTGAGCGTGGCGAACTCCTGCACCACCTGTTCGCGGGTGATGTCGTCCCCGCGCAACCGTTCCACCGCTGCGTGGTGCCACGGGGAGGGGTCCTCACCGGCGACCACCAGGGCGTACTCGATCGCCCCGGCGTCGATCATGGACGCCGCCACGGTGAGGGCATTGACGAAGCCCAGGCACGCGTTGGTCATGTCGAAGTTCAGCGCGGAGCTCGGCAGGCCCAACCGGTCGTGGATGCCCACGGCCACGGCGGGTTCGAAGTTGTCGCGGGTCACGGACGCGTTGATGAACAACCCGATCTGCTCCGGGGCCACCCCCGATTGCCGCAGGGCCTCCTGGCCGGCCTCCGTGGCGCCGTCCGTGAAGTGGCGTCCCGGTGCCCAACCGCGGCGTTCCTTGATCCCGGCCAGTCGCTCGAGCAGCCCCTTGGGCATGCGCAGCCGCCGGAAGGTCTCTGCCAACTCCTCATCGAACCGAGTAGACGGGATGACCACGTCCGCCTCCGTCTTGGTCACGGATAGGACTGCGGCATTTCGGTTTCTGATGGTGGAGTTACCGGTCAATGTGGCGCTTTCGATCAGACGCCACCCGTACCGTCAAGGAATCGATCGTGAGAGGAGAGCCTCGGCGCTCGGGTGAACTAGCGGGTTGGACCGGCTCAGTCTAACGGTCCCGACTGACAGCTCCCTTCGGATGTACGTGGCGTTTCTCTGCGGGCGCAGGCCGTTCCGGCCCCGGTGAGCCGCGGGTGTGAGCCCCCGCACGCGCCCCACACCGCCGCGGGGCCCGCCCCGGGTAGACTCGGGGGCTGCCCCCGCGCTCGCGATCGCCCAGGTCGGCGCGCCCGTCACCCGCCGGTGCGGGCGCCGAGGGGCGGCGTAAGCGACAACGACATTGGAGACCCCCGCGTGCATCTGAAGACCCTCACCGTGCGTGGTTTCAAGTCCTTCGCGTCCGCCACCACGTTCCACATGGAGCCCGGGGTCACCGCGGTCGTGGGGCCGAACGGGTCGGGTAAGTCCAACGTGGTGGACGCCCTCGCGTGGGTCATGGGGGAGCAGGGTGCCAAGTCCCTGCGCGGCGGGAAGATGGAGGACGTCATCTTCGCAGGCACCTCCGGTCGCTCCGCCCTGGGCCGCGCACACGTGTCCCTGACCATCGACAACGCCGACGGCGCCCTGCCGATCGAATACTCCGAGGTCACCATCTCGCGCACGCTGTTCCGCTCCGGGGGCTCCGAATACGCGATCAACGGCCGTTCGTGCCGGTTGCTGGACATCCAGGAGCTGCTCTCCGACTCCGGGCTGGGTCGGGAGATGCACGTGATCGTGGGGCAGGGGCAGCTGGACCGGATCCTGCAGGCCACCCCCGAGGACCGCCGTGGGTTCATCGAGGAGGCCTCAGGGATCCTCAAGCACCGCCGCCGCAAGGAGAAGACCCTGCGCAAGCTCGAATCGGTGCAGGCGAACCTGGACCGGCTCGAGGACCTCACCGGTGAGATCCAGCGTCAGCTCACGCCCCTGGGCCGGCAGGCGCGCACGGCTCGTAAGGCGCAGCGGATCCAGTACGACGTCCGTGATGCGCGCGCCCGTCTGCTCGCGGACGATCTCGTGGCGGCGCGCGCCGGGATGGACACGGATCAGGACGCGAGCCGCGCGGCGCGCGAACGCAAGGCCGAACTCGAGACCGCGGCCGCGGATCTCGCCCAGCGGCTGCAGGAGACCGAGACCCGTGCCGCGCGCACCACCCCGGAACTGAACGCGGCCCGCACGAGCTGGTACGAACTGAGCACGGTGCGCGACCGCTACCGGGCGCTGGCGGCGCTGGCCGAGGAGCGCCGTCGGCTGCTGGGCAGTACCGAGGAAACCGCCGCCACGAACCGGGACGCGCAGACCCTCGAGGAACAGGCCGCCCGGACACTCGTCGAGGCTGAACAGCTGGCCGAACGGGTCGTGGGGGCGCGCGAGGACCTCGACCGTGCGCATGCGGCGCGTGAGGCCGCCGAATCGACCGCGCGGGACGCGGAAAAGGAATCGGCCGCGCTCGTGCGCCGTGCCGCGGACCGACGCGCGGGGCAGGTCCGGCTCGCCGCGGCGGTCACGGCCGCGCGGTCGGCGCTCACGGCCGCAGAAGCGGACGTGGAGCGTGTTCGCGGGGAGCTCTCCGACGTCGTGACCCGCGCCGAGAGTGCCCGTCTGGACACCGCGTCCCTGCGCGAGACGGCCGAGGCCACCGCGGTCGAGGCGCAGCGCCTCGGGGAACGGGCCCGCGAAGCCCAGGAAACGGCCGACGCCGCTCGCGCCCGCTCGCGGGAGGCGGACGACCACCGACAGCAGACCGCGAGCGCGCTGCACGCCCACATCGTGCGCCTCGAGACTCTGCGCGAGTCCGTGCGGCAACCGGACGGCTCGTCCTCGGTGGCGGACGTCGTCCCCGTGCTGGGGGAGGTGCCGCGGGCCGTGCGCGTGAGCCCGGGGTGGGAACGTGCCGTGGCGGCCGCGCTGGGCCCGTGGTCCGACGCGCTCGCCGTGGCGTCCCACACCTCGGCCGCCCGGGTCTTCTCGCGGTTGCGCGATGCCGGGTCGGGTCGCGTGCACCTCGTGATCGCGCGGGAGGACGGCGCGGCCACCGAAGTCACCGGTCCAGCGCTGCCCGAGGGGTGCGTGCGCGCCACGGAGGTCCTCTCCTCGGCCCCGGAGGAATCCGACACCACGGGCCACGCGGCCGTCGTGGCCGCGGTGCGGGCCGCACTCGCCACCACGGTGCTCGTCCCGGACGCGACCGCCGCGCTCGCGGTCCTCGACGCCGCGGCGCAGGACGGGCGGGCCGACGCCGCGTGGCGCGTGGTCACCCGCGACGGTGACGTGTACGGCGTCCATCGGGTCCAGGGCGGAGCCACGGAAGCGGCCGGCAACCTCGAGATCCTCGCGTTGATCGACCGCGAGGTGGAAAAGACCGCGACCTTGCGGGACGCCGCAGAGACCGCGGCGGAACGGGCCCGGGAGGCCGAGGAACAGCGCGCGGGCGCGGAACGGGAAGCCCGCGAGACCGGCCGGGCCGCGCAGCGGGCCCAGCAGGAGGCCGCGGCGGCCGGGGCGGCGTCGAGCAGGGCGGAGGCCACGGCGTCGTCGGCGGATTCCGAACTGGAACGGCGCCGCGGTGTCCTGGCGACCGCACAGCAGCGTTTGACCCAGCGGGATGCGGAGCTGCGCGAGGCCGTGGAACGCGCCGAGGCCGCGGAGACCGGGGACGAGGAGGACCTCGACCGCGAGCAGCTCGCGGCCGCGTCCGCCAAGGACCGCGCCGAGGAGCAGGCCCGGACCGCCCGCGAGGTCGAGACCGAGGCGCGGCTCGCGCTGCGCGGGCTCGAGGAACAACATCGCCACGCCGAGTCCCGGGCGCAGGCCCAGGCGCGGGCGGCGCGTACCGAACGTCTCGCGCAGGCCGAGGCCGCGCGGCGTGCGGAGCGTCGCCGCGTGCAAGCGGTCGTGGCGCGGGCCGTGGGGGAGGCCGCGCGCTATCTCCGGGAACGCGCCGACGACGCCGCGGCGCGGGCGGCCGCCCAGCGCGACGCCATCGAGACCAGCAGGGCCGGGCTGGACGAGGTCGCGCAGCGATTGCGCTCCGAACGTGACGAGCTCGCCCGGCGGATCGGCGAACTCACCGAACAGCTGCATCGTGCGGAACTGGACCTCGCGCAGCGCCGGGCCCGGCTCGAGGGGCTCGAGACCACGGCCCTCGAGGAGTTGGGGATGACCCCCGACTTCCTCGTGGACTACTACGGCCCCCACCTGCCCGTCCTGGACGCGGACGCAGCGCTCGAGGCGGCCCAGCGCGCCGAGGAGGACGGCGCGCCCGTGCAGCTGGCTCTGCCCCGGATGACCGATGCCGGGACCCCGTTCCGACGCGAGGAGCAGGAGACCCGGTTGCAGCGCGCGCAGAAGCAGCGCAAGGCGCTCGGCAAGGTCAACCCGCTCGCGCTCGAGGAGTTCGCCGCGCTGGAGGAACGCCACAAGTTCTTGGTCACCCAACTCGAGGACGTCAAGAATTCCCGCACGGATCTGCGCAACATCATCCGGCAGGTGGACCAGCACGTCGAAGAGGTCTTCGCGCAGGCCTACCGGGACACCGCGGAGCAGTTCGTCTCGGTGTTCGCGACCCTGTTCCCGGGCGGGGAGGGGCGGTTGCGCCTGACCGACCCGGACGACATGCTCAACTCGGGGGTCGAGGTCGAGGCCCGGCCCGCCGGGAAGAAGATCAAGAGGCTCTCCCTGCTCTCCGGCGGCGAGCGCTCCCTGACGGCACTCGCGTTGCTCGTGGCCATCTTCAAGGCCCGGCCGTCCCCGTTCTACGTCATGGACGAGGTTGAGGCCGCGCTGGACGACCGGAATCTGGGTCGGTTGCTCACCATCTTCGAGCAGCTCAAGGAGAGCTCGCAGCTGATCATCGTGACCCACCAGAAACGCACCATGGAGATCGCGGACGCGCTCTACGGAGTCTCGATGCGCGGCGACGGCGTGAGCCTCGTCGTGGGCCAGCAGCTCTCGCAGTTGCGCTGAGGTCTTCCGCCGACGACGCCGCTCGGCCGCCCAGGGTGGGACGGCTCAGCTTGTCGCCGAGCGGGTGCGGCGCAACATCGCGGTTCCGCAGCGGCGGAAGGTCAGGTCACTCCCGATCCTCGCGGTCAGCGCGGTGCCGTCGGAAGTCAACTCGGTATCGGGATGGGAGAGGGTTTCCCGGATCCGCTCCGGGGCCACTTCCGGTGTCAGGGACGGAACACCATGGCGAGCACGAGCACCGGCGTGGTGATGATCCCGCGGTCCCGTAGCTCCGTGAGGATCGCGTTCGCGACGAATATCGACACGAAAACGACCGTGAAGAGTACCGCCGTGGAACGGGGACGACGTCGCTCGGTTGCCGCCACGGGAGCTCACTTCCGTCGGGGGGCGGGGCCCTGGGTGCGTGGCTCCGGGGGCAGGGTGTCCCTGACCGGAAGCCACGCGACGGCGGCGAGGAGCATGAGCGCTCCCGAGATCCCAAAGGCCCAGCCGAAACCGGCGGCGTCCGCGAGCGCGCCCGCGAGCACGGGGCCGGCGATCTGGCCCGCGTCCGCGCACATCTGATACCGGGACAGTACCCTGCCGCCCGCTCGATCCGGGCCGATGACATCCGCCACGGCGGCTTGCTGCCCCGGGTTGAGGGTTCCGGAGCCCACCCCGGAGAGCAGGGACAGTACGGCGAACGCCACCACGGACGTGCTCAGCCCCACCCCAATGGTCGCGAGGCCGCACACGAGCAGGCCCGTGAGCACGAGCGGTTTGCGCCCCACGCGGTCGGTGAGCCGCCCCGTGACGGTCAAGGCCGCAGCGTTGCCCACGGCGAACAGTGCCAGCGCGAGCCCGGCGACGGCCGGACCCTCACCGACCACCTGGACGGCCAGGAGAGGGACCAGGGCCACGCGTACGCCCATGGCCGTCCAGCCCGTGGAGAAGCTGGACGCGAGCGCGGCACGGTACGCTCCGGCGTCGAGCGCTTCGCGGACGCGCATGGGCGGCTGGGCCCGGCCGGTGCGTCTGGCGCCGATCGTCTCGTCCTTCAGCCGCAGGTACACCACGAGGACGGCGACCAGCAGAGCGCCGGCGTAGATCAGGAACGGGGCGTGCATCCCGAGACCCGCGAGCAGTCCGCCGAGCACGGGCCCCAGGATGCCGCCCAGCAGGAACGCGGTCGCGTAGTACCCGGAGACCCGCCCGCGCATGGTGGGCGGGGCCAACCTCACGATCAGGCCCATCGCGGACACCGTGAACATCGTGGACCCGATGCCCCCGAGACCGCGGAAGATCAGCAATTGCCCATAGGTCTGCGCGAACGCGGTCGCGGCCGAGGACAGTGCCACCACGATCAACCCGATCAGGTACGTGGGCCGCTCACCCAACGTGTTGACCACCGCACCGCTCGCGGGGGCGAAGACGAGCCGGCACAGGGCGAACGCGCTGATCACGGCGGAGGCCGCGGCCACGCCCACGCCGAAACTGGCCGCGAACTGCGGCAGCACGGGCGCCACGATCCCGTAGCCCAGGGCGATCACGAAGGCCGCAGCGATCAGGACCTTGATGGGCTCGGGGACCCTGCCGCGCGGCGCGGGTTTTCCGGCGGCGTCGTCCGATGCAGTGGACGCTGCTGCGGCGGCGTCCGACGCGGTCGCAGCAGCGCGCGCGTCGTCGGGGGAGGCGGGGACGGGATGCTCGGCGGGGTCGCGGGGATCGGGGCGGGACACGCCCTGCAGTTTATGGGACATTAGGAGGGTGATCACGACTGACCTGATGTGGATACTCATTGTCGCCGCCGCGGTGGTGGTGCTGCTCGTGGTGTTTGGCATCCTGCTGCTGCGCCGACCCAAGGCACCGCGGGGAGGTTACACGGACACACGGGACCTGGACGACGTCCCGGAGACCGAGGGCGACACCCTCGTCGAGGACAGACCGGTCAGCACCCTCGAACGCCCGGAGTCCGCCCGCGGGCGCCTGGCCCGGTTGCGCGGACGGCTGGCCAAGTCCAACACCATGCTCGGCAAGGGTCTGCTGGTCTTGCTGTCCCGCGAACGCATCGATCAGGACACGTGGGACGAGATCGAGGACACGCTGCTCATGGCGGACCTCGGCACGGACGCGTCCCTCGAGCTCGTGGAGAACCTCAAGAAGCGCGTGCGGGTCGAGGGCACCAAGGACCCCGCGCAGTTGAAGTCCCTGTTGCGTGAAGAAATGCTCGCGCTCGTGGACCCCACCCTGGACCGTTCCCTGCGCACCGAGTCCGCCCCGGGCAAGCCCGCGGTGGTCCTGGTGGTGGGTGTCAACGGCGTGGGCAAGACCACCACGGTCGGCAAGCTCGCGCGCGTGCTCGTGGCCGAGGACAAGGACGTCTTGCTCGGTGCGGCGGACACGTTCCGCGCGGCCGCCGCTGACCAGCTCGAGACCTGGGGAGCCCGCGTGGGCGTGCCCACGGTGCGCTCCGAGCAGGAGGGCGCGGACCCGGCCTCGGTGGCGTTCGATGCCGTCAAGGCCGGCATCGACCAAGAGGCGGATGTGGTCCTCGTGGACACCGCTGGCCGGCTGCAGAACAAGGCCGGTCTGATGGACCAGCTCGGCAAGGTCAAGCGCGTGATCGAGAAGGCCGCCGAGGTGGACGAGGTGCTGCTTGTGATCGACGCGACCACCGGGCAGAACGGCATGACCCAGGCAAAGGTCTTCGCGCAGGCCGTGGACATCACGGGCATCGTGCTCACCAAGCTTGACGGCACCGCCAAGGGAGGGATCGTGGTCGCCATCCAGCGCGGCCTGGGCGTGCCCGTCAAGCTGATCGGTCTCGGCGAGGGCCCGGACGACCTCGCACCCTTCAACGCCGAGCAGTTCGTGGACGCGATCATCGACTGAGCCTGCTCCCTCTCGCGACGACGACGGCGCCCGCCCCCTTCGTGGGAGTGGGCGCCGTCGTCGTCGGAGCACCGGCACGTGCACTGGCCCCGCCACTGCACTGGAACCGGCATCGACACCGGTACCTGAGGAGTTAACACGATCGTCACACGCGGACGTGACGTGAAACACCGGCGTCACGAACCCGCGCTGTCGCGGTAACACCCGCCCCGTTGACTGTGTGCAAGAGGCGCAAAGGCTGTGCCGACACGAGACAGGGACGAGGTGATCCGGGTGGAGTTGACCGCCGGACACGTGTGGACCGTGGTGGCCGCGGGGTTGGTGTTCTTCATGACCCCCGGACTTGCACTGTTCTACGGAGGCATGACCCGCGCCAAGGGTGTGCTGAACATGATGATGATGAGCTTCGCCGCGCTCGGCGTGGTGGGCGTCGTGTGGGTGCTGTGGGGCGGTTCCATGCTCGCCGGGGACCCGGTGCTGGGCGGCCTCACCGCGGATCCGTTCGCGCACTTCGGTCTGCACGGCCTGATGGGCACCGAGGACTTGCTGTCCTCGGACTTCTCCGTGACGTTCGCGATCATCACCGTGGCCCTGATCTCCGGCGCGATCGCGGACCGCACCCGGTTCGGCACGTGGGTGGTCTTCACGCTCGTGTGGGTCACCCTGGTCTACTTCCCCCTCGCGTACATGGTGTGGGGTGACGGGCTGTTCTCCGAGGACGGCGCCCTGGGCCGGATCTTCGGCGAGCCGATCGACTTCGCCGGCGGGCTCGCCGTGCACATCAACGCGGGCATCGCGGCTCTGGTGCTCATCCTGCTCATCGGCGCCCGCCGCGGCTTCGGCCGCGACTCGGGCCAGCGCCCGCACAACCTGCCGCTCGTGATGCTCGGCTCGGCCATCCTGTGGTTCGGCTGGTTCGGCTTCAACGCCGGCGCCGCAACCACCGTGGAGCAGGCCGCCCTGATCTGGACCAACACGCTCGTGGCCCCGGCTGCGGCCATGCTGGCCTGGCTGCTCACCGAGCGTATCCGGGACGGGCACGCGACGTCGCTGGGTGCGGCGTCGGGCGTCGTCGCCGGGCTCGTGGCCATTACCCCGGCGTGCGCCGACGTGACCCCGCTCGGCGCGATCCTGCTCTCCGCCGTGGCCGGTGCGTGCTCCGCGATCGCCGTGGGCCTGAAGTACCGGATCCACCTGGACGACTCGCTGGACGTGTGCGGCGTGCACCTGGTTTCCGGCATTGTCGGCACCGTGGCGCTGGGCTTCCTGGCGATCCCCTCCGAGGGCCGGGCCGGGCTGTTCTACGGTGGTGGCTGGGGCCTGCTGGGCACCCAGCTCGCCGCGACCCTCTTCGTGACGCTCTACACCAGCGTCCTCACGCTGGTCATCGGGCTCGTCCTGAAGGCCACGATGGGGCTGCGGATCACCCGCCGGGACGAGGTCATCGGCGTGGACCTCACCCAGCACGCGGAGTCCGCGTACTCGCTGAAGGACGAGGCCACCGGCTACTTCGCCGGGCAGGCCCCCGCGCGGCCCCTGCCCGGGACCGCCGAAGCCCCCGTGCCCGCCGCCAGCAAAGGAGACAACCAGTGAAGCTGATCACCGCAGTGGTGCGACCCGAGAAGTTCAGTGACGTCAAAGACGCCCTGGAGAGATACGGCGTGCAGGGCATGACCGTGCTGACCGTCCACGGCTACGGCCGCCAGCGCGGGCACCGCGAGGTCTACCGCGGTGCCGAGTACACGGTGGACCTCCTCGAGAAGGTGCGCATCGAGACGGTCGTGGAGGACGGCGAGGTCCAGGACCTCGTGGACGTCATCGTCACCTCCGCACGCACGGGCGAACCCGGGGACGGCAAGGTGTGGGTCACTCCCGTGGAGAACACCGTGCGCGTGAGCACCGGCGAATTGGGTGACGTCGCGCTCTGAGGTCGCACGCGACGTCGTCGGCACAGGCCCCGTCCGGGCGACCGGGCGGGGCTTCGCTTGCTAACCTGGGACACTGAATTCATCCGTTGTCAGACGAAAGCAGCGACCACCCCGTGTTCAATTCACTGTCCGACCGGCTCACAGCGACCTTCAAGAACCTGCGCGGCAAGGGCCGGCTCTCGGAGGCCGATGTCGATGCCACCGTCCGGGAGATCCGCCGGGCCCTGCTCGAGGCGGACGTGGCCGTGCCCGTGGTCCGGGAGTTCACGGCGATCGTGAAGGAGCGCGCGCTCGGTGCGGAGGTCTCCGAGGCGCTGAACCCCGGCCAGCAGGTCGTGAAGATCGTCAACGAGGAGCTGCAGAACGTCCTCGGCGGCGAGACCCGGCGGATCAACCTCGCCAAGACAGGGCCCACGGTGATCATGCTCGCGGGCCTGCAGGGTGCGGGCAAAACCACCCTGGCCGGCAAGCTTGGCAAGTGGCTCACGGACCAGGGCCACAAGCCCGTGCTCGTGGCCTCCGACCTGCAGCGGCCCAATGCCGTCACCCAGCTGCAGGTCGTGGGTCAGCGCGCCGGGGTACCGGTCTTCGCCCCGGAGCCCGGCGCCACCTCGGAGTTCGACGACCCCACGGGGGATCCCGTGAAGGTGGCCCGCGACGGCGTCGACTTCGCCCGCTCCAAGCTCTACGACGTCGTGATCGTCGACACCGCCGGACGCCTGGGCATCGACCAGGCGCTGATGAACCAGGCGCGCGACATCCGCGACGCCGTGGACCCGGACGAGGTCCTGTTCGTCATCGACGCAATGATCGGTCAGGACGCCGTGAACACCGCCAAGGCGTTCGACGAGGGCGTGGATTTCACCGGCGTGGTGCTCTCCAAGCTTGACGGCGACGCCCGCGGCGGCGCGGCCCTGTCCGTCCGCGCAGTGACCGGCAAGCCCATCATGTTCGCGTCCACGGGCGAGGGCGTGCGAGACTTCGAGCAGTTCCACCCGGACCGGATGGCCTCGCGCATCCTGGACATGGGTGACGTCCTCACGCTCATCGAGCAGGCCGAGCGACAGTGGGACAAGACCGAGGCCGAGCGGATGGCCAAGAAGTTCACCGATCAGGAGGACTTCACCTTCGAGGACTTCCTCGCGCAGATGCAGCAGCTGCGCAAGATGGGGTCCATGAAGAAGATGCTCGCCATGATGCCCGGCGCCGCCGGGATGCGCGAGCAGCTCGAGAACTTCGACGAGCGGGAGATCGACCGCGTGGAGGCCATCGTGCGCTCCATGACCCCGCACGAGCGCGTGGCCCCCAAGATCATCAACGGCTCGCGCCGCGCGCGCATCGCGAAGGGTTCCGGCGTCTCGGTCTCCGAGGTCAACCAGCTCATGGAGCGCTTCGCCCAGGCGCAGAAGATGATGAAGCGCCTGGCCCAGGGCAAGGGCGTGCCCGGGATGCCCGGCGGCATCCCCGGGATGGGCGGCGCCGGCGGGGGTGCTGCCAAGAAGGGCAAGTCCAAGAAGAAGAGCTCGCGCTCCGGCAACCCCGCCAAGCGCGCGCAGGAGAACGCGGCACTCGCCTCCGGTCAGAAGCCGGCGGCGCCGGGCAGCGCGTTCGGTGCCCAGGGCAAGGACCTGGACGCCGAGTCGCTGAACCTGCCCAAGGGCTTCGAGAAATTCCTCGGAAAGTAGGCGGTCATGGGTTCATACCTCCCCGACGACGAACTGCGCAGCTTCATCGCGTCGCTGCCCACCCGGCGGCTCGCGTCCGCCGCGATCATCCGGGACGAGAGCGGTCGCGTGCTCACGGTCGAACCCAATTACAAGGACGACTGGACCCTGCCCGGCGGCACCGTGGAGGCGGGGGAGGATCCCCGCACCGGGTGCTTCCGCGAAGTGGTGGAGGAGGTCGGCCTGCACCTCGAGGGCGGGCGGCTGCTCGCGGTGAGCCACGGCGTGGGCATGGGCATGTGGGGGGACTCCGTGTCCTTCCTCTACGACGGCGGGCAAATCCCCTCCGACACCCCCATCACGGTGCAGGAGGAGGAACTGCTCTCGTACCGGTGGGTGGCACCCGAGGAGCTCGAGACCGTGCTGAGCCCCGGCCTGGCGCAGCACATCCGCGCGGCTCTGGAGGCCTTGCGCTCCGGGACCGTGGTCGAACGCGTCATGGACGGCGGCCGGCGCGCATGAGTGCCGCGCCGCGCACCGCGCTGATCGTGCACGCGGACGCCCCGCAGTTGCCGTTCATCGCCACCGCTCTGGGGACCAGGTTCACGGCGCTCGCGCGCAACGGATGGTCAGTCGTGCTGGTCCCGGACGAGTTGGACCCCGGGGCCCTCGCTGCAGCCGCGGACCCTGACGCGATGGCCGTCCTGATCTCCTCGGACGGGGAGAGCCGCAGCCTGCGGATCTACCCACCCGTGAACTCGTTGAACGCTCGTGAGTCGTGGAGTGCCCAGTTCGCGCGGATCGCGGACGATTCCACACTGCGCTGGGAACCCGCGGAGTCCGCGACCGACCTCGCCCTCGAAGCGCTCCGGGGGCAGGCGAGCCCGGTGCCCACGGCCCAGCCTGCGCGTGACGCGCAGGACACGAACGGCGCTCTGGATTTCAGCGGTGCCCCCGATACCGCCAGCGCCGCGGGCGCGGACGACGCCGCGTCGTCACCCGCCGCGGGCACCGCCGAGGCCCGCATGCTGACCACGGTGGAGTTCATCGCGTCCCTGACCGAGCTGGACGCCGCCGCCACGGCCCGGCTCGAGAACTACGCGCGCACGCCCAGCTCGGGGCTGCTACTGGAATCCGTCCTGCAGCTGCTCGGCCTACCCACCGTGGCCGCGAAGCTCGTGGAGTCCCAGCGCGAGCTGCACGAGGTCGACGGTGTCTCGGACTTCGAGCCCCGGCCCCTGGGTCTGTCCATGCTGGCCGCCGCGAGCGTGGAGCCCAGCGGCGGGGACGTGCTGTCCCGGATCCAGCGGGCCTACGTGCGCAGGCCGGGACTGCTGCTCGCGATCGGGGGAGCGGAGATCGCCCTCGGCGCAGGGCTCGCGGGTCTCGCAGCCCGCGGGGGACGCCGTGCCGCCGTGCTCGGTTCGGCGTCGGCGGCGCTGTTCACGGACGCCGCCCTCCAAGCCGCCCTGTGGGCCTCGGTGCGCGCACGCAAGAACCGCTGACGCGTTCGCCCCGACCGCCCGCGGTTTGACACGTATGGCACAATGGTCGGGTACTCGACCCGTGCGGACCCTCTCACCGCGCGTGCTGTCGCGTCCACAGGAAATCCATTCACGGCCCGCCCCACGGGCAGGTGTGTGCGATGTCCGATTCCATTCGAAACAGGAGTAACCACACAAGTGGCAGTCAAGATTCGTCTCAAGCGTATGGGCAAGATGCGTGACCCTCGTTACCGCGTGGTCGTCGTGGATTCCCGCAAGAAGCGCGACGGTCGCGTGATCGAAGAGGTCGGTGTGTACCAGCCCACCGAGCACCCCTCGTACATCAACCTGGTGTCGGATCGCGTGCAGTACTGGCTCGGTGTGGGTGCGCAGCCCTCCGAGGCCGTGCTGTCCCTCATGAAGATCACCGGTGACTGGCAGAAGTTCAAGGGTGAGCCGGGCGCCGAGGGCACCCTCAAGCAGCCCGAGGCCAAGGCCGAGTTCGTGGCCCCGGACAACGGTTCCGTGATCATCCCCGAGGCCATCACCGCCAAGGCCGACAAGGCCGAGGAAGCTCCCGCCGAGGAGACCGCGGCCACGGAGGACGACGCCGAGAAGGCAGAGTGATCATGCTCGCCGAAGCGCTCGAGCACCTGGTCCGTGGCATCGTGGACAGCCCCGACGACGTGTCGGTGCGCTCCCGCGACGGCCGGCGCGGTCAGACGCTCGAGGTGCGAGTGCACCCGGACGATCTGGGTCGCGTGATCGGGCGATCGGGACGCACGGCCAAGGCCCTGCGCACCGTGGTCTCGGCACTGGCTTCCGGCGAGAACGTTCGCGTGGACGTGGTCGACACCGACCGGCGTCGCTGACGCGAACACACGAGACACACGTATCACGGCCCCCGTTCCTCGCACCGAGGAGCGGGGGCCGTGGTCGTTGCCCGCGCGGTAGCATGCGGGCCCCACACAGCACGAGTCGCCACGAGGAGATGCCATGAGCGTTCGGGTAGCCCGGATCGGTAAACCGCACGGGGTGCGGGGAGAAATCACGGTGGAGTTGTTCACGGACGACCCGCGGGCGCGGTTCGCCCCGGGCTCCGTGCTCGAGGTGCAGCCCGCCCGTGAGCGGGGCAGGGGCGGGGGCAATGCACCGGCCGGGGCCGGCTCCCCGCAGCTCGAGCACGTGACCGTGAGCGGTTCCCGGTGGAACAAGAACGTGCTGGTGGCGCGTTTCGAGGAGATCGAGGACCGCACCGCGGCGGAGGCCGCGCGGGGTCTCGAACTGTTCGCGGAGGCCGCGGACCTCGAGCTCGACGACGACGAGTGGCACCAGGACGACCTGCTGGGTCTCACGGCGGTGGACATCACACGGGACGACGCCCGGATCGGGACGGTCAAGGCGCTGATCCAGGGTGTCGCCCAGGACCTGTTGGAGATCACCCCGGACGGCGGCGGGCGGCCCGTGCTCATCCCGTTCGTGGAAGAAATCGTCCCCGAGGTGGACCTGGACGCGGGCGTCGTGCTGGTGAGCCCGCCCCCGGGCCTGCTCGAGCTCGCGGAAGCGGAGTGAACCGTGCGTATCGACGTGCTGAGCATCTTCCCCGAGTACCTGCAGCCCCTCAACCTGTCACTGATCGGTAAGGCCGTCACGGACGGGGTCCTCCACCTCGCGGTCACCGATCCCCGCGACTTCACCACCGACCGGCACCGCACCGTGGACGACACCCCCTACGGCGGGGGCGCGGGCATGGTCATGAAGCCCGAGCCATGGACGCTCGCCCTCGAGTCGGTGGTGCGCGCAGGGGGCGACGCCGCGGCGTCGTCGTCCGCTCGGACCGCACCGGAGGCCCCGGAGACCGCGGTACCGGCTGTCGTGACGAACCCTGCGCAGACCACAGAGCCGGGTGCCGCAACGTCGTCCTTGACCGTCGGGAAACACTCCGCGGCACCCGTGCTCGTGGTCCCGTCCCCGGCGGGGGAGGTGTTCACGCAGCGGATCGCGTACGAACTGGCAGCGGAGGAACACCTGATCTTCGCGTGCGGGCGCTACGAGGGGATCGACGAGCGCTTCATCGACAACGCTCGGACCGAGGTGCGGGTGCGCCCCCTGAGTCTGGGCGACTACGTGCTCAACGGGGGAGAGGTCGCCGTGCTCGCCATGGTCGAGGCCGTGACGCGGTTGATCCCCGGCGTGATCGGCAATCCGGAATCACTGGCCGAGGAGTCCCACACGGGCGGGCTGCTCGAGTACCCCGTGTACACGAAACCCGCGGTGTGGCGGGAGCGGGCCGTGCCCGAGATCCTGCTGTCCGGTCACCACGGGCGGATCGAACGGTGGCGGCGGGACCAGCAACTCTCACGCACCGCGCAGCGCCGCCCGGACATGATCCTGGCCCTGGACCCCACACAGCTGGACAGGGCGGACCTCGCGGTGCTCGCCGAGACCGGCTTCCACGTGACGGGTGGATCGTGGCGCCGTGACGGCGGGCACGCGGCCACGGAAGGCACGCCGGATATGGCATAATAGAACGCTGTGTGTGCGTCGGGCACGCCCCTGCCGCAGGGGGGAGAGCGACCAACGACGCACCACCCGGCACGGCCATCCCAAGTTCCGTCCCGGATCCTGGAGCGATGCCACCCCGCGCGGGGTGACACGCGGACCACACGTGGGAGACCTGCGGCGATCACGAGGAGTTATGTCATGAACATTCTTGACCAGCTTGATGCCAAGTCGCTGCGCAACGACGTCCCGGACTTCCGTGCCGGTGACACCCTCAACGTGCACGTGAACATTGTGGAAGGCAACCGCTCCCGTGTTCAGGTGTTCAAGGGCTTCGTCGTGGGCCGTCAGGGCTCCGGCGTGCGCGAGACCTTCACCGTGCGCAAGGTCAGCTTCGGTGTGGGCGTGGAGCGTACCTTCCCGGTGCACTCCCCGATCATCGAGAAGATCGAGCTCGTGAGCCGCGGCGACGTGCGCCGTGCCAAGTTGTACTACATGCGCGATCGTCACGGTAAGGCTGCTCGCATCCGCGAGAAGCGCGACTCGAGCGCATCGAGCAAGTAAGACACACCGGGTGCCACAGCACACGGAACACGCGGAGGGCCCGGCATCTGCCGGGTCCTCCGCCGTGAAACGGCCCGTTTCCACGCGCCGGTGGTGGTTGTGGGTCGTGGCCATCGCCCTGCTCACGGCCTTCGTCCTGGCCTCGGTCGTGCGCGGTTTCGTGGCGGACGTCTACTGGGTCGGTTCCGATTCCATGGAGCCCACGCTCCAGGGCGGGGACCGGGTGCTGGTGGACAAACTCGTCTCGGGGAACGACGTCGCTCGGGGCGAGCTGGTGGTCTTCGATGGCCGCGGTTCCCTGGACCCGCTGCACTCAACGGACCCGTGGCACCAGCAGGTCGCCCACACCCTGGGCCGCTGGCTGGGCGTCACCGGTTCAGACACCGCGTACGTCAAGCGGGTCATCGGGGTCGCAGGGGACACAGTGTCCTGCTGCACCGCGGACGGACTGGTCACCGTCAACGGCCGGCCACAACACGAGGACTACGTCTTCCGCGGGGACGAGCCGTCCCGGATCCCGTTCACGGTGCACGTGCCCGAAGGACGGGTGTGGCTCATGGGTGACCACCGCAGCGTGTCCGTGGACTCCCGATCGCTGCTGGGCTCGCCGGGCGGCGGCCTGATCCGCACCGAACGCATCGTGGGCACCGCCGAGCGTGTCGTGTGGCCCCCGGAGCGTGCCCGTACACTGCGGGAGTGACGGTCTCGGTGCTCCGCCCCGCCCCGCGCACCCCCGCGCGGACGGCATCCCAGGCGCGAGCGACGTCGCCAGGCAAACTCCCGCGCGCGAACACGCAACCGTGTCCGTGGGACCCGAGAAGAGGAATGCGTAGTGGCTGAGCAGCATGGATCAGGTGTCGAGGGCGTTCCCGGACCGGGTGAGCCCGCACCGCAGCGCGACCCCGGCGGCGCGGCGGCACCCCGGGACGCGCGGGCGAGCGAATCCGGCGCACGGCGCCGCGGCCACCGGGAGGCCAAGGAGCCCACGACCGGGTGGGGCGCGGTCAAGGAGATCCTGATCGTGGTGGCCCTCGCGCTCCTCATCGCGTTCCTGGTCAAGACCTTCCTGATCCGCGGCTTCTTCATCCCCTCCGGGTCCATGGAACAGACCCTGGAACTCAACGACCGGATCTTCGTCAACGTACTGGACGGCCGCACGGGCAACATCGACCGCGGCGACATCGTGGTCTTCGAGGACACCCAGGGTTGGCTGCCCGAGGCGCCCCGGACCGCGGCCAACCCCGTGCGCGGCGCGCTCGAGTTCGTGGGCCTGCTCCCCGACAACAGCCAGCAGGCCCTGGTCAAGCGCGTGATCGGCGTGGGCGGGGACCACGTGACGTGCTGCGACGCGTCCGGGCGGGTCACGGTCAACGGCGAGGCGCTCGATGAGCCCTACTTGTACCCCGGGGCAGCGCCGTCCGACATCTCGTTCGACGTCACCGTGCCCGACGGCAAGCTGTTCGTGCTGGGTGACCACCGCAACGCCTCCGCCGATTCGCGCTACCACATCGCCACCGGCACCGGGTTCGTGAGTGAGGACGACGTCGTGGGCACCGCGTTCGTGATCGCGTGGCCGCTCGATCGCTTCCAGTTCCTGCACAACCCCGTCGAGGTGTTCCAGGACGTCCCCGCGGCCGGCGGGCAGTGAGCTCCGCGACGCCGCGCACCGTGCCCACGCTCGAACTGGAAACGGAACTCGCGCGCGCCGGGCACCGCTTCGTGGCCGGAATGGACGAGGTGGGCCGGGGAGCCCTCGCGGGCCCCGCGAGCGTGGGCCTCGCGGTCCTGGACCTCGAACGGATGACCGGGGGAGCGCCGTCGGACCCGCCGCCGTGGCACGGCGTGCGTGACTCCAAGGCCCTGAGTCCAGCGCGGCGTGCGGCCCTCGCGGGCACGATCGCGGCGTGGGCCGTGGGCACCGCGGTGGGGCACGCGCAACCGCGCGAGATCGACCAGTTCGGTGTCACTGCCGCGCTGCGCTTGGCCGGGCTCCGGGCACTGGCCACCGTGGCCGCACACGGCACGCGCGTCGATGCCTTGATCCTGGACGGTTCCCACAACTGGCTGGACGCACCCCCGGTGCTGGGGCAGGACGCCGACGACGCCGCGTTGCCGCCGGTCGTGCGCACATTCGTCCGGGCCGATGCGCACTGTGTCAGCGTGGCGGCCGCGTCGATCCTGGCGAAAGTGGAGCGCGACGAACTCATGGTCTCGCTCGGCCGCGAGTTCCCCGTGTACGCGTGGGAGTCCAACAAGGGCTACGGCAGTGCTGTGCATCGCGCGGCGCTGCTCGAACACGGCACCACGCCGCAGCACCGGCTCAGTTGGAACCTGGGCGCGCGGTAGTCCGCTGGTCACCCGCATTCCTTCGCAGGTGAGGTGGGGGCCTGGTACTCGAGGGCCCATAGCGCGTCCTGGACGGATCCGCCCTGCACAGGCGCGCCCCGGCCATGGCCAGGAGTGTCGTCGCGCATCACAGTGGGTCCATGACGACTTCCACTTCTGCCCATGTGCCACGCAATTCCGGTCGTCCGGGCACCGCTCCGCCCGATACCGCCCCGCCCGACACCGCCCCGCCCGACGCCCCGGTCGCGGCCCATGTGAGCGTGGGGAGGGCGGGGGAGGAACTGATCGCGGACCTGTTACAGCGTTCGGGCTGGCGGATCCTGGACCGGAACTGGCGCCCCGCCGTTGGGCCCGGGGCGCCCCGCGGTGAGCTGGACGTCGTCGCCGAGCGACAGGGAACCGTGACCGTGTTCGAGGTCAAGACGCGCTCGGGCGGGGACTTCGGACATCCCGCGGAGGCCGTGGGGTGGGAGAAGCTGCGGCGACTGCACGTCCTCGCGCGCGCCTGGGCCAGGGAACACAGGGCTGTCGCGATCCCCGGCGTGGACGTCGTGGCGGTCCACTGGCCCCGCGGCGGTACCCCGCGCGTGGAACACATAGGCTCCCTCGGCTGGTTGTGAGGCATCCGCGCGATCCGTGCCACGGGGCCCGTTCGCCGCCGACCTCCACCGGGGAGTCACACTCCGGGTCGTCACCGAGAGCATTATGAATTTCCCCCTCCCCGTGCCACGGTATTTTGTGGGATGAGTACAAAGGCTCGGCGATCGGGGGACGCATGAAGAGTCCGGCGTGGCTTCCTCACGTGTTGTCGGCCACGGCATTGGCCGCGGCCGCCTCGCTGATGCTCGTCTCGTGCGCGGACGAGGAGCCGCCCGCCGGATCCGACGCCTCCGCGTGTGCCACCTCAGCCGCGGGTGACCGGGGTCTGCATGCCGGGATCTTCCGGGCGCACCTCCCCAACGGGGCGTCCGTGCGCATCACGCTCCCCGCGCGGGAGATCCCCGATCCTGAACTCGACGAACTGCGCAAGGATGCCCGCGTCAAGCGCGCGACGTACGCCACCGTGGAGATCGACAACGAACGGGGAGATTCCCCCGTGTCGGTGAGTCGTATGATCCTCAAGGCCTCCGACGGCGGGTCCTACCAACTGGAGAACGTCTCACGGGCCCTGGACCGGTGGCGGCCCCGGACGTCCGGGGACCAGTACCGCGCCCATGACGGGTCGCCACTGACCGAGCACGAGGCCCGGCACCTCAAGAATCGCATCGAGGAGGCGGACCGGACCGCCGCGGGGGACATCGCCGCGGGCGAGCGCGGTACGAACATCCTCGTGGGGGACATCTCCCGTGTTCCGGAGAGCTTCGAGAGCCTCGAGCTGATCCCCTCCATCGGTAACCGGGAAGTCACCCCCGTGCGTGCCCAGCCCGAGGACACCGATGACACCCCGAGCGGCGACGGGCCCGCGGGCGGCGGACGATCGGGCAGCGGGAACGGATCGGACGGCGCCGGGGAGAGTGCGAGCCCCGATGCCCCCGCGGAATCGGCTGCTCCCGGTCTCCCCGCTCCGGACGTCCCCGAACCCTCGGCATCGCCCACCGCGGACACCCCTCAGGTGCCCGGGGATCCGGGTGCACCCGCGGTTCCGGACCCCGGGGCGCCCGTTCTCCCGGATCCGGGAGGGATCCCGCCGGTGAATCCCGATCCGGGCGGTCCCGTGCCTCCGAGCCCGGCGCCCACGATCCCGATCCCGCCGGTACCCGCGCCCGACACCTCCGTCTCGCCCCACCCGGCGGTGACCGATCCCATCGTCTCGGTGCCCACGGTGTCAGCACCGGTGATCCCGGACCCCGTGGACCCGGATCCGGGGATTCCGGGCCCGGGATCCCTGGAGCCCGCAGCCCCGGCGGAGTCGCAGGACCTACAGCTCGGTCCCATGAACCTGGAACTGCGGGCCGGAGCCCCGGTCACGGAGCTACCCGACAGCGCCGTCTCCGTGGTGCCGGTGTCGGTTCCCACTGACGTGCTGCCCGTCGAGGACACGGACCCGGCAATTGCCGTCCCCGTGCCCCTGGAGGACCCCGCGCCCGCTGCTCTCTAGTGGGCCGTTCGTTGGGATTCGCCCCGGTACACGGTTCTGTTCAGGGGCGCCTCGCGACGTAGTCTGCTGCGCCCGGCCGGGTCACGGGTCCGCCGTGCCGGCGCTGTTAGGGGCCTCCGCGGGTGATCGTGTTCCACCGGGTCTCTCGGGTCGTGCCTCGCCCGTCTGGCCAGTTCATTTCCGCATTCGGGCCGCGGCATCTGGGCTGCACACTGCTGGGCTGTGCTAGGGCCCGGCGGCCCGGGCGGGAACGCTGGACCCATGATTCGAGATTCGGTGACGTGCAGCGCCAACCCATGGTCCGGACGTGGCTCGTGAACGGGTTCGCGCGCAGCCGCAGTGTGGCGCTGGTCGGGTTGGCGGGGCACCTGGTGGAGGTTGAGGCGGACATCGGCCAATCACTGCCGGCGTTCACGATTATCGGCCTGCCCGATCAAGCGGTGAACGAGTCCAAGGAGCGGATCCGTTCGGCCGCGCGCCATGCCGGGGCCGCCCTCGCACCGCGCAAGATCACGGTGAACCTCTCCCCGGCCACGCTCCCCAAGCGGGGGTCGCACTTCGACGTCGCGGTCGTGATGGCGGTGCTCAGCGCCCAGGGTGTGGTGCGGGTGCCGCCGGACACGGTGTTCTACGCCGAGCTCGGTCTGGACGGTTCCCTGCGTCCGGTGCGCGGTGTCCTGCCCGCCGTGTTGGCAGCGGTGCGGGCGGGGTATCCCCGAGTGGTCGTCGCCGAAGCCAATCGGGCGGAGGCCGAGCTGGTGGCCGGCGCGGACGTGAGTTCCGCCGCCCACCTGTCGCAGCTGCTCGTCGCCCACGGAGCGGATCCTACGTTGCTGGCCCGTGCGACGTCGTCACGGGCCGAAAGCGCGCCGGAGGGCGGGAACCCGCAGGAGCCGGAGGGAACGGCCGTGCCAGACCTGCGGGACGTGGTGGGGCAGGTCGAAGGGCGTCAAGCGCTCGAGATCGCCGCCGCCGGTGGACATCATCTCCTGATGGTGGGTCCACCGGGAGCGGGCAAGACGATGCTCGCGGAACGGTTGCCGGGGATCCTGCCGGACCTCGCGGACGATGACTCCCTGGAGGTCACGTCCGTGCATTCGCTGCGAGGCGACGACGTGTGTTCGTCCCTCATACGGCGGCCCCCGTTCCAGGCCCCACACCACAGCATCACCATGCCCGCGCTGTGTGGCGGAGGCAGCGGGATGCCACGGCCCGGGGCCATTTCCCTGGCGCACCGGGGCGTATTGTTCCTGGACGAGGCCCCTGAGTTCGACCGCCGGGTGCTGGACGCCCTGCGGCAACCGCTCGAATCGGGAACGGTCACGATCGCCCGGGCACAATCCGTGGCCCACTATCCCGCACATTTCCAATTGGTCCTGGCGGCGAATCCGTGTGCGTGCGGCAACGCGGGCGGCACGGACCAGGCATGCACATGCACGGCGGTGCAGCGCCGCAGGTATTTCGGCAAACTGTCCGGGCCCCTGCTCGACCGTGTGGATCTGCAATTGCGGGTCCCCGCCGTGACCTATCACGAGCTCAGCGGGGGCCACGGCCGGACCCCCGAGGACAGCGCAGCCGTCGCGGAGCGGGTTGTGACCGCCCGGGCCGCCCAGGAGGAGCGGCTGCGCCGCTGGGGGTGCCGACTGAACAGCGCGGTTCCCGGTTCACTGTTGCATCGCACCCTGTCACCGGGCACTCGATCCGTGCTACCGCTCAAGGCCGCCATGGACAACAAGACCCTGACGGCCCGTGGATTCGTGAAGGTGTTGCGTGTTGCCTGGACCCTGGCGGATCTGGTCGGGGCCACGGTTCCCAGCCCCGAGCACGTGCAGCTGGCCCTCTACTTCAAGACGACGGTGACGACATGACGGAACACCACCCCGCCGGGTCTGAAAGCTACGAAAGCTCGACAGAGCACCACCCAGCCGGGTCGGACCGCCGCGGCAATATGACGGATCTAGGGGCAACCGCGGGGGACACTGCCGGGGTCGGCACCCCTGGCGATCCATACCACGCCGTCCGGGCGTGCCGCATGCGCTTATCGCGCATCATCGAACCCGGCGACACCGCGGGCTTGATCCTGCTGGCAGCCCTAGGCCCTGAACTGTTGTGGCGCAGCATCGTGGAATTGCAGGCCCCCAGTCCCGCTCTGTGTTCCGTTTATCGCAAGGCCGCCGAGGAGCTGGCGCCGGACTCGTCGGTCCCGAATCTCCTCAAACGGTTCGCGGCCTGGCGCTCGCGGCTGCCCGTCCCGGAGCCCCGCGTGGATGCCCGGCACGCCGAACAGATCGGTGCGTGGACACTCATCCCGGAGGATCCGGAGTGGCCCGCGCAGCTCGACGACCTGGGCCTGCAGCGCCCGGTGGTCCTGTGGGGCCGGGGTCATCGTGATGCGCTGTCCCGGCTGGATCGCAGTGTGGCCGTGGTGGGCGCACGCAACGCGAGCGGTTACGGGGCCGCGGTGACCCGACAGATGGCCCATGAACTGGCCGCTGCCCACTGGTGTGTGGTCTCGGGCGGCGCGTACGGGATCGACGCCGTGGCGCACACGGCCGCCCTTGAAGCAGGCACCGGGGACGGGGCCACGATCGCCGTTCTGGCGTGCGGTGTGGATCGGTTCTACCCGGCGGGCAACGCGGACCTGCTGCATCACATCACGCAGCGTTCAGTGGTGCTGAGTGAGGTCCCCCTGGGCTGTGCTCCCGCGCGCTACCGGTTCCTGCAGCGCAACCGCATCATCGCGGCTCTCACGCGAGCCACGGTGGTCACGGAGGCGGCGTGGCGTTCCGGATCGCTCAACACCGCACGCCACGCAGCGGGGCTCTCGCGGGAGGTCGCCGCGGTCCCGGGGGACGTGCTCGTGGGAGGATCGGCGGGCTGCCATCGCCTCATCCGCGACGATCACGCGGTGCTCGTGAGCAATGCTGCCGAGCTCCTGGAACTCGTGGAGCCCCTGGGCAATGCGGTGGCCCAGGATGCACACCGGGCGGCGAGTACCCGTGACGAGCGCCCCGAGGACGTCCTGGATCCCACGTTGTTGCGCTTGTTCGACGCGCTGCCCCTGCGCACCGACGCGGACCCGTCCCATTTGTGCGCGGTGTCCGGGTTGAGCCCGGGGGAGGTGCTCACGGGTCTCGTAAGGCTCCGTGACGCCGGACTGGCCGCGGACTCGCTGCTCGGATGGCGGCGGGTAGGCTCGCCGCATGGGCGCAGTAAAAGACCGGACGGTCGAATGGGAACCTGGGCACGCGGCGTCGTCGGGCGCGCAGGGGACACCGGCAGCAGGCGCGAAGGATACCCCGCCCGGGCCGCTCGAGGCCTACCTCCCGCAGTTCCGGGCGTATCTGAGCCTTGAGCGGTCCCGCAGCGACCACACCGTGCGCTCCTACGTCAACGACGTCTCGGACCTCTCGCACTGGATGCGGGACCACGGGATCGACGCCATGGACCTGCTGGACCGGGACACCCTGCGCGGCTGGCTCGCCCAGCGCCACCACCGAGGACTCGCCCGCAGTTCCCTGTCCCGGGGGATCGCGGCCGTGCACACGTTCTTCCGCTGGGCCGTGGACACCCAGGGGCTGCGTCACGACCCGGCCGCGGGGTTGCGCGGGCCGCGCCCCGCCAAGCACCTCCCGGACGTCGTGGGCGCCACGGCACTCAACGACATGCTCGACGACCTCGGGGACGTCGCCCTCGGTGGGCACGACGACGCTCACGCGGCAGCGCTCGCGGCGCGCGACTGGGCACTGCTCGAACTGCTCTACGCCACGGGCGCTCGGATCAGCGAGCTCGTGTCCCTCGACGGGTCCCACGTGGACGCCGTGAACCACGTCCTCACGGTCACGGGCAAGGGCAACAAACAACGCCGGGTCCCGTACGGGGAGAGCGCGGGGGAGGCGCTGGCCCTGTGGGGACATCGGCGCGCGGAGCTCGCGGCACCCGAAGCGGGTGACGCCGTCTTCGTCGGGGCCCGCGGTGCCCGGATCGACGCCCGGGTGGCCCGCAGGGTCGTGGCCCGTGCGTTGGAGACCATTCCGGAGACCACCGCCCGTGGGCCGCACAGCCTGCGGCACAGCGCTGCGACCCACTTGCTGGACGGGGGAGCGGACCTGCGCACCGTGCAGGAAGTGCTGGGGCACGCGAGCGTGGCCACCACCCAGATCTACACCCATGTGTCCGTGGAACGGCTCAAACGTGCCTACTCCCAAGCGCATCCGCGAGCTTGACATTTCAGCGCGAGCAGTGATTCGGGTTGACCGGTGAGTAGCCCTGCTGGACAATGAAACGGAATGAGCCACCCTCGCGGCCTCGAATCCGCGAGGGTGTGTACATCAGGTCGCCGAACACCGACCGGACAACTTCATACGGGCGCCGAAACACATAGACCGGGGCCTCCGAGCAGGACGTTGGGGAAGACGTACCTACACAACGGAGGAACAGGCTATGTCTTCACCCACCACGCGGGGTGTGCTGTACGTGCACTCCGCGCCGCAGGCGCTGTGCCCCCACATCCAGTGGGCTCTGGAATCCGTCTCGCGACAGCGCACGGATCTACAGTGGACACCGCAGAACGCCGAGCCCGGTTGCGTGCGCACCGAACTCGAGTGGTCCGGCCGCGCAGGCACGGGGGCGCTGCTCGCCTCCGCGCTCCGGACCCTGGGGCGGGTGAGGTTCGAGGTGACCGAGAACGCGAGCCGCGGTAACGACGGCTCCCGGTGGTCCTTCACGCCGGATCTGGGGATCTTCCACGCGACCACGGACGTCGCCGGGAACATCTGTGTGAGCGAGGACCGGATCCGGTTCGCGTTCGAGGCCTCCGGTGGGGACCCCTCCGCCGTGGTCGCGGAGCTCTCCCTGGCACTGGGGGAGGCCTGGGACGAGGAGCTGGAACCGTTCCGTCACGCCGCCGAGGGCGCACCCGTGCGGTGGCTGCATCGCGTCGGATGACCCCCGCCAGATAGCCACCCGCCGGTAGACCCGCCGGATGACACGGCTCGCCCCGGAGAGGCGTTACCGATGCGGCGTGACGTGGTGGGTGACCTACCCGGGGACCCCCGATGGGTGCCACCCGTACCTACAAGTTTCCGATCTCAGAACTCTCGCTCCGAATCCGTTGCGGAGCACGAACGAACCCCGGTGTCCCACCTCCACAGGGTGGGCCACCGGGGTTCGTCGCTGGGGTGGGCGCCCGCTACAGGGAGCGGAACGCCGCCACCGAGTTGTGCCCGCCGAAACCGAACGAGTTGGAGATCGCGACCATGTCCCCACCGGGGAGATTCCGGGCGGTGGTCACCACGTCCAGATCGATCCGGGGGTCCTGGTTCTCCAGGTTGATGGTGCACGGGGCCTTGCGCTCGGATAGGGCCAGGACGGTGAGTACACCCTCCACGGCTCCGGAACCACCGAGCAGGTGACCCATCATGGACTTGGTCGCGGACACGGCCATGTCGTCCACGGCGGACCCGAATGCGCAGCGCAGTGCGCCGGCCTCGGGGATGTCGCCCACGGGGGTGGAGGTCGCGTGCGCGTTGACGTGCTTGATATCCGAGGGGGCGATGTCCCCGGACTCCATGGCCTCACGCAGCGCGCGGGCGGGTCCGCCCTCATCCCCGGTGGCGGGAGCGGTGATGTGGTGGGCGTCGGCACTGAGACCCGCACCCGCCAGTTCGGCGTAGATCCGCGCGCCGCGGGCCTTCGCGTGCTCCTCGGACTCGAGCACCACGGCACCGGCACCCTCACCCATGACGAACCCGTCGCGGTCCACGTCGAACGGGCGGGAGGCGCGCTGCGGATCGTCGTTGCGCCGGGACAGGGCCTGCATGGAGTTGAACGCGGCAATGGTCATGGGGTGGATCGCACTCTCGGCGCCGCCCACGATCACCACGTCGGCCTTGCCCGAGCGGATCAGATTCAGACCCTGGAAGAACGCCTCGGTGCCGGATGCACACGCGGAGACCGGGGTGATCGCGCACGCGCGGGCCTTGAACTCCATGCTCACCGAGGACGCATTGCCGTTGGGCATGAGCATGGGCACGGTCATGGGCTTGACGCGGCGGGGCCCCTTGGCGAGCAGGGTGTCCCACGCATCCAGGAGGGTCCACACACCGCCGATACCGGTACCGAACGCCACGCCCACGCGGGTGGGGTCCAACTCGTCGCTCGAGTCGGCGTCGGCGCCGGAGAAACCGGCGTCCGTCCACGCCTCACGAGCCGCTGCCACGGACAGCTGACCGGAGGGGTCCAGACGCTTGGCCTGCACCCGGGACACGGCATCCTCAGACGGCTTGGGGGAGGTGGCGCCGATGCGCACAGGGAGGTCGTACTTCTCCACCCACTCCTGTTCCAGAGCGTGGACACCGGAGACACCCTTGAGGGCGTTCTGCCAGGTCTCCTGGACGTTCTCACCGATGGGAGTGATGGCACCCAGGCCGGTGACGACTACTTTGCGGGACATGTTGTGCACTTCCTCGTGTCCGGGGTCGCAGATGTTCCAGGGCTTGCTCGGTCGGCCGCCTGGTGTGACGTGAGGTGACGTGCCCCGCTCACGCTGGAGGGCACGCCACCTGACACCTGGGGATCAGTCCTGGGCGTTGTCGATGAAGTTGACGGCGTCCTCGACGGTCTTCAGGTTCTTGACCTCTTCGTCCGGGATGGTGACGTCGAACTTCTCCTCGGCGTTGACCACGATGGTCATCATGGAGATGGAGTCGATGTCCAGATCCTCGGTGAAGGACTTGTCGAGCTGCACGGCGTCGGTCTCGAGGCCGGTCTCTTCGTTCACGATTTCTGCCAGGCCGGCCAGGATTTCGTCTTTGCTCGCCATATCGGCTTCCTTTCCTTACAGTCGCGGTGCGCGACCTTACTGGGTGAGCACGGGGTTCGGGAGAACTACCGTGCGGACCGCCCGAGTGCTCGAACGGTCCGTGGACAAGAGGTGTGCGGTCTAACCCTACGGCACGCCACGGGTGGGATCAGGGCAGCAGCACCACTTGGGCGCCGTACACGAGACCCGCCCCGAAACCGATCTGCAGGGAGGGCTTCCCGGACAGTTCCGGATGCTCCGCGAGCAAGCGGTGGGTGGCCAGCGGGATGGACGCCGCGGAGGTGTTACCGGCCTCTGCGATGTCCCGGGCGATGATCACGGAGTCGGGCAGCTTGAGCACCTTGGCCATCTGATCGATGATGCGCATGTTCGCCTGATGGGGCACGAATGCTGCGAGGTCCTCGGGCTCGAGCCCGGAGGCCTCGAGGGCTTCCTTGGCCACGCGGGCTCCCTCCCACGAGGCCCACCGGAAGACCGTGGGTCCGTCCTGGCGCAGGGTGGGCCACATGGTGGCGTCCGGGCGCATCTCACCGGTCTCCGGGTCCGCGAGGTCCTTGGCGAAGGTCCGCTCGCCACCCTTCTCGACCGTGCGGATGTCGGTGAGCGGGTGGGTCATACGGATCGCATCCCACTTGGATCCGTCCGAACCCCACACGGACGGGCCGATCCCCGGGACGTCGGACGGGCCGATGACCACGGCGCCGGCGCCGTCGCCGAGCAGGAAGGAGATGGAACGCTCGGTGTTGTCGATGACGTCGGAGAGCTTTTCCACGCCGATCACCAGTACGTTGGTGGAATCCCCGGAGCGCACGAGCGCGTCCGCCTGGGCGATGCCGTAGCAGTAGCCCGCGCACGCCGCGGAGATGTCGTAGGCCGCCGCAGGTGTGGCCCCCAGGCGGTCCGCGAGCTGGGCGGCGAGGGACGGGGTGAGGTACGGGAAGGACACGGTGGACACGATGATGGTGTCCAGCTGCTCACCCGTGAGACCGGCGCTCTCGAGTGCTTCGCGGGCCGAGTGCTCGGCCATCTCCAGGACGGTGACGTCCGCCGGGGCACGGTGGCGGGTGTGGATGCCCGTGCGCTTGACGATCCACTCGTCGGAGGATTCGATCCACTGACAGACGTCGTCATTGGTCACGATCTCGGACGGGCGGTAGGCGCCGATACCCAGGATGCGTGTGTGGGCGTTGGGGGTGTTCTGTTTGATGGTCGCCACGGGAGGCCGACTCCTTACCTGGTGCAGTTCACGAGTTGTCCGGGTGCGTGCGCACACTTGTCAGCTCAGAATACTCCGCACCGTCTCCAGGTCCTCCGGTGTGTTGACGGCGGTTGCGGGCACGCCCTTGAGCCCGCGCTTGGCCAGACCCACGAGGGTCCCGGCCGGCGGCAGTTCCACGATGTGCTCGACCTGCAGCTCGGCCAGGGTCTCCATGCACGCGTCCCACCGCACCGGGCGGCAGACCTGCTCCACGAGCGAGTCCACGGCCGCTGCACCGCCGTCGACCCGGGCACCATCGAAATTGCTCAGCAGGGGGTGCTTCGGATCGTTCGGGGACAGCTGCGGCACGAGCTCACGCAGCGGCTCCAGCGCGGGCGCCATGTGCTCGGTATGGAACGCGCCAGCGACCTTGAGCTTGATGACCTTTGCCCGCGCCGGAGGGTTCTCCGCGAGGGCGTCGAGCTGCTCGATCGTCCCGGCGGCGACCACCTGGCCACCGCCGTTCGCGTTCGCGGCGGTGGCGCCGACGGCGGCGATGGCCTGAGCGACGTCGTCTGGCTTACCGCCCAGCACCGCGGCCATCCCCGTGGGGGAGACGGCGGCTGCGCGGGCCATTTCCTTGGCGCGCACGCGCACGAACTGCATGGCGTCCGCCTCGCTCAGCACGCCGGACAGCGCGGCGGCGGTGATCTCACCGACGGAGTGCCCCGCGAAGACGACGTCGGAGCGGTCCTCCAAGCTCGGCGCGAGCAGCCGCCCGGCCACGAGACCCGCGGCCACGATGAGGGGCTGGGCCACCGCGGTGTCCTTGATGGTCTCCTCGTCCGCCTGGGTGCCGTAGTGCGTGAGATCTAGCCCGGCGGCGTCGGACAGCTCGCTCAGGTGGTCGGACACTCCGGGAACGGACAACCACTCGGTGAGGAAACCTGGCTTCTGGGACCCCTGACCGGGGCAGACAACTGCAATCACCCGTTCATTCCACCAAGAGTGGACCGCGCCACGGACTGGTCGGTGTCACCAACCTGGGGGACGAGCTTTGTGGGAGGTCTACAAGACCATGTCATGGCTGACTGTTCAGCCGGCCCGCGAGCACGGCGCAGTGCAGCACGAACGCGTCCCGGGGCAGCAGGGGGTCCCACCCGGTGATGTCACTGACGCGGCGCAACCGGTAGCGCACGGTGTTGGCGTGGACGAACAGCTCGCGCGCGGTGGCCTCGAGCGAGTGCCCCACGCACAGGTAGGTGGTGAGGGTGTCCACGAGTCCGGTGGAGGACGCCGAGAGCGGTTCCCACACGGCCTCCACCATGGAGCGCAGCGCGAGCGGGTCCCCGCTGATGGCGCGTTCGGGCCACAGGTCCTCGGAGTAGACGGGATGCGGTGCCTGGGGCCAGGCCGCGGCGGCGCGCAATCCTGCCTGGGCGCGATCCGCCGATTCCTTGACCTCGAACACGGAGGACACCGCGGGCCCGTGGACCACCGGCCCCTCACCGAACACCGCCGCGAGCTTGGTCAGGGAACGCATGCGGTCTCGGAGCCCGCCAAGCACGAGTACGAGCCGGTCGGTCTGGATGGCCACGAGGCATTCCGTGGCATGGCGGCCGGCCGCGCGCCGGATGCGTTCCACACCGGCGGGTCCGGTGGTGGCGGGCGCGGGGCCCACCATGACCGTGACGTCACCCTGGTCGGTCCAGCCGAGCGCGGAGACCCTGGAGCGCATGGAGTCGGAGTGGTCGCCGCGCAGGATCCCGTCCACCACGAGCGATTCCAGCCTCGCATCCCACGAGCCTCGGTTCTCGGCGGCCTTGGCATAGACGTCCGCGGCGGCGAAGGCGACCTCGCGCGAGAAGCGCAGCACGGCCTCGCGCAGCGCCACCTCGTCGTTGTGCTGGGCGAGCTCGGGGACCTTCTCCTCGACCACGTCCACGACGATGCGCAGCACCTGCAGTGCGTTCTGCAGCGTGATGGAGCGGGTCAGTTCCGTGGGGGCCTGCTTGAAGATCTCCGTCAGCACCCACACGGGTTCCTGCGGGTTCTCGTACCACCGCACGAAGGACGCGATACCGCGCTGGGCGAGCAGCCCGAGTTCCGAGCGTTCGTCCGCGCGCAGCTGGGAGAACCACGGCAGGGACGTGCTCAACCGCTGCACTGCCACGGTCGAGACCTGCCCTAGATTGGCCGTGAGGTTGTCCAGCGTCTTGGGGTGCGGTGTGCCCTGTTGCCGACTGCGGAGCGGCCAGGTCACCCGGCGCGTGGAGCGTGCTTTGCGGGCGGCGGAGCCGGAGGTGTCGGAGGGCATGAGTCGAGGGTAGTCCATGCCGTTCGCCCGTCCGGGGGGATGTCCCCGGACGACGACGCCGCACGCCGGGGCGGGTGCCCCGCGTCGAGTTGCAGGCGGTTTGCGCGCGTCCGCGAATACGGGTCAGGGCGAGCCCGCCGTGGGTTCGGTCTTCGAGGTTTAACGCGTTTGCATGGTACGACGGCGCCCCCGCACTGTCCCGTCCGTGTGTGGGTGGGTGGGTGGTGTGGGGGCGCCGTGGTGGTGGGTTGGTGGGTTGGTGGGTTAGGCGTCGCCTCCGGTGTTACCGCTGGTGCCGGCGGCGGGGTTGGTGAGGTCGTAGCGGGTGATGGCTTCTGCGGGGGCGGACCAGTCGATCTCTCCGCGTTTGGCCAGCATTTCCAGGGCGCGTACGACCATTGAGTGCGCATCGATGGTGAAGTACCGGCGTGCTCCGGCGCGGGTGTCAGCGAACCCGAACCCGTCAGCGCCCAACGAGGCCCAGTCGTTGGGTACGTACTGACGCACGGAGTCCGGTAGGGCCGAGGTGTAATCACTGGTAGCGATCACCGGTCCCGTTGCCCCTGCTAGTGCTTGGGTGATGTAGGGGGTGCGGGCTCCTTCACCGGGGTTGAGGAACGCCTCATGTTCGGCGGCGTGAGCATCCCGGCGTAGGTTCGTCCACGAGGTCACCGACCACACGTCGGCGGAGACCGACCATTCCTCGGCGAGGATCCGTTGGGCTTCTAACGCCCAGGGCACCCCGACCCCGGAGGCCAGCAACTGGGCGCGCGGGCCTTCGTTGGTGGCGGGTTTGAGCAGGTAGATACCGTTGAGGATCCCGTCCACATCGACGTCTTCGGGTTCGGCGGGTTGGTGGATGGGTTCGTTGTAGACGGTGAGGTAGTACATCACGTTGTGATCCTCATCCGCGTGCCCGTACATGTGTTCGATCCCGCGTTTGACGATGTGGGCGATCTCGTACCCGTAGGCGGGGTCGTAGTGGATCACCGCGGGGTTGGTCGAAGCCAGGATCGGGGAGTGCCCGTCAGCGTGTTGCAGGCCCTCACCGGTGAGTGTGGTACGCCCGGCGGTGGCGCCGATCACGAACCCGCGGGCCATCTGATCGGCTGCTGCCCAGAACTCATCCCCGGTGCGTTGGAACCCGAACATGGAGTAGAAGATGTACACCGGGATCATGGTTTCACCGTGGGTGGCGTAGGAGGTGCCCGCGGCGGTGAACGCAGCGGTGGCCCCGGCCTCGTTGATCCCCGGGTGCAGGATCACACCCTGGGCGGATTCCTTGTACGCGAGCATCAGTTCGCGGTCCACGGAGAGGTAGTTCTGCCCGTTGGGGTTATAGATCTTCGCGGTCGGGAAGAAGGAGTCCATCCCAAACGTTCTGGCCTCGTCCGGGACGATGGGTACGATGCGGTGCCCGAAGTCCTTCTCCCGCATCAGGTCTTTGAGGATCCGCACGAACGCCATGGTCGTGGCCGCCAGTTGTTTGCCCGAGCCCTTCTTCCCCGAAGCGAAGGCTTTGTCCGAGGGCAAGGTGAGCGCCTGCTGGGTGTGGGGGCGATCCGGGAGGAACCCACCCAACTCCTGACGGCGTTCCAACAAATACTTGATTTCGGGGGAGTCGGGTCCGGGGTGGTAGTAGGGGGCGTTGTAGAGATCCGAGTCCAGTTGCTCATCACTGATCGGGATCCGTAAGTGATCCCGGAAGGCCTTGAGGTCTTCGAGGGTGAGTTTTTTCATCTGGTGGGTGGCGTTACGGGCCTCGAAGTGCGGACCCAACCCGTAGCCCTTGACGCCTTGGGCCAGGATCACCGTGGGCTGGCCGGTGTGTTCCACCGCCGCCTTGTACGCCGCGTACACCTTGCGGTAGTCATGGGCGCCGCGCTTGAGGTTCCAGATCTGCTCATCCGTGTAATCGGCCACCAGTTCTTTGGTGGCTGCGGAGCGGGCGAAGAAGTGATCGCGGACGAACCCACCGGATTCGGCTTTGAAGGTCTGGTAGTCCCCGTCCAGGGTCTCGTTCATGATCCGCACCAGCTCCCCGGTGTGATCCGCTTCCAGTAGGGCGTCCCATTCCCGGCCCCACACGACCTTGATCACATTCCACCCCGCACCGCGGAAGAACGCTTCCAGCTCCTGGATGATCTTCCCGTTCCCGCGTACCGGACCATCCAAGCGTTGCAAGTTGCAGTTGATCACGAAGGTGAGGTTGTCCAACTTCTCATTCGCCGCTAACTGCAGCACACCACGGGATTCGGGTTCATCCATCTCCCCGTCGCCCAAAAACGCCCACACGTGCTGGTCCGAGGTGTCCTTGATACCACGGTTGTGCAGGTACCGGTTGAACTGGGCCTGGTAGATCGCGTTCATCGGCCCGATCCCCATCGACACGGTGGGGAACTGCCAGAAATCCGGTAAACACCGCGGATGCGGGTACGAGGGCAACCCGTTGGGGGCGTGGGTCTTCTCCTGCCGGAACCCATCCAACTGCTCCTCCGTGAGCCGGCCCTCGAGGTAAGCGCGGGCGTAGTTACCGGGGGAGGAATGACCCTGGAAGAACACCTGATCCCCGCCCCCGGGATGACCAGGTCCGCGGAAGAAGTGGTTCAACCCCACCTCATACAACGTCGCCACCCCCGCGTACGAGGAGATATGCCCGCCAACAGAGACTTCCGGGCGTTGAGCGCGGTGGACCATCACCGCCGCGTTCCAGCGCAGGAAAGCCCGGTAGCGGCGCTCGATCTCCTCATCACCGGGGAACTCGGGTTCTTGATCCACCGGGATCGTGTTCACATAATCCGAGGTCGTCACCATCGGCACACCCACCGAATGCGTGCCCGCGTGCTGCAACAACGCCCGCATCACGTACTGCGCCCGCGCGGTACCCTGCGCCTGGATCAACGCGTCAAACGACTCGATCCACTCCTGCGTCTCCTGAACATCAGCGTCCTGAAGATTATTCGTCAACCCACTCAAAATGTGGTGATTGCTGTCGGAAGACACGAGAACCTCTCTATCGTCAGCTCCGTGTCACGGGATCCCCGGTGTCGGAGCGGTGTGTCAGGCGGCGGGTGCTCGGGCAGGCCGATGCCGTCGTCCTTTCATCGTGTCACACGCGATGGCGTCACCGGCAGTGACCACACCGTTTCACGCGTCACACCGCCTGCGCCGGGCCGCCACGGGTGTGGAATGTGTCACAAGTCACCCGATTCGCCCCGCGGTTCGTGGTGTGGCTTGAACGCGGGGACAATCCGGTGTTGTCTTTATTACGCACCGTTGACATCCCCGTCACGGTGAGGGTGAGGTCAGGCAGCGTCGTTGAGCCGACGGTCCGGCCCCGCGCGAGACAGCAGTGAAGGAGAGTTACGGTGAGCGAGGCGAAAGCCCCCGAGGAGAGCATTGCGGTGCAACTGAATCTGAAGGACGGCGACTACGTCCAGGAATTCGGTTACGACGACGATGTCGACGCGGATCTGCGCGGGCGGATCGAGGACGCGATCGGCTCGGAGCTCTTCGACGAGGACGCGCAAGAGGTCGTGGACGCCGTCGTGCTGTGGTGGCGTGACGGGGACGGCGATCTGGTGGACGAGCTCGTGGACGTCCAGACCACCCTCGACGACGGCGGTGTCGTGTGGTTGCTGACGCCCAAGGCCGGCCGCCAGGACCACGTCTCTCCCGCTGACATCCAGGAAGCGGCCTCGACCGCCGGTCTGCACGTCACGAGCGCGGCACGGGTCTCCCCGGACTGGTCCGTCTCCCGCCTGACCCCCAAACGAAACTTCTGAACGCGCGCCGCGGCGCTCCCGCGAGGCAGGAAGGGCTCCCATGAGTGCCATCGGATCCACCGCGCCGGACTTCACCCTCCAGGACCGTTACGGCGAGTCCCGCTCCCTGGGCGACTACCGGGGTGCGCCGGTCGTGCTCGTGTTCTTCCCCTACGCGTTCTCGCCGATCTGCACGGACGAGCTGTGCCATCTGCAGGATCACGCGGACATGTTCGATGAGTTCGACGCCGTCGTGGTGTGCATTTCCACGGACAGCCACTTCGCATTGGACGCGTTCGCGCGGCAGGAGTCCTACGACTTCCAGATGCTCTCCGATCACTGGCCCCACGGGGACGTGGCCCGCCGCTACGGTGTCCTGGACGAGGACGCAGGGTGCGCCCAGCGCCACACCATCACCATCGACGCCTGCGGGATCATCCGTGACGTCAGCTCCGCCGACATCACCCAGGCCCGGGAATGGGATCGACTGCGGGGCGTCCTCGAGAACCTGCCCCGGTCCTGATGCCCCTGCGAGTACTGCGCGCCGGTTACGGCGCACCCGTGGACGAGAGCCTCTTCCCCGATCCCCATGCACTGAACGCCCGGGACGGTCTGCCGCGCGTTCTCGAGGTGCTACGGGGCAAGCAGATCGCGGTGCTCACGGGCGCGGGGGTGAGCACCCCGTCCGGGATCCCCGACTACCGCGGCCCGGGCGCCAAACCTCGTTCCCCCATGACGTACCAGGAGTTCATGGGCAGTGTGGCGAGTCGCCGGCACTACTGGGCCCGCAACCAGTACGGCTGGCACTTCGTGGCCCGGGCACAACCGTCCGCCGCCCACGAAGCGCTGGCCCGGCTCGAGGCCGCCGGTCTGGTGGACGGGATCATCACCCAGAACATCGACCGGCTGCACCAGAAAGCCGGCTCCGTGGCCGTGGTGGACCTGCACGGCACCTACGCGTGGGTGTTGTGCACCTCGTGCTCGTCCCGGTTCCCCCGGGAACAGGTCTCGCGCTACCTGGACGAGTTGAACCCCGGGTTCTACGACGGCATGGCCTCGGCGGACGACATCGAATACGCCCCGGACGCGGACGCCACCGTGGAGCACACCGGCGGTTTCCGTGTGTGGGACTGCCCCGTGTGCCAGGGGGTGCTGAAACCGGACGTCGTGTTCTTCGGGGAGAACGCGCCGTCGCACCGCGTGGCCCTGGCGCGGCGCATGGTCGCGCGGTCCGAGGCGCTACTCGTGGCGGGATCGTCGCTGACCGTGAACTCCGGACGCCGGTTCGTGCGGCAAGCAGACCGAGAGGGGATCCCCGTGGTGATCGTCAACCACGGCGTCACCGGAGGGGACTCGATGGCCACCGTGAAGGTGGACGCTCCCGTGGGGGAATTCCTCACCGACCTGGGCGAACACCTGACGGCTTGATCCGAATGCGTTGAGTACTTAGACTCTCGATACGAGACCCCGAGGGTCCGCGGAGGGGAAGCCGCGGTCACCTTCGGGGTCTCACCCATGTCCGGGGCGGGTCAGTACCGTCCCGAGCGCGGAGGATCTCCACGGCCCGGGACGGGCGTCCGTCACTTCACGGGGTCGATGACCGGCTTGGCGGCCTGGGCGTCCCGGCACTGCTGGGCCCACAGCGCAGCACCCACGATGCCGGCGTTGTTGCGCAGCGCGGCGATCTCTACCGGTGTCCGCAGTTCGAGGTAGGGCAGGAACTTCTCCGAGTTCTTGGACACACCGCCCCCGATCACGAACAGGGACGGGGAGAACAGGAACTCCACGTGGGAGAAGTACCGCTGCAGCCGCTTCTTGGCCCACTTCTTCCAGGGCAGCTGCTCGCGTTCCCGGGCGGCGGCCGAGGCCTTGGTCTCGGCATCGAAGCCGTCGATCTCCAGGTGACCGAGCTCGGCGTTGGGGACCAATTGGCCGTTGAGGATCATCGCGGAACCGATCCCTGTGCCCAGGGTGATCACCATGACCAGGCCTTCCTTGCCCTTGCCTGCGCCGTAGTGCGCTTCGGCGAGCCCGGCGCCGTCGGCGTCGTTGAGGGCCTCGACCTCACGGCCCAGCGTCTCGGTCATGAGGGCATCCACGTTCGTGTTGATCCACGACTTGTCCACGTTCGCCGCGGACAGCGCCACCCCGTTCTTGATGATGGCGGGGAAAACGATGCCCACGTGGCTGTCCGGGGCCGGGGCCTCGGGGCGGGACTGCAATTCGTCCACGATCTGCTTGACGACGCCGGCCACGGCTTCCGGCGTGGCGGGCTGCGGCGTGGGGATGCGGAACCGTTCACCCACGAGTTGGCCGGTGGCGAGATCCACGATCCCACCCTTGGTGCCGGTACCACCAATGTCGATTCCGATGCCACACTGCGATACGACACCCTGCGGAGTACCTGAGCTCATGAACGGTCCCTTCGGTTCACGGTGGAAACTATGCGGAGGTGGACGCGATGCAGCCCGCCTCGTCGCTCGATCTTACGGGAGGGTGAGGATCTCCACGCCGTCATCGGTCACGACCATGGTGTGTTCGAACTGCGCAGTGCGCATCTTGTCGTGGGTCGTGATGGTCCAGTCGTCGGACCACTGGTCCCACGTGATGGAACCGAGGGTCAGCATGGGTTCGATCGTGAAGATCATTCCCGGGACCATCTCGGTGGCGTAGGACGGGGCGGCGTCGTAGTGCGGGACGATCAGACCCGTGTGGAACTCGCGCCCCACGCCGTGCCCGGTGAAGTCGCGCACGACCCCGTAGTCGAAACGCTTGGCGTACTTCTCGATGACGCGCCCGATCACGTTGATCTCACGCCCGGGACGCACGGCCTTGATCCCGCGGTTCATCGCTTCGTGCGTGCGTTCCACGAGCAGGCGGGAGTCCTCGTCCACGTCACCCACCAGGAACATGGCATTGGTGTCCCCGTGCATGCCGTTCTTGTATGCGGTGACGTCCAGGTTGATGATGTCCCCGTCCTCGAGCACGGTGGAATCGGGGATGCCGTGACAGATCACCTCGTTGAGTGACGTGCAGATGGACTTGGGGAACCCGCGATACTCGAGGCACGAGGGGTATGCCCCGTGATCACACATGTACTCGTGCGCGATCCGGTCCAGTTCATCCGTGGTCACGCCGGGCTTGGCCTCCGCGCCCGCGGCCTGCAGCGCACGGGCGGCGATCCGGCCGGCCTCGCGCACCAGCTCGATCTCTTCGGGGGTGTACACGTTGGAGGCGTGACCCTCGTTCGCGTCCCGGCGTCCCACGTACTCCGGCCGCTCGATCCCGCCCGGGACGTGGCGCCGCGGGGTGAGGCTCCCGGGGCGCAGCGCGCCGCGCGGTGCGGTGGATCCGGGTGCTGGTGCGAGATTGTGCGTGGTCACGATGGGTCATTGCCTCCTGCGGCGATCGCGGGCGTGTTCGTGCTGTGAGGCGTCAAGGCGCCCCGAACACCTGGTTCAGCAACTAGCCTAATCCTTGAGTCCCGGGCCCGTTCGGCCGGGAAGGTTCGCGACCCCGCCGCGGGGCGGGTGTACGGCGCACGGCGCCGCACAGGGAGGAAGATCATGGCCGAGTACTGGTATAACCTCTACACCAAGCAGGTCGAGGAAGGCCCCAAGGACGACTACCGCAAGCTCATGGGCCCCTACGCGACCCGCGAGGAGGCCTCGCGCGCCCTCGAGCGCGCCGCGGAGAACACCAAGCGCTGGGACGACGAGGACGCCGCGTTCAAGGGTGACTGACCCTGTAGGGCCGGGCGGCGACGTCGCTCGGTCCCATTCTCGTTCGGGGCGACCCGGGCGTCACCCCCGGTAGGAGTGCTCCTCGGCCGGGAACGCACCGGAGCGGACGTCGGCCACGTAGCCGCGCACGGCGTCGTCGGCGACCTGAGCGAGCTGCGCGTACTGCTTGACGAAGCGCGGCATCTTCCCGGTGCGCAACCCCAGCATGTCCTGCCACACGAGCACCTGGCCGGTGGTCACATTCCCGGCGCCGATCCCCACCGTGGGGATCCGCAGCTCGTCCTCCACACGTGCCGCGGCGTCCGCGGACACCATTTCCAGGACGACGGCGAAGCACCCGGCGTCCTGCACGGCACGGGCGTCGCGCAGTAGCTGCTCCCCGGCCTCGCCGCGGCCCTGGATCCGGAACCCGCCCAGCGCGTGCTCGGACTGCGGGGTGAATCCGACGTGACCCATGACAGGGATCCCAGCGCGCACCACGGCGGCCACATGCTCCGCGAGCGCTTCCCCCGCCTCGATCTTCACTGCGTGCGCGCCGGACTCCTTCATGATCCGCACCGCGCTGCGCACGGCCTGAGCCGGGGACTCCTCGTACGAGCCGAAGGGCAGGTCCACGACCACGAGGCTGCGCTGTACGCCGCGCACGACCGCGGCGGAGAACGTGATCATGTGCTCGAGCGTGACCGGCAGGGTGGACTCGTGTCCGAGCACCGTGTTGCCGAGCGAATCACCCACGAGCAGGACGTCCACGCCGGCTCGGTCGAAGATCCCCGCGGTGAGCGTGTCGTAGCTCGTGAGCATGGAGAACTTCTCCCCGGCGTCCTTGGCGCGCTGCAGGTGCAGGGTCCGCACGCGGGCGATCTGGGCGAGGGATTTCTCGGCGGGGGAACCGGACGAAGGCTGCGTTTCGCTCATGGTGTCAGGGTACCGGCCGGTCGGGCCCAGGGGTTTCGGGCGGGGAGCGGCACTGGCTCGGCGACCCGATCGCCGTGCGGACCGGGGCGGGAACACGCAAGCGGACAGATGGGGGAGACGGGCGCGAGGAACGGTGCTGCGACCGATACAGTTGTGACGTGGCTCGTCCCGGGCATGGCCCCGGTGCGTGAGCCCGCAGCCGCTGTGTCACACGCCCCAGGAATCCGAGGTGGACCCATGGACCGTCAGCAAGAATTCGTTCTGCGCACCATCGAGGACCGGGACGTCCGGTTCGTCCGGTTGTGGTTCACGGACGTCGTGGGGACCCTCAAGTCCATTGCGCTGGCACCCGCTGAGGTGGAGGCCGCGTTCGAGGAGGGCCTCGGGTTCGACGGCTCCTCGATCGAGGGGCTGTCGCGGATCTTCGAGTCCGACATGCTCCTGCAACCGGATCCCTCCACGTTTCAGTTGCTGCCGTGGCGCGGGGAGGACGAGCCGACCTCCCGGATGTTCTGCGACCTGAAGACCCCGGACGGTGAGCCCTCCGCGGCGGATCCCCGCGGGGTTCTGCGCCGCGTGCTCGCCAAGGCCTCGGACATGGGCTTCACGTGCTACACCGCTCCCGAGATCGAGTTCTACCTGTTGCGCTCGCCCGAGCTGGACCCGAGCACCGGCGAACCCGTACCGGTGGACTACGAGGGGTACTTCGATCACGTCCCGGGGGGAGTGGTCCAAGACTTCCGCCGCACCGCGGTGAACATGCTCGAATCGGTGGGCATCTCCGTGGAGTTCTCGCACCACGAGGCCGGACCGGGTCAGAACGAGATCGACCTGCGCTACGCGGACGCGCTGCAGACCGCGGACAACATCATGACGTTCCGCACCGTGGTGCGCGAGGTGGCCCTGTCCCAGGGGATCTACGCGACCTTCATGCCCAAGCCGTTCTCCCGCCACCCCGGCTCGGGGATGCACACGCACTTCTCCCTGTTCGAAGGGGACACCAACGCGTTCTACGAGGCCGGGGCCGAGTTCCGGCTCTCCGAGACCGGGCGGCACTTCATCGCCGGGCTGCTGCGCCACGCCCCCGAGTTCACGTCCGTGACCAATCAGTTCGTGAACTCCTACAAGCGACTGTGGGCCGGTGACGAAGCGCCGTCGTACATGTCATGGGGCCACAACAACCGCTCGGCGCTGGTGCGTGTGCCGCTCTACAAGCCGGACAAGGTGCAGTCCTCCCGGATCGAGTACCGGGGGATCGACTCCGCGACGAACCCGTACCTGTCCTACGCCGCGCTGCTGGGGGCGGGGCTCAAGGGGATCGAGAACGAGTACGAGCTGCCGCCCGTGGAGATGGACGACGTGTTCGCCATGAGCAGCGCCGAGCGCCGCGCCGTGGGCCACCAACCCCTGCCGGGCAGCCTTCACGACGCGATCCGGCTGACCGAGGAATCGGAGTTCATGGCGGAGCTGCTGGGCGAGCAGGTCTTCGAATACTTCCTGCGCAACAAGCGCCGCGACTGGGACCAGTACCGCCAGGAGGTCTCGCCCTACGAACTGCGGACCAACCTGGGCATCCTGTAGGGGCAGACCATGACTGACACCCCGGGCACCGCCAAGGAGCGCGCGGAGAACATCTCGGCCAAGCAACTGATCTCGATCGGTTTCTCGGACGTCACGAATGCCCGGCGCTGGCTGGGGTTCCGGGAACTGGACGGCGTGGACCTGTCCGCGCTGCTCGCGGGACTGGCCCACGCGGCGTCGCCGGACGTGGCGCTGCAGCTCATCGTGCGGCTCATCGAGAACCACCCGGAGGTCGCGCGGCGAATCAATGGGGACCCCCGAGAGTCCGAGACCATGTTCCGCTTGCTGGGTGCGTCCGAGGCGCTGGGGGAGTTCCTGCTGCGCGCCCCAGAGAACCTGGACCTGCTGGACATCCCGCCCGTGGACGAGCCGAGGGCGGACCGCGCGGAGGTCTTCCGTGCGGCGCTACTCGAATCGGTGGGCGCCGATCCGCAGGCGGACACCCCGGTGGCATCGCTCACGGGACAGGACGCGCACAAGGCTTTGCGCGTGGCCTATCGCCGCGGGCTCGCGCGCGTGGCCGTCCGGGACGTCGGGGCCGTGGACCCGGTGGCCTACATGCCCGCCGTCGGCCGGCAACTCGCGGACCTCGCCGGGGCCGCCCTCGAGGCCGGCCTGGCGGTGGCGCGCGCTCACGCCGCCGAGCGCTGGGAGCCCGCCCTCGTGGAGCAGGTACGGCTCGCGGTGATCGGCATGGGCAAGTGCGGCGCCCGGGAGCTGAACTACATCTCGGACGTGGACGTGGTCTACGTCGGGGAGACCCGGGCCTCCGACGCCGGGGACACCCCGGACGAGAGCACGAGCACGGAGATCGCCACCGAGATGGCCCACACCCTCGCGCAGGCCATGATGGCCGCCGGTCCCGAGCCGGCGTTGTGGGAAGTGGACGCGAACCTACGGCCCGAGGGCAAGGACGGGCCGCTCGTGCGGACACTGGACTCCCACGTGCGCTATTACAAGCGCTGGGCCAAGTCCTGGGAGTTCCAGGCGCTGCTCAAGGCCCGGTGCGTCGCGGGCGATCAGGACCTCGGGAGGCGCTACGAGGCGGCCATCGCGCCGTTCATCTGGTCATCCGCCGAGCGCGAGGGCTTCGTGGAATCCGTCCAAGCCATGCGCCGCAGGGTCACGGAGAACATCCCTGAGGCGGACCGGGACCGGCAGATCAAGCTCGGACCCGGGGGACTGCGGGATGTCGAGTTCACGGTGCAGTTGCTACAACTCGTACACGGACGCTCGGATGAGACCGTCCGCACGCGTGCCACCACCGAATCCCTCGCGGCGCTGAGCGCGGGTGGCTACATCGGCCGCGCGGACGCCGAGGAGTTCGGACTCAACTACCGATGGCTGCGGTTGCTCGAGCACCGGATCCAGTTGTTCCGCATGCGGCGGACGCACCTGATGCCGCGCGACGAACGGGAACTGGCCGTCGTCGCCCGGTCCGTGGACGGCGCCGCCGAGCGCACGCACCCCACGGCCCAGAATCTCGTGAGCGACTGGAACGCGGCCAAGCGCTCCGTGCGCAGCATGCACGAGCGGATCTTCTACCGTCCCATGCTCGCGGCGCTCGCCAACGCGCCCGCGGACACCACCCTCACGACCGACGCCGCTCGGGACCGCCTCGCAGCACTCGGGTACCAGGACACCAAGGCCGCGATGCGACACATCGAGGCCCTCTCGCGCGGCGTGAGCCGGCGAGCCGAGATCCTGCGCACGCTGCTGCCGGTGCTGCTCGACTGGCTCGCTGAGGGCGTGGACCCGGACGCCGGTCTACTCAACCTGCGCAAGGTGTGCGAGGCCTTGGGCAACACACCCTGGTTCTTGCGATTACTGCGGGATTCCAACGCCGCGGCCGAGCGGTTGTGTCACATCCTCTCGAGTTCTCGGTACGTCTCGGACCTGCTCGAAACCTCTCCCGAGGCGACGGCGTGGTTGGGCGACGACTCGCAGCTGGCCACCCGGTCCCTGGACGAGCTCGTGTCACAGATGCGCGCGCAGGTCGCTCGGCACCACGACCCGGGCGAGGCCATCCGGGCCGTGCGCCAGATCCGGCGCCGCGAACAGTTGCGCATCGCGCTCGCGGACACGAGCGGCGTCGCCAGCGTGGAGACCACAGTGACGGGTCTTTCGGACGTGGACCAGGCCACCGTGATGGCCGCGCTGTACCTTGCCCGCACCGAGTACGCGGCGGAGCACGACGGCGCTGTCCCCGCCGAGGTGCTCGTGATCGCCATGGGGCGCCAGGGCGGGCGCGAGATCGGTTTCGGCTCGGACGCGGACGTGATGTACGCGTACGCACCCGCCCCGGACGCGGACCCCGGGGAAGCGCGCAGTGCCGCGGAAACCGTGCTCAACCGCATGGTCAAGCTCCTGAAGCAACCGTGCACGCCGCCCGTGATCGCCGAACGGGTCCTGGAGATCGACAACGACCTGCGTCCGGAAGGGCGCTCGGGCACCATGGTGCGGTCGGTGGCCTCGTACGCCGAGTACTACGAGCGCTGGGGTCAGACCTGGGAGTTCCAGGCCCTGACCCGCGCCCGGTACATGGCCGGTTCCGAGGACGTGGCCCAGGCGTTCTTCCGTGTGGTGGACCGCTTCCGGTACCCGGCCGAATTCACGGACCGTCAGCTCGTGGACATCCGGCGCATGAAGGCGCGCGTGGAGAGCGAGCGGATGCCCCGCGGGGCGGATCCCACCCGGCAGGTGAAGCTGGGCAGGGGCGGGCTCTCGGACGTGGAATGGCTCGTGCAGTTGCTGCAACTGCAGCACGCGCACGAGGTCCCCGAGCTGCGCACCACCTCCACGCTGCCCGCGCTGAACGCCGCGGTGGCCGCCGACCTCGTGGGCCCGGAGGACGCCGCCGTACTGGAGCACGCGTGGAAACTTGCCACGGACATCCGCAACGGCAACGTCCTGCGCTCCGGGCGGGCCTCCGATTCCGTGCCGTCACGCCGGGTGGACCTCGAGGCCGTGGCCCGGTGGATCGGCTACGAACCCGGTTCCGCCGCGCAGCTCGAGGAGGACTACCTGCGGATCACCCGGCAGTCCCGCTCGGTGTTCGAGCGGTTGTTCTACGGCCGCTAGTTCTGCGCCCGACCGTTCGTGCCGTCCTCGTAGGCCGCGTCCCGCGAGCCCACCTGACGCGCGACCGACAGGTGCCCGCCCAGGTAACCGCCCAGGCCGGCGGCGGACATGCCGCCCAGGGCGAGGACGCGCCCCAGCCCGTGGCGTCCGGTGCGGCGGGCCACCCACGAGGCGAGTTGCAGACCCGTGGCCAGGCCGTTGGACCCGGCGTGGATCACGGCCACACGTTTGTCCCGGTTCTGCAGCCCGTGGTACTCGGCCCATCCGGTCAGGGCAGATGGCACCGCCGAGAGGACACCCACGCCCGTGAGCACCCGCGCGGCACGGGCGGAGTCACGGCCACCCATGAGGTCGAGCACGAGCGCGCTCATCCACGTGCCCATGGGCACCTCGATGAGCAGCGGGTGCAGCGCGTGGCCCACCTGCTTGCCCTGCAGGAGGTCGCGAACGGTCGGATTCCCGGCCACCGCGGTGGCCACGGAATCGGCCGAGCTCACCAAGGGGTCCAGGGCACTGCTGCCCTCGACCGTTTTCATCAGGGGAGTCAGGGGGCTCTCGGCATTCGAGGCGGGGGAGTGGGTGGACTCGTTCATGGTCGGTCCTCTCAGATGTGGGATGTCCCGCCATCCTCGCACCCCGCGGCGAGGAATGCACCCGCCCCTCGGGGTGTCCCGGTCCTGCGTGGAGTGGGCCAGTCAGCCCGGCGCTGCCTGTTGTGGTAGACCCGCCCGCTTCAACTGAGCAAAAGTAACCCGGGGCGCCCCTGGGCTGCTTTTGCTCCACGGGATTTTCGGTGGAACGGGCCTGGTGAGTGGTGCCCCAGGAGGGAGTCGAACCCCCGACCAAGAGATTAGAAGGCTCCTGCTCTATCCACTGAGCTACTGAGGCGGGTCGCCGAAGCGACGACTCAGTTTAGCAACGCCTCCGAGCCGCTCGCGCACGTGAGTTGCTCCGCCACCCCGTGCGGTCCGGGCTGCACAGATGGCCGACGTCGCCCGGCCGGGCATCGGGCTCTCCACACCTCCTTGAACGGACCGCCGACGCCGCGTCCCACGCGTCACGCTGGGCTCACCCCGATGCGGGGTTCACCCCTCACCCGCCGGCCTTCGGGCCGTGGGTGACCGAATGAAGGAGCACCCCATGAGCGAACACGTGACACTGCGCGGATTCGTGGGCAAGGACCCGCAGTCGCACCTCTTCGACGACGGCACGATGGCCGCCCGCTTCCGCCTGGCCACCACGTCCCGCCGTTTCGACGCCGCCACCCAGACGTGGCACGACTCCGGCACCAACTGGTACTCGATCCGGTGCTTCCGCGCCCTGGCCATGCACGTCATGGCGAGCGTGCACTGCGGTCAACCCGTGGTGGTCACCGGCAAGCTCAGCATCAACGAGTGGCAGTCGGATTCCGGCCCGCGCACGATCGTGCAGGTGGATGCGGCGGCCGTGGGTCATGACCTGAGCTTCGGCACGGCCAACTTTGCCCGCTCGGGCGGGCGGAATCCGGGGGCCGGTACGGCAAGTGCCGCGCCGGGTGACGGACAGGGGTCTGACGACATCGGCATGGACGGCGCCGGGGAGGACTCGAACGAGAACGCCGGGACCGCCGGGCACGATCGGTACCGCTCCGCTCGGTCGATGGGACTGTCCGACGAGGGGTTCGTGGATCTCACCTCCGGGGCGGTGATCGCGGTGGGGGAGCAGGACCACACGTTCGACGGCCTGACCCCGGCCGCTCCCGACGCCAGTGCCGCGGTCGGGGGCACCCTGGGTGACACGGAGGGGATGGACGAGGACGCCGAAGACGAGCCCCGTGACGGCGCCGACCGGACGCGTGAAACCTCCGACCTGGAGGGGGCGACCACGGGTGGCTGACTAGTAGGGGGCAGGCGGTGTCGTCGCACCAGGGAGCGATTCCGGAACGGGGACCGCACGGCCGGGGGACCGCGGCGCGGCGACGCCGGGAGGTGAGGGAACGACGTCGCTCCGTGGCTCGCGCGGGTGCGGCGGCGCGGTAGCCTGGAGGGTATGGCGGAATTTATCTACACCATGAACAAAGCCCGCAAGAAAGTGGGCGACAAGGTCATCCTCGATGACGTCACCATGTCGTTCTTCCCCGGCGCCAAGATCGGCGTGGTGGGGCCGAACGGCGCAGGTAAGTCGACGATTCTGAAGATCATGGCGGGGCTGGACCAGCCCTCCAACGGCGAGGCGCGCCTGAGCCCCGGCTACTCCGTGGGCATCCTTTTGCAGGAACCCCCGTTGAACGAGGACAAGACCGTCCTGGGTAACGTGGAGGAGGGCGTCGGCGAGATCAAGGCCAAGCTCGACCGCTTCAACGAGATCTCCGCCGAGATGGCCGAGCCGGACGCCGACTTCGACGCCCTGATGGAAGAGATGGGCAAGCTGCAGGAAGAGATTGACGCCGCCAACGCGTGGGATCTCGACTCCCAGCTCGAGCAGGCCATGGACGCGCTGCGGTGCCCGCCGCCGGACGCGGATGTGAAGGTGCTCTCCGGTGGTGAGCGCCGTCGTGTGGCGCTGTGCAAGCTGCTGCTCGAGAAGCCGGACCTGTTGCTGCTGGACGAACCCACCAACCACCTGGACGCCGAGTCCGTGCTGTGGCTCGAGCAGCACCTGGCCTCCTACCCCGGTGCGGTGCTGGCCGTGACCCACGACCGGTACTTCCTGGACCACGTGGCCGAATGGATTTGCGAGGTGGACCGCGGCCGCCTCTACCCCTACGAGGGCAACTACTCCACGTACCTGGACACCAAGGCCAAGCGTATGGAGATCCAGGGCAAGAAGGACGCCAAGCAGGCCAAGCGTCTCAAGGACGAACTCGAATGGGTCCGTTCCAACGCCAAGGGCCGCCAGACCAAGTCCAAGTCCCGTCTGGCGCGTTACGAGGAGATGGCGGCCGAGGCCGAAAAGACCCGGAAGCTGGACTTCGAGGAGATCCAGATCCCGCCGGGGCCCCGCCTGGGCAACCAGGTCATCGAGGCCAGCAACCTCAAGAAGGGCTTCGGGGACCGCTCCCTGATCGACGGGCTCTCGTTCTCGCTGCCGCGCAACGGCATCGTGGGCGTGATCGGTCCCAACGGCGTGGGCAAGTCCACCCTGTTCAAGACCATCGTGGGTCTCGAACCGCTCGACGGCGGCGAGCTGAAGATCGGCGATTCCGTGCAGATCTCCTACGTGGACCAGAACCGCGAGAACCTGGACCCGGAGAAGACCCTATGGGAGGTCGTCTCGGACGGGCTGGACTACATCAACGTGGGCAAGGTCGAGATGCCCTCGCGCGCGTACGTGTCCGCGTTCGGCTTCAAGGGCCCGGATCAGCAGAAGAAGGCCGGCGTGCTCTCCGGTGGTGAGCGCAACCGCTTGAACCTCGCGCTGACCCTGAAGCAGGGCGGCAATTTGTTGCTGCTGGACGAGCCCACCAATGACCTCGACGTGGAGACCCTCGGCTCCCTGGAGAACGCCCTGCTCGAGTTCCCCGGTTGCGCCGTGGTCGTCTCCCACGACCGGTGGTTCCTGGACCGCGTGGCCACCCACATCCTCGCGTGGGAGGGCACCGAGGAGAACCCCGACCGCTGGTACTGGTTCGAGGGCAACTTCGACGCGTACGAGGAGAACAAGGTGGAGCGCCTCGGCGCCGACGCCGCTCGGCCCAAGCGCCTCACGCACCGTCGTCTCACGCGCGACTGACATTCGCGCCACCGCGGGTCCTGTGCCCGCACCGGCCCGGCGCCCCCGGCCACCGCACACGCGGTGACCGGGGGCGGCGTCGGTTCGGGAGCGGGCCGGACCGCGGTGTCCGTGGACCGCTCTGCCCCGGGTGAAACCCATGAAGCCAGGCTCGTGCGACCGCCCGGTCAGCCCACAAGGATGCGGCGGCTCGCAACGTCAGTCCCCGAATCGACCGCCGGTCGTGCTCAGCGGGACTCGATGAGCCCGTCAAGGCGAAGGAACGCCAACTGCCCGGTCTTCCCCGGTAACCGGATGGTCGGGCCGAGCTCGAAACCCGTGGCGATGAGTCGGGCCACGGCCCGGTCGTTGGACACATCCGGTTCCGCCACGATTCGTCGGGTGCCGCAGCGTGCGAGTTGCGCGATGATGAGGCGCCCGAGTGCCGCGGTGAGTCCCGGGCGGCGGGTGCGCACGGGCGCCAGCAGGACATGCACCCCCAGGTCCCCGGGTTCCACCCGATACGTCGCGCCCACCGGATCGGCGTGGGGTTCGTAGCTCTGGAAGATGCCCATGGGGGTGCCGTCGAGTTCCAGGAGCCACGCATGATGCGTGGGCGAGGCATCCAGGTACTCGTACACCTCGCGCACCCGCTCGCGGGTCCACCCCGTCATGCCCCAGAAGCGGGCTCGCGGCGCACGGACCCATTCGTGGATCACGGCCGTGTCCTGCCCCGGCTCCACGGGCCTCAGCGTCACGCGCGGGCCCGGCGCGGACTGATCTGGTAGCGGTGGCAGCGCGCCCAGGTCGATGGATCCACCGGACGAGCTGGCCGAGCCGGCCGGACCGGTCGGACCCATCGCGCCGGACCTCCCCACGGAACCAGCCGGAACCCACGGCAGAGCGTGATCCATCTCCCCGCGCGACCACCGGTACAGCGGCGGTTCCGTGCACTCGCCCCGGGCCACGGGGTCGGGTGTGATCCACCATGACGCCGCGGGGTCGGCCAGATCCCAGAGCACCCGCGCGGCGGGGACACGCACGCACGCGGGTCCCGTGCCCGGTAGTGTCCCCGCCGCGAGCAGGCAGTCCGCGTCCCCGCCCACGGGAACGGGGTCCGCCGCGGTCAGGGCCGGGTCACTGCGCCACGGGGTGTACACATGCAGTGCGCCCCACGGCGGGAGCGCCGTACCCGGGTGCTCGTGGGCGACCCGTTCGAGGGCCGTCCTGGCGCACCAGCGGACGTCCACTCCCAGGTCAGGGCCGTGACGCACGATGTTCTCCACCGCGAGTCCCACTCGTCCGGGCCCGTGCAGGAACGGGTCCCACACGGTCGGCATGCCTGTGGGTCCCGAGAGCACCGATAGCGGGGTGGTCCGCATGAGCTCGTGAACGAATGCGTCCCGCCACACGGCGAACAACGACGCTGTCCAGGACCCCGCCGCCATCGACCCGTCCCAGTCGAGCAGCGCCGCACGGACGGAGTCAGCCGCCTCCGCCGATGCATTCGTCGTTCGGGACTCCCCCTTCCGTTGCGATGCCGCACCGGCCGCCGACGGGTCATCCGCAGGTCTCGACGGCGCACCCACAGGTCTCGACGCCACGTCCGGCTCCGGCGCCGTCCGCACCGGCCCCGTGGAACCCACCCGCGCCACGGTGGCGACCGGGTCCGACACGGCGGTCGGAGACGCGTCCGCGAACAGCTCCCTCAACAGCGGGGGCCAGTGCGGAGCGGCGGTGTCCAGCTGGGCCGCCAACAGGTCCTCATGACGCACGGCACCGTGTTCGGCCACGGCGGCGTCGAGCAGGTGCGTTGCCCGCCGGGCCCGGTGCGGGGGCGCGCACGCGAGCCGCGCGGCCGAAGCGCAGGGGTCCGAGGGGCGCTGATTGGCGCGCACGGTGATCCCGTGCAGCGGTCGGGACGGTTCGGCGGCCCCCAGGAACGACCCCGTGACCGTGTGCCGGCATGAGCCGTCGCGGTCCGCGGCCACCACGTCGTTGCACGGCACGGCCCACCCGGACACCGCCTCCATGACGTTGCCCGCCGTGCGCGCCGAGAGCAGCTCACGACATGCCGAGAACGCCCGCGCAGGGTCCGCCGTGGGCGCGGGGAACACTACGGTGACGGTGGCCGCGGTGCCGGGCACGGCGGCGTCGAGCACTGCTTCCGCCGCGGGAGTGCCCGGCAGCACGAACCCCGCCGCGCACGAGCGGAGCAAACAGGCCCGTTCGACGCTGCCGCGCGCCCGCAGCACCACCGAGCGGTGCTCGAGCCGTTCACCCGTGGTCGCGACGTACCACGCGCCGTCACGGTTCTCGACAGCTAGGTCCGCGATGTGTTCCGTCGTCGTCATGGCGGCCGTAATGGCCCACGCGGCGCTTTCGGTGCGCCCGAAGTGCGGGACCCCTGGCAACCCCACGAGCGCGAGACCCCGCACCCGGACGTCCGGCGTGGAGAGGCACACGGGCTGATAGGGCCCCGATTCCTCCACGACGCGGTGCGGGTCCGCCGCGAGCAGCGGTGCGCCGCTCGCGGACAGCTCGCCCGGAATGAGCCACGCATTGGATCCGGCCGCCGCGGGGGATTCGGCATCGAGCACGGGGACCCAGGCGTCGCCGAGTTCGCGCCGCACGCGGCGTCGCCACAGCTGCTCGGGGAGACTCCCCGTGAGCAGGTGCGCATCGAGGTGCACGGCCATCGGGGTCCAGGGGTCCCACGGCCGCACGGTCCGCTCGGTGAGACCGAGCTCGCGCACCTCGGGGGTCCCGGGCCAGGTCTCGGCCAGTGCCTCGCTGATCCCGCGCGCGTACGCGGCGAAGAACTCCCGGTCCTGCGCCGACGCCGCGTCCCACCACCGTCTGGCCGTGCCGGGGACATCCGCGGCCAGGGTGAGGTGATCGCCGTCGAGCCCGTCCGGTCCCACGAGCTCCGCCGAGCGCCCCTCGGCGCGGTGACGCAGCACCTCCACATGCCAGGCCCTGTCCACACCGGTCACGTAGCCGTGGCCGTGTGCCAGCGCGGTGAGATCGTCCGCCTGCACGTGGGGCACACCGAAGGGATCGCGCCACAACCGCCAGCCGGGACCGGACCGTTCAGGGCCGGGCCGCCCGGCATCAGACTGCTCAGAACCGGTCCGCGCGGGGGCAGAGAGCATGACACTCCGTGACCCGCGAGAGGCACGCCCCGGCTCAGCACCGTCGGTGCGCGCTCCCGCGGATCCGCCGCCGGAACACCGTGCGCTCACGACGCGGGGCCCGCATCAGGGGAGCGGAATGCGGCCAGCGGATTGGTCAACCGACCGGCGTAGGTCAGGGACGCCGACTGGTCGGCCAGATCCACCATGCGCTGCGGGTTGCGCAGTTGCAGCCGGTTCAGGCACGAGTGGGCGAAGGTCTCCCGGAACAGGTCCAGCTCGCGCCAGTGTTCGGGGAAGCGCTCGCGGTGCTCGTCCAGGACCTTGGCCCCGAGCGCCCAGAACTCCTGTTCGGGGAGCACACCGGAGGTGTGCAGGAGCACCGCGAGGTGCCGCAGGACGCCGTCGACCACGTCCGTGTGGATGGACAGCTCCCGCTGCTCCGGCTCCACCACGGAACGGATGCGTTCGATTCCCTCGGGCAGGGGCCGGTCGCTGAGCACCGCGACTTCCTCCCCGATGTCCTTCCAGAACGCACCGACCGGGAACCCGTCGCGCAGGCGCAGGATCACGTTTTCGCTGTGGGGCATGAGCGCGATGTCCTGGGACAGCAAGAGGTGCGCGACCGGGACCAGGTACACGTCGAGCAGGGCGCGCACCCAGTCCCTCGCGGTGACTCCCGAGCGCTCGATCCACGCTTCCGCGAGGGGCCGCCCGGCGCAGTCCCGGTGCAATACCCCGGCCAGGCTGGCGGCGTGCTCCCCGGGCTCAAGCATCGGCACCGGGGACTCACGCCACAGCGCAGCCAACTGTTTGGTGTGGTCGGAGGCCACACCGCTGCGGTGGTGGGCGTCCCCGGTGTAACCCACCGCGGCGTGCTCGCGCAGCACTCGGATCCCGCGTGAGCGCAGGAACGGATCCTCCCGGGTGATCCCGTGCAGCCAGTCGCTCACGGCGGGCATCGTGCGCATGTAGGCGGGGGAGAGCCCGCGCAGGAACCCCATGCTGTGCACCCCGAGCGCGGTCTTGGCGTAATCCCGCGCCGGGTCGCTCACGTCCAGGAACGTGCGCACGGACTGTTGCGCGCGCCACTCGTGCTCACTGCGGCCCACCAGGATCAGGTGGTGCCGCAGCACGTCCGGGAGCATCCCGGGCAGGATGCGGTGCTCCCACTGCCACGGGTGCACCGGGAGGAACGTGTACTCGTCCGGGTCCTCGCCGGCCTCGGTCACCGCCGCGCGGAAACGGTCGCGCTCACCGGCGGTGAGGTGCCGGTCCTCATGGTCGCGTTCGTTCACGTGCTGCCCCAGGGACACGGTGCACAGACTGCGGCGCGCGGCGAGCCACGTCAACCGGGCGGGGTATGCCGCCTCGGGAGCCCATGACGTCTGTTCGGACGCACCCATGCCCACCCGGCCCGAGCTCGCGACGAATCCGGGGTGTCCCCGGTCCAGGAAACGTTCCACCTCGGCGAGGTCCGCGGTCGCCAGTTCCGCGGCGGTCGGTGCGGGTACGGCACGACGACGCGCCATCGAGTACATGGTTGCGGACAGGTCCTCGAGGTACAGCGGGAGCATCTCGTCGGTGAGTCCCAGGACGTCCTTGAGGTCCAGCACGGCCTGCTGGGCGTCCGGTTCCTCGCCGGCGTCCCCGGGGATGATGCGCCGCACCGAAGCGGGGTCCACCTCCCAGTGCTCGAGCGGGTGCCGGGTGGCCTCGAAGTACCAACTCGGGCGCCCGGCGGCGTTGGCCACGGTCCAACCGTCGCCGTGCGGGGCGGGATGCAGCAGCCGTTCGTGACTGAACTCGGAGAACATCTTGGCGAGCACGTCCCGCTGCAGTCGCCGTGCGGCCCGGCGGTCCAGCCCGGGCTCGGGCGTCGGGGCGACGTCCCGCTGTTCATCGGGGATGCGGGTTTCGACGACGGCGCTCATCGGGTCACCTCCGCGCGCTCGGCCACGGAGGCTTCCGTGTCCGCGGTCCGTTTGTGGTCCTGCGGTCCGTCCCCGCGGACGACGACGCTCACGGACGCGGTCTTCTCCGCCAGGTGGCACTCGCCCACCTCACGGAACCCGGCCCAGCGGTTGATCGCGCGGATCCGCTCGTTGCGGACGTCGGGTTCCACGAGAACGCGCTGCACCGCGGGGTCCGACCACAGCAGGTTCAGCGCCGCCGCCATCACGGCTCGCGTGGTCCCCGGAACCGGACGGGACGTGGGGGCCACGAACAGGTGCAGACCGGCGTCGCCGTCGCGGACCGGCCACACCGCGGCCAGGGGGCTGCGGGCGGGGTCGTACGTCTCGAGCAGCGCGAGCGGGCGGTCGTGTTCGCTGACGATCCAGGCGTCCTCTCCGTCCGCCGCGGTCATCCTGTGGTACTCCCGGGAAATCGTCTGCTCGTCCGCGCCCACGAGTCCCCACGCGTGCGCACGCGGGGAACTCAACCACGCGTGCAACAGCGCCGCGTCCCCGTCCGGATCCACCGGCCGCAGCGTGAACGCGCGCCCGAGAGCGCGGGTCTCGAACGCGCCGTCGGGCCCCACGGCGGGGGCGACATGACGCTGGGGGACGTGACCGAAACTCTGGAACGTCGTGTGGTCCTCGGTGATGTACGGTGTGCGGCCCGTGACGTGCGCGAGCACGTGCGCGTTGCGCAGCGGTCCCATCCCCAGGTCGGGTGCCGTGAGCGCATGCGTGTGCTCGCCGTGGTTGAGTACGTGCACGGTCCCGTCCGGGCTGGCCCGGTGGTACCGGTCGGGGCTGAGACGCCCTGAGGCGTCGAGCGAGAGCTGACCCCGGACCGGTGCGAGCCAGTCCGGGGCCGCGGACCGGTAGCCCGTGGCCGCGACGACGGCATCGGTCACGGTCTCGCGCACGTGGTGGTTCTCCGAATTGCGCCAGCGCAGGACGGTGCGCCCGGCCTCGTGCCACGCGTCCACGAGTTCGGTGGCCGCGACGAGGCGCACGGGCGGCGCGTCCGGGTCGTTGCGGCGCACGTACAGGGCCTCGTGGATCGCGTCGATCGTCGCGTCCGAGATGCCGCGGTGCAACTGGGGTTGGGACGCGTTGAGCCGGTCCCGCTCGGCCTCCGGGAGGGACCGGAAGTGGTCGAGGTAGTCGGGCGACGTCAGTTCGAGGCTGAGCTTGGAGTACTCCATGGGGTAGAACCGTGGTGAACGGGTGAACCAGTCCACGGCCGGCCCGCCCGGGGTGTGCAGCAGGTCCAGGAACACCTCCGCGGCCGACTGCCCCGAGCCGATCACGGTCACGTGCTCCTCACTCACCAGGGTCTCCCGGCGGGACAGGTACTCACTCGCGTGCACCGTGGTGTCCGGGACGCCGGACAGTTCGCCCGGCGTGCGGGGGACCGTCCCCGTGCCCACGACCAGGTGGCGCGCCCACCACGAGTGCTCGACGCCGCGGGCGCGGGCCGTGACGCGCCACGGACCCTCACCCGTCGGGCGGGTGACCTGGGTGACCCGGTGTCCCCAGTACACCCCGCGGACTCGCTGCGCGGCCCACCGGCAGTAGGCGTTGTAGTCCCGCCGCAGCGGGAAGAAGGACTCACGGACGTAGAACGGGTACAACTCGCCGGTCTCCTTGAGCCACTGCAGGAACGAGAACCGCGAGGTGGGATCCGCCATGGTCACGAGGTCCGCGAGGAACGGGACCTGCAGCGTGGCGTCGTCGAACAGCAACCCGGGATGCCAGTTGAAACCGGGGGCCGCGTCCAGGAAGGCGGCGCGGACGTCCGGCAGAGGGTCGGTGAGGCATGCGAGTCCGAGTCCGAACGGGCCCACCCCCACGCACAGCAGGTCCAGGGGGGCGTCCGGGGTGCCACGCTGAACGGTGCCCGGGGCGTCAGTGGGAGTCGACGTGGCGTCCGACGGCGTCGATCCCTGGTCCGCGGGCCTGGAGTCGTCGTGTGCCGGTTCGGTTCCGTGCCGACGGTCGGGGTGGGATGCGGTCGTGCGGGGGGTCATGCGCGGGCCTTTCCGGTGCGATCGTGGGCGGTGAGGGACAGGGCGGTCTCGTGGATGAGGTCCAGGACCTCCCGGACGTCGTCGAGGGTCGTCTGCGGGTTGAGCAGGGTGAATTTCAGGCAGGGACGCCCGGCCACCTCGGTCTCCGCCACGGTGGCGCGGCCGGTGTCCCACACCGCGCGGCGGATCGGGCGCACCCAGCGGTCCGCGGTCTCATCGACCGCGTCCGGGCCGTTCCCCGTGGTGGAGGAGGCGTGCGCCGTGGAAGAGGCATGCGCGGCAAGCGGGGCCCCCGCGGCGTCGTCGTTCCCCGCATCCGGAGGTGTCCAGCGGAACAGCACGGTGCTCAGGGACGGGTCGCACACGAGCTCGAAGCGCGGGTCCGAGCGCAGCTCGTGGGCCACACGCGCCGCGAGGTCGATGACGGCGTCGAACATCGCGCCGATCGCGTCCGGGCCCATCGTGCGCAGCGTGACCCACAGCTTGAGCGCCTCGAAGCGGCGCGTGGTCTGCAGGGAGCGGTCCACCTGATTGGGCTCGGGGGTGTCCGCCGGGTTGAGGTACGCGGCGTGATGCGCGCAGTGGCGCAGCGTGTGGCCGTCCCGCACGATCACGGCGGAGCACCCGATGGGCTGGAACCACGCCTTGTGGAAGTCCACGGTTACGGAGTCAGCGCGGTCGATCCCGGCGAGCCGGTCGCGGCGCGTGGGGGAGACCAGCAGCGCGCCGCCGTAGGCCGCGTCCACGTGGAACCAGACCCCGTGCTGCGCACACACCTGCGCGACGTCCTCGAGCGGGTCGATCGCGCCGCGGTCCGTGGTGCCCGCGGTGGCCACCACGGCCATGGGGATCAGCGACTGGGTCGCGAGGTCCGCCAGCACTCGACGCAGCGTCGGCACGGACAGTGCCCCCGCGGCGTCGACCGGGACCGGGACCACGCAGTCGTCGTCGAGTCCCAGGATCCGGGCGGCCGTGCTGACCGAGAAGTGGCTCTCCGCGCTCGCGAGGATGCGCAACGACGCCGCTCGCACCGGCCGCGGGGCCGCGTGCGGGGTGCGCGCGGAGCGTTCGAGGCATTCGTCGCGGGCGAGCATGAGCGCCTGCAGGTTGGAGGTCGTCCCGCCCGGGGTGAACATGCCGTCCGCGGCGGCGGGGAAGCCGATACGCCGCGCCGTCCACGTCAGCAGCGAACGTTCCATCACGGTCGCCGCCTTGGACTGGTCCCACGTGTCCATCGAGACGTTGACGGTGGCGGCCAGGGTCTCCGCGGCGACCGCGGGCACCGCCACCGGGCAATTGAGGTGCGCGAGCGTCCGGGGGTGATGGAACCACACCGCGTGGCGCAACCACGTACGGTCGAGCTCGTCCACCGCGGCGCCGAAGTCGTGCAGCGGGGTGTCCAGGTCGATCCGCGACAGTGCCCGGTCGATCTCGTCGTGGCTCGCGGGTTCGTGGGGTTGTCGCGCGCCGGCCAGGCGCGCCGCACCGGCGGCCGCGGCTGCGGTGACATCGCGCATGAGGTCCGTGACGGTGTCCGCGTGGAGCAGGGATGAACTCATGGAACGGTTCGGCTTTCGTTCGGGGGCACTCGGATGCAATAAGCTACACGGTGGTAACCAATTACTGATAGGTTAGGCTAACCTAAGAGTCAGCACTTGTGTACCGTCCGATCCACCCCGGAACACGCAGAACTGCCTCGCGACCTGCCGGTTCCTTCCGGGCTGGTGTCCCGTGACCCGCCCGCCGAACGAGGAGAACGCCCGTGCCCCACTGGGAACGTCTGGCCGTCCGAGCCCTCGGGGCTTCCGAGACCGTGCTCACGGTGGTGAGTCGCCGCGACGTCGGCCCCGCCTACACGCGCATCACCGTGCGGCACGAGGGGTTCCTCGCGCGCCACACGCCGTTCCCGACCATGTGGTTGCGGTTGTGGTTCACGTCCCGCGGCAAGGACCACCAGCGGGCGTTCACGGTGGTCGACCCACGCCCGGACGAGGGCGTCTTCGACATGGAGTTCGCCCTGCACGACGGCGCCTCCTCCGACTGGGCTCGCACGTGCGCACCCGGCGACACCATCCGGGCGTCGCTGCTCGGCAGCACCCCGCCCTGGCCGCCGCGCAGGACACCGCGCCGCGGTCACGGGTCCGAACCCGCTCCGGGGCTCGATGCCGATTTCCCGGGACGCACGGTGCTCGTGGGCGACCCCGCGAGCTTGCCCGCCCTGAACTCCATGCTCCCGCTGTTGGGAACCCACGACGTCGAGGTGTGGTTCGAGTACCGCGACCCGCGGGACGCCGACCTGCCCCTGGCCGCAGCGAAGCGCCACCAGGTGCACACGGTGCACCACATCGGCGCGGGGGAGGACGTGGCCGCGGCCGTGCTCGCGCACTGGGAGACGCATCCGCCCGCACCGGGGGACCGGTACTGGATCGCTGTGGAGGCGCAGCAGAACCGCCTGCTGACCTCGGCCCTGCGCACCCGCTACGGCGTGCCCCGCACACACATCGACGCCACCGCCTACTGGAGGAATGTATGAGCACCATGACCCTGTCCGCGCCCGCGGGGATCCGCACGAACCGTGGGTTCTGGGGGCTGCTGTGGGCGCTATACACCACGCAGTTCATCGGGGCGGCGTTCCTGTCCACCGGCCTGGTGGGCATCCTGCGCGACGGCGGCACGGACCTGGGGACCCTGGGCGCCCTGCAGCTGCTCGCCCTCGTGTGGCCCGTGAAGTTCCTGTGGGCACCCCTGATCGATCGGTGGGCGCCGAACCGGGCGCGCGGGCACTACAGGTCGTGGTTGCTCGTGCTGCAACCCCTCATGGTGCTCGCCCTGCTGGCCATGGCCGTGTTCGCCGACCCGCAGGACAGTCTGAGGGTCCTCGTGATCCTTGCCGCGGCGTTCGTGCTCTTCTCCGCGACGCAGGACATCGCGGCGGACGCGCTGTCCGTAAGGGGTCTCGATCGCTCCCAGCACGATCTCGGTGCGGGGGTCCAGGTGGGGGCGAGCTACATCGGGACCGTGATCGGCGGCGGATTGGCCTTGCTGATCTACGACGCATGGGGATGGCGGGCCGCGGTGATCGCGCTCGCACTGTGCACCGCGGCCGCGATGGTCCCCGTGCTGCGGCACCGGGAACCGGAGCGCGCGGCGTCGAACGCGCAACCCCGCGGGCTCTCCGGGATGTTCGGCATGCTGGCCGTACCGGGGGCCAAGGCCTGGGCGCTCGGTGGTGTCCCCCTGGTGACGTTCGGCTCCGCAGCCGTGTGGTCCCTCGTGACCCCGGCACTCGTGGACGCGGGGTGGTCACTGGCCTTCATCGGCGCGGTCACCTCCATGATCGCGGCGGCGCCCGCCCTGGCCGCGGCACTCCTGGGCGGCCGGTTGTGCCGACGGCGCGGGCGCGGCGTCACGCTGTTGCTCGGCGCCGGGATCCAATTGCTCGGTGGGGTGTGTCTGGCACCCGTCGTGTGGCCCGGTGCGGGCGTGGACCAGTGGCTGCAGGTGCCGCTGGGCGTGGTGGGAGCGTGCGGCGTGCTCGCGGGCTACACCGTGATGAACACGGGCATCTACGCGGTGAACCTGGACCTTGCGCGTCCCGGGTGCGCCGGCGCCGACTTCACGCTCCTGAGCTCCATCGGCATGCTCGGCGGGAGCGTCGGTGCGTGGGCGGCCCTGTTCCTGGCCGGCATGGCCGGCTACGGCGCGTCACTCGTGTTCGGACTCGCGGTGTCCGTGGCGGGCGTGATCGTGTGCCGGTCGCACCCGCTACTGGCACGCCGCGTGTGAGGGCCCCGCTCAGTGGAACTCGGGCAGGCGCATCATGCCCTCCTGCACCGTGGTGGCGATCATCGTGCCGTCCCGCGTGAACATCTTGCCGATGGCCAGACCCCGGGACGAGGATGCGCTGGGGGAGGTCTGGGTGTAGAGGATCCACTCGTCCGCGCGGGCGTAGCGGTGCCACCACATCGCGTGGTCCAGGGACGCCACGTTCATCCCCGGTTCCACCCAGGACTTGCCGTGGCAGCGCAGGATGGGCTCCATCATCGTGTAGTCGGAGACGTAGGCCAGGGCCGCCCGGTGGATGTTCGGGTCGTCCGGCAAGGGGGCCAGCGCCTTGATCCACACCGCGTTGTACGCATCCTGCGCACCCTTCCACGGCAGGAACAACGGCTCGGTCACGTAGCGCATGTCGAAGGGCCGCTCGAACGCGGTCGCGCGGGCCTCGGGGATGTCCAGTGCCCCGAGCGTCTCGCGCAGCGCGGGCAGCGACTCCGGATCGGGCACGTTCTCGGGCATGGGCTCCTGGTGCTCCAACCCCTCGGCGGGATCCTGGAAGGACGCGATCACGGACAGGATGGTCTTCCCGTGCTGGTAGGCGTGGATCCGCCGGGCGGAGAACGAGCGACCGTCGCGGACCCGTTCCACCCCGAACGTGATGGGGACCTCGATGTCACCGCCACGCAGGAAGTAGGCGTGCAGGGAGTGGATGTGCCGGTCCGGCTTGACGGTGCGCATGGCCGCCATGGCCGCTTGCGCCAGGACCTGCCCCCCGTACACCCGCGCTCGCGGCGAGGTGATGGTGTTGCCCACGAAAATGTCTTCCGTGGTGCGGGCCCCCCCTCCGTCCGCGAGTTGGAGCATCTGGATGAGAGCTTCCACGGGGTCCTGCAACGGGTCGACTGTCATGGCACCACTCTAAACCGGGCATCGGGTGTGATCTGATAGAGCCATGACTTCCCTCAACGTTCCCGTCCAGATGCGGTTCTTCGACCAGGACCAGTACGGCCACATCAACAACGTGACCATGCTGCGCTACTTCGAGGACGCCCGTGTGCGGCTCACGGCGTCCCCCATCAAGGCGGACGCCCAGCACGGCATCCCCGAGGACACGACCTTCCGCGAATCGGTGGGCAAGAACCGCACCGTGGTGGTCCACCAGAGCGTGGACTACAAGGAGCAGCTGTTCTTCCGCCAGGAGCCGGTGTACGTGCGCACGTGGATCTCGCGCGTGGGCGGTTCGTCGTTCACGATCTCCTACAGCCTGCAGGAGGAGGACGGTTCGCACGTCTACGCCGAGGGCGAGTCGGTCATCGTGGTCATGGACCCGGACACGGGGAAGAGCATGAAGCTCACGGATGACCAGAAAGCACTGCTGGCCACGCTCGAGGACGAGGTCAAGGAGCCGGACGAGCGATGAGCGACCCTGGTGATACCCGCACGGACGGCTTCCTGCTGCAGGACCGGCAGGACGCCGCCGACCTGGCCACGTACCTGAGCCGCGCCCGCTCGGTGGATCCGCAGGCGGCCGTCCGGTTGCAGGGCTTGGACCGGGTGCTCGCGGCGTGGGTGTCGGTCATCCACCCGGCCGGACTCCTGGACACCGCACCCGTGGTGCTGGGGCTGCGCACGATGTCACTGGCGCAGTCGTGCGAGCTGGACGTCACCGTGGCCGTGGCCGCCATCACGGACCGGCTCGCGCGCGAGACGGGCGCTCGCGGGTCCGACGACGACGCCCCGGTGTGGATCAGTGCCCCGCCGCAAGAGGTCTCGGCCTCCTGGGCGGGGATCGTGGCCCCCCGCACGGGGTGGCGCTCCCTGGGGTCCGTGCCCGCCCACCGCGTTCGCGACGTGGCGCACCGCGGTATCCGGACCGTGTCCGATTCCGTGCCCACCAACTCCGGCGCCGCCGTGGTCCAGAAGGTCCGCGCGCGGGTGTGGGGTGCCGGGTCCGGTTGGGGTCCCCTGGAGGGCCCGGAGATCCCCGACGGCGCCGCGTTCGCCCTGGACGTCCTGGGGTTCATCCCGGCGTCCGAATCGGACGTGCACGTCGCGGCCGAGGCCTCGGGCCAGTGGGTGCGCCTGAGCACGGGCGCGGGTCACGTGCTCGTCAAGGTCTCCCGCTGAGACCCGGCCCCGCCCGGTAAGGCAGTGCCGGGACCGGGCCCCCGCACGCGAGGAGAACGCCTCAGCCGGGGCGGTTGACCATCGCGTGGGCGGCGCGGTCGAAGTAGTCCCACATGATGCCGTCGTGTAGCGGGGACAGCTCCAGGGTGTCCATGGCCGCGCGCATGTGCGTCAACCACGTCTCGCGCGCCCACGTGTCCACGGGGAACGGGGCGTGGCGCATCCGCAGTCTGGGGTGCCCGCGCTGTTCGGAGTACGTGGTGGGTCCGCCCCAGTACTGCTCCAGGAACATCCGCAGCCGCTCCTCCGCGGGTCCCAGGTCCTCCTCGGGGTACAGCGCCTTGAAATCGGGGTCCTGCGCCACGCGCGCGTAGAACTCCCGGGTGAGCTTGGCGAACGTCTCGTGCCCGCCCACCTGGGCGTAGAACGAGTCCGACGACGCCGCTTCGGCCACGCCCCGCGCGTCCCCCACCTGTTGTGGGGGCTGGGTCACCGAGCCGGCGGCCGACCGGGAACCCACCGCACCCAGCGTGAAGGTGCGCCGCCCCGCCGGAGCAGCGGCCTGCGGGTCGAGTGGCTGGGAAGAGTCCTGCGTCCCACTCATCGGTCGGCCTCCGGGGCGTCACTCGCTGAGTCCTGCAGCGCCGCGGCGTCCACGGCCTGGGCGCGCACGGCGCGGCGCGCGGCGTCCTGGCGTTCCAACACGATCCGCCGCAGCCCGGACAGGGCCGGGTCCAACCGGTCGAGGAACGCCTGGGCGGCGTCCACTGTGTCCTGGCCGACGGCCCGGGGGAACAGTCCCACGGCGATCTGCTGCGCGAGTTCGTGCGTACGCTCGGTCCACACACCCGTGACGGCGTCGAAGTAGCGAGAGGCGTACGGGGTGACCAGGGCGTCGTCGTGCACGCGGAAGAAGCCGGCGATCGCCGCTTGTTGCTGGGAATTGGGCAGCGCGCCCTCGCTCACGACGAGCCGCCACGCCTCGGCCTTGGCCTCCGGGGTGGGGATCGCGGCGCGCGCGGTGGCCGCGGCGATCGCACCGGTTTCGGTGTTGTCCTCGGCCAGCGCACGGTCGATGTCCTCGGCGCCCTTGCGGCCGGCCGCGACGAGCGCGATCAGCACGGCCCAACGGGTGTCCGTGTCCAGTTCGATCCCCTCGGGGACGCCCCCGTCGAAGAAACCCTCGATGCGATCGAAATGCGCCTCGGTGCACGCCCGGCGCAGGAAGGCCCGGAAGAACTGCCACTGGTGGTCGGAGCCCGCCTCCGCGGCGGCCGTGAGATCCCACAGGGTGTCCGCGGCCCGGGCCCGGACCTCGTCCGCGTGCTCGGGGGCGAGGTAGCGGTCCAGGGCCACGTCCAGCTGGCGCAGCTGCACCTGCACGGCCGTGGAGTCGGTCTCGTGGCCCACGTTGGAGAGCACGAGGTCCACGTAGTCGCGCGCCGGGCTCACGCCGTCGTGCACGGAGTCCCACGCCGCGGCCCACACGAGCGAGCGGGGCAACGACTCTTCGAAGTCTCCGAGGTGGGTGGTGGCCGTGGCCAGGGAGCACTCGTCCAGGCGGATCTTGGCGTAGGCGAGGTCGTCGTCGTTGAGCAGCACCAGGTCCGGGAGTTCGCGACCCACGAGCTGCGGGACGTCGGTGAACTCGCCGTCCACGTCCAGCTCCACGCGGAACGTGCGGCTCAGCAGTCCGGTGTCCTCACGGTGGTCGTAGAAGCCCACGGCCACGCGGTGGGGCCGCAGGGTGGGATGGCCGTCCTGGCCCAGCTGCTCGATCCGGAAGGACGTGATGACGCCATCGTCATCGGCCTCGACCTGCGGCACCAGGGTGTTCACGCCCGCGGTCTCGAGCCAGCGCGTGGACCAGTCGGTCAGGTCGCGCCCGCTGGCCGCCTCGAGCTCGACCATCAGGTCCGAGAGCTCCGTGTTGGACCACGCGTGCTTGCCGAAGTAGCGGTTGAGCCCCGCCATGAACTCCTCCTGGCCCACCCAGGCCACGAGCTGCTTGAGCACCGAGGCACCCTTGGCGTAGGTGATGCCGTCGAAGTTCACGAGCACCGCCTCGAGGTCCGGGATCTCGGCCTTGATGGGGTGGGTGGTGGGCAGCTGGTCCTGTTCGTAGCCCCAGGACTTCTCCCCGGCCGCGAACGTGGTCCACGCGTTGGTGTACCGGGTGTTCTGCGCGCACGCGAGGGTGGACATGTACTCGGCGAAGGACTCGTTGAGCCACAGGTCGTTCCACCAGCGCATGGTCACGAGGTCCCCGAACCACATGTGCGCGAGCTCGTGCAGCACGGTGATCGCGCGGCGCTCCACGCGGGCCTGCGCCGGCTTGGAGCGGAAGACGTAGGACTCCACGAAGGTCACCGCGCCCGCGTTCTCCATGGCGCCGGCGTTGAACTGCGGCACGAAGAGCTGGTCGTACTTCTCGAAGGGGTAGGGCACCCCGAACTGGGACTCGAAGAACTCGAAGCCCTGCTTGGTGACCTCGAACATCTCCTCGGCGTCCACGTACTCGAACAGGGAGCGGCGCGCGAACAGGCCCAGCTCGATGGTGCGTCCGTCCGAGGAGACCAGGCTGTCCGTGGTCTTGACGTAGGGGCCCGCGATCAACGCGGTGATATAGCACGAGATCACGGGGGTGGGGGAGAACTCCCACCGGGCCACGCCGTCTGCCACTGGGAAGGGTTCCGGGGTGGGCTGGTTGGACACCACGTCCCAGTCGGCGGGTGCGGTGACCGCAAACTGGAACGTGGCCTTGAGATCGGGCTGTTCGAACACCGGGAACATCCGGCGGGTGTCCGCGACCTCGAACTGGGTGTAGAGGTACACCTGCTCGTCCACGGGATCCACGAACCGGTGCAGGCCCTCACCCGTGTTCATGTAGTACATCCGGGAGTCCACCACGAGCTCGTTGTGCTCGGCGAGATCGGGCAGGTCGATGCGCTCGCCGTCGCTGACCTTCGCGGGGTCCAGGAAGGTGCCGTTGAGGGTCACGGAATCCACGGACGCGGTGATCGCGTCGATGAACGTGTGCGCTCCCGCTTCGGCATCGAACGTCACCGTGGTGCGCGCCCGGAAGGTCTCGGGGTCCCCCGTGAGGTCCAGATCCACGTGGTAGGACTCAACCGAGATGATCCGCGCGCGCTCGGCGGCCTCCGCTCGGGTCAGGTTCGTTCCGGGCACAGCGGCGTTCCTCTCCTCGACGACAATTCGATGCCCGCGCGGGGCATCTTGCCATTATGGCAGCCGTCGCAAGTCCCGCCGCGGGCCCCACGCCGCCGACTCGGGCCCGCGTTCTTCCTCGCACGCATACCGCGACGGCACGGCCCCTCCGCCGGTCCGATCGTTGCCCGGGCGCGAGCCGGGGGAGCGCCCGCGCCGGTGGGATCGGCGGCTAAGGTGGAGGCGACCCTTTCCCCGTCGCGGAGCAGACGTGCCGGTTGCCCCGCGACCACCCCGTCCAGGAGTTGCTGACGTCCCATGCGCGTGCACATTGCCACCGACCACGCAGGCCTCGAGCTGTCCCACTTCCTCATGCAGCGGCTGAGCGAGGACGGTTACGAGATGATCGACCACGGCCCCGCGGTCTACGACGCCGCGGACGACTACCCCGCGTTCTGCATCAGTGCTGCCCAGGGGGTCCGCGAGGACCGCGAGAACGGTCTGGACTCGCTCGGCATCGTGCTGGGCGGTTCCGGTAACGGCGAGCAGATGGCGGCCAACCTGGTCCGGGGGATCCGCGCGGCCCTCGTGTGGAACGAGGACACCGCCCGGTTGGCCCGGCAGCACAACGACGCCCAGGTGATCGCGATCGGCGGGCGCCAGCACGGCAACGACGAGGCCCTGGAGCTCGTGCGGATCTTCCTCGCCGAGCCGTTCTCGGGGGAGTCCCGGCACGTGCGCCGAATCGAGCAGCTCGCCGAGTTCGAGCGCACCGGGGACATCGTGGGCCACCTCTCCGAGGTCCCAGTCCGCCCGTACACGCAGGACTGAGCGGGGGCGTCGGACGTGCCCGAGGGCCACTCGATCCACCGCCTCGGGCGTCAGCTCGGGGACCTGTTCGTGGGCCAGCGGTTGCGCGTCACGAGTCCCCAGGGCCGCTTCGCCGCGGGTGCCGCCGTGCTGGACGGGCGCGTCCTGACGTGCGCCCGCGCCCACGGCAAGCACCTCTACCTGGACTTCGCGGCGCCCTGTGACCCGGACGACGTCGTGGTCATGCGTTCGCACCTCGGCATCTACGGCGCGTGGAGTTTCGCGGGGGACGAGCAGTTCGCGGCGGCGTCCTCTATTGGCGCCCCGCGCCGCGTGGGGGAGCGCGAGTCCGGCTCCGCGGAGGAATCGGCAGTGGCGTACGACGACGCCGGACGGGTCGTTCCCGAGCCCCCGGTCGGTGCCGTGCGGGCCCGGTTGGCCGGCGAGCACGGGTGGGCGGATTTACGCGGGCCGGCCCTGTGCACGGTGGAGACACCGGAGGAAGCGCGGGCCGCGGAGGCCAAGCTGGGACCGGACCCCCTGGACCCGCAGGCCGATCCGGAACCGTTCCTGCGCGCCGCGGGCAAGAGCAAGCGGGCGATCGGCGTGCTGCTCATGGAGCAGAACGTGGTATCGGGGATCGGCAACATCTTCCGGGCGGAGTCCCTGTTCCGCCGGGGTGTGAACCCCATGACGCCCGGAGCCTCGCTGACCCGCGAGGACCTGCTCGGGCTGTGGGAGGAGAACGTGACGCTCATGGCCGTGGGGGTGCGCGTGGGCCGGATCATCACCACGGATCCGGCGGACCGCCCCGACATCCCGGACCTCGAGGCATGGCCCGAGCATGCGAACTACGTCTACCACCGCCACGGGCAGCCGTGCCTGCGGTGCGGGACCACCGTGCTCAAGCGCGACCTCAACGGGCGGGGGCTCTACTGGTGCCCGAGCTGCCAGGCGTGATGCGGCCTCGCACCCACCGTGTGCCCGGTCCGGTTCGACGCGGCGTCGTACTGCGAGAGTCTTCCGGGGGGGGGGTGTCGGGAGAAGGGTCGCGGGAACGACAAAACCCCGCGGCGCACACGGGTACGGCGGGGTTTCGGGGATCGCTGAGGGGATGACGGGAATCGAACCCGCGTAGCCAGTTTGGAAGACTGGGGCTCTACCATTGAGCTACATCCCCGGGGACGTTGAAAGAGTACACGAGCCCCAGAAACCGTGCCAATCACCGGGTTCTACCACCCGGTTGCCGGGTGCGGGGCCGCGACACGATAGACTGTCGTGATGTCGGCTCGCCCGCGGGCGAGCCGTCGACCTCGTTCCGTCCACGGGCGGAGACGAAACGGAGCGCGTGTCGGGCACGTGATCACGGGGTGTAGCGCAGTGGCTAGCGCGCCTGCTTTGGGAGCAGGAGATCGCAGGTTCGAGTCCTGTCACCCCGACGTCTGAGCGTTGCAGCGCGTCGCGTTGCGGCGCTCGTTGACCGACCGGACCGACCCCGGTCCGTTGTAGCAAGTACCCATCGACCCCAGGAGTGACAGCGGAAGTGAAGAGCGCCGTCGAGAAACTCAACCCCACCGAGGCGAAGATCACCATTGACATCGCTTACGCGGATCTGAAGCCGTTCGTCCAGAAGACCTACAAGGAACTGGCCGAGCAGATCCAGATCCCCGGCTTCCGCAAGGGCAAGGTGCCCTCCAAGCTCATCGACCAGCGCGTGGGCTTCGACTTCGTGGTGGAGAACGCCCTGAACGAGGGGCTCAACGACTTCTATCAGCAGGCCCTCGCCGAGCACGAGCTGACCCCGCTGTCGCAGCCCCAGGTCGAGGTGCTTTCCAAGCCGGAGGGTGACGACCGCGAGGCCGACAGCCAGGTGGAGATCTCCGTGGCCATCCGTCCCGAGATCGAGCTGCCCGACTACAAGGGTCTGAAGATCGAGGTGGACGCCCGTGAGGCCTCCGCCGAGGACGAGCAGAAGGCCCTGGACGAGCTGCGCGGTCGCTTCGGCACCCTCAAGACCGTGGATCGCCCCGCGGCCGAGGGTGACCACGTGACCCTCGACCTGCAGGCGCTCGTGGACGGCGAGGAAGTGGACGCCGCCAACGACCTGTCCTACGAGGTGGGCTCCGGCACCATGCTCGAGGGCATCGACGAGGCCGTGACCGGCCTGTCCGCCGGTGAGGACGCCACGTTCGAGACCACGCTGGCCGGTGGCGAGCACTCCGGTGCCGAGGCCACGGTCAAGGTCAAGGTCACGGCCGTGAAGGAACGCGAACTGCCCGAGGTGGACGACGAGTTCGCCCAGCTGGCCTCCGAGTTCGACACCGTCGATGAACTCAAGGAGGACCTGAAGAAGCAGGCCGCCGAGTCCGTCGCCGTCGAGCAGGGCATCGAGGCCCGTGACAAGGTGCTCGAGAAGCTCGTGGAGCTCATCGAGGTCCCGGTCCCCGAGAACGTCATCGAGGAGCAGGTCACCCAGCACTTCGACTCGCCGCAGGCCCAGGCCTCCGCCGAGCCCGGTCACGACACCGAGGAGCACCGTGCCGAGGTCCGTGAGAACGCCGCGACCGCGTTCCGCAACGAGATCATCCTGGACGCCGTGGCCGAGGCCGAAGAGGTCGGCGTGGAGCAGTCCGAGCTGATCGACTACATCGTTAACATGTCCCAGCAGTACGGCATGGACCCCAACCAGTTCGCACAGATGCTGGACGGCTCCGGCCAGGCCGGGATGATGGTCGGTGAGGTGCGCCGCCGCAAGGCCCTGGCCAAGGTCCTCGAGTACGCCACCGTCACCGACTCCAACGGCAAAGCCGTGGACCTGTCCAAGTTCGTGGGCTCCGCGGACGACGACGCCGCCGACCAGGGTGCCGAGGCCGAGTCCGCTCCGGCCGTCTCCGAGGAGACCGCCGCGGACGAAGCTGCCACCGACGAGGCCGCCGAGACCAAGTGAGTCACCCGTTGGCACCCGGGTGAACCGGGTGCCAACGGCCTCCGCGCAACGCCACGACGAGCCCCCCACCGAGGGGACGTCGTGGCGTTTCGCTGTCCGCGTGCCACCATGCGCCAGAAGCGAACACCGCGGAACACCGGGCGTGCACGGGGAGACGGCGCACTACGCTGCTGAGACAGAACGTGTTCATGGGTTCGGTTCGGCGGCGCTCGTTCGACCCGGACCCGTCCAGCAGAAAGAGGGCATTCATGACCTCCACTCCCATTCAGCCGTACGGTGCCGCACCGGCCACTCCGCGTATGGAGGACATGGCGCCGGGCGGTCAGGACGACTACGTCTACAACCGACTGCTCAAGGAACGCATCATTTGGTTGGGTTCCGAGGTGCGGGACACCAACGCCAACCTCATCTGCTCGCAGATGCTGTTGCTCTCCGCCGAGGACCCCGAGGCGGACATCTACCTCTACATCAACTCCCCGGGCGGTTCCGTCACGGCGGGCATGGCCATCTACGACACCATGCAGTTGATCCCCAACGACGTCGTCACGGTCGCCACGGGCCTCGCCGCGTCCATGGGCCAGTTCCTGCTGTCCTCCGGGACCAAGGGCAAGCGCTATGCGACCCCCAACGCGCGCATCCTCATGCACCAGCCCTCGGGCGGCATGGGCGGCACCGCGTCCGACATCCGCGTGCAGGCCGAGCTGATCCTGTCCATGAAGCAGCGGCTCGCGGAACTGACCGCGGAGCAGACCGGTCAGACGCTCGAGACCATCCTGCGCGACAACGACCGTGACAACTGGTTCGACGCTCAGCGCGCCCTGGAGTACGGATTCTTCGACCAGATCGCCCAGTCTGCCGGCAACGTGACCGGTGGCGGCGGAACCATGAAGGACTCCCAGTAAGCAGCGCGCGAGCTGCCAGAACCACCCATAGACTTTCAGGACGGACCAATGAACTTGCCTCACGCCACTGCACCGCAGTTGCCCACCAGCCGCTACGTGATCCCGGACTTCGAGGAACGCACGCCGTACGGCTACCGCCGCCAGAACCCGTACACCAAGCTGTTCGAGGACCGGATCATCTTCCTGGGCGTCCAGGTGGATGACACCTCCGCGGACGACATCATGGCGCAGCTGCTCGTGCTCGAGTCCCAGGACCCGGACCGGGACATCACCATGTACATCAACTCCCCGGGCGGTTCGTTCACGGCCATGACGGCCATCTACGACACCATGCAGTACATCCGCCCCGAGATCCAGACCGTGTGCCTGGGCCAGGCGGCCTCCGCGGCGTCCGTGCTGCTCGCGGGCGGTACTCCCGGTAAGCGCCTCGCGCTGCCCAACGCGCGCGTGCTGATCCACCAGCCCGCCATGGAGGGCCAGGGCGGCGGTCAGGCCTCGGACATCGAGATCCAGGCCAACGAGATCATGCGCATGCGCACGTGGTTGGAGGAGACCATGGCGCTGCACACCAACAGGGCTGCGGAGGAGATCAACCGCGACATCGAACGCGACAAGATCCTCACGGCCAAGGAGGCCCAGGAGTACGGCATCATCGACCAGGTGCTGGACTCCCGCAAGATCAACAAGCCCTCCACGGTCACGCAGGCCTGAGCGGCGACCCGGAGGCGCAGCTTCCGGGGGTGACGAGGGGGCCGACGGCCACGGTGCACGGATATGCGGCGTGGCCGTCACGCGCCTCGGCATGATTGGGCGGGCCGTGAGAAGCTCGCTTAGAGTGGACCCAGCATCCGTCAAGACGAACTGTGAGGCTGATACATGGCGCGCATCGGGGAGAGCGTTGACCTGCTCAAATGCTCCTTCTGCGGCAAAAGCCAGAAGCAGGTGCGCAAGCTCATCGCGGGCCCGCGGGTCTACATTTGTGACGAGTGCATCGAGCTGTGCAACGAGATCATCGAGGAGGAGCTCACCGAGGTCACGGAGACGGACCAGACGGAGCTGCCCCGCCCGCAGCAGATCTACGATCACCTGCGGGAGTACGTGATCGGCCAGGAGCCCGCCAAGCGTGCGCTGGCCGTGGCCGTGTACAACCACTACAAGCGCATCCGCGCGGGCGTCTCCGGGCACACGCTCACCATTGCGGGCTCCGAGGGGGACGAGGAGGCCATCGAGGTGGCCAAGTCCAACATCCTGTTGGTAGGACCCACGGGGTCCGGGAAGACCTACCTCGCGCAGTCCCTCGCCAAGAAGCTGGACGTGCCGTTCGCGGTCGCGGACGCCACCTCCCTGACCGAAGCCGGATACGTGGGGGAAGACGTTGAGAACATTCTTCTCAAGCTCATCCAAGCCGCTGATTTCGATATCAAGAAAGCGGAGCAGGGGATTATTTACATTGACGAGATCGACAAGATTTCTCGTAAATCTGAGAACCCCTCGATCACGCGGGACGTATCGGGCGAAGGGGTCCAGCAAGCGCTCCTGAAGATCCTCGAGGGCACGGTGGCCTCCGTGCCGCCCCAGGGTGGCCGCAAGCACCCGCAGCAGGAGTTCCTGCACCTGGACACCACCAACGTGTTGTTCATCGTGGCGGGAGCGTTCGCGGGTCTCGAGGAGATCGTGCAGCAGCGCACGGGCAAGAAGGGCATCGGTTTCGGTGCGCCCATCCGGGACACCGCGGACGTGGATCTCACGGGTCAGGTCCAGCCCGAGGACCTGCTCAAGTTCGGACTGATCCCCGAGTTCATCGGGCGGCTGCCCGTGGTGGCCACGCTGTCCAAACTGTCCGTCGCGGATATGGTACGCATCCTCACCGAACCCAAGAACGCGCTGGTCAAGCAGTACCGCAAACTCTTCCAGCTCGACGGTGTGGAACTCACCTTCGACCCGCAGGCACTCGAGGCCATCGCGGAACTGGCCATCGAACGCGGCACCGGCGCGCGCGGTCTGCGCGCGATCCTCGAGGACATCCTCATGCCGGTCATGTTCGAACTGCCGGGCCGCGACGACGTCGCCGCGGTGCTCGTCACCGAGGACGCCGTGGCCAAACTGGCCGACCCCGAGATCTTCACGCACGAGATGATCGACGCCGAGCGGCGTCGCCACAAGTCAGCGTGAGCGAAAGAACCGAACGCCCGAAAGGACACCTCATGGCCGAGAAGCAACACGTCGATTTCTGGTTCGATCCCCTGTGCCCGTGGGCCTGGATGACCTCTCGCTGGATGGAGGAGGTCGTGCGCATCCGGGACGTGGAGGTGGACTGGAAGATCATCTCGCTGGGCATCCTCAACGAGGACAACCCCGAGAACCACCACCACGGCCACGACGAGTCCATGTGGCTCGTGCGCGTGATCCAGGCCGCGGCCGAGCAGCACGGCGGCGAGTACTACAAGAAGCTCTACGACGCCATGGGCTCCCGTCGTCACCCCGGTGGCATGCAGGACCTCGAGGCGATCATCACCGAGTCCCTCGCAGAGGTCGGTCTGCCGGCAGACCTCGCTGCGGCCAAGAACTCCACCGAGTACGACGACGCCATCCGGGCGTCCACGGACGAGGCCCGTGCCGTGGCGGGTCAGGACATCGGCACCCCGTGCATCGCCGTGAACGGCGTGGGCTTCTTCGGTCCCGTGTTCACCCCGGCGCCCAAGGGCGAGGAGGCCGGCAAGGTCTGGGACGGCGCCCTGGCGCTGGCGTCCTACCCCGGCTTTTACGAGCTCAAGCGCGGGCGCGAGAAGGGCCCCGACTTCAGCTGACGTCCCGCGGCGGCGCGTGCGCCCGACCGCTGCAGGCATGAACGAACCCCGTCACGCACGTGGCGGGGTTCGTTCATGCGCTGGGTGCAGCGCAGAGGGCCCGGTGTGCCGGTGCCGCCCGTCGGACCGGGCAAGGGCGGCTCCGCGGGGGCGACGGCGTTCGTGATGTGCCGAGGGGCCCGATCCCGCACGAGGCAGGACGGGGCCCCTCCATGTCGACTCAGGCCTGTGGTGCTTCCTCGAGCTGGACGTCACTCACGGCCAGCTCACCCTCGGCGTCGGTGAGCGTGAGGTCTGCGGCGTTACCGGCGGCCTGGAGGTCCTCCAGCCCGGCGCGCAACTGCTCGAGCTGAGCGGCCGGGCCCGAGATCACCGCGGAGGTGACCGCGGTACGCTGCTTGACCTTGGCCTCGGACTTGGCCTTGCGCAGCCCGGACAGCGCCTCGCCCACCACGGTGAGCACCTCGGGATCACCCGCGCGAGCGGGCTCGGCGAACCCGTCAGTCACGGGCCAGGCCGCGCGGTGCACCGAACCGGAGCGCCACCACGACCACACCTCTTCCGTGGCGAATGGGATGAACGGGGCGAACAAGCGCAGCAGGGTGTCGAGCGTCGTCGCGAGGGCCGCGTGCACCGAGGCCTGCGAGGCCTCCCCGCGGGAACCGTATGCGCGGTCCTTCACGAGCTCCACGTAGTCGTCCGTGAAGGTCCAGAAGAAGGACTCGATCAACTGCAGGGCGCGCGCGTACTCGTACTCCTGGAACGCGGTGCTCGCGCGCTCCACGACGTCCGCGAGCTGGGCCAACAGGGAGCGGTCCAGACCGTTGGTCACCACGGAACCGTCCGTCCCGGAGCCCAGCACGGAGGCCTCGGTCACGCCCTGGGCCAGCACGAACTTGGATGCGTTGAGCAGTTTGATCGCCAGGCGACGGCCGATCTTCATCTGGCCCTCGTCGTAGGCGGTGTCCGCGCCCAGGCGGGCCGACGCCGCCCAGTAGCGCACCGCGTCCGAGCCGTACTTCTCGAGCACCTCGGTGGGGATCACCACGTTGCCCTTGGACTTGGACATCTTCTTGCGGTCCGGGTCCAGGATCCACCCGGACAGTGCCGTGTGCTTCCACGGCACGGTCTGCGCCAGCGTCTCGGCGCGTACCACGGTCGAGAACAGCCACGTGCGGATGATGTCGTGACCCTGCGGGCGCAGGTCCATGGGGAACGTGTTGGCGTGCAAGGTCTCGTCCACGGCCCAGCCGGTTGCGATCTGCGGGGTCAGGGAAGAGGTTGCCCAGGTGTCCAGGACGTCCGGGTCCGCCATGAATCCACCGGGCTGATCGCGCTGGTCCTCGGTGTAGCCGGGGGCCACGTCCGTGGTGGGATCCACGGGCAACTGGTCTTGGGCGGGGAGCACGGGGTGGTCGTAATCCGGTTCACCGGACTCGTCCAGCGGGTACCACACCGGGAACGGCACGCCGAAGAAGCGCTGACGGGAGATCAGCCAATCCCCGTTGAGACCCTCGATCCAGTTCTCGTAGCGCGCGCGCATGAACGAGGGGTGCCACGAGATCTCACGGCCCCGTTCGATCAGGGCGTCGCGGCGCTCGGCGTCCCGACCGCCGTTGCGGATGTACCACTGGCGGGAGGTGACGACCTCGAGGGGCTTGTCGCCCTTCTCATAGAAGTTCACGGGGTGGGTGATCTTCTTGGGCTCGCCCTCCATGTCACCGGAGGCGGCGAGCAGTTCGACCACGGTCTTCTGCGCGGAGAACACGGTCTTGCCGGCGAGCTGCGCGTAGTTCTCGGCCGGGGCGCCGTCGGCGATCCATGCGGGCTGCTCCGAGGCGAAGCGGCCGTCGCGGCCGATCAGGGCGCGCGTGGGCAGATCGAGCTCGCGCCACCACGTGACGTCGGTGAGGTCACCGAACGTACAGATCATGGCGATACCCGAGCCCTTGTCCGGCTTGGCGAGCGGGTGGGCCTTGACCTCGACCTCGACGTCGAACAGCGGGGAACGCACGGTGGTGCCGAACAGCGCCTGGTAGCGCTCGTCGTCCGGGTGGGCCACCAGCGCCACGCACGCGGGCAGCAGCTCGGGGCGGGTGGTCTCGATGAAGACCTTCTCGCCGTCCGGTCGGTGGAACGCCACGCGGTGGTAGGCACCTTCGCGTTCGCGGTCCTCGAGCTCGGCCTGGGCCACGGCGGTGCGGAACGTGACGTCCCACATGGTGGGGGCCTCGGCCATGTACGCGTTACCGGCCTCGTAGTCCTTGAGGAATGCGAGCTGGGAGACCTTGCGCGAGTGCGCGTCGATCGTGCGGTACGTGCGGGTCCAGTCCACGGACAGACCCAGGGTGGAGAACAGGTGCTCGAAGACCTTCTCGTCCTCGACCGCGAGTTCCTCGCACAGCTCGATGAAGTTCTGGCGGGACACCACGTCCCAGTCGCGCTGGTTCTTGGCCGGCTTCTCCGGAGGCTGGTAGCCCTCGATGTACGGCTTGCCGGGCTCGCAGCGCACGCCGTAGTAGTTCTGCACGCGGCGCTCGGTGGGCAGGCCGTTGTCGTCCCAGCCCAGCGGGTAGAACACGTTCTTGCCGGACATCCGCTGATAGCGGGCGATCACGTCCGTCTGCGTGTAGGAGAACATGTGTCCCACGTGCAGGGAGCCGGAGGCCGTGGGCGGGGGAGTGTCGATCGAGTAGACGTCCTCGCGCGTGGTGTCCTCGCGGAACGCGTACGTACCGTTCTCGCGCCACTGCGCGGAGTACTTCTCCTCCAGGCCCTCCATGGCCGGCTTGTCGGGGACGTTCACCGCGGTGGTGGACGCAGCGCTGTCGATGATTTCGGGCGTGTCTGTACCCTCGAGGTTCTGTGCCATGTGCTCCAGTCTCTCATGCACGCGGGCACGGACCGTCGTAGCGTGGGGGCATGGCACGTTTGCACATCCACCGCATTCGCGAAGACGCCGCGCGAGACGATGGCGCTCGGATCCTGGTCGATCGCTTGTGGCCGCGCGGGGTCAGAAAGGACCATGCAGCCCTGGACCACTGGTTCAAGGGGGTCGCCCCGAGCGACGAGTTGCGCAAGTGGTTCGGTCACGACCCCGAGAAGTTCGACCGCTTCGCGCAGCGCTACCGCGAGGAACTCGACGAGGATGCCTCCGGGGAGGTCGCGCAGCTCAGGAGCGTGCTGCGGGACGTAGACTCCGCGACCCTGCTTTATGACGCGAAGGACGAGGAGCACAACAACGCCGTTGTGCTCCTGGGCTGGTTGCGCGATCACCGCAGTGGTTTCTGAAACGTCCTAATCGAGCCGATCCGGATTGTTCTAAGTCATAATTCCGCGCGCTACGGTGGAAGCATGACTCAGAACACACATCCCACCTACAAGGATCCCAAGCCGCTCGGCAACGGCAAGGTGGCCGTGGTCACCGGTGCCTCCACGGGCATCGGCGAGGCCACGGTGCGCCGCCTGCGCGAGAGCGGGTGGACGGTGTACGCCGTCGCCCGTCGCGCGGAGCGTCTCGAGGAATTGGCCCGGGAGACCGGCGCGAGTGCCGCGCCCACCGACATCACCGACCAGGCGCAGGTGGATGCGCTGCGCGATCGGGTGCTCGGCGAGCAGGGCACCGTGGACGCGATCCTCAACATCTCCGGCGGAGCACGCGGCACGGACACGGTGGCCGACGCCAAGGACGAGGAGTGGCAGTGGATGTACGACGTCAACGTGATGGGCACCCTGCGGGTGGTCCGCGCGTTCCTGCCCACGTTGCGGGCCAACGGTGAGGGCACGGTGCTGAACCTGACCTCGATCGCCGCCCAGCGCGCCTACGAGGGCGGAGCGGGCTACAACGCCGCCAAGTACGCCGAACGCGCCATGACCGAGGCGCTGCGCCTCGAGGAGGCTGAGCACAACGTGCGCGTGGTGGAGGTGGCGCCCGGTCTGGTGCACACTCCCGAGTTCTCGCTCATGCGCCTGGGTGGTGACCAGGCGGCCGCGGACAAGATCTACGCGGGCGTGGAGAAACCGCTCTCGGGCCAGGACGTGGCCGAGGTCTGCGCCTTCGCCGTGGAACTGCCGCATCACGTGGACCTGGACACGATCACGGTCAAGCCCGTGGCCCAGGCTGCGCCGCACAAGATAATCCGCACGAACAACTGACAGCGTGCATTGCGGTGACCGGCCGCCGGTGCCTCGGAGCACCGGCGGCCGGTTGCCCTTGGTGGGCCGGTCCTGCCCATCCGCCCGGCGCCCCACGACCGGTCAGCGGAATACCCTGGCTCTGCTCGGTCCGGTCGCACCCGCGAGAGCGCGCACGGAGCGGTTGCGGCCGAACGGGAGCATGAATTAGGTTAGGCTTGCCTTATCAAATTCAGTGACCCAGGAGTGTCCATGTCCCCTCACCGGTCCGGGAACGCGTCCCGGCAGTTCAACCGTCGCACCCTGCTGGGCTCCGGCCTGGCCGTGGCCTCCCTCATGGGGCTCGCGGCGTGTTCCACGGGCGTGCGGGACGGGGACGGGCAGGCGCAGACCCCCGGTGCCACGGCGTCGTCGAGCCCCACGGACACGTTCCCCGTGGAGGTGACACACGCCCTGGGCACCACGAAGGTCGAGGCCGCGCCGCAGCGGGTCGTGTGCGTGGGCGCGAGCAACACGCAGGACTTCGTGGCCGCCCTCGGCGTGGTGCCGGTGGGCATGACCAAGGTGGCCTGGGGCGGCAACGCGAACGGGTCCACCGACTGGTTCGACGCCAAGGTCTCAGAACTCGGCGGGAAGACGCCCAAGGCCATGGACGAGTCGGACGGTGTGAACTTCACGGACATCGCCGAGCTGAGCCCGGACCTGATCGTCGCGGTGAACTCCGGGGTCACCCGGGAGGAGTACGACCGCCTCACGAAGATCGCCCCGGTGGTCGCGTACCCCACGGGCCCGTGGGTCAACTCGTGGCAGGACATGCAGCGTGTCACGGCCAAGGCCCTGGGCCGTTCCGCGGCCGGTGACGAACTCGTGAGCCGCACCGAAGAACTCGTCTCCCGGCGCTCCGACGAACTCGGCGCGGCCAAGGGCAAGACCTTCATCTACGGTGACGTCTCCCAGAGCCTGGGGTTCTACGGCCCCGCGGACGGACGCCCCCGCTTCTTCACCGAGCTGGGCATGAATCTCGCGGACGCGGTCAAGGACAACATCACGGAGGATCAGTTCTGGCGCGAATGGCCCCGCGAACGTGCCGACGAGCTCACGAGCGACCTGTTCGTGGCGGCCGCGGAGGACGACGCCCAGGCCGAGAAGTTCCGCACGGACCCGATCCTCAAGACCATCCCCGCGATCGCGAACGGGCGGGGGATGTTCCTCACGGACAAGCAGGACGTGCTCTCCGGGTACTCGTCCTCTCCGCTGTCCATGCCCCACGCGCTCGACGCCCACATCCCGGCGATCAAGACCACGCTGGGGGCCTGACCCTTCGTGCCCGGCAGTTCCACGTTCGCCCGTCCCGACGCCGCGCCGTCCGCCCCGCGCGGGCGCACGCGGGGTCGGGGTATGTCCTGGCTCGCCATGGCGGCACTGCTGCTCGTGGCCGTGTTCCTCTCGATCTCGTACGGGTCCCGGCCCATCGGGCTGGGTGTCACGTGGCACGTGGTCCCGCACGTGTTCTCGGGTGACCCGGGGGCCGTCCCCGGGGTTCCCGCGCTCGACGGCGCCGTGGTCGAGTCCCGCGTGTGGCGCACCGGGGCGGGCCTGCTCACCGGGGCCGCGCTCGCCGTGGCCGGGGCGTTGCTACAGGGTGCCACGCGCAACCCCCTGGGCGATCCGGGCATCCTGGGGCTGACGGCCGGGGCCGCGTTCGCGGTCGTGGCCGGCGGCGCGTTCCTGGGTCTGACCGGCGTCACGCACCAGTTGTGGCTCGCGGCGCTGGGCTCCGCCGTGGCCGTGGCCGCCGTGTACGCGCTGGCCTCCGCGGCCCGGGGCGGGGCGCGTCCGGTGACCCTGGCCCTCACGGGGGCGGCGGTCTCCGCGGGTCTCACGGCGCTGACGAGCGCGGTGCTGTTGAGCAACCAGGCCACGTTCGACACTTTCCGGCGCTGGCAGGTCGGTGAACTGACCCGGCCGGACGGTACGTTCCTGGTGCTCGCGAGCCCCGTGATTCTCGTGGCCCTGCTGCTCGGGTGGACGCTGGCCCGTTCCCTGGACACCCTGACCCTGGGCGAAGCTCTGGGTCGCGGACTCGGGGTGAACCCGGCGCTCGTGCGCGGCCTCGCGGGCCTGGCCGTGGTGCTGCTCTCGGGCACCTCCACCGCACTCGTGGGCCCGCTAGTGTTCTGCGGACTGCTCGTACCCCACGCGGTGCGTTCGCTGGTGGGCATCTCCTACCGCAGGATCGTCCCGGCGTGCCTGCTCGCGGGCCCGTTCATCGTCCTGCTCGCGGACGTCGTGGCGCGCGTGCTCGTCCCGGACCGGGAGATCCAGGTGGGGATCGCACTCGTGGTGATCGGTGCCCCCGCGCTCGTGGTCGTGATCCGACGCAGGGGAGTGGTGGCCGCGTGAGTCCCGCCGTTTCCCCTTTTCCCAGGACGACGTCGCTGCCCGCCCCCGCGACCGTGGCCACCGTGCGCGCGGGACGCTCCCGCTCCCGACGCCGCACCCGCCGGGTCACGGCGCTGCTCGTGCTCGTCCTGGTCCTCGCCTCCTTCGCGCGGATCGCACTGGGCAAGTATGTCGTGGCCGTGCCCGACCTGGTCGCCGTGCTCACCCACGACTACTCCGGCCCCGCCGCGTACATCGTGTGGGACATCACTCTGCCGCGCACGGTGCTCGGGATCCTCACGGGGATCGCCTTCGGGATCGCCGGTCACCTGTTCCAGCGCGTGCTGCGCAACCCCCTGGCCTCCCCGGACATCATGGGTGTCTCCTCCGGGGCCGGGCTCGGCGCGGTCGCGGCCATCACGCTGGGCGGGCTCTCTGGCGTCGCGGTGACACTCAGTTCTCTCGCGGGTGGTTTCGGCCTCATGGTCGCGGTGGTCCTGGCCGCCGGGGGCACGAGGGCCAACATCGGCAAACTCGTGCTGACCGGCGTCGCGGCGGGAGCACTGACCGCCGCGGCGATCAACGCGGTGCTGACCCGCGCGGACATCTATGCCGCCCAGGACGCGATGCAGTGGCTCACGGGTTCACTCAACGCTGCCCGGTGGGTGGACATCGCGCAGGTGGGGATCTGCCTCGCGATCCTGCTGCCCGTGTGCGCGGTGTTGGCGCCCGCGGTGGACACGCTCGGCGCGGGGGATCCCCTGGCCGCCGGGCTCGGGGTGCACGTGCGGGCCACGCGGCTCGCGGCCCTCGGGCTCGCCGTGGTGCTCGTGGCCGTGGCGGCCTCCGCCGTGGGGCCCGTGGCGTTCGTGTCGTTCATGGCCGCACCCATTGCGAGGGGGCTGGGTGGCGGTGCGGGTCACGCCCGGCACGCCGCGCTCGTGGGCGCGGTGCTCATGGTGGTCTCAGACTACGTGGCCGCGGAGACGATCCCCGGGCTGGCCCTGCCCGTGGGTGTGGTCACCGCGGCGGCCGGCGCGCCCGTGCTGCTGTGGTTGTTGATCGGGCGAGGAAAGGCGGAAGCATGACGTCCAGGACCGATCCGAACCGGGCCGGGGGGACCGAGCACGGCGAGGACGCGGCGTCGCCGTCCGAGCTCGCGGTGCGTGGGCTGACCGCGGGCTACGGCGAGACGCCGGTGCTGCGGGACGTGAACGTGAGGTTCCCCGCGGGGGCCGTGACCGCGCTCGTGGGGGCCAACGGTTGCGGGAAGTCCACGCTGCTCAAGGCGTGCGCGCGCCAGCTCACCCCGTCCGCCGGAGAGATCCTCGTGGGCGGGGCGGACGTGAGTCGGTGGCACCGCACCCGGTTCGCGCGCACCGTGGGTTTCCTCCCACAGGACCCCGTGGCACCCGAGGGCGTGACCGTGCAGGAGCTCGTGGCGCGCGGACGGCACCCGTACCGTGGCGCCTTCGGACGGTGGCGTGCCCAGGACGACGACGCCGTGGCGGAAGCGGTCGAACTCACCGGGTTGGGGGAGCTGCTCGAACGCCGCGTGGGGGACTTGTCCGGCGGTCAACGCCAACGCGTGTGGATCGCCCTCGCGCTCGCGCAGCACACGGACGTACTGTTGCTCGACGAACCCACGACGTATCTGGACATCGCGCGCCAGGTCGAGATCCTGGACATCCTCACCGCACTGCAACGCTCCCGAGGGATCACCCTGGTCATGGTGCTGCATGAACTCTCGCTCGCGGCGCGATACGCGGACGTGCTCGTGGCACTCAAGGACGGGGCGGTCGCCGCGACCGGTTCGGCCGCGCAGGTCATGACCGATGAGGTGGTCAGCGACGTCTTCGACATGTCCGCGCGGGTGCTCCACGACGCCCCCACGGACGCCCGGCTCGTGATCCCGTGGACGGGACCGGCGAACACCCCGCCGCGCACTCCAAGATCACCCGAGGAGGTACTACCATGACGGAACTCGCATGTGTGACGGCCACCGTCACGGGACGCACGAAGCTCAGCGAACACCTCGTGCGCGTACGTGTGGCGGGGCAGGAATTGCGGATCATGCCGTGGGGTGACCAGGGACCGGGCCCCCGCACGGACGCCTACCTCAAGGTGCTGATCCCACCCACCCCCGGGGCCACCGTGGCGGTGGACGTGAGCGACATGACCCGGTGGCGGCGCGAGTTCATGGCCGCCCCGCCCGAACGCCGGGGTTGGCTGCGCACGTACACGGTGCGCGATGCGGCCGAGGTGGAGCTGGCCGGGCACACGGTCCCGGAGCTGGCCATCGACGTGGTGCTCCACGACGACCCCGAGCATGGGATGGGCCCCGGGGCCGCGTGGGGTGACACCGTGCGCGAGGGTCAGGACGTGCAGCTGCTCGTGCCCTCGGGCGGGTCCCCCTGGTGGGCCGCGTGGGACGAACGGCGTGCGGCGGACCAGGACGTCGTGCTCGCTGGGGACGAGACTGCCCTGCCCGCGCTCGCCGCGATCATCGACGGCATCGAGCGGGGGGTGCACGTGGGTGCGCCTGCCCCTTCCGCCCCGCCCCGCAGCGTGACGATCGCGGTGGAGGTTCCTTCCGAGGACGACGCCGTGGCCGCGGCCGGCCCGCGCGCCCTCGCCCGGGCGACGTCGTCCGACGGGCACACCCTGACCGTGACGCTGCGCGGCGGCACCGAACTGCACTGGACGTGGCTGCCCCGGCGGGGACGCCCGCGCGGACTAGACCTGGAGCTATGGCTGTGGCACCGGTTGTCCGAGCGCGCCCGCCGCTACTGGGAGGTCGGTCATGGCGAGCCCGAGGCCGCCCCGTCGGAGGAGTCGGACTTCGTATGGGACGTCGCCCGCCCGGAGGGCCGCGGTACCTACTGGTTCTTCGCGGCGGAATCCGCCACGGTCAAGTCGCTGCGCCGGATGTGCGTGAGCGGGGGAGTGCCCAAGACGGACATCTCGTTCATGGGCTACTGGAAACAGGGAGCGGCCACGGAGTGACCCCGCGGATGTGACGTCCGAGGTCAGGAGAGGCGGCCCGCGGCGTAGCATGGCGATGATCCGCCCGCACCCGAGGAGAGCTCCCGACCATGACCTACCCCCTGGGGCTGAACCTCGCCGGACGCGCCGTGCTGGTGGTCGGTGGGGGACCGGACGCCGCGCGTCGGACGCGGTCCTTGCTCGCCGAGGGCGCCCTCGTGGACCTCGTGGCACCTGATCTGCATGACACGTTGCGGGACCTCACGAGCTCACCCGGTCTCACGTGGCACGAGCGCGCGTTCCGCCCCGACGACCTCGGCGGCGCGTGGCTCGTCTTCCTCCACGTCTCGGACTCCGGGGAACGGGAGCGGGTGGCGCTCGCGGCGGAAGAGCGTCGGGTCCTGTGCGTCGCGGACGACGCCGCGCCCGGGCCCGATCGCGCAGCCGACACTCGGGCACCGGTCACTCAGGTGCCGGTTACCGAAACACGGGTTGCTCAGGATCGGGTCTTTCAGGCCCCGGTCACTCAGGAACCCGGGACAGTGGCGCTGGTGGGCGGAGGACCCGGCGACCCCGGACTGCTCACGGTGCGCGGACGGCAACTGTTGGCGGACGCGGACGTGATCGTCGCGGACCGGCTCGGCCCCACGGACCTCCTACCAGAGCTCGCCCGGCACGCCCGCATCATCGACGTGGGCAAGCGCGCCGGGTACCACAAGTACACGCAGGACCGGATCAACGAGACCCTCGTGGAGCAGGCGAAACTCGGACTGCGGGTCGTGCGGCTCAAGGGTGGGGACCCGTACGTGTTCGGCCGCGGTGGCGAGGAAGTCGAGTTCTGCCGGGCCCATGGTGTGGCCACCCAAGTGGTGCCGGGTGTGACCTCGGCGATTTCCGTCCCCGCCGCGGCGGGGATCCCCGTGACCCACCGGGACATGACCCACGGGTTCACCGTGATCACCGCGCACCAGCACTTGCGTCACGTGCCGTACCGGGACGGGCACACCCTGATCCTCATGATGGGCGTGCGGGGTCTCGGACGTAACGCCGAGCTGCTCATGGCCGCGGGCTACCCCGCAGACACCCCGGTCGCGGTCGTGGAGCGGGGCTGGACCCCAACCCAGCGCACGACCGTGGCGCAGCTGGACACGATCGCCTATGTGGCCCGCGCGCGCGAGGTCACTGCTCCCGCGGTGATCGTGGTGGGTCGGGTCGCCGCGCTCGCGCACGAGTCATCCGCGATCCCCGGCCCCCAGGAGTCGGATCAGGAGGGCTGACCCACCGGGATCCTCGCCCCGGACACCAACAGCTTGTGCCCCTCACCGGCCTCGGACCGGGCGATCTCCTCGGGGGTGGCCGGGCGGATCTGTTCGCGCTCGAGCACGTACATGCGCGCGTTCACGTCCTCCGGCGCACTCTCGGGGTGGTTCACGAACGCGCGGAAGCGGCGCAGGCGATCGGGGTCCGCGAGGGTCGCAGCCCACTCGTCCTCGTACGCGTCGATGTGGCGGGCCACCTCCGCCTCTAGGTCCGCGCAGATGCCCAGGGAGTCGTGCTGGATTACGTCCCGCACGTGCTGCATCCCGTCCCCGTACCGCTCGTCCAGGTCCTCCAACCAGCGGGCGGTGCGCTGGAGCTTGTCCGCCGTGCGGATGTAGTACATGAGGTAGCGGTCGATGTACCGGAACACCTGCTCGCGCGTGAGGTCCTTCGCGAACAGGCGGCCGTGGGCGGGGTTCGAGCCACCGTTGCCTCCCAGGAACAGGTTCCAGCCGTTGGTGGTGGCGATCACACCCACGTCCTTGCCCTGGGCCTCGGCGCACTCGCGGCTGCAGCCCGAGACCCCGAACTTGAACTTGTGGGGTGAGCGCAGCCCGCGGTAGCGGTTCTCCAGGTCCACGGCGAGCGCCACCGAGTCCTGCACACCGAAGCGGCACCACGAACTGCCGATGCACGACTTCACGTTGCGCAGCGCCTTGCCGTACGCGGAACCGGACTCGAAACCGGCGTCCACGAGTTCCTTCCAGATCGTCGGCAGCTGCTCCAGGCGGGCCCCGTAGAGCCCGATGCGCTGGGCACCCGTGATCTTGGTGTACAGCCCGTACTCCTGGCCCACCCGGGCCAGCACGCCCAGCTTCTCGGGAGTGATCTCGCCCCCGGGGATGCGCGGGATCACGGAGTAGGTGCCGTCCTTCTGCATGTTGGCCATGTTGCGGTCGTTGGTGTCCTGCAGGGTCCCTCGGCCGCCGTCGAGCGAGTACGCGTGGACCTGCGAGTGCAGGATGGACGCGACCGCCGGCTTGCACAGCGCGCAACCGTCCTCGCCCGTGCCGAAGCGGGCGAGCACGGACTCGAAGTCCTCGAGCGCCGTGGAGCGCACCGCTTCGTAGAGCTCGGGCCGGGACATAGGGAAGTGCTCGCACAGGGCCTTGGAAACCGTGAGCCCCATGGCCTTCATGCGCTGCTCCAGCGTCTTCTGCAGCATGGGTACGCACGAGCCGCACTGCGTCCCGGCCGTGGTGCAGGCCTTCAACGACGCGACGTCGTGGGCGCCGTCGTCCACCGCGGCACGCACCGTGGCGAAGTCCACGTTGTTGCATGAGCACAGGATCGCGTCCCCGGGCAGCTCGGTGTCCGGGACGCCGTCGCCGCCGGCCGCGCTGAGGTACGCGCCGGGCTCGGCGGGCAGTTCGCGCCCGAGCAGGGGCTTCAAGGAGTCGAACGGGGAGGCGTCCCCCACGAACACCCCACCGAGCAGGGTCTTGGCGTCCTGCGAGACCACGACCTTCTGGTACATCCCGCGCGCCGGGTCCGCATAGAGCACCTCGAGGCTGCCGGGGGTGCGGCCGAGCCGGTCGCCGAATCCCGCGACCTCCACCCCGGAGAACTTCAGCTTGGTCGCGACGTCGAACTCCGCGACCTCCGCGTCCCCGCCCGTGAGATTGCGCGCGGTGGCCTCGGCCATCGCGTTCGCCGGCGCCACGAGGCCCCACGTACGGCCCAGGATGTTGGCGACCTCGCCGATGGCCCATACGTGCGGGTCCGCCGTGCGGCAGTGATCGTCCACGAGGATGCCGCCGCGCTCGCCCAGGCGCAGGCCCGCGGCCTTCGCGAGTTCGTCGTTCGGGCGGATGCCGGCGGCCATCACGACCATGTCCGCGGGAAGCGTGCGCGCCGCGGACTCGTCACCCAGGGACTGCGCGAGGGAGACGGAAACGACTTCCCCGGTGTTGTCCGAGTTCACGGAGGAGATGAACGCACCGCACTCCACCTCGATCCCCGTGGCGCGGATCGCCTCGTTGACCGCGTATCCGCCGGCCTGGTCCAGTTCCACGGACAGCAACCACGAGGCCACGTCCAGGATCACGGGGTCCGCTCCCACGCGCTGCAGGCCCTCGGCCGCCTCGAGCCCCAGCAGGCCGCCGCCCACGACGACGGCGCGCGGTCGCCTCCCGAGCCGCTCCTGCAAACGGGCGGCCTCCGAGACCATGGTGCGGACGTCGTCGACCGTGCGGAAGACGTGCGCGTGCTGTGAGCCCGGGATGGGGATGACCGCCGCGCGGGACCCCGTGGCGAACACGAGCTCGTCGTAGGGATGCTCGGTGCCCCCCTGATCGGTCACGACGCGACGGTCGCGGTCCACGCGCGCGGCGCGGGTGTTGGTGAGCAACTCGATGGCCGGTTCATTCCACAGGCTCCCGTCCCCGAGGGTCAGGTCCTTGTCCGGCTCGGCGAACAACTGCTCGAGCGCGACCCGGTCATACGGGTCGTACGGCTCGTCCATGAGCACTCGGATCCGGTCCGCGGGACCGCTGCGCTCGGCAAGCGCACGGACCAGGCGGAACGCCGCCGGGCCACCTCCCAGGACGAGGATCGTGCGGGGTGTGCCGGGGGCGGTGGGTGTCTCGTGCGCTGCCATGGGGACCTCCGTCGGGCGATCGGTTGCGCCGCGACCGTACGGGGCACGGCACTGCTAATATTAGCCGGGAAAATACGTAATTCCCGGCATGTCAGCCCCCCGGCAGGAGGCCCCCGATGAACGATTCGTCACATCCCACCGCCGAGTCCGTGAATGCCGAGTGGACGGACGTGTGCGGCGTCGAGGACCTCGAGGTCAACTGGGGTGAGGCAGCCCTCGTGGGTGGACGCGAGATCGCGGTGTTCCGCACCCATGACGACCTCGTGTTCGCGACCGACCACCGGGACCCCCGCTCCCGGGCGCTCGTGATGGCCCGGGGGATCGTGGGGCGCACGGGGCAGTACCACACGGTGGCCTCACCCCTGTACAAGGAGACCTACGACCTCGCGACCGGGCGGTGCGTGTCCGGCGCGGAGTACACGCTGCCCGTCCACCCGGTGCGCGTGCAGGACGGCCGGGTCCTGGTGGTGGTGTCCGGGGGAGACGAACAGGGCGGCGGCGAGCAGGGCGGCGGCGAGCAGGGCGAGTAGTCCCTCCCGTCGGGGTATCATGGCGGGGTGCGCCCTGCGCGCACGGGTGTCGATCCGGCCATCACCGGGGAGCCCTTCCGGAAGAACAGGCACCGCGCCCCAGTAGAACCGGACGACTCGGGCCCGTGACAGCCCCCAACGAGCGACTCGCGGCGTCGTCGGCTGTGCCGATGCCACCGCGGGTAAGCGAGGTGGTACCGCGCCACCGGCGCCCCGCGCGCCCGAGCGTCCTCGCATCCTGAACCACACACCCCTCAGGATGGAGCACCGTGACCGAATCCTTCGTGTATCCCAAGGCGAGCACCGACCCCAGCGCACACGGGGTGCCCTCCGCGCCGCGTTTCCCCGCGGTCGAGGAGCGCGTCTTGGATTACTGGAAACAGGACCACACCTTCCAGGCGAGCATCGACCAGCGCGACCGCGGGGACCACGGGTCCAACGAGTTCGTGTTCTACGACGGCCCGCCCTTCGCCAACGGCCTGCCCCACTACGGCCACTTGCTGACCGGCTACGTCAAGGACCTCGTGGCCCGCTACCAGACGCAGCAGGGCCGGCGCGTGGAGCGCCGCTTCGGGTGGGACACCCACGGACTGCCGGCCGAACTCGAGGCCATGAAGCAGCTCGGGATGACCGACAAGCAGGACATCGAGGCCATGGGCATCGACAAGTTCAACGACGCCTGCCGCGCCTCCGTGTTGAAGTACGCGTCCGAGTGGCAGGACTACGTGACCCGCCAGGCCCGCTGGGTGGACTTCGACAACGACTACAAGACCCTGAACGTGGACTACATGGAGTCCGTGATCGGCGCGTTCAAGGCCCTGGACGACAAGGGCCTGGTCTACTCCGGCTACCGCGTGCTGCCGTACTGCTGGAAGGACGAGACGCCCCTGTCCAACCACGAGTTGCGCATGGACGACGACGTCTACAAGAACCGCCAGGACCCCTCCGTGACCGTGGCGTTCACGCTCTCCGAGGACACCTCGTGGGCCACCGATCCCGCCGTGGCCGCCGAACTCGCCGGCGCGGAGGCCATCGCCTGGACCACGACCCCCTGGACCCTGCCCACCAACGAGGCGCTCGCGGTCGGTCCGCACATCGACTACGTCCTGGTCCCCGGTGCCGGCGACCTGGCCGGGCGCCGCTTCCTCGTGGCCGCGGAGCTCGCGGGCGGGTACGCCAAGGAGTTCGGGTACGACGACGCCGCGACCGTCGCGGATGCCGTCACCGCCCACTACAAGGGTGAGCAGCTGGGCGGGATCCGGTATCGGCCGCTGTGGGACTACTTCACGGACGCCGAGCGCTTCGGGACGCAGAACGCGTGGCAGATCCTCGTGGCCGAGTACGTGTCCACCACGGACGGCACGGGCATCGTGCACCAGGCCCCCGCGTACGGCGAGGACGATCAGATGGTGTGCGCCGCCCACGACATCCCCGTGGTGCTCTCCGTGGACGAGAGCGGACGGTTCTACGATTTCTTCACGGACGAGTCCCTCGCGCAGGGCGCGCCGCTCGGAGAACTCGCCGGGCACAACGTGTTCGACAAGGACGTGGCCCGCACCGTGGTCCGGGACCTCCGAGCCCGCGGCGCGCTGCTGCGGGAGGCCTCCTACGAGCACTCGTACCCGCACTGCTGGCGCTGCCGTAACCCTCTGATCTACCGCGCGGTGTCCTCATGGTTCGTGAGCGTGACCGTGTTCAAGGACCGGATGGTCGAGTTGAACCAGCAGATCAACTGGATCCCCGAGAACGTCAAGGACGGCCAGTTCGGCAAGTGGCTCGAGAACGCCCGTGACTGGTCCATCTCCCGCAATCGCTACTGGGGTTCACCCATCCCGGTGTGGGAATCGAGCGACCCCAATTACCCGCGCCGGGACGTCTACGGTTCCCTCGCAGAGCTGGAGCGGGACTTCGGCCGACTTCCGCGCAACGCCCAGGGCGAGGTGGACCTGCACCGGCCGTGGATCGACGACCTGACCCGGCCCAACCCGGACGACCCCACGGGCGAGTCCGTGATGCGCCGCGTGCCCGAGGTGCTGGACGTGTGGTTCGACTCCGGGTCCATGCCGTACGCCCAGGTGCACTACCCCATGGAGAACCGGGAGTGGTTCGAGACCCACAACCCGGGTGACTTCATCGTGGAGTACATCGGTCAGACCCGCGGCTGGTTCTACACGCTGCACATCCTGGCCACCGCGCTGTTCGACCGCCCCGCGTTCCGCAACGTGATCTCCCACGGGATCGTGCTGGGTTCGGACGGGCAGAAGATGTCCAAGTCGCTGCAGAACTACCCGGACGTCAACGAGGTCCTGGACCGGGACGGTTCGGACGCCATGCGCTGGTTCCTGATGTCCTCGCCCATCCTGCGCGGCGGCAACCTGATCGTCACCGAGCAGGGCATCCGCGACGGCGTGCGCCAGATGATGTTGCCGCTGTGGAACGTGTACCACTTCTTCGGTCTGTACACGAACGCCGCGAACGGGGGAGCCGGCTACGACGCCCAGTTGCGCCACGACGCCGATCACGTGATGGACCGCTACATCCTCGCGGAGACCGGCGCGCTCGTCACGGACGTCAAGCGGTTGTTCGACGACTACGACATCTGGGCCGGTGCCGAGCGGTTGCGCTCCTACATGGACACCCTCACCAACTGGTACGTGCGCCGTTCCCGCGAGCGGTTCTTCGAGGAGGACACCCAGGCCTTCGACGTGCTGTACACGTGCCTCGAGACGGTGTGCCGCGTGGCCGCCCCGCTGCTGCCGCTCGTCACGGAGGAGATCTGGCGCGGTCTTACGGGTGGGCGCTCCGTGCACCTGACCGACTGGCCGGATGCCTCCCTGTTCCCCCGGGACGAGGCCCTACTCACGGCCATGGAGCGCACGCGCGCCATCTGCTCGGCCGGGTCCGGTCTGCGCAAGACCCACAACCTGCGCGTGCGGCAACCGCTCGCGGGGATGACCGTGGCCGTGCCCGGGGCGCATGCCCTCGAGGGCACGTTCCAAGAGATCATCGCCGATGAGTTGAACCTCAGGTCCGTCACGCTCGAGGACTCGGAGCAGGTCAGCGCCGCGGACCACGGTATCTCCCAGGAGCTGAAGGTCAACGCCCGCGCGGCGGGCCCGCGCCTGGGCAAGCAGGTCCAGCAGGTCATCAAGGCCACCAAGAACGGTGACTGGTCGGTCTCCGCGGACGGCGTCGTCGTCGCCGGCTCCGTGCCCCTGCAGGAGGGCGAGTACGAACTCGTCACGGTCGTGGACGACGCCGCGGCGGACTCCGCGCGCGCCGTGACCGTTCTGCCCGGCGGCGGGTTCCTGGTCCTGGACACCGAACTGACGGATGAACTGCGCGCCGAGGGCGTCGCGCGGGACATGATCCGTGCGATCCAGCAGGCCCGGAAGGACGCGGACCTGCAGGTCTCGGACCGGATCCGCACCCACGTCGCCGCGGACGCGCAGACCGTGGCCGCCGTGGCCGCGAACCGCGAGCTCGTGCAGTCCGAGACCCTGTCCCGCGAGCTCGAGCTCGTGGAAGCGGACGAGCCGTCCGTGACCGTGGCGGTGATCGACGCGTGAGCGGGGCCCAGGAGCACGAGGACTTCGCATCGGTCGAGAATATCTACCAGCACCTGCTGAGTCGGGCGCCCGAGGACAGGATGGCGCCGCGGCTGGACGCCGTGGCCGCCGCGGTCGCCGCGCTCGGGGATCCGCACCGCAGCGCACCCGTGGTGCACGTGACCGGGACCAACGGCAAGACGTCCACGGCCCGGATGATCGAGTCGCTGTTGCTCGCCCACGACCTGCGCGTGGGCCGGTACACGAGCCCGCACCTCGAGCGCGTCACGGAACGGATCAGCATCGACGGCGAACCCGTCCCGGACGAGACGTTCGTGCGGATCTACTCGGAGATCGCCCCGTACCTCGAGCTCGTGGACCGACAGCTCGAGGCCGACGGCGCTCCCCGCCTCACGTACTTCGAGACCCTTACGGTCCTGGCGTTCGCGGTCTTCGCGGACGAACCCGTGGACGTCATGGTCCTTGAAGTCGGCATCGGTGGCACGTGGGACGCGACCAACGTGGCGGACGCCGCGGTGTCCGTGGTGACCCCGATCGGGCTGGACCACACAACCATGCTCGGGGACACCGTGGGGCAGATCGCCCGGGAGAAGGCCGGGATCATCAAGCCCCAGGGCTTCCTCGTGAGCGCGGCGCAGCAACCCGAGGCCGCGCAGGTCCTGCTGGACCGGGCCCGGGAACTCGGTGACCCGTTCCGGTTCGAGGGCGTGGAGTTCGCCGTGACCGGGCGTTCCACCGCGGTGGGCGGCCAGGTCATCACCGTGCAGGGGCTCGCGGGGGAGTACCCGGATCTCATGTTGCCGCTGTTCGGGGCCCATCAGGCCCAGAACGCCGCGGTGGCCGTGGCCGCCGTCGAGGCGTTCGTGGGGGGAGGGGACAAGCCCCTTAACCCAGAGCTCGTGGCCACGGGACTGGGTGCGGTCTCCTCGCCGGGCCGGCTCGAGCTCGCCCGCAAGGCACCGCCGGTGATCCTGGATGCGGCCCACAACCCGCACGGTCTGCTGGCCTCGGCGACCGCGGTGCGCGAGGCCTTCACGTTCACCAAGCTCAACCTGGTGGTGGGCGTTCTGCGAGACAAGGACGCTGCGGAGATGATGCGCGTGCTCGTGGACGAGTACCACGAGTTCGAGCTCGAACTGTGGTGCACCCGCTCCCAGTCCCCGCGCGCCGTGGCACCCGAGGAACTCGCGGAGATCGCCGAGGACATGGGCTTCGACCAGGACGCCGTGCACGTGAGCGAGCGACTGGACGATGCGTGTGCCGCGGCCATCCAGGACGCCGCGGCCCGCGAGCAGTTCGACGGCGCGGTGCTCGTCACCGGGTCCATCACCGTGGTGGGTGAGGCCCGTGTGCTGCTCGGACTCTGAGCCCGCCGCCCCGACCATGGAAGGAGCCCGATGGCCCGCCTGACCAAGGCCCAGCGCGAATGGCGCCCTGGCCAACCCAAGAAGCCACGCTCGATCAAGACGATGTTCGCCTCGAGCGTGCTCTCCATCGAGGCGTTCATCGTGTTCTTCGCCGCCCTCGCGGCGTTCGGACTCACGGCGCGGGACTGGAGCACGGCCGGGAAACTGTGGCTCATGGGCGGATCGGTGGTGCTCGCCCTGGTGTTCCTGCTGGCGTGCGGCCTCCTGCGCAAGCCGTGGGGGTACACCCTCGGGTGGGTGCTGCAGGTCGTGCTCATCGCCACGGGAGTGCTCGTGCCCTCAATGTTCGTGATCGGCGTGTTGTGCGCCCTGGCCTGGTGGTACGCCGTGGTCAAGGGTGGCGCGATGGATCGTGAGAACGTGCGGCGCGCGGAGGAACAACGCCGCTGGGAGGTCGAGAACCCCCTGACGTGATCACCGTCTCCCGGCCGCGGTCCCCGGGCGTAGCCGCGCGGGGACCACAGGCCGTTAGGCTCGGAGCGGAACCTGATCGACCGAGGACTCCGCGTGGGTCCACAGCAAGGAGAAGCACATGACGCAACGCACCCTCGTCCTCGTGAAGCCGGACGGCGTCCAGCGCGGCCTGACCGGGCAGATCCTGGCCCGCATCGAGGCCAAGGGCTACACGCTCGCGCAACTTGAGCTCGTGACGGCGACCCGCGAAATTCTCGAGCGGCACTACGAGGAGCACCAGGGCAAACCGTTCTTCGAGCCGCTCGTGGAGTTCATGCTCTCCGGGCCCGTCGTGGCCGCCGTGGTCGAGGGGGACCGGGTCATCGAGGGCTTCCGCAGCCTCGCCGGTGCCACCGAGCCCACCACGGCCGCCCCCGGTACCATTCGCGGCGATTTGGGTCGGGACTGGGGCGAGAAGGTGCAGAAGAACCTCGTGCACGGCTCCGATTCGCCTGAGTCCGCCGAGCGGGAGATCGGCATCTGGTTCAGCTGAGCTGAACGCGGGATCCATGACCGACTACGACCCGCGGATCGTCGACCTGTACGACGGGGACAACCCCGACGGGCCGGACCAGGCCTTTCGTGGCCGCGGCATCCTGACCGATCAGTTACGGCGCGCCGGGTTCGAGGTCGACGCGGTTCGGGGCGACTGGCAGCGGACGCCACTCGACGGCACGCACCCCATCATGGTGTTCGAGGCGCACGCCGTCTGAGCGCGGCGTCGGTGAACGGCTCAGGCGAAGATCGCGGTCGAGAAGCGCACCGCGATGATCCCGAAGACGATCACGAGCACCCCGATGCCCAGGAGCCACGCCCACGCGGCGGAACCGGCGGCGGTGCCACGCGAGGAACCGATCAGGCCGGCGCGGCGCATCCGCGCCGTCGTATGCGCGAGCAACAGGGTCTGGGCGCACCACACGATCATGCAGTACAGGCACAGGGCGTTGATGTGGAAAGTGGTCTGCCACCACAGCCACAGGGTGAACACCGAACCGGCGGCGATCCCCAGCCACAGCAACCACCAGAACCAGCTGGCGTAGCGTGCGCCGGCGAGCACGCCCACGGCCACGGCGATCACCACGGCGTACGCCACGATCCCGATGAACGGGTTGGGGAAGCCGAAGAGCTCCGCCTGCGGGGTGCGCATGACCGTGCCGCACGAGAGCCACGCGTTGATGTCGCAGCTCGTGCGGTGTCCCGCGTCCTTGTAGATCGCGAGCCGTTCCGCCACGAGCACGGCCGATGCGGCGAAACCCACGATCGAGAAGATCACCGCGAGCACGGCCCACGAGCGGTCCGAACGGGTGGCGGGGGCCGGAGTCGTCTCGGGTGTCCGGTCGGTCAGGAGGGCGGTCGCGGAAGTTGGGCTCACGCGCCCGATCGTAGACCATGCGCATGACGACCCACCGGGCGCGGGCCGCCCGTGGCGGCGGGTGACGCCGGCACACACCCCGTACACGCGCTGTGGTCCGGCCGAGGGAATGTGGTGCGGACCACCCGGAATGCGCCCCGGCCCGGGGTGACTGTGAGATACTGCCAATGGTCGGGCCTCAGCCGCACGTGAGGAACCGGCCCGGCAGGAACACCGATCTCCCTTGGTACGGACTCGCGCTCTCACAGGATCGAGCGCGTCCGGAGCGGGGCAAGTTCGCGGTCCCCACGGACCCAGCGACTCGGGCATCCGCCGGCTCGCGGACAGTGCGCGTGACACACGTCGCGCCCGCGAGTACGACTTTGACTTCCGGCGGCCGCGTGGCGAACACCGGCTCGACCGACCGAGCACACCTCGGGCCCGGGTGCGGGCGGTGTCCCGAGCAGGAGCACAACTTCACATGGAACCTGAGAAGGACAACGCGGAACAGTCACCCCTCGAGACTGCCGCCACCACCCCCGTCGAGGACAGCACCACCACCGATCCCGCCGTCACGCCTGATGCACCGGCCGACGACGCCGCCGTTCCCCATTCCGAGCCCGACGCCGCCGTGCCCGCCGAGACCGCTACCGGGCAACCCGCGACGACCGACGCTCCCGCCGAGGATCCGGGGACGTCCGATTCCGCGGCCACCGCTTCCGACGATGCTGGCGTCGCGGACACGCCCGCGCGCGAGATCCCAGTGGCCGAGATCCCCGAGGCCGAGCAGCCCGCGGAGAGTATCGAGGACGAGATCGCGCTCGATGTCGAGGACGCAGCCGGTGACGCCGCTGAGAGCGCCCGCAATACGGATGAGCAGGCTGCTCTGCGCGCCGACGGGCCCGAGCAGACGACGCAGGCCGGCGAAGGAACCGGCTCGGCCGAGGCGAGCGACGAGCAGACCGACACCTCGGAACAGACGGACGCGCAGACTGTACAGGCCGAGGAGTCCGCGAACGACCAGCCCAGCACCCAGGAGAACTTCGGGGCCTTCGGTCCCGGCGCCTCCCTCATGTTCCATGCCCCGGACCCGGACGAGATCCGCCGTGCCGCCGAGGAGCAGGCTGCCCGACTGCGCGAGGCCGCCAAGGAACGCGACGCCCAGCGCGAGGCCGAGCGGGCCGCACGCAAGGACGTGAACAGCGAGGACGACGTGGACAGCGAGGACGACAAGTCCGGCGAGGTCACGAGCAAGCGGCGTCGCCGGCGGCGTCGCGGTGACGAGGACATGGAACTCGTGGACGAGTCCGACGGCTCGGTGACCCGGGTCCGCGCCCCGCGCGGTGCCGGTGAGGGCACGGGCAGCGACGAGGTGACCGGGGTCAAGGGCTCCACGCGGCTCGAGGCCAAGCGTCAGCGTCGTCGTGAGTCCCGGCAGTTCGGCCGCCGCCGCCACGTGATCACCGAGGCCGAGTTCCTGGCCCGGCGCGAATCCGTGGAGCGCAAGATGCTCGTGCGGCAGAAGGACGACCGGATCCAGATCGGTGTGCTCGAGGACGGGATCCTTGCCGAGCACTTCGTCTCGCACACCCAGCAGGACTCGCTGATCGGCAACGTGTACGTGGGCAAGGTGCAGAACGTGCTGCCGTCCATGGAGGCCGCCTTCGTGGACATCGGCCGCGGCCGCAACGCCGTGCTCTACGCAGGTGAGGTGGACTGGGACGCCGCCGAGCTGGGCAGCAAGCCCCGCAAGATCGAGAACGCCCTGAAGTCCGGGGACACCGTGCTCGTGCAGGTCACCAAGGACCCCGTGGGGCACAAAGGTGCTCGGCTCACGAGCCAGGTGTCCCTGCCCGGTCGCTACCTCGTCTACGTCCCGGGCGGTTCCATGACGGGGATCTCCCGCAAGCTCCCGGACGTGGAGCGCCAGCGGCTGAAGAAGATCCTCAAGGACCGGTTGCCGGAGGGCGCGGGCGTGATCGTGCGCACTGCGGCGGAGGGTGCCTCCGAGACCGAGCTGACCAACGACATCAACCGGCTGCGCTCGCAGTGGGAGCAGATCCAGGACAAGGCCAAGTCCACCAAGACGCTGGCCCCGGAGATGCTGTACGCGGAACCGGACCTGACCATCAAGACCGTGCGGGACGTCTTCAACGAGGATTTCACCGCCATGGTGGTCCAGGGCGAGCAGGCGTGGGACAACATCGAGGCTTACGTGACCTACGTGGCGCCCGACCTGCTGGACCGCCTCGAGCGCTGGACCGGCGATGACGACCTCTTCGAGCACATGCGCGTGGAGGAGCAGATCCAGAAGGCCCTCGAGCGCAAGGTCTTCCTGCCCTCCGGCGGATCGCTCGTGATCGACCGCACCGAGGCCATGACCGTGGTGGACGTCAACACCGGCAAGTTCACGGGCTCCGGGGGCAACCTCGAGGAGACCGTGACCAAGAACAACCTCGAAGCCGCCGAGGAGATCGTGCGGCAACTGCGGTTGCGGGATATCGGCGGGATCATCGTGGTGGACTTCATCGACATGGTTCTGGAGTCCAACCGCGATCTCGTACTGCGCCGGCTCGTGGAGTGCCTGGGCCGGGACCGCACGAAGCACCAGGTGGCCGAGGTGACCTCCCTGGGTCTCGTGCAGATGACGCGCAAGCGCATGGGTACGGGGTTGCTCGAGGTCTTCTCCGAGCCGTGCGAGGAATGCGCGGGCCGCGGCGTCGTGGTCCACGACCACCCCTTGAAGGGCCGCTCCGGCGCGGCTCCCTCCGACCAGCGCGGCACTCGACACGAGCGTAAGCGTTCGCGCAACAAGCAGCACAACGGTGCGCAGGACAAGCCCAGGAACGGCAGCCAGCACCACGGTTCGGACGAGCCGGACCAGGCGCGCGTGGAGGCCACCCGCACGGCGTTGGCGAACATCGCCGCGGCCTCCTCCCACGACGAGTCCGACGACGCCGCACGGAATGCTTCCCAGGGCACCGCACCGCAGTCCGGGGGCGGGCAGGCCGAGGACACCGGTTCCCAGGAGCAGCAGACCTCCCGCGGTCAGCAGGGCGGGGAGCACGCGTCCGAGAACTCCCACGGGGAGTCCGAGGGCGGGCGCCGTCGCCGCAAGCGCCGCGGCAAGCGCAGCCGCGGTCGCGGTCAGCAGGGCGAGGACAACGCCGTGCAGAACGACGGTTCCGGCCGGGACGGTTCCGGGAACGACTCGCGCGGGGATTCCCGGTCCGAGGACCGTTCCGGTGGGGACTCGTCCGCGAGCCTCACGATTCACGGCGAGGTCATCGAACTGCCCCACGGGCAGTCTGAGCAGCGGGGGAGCGAGGGCACCCAGGAGGCCCTGTCCCTGGATTCGCTGAGCGCCGCGTTCACGGATGCGGGCGAGGACGAAACCTCGACCGAGGGTGCCGTTCAGGATGCGGACGCCGCGTCCCAGCCGCGGGAGGCGGTGTCGAAGCGGTCGGCCGCCGGACACGCGCCGTCGAACTCCGGGACTGCGCAATCCAGTGCAGGGCAGACGAGTGCCGCGCAGCAGCAGACTTCCGGGGCAGCGTCGTCCGCTGGCGGGAACCGGCCGGCGGAGGCGCCGGCGGCTCCGGCCCGACGGCGTCGTGGGTCGCGGCGTGCCGTGGCGCCGGCGGCCGCGCCCGGAACCGCGAGCGTGGAGACCCACGAGTACACGCAGGAACGGCAGGTCAGCCGTTTCACCGCGGAGGCCGGGGCCGTGGCCCCCGCGGCGTCCGGTGACCAGCCCACCATCGTGGGTGTGGGCATCAAGGCTCAGGACATCACGATGACCGGCAAGCAGGACTGAGTGACCGGCGGCTGGATCCGTCGCCACGCGAGCACCGCAGGGGCACCCGGGATTCCGGGTGCCCCTGTGGCATGATCGGGGACACACACACGGGGTGCTGCGCACTGCGGCTGAGAACACACCCGTCGAACCTGATCTAGCTCGTACTAGCGAAGGGATTGTCGTGGACACCACGCCTTCTACCGCCATACCCCGCGTCCTCTCGATTGCCGGAACCGATCCCACGGGCGGGGCGGGTCACGCCGCGGACCTGAAATCCATCGCCGCACTGGGCGGGTACGGGCTGAGTGTGATCACCGCAGTGGTCGCCCAGAACACCCGGGGCGTCGTGAGCGTACACACCCCACCCGTCCAGGTCCTGCGGGACCAGCTGGATGCGGTCGCCGGGGACGTCACCCTGGATGCGATCAAGGTGGGGATGCTCGGCTCCGTGGAGGTCATCGACACGGTCCGGGACTGGCTCATGGTGGGGCGCGCACCCGTGGTCGTGATCGACCCCGTCATGGTCGCCACGGCCGGTGGGCGATTGCTGCGTCCGGACGCCGAACGGGCCCTGCGGGAGCTGCTGCCCCACGCGAATCTGATCACCCCCAACCTCCCGGAACTCGCGGTGCTGGCCGAGCGCCCCGTGGCCGCGACCTGGGACGAGGCGCTCGAGCAGGGACGCGCGGTCGCGGCGGCGTTCCATACCCGGGTCCTCGTGAAGGGTGGCCACTTGGCCGGGGACACGACCCCGGACGCCCTGTTGCTCCCCGGTCAGGACGAACCCGCCGCGTTGTTCGAGGGTCGCAGGGTGCACACGCGTAACACCCACGGCACCGGGTGCTCGCTGTCCTCCGCGGTGGCCACGGTCGTGGCGCGGACCGGGGACTGGCCCGAGGCGATCCGCACGGCCCGCACATGGTTGCGCGGTGCACTGCGCGGCGCGGACGAGTTGCACGTGGGTCACGGCAACGGTCCCGTGCACCACATGCACCACGTCCAGCACCTCGTCACGGATCCGGCGTTCGTGATGACGGCCGCCGCGGAATCCGAGGGCCCCCGGTTCACCGATGAACTGTGGGAGGAGAGCGCCCCGGTGCGTGAACGCATTGCCGCCCTGGCGTTCATCCGGGGCCTCGGGGACGGCACCCTGGACCCGGGCGAGTTCGAGCTGTACCTGGACCAGGACATGCAATATCTGCAGTACTACTCCCGGGCGCTGGCCCTGCTCGCGGCCTCCGCCCCGGACGAGCGTTCGCGCGAACACTTCGCCGCGGCGTCGGCCTCCGTGGTCTCGGTCGAGTCCGCGCTGCATTGCGCCCGGCTCGGGGACCGGGAGCCCATGCCGCCGAGTGACGTCACGAGCAGTTACGCGGACTTCCTGCTGGCGCGCACGGGTCAGGACGGCTTCGCGGTGGGCTCCGCCGCGATCCTGCCGTGCTACTGGCTCTACGCCCACGTGGGTGCGGAGCTCACCCGTCGTGCCCGCGTCGCGGGACCGCAGCACCCGTTCGCCGACTGGCTCAGCACATACGACGATCCGGACTTCCAGACCGCGACCGAGTCGGTGCGCGAGATCGTGGACCGGGAGGCCGCCCACGCGGACCCGGCCACCAGGGAGCACATGCGCCGCGCGTTCCACCGGGCGTGCGCGCTCGAGCTGGCTTTCTTCGCGCAGACGACCCCGGCGACGTCGGCGGAGGGCGAGCGGCGCGCCGCGGCGCAACTGGCATGACTTCGGGTGATCGGGTAGCCTGGGGTGTCGGTGCCGAGCGCCGGTGTGTGTCATATCCAGTTCACGCACCAGGTTGCGGCACACTCGGGCGGACATCCTGAATCGATGCGATAGCCACGCGGAGAATGCGGTCGGTCATGGATCACCGCGGCGTGATGTCTCGACATTCGCAGTCCTCCAGGAGTACGCCCGACCCACACACGTAGTCCATAGATGTCGAGAGAAGTGAGTTCCCAAGTGGTGTACGCGATTGTCCGCGCAGGCGGCCGCCAGGAGAAGGTTTCCATCGGAGACCTCGTGACCCTTGACCGCGTCGCCGGCGAGGCAGGCAGCACCGTAGAGCTTCCTGCGCTGCTGCTGGTCGATGGGGACAAGGTCACCTCCGACTCCAAGACCCTGGCGAACGTCAAGGTCACCGCCGAGATCGTCGAGGACCTGCGCGGTCCCAAGATCTCGATCATGAAGTACAAGAACAAGACCGGTTACAAGAAGCGTCAGGGCTTCCGCGCCGAACTGACCACCGTCAAGGTCACCGGCATCGACGCCTGAGTATCCGGCTCCCCACATACGTTTTCAACGAAGGTAGGCACACACCATGGCACACAAGAAGGGTGCGAGCTCCACTCGCAACGGCCGTGACTCCAACGCTCAGTACTTGGGTGTGAAGCGCTTCGGCGGCCAGTCCGTTAACGCCGGCGAGATCATCGTCCGCCAGCGCGGCACGCACTTCCACCCGGGCGTGAACGTGGGCCGCGGCAAGGACGACACCTTGTTCGCCCTGGCCGCTGGCGCCGTCGAATTCGGCACCCGCCGCGGTCGCCGCGTGGTCAACATTCAGACCGCCGAGTAATTCTCGTTCGGACCCCTGGGTCCACCCGCCGCCACGACCCCGTGGCGGCGACCACTAGAGGGTGGGCGCTTCACGCGCTCACCCTCTAGTCTTTTCAGAAAACCCCGGTCGACCCGCTCGCAGCAGGTGACCCCTACCACCGAGGAGCCGCGTGGCTAGTTTTGTAGATCGAGTGATCGTGCACGCCACGGGCGGTAACGGCGGCCACGGCTGCGTGTCCGTCAAGCGCGAGAAGTTCAAGCCCCTGGGCGGCCCGGACGGCGGCAACGGCGGCGACGGTGGTTCGGTGATCCTGCGTGTGGACGGTCAGTCCACCACGCTGTTGGGTTTCCACCACGCACCCCACCAGAAGGCCCCCAACGGTGAGCCCGGCAAGGGGGACATGCGCCACGGTTTCAAGGGCCAGGACCTCGTGCTGTCCGTCCCGGACGGCACCGTGGTCAAGGACCGGCAGGGCAACGTGCTCGCGGACCTGCTCGGTGAGGGCAGTGAGTTCGTGCTGGCCGGTGGCGGCCAGGGCGGACTGGGCAATGCCGCACTGTCCTCGCCTAAGCGCAAGGCCCCGGGCTTCGCTCTGCTCGGTGTGCCCGGTGAGGAACACCAGGTCGAGCTCGAACTGAAGTCCATCGCGGACATCGCCCTGGTGGGCTTCCCTTCCGCGGGCAAGTCGAGCCTGATCGCGGCCATGAGTGCCGCGCGCCCCAAGATCGCGGACTACCCGTTCACCACCCTGGTGCCCAACCTGGGTGTGGTCCAGGCGGGTGACACCCGCTTCACCGTGGCGGACGTGCCGGGGTTGATCCCGGGTGCCTCGGAGGGCAAGGGGCTGGGACTCGAGTTCCTGCGGCACGTGGAGCGCTGCGCCGCACTCGTGCACGTGATCGACTGCGCCACGCTCGAACCCGGACGGGATCCGCTGAGCGACCTGGACGCCCTCGAACAGGAACTGTCCCACTACGCCGAGGCCATCCGCGACGACGACCCCACCACGATCCCGCTGACCGAGCGCCCCCGACTCGTGGCCCTGAACAAGGTAGACGTGCCCGAGGCGCGGGAACTGGCCGAGTTCATCCGCCCCGAACTCGAGGAACGCGGTTACCCGGTCTTCGAGATCTCCACGGCCTCGCACGCCGGACTGCGGGAACTGGGCTTCGCGATGGCCGAGCTCGTCTCCCGTGCCCGCGAGCAGGAGGAACAGCGGGAGGAGCAGCGCCGCGCGGAGACCGTGCTGCGCCCGGAACCCGTGCGGCGTCGTCGAGGGAAGGACCGCAAGGAGTTCGAGATCACCCGCGAGGACCGGGCGGGGGAGCCGCTGTACCACGTGCGCGGCGTGAAGCCCGAACGGTGGGTGCAGCAGACCGATTTCAACAACGACGAGGCCGTGGGATACCTCGCGGACCGCTTCGCGAAACTCGGGATCGAGGACGAACTGTTCCGCATCGGCGCCCGCCCGGGCAACGCGGTGCTGATCGGCCCCGAGGACAACGGTGTGGTCTTCGACTGGGAGCCCACCATGGTGGGCGGCGCCGAACTGCTCGGCGGCCCGCGCGGTTCCGACCTGCGCCTCGAGGACACGTCCCGGCCCACGCGCCGCGAGAAGCGGGAACAGTTTTACGACCGCATGGACGCCAAGGCCGAGGCCCGCGCGGAGCTCGAGGAGCAGCGCCGCGCCGGGATCTGGACCGAGTCGGTGGGCGATGCGCGAGATCGACGCCGTACTTCCGAGCCAAAGGAGACGCACGACAGTGAGTGACACGCCCCACGTGGAGAAGACCCCCACCGAGACGATCGACGTCCCGGCCATGGAGCAGCAAGCGGCCAAGTCCGCGATCCAGCTGAGCACCGAGAGCCGGGGGAAGAACCGCCGCTCTCCCATCACCCGCCGTGCGGACCTGCCCATGGCCCGGCGCGTGGTGGTCAAGGTGGGGTCCTCGTCCCTGACCTCGATCGAGAACTCGATCGACGAGAACGCGCTGCGCAGCATCGTGGACGCGCTCGGCCGGGTCAAGGCGCAGGGCGTGGAGGTCGTGTTCGTCTCCTCGGGTGCGATCACCGCGGGGCTGCAGCCGCTCGGACTGTCCCGCCGGCCCAAGGACCTCGCCACCAAACAGGCCGCGGCCTCCGTGGGACAGGGTCTGTTGATCTCGCGCTACACCGACTACTTCACGCGCTACGACGTCACGGTGGGTCAGGTGCTGCTCACGGCCGAGGACCTCATGCGCCACTCGCAGTACAAGAACGCGCATCGCCAGATCGAACGGTTGCTGGACCTGGGGATCCTGCCGATCGTCAACGAGAACGACGCCGTGGCCACCCACGAGATCAAGTTCGGCGACAACGACCGCATCGCTGCGCTCGTGGCGCACCTGATCAAGGCGGACGCGCTGTTGCTGCTCTCGGACGTGGACGCGCTCTACACCCGGCCCCCCAAGGACGGCGGGGAGCGCATCCCCACCGTCGAGGATCCCATCACGGATCTCGAAGGCGTGGAGATCGGCACGATCGGCCGCGCGGGCGTGGGCTCGGGCGGGATGGTGACCAAGGTGCAGGCGGCGCGCATCGCGGCGTCGTCTGGCATCCCGGCGCTCGTGACCTCCGCCGCGAACATCGAGAGTGCGCTGGCCGGCGACGACGTGGGCACGTGGTTCGCCACGACCGGCGGGCGGCGCAACGTGCGGTTGCTGTGGCTCGCGCACCTCGCGGACATCAAGGGCACCCTGACCCTGGACGACGGCGCGGTGGAGGCCATCCGCGGTCGTCGCTCGCTGCTCGCGGCCGGTGTCACCGAGGTGTCCGGGAAGTTCACTGCGGGCGATCCCGTGGCCATGGTGGATTCCCACGGAAAGGAAGTGGCCCACGGGCTGATCAACTACGCCTCGAACGAGGTCCCCGGGATGCTCGGCAAACGCACGCACGAACTGGGGGAGGAGTTTGGTGAGGACTACGCCCGCGAGCTCGTGCACGTGGACAACCTCGTGACCATGCGGCCCCGTTCGGCGAGGACCAAACTGAAACGAACCGTCTGACCGCACGTCCAACCCCCAACCTGAACCGTGGGCGCCGTGCGCCCGCACCACGATCCGCAGGAGGAACAGTGGCCGAGAACACGTCCGTACTGACCGCGCAGGAGACCTTCGGGGACGATCCCGTGGCCGGGGTCGGCCTGATGGCCGACGACGCCCGGGTGGCCGCCCGCACGCTCGCCCGCGCCCCGCGCGCGTGGAAGGACCGCGCGCTGAACATCATGGCCGATCGGATCGAGGCCCGCGCCGACACCGTTCTCGAGGCCAATTCGCGGGACCTGGAACGCGGGCGCGAGTCAGGGATCTCCACCGCGCTGCTGGACCGGCTCAAGCTGGACCGTACCCGCATCACGGGCCTTGCGGACGCGCTGCGGGAACTCGCGGCCCTGCCCGATCCCGTGGGCTCCGTGGTGCGCGGGCAGACGCTCGCGAACGGGCTGCGCATGCGCCAGGTGCGCGTGCCCATGGGAGTGGTGGGCGTGATCTACGAGGCCCGCCCGAACGTGACCGTGGACATCGCCGGGATCGCCGTGAAGTCCGGTAACGCGGTGCTGCTGCGCGGTGGTTCGGCGGCCTTCGACTCCAACCGGGCGCTCGTGGGCATCCTTCGGGACGCTCTCGCGGACGCCAAGCTGCCCGTGGACTGCGTGCAGACCGTGGACGACTACGGTCGCGACGGCGCCAACGCCCTCATGGGTGCGCGCGGGAAGGTGGACGTGCTCATCCCGCGCGGCGGCCGTGGACTCATCCAGTCCGTGGTGACCAACGCGACCGTCCCGGTCATCGAGACGGGCGAGGGCAACGTGCACGTGTTCATCGACGAGTCCGCGCCCGCGCAGATGGCCGCCAAGCTCACGGTGAACTCCAAGACGCACCGCACCTCCACGTGCAACTCCGCCGAGACCCTGCTGCTGCACAGCGGGGCGCCGGAGACATCCCGCGAGGTGCTCGCCGCACTCGACAAGGCCGGTGTGACCCTGCACGTGGACGACCGCGCCGCAGCACTGCTGCCCCCGGGATCTGACCACCTGCAGGCCACGGACGAGGACTGGGCCACCGAGTACCTGGACATGGACATGGCCGTGAAGGTCGTGGACGGCATCGACGAGGCGATCGAGCACATCCGCACGTACTCCACGGGCCACACCGAGGCGATCGTGACCAACGACCTGGCTAACGCGGAACGTTTCACCGCGGAGATCGACTCCGCGGCGGTCATGGTCAACGCGTCCACCCGCTTCACGGACGGCGGCCAGTTGGGGCTGGGTGCGGAGATCGGGATCTCCACGCAGAAGATGCACGCGCGCGGTCCCATGGGGCTGGAGGAGCTGACCACCACCAAGTGGGTCGTCCAGGGTGACGGCCACGTGCGTCCGTGAGACGTACCATGGAACGGACGTCACCCGGGACGTTCGTCGCATTCACCGACCGGCGCCGCCGGCCACAGAAGGGAACCGCATGAGCTCGCTGTACCTGTTGTCCAACGTCACCGTCCTGGCGGCCGAGGAGGGGCACTCCATCAACGAAGAGCTGCACGCCATGGCGCCGGTCTTCGGCATCGTCGCGTTCATCCTGTTCCTGATCATGCTCTTCATCTCCATGTCCTTCGCGCCCCGCGGCAAGGCCCCGGCCGTCGGTGAGTACGAGGACCCCGCGCAGCTGCCCGCGGAAGAGCAGGCCATGCTCGACCGGGTGCACGCCACCCCGCGCCACTGACCGACAGATCGGCACGAGTGAATCCCCTCAGCGCGTCAGTGACCGCGGCCGAGACGGAACTGGACATCCCCCCGCGCAGGCCGGGTGTGATCCGGCTGGGAGTCATGGGCGGGACCTTCGATCCCATCCACCACGGGCACCTCGTGGCGGCGTCGGAGGTCGCCGCGGTCTTCGACCTGGACGAGGTCGTCTTCGTCCCCACGGGTGAACCGTGGCAGAAGGCCGGGCAGGACGTCTCCGACGCCGAACACCGCTACCTCATGACCGTGGTGGCCACGGCGTCCAATCCGCGGTTCACGGTGTCCCGCGTGGACATCGACCGTTCCGGACCCACGTACACGATCGACACCCTGCGGGACCTGCGCACCCTGCGTCCCCACGCCGAGCTGTTCTTCATCACCGGCGCGGATGCCATGGCGGAGATCCTCACGTGGAAGGGCACCGATGAGCTGTGGTCCTTGGCCACGTTCGTGGGTGTGACCCGCCCGGGCCACGTGCTCTCCGCGCCCGTGGGCTCGGAGAGCGTGTCGCTGCTCAACGTCCCCGCCATGACCATCTCCTCCACGGACTGCCGCGCCCGCGTGGCGGCGGGCAAACCCGTGTGGTATCTGGTCCCGGACGGGGTCGTGCAGTACATCAACAAGTACGGCCTCTACCGCGGTTCCACCGATCCCGATGTGGACCCGGAGACCGCCTCCGGCACCCCTGTGGCACAGGATGCCGGCACCCCCTCATCCGCCCCCACGGATTCGCCCGGGGTCCCCGCCCCGGGTCACAGGAGCACCGCGTGAGCACACCCCCCGAGAAGAACCGAGCCGCGAACCCCCAGGAATGCCCGTGGGCCGTCCACCCGGCCACGGGACAGCAGGAGTGGGTGGCCCCGCCGGCTCCCGTGATCGAGTTGGACACCCCCCAGCACACGGGTACCGTCAAGCCCTTGGGGCCCCGGCGACTCGCGCGGCTGCAGCGTGAGATGGTCGAGCACGCCCGGCAGATCCAGGAATCGGAGCGCACGGGCGGGGGAGAGGTCGACGACGCCCTGCTCGCCACCCAGCGTCGTCTCGCGGATCTCGCGATGCGCGCCGCGGCGGCCAATGAACAGGACCGGCAGGCTGCCGAGCGGGCCACCGCTGAAGAGCCCACCGCTTTGGGGAACGGACCCGCAGGATCCTCGGCCGCGGGGAACACACCCGCAGCGAGTAGCCCCGCCGGGGAGGCACTGGCTCGTCCGGCATCCGAGGGCTCCGTGCCAGGGGACACCGTGTCGTCGGGTCACGCTCCCGCCGCACCCGGGATCGGCCAGGCGCCGGTCACCCCGCCGCAACCCGTGCACGACGAGCCGGAGCCGGAGTACTTCACCATCACCTTCCCGCCGGCCCTGATGGCCCAGGCGACGGGGGTGAGCCTGGGGAAGAGTCTCGCGGACCCCGCGTCCCTCCCGGCCTCACCCGTGCGCTACGGACCGGTCACCGAGACCTCCCGGATCCCCGTGATCCAGGCCCCGCACCGGGACCGCACACCCGAGGGGACGCACGAGGCCGCGGCGGGAGCGGCGTCGTCGCCCCCCAAAACGCGGTCCGAGACCGTGGCTCCTCCCGCCGAACCGGTGCGCGCGGTGGACGCCGAGGGACTGACCCTGCTGGAACCCGGGGCGTATTCCCGCGGGACGTCCACGACCCGAGTGGTGCTCGCGCTACTCGTGGCCGTGATCGTGGCGCTCGTGGTGGCCTTCGTGATCTTCGTTCTGTGAAACCGACCCATGTGAAAGGACAGCACACTTCAGTGACTGCAACCACCGAATCCATCGACCTCGTGCGCAGCGCCGCGCGCGCCGCGGACCAGAAGAAGGCCGAGAACGTCGTCGCGTTCGACGTCAGCGAGAGCCTCGCCATCACGGACGTCTTCATGGTGACCTCCGCGTCCAACGAACGTCTGGTCTCCGCCGTGGTGGACGCCGTGGAGGAAGCGCTCATCGAGCAGCACGACCGTCGGCCCCTGCGCCGTGAGGGCAAGGGGGAGGGCCGCTGGGTGCTCCTGGACTACGGGGACGCCGTGATCCACGTGCTCCACGACGAGGACCGTGCCTTCTACGCCCTCGAACGGCTGTGGGGCGACTGCCCGGCGATCGACGTCCAGTTGCCATCGGCTGGCTCCGCGGACATCGACGACGACGCCGCTCCCCGCGCGGTCTGAGCTCGCGCCGCCGGGCAATTTGCGCGAGTTCGCGCAAACTGTCTAGGATGGTCGAGTCGTTCCGGGGAACTGGAAACGTGGCGGTCCCACGAAGTTGTTCGGGAGTGAATCCCGGGTGAACGTGGCAGGCCGAAGCGTGGTAAGGTTTCGGAGTCGTACGGGGCTATGGCGCAGCTGGTAGCGCACCTGCATGGCATGCAGGGGGTCAGGGGTTCGAGTCCCCTTAGCTCCACCGAATGGCCCGTCGGATGGGCGGAGAAACCCGGATCCTCGAAAGAGGATCCGGGTTTTTCGCTGTCCGGGTGGGTTTGTCGTGCCGGGTGTGATTGTCGGTCGAGGGTCCAGGAGGGGCCTCCGCGTCCGTGGCGTGCGCGCCCCACACGCCGGGTACACATATGTGCCGAAAAGACATGGATCCGGGTCCCGGGCGTGCGTATCGCACCACAGATGCACTCCGTGGCCTTTCTCACGCTCGACACGGGGGAAATTGTGTCCGGGCGGTCGTCACATCATGGGCAAGAAGATATGCCCCTCTCTACTCTGGGGGTGGCCCATCGTCGGGTCCCCGGAATGCGACACGAGAACACCCTGTCGACGGATTTCCCCGCCCTTCCCACCTTCCACGGTTTCCTCCCGATGATCGATCCCGAGGACGTCGCTCTACTGCTGGTGGACCACCAGGGCGGCCTGTTCCAGGTCGTCGGGGTCTGAGCGTCCCGGACCTGCGCCGTAATGCGACCGTCCTGGCCAAGGTGGCCGGTAGGACGGGGATGCCCGTGGTCGCCACCGCCTCCGTGCGCGACTGACCGAACCACGCCCACGCCGTCAGATCGCGGACCAGGTCGCCGGGTTGGCAACCGGTGACGACGCCGACGTGGACCTCATTGACCTGACCGAGGTCGCCCTGCCGTTCCTCGACGAGCCGGACATGCCGGCCAGGGGCAATGACGTGGAGGACACCACCAAGGAGTGGGCCCGCGGGGTCACCAAGGAGTGGGCCCGCGGGGTCGTGGAGCCGCACCGCTCCGAGATCAAAGCGGGTTTCGCGGCCCTGCACGCCGCACTTCGCTCCGGGCACGACTGAACGAACGCGCCTCGTGGCGCATCGGCCTGTTTCACGGGCCGCGGCGTGATGGGAGCGAGGGTGGGTGGGGTCCACCGTGGACCCCACCCACCCTCCCCATCTATTTGTGGGTGTTCACCCGGAGCAGGTGGAACACCGTGTCCTGGGTGGCCAGGTTGAAGTTGTCGTCCGCCGCGAGCACGAGGGATGCGTCACCGTCCGCGAAATCCGGGCCGAAACTCACGGCCTCCACGTTTCCGGGGGACATCCCCGATACGACCAGGTCGATGACCAGTTCCTTCTTCATCGGGATTTCCGTACCCGTGAGGGCCCCCGAACGGGACACATCGGTGGCGCCCTTGGTGCTGGCCCGGTAGACCTGGATCTGGTTCTCACCCTCGACGTACTGACGCTCGATCACCAGATAATCGGTCTTGCTCAATTGCAGCATCTCGGAAGCGCCGCGGTCGCCGCCACTCGAACCCCGCGGGACGGACACCGGCTCGGTCTTGTAGACGTACTGGGCCAGGTTGTGACCGGTCCGCCGGTCGAGCTGGGCCAGGCGCAGCGGGCTCCCGGTCTCGGGTGAGGCGACCGGGCCGTCCTGGACCAGGGTTGCCTCGTTCATCACGGAGAACGTGGTGCCGCACGGCCCCAGGGTCAGATTCTCCAGCGCGAGGTTGTTGCGAACGCCCCGGATCTGATTGCCGCTCTGGTCCAACGCTGGGAGGTACTGCCGAGGCACGTCGAACGCGCGAACGAACGCCCCTGTGTCGGTCATCTCCCGAATGGCCGGGGCGAGTCCCTTGGTCACGTCTCCCTCGTCCGTCCAGAGAGCCGTGTGCGAGGTGCGGTCCCATCGGATGGACTCCGGATCCACGGAGTTCTCCGGGTACGGGGAGCCATCTGCGTGCTGGAGCACCGTGGTGTCCGTGACGGAGTACCCCGGTGCATCGAAGCCATCATCGTCGAAGGGTAGGTCCAGGGTGTAGAACCTGGCGGGTGCTTTCTGGGAACGGTCGTCGCTGAGGGCCAGATAGGAACCGTCCTCGGAGCGATAGTCCACCCCGGAGATCCCGCCGAAAGGCACGCCGTTCACGCTGCGCAACTCGTCCGGCAAGACCATGCTGTCCACGTAGCTCACCTCGAAGGCGTGCCCCTTGTGATGCCCTCGCCCCGGGCGGTGCTTTTTCCCGTGGCGACGGTGCCGATCGTGATGGGCCCCCTGATCTCCCCGGTGCTCGCGTACACGGTGTCCCTGCGTGTTGGCTTTACCCTCGTGCGGGTGGGTGCCCGGTGCGGGAGAGCGGTCATGCCCTCCCATGGGGACCTGGACGGCGGAGCCGGTGTTCACCGCCGGCGCCGCGGCCGCGGCCGGTCCCACGGTGAATAGGCCGAACCCCACGGTGATCGCGGCCGCAGAGACGAGTGATCGGTGCATGGCGGTACTCCTCGGTCTGACCCGCGCGGGTCGGCGGTGGGTGTGCCGCAGACCCTACGAGCGTCCGGAAACCGCGAGGTGACCGACCGGTGAACGTCTCTGCGCGACGTCGGGCCCCGGTATGTCCGGGACGGCCGGGCGCCGCGTGGCACGGCCGTCGACAGCGAACGTCGATCGAACCCGTCCGGGCTGGCCAGAAACCGGGCAGGGGCAGGCCTGAGATGGACCCGGGCATGTCACGGGGCGTCGCCGGGGGTATGGGCGCGTAGCCGGAGCCGTTCGGTGACGAGGGGCAGGGACAGCCCAGAATCGTCAGGCATGTCCTTAAACTACTTAGTTCGCGTGCCGGGTGAACAGTGTTCGTTTACGCTGACCCCGTGAGTTACTGGGACCATCGCAAACCGGTGCACCGCACCCGCGCCGTGGACGCGGACGAGATCGGCCGAACCGCCGCCGCTCTGCTGGATGCGGGCGGGCTCCGGGCCCTGACGGTCCGCGCCGTGGCCGGTCGGTTGAACGTGGCGCCGGCGAGCCTGTACTCGCGCGTGTCGTCCGTGGACGACCTGTTCGACCTCGGGCTCGACCACGCGCTCGGCGCCGACCCCGCCATGCGACACGCGGTGGACACCTGCGAGCTCACGGACCTGATGCTCGCCTATTACGCGCACCTCACGCGCCACGGGTGGGCGTGCCTGGTAATCGGGATGCGTGCTCCCAGGGGACCCCACTACCTCCGCTTGTCGGAGCGGATGATCGCTCTCCTGGACGAGCTCGGTGCGCCCGATCCCCTCAGTGCTGCGTACACACTCGCCAACTTCACGCTCGGCAGCGCTCTGACACAGCCGATGGCCCCTTTCGAGCGCGCCGCCCCGGTCGATGCGGAGATCGCGCCGCGCTATGCCCGCCTGTACACCGAGCACCCCGTGGACACCGACGCCGTCTTCCGGCCGGGACTCACGGCCCTGACCGGAACCGCGCTGACACGGGACGACACCGACGGCGCCGGACATGGTGGCGCGCGGCAGGGGCCCCGATGACCCGGTTCATGGAGCGGTTCCAGATACCCCTCTACCTCGCAGCGCTCGCGGTGGGCGCGCTCGCCGGCTGGTGGGCCCCGGGCCTCGGCGGCCTCGCCGCCCCCGCGGTGACCCCGGTGCTCGCGGCCCTGCTGTACGTGACGTTCCTGGGTATCCCGCTGCGCCGCGTGGGCGAAGGTCTGCGCGACCTGCGCTTCATGGCGTGCCTGGTGATCGTCAACTTCGCGGTCGTCCCGGTCATTGTGTTCGCGCTCGTCCGCGCATTCTCCATCGAGGGCCCGATGCTGATCGGGGTGCTACTGGTCCTGCTCACCCCGTGCATCGACTACGTGATCGTGTTCTCGGGCCTCGCGGGCGCCGCGAACGACCGGTTGCTCGCGGCGTCCCCCGTGCTGCTCGTCCTGCAGATGCTGACCCTGCCCCTGTATTTGTGGTCGTTCCTGGCGCCCGACGTCGCCGTGGCCGTGCACTGGGGGACATTCGCCCAGGCCCTCGCGGTGGTGATCGTCATCCCTCTGGTGGCTGCGGCAGTGACCCAGTTGGCCGCAGCGCGGTCCCCGGTGGCCCGGCGGTGGGGCCGGCTCGCCGGCGGTGCCATGGTCCCGCTCATGATGCTCACCCTCGCGACCGTGGTCGCGTCCCAGATCGCCCTCGTGGGTTCACGCGCGCAAGCGCTGCTGCCGCTCGTACCCGTCTACGTGAGCTTCGCAGCGCTCATGACGGCGCTCGGCTGGGCGGCCGGTCGCCTTGCCGGCCTGCGCGTCCGCGAGCGCCGCGCGGTGCTCTTCAGCGGGGTCACGCGCAACTCCCTGGTGGTGCTGCCGCTCGCCCTCGCGGCGCCGGACGGCACGGTCCTCGCGCCGCTCGCCGTACTCACGCAGACCCTCGTGGAGCTGCTCGTCATGCTCGCACTCGTCGGCCTCATGCCCCGTCTGGTGCGCTGAAGCGGACGACGACGCCGCGGCGCCGGGGCGTCGCGCGGACCCGGCCGAGCGACGTCGTCTCACGCCACAGGGGTGTCGCGGGGTGGAAGACCGAGAACTCCCAGCCCGCGGGGGTACGATTCCGGCCATGCCTACCAGTCCCACGAGGACGGGCGCGAGACATGCCTCGTGGCGTGTCGTTCTGGTGCTGGTCCTGCTGCTGGTGCTGGTGGCGGCCGTGGTCCTCGTCAGTGTGAACCCGTTCAAGTCCGCGGATCCGCCCAGGACCGACTGCACCCAGTACGGGCTGCGCGCGGACGACTCCCGAGCCTTCCCCCACACGGTGACCCTGGCCACGCAGCCGACCACCCAGGACCAGACCCAGGCCGGGGCGCTCGGCCACCTGGAGCAGACCTACACGTACCGCGGGACCACGAGTTCCTACCACGTGATCGACGGCGGGGTGGACGTCTCCAAGCCCGTGGGGCTCGTGATCGACCTGCACGGGGACGGCGGGGCGGAGTACTTCGAACCGGGTGGGCGCACCACGTGCCTGTCCGCGATCGCGGCCTCCCACAACGACCTGTTGGCCGTGCCACTCACACCCGACTGCCAGGGCGAGTGCACGTGGTGGCAGGGGATGGGCGCCAACATGCGCTGGTTACGCGCGTTGACCGAGAACCGGCTGCTCGCGGACCTCCCGGTGCAACGGGACCGGGTGTCGTGGTTCGGGTACTCGGGTGGCGCGGAGATGCTCAGCTACGGGGTGCTCAGCGGTGCCCGGGACCTCGTGACCGGCGGTGCGGCCATGGTGGGCGGTGGTGGCGCGCCGGACGGGCTGTCGAAGGTCCCGACCCGCCAGGAGAAGGCCGAGGTGCGTATGTGGTGGTTCACGGGTCTGCTGGACGACGGCTCAGACCCCGCGTCTGATTTCGACGCCGTCACGGCGGCCACGGAGGGTCAGCGCTTCTACGAGAAGCGCGGCTTCACGCGCACCCGCCTGGAACTGATGCCGCACCGCGACCACTTCAACATGCCGGACGCCGAGATCCTGGACGAACTGCTCGCGGCGGACGAACCCACGCCCTCCACGTGATCTACGGAACACGATTCACGGGCACACGGGTGGAAGCCCGTGGGGTGGGTCACGTTGAGTAATTCTTCAGCATGACATCCCCACCTGGGTGATGCCGGGACCGACACCGTAGATTGCATCCAAGTTCATGCTTGTCGTATTCTGGCGACGTAATCTGGGCCAGCAGGGGGATATTTTCGCTGGACACCATTGCGCATCTTCCGGATGTCACGCTGCCGTATCGGTCGGGGGACCCATCGGCATGATCCATACGTTTGCAGCACCGCGCCTCGACCGAGGACGACGTCCGCATCTCCCTGCATCACCGGTCCTTAGCAAGGGGGAGAGTACTAGCAGTGGACAGCCAAGATCTTAGGAACGGAGTCCGAGCGCTCGCGCCGGACAGGGCCGTGTACCCGGTGGAGGAACCACCGGCACCGCGCACCCTCGTCGACATCGTCCTCGAGACGGTCGCGCAGTACCCGGACGCCATCGCCTTGGAAGATGAGAACGAGAGCGTTCCCTACGGGGAACTCGAGGACCGGATCGAGACCCACGTCCAGCGGTTGTGGGACATGGGCATCGGACGCGGGGACCGTGTGGGCGTGCGTGTGCCCTCCGGTGGCGTGGACCTGTACGTTGCCATCCTGGCCACCCTGTTCGCCGGCGCGGCTTACGTGCCCGTGGACTGGGACGACCCCGATGAACGCGCGCGCACCGTGTGGGAGGAAGCCGGCGTGGCCGCCGTGTTCGGTCAGGGGCTCGAACTGACCCGCAACCCGGCCGTGACCACGGGTGAGCAGACCGCCACCCCGCGTACCCGCGACGACGCCTGGATCATCTTCACCTCCGGGTCCACCGGTAAGCCCAAGGGCGTGGCGATCTCCCACCGCTCCGCCGCGGCACTCGTGGACGCCGAGGCCCTCATGTACCTGCAGCGCCGCCCGCTCGGCCCCGGTGACCGCGTGATGGCGGGATTGTCCGTGGCTTTCGACGCGTCCTGCGAGGAGATGTGGCTCGCGTGGCGCCACGGTGCCACCCTGGTGCCCGCACCGCGCAAGATCGTGCGCTCCGGCCCGGACCTGGGCCAGTGGATCGTGGACAAGGAGATCACCGCGGTCTCCACCGTGCCCACACTCGCATCCCTGTGGCCCAATGCCGCACTGGACCGGGTGCGCCTGCTGATCTTCGGCGGCGAGGCCTGCCCCCTGGAACTGACCAAGCACCTGGTGCGCCCGGGCCGTGAGGTGTGGAACACCTACGGACCCACCGAGGCCACCGTCATCGCCACGGGCGCCCTGCTCAACGGGGAGGCCCCAGTGCGCATCGGTCTGGCCGTGCCCGGGTGGGAACTCGCCGTCGTGGACGCCGACGGCCAGCCCGTGGGCTGGGGTGAGACCGGCGAGCTGATCATCGGCGGCGTGGGTCTGGGCCGCTACCTGGACCCCGCCAAGGACGCCGAGAAGTACGCGCCGCTGGAATCCCTGGGCTGGGACCGCGCGTACCGCTCGGGCGACGTCGTGCGCGCGGACCCCGAGGGCATCGTCTTCGCGGGCCGTGCCGACGACCAGGTCAAGGTCTCGGGGCGGCGCATCGAACTCGGTGAGATCGACACGCAGATGAGCGCCGTGCCCGGCGTGAAGCTCGGCGCGTGCGCCGTGCACTCCACCCCGGGCGGTGGCAGCGTGATCGCGGGTTACCTGGTCCCCGAGTTCGAGGGCTCCGTGGATCTCTCCGAGGCGCGGCGTTGGCTCGTGGAACGACTCCCGGGGCAGATGGTCCCCGCGCTGTGCATCATGGACGAACTGCCCATGAAAACCTCCGGCAAGGTGGACCGCAAGGCCCTTCCCTGGCCGCTGCCCACGTCCAACGACGACGGCTCCGAGTCCCTGACCGGGGACCTCGCGTGGCTCGCGGAACTGTGGGCGGACCAACTCGGACCGCTGCCGTTCGGCCCGGACAGCGATTTCTTCGCAATGGGTGGCAGCTCCGTGGCGCTCGCCCGGTTGGTCTCCGCGTTGCGCAAGACCCACCCGGACACCGAGATCGCCAAGATCTACGCCCATCCCACCCTCGAGGGCATGGCCGGTTACCTGGCCACGCTGGGGGAGTCCCACGACGTCAAGCGGGACCCCGAGCCCACCCCCGCGAGCACCGGCTGGCTGCAGGGGCTGTTCATCCTGGCCCTGAACTTCCTGAACGGGTTCCGCTACGTGGTGGGCGCGCTCATCGTGGTGTGGCTGCTGGCCGTGGTCGCGGACGCCGGTTGGGTCCCCACGCCGCCGTTGTGGCCGCTCGTCCTGGGGTGGCTCGTGATGTTCTCCCTGCCGGGGCGCGTGTTCATCGGCGCTGCCGCGGTACGCGCGCTGACCGCTGGGTTGAAACCCGGGCATTATCCGCGGGGGAGCTGGAACCATCTGCGCGTGTGGGCCGCCGAGCGCATCGTGGTCTACAACAAGTACGACGTCCTCACCGGCACCCCCATGGCCCGCGGCCTGCACCGGTTGTTCGGCAACAAGATCGGTAAGGGCGCACACCTCTACAACACCCCGCCCGTCACGGGTCTCGTGAGTGTGGGGGAGCACTCCACCCTGGAGTTCGAATCGGATCTGTCCGGCTACTGGCTGGACGGGGACGTCTTCCACGTGGGCGCCATCGAGATCGGTGACAACGCCCGCGTGGGCACCCGCACCCTCGTGGATCCCGGGATGCGCGTGGGCCACGGCGCTGAGGTGCTGCCCGGCTCGCACGTCAGCCGCAACGTCCCGGACGGCGAGCTGTGGGGCGGTTCCCCTCTGCGCCACCATGGCTCGGCCGGCCTCACGTGGCCGGAGGATTCCCCGGAGGCCACGGGCGGCATGAAGACCTGGGGTTCGGCGACGTCGCACCTCGCGTTCTCCGCGGGCGCCGTGCTCGTGGGGTTGTTGCCCTTCCTCGCCCTGATCCCCGGGGCGCTGATCGTGCTGTCCCAGGTGATCACCATCCAGCAGTACGAGCTCGTCTTCCCGATCGTGGCGGTGTGGGTCCCCGTGTTCACCATCGTGACCGCGGTGGTGTGGTTGTTGCTCGTGGTCGCGCTCGTGCGCCTCGTGGCCGGGATGATCGTGCCGGGGTACTTCCCCCAGAACGGTCCCGTGGGGTGGGCCATGTGGCTCACCGAGACGCTCATGCAGCGCACCCTGATCTCCACCTACCCCGTGTACGCGTCCTGCATCACTCCGTGGTTCATGCGCCTGCTTGGGGCCAAGGTGGGGCGCAACGTGGAGATCTCCACCGCGGAGACCATCCCGCACCTGACCACGCTCAAGGACGGGTCCTTCCTGGCCGACCACGCCCTGGTCACGTCCCACCGCGCCGGGTTTGGATGGCTGCACGTGGGTACCTCCGTGATCGGTGAGCGCACCTTCGTGGGCAACTCCGGGATCGTGGGACCGGACCGGGACCTGCCCGCGGACGCCCTCGTGGCCGTGCTCAGCTCCGCCCCGCACCACGCACCCGCCGGTTCGTCCTGGCTGGGTCGCACAGCCGAGCCGATCGCCCGCGCCAAGACCGAGGCCGACGCCGAGTCCACGTTCCGCCCGCAACGGCGGCTCAAGGCGGCGCGTGCGTTCGTGGAGTTCTTCCGCTTCGTGCCCGCCATGGTCTCGGCCTGGTTGGACCTCATCATCGTGTACGTCCTCACCGAGATCTACATGTCCCACGGGATGGGCGTCACGGGTGTGGTGGCCGCGTTCGCGTGGTCCGGTGTGGTGCTCACGGTCGCCAGTACCGTGGCCTGCCTGGTGCCGGTGCTCGTCAAGTGGGCCCTCGTGGGCCGCTTCCGACCGAGCGAACGGCCGCTGTTCAGCTCATTCGTGTGGCGCAACGAACTCACGGACGTGTTCGCCGAGTCCCTCGCGGTCCCGTCCATGATCCGCCTGAGCGTGGGTTCGCCCATGTTCAACCTGTGGGCGCGCCTGATGGGTGCGCACATCGGTCGCGGCGTGTGGTGCGAGTCGTGGTGGCTGCCCGAGTTCGACCTCGTGCGCCTCGAGGACAACGTGTCCGTCAACCGCGGCACGGTCCTGCAGACCCACTTGTTCCACGACCGGGTCATGCGGATGGAGCCCGTGACCATGCGGCGGGGATCCACGCTGGGCCCCAACAGCTTCGTGCTGCCGGGTGCGACGATCGAGGAGCGCACCACCGTGGGCCCCGGGTCCCTGGTCATGCGGCAAGAGACGGTGCCCCCGGACGGCAACTGGGGCGGTAACCCCATCCGTCACCTCGCACCGGGGGACCAGGCGATCAGCGCCGAGGTCGTGCCCGCGATCGAGTCGGACCACGTGTCCACCGCACCGTTGCTCGGAGCTGCACCGGCGCCGCAGTTGAGCGCGGGATCGTCCGCGATGGCCACGGTCCGCACGGACGTCGTCCCCGCGGGGAAGACCTCCGGTAAGCACGAGGGAGTCACCGAATGACGCAGCAGAGCACGCAAGAAGTCGTCCTGGAGGGTGACCTGCCCGTGGGGCAGCGCCCGCAACCGGGGCGCCGTCCACCGCGAGAGGTGTGGTTGGGCGACCGCGGGGACGAGGGCCGCACCGCGGCGGAGAGCGGTCTGTGGACCGCCGCGACCCCGGTGGTCACCGCACCGCCGCGTTCCACGTCCGCACCGCGTCAGGGTGCGGCCACCCGCAACGTGACGAGCGCGGACGGCCGCCGCACCAAGCGCCGCATCATGGGCGTGGACGTGGCGCGTGGATTCGCGCTCATCGGGATGATCGCGGTGCACGTGCTCTCCGCGACGAACGCCGCGGGGGAACCGTCCCTCGAATGGACCCTGTTCGCCGGGCACTCGGCCGCGCTGTTCGCCACGCTCGCCGGTGTGAGCCTCGCGTTCATGACCGGGGGGCGCACCCCGCGCCACGGTCGTGACGGCTCCCGGGCGCGGTTCTCCATCCTGGTGCGTGCCCTGCTGCTGTTCGCGATCGGTCTCACGGTGAACCTGCTCGAATTGCCCGTATACAACATCCTGATCTACTACGGTCTGATGTTCCTGCTGGCCATCCCGTTCACGCTCATGAGTGTGCGGTGGCTGCTGGCCTCGGCCGCGTTCTTCGCGGTGGTCATGCCGTTCGTGATGCAGTGGTCGCTGTCGGTGCTGCCCGCCCACGTGTACGGCAACCCCAGCTTCTTGGAGATCTTCTCGGACCCGGGATCCGTGTTCGCGGAGCTGTTCCTCACGGGCACCTACCCGGCGCTGCCCTGGATGACGTTCATCTGCCTGGGCCTGGCACTGGGCCGGTTGCCCCTGTCCCGCGACCGGGTGCAGGTGCTGCTCGTGATCGTGGGCGCCGTGGTCGCGGCCCTGTCCCGCGGTATCTCCATGCTCATGCTGCTGCGGTTCGACCTCGAGGACGCGTTGATCAATGCGACCCCGTGGATGACGTCCGAGGACGTGTGGAACATCCAGTACTACGGCCCGGACCCCCAGCTGCCGGACACCACGAACCTGTGGTTGCTGCTCACGGGCCCGCACACCAACACCCCGCTCGCCCTGTTCGAGAGCGCGGGCATGGCTATGATCGCACTGGGCGCGTTCCTGCTACTGTGCCGCGTGATCGGCAAGTGGCTCACGTGGCTGGGTGCCATGGGCTCCATGACGCTGACGCTCTACGTGTCGCACCTGATCTTCATGGCGTTCGTGTGGACGGACGGCACCCCGTGGTTCTGGTACATCGTCCAGATCGTGGTGGCCGCCCTGTTCGCGGTGGCGTGGCAGCACGCCGTGGGGGCGGGTCCGCTCGAGCGGTTCGTGACCCGGGCGTCCAAGGGCGCGGCGGCCGCGGTGATCCGGCCCAAGAAGGCGCTCCCGCGGCGTCGTGCGGAGACCCCGCGGCGTCGCCACTGAGTGATGCCGCTGCCCCGCGGGGCGGATGACGAATGAACGGACCTCAGCCCTGCGGGGCGGGGTCCGTTCGCCATGCCACGGCCAGGCGCGCGTTCTCCCGCGCCGTGGTGCGCACGTCGCTCACGCTCCACCCGCGGCCGTAGTCCGCGCGTGCGGCCGATCCCACGTGGATGCTTGCGGGGTCGCGGGACAGTCCCGTCTGCCAGCCCTTCACCAGCGCTTCCACCCGCACCCATGTGCGCGTCACGGCCACGGCACGACGCCGCCCGCGCACGCGGGAAAGCCGGGCGCGGTCCGCGGGGTGCAGGACGTCGAGCAGCACGTTCGCCTCCACCTCGGACTGCAGACGCTCCACGTCCACGCCCACGGCACGCTGGGCCGTGACGAGAGCGATGACCCCGGCCGTGCGCGAGACCGAGAACCGGACGGGGCGAACGTGACCCAGCGCGGAGGACGCCGCGAGCTCGGGACCGGCGTCACCGCGGGACCCGGTCACCGCCGCCGCGCGACCGTGCACCTCGTGGGGTGCCCCGGTGCGTGGGTCGTGGCTGATCGGGACCTCGTGGGCGGCGCACCCGAGTCGGTGGGCCAGAACGTGGCGCAGAGCGACGCGTGAGACCACGAACAGTTCACGGGTGTGGGAGTCCTGCAGCGCACACGCCCGGGACAGTTCGTCCTCCGTGAGGCAGTCCACGGCGGAGAACGCCCAGGACGAGACGTCCTCGAGGTGCAGGACGTGCAGCGTGAGATCCGCCGGCGCACCGGGCACGCGGCGTCGTTGTGCTGCCCACACGGGCTGGCGGTGCGCGACCGCGTGCGCGCTCATCGGGCGCCACCCGTCGTGCCGTCGACAGCGGACCGCAACGCGTCGTGCAGCTCGCGTGCGTGATCGAACAGCCCGTGATGGCCCCCGGGGATCGTGAGCGTGGCAGTGCCCCCGGTGCTCGTCCACCCCGCCATGGACTCCGCCGACGCCGTGCGGTCCTCCTGTGCGTGGACGAGCAGCAGGGGCGTGGCGAGGTCCGGCGGGGCGGCGTCGTAGCTCAACGACGCCCGAAGATCCGCGCGCAACGGGGCCAGGACGAGCTCACGCAGACCAGGGTCCGTGAGCAGCTCCTCGGGGGTGCCCCCGAGCTCGAGCAACCAAGCGGCCAGAGCGGCGTCGTCCTCGAGGATCGACGCGAGGTGCGGATCGCGATCCGGGGGCGCGGCCTTGGCGGAGAGCACCGTGCGCTCGAGCCGACCCGGGCGCTCGCGGTCCAGGGCCGCGGTGAACTCGGCGGCGAGCAGCGCACCGAAGGAGTGACCGAGCGCGACCGTGGGCCGCTCGTCCGCGTCGAGGATCGGCAGCAGCGCCGCAAGCGCTTCCGCGACGAGCTCCGGGACGTCCACGACAGCGGGTTCGGCCATACGTGATTCCCGGCCTGGACGGCGGTGGGTGAGCACCTCGGTGTCCGCGGCCTGCAGATCGCGGCCGGACAGTGCCCCAGCGCCGGCGTGGGGGAAGACGACGAGGCGCCGTTGCGGGGTGAACGGGCCGGAGAACCACTGGGCGAGGGCCGTGGCGGGGGGTGGGATCGTAGCCAACTTCCCGGACCTCCTGAATCCTGGGTGTGCCGACTGCCGCCGGTGCCGCGCGTGGGCGACGCTCGCTCGGTACAGTGCCGGACTGTTTCACCGGGCGGCCCTGTGGGGCGTTGCGGCGGGTGCTCCGATGCGGGTCCGGGGTGCTGCGAGTGGGCGTCTTACTGCGAGGCGTCCGGGGGAGAGGCTGCGGTGGGGGGACTTCTCGTCCGCGCTGCGGGAGGACCTAGACTCGAGGTAGGGGGCGCCGGCCCTTCCGTGGTGTGGACGTGGTCCCACAGTACCGAACCCGGCTGGGTGTGCTCCCCCGCAATCCGGGAAGTGACCCGGGTGCATGACGGACGCGGCATGGGAGGAACCCGTGGGGAAGAAGACACAACGAGCATCGGCCACGCCCGCCACACTCGCCCTCGAGCGCGCTGGCGTGCAATTCGAGGCCATGGGTTACGAGCACGATCCCCGCGTCACGGCCTACGGGCGCGAAGCGGCCGAGGCGCTGGGGCTGCCGCCGCAGTGCGTGTTCAAGACCCTGGTGGTGCAGACGGATCACGATGGCTTCGGGGTGTGCGTGGTGCCTGTGGCGCAGAGTGCGGACCTGAAAGCGGTGGCCGTCGCGCTGGGTGCCAAGAAGGCCCGGTTGGCGGATCCCGGGGAGGTCCAGCGACTGACTGGCTACGTGCTCGGCGGAGTGAGCCCTCTGGGTCAGCGCACCCGCTTGCCCACGGTGATCGACGACGGCGCTCGGCGGTTGGACCGGATGTACGTCTCCGGTGGCCGACGCGGGCAGGACGTGGGCCTGGCCCCGCGGGATCTGGCCGAGCTCACCGGGGCGGTGTTTGCGGCGATCGCCCGCTGAGGTGGTCGCCGCGATCGCTCGGTGACCGGGCACGGTTTCATTTTCCGACCCTTGACGCGCCATGAAGTGGATCCAGATTTATTCGTGATGAATACTGATTCACTTACCGACACCTCGGCCCTCGCCCCGGAGGGAGCGGCCCGTCGCGCCCGCAAGGAGGCCCGCCGGAACCAGCTGCTGCGTGCGGCCGGTGCGGTGCTGGACGAACTCACCGAACGGGTCCCGGCCGCTGTGGCCGCGGCGGACGAGGACCCGGTGGAGCGGGCGAGCGCCGTCGCGCCCGAGGACCGGCCTCAGGGGAGGCCCGGAAGTCCGCTCGGAGGGCCGTCCCAGAATCCGTCCAGGAGCCCGCTCCTGGACCCAGCCGAGAATCCGCCCCGGAATCCACCAGAGATGAGGAGACGCGTCATGACCGCTGAGCACGAGTTCGAGGACATCCTGTACGAGATCCGCGGCGCCGCGGCCGTGACCACCATGATGACCCCAGCGCTACAACGCGTTCCGGTCGCAGACGGTGTACGAGCTCATCACCGCACTCCGGCTCGCCGGGGCGGACCGGGCTGTGCAATCCGTCATCCTGACCGGTGCGGGCGAGAAGGCCTTCTGCACGGGCGGGGACGTGAAGCAGCGCGCCGAGATCGGCGACTATGGTCCGTCGCCGTCGGGGATGGTCGAGATCGGGAACCTGCACAAGGTCATCCGTGACATCCCCAAGCCGGTGATCGCGGCGGTCAACGGACTCGCGATCGGTGGCGGGCACGTGCTGCACGTGCCGTGCGATCTCACGATCGCCTCGAGCACCGCGCGCTTCGGTCAGTCCGGGCCCAAGGTGGGTTCGTACTGATCGTGGAGGAGATCGCCCGCGGTGACTTCAACGCGGGCTACGTCCAGGTGGTGGGCTCGCTCGTAGGACAGATCCTGGCGTCGTCGGCGTCGCCCAAGACGGCGGAGAAGTACGTGCCGCTCATCACGAGCGGGCGCGGCATCGTGGGCATCGCCCGCTCCGAATCGCACGCGGGCTCGGACGCCGGCAACCCGAGGATGACGGCCCGGCGCACTGACGACGGTTGGGTCATCAACGGCACCAAGGCGGTGGGCCGCGGCCTGATGCGCTGCGAGGACGTCCTGGTCCCGCGCGAGCACCTGATCGGCCCCGGGGGCGCGGGATTCACCCAGGTCATGGAGCTCATCATTTCCCGCGAATCGGCCGGACGCGGGTACGCACCCTGACCGGGATCGACAGCACGACCAGGAGGATTGCCCATGAACGAGCACAACACCGGCACCACCGCACGGGTGGCGATCGTGACCGGCATCGGACAGGGCATCGGGGCGGCCATCGCCGAGCCGCTGCACGAGACCACTGAGGAATGGACCCGCGAGATCGTGACCGTGGAGCGGCTCGGGGTGCTCACCGTGGCTCGCCATGTCCTGCCGCATCTGCGTGCGGGGGGAGCCGCGGGTCGGCGGGCGAGCTTGGTCGTGGTGTCGTCGGACAGTGCCAAGGCGGGCTCGTTCGGGGACGCGGTGTCGTCGGCCGCGCGGGCGGGTGTGCTGGGCATGGTGCGCTCCGTGGCGCGCGAGAACGCCGTGGTACCCATGACGGTCAACACCGTGTGCCCGGGTCCCACGGACACCGCGATGTACCGCGAGCTCGCGGACGCCCAGGGCCTCACGGGGAAGGTCTTCTCCGGGATGACGCGGGGCATCCCCGCGCGCAGGCTCGGCACCCCCGAGGAGGTCGCGGCCACGATCCACTTCCTGCTCTGCCCGGGGACGGCCTACATCACGGGCCAGGCGATCTCGGTGAGTGGTGGGTTGACGATGTGATGGTGGCGCCGGGTCAGCGCGGGATGCCCGCCACGGCTTGCAGCCGGTGGCTGGTCATGCCCTCACGGTCGATGATCGGTAAGGCCCGCTGGATCCGTTCCTGGACGGCCGGGATCTGCAGGGACGCCTGATGGTCCTCCTCGGTGTCCCAGACCTCGGTGACCCACACGGCATCAGGATCCTCGGGATCGGTGGCCACGAGGTAGAGGCGGCAACCGGGCATGGGCTCGGCGGCGTCGTTCTCGGCCAGGATGCCCGCGAGCGCGTGTCCGTTCCCGGGGGTGGAGCGGAGGCATCCGTGGAGCATGAACAGGGCGGTGGTGTCGGCTGTGCCGACGGATGTCGTCATGGGGCCAATCTAACCGCTGTGTGTCGTGGAACACAGGGGTGCTGGCGGACAATGCCGGCGCTCCCGAAAGGGGCACGGACACCATGCCCCGGAACTGCTCCAGGGCATCATCTCCGGGCGCTTCGTCCGGGTGTGCAACGTCCGGACGGTGCCCGAGCGGCGTCGTAGTGTGAAATCATGCGCCAGCGGACGACGACGGACACGGCAGCGCGCCCCGGCGCTGGCAGGGCGCTTTTCGCGGCGATCGCGGGAACGGTTATCGAGTGGTACGACTACGCGTTGTACGGCACCGCGGCCGGGCTCAGCATCGGCCGCTGTTCTTCGCGGGGATGGACTCCGGGGCGTCGCCCAAACGCCGCGGGCTCTACACCTCGTTCGTGCTCTCCGCGCCGCCCGCCGGCATCGTGCTCGCGTGCGTCGCCTTCCTGTGGGCCGCATCCCTGGGCGACGACGCTCTGCTCGCGTGGGCCTGGCGCGTCCCCTTCCTGGTGTCGGTGGTGCTCTTCGCGCTCGCGGTGTTCATCCGGGCCGCGTTCTCGCTGTCGTTCATGACGTCCCCCGAGGTCGGGATGAGCAGGGGCTCCGCGTTGCTGGCCGTGAGCATCGGCGCCGTGGGGGCGTTTCCGCTGTTCTGGGCGCTGTCCTCGGGGGATCTGGTGCTCGCGAGCGTCGCGACCGCCGTGGGGTACGGACTGGTGATCGCGTGCACCTCCGGCTCCCAGGGCGCGCTCCTGGCCGGCCTGTTCCCCACGGCGGAGCGCTTCAGCGGTATCGCGCTGGTGCGCGAGACCAACGGTGCGATCGTGGCGGGTTTCAGTCCGCTGATCGCGGCGGCACTGATCTCCGCGGCCGGCGGCAGCACGTGGGGAGCGGCCTTGTTCCTGGCGGCGTGCTGCCTCAGCCCCGTGCTCGCGGTGCTGCTGATGCGCTCGCGGCAGTATGCATGAGATGCCGGTGGCATGGTCGGCGGGTCCGGGGCGTCGCCCAGGGCGGCGGGCCCGCGGTATTTCCCCGGTCACGGCGCAGAGAATCACCGACCGGGAGGGCCGATAATCGCCTCACGCGTGTTCTGTCATCGCAGCGTGAGGGGTTCCACCGGCTGGCCTGTGACCGCGGCAATCAAGTCGAAGTCCGTGTCCATGGCCAGCACCGTCAGCCCAGCCTTCTCAAAGATCTCACCCACGCCCGTGTGCGGGCATCTCTCCGGTGACCGACACCGCTGTGGCGTCGGTCGCTTATGCGTGTCGGACGATCTTGGCACCGTCTCAGTAGTCGAATAAAGTTTCGAATAATCGGGGAGGGTGAGCCACCATGACGGTGCTGGAGATGACGGAGACCGGGCAGTACGAGGACCCGTGGGACACGGTTCCGGTGATCGGTGCGGGCATGCCGGTGGAGCGTCCCACGGGGCTGGTGGGCGGCTCCACGGACCCCGCCCTCGATGATCTCGCGGTGGTGTGTGACATCACCGGGACGCCGTGTGTGGTGACGTACCGCGGTGAGGAGCATCGCGTCCTGCAGCCCGTCGTTCGCTGGTACGAACGCCGGAATTGGTGGGATGTGGAGGTCCGCGTGCCGCGTGAGAGCCGCACGAGCGCGGTGGATCAGGAGCGGTGGCGGGTGCAGGTCGTCCGGCCCGGGGTGGTTGTCGCACGCACCTTCGAGCTGGTCCGGAACCAGTTCACCGATCAGTGGCGGGTGCTCCGTGTCAGCGCCGCATGAGACCGCCCGTGGTCGCTGTGCGGAGTCCTTCCGTGTCACTTCATGTCGCCCGCGGAGCCGTCCGCGATTGACAGAAGTTCGAATAAAGTTTCGAATATGGGCATGTGGTTCCCCCATCTTCACGTGGCCTCGGCCTTCAGTGCGCACTACGGTGTGGCGCGTCCGGAAGAACTCGCCCGGGCGGCCGCGTCCCAGGGAGCACAGGTCCTCGCGTGCACGGACCGGGACGGCCTCTACGGTGCCGTCAAACACGTGCTGGCATGCCGCGCGCACGGTCTCGCTCCCGTCCTGGGTGTGGACATCGCCCTGCTGCGGACCCCGCGCGCCGGCGCGGGAGGCGCGCAGGGCCGGGCGGCCGGACAGCGACGTCGTCCGGCGGCACCCGTGGTGATCGGCCGGGCGGTGGTCCTGGCCACGGGACGCAACGGGGGAGCCGGGTACGCGGCCCTGTGCCGGGTGGTCTCCGCCGCCCACCGGGCTCATGACCGGCACGCGGCCCACCCCATCGGACTCAGCGCGGAGCAGTTGGCGCGGCACGTGCATCGTGCGGCGCGCCACGGTGATCCCGGGCTCGTGGTGCTGCTCGGCCCGGACTCGGACGTGGGTCGGCTGCTCGTGGGACGGCACTACCACGCGGCGCGCACCGCGCTGAACCGATGGCGTCACGCGCTGCCCGCGGGGACCCTCGTGGTGGAGACGGTGACCCACCTGGCGCCCCAGGGTGCGCCTCTGAGCATGGGGCACGCGGTGCGGATGTTCCAGATCGGGCGGCAGGCGCAGCTGCCCGTGGTGCTCAGCAACGCCGTGCGCTACGCCCACCCGGGGCAGGCCGTGACCGCGGACGTCCTGGATGCCGCCCGGACCTTGATGTCCCTCGACGAACTGGCCGGGGCGGATCGCGGTGTGCTGCAACCCAACGGGCAGGGCTGGCTCAAGGACGGTGACGAGATGAGTCTGCTGGCCCGGGAGATCGCCCTCGCCGCGGACCACGGTCAGGCGGGACACGGCGCGCTGCTCGCGGACACCCACCACCTGGCCCAGCGCTGCCGTCTGGATCCGGAGGGGGATCTCGGGGTGGACCGTCCGGTGATCCCGGAGGCCTCGGTGATCGGGGTGAGCGGTGACCCGGACCGGGAACTGGCCCAGCGTTGCTACGCGGGACTCGCCCGGTTGCATGCCGGCGAGGACTGGGACCGCACCGTGCCCGGACTCAACCGGGAGTCCCTGCGCGGACGGTTGGAACGGGAACTCGCGGTGATCGCCCAGCTCGGCTTCGCCGGGTACTTCCTGACCGTGGGGGAGGTCTCGGAACTGATGAGCGGCATGGGTGTGCGTCACGCCGCCCGCGGTTCCGGGGTCTCGTCCCTGGTGGTCCACCTGTTGGGGATCTCACCGGCGGATCCGCTCGAGTACGACCTCGTCTTCGAGCGCTTCCTTTCCCCGCTGCGCCCCAGCCTGCCGGACATCGACATCGACATGGAGAGCGCGCAACGCCACGCCGTCTACCACCGGATCTTCGAACGCTTCGGCCCCCGCCGCGTCACGCTCATGAGCATGCAGAACGCCTACCGCTCCCGCGGAGCCGTGCGGGACGCCGGACTGGCACTGGGGCTCGAGGCCCAGGAGGTGGACCACGTGGCCACCCAGTTGTGGCGCGTGCCCGGGGGCACCCTGCGGGAGGAGATCGCACGCCGGCCCGAACTCGCCCCGCTCGCGGAGCGGCTGCGCAGCAACCGGCAGTTGGACCTGCTCGTGGATCTCACCGAACGCCTCGACAGACTACCCCGGCACATCTCCATGCATCCGTGCGGGGTGATCCTCTCCGACACCACCCTGTTGCAGCGCACCCCCGTGCAGGCCAGCGGGATCGGGCTGCCCATGTCCCAGTACGACAAGCACGACATGGACCCCATGGGGCTGATCAAACTCGACATACTGGGCGTGCGCATGCAGTCCACCCTGGCCCACGCCGTGGAGGAGATCACCCGGTTGCGACCCCACGAACCCCCGCCCAGCCTCGACACCATGCCCCGGGACGACCCCGACACCTTCCGGCTGATCAGTTCCACCCACACCCTGGGGTGCTTCCAGATCGAGTCCCCCGGGCAGCGGGAACTGATCGGGACCATGGGACCGGAGGAGTTCAACGACCTCGTCGTGGACATCTCCCTGTTCCGCCCCGGGCCCATGCAGGCCGCCATGGTCCGGCCCTACCTCAACGCCCGCCACGGCTGGTCCACGCCCACCTACCCCCACCCGGACCTCCAGGAGATCCTCGCCGAGACCCGCGGGGTGGCCGTCTACCACGAACAGATCATGCGCATCATGGACCGGATGACCGGGTGTGGTCTGGCCCGCGCGGACATCTGGCGGCGACTGCTCGGCTCTGCCTCGGAGGAGCCCGTGGAAACCGCTTTCCGCGACGGCGCCCGCGCTCGCGGCTACGCCCCGGACGTGATCGACACGGTGTGGGGGATCCTGCACGCGTTCGGCAGTTTCGGTTTCTGCAAGGCCCACGCGGTGGCCTTCGCGGTGCCCACCTATCAGTCGGCGTGGTTGAAGACCCATCACCCGGAGGCGTTCATGGCCGGGGTGTGGGAACATGACCCCGGGATGTACCCCGCCCGCCTGCTCGTGGGGGAGGCCCGCCGCATGGGGATCCCCGTGCTGGGCCCGGACGTCAACCGCAGCACGGACCACCACCGGGTGGAGTCGGTCACGCCGCGGCCAGGGACCGTGGTCTCGGGGGACCTGGACCGGGGGATCCCCCACACCCAGGACGGTGCGTGGGGGATCCGCATGTCCCTGGGTTCCATCGCGGGGATCAGCGCCGCGGAGATCGAACGGCTCGTGGCCGCCCAGCCCTACAGCACCCTCGCCGAACTGCGGGTGCGCGCCCGGCCCACCCGGCGCACGCTGCAACGGCTCGCGGAGGCGGGCGCCCTGGACTCCCTGTTGCACCGCGCCGAGACGCGGGCCTCCCACACGGACATGGTCCACTTCCTGCGGGAACAGGCGGATCGGCCTGCGACCGGGCGCGGGACCTCGGCCCGTGCGCAGCCCGGGGAGGGGCAGCTGGCCCTGCCCCTCGGGGACGTGGACCTGGCCGCCCTTCCGGCGCGGCTGCCTGAACCGAGCACGGGGGAGCGGGTCAAAGCGGAGATGGACACCATGCGCATCGAGGTCAGCGCCCACCTCATGGACTCGCACGGTGAGCTCATGCGTTCCTACGGGGCCACCCGCGCCGAGGACCTGTTGGGGTTGCGCAACGGCACCGAGGTGATCGTAGCTGGCGTGCGGGTCTCCACCATGACCCCGCCCATGCGCAGCGGCAAACGCGTGGTCTTCATCTCCTTGGACGACGGCTCCGGGGCCGTGGACTGCACGTTTTTCGACGAGGCCCAGGCCGCCTCCGGTGAGGTACTGTTCGCCCCCACGCTGCTGTTGGTCCACGGCCACACGCGCCGCACGGGCCCGCGGGGGATCGGGATCCAGGCGGCCCAGGCGTGGGACCTTTCCCGCCCGGAGACCCTCCCGGATCCCCGGTCCCTGCTGGGTTCGCGGCCCACACCGTCCCGTCCGCCGCGACCGGAGTCCGCTGAGGGCCCCGGACGACGCCGCAGCCACGGCCCCGAACGGCCCGGTGCCTCCCGGGGCCGCGCTCCCCAGGGGGACAGCGCCGTCGCCGGTGCGCACCCCCGCACCAGAACGGAGGTGAAACCCCAGGTCAGAAGGTGAATAACCGGCGCGCGGCTCGTGCCCCATGGGACACCGGGGCGCCACGTGGCCGTAACGCGGTGACCCTAGCGTGTGACTCACCCACCGCCCGTCGCGGTCGGATGCTCACCGCCCGTAGTAGCCGGACCCCCTCCGCCCGCAGCGGTCGGAACCCTTCGCACCAGGAGCACCACATGACCGAAAACACCTCACGTCCCTCGCGCCGGAACCTGATCACCGGAGGCAGCGCCATCGCGGCCGCCGGTGTGCTCGCCGCCGCGCCGTCGACCGCCTACGCGGCACCGGCGCTTGTGACCCAGCACGGCCACGGTCACAGTCGGATGCCCCTCTCCTTCGGGCGCAACGGCAGGTTCAAGATCGTCCAGTTCAACGACACCCAGGACGGCCCACGCGCCGACCGGCGCACCATCGAGCTCATGAACAAGGTGCTGGACCGGGAGAAGCCCCAGTTCGTGCTGATCAACGGGGACGTGATCGACGGTTCCCCACGCACCGACCGCGAGGTCAAGCAGGCCGTGAACAACGTGGTGCTGCCCATGGAGTCCCGGGGCATCAAGTGGGCGGTGACATTCGGCAACCACGACGAGGACTCCACCGAGGAGCACGGCACCGGGATGCGTGAACCGCAGTTGGTCGAGTTCGTGCGCCAGTACAAACACAACCTCAACCCCGGGGACGACCAGAAGGTCTTCGGCTCGTCCAACGCCCAGCTGTTGATCCGCGGGTCCCGCGGCCACGCCCCCGCGTTTGCCGTGTGGTTGCTGGACTCCGGCCGGTACGCGGAGGAACGCCCCGGCGGGCAGGACCGTGAGGGTCTCATGGGCTACGACTGGATCCGTCCCCAGCAGATCCGCTGGTACAACGACCTCTCGGTGGAGGCCGAGCGCCGTTACGGGAAGAAGATCCCGGGGCTCATGTACTTCCACATCCCCACGTGGGAGCACCACCACATGTGGTTCGGTCAGCAGTTCACTTCGGACGAGTCCGGGCACGCGGCCGCCGTGAAGCGTCACGGGATCGTGGGGGAGAAGCACGAGAACGTCTACACGGGCATGGTCAACTCGGGGATCTACGCCGCGGTCCTGGAACGCGGGGACGTCCTGGGCCTGTACTGCGGCCACGACCACATCAACACCTACATGGGCAACTACTTCGGGGTCGAACTGGGCTACGGCCCCGGCACGGGTTTCGGGACCTACGGGTTCAACGACGGCACCCGTGACGAGCACACCCTGCGCGGTGCCCGCGTGTTCGAGCTCGACGAGCGCACCAAGCGCGTCTACACCCGCACACGCCTGGTCTTCGCCAAGGACCTCGGGATCGACATGAGCCCCGAGACCCAGCCCATCGACCACCCCGAGCGCTTCCCGCGCTACGTGCGCGGCTGAGCCGCGGGCACCGGGGCCGGGCCCCGGGTCCGTCCTCGCGCCCGGGGCCCGACGCCCTGCCCGCAGCCCTGCCAGGGGTTCGACGGCACGGCCCCGCTCCACGACGCCGCGCGCCGTCGTCCGCGGCACGGTACGCCGCGACGTCGTGGGCCGGGAGTGCTGTGCAAAACTGTGAGGCATGGCGAAAAACAGTGGCGGAGGAGATCTGCTGCAGACCGTGGACCAGGTCACGGAAGAGGCGATCAACATCGCGTACCGCTTCGACCAGAAGCTGCAGCGATGGCGTCAGGGACGGGCCGTGCAGCGCGGGGACATCCCCACCATGCTCGCCTTCGACGGCTACGGCAGCCCCCGCTACGTGCGGGCCCTGGGGCGTGTGCTCCTCAAGACGGGCTTGCTGATCGAGGACACCGAGGACGCCGCGGAGTCGATCCGCGGGTGGCGTTCCTTCACGTCCGTGCCCTTCGCGTTCGCCCACGTCAACGTGTGGTTGGGCGAGCACGAGTTCCACCTCGTGGCGGACAAGGGCGGCGTGATCGACGTGGACCTCAAGGTCTCCATGACCCCCGGGGTGCACACCATTTACATGCAGGCCGAGGGCTCGGAGGTCACGGAGGCCAAGGTCACCGTGGTCTCGGACGAGCAGCACGTGGGGGTCGTGTGCGACGTGGACGACACCGTGATGGTCACCGCCCTGCCCCGCCCCATGCTCGCGGCCTGGAACTCGTTCGTGGCCAACGAGCACGCGCGCATCCCCACGCCGGGGATGTCCACCATGATGGACCGGCTGCGCCGCAGCCATCCGCACGCACCCTTCCTCTATCTCTCCACGGGGGCGTGGAACGTGGCGCCCACCCTGCGTCGGTTCCTCACGCGCAACGCGTACCCCGCCGGAGCGCTGCTGCTCACCGATTGGGGGCCCACCACGGAGCGCTGGTTCCGGTCTGGTTCCCAGCACAAGGTGCAGAACCTGCAGCGGCTGGCGCGCAACTTCCCCCACGTGCGGTGGATCCTGATCGGCGACGACGGTCAGCACGATCCGCAGATCTACTCGGGCTTCGCGCAGCGTCACCCGGACTCGGTGGCCGCCATCGTGATCCGCAACCTCTCACCCACCGAGGCCGTCCTGGCCGCGGGCACCCGCGCCTCGGAGGGCCATCACGTGACCGTTCCGGAAGGCACGCTGTGGATCGAGGCCAACGACGGCGCCTCCATCTCGGATCAGCTGAAGGACGCCGGGTTGCTCTGAACCCGCGCGGGCCACGGGGGCGCCCCGATCCGGGCGCCCGTCGACCCGCCCCGAGCACATTGTCGGATGCACCCCCGAACGGAGGAACCATGGCACACACGACCCTCGGCATCACCGGCGCCACAGGACGCATCGGCGGGGCCGTCTCGCGCCGGCTTGAAGAACGCGGCGTCGCCCACCGGCTGCTCGTGCGTTCCCCGCACCGGGTCGCGTCCCACGTGGCCGCAGCGAACGGCCTGCTCGACGCCGCCACCATGGACTTCGCCGACCCGGACGGGGCCGCGGAGTCGATGGCGGGACTGGACACTGTGTTCCTGGTGTCCGCGTCCGAATCGGCGGATCGCAAGCAACAGCAACTGGCCATGGTCGAGGCGCTGTCCCGCGCGGGCGTGCGCCGGGTGGTCTACACGTCCTTCGCTGCACCCGCACCGGACGCGACCTTCACGTTCGCCCGCACCCACTACGCCACGGAGCAGGCCATCGAGCGCGCCGGTCTCGAGTACACCTTCCTGCGGGACAATTTCTACCTGGACGTCTTCCCGGACTTCGTCAGTGCCGACCGCGTCCTGCGCGGGCCCGCCGGGGACGGGCGGGTCGCGGCGGTGGCCCGCGCCGACGTCGTCGACGCCGCGCTCGCGGTGCTGCTGGATCCGCGAGGGCACGAGCGCGCGGCCTACACCCTGACCGGTCCCAGTGCGCTCACCCTGGACGAAATGGCGCGGATCATGACCCGTGTGACGGGGCAGGACCACCGCTACGAGCCCGAGACCCTCGAGCAGGCCCGGGCGTCCCGCGCTGGCTACGACCCCGAGCCGTGGCAGATGGAGGGCTGGCTCTCCACGTACACGGCGATCGCCTCGGGGGAGCTCTCGCGCGTCACGAATGACGTCCAGATACTCACCGGGCACGCGCCCCGCTCTCTCGAGGACGTGCTGCGCGGCGCGTGAGACACGCTGTGCAAAAAAAATTTTCGTGACTTCCCCCGCCCGTCTTGTCCACATGGGCCCCGCGAGAACCGCGTGTTCTCAGGGCTCCCGGACGCGGTCCCTGTGGACAACCCGGGGAAAAGGCGACATCCCCCTGTGGATCACACGACCACATCATGTTGGGTCCTGTTCCGGCACACGACACTAGATGTAGTATTGACGTAGATCTTCAACCACCTGGCGCACCACCCGGATCCAGAGCCGAACGGCCCCGGAAGCGCCCGAAAATTGGTACTTCCCGCAAGGAGAATGGGCTATGTCTGTCACCGTGTATTCCAAGCCGTCGTGCGTCCAGTGCAACGCCACCTACCGTGCTCTCACCAAGAAGGGCATCGACTACACCGTCGTGGACGTCACCGAGGACACCGCCGCCTACGAGCATGTGGTGGGCCTGGGATACCAGCAGGTCCCCGTCGTGGAGACCGCCACCGAGCACTGGTCCGGCTTCCGCCCGGACAAGATCAACTCGCTGGCCCTGCTGCGCTCCGCCTGAGCCGGAAACGGACGGGCCGCCGCGGGCGGCCCGGCACCACCCGGGCGAGTGGCCCCGAACCTCACCGCCAGCCCGCCCCCGGAATCACACGAATTGGTACGACCCCCCCAGAATCGAAGTGACCCGGCATGAGTGCTCTCGCCACGGTTCTCGCCCAGGCGAAGGAGCGGGAACTCCATCGCACACCCGTCGTCGCGGGGGATGATGCACCCCTAGTGGTGTACTTCTCCTCCGTGACGCGCAACACGGACAGGTTCGTCACCAAACTCCCGGTGCGGTCCGTCCGGTTGCCCCTGAAGACCACCGAAACCGCTCCCCGCATTGACGAACCCTACGTGCTGGCAGTGCCCAGTTACGGGCGTCCCGGGGGAGCGGGATCGGTCCCACCGCAAGTCGTGAAGTTTCTCAACGATCCCGTCTCGCGCGCGCACCTGTTGGGGGTGCTCGGCGCGGGCAACACCAACTTCGGCCCCCTGTTCTGCGTCGCCGCGGAGAAGGTCGCAGCCAAGTGTCAGGTTCCCCTGCTCTACAAGTTCGAGCTCATGGGAACCGACGAGGACGTCGAGAAGGTTACCCAAGGATTGGACAAGTTTTGGCAAGCATCCATGCAACCCCGGGCGTGAGCGTCGAACCCGGTCACGAGGATCCCACCTGCCCCGAGAAGTACCGCGGGCTGGGCTACCACGAGCTCAACGCGCTGTTGAACCTCTACGACGCGGACGGCAAGATCCAGTTCGAGGCCGACCGCCAGGCCGCGCGACAGTACTTCCTGCAGCACGTGAACAAGAACACCGTGTTCTTCCACGACCTCGAGGAGAAGCTCAAGTACCTCGTGGACCACCAGTACTACGAGGCCGAGGTGCTCGAGAAGTACAGCTTCGAGTTCGTGAAGGCGCTGTCCAAGCAGGCCTACGGCTACAAGTTCCGGTTCCAGACCTTCCTGGGCGCGTTCAAGTTCTACACGTCATACACGCTCAAGACCTTCGATGGTCAGCGTTACCTGGAACGGTTCGAGGACCGCGTGGTCATGGTGTCCCTGTACCTCGCGGACGGGAACGAGGCCCTCGCGCAGCGGCTCGTGGCGGAGATCATCTCCGGGCGGTTCCAGCCGGCCACGCCCACGTTCCTCAACGCGGGCAAGAAGCAGCGCGGCGAGCTCGTCTCGTGCTTCCTGGTGCGCTTCGAGGACAACATGGAGTCGATCGGGCGCAACATCAACTCCGCGCTGCAGCTGTCCAAGCGCGGCGGTGGCGTGGCGTTCGCGCTGACCAACCTGCGCGAGTCCGGTGCGCCCATCAAGATGATCGAGAATCAGTCCTCCGGTGTCATCCCCGTGATGAAGCTGCTCGAGGACTCCTTCTCCTACGCCAATCAGCTGGGTGCCCGCCAGGGCGCCGGCGCGGTGTACTTGAACGCCCACCACCCGGACATCCTCAACTTCCTGGACACCAAGCGCGAGAACGCGGACGAGAAGATCCGCATCAAGACCCTCTCGCTGGGTGTGGTCATCCCGGACATCACGTTCGAGCTGGCCAAGAAGGACCAGGACATGTACCTGTTCTCCCCGTACGACGTGGAGAGGATCTACGGCGTGCCGTTCGCGGACGTCAACGTGAGCGAGAAGTACCACGAGATGGTGAACGACTCCCGCATCGCCAAGAGGAAGATCAACGCCCGCGAGTTCTTCCAGACCGTGGCGGAGGTGCAGTTCGAGTCCGGGTACCCGTACATCATGTTCGAGGACACGGTGAACCGCGCCAACCCCATCGACGGCAAGATCATCATGTCCAACCTGTGCTCCGAGATCCTCCAGGTCTCCGAGCCCTCCGTGTACAACGAGGACCTCACGTACGCGCAGGTGGGCAAGGACATCTCGTGCAACCTGGGGTCCATGAACATCGCCATGGCCATGGAGTCCCAGGACTTCGGCGCGAGCATCGAAATCGCGATCCGCGGTCTCACGGCGGTCTCGGACATGTCCAACATCGACTCGGTGCCCTCCATCCGGCGCGGCAACGAGATGTCCCACGCGGTGGGCCTGGGGCAGATGAACCTGCACGGGTACCTCGCCAAGGAGCACATCCACTACGGCTCGACCGAGGGCGTGGACTTCACCAACATGTACTTCTACGCGGTGACCTACCACGCGATCCGCGCGTCCAACCTGATCGCCAAGGAGCGCGGCGAGTCCTTCGTGGGCTTCGAGAAGTCGGCCTATGCGAGCGGCACGTTCTTCGACAAGTACGTCGACGGCGTGTGGGAGCCCGCCACGCCGCGCGTCGCCGAGCTGTTCGAGCGGGCGGGCATCGCCCTGCCCACCGCGGACGACTGGCGTGAGCTGCGCGAGAAGGTCATGGCGGACGGGATGTACAACCAGAACCTGCAAGCGGTCCCGCCCACGGGGTCCATCTCGTACATCAACAACTCCACGTCCTCGATCCACCCGATCGCCTCGCGGATCGAGATCCGCAAGGAGGGCAAGCTCGGGCGTGTGTACTACCCGGCGCCGTTCATGGACAACGAGAACCTGGAGTACTTCCAGGACGCGTACGAGATCGGCTACGAGAAAATCATCGACACGTACGCCGCAGCGACCCAGCACGTGGACCAGGGCCTGTCCCTCACGCTGTTCTTCAAGGACACCGCCACCACGCGCGACATCAACCGCGCGCAGATCTACGCGTGGCGCAAGGGCATCAAGACCATGTACTACTCCCGCATCCGCCAGCTGGCGCTCGAGGGTACCGAGGTCGAGGGCTGCGTCTCCTGCATGTTGTGATCCCCGCCGTCTCCTGACGGCACCGCGTCGGCGACGACGCCGCTCCCGCCCCGCCCGGGTCTCTTACCCGGGTGGGGCGGGAGTTTTTCTCTGAAGTCCGGTCCTGGTCGGGGATATGCTGACGGAACAGTCGAGACAGTGAATCGGCCAATGCCGGAGCACCGCATCCCTGGGGGGAACCGCATCATGACCACCGAGGGATCGACCCCCCAGGAGCAGTGCGCGACAGGAATCCAGGGTGCACCCGCGTGGTACACCGAGGAACAGATCGTGCGGGCGGTTCCCGCCGAGCGTGCACGTCGGCTTCTCGAAGCCACGCTGCGTTCCGGATTCCGCCCGGAAGATGACCCCGCGCGCAGCAATGTCCCCGCCGGCGAGGGCCACCTGCTGTTGATGCCGTCGGTCATTGGTGACTGGGCAGGCATCAAGGTCGCATCGGTCTCGCCCGGGAATCCCGAACGCGATCTGCCCCGCATCCAGGCCACCTACATGCTCATGGACTCGGCCACCCTGAGTCTTCGAGCTCTGCTGGAAGGCAACGTCCTCACCACCCTACGGACCCCCGCGATCTCGGCCGTGGCCACCGATTACCTGGCCCCGAAGGAGGCGACCAAGCTCGTGGTGTTCGGCACGGGGCCGCAGGCGCTCGCCCACATCGCGGCATTCGCCGAGATCCGCTCGTTCACGGAGGTCGTGGTGTGCGGCCGGACTCCGCGCAAGGTGGACGCCGCCGTCGACTACGCCCGCACGCTGGGTCTCGCGGCCCGATCGGGGGACGCGAGCGAGGTACGCGACGCGGACGTAGTGGTGTGCACGACGTCGGCGGCGGAGCCCCTCTTCGACGGTGCCCTGGTGTCGGACACCGCGTGCGTCGTGGCCATGGGATCCCACGAGCCGCAGTTCCGCGAGCTCGATTCCGCGCTCATGGGTCGCGCCCAGGTGGTCGTGGAGGACCGGGCCACCGCCATGCGTGAAGCCGGGGACGTGATCCAGGCCGTGGCCGACAGTTCATTACACGAGGATTCACTCGTGGACCTCGCGGACGTCGTCACGGGCGCGGTGGCCCCTGATGAGACGCGGCCCCGCGTGTTCAAGTGCGTGGGCATGAGCTGGCAGGACCTGGTCGTGGCCGTAGGGGTGGTCGATCCGAACGCGTGAGAGGGGAGAGGGCGTCGTGGCCATGGGATCCCACGAGCATGGTCCGCCGGCGCATTCGGACGTCGCCGTGCAGGATCCCCCACATGGCCAACCCCACCGAGAAGAGGGTGAACGCGGCGAGTCCGTGCAGCCACGTCAGGCCGTGGGGGTGGATGAAGGTTGTGGTATCCAGCGCGCCGTCAGGACAGTTGACGCGTCGACGACTATCCGAGGGGGTTGCGTCATTCTGCTCAATGCCCTGGCCGAGGTCAGCAACACCACCACGGCCAGCATTAAGTTCTACCGTCGGGAGGGACTGTTGCCCGCCGGTACCAGGCTCACCGCCACGCGGCAGGACTACGATCAGGGTCACGTGGAACGCCTGCAGCTCATCCGGGTACTGCGGGAGGAGGCCGGTGCCACGATCCCCGACATCCGTGCGCTGGTCACCCTGATCGACGATCCGCGGCGGCCGCTCATGGACGCCCTCGAAATCGCCCAGGCGCTCGCCGCGGGCCGGTCACCTGCCGAGGCCGACGGGCCCCCGGAGACCGGGAGGATCCGATGATCCGGGACATGCTCACGTAGCTGGGGTGGCCGGACGTGGCAAGCGGGCCGCTGGGTCACCGGTGGAGCGGGGGAGACGCCGTCTCGGGACGTCATCGTGGCCCGCGCGGTGCGGGGAATGGTCTCCTACAATCGGCTGACCCGGGTGCTGCGGGCCCTGGGCCATGTCTCCCACTCGGTGCGTACCGCCGGGTCGTAGGTCAGCGGTGGCACGCGGAAGACCCCGGAACGTAGTGTTCCGGGGCCTTTGTCTGGTGCGCGATACTGGGATCGAACCAGTGACCTCTTCCGTGTCAGGGAAGCGCGCTACCGCTGCGCCAATCGCGCTCAATCTCTTGAACGAGGTGGTTGCACCGAGGTGGAGACGGGATTCGAACCCGCGTAGACGGCTTTGCAGGCCGCTGCCTAACCACTCGGCCACCCCACCGGGGACCAGATCCTTGAAAGGACAAGGTCTCAGGTCTCGACCAGGGTCGAAAACTGCGAGCGGACGACGGGAGTCGAACCCGCGACCCTCACCATGGCAAGGTGATGCTCTACCAGCTGAGCTACGTCCGCATTGTCGGTCGATCGAGGCCCTGGAACTCAGTACTCCGTTCTTCCGAGCGGAAACTTTATCACAAGACTTCATGCCCTTTCGTGTTTGTCCATCCGGGGTGTTGCCACCGGAGGACTCCGCTTTCGGGGCGTTGCCAACGAGCAAGAACATTACCCACCGGAACGGGTCCGGGCAAATCGATCGCGGACGCCGAGGAATTTGCCGTTCCCGGACGAAGTGTTCTAGAGTCTTCAACGTTGCAAGCGCGATTGGCGCAGCGGTAGCGCGCTTCGTTCACACCGAAGAGGTCACTGGTTCGATCCCAGTATCGCGCACGGTAACGAGGAACCCGGTCCCTGGAGGGGCCGGGTTCTTTCGCGTCCAAGGCCGATCGGACCGGTCGGTCCGGCCCCGGCCGCGTGAAGTCCGGCTCCTGGACGGACGTCCGAGCCCACTCCGCCCGGGTGAGTCGGTGATCGTTGTCCGTGTCTGGACCCCTTCCTACGCTGAGCCCATGACTCAACCCCGCTTGGCCCAGCAGACCGCCACCGGCCGGATGTACACCCGGAGTGAGGGCGGGGACCTCGAGGTCCCCTCCATCACCACGGTCATCGGGTGCGAGGCCAACGACCTCGGGGGCTGGTACGCCTACACCGCAGCGCAGGCCCTGGCCACGGATCCCCAGTTGCCGGACGCGCTCCGGGACACGCGGCGTCGTCGTTCGCTCGTGAACCACGCGGCCAAGGCGGCGGAGCGGCACCGGGACCACGCGGCGCAGCGCGGTGACCGCGTACACGACTACTGCGAGCAGCTCGCGCTGCGGGCCATGGGCCGCGACCACGAGGTGGACCGGGCCCGGGACACGCTCGCAGAACACCACGAGACCCGATTCGCGGACAGTGCGGACCAATGGTGGCAGTTGTTCCGCCCCGAACCGCTGGCCGCGGAGATCACGGTATGGAACTCCACGGTGGGCTACGCCGGCACGCTGGATCTCGTGGCGCGCATCGGCGGCAAGGTGTGTCTGATCGACTACAAGACCCGCGGGACCGACCGCGCCGGGCGGGTCAAGGCCCCGGACCCCAAGGTGGTGACCCAGTTGGTGGCCGGGCTCAAGGCCGAGGAATCCCTCGTGGACGCTACGGCGGGGGAGTGGGAACCGTGGCGCTACCGGGACGCGGAGGTCTTGATGGCCGTGGCGATCGGTGAGACCGAGGCGCTCACCGTGCAGGCCGCGCCCGAGCACCTCCCCGTGCACTGGTACAAGTTCTGCGCCCTGGCCAAGGTGTGGGCGCGCAATTCCCAATTGGCCACCGCCGGGGCGCAACTGCGCAGCATCGCGCCCCCGCCCCTGGATTCCTCCCCCACGGGTCGTGTGGCGGGCGGCACGCAGGTCGTGGCGGCCGAGACGGTCGCGGGCCCCGCCGTAGACTGACAGGCACACCCCGTCCCACGACCCCCATGAGGAGTGCACTCCGCGGTGAGTATTTTGCGCATTCGTACCATCGGTGACCCCGTCCTGCGCACCCCGGCCCAGGAGGTCACGCAGTTCGACGACACCCTGGCTGCCCTCGTCCGGGACATGCTCGAGACCATGTACGCCGTGGGCGGTGTGGGTCTGGCCGCACCGCAGGTGGGCGTGGGATTGCGCGTCTTCACGTGGGGCATCGACGGGGACGAAGGGCACGTGATCAACCCCCAGCTGAGCATGGGGGAGGAGCCGCAGGAAGGCGGCGAGGGCTGCCTGTCGGTCCCGGGCCTGTCCTACGAGACCCCCCGCGCCGAGCACGCCGTCCTCACCGGGGTGGATTGCAACGGCGAGCCCGTGCACCGTGAGGCCACCGGCCTGTTGGCCCGCTGCTTCCAGCACGAGAACGATCACCTGGGCGGCATGCTCTACGTCGACCGTCTCGTGGGTGACGAGCGCAAGGACGCCATGCGGCAGTTGCGCGCGCAGTCGTTCACGGACACGACCACCCGTGTCACGCGCGAACGCGAGGCGCAGCGCGCGAGTCACTCAACACCGGACGCACACGACGCCGCTGGGTCGGCTTTCGGTGCGGCCCGCACCTCGGGAGCCGCATCCGGCGCCGCACACACGGCCGGTTCCGCGTTCGGCGCGGCGGGTGATGCCCGATGAGCCCCGACACGAAACAGCAGCCCCTCAAGATCCTGTACGCAGGAACCCCGGAGACCGCCGTCCCCCCGCTCGAGGCACTGCACCAGGATCCCCGGATCGAGATCACCGCGGTGCTGACCCGTGAGGACGCCCCTGTGGGCCGCAAGAAGGTCATGGCCCCGTCCGCGGTGGGTCGTCGGGCCGATGAGCTCGGACTGCCCGTGATCAAGGCCAATCGGGTCCGGGGTGAACTCCTGGACACCCTGCGTGACACCGGCGCGAGCATCGCGGCGGTCGTGGCCTACGGCGCCCTGCTGCCGCGACCGGCCCTGGAGGTCTTCGAGGACGGGTGGATCAACCTGCATTTCTCCCTCCTGCCCCAGTGGCGCGGCGCCGCCCCGGTGCAGCGGGCCCTCATGGCCGGGGACTCCGTGGTCGGGGCCACCACCTTCGTCCTGGACGACGGCATGGACACCGGCCCCGTGGTAGGCACCCTTACGGACGAGGTGCGTCCGGAGGACACGTCCGGGTCGGTCCTGGATCGGCTCGCACATGAAGGTTCGCCCCTGCTCGTGGAATCCTTGCTCGGTGTGGCCTCGGGCCGCGTGCACCCCACGCCGCAACGCGGTGAATCCACCGCTGCCCCTAAACTCACGGCCCAGGACGGGCGCGTCGATTGGTCACATCCCGCCGTGGCCGTGGCTCACCGGGTGCGCGGTGTGACCCCCGAACCCGGTGCGTGGACCGAACTCGACGGCCAGCGCTTCAAGCTCGACCGCGTGATCCCCGCCCCGGAGATCACCGGGATCGCCCCGGGCCACGTGGAGCTGCGGGAGAAACGGGTCTTCGTGGGCACCGGGTCCTACGCCGTGGAGCTGACCCGCGTGCAACCCAATGGCAAGAAACTCATGGCGGCCCTCGACTGGGCGCGCGGCAAGCAGAACACGGAACAGGTGGCCTTCGGATGAGTCGGGACCAGCAGCACCGCGGCCACGCCGGTAGCGGCAACGACCGGTCTGGGGGGAACAACCGCCGTCGTGACGATCGTCCGTTCTGTGATGCCAGCGGCCGGGGCCGCGACGACCGCTCGCCCAGCGGCTCCGGTGGGCGCCGTGGTGACGACCGCTCGCCCCGGGAGGCCGGCGGGAGGGATCGGCGAGCGGGGGACGGCTCGCGTCGCGACGCCCAGGGCCACGAGCGCAACCGCCGGGCCCAGCACGAGCGCTCTTACTCCGCGCACGCGCCCTCGCAGCGTCGCAAGCGCTCCGATCCCGCACGGCTGACCGCATATCAGGCCCTGCGCGCGGTCAACTCGGAGGACGCCTACGGGAACCTCGTGCTGCCACGCCTGGTCCGTGAAAACCGCCTCGACAAGCGGGACGCGGCGTTCGCGACCGAGCTCGCCTACGGGGCCATGCGGTGGAGTGGCACGTGGGACGCCGTGCTCGAGAAGTGCGTGGACCGCCCGCTGGACCAGTTGGACCCCGCGGTGCTGGACGCCCTGCGCCTGGGCGTGCACCAGTTGCTCGCGATGCGCGTCCCCGATCACGCCGCGCTGGACGCGACCGTGGGTCTGGTGCGCGGGGAGATCGGGCAGGGACCCTCGGGACTCGTCAACGCCGTCCTGCGCAAGGTGACCCGGCGCAGCCACGACGAATGGCTGGACGCGCTCGCCGCCGAGCACACCGACGAGCTGCGGCAGCTCGGTGTCCGCCACGCCCACCCGGTGTGGGAGGTTCGCGCGTTGCGCCGGTCCCTGCGCGCCAACGGCCGAGACACCGCGGAGATCGAGGCCCTGTTGGAAGCGGACAACGAGGCGCCCCGTGTGCACCTCGTGGCCCTGCCCGGTATCGGCTCGCTCGAGCCCGCACTCGCAGCAGGCGCCGAACCCGGTGACCTGGTCCCGAACAGCGCGGTCAGCGCCGGGGGAGACGTCCACCGCGTCCCGGGCACGCGGGAGGGAACGGTGCGTGTCCAGGACGCCGGTTCCCAGCTCGTGGCCCGCGTGCTCGCACAGGCGCCCGTGGCCGATGACGCCGGCGCGTGGGCCGACTTCTGCGCCGGACCCGGCGGCAAGGCGGCGCTGCTCGCGGCATTGGCCCACGAGCGCGGTGCCACGTTGCTGGCCAACGAGGTCAGCGAGCACCGTAGCGACCTCGTGCGCCAGGCACTGTCGGCCGTGGACCACGAGGCGTGGCACGTCCGCACCGGCGACGCCCGGCAGATCCCGTCCGGCCAGGACGCACGTTTCGATCGCGTGCTCGTGGACGTGCCGTGCACCGGACTAGGCGCGCTGCGGCGTCGTCCCGAAGCGCGGTGGCGGCGCACGCCGTCGGACGTCGCGAATCTGACCCCGCTGCAGCGTGAGCTGCTCGACGCCGCGCTGGACGCCACCCGCCCCGGCGGCGTGGTGCTCTACGCCACGTGTTCGCCGCACACCGCCGAGACGCATGACGTGCTCCAGGACGTCCTGGCGCGGCGCGGCGACGTGTCGGTCCTGGATACCGCGCAGCTCGCCGTGGATGCCGCCCTGCCCGGCGCGCTCGACGACGCTCGGGCGGCGGGGCACGACGTCCCCGGCGGGGGTACGAGTGTGCAGTTGTGGCCGCACGTCCACGGAACCGACGCCATGTTCATGGTCGCGCTGCGCAAGAGCGCGTGAGCCGCGGCTCGGTCATTGATCCGGAACTATTCCCAGGAGGAACCATGTCCCGCTGTGACATCCACCCGTCCATCCTCTCCGCGGACTTCTCCCGGCTCGCGGAGGAACTCCAGCGCATCTCGAACGCGGATGCGGCGCACGTGGATGTGATGGACAACCACTTCGTCCCCAATCTGACCCTGGGGTTGCCGGTCGTGGAACGATTGCAGGCCGTCTCCCCGATCCCCCTGGACCTACACCTGATGATCGAGGACCCGGACCGGTGGGCCCCGGCGTACGCGGAGGCAGGGTGCGCGTCGGTGACGTTCCACGCGGAAGCCGCCACGGCGCCGATCAAGCTCGCGCGTGAACTGCGCGCGGCGGGTGCCCGAGCGGGACTCGCGGTGCGTCCGGCCACGCCGATCGAGCCGTACCTGGACCTACTGCCGGAGCTGGACATGTTGCTCATCATGACTGTGGAACCCGGCTTCGGCGGCCAGAAGTTCCTGGACGTGACCCTGCCCAAGCTGCGCCGCGCCGCGGCGGCGGTCAAGGCCCACGGGGGCACGATCGCGCTGCAGGTGGACGGCGGGATCACGGAGGAGACCATCGTGCGCGCCGCGGAGGCTGGGGCGGACACGTTCGTCGCCGGTTCCGCGGTCTACGGCCAGGACGACCCCGCCGCCGCGATCGAGGCACTCCGCAGGACCGCGCGGGAGCACCGGGCCTGAATTTATGCGCGCCCCGATGACGGGTCCGCGGAGAACGCCCTGCCTGTCAGCGCAGGTCCAGGAGTTCACGCAGTTCCGTGAAGGCGCCGCGCACCACGGTGTAGTGCGCCCACTTGCCGCGCTGCTCGCGTGTGAGCAGTCCGGCGTCCACCAGCTTCTTGAGGTGATGACTCACGGTGGGCTGGCTGATGTCGAGGACGTCCAGCAGGTCGCAGGCGCACACTGTGTCGCAGCCCTGCACGGCGATGTGGGAGAGCAACCGCAGGCGCGTCGGGTCGGAGAGCGCCTTGAGCTTCGCGGTCATGCGCTCGGCCTCGCCGGCCCCGAGCGGCGAGGAGGCGAGCGAGCAGCACTCGGTTGCTTTCTCATCGATCAGCTCGGGTCGTTGCGCGGGTGCTTTCATACCGAGATTTTACATTGACGGACATCTATATGACCTCGTAGCGTGTGTCCCATAGATGACCGTCGATACGAGGAGCTCGCCGCCCGTGAGTACCACCATCGCCTCCGCACCGGTGAGGCAGAGCATGTCGTTCCTGGACCGGTGGCTGCCGGCCTGGATCCTGCTGGCCATGGGCGTGGGCCTGCTGCTGGGCCGGCTGGTGCCGGGGCTGAACACGGCCTTGGAAGCCATGACGATCGGACAGGTGTCGCTGCCGATCGCAGTCGGTCTGCTGGTGATGATGTATCCCGTCCTGGCGAAGGTGCGCTACGACGAGACCCGCCGCGTGACCGGCGACAAGCGATTGCTGGGCCTGTCGCTCGTGCTCAACTGGGTCGTGGGACCGGCGGTGATGTTCGTGCTCGCCTGGGTGTTCCTGCCCGATCTGCCCGAGTACCGCACCGGGTTGATCATCGTGGGCCTGGCCCGGTGCATCGCCATGGTCCTGATCTGGAACGACCTCGCATGCGGCGACCGGGAGAGTGCGGCCGTGCTCGTGGCCATCAACTCCGTCTTCCAGGTCGTAGCCTTCGGCGCTCTGGGGTGGTTCTACCTCCAGGTCCTGCCGTCGTGGCTGGGGCTGCCCACCACCACGGCCGAATTCTCCGTGGGGGCGATCGTGGGATCCGTCCTGGTGTTCCTCGGCATCCCGCTGCTCGCAGGCTTCCTCACCCGCGTCCTGGGTGAACGGGCGAAGGGCCGGGACTGGTACGAGGAGAAGTTCCTCCCCGCGATCGGCCCGTGGGCCCTGTACGGCCTCCTGTTCACCATCGTGATGCTCTTCGCGCTCCAGGGGGACGCCATCACCTCACAGCCCCTCGACGTGGTCAGGATCGCGCTGCCATTGCTCGTGTACTTCGCTCTGATGTTCGTCATCGGCCTCTTCGCCTCGAAAGCGGTGGGGCTCGACTACGGCAAGTCGGCCACGGTGGCTTTCACCGCGTCGGGCAACAACTTCGAACTGGCGATCGCCGTGGCCATCAGCACCTTCGGCGTCACCTCCGGGCAGGCACTGGCCGGCGTCGTGGGGCCGTTGATCGAAGTGCCCGTCCTGATCGGCCTGGTCTACGTGGCCCTGTGGGCCGGCCCGCGCGTGTTCCCGAACGATCCCTCCGTCCCCACCCACCGAACCCGGGAGACCGCATCATGAGCGCACCATCACCCACGAAACCGACCGTGCTCTTCGTCTGCGTCCACAACGCGGGCCGCTCCCAGATGGCGGCGGGCTACCTGGCCGCGATGTCAGGCGGGAGCATCGATGTCCGTTCGGCCGGGTCCGAACCGGCAGAGAGCCTGAACCCGGTGGCCGTGGAGGCAATGGCTGAGGAGGGCATCGATATCACCGCAGCCGTGCCCACGATCCTGCGGACGGAGCAGGTCAGGGCCTCCGACGTCGTCATCACCATGGGCTGTGGGGACACCTGCCCCGTGTTTCCGGGCAAGCGCTACGAGGACTGGGACCTCGACGACCCGGCCGGTCAGCCCCTCGCGGACGTGCGCAGGATCCGCGACGACATCAAGGCCCGCGTCACCGGACTGCTCTCGGATCTGCAGGGCCGGGAGAACGGCCAGAAAACCAGGACGTGACCGCCCGGTGCCCCCGATCACGGGCATGGTGAGGCCGCGTGGCATAATGAGCGCAGCAACGTGTTCCGGGGTCGGTGCAATTCCGAACCGGCGGTGACAGTCCGCGAACCGTGAACACCGTGCACAGCACCGAGCAGGTTCCCGTGGGAACCACCGGGGATGCGCACGGAGGGATCGGCCGAACCGGTGGAAATCCGGTACCGACAGTACAGTCTGGATGGTAGGCACACGTGAGCGTCACGGCGTCCTGACCGTGCGCGGTCGCACGCGATCGCGGTCCGTCGGGTGGTGCTGTGACGTGCTCCGCCGCGCGATCGTTTTCGACGCGTGTGCGCATTCCTCCCCGGGACCACCGACAGTGGCGGGTGAGAGGAGACACCGTGGACGTCCTGCGTTGGTTGTTCGACGCGCAGTTGCGGGTGGGCGACGGTTTCATCCTGTGGCGCGAGGTGCTCGGCAACGTGTTCGGGCTGCTGTCCGCGCTGGGCGGAATGCGCCGCAAAGTGTGGGCGTGGCCCGTGGGGATCGTGGGCAACGCGATCCTGCTGACCGTCTTCCTGGGCGCGGTGTTCGACACCCCCAACCCCGTGAACCTGTTGGGCCAGGCCGGCCGTCAGGTCATGTTCATCGCGGTGTCCGTGTACGGCTGGGTGCAGTGGCGCCGGTCCCGCGGGGCGTCCGAGGAGGCCGTGTCCCCGCGTTGGGCCACCGCCCGCGAACGCGTGTTCCTCGTGGTCGCCCTCGTGTTCGGGACGGCACTTCTCACACCCATCTTCCGCGCCCTGGGCTCGTACGAACCCGTGTGGGCGGACGCCTGGATCTTCATGGGCTCGCTGCTCGCAACGCTCGGGATGGCCAAGGGCTGGGTCGAGTTCTGGCTGTTGTGGGTCGCCGTGGACATCGTGGGCGTGCCCCTCCTGTTCTCCGCCGGTTACTACGCCTCGGGCTTGATGTACGTGTTCTACGGCGCCTTCACGCTCGCCGGGTTCTTCGTGTGGTGGCGCGTGAACACGCGCCAGCGCCGTCGCGCGACGATCGAGACGGGCTTCCCGGACCTGCGCCTGTCCGTGGGTGAGGACGAGAAGTGACGGCGTACGACGACGCCGCTGCGCCGGGGCCCACGCCCCGCTCCCGTCCGGGGGCGGAGCCGTCCCACGACTTCTCGGCCGCGGAACACGAGGCGATGCGCGCGGCTCTGGAAGCGGCTCGGCGGGGGATCCGCGGGGCCAATCCCGTGGTGGGCGCCGTGATCCTCTCCGCCGCGGGGGAGATCCTGCACGTGGGTCATCACCGCGGGGCGGGCACCCCGCATGCGGAGGCGGACGCCCTGCATCTGGCCCGTGAGGCGGGGACACCTCTCGAGGACACCACCATGGTCGTGTCCCTCGAACCCTGCAACCACACCGGACGCACCGGCCCGTGCTCGCGCGCGATCCTCGACGCGGGGATCCCCCGGGTCATTTACGCGGTGGCCGACGGCACGGACACCGCCCGCGGGGGCGGCGCGTTCCTCGCCGCACACGGGGTGGACGTGCGTCAGGGGCTGCTCGCGAGGGAAGCCCACGATCTCAATGACCGCTGGTTCATTGCCCAGCATGATGCGCGACCGTTCGTGACGCTGAAACTCGCTCAAACGATCGACGGCCGCGTGGCCGCCGCGGACGGGACGAGCCAGTGGATCACGGGTGCACCCGCTCGGGATCAGGGCCACGCCCTGCGCACCCGGGTGGACGCGATCCTGGTGGGCGGCGGGACCCTGCGCGCGGACGACCCGACCCTGACCGCGCGGGATGCCGCGGGTGAACCCCTCGCGCGGCAACCCCTGCGGGCAGTCATGAGCACCCGCCCCGTGCCCGCGGATGCCAAGGTCCGGCGCGGCGTCGTCGACCGCGCGCCCCGGGAAGACACCGAACGTGGAGCCCCGGGAGACACCGGAACGGATCACGGAGAGGTCGCATGCGCCGACCGCGGGCACGACGGGCGGTTCATCCACCTCACCACGCACGATCCCGCCGAGGCGTTACAACACCTCCGTGAACGCGGGGTTTCCCACGTGCTCGTGGAAGGCGGGCCCACGGTGTCCGCCGCGTTCCTCGCCGCCGATCTCGTGGACGAGCTGTGGTTGTACCAGGCCCCACTGATCCTCGGGGACGGCGCGGCGTCGGTCGCGTCGCTCGGGATCGGGACGCTTGCCGCGGCGTCGTCATGGCGCGGTGACCCTGTGCGGCACCCGGCGGAGCTCGCGCGCCCCGGCCACGAAGAGGCCACGGAGCAGATGGAGGCGATCAGCCGCGTGGGCGTCGATGGACGGTGGCACTTGCGGCCCACGGGTCCCGTACCCGACGCCCCATGACACGTCCCTGAACTGACACAGCACACCAAGACCTCGCGCCGGGAAGTTCCCGAGAACCCCGCGCACCCCGGATCCCCAAGGAGAATCAGTGTTCACCGGAATTGTCGAAGCCCAGGCCACCGTGGAACGTGTGGAACGGTTGGCGCAGGACGCCGCCCGGCTGCACGTGTCCGCGGGGCCACTCGTCGCGGACCTGCCCCACGGCGGCTCACTCGCGGTCAACGGGGTGTGCCTGACCGCGGTCCCCTCGGGCGCGGCGGGGGACTTCACCGCGGACGTCATGGGCGAGACACTGCGCCTGACCACCCTGGGGGCGCTCGGACACGGTGACCTGGTGAACGTGGAACGCTGCACCGCAGCCGGGCAGCGCCTGGACGGGCACGTGGTCCAGGGGCACGTGGACGGCGTGGGCACCGTGATGCAGCGCACGTCCCACACCGGATGGGAGACCGTGCGGATCAGAGTCCCCGTGGCACTTGCGCGCTACATCGCGGTCAAGGGCTCGATCGCCGTGGACGGCGTGTCCCTCACGGTCACGGCGGTGAACTCCACGGACGAACCCGAGGCGTGGTTCGAGGTGGGGCTGATCCCGGAGACCCTGCGCGCGACCACGCTCGGCGCTCGCACGCCGGGTTCCACCGTCAACCTCGAGGTGGACGTGCTCGCCAAGTACGCCGAGCGCCTGGCCTCGTACGCGGCACCCGCGACACCGCGCGGCGTCGCCCTCGATCCGGTCGCGGACGCCGTGGTCGCGATGGCCTCGGGTGCCGCGGTCGTTGTCGTGGACGACGAGGACCGGGAGAACGAGGGCGACCTGGTGTTCGCGGCCCAGCACGCGACCCAGGCCCTCATGGGCTTCACGATCCGGCACAGCTCCGGGGTGGTGTGCGTGCCCATGACCGACGAGCGCGCGGACCGGCTTGCCCTGCCGCCCATGACCGAACACAACGAGGACGCCAAGGCCACGGCGTACACCGTGACGTGCGACGCCCGCACCGGGATCACCACCGGGATCAGCGCGCGGGACCGGGCGCTGACCACACGACTGCTCGCGCTGCCCGGCACCACCGCGGCCGAGCTCACGCGGCCCGGCCACATCCTGCCGCTGCGCGCGGTCCCTGGCGGGGTGCGCGAACGCGCGGGGCACACCGAGGCCGCCGTGGAGCTCGCGCGGCTCGCGGGGTGCGAGCCCGTGGGTGCGATCGCGGAGATCGTCGACGACGCCGGGCAGCCCCTGCGCGCCCCCGCCCTGCGGCGGTTCGCGGACGAGCACGGGCTCGTAATGATCAGCATCGCCGATCTGATCGCCCACCTGGACGCGACGGATGCCGCTGAGGACGCCGTCCCGCGGGCGGCCGCGAACGACGCCGGTGCCGCGGCTCAGGACGCGAAGGGCACAACTCGACCGAGCGCCGTCGACGTCGCCGGGGGCGCCACCGCGCCGTCGGTGGACACCACGGGGGAGGGAGACCGCATCGCATGAGCGTTTTCGACCACGGTGAGATCCCCGAACACGCGTCACCGGCCGACAATCACGCGGCTCCGGGAGCGGAGCCCCTGCACCACAGCGACCCCGTGACCGTGCCCTCCGAGTACGGCACGTTCTCGGTGACCGGTTGGCGCGTTCCGGAGCCGTCGGGGATCCCCGCCGCCGAGCACGTCTCGCTCACGGCACCCCCGCCCGCCGACGAAGCCGCTCTGCCACCGTTGCTGCGGCTGCATTCCGAGTGCCTCACCGGGGACGTCTTCGGCTCGTGGCGCTGTGACTGCGGACCGCAACTGCACCTGGCGCTGGAACGGATCTCCCGCCACGGGGGCACGGTGCTGTACCTGCGCAACCACGAGGGCCGCGGGATCGGGCTGATCAACAAGCTGCGCGCCTACAAGCTCCAGGACGGCGGAGCGGACACCGTGGACGCCAACACCATGCTCGGGCTGCCCGCGGAGGCCCGGGACTACACCGCCGCCGCCCGGATCCTCGCGGCCATGGGCCTGACCACGGTGCGGCTGCTGACCAACAACCCGGACAAGGTCGCCAAGCTCGAGGCGCTCGGGATTACCGTGGCGGACGTGATCCCCCACGAGGTCCACGCGCGCACCGAGAACCTGGACTACCTGCGCACCAAGCGCGACCGCATGCACCACCACCTGACCCACCTCAACCCAGGAGAAACATCATGAGCGGACACGGCGCCCCGACCACCCTCGCCTCGGACCTCGACGCCTCGGACCTGACCGTGGCCGTGGTCGCCGCGAGCTGGCACACGACGATCATGGACGGGCTGCTCGACGGCGCCCTGCGCGCCCTCACGGAAGCGAACACCGGCACGGTCGTGCGGGTGCGCGTGCCCGGGAGCTTCGAGCTGCCCGTGGCCGCCCGCCGCCTGGCGGAGGCGGCGGACGCGGTGGTCGCGCTCGGCGTCGTGATCCGCGGCGGCACCCCGCACTTCGACTACGTGTGCCACGCCGCGACCTCCGGACTCACGGACGTGTCCGTGGCCACCGGGACCCCGGTGGGTTTCGGCGTACTCACGTGTGACACGGAGGAACAGGGTCTGGACCGCGCCGGCCTCGAGGGCTCGCACGAGGACAAGGGCTACGAGGCCGCCCACGCCGCCCTGAGCACCGCCCTGACCCTGCGCGAGCACGGGGTCTGAACGGAGCAGACGCTCGCGGCCGGTCCGCCACGCTCGATCCGCGGAGGCCGGCCGCGAGCGGCGTGCATGTGCCACGCGTTCGGGACGGGCACGCGCACCCATTACCCTGAAGGGGTGAAAACCTTCGAAGACCTCTTCACCGAACTGCGCACCAAGGCCGAGCAACGCCCCGAGGGATCCAGGACCGTCACGGAACTGGACTCCGGGATCCACGGCATCGGGAAGAAGGTCGTCGAGGAGGCCGCCGAGGTCTGGATGGCGTGCGAGTACGAGTCCGACGCCGAGGCCGCGGAGGAGATCTCCCAGTTGCTCTACCACGTGCAGGTCATGATGATCGCCAAGGGTATGAGCCTCGAGGACGTCTACAAGTACCTCTGAGCCCCGCGCGTCACCCGCTCCGGGCACCGCCCCGATCCCCGTTATCTGCGCCCCGCGGAAAGGAATCCCATGCTGCGAGTAGCCGTGCCCAATAAGGGCGCGCTGTCTGAAGCCGCCATCACCATGCTCACCGAGGCCGGTTACCGGCAGCGGCGCAGCACCCGGGAACTCGTGCTGGTGGACAACGACAACCACGTGGAGTTCTTCTACCTGCGCCCGCGGGACATCGCGATCTACGTGGGTGGCGGCACCCTGGACCTGGGGATCACCGGACGGGACCTGCTGCTCGATTCCGGCGCGGAGGCCGAGGAAGAGCTGGGCCTGGACTTCGCCCGTTCCACCTTCCGGTTGGCCGGCCCGCGCGGCCAGTTCGAGTCCGTGCAGGAACTCGAGGGCAAGCGGATCGCCACGAGCTACCAGTTGCTGCTGGAGCGTTACCTCGCGGACCGCGGCGTGGATGCCGAGGTCGTGCGCCTGGACGGCGCCGTAGAATCCTCCATCCGGTTGGGTGTCGCGGACGCGATCGCGGACGTCGTGGAGACCGGCAACACCCTGCGCGCGGCGGGCCTCGAGATCTTCGACGAACCGATCATGACCTCCGAGGCGCTGCTCATCCGCCGCGGCGACGAACCGGAACCCGAGGGACTGCGCGTGCTGCGACGTCGTCTGCAGGGTGTGCTGGTCGCGCGGCAGTACGTGATGATGGACTACGACATCACCGAGGACCTGCTGGCCGCCGCCACCGAGATCACCCCGGGTATGCAGGGCCCCACGATCTCCCCGCTCGGTCACGACGGCGCGGTGGCCGTTCGCGCGATGGTGCGCAAGAGCGACACCAACAAGGTCATGGACGCGCTCTACGAGGTGGGGGCCCGGGCCATCCTGGTCTCACCCATCCAGGCCGCGCGGATCTGACGCGGGCGCGGGCGAAGAGAAGTCGAGAGCAGTGAGGACGGTGGCGTAATGGGTGTGGCCGTACGAGTCATTCCGTGTCTGGATGTCGATGCCGGGCGCGTGGTCAAGGGCGTGAACTTCGAGAACCTGCGGGACGCGGGGGATCCTGTGGAACTCGCGGCGCGCTACAACCTGGCCGGCGCGGACGAGCTCACGTTCCTGGACGTGACCGCGTCCTCGAGCGAGCGGGACACCATGTTCGACGTCGTGGCCCGTACTGCCGAGAAGGTGTTCATCCCCCTGACCGTGGGCGGCGGCGTGCGCACGGCGCAGGACGTGGATCGGTTGCTGCGCTGCGGCGCGGACAAGGCCTCGATCAACACCGCGGCGGTCACGCGCCCGGAGGTCATCGACGAGATCACGAACCGCTTCGGCAACCAGGTGCTCGTGCTGTCCCTGGACGCGAAACGCACGGGCAACACCCCGTCCGGTTTCGAGGTCACCACGCGCGGTGGGCGCACGCTCACGGGCCTGGACGCGCTCGAGTGGGCCCGGGAGGCCGAGGAACGCGGGGTCGGGGAGATCCTGCTCAACTCGATGGACGCGGACGGGACCCGCGAGGGCTTCGACCTGGAGATGATCTCCGCCGTGCGGGATCGGGTAAACGTTCCGCTCATCGCGTCGGGCGGGGCCGGGGCACCCGAGCACTTCCCGCCCGCGGTCGCCGCCGGCGCGGACGCGGTGCTGGCGGCCTCGGTGTTCCACTTCGGCCCGGACGACGCGATCGCGGACGTCAAGAACGCCCTGCGTGCCGCAGGTTACGAGGTGCGCTGATGTCCCAGAGCCAGGAGACCCGGATGAGTACCGCCACGGACGAGTTCACGACCCACAACCTGGACCCCCGCATCGCCGAGCAGCTCTCGCACAACGAGGCGGGACTCGTGGCGGCGATCATCCAGCAGTACGACACCAAGGAGGTGCTCATGCTGGGCTGGATGAACGACGAGGCCCTGCACCGCACCCTGACCGAGGGTCGCGTGACCTTCTGGTCGCGGTCCCGCCAGGAGTACTGGCGCAAGGGGGACACCTCCGGGCACTACCAGAGCGTGCACTCCGTGAGCCTGGACTGTGACGGGGACGCCCTGCTCGTGCAGGTGGACCAGCACGGCGCGGCATGCCACACGGGCTCGCGCACGTGTTTCGACGATCGAGACCTCCACGCGGAACAGGCGGTTTAAATGCACGAACTCGGCAGTATCACCCCCACCCTTGAGGAGTTCCGGCAGTATGCCGCGACCCGCCGCGTGATCCCGGTGCGCACCACGGTGCTCGCGGACTCACTGACCCCCGTGGGTCTGTACCGCGCGCTCGTGACCCGCGAGGGCGAACCCCGCCCGGGCACGTTCCTGCTCGAGTCCGCCGCGGAGGGCGGGGTGTGGTCCCGCTACTCGTTCGTGGGGGCCGGTTCCGTGGCCACGCTGACCTCCCGGGACGGGCAGGCGCACTGGATCGGTGACGCACCGGCCGGGGCACCGGTGGACGGTGATCCCCTCGACGCCCTGCGCGCGACCATGCAGTTGCTGCACACCGCACCCTTCGAGGGCGTCCCACCGCTCACGAGCGGGATGGTGGGTTTCGTGGGCTGGGAGGCCGTGCGCCGCTGGGAGACCCTGCCCAACCCGCCCGAGGATGACTTGCACATGCCCGAGCTGGCCATGAACCTGGTCGCGGACATGGCCGTGCACGACAGCAAGGACGGCTCCGTGCTGCTCGTGGCCAATGCCGTGAACGTCAACGGCACGGACGAGAACGTGGATGCCGCCTACCACGACGCCGTGTCCCGGTTGCGCTCCATGGTGACCCGCCTGGCCACCCCGCTCGAGCGCACTACGGTGTCCATCGCGGAGCAGGGAGCACCGGAGCTCACGGACGTGGAGTCCGTCGCGCGCCAGTCGTGGGACCGGGAGCTGTTCATGTCCGCGATCGACCGCGGCAAGCAGGCGATCGTGGACGGCGACATCTTCCAGGTGGTGGTCTCGCGCCGCTTCGAGGCTGAGTGCCACGCGAGCTCGCTGGACGTCTACCGCACGCTGCGCCGGATCAACCCGAGCCCGTACATGTACCTGTACTCGTTCGAGGACGTCCAAGGTCGGCCGTACTCGATCGTGGGTTCCTCACCCGAAGCGCTCGTGACGGTCACGGGCCGCCAGGCCATGACCCACCCGATCGCGGGCTCCCGCCCGCGAGGTGCCACGGTGGACGAGGACGTGGCCCTGGGCCAGGACTTGCTCGCGGACGAGAAGGAACGCGCGGAGCACCTCATGCTCGTGGACCTGGCCCGCAACGATCTCTCCAAGGTCGCCGAGCCCGGCAGCGTGGACGTGAGCGAGTTCATGGAGATCGAGCGTTTCAGCCACATCATGCACCTGTGCTCCACGGTGGTCGCGCGCATGCGCGAGGACGTCACCGCCTACGACGTCCTCGCCGCCACGTTCCCCGCGGGCACGCTCTCGGGCGCGCCCAAGCCTCGCGCGTTGCGCCTGCTCGACGAGTACGAGCCGCTGCGCCGGGCCGTCTACGGCGGCGTCGTGGGCTACATGGACTTCGCGGGGAACATGGACATGGCGATCGCGATCCGCACGGCGCTGCTGCTCGAGGGTACGGCGTACGTCCAGGCGGGCGGCGGTATCGTGGCTGATTCGGATCCCGAGTCCGAGGCCCAGGAATCCCTCAACAAGGCCACCGCGCCGTTGCGCGCCGCGCTGATCGCCCAGACCCTGCGCGAGCCGGGCACGGACACCCGGGCCTCCCGTCCCCCGAGGAGCTGACGTTGCTGCGCCGCACCGCACCCGCCGTCCTGGTCACGCTGTTGTGTGCCCTGGCGTTGTTCGCCACGACCACCGCCACCTGGATCCACGCGGACGTCCCCACGTCCCTGCAGTCGGTCACGGTGGACGTCCCCGGGGCCGACGCCGCTCCGGCCGTCACCGCCCTGGGTCTTGTCGCCGCCGTGGCCGCGGTGGCCTCCACGCTGGGAGGCCGGGTGCTGCGCATGATCGTGGGCGCCGTCGTCGCGCTAGCGGGCGTGGGCGCGGTGCTCGCGGTGCTGGCCGTCACGGGGGACTCGCGTGCGGCCGCGCAACCCACGGTCGGCGCGCAGACGGGTGTGATCAACGACGGCGGGGACTACGCCCTTACCGGGTGGCCGTGGGCCGCCGTGACCGCCGCGATGCTGCTCGCACTGTGCGGCGTGTGGCTCGCGGTGGTCGCCCGGCACGCGCGACGGCGCAATGCGCAACGCTACGATCGCGCTGCGGTCGCCGGCAGCGTGGGAACCGCCGCGACGACGGCCGCGATGCACCCGCGGGGTGGCGAGGCCTCGGCCGGGGAGACCCAGGCCGCGGAGCACGCGGACGACATCGACACGTGGGACGCGCTGACTCGCGGCGACGACCCTACACAAACCGACTGAACCGCGTGGGCTGCGGCGCGCACGCGCCGGGAAGTGGCACAATGGGGTCAGAGAATCCTCGGTCCCACGGCTCACGCGGGACCGGCAATCCAAGAGCCGAGCGGCTCAACCGGCACGGGAGAGTGGACACGCATGTCGAACACCGATCAGATCATCCTGGACCACACCGCCGCGGTGGGCCACGGCAACACCGTGGCCGCGTGGGCCTGTGTGGGCGTGATGACCGTGGGTGTCATCGTGGGCTGCGTGGGTTTCGTGATGGCTTCGGTCCCTGTGACGGTCGTGGGCATCGGTCTGATCATCGTGGGCGTGATCGTGGGCGGCGTGCTCAAGTCCATGGGGTACGGCAAGGGCGGGTCCAAGACCAAGTCCCACTGATCGCCGCAGGGGATCGGTACCGCATTCATCCGTCGATGACCAGTTCCGCGCTGTCGGGGAACTGGTCATCGTCGTCCGTGCGCCGGGTGCACCGCACGCCGGCGTGCACCGAGAACTAAGTGAGGAATCGCATGACGCAGCAGCACACCGGTACGGTGCTGGACCGGATCATCGAGGGGGTGCGCGAGGACCTCGAGACCCGGAAGGCATCGGTGTCCCTGCGAGACGTGCGCCATGCCGCCGCGGAACAGACTCCCGCGCTGGACGCCGAGTCCGCCCTGCGCGGTGCGGATCCCGCGTCCGTGCAGGTGATCGCCGAGGTCAAGCGCTCGAGCCCGTCCAAGGGTGCGCTCGCAGCGATCGAGGACCCGGCGCAGCTGGCCGCCGCGTACGAGCGCGGTGGGGCCTCCGTGATCTCGGTGCTCACCGAGCAGCGCCGCTTCGGGGGCTCGCTCGCGGACCTCGACGCCGTGCGCCGCGCCGTGGGCATCCCCGTGCTGCGCAAGGACTTCGTGGTCGAGGAGTACCAGGTGTGGGAGGCCCGCGCGCACGGTGCGGATATCGTGCTGCTCATCGTGGCGGCCCTCGACGACGCCACCCTGCGGGAGCTGCTCGAGCTGACCCACCACCTCGGCATGCATGCGCTCGTGGAGACGCACACCGAGGAGGAGATCGATCGCGCCGTCGCCGTGGGTGCGCGGATCATCGGGGTGAACACCCGCAACCTCAAGACCCTGGACGTGGACGTGGACACGTTCGGTCGGCTCGCCGAGCGGTTGCCACGCGAGGCCGTGATCGTGGCGGAGTCCGGTGTCCTGGGGGAGGAGCAGATCCGGTTGTACGCGGGCCACGGCGCCAACGCGGTGCTGACCGGTGAGGTGCTCGTGCGCGCCGAGGACCCCGCGCAGACCATCGGTCGCTTCCGGGAGGTCGGCGCAATGTCCCGGGCCGAGTACTTGGCTGGGGCCACCCCGAGCGCCGCGCAGGAGGAACTCGCCGCGGCCCAGGTCTCGGGGGAGGCTTCCGCACGGGACGCCGAGTCCCTCCGGCACGCCCCGGGCCCTTACTTCGGGGACTTCGGTGGCCGGTGGATGCCCGAGTCCCTCGTGGCGGCCCTGGACGAACTGACCGAGACGTTCGACAAGGCTCGTACGGATGAGACCTTCCAGGACGAGTTCCAACGGCTCTCCCGCGAGTACTCCGGCCGACCCTCCCTGCTCACCGAGGTCGAGCGCTTCGGCGCGGAACTCGGGGTGCGCGTGTTCCTCAAGCGTGAGGACCTCAACCACACCGGTTCCCACAAAATCAACAACGTGCTGGGGCAGGCCCTGTTGGCCCGGCGCATGGGCAAGACACGGCTGATCGCCGAGACAGGCGCGGGCCAGCACGGTGTGGCCACGGCCACCGCAGCGGCCCTGTTCGGCATGGAGTGCTGCGTGTACATGGGCGAGGAGGACACGCGCCGCCAAGCGCTCAATGTCGCGCGCATGCGGCTGCTGGGAGCGGAGGTCGTGGCCGTGAAGAACGGTTCCCGCACCCTCAAGGACGCGATCAACGAGGCCCTGCGGGACTGGGTCGCGTCCGTGGAGACCACTCACTACCTGCTCGGCACCGCCGCCGGACCGCACCCGTTCCCGGCTATGGTCCGCTACTTCCACGAACAGATCGGTGAGGAGGCCCGCGCGCAGATCCTCGAGCAGGCAGGCCGCCTCCCGGACGCCGTGACGGCGTGCGTGGGCGGCGGGTCCAACGCGATCGGGATCTTCCACGGCTTCCTGGACGATGAGTCCGTGCAGCTCTACGGCAACGAGGCCGGGGGTGACGGCGTGCAGACCGGCCGCCACGCCGCGACCATTACACTGGGCCGACCTGGCGTCCTGCACGGCGCCAAGACGTTCCTCATGCAGGACCCGGACGGGCAGACCGTGGAGTCCCACTCGATCTCCGCCGGCCTGGACTACCCCGCCGTGGGGCCGGAACACTCCTACCTGCACTCGATCGGGCGCGTGAACTACGAAGCGGTCACGGACGTCCAGGCCATGGACGCCTTTCGGCTGCTGTGCCGCACCGAGGGCATCCTCCCGGCCATCGAGTCCTCCCACGCGCTCGCCGGCGCCCGCGAGGTCGCTGCCCGCTGGGTCGCGGAACTCGGGCCCGAAGAAGCGGCGCAGAAGATCATCGTGGTCTCGCTCTCCGGGCGCGGCGACAAGGACGTGGCCACCGCGGGGGAGTGGTTCGACCTCCTCCCGCAGGACAGCCACGAGGAACGCGTGGCGCAGAAAGGCGAACAACTGTGAGCACCACCGAGCACACCCCTGCGGGCTTGACCGAACGCATCGTCCCGCGTGACCTCACGCGCAGCGCGGACTCCGCGCTGTCGTGGCGGATCGAACAGTGCAAGGCCGAGGGCCGCCCGGCCCTCGTGGGCTATCTGCCCGCCGGGTACCCCACCGTCGAGGAGTCCGCCGCCGCCGCCGTGGCCTTGGGTCGCAACGGCGCGGACATCATCGAGATCGGCATCCCCTACTCGGACCCCGTGATGGACGGACCGGTCATCCAGGCGGCGACCACCCAGGCGCTCGCCAACGGTTTCCGGGTCGAGGACGCGTTCACCGTGGTGCGCGCCGTCGCCGAGCAGACGGACGCGGTCCCCGTGGTGATGACGTACTGGAACCCCGTGCTGCAGGCGGGGGTGGACGAGTTCGCGCGCCGGCTCAAGGAGGCCGGGGGAGCCGGGATCATCACGCCGGACCTGATCCCGGACGAGGCCCAGGAATGGTTCGCGGCCTCCGAGGAGCACGGTCTGGACCGGATCTTCCTGGTGGCCCCGTCCACCACCCGTGAGCGCATGGATATGACTGTGAGCGCGGCCTCCGGCTTCGTGTACGCGGTGTCCGTGATGGGCGTGACCGGGACCCGGGACCAGGTGTCCTCGGCCGCCGAGGACGTCGTCGCCCGCGCACGCGGGGCCGGTGCGGAGCGGGTGTGCGTGGGCCTGGGGGTGTCCAGCCGCGAGCACGTGCTGGAGATCGGGGCGTACGCGGACGGCGTGATCGTGGGCACGGCTCTCGTGCGCGCGCTCGGTGAGGGCGGGCCGCAGGCCGTGGGTGAGCTCGCCGCGCACCTCGCGGGACGCGACTGATGCCGCCGGTGCTGCCCGCCTCCATCCCGTCCCCGAGCATCAGCAGCATCCACCTGGGGCCGCTCACGGTGCACTTCTACGCGCTGTGCATCCTGCTCGGGATGGCCCTGGCCATCTGGCTCACCATGCGGCGCTGGAAGCAGTGCGGTCAGGACCCGGACGTACTGTGGGACATCGTGTTCTGGGCGGTGCTCGCCGGGATCGTGGGGGCGCGCGCCTACCACGTGCTGATCACGGACCCCGCCGGGTACTTCGGGCCCGGCGCGGACCCCCTGGCCGTCTTCCGGATCTGGGAGGGCGGACTCGGCATCATGGGTGCCGTGCTGTTCGGCGCCGTGGCCGCGTGGTTCGTCTCGCGCAAGAACGGGTTGTCGCTCGCCGTGTTCGCGGACTGCGTGGCCCCCGGACTCCTGCTTGCCCAGGCCGTGGGACGGTGGGGCAACTGGTTCAACCAGGAACTGTTCGGCAGACCCACCACACTGCCGTGGGGGCTCGAGATCTCCCCGGCGTCCCCGAACTTCCCCGCGGGGCTGCCCGCGGACACGCTGTTCCACCCCACATTCCTGTATGAGAGCTTGTGGAACCTGCTGGGTGTGGTGCTGCTGCTCGCCATCGACCGCCGCATGCGGGACCCGCACGGGCGGATCTTCGCGCTGTACATGATCTATTACGGGATCGGGCGACTGCTCATCGAGCTGTTCCTGCGCGTGGACCCGGCCCTGATGATCGCCGGTGTGCGCGTGCACGTGTGGACCTCGCTGCTGATCGTCATCGCGGGCATCATCCTCTTCGCGGTCCTGGGTAGGCGTGTCCGCTCTCGTGCCGGGGCAGCGGCCGAGCCTGCCCGGGCCGGGCGTTCCTGACGCGTCCTCCGGGTCTCCGACCACGACGCCGCACGCGGACCCCGCAGAGCTCTTCACGACTCCGCGGGGCCCGCGTCGTCGTCCGTGCGATCCGTCACGCATGTTCGTGTGACATGGCCTACGTGGTAAATTACCCGAGCACCGTGCCTGTCCCGCTCATCCGTGGGACCCGCCGGTTCGATCCACGGCCCACGGGCCGCTTCCTTCCGCAACGGGGCGGACACGCGCGTCACCTGGATCCCGCGTCGCCCGCTGCGCACCCACCGAGTGCTCCCCGGGCCTCGTCCGACGCATTCGACCTGCCGGCCCTTGGTGAGGAGTACCGCCATGAGCAGTGACCAGATAGCAGCCCCGAACTCCCGCGAGCAGCATCGCGTGAGCACCACGGATCCCGTTCGCCGGGACGCACCCGAACCACGCGACGCCGCCGAACCGGTGTCCCCGTTCGAGCGTTTCTCGGCGGTGCCCGAGGATCAGGGCCTGTACCGCTCGGAGGACGAGAAGGACGCGTGCGGTCTGGCCGTCGTGGCCACCCTGGACGGCGTGGCCTCCCACGACATCGTGGACGCCGCGCTCACGGCCCTGCGCAACCTCGAGCACCGCGGTGCGGTAGGTGGGGACGAGGGCACCGGGGACGGCGCCGGTCTGCTGACCCAGATCCCGGACGAGTTCCTGCGCGAGGTGGTGGACTTCCCGCTGCCGCCCCAGGGGGCCTACGTGGTGGGCACGGCGTTCATGCCCACCGGCGGTAAGCACCTCGAGGAGCTCAAGCGCTCGCTTGAGGAACTCGCCCGCATGGAACGCCTCACGGTCCTGGGCTGGCGGGACGTCCCCGTGGTCGACGACGCCGTGGGCGCGTCCGCGCGCGCCGTGATGCCAACGTTCGTGCAGTTCTTCGTCTCCGACAGCAGTCACAACGAGCGGGCGGCGTCCCTGTTTGCGCAGGACGCAACGTCCTACGATCCCGTGGCCGCCCAGCTCGAACTGGACCAGAAGGCGTTCCGCGTGCGCAAGCGCGCGCAGAACAAGTTCGGGGTGTACTTCCCGTCCTTCTCGTCCCGCACGCTCGTGTACAAGGGCATGCTCACCACGGCTCAGCTCGAACCGTTCTACCCGGACCTGTCCGATCCGCGGTTCACGACCAAGCTCGCGGTGGTGCACTCGCGCTTCTCCACCAATACGTTCCCGTCCTGGCCGCTCGCCCAGCCCATGCGAACGCTCGCGCACAACGGTGAAATCAACACCGTGGTGGGCAACCGCAACTGGATGCGCGCACGCCAGTCCACGCTGTCCGGGGCCGTGCTAGGCCGCCAGCCCGAGGACCTGTTCCCCATCTGCTCGGAGGGCGCGTCCGACTCGCAGTCGCTCGACGAGGTCGCCGAGCTGCTCCAGCTCGCGGGCCGGCCCGTGACCGAGACCATGCTCATGCTGATCCCGGAGGCGTGGCAGAACCATGAGACCATGGATCCGCAGCTCAAGGCGTTCTACCAGTACCACGCCACGCTCATGGAGCCGTGGGACGGTCCCGCGTGCGTGTCCTTCACGGACGGCGTGCGCGTGGGCTCGGTCCTGGACCGTAACGGGTTGCGCCCGGGGCGGTTCTGGCAGACCGACGACGGTCTGGTGATCTTCGCCTCCGAGGTGGGCGTCGTGGACGTGGGGGAGCGCGTCGTCGTCCGCAAGGGCCGGGTGTCCCCGGGGACCATGTTCCTCGTGGACACGGACGAGGGCCGGATCGTGGAGGACAGCGAGATCAAGGCCGAACTCGCCGCCACCAAGCCGTGGCAGGACTGGGTGCGGGACTCGGTGCTGCCCATCACGGAGCTGCCCGAACGCGAGCACATGACCCACCCGCCGCACTCCATCCGGTTGCGGCAGAAGACCTTCGGCTACACCGAGGAAGAGCTCAAGCTGATCATCGGTCCCATGGCCGTAGCCGGCGCCGAGCCCATCTACGCGATGGGCACGGACACGCCCGTGGCGGTGCTGTCCAACCGCTCGCGGCTGTTGTTCGACTACTTCGTGCAGTCCTTCGCGCAAGTGACCAACCCGCCGCTCGACGCGATCCGCGAGGAACTCGTCACGTCCATGGCCGGTGCCGTGGGGCCCATGGCCAACATGCTCTCCACGCAGCAGACCCGGACGCGCCAGATCCAGCTGAACTTCCCGGTGATCGACAACGACCAGCTGGACCAGTTCGTGCACCTGGACGACGACGGCGTGCCCCTGAGCCTGCGCGTGCGCGGGCTGTACCGCCCCGTGGACGGTGCGGACTCACTGCGAGCCAGGATCGCGGAGATCTGCGAGAAGGTCTCCGCGGCCGTGAACCGCGGGGTGCAGTTCGTCATCATTTCCGACCGGGGTTCCAACGGCGTGTGGGCTCCCATCCCGTCCCTGCTGCTGACCTCCGCCGTGCACCACCACCTGTTGCGATCGGCGACCCGCACCAAGGTGGCCCTGATCGTGGAATCGGGGGACGTGCGGGAGGTCCACCACGTGGCCCTGCTGCTGGGCTACGGGGCGTCGGCCGTGAACCCCTACCTGGCCATGGAATCCGCCGAGGAACTCGTGCGCCGCGGGGAGATCCGGGGGGTCACGGAGGAACAGGCCGTGGCGAACCTCATCAAGGCGCTGGGCAAGGGCGTGCAGAAGATCATGTCCAAGATGGGCATCTCCACCGTGCAGTCGTACTGCGGTGCGCAGACGTTCGAGGCCCTGGGCCTGTCGAGCGAGCTCGTGGACGACTACTTCGCGGGCACACGGACCCAGATCGAGGGTGTGGGTCTGGACGTGATCGCCGCGGAGATCCAGTCCCGACACCGCCTGGCCTATCCGGAGGACGGCGTCACCGAACCGCACCGGGACCTCGCCACGGGCGGCGAGTACGACTGGCGCCGCGAGGGACCGCGGCACCTGTTCGACCCGCACACGGTCTTCCGGTTGCAGCACGCGACCCGCACGGGCCGCTACGACATCTTCAAGTCCTACACGTCCCGCGTGGACGACCAGGCCAAGGAGCTCGCGACCCTGCGCGGACTCATGAGTTTCGCGTCCACGCGCGAGCCCGTGAACATCGACGAGGTGGAGCCCGTGAGCGAGATCGTCAAGCGGTTCTCCACGGGTGCCATGAGCTACGGCTCGATCTCCGCGGAGGCCCACGAGACGCTCGCGATCGCCATGAACCGTCTGGGCGCCAAGTCCAACACGGGCGAGGGCGGTGAGGACGTCGAGCGGCTGATCGACCCCGAGCGGCGTTCGGCGATCAAGCAGGTGGCCTCTGGCCGGTTCGGGGTCACGAGCCTGTACCTCGCGACCGCGGACGACCTGCAGATCAAGATGGCCCAGGGCGCCAAGCCCGGCGAGGGCGGGCAGCTCATGGCGCAGAAGGTCTACCCATGGATCGCGCGCACGCGCCACGCGACCCCGGGGGTTTCGCTGATCTCCCCGCCGCCGCACCACGACATCTACTCGATCGAGGACCTCGCGCAGCTGATCTACGACCTCAAGCACGCCAACCCTCGCGCTCGCGTGCACGTCAAGCTCGTGTCGGAACGCGGGATTGGCACGGTCGCGGCGGGCGTGACCAAGGCCAAGGCCGACGTCGTACTGGTCTCCGGTCACGACGGCGGCACGGGCGCGGCGCCCCTGAACTCGCTCAAGCACGCGGGCATGCCGTGGGAGCTGGGACTCGCGGAGACGCAGCAGACCCTGCGGCTGAACGGGCTGCGCGAGCGCGTGGTCGTGCAGGCGGACGGCCAGCTCAAGACGGGGCGCGACGTCGTCGTCGCCGCGTTGCTGGGCGCCGAGGAATTCGGCTTCGCCACGGCGCCGCTCGTGGTGGAGGGCTGCATCATGATGCGCAAATGCCATCTGGACACGTGCCCCGTGGGAGTTGCCACGCAGAACCCCGAACTGCGCAAGCGCTTCACGGGCAAGGCCGAGCACGTGGTGAACTTCTTCGAGTTCATTGCTCAAGAGGTGCGCGAGATCCTCGCCGAACTCGGGTTCCGCAGCATCGCGGAGGCCGTGGGGCACGCCGAGGTACTGCGCACGCGGGAGGCCGTGGCGCACTGGAAGGCCAAGGGGCTGGACCTGAGCCCCGTGCTCGATTCGTTCCGCGCAGAAGGGGTCACGGACGGACTGCGCAACACCGGCGTCCAGGACCACGAACTCGAGAAACACTTCGACACGAAGCTCATCCCGCTTGCGCAACCGGCGATCGAACGCGGTGAACCCGTGCGCGTACAGGAACGCGTGATCAACACGGACCGCGCCGTGGGCACGATGCTCGGATACACCGTGACCAGCGCGCTCGGGACCCGGGAACTGCCGGATGACACGATCGACGTGACCCTGACCGGTCAGGCCGGCCAGTCGCTGGGCGCCTTCGTGCCCCGCGGTATCACGCTGCGGCTCGAGGGGGACGCGAACGACTACACGGGCAAGGGCCTTTCCGGCGGACGGATCGTCGTGCGGCCCCCGCGCGACGCCGGATTCGTGGCCCACGAGAACGTGATCGCGGGCAACGTGATCGGTTACGGCGCCACGAGCGGCGAGATGTTCTTCAACGGCACCGTGGGGGAGCGCTTCCTGGTGCGCAATTCCGGGGCCACCGCGGTGGTCGAGGGCATCGGTGACCACGGCTGCGAGTACATGACCGGGGGTGTAGCCGTGGTGCTGGGTGAGACGGGCCGCAACTTCGGGGCCGGGATGTCCGGCGGTGTGGCATACGTGCTGGACCTGGACGAGCGGGACGTGAACAAGCAGGCCCGCGAGAGCGGTGAACTGCACCTCGAGCACCCGGACGCCAACGACCGTGAGTTGCTCGCCGACCTCATCAAGCGCCACGGTGAGGAGACCGGGTCCGAGTTCGCGCGCCAACTGCTCGCGGACCCGGACCGCACGATGTCGCGCTTCACCAAACTGCTGCCGCGGGACTACTCCGCGGTGCTTGCACTGCGCAACGAGGCCGAAGCCGCCGGGGACGACCCGGACGGCGACGGCACCTGGCACAAGATTCTGGAGGTGACCGGCCGTGGCTGATCCCCGTGGTTTTCTCAAGGTCCGCACACGCGAGGACCGTCCCAAGCGCCCCGTCCCGGTGCGCCTCATGGACTGGGCGGAGGTGCAGCAACGCCAGGAGGCGGGGACGCTGCACGAGCAGGCCGGGCGCTGCATGGACTGCGGTGTGCCGTTCTGTCACCAGGGGTGTCCCCTGGGCAACCTCATCCCCGAGTGGAACGACCTCGTGTGGCGTGACCGGTGGGACGAGGCCTCCGAGCGGATGCACGCGACCAACAACTTCCCGGAGTTCACCGGGCGCGTGTGCCCCGCGCCGTGCGAGTCCTCGTGCGTGCTCGGGATCAACCAGGAGCCCGTGACCATCAAGCAGGTCGAGTACGCGATCGGCGAGAAGGCGTTCGACGACGACCTCATCAAGCCCTACGTCCCGCAGCGGCTCGTGGGCAAGACGATCGCGGTGGTGGGTTCCGGTCCCGCCGGACTCGCGGCGGCCCAGCAGCTCACGCAGGCGGGGTTCACGGTGGCCGTGTACGAACGGGACGACCGGATCGGCGGTCTGCTGCGCTACGGCATCCCCGACTTCAAGCTCGAGAAGTCCGTGCTCGAACGCCGGCTCGAGATCATGCGCCAGGAGGGCACCAAGTTTCGCCCGGGCGTGGAGATCGGCACGGACATCACGTGGGACGCGCTGCGCAGGCGTTACGACGCCGTGATCGTGGCCACGGGTGCCACGCGGCCCCGTGAGCTCGCGATCCCCGGCCGCGAGCTCGCGGGGATCCACTACGCCATGGACTTCCTCGTGCGAGCCAACCACCTGGTGGCCGAGGACCACGTCCCCGACCCCATCGACGCGCGCGGCAAGCACGTGATCGTGTTGGGCGGCGGTGACACCGGTTCCGACTGCATCGGCACCGCGCTGCGCCAGGGTGCGGCGTCCGTGACGTCGCTCGCGATCGGTCGCAAGCCTCCCGTGGACCGCGCGGACGAGGAACCGTGGCCCATGATGCCCCGGGTCTTCGAGGTCTCCACGTCCCACGAGGAGGGTGGCGAACGCACGTACCTGGCCTCCACGGTGGAGTTCGTGGGGCAGGACGGCCGGGTCACGGGACTGCGCGTGGCAGAGACCGAGTACCGCGAGGACGGCTCCCGCGGTCCCGTGGCCGGCACCGAGAAGGTGTTGCCTGCGGACCTGATCCTGCTCGCCCTGGGATTCACGGGCAACGAGTCCCGCGAGCTCACCGAGCAGCTACCCGTAGCGCTGGATTCCCGGGACAACGTGGCGCGGGACGAGACCTACATGACCGCCGTGGACGGGGTGTTCTCGTGCGGTGACGCAGGTCGTGGGCAGTCGCTCGTGGTGTGGGCCATCGCGGAGGGTCGGGCGTGCGCCGCTCACGTGGAACGCCACCTGACAGGCCAGACCCGGTTGCCAGAACCCGTGACCCCGTCCGAGCGGGCGATCGACCTGAGCCTGTGACCCGCCCGCGTCCGTGATCCTCCCGGCACCCGCCATGAGTCCTGCCATATCAATTCCCGGGGCTCGTTGCTAAGGTAGGAACGGACATCGGCGAAGCGGCCGCGGTCGGGCAGCACCAGGCTGCTCAACCCGGCCGCTTCGTCATATGCACCAACCATCCGCCATTCGAAAGGGAGTCACCCATGCGTCGAGCGAAGATCGTGGCCACCATCGGCCCCGCCATCTCCTCGTACGAGAACGTCACCCAGGCGATCCAGGCCGGAATGAACGTGGCTCGCCTCAACATGAGTCACGGTGACCACACCGTGCACAATACGTCCTACGAGAACCTGCGCCGGGCCAGCGAAGAGCTGGGCACCACGGTCGCGATCCTCGCGGATCTGCAGGGGCCCAAGATCCGGCTGGGCAACTTCGCGGACGGCCCCCATGCGCTGGACGTGGGTGACACCTTCACGATCACGATCGAGGACGTCCCCGGCTCCAAGGAGCTGTGCTCCACGACCCACAAGGGCCTGCCCGGCGACGTCAACGTGGGGGACCCGCTGCTGATCGACGACGGCAAGGTCGCCCTGCGCGCCACGGCCGTGTCGGACACCGCCGTCACCACCGAGGTCGTGGTCGCCGGGACAGTGTCCGACCACAAGGGCATCAACCTCCCCGGCGTGGCCGTCAACGTCCCCGCACTGAGCGAGAAGGACGAGGCGGACCTGCGCTGGGCCCTGCAGCGCGGCGTCGACATCATCGCGCTGTCCTTCGTGCGGGACGCCCAGGACATCACCCGGGTGCACGAGATCATGGCGGAGGAGGATCGCAAGATCCCCGTGATCGCCAAGATCGAGAAGCCTCAGGCCGTGGATGCGCTGCACGAGATCATCGACGCGTTCGACGGCATCATGGTTGCCCGCGGCGACCTCGGTGTGGAGCTGCCGCTGGAGGCCGTGCCGATCGTGCAGAAGCGCGCGATCGAGCTGGCCCGCCGCTGGGCGAAGCCCGTGATCGTGGCCACCCAGGTGCTCGAGTCCATGATCGACAACCCGCGCCCCACGCGCGCCGAGGCCTCGGACTGCGCGAACGCCGTGCTCGACGGCGCCGACGCCGTGATGCTCTCGGGCGAGACCTCGGTGGGCAAGTACCCCATCAAGACGCTCGAGACCATGTCGAACATCATCCTGGCCACCGAGACGCAGGGCATGGACCGCATGCCCCCGCTGGGGACCGAGCCCCGCACGCGCGGCGGCGCCATTACCCGCGCGGCGGTGACCATCGCCCGGCAGCTGGACGTGAACTACATCTGCACGTTCACCCAGACGGGTGACTCGGCCCGCCGGTTGTCCCGGTTGCGCCCGGAACGCCCGATCCTCGCGTTCACCCCCGAGAAGAGCGTGCAGGCGTGGCTGCAGTTGCTGTGGGGCGTCCAGCCCATCCGGGTGGATCGCGTGGAGCACACCGACGACATGACTCGTCAGGTGGACCACTACCTGCTCCAGCATGATCTCGCCAACACCGAGGACATGGTCATCATCTGCGCCGGTTCGCCCCCGGGCCACGCCGGGTCCACCAACCTCGTGAAGGTGCACCGCGTGGGCGACCTCCAGGACGCCGGCGAGGCGCCCCAGCGCGAACCCCGCGAGCGCGTGGGGCCGTGGGGCGGCATGGCCGGGTCCGCCACGTGGCGGGAGCCGTGATCGGTCGCTGACCCACGCGGGTCGGCCGTATGGCGGACCGCTGCGAGCGGTTCTCGTCGCGGCATCTGCGTGTGGGTGTCGATCCGATGTTCTAGTGGAGTAAAGGCAGTCCGGACGCCGTCCGAGCTGCCTTTACTCCACTCTGCGTGCTGACCGTGGACGCTGATCGATCGCGCGAACAGCGGCTGGGGCCCTACGGTCTCCGAAAGGTTTTGCTACGCGCCTTGATCACGGAGCCGGTCCCGCATGAGGGGTTCGAGCAGCGTGATGGGCAGGGGCCGGTCATAGGGAAGCGTGATGAACCCGGCGCCGTATTCCCCCCCCCCCCCCGCAGCCGCTACCCGTGACTGGTGGGGTGCGAAGAACTCGGGGGTGAACCGCAGGGAGCAGTGGTGCTTGAAGTTCTACAGCATCCACAGAGTGGTGTTGTCGTCGAGCACGGGCGGGCCTCCCCATTGCTGACAGGTTCCCGACCGGTCCACCCACCCGCCCGACCACGGATGCGGGGAGACCCACGACCCCCCGTGCATTCGCCCTGTCTTCGGCCACGAAAAACGGCCCCGCGGGTGCGAGGCCGTTCCAAAGGTGCTCCGACGGAGCGAGTTGTCGTGCCCAAGGTGGGACTCGAAAACGCCTCCCGCGCGTGTCGTGTGCCGGTACGGTCCGGAACGACGCGGAACTCTTCGGACCCCCAACTGGTCGACCCAGGGGCCTCGTTGACGCGGTCAACACGCACCCAGGCGCCCCATGGCCGCCCGCAACTCCTCGACGCTCGCGTAACGGAGGCGGTCAGTGAGGACGTGGGTGGTAACTCCGAGCTCCTGCGCGAGATGCCAATCGTCCAGTTGTGATCCGGTGTGCGCCGTGATCGCGTCCCAGGGTACAAGCAGACGCGCGGTGTCCGCGCGCACGCGATCTTCGATGGCCGGGGACTGATGGCTGTCGTGGCCGTAGCTGATGTGCACGAGCTCGTGCGTGAGCGCGCACCGCGCCTCTATGTCGGTTAGACGGGAGTCGAGCCAGATGCGCCGCCCGTCTGTGCATCCGCTGAGGTCCTGCAGGAGGATGCGGCTAACCTCGATGCCGCGATCGTATGTGATAGCCCAGGGGTCAAACATGCGTTCGAATGTAGTTGTGATCGAGGACACGGATAAGGCCCCACGTGGAACGTAGGATCCGTTCGCATCGGTAGGACCACTTTCGATGCAGATCAGTCTGATGAAGGTGCAATATCTGGTTCTGCGGGACCTCCATCTTGCTCGGCCTCATCCGCGAGTACGAGATACGGCTCGGGCGTCATGGATCCGAGATCAAGAGACGAGTCAGCTAGCCCGGATGTAACCAGCCGCAATTGCGTCGTAGCGAAGTCCCAGATGACGTGAGCTGCCCATGGGCCCCACTCCTTGAGGAACGCGTTCGCATCAGTGGGGTCCCGTGGGTCGAACTTGAATCCTTCCCCGGGGATGCAACTCGCTGCGACAGTAACGCCGGCCATGTGTGCACCTGTGGTAGTCGACGCGACAACTTGACCGAATAAGACTGGATGTTCTAGATCTTTCTCCGTAGTTGTTACGCCGCCCGACCACAAAGAGAATTGGGGTTCATCGACTCCGTCTTCGGGGTTTGCATCGCAGATCGAGCGGACGACATGCAGGAACCCTATGGTGAATGGGTGCTGGGGGTTGGGCTCGACGGGGCTCAACCACCTGCCTTCGGGCTCAGACGCCATGATTGCTCTTGGATGAGGGGAATGCGCGTGGTGCGTTCGCGGCCCACTCAGTGGGTGACACTCTGGTCAGAACCCAGGGAGCGGAGTCCTCTCCGTGGAGCGAGGGTATCTGGAGTGGCGTCACGTGAAAATCGATGCGGCCGCGTACGGCGTGCGCGTAACGCCGCACGGTCGACAGGTGGAGATCGCGGTGCCCACTCTCGATTCCCCGGACGTCGTCAACTGGAATGCCCATTCGTTCGGCGACGTCGTGGACGCTGAGTCGAGAAGCCTGCCGACAGCTAACGAGAGACCTGAAGAGCTCGCGCTCGTTGTCGAGTAGTTCCCGGGCCAGCCGTTGCGTCGGGGAGTTGGGGTCGATGCCCAGGATCTCGTCGATGGAGAGCGGCATAGTTCCTTCCCTTCTTATTTTTGGACGGCTACGGGAGCGTTTGTATGTCATGGTGCCACACGCTTCTGCGAACAGTAGACATCGAATGCCTCAAGGCGCGTGTGTGCCTCGTCAATGTCTGAATTCTGAATGGCTCGCCAGTTGGTCGTGTCTGGGCGTTTGATAGTCATGGACGCCAGCCAGAGTGCCCGAGGATAAGACTCTGGTTCGGCATAGTACATCCGGAACAGCACCTCTTCAGGACCTGTCGAGTCACGGAGGGTAGCGCCGGAGAACGCCGCGACTCGTAGCTCCAACACGTCCTCCCGGCGCGCGGTCACACAGACTCGGCCAGGTGCTCGCTCCCCATAGGGAAGTTCTCCTTGCTCTCCGAGCTTCATTGCGGCCCGCAACTCTTCGAGAAGCGTCTCCCGCTCGGTATCGCCCAGTTGGGCATTGATCTTGATCAAGTCAGCGTAGAAGTGCTTCCTATCGGGGGAAGCTCGGCAGGGATCCCATTCGCCGCCACTTCCACATGGCCCATCCAGATACCGGCTTGAACGCTTACCGGGTGGCTGTGTCGTTCTCACGCTTCACCCCAATCACCGCTGTCCTGTGATACCTCGGCCGCTTCGTCCTGCGCGCGCCGGCGCTCGCGGCCTTCGCTGGGTGCGTCGTAGGCGGCCAGTGCGTACTCGTCGGGAAGGGGCGGCGCGTCGTCCCCATCGTGTGCCGGGCTCTCCCCGGCGTGGTTCATGGGGGACGGTTGCGCCGGCTGCGCGCCGCGCGCTTCCGTCCGCGGTTCCTGCTCTTGGTCCTGGGGTTCGGGTTCATGGGTGTCTGCTCCTTCAGTGGCTGCGCGGATCACGTGCAGGATGGCGTCTTGCATCATCGGATCCAGCGTTGAGACGGTGGCCGGCAGGCGAACCTCGAACGGGCTGCGGGTCTCGCGAACGTCGATGCCGAACGATGCCGCGTAGGCCAGCACCACCGTCCGCTCGGGGATGTCCAGAGCGATCGACAGGGCTTTCACCATGTCCGCGCTCTTGGGCCACCCCTTGGGTCGGTTATTCGCGAGATCCGACAGCTGCTGCTTCGTGAGACCAAGACCTGCACTCTGCGCTCGCTGGGCGAGGGCTTCGTAGGACAGGTCGCTGGCCGCCTTCTGGGCCTTCACGAGTTCGCTGATCGTCTGCACAGATCCAATATCTCCACTGCCGGGGGAGCGGTCTAGCGGGCCGCAACACATACCGTCTACCACTGATTGACGTCCCCACCCTATCTAGGCGGCTACTAGAAAAACGCTATTGAAGCGACGCGACGCGCAATAACGGCGCGGATTGCGCGGTGGTGCACCCCTTGCACCGTCTACCAGTAGGCACTACTGTGTCTATCAGTAGTTGACAGATATACGCCTACTAGGAGACACTCAGATGCACAAGGTGACGAGACTGAAGCACCGTTGGCCGAAAGGAACTTGGATGCGACTCAAGAGCGCAGACACCTTGCGGGCATTGATGGATCAGGACGGGTTTTCCCACGGTCGACTCGCGCGCTACGCCGGATGCAGCAAGGGGTTTATCTCCCACCTGCTGGCCGGTCGCCGCAGCTCATGCACTCCCGAGCTCGGAGCTCGCATCGCGGAGGCGCTGAATGTGCCCGTCCAAGTCCTTTTCGACGTCCACAAGTCCACCAGCAGCAGTACACATGACAATCATGAGAGGACGGCGGCATGAGCCAGGAACTCACCCCGTTCGTTTACGACGGCCAGACCGTGCGGGTGATCGAGGTCGACGGCGAGCCTTGGTTCGTGGCGCGTGACGTCGCAACCGTCCTCGGTGCTCGCACATCATCGGACATCAGCCGCATGGCGGATCCCGAGGACAAGGGGTCGCACAAGGTGCGAACCCTTGGTGGCGAACAGAGCATGCAGGTCCTCAACGAGTCTGGCCTGTACACGGTTCTGATCCGGAGCAACGCGCCCATGGCCAAGCCGTTTCGTCGGTGGGTGACGTCGGAGGTGGTTCCGCAGATCCGCAAGACCGGCACTTACACCGTCGACCAGACCCCGCAGCTCCCGAAGTCGGACGACGAGCGGGTACTCGAGGCGATGCAGATCCTCAGCGCCCGGGTGCAGGAGGCGCAGGCCAAGGTCCTCGAGCTCACACCGAAGGCCAACGCCTGGGACGAGTTCCTCTCCGCCGAGGGCGATGTCTCGGTCAACGAGGCCAGCAAAGCTCTCTCCCGCAACACGCCGTGGCGCATCGGCGAGAACGGGCTGTGGGATCTGCTCTACGCCTCGAAGTGGATCTACCGCGACGCGCGCTCCCGCCCGCGTGCATATCAGACGCAAGTCAACTTGGACCGCCTCGCCGAGCGCGCGCAGACGTTCCTCGATCCGAGGACCGGCGACCCACGGCAGGCAACCCCGCAGGTCCGTGTCCGAGCGAAGGGCCTGGACGCACTGCGCCGGATCCTCGATGAGCAGCACCGCAGGAAGGCAATCGCGTGATGAACGACCCCGAGCTGTCCTACTTCGAAGGCCTGAACAAGGTCGGCAACCCGTTCGACGACCTCCTCGCGGAGGACGAGTCCCGGATCCTCGGCCGCAGCCTGGCTGTGCTCCTCGATCTCGAACACTCCTGGGAGGTGCTGGCCACCGCCGCGCGCGACGCCGCCACCATCCTCAACGGCGAAGGCATCCAACCCATTGTCTGGCAGGACCGCGCGCCAGCCGAGCGCGACGACTTCCTCATCACCACCCGTGAGGCGCTCTACATGACCGTCGCAATGATCGGCGACGCGAACCCCGCCACCCGCGCCGGGCTCCGCCGCATCATCTCCACCGCGGCCACCGTCGACTCCTTCCAACGCATCATCACCGGGCAGGAGGCAGACCGATGAGCACCCCCACGGACTTCACGCCCATGACCCCGGCCGAGGTCGCGCAGACCACGCTGTTGTACTCCGAGTCGGAGCTCAAGCGCATGGCCTCCCGCGGAGAGATCGCCCACCACCGCGGTGGCCGCGGCAAGATCCTGTTCTTCCCGGAGGACGTGCGCGCGCTCCTGCGCCACACCGCCGTCCGCCCGTCCGACAGGAAGAAGCCCGGGCGTGCATCAGACCAGGGCCCGGAGCCGGCGGCGGAGCTCACCCCGCCCACGGTCTCACCGTTCCGCACCACCTCGCGCTCGCGGGCTGCGCATAACGAGCGGGCGGCGTCATGAGCGCGGGGGAGGCCACCACCTACGAGCAGGTCACGTTCACGGACCTGCGTTCAGACACCGACCGGGAGGTCGTGGGCATGGTCCGTCACACGGACGCCCGCTCCCGCCGGATCGCAGTGGCGAGATTCGTCCAGCGCTGCCTGTCTCGGGCCGTGCGGAACTCCGCGCCGTTCGAGATCTCGTGGGGGAACTCGGGGACCGCCCCCGCACAAGTGTTCTTGGGGGACACATGTGCCGCGGACCTCGAGTTCTCCCCGGCCTCTTTCGATCGGGCACCCGCCCAGGACACGACAGGACAAGATCAATGAACACGATTCTCAACGCGGTCTGCGCGCTGATCCCGGACCAGCTCGAGGCCTGGTTGGCCGGCGGTGGGAACATGACCGTCCTCATGGCCGGCCTGATCGGCCTTGGCCTGTACACCTTGGCCCGTGGCGGGGTGGGTGATCGTCGTGGCTGAGCCGCAGTTCTCCCAGCGCCTCGCGGCGTTCGCCGCCGCGGTCACGAAGGCCATGACGGGCGCCCGTGAAGTGGTGGAAGCCCACGAGGAGCAGCAGCGCCTGGCGCAGTCCCGAGCGCGACGTCGTGACCTGGACCGCCCGCGCATATCCGTTCACAAGGGCGAGGTCGGCCTGTTCAGCAGGCTCCCCAACGCCGATCCTCGAAACCTGCTCCTTGCTGGTGGCCGGTTGTCTCAGGACTTCTGGTACGTCTGGGCACTTGAGCGGGAGCCAGGGTGCGGGAGCTTCACGGGCACATACGTCGGAGTTTGCGATACCTGGGACGAGGCCATGCTCGTCGCCCGTCAATACGCCGAGCGGAAACATGTGCTGAGCACCGTCGACGACGACGCAGCCGACTATGTGAGCTGGGGTGAGGTCCCATGCTGACTCTCTGCATCGTCACCAGCATCGCCACATGGCTGGCGGCTTCCGTGCCCGCGGCGCTGGTGTGTGGGCGCGCGATTGCTCTGCGTGAGGCGCACGAGGCCGGCCCGAGGGTGTGGGTCGCGTGAGCGGGTACGTCTACCGTGATCCCGCCCGCGGCGCCGCCCAGACCGCCGCGACGGCGGACTCGCATCGTCTGGCCAAGGTCGAGCAGCAGCGCGACCAGCTGGCCGCGCGCGTGAAGCTCCTCGAACGGGCGGTGACATCAGCCGCCGAGAAGCAGGGCTTCCTTCAGGCCTACAACCGTCGCCACCGCATTCGAGCGAAGGCCAGCACCGCCCGCGTGCGCGCGCTCCTCGCCGCCCTGCGGGCTGAGCGCGAGCAGCGGATTGACACGACGTCGCAGCGGCTTGCCGCGGAGCAGTCTCGCCGTACCCATGCGGAGGCGGCCCTGTCCCGCTCCGAGCAGCGCACGGACACTGTCCGGGCCGAGCTCGCCGAGGAGCAGCGCGCCCACCAGATCACCCGCGCTGAGCTCACCCAAGCCCGCGCCGAACTGGCGACCACACCACAGGCCCCAAGCGTCGTCCCGCTCGAACGCCGCATCACCGACCTCGAAGGCGCGCTCGCGGATAGCCAGAAGGTGCGTGATGACGCGGTCGAGGAGCGCGATGAGGCGGTGGCTCTGGCTATGGGGATGCAGGTGGCCATGGACCAGGCGCACACCACGCTCACCGCGGCGCTGCCCCAGATGTGGGAGATCCGTCGCCGCGCCCACCAGATCGAGGACCAGACCGAACCGAGCAGAAAGGCATCGTGATGCCCGCACCGTACGACTACACCGAGATCCTGCAGGTCCCTGCGGAGGAGCAGCCCGCGTTCTCCCGCCCGCCCAGGGTGACGGCCACGAGAAAGCTGATCCGCGTCATCGAGGACGCGCAGCGTGATCACGAGTCGCCGGAGGCGTTCGCGGATTGGTTCGCGAACTACCTCGAGGGATTCGGAGCCGCCCACGCGGCGGGCGTGTTCCCGATCAGCGCTGACGGAGCGGGCCCGCTGTGCTCGTGGTGCGGGGCGTCGTGGCCCGTATGTGGGCATCACCTCGTGTCCGACGAGGTTGAGGCCGACGCCGACCAGCTCGAGGCGGTGCTCTGATGGCTGGCGAGACCGTTGTCACGGTGATCGGGAATCTGACTTCTGATCCGGAGTTGCGCTTCACCCCGTCCGGAGCCGTCGTGGCTAACTTCACCGTTGCGTCCACCACGCGCACGTTCGGCCGGCAGGCCAACGAGTGGCGGGACCAGGAAACCCTGTTCCTGCGCTGCTCGGTGTGGCGAGACATGGCTGAGTCAGTCGCGGAGTCCCTGTCGAAGGGCACACGGGTGATCGTCCAGGGCCGGTTCAAGGTCTGCTCGTACGAGACGAAGGAAGGCGACCGCCGGTACACCACGGAACTCGAGGTGGACGAGATCGGCCCGTCCCTCAAGTACGCGACCGCGAAGGTCACCCGGAACGAGCGCGGCACCGGGAACGCGTCGCAGGGCTTCGGCCCGAGCCCGAATGGCGGACACGGCTACGCACCCCGCACCAACGATCCGGGCCCCGCGCCGCGGCGTGACACGTGGGACGCGGGCGCCCCGTCCGCTCAGGACGCATTCGACGGCATGCCGCCCGCCGATATCGAGCAGGAGCCCCCGTTCTGATGACTACCACCATGACAGACCTGTTCTGCGGTGCCGGCGGGTCCTCCACCGGAGGGATCCAGGTGCCCGGCGTGACCGTGCGCGTGGCCTCGAACCACTGGCCGCTCGCGGTGGAGACCCACAACACGAACCACCCGTACGCGGACCATATCTGCGCGGACCTCTCTCAGATCAACCCGAGCTACTTCCCGGCCACGGACCTGCTCTGGGCGTCCCCGGAGTGCACGAACCACAGCATCGCCAAGGGCCGCCGCCGCGCTACGGACACCCCGGACCTGTTCGGTCAGGGCCTCCCGGACGAGGCCGCCCAGCGCTCGCGGGCGACCATGTGGGACGTCCCCCGGTTCGCGGAGGTCCACCGGTACGAGGCGGTGATCGTAGAAAACGTCGTGGACGCCGCGAGATGGACCCCGTTTCGGGCGTGGCTGATGGCGATGGATTCGCTCGGGTACCAGCACCACATCGTGTACCTGAACTCGATGCACGCGTGGGCCGCGGGTGAGGCTGCACCGCAGTCCCGTGACCGCATGTACGTCGTGTTCTGGCGCAAGGGCAACCGCAAGCCGGAACTCGAAGCCATGCAGCGGCCGCCGGCCCACTGCCCCACACATGGGCAGGTGCGGGCGATGCAGGCGTTCAAGAACCCGGCGAAGCGGTGGGGCCGGTATCGCGCCCAGTACGTGTATCGGTGCCCCCGTGTGGAGTGCCGCAACACCATCGTGGAACCGGCGTGGGTGCCCGCGGCGTCAATCATCGACTGGTCGGACGTCGGCACCCGCATCGGTGACCGCCCCCGTCCGCTCGCGGCCAAGACCCTGGCGCGGATCCAGGCGGGCATCGACCGGTACTGGACGCCCACGCTCGTGCCCGTGGAGGGCCGGGACGGGAAGGCCGCGCAGCCTGTGACGGGCCCGGTGCGGACCCAGACGACCCGGAACGAAACCGGTGTGGCCCTGCCCCCGATGATGCACCTCGAGGCCGCTGGCAACACCTACGACGCCGCGGACCCGAAGCACCCAGCGCACGACCGCCGGGACGGCTACTACCGGGTGTGGGACGGAGCGGAGCCGCTGCGCACCATGCACACCACAGCATCGAAAGGCGTGGCGTTCCCCCCGTTCATCGCAGAGCTGCGCGGTGGTGGGTCCGACGCTCGTGCGGTGCGTGACCCGCTGGCTACGGTCACGGCGTCGGGGAACCATCACGCGTTAATCATGCGCAACAACGGCCCGGGCGGGACGGACGGCGCGCACCTGTCCACCCCCGTGACCGAGCCGGTGCGGACGGTGACCACAGCCGGGCACCAGTCCCTCGTGCGCCGCGGCGACAGCATCCGCGTGGACGACTGCTCGTTCCGCATGCTCACCCCGCACGAGATCCAGCGAGCGATGGCGTTCCCCGCGGACTACACCCTGCTCGGCACGAAACGCGAGCAGGTCCGCATGGCAGGCAACGCCGTCACCCCGCCCACAGCACGAGACCTCATCGGCGCGGTCACCGCGTCACTCAACTGAAGGAGCAGTCATGAGCATGCAAATCAAGTGGCAGGACCCCCCAGAGTCCGCCACCGGCCGGGGACGGCAAACGTCCCGCGAACGCGACCAACTCGTCGCTCAACTCAAGAACCACCCCGGCAAGTGGGCGCTGATCCTCGAGGACCAGAAGTCCTCCTCAGCGGCCACGTCGATGCGCAAACGCGGCTGCGAGGCCAGGACCGTCCGCCACCGCAACACCAACACGTATGACGTTTACGCCCGCTGGCCCGAACAGGACCTCGCGGAGGTCGACCCGTACATCGCCCGCCGTCGCGCTCGCGGCGTCCCCGAGGATGGCCGCGCCGCGTCGCGCCCGCCGGCCCCCGGTATCAGGGCTGTGTCATGAGCGCCCCCGCCCCGACGACCGCGCAGATCCTCGCGGACCCGGCCGCCCACCCGTACGTGGAGCCCGACCCCTGGTTCAGGTTCACCGGCCGCGCCGTCGAGTACAAGACCGGACAGACCCCGGGTTTCTACCCGTGGGCCCGGGTGCACTCAATCAGCGTCACCGCCCCCGACCACGACCAGGCCACCAAGTGGGCGCGCGACCTCCTCGGGGAGCCCCGCCGCCACGACCACTGGCACATCGAATGGACCGAGGTAACCCGATGCAAGTTCTGACCGTCCCCCTCATGCCCGCCTCCCAATGGGCCGACTACCTCGCAGCACTGCGCCGAGTCCTCAAAACCACCGACGACCCCGGAATGCTCGACCTCTGCCGCACCCGCTACGGCGCCACACCCTACGAAGCGGATGCAGCGCTCGCCACGATCCGCACCACCGGAAAGGAACCCCAGTCATGACGAAGTTATCCGGCAGTCTCCCGAAGGAGAACGGCCTGTCTCAGATCAACAGCCTGATGGTCGCCGACCCGCAGCGCACGTACCTGGTGGTCGGCATCATCCGCCCCTCGAAGATCACCACCGATGTGGACACGGGCGAGGCAGAGGCGACCGCAGCGATTCACCGTATCGAGGTCGTCACCGGCGCTGATCTCACCACAGCGGACCAGCTCGTGCGCCGTGCGATCGAGCGCCGCACCGGCATGGTCGAGCTGCCCATCGAGGTCGAGGACGAGCTCAAAAACTTGCTCTCCAGTGTCATCGACCCAGACACCGGCGAACTCAAGGAGGACTGACCCATGGCCAGATGCAACGCCGAGTTGTGCCCGATGTGGGACGGCGAAACCTGCCCCTGCCAGACCTACGGGCTGGACCCCGACGATCTCCCCACGTCGGGGATCTACACGACCACCGTGCCACCCGAGGAGGACTGACCCATGCACCCCACGATTACCCCGCGCATGATCCAGCTCGTGCTGGATACGTACGAGGACCACATGCTGGCAGCCCCTGCGGACGGGGACGGGCCCGACGGCCCCCTGGGTCATTGTGGGGAGTGTGACGCGCCCATCGGCCCGCACACGATCCAGACCCACGCACTCGAGGCGTCCGCCACCGCGCTGCAGTCCGAGCTCACCGCACACGACACCGAGCAGGCAGCAGTCCGCGCATCGCTTGAGGAAGCGCTCGCCGCGTGGAGCACTTATGGGCCCGAACCCCATGCGCACCGGGAAGCCCGACAGCAGGTGCGCCGCACCATGACCCGTCTCGGCAAGGCACTCGACAAGGCAGCCGAAACAAGCAGGCTGATCCGCCTCCGCGACGCCGCCGCCGCGGACCTCGAGAACCGGGTCGCCAAGGTACTAGGGGAACGCCATGACCACTGACACCGCCACCCCTGACGGCTTCACAGCCGGGGCCCTGGCGCTCGCCACGGCTCGCTACAAGTACCGCGGTATTCGTGACCAGGACGTGCACGCGTTCATGGCGCGGCACGGGCATCAGTCGGGTGAAGTCACCCTCGACACCCAGTTCTGGATGGAGATCAACAGGCTCCGCCAGGACCCGGCGACCATCGAGGCGTTCCCGCGCGAGTGTGCCGAGCTGACCCGCAGGGCTGAGCTGTGAGCCGGTTCGTGCCGGGGGAGCGCCGCGACCACCACAAGACATTCCATCTCGCCGGGCAGGTCACGTCCGATCACGTGGGTCACCTGGTGTCTGTGGGGACCACGGATCGCAGCTCACGCGGCATCCTCTGCGCCGTGGCCGCCGACGGTGACCAGGTGCGCCTGGACCTGCAGCTACGTGACGGTCGACAGGCCCCCGTGTGGGTGGAGTGCACCACACCGGTGCTGGTCCACCGCACGACGCAGGGGCCGCCCACTTGACCGCGAGCGCCGCAGGACGGCGTATCCCGACCACATGATCCACCAGATGGGAGACCCCCTCGTGCCACCACGTACGCAGCACACTGCCGGCCGCACCGCAGCACACCGCCCTATCCGCGCGACCCCCGCTCTGCGGGGACACCGCGCCACCTTGGGTCGGGAGCGCGACGGCTTCCCGCAGCACGCCGGGCGACCCGCGCGACCCTTGCCGACGGGCTGGGACACCGCGGCAGGACGTCTTGGAAGCGCGGGTCATGGGCAGGAGCGCGACTGATGCCGTGGCTACGAGTAGGGGACTCAGCAGCAACTAACCCGATCGTTGCAGAGGTGCGTGAGCATCCAGACGCGGACGACCGCTCGAAGATTGAGGTCTTCGGGTTCGTCACGCTGTGCGCGACGGTTGGGGCGCAGCACCTCACCGATTACGTCATCACGCGGGCGACCGCGGCTGATGTGGCCGGTTCGATGGAGCGCGCAGATCTGCTGCTCGAGCAGGCGACCTTCGCCGGGTACCTCGAACCCGTGATTGAGGTCGTTCGCGGCCACGAGCGGGCTCGCTGGCGGATCGTGGAAGACCCGGAGTTCATCCACATGCGCACCGCCGAGGAGGTCGAGTGGGAGCGACGTCGCAAGCGCGACAACTCCAACCCGGCCCTCACCATCCCGGTACGCCTGCGTGACGGCGACGCGTGCCGGTACTGCGGGCAGGTCGTCAAGTTCCGGGCCCGCACTGGGCGTCTGGCCGGGACCTACGATCACCGCAGCCCCGGCCGCGGCGCCGAAACACCGGACGATCTCGTGGTGGCCTGCACCCGCTGCAACAGCGGGCGCAAGAACAATCCCCACGCCGAGCGCGAGTACCCGCTGCTCCCGGTCCCGGATCGCCCGTACTACTCGCTGGACACGGTGGAGTACATCAAGAACAGCGAGTGGGCCCGCAGCAACGGCATCACCCCACCACCCGCACCAAGGACCAAGGTGCGGCCAGGGGAGATCCCACCAGGCCACACCCCACCCGAGGCCGGCACCCCCGCGGCAGGAGAGGACAGCGCGCCCACGAGCAGCAGCGACTCACCCGCCCAGGAACCTGACACCGCAGCCCCCACACCCGTGGAGAAGGCGCGACCAGGTATCCCCGCCGGCCGACCACCAGAGCGCTCTGCAGAGACAAGCAGAACTCGGCAGGAATCCGCAGGGAAGCTTCCTACGGTTCCTGACGGCATGGGACGGGGCGGGACGGGTCGGGCCGGTACGGGAAGGGACGGGGACCCAGCTCGACCACCCCAGAAACAGAACACGCCAGACAACCATGACCACCCACCCAAGGCGCGCGCATCAAGATCAAGATCACGACGCAGGGGAAGAAGGGGAAAGAAGAAGTGATGGACCAGAAGGAGATAGAGGCGTGGGTCCAGGTGGCCCAGGTACGCGCCTGCCGTGCAGAGCGCAACCAGAACCGAAGCGCACGAAAGGATGCGAAGTGAAAGCCGTAGACCACCAGGACCAGATGATCCTGTCCTGGAAAGAAGCACAGCTGCAGAACCACGTCATCCAGCTCGCCAAGGCCCTGGGCTGGGAACACTTCCATGCCTACGACTCACGGCGCTCGCCGGCTGGGTTCCCGGATCTGGTGCTCGTGCACCCTCGCAAGCGCATCTGCCTGGTGCGTGAGCTCAAGACGGAGAAGGGCACGTTCCGACCGAAGCAGGAGAATTGGATCGAGGGACTCCGCGCAGCCGGTGTCGATGCTGGGGTGTGGCGTCCGCGTGATGTCGTGTCCCAGCGGGTGCAGCTCGAGCTGTCTGCCGGCACCAGCTACGGCACTGGATCGATGGGGGAGAAGCCATGAACATGGACAGCTGTCCGGGTGATCTGACGCAGATCATTGCCGACCATCTCGGGGAATCCATGGTGACCGAATGGGTGATCGTGGCGAACTGCACTGATGCTGATGGGCGGCAGACGCTCCAGACCCTATCCTCGCCGGGCCTGATGTTCTGGCAGAAGCACGGCCTGTTATCCGTGGCTGCAGCGGCTGCACTGCCTCAGCCGGACTGGATGCTGATGGACATGGATGACCAGGAGGACGAGTCATGAGCGCACTGTGTGTCATCGACGGGGTGCCGGCGACCATGGGCAACCTCTGCTCATCATGCGTGACCAGCCTGCACACGACCGTGCTGTCCGTGCCGCGTCTGCTCCGAGAGCTGGACGTGACCATCACGAAGCAGGCCCGCCAGACCTCGTCCGCTGGCGGCGCGTCCAACGAGCGGCCGCTGGTGCTGAACCTCGCGGCCTCGGAGGTAGCCGACGAGGTGCGTGTTGCGCTGCGGACCGTGGCGCATCTGGGGGCGGGAGAGCGCGAGCGAGTGCCCGTGGCCATCGAGGACCTAGCCCCGTGGACCGCTCGGCACCTGGCGCACGCCGCTCGTCGGCCGGAGATCGCAGGGGCGGTCGCGGACCTGATGGCCGCGGTAGCGCGTGGGTGGCGTGCCGTGGACCGCGCCCCGGACCGCCGTGTCATCGGCGCCTGTGACTGTGGGGGAGTGCTGGCCACGCACCGCACCGAGGGAGAGGTGAGCTGCCCGTCGTGTGGTGTGCTGTGGGAGATCGAGGAGCGGGTGCAGGCGCGTGACGAGATGTTGCTCGGACTGGTCGTGGGAACCGCGGATCTCGTGACCATCTTCCGCAGCGTCCTCAAGGTCCGGCTCACGAGCGAGACGGTGAGGCAGTGGGTGCGCAGACAGCAACTGCGACCGGTGTCTGTGGAGCCGATGATGTTCCGTGCCACGGATGCCGTGGCCACGTGGCAGCGGCTACACAGCCACGAAACGAGCTAGGACGGGGCCAGGGCCGGCGACGCGGCCTAAGACAACACAGGCGCGCCTATGGACTTCTGCGGGCCTGTCACGCTAGTCTGTACTCAAATGGAATACGTGTCGGAAGATACGGAATGACTTGGAAGGCCCCGGCGGTGACGTCGGGGCCTTCTGCATGCCTGGCTCAGGTGTCAACGTCACCGCCGCGGGGGTCCCGTTCTTGACCCGCGGGCCACGGATCGAAGGGTCATCAGGCGTCCTGTCAGCCGGCGGATGGCCCTGCATCTGAGCCACTAGGTTCCCCCGGCACCGAGGAGCGATCGCTACCGCTCAAGTTGCCACCGCCGAGGGCGCACCGGCTCGCGGGCTACCGGTCGAACAACAGCCCGCACGACTTAGGGGGCGACGATGGCGCGTTCTTGGCGGCAGTGCGCAGGCGAGGCATGTGAAGCGGAAGCGATCTACGGGGCGTTCTGTTTTGCCTGCCAGATCCAGTTCGACCCCGGCCACATGATGTTCATCGAGTGGGATGGTGATGTCGATGAATGAGCTCGAGAAGTACTGGAAGCACGGCGTGGGTGCCGCGAAGATACGGTGGGGGACCTCCGGCGACTTCACTCGCTGTACCCGCCATCTCGCCAAGCACGTGGGCCTGGCCCGCGCCAAGCGCATCTGTGCCCAGTGGCATCATGAGTCCACTGGCTTGTGGCCTGGCCATCACGGCGGGGACAACCCGATGGGCCCGGGCTGATGCCGTGGGGATCGCAGAGCGGACGCACCGCGCCGCTGCCGCCCGACTGGCAGCGACTGCGCAAGGCGCAGCTCGAGGCCGACGGGTACCGCTGCCGGTACGTCTCGCCCGACACCGGGCAACGCTGCACCGCACCCGCGACCGAGGTGGATCACGCCGAGGCTGCTGAGGACCACGAGAACCTTCGATCATTGTGCTCGTGGCATCACGCAAAGCGCACGGGCCGTCAAGGCGCGACATCGCCACGCAGGGCCCGCGCAGCCCGTCCGCAAGAACGACACCCGGGGCTGGTCGACTGACCGGCCCCGGGCGACAGACGACCCTCTCCCCACCCTCGAGCGTCCCCCGCGAGGTCGCCCGGGCCGCCGGCACTCCCCGCCGCGGCCCGCGCCGCTGACCCAGGGGGGGGAGGGGGTCCTCCCCGGCCCTCCCCGGCTGGCCGCAGCGTCCTGCTTCTCGCGGTCTGTACGGGTCTGGGGCATGGCATGGGGGTGGCGTAACCGAGTGGCGAAAGGCGGTGGCGAATGCCTCGGGCCTACTGCCGCCAGTGCGGCGCTGACCTGGACCAACGCATGGCCCCCGGTCGCCCGCGGGCCTACTGCTCGTCGCGCTGCAAACGGCTCACGGAGTACGAGGTCAGGCGCCTGCAGCGGCGCCTGGAAGCCCTCGAATCCATGGCCGCCGAAGTCCGCGCCCGCCAGTCCCCGTGGGACGAGGGACGCCTGGAGATGCTCAACCGGCAGATCGAGGAGGCAACCGACCGGCTCGGCGCGCTCGTCGCCTGACCGGTCACGAACCGTGCTGACCCCCTGACAAGGGGCGATGCCCCGGCATGGGAGGTGCACGCATGGCAGGAGTCGGACCGGCCCCGAAGGACAACGCGGCTCGCCGCAACAAGGGCCCCGAGAAGACCTCGCTGCAGGCACCGAACGTCGCCACCGATCTGGTCATCGGAGACGAGGCTCTCGGCCCGGAACTGCCCAAGGGCTCCTGGGTACTCCCGGAAGCTCAGGACTGGCACCCCATGACGCAGCAGTGGTGGGACCACTGGCGGCGTTCGCCGCAGGCCTGCCGCATGCTCTCCCAACCAGACTGGGACTTCCTCATGGACACCGCGCTCCTACACCACGTCATGTGGACCAAGGGCCGGTGGGAGTTCGCCTCCGAGGTCCGGATCCGCGTCGCCAAGTTCGGCGCGACCCCGGAGGACCGGATGCGTCTGCGACAGGACATCGTCGTACCCGACGCCATGTCAGCTGGGGATGCCCCCGGAGCGTCCGTCACATCCCTCGACTCGCGGCGCTCGCGGATCAAGGACTGAGCCGCGGTGCCGCACAAAATCGTGCGCCCTCCTGGTTCGACGCGTTCGCGCACCCTCGGGTGGCTGGCGCTGTGGTGGATCGAGACGTTCGTGGTGCACGGCCCCGGTGACGTGCAGGGAGAGCCGGTGCGGCACGGGGACGAGTACTCCACCTTCGTGGTGGACTGCTACGCGCTCGACGCGGACGGTGGCCGTTTGGTCGACTCGGCGTTCTTCTCCCGGCCCAAGGGCTGCGACAAGTCCGGCCTCGGTTCGCGTCTGGTGCTGTTCGAGGCGCTGGGCCCGTGCCGGTTCGCTGGCTGGGCGCAGGGCGGGGAGACGTACACGTTCCTCGGGCAGACGTACACGTACGAGAAGGGCGAGCCCATGGGCAAGCCTGTGAGTACCCCGTACGTGCGGATCCTCGCGACCGAGGAGGGCCAGACTGGCAACGTCTACGACACGATCTACTTCAACCTCACGGACGGGCCCCTGGCCGAGCTGAAGGCCTACGGGCTGGACTGCGGGCTGACCCGCGTGGCTCTGCCCTACGGCGGGGAGATCACACCCTCCACGGCCGGCGCGTCGTCCAAGGACGGTGGCAAGGAGACCTTCGTCGTTGCGGACGAGTCGCACCTGTACAACACCAAGGCGCTGCGGGAGATGCACTCCACGGTCACCCGCAACCTGGTGAAGCGCAAGAAGTCTGCGGGCACGTGGTACCTCGAGACCACAACGATGTACCTGCCCGGCGAGGAGTCGGTGGCCGAGGCCACGTACAAGTACATGCAGCTGGTCGAGGAGTCCATGCAGGCCGTGGCCAACGGCAAGAAACCGAAGCTGCGCGGCCGCATCCGCATGCTGTTCGATCACCGCTGGTCGGACCTCGTGGACCTCTCCGACGAGCAGAAGCTCGCGGAGGCAGTCGCCGAGGCCTACGGCGAGGCCATGGATTGGAACTCGCTCGAGGGCGTCGTGGACAAGATCTTCGACCCGCGCACGACACCGTCCGAGTCCCGTCGCTACTACCTCAACGCCCTCACAGAGGCATCCAACGCATGGCTCACACCCGCGGAGATCGCGCGCGTGAGTGACGGCATGCCGGTCAAGATGGGCGGCTGTCTCCGCAAGGGCGACCGCATCGCGCTGGGCTTCGACGGCGCCCAGACTAACGACGCGACCGCGCTCGTGGCCTGCCGCATCGAGGACGGCACGGTGGACCCGCTGTTGATCATCGAGAGACCGGACGGGCCCGAGGCGGAGGACTGGCGCGTAGACGAGGTCGCGGTCGACGCGGCCGTGGCCCAGGCGTTCAAGGACTACCAGGTGGAGGCGTTCTTCGCGGACCCGCCGCACTGGCAGGACCGCATCGACGCCTGGGAGCTGGAGTACGGGGAGCGGCTGGCTATGAAGGCCGGCCACGACGCGATCCGCTGGTGGACCAAGCGCGACGCCCCCATGGCGCTCGCGCTCGAACGGTTCCACCTGAACCTCACGGCCACCGAGAACGGTGCGCCCGTGGTGCGCATGTCCGCGAACCCGGTGTTCGTGCGGCACATGACCAACGCCCGCCGCTGGCCGCGCCGTGGAGGCGTGGTGATCGGCAAGGAGGGCAAGAACAGCGTCAGGAAGATGGACGCCGCGATGGCGGCCACTCTGGCGTTCGAGGCCCGCGCCCGCGTGCTCGCGGGCGGGGAGGCCCCCGAGGACGACTTTGTGCCGTTCAAGGTGGGGGCGCGCCCGTCGCCGCCGGCGGCCGGGGAACGTGGCCGACTTGCCCGCCGTGCTGCTCTGCGGCAGCGGCTGGCGTCCATGCAGTAACCAGGAGAGAGGGGGACCGGATGCGGTTCGAGTCTGCGGCAGCGAAGATCCCCGGCTCTGACGAGTGGTGGATGGCGCGCCTGTCCAAGAAGATCGGCGACGACCTGCGCACGGTGTCGCTCCTGGACGACTGGATGGACGGCAAGCCGCCGCTGCCCTACCCGGACAAGCTCACCCCCGCTTTCCACCGCCTGCAGCAGCTCGCGCGTCTCAACCTCGCCGAGCTGATCGTGGCGGCCATGCTCCACCGCATGCAGCCCCTGGCCTGCCGCACCTCTGTGGACCAGGACTCGGACGGCGACGACGTCGTGCGCGACGTGTGGGAGAACTCCTCCGCCCAGGACGCGTTCGCCCAGGCCATGGAGTGGATGCTCGTGGCCCGCCGCGGCGCGCTCATGGTCGGACGTGCGGACCCGTCCGATCCCAACTCGCCGGTGCGGATTACCGCTGAGCACCCGTCCCAGTACGCATGGGAGCCGGACCCCGCGAACCCGGGCCTCGCGCTCGCTGCTCTCAAGATCTACCGCGACGACCCCAACGATCGTGACATGGCCGTGCTGTACCGCCCGGACCGCATCAGGGTCGCGTACCACCAGGGCCCCACGATGCTCCCGAAGCGCAATGCCCCTGCCTGGCGCATCCTCCCCACCGTGTGGGAGCTCGAGGACGAAGCCTACGAGAACACGCTGGGCGAGGTGCCGGTCTACGAGATGGAGAACCGCCGCGGGCTGGGGGAGTTCGAGCGGCACCTGCCCACACTGGAGCGCATCAACCACACGGTGCTCCAGCGCATGGTGCTCATCGCCATGCAGGCCTTCCGCCAGCGCGCGCTCAAGGGCGCCCCACGCCACGACAAGGACGGGCAGGAGATCGACTACGACGAGATCTTCGAGGCTGATCCCGGGTCCATGTGGGTGCTGCCTGCGGCCGTGGAGATGTGGGAGTCCGGGCAAGCTGACTTCACCCCGGTGCTGTCCTCCATCAAGGACGACATGATCGCGCTCGCGGCCGCGTCGATGACGCCGCTGCACATGATCCACCCGGCGGCGTCCGAGGGCTCCGCGGAGGGCGCGGCCACCCAGCGTGAGGCCGTGATCTTCAAGATCGAGTCAACCTCTCGGCGCGCGGACACCGCGATCCGCCGGGCGACCTCCGCGGCCCTGCGCCTGAGCGGTCACGCCGAGCGTGCTGGAGTGGAGAAGCTGAAGATCGTGTGGGCGAACCCCCGCCGGTCCTCGCTCACCGAGCGAGCCGAGTCCGCCCGCGGCGCGAAGGAAGCCGGCGTGCCGTTCGAGCTGCGCATGGAGAAGTTCGCGGAGCTCACCCCGGCCGAGGTGGCCGAGGCCAAGCGGCAGCGCAAGACCGAGCTGCTCGAGCAGGCCGTGCTCGCGCCCACCATGACGGCGGCCGCGTCCACCACTGGGGGCACCGATGAGTGACCTCCGGTACCTGGACGTGCTGCTCACCGCGCACGCCAAGGCCACGATCTCCCTGGCGGAGATGGCCGTGCGGCAGCTGGCCGCGCTGTGGATCACCGTCGACCGGATGAAGCCCGAGGGCGGTGCCTGGTACGACGGGGATCTCGTGCGCGCCGCCGGCGCACAGGCGGCCACGATCATGCAGACCGCGATTCACGAGTCCCGCACCGAGGCTGACGCCTACATCGAAGAGGTCCTCAAGGACCTCGACATCGAGTGGCCCGACGTCCCCGAGATCGACACCTGGGAGTACGAACGCGAGGAACGCGCGGACATGCTCCTGGACGAGGTCGCAGAACGCCCCGCCGAGCAGCGCCGCTACCAGACCTCCATCGGCAAGACGGACGAGGAAGCACTCGCCGCGGCCGTGGACCGCGCCTCGGTGATCGCCCAGACGGACATCGCCGACGCTTCGCGCTCGCGGGCGCAGAAGATCTACCGGGCCACGCCGGTGGTGACGGGATACCGGCGCGTGATCCGCCCGGAGCTATCCAAGACGGGCACGTGCGGGTTGTGCGCGGTGGCTTCGCACCAGCGGTACAAGCTCGACGAGCTGATGCCGATCCACGATCGGTGCAAGTGCCAGACCATGCCGATCACCGAGGACGCGGACCCGGGCGGGGCGATCAACCGCGCGGACCTCAACCGGTTGTACGAGGCCGCGGGCTCCACGCTGGCGCAGGACCTCAAGCGGGTCAGGATCAGCACGGGCGAGCACGGCGAACTTGGTCCCGTCCTCACGGACGCTGGTCTGGCTATCCCCGCGGGATCCGCGCGTCCGGGCCGCAAGAAGCCGCCGCGCAAGCCAACGTCCAAGACCCGGCGTGAGGCGCCCAAGTCCGGCGGCTCCGCCGCTGACAGGGAGAAGCAGATCGCCAAGCGCGAGGCCCAGGCCGAGGCGCTGACGGATTCCCTCGAGAACCTGAAGATCCGGCAGCGCAAGGGCAAGGAAGACCTGGCCGAGGCGATCAGCTGGCAGACCGAGCGGATCGCCCGACTCAAGCAGGAGATCGCGCAGATGAGGTACGGGAAGTGACGGTGCACCTGGTGTGCGGACCGCCCGGCGCCGGCAAGACCACCCACGTGGCCCGGCACGCCGGCCCCGACGACGTCGTCATCGACCTGGACGAGATCCGCCGCACGGTCGGCCCGGGCCAGGCGTCAATGTGGCGTATGGCCGCCGAACGCGCCGCCGCCGAGCACAAGGACTCGGACGTGTGGGTGATCCGAACCCTCGCGGACCCCGCCCAGCGCGCGGACGCTGCGGCCCGCCTGGGCGCCGAGGACGTGCAGGTACTGGCCACCCCGGCCGCGCTCGCCAAGGACCGTGTGTCCGCCCGTGACGGCACGGACGAGGCGCACGCCCCCATCGAGGACTGGTGGGAGATCTACCAGCCCCGGGACGGGGAGACCACGATCCACCCGGATCGAGACGGAACACCTGACAAGGAGGCTCACACCATGCCCCAGCCCACCTACCCCACGCCCAAGGAAGTCCAGGGCCAGAACGCCCACGAGCTCGAGCAGAGCACGGGCGAGTCCGGCGGCGACAATCCCCAGCAGCAGGGTGCTCCGGGGTCTCAGGAGCAGCAGCGCGACCGGGGGTACCCGGAGAACACGCCGCTGGCGGAGATGACCACGGATCAGCAGGTCGCGTACTGGAAGCACCAGTCCCGCAAGCACGAGCGTCGCGCGAACGAGCGCGCCGACTACGAGCAGCTTGCGGAGAAGGCCTCGAAGTGGGAGGAAGCCCAGCGCGCCGGCATGAGCGACACCGAGCGTGCGCTGGAAGAAGCCCGGGCCCAGGCGCGCAACGATGCGCTGCGTGAGGCCCGTCAGGAGTCCGCCGAGAGATTGGTGGCAGCAGAGTTTCGCGCCGCGGCACGCGACGTGGACCCGAAGGTGCTCGAGGGATTCCTCGAGGACCTGAACTTCTCCCGGTACATCGGGGAGGACATGTCGGTCGACACCGCCAGGATCACCGACCGCGTCAACGGCCTGCCCAAAGCGGGCCACACCATCCCCGCACCTCCGAACGCCCAGGGCTTCCGGCGGTTCCAGGGGAGCTCATCTGTCGAAGCCGGGCGGGCCATGTACGAGGCCCGCCACGGCGCAGAACCCAAGCCCTAAGGAGGGATCATGCCCCGACTCACCTCGGAGGCGTTTGGCGGTGGCGATCAGTCGTGGCTGGGCTCCAGCCACAGCATCGCGAACTGCCGCACGGAAACGCTCGACATCTCGGCCTTCACCAAGGCCACCCACTACCCGGACGGGTACATCCCCTCCGGCACCCCGGTGTGCAAGACCGGCGGTGTGCTCGTGCCTCTCACCGGTGACAACGCCGGCGACTTCGCGGGCCACGTGTACACGGACCAGTCCGTGGCCGGTGCCGCGGACCTGCCGGTGCCCGTGTTCTACCACGGCACCGTGAAGACCGCCCGCGTGCCGGGCGACTTCACCGCGCCAGCCGCCCAGCCGCACACCACGATCGTCTACATCTAAGGAAGGGGGACGACACCATGGCAATCTGGACTGACGTCATCGACCCGGCCACTCTGACCGGCTACGCTCGCGCCTCCCTGGCCGAGTACGAGGCCAAGAAGGGCACCCTCGCCCAGTGGCTTCCCAACCGCACCGTCACCGACACCGTCATCAAGCTCGTGCAGGGTGACGCCGGCCTCGTGGACGTCGCGAAGTTCCGCGCCTACGACGCGGAGCCCGAGATCGGCCGCCGTCGCGCCGGCCGTCGCGTGACCCTGGAGCTGCCCGCACTGGGCCAGAACATCCCGGTCAGCGAGTACCAGCAGCTGCGCACCCGGAACGCCTCGGACACCGCCGTGCTCAACGCGATCCAGACCACCACCGACACGGTGGTGCGCGCGGTCGCCGACAGCATCGAGCGGATGCGCGGCATCGTCCTGGCCACCGGCAAGGCCACCATCAACCAGGACAACTTCCGCACCGACGACGACTTCGGGCGCCGCCCGGAGAACACCGTCACCGCCGAGGCCCTGTGGAACACCCCTGATGTGTCCCGCATGGCTGACCTGCAGGCCTGGCACGACACCTACGTGGACGCCACCGGCGAGCAGCCCGGAGCCATTGTCCTGTCGCAGAAGGCGTTCCGCGCGCTCGCCGGCGGCAACGAGTTCCGCACCGTGCTCAACGGTGGCGGCGCTCGCCTCGGCACCCGCGCGGAGATCCAGGCGCTGCTGGACTCCGAGGGCATGGCACAGATCGTGACCTACGACCGCCGCGTGTCCGTGGACGGCGTTGCCACCCGTGTGCTCCCCGAGAACACGGTGCTGATGCTCCCCGCGGCTGGGCCCACGACCAACGAGTCCGGCTCCCCGCTGGGCTCCACGATCTGGGGCCAGACGCTCACCGCCACGGCCCCCGAGTGGGCCATCGAGGACGTGGAGCAGCCCGGCCTGGTCACTGGGGTGTGGCGCAACCCGAAGCCCCCGATGATCGCTGAGGTCATCGCGGACGCGATCGCGCTGCCCGTGCTGGCCAACGCCAACCTGTCCCTGGCCGCGAAGGTCCTGTGATGAGGCTCCTCGCCAGCACCTTCGCGACGTCGCCCACCGGCGAGAAGGTCTTCCTGGCGGCCGGGACCGAGGCCCCCGAGTGGGCCCATGGTGTCATCACCAACCCTGCCGTCCTGCCCCAGACCGCCACGGTCGAGCAGGACGGCGGGACGGTCCCGGCCCCGGAGAGCGAGCAAGAGCCGGCATCGGCGCCCGACGAGGACGCTGAGCTGCGCACTGCGCTCGAGGACAAGACCGTGGACCAGCTCCGCGACCTCGCCCACGAACAGGGCCTGCCCACCGGTGGCAAGAAGTCCGAGCTCATCGACCGTCTGCTCGGCTGATCTGCAGCACCAGAGGAGGACGTCATGGCCAACGCGCTGAACATCGGGCTGGACCGGGTCAAGCTCGAGTACGACGGGGTCATCCCGGACACCGAGGAGGACTACGTCCAAGCCCTGGTCGACAAGGGCGTGCGCGTCCTCCTCGCGGACTGCCCCGGGCTCCTCGCCAGAGTGAAGTCCGGGGCCACCGACCCAGAGCTCGCGCAGGACGCTGTCGTGGACGCCGTCCTGCGCGTGCTCCGCGACGATGACCCCACCATCCAGTCCGAGTCCGAAGGCGGGTACAGCTACAGCAAGCGCGCGCTCGCCGCGTCCCCGGACATCTGGTACACGGACAGGTGGCTCGCCCGCCTGGGCTGCACCAAGGGCGAGGAGGCCGGACCGAGGACAGCTCGGGTCGGCATGCGCCGCGGATGGGCTCTGCCATGAGCCTGCGCTCCGCGCCCCGCCACACCGTCACCATCACCACCGTCCAGCGCGTCCCGGACGGCATGGGCGGCTACGAGGAGGTCGAACAGCCCCCGGTCACCCGGCGCTGCAACGTGTACCCGCTTTCCGCCACGGAGCGCTACGAACTCGGTCTGCAGGCCGTGACCACCTACCAGGTGTTCGACCACGAGCAGCAGCTCAACCCGGGCGCCGGCCCCTGGCCCGGCGGGAACCACACCCGCATCACCTGGGACGGCCGCACCTTCCAGCAGGAGGGCGAACCAATGGTTCACACCATGTCCCGCCGCACCAGCCACCAGCGCATCGTCATGACCGCGCTCGCGGCGAAGGCGCGGTGACCACGTGGCGTGGGTTGATCCCAGGGCGTCGCTAATCGCGGCGCGCATCGCGTCTGAGGACGCGGTGTTCGACGCGGCCGCCGACGAGGTGGCTGCGCAGGTGCGGGCGAATGCGGCCGGTTCCAAGCGGACCGGCCGGTTCCTCGCGTCGATCAAGGTCGAGCGTGTCTCGGGCCCGTCAGGGGTCACGGACCGTCTCGTGTACTCCGACGACCCGAACGCGATGTCCATCGAGTACGGGCACTTCACGGACGGCGAGAAGCCGTCCTGGGTGCCTGGGAAATTCGCGTTCAGGAAAGCGCAGCGGGGGTGAGCATGCCGAGAACACTGCCCGTGCAGCGGGCCTTGCACACGGTGCTCACCCAGATCGTCAACGACCCGCGGGTCACGGTCACTGCGGAGCCCGACGTGGACGCGTACGAGCACCTACCCATGGTGATCTTCGCGGCCACCTCGGACGGGCGGATCGCCAACGCGGATCTCGCGCTGGGGGAGTCCTGGGCCGTGGCCGTGTCGGTCTGCGCCAAGACCAACCGCGCCGCCGAGGAGATCGCCGCCTCGGTGGCGTACTTCATGGCCGACCTGCAGGACCACTACCCGGTGATCCGTGACGGCGCCCAGCAGCTGTGCTCCGTGGCGTACGCCGATGTGATCAGCCTGCCCGACAGAGCGCCTGTGACCGCCACGGTCGCCAAGGACGTGGCCCAGTACAACGGGTCCTTCCGCGTCCTCCTCACCCCGTAGCACGGGGCCCCAACACATTCTTCCCGGCCCGTGCTGGGCCACACCCCTGGAGGTACCTCATGGCACTCGATGCCGGAAAAACCATCATCCCGTTCCGCGGCAACGTGCTCGTCGCCCCCGTGGACACCGCGCCCATCGACATCTCCTCGTTCGTGATCGGCGATGAGAAGACCTACACCGGCTGGGACTCCCTCGGCCACACGTCGCGCGAGAACTCCGTGGCCCTGGAGAAGGACGGCGGCGACGCCGAGCAGAAGGGCTCCTGGGAGGACGAGGGCCTGGACGCCGTCTACGAGCCGACCGCCTGGTCCTCGACCGTCAACGCGCTGCAGATGGACCGCGCGACCTTCGAGCTCGCATTCCCCGGTGGCGAATGGGACGAGGCCACCCAGTCCTACGACGTCGGCAACATCGGCACCGTCGAGCGCGCCGTGCTCGTGATCTTCGCCCCCGGCGACAAGCGCGCCGGGTTCTACATGCCCCGCGGCCAGATCACCCTCGGCGACGCCCCCGAGCTGGACGTCGAGGAGTTCTTCGAGCTGCAGCTGCGCATCCAGGCGCTGTCCTCGGAGACCACCCGCAAGCGGTTCCGCTGGTTCGCCACCCACCCGTACAAGGCGCTCGCGGCCGCGTGACACACTCCCGCCCGCTCGTGGCTCCGTGAGCCGGCCACGGGCGGGCGGGGCTCCACCCACACCAACAGGCTCACACCGACAGCGCATGCTCACAGGAGGCTCACATGGCTACGACCACCCAGACCCGCACCCGCAAGACCCCGCAGGACCGCAAGCCCACCCAGGCGTCCGTGGACGCCGCGAAGCAGGAACGTTTCGAGGACGTCGAGGGGCACGAGCTGCTGATCCCGTTCTCTAAGATCAAAGGCTCGGACCAGGCGCGCATGATGGCGCGCATGCTCAAGCTGCTCGGCGCGGAGTCCATCGAAGACGTGGACCAGGAGGTCGACGTCTCGAACTTCGACCTGGACGAGGTCGCGGACTTCATCGACTGGGTCGAGGACCGCTACGCGGTGGACCCGGTCAAGTTCGCCGCGTTCACTGCGGGCCGGGGCGGCATGGAACGTGCCATGAACCTGTGCATGGCCTACGCCGGTGAGATGGGGGAAGGCGACGGCTCCGAGAATGGCTGATCTCGGAGCCCGCCGTTATCGGTGACCTCGTCGGTCTCTACGGCTTCGACCCGCTCGATGCCGTGACCAACGGGGACTCGGACCGGCTGCTCGTACTCGAGGCGCTCATCGCGCGTCTCGGGCACGACGCCCGCTCCGTGGCCCGCGCCGAGACACTCGGCAGCACAGCCCACGTGGACTGGACCCCAACCGCGTACATGACGGCCAACGTCGTGGACCGGGTCGGCCAGCTCGCCGCGATCACTGCGGTGTCCGGGTCGAAGAAGAAGCCGCGATTCCCGCCGCCGGTGGACCGCCCCGACGTCTCTTCCAGCCCCACCACGCTGGAAGAGGTCGACGCGATCATGGCCGGCGCCTGACACACAGAAAGGCCCCCGCACCTGCGGGGGCCTTTCGCATACCCATGTGAGGGGGAACCGATGGCCGGCGGCAAGGAAGTCGGGCGCGTACAGATCCGCGTTCTCCCGGACTCCACGAACTTCGGGGCCGAGCTCAAGCGCAAGCTGCAGCAGATCGAGCGCACCGCGAAGGTCACGATCAAGACCGCGCTGGACACGACCGGTCTCGCCGGTGAAGCAAAGCGCGCGGCCGCTGCGGCGGGCAAGTCCGCGAAGGTCACCCTCTCCACCGCCCTGGACTCCAAGGGCGTACGCCAGGCCGTGACCGACGCCAAGAGGCAGGCCCAGTCTGTCGCGGAGAAGGCTCCGATCAAGGCGCCGCTGGACATCGACACCGAGCGGGGCTGGCAGGAGCGCGTCACCCGCGAGGTCAAGGCCGCCGCGGCCCGCCTCGAAGCGCAGATCCCGCTCACCGTCGACGGTGAGCGGATGCGCGCCGACCTCGCCAAGACGGTCAAGACCGCCGCCGAGAACCTCAACGCCACCGTGCCCGTGGACGCCGAGCAGGCCGCCGCGTTCCGCTCCAAGGTCCAGGCAATGGTGGACCAGATCGAGTCCCGCGCCGCGGAGCTCAAGATCGCCGCGGACACCGCCGCCGCCCGCCGTGACGCCGACGACCTGCGCGACAGCATCGACGGCCGTAAGGCCACCTTCAACGTCGACGCCGACACAGGTGTGGCCGCCGCCCGCCTGGCTGTGCTCGCCCGTGACCGCATCATTAATCTCCATGCGCGCCTGTCCACCGGCTCCGTAGGCAAAGTCACCGCCGCGCTCGCGGGCCTCTCCGGCGCCCGTGTGGCCGGGGACGCGATCCAGCACGTCAGCGACGTCCTCACCAACCTGGACCGTTCCGTGCCCCGTGTGGCCGCGCTCGGCACGGCCTTCGTGAACCTGGGATCCGCCGCGCTCGCGGGCACCTCCAACATCCTCTCCCTCGCCGGGTCGGTCGCGTCGATCGCCCCGGCCGCGCTCGCCGTGCCCGGAATCTTCGCGGGCATCGCCGTTGGTGCGACGACGATGATCCTCGCGCTCAAGGACGCCGGCAAGGTCCTCGGAGACTTGGGCCCGCAGTTCTCAGCGCTGCAGGGATCCATCAGCTCCTCGTTCTGGGCCAAGGCCGAAGCACCCATCCGCAGCCTCGCCGCCTCCGCACTGCCCCTGCTCGAGACGAAGCTCTCTGCCGTGAGCTCGTCCATCGGGACGTTCTTCGCGGGCATCGCCAAGGGCCTGTCCACGAAGCTGTCCCTGGGCCAGCTCGGAACCCAGATGGACTACCTCAAGTCCTCCATCGACATCGCCGCCGGCGCAGCGCAACCGCTGGTCCGCGCCATCATGACCCTCGGCACCGCCGGAGCCTCCTACCTGCCGCAGCTCGCAGGCTGGTTCACCAAGCTCACCACCCAGTTCGACGCGTTCATCACCAAGTCCGCAGGGGACGGGTCTCTCCACCGGTGGATCACCGGGGGAGTCTCAGCACTCCAGGACCTCGGCCGCGTCATCGGATCCACCGCAGGGATCCTCGGGGGCTTCGCCACGGCGGCAGCCAACGCCGGCGGTGCCTCGCTTGGCGCGCTCGCAGACGGCCTGCAGCGCGTCAACGCCGCCATCAACGGGCCCGTGTGGCAAGGCGCCCTCACCACCGTGTTCCAGGGCGCCCACGACGCCATGGCCGCGCTCGCACCGGGGGTCTCTGCCCTGGGCTCCGCGTTCCTCTCCCTGGCCCCGACCATCGCCCAGGTCATGACCCTGGCCGGGCAGGCTGGATCCGCGCTGCTCGAGGGCCTGGGGGCAGCACTGCAGAACCCCGTGTTCCAGTCCGGGGCGACCGCCCTGTTCCAGGGCATCCTCACCGGCGTGCAGGCCCTGCAACCCGCGTTCCCCGCCCTGGGCGCGGCCGCGGGCTCCCTCATGTCCGTGCTCGGCACACTGGCCTCCACCATCGGCCCCGTGCTCGGCACCACCATCCAGGCGCTCGCCCCCGTCTTCACCGCCCTGATGGCCGCCATCCAGCCGATCATCCCCGTGCTCGGTCAGGCCCTGGTCTCCGCCATCTCCGCGCTCGCACCGATCCTCGTGGCCGTCGCCCAGGGGATCGCGAACTTCACCAACGCGTTCCCCGGGCTCGCCGCCGTGATCGGAGTCGTCGCAGCCGCCGTCGTCGCGCTGCTCCCCGTACTCGTCTCCGTGATCTCCGGAATCGTCGGGTTCGCCACCACCATCGCCGGGGCCATCGGAGCGTTCGGTGGCTTCGCCGCGATCGCCGGGGTGCTCGGCACCGTGTTCACCACCCTGGGCCCGGTCATCGCCGCGGTGGGCGCAGTCGTCGCCGTATTCCTCGCCGGCCTGGCCGCGCTCGCGGCGATGTTCGCCTACGCTTGGTCCACCTCAGAGCCCTTCCGGGCAGCTGTGATGGGTCTCGCGCAGGCGTTCATGGGGCTGGTGGCTACCGTGGCCGGCGCGCTCATGCCGATCCTGACCTCCCTGGCGGGCGCTGTGTTCCCGGCACTGATGGCCGTGGTCAACGCGCTCGTCCCGGTGTTCACGCTGGTGATCCAGATCATCACGCAGGTGATCACGATCCTGACGACTCTGGTCACCTTCGTGCTGGGGATGCTCATGCCGGTGTTCCAGGCACTGCTGCCGGTCATCACCACAGTGTTCTCGACCATCGCGTCGATCATCACCGCGGCGATCGGCATCATCCAGGGAATCCTCACGGTGTTCCTGGGGCTCCTGCAGGGCAACTGGTCGATGGTCTGGCAGGGCCTGGTCATGATCGTGCAGTCTGTCTGGTCGTTGCTGACCGCCATCGTCACCGGGGCAATCGCGATCCTGCAGGCCATCATCATGGCCGGCCTGACCCTGATCACGACGATCTGGTCGGCGGCCTGGAATCTGCTGGTCACGGCGGCGACAACGATCTGGACGATCATCACGACCGCGATCACCACGGCTATGACCCTGATCCAGACCGTGATTCAAGCGGGCCTGGCTCTGGTCTCAGCAGTATGGACCGCGGCGTGGACCGCGCTGGTCGCAATCGCAACATCGGTTTGGGCCTCGATCACCGCAGCAGTCTCGGCCGCCATCTCCGCTGTGCAAGCGGTCGTCTCTGGTGGTCTCTCCGCAGTGCAGGGCGTGGTCTCCGGGATCATGTCCGGGATCCTCTCGCACTTCGTCTCCGCATGGGCGTCGATCACCTCGGCAGTCTCCTCTGCCATCTCCACGGTCCAGGCCGTCATCTCCGCTGGCATGTCCGCGGCGCTGTCGATCGTCTCCGGGATCATGTCCGGGATCCTCTCCGTGGTGTCCTCGATCTGGGCATCCGTGACCTCGGCGATCAGCAGCGCGGTCTCCGGCGCGGTCTCGGCAATCTCCTCCGGGTTCAGCGCCGCTCTCTCCGCAGTATCGTCGGCGATGTCCGGAATCGTCTCTGCAGTGGCATCCGGCGCCGCGTCCGTGGTCTCGGGCTTCAGCTCCATGGTGTCCTCGGCGATCAGTGTCCTCTCGGGCATGATCGGGCAGGCGGCCTCCATCGGCGGGCAGATCATCGCGGGCCTCGCCTCGGCGATCAGCGGCGGCGCGGCCACCGTGGTCGGCGCTATCAAGGGCGTCGTCAGCGGGGCCATCAGCGCCGCCAAGGCCGCGCTGGGCATCCACTCCCCGTCGCACGTGTTCCGCGGGATCGGCCAGTACACGGTGGCTGGCCTGACCAAGGGCCTGACGAGCTCGGCGCCCGAGGCGAAGAAGGCGTCCGCGAACCTGGCCAAGGGCATCACGCAGGTGTACCAGAAGAACGCTGAGGCCCAGCGCAAGCGCCTGGGGAAGAAGTCCATCCTGGGTGACCCGAAGGCCCAGGCAAAGGCGTTCTACGACACCTACGCCCGGGCGTCCACGGATGCCCTGCAGAAGCTCGCAGCCAAGCGAGACGGGCTGCTCAAGCGCCTGGACGACCAGAAGAAGAAGCTGGACGACCTGTACAAGGCACGCGACGACAAGGCCGCCTCGCTCAAGGACCAGTACATGGGGTCCTTCGACCTCAAGAAGTCAGCTTCTGGGGGCATCCAGGGGATGATCCGCAGCGCGAAGGAAGCCGCCGCGGCGATCCACCAGATGCGCGTGAACATCTGGAAGCTCAAGACCCAGGGCTTCTCGCAGAACATGATCAACGACATCGGTGCCATGGACCCCGCCGACGCGAACAAAGTCTCCCAGCAGATCCTGCGCGGCACCAAGGCCCAGAAGGCCGCACTCAAGAAGCAGTACAGCGCGCTGCAGTCCCAGTCCGCCGGCGCCGGCAAGCTCGTCGCCAACTACATGTACTCCACCGGCATCCAGGCCGCGAACGGGCTCATCAAGGGTCTGCGCTCGCAGCTCGCCGCGGTGGACGTCGCGTCCAAGGTCCTCGCGGACCGGCTGGTCGGCACGGTGCGCCGGCGCCTGGGCATCCACTCCCCGTCACGGGTGATGGCCGTCCAGGGTCGCTTCTCCGCGGAGGGCTTCGCCAAGGGGCTGCGGGACAACGCGCACTTGGCCGACATGGCCATGCAGGCCCTGGTCCAGTCTCCGAAGGTGCCGCAGATCCCGTCGAGTATCTCGGTGGACGGCGCCACCGGGGGGCAGGAGCAGGACCCGATCGTCACGCTCCTGCAGGAGATCATGCGTGCCCTGCAGGCGGGCTTGACGTTGGACGGCCGGCGAGTGTCCGAAGCACTTCTTCTCGCTGACCGCAGAGCACGGAGGAGGTAAACGTGGGTGCATTCCTAGGACCGCTGAACAACTTGGTCGAGCTGACGCAGTGGGCTGAGAGCCAGTCTGTGAAGACGGGGCAGGATCCGTCGTTCTTCACAGGGCTAGACGGTAGCCGCACAGCGTTTGTGCAGCCGCGTGTGGCCCGTTCTTTGCGCGAGTGGGACGTCTCAATGTCCAAGGCTCGCCCGACTCAGGCTGCGGCGTTCTTGGCCCTGTGCCTTGGCGCCTATGGCAACGGGCCTTTTCTGTTCTGTGATCCCCTTGCACAGGTCACGAACATGTTGACCCCCCGCCAATCGTTGTGCGATCCGGGGACGTTCTCGCAGGCCACCGCGGCTCCAGCACTATTGGCCGTCCCTGGGCTGGGGGACATGCCGGCGATCCTGGGGATATCGGGAGTCCAAAGGGTCGGTGCGTTCACCCCGGTCCAGCCTGGCCGGGCGGTGACAGTCTCGGCCTGGGTGAGCAGTGATGGGCCAGTGACCCTGACAGCTGCGTGCATGAACGCGGCGGGAGCTTTGACGAACCGTGGGGAGGTCACCGACAAGGGGTTGGTCCGCCGTCGTCGTGTGAGCGCAACCGTGGTCCCGGCCAGCAACGCGCGCGCTGTGGATCTGCGGGTGACCTCGGACAGTCCCGTGACCATCGCGTGTCCGGCGATCAGCTGGACTTCGTCCATGATGCCGTGGTCGCCCGGCCGTGGTACGAGCCAGGTGGTCGTGCACAGCCTGCAGGAGCAGATTGAGCAGGCATCCCCGTCAGATGAGCGGCGGCAGAGAGTCTCGTATTCGGCGACGGTTACGGAGGTGGGGGCAGGTGCGTAGCGGCCAGTGGTCCAGCGAATCTGTACGCGAGGTCTCAGCGGTCGTGGAAGGTCTCCCGTACCCCACCTCCGCGGTGTCTGTTACCCGAGACCTTCCCTCCCCCCTTCCCGGACAGGCCGCGGCAGTCGGAGGGCAGTCCGCTGCGACCTCGAACGTAGAGGCGTACCAGGCCCCGACGGTCAATGGGCGCGTGGCGACTCCCTACACCACTAAGGATTGGCCCGAGCCGGGTGCCCGCACCGCGGTCAAGGTGAGCGATGGGAAGACCGCGCACCGGATCTTCACGGGAGCCGTCGATGGCACCCAGTCGAACTTCTCGGACAGCAGCCTGAGCGTCCCGCTGGTTGACGACACGGATGCTCTCTCGGTTCCGGTCTCTCACCGGCCGGTGTTTCGTGAGATGCCACCCAACGCTACTACCGGCACCGAGCGTCAGCGTCTGACCGGCCTGCTCAACGTGTTCCCGGTGAACGTCGCGGCACGTGCGGCAGGGTTCTACAACACACCCCCCATGGGCGGGTACTGCGTGCTGTCTGTCCCGCTGGTGGGCTGCACCTGGCCCGAACGGGGTGTACTTGTCAACTCCTACCGGGTTTCCAACATCGCCCAATGGGGCCGGTTCCACCCGGGGGCGTACACGGACATCACGCCCGGATCGATTTACATGACCGATTGCTACGCCACCTACAAGGTAGACCCGTGGAACCGGCCGTGGAGCGGGGGCATCCAGTCGAACAGGCCCTTGTCGATCACGCTGTGCGCGCGAAAGGACCAGCGAAGCTCCTCCTACGTGGCCTGCCGGTGGGTGGGGAGTAGCTACGAGCGGGAGATCCGGCTCGCGATCACGGGTGAGCGCACGATCGCGGCGAAGATTCTTCGGGAGGGCGAGGAGACCAACATCGTCGTCCTTCCTGGTGGTGACGCTGGGCCGTGGGAGTGCGTGACGTTGCGTGTGCGCCGTATGTCTACCACGGTGCTGGAGTTCCAGATCACGACGGACACGGGAGTCGTGAAGACGACGCGCACGGAGATAGGCGGCGCAGTCATGCGGGATACCCAGTGGGATGAGGCACGCCTGTACATCCCCACTGGGAACGGGCTCAACGGTGTGCAGATCAACTACACGGGCAGCGCCACGGAGGCCGAGACGTTCCGGCGGACGTTCCAGTACCGGCCGGACACGCCCCTGAAGAACCTCACTGTCATGCCTGCGCTCGTGTCCGAACCTGCGGGGCAGGTCATCAGGGAACAGGCAGAGGCCGAATGCGCAGCGGTGTGGATCGACGAAGACGGGATCCTGCAGTGGCAGGGCAACAGGTACATGAAGACCCGGCCCATCGTCCGGTCCCTGACCTCATCGGAGCTCGCTGATGCCCGACTAGACATGGACAAGCAAGACGTTCGTCGAAAAGTCACGGTGAAGTACACGACCTGGTCGACCCGTACGTCCCGGCGCTCCGCGATCGTCGTGCACGAGGGATCGAAGGACGAGTACGTCGCGGGCGACCGCGCCGAACTGGTCATCAACCCACCGGAGACACAGCAATGGGTCCAGGTGGATTCCACTCCTCGTGAGGTCTACGGAGACACCAACGCCGGCCTGCTCAATACGGGCCAGGGCAGCTACCACGGTTTCACCGCGGTCGCCTCTGACGGGTCGGAGATCCTCAACGCTGGAAGCGGCAAGACCAGCATGACGTTCGAACCAGCAGGGCCCGACGCGTGGCGGTGGACCCTGGACGTGCAGTCCCTGCCCACGGGAGCGGACCGGATTCGCACTGCGACCAGCAGCGAGGACCTCAGCTACGTCAAGACCGCCTACCGGGACAAGGGCCTGCCGCTACTGCGCGCCATGGGGATCGCTACCGCAGCACCCTCGGAAGAAACGTCCTCAGCCCAAGGTCCGTCCTGGGCACCCGATCTGGAACACGACGTGGGGTGGCACATCCAGGACGCCGCCACCGCGAAGCAGGTAGCGGACATAATCGCCGCTGACCTGACGACCCCAAAGCCTGGTATCTCCGACCTGTCGATCCTGCCGGATCCCCGTCTCCAGCTCGGAGACCGGATCCGCGTCACGGATGAAGTACGAACCGGGCTCTCCATCGTCGGCGTCATCAGGCGCATCGACCACAAGATCGCCGCCGGCAGCCACGAGATGACCGTCGACCTCCTAGTCACCGAGGTGACCGCCGCCGCCGTCACCCTCGACGAGTTCGACGCCTGGTACAACGGCCTGTCTCTGGCCCAAGTGGACGACAAGTTCAAGCAGGAAACCCTCGCGCAGCACGACGACTCACCGCTGAGAAAGTAAGGAGCTCCAGATGCCCGCACTCACCCCGTCTGGAATTAGCTACCCCACCCCCACCGACATCCACCCATCTGCGGCATGGTGGTCCGCGCTCGCGGTGACCACGGACAACGCGGTCACCGCTTCGCAGGACAGCACGAAGGCCTGGGCGACGAGCAAGATCTCAGACGCGCAGACGGAGCTGCGTGATTACGTCGATGGGGCGATCTTGAACTCCGTGCTGGGTGGGGCCACTCAGGCGCAGATCGACGCTGCGGTGACCCGGGTGCTTTCGTCTCAGGCGTGGAAGGACCGGCAGTCCAGGGTCGCGTTGGTCACCGACTTCGGCGCCAAGGGCGACGGGGTCACGGATGACACGGCGGCTATTCAGGCGGCGTTGGATAACGCGGCTCAGGCCCCGGTGCACTTTGCGAAGAAGACCTACGTCGTGTCTGCTGCGCTGCGCATCCCTTCCGGCGCGATTCTCATCGGCAATGGCGCAACCCTGAAACCGAAGTCAAGCATCACCTCGCTGTTCACGATCCGCGGGACCGCGGAACAGGTGGAGGTTTCGACGACGGGAACGTACAACGCCGGGGACTCCGTCTTTACCACAGCTGTGCCCCACGGTTTCCAGGTGGGGGAGACCATCCGCATCGTTGGTCAACGCCAGATCGCCTCCGTGGACGCGCCTTACGAGGACCGTCTGGGTATGGCCACTGGCAATAGCGGGGGTCCGTGGAACGGTGAGTACCTGACGATCAAGGAGATCCTCTCCGCCACGAAGTTCAAGACCCTCACCGGCGTGATCTTCAATGCCTACCGCGCCGACAAGTTCCAGGAGACTCACCCGCAGTCACGGACCCAGACCACGGTGAACCGGATGTACTGGCACCAAGGTGCCCGCATTGAAGGGTTCCGCATCGAAGGTGACATCGGCACCACCATCTCGGCGGACTACGCCAAGGACCTGATGATCCGTGACGTCCACGAGGTGCGCGCCAGGGACAACGGCGCACTGGTCTCCTTCACGGGCTGCTACCGGTGCACCGTGACGGAATCCGAATCCGCGTACGTGGGACCACCGTCGAGCTCGGTGGCCCTCTACCAACGACCCGTGTTCCGCTTGATCAGCTCCCAAGCATGCGTTGTGGACAGGTGCAAGTCAGACGGCGGCAACCAGGTCGTGGACCAGACCTATCATCAGTCCTACAAAATCCCCACGATCGCGTGCGTGGTGCGTAACTGCGAGTTTTCCGGGTACGCCAACAATGGTGTGACCACACACCCCGGGTGCTGGGGCGCGATTATCTCGGGCAATGACTTCCGCGGTGGCGACCCCGATGGGGAGAAGTCTTCCGGGATCGGTCTGCGTTCCCCGTATTCGTTGGTTGTGGGCAACATGCTGGCAGGTGTGCCTCGCGCCGGCCTGACCGGTCCGGCTATTACGTGGGGTGCGAACTACGGCATCAACCTTTATGACGGTGGCGGGCACCACGACATGATCGTGGGCAACTGGGTCCGCGGTTATGACCTGGGGATCACCGTCACTGACGGTAACGAAGCGCCCGAGCGGCACGGTGAGCTGTACACGCAGATCGAGGGCAACTACCTGCTGGATAACTACTACGGGGTGATTCTGCGGAAGTCTGGGAACGGGGATGGGTCGGTGTGGTCGGCGGTGTCGATCAGTACTAACTACATCGCCTCCCGCCACAACGGTGCTGTGGGGATCCAGACCGACCAGAACGACGGGTCGAGCAGGGCCCCTGTGCTCACTGGTAACCGGATGCACTTCACTGGCACCAATTCGGTGCCGGTCCGGCTAGGACGGATGACCAAAGACCCGGTGCTGGTGTCCAACGTGGTCACCGGAACCGCAACCATCCTGTACGAGACCCAACCCAACGCGGTCAACGGGACGATCGCGCTGGCCGCCAATGTCGTGGTCAACGCGTCCGGTGTGACCCTCTACCCGCCTCCCGGCACTGGCGGGGGTGGTGGGTCCGTGAAGGTGGTCCCTGATCCGTCGGTGGCCGGCGCTTACTTGATTGGAGACTGACCCATGCCTGTTCGTGTGCCTTCTATCGACACCACAGGGGCGCTGCTCGGTGCTACTGGAGATTGGGTTCGGGGTCTTGCTCAGTCTGTGGCGCCGAAGAGCATTGACGCCACGACGAATCTGAATGACGTCACCATGTCGGGCTTCTACGCCCAGGTAAATTCTTCGAATGCGTCACTGGAGAAGAACTACCCTGTGGCGTTGGGTGGGACTCTGCAGGTCCTCAACGCCGGGTCAGGTGTGGTGTACCAGATCTACACGCTCCGTGAGGGTGAGGTGTGGACCCGCAATTTCTACGTCGACGCATGGCGGCCGTGGGCGAAGGTCGGTACACCTCCGGCTACCTCACCCGCACTCGGGACCGGGGACCTTGACGAGGTAAAGGCCCAGGGGACCTATGTTCAGACGGCGGACGCAAATGTCACCGATGCGCGTCATTACCCGCCGATAACGTCCACATATAAATCCGGCGTGCTGAACGTGGTTGTGGGCGGTGGGATCACCAATCAGGTGTACACAGCCTCCCGTGGCGGTGAGGTATGGACCCGCAACTTCTACATTGACACGTGGCGACCGTGGGCGAAGGTTGGTGGAACCGGCACCGGGAGTGGGACCACCTTTGATGACACGCAGCTCCGCACCGACATGGCGGCTAGGGACGCGCAGACTCTCACGGACGCGAAGGCCTACGCTGACACGGTCGCAGGCGGTGGGGGTGCTACTGCCGCGGATGTGAACGCGGCTCTTCTGTCCGCCCAGAATTACGCCGCTGCCGGGGACCAGGACTTGCAGGGCCAGATCGACGCCCACGACACGCGGCTCAGTGCCGTGGAGGCCCTGGGCGGCCTTGAGCCGGGCGACACCTCCGACGCGGCGGTGGCCTCCCACCTGGCGGACCGCCAGTCCATGTCTCGCGCAGCGTTTGACGCCGCGGTGCTCGACAGTGTGGTGGATCCCACCACGGAGGTGGGGTCTTATGTGGATTCCACTTACATGCGGGTGGATCGGGCGCACGAAATTTTCGTTACTTCCTCCGATGTTCGCAGGATTATCACCGATCCCAATGCCCGCATGACCTTGCAGCCGGGGGACTTTCTCCTGTCCCCGCCCACCGTGGAGAAACGCACGACTTTTTATGGCACTGCGGTGGGCCAGGCACCGGGGAAGTGGACACCACTGTGGGGGACCGCGCCGTGGACTGTGGAGGCTGACACGGACGCACTATCCGGGAAGGCTCTCAAAGTCACAGGAACCGGCACAAACTTGCAGATGCTGACGTGGGATGTCCTGGGTGCTGCGGTGCGTGACGTGGAACTTCTCGCACGGTGGCGGGTCACCGACCTCAAGGCGCTGCCCCGGTTTGTTTTCCACGCGGGCGGTGACTTCGCCACCCGAAACGGGCAGGAGATCTACCTGGCCGCGTCCGGGCAAATCAACTGGTGGACCCGCAACGCGGGGGTATCTGGCGGCGGCACCGGAGCAAACCCACTGGGTGCACCCATAGTGGGCACCTGGTATCGGGTGCGCGCCCGGATCTACAACAACACGATCTACTTCAAGGCGTGGGCGGACACCGCAGTGGAACCCGGCAACTGGCAGGCGTCCCCGTCCCGACCCACAGTCCTAGCCCCAGGGCGGGTAGGTATCGGCTCCGCTGGACCCGGGACTTTGGAAGTCGATTGGGTCACTGCATCACTTGATGGTGGCATTGCCCCGGAGATGGAGGCCTGACATGGCGCAGACATACTTCGAGACCAACGGGACGGTCGGCACCTACCAGGACGGTGTGGACTGGCTTTTCGCGCAGGCGGCCGAGCAGAACACGGTGCCCATGCGGGTGATCGCGGTGGGCAGGTCAGTGCAGGGGCGCACCATCTACGGTGCCATTGTGGGTGCTGAGCCCGCCACCGCGGAGGATGTGGTGCTCCTGACCTGCTCTATCCACTCTGGGGAGACGTCGTGCCGGGAGTCCGGGATGCAGTACATTCGGCAGCTCGTAACCACCACCGACCAGACGGTGCGTGACTACCTGGCGACTACGTCGTGGATCATCATCCCAACCACGCAGGCGGACACCTACGGGCAGCACGACAAGAAGAACGCTAACGGTGTGGACGTCAACCAGGACGTGCTCGCCTTATCGCAACCTGAGACCCGGTCTATCGCTGGGGTCGTGCACCGGTACCGGAATCTGACCCTCGTACTCGACTCTCACGAGGGCGGTATGGAAGCCGGTGACTATGCCTTGTCCCCGCCGAGTGTGAGGTACGGCGTACACCCAGCCGTGCAGTCTCTCTCCAAGGCCCTGTCCGATTCGGTCATCGCCGGCCTTATCGCGAATGGGATCGACGCGCGCGAGTGGATCGCGTGGGATTCGATTTGGCGTTACCGCAACGGCGTCGCCACCGAATGGGACCGCCCAAACATCCTCTTCGAAACCGCAGTCACCGGTGACGTGGCATGGCGGGTGGGTAACTCCCTCAAGGCTTACGAGCAGGCGAGGCTCCACCACGCCGCTAACCGCACCGCCTACCGCGACGCCGTCACCGCGTCCAAGGGCAGAGAACTCGTCCCGTCCTACACGCCCGTAACTCGGATATGACCCCACCGCCTACCACCTCACGGGGTGCCCCCTCGCATTGGAGGCAAGATGCCTGACCACGCACCCAGACCCACGCATGATCCACCTTGGCTTTTCGACAGGCTCATCGCCAACATCCTTTCGGTCCGTGACTGCGCGCTAGCTGTCCTCGGCGGAGGTCTCGTCGGCGTGGACGCGCTGGTTCCGGACGGCCGGTGGGTTGCGTCCCACTCCCTGGCCTCAATCCCGCACATTCTGCAGGTAATCATCGCCGGGTTTCTCGTGGTCGGCGGTGCGGTCACCATAGTTGGTGTCCTCGTGCGCCACATTGGCGCACGGAAAATCCCGCCGCTTACGACGATCATGACCGAGAAACTCGGGTGGCTACTACTCACCTTCGGGTGGGGCATCACAGCGGTCGCCATCTACGGCAACGGTCAGCTTGGCTCCACCCTGGCCTTGGTGATCGTGGCGTGCTTGTCCCTCGGGTCCGCCGCGAAGTGCGCCCTGTTGTGGTGGTTGGAGTCCCAGGTGCGCGCTGAGGTGAAAGCACAGGAGCGCACCACCTCAGCTCTACGCATGTTGAAGGGGGACGCCGAATGAGCCTCAACGAATGGCTTTCCCAAGCGGACCCTACGCAGGTGCTCGTCGCGCTCCTGTCCGGCACTGGTCTGCTGGCGACCCTGGTCACCCTGCTGATCTCCTGGGTGCGATCCAAGCCGACCCACCAGGAGCAGGAGAAGGCCATGGAGACGGTGGTCGCGCCTGCGCCGGACCGGGACGCGCTGCACATCGCCCGCCAAGCCCTCGAAGCATCGGCAACAGACCGGGCAGCCGTGACCGCGTTGCAGGCCCGCCTGGATGACATGGGGGGAAAGGTCGACCGGGTCACCGAGATCAACGGCCAACTGTGGCAATGGATCCGCGACATCCGCGGCCAGTGGCACATCGTGCGCCTCAACGAAGACCCACCACCCGAGCCGATCATCAAGAACTCATGAACCCCGCCCCGGCGGGGTTTTCTCATGCCCCACACGGGGCAGGAAAGGGGGTGGTCGGCATGGACCTCACGGTGACCTACCGCGGCCCAGACGGCATGTCCCAACAACTCTGGGACGAAGTCCGCGCACGCTACGGCGCCCGCGCCCAGAACAAAGGATTCATCACCGGGTACATGGCAGACGCTCGCGCCGGATCCACCGGCGGCCACTTCGCTGACCGCCACGGCATCACCCACGCCGTGGACATCGGCGTCGACATCGAAGCCGACGGAACAGGACTCCTCCCGGCCGACGCACTCGCGCTCGCCGAGCACCTCCGCGCGCTAGGCGCCGGCGGGCAGCACCCGTTCTCGAAGCGCGGCTACCTGATCCATGACCTGTCCACGACCACCACCCCGGCCCCGCGCATCGCGGGGTTCCACACCGGGTGGAAGTGGCAGGTGTACACCGGGGCGTCCCCGCACTCGGACCATATACACGTCACCACCGGTGGTGACCAGCAGTGGGGCGGACCCCCGCAGCTGGACCCCGCCGTGTACAACTCGCGGGCATCATGGGGCGTCCAGCAGAAAGGGGCAGTCGTGTCCACCGATACACGAGCGGCCGCGGAGATCGCCGAATGGCTGGACCACGCACCCGGCCTGGCCATGGACCCTGACGGGTCCTACGGTCTGCAATGCAAGGACGTCCCAGACCAGTTCGGAATCGACGTATACCAGGTGGGCCTGTTCGTCGCGCTCGCTGGCGGGGACGCGCGCACGGTCCTGGATGGGGCCTCGCCGCGGTACTACGACGTGATCCGCAACGACCCGGGTAACCCGGGCCTCATCCCGCGCAAGGGTGACGTGATCGTGTGGGGCGGCAACGCCGTGAACCCCTACGGACACGTGGCAGTCGTCCTCAAGGCCGACCAGCAGGGCGTGGACGTCGTCCAACAGGACGGGTTCAAGGCTCCGCTGAAGGCGTTCTACTTCAACGACGGCAGCGTCCGTTACTACTCGCAGTACCCGGCGCACGTGGCGCGGCTCGGGTACTGGAACGCCGGCACGGGCATGGTCTCCGGCTGGCTGCGTCCAAAGGCGTCCGCAGTGGTCTACACCGGAGCGGACCGCCGCGGCTACGGCACCGGAACGGCGCCGACCGCACAACCCACCAAGCAATTCGATCTATTGGAGTGGTTCACCATGGCATCTCAGAAGGAAATCAACGCCGCGCTGAACGCGTGGGCGACCAGCACCGAAGGGTCGGCCGCGCTCGGCAGGGCGGTCCTGGATCGCAAGTTCAAGGACAGCAAGGGACGGCAGGTCAGCCTCGCGTACATCGCGAAGTACGACAAGGAGAACTGGGACTTGGTCCGCAAGGTCTCCCGAGGCGTGGAAGCGATCACCCGCGCGGTGGCCCCGAAGGTGCTCGGGCTGTCCGTGTGGGGCTACCTGAACGAGAAGGTCAACGGCCCCGACGACGCGTACGAACTCCTCGGCCGCGCCGCGAGCAATGCGAAGAAGGACACGGGGGTGAAGGCATGAGCAAGGCAGGCCAGCAAACCGAAGCAGTGGACAACGGTCACCGGATGGGTGCGACCACAAAGGGAGCTGCCGCAGGCACCGGGGTGGGCGGCGCCATCGGCATCCTCGCCGCGTACGTGCTCATCAAGACAGGTGTCGAGGATGACCCCGCAACCGCGGCAACCATTGGGTCGGCCGTGGCCGTGCTGATCGCAGCGGTCGGTACCCTGATCGGTGGGAAGTTCACCCCGACCGACGCGAAACCGGTGCAGATCAACATCCCGGAGGTAGCCGGCCGCGGTGTGCTCGGGTTCCCGGGGATGCCAGACGGCACCGGGGAGCACCGCGCGCTCGCGCAGCCGGCGGACACGGACCCGCCGCGAGCAAACGCGCCAGAGGAGGATCTCGACCTCATCGATGAGGGGACCGCCCTCGCGGTCGAGAACTCCGAACGATTCGGGGACCCCATCGTGGAGCTCGAGGTCGAGCTCGCACAGCTCGACCGCAACCCCGCCGGCGGGTCCACTGCAGCCTGACCCCACTCAAGACAAAGCGCCCCACGCCATGATGGTGTGGGGCGCTTTTGTCATGTCCGGGTCTTCGTGTGCCGGTGGCTGTCCCGTGGTCGTGGGTAGACTCAGCACGCCCCCCAACTGTTCAGAGGAGAACACGATGCCGGCGATCCCCCCGGAAGATCTCGCCTTAGGTGGTCTGAACGCCCCCGTCAACGAGTGTGGCCTCCGCCCAGAGTTTGAGTGTAGCGGTGAACGTTCCGCAGCTCGGTACCGTCACACGCTCCCTGGTGGGCAGCATCTTGACGCGCTGCTGGTGAACAAAGAATCGGACACCATGGTCGTGGCTTTCCACGGTGCACTGGACAGGAAAACCCACGCGATCCCGCGGTTCGAGCGGCTCCGCACCCTGAACGAGCTCCCCGTCAGCACCCTGTATGTAGGAGACCCCACCTTGTGGATGGGGGAGCACCTGCGGCTGTCTTGGTATGTGGGGTGGCTCGAGTTCGACGCGCAGCGGGTCATCGCCGAGTGGGCGGTGGCGGCGGCTTTGAGGGTGGGCGCTTCACACGTCATCTTCACTGGTTCATCCGGAGGAGGGTTCGCCGCCCTGCAGGTTTCAGCCCTCGTGCCGGGGTCAATGGCGCTGCCATTTAACCCCCAGACAATGGTCTACCAGTACCGGCCCCATGGCAGGTTCTGGATCCAGCGCTCGCTGATGCGGGCGGCGTGGCCTCACCTCGCCCCTGAGGGCGTGGACAAGTTCGATTTCGCGACAGACTGGACAGCTCTGGCAGACGACCGCATGTCCGCCGTCCGCCGGTACTCGAAGCCCGTTCCCAACCAAACCCGGTTCGTGATCAACCGCAACGAGGACCACTACGAGTCGCACTACCTGCCGTGGCTCGAGGCGGCTCACACGGGCGGAAACCAGGACCGCATCGAAAGCGTCGTCTACGAAGGTGGGGAGCTCCACGGGCCACCTTCCCCGAAAGTCTTCCGGGAGCAGCTGAACGAAACCCTCGAGTACGCAGAAACGCTGCCGCCCGCGACGCTGACCAGCCACGAGTGAACCCCCGCCAGCTGCGCTCTCCAGCTACGGGGCGGCAACCGTGAGCGGCCACTGAGTCAGTCCAGCGCCGCAGCCGCGGCCTGGTCCGCGTCATCCGCCAGGTGCCCGTACGTGTCCGACGTCGTCTTGATGGACTCGTGACCGAGCCGCCGCTGGATCACGGTCAGCGGCACCCCGGCCGCGATCAGCCACGACGCGTGCGTGTGCCGCAGGTCGTGCACACGGGGCGTCCCGGGAAGCTGCTCACCGACCTCGGCCAGCGCCGGCTGCCACACGGCCTTGTGGAACTCGCCGTTCCAGATCCGGCCCCCGTGATACCCGGTGAACAGCAGCTCGTCCCGCCCGCGCCCCCTCGCGCGCTCTTTCACCAGCGAGGTGAGCGCCGCCGGCATCACCACGGTGCGCCGCCCGCGCGAGGTCTTGGGCGCCCCGATGACCCACCCGTCACCGTTCTCCTTCCACGCACGGGTCACATGCACCGTGCCGCGCTCGCTGGTGAGCTCGACGTCGCGGACGCGTAGCGCTGTGGCCTCGGACCAGCGCAGTCCGGTGCCGGCGAGGAAGTGGATGAAGGGGCGGTAGTGCTCGGGCATGGCCCCGGCGATTGCGTCTACCTGGTCGCGGGTGAGGAAGACGGGCTCGCGGCGGCTGTTGGACTTCGTGAAGCGGATGCCGTGCGCGACGTTCGTGGGGACGCGGCCGTCCCGCTGGGCATCGCCCAGGGCGGCTGACAGCAGGGAGTGGACGTTCTTCTTGCTCTTGGTGGCCAGGGGTAGCCCGTTGAGCCACCGGGAGACGTCGACGCGGGTGAGGGTGTCGATGGGGATCCCGCCGAGATCGGTCTGCGTGATGTGCCGGTCGGCGAGCAGCCGGTAGCGGTGCCGTGTGCCGGGGGTGACGCTCGTGAGGGTCTCGATGTGGTTGGCCACCGTCGCGGCCACGGTGGGCGCGGGGGAGCGGAGCCGAGCGGCAGCTTGGGCCGCGAGGGCGAAGCTCTGCCCGTTGGCGTTGAGGAAGTCCCGCAGCTCCACCGCGTCCCGCTCGGTGAGCATCGACCGGGACGTCTGCTTGCCGGTCTCGGCTTCGCGCCAGAGCACGGCCCACGTGATCGTCCCGTCCTTGCGCACGCGCTCTCGGATGCTTGCCATGGGGATGAGCATAGGGAGCGCGTCAACGAAAAACGGCCCCGTGTCAACGAGGCCGTTTCTATAGTGCTCTGACTTGGTGTTTCGTCGTGCCCAAGGTGGGACTCGAACCCACACATGTCTCCATACTGCATTTTGAGTGCAGCGCGTCTGCCAATTCCGCCACTTGGGCATGTCCGGGAAGGGGACCGTAGTGCGGGCCACCGCCGCCGGTGCGGATAACAGCATACATGATGGGTCTAGGCTGGAGACCGGTCCGCCCCTTCCGCGCCCGGGGGTGTGATGTGTCCCATGAGGCGCGTTCGCGGCACTCGTGGTTGGATGCCGTGTCGACACGACCAAGTTGTCCCCAAACCTAGGAGTCCCCGTGACGGATTCGTCGAACACCCCGGAGCCCACTGTGCCCGGGGCACAACGGTCGGGCGCCGCAGACCCTGACGCCGCGCAGCCCGACACCGCCCGCGCCGAGACGACCCACGTCGACGCCGCGCCCGCCCAGGACCACGCCGCCCGTTCCGAGGCGCAGGGTTCCGAAGCCAAGACGGTCGTCGTCGCGGAGGACGAGGCGCTGATCCGCATGGACATCGTCGAGATGCTCGAGGACGCCGGGTACCGCGTGGTGGCGCAGGCGGAGAACGGGGAGCGCGCCGTCGCCCTGGCCTCCGAGCACCGCCCGGACCTCGTGCTCATGGACGTGAAGATGCCCGTGATGGACGGGATTACCGCCGCGGAGCAGATCGCGCAGGACCGGATCGCGCCCGTGGTACTGCTCACCGCGTTCAGCCAGCGCGAGCTCGTGGAGCGTGCGCGGGAGGCCGGCGCCATGGCGTACGTGGTCAAGCCGTTCACCGTGGACGACGTGGTGCCCGCGATCGAGATCGCGATGTCTCGTTTTGAGGAGATCACGGCCCTCGAGAGCGAGGTCGCGGACATGAAGGAACAGTTCGCCACGCGCAAGCTCGTGGAACGCGCCAAGTCGCTGCTCCAGACCAAGATGGGTCTGTCCGAGCCCGAGGCGTTCCGCTGGATCCAGAAGACGTCCATGGATCGCAGGCTGTCGATGCGCGAGGTGGCCGAGGCGATCATCAGCCAGGTGGCCTGACGCCCCCGGGGCCCAGCTCGTCCCGGGCCGCACGCGGAACGCGCCCGAAGCTGTCCCTGGCCGTGCGGCGTCCCGCGTCCGAGCCCGTGTTCCGCCGGCGCCTGTGCCTGTCCGGGGGTGGCCCTAGGATGGAGCCGTGACTGAGACGAGCAAGCAGGCCAGCCAGGACGTCCCTGAGACCCGCACCGTGGTGATCGGCGAGAAGACCGAGCACCCGCAGGAGGTCTCGCTGCCCGTTCCGGTGTCCCGGCCCGAGAAGCGCTTGCTACTGATCGACGGCCACTCCCTGGCGTTCCGCGCATTCTTCGCGCTATCCCGCGCTGCCGAGTATGGTGGGGGCCCCGGTTTCGTGACGTCCGACGGCGTCCACACCGAGGGCGTCTACGGATTTGTGAACACCATGGTCAAGCTCGTGCGCGAGGAGAAGCCCACCCACCTGGTCGTCTCCTTCGACCTCGAGGGCCCTACCCTGCGCTCCCAGGAGTACGGGGAGTACAAGGGCGGCCGGGACGAGACCCCGGAGGAGTTCCACGGGCAGGTCCCCAACATCCGACGCATCCTCGAGGCTGTTGGCATTCCGATCGTCACGAGCGAGGGCCACGAGGCGGACGATGTCCTGGCCACGCTCGCCACCACGGCCGCCGCCGAGGACTTCGAGGTGCTCGTGTTCTCGGGTGACCGGGACGCGTTCCAGATGATCACGGACCACGTGACGGTGGTCTACCCGGGCCGCACGCCGTCGGACCTGCGCCGCATGGACGCGCAGGCGGTCTTCGAGAAGTACAAGGTCGCCCCGCAGAACTACCCGGACCTCGCCGCGCTGACGGGGGAGACCGCGGACAACCTACCGGGTGTGCCGGGCGTGGGTCCCGGCTTCGCGGCCAAGTGGATCACGTCCTACGGTCCCGTGGAATCGCTGCTCGAGCACGCGGACCGGATCACCGGCAAGAAGGGCGAGGCCCTGCGCGAGCACGAGGACCTCGTGCGGCGCAACCGCAAACTCAACCGCCTGGTCACGGACCTGCCCCTCGGCGTGGACCTGGATCACGCGGTACTGCCCGAGGCCGATCCCGAGCGGGTCGGCGTAGTCTTCGACGAGCTCGAGTTCGGTGCCCAGTTGCGCGGGCGTCTGCTCGAGGCCTTCGGTTCCCAAGCTTCCGACGACGCCGCCGCCACGGTTCCCGAGGTCACCGACGTCACCCGGGTGCGCACCGCCCAGGAGTTCAGCGATTGGCTGGACGCGGGGGAGAAGGACGTGCCCATCGTCGTCCGCCGCTTGGCGCACGACCCCAAGGCGCCCTCCGGCGCGGAGGTGACCACCCTCATGCTCATGAACCAGGGCGGTGCCGCCGTGGACCTCGTGACCGCGGACCAGGAGCTGACCATCGCCGTCGAGGCATGGCTCGCAGACCCGGCGGCGCCCAAGATCGTGGACGGCCTCAAGGACCTGTACCACGGTCTGATCCAGCGCGGGATCGAGCTCGCCGGTGTCGTGGACGACGTCCAGCTCTCCGGCTACCTCGTGCGGCCCGCGCTGCGTTCCTACGAGCTGGACGCCCAACTGAGCCACCACCTGGAGGTGGAGGTGCCCCGCGCGGACGAGTCCGCGGCGTCGGAGAAAAACGGACAGACCGAACTCGCGCTGGACGCGTCGGACGAACAGGACGAGCTGGCCGGTGTGAGCGACGCCGAACTGCGTCGCCAGGCCACGCTCGGTTCCGCGTGCCGGCAGTTGAGCGAACACCTGCGCGGGCTGCTCGAGGCCGACGGCCAACTGGGGCTGCTCACGGATCTGGAGATGCCCCTCGCCGTGATCCTCGCCCGGATGGAGGCCACGGGGATCGCGATGGACCGCCCAGGTATCGACCGGTTGTTCGACGACCTCCAGCAACCGATCGACCAGGCCTTCGAGCAGGCGCAGGCGCAGATCGACCACGAGATCAACCTGGGTTCCACCAAGCAACTGCAGGCCGTGATGTTCGAGGAACTCGGCCTGCCCAAGACCAAGAAGACCAAGACCGGGTACACCACGGACGCCGCGGCGGTCGCGGACCTGCTCGGACGCGTGGACCCCGAGACCCAGGGTTCGCGGTTCCTCGTGGCGCTCATGAACTGGCGCGAGTACTCCAAGCTCAAGCAGATCGTGGCCGGATTGCGGGACGCGATCGCCGAGGACGGGCGCATCCACACCACGTACCAGCAGACCGTGGCGGCCACCGGACGGCTGTCCTCCACGGGTCCCAACCTGCAGAACATCCCCGTGCGCACCGAGCAGGGCCAGCGCATCCGCGACGTGTTCGTGGTGGGGGAGGACTCCCAGGGCCCGTTCGAATGCCTCATGACCGCGGACTACTCCCAGATCGAGATGCGGATCATGGCCCACCTGTCCGGGGACGAGGGCCTGATCGAGGCGTTCCGTGGCGGGGAGGACCTGCATCGGTTCGTGGGCTCGCGCGTGTTCGACGTGGCCCCGGAGGACGTCACCCCTCAGATGCGTTCCAAGGTCAAGGCCATGAGTTACGGCCTCGTCTACGGGCTGAGCTCCTACGGCCTGTCCCAGCAGCTGAACATCGGCGTGGACGAGGCCCGCACCATGATGAGCGGCTACTTCGAACGCTTCGGCGGCGTGCGGGACTTCCTGCGCGGCGTCGTCGAGGAAGCCCGTTCCAAGGGCTACACCGAAACGATCGACGGGCGACGCCGCTACCTCCCGGACCTCACGAGCGACAACCGCCAGGCCCGCCAGGCCGCCGAGCGCATGGCCCTGAACGCACCCATCCAGGGCTCCGCCGCGGACATCATCAAGAAGGCCATGATCGGCGTGGACCGGGCCCTGCGCGAGGACGACCTGCGCTCGCGGGTGCTGCTGCAGGTCCACGACGAACTCATCGTGGAGGTCGCCCCGGGGGAGACGGAGCGGGTCGAGGAGATCCTGCGCACCGAGATGGCCGGGGCCGCGGAACTGACCGTGCCCCTGGACGTCAACGTGGGCACGGGGCGGACATGGCACCAGGCCGCCCACTGACCGCCTGAGTGCACGGACCACTCAGCCCGCCGCTCGGCTCCGCAGCAGGCCGCGCACCCAGCACGACACCCGCCACCGCGCGGCGGGCCACGGCACACCCGAACCGCCCGAGTCACGACGAGGAGCATCATGAACGCGACACCCCGGCACGAGCAGACCCGCGAGAGCGAGTACAGCGCCCGCGGGAACGACTACGTCCTGCGCCGCTTTCTCGCGAACGAGGGTGGCACGGACGCGAACCCCGAGTTCGTGGAGTGGAACCGGGCGGTCGCCCAGGGGTTCCACGGCCGTGAACCGGGGCAGGAGGCCACCGAGCGCAACCTGCGATCGATGCGCGCCGCTGGCACCCGCTTCCGCGCCGCATACACCGCGGACCCCGTGCCCACAGCCGCGCTGGGGGCCGAGCGACCCGTGGCCACGTTCTGCTCGTGGGACTCGGAGCTGACGCTCGGGGAAGGGCGCAGCGTGCCCGCGTGGTTGGTCTCTGAGGTCACGGTGCGCCCAACCCATGCCCGGCGAGGACTGTTGCGCCGGCTCATGACCACCGACCTGACCGAGGCCCACGAGGCGGGGTTCCCGATCGCGGCGCTCACCGCCTCCGAGGCCACGATCTACGGTCGCTTCGGTTTCGGTGCGGGCACGTTCAACTCCGAGATCACGGTGGACGCGCACACGCGGTTGCAGTTGAAGGCCCCGACCGTGGGCACGGTGGAAATGGCCGACAACCACGCCGTGGCCGAGCTGGCGCCGAGCATCTTCGATCGCTTCCACCGCGTGACGGCGGGCTCCCTCACGCGCACTCAGAAGTGGTGGGACATTACCTCCGGTCGGTGGAACTGGGACCAGGAGGGCGCGGATCCTGAGATCCGCACCGCGGTGCACTACGACGCCCGGGGTGAGGCGGACGGCTACGTGAGCTACAAGTTCGTCTCCACCCAGGGGTTCCAGGGGTACCTGAAGGTCGTGGACCTCGTGTCCCCGAGCTCGCAGGTGCGCATCGCCCTGTGGGAGTACCTGTGCAACCTGGACCTCGTCACGGAGGTGCGCTACAACAGCGCCCAGATGGAGGACCCGCTCATGTGGGGCATGGTGGACATGTCCGCCTACACCGTGCGCAAGCGCTACGAGCGACTGTGGTTGCGCGTCCTGGACCCGGTGGCAGCCCTGTCCGCCCGGCACTACACGTCCCACCGCAAGGTCAGGATGTCGGTCGTGGACTCCATGGGCTTCGCGGACGGGATCTACGAGATCGACACCACCGGTGATGCCCCCCGCGTGGAACGCGTAGCGGACCGCCCGCGCACACAGGACGATCTCGCGGGGAAGTCCATGCCCGCCGTGGAACTGCCCGACGGCGCGGACGTCGCCCTGAACGTCGATTCGCTCGGCTCGCTGTACCTTGGGGCGGTCAAGGCGTCCACGCTGCATTACGCGGGCCTGCTGCGCGTGCGCGACGACGCCGCCCTGCGGGACATCCAGGCGCTCATGTCCACGCCCACCCACCCGTACTGCATCTCCCCGTTCTGAGCGCGGCTCGCGCAGCGCGCGGACGCACCCTCCAGGCTTGAACCGGCACGGTTTCGGGCCTAGACTGGAGCGGTGCGTGTATTCGCACGCCCACATCAAGCGTGACGTCGCCAATCCGGTGCGCCCCACAGGGCGGGGTCGGTGACACCAAACCATCACATCAATTTCATCGGAGTCCCTACTACATGACCACCACCACCCAGCAGGTCGCCGTCAACGACATCGGAACCGAAGAGGATTTCCTCGCCGCTGTCGACGCGACCATCAAGTACTTCAACGACGGCGACCTCGTGGAAGGCACCGTCGTCAAGGTCGACCGCGACGAGGTCCTCCTGGACATCGGGTACAAGACCGAAGGTGTCATCCCCTCTCGTGAGTTGTCCATCAAGCACGACATCAACCCCGATGACGTCGTGGCTGTGGGTGACGAGGTGGAGGCTCTGGTCCTCACCAAGGAGGACAAGGAAGGTCGCCTGATCCTCTCCAAGAAGCGCGCTCAGTACGAGCGCGCCTGGGGCGATATCGAGAAGGTCAAGGACGAGGACGGCGTCGTCACCGGCACCGTCATCGAGGTCGTCAAGGGCGGCCTCATCCTGGACATCGGCCTGCGTGGCTTCCTGCCCGCCTCCCTCGTGGAGATGCGCCGCGTCCGCGACCTCGCTCCGTACATCGGTCAGCAGCTCGAGGCCAAGATCATCGAGCTGGACAAGAACCGCAACAACGTGGTGCTCTCCCGCCGTGCATGGCTCGAGCAGACCCAGTCCGAGGTGCGCGCCAACTTCCTGCAGCAGCTGCAGAAGGGCCAGGTCCGCACGGGCACCGTGTCCTCGATCGTCAACTTCGGTGCGTTCGTGGACCTCGGCGGTGTTGACGGTCTGGTGCACGTCTCCGAGCTGTCCTGGAAGCACATCGACCACCCCTCCGAGGTCGTCGAGGTCGGTCAGGAAGTCACCGTCGAGGTGCTGGACGTGGACATGGATCGCGAGCGTGTGTCGCTCTCGCTCAAGGCCACCCAGGAAGATCCGTGGCAGCTGTTCGCCCGCACCCACGCTCTGGGTCAGGTCGTCCCCGGCAAGGTCACCAAGCTGGTTCCCTTCGGTGCGTTTGTTCGCGTCGAGGACGGCATCGAGGGCCTCGTGCACATCTCCGAGCTGGCGCAGCGTCACGTGGACATGGCCGAGCAGGTCGTCTCCGTGAACGAGGAGCTGTTCGTCAAGGTCATCGACATCGACTTGGACCGCCGCCGGATCTCGTTGTCCCTCAAGCAGGCCAACGAGGGTGTGGACCCGGACTCCACCGAGTTCGATCCCGCCCAGTACGGCATGGCCGCCGAGTACGACGAGCAGGGCAACTACAAGTACCCCGAGGGCTTCGATCCCGAGACCAACGAGTGGATCGAGGGTTACGAGGAACAGCGCGCCGCGTGGGAGGAGCAGTACGCTCAGGCCCAGGCCCGCTGGGAGGCTCACAAGGAGCAGGTGCGCAAGCACCTGCAGGAAGACCAGGATGCGGCGACCACCTCGTCCTCCTCGTCCTCCCCGAGCCACTCCTCCGGCCCCACGAGCTACTCCTCCGAGGCTCCGGCCGAGGACGCCGGGACGCTCGCGTCCGACGAGGCCCTCGCCGCTCTGCGCGAGAAGCTCACCGGTCACTGAGTCGCACGCGGCGGCACGTCGGCCCGTGAGCTCGCCGTGAGGTGAATCCGAAAGGTCCCGCTCCCCGTCACGGGGAGCGGGACCTTTCACATGTCGGGGACGTCCTCCCACCGGGCGGGTCCCTCGTGGACGCTCGCGTGGCCCGCGGTGATGCTCGCAAGGGCTGCCCGGGCGTCGTCGATGGCGCCGGGGAGGTCCGCCACGAGCAGGCGCAGGGTCGCGTCCGCGGAGCCGTAACCGGTGGGCAGGACCGTGAACCCGCGGGCGCGCATCTGGGACTCCACGCGGCCGGCCTCGGCGTAGGGGAGCGGCAGGGTCAGTTCGCGGCAGCGCATCCTGCGCACCAGCGGGGCGGTGTCCAGCGCGGCGGTCACGGCACCGGAGTAGGCGCGCACGAGCCCGCCGGCCCCGAGCTTGACCCCGCCGAACCACCGCACGACCACGCCACACACGTCCGAGAGGTCACCGGCCTCGTCCGCGGTGCGTTGCCGGGTCGTGGCGTGCGCGGTCAGCGCCTGCAGCATGGGCGTGCCCGCGGTACCCGCCGGTTCGCCGTCGTCGGACGAGCGCGTCGTGGCGCGCGTGGGTCCGAGCACGAACGCCGAGCAGTGGTGACGGGCGTCCCGGTGCTCGGCGGCCACACGGGAGATGAACTCGCGGGCTTCCGCTTCCGTGTCCACGCGGGTGAGTAGTGCCAGGAACCGCGACTTCTTGATCTCGAGCTCCGCGCTGTGCACGATGCCCCGGCGCGGGACGGTGTAGGACACGCGCGAGTCCGCGGCGTCGTGGGAGAGGGATTCGGCGGGCACACCACCAGTGTAGGGACGCGCCGATCCGGGGGCTCGTGGCCGCGCGGGGGGCCCGGGACGGTCCCGGGGCGCCCGCTCTGAGCACGGGAGGGCCACTACAGTGAGACCTGCCGCGCCGATGCGGCCACGTGCCACCGCCTCCCATCGGAAAGCTGACCTGTGCTCAATCGTCTTCACGACCGACTGGGGTTGCGCACGACCCCGTCCATCTTCTTCGTCTCGGCCGCGCTGGTCGTCGTCTTCACGCTCGGCATGAGTCTGTTCCCGGGGCCCGTGCAATCGGTCTTCGGCGTGGTCTCCCATGCGTTGCGCTACCAGACGGGATGGTTCTACACCTTCAGCGTGACCGCTCTCGTGATCTTCGCGATCGGTCTCGCACTGAGCCGCTACGGTCGCGTGAAGATCGGCGACGACGATTCCGTCCCGGAGTACTCCGGGATCGCGTGGTTCGGGATGCTCTTCGCGGCGGGCGTGGGCGCCGTGCTGATGTTCTGGGGTGTGGCTGAACCCATCAACCACTACGCGAACCCACCCATGTACGGCACCGAACCCGCCTCGGACCGCGCCGCGGTGGAGGCCCTGAACATCGCCAACTTCCACTTCGGCGTGCACATGTGGGCGATCCTCGCCGTACCCGGTCTGACGTTCGGGTACTTCACGTACAAGCGCAAACTGCCCCCGCGCGTCTCGTCCGCGTTCCACCCGGTGCTCGGGGACGGGATCCACGGCCCGTGGGGAAAAGCGATCGACGTGCTCTCGATCGTCGCGACCGTGTTCGGGCTCGCGGTGTCCGTGGGGCTCGGGGCGCTGCAGATCAACAGCGGCCTCACGTACGTCTACGGCATCCCGATGGAGGGGTGGATCCAGGCGGCCATCATCGCGCTGATCACGGCGGTGGGCCTGGCTTCCGTGCTCGCGGGCATGGAGAAGGGCGTCAAGCGACTGTCGTACGCGAACATCGTCCTGGCCGTGGCCCTGTTGTTGTTCGTGCTCATGGCCGGGGCCACAATGGACACGATGCGCAGCATCGTGGAGTCCGTGGGTGGCTACGTGAACCAGTTGCCCACGCTCGCGTTCTTCAACGACACGTTCGGCGGCGGCACGTGGTCCGGTGACTGGACGGTGTTCTACTGGGCCTGGACCGTCACATGGGCGCCGTTCGTGGGGATGTTCGTGGCCAAGATCTCGCGCGGGCGCACGATCCGCCAGTTCGTGGTGGGGGTGCTCGGCGTCCCGTCGTCGTTCGTGGCGGTGTGGATGGCCATCTACGGCTACAGCGCGATCCGCATCGACCGCGCTCCCGAGACGCAGGGCAGTCTCACGGACACCATCGTCACGCAGGGCAACGTGGAGGCCGCTCTGTTCCAGTTGCTCGGGTCCATGCCGTGGTTCGCGGTCACCGCGCTCGTGGCGCTCGTGGTCATCACGATCTTCTTCATCACCTCGATCGACTCTGGCGCGCTCGTGATGGACGCGATGGCCAATGGGCACGAGGACGAAGGCCCGCGCCGGCAGCGGATCTTCTGGACGCTCGCCGTGGGCGCGGTGTGTGCGGCGATCATCACGACCTCCGGCGAGAACGGGCTCAACGCCCTGCAGGAGGTCATCATCGTGATCGGTGCTCCCGTGATGGTCCTGGAGGTCATGCAGGCCGGGATGCTGTTGCGGGCGTTACGCCAAGATGCCGGTACCGCGCGTCCCATGCGCACGCGGCAGTGGAAGAAGGTGCTGCCCGCGGAGGAGTACCACCGCAGGGCGCAGCAGGACACCGCCGCGATCGAGGACTACGTCATCCGTCCCGAGTACGAGGTGGGCACCGAACCCGATCACGACACCCATCAGCCCCGCACGTGGCACTGGCAGCGGGAGCAGGAGGGCCGGCCGGTGTTCCAGCTCGCGCTCACCGGTGGGCCGTCGGCGGGCAAGCACACCGTGGCCCGCGAGTTCGAGGCGCTGGGCGCCGTCGTCGTGGACAGCTCAGCGCTGTGGGGCGAGCTCCTGAGCCCGGGCACGGACACGCGCGCGGACGTCGAGCGCGTCTTCGGGGAGCAGTTGCGCGCCCGGGGGGGGTCTCTTCGCAGGACAACGCCGCTGCGGCCGAGGCGCTCGACGACCTGATGACTCACAACGACGCCGCCAGGGCCCGCGCCCACGAACTGTTGCTCCCCGCGCTGCGGGAGGCGGCGCGGCGTCGAGCCCGGGACGCGGGACCCGACAGCGTGGTCGTGCAGGTGATCAGGGACCCGCTCGAGGCGGACCAGGGGGACCGGTTCGACCTCGTCGTGGCCGTCGACGCACCCGTGGAGGACCGGGTGCGGAGGTTGCGCGCGGGTAAGGGCCTGCCCGCCGAGGACGCGTGGGACCGGGTGGACGTGGCCGCCGGGCCGGAGGAGATCCGGGCGGTCGCGGACGAGGTGATCGTCAACGACGGTGACCTCCACGGTCTGCGGGAGCGCTCCCGCGAGATCTGGCGCGACCACGTGCTCCCGGCACTGGGCCGGGACCAGGACACGGAAGGACACCGTCATGACTGAGCTGTTGCGCAGACCCGGCCACACCGAGACCCTGCGGGTCGGGCTGACGGGCGGGATCGCCTCGGGCAAGTCCACCGTCTCGCGGCGGCTGAGCGAGCTCGGGGCGCTCGTCGTGGACGCGGACGCGATCGCCCGGGCCCTGCAGGAACCGGGGGAACCAGGCTACGAGGCCATGGTGGCCCACTTCGGTGAGCGGATCGTGCAGCCGGACTCGGGCGCACTGGACCGCGCGGCGGTCGCGACCATCGTGTTCGAAGACCCCGAGCAGCTCGCAGCCCTGAACGGGATCATCCACCCGCTCGTGCGGCGCGAGACCGCGCGGCTCGTGAGTGAGCTCCCGCCGGGGGGAGTGGTGGTCCACGATATCCCGCTGCTCGTGGAGACCGGTCAGTACGGGACGATGGACGAGGTGCTCGTGGTACAGGCCCCCGAGGACGAGCGGGTGCGGCGGATGGTCGAGGACCGCGGGATGAGCCCGGAGGACGCCCGCCGCCGGATCGCGGCCCAGGCCACCGACGAGCAGCGCCGGGCGGTGGCCACGGCAGTCCTCGACAATTCCACGACCATCGAGGACCTGCTCGCGCAGGTGGACGAGTGGTGGCGCACGCGGGTCCTGTGAGCAGTTCCGGAGCGATGCGAGCCGCCCGGATCCGTGTCTGAGTCGGCGCGTACGCTGGGTCCATGTCGCTCGCGCAGAAGATCAATCGTGTGGTCGCCCCGTTCGAGGTCGTGTCTGAGTACCAGCCCGCCGGTGACCAGCCCAAGGCCATCGCGGACCTGTCCCGCCGGATCGAGGGCGGGGAGAAGGACGTGGTACTCATGGGCGCCACGGGCACGGGTAAGTCCGCGACCGCCGCGTGGCTCATCGAGGCCGTCCAGCGGCCCACGCTGTTGCTCGTGCAGAACAAGACCCTGGCCGCCCAGCTGGCCAACGAGCTGCGCGAACTGCTGCCCCACAACGCCGTTGAGTACTTCGTCTCCTACTACGACTACTACCAGCCGGAGGCCTACGTCCCCCAGACGGACACCTTCATCGAGAAGGACTCCTCGATCAACGAGGAGGTCGAGCGGTTGCGACACTCCGCCACCAATGCCCTGCTGACCCGCCGCGACACCGTGGTGGTCTCCACCGTGTCCTGCATCTACGGTCTGGGCACCCCGGAGGAGTACGTCAAGCAAATGGTCACCCTGGCCGTGGGCCAGGAGATGGACAGGGACACCCTGCTGCGTCAGTTCGTGAACATGCAATATGTGCGCAACGACGTGGACTTCCACCGCGGGACGTTCCGCGTGCGCGGGGACACCGTGGAGATCATCCCCATGTACGAGGAACTCGCGGTGCGCATCGAGTTCTTCGGGGACGAGATCGAGGCGATCTACACGCTGCACCCGCTCACGGGGGAGATCGTAAACGAGGAGCAGGAGATGTACGTCTTCCCCGCCTCGCACTACGTGGCCGGTGCGGAACGCATGGCCTCGGCGATCGAGTCCATCCAGAAGGAGCTGCAGGAGCGGCTGCAGGAGCTCGAGTCGCAGAACAAGCTCGTGGAGGCCCAGCGGTTGCGCATGCGCACCACCTACGACCTCGAGATGATGGAACAAATGGGCTACTGCAACGGGATCGAGAACTACTCGCTGCACATCGACGGCCGCCCGCGCGGTTCCGCTCCCCACTGTCTGCTGGACTACTTCCCGGACGACTTCCTGCTCATCATCGACGAGTCCCACGTGACCGTGCCGCAGATCGGTGGCATGTACGAGGGGGACATGTCCCGCAAGCGCACGCTGGTGGAACACGCCTTCCGGTTGCCGTCCGCCATGGACAACCGCCCCCTGAAATGGGACGAGTTCCTGGAACGAATCGGGCAGACCATGTACATGTCCGCGACCCCGGGGCCGTACGAGATGTCCAAGGTGGACTCCGTGGTGGAGCAGATCATCCGCCCCACGGGACTCGTGGACCCCCAGGTGATCGTCAAACCCACCAAGGGTCAGATCGACGACCTGCTGGAACAGATCGAGTTGCGCGTGGAACGCGACGAACGCGTCCTGGTGACCACGCTGACCAAGCGCATGGCGGAGGACCTCACCGAGTACCTCATGGAACACGGTGTGCGGGTCCAGTACCTGCACTCGGACGTGGACACCCTCAAGCGCGTGGAACTGCTGCGGGACCTGCGCATGGGCACGTTCGACGTCCTCGTGGGCATCAACCTGTTGCGCGAGGGCCTGGACCTGCCCGAGGTCTCCCTCGTGGCCATCCTGGACGCGGACAAGGAAGGCTTCCTGCGTTCCACCACGTCCCTGATCCAGACGATCGGTCGCGCCGCCCGTAACGTCTCGGGTGAGGTCCACATGTACGCGGACAAGATCACCAATTCCATGAACGTTGCGATCGAGGAGACCAACCGCCGCCGGGAGATCCAGGTCGCGTACAACGAGGAACACGGGATCGATCCGCAACCGCTGCGCAAGCGGATCGCGGACATCACCGATCAGTTGGCACGCGAGGACGAGGACACCCGCACCCTGCTGGCCCAGCGCGCCGCCGCCAACAATCACACCGCTCCCGTCAAGGGCGGTAAGGGCAAGGCCACAGGCAAGGCCACGGGCAAGGATCAGGCCGCGGCCGCCGCGGAGTCCAAACTGCTGCGCGACGGTGTCGCGGCCGCACCCGCCGAGGACCTCGTGGATCTGATCGAGGACCTCAGTGAGCAGATGCGCAACGCCGCCGCCGAGCTGAAGTTCGAGCTGGCCGGGCGGCTGCGGGACGAGATCGCGGACCTCAAGAAGGAACTGCGGCGCATGAAGGACGCCGGCCACGCGTAAGCCGATCGCACCCCTCACGGCGAGTTGTTAGTCAGGTAAACTTCCCGAGTTACCCAGCCCGTTCCCGGGCTGCTGCATACGTCGTTCTCGCCTAAGGGGTGCTCGTGGAGGTTTCCGGTCTGCAATGGGGGGTCACCATCGCGGTGATCGTGGGGTTGCTCGCGTACGACTTCATCTTCCACGCGCGCAAACCGCACGAACCCAGCATCAAGGAAGCGGCGCTGTGGACCAGCCTGTATGTGTCCCTGGCCCTGATCTTCGGCCTGCTGATCCTGTTCTGGGACGGCCCGGGCTTCGCGGCGCAGTACTACGCGGGCTTCGTGACCGAGCAGGCCCTGTCCGTGGACAATCTGTTCGTGTTCCTGATCATCATGGCGTCCTTCAAGGTGCCCCGGGCGGACCAGCAAAAGGTGCTCCTGTTCGGCATCGTGGTGGCTCTGATCGCCCGCACGGTGTTCATCTTCATCGGCGCGGCCGCGATCAACCGGTGGTCCGCGCTGTTCTACGTGTTCGGTCTGTTCCTGCTCTACACCGCGGGCAACCTGGTCAAGGGTGAGGTCACGGACAAGGACGAGGGAGACGAGGCCAACAACGTGATGGTTCGTCTGGCCAAGCGCTTCCTCAAGACCACGGACGAGTACGACGGCGACAAGCTGTTCACCGAGGTCGACGGCAAGCGCGTGATGACCCCCATGCTGCTGGTCATGGTGGCCATCGGGCTCACGGACATCATGTTCGCCCTGGACTCCATTCCCGCGATCTTCGGTCTCACCCAGGAGACCTACATCGTGTTTACGGCCACCGCGTTCTCCCTCATGGGCCTGCGCCAGTTGTACTTCCTGATCGACGGTCTGCTGGACCGGTTGATCTACCTCTCGTGGGGTCTCGCGATCATCCTGGGCTTCATCGGCGTGAAGCTCATCCTGCACGCCCTGCACGAGAACACCCTGCCGTTCATCAACGACGGCGAGCCCGTGCACGTGGTCGAGGTGACCACCGGGTTCTCACTGGCTGTGATCCTGGGGGTGTTGATCGTGACCGTGCTCGCATCGCTGTTCAGCCCCAAGGGCCGCGCGGTGCGCATCGTCAACGGCGCGCGCGACTGGGCCGAACGCTACCTGGACCTGCCCGAGGACGCGCCCCGGGACGAGCGGGTCAAGGCCGCGGAGAAGATGACCAAGTACCGGGAACTGCTGCCCACCGTGAAGGAGAAGTACCGGGACGAGCTCATCGAGTCCGAGGCCCGCTACCACGACCTGCTCGAACGGGCCCACGGATTGCGTCAGCACCGGCTCGCCCGGACCGAGAACCGCTGAGTTCGCGTCTCGCCCGAGGGCCCGTCCAGGGCCCGCCACCGTGGCCCGCTCACGGATCCGCCACGAGGCCCCGCCGGTGCACCGGCGGGGCCTCGCCCGTCACCGCGTGCCTCCACGCAGGGAACCCGGTACACTCTTACCTGATCAAGGGAGTATCCCATCATTTCCGTGCACGTCAGTACGTCGGGCGCCGTCGCCGGGCCGGGCACGGACCACGCCGCACCCCGTCCTCCGCGTGAGGGCCGGCGCGTGGGGGAGAGACTTGTGCAGTACACCTCACCCACAAGGAGACCCTCCGTGGAGATCACATCCTTCCAATGGGGCATCACGATCGCCCTGATCGTGGGCCTGCTGGCCTACGACTTCATCTTCCACGTGCGTAAGGCGCACGAACCGTCGATCAAGGAAGCGGCCATCTGGTCCGCGGCGTACGTGGGCATCGCGTTGCTGTTCGGCTTCGTGATCCTGTGGCTGGACGGCCCCACGCTCATGGCCGAGTACTACGGCGGCTACGTCACGGAGAAGGCGTTGTCGGTGGACAACCTCTTCGTGTTCCTGATCATCATCGGCTCGTTCGCGGTGCCCCGGGCGGACCAGCAGAAGGTGCTGCTGTTCGGCATCATCTTCGCGTTGATCGCCCGCACGGTGTTCATCTTCATCGGCGCGGCCGCGATCAACACCTTCGCCTGGGTCTTCTACCTCTTCGGCCTGATCCTGATCTTCACCGCGGGCAACCTGATCAAGGGCGAGGTCACGGACGACAAGTCGGACGAGGCCAACAACATCGTGGTGCGCCTGGCCAAGAAGGTCTTCCACACCACGGACTACTACGACGGCGACAAGCTGTTCACGAGGCACAACGGCAAGCGCGCGCTGACCCCCATGCTGCTCGTGATGGTTGCGATCGCTGGCACGGACATCCTCTTTGCCCTGGACTCGATCCCCGCGATCTTCGGCCTCACGCAGGAGCCGTACATCGTGTTCACGGCCACCGCGTTCTCGCTCATGGGTCTGCGCCAGTTGTACTTCCTGATCGACGGTCTGCTGGACCGGTTGATCTACCTCTCGTGGGGCCTGTCCATCATCCTCGCGTTCATCGGTGTGAAGCTCATCCTGCACGCGCTGCACGAGAACACCCTGCCGTTCATCAACGACGGCGAGCACGTGGCCGTCGCCGAGATTGGGATCGGCACGTCCCTCACGGTGATCATCTCCGTGCTCGTGCTCACCGTCCTCATCTCGCTGTACAGCCCCAAGGGCCGCGCGCTGCGTACCATCCAGAAGACGCAGGACCTCACCGAGAAGTACCTGGCTCTCCCGCAGGACGCGGACGCCGAGGAGCGTCACAAGATCGCCGGGGAGCTCGCGCGGCTGCAGAAGCGTTTCCCGCGGATCTCGGAGAAGCACAAGAACGAGCTGATCGATTCCCGCGCTCGGTTCCGTAAGATGCTCGAGACCGCCCGGGGTCAGCACCGCGAGTTCGAGGAGACCGGCCGGGTGCAGACCCCTTCCCCGGACTTTGCCGAAGAGAGCCACCGCGACGACACCGCCTCCCCGGCCGCCCCGGGGGCCAACACGGGCAAGGCCGCTCCGGCGGGTGAAGCGGCCGCGGACGCCACGCCGGGTGCGGGGACCGCCCGCGGCGACTCCTCGGGCGGGGGCTCCACCGCGGCGCGGTAGCCACCCGGCTGCCCGAGGCGTACGACGACGCCGCTCGAACCGGTCCGCGGGGCCCGTTCCCTATCCTGGGAACGGGCCCCGCGGCGTCGTGCACCACAGCGCAGCACCGGCGAACAACGCGGCCCATAGCAGGGACACGAGGGTGCCGATGATGAACTGTTCGCGCTGCTGGGCGTTGGTGAACTCGCCGTAGCGGGCCAGGCCCTTGATCGCCACGACCACGCCGATCCCGGCGACCATGCCCGTGAGCAGCGAGACGATGGCGCCGGCGCGTTCCAGCGCACCGATGACCAGACCTCCGCGCAGCGGCGGGTCCACGGGTTCCGCCGTGGCCTCGGAGTCGTCCCACGGGCTCTTCGCCGGACGCAGGCGTTCGTGGGAGACGTCCGCGAAGCGGAAGACCCCGCGCACCACAGGGTCGCCGGACAGGGCCCCGGCGATCAGCAGCGCGGGATAGGCCCATTCCCGGGGCACGGTCCCCGCGAACACGGTCCAGATCGCGGTGGTCAGCACCAGGGCTGCGGGGAGGACCGCGGTGGTGAGCGGGCGCAGGAAGCTCACGCGTCACCGCCCGAGGTGGTGTCGCCACTCGAGGCGACATCCTCCGGCGAGGAGACGTCCTTCAATGGGTGGGCGTCCTTCGAGGAGGTGGCGTCCTGCGCTGAGGGGGCCGCGGCGTCCGGAGCGTGGCCAGAGGGGGAGTGCTCGTCCGCGAGTCGGAACAACGCCTCGAGGGTCTCGTGGACCGTGTGTTCCTCGTGCCACAGCGCTGCGCTGAGCCGCCGGGACACCGAGGACTGGGTGATCCCGAGCCCCTCGGCGATCTCCTGTTGCGTGAGCCCCCGGTCGGCGAGTTCCGTGGCCTGCGCCCCGGCCTCGGAACGCCGGGCCCGCACGGCGCACACCAGATCCACCACGCTGCCCGCGCGCCGCGCCCACTCGTTGCCGGCCACGACCGGACGGCCGCGCTCCTTCGCGGCGTTCACGGCATCCCGCGCGGCCACGAAGGCCTCGCCCGTAGCTTCGCGCACGGACGACGGCAGGGGGTCGTCCACCGCGCCGATGCCCACGCCCACGTGCCAGTGCCCGGCGTCGGCGAGCGCGAGGACCGCGCGGACGATCGCGGCGGCGTCGTCGTAGAGCGCCTGCAGCTCATCGCCCGCGCTGATCTCCCAATCGAGGACCGGGCGGGGGAGTTCCTCCTGCAGAGCCGTGCGCTGCCGTCCCATGTGCAGCTCGGCGGCGCGGCCGCGGGAATCGCGGCGGTCGATCGTCAGGGCGAACACGAACTCCTCCTCACCCCATGCATCCTAAAGTGCATATTATCCGATGATGCGTCTCCACATGCATGGCTTCCGGGATAACCGGTGCTCAGCGTCTCGTGTCGGTGATGGGACCCACGTTGTCCACGAGGACCACGGGGAAGCCGTCCTCGTCCGACGCCGCGAGGTCGACGCGCGCGTTGATACCCCAGTCGTGTTGCCCGTCCGGATCGTCGAAGACCTGCGTGACGGTCCAGAACCCGGTCATTCCCTCGGGGTCCTCGGTGATGCGGATCAGAGACGGCCCGCGGGACTGGGCGTCCGTGTAGATGTCCTCGTACTCGTCGAAGTACGTGTCCATCGCGTCCGCCCAGCGGTCGCGGTCCCACCCGGTTCTCTCGTCCAGGGCCCCGAGCACCTTGTCCTTCTCCTGCGCGAACAGTTCCACGCGCTGGAACAGGGCATTACGCACCATCACGCGGAACGCACGGGGGTTCGCGGTGACGCCTTCCGGCTGTTCGGCCACGAGTTCCTTGAGGGAGTCCGCGCCCGTGCCCATGGGGGATTCCTCCCCGGAGGCCAGCTTCTCCCATTCGTCCAGCAGGGAGTTGTCGGTCTGGCGGATGCTCTCCCCGAGCCATTCCACCAGGTCGGTGAGCGACTCGGTCGTGGCGTCCACCGGGACCGTCTGGCGCAGGGCCTTGTACGCGTCCGAGAGGTAGCGCAGCAGGATGCCCTCGGAGCGGGCGAGACCGTAGAACTGCACGTAGTCCCCGAACGTCATGGCGCGCTCGTACATGTCCCGCACCACGGACTTGGGAGAAAGCTCGAACTGTGCGACCCACGGGGCGGAGGTTCGGTAGGTCTCGAACGACTGCTCGAGCAGTTCCCGCAACGGCTGGGGGTACGTGATCTCGTCCAACTCGCGCATGCGTTCCATGTACTCGAGGCCGTCGGCCTTCATGGTCGCGAGCGCCTCGCCCTTGACCTTCTTCTCCTGCAGGTTCAGCACCTGGCGCGGTTTCTCCAGCGTGGCCTCGATGACAGAGACGACATCGAGCGCGTACGTCTCCGACTCCGGGTCCAGCAGGGTGAGCGCGGCCAGCGCGAACGGGGACAGCGGCTGGTTCAGCGCGAAGTTCTCCTGCAGCTCGACTGTGAGCCGGTAGCGGCGCCCGGTCTCGTCCGGCTCAGGCAGGCGTACGACGACGCCCGCGCGCAGCAGTTCCTTGAGGATCGCGAGCGCCTGGCGCAGCAGCAGGCGTTGGCGCGGCCGTGGTTCGTCCACGCTCGTGAGCAAGCGGTACCCGGCGCCGATGTTGTCCCCGGGCCGCTGCAGCATGTTCAGGACCATGGAGTGGGTGATCGCGAAGGAGGACGTGAGCTGTTCGGGCTGGGCGGCCACGAGCGACTCGAACGTCTTGCGGCTCCAGGACACGAAGCCCTCCGGCGGCTTCTTCTTGGGCACCTGACGCAGTTTCTTCTGATCGTCCCCGTGCTTGGCCCGGGCCTTGGCCATGGCGCGTTCGTTCTCGATGACGTGCTCGGGGGCCTGGACCACCACGGTCCCCGCGGTGTCGTAGCCGGCGCGGCCCGCGCGGCCCGCGATCTGGTGGAACTCGCGGGCGCTGAGCCGGCGGGTGCGGCGACCGTCGAACTTGGACAGCGCCGTGATCAGCACGGTGCGGATGGGCACGTTGATCCCCACGCCTAGGGTGTCCGTCCCGCAGATCACCTTGAGCAGCCCGGTCTGGGCGAGCTGCTCCACGAGGCGGCGGTACTTGGGCAGCATGCCCGCGTGGTGCACCCCGATCCCGTGCCGCACGAGCCGGTTGAGCGTCTTGCCGAAGCCCGCGGAGAAGCGGAAGTCCTTGATCAGCTCCGCCACGCGCTGCTTTTCGTCCTTGCTGAGGACGTCCACGGACATCAGGTTCTGGGCCTGTTCCGCGGCCTGCAGCTGCGAGAAGTGCACCACGTACACCGGGGCCTGGTGGGTGCTGAGCAGTTCCTCGAGCTCCTCGTGGACGGGGCGCTCGGAGTAGTAGTGGTGCAGGGGGATGGGGCGTTCCGCGGAGGAGACGAGCGCGGTGGAACGGCCCGTGGTCTCGTTCAGGCGGTTCTCGATGCGGGTGACGTCCCCGAGGGTCGCGCTCATGAGCAGGAACTGCGCCTGGGGCAGTTCGATGAGCGGCACCTGCCACGCCCAGCCGCGCTGGGGATCGGAGTAGAAGTGGAACTCGTCCATGATCACCACGCCGAGGTCCGCGTCCGCACCCTCACGCAGGGCCACGTTCGCGAGGATCTCCGCGGTGCAGCACACGATCGGGGCGTTCTGGTTGACCGCGGAATCACCCGTGACCATGCCGACGTTCTCGGCGCCGAAGATCTCGCACAGGTCGAAGAACTTCTCGGACACCAGGGCCTTGATGGGCGCGGTGTAGTACGAGCGAGCCCCGCGAGCGAGCCCCGCGAAGTGCGCGGCCACGGCCACGGTGGACTTACCCGATCCCGTGGGGGTCGCGAGGATCACGTTGGACCCGTTGGCGACCTCCAGCACGGCTTCGTCCTGGGCGGGGTACAGCTCCATGTCCCGTGAGGCGATCCAGCCGAGGAACCCCTCGTAGATCTCGTCCTCGCTCAGGGGGTTGGACGCGAAATCACCGCGCAGGTACCGGTGCCCGGGGGCGGAGAGATCGGGGGCCAGGGAATCGAGGAGTTTCATCCCCGTCAGCCTATCGGCACCCGCGGACACGCATACGGGCGTGTCCTGTGGAGATGCACGGGAACGACGTCGCGACGTCGTCAGATGTTCGCGCGCCGCGCCGCGGCCGAATCCGCCCGGCGGCACAGCAGCGCGAAGACCGCGCCGGAGAGGTTGTGCCACACCGAGAACACCGCGCCGGGCAGGGCCGCGAGCGGGGACATGTACTGCGCCGCGAGACCCGCGGCGAGTCCGGAGTTCTGCATGCCGACCTCCACCGCGGTGGTCCGGCGCACGGGAGCCGGCTGTCCGGTTACTCGGCCGACCGCGTAGCCCAGCAAATACCCGAGCACGTTGTGGATCGCGACGGCGGCGAGCACGAGCAGTCCCGCCTGGATGATCTTGTCCGCCGAGCCAGAGACCACGACCGCCACGATCACGGCGATGCCGAGTACCGAGACCCACGGCAGCACGGGTAGCAAACGCTCGACCACGCGGGGTAGCGTGAGGCGCACCACGAGTCCCGCGAGCACGGGCAGGAGGACGATCAGGGCGATCGACGTGGCCATGGCGGCGCCGTCGAGCGGCATATACGCGCCCGCGAGCCACAGCGTGAGGAACGGGGTGAGCAGCGGGGCGAGCAGCGTGGAGATGGACGTCATGGTCACGGACACGGCCACGTCACCGCGGGCCAGGTAGGACACCACGTTGGAGGACGTGCCGCCCGGGGCGCAGCCCACGAGGATCACGCCGGCCGCGATCTCCGGGGGCAGTTGCAGCAGCCAGGTCACGAGCAGCGCGATGATCGGCATGAGGACGTACTGGGCCAACACACCCACGACGATCGGGACCGGGCGCTTGGCCACGAGCGCGAAGTCCACGGGACGCAGAGTGAGTCCCATCCCGAACATCACGAGACCCAGCAGGGGATTCGTCCAGCCCGCGGCCTGGTGCACCGTGGGGGCGAACGCGTATCCGACCACCCCGCCCGCGAGCACCAACAGGGGGAAGGCCAAGACGGCGACGTACGCGGCCCGGTCCGCCGTGTTACGCGCCGCGGCCCCGGACGAGGCGGCGCTCACCAGCCGCGTTCTTTCCACTCCTGCAGGTGCGGGCGTTCGGCGCCCAGGGTCGTGGGGTCGCCGTGGCCCGGGTGGATCACGGTGTCGTCCGGGAACTCGTCGAAGATCCGCTCGGTGACGTCCTGGTAGAGCTGCTGGAAGTCATCGGGGGAGTTGGTCTTGCCGAGACCGCCGGGGAAGAGGGAGTCACCCGAGAAGATGTGGGCGGGCCCGGACGGGTCCCGGTACACCACCGCGATGGAGCCTGGGGTGTGCCCGCGCAGCTCGATGATGTCCAGCTCGAAACCGTCGAGTTCGGCGGTGTCCCCGTTCTCGAACGTGAGGTCCATGGGCACCGAGATGTCGTTCTCGTCCGCGGCACCGCACGCCGTCATGGCCTCCGAATGCGAGGCCACGGACTCCAGCGCGCGCACGTGGTCCCAGTGCGAGTGGGTCGTGATGATCAACTGCAGGTTCCCCCAGTCGGAGCAGTCCCCGGACCCGGCGGCCACGAGACCGGCGATGGCGCGGGCGTCGTCCGCGGCGTCGATGAGCACCTGCGTGCCGTGCTCCTTGGAGGTGAGGAGGTACACGTTGTTGTCCATCTCGCTCACCGAAATGCGGCGGATGGTGATGTCGGCGAGTTCCGTGATCTCGGTCTGGGTAGCGATCATGCCCACGATTCTAGGCCGCCGAGTCACGCCGGGCTAATACGCGGCCGCGCGTGGGGAGGTGCATGTAGTGCAGACGACACGCCCGGTGATGGACTACCGGAGCGTAAAGATATATAGTTGCGCGAAGCAAATAAATAAGCTGGCGGCGTCCGAGCGCCGCGTACTCGCCCGACCGAGCGGCGTCGACCGCCGAGTCCTGCGAACCCAGCGGATCGCCCGGGTGGGCAGCAACGAACTCATGACCACCCGGACCGGGTGCGGACCGCGCGCTACGGACCCGGCACCCGAGGAACGGGGGAGTGGATGGGCGTGTCACACGCGACCGCCGAGGAGCTCGTGCGCGACTTGTTCGAGCTGCAACGCGTGACCCGCAAGGTGCTCAAGGCAGCGGCGCTGCACCGGGAACTGTCCATGGTGCACACCAACATCCTGAGCTATCTCGCGTGCGTGCCCGGACGCCGGGCAAAGGACATCGTGGCCGAGTCCGGCCTCGGGGCCTCAGGGATGAGCCGACACCTGAGCGCCCTCGAACACCTCGGGTACGTGACCCGCACACGGGATCTCGAGGACGGACGCGCGCAGATCGTGGAGATCACCGCCGAGGGTCGCAAGGCCCTCGAGGCGAACCTGCGCGCGGACGCCGAGACCCTCGTCGCCCGTCTGGGCGACCTGGGCGAGGAGGAGGCAGAACGCACACGCGTGGACCTCAACCGGCTCACCGAACTCTTACTGACATCACTGGGCATGTCCCGGGTCACGGCGGCCACGATCGCGCCGGAGCCCGGGGCGCAGCCCGGATCCCCGCACCCCACGGCGTCCGGTGACCCCGGTCGCGGAAAGGAGAACAGCCCGTGACGGCAGCCCAGGACACGCGCGGTAAGGCGCGTACTACGCGAACGAGCGACCAGGAGCATCGGGACGTCCTGCGGGCGTTGACCGGCATCCTGGCCGCGTTCTTCATGGCCATGGTCACCCTGACCATCATCGGCACGGCACTGCCCGTCATCATGGCGGACCTGGGCGGAGACCAGACGGCACTGTCCTGGACGGTCACGGGCACCCTGTTGGCCAACGCCGTCACGACCCCCATGTGGGGCAAACTCGCGGACCTTTTCGACAAGAAAAAGCTGCTGCTCATGGCCATCGCGATCTTCGTGATCGGTTCCGCCGCCGCGGGTCTCGCGGGATCCATCACCGTGCTCGTGGTGGCACGCGTGATCCAGGGCGTGGGCATGGGCGGCCTGATGGCGCTGGCCCAGACGATCCTGGGCACGATCATCCCGCCGCGCGAGCGCGGCCGGTACGCCGGGTACATGGGCGCGGTCATGGCCGTGGCCACATCGGTGGGCCCGCTCCTGGGCGGGCTCATCGTGGACGCGTTCGGGTGGCGCTGGTGCTTCCTGATCCCCGTGCCGCTGTCGATCCTCGCGGCCGTGCTGATCGTGCGCACGCTGCACCTGCCCGAGACCACGCGTGAGACGGCGCCCACAGTGGACTTCCTGGGTATGGCCCTGCTCGCGGTGGCCACGTCCTCCCTGCTGTTGTGGGTGTCCTTCGCGGGCAAGCTCTTCGACTGGGGTTCGTGGGAGTCCATCCTGCTGATCGTGGTGGGCGTGCTCAGCACCTTGGCGTTCATCCTGGTGGAGCGGCGCGCGAGCGAACCGACCATGCCCCTGCACGTGGTCACCGAGCGCACCACCGTGCTCGCGATCATCGCGGCGATCGCCACGGGTGGCGCCATGTTCGCGTCCACGACGTACCTGGGTCAGTACTTCCAGCTGGGCCAGGGCTACACGCCCACCGAATCCGGGCTGCTCATGCTCCCGCAGGTCGTGGGATCGTTCCTGGGCTCCATGATCGCAGGCCAGCTCATCACGCGCTTCGGCCGGTGGAAGCGGGTGTTGATCGCGGGCGCGGTAATCCTCGCGATCGGTCTGTTCCTGGCGTCCCAGCTGACCCACGCGACGCCCGCGTGGCTCGTGGGCATCTTCATCTGCCTCGTGGGTCTGGGCGTGGGCACGCTGAACCAGAACCTCGTGCTCGCCGTGCAGAACACCGTGGGCCTGAAGGACATGGGTTCCGCGTCCTCCGCGGTCGCATTCTTCCGCACCGTGGGTGGCGCCGTGGCGGTGTCTCTGTTCGGGGCGCTGCTCACGCGTCACCTCTCGAGCGAGATGTCCCAGTTTGCCGCGGACCACGGTCTGGATGCCCACCAAACGCCCGACGCCGCGTCGATCGACCTCGCGGGGCTGCCCCCGGCAGTGTTGGAGGCCATTCGTGAGGCGTACGGCACCGGGACCGGGTTGCTCTTCCTCGTGGCCGGGATCGCATCGCTGGTGACCCTGGTGTGCGTGCTGCTCATGAAGGAGGTGCCGCTGCGCACCACGGTGGACGTCGCGGAGGTGGACCCGGAGACGGGTGAGATCACCATGGTGACCAAGCGCGTCAACCCCGTGGAAGCGGCCGGGCTGCGCATGCAGCACGCGGAGACCGGTGAGCTGCCCGTGGTCGATCCCAAGGCCTCCGGGCTGCGGCGCTCCCACGGCGAGCGCGCCGAGGAGACGGCGCGTTCGGTCCGCGGGGCCCACGCCGCGCCGGTCGAGCCCGACTCCGCGGGGACCGCGCACCCGCATCCCCACCCTAGGCACCGGGCCGAGTAGGGTGCCCCGCTGCCGAGTGAGTTGCCCACTCGCAGGGGACACGACGGACGACGGCGCAGCGCGCGATCCGGCCGGGAGGTCGCATTGCGCGCTGCGCTGATTCGTCCCTGGACCCGCTCGTCGTGTCGGCGGCTAGTAATAGAGTGACTGCCGTGTCTGAGCAAACCCGCCGAACCCCCAGTGACCGTTCGTCGAGCTCCGTGCTCGCGGAACGAGTGGCCCACGACCGTGCCCCGCGCACCCGCGCCTCCGGTGTCTCGGACCTGACCGAGATCGTGGTGCAGGGTGCCCGCGAGCACAACCTCAAGAATGTGGATCTAACCATCCCCCGCGATTCCATGGTCGTGTTCACGGGGCTGTCCGGGTCCGGGAAGTCCTCCCTGGCCTTCGACACCATCTTCGCCGAGGGTCAGCGCCGCTACGTGGAGTCGCTGTCCTCCTACGCCCGGATGTTCCTGGGCCGCGTGGATAAGCCTGACGTGGACTTCATCGAGGGGCTGTCCCCGGCGGTGTCCATCGACCAGAAGTCCACCTCGCGCAACCCGCGCTCCACGGTGGGCACGATCACCGAGATCTACGACTACATGCGTCTGCTGTGGGCGCGGATCGGCCACCCGCACTGCCCGGTGTGCGGTGAGCCCATCACCAAGCAGACGCCCCAGCAGATCGTGGACCAGCTGCTCGAGCTGCCCGAGCGCACCCGGTTCATGGTCCTCGCCCCCGTGGTCAAGGGCCGCAAGGGCGAGTTCCAGGACCTGTTCCAGCAGCTGAGCACCCAGGGATACGCGCGCGCCGTCGTGGACGGCGAGACCGTTCAGCTCGAGAACGCACCCAAGCTCAAGAAGCAGTACAAGCACACGATCGACGTGGTCGTGGACCGCCTCACGGCCAAGCCGGACGCCCGGCAGCGGCTCACCGACTCGGTCGAGACCGCCCTGAACCTCGCGGACGGACGCGTGGTCATCGAGCTCGTGACCCGTGAGGGCGAGCAGTCCCCGTGGCACGAGACCCGCCGCACGTTTTCCGAGAACCTCGCGTGCCCCAACGAGCACGAGCTGCAGACGGACGAGATCGAGCCGCGCTCGTTCTCTTTCAACGCCCCGTTCGGCGCGTGCCCCGAGTGCGACGGCATCGGTTCGCGTCTCGAGGTGGACGAGGACCTCGTGGTTCCCAACCCGGACCTGTCCCTCGTGGAGGGCGCCATCGCGCCGTGGTCCCTGGGCAAAGCCACGAGTGATTACTGGAACCGCTTGCTCGCCGGACTCGGGGAGGAGGCCGGATTCGACCTCGTGACCCCGTGGAAGGACCTGCCGGCCAAGGCACGCAAGGCCATCCTGCACGGCAAGGACTACAAGGTCACCGTGGCCTACCGCAACCGGTGGGGCCGCGAGCGCCGGTATACGCAGGGCTTCGAGGGCGTGTTCGGCTATATCAAGCGCAAGCACGAGGAGACCGAGTCCGATCACGCCAAGGACCGCTACGAGCAGTACATGCGCCAGGTGGCGTGCCCCGAGTGCGGGGGAGCGCGGCTGAACCCCACGATCCTGGGGGTCACCGTGGGCGGGAAGAACATCGCCGAGGCCACCCGCCTGCCCATGCGCGATTCCCTCGCGTTCTTCCAGCAGTTGGATCTTGACACCCGCGAGGCCAGGATCGGTGACCAGGTGCTCAAGGAGATCATCGCGCGCCTGACGTTCCTGATCGACGTCGGGTTGGACTACCTCAACCTGGAGCGGGCCGCGGCCACGCTGTCCGGCGGGGAGGCACAACGCATCCGGCTCGCCACCCAGATCGGTGCGGGGCTCGTGGGCGTGCTCTACGTCCTGGACGAGCCGTCCATCGGGCTGCACCAGCGCGACAACCGCCGACTCATCGACACCCTGCTGCGCTTGCGGGACATGGGGAACACCCTCATCGTGGTCGAGCACGACGAGGACACCATGCGCGAGGCCGACTGGATCGTGGACGTGGGCCCGGGCGCGGGCGTGCACGGTGGGGACGTGGTCCACTCCGGGACCTACGACCAGCTGCTCGAGAACCGCCGGTCCATCACGGCCGACTACCTCACCGGCCGCAAGCTGATCGAAGTCCCCACGACGCGGCGTCCCGTGGACAAGAAGCGGCAGCTCACGGTCGTGGGTGCGCGGGAGAACAACCTGCAGAACCTCACGGTGGACTTCCCGCTCGGGGTCTTCGTGGCCGTCACGGGCGTCTCCGGTTCGGGGAAGTCCACGCTCGTCAACGACATCCTCTACACGAGCCTGGCCAATCAGCTCAACGGCGCCAAGCAGGTGCCCGGTCGGCACAGGCGCATCGACGGTCTGGAGCACCTGGACAAGGTCGTGCACGTGGACCAGAGCCCCATCGGGCGCACCCCGCGCTCCAACCCGGCCACGTACACGGGCGTGTTCGACCGGATCCGCAAGCTGTTTGCGGAGACTCAGGAGGCCAAGGTCCGTGGCTACCAGCAAGGCCGGTTCTCGTTCAACGTCAAGGGCGGGCGCTGCGAGGCATGCTCGGGTGACGGGACGCTGAAGATCGAGATGAACTTCCTGCCGGACGTCTACGTCCCGTGCGAGGTGTGCAAGGGCGCGCGATACAACCGCGAGACCCTCGAGGTGCACTACAAGGGCAAGAACATCGCGGAGGTCCTGGACATGCCCATCGAGGAGGCGGCGGAGTTCTTCGCGCCGTTCACCGCGATCGCGCGCTACCTCACCACGCTCGTGGAGGTGGGCCTCGGGTACGTGCGGCTGGGTCAGCCCGCCACCACGCTCTCCGGCGGTGAGGCTCAGCGCGTCAAGCTCGCCGCGGAACTGCAGAAGCGTTCCAACGGGCGCACGATCTACGTCCTGGACGAGCCCACCACGGGTCTGCACTTCGAGGACATCCGCAAGCTGCTCATGGTGCTGCAGAGCCTGGTCGACAAGGGCAACAGCGTCATGACCATCGAGCACAACCTGGACGTCGTGAAGTCGGCGGACTGGATCGTGGACCTGGGCCCCAACGGGGGATCCGGCGGTGGCACGGTCGTGGCACAGGGCACCCCGGAGCAGGTCGCTCGCAACAAGGACAGCTTCACGGGGCAGTTCGTACGCGAGGTGCTCGAGCACTCCGCCACCCGGGAGGCCGCCCACCGCAGCGACGCGGACGGCACTGCGAGTTCCGGCGAGGCCGCGCGCCCGGGGGACGCTGCCGACCCGGGCAACACCGCGGACGGCGCGGAGGCCCCGGGAGACGCGGAACCGGCCGACGGGACGCAGGAGAACCGGCAGCGCGCCGAGGCCGCGGTGGGGGACCGGGCATGAGCGTCCAGAGCCCCATCGTCCTGTGGGACCTGGACGGCACGGTCCTGGATCCCGCCGGGGCCATCACGGACGGGATCGCCGGCGCCCTGCGCTCGTGCGGTTTCGCCGTGCCCGAGAACCTCGGGCGCTTCGTGGGACCGCCGATCGGGGAGTCCCTGCGCCGGTTCACGGACGTCCCCGAGGACCGGATCGCGGAGGTCGCCGCGGTGTACCGCGCCGGGTACCTCGCGGAGGGCCTGGACCGCTCGCGCGTCTATCCGGGTGTCCGCGAGGTGCTGGGGTCGCTGCGCGAGCGCGGCGTGCGTCAGGCCGTGGCCACCCAGAAGCCCGAACACATCGCCGTGGAGGTCGTGTCGCGTTTCGGACTGGACGAGTACTTCGAGACCGTGAGCGGCGCCGCGGACGATCTCGCGCAACCGAGCGGGTCCGGGCGGCTGCACGACAAGCCCGCGATCATCGGGGAGGCACTGCGGCGCATGGGTGCGCTGCCACCGGACCCCGCACGCACCGTGATGATCGGGGACCGCAGCTACGACGCCGACGGTGCCCGCAGCCACGGCATCGACTGCCTGGGCGCAGGATGGGGCTTCGCGCAACCCGGGGAACTGCGGGACGTGTGTGCCGCTGTCGCTCGTGAGCCCGGGGATTTGGCACACTTGCTCCAGCAATATACGGACCGGTAGGGGAGCGAGCAGTGATCACGAAATACGACCTGACCAAGGCCTCGGTGGCGCGCGCCCTGAGGCTGCTGTGTCGTCCCGTGATCACGGGTCTGGAGAACCTCCCGCAGGACGGCCCCGTGATCATCGCGTCCAACCACCTGTCCTTCCTGGACTCGGTCATCATCTCCGCGTTCATGCCCCGCCGGGTCAAGTTCATCGCCAAGGCGGAGTACGTCAACAGCCCCGGGATCAAGGGCAAGCTCATGCGCGAGGCCTTCGAGTTCATCGACATCATCCCCGTGACCCGCGGTCAGCAGAGCGAGTCCGTGGCGGCCCTGGATCCCGCCGTGGAACACCTCAAGCAGGGCAACGTGTTCGGGATCTACCCGGAGGGCACGCGCTCCCGGGACGGTTACCTGTACCGCGGGCACTCCGGCGTGGCCTACCTGGCCTACGTCACGGGCGCCCCGGTGGTGCCCGTGGGGCTGATCGGCACCCAGCGGTTGCAACCGCCCGGGGCTACCATGATCCGCCCCGCCAAGTTCGAGATGCACGTGGGGGAGCCCATCCCCACACCGGAGTCCCACGGGCACCAGACGGGCAAGCTGCGCAAGATTTACGTGGAGCAGATCATGACCACGATCGCGGGACTATCCGGGCAACCGCGCAAGGACGTGTACAACGTGTCCCCGTCCGTGCAGAGGGACGCCGGGCGTGGCTGACCCGGCGAGCTACAGACCGGCCCGACAGGACATCCCCACCAATCCGGGGGTCTACCGGTTCCGGGACGAACACGGCCGTGTGATCTACGTGGGCAAGGCCAAGAACCTGCGCAACCGGCTCTCGTCCTACTTCGCGCCCCTGCACCAGCTCGCGCCCAAGACCCGCACCATGGTCACCACGGCCGCGGCGGTGCAGTGGACCGTGGTGGGCTCGGAGTTCGAGTCCCTGCAGCTCGAGTACACGTGGATCAAAGAGTTCGCGCCCCGGTTCAACATCGCCTACCGGGACGACAAGTCCTATCCGTACCTGGCGGTCACGATGTCCGAGGACGTCCCGCGGGCCATGGTCACACGCGGGGAGAAGAAACCGGGCAACCGCTACTTCGGCCCCTATTCTCAGGCGTGGGCCATCCGGGACACCCTGGACGCCCTGTTGCGGGTCTTCCCCGTGCGCACGTGCACCAAGGGTGTGTTCCAGCGCGCCGAGCGCAGTGGCCGACCGTGCCTGCTGGGTTACATCGACAAGTGCTCGGCGCCGTGCGTGGGGGAGATCTCCCGCGAGGACCACCGCCGGCTCGCCGACGACCTGTGCCGCTTCATGGCCGGACACGCCAAGCCGTACATCCGGGAGCTCACGCGGCAAATGAACGAGGCCGCCGAGCGTATGGACTTCGAGACCGCTGCGGCACGCCGCGACGACGTCGGCGCGCTCGAGCGGGCTTTCGAGCGCAACACGGTGGTGCTCGCGGACACCACGGACGCGGACTTCTTCGCGATCGCCGAGGACGAGCTCGAGGCCGCGGTCCAGGTGTTCTACGTGCGTGGTGGCCGGATCCGGGGTCAGCGCGGGTGGATCACCGAGAAGGTCGAGGACGTCACGACCGCCCAGCTCATGACCCACCTGTTGCAACAGGTCTACGGCGAGGCGCAATCGGAACTGGCCCCCGCGCCGTCGGCCCGCAGGAAACAGACCGCAGGCGGGAGCACGGACGTGGTCGCCAAGCACCGCCGCACGTCCGAGCTCGCGTACCGTCAGGACACGATCCCGCGCACGGTGTACGTGTCCGCGGAACCGGACGAGGCGGACGAGCTGCGCAACTGGCTCAGTGAGCTGCGCGGTTCCCAGGTGGCCATCCAACGGCCCCAGCGCGGTGACAAGGCGCAGCTGCTCGAGACCGTCGCGGAGAATGCGCGCCAGGCGCTGGCCCTGCACAAGTCCCGCCGCGCGGGGGACCTGACCACGCGCTCGGCGTCCCTGCAGCAGTTGCAGGAGGCCCTGGACCTCCCGGACGCCCTCATGCGCATCGAGTGCTACGACATCTCCCACGTCCAGGGCACCAACGTGGTCGCGTCCATGGTCGTGTTCGAGGACGGTCTGCCGCGCAAGTCGGAGTACCGCAAGTTCTCGATCACTGGCGACGCCGCACGGGACGACACCGCGTCCATGTACGACGTCATCCACCGCCGGTTCTCCCGCCACCTCGAACAGCAGCGCCGCGCCGCGGAGAAGGGCGTGCACAGCGGGGAGGTGGCCCCGGACGCCGACGACGCGCCCGCGCGCGCCTTCGCGTATCCCCCCAATCTCGTGATCGTGGACGGCGGCCCGCCCCAGGTCGCGGCGGCCCAGCGCGCCCTGGACGACCTCGGCGTGGACGACGTCCACGTGGTGGGTCTGGCCAAGCGGCTCGAGGAGGTGTGGGTGCCCGACGACGAGTTCCCGGTCATCCTGCCCCGCGCCTCGGAAGGGTTGTTCCTCATGCAGCGCGTGCGCGACGAGGCCCACCGTTTCGCGATCACGTTCCACCGGCAGAAGCGCTCCAAAGCCATGACGGTCTCCGCGCTCGACGACGTGCCTGGGCTGGGCCCGGCCAAGCAGAAGGCCCTGCTCAAGCACTTCGGCTCGGTCAAGAAACTGCGCGCCGCGACCGCGGAGGAGATCCTCGAGGTCAAGGGCTTCGGGCCCGCGTTGGCCACCAAGGTCGCGCAGACCCTCGGGGGCGGCACCGAGGCCCGGGAGCCCGCTGTGGATACCGAGACGGGCGAACTGCTCGACTGAAACTGGTCTACCCTGGAAACGAACCCTGCAGTCGGAAGATCAGGCGGTCCGTGACCACATGAGCAGCCCACCCCCGGAAGCCACGCCCTCCACCCTGGAACCGGTGAAGCCCCCCACGGCGGAGTTGCTGATCGTGACCGGGATGTCCGGGGCGGGTCGCTCCACGGCGGCCAACGCGCTCGAGGACCTCGGGTGGTACGTCGTGGACAACCTGCCCCCGCAGATGCTCGGGACGCTGGCGGACCTCGTGTCGCGGACCCCGCAGACCCTGCCCAAGCTCGCCGTGGTGATCGACGTGCGTGGCAAGGCACTGTTCAACGACATGCGTGAGACCCTCGCCGCGCTCGAACGCTCGGGCGTGGAGTTCTCGGTGCTGTTCCTCGAGGCCTCGGACGAGGTGCTCGTCTCGCGCTACGAGCTCCAGCGCCGCCCCCACCCCCTGCAGGCGGGCGGCCGGATCCTGGACGGGATCCGCGCCGAGCGCGAGCTGTTGCGCGATCTGCGCGAGACCGCCGACTCCGTGCTGGACACCTCGTCCTTCAACGTGCACGCGCTGACCAAGGCCGTCGCGGACATGTTCTCCACGAGCGGTCCGGTGGTGCTGCGGCTCACGGTCATGAGCTTCGGGTTCAAGTACGGCGTGCCCGCGGACGCGAACTTCCTCGCGGACGTGCGTTTCATCCCCAATCCCCACTGGGTCCCCGCGTTGCGCCCGCGCACGGGCAAGGACCCCGAGGTGCGGGACTACGTCTTCGGCCACCACGGCACGCCGACCTTCGTGGACCGCTTCGTGGCCATGCTCGAACCGGTGTTCGCCGGCTACCGCACCGAGAACAAGCACTACGCGAGCATCGCCATCGGGTGCACGGGAGGCAAGCACCGTTCCGTGGCGATCACCGAGGAGGTCGCGCGGCGGCTCAGCAAGTCCCCCCGCGTGACCGTCAACATCCAGCACCGGGACCTGGGCCGCGAGTAGTCCCGCCCCCCAGAAATTACGGATTCCATGACTAACTTTCCTACGACGGGTGCGTTGCCCCGGTTGCCGCTGAGCAGCCGACGCGACGTGGACCCCTACCACTCGTTGGACGCCTCCGCGCGTGCGTCCCTGACGGATGCCGATTCCGTGGTCGCCCTGGGTGGCGGTCACGGGTTGTCCGCGAGCCTGTCCGCCTTGCGTCTGTTAGCACCGGCCCTCACGGCCGTGGTCACGGTCGCGGACGACGGCGGATCGTCCGGTCGACTGCGCAACGACCTGGGCGTCCTGCCGCCCGGCGATCTGCGGATGGCGCTGGCGGCGCTGTGCGACGACTCCCAATGGGGTCGCACGTGGAGCGACGTGATGCAGCACCGGTTCAGCATCAAGACCCACCCGGACGAGGGTCTGGACAACCATGCCCTGGGGAACCTGCTGATCGTGACGTTGTGGGAGCTGCTCGGCGACCCCGTGGAGGGACTGCGCTGGGCCGGTGCGCTGCTGGGTGCGCGCGGCCAGGTGCTACCCATGAGTTGCCTCCCGCTCGTGATCGAGGGGGATGTCTCGCCCGGGAGCAATCCCACGCAGGAGTGCCCCCCGGAGAAGATTACGCGCACCGTCACGGGCCAGTCACGGCTCGCCAAGGAGGCGGACGTGTGCAACGTGCGCCTGTCCCCGGCGGACGCCCCCGCGTGCCCGGAGGCCGTCACCGCGATCGAGGAGGCCGCGTGGGTCGTGCTCGGTCCCGGGTCGTGGCACACCTCCGTACTGCCGCACCTGTTGCTGTCCGAACTGCGGGACGCGATTTGTCGGTCCCCGGCCAAGCGTCTCGTCACGCTGAACCTCTCCCGGGATTCCGAGACCCTCAGCATGGGATCGGGGGACCAGTTGCGCGTGCTCAAGCGCTACGCCCCGGACCTGCGCCTGGACGTGGTGCTCGCGGACCCGTCCGCCGCGGAGTCCCCCAAGGACGTCGAGGCGGCGGCCGCCCAGCTCGGCGCCGTCGTGCACTGGGACTCGCTGCGGGACACGAGCGGCAGTTCGGTGCACAACCCCTTCAAACTGGCCGCGGCCTATCAACAGATCATGAACGCGCAGCGCTGAGCGGGAGCCCCCGCCGCGCAGCACACGTACTCGGCAAGGAGATCGACAACCATGGCATTGACCGCTTCGGTCAAGGAAGAACTCTCGCACCTGCAGGTGCGCAAGTCCGCGGTGCGCGCGGCGGAGCTCTCGGCGCTGTTGCGCTTCGCGGGCGGGCTGCACATCGTGGGCGGGCGGATCGTGGTGCAGGCGGAGCTGGACACCGAATCTGTCGCGCGCCGCGCGGCACGCGCCGTGGGGGAGGTCTTCGGCCACGAGTGCGAGCTCGGGGTGATCAGCGGCGGTGGTCTGCGCCGGGACCGTACGTGGGTCGTGCGGGTTGCCCGCGACGGTGAGGCGCTGGCCCGGCGCACCGGGTTGCTGGACGCCCACGGTCGTCCCGTGCGCGGTCTGCCGCCCACCGTAGTCAACGGCAGCGTCGAGGAGTCCGCCGCCGTGATCCGAGGTGCCTTCCTGGCCCACGGTTCGCTCACCGAACCGGGGCGGGCCGCGGCGATGGAATTCACGTGCCCCGGTCCCGAGGCGGCGCTCGCGCTCGTGGGTTCCGCGCGTCGGCTGGACGTGCTCGCCAAGGCGCGGCAGGTGCGCGGGGCGGACCGCGTCGTCGTGCGCGACGGGGACACGATCGCCACGCTGCTCACGCGCCTGGGCGCGCACCGCGCTCTGCTGCAGTGGGAGGACCGCCGGATGCGCAAGGAGGTGCGCGCCACGGCCAACCGGCTCGCGAACTTCGACGACGCCAACCTGCGCCGCTCCGCGCAGGCCGCGGTCACGGCGGGGGCCAAGGTCGAGCGTGCCCTGGACCTGCTCGGGGACGACGCCCCGGAGCATCTGCGGGCCGCCGGCCGGCTCCGGGTCGCCAACAAGCAGGCGAGCCTGGATGAGCTGGGTCGGTTGTCGGACCCGCCCCTGACCAAGGACGCGATCGCCGGGCGGATCCGCCGACTGCTCGCCATGGCGGACCGCCGTGCCGAGGAACTGGGTGTGGCCACGACCTCCGAGTTCGCCGCGCACGCTGGGTCGGAACAGCAGCGCGCATAGTAGCACCCGCGGACAACACGCCGGTGCTGTGGGTTTGTGTGGGGTTTACGGGAGAGTCGCCTGAATGTGCGTCGAGCCCCTGTCGGACCGCGTGAATTCTCGGTAGAATAGGACCGGAAGACCCGGCGGGCCTCGAACGACGTCGAGAACAGAGTGTGGGAGTTCTACCGTTTGGTTTGGATCCCACATCTCGACGGACCGGTACCCGCCAACCCCCGACAGACAGAGGAGATCGCAGTGACAGTAAAGGTTGGCATCAACGGTTTCGGACGGATCGGACGCTGCTTCGCGCGGGCCCTGTACACCGAGCACGGCCACGACATCGAGTTGGTCGCGGTGAACGACCTCACGGATCCGGAGACCTTGAAGCACCTGTTCGAGTTCGACTCCGTCATGGGCCGGCTCGGCGCGGACGTCACCCTGGACGGTGACATGATGACCGTGAACGGCCACCAGGTGAAGTTCCTGGCCGAGGCCGATCCCTCCAAGCTGCCCTGGGGCGAGCTCGGCGTGGACATTGTGATCGAGTGCACGGGCAGGTTCACGACCGGCCCCAAGATGCAGGCGCACCTGGACGCCGGTGCCAAGAAGGTCGTGCTCTCCGCACCGGGCAAGGAAGTGGACGGCACGTTCGTCTACGGCGTGAACCACGAATCCTACGACTCGGCCAGCATGAACCTGGTCTCCGCCGCGTCCTGCACCACCAACTGCCTCGCGCCGCTGGCCAAGGTCATCAACGACGAGTTCGGCATCGAGCGCGGTCTCATGACCACGATCCACGCCTACACGGGTGACCAGCGCCTGCACGACGCCCCGCACAAGGACCTGCGCCGCGCCCGCGCCGCCGCGCTGAGCATGATCCCCACGACCACCGGTGCCGCCGCCGCCGTGGGCCTCGTGCTGCCCGAGCTCAAGGGCAAGCTGGACGGCTTCGCCGTGCGCGTCCCGGTTCCCACCGGCTCGCTCGTGGACCTCACCGTGGACGTGGAGAAGGACGTCACGGTCGAGTCCGTGAACGCCGCGATCAAGCAGGCCGCCGAGGGCCCCTTCAAGGGCATCATCGAGTACTCCGAGGAAGCGCTCGTCTCCAAGGACATCGAGGGCTACGACGTCTCCACCGTGTTCGACGCGCCCCTGACCAAGGTCATCGACAACCAGGTCAAGGTCATCGCGTGGTACGACAACGAGTGGGGCTACACCCTGCGTCTCGTGGACTTCGTCTCCTACGTAGCGGATAAGCTCTGAGTCAGACCGCTCAGTGGCGCCGGTGCCCGCGGGTACCGGCGCCATTGTCATCAGTACGGCATCACCACAGGAAGGGATGACGGATATGGCCAAGTCACTGGACGATCTCATGGCGGAGGGGGTCGCGGGTCGCCGCGTGCTCGTGCGCTCGGACCTCAACGTTCCGCTTGACGGTTCCACCGTGACCGACGACGGTCGCGTGCGCGCGTCCTTACCGGTGCTCACCAAGCTCGCCGACGCCGGCGCACGCCTGATCGTCATGGCGCACCTCGGGCGCCCCAAGGGCACCGTGGATCCCAAGTACTCGATCGAGCCGGCCGCCGCGCGCCTGGCCGAGCTCGCGGACGCGGACGTCGTCGTCGCCTCGGACGTGGTGGGTCAGGACGCCCACGAGAAGGCCGAGGCCTTGCAGGACGGACAGATCCTCGTGCTCGAGAATGTGCGCTTCGACCCGCGCGAGACGTCCAAGGACGACGCCGAGCGGGAGGAGTTCGCGGCCGAGCTCGCGTCCCTGACGGGGGAGAACGGTGCGTACGTGGATGACGCCTTCGGGGCCGTGCACCGCAAGCACGCCTCCGTGTACGACATCGCCCGCGCGCTGCCCGGTTACCTGGGTGACCTGGTCAAGACCGAGGTGGACGTCCTGCGCAAGGTTATCTCCGATCCCGAGCGCCCGTTCGTGGTGGTCATGGGTGGGTCCAAGGTCTCCGACAAGCTGGCCGTGATCGACAACCTGATCGGTAAGGCGGACTCGCTGCTCATCGGCGGCGGCATGGTCTTCACGTTCCTCGCGGCCCAGGGTCACGCGGTGGGTTCGTCCCTGCTCGAGAAGGACCAGATCGACACCGTCAAGGGTTACCTGGACCGCGCCGCCGAGGCGGGCACCGAGATCGTGCTGCCCGTGGACGTTGTGTACGCCTCCGAGTTCTCCAAGGACGCCGAGCACGAGGTCCGCCCGGTCTCGGACATCGAGGGTGGGAAGATCGGTGACTCCGGCTTGGGCCTGGACATCGGCCCCGAGTCCGCCGAACTGTTCGCGCGCACGATCGCCGAGGCGAAGACCGTGTTCTGGAACGGTCCTGTGGGCGTGTTCGAGATGCCGGCGTTCGCCAACGGCACCAAGACCGTGGCGCAGGCCCTCGTGGACTCCGACGCCATGAGCGTGATCGGCGGCGGCGACTCCGCCTCCGCCGTGCGCAACCTGGGATACCGGGACGACCAGTTCGGCCACATCTCTACGGGGGGTGGCGCGTCGCTCGAGTACATCGAGGGTAAGGAATTGCCGGGCCTCGTGGCGCTGGGCGCCTGAGCCGCCACACACCGTGATGCGTGGGGCCCGCCGCCGCGGGCCCCACGCGCCCGCCCCCGTCCACAGCCACGCCGCACGACCGAAGGAGATCCAGCCATGACCACCCAGACCAACGGTGTCTTCGACCGCACGCCCCTGATCGCGGGCAACTGGAAGATGAACATGGACCACACGCAGGGCATCGCCCTGCTGCAGAAGCTCGCGTGGACGCTCAAGGACGCCAAGCACGACTTCTCCCGCGTGGAGGTCGCGGTGTTCCCCCCGTTCACCGACCTGCGCTCCGTGCAGTCCCTAGTGGACGGTGACGGACTGCAGATCGCCTACGGCGCCCAGGACCTCTCCGACCAGGATTCCGGGGCGTACACGGGAGACGTCTCGGGCCAGTTCCTGGCCAAGCTCGGCTGCCGTTACGCGCTCGTGGGGCACTCCGAACGGCGCAGCATCCACTCGGAATCCGATGAGCAGTGCCGCGACAAGGTCCGCGCTGCGATCCGTCACGGCCTGACCCCCATGCTGTGCATCGGCGAGGGTCTCGAGCAGCGCCAGGCGGGTGAGCACGTGCAGTACACGCTCGAGCAGTTGCGCGGGAGCCTCGCGGAGCTCAACGCCGGCGAGCTCGAGGGCCTCGTGGTGGCCTACGAACCCGTGTGGGCCATCGGCACGGGTGAGGTGGCCGGGCCCGAGGACGCCCAGGAGATGGCGCACGCCATCCGGGCGGAGCTCGAGTCGCTGTACGGCGAGGACTTCGCGAAGGCCACGCGGGTGCTCTACGGCGGTTCGGTGAAGTCCTCGAACGTCGCGAACATCCTCGGGGGAGCGGACGTGGACGGTGCCCTGGTGGGCGGTGCCAGTCTGGACGCGGAGGAATTTGCTAAGATTGCCCGGTTCGAGCAGCACCTGGTCACCGACCAGTGATCCCCTCCGGTCGCTGAAAGTCGACCCGCCCCCGAGATTCGTGAATCGAGGCTATTCGTGGAGATCCTCCAGATCGCCCTCCAGGTGATCATCGTGGTCACCGGCATCCTGTGCATCATGTTCGTCCTGCTCAACAAGGGCAAGGGCGGCGGTCTGTCGGACATGTTCGGTGGCGGGATGACCCAGTCGCTGAACACCTCCGGCGCTGCGCAGAAGAACGTGGTGCGGATCACCACCGTGCTGGCGATCGTGTGGGTCCTGGCCATCGTGAGCTACGGCCTGCTGATGCGCTTTAACGGCCCGGGGGTCTGAGACCCGCCGGACGCGCACCGGCTGTTCCGGTCGCCTCGACTCGGCGCAGCACAAGAACTCGGCACAGCAGAAGAACTCAGTAGAGCAGACGACGTCGGCCCGGACCGTGAAGGTCCGGGCCGACGTCGTCGTATCCGGGTTGCGATGTCGTCCCGTCCGTACCGGGCGATGGGCCGGATCCGGGGGCGGGATCATGGGCTCAGCCCGCCGTCCCGCCCCCGGGGCCGTGGGCTCAGCCCGCGGTGCCGCCCGCCGGGTCGGGGTCCTCGGGCACGCCCGGGAGGGCGTCCTCCGTGACGAGCCACAGGGTCTCCCGGGTCCCGCGCACCGCGCTGGCCGGGGCCTCGGTCGCGGTGATCCCCGGCCGTCGGATCGTGGCGAGGGCCTCGGCCTTCGCGGCCCCGGCGACCAGCAACCAGACCCGCTGCGCGGAATTGATCGCGGGTAGTGACATGGTGACGCGGGTGGGCGGCGGTTTGGGGGAGTCCTCCACCGCGAACACCGGGGCGTCCGTGCGCAGGACGTCCTCGCGGCCCGGGAACAGGGACGCCACGTGGGTGTCCGGGCCCAGGCTCAGCAGGGCCAGGTCGAAGACCGGCAGGCCCGTGTCGGATCCCTCGTGCTCGGCCGCGGCGGCGAGTTCCTCGGCGTAGTCCTCGGCCGCGGCATCGGCCGAGGCGATCTCGTCCGAACCCGCCACGGGGTGCACGCGGTCCCACGTCAGCTCGTGGGTCTCGTCCCACGCGTCCGCGGCCTGGACACCGTTGCGTTCGCCGTCCGCGCCAGGCAGGAACCGCTCGTCCGACCACCACACGTTCACGCGCGACCAGTCGATCACGGCGGCGTCCGGGTTGCCGGCCAGCTCACCGATCACGCGGGTCCCCATGCTCCCGCCGGTCAGCACGAGGGTGGCCTCCCCGCGTTCGTCCTGGGCGTGCTCGAGCACCTCGAGGACGCGCCGGGCGGTGTCCCGGGCAAGGCGTTCGTCACCCTCGTGCGGGACGAGTCGCGGTTCCGGGCGGGACGGCTCACTCATCGCCGGCCCCCTGGGTCGATGCGGAAACCGAGGCATCGTCGCCCTGCACCGTGGTGTTCTCGGAAGACTCTGGGGCCTCCTCACCGACGGTGCGGGTCGTGATCCGGGCACTCGCGAGCCCCGAGGTGATGACCTCGCCGTAGACCTCGTCCGCGTCCAACCGCCGCAGTTCCTCCGCGAGGCACGCGTTGAGATCCCGCACGGGCATCGCGATTTGCTGATCCGGCTGGCCCGGCTGGGAGAGCACGGCCACGGTGCGGCCGGGGCGGTGCAGCTGCACCGATCCGTCGTCGGTGACCATGCACACGCGGTCGAGACCGCGCCGGGTGTCGTCGGTGATGATGGTCGCCGGGGCATCGAGCTTGCTGGACAGCCACACCCCCAACAGCACCATGGACGGCGCCACCGTGGACCCCTCGAGCACGATCTCACGCACCTTCACGGGCCCCACCTGGTCCAGGACCGCCGCGAGCTGAATGCGCCAGTTGGTGATCCGTGTCCAGGACAGGTCCGTGTCCCCGGGGCGGTACTGCTGGGACAGTTGTGCCAGGGACTCGAAGGGTGCGGGCGCGCGCGAGGAGTCGGTGATCCTGCGGTGGGCGATGCACCCGATCGAGCTCGTGCCGGGATTCTCCGGGAAGTCGTGCGGCCACCACGCCACGATGGGCGCATCCGGCAGCAACAGCGCGGAGACCAGGGTCTCGGTGGGTTCGGCGAGCTCGCCGTAGCCGTGCAGCAGGATCACCTCGGACGCACCGGCGTCCCCGCCCACGCGCAATTGCGCGTCCAAGCGGGTCTCGTCGGTGCGGGAGTGCGCTACGTGCACGATGATCCGGCACGGGTGCTCGTGACTCGCGTAGTTCGCGGCCTCGACCGCGACCTCCGAGTGACCGGCCTGCGCCAGGACCACGAGCGTCAGAACGCGGCCCAGCGTCACCACGCCGTTCTCGTCCCGCAACTGATTGAGTTTCTTCTCAATCTTCGCCGCGGTGGTGTTCTCCATCTGAACGATCACGGTCGCCTCCAAACTCGCCCGTCACGGGCCATCAACTCGTGCGCCGAGTCCGGTCCCCACGAACCCGGTGCGTACGGCTCGGGCATGACGCGCTGCTCGGCCCAGTGCTCCTCGAACGGGTCCAGGATCTTCCAGGACAGCTCCACCTCGGAGTGGTCCGGGAACAGCGGGGGCTCGCCCAGCAGGACGTCGAAGATCAACCGCTCGTAGGCCTCGGGGCTCGACTCCGTGAACGCGTGGCCGTAACCGAAGTCCATGGTCACGTCCCGGATCTCGGACTGGGTGCCCGGGACCTTGGAGCCGAAGCGGATGGTCACGCCCTCGTCCGGTTGGATCCGGATCACGATCGCGTTCTGACCGAACTCGTCGTTGTCCATGTCCCGGAACAGCAGGTTGGGCGACTTCTTGAACGCCACCGCGATCTCGGTGACCCGCCGGCCCAGCCGCTTCCCCGCGCGCAGGTAGAACGGCACGCCCGCCCAGCGGCGGTTGTTGATGTCCACGCGCAGTGCGGCGAAGGTCTCCGTGCGGGAATCCGCGGGGATGTCCTTCTCCTCGTGGAAGCCCTTGACGTAGTCCCCGCCCTGCAGCCCGGACGTGTACTGGCCCAGCGCGGAATGCTTCCCGAGGTCCTCGGGCAGCACCACGGATTCGAGTACCTTGGCCTTCTCGCGGCGCAGGTTGTGCGCCGTGAAGGACGCGGGTTCCTCCATGGCGGTGAACGCGAGCAACTGCAGCAAGTGGTTCTGGATCACGTCCCGGGCCGCGCCCACGCCGTCGTAGTAGCCGGCGCGCGAACCGATCCCGATCTCCTCGGCCATGGTGATCTGCACGTGGTCCACGTAGCGGGCGTCCCACAAGGGCTCGAACATCTGGTTCGCGAAGCGCAGCGCCAGGATGTTCTGCACCGTCTCCTTGCCCAGGTAGTGGTCGATGCGGAACACGCTGTCCGCGCGGAACACGCGTTCCACGATCGCGTTGAGCTCCCGTGCGGATTCAAGGTCATGCCCAAAGGGCTTCTCGATGACCACGCGTCGCCAGCCCGTGCTGTCCTCGCTGTCGGCGAGGTCGTGGTCCGCGAGCTGTTGGCACACCACCTCGAACGTCTTGGGCGGGATCGAGAGGTAGAACGCGTGGTTGCCGCGGGTGCCCCGGTCCCGGTCGAGCTCGTCGAGGGTCTGCGCGAGCCGGTGGTACGCGTCGTCGTCGTCGAACTCGCCGTGGACGAAACGCAGACCCGAGGCGAACTGGTTCCAGAGGTCCTCGTTGTAGGGCGTGCGCGCGTGCTCGGCGACGTGTTCCTTGACGTACTCGGCGAACTGGGCGTCGTCCCAGTCCCGCCGGCCGAACCCCACGAGGGAGAAGGCCGGCGGGAGCAGGCTACGGTTGGCCAGGTCGTACATGGCCGGCAGCAGCTTCTTCTTGGCGAGGTCACCCGTGACGCCGAACAACACGAGGGCCGACGGCGCGGCGACCCGGGTCAGGCGCCGGTCGCGGGGATCGCGTAGCGGGTTGCAGTTCTTGTTGTCAGGCACGCGTGTTCCTGTTCGTTAGCGGTTGGTGGCGGGTCACAGCTCCGATGCCACCCTGAGCAGCTGTGCGACACCCTCGGCCCGGTCCGTGAGCCGCAGCCGCACGACGGGACGGTGGTGATCGCTCAGCACACCAGCGTCGCCGTCGGCCTGCGCGCCGATGAGCTCACCGAACGTGAACGGGATCCCGGGGATGTCCACGTCAGTGCCCGTGGCCGCAGTGATCTGCAGGTAGACACCCTGCTCGGGGCCGCCCTTGTGGTACTGACCCGTGGAGTGCAGGAACCGGGGTCCCCAACCGAAGGTCACGGGACGGCCCGTGTGCCGTGCGAGCAGATCGCGGATCGACTCGAGCTGCGCCCACTCGAGACGGTCGAAGTACGCCTGCACGCTCACGTAGCCGTTCTCGGGCAGCTGGGCGAGCAGAGCGGCGAGCGCCTCGGGCACGGTCGTGGCGCCGTCGAGTAGCTGTTCACTGCCACGGATCTCGATCGCGCCGTCCGTGGCGGCGGCGGGGGAGGGCTCGGGCTTGGCGGCCAGCAGCTCGCGAGTGGCCGCCTTGGCGGATTCCACGTCCGGCTGGTTGAACGGGTCGATGCGCAGCAACTGTCCCACCACAGCGATCGCGACCTCGAACGCCATCATGAGCCCGGCCAGCGAACCGGCCACGCGCACGCCCTCGCCCTGCTCCTCCGTGACGGCCTCGTCGTCCACGAGCGAGACCACCAGGACGTCGGGGGCGCCCGACGTCACTTCGGGAGCGGCGTCGTTCACGACCACGGGCAGCACACCGGTTCCGGACTTGCCCGTGGACTCGGCGATCAGCTGCTCGGCCCAGTCCGCGAAGCCCACGAACGGCGCGCCCTGGTTCACGAGCACGATCTTGTCGCGCAGCGGGGACGTCCCGCCCAGGGCCGCGCCGAGCTGCAGACCGATGTTGTTCTCGTCGTCCTCGCGCAGCATCTCGGTGGACTCTTCGGCGTCGTCGAGCAGCGCTGCGACGTCCACGCCGGCGAGCCCCGACGGCACGAGGCCGAACGCGGTGAGCGCCGAGAAGCGTCCGCCCACGTTCGGGTCCGCGGTGAAGACCTTGCGGTAGCCCGCCTCACGGGACGCGGAGTCCATGGGGGAACCGGGATCCGTCACGACCACCACGCGCGACGGCGCGTCGATGCCCGCGCGCTCGAACGCGTCCACGAACACGCGCCGGGCGGAGTCCGTCTCGACCGTGGACCCGGACTTGGAGGAGACCACGAGCGCGGTGTGCTCGAGGTCCTCGAGCGCCTTGGTGACCATCTCCGGGTCGGTGGAGTCCAGCACGAACAGGTCCACCCCCGCGCTGCGCGTGATCACCTCTGGGGCCAGGGACGAACCGCCCATGCCCGCGAGCACGAAACGGGTCACGCCCTCCCGGGCGAAGTCGTGGCGCAACTGCTCGATCTCGGGCACCAGGGGGCGCGAGACGCGCACGGCGTCGGTCCACCCGAGCCGGATCGCGGCCTCCTCCTGCGCGGCGGAGCCCCACAGCGCGGGGTTCTGGTCGAAGAGTTCGGACGCGAAGTTCTCGGCGACCAGACGCGGGACGTGCGTATCGATCGCCTCACGCGCGGCGCCGGCCGCCTGCAATGACAATGAGCTCACGGGGAGCCTCCTCGGAACTGGGTTTTCGGACAACGACGCCGCGGCGCGGCTCCGACCCGACGCTCACCGGGCGGGTGCCCGGCGCGGGATCGCAGCCGCGACGCAGTGGCTGGGTTCGGCTCAGCGGGCCTCGTCGAGGGCGGTGCGCACCGTGGCGAGCAGCTCGTCCCAGGACTTGTCGAACTTCTTCAGCCCCTCGGTCTCGAGCTGGTCCACGACCTCCTCGTAGGAGATCCCCTGCTCGGCCACGGCGTTGAGCACGTCCGTGGCCTGCTGGTAGGTCCCGGTCACGGTGTCACCGGTGATCTCGGCGTGGTCGTAGGTCGCGTCCAGGGTCTTCTCCGGCATGGTGTTCACGGTGTTCGGGGCCACGAGTTCGCTCACGTACAGCGTGTCCGGCAGGGACGGGTCCTTGACACCCGTGGACGCCCACAGGGGACGCTGCGGGTTGGCCCCGGCCGCGGCCAGGCGCTTCCAGCGCTCGGTCTCGAGCTGCTCCTCGTAGACCTGGTACGCCAGGCGCGCGTTGGCGAGACCCGCCTTGCCCTTCAGGGCCTTGGCCTCGTCCGTGCCCACGGCGTCCAGACGCTTGTCGATCTCGGTGTCCACGCGGGAGACGAAGAAGGACGCGACCGAGTGGATCGTGGAGAGGTCCTTGCCGTTCTCGAGCGCTTCCTCGAGGCCCTGCATGTACGCGTTGATGACCCCGCGGTAGCGGTCCAGGGAGAAGATCAGGGTCACGTTCACGGAGATGCCCTCCGCGATCGTGGCCGCGATCGAGGGCAGGCCCTTCTCGGTGGCGGGGATCTTGATGAGCGCATTGGGCCGGTCGATGGTCTGCGAGAGCTTCTGGGCCATGGCGGACGTGGCATCGGCGTCCTGGGCCAGGCGGGGGTCCACCTCGATGGACACGCGGCCGTCCACGCCCTGGGTGGCCTGGGCGATCGGGGTGAACAGGTCGCACGCGTCGCGCACGTCGTCGGTGGTGATGCGGAAGACGGCGTCGTCCACGGACGTGCCGGCCTTGGCCAACTCGGAGACCTGTTCGCGGTAGGACTCACCGTCCGCGAGTGCCGCGGCGAAGATCGTGGGGTTGGTGGTCACGCCCACCACGTTCTTGGTGTCGATCAGTTCCTGGAGGTTCCCGCTCGTCAGGCGCTGGCGGGAGAGGTCGTCGAGCCAGATGGAGACGCCGGCGTCGGAGAGTTTCTGGGTGGGAGTCGTCATGATGTCCTCACTTCACGTCGAAGGGTTCTGGGGCGTCGCAGGCGGCCCGAGCGGACCGCCTGCGACGTGGGACGGGGTTCACCGAGCGGCGGCGATGGACTCCTCGGCGGCCTGGGCCACGGCCTCGGCGGTGATGCCGAACTCGCGGTACAGGGTCTGGTAGTCGGCGGACTCGCCGAAGTGCTCGAGGGACACGGCGCGTCCGGCATCGCCCAGCAAGTCGTTCCAGGACATCCGGATCCCGGCCTCCACGCTCACGCGGGCCTTGACGTCGGACGGGATCACGGAGTTGCGGTAGTCCTCGTCCTGGGCGTCGAACCACTCGCGGCACGGCATGGACACCACGCGGGCGGCCACGCCCTTGGCCTTGAGCTGTTCACGGGCCTCGACGGCGAGCTGGACCTCGGAACCGGTGCCGATGAGCACTACGTCCGGGGCGCCCTCGGTGTCCGCGAGGACGTATCCACCGCGGGCCACGCCTTCGGCGGAGGCGAACTTCTCGCCGTCGTGATCCGGGTGAAGGTCCTCCCGCGCGAACGTGGGCAGGTCCTGGCGTGTGAGGGCGATCCCGGCCGGGTGCTCGTGGTGCTCGAGGATGGTTCGCCACGCCACGGAGGTCTCGTTGGCGTCCGCGGGGCGCACGACGTCGAGCCCCGGGATCGCGCGCAGCGCGGAGAGCTGCTCCACGGGCTGGTGCGTGGGACCGTCCTCACCCAGGCCGATCGAGTCGTGCGTCCACACGTAGATCGAGGGCACGCGCATGAGCGCACCCAGGCGCACGGCGGGACGCTGGTAGTCCGAGAAGATCAGGAACGTGCCGGAGTAGGCGCGCGTCTGGCTGCTCATCACGATGCCATTGACGATCGCTGCGGCAGCGTGCTCACGGATGCCGAAGTGCAGCACCCGGCCGTACGGGGAACCGGACCACTGGGCCGTGGAGCGTGCCTCGGGGATGAAGGACTTGGCGTCGTCGATCGTGGTGTTGTTCGACCCCGCGAGGTCCGCCGAACCGCCCCACAGCTCGGGGAAGGTGTCCGCGATGGCGTTGATGACCTGACCGGAGGCCTTGCGGGAGGCCACGGCCTTGCCCGCCGGGAACGTGGGGAACGCGTCCTCGTAGTTCTCGGGCAGTTCCTCGTTCTTGATCCGGTCGTACAGCGCGGCCTTGTCCGGGTGGGCCTTACGCCATTCGGCGAAGGACTTCTCCCATTGCGCGCGCTCCTGCTTGCCGCGTTCGCCGACCTCGCGCACGTGCTCGAAGATCTCGGGCTCGATCTGGAAGGACTTCTCCGGGTCGAAGCCCAGGATCTTCTTGGTCGCGGCGACCTCGTCCTCGCCCAGCGCGGAACCGTGCACGCCACCGGTGTTCTGCTTGGTGGGGGCGGGCCAGCCGATGATGGTGTTCAGGGCGATGATCGAGGGCTTGTCCGTGACGTTGGTGGCCGCGACGATCGCGTCGTACAGCCCCTGCACGTCCTCCTGGTACTCGCCGCCGTTGCGCCAGTCCACGCGCGTGGTGTCCCAGCCGTAGGCCTCGTAGCGCTTGAGGACGTCCTCGTTGAACGCCACGTTGGTGTCGTCCTCGATGGAGATCTTGTTGTCGTCGTAGATCACCACGAGGTTGCCGAGCTCCTGGGTGCCCGCCAGCGACGACGCCTCGGAGGTGATGCCCTCCTGCAGGTCACCGTCGGAGGCGATCACGAACACGGTGTGGTCGAACGGGGAGGTGCCCTGAGCGGCGTCGGCGTCGAACAGACCGCGCGTGTAGCGCTGCGCGTACGCGAAACCCACGGAGGACGCGAGCCCCTGGCCCAGCGGACCCGTGGTGATCTCGACACCCGTGGTGTGGCGGTACTCGGGGTGACCCGGGACCTTGGAACCCCACGTGCGCAGGGACTCGAGATCCTCCATCTCCAGGCCGTAGCCGGAGAAGTACAGCTGCAAGTACAGGGTCAGGGACGTGTGACCGGGGGAGAGGATGAACCGGTCACGCCCGGTCCAGCGGTCGTCGGAGGGGTCGTGCCGCATGATCTTCTGGAACAACAGGTACGCGACCGGGGCCAGGGACATGGCGGTGCCGGGGTGGCCGTTGCCCACCTTCTGCACGGCGTCCGCGGCGAGCACACGCGCGGTGTCCACCGCACGGGCGTCCTTCTCGGTCCAGTTCAACGGTTGATCGAGGTTCGGCACGGTGACGCGCCCCTTTCCTAGACGGGTTGTGCGGTCACGATCCGGAACACTCCGCCGCGGACTCGGCCGCGACGATCGGCCCGGAACGCATGTTCCGGGATCAACCTTAGTCCGGTGGGACGCTGCGTGGCAGGGACGACCGCGGCCCGCGCCACGGGCACAAGCGCGTGCCGGACATCACCCCGGCGTGGGCCGGGACCGGCGGCTATACTGATGACCGGGTATCGGTGCGCGTGCGGCGCGCCCGCCCCAGGCACTCCCGGCGCACGGCCGGGCCACCCACGTTCTTTGGAGCATTGATTCCGTGAATCACCTTGACACCGCGACGCACCCGGAATCCCACGGATCCCACGCGCCGCACGGACACGGAGTGACCGGGACCCGCATCGGGACCGTGGAGCCCGTGGGGTATCAGGGCCGGATGACCTTGGGTCGTAAGCTCAAAGCGTACGTGGCGCTCACGAAGCCCCGGATCATCGAACTGCTCCTCGTGGCCACCGTGCCCACCATGTTCTTCGCCCAGCAGGGCGTCCCCGATTTCTTGCTCGTGCTCAACACCCTGATCGGCGGCGCGCTCGCGGCCGGTGCGGCGGGTGCGTTCAACTGTTACATCGACCGCAACGAGGACCGGCTCATGCGGCGCACCGCCAAGCGCCCACTCGTGACCGGTGAGGTGGGGGAGCGTGAGGCCCTGATCTTCGCGTGGGTGCTTTCGGTCGTGTCCGTCGCGTGGCTGACCCTGGGGGTCAGCGTCTTGTGCGGTGTGCTCGGCGTGGTGGCCATCGCCCTGTACGCGGTGTTCTACTCGATCGTGCTCAAGCGCCGCACCGCGCAGAACATCGTGTGGGGCGGGATCGCCGGGTGCATGCCCGTACTGATCGGCTGGGCCGCGGTGCGCGGGACCCTTGAGTGGCCCGCATTCGTGCTCTTCGCGTTCATCTTCCTGTGGACCCCGCCGCACTACTGGCCGCTGTCCATGAAGTACGCGGAGGACTATTCCCGCGCCGGCGTGCCCATGCTCGGTGCGGTGGACACCGCGCGCACCGTGGGCGCCCAGGTGGTGCTCTACGCGTGGGCCACCGTGATCTGCTCGCTGCTGTTGATCCCCGTGGGTGACGCCGGGTGGGTCTACGGTGTGATCGCCCTGATCTCCGGCGGCTGGTTCACGTACCACTGCCACAAGCTCTACGGCCTGGCCCGCGTCGGCAAGCCCACGCTCAAGCAGGCCATGTACGTGTTCCACGGCTCGATCGCCTACATCACCTTCGTGTTCGTGGGCGTGGCCCTGGACCCGTTCGTGGGTGGGCCCATTTTCTGACCCGGGCCGTTACCGTCGGAGCCCTTCGGGCTTGCGTCTCGCCCGGCCCGCTCCAGCGCGCGGGATCCCGTCCGGGCGTTACCACGGACGACGACGCCGTCCGCCCTTCGTTCTCGACGTCACGCACGGGCTGGGTGTCCTGGAAAGCTGGTTAGGGTCACCTAAAATGGGTCCATGTTCTCGATGACCTTCTCCGGTGTGATCGCCTACCCCGTGACCCCCTTGCTCCCCGGTGGCGGGCTGGACCTGGATTCCCTCGAACGTAGTGTCGCGCGGCTCGCGCGCAGCGGAGTGTCCGGGATCGTGGTACTCGGGACCTCCGGTCTGTTCGCCTACCTGGGCCCCCAGGAACGGGCGCAGGTGGTCCGCACGGCCGTGGACGCGGCGTCGGGCTCGGGGACGCCCGTGGGCGTGGGGATCTCCGCTATCACCACGCGGGAGGTCATGCAGTTCGCGTACTCCGCCGAGAACAACGGTGCCGACGGCCTGGTGTTGAGCCCCGTGAGTTACATCCCGTTGGTATCCCAGGAGATCGCGGACCAGGTGGAGACGGTCGCCTCCGCTATGTCCCTGCCGTTGTGCCTGTACAACAACCCGACCACCACCGGGTTCACCTACCCCGTGGAACTGGCCTCGGAGCTGTCGTGGCTGGACAACGTGGTCGCGTTCAAGGACACCGCGGCGTCCGGTCGGCTCTTCCACTCCCGCCAGCTGCTCTTCGCGCAGCAGGCCGAACCGGGCACCGTACACGGTGTGAGCCGCGATCAACTCATCGTGGACGAGTACCCGAGCGCGGCGTGGCACAGCGGCATGGCGGCGTTGCTCGCGCCCGAGTTCGTGGCCTTCCACCGCGCCGTCGCGGAGGGCCGCGCGGACGACGCCGCAGCCTGGAGCGCCGCGCTGCATCCCCTCATGCACCTCATGAGTCAGGAACGGCCCCTGTCGGTGCTCTACGCGTTGGCGGAGGTGTGCGGCGTGCGAACGAGCGCTCCCCGCCGTCCCCTGCTGCCCATCCCGTCCCACAGCAAGCGGCTGCTCTCGGACGCCGTGGAGCGGCTGCGCTCGTCCGCACCCTCGGCGACCTTCGTCGCAGAATAAGCTTGGTGCCTCGCGATCAGCGCACGGTGTGCGCGGGTGTGGCGCGAGCGGCGTCGTCGGCGGGCTCGTCGATGGGTGCCGCGTACTCGTGGGTGTCCTGTGCGAGGTAGACGCTGAACGAGACCACCCGCGTGGCCGCCCAGATCAGCACGGCCGAGAGCACCATGTGCAGGGCCACGGCGGGAACCGGGACCCCGTTGAAGTACTGGTAGTACCCCAGCAGCGCCTGGGCCACGATGACGACCGCCATGATGAGGTACGCGTTACGCAGGATCCGCGGCAGGGACTTCACGACGGTGAGGGCGATGCCCGCGATCACCGTGAACGTCAGGAGGTAGACGGGGATGGCGTGCGCCCGGGCGATCATCACGGAGTCGAACGCGAGCCGCGCACTGTCCTCGTCCCCGGCGTGGGGGCCTGTGCCCGTGACGAGCGTCCCGAGGTAGAGGATCACGGCGGTGAGCACACCGGTCAGCGCCCCCAGCACGCGTGCGGCGGAGCGGGAGCCGTGCAACTGCCCCGGTCGCTGCTCGTATGCGACCACCGACAACCCGTCTCGGCGGGTGTTGAGCACGAGCAGAGTGGCCAGGCTGATCATGATGGCCGAGATCAGGTAGTGCACCCCCACCACGAGCGGGTGCAGGTCCGCGTGGACGGTGATGCCGCCGATCGCGGCCTGTAGGGGAATGCCGATCAGCAGGAACAGCGCCAGGCGGAAGAGCTTGGGGTGCTCGTGACGCAGTTTGAGCACCGAGAGGAACGTGAGCACCGCGACCACGGTGAGCACGAACGTCAGCAGGCGGTTACCGAACTCGATCAGCCCGTGCACGCCCATCTCCTGGGTGCTGGTCCACGAGTCGGCGGTGCAGCGCGGCCACGTGGGGCAGCCCAACCCGGAACCCGTCAGGCGCACGAGCCCGCCCGTGAGGATCAACAGCGAGTTGGTCAGCAGGGATGCGACCGCGAGTCCCCGCACCCACGGGGTCACGGTGGCGGGCCACCAGAACGAATCGGTGGCGGTGCGGCGGGCGACATCAGACATGACGGAGCATCCAAGGGCAGAGGGGATGGGACCCCTCCAGTGTAGCGAGAACACCGTGGGAAACCCCTGGGCGCAGCGGGCTCACGCGGGTGAGCTCACACCCACTTGAACCAGGCGACCGTGGCCGCCCAGCTGAGCGCGGCCCACGCGGCGAGCACGAGCAGCGGCACGGGGGAGACAATACCCATCAGGAAGCATTCCCGCAGCGCCTCACCGGCCGCGGAGGACGGCAGCCACGCCACGAGCCACGAGAGCCACCCGGGCAGCACGCTCACCGGGAAGAGGACGCCGCCGGCGGCCGCGAGCGCGACCCATACGACGTTGAGCACGGCCAGGGTCGCCTCGGCCCGCAGGGTCCCCGCAATCAGCATGCCGAGCCCGGTGAACGCGAGTGCCACGAGGATCAGCAGGGGAACGGACCCCAGCACGGCCTCCCAGGACGGCCGCCAGCCCAGGGGCACGGCCACGGCCGCAATCACCGCGTACTGCACCGCGAGCACGGCCAGGATGGCCAGTAGCTTGCCCGCGATCAGCCCGGCGCGACCCAGGGGAGTGGTCGAGAGGTAGCGCAGCACCCCGTAGCGACGGTCGAAACCGGTCTGGATCCCCTGTCCGGAGAACGCGCTCGAGATCACGCACAGCACCAGGATCCCGGGCACGGCCACGTCCACGCGGGATGCGTCCCCCACGCGGTAGCCGTCCAACAGGTCGGTCACGGTCAGGGCCACGAGTGCCATGACGGGCAGGATCAGCAGAAGCAGCAACTGTTCGCCGTTGCGGATCATGGTCATGGTCTCGAAGCGCGCCTGAGCGAGCACGCGCCGGGGCAGGGATGCGGCCCCGGCGGGGGACGACGGCGCTGCGGTCACCGAGGACTCGTGGGTCGAGGTGCTCACGAGGCATTCCCCCCGGAGACTTCCAGGAAGACGTCTTCGAGGGATCGGGGTTGCACGCTCAGCGCCTCCGGCAAGGTGTCGTTCTGTGTGGCCCACGCAGTCAGTTCGCGGATCCGTGGCGCGTCCAGCGGGCCCGTCAGCGTCACGGTGCGGTCCTGGACGCTCCATTCGACGTCGTCGAACCGCGGGGTGCGCCACGGCGGGTCCGCGCGCAGCAGACCGGCGTGCTCCTTGGCGAGCGTGATGCTCATCACGAGCGGTGCGTGGCGTTCGGCGCTGACCAGTTCCGCAACGGTTCCCTGCGCGGCGATCGTGCCCCGGTCCACGATGTAGACGTAGTCGGCCAGGCGGGCGGCGTCGTCCATGAGGTGCGTGGTCAGGATGATGCACACCCCGCTGTCCCGCAGGCGCCGGATCAGGTCGAAGACGATGTGGCGCGAGCGGGGGTCCAACCCCGCCGAAGGTTCGTCCAGGAACAGCACGTCCGGGCGGCCCACGAGGGCCGCGGCCAGGGCCACGCGTTGCTTCTGCCCGCCGGACAGGCGCCGGATCCCCGTGGTCAGGAACGATTCGATGCCCAGCAGCTCCACGAGTTCGGCCACGGGCACGGGGTCCGCGTAGAGCCGGCTGACGTGGCGCAACAGTTCCCCGGGGCGCACTGACGGCGGTAGACCCCCGTCCTGGAGCATCACGCCCACGCGCGCCCGCAATGCGGGGGAGGCGTGCCACGGGTCCTCCCCGAGCAACCGGACGCTGCCCGAGGTGGGGCGCTGCAGTCCCTGGGCGCACTGCAGTGTGGTGGTCTTGCCGGCCCCGTTGGCCCCGAGCAGGGCGGTGATCTTCCCGTGCTCCGCGGCCAGGCTCAGCCCGCGCACGGCCCGGACGGGCTCACCCCGGCCCTCGAAGGTCTTCACGAGGTTCTCGATGTGCAGGGCGGGACCGGTGTCGGTCGCGGTCGCCGGGGACGTGGGAGCGGGGTCGGGGTGGATCTGCACCCGGACAGTCTAGAACGTCCGTCCCGGTACTGGCTGGAGGGTTCGCCGAAGGGTCTTGGACCCCGGTTCCCCTATCGGAGCCGTTTGGCCGGGAATGGATTAGAACATACCCTCGTTATGTATTGCGTGTCCCACCACGAGGGTTTTTACGCTGCACGGCGCTCACCCGGTGGGATCGACGCGGACGCCGCGCCCCGAGCCAACCGTCATCACTCGAAGGATGTTGCACCGAGAATGAGTTCACCTGCCACGGACCGCGGTGCGGTCCGCACGGACCAGGATGACACCACCCGTTCCCGGGTGCTCTCGTTGGTGCTCGCCCACGGTCCCATCTCCGCCGCCCAGATCGCCAAGGACCTGGGGTTGACCCCCGCCGCCGTCCGGCGCCATCTGGACGCGCTCGAGGCCGAACAGTTCATCGAGGTCTCCGCCCTACGCAGCGCGCAATCGGGCGCGGGGCGCCCGGCCCGGCGCTACGTCGTCGCCCCCGGAGGCCACGAACAGCTCGGCCACGACTACCTCGGACTCGCACACCGTGCGCTGGAGACCATGCAGCGCGTGGGCGGTGAGGAGCTCGTGCGAGCGTTTGTCGCCGAGCAGATCGAGCGCATGCGCGAACGCTACCGCCCGCAGGTCGAGGCGGCCGGGCCCGACGTCGACGACCGCCTCAACGCCCTGACCGCGGCCATGAGCCGCGACGGCTTCGTGGCCTCGCACACCACCGTGACCCCGCGGGGACCCAAGGGCGTTACGCTGCGCTCGGCGCAACTGTGCCAGGGCCACTGCCCCATCCAGGACATCGCGAGCGAGTACCCCGAGTTCTGCGAACAGGAAACCGCACTGATCTCCGAACTGTTGGACGTGGACGTCCGCAGGCTGTCCACCATGGCGGCCGGCGCCCACGTCTGCACCACACACGTCCCGCTGCAACTGCGCACTGCGGGTCACTCGAATTCCACCAACCACACAACCGCACGACAGGGAGGGTTGTCATGACCGAGCGCATTGTGCCCGCGGAGACCGCGGGCAACACGTCAGGTGACACCACGATTTCCGAGATCCTGGAGATGAACCCGGAGCTCGAGGGGATCGGTCAGTACCAGTACGGCTGGGCCGACAAGAACGACGCCGGTGCCTCCGCGCGCCGCGGCGTCAACGAAGAAGTGGTCCGGGACATCTCGGCCAAGAAGAGCGAACCGGACTGGATGACCCAGCTGCGGCTCAAGGGTCTGAAGTTCTTCGACCGCAAGCCCATGCCCACGTGGGGTGCGGACCTGTCCGGGATCGACTTCGACAACATCAAGTACTTCGTGCGCTCCACCGAGCAGCAGGCGGGCTCCTGGGAGGAGCTGCCCGATGACATCCGCAACACGTACGAAAGGCTCGGCATCCCCGAGGCGGAGCGCAACCGTCTGGTGGCCGGTGTGGCCGCGCAGTACGAGTCCGAGGTCGTGTACCACCAGATCCGCGAGGACCTGGAGCGCCAGGGCGTGATCTTCATGGACACGGACACCGCGCTGAAGGAGCACCCCGAGTTCTTCGAGGAGTACTTCGGCACCGTGATCCCGGTGGGCGACAACAAGTTCGCCGCACTGAACACGGCCGTGTGGTCCGGCGGGTCGTTCGTGTACGTGCCCAAGGGCGTGCACGTGGACATCCCGCTGCAGGCCTACTTCCGCATCAACACGGAGAACATGGGCCAGTTCGAGCGCACGCTGATCATCGCGGACGAGGACTCCTACGTCCACTACATCGAGGGTTGCACCGCGCCGATCTACAAGACGGACTCGCTGCACTCCGCCGTGGTCGAGATCATCTGCAAGAAGAACGCCCGGGTGCGCTACACGACCATCCAGAACTGGTCGAACAACGTGTACAACCTGGTGACCAAGCGCGCGATCGCCCACGAGGGCGCCACCATGGAATGGGTGGACGGCAACATCGGCTCCAAGGTCACCCAGAAGTACCCCGCGGTCTACATGACCGGTGAGCACGCCCGCGGTGAGACGCTGTCGATCGCGTTCGCGGGTGAGGGCCAGCATCAGGACACCGGCTCCAAGATGGTGCACATCGCCCCGAACACGTCCTCGTCGATCGTGTCCAAGTCCGTGGCCCGTAACGGCGGTCGTTCCGCGTACCGCGGTCTGGTGCAGGTGCGCGAGGGCGCCAAGCACTCCAAGTCCAACGTGGTGTGCGACGCCCTGCTCGTGGACACGATCTCCCGCTCGGACACCTACCCGTACGTGGACATCCGCGAGGACGACGTCACCATGGGTCACGAGGCCACGGTCTCCCGGGTCTCCGAGGAGCAGCTGTTCTACCTCATGCAGCGCGGTCTGCCCGAGGACGAGGCCATGGCCATGATCGTGCGCGGCTTCGTGGAGCCGATCGCCCGCGAGCTGCCCATGGAGTACGCGCTCGAGCTGAACCGTCTCATCGAACTGCAAATGGAAGGATCCGTTGGCTGATATGTCCACCACTGATCAGACCGCCCAGGACACCACCGAACAGGTGAACGGGGTCCCCACCGGTGAGGACCGCGTGGCGATTCCCGGGATGAGCCAGGAGGGCGAGACACTCCAGGAGGGTCGTAACCAGGCCGGTGAGCCCGAGATCAGGCACACGGAGCACGGTGACATCTCCGGTGTCCCGGATTCCTCGCGCGCGGGTCGTTTCACCTCCTACGACGTCGCGGACTTCCCGCCGCTGAGCACCAAGCTCGAGGACTGGCGATTCACCCCGATCAAGCGCCTGCGCGGGCTCGACGACTCCGCCCTGGACGGGCCCGCCCCGGCCGTGTCGGTCTCCGGCGGCGATGGTGTGGAGCTCACCACGGTCTCCCGCGAGGACTCCCGCATCGGCTCGGTGGGCATCCCCGAGGACCGGGTCTCCGCCAACGCGTGGTCCAACTTCCGCGAGGCCACCGTGCTCAGCGTCCCGCGCGACGCGCAGATCACCGAGCCGGTCATCGTCACGATCACGGGTGAGTCGGCCGAGCCCTCAGCTCAGCACATCGTGATCGAGGCCGGGACGAACTCCCGCGCGCTCGTGGTGCTGCGCCACGTGGGCTCCGCCGTGCTGTCCCAGAACGTGGAGTTCTCGGTCGCGGACGGTGCCAACCTCACGGTCGTCTCGCTCCAGGAATGGGACGACGACTCCGTGCATGCCTCTTCGCAGCAAGCGAGCCTGGGTCGCGACGCGACCTTCAAGCACGTGCTCGTGAGCCTCGGTGGGGACCTCGTGCGGGTCACCCCGTCCACCCGCTTCACCGCTCCCGGTGGTGACGTGGAGATGTACGGTCTCACGTTCGTGGACGACGGCCAGCACCTGGAATCCCGGTTGTTCGTGGACCACTCCGTGCCCCGGTGCCGTTCCCGCGTCACCTACAAGTCCGCGCTGCAGGGCGAGAACGCCCACGGCGTGTGGGTCGGGGACGTGCTGATCCGCGCGGAAGCGGAGGGCACGGACACCTACGAGCTCAACCGCAACCTGATCCTCAACGACGGCCCCCGCATGGACTCCGTGCCGAACCTCGAGATCGAGACCGGCCTGATCGCCGGCGCCGGTCACGCCTCGACCACGGGCCAGCTGGACGACGAGCACCTGTACTACCTGATGTCCCGCGGGATCCCCGAGCAGGACGCGCGGCGCCTCGTGGTGCGCGGGTTCCTGTTCGAGATCATCCAGCAGGTGGGCGTCGAGTCCCTCGAGGAACAGCTGCGCGCGTCCCTCGAGGACGAGCTGGCCCGCACCGAGAACTGAGCGCCCGGCCCACGCGCCGCGGCAGTTCCCATCCACGACCTTCCCGCATCCGGCTCGCGAACCGATCGGGTGCGCACGAACACTAGGAGAATCGCTTCATGTCAACTCTGGAGATCAAGGACCTCCACGCGTCCGTCATCCTGGACGACGAGACCACCAAGCCCATCCTCAAGGGCGTGAACCTGACCATCAATTCCGGTGAGGTGCACGCGATCATGGGCCCCAACGGTTCCGGGAAGTCCACGCTCGCCTCCACGATCGCCGGTCACCCCAAGTACCAGGTGGACTCCGGTTCCGTGACCCTGGACGGTCAGGACGTGCTGGAGATGTCCGTGGACGAGCGCGCCCGCGCCGGGCTCTTCCTGGCCATGCAGTACCCCGTGGAGATCCCGGGTGTGACCACCTCCAACTTCCTGCGTTCGGCCAAGACGGCGATCGAGGGCGAGGCCCCGTCCCTGCGCACGTGGACCAAGGACGTGCGCACCGCCATGGACAAGCTGAAGATCGACAACGACATGTTGCAGCGCAACGTGAACGAGGGCTTCTCCGGTGGCGAGAAGAAGCGTCACGAGATCCTGCAACTCGAGATCCTCAAGCCCAAGATCGCGCTGCTGGACGAGACCGACTCCGGTCTGGACGTGGACGCCCTGAAGATCGTCTCCGAGGGTGTCAACCGCGCCCTGCAGGAGGACAACACGGGCATCATGCTCATCACCCACTACACGCGGATCCTGCGCTACATCAAGCCGCAGTTCGTGCACGTGTTCTCGGACGGGCGCGTGGTGGACCAGGGTGGTCCCGAGCTCGCTGACCAGCTCGAGAACGAGGGCTACGACCGCTACGTGCGGGCCCCCGCCAAGTAAGTCCCCGCACACCACTTCAGAGGAGGTCGCGATGAGCGATTCCACCGAGACCGTCACGGCGGAGACCCCCGGTCCCAATGGCCAGGCGTCGCTTGCCGAGATCACGGATCTGTTGAAGAACGTGATCGACCCCGAGCTGGGTGTCAACATCGTCGACCTGGGGCTGCTCTACGGGCTGGCCTACCAGGATGACGACTCCCTGCGTCTGGACATGACGCTCACCACGGCTGCGTGCCCGCTGCAGGACGTGATCGAGGAACAGGTTGCCCAGAACCTGGCCCCCACCGTGGACGAGTGGCACGTGAACTGGATCTGGATGCCCCCGTGGGGTCCCGAGCGGATCACGGAGGACGGACGCGATCAGATGCGGGCCCTGGGCTTCAACATCTGAGTCGATGCGTGTCGTGAGGGCGCGGGGTGAACCACCCCGCGCCCTCACGCGTACCCGGACCCCTCCCGCATGACTCGGATGCGCAGAGCCCCGGGCAGCCATGTGCTCGGCCCCCATCCGAGGGTTTCATGGCGCGGGCGGTGAGACCGGGGGCGTGCTCACCGCCGACGCCGCCCGCCGGGCCCTGAGCGTGGGCGCCGACGTTCTGGTGGTCTCGAACCACGGCGACCGGCACCTGGGCCGGGCCCCGGTGTCCCTGACCGCGCTGGCCGAGGTACGCGACGAAGTGGGCCCGGACGTGCCGCACCGGATGACGATGTGTGAACGGTTACGTCAGGGCCGCAGGACGGTTCAGGTCCGAGGCGGTGAACGTGTTGCACGCGCGGATGTCCCCGGTCTGGTAGCCGGTGAGGAACCACGCCTGGCGCTGCGTCGAGGTGCCGTGGGTGAAGGACTCCGGGTTCGCGCGACCCTGGGTGGTCTCCTGGATCCGGTCGTCACCGATCGCCCCGGCCGCCTCGATCGCGTCGGCGAGCTGCGTGCGCGTGATCGGTTCCAGCTGGACGGCCCCGCCGGGCTCGGTCGCGTGATGCGCCCACATCCCCGCATAGCAGTCGGCCTGCAGCTCGGTGCGCACGGCGGCCGACGTCGCTCCGTGCGGGTCCTGCTGCGCCCGGCCCAGGGTGCCCTGCAGGTTCTGCACGTGGTGCCCCACCTCGTGCGCCATGACGTACTCCTGGGCCAGGGCGTCGGCGTCCGCGCCGAACTGGCTGCGCATCTGGTCGAAGAAGCCGGTGTCCAGGTAGACCGTGGAGTCCGGCGGGCAGTAGAACGGGCCGGTCGCGGAGGACGCCTGGCCGCAGGACGTGGAATCGGTCCCGCGGAACAGTTCCACCTGCGGCAACGAGTACTTCTTGCCCGTGGCCTCGGGGAAGTACCCTCCCCAGAACTGGTCCAGGGACTGGACCGTGGCCACCATGCGGCACTCGGTGTCCCGGTTGGCGTCCTCGCCCGTTCGGCAGCGGTCCGCGAGCCCGGAGTCCACCTGTTGCGTGCTCTGGGTGTCGTCCTGATTGCCGCCAGTGAGCGCATCGATGCCGTCCTGGCCGAAGAACAGTCCTGCGAGCAGCAGCAGGACGGCGCCGCCCAGCCCGCCTCCCACGGCGATCCCGCGGCCACCGCCGCCCGAACCCACGCGGCCGCCGTTGAGCTGGGAGTTGTCATTGAAACTCATGGGGGAAGCATAGGGCCCCACCGGGGCAACCGCATGGTACGGGGCCGTGGTGCCGCGTCGTGGCGCGTCGGACGGCCTCCGCGTCGCGTGCGCGGGGGCTCACTCGAGTCCGCGCGCGGCGAGCGCCTCCCCGGTGCGGTGCGCGTAGTCCACGGTCGCGATCACGGCCGGTGTCACGAGCTGCACGGGGGACGGGCGCACGGTGCGTGCCGCGGCGGCGTCGCGCAGCCCGGAGAGCACGCCGAACAACCAGGGCACCGAACGGATCATGAGTGAGACCGCGAGCCCCACCCGCTCGGGGTCCACACCCAGCCGGCGCAGCGGTGCGCACAGGGTGACCAGGCCGTCGATGAGTCGGGGCAGCGGTGTGGTGGTGATGAGCAACCGGGTGATCCCCACGACGGCCAGCAGGGAGAGCACGACGTCCGCCGCGCGGGCCGGACCGTTGGCCACGAGGTGGTAGAGACTCAGCACGCCCACGAGCAGCAGGAGTGGGCGCAGGGAGCGGGCCCACCGCCGTAACCCCAAACCACAGACCGCGGACACCACCGCGCTGAGCGCGAATGCCGCGAGGGACACCGGCCACGCGCGCACGGCCATGATCGCCACGCACGCGCCGAGCAGCACCACGGTCTTGAGCCACAGGGGACTGCGATGCAGGATCGAGGTCCCGGGGACGTACGTGCCCAGCAGGTCGTCGGCGCGCGACCTCCTCACGCAGTCTCCCCGGGGAAACCGTGCGCGCACCACGCGCGGTACCGGGGGAGCACGAGCTCGGGCGGACCCTGATCGAGGATCCGCGCCTCGTGGACCACGACCACGTGCTCGGCGCTCTCGGCGAGGTCGAGGTCGTGAGTGCTCACAAGTTGCTGCTGGGGTAATCCGTCCAGCAGCTCTCGCAGCTTGAGGCGATTGCGCAGGTCCAGCAACGTGGTGGGTTCGTCCAGGATGAGCACCCGGGGTTCCACGGCGAGCACGGCGGCCAGCGCCACGAGCTGGCGTTCCCCGCCGGAGAGGTCGAACACGCTGTGGTGTGCGCGGTGCTCAAGCCCCATGCGGCGCAGCCAAGACAGGGCCTGCTCAGCGCGTTGCACCCGGTCCGGGACGCGACGCCGCAGGGACAGTTCGATGTCCTCGAGCGGTGTGGGCATCAGGATCTGGGAGGCCGGATCGGTGAACACGAACCCCACGAGCGAGCGGGCCTCCCGGGGGAAGGCCACGGGGTCCACGCTGCCCGTGAGCACCACGCCCGAGGTGGGTGTCACGAGCCCGTTGAACAGCCGCAGCAGCGTGGACTTGCCGGAGCCGTTGAGCCCGACCACCGCGGTGCGCGGCGCGGTGAACTCACACGTGACCCGGTCCAGGACGGTCACGGGACCCGCGGGTCCCTCCGCCGTGACGGTGACGTCCGCGCAGTACAGGGGCTCGGAGGAGCCCGGTCGTCGTGCGGGCTGCACTCAGAGGACCGCCCCGGCCATCCGGGGGAAGGCACGGTGCACGGCCACCGCGATCAGGGCCGCCACGAGTGCCTTAACCAGGTCACCGGGGACGAACGCGAGATCGGTGAGCAGCGCCGCCCGAAGGGACAGTCCCGCGGTGAGCATCATGCCCACGATGCCCATGACGTGGGAGAGCACGAGACCAGCGAGCGCCGCACCGAAGAGCGTGATCACCAGCCCGCCACGGCGTTCGGGGGCGGCGGAGGTGGAGCCGGCGCGGCGTCGTACGCGTTCGGCGCGCACGCTGCGGTGGGCGAGTGCACCCACGAGGGCGGCGGCGAACGGGAAGGAGAGCAGATAGCCCACGCTGGGCCCGCCCAGGACGGCCGGTCCGCCCACGAAGCCGGCGAACACCGGGACGCCGAGCAGACCCACGATCACGTACAGCGCCAGGGCGGCGAAGCCGCGGCGGCTCCCGAGGATCATGCCGGTCAGGTACACCCCGAGGGTCTGCAGTGTGATGGGCACCCCGAGCGCACCCACGGGGATGGCGGGAGCGAGCGCGAGCACGCACGTCAGCGCGGCGAACACGGCGATGTTGGCCAGGTCGAACGAGGTTACGGTGCGGGTGTCGCGCGCGGGTGCTGTCATGGCCCGCAGTCTAGTGGAGCCCGGTGGTGCGGGCCGACGGCGCCCGCCCACCCTCGCTCGCCCGACCGCTCCTGCTCATCCGGCGGATCACACGGCCCGTGCACCGCGCCGGCACCTCACGGCACGACGTCGCACGGGTCGCGGGTGCCCCGCGCGCCGGCAGCGCCCGCTCGTCGAGTGGATTTGCGACCGCGAGTAGACTGGTGCAGGACCCCGCAGCCACGGGGTTTCTGTCTGTCCCGGGCGCCTCCATCCAGCGCGATCCACGAAGCGCCGCACGCCGAGCACGGTGTGCGGCGTCGTCCCGGGAGCACTCGCTCGACCGCCCCACGAAAGGCCCTGCACCGTTGATCACCGTCACGAACCTCGAACTGCGCGCCGGCGCGCGATTGCTCATGGACGAGGTGAACTTCCGGGTGGACAAGGGCGACAAGGTGGGCCTGGTCGGGCGCAACGGGGCTGGCAAGACCACCATGACCAAGGTGCTCGCGGGGCTCACGCTCCCCGCCGCGGGTGAGGTCACGCGGTCGGGATCGATCGGGTATCTGCCGCAGGACCCCAAGGTCGATGACATGGACCAGCTGGCCCGGGACCGCATCCTGTCCGCGCGTAACCTCGCCGGTGTGATCACCAAGCTGCGCCGCGCGGAGGAGGAGATGGCCTCCGAGGACGACGCCGTGCGGGCCAAGGCCATGCGCCGCTACGACCGCCTTGAGTCCGAGTTCCTGGCCGGCGGCGGCTACGCCGCGGAGTCCGAGGCCGCGACCATCACGAGCAACCTCAACCTGCCCCAGCGCGTGCTTGACCAGCCCCTGCACACGCTCTCCGGTGGGCAGCGTCGCCGTGTGGAGCTCGCCCGGATCCTGTTCTCGGACGCGGACACCATGCTCCTGGACGAGCCCACCAACCACCTGGACCACGACTCGATCGTGTGGCTGCGCGAGTTCCTGCGTTCCTACCAGGGCGGGGTCCTCATGATCTCCCACGACGTGGACCTCATGGAAATGGTCGTGAACAAGGTGTTGTACCTGGACGCCAACCGCTGCGTGGTGGATGTGTACAACATGACATGGAAGAACTACCTCCAGCAGCGCGACCAGGACCAGGCCCGCCGCAAGCGTGAACGCGCCAACGCGGAGAAGAAGGCCGGGGTGCTCATGGACCAGGCCAACAAGATGCGCGCCAAGGCCACCAAGGCCGTGGCCGCCCAGCAGATGATCCGCCGAGCCGAACGGCTCATGGCCGGGATCGAGGGTGAACGCGTGCAGGACAAGGTCGCGGCCATCCGCTTCCCCAAGCCCGCCGATTGCGGCAAGACCCCGCTCATGGCCAAGGGCCTGTCCAAGTCCTACGGCTCACTCGAGATTTTCACCGATGTAGACCTCGCGATCGACCGCGGTTCCCGCGTGGTCGTGCTCGGGCTCAACGGCGCGGGCAAGACCACGCTGCTCCGCATGCTCGCGGGCCAGGCGGACCCGGACACCGGCGAGGTGGTCGCGGGTCACGGCCTGAAACTCGGCTACTTCGCGCAGGAACACGACACCCTGGACACCGAGCGCACCGTCCTCGAGAACATGAAGAGCGCCGCACCGGACCTGCAGGACACCCAGGTGCGCACGATCCTCGGCTCCTTCCTGTTCCAGGGCGACGACGTGGACAAGCCCGCCGGGGTGCTCTCCGGCGGCGAGAAGACGCGACTCGCACTCGCGACGCTCGTAGCGTCGTCGGCGAACGTGCTGCTGCTGGACGAGCCCACCAACAACCTGGACCCCGCGTCCCGGCGGGAGATCCTCAACGCGCTGCACAGTTACGAAGGCGCCGTGGTCCTGGTCTCCCACGACGAGGGCGCCGTGGAGGCGCTCGAACCCGAGCGCGTGGTCATGCTCCCGGACGGCGTGGAGGACCTCTGGAGCCAGGACTACCAGGACCTCATCACCCTCGCGTAGCACGGGCGTCCTGCCGCGGCCGCTGGAGGACCAACGGGCCTGGCGCGCCGCGGGACTTTCCGCGGCGCGTACGGTGCGGGGACGTACGCCGCTCCCGCACCCGGCGCGGCGGGGCTCAGTTCTCGAACAGTACGACCTGGCGCACTGCCCGGCCCTCGGCGAGGGCGTCGAGACCCTCGTTGATCTGCTCGAAACCGATCCGCTGGGAGATCAGCTCCTCGATGGGTAGCTTCCCCTCCCGCCACAGTCCCAGGTACACGGGGATATCCCGCGCGGGGACCGCCGAACCCAGGTAGGAACCCACGATCGTGCGCGCCTGCGCGGTGAGCCCCAGCGGGGAGATCGTGGACCGGGCGTCCGGCGAGGGCAACCCCACCGTCACCGTGATGCCCCCGGGCGAGGTCGCCGCGACCGCCGTCTCGAACGCGCGGGGGTGGCCCGCGGCCTCGATCACCACGGCCGCCGTCACCCCCTGCTCGGCGAGCTCCTCGGGGGAGTACACCGCGCTCGCTCCGAGTTCGACGGCGCGCGCGAGCTTCTCCGGGTTCGCGTCCACCCCGATCACCGGGCCCTTCTCGAGCGAGACCGCGGTCAGCAGCGCAGCCATGCCCACGCCGCCCAGACCCACGATGAGCACCGTGTCACCGTCGTTGGGACGGCCCGCATTGATCACGGCGCCGCCGCCCGTGAGCACCGCGCAGCCCACCACGGCGGCGATCTCCGGGGGCACGTCCTTGTCCACGGGCACGACCGATTGGCGGTTGACCACCGCGTGGCTCGCGAAACCCGAAACCCCCAGGTGGTGGAACAGCTCCTCCTCACCGCGGTGCAATCGGCGCTCACCACCGGGCAACAGCCCGGCGTCGTTGCTGCGAGAACCGGGACCGCACGGCAGCTTCCCGTCCGTGGCGCATTGGTCGCACTCCTCGCAGCGGGGCAAGAACACGGTCGTGACCTGGTCACCCACGGCGATGTCCGTGACACCCTCACCCACCGCCTCCACGATCCCGGAGGCCTCGTGTCCCAGCACCATGGGCGTGGGACGCACCCGGTTGCCGTCCACCACGGACAGGTCCGAGTGACACAGTCCCGCCGCCCGGACCTGGATCAGCAGCTCTCCCGGACCGGGGTCCGCGAGCTCCACCTCCTGGAGGCGCAGCGGATGGGACTCGGCGTACGGGCGCGGCAGCCCGATCTCCTCGAGCACGGCGGCGGTGATCTTCACGGCGACTCCTTCATCACGGGTGACCCGTCCGACAAGGCAACGTCCGCTCGGGCGGACCGCCCGCCTGGACGGCTCCCTCGGGTGCCGTAAGCGGGCGCGGGTCTGCGTCTCAGTGTCGCCTGTCGGCCTCGAGGGCGTCCAGTAGGGCGTCCTCCTCGTCTTCGTTGCTCACGCCGGTGGAGGCCCGACGGCGCTTGGGTCGGTACAGCGACTTCAGATGCGCGGGCATGTCGTCGGCCATCTGCAACTGACGGATGATCAGCGACTCGTCCATCTCCCCGATGTAGTTGCCCTCGGCGTCGTAGTACTGCGCCAACCGGCGTTCCACCTCCGCGGCGTACGCGCGATCCCACTCGAGGTTCTTCACGTGCTGGCGCGCCGAGTACCCGTAGGCCACGAACACCAGCACCGCGAACGCGTACCACTGCAGCGAGTAGGACAGGTGCGGACCGTACTCGATGACCGGTCGTTCACCGGCCTGCGGGGTCACGCTCGAGGGCGGGTCCTCGGAGACCAGTTCTCCGTACCCGCCCGTGGCCAGCGCGCCACCCCAGCGTTCGGCGAACGCGGGCAGGTCGATCGAGGCGGACTGACCCTCGGGTGCCCCGCGGTCCACGGTGCCCTCGGTGGGGCGCAGCCGGGCGGTCACGGTCACGGTCCCGGACCGGGGAGGGGGCACCGCGGACGGCATCCCGTTCGCGGAGTCGTCCGTGGGGATCCAGCCGCGGTCGATCGCGATCACGGGTCCCTCCACGGTGCGGAACGGGACCAGGACGTCGTACCCCACGCGCCCGTCGTGCGGACGGTTGCGGATCAGCACGGTCTCCTCGGGCACATACGTGCCGCGCAGTTCCACGGGGTGCCAGGTCTGCGAGTCGTCGTAGTCCTGGAACAGGGGGATGCCACGGGCGGAGTCATAGGCCGGGGCGTCGTAGTTCTTGCTGATCTTGGCGTTCTCCGCGACCAGGTAGTCGTTGCGGGACATCTGCCAGTGGGCCAGGTAGAGGCACAGCACCGCAGCTACGCAGCACAGCGCGAACCAGCCGAGCCACGTGGGGGTGCCCAGGAACTTGTACTTGCGCATCAGGGTGTGCGCCCCGATTCCTCGGGTCGGACGACGCCGCCGTCCCCGACCTCGGCGCGGCCGTCACCCGCGCCGGGCTCGTGCGGGATGTCCTGGCTCGCAGCGGCGTCGGGCGTCGCGTCCTCGGGGGCCTCGAACGGTGTGATGGTCTTGAGGAAGCCACGCTGGCCCAGGAAGTCGGCCAGGTGCTCCCGGTGCTCGTCGCACGCGAGCCACGCCTTGCGGCGCTCGGGGGTGTGCACGCGGGGGTTGTTCCACAGCAGGGTCCACTGCGCGGGACGCGAACAGCCCCGGCGAGAGCACACGGCCTCGGGTGCCGCCGCGCGGGGTCGGGGTGCGGCGTCGTCGGGCGCGGGGCGTTGCGGGTCCAGAGAGCCGAGCAGATCGAATCCCACGGTGAAAAATCCTCCCAGAAATCGTGCGGTGCGGTGGGCGCGGGGGCGGACCCGCTTCAGTTGCGGCGCGTGACCGCGCGGGGCGGGGGCAGTTCGCGCTGCGGGGGCGGGGCGGTGTACTCCCCGTCCACGACCACGGTCTCCGGATCCGGTGCCCGCTCCTGCGACTCGGCGCTCGTGGGCAACTCGGTGCGGGTGGGCGGGCGGTACGCGGAACCCGAGCGTTCGGAGCGGTCCGCGCCGCGGTTGGCCATCATGACCGCGAGCCACGGCAGGATCGCAGCGCCCAGCACGAGCAGGATCCGCGCGATCAGGTTGTCGATCAGCACCACTCCGATGATGCACACCACGCGCAGCGCCATCTGGAAGGAATAGACCTTCATGCGGTGTGCCATGTCGGTGGTGTGCGGATCCGCCGCCGAGGTGATCGAATGAACCTCGGTGGAACCATGCGACTGCGGCTGGGAACGTGAGATGGGAACCGGTCCTTCGGCGAACGATCTGGGGGTGTACCCGCGGGGCAACACTGCCACGGCTGACTGTGAGCGTTCTGAGCATTGTCTCACCGTTGTGTGTGGCGCCCAAGCGGGGGATGTCCGCCGGTCAGAGGCCGGTTAGGATGCTGTGAGGTCTTGATACGAGGGTGGGCTTCCCCGCCGCGCCCGCCCCTCCACGGAAGGTTCCATCATGTCTGACCAGTCCTCCGCCGCTCGCACCGTGCTCGTCACCGGAGGCAATCGAGGTATCGGCCGCGCGATCGCGGAACGGTTCATCGCCGCCGGGGACAACGTGGTGGTCACCTCGCGCTCCGGTGGGGACGGGCCCGACGGTGCGTACACCGTGCAGGCGGACGTCACCGACACCGCCTCCGTGAACGCGGCCTTCCGGGAGATCGAGGGGAAGTTCGGTCCCGTGGAGGTACTCGTGGCGAACGCCGGGGTCACCAAGGACACCCTGTTGGTGCGCATGAAGGAAGCCGATTTCCAGGACGTGATCGACACCAACCTCACCGGCGCGTTCCGGGTGGTGCAGCGCGCGACCAAGGGGTTCATGCGACTGAAGCATGGCCGGATCATCTTCATCTCGTCCGTGGTGGGGTACACGGGCGCGCCTGGTCAGGTGAACTACGCGTCCTCCAAGGCCGGCCTGGTCGGCATGGCCCGCGCCATCACCCGCGAACTCGGTTCCCGCGGGATCACCGCCAACGTGGTGGCCCCCGGCTACATCGACACCGCCATGACCCATGAGCTCTCCGACGAGGTCAAGGACAACTACCTCTCCATGATCCCGGCCCAGCGTTTCGGGCACGTGGAAGAGGTCGCCGGAGCGGTGGAATACCTTGCCTCCGACGCCGCGGCCTACGTCTCCGGCGCTATCATCCCCGTAGACGGCGGGTTGGGCCTGGGGCACTGATACCGCCGATTCCCGCACCCCTCGAAGGAGAAACCGCATGAGTTCAGTGGCAGGCAAGACCGTGGTCATCACCGGATCCTCGCGAGGCGTGGGCGCGGACACCGCCAAGATCCTCGCCGGTGAGGGCGCCAACGTGGTGGTCAACTACCGTCAGAAGGCCCCCCGGGCCAACAAGGTGGTCAAGGAGATCAGGGAGGCCGGCGGCCACGCGATCGCCGTGCAGGCGGACATCACGGACGCCGAGTCTCGCGCGGGTCTGTTCCGTGCCGCCGTGGACGAGTTCGGTGGCGTGGACGTGCTGATCCTCAACGCCTCCGGGGGCATGGAGACCGAGATGGGTGAGGACTACGCCCTGCGGTTGAACCGTGACGCCCAGAACGACACCCTGACCGAGGCCCTGCGGACGCTTCCCCAGGGTGGCCGCGTGGTGTTCGTCACGAGCCACCAGGCACACTTCATCAACGACGTGGAGACGATGCCCGAGTACGAGGCCGTGGCCAAGTCCAAGCGCGCCGGGGAAGACACCCTGACGGCTCGCGTGCCCGAGCTGCAGGACAAGGGCATCGGCTTCGTGGTGGTCTCCGCGGACATGATCGAGGGCACCGTCACGGCCACGCTGCTCAACCGGGCCCGCCCGGGAGCACTCGATGAGCGCCGCGAGGCCGCCGGGAAGCTCTACACCGTTAATGAGTTCGCCCAGGAGATCGCCGCGATGGTCACTGCGGACGTCCCCACCGGTCACGTGGAACTCGTGGGTGGCGCGGAGGACTTCCTGGCGCAGGCAGGTCGGTAGCACCTGCACCGGGCCGTGCTCCCGCGGAGTGCGCGGTCCGGCCCCGGTCGAGTTCGAACGGACCGCGCAACTGTGGTAGGTTTCTTGTCGTTGCCACGGGCCGAGAAGGTTTCCGGGAGATCGGAAACGCCGCGGTTCGGACACCTGCGCGGGTGGCGGAATAGGCAGACGCGCTAGCTTGAGGTGCTAGTCCTCGTATTAGAGGGTGGGGGTTCAAGTCCCCCCTCGCGCACACGATTCGGGAAGCCCCCAATCCGGAGACATGAGTTCCGGGTCGGGGGTTTTTCGCATGCCCGCCCGAACGCCCGGGGCGGGATGCGTCTCGGGGGCGGGGTGCGCTAAGTACATCTGAGGCCCGAAACCGCACCAGATCAGCCGTGGAACCTGCCGTATCGAGGCGCAGATGTATGTGGGCCGGGGCGGACCCGGTCAGGCGTCGGCGGTGCCCTCCGCCGGCTAGTGCCCTCTGCGGTTCTGCGCGGCCACCGAGCGCCAGCGGCGAAACGCGATGATCGTTGCCACGACACTCACCAGGCACGCCACACCGAACACGATCAGGTGTGCCCACGTGGGATCCGTGGCCAGCGCCCCCAGCCCCACGAGGGCCACCTGTCCGGGGATCACGGTCAGGGCACTCGCGGAGAGGAACACGCTCTGGGGGATTCCCAACGCGCCGCATCCGTAATTGACCGGCCAATAGGGGATCCCGGGGGCCAATCGCAGCGTGGCCACAGCCTCGAAGCCCGCCCCGGTGAGGTAGTTCTCCACGGTGTCCGCGTGCTTGCCCATGATCTTGCGGGTCGTCTGCTTCCCGAGTCCCCGCGCGAGCCAATAGCCACCCCAGCCGCCGATCAGCGCGGCCACGACGGAGAACACGCTGCCCAGGGTCGCACCGAAGAGCACGCCGGCCGTGACCGCCATGATCGTCACGGGGATCGGGGTCATCGCCACGATCGCGTAGATGAGGATGAACACGAGCCAGCCGGCCCAGCCGTAGCCGTCAATCGTGGCCTCGAGTTCGGCCTGGCTCGGCAGGTGCACGGTGAACGCGAGCCACACCATGAGCACGAGCACCAGGATCAGTGCGGCGTTACGGGCCCACGTGACCCAGCTGCTCATCGAGTCGCCGTCGTCCGGGCCGGAGGATGCGCTCGACGCCTCCCCGGTCGAGGAGTCATCCGGGGAGGGTTCGGGCTGGAAACGGGTGGCCACGGGCACCCACTGTACGACCAGCATCCACGGGCGGGCGTTTGTGGCCCCCGATGACCGCGAAGGTGACGGGTGTAACCCCTACGATGGGAGCAGCTGCCCGCAGCGCAGCGTCGTCGGAGTCGGCCCCGCGGGGGCACGACCGGTGACCACCCCCGCGCCGAGACCCCACAGGTGAGACATGCCCAGTAGCCCCACCCGCCCCGTCCCCGAGCACGCGGAGGACACCAAGAGCGCCGGACCGGACGCGGGCGGAAAGCGGCCGGGGTGGGTGCGCAGGCTGATCCCCGTGGTGCTCGTGCTTGCGTGGCTGGGGGTCATGGGCGTGGGCGGACCCACGTTCGGCAAGCTCTCGGACGTGGTGTCCAACTCGCAGACGGACTTCCTGCCCGTGGACTCGCAGGCCACACAGGTCCAGGACCGGCTCGGGGAGTTCCAGGATTCGGACGGTGTGCCGGCCATCGTGGTCATGGAGTCCGAGAACGAGATCACGCCGCGGCAACTACGCGCGATCGGGACGAACGTGCAGGCCCTGGGTGAGATCCAGGACGTCCTGGAGGTCTCCCCGCCCATCCCGAGCGAGGACGGCAAGGCCGTGGAGATCATCGCCCTGGTGAGCTCGGAGGCGGACACCGGCACCGTGGTCGAACACCTGCGCGAGCGACTGGCCGAGGACACCCCCGAGGGACTGTCGGTGGCCGTGACCGGTCCGGCGGGACTCGTGGCGGACCTCTCGGCGGCGTTCGCGGGTATCGACGGGCTGCTGCTGATCGTGGCCCTCGTGGCGGTGCTCGTGATCCTGGTGATCGTCTACCGCTCGCCGCTGTTGCCGTTCCTAGTATTGCTCACGAGCGTGGGCGCGCTGTGCGGGGCGATCATCACCGTCTACTTCCTGGCCCAGCAGGGCTGGATCGATCTCAGCGGGCAGACGCAGGGGATCATGTCGATCGTGGTGATCGGTGCGGCCACCGACTACGGGCTGCTCTACACCGCGCGGTTCCGCGAGGCCCTGCACCACACGCCGTCGCGCTGGACCGCGACCCGTATGGCCTGGAAGGGCACCGTGCCCGCCGTGCTGGCGTCCGGGACCACGGTCATCGCGGGTCTGTTGTGCCTGCTGTTCTCCGCCCTGACCTCCAACCGCGGCGTGGGTCCGGCCACCGCCATGGGCGTGGTCTTCGCGATCCTCGCCGGTCTCACGCTGCTGCCAGCGCTGCTCGCCCTGTTCGGTCGGGTGGCCCTGTGGCCCCAGATGCCGCGCGTGGACGAGAACCCCGAGACCCACGAGCAGGCCATGAACCCCTACGACCACAAGGGGCTGTGGCCCTCCGTGGCGCGCCTCGTGGACCGGAGGTCGCGCGCGGTGTGGCTCGTGTGCGCCGTCGTGCTGGGCGCCGCCGCCGTGGGCGCGAGCCAGCTCGACGCGGACGGCGTCCCGCAGTCCGAATTCGTGCTGGGGGAGTCCGAGGCCCGCGACGGTCTGGCGGTCATCGAGCGTCACTTCCCGGGCGGCGCGGGGGATCCCGTGTACGTCCTGGCCCCGCAGGAGGACGCCCAGGCGGTTGCCGAGCGGTTGTCCCAGGACGACGACGTCGCGTCCGTCGCGTTCACCGCCCAGGACTCCCCGAACGGGACCCTGCCGTATCCCACGCCGCAGGGCGGACCCCTGGCGAACGCGGAACCCACCGTGAGCAACGGGGACGTGCTGATCCAGGCGACCCTCACCTACGCGTCCGACTCCGAGGAGGCCCAGGCCACGGTCACCCGCTTACGCGATGATCTCGCCGGGATCACCCCCGACGCGAAGATCGGCGGGACCACCGCCGTGCAGGTGGACACGATCGCCGCGTCCGAACGTGACCGCGCGCTGATCATCCCCATCATCCTGGCGGTGATCCTGCTCATCCTCATGGTGTTGCTGCGCAGCATCCTGATGCCCGTGCTGTTGATCGCCACCACCGTGCTGTCCTTCTTCTCCGCGCTCGGCGTGGCCACCCTGGTCTTCCACCTCATGGACATCAACCAGGCAGACCCCACCGTGCCACTGTTCAGCTTCGTGTTCCTCGTGGCGCTGGGGATCGACTACAACATCTTCCTCATGAGCCGCGTGCGCGAGGAAGTCGTCACCGCGGGCCACCGCAAGGGCGTGCTGGCCGGACTCATCACCACCGGCGGGGTCATCACCTCCGCGGGCATCGTGCTGGCCGCGACGTTCGCCGCGCTGGCCGTGCTGCCCATCCTGTTCCTGGTGCAGCTGGCCATCATCGTGACGATCGGGGTGCTCATGGACACGATCATCGTGCGCTCGCTGCTGGTGCCCGCCCTGGCCCTGGACCTCGGCCCCCGCTCGTGGTGGCCCTCGCGCGTGGGCACCCCCGGGAAGCACCGCGCCCTGCCGACGACGCCGCGCTGAGCCTTCCTAACGCCGCAAGGCTACGTGCCCTCGGCCCGGGAACGGGCCGAGCGGCGTCGTGCCGGTGCCTTCTTTGTGCGCGCTTCCGCGGGGCCGATAAACTGCGACCATGTCCCTGAACTGTGCTGTCGTCGCCCTGGCCGTGTCCCCGGAGGACGGTGCCACCGAAGCCGTCCTCGACGCCGTGGAACGTGCCGGTGCCGTGGTCGAGACGCACAACTGGGTGCGGGTCACGGGGACCGCGTCGGACGGGCAGGCTGCGGACGTGGAGGGCTACAACGCCCTGACCGTGCGCGTGCAGACCGAGGACCCGCAACAGTTGCGCCGCGCCTTGCAACCGGACCCGCAGCGGCAGTTGCTGCCGGGGATCGACCTCAACGTGGTGCCGCACACCTGGTTCGACCAGTCCCGCAAGAAGCTCGTGGTGCTGGACGTGGATTCCACGCTCATCCGCCAGGAGGTCATCGAACTGCTCGCCGCCCACGTGGGCCGCGAGGCGGAGGTCGCCGCGGTCACGGAACGCGCGATGCGCGGTGAGATCGACTTCGCGGCGTCCCTGCGCGAGCGCGTGGCCGTCCTGGAGGGACTGCCCGCCTCGGCGATCGACGACGTCGCTGCCGCCGTACGGCTCTCGCCCGGAGCCAAGGTGCTCGTGCAGACCCTGCTGCGCGAGGGACACGCGGTGGCCGCGGTCTCGGGCGGCTTCAGCCAGGTGCTGGACCCGCTCGCGGCGCACCTGGAACTCACCCGCGCGGCCGCCAACGAGCTCGAGATCCAGGACGGCGTGCTCACGGGACGCGTGGCTGGGCGCATCGTGGACCGCGCCATGAAGGCGGAGGTCATGGGGCAATGGGCCCAGGAATTGGGCGTGGCACCGGAGGACGTCATGGCCGTGGGGGACGGCGCCAACGACATCGACATGGCCCGCGCAGCCGGGCTGTCCGTGGCGTACCGGGCCAAGCCCGCGCTGCGGGAGGTCGCGGACACCCAGGTGAGCATCCCCAACCTGGACGCCCTGCGCTTCTTCCTGGATCTGTGACCGGGCCGGGTTGCCACGGAGCGCCGGACCGCGAACCGGCGCGCGCGGGGCACTAGAGTTGCCGTCATGAGTTCAGTGCTTGATCTGGTGGACGTCACGGTGGTCCGCGGCGAGAAGACCCTGTTGGACGGCGTGAACTGGACCGTGCGGGACGGGGAACGGTGGGTCATCCTGGGCCCCAACGGCGCGGGTAAGTCCACGCTGTTGTCGATCGCCGCCGCCCGGTTGCACCCCACGCGCGGCATGGTGGACATCCTCGACGAGATCCTCGGCGCGGTGGACGTCTTCGAGCTGCGCCCGCGGATCGGTGTGAGCTCCGCACCCCTGGCCGGTCAGATCCCGCATGCGGAGACCGTGGCCAATGTGGTGCTCACCGCGGCCTACGGCGTCACGGGGCGCTGGCGTGAGGAGTACGACGACGCCGACATCCAGCGCAGTGAGGAACTGCTCGAGGCCTGGGGCTTGGGGGCCCTGCGCGAGCGCACGTACGGCACCTTGTCCGAGGGCGAGCGCAAGCGTGTTCTGATCGCCCGCGCCCTGATGACCGACCCCGAACTGTTGTTGCTCGACGAACCCGCCGCCGGTCTGGATGTGGGCGGGCGCGAGAAGCTCGTGCAGCGCCTCGATGAACTCGCCCGGGACGAGGCCGCCCCGGCCACGGTCATGGTGACCCACCACCTCGAGGAGGTCCCGGACGGGTTCACCCACGCGCTGTTGCTGCGTGAGGGTGCCATCGTGGCAGCCGGTCCGGTGGCGCAGGTGATGACGCAGAAGAATCTCTCCCACACCTTCGACATGCCCCTCAAGCTGGTGCGCGTGTCCGATCGTTACGCGGCGTTCGCCCGCTGATCCGCCTCCATGCTGACACTGTCCTCCGCCATGGTCCCCACGGAGTTCTTCGGTTCCGGCGGGACCGTGGGCTTCGAGTGGTGGCAGGTGCTGCTGATCCTCGTGGCCGGGTTATGGGCCGGGACGATCAACACCATCGTGGGGTCCGGCACGCTCGTGACGTTCCCGGTGCTCGTGACCATGGGGGTTCCCCCGGTCACGGCGTCCATGTCCAACGCCATGGGGCTGATCGCCGGTAACCTCACCGGCGCGTGGAGCTACCGCAGTGAACTGCGTGGGCTGACCCGCACGCTGGTGAAACTGCTGCCGTGCTCGATCCTGGGCGGTGTGATCGGCGCTTCCCTGCTGCTGCACCTGCCCGAGGAAGTCTTCGGTGTGGCCGCGCCCGTGCTGATCGTGGTCGCGCTGCTGTTCGTGGTGTTCCAACCCACGCTCCAGGCCAGGGTCCGCGAGCGCAAGGAACGTCAGGCCCGGGACGCCGCGGCCGGCGGCCTGGATGCCCCGCAGGCGGGGGAGACGGCCACGGACACCGAGGCCGTGGACCGGTCCAAGCAACCCTTGATGTTGTACGTGCTCGTGTTCTTCGCGGGCATCTACGGCGGGTACTTCGTGGCCGCGCAGGGCGTGTTGCTCGTGGGCATCCTGGGTGTGTTCCTGTTGGCCCCGCTGCAATCGGCGAACGCGGTCAAGAACGCCCTGGTCGCGGCGGTGAATATCGTGGCGGCGGTGTCCTACGTGCTGCTCGCATTCGACCGGATCAACTGGTGGGTCGTGGTGTTCATCGCCCTGAGCTCCACTCTGGGGTCGTGGCTGGGCGCCAAGATCGTTAAGCGGCTGTCCCCGGTGGCGCTGCGCGCCGTGATCGTGGTCCTGGGGCTCGTGGCCCTGGCCAACATGGTCTCGCAGCTGTTCTGACCGTTACCCGTTTTATCGTGCCGTCGTTCCGCGGGCCCCGTTCCGCCGCACCCCTTTTCCTCCAGAACCTTGTTCCTCCGATCCCCAGGATGTCCGTGAGCACTTCCGCGCCCCTGTCCGAACGCATCGTCCCGCTGACCGACCCCGCGGACCCGCGCGTCGCCGACTACACGAGCCTCACGGACGTGGCCCTGCGGCGTCGGCTGGAACCCGAGCGCGGGCTCTACCTCGCGGAGTCCTCCAAGGTGCTGCGCCGAGCGCTCGACGCCGGCCACCGACCGCGCTCGTTCTTCATGGCCGAGAAGTGGCTCGAGGGGCTGCGCGACGTGCTCGAACGCTACGACGTGCCCGTGTACGTGGGCTCCGACGAGGTGCTCGAGCGCATCACCGGGTTCCACCTGCATCGCGGCGCGATCGCGGCCATGCAGCGCCCCGAGCCCCTCGAGCTCACCGAGGTCCTCGCACGGTCACGGCGCGTGGCGATCCTCGAGGACATCGTGGACCATACCAATGTGGGCGCAATCTTCCGTTCCGCCGCGGCCCTGGACGTCGACGCCGTTCTGGTCACCCCGCGCTGTGCGGACCCTTTGTACCGCCGCGCGGTGCGCGTGTCCATGGGAACCGTGTTCCAGGTCCCGTGGGTGCGCCTGGAGCACTGGACCGCGGATCTGCAGAAAGTGAAAGACGCGGGGTTCCTCACGGCGGCCCTCGCCCTGTCCGACGACGCCGTCACGGTGGACGAGCTCGCGGCCGAGCACCCGGAGAAGTTGGCGTTGATCCTCGGGACCGAGGGCCAGGGGCTGAGCGCGGCCACGCTGCATCACGCCGAGCGGCACGTGATCATCCCCATGAGCCACGGCGTGGACTCGCTCAACGTGGCCGCGGCGAGCGCGGTGGCGTTCTGGGAGACCCGCCCGCGAGGGTGACCGCCGCGATTTCGTCCGGGTGCCATCCTGGCCCATCTTGCTGCCCCGCACCGCATGCCCACCCATGAACTTTCAGGCACCCTAAGGCCACCCACGAGTCTCTGGGCACCCCGAGGCCATTCGCGGGGGTCTTTCGTGGCCTCGGAGTGCATCAGAGTTGCTGGACGGCGCGGCGGTAGCTGGGAGCCGCGCGAGGCGCAGAGGTGGCAGTACGCCGTCGGCGGATACGGGCCGGGAATGACCGCAGGGCGGTTCCCCGGGAAGGGAACCGCCCTGCGGCGTTGTCGATGTCCCTCACGAGGGAGGGGGCGACCGGGGGAGGGGTCAGCGGGTGGTCCACACGCCGCGCTGGGGGGTCCAGTGGGCGGTCACGCCGTTGGAGAAGCGCTGGAGCACCTCGCCGCCGCTGCGGTACTCATCTGTGACGGGCCAACCCCATCCGCGTTCGAAGCCCGCGCGCTTCCACGCGCCACCGATCCCGCCGGTCTCCTTCACGGCATGAGGGCCCGTGGCGGGGGTCCACAGCACCTTGGTGAGCGAGGACCCGTTGCGGAAGAGCTGGTAGGCGCCGCCGGGGACCCGGCGCTCGTCCGAGCTGGGGTACCCGTAACCGCGCTCGCGGCCGGCGGCGATGAACCTGGAACCGATGGCCGTGGGGTTCTCCACCACGTAAGCGCCCGTGGAGCGGCTCCAGTAAATGGTGGTCTTGTGTCCGTTCTTCACGAACTCCTGGTAGCGACCACCGTTGGCGGCGTTGGCCTCGTTCATCACGGGGTTGCCCCACTTGGCGGCGCCACCGGTGGCACGCCACTTGGAACCGATCCCACCCGCGGCGGTGTAGGACGCCTGAACGGTGGTGCGGGGCATGACGGCGCGCACGGCGGCGGTGGGGTCCAGGTTGAGCGAACCCAGCGGGCCGCTCGCGGTGGAGGTCAGCAGCTGCTCGATCCGCGCAGGGGTGAGCCCGGGGTCCCGCTGCTTCATGAGCGCCACGGTGCCGGAGACCAGCGGGGTGGCCATCGAGGTCCCGTAGAGGTTGCCGTAAGTAGGAGCACCCGGGACCGTGGTGCCGGAGTTGAACGTGGAGAGCATGGGGTTGGCGGCGGTCCCGCCCGGGGCCAGGATGTCCACGACCGCGCCGGTGTTGGAGTAGCCGGCGGTGTAGCCCGTGGTGTCCGAGGCGCCCACCACGATGGTGTTCGCGCAGTTGGCGGGCGCCGTGCCACCGGCGTTGACCGAGCTGTTGCCTGCGGCCACGACCACGGGGACCTTACGGCTGACCGCGGTGTTGATCGCGTTCTGCATCGTGGTGCCGCACTGGCCCGGGTAGTTCAGGGACAGGTTGATCACGGACGCGGGATTGCGGTTGGCCGGCTGTCCGGCCACGGGAGCACCCGCGGACCACGAGATGCCGTCCGCGATGTCCGAGACCCACCCGTTGGTGCACTTGCCGAGCACGCGCACGGGGAGGATCTTGGCGCCGGGTGCCGCGCCGCTGATCCCCGCCCCGTTGTGGGTCACACCGGCGGCGAGACCGGCCACGTGGGTCCCGTGCCACGAGGAGTTGCGGGCTCCAGCGGAGCACTCGCCGGGAGCACTCCAGTCGCCCTCGTCGCGGGGGTTGGCGTCACGCAGGTCGTAGTCTCGGGAGAGGTTCGTGTCGTTGATGAAGTCCCGTCCGGGCACCACCTTGGAGTCCAGGTCCCCGTGCGGGGTGATCCCGGTGTCCAGCACGGCGATGGTCTGTCCGTTGCCGCGGGACATGTCCCACGCGGCGGGGAAGTTCACGCCGCCCTGCTGGGGGAGCAGGCTCCACTGGAACTGGGTATAGGTGTCGTTGGGCACCCAGGACACGGAGGCGAGCCGGTCCGCTTCCGCGTATTCGACGGCGGGGTTGGCCTCGATCTCGCGCACGAGGTCCTTCTGCTCGGACTCGTCCAACTCGCGGTCCAGTTTGATGACGTCCGCTCGCGTGGTGGTCTGCTTGACGTGTTCCTCGACCTCGGGGGTCTTGGTGTCACCCAGCGCCTGGTGGGCGGCGGTGTCCACGACCTTCTCCTTGGCGGCTTCCGGGGCCGCGGTGTCCCGGAACTTCACGATCACGCGATCGGATTCGGTGGGCGGATCGGAGGGCACCGTGGCGGCGGGGGCGTCCGGGCCGGCGGCCGGGTTGGTGGGCGCGGCCACGGCGGGTTGTGCGGTCAGTGCCAATGCGGCGGTGACCGCGAGAGGCAGGACCGCGCGGCGAACCAAGGCGCCCATGGAACCAGTCGACGGGGGAGTTGTGGCAGGGGGCAGGGGGGAGTGCAGGTGTGCAGAACTCATAGGTGGGGGAGACCTTTCGGTGGTCCCGGCACGAAAGAGGGGGGAGCACCGGAACCTGGGGGGATAGAGCCTCGACCATCCTAGGGGAGAGATCACATTTTGATGACGATTACATGTTTCATGTCGTCACGTGCCCGCACACGACGACGCCCGGCCCACCGAAAGGTGGACCGGGCGTCGGGGGAGAAGTTCGGACTTACTTGCCGGACTTCCCGAAGTTCGCGAACCGCTGGTTGAAGCGCTCCACACGGCCGGCGGAGTCCATGATGCGCTGCTTGCCGGTGTAGAACGGGTGCGACTCGGAGGAGATCTCGACCTCAATGATGGGGTACTCGTTGCCGTCCTCCCACGTCTCCGTCTTAGAGGAGGTGGCGGTGGAACGGGTCAGCACGACCTTGCCGGACGCGAGATCGCGGAACAGGACCGGGTGGTAATCCGGGTGAATGTCAGCCTTCATGGTGTCAACCTTCTGTAGGTGTCTGGATTTTGCCAGGCACGGCGTTGCTCGGATGCGGCGCACCCGAACGTGGGCACACCAACGCACTATGATACGCCCGCGGCGACGCACAGTCGATCCGGGCCGCGCGCATCCCGGTACGCTGGGCCCGTGAGGACCTCCCCCCGCCCTCCCGTCACCCCGGGGCGCACCGCACCGTCACCCAATCCGTCCCGTTCGTCGCAGGCCCCCGCGTGCTCCGGGCCGAGCGCATCGTCCCTCCCACACCGCAGGCTCCCGGTACGACGCCGCGCGCTCGCCATCCTGAGCACCGTCCTGTTGTGCGCGACCGCCTGCGCGGGACCGCAGCCCGACCCGTCCGCGTCGTCGGCGCCCGAGCCCACCGGACCCGTTCCCGGGGTGGCCCGTAATGCGCCGTTGCATGCCGTGGACCCGGGTCTCGTGGCGGCCGTCCGGGACCTCCCCGAGACCTATCCGGGGAGTGCACCCCGCAAGAACGATCCCACCGTGCGGGTGACCCTGAGCCGGACGAGTCCCGGGGACGAGGACTACCGGCACGGTTCCGTGGGGCTGTCCTTGGAGTCCACGGATCTGGCGGACCCTCGGCTGGAGGAGGACAATCACGACCTCGTCTCGATCCTGCAGTCCCTCCATGAACCGACCCTGCGCTTCGGGGGCAACTCCACGGACCGGCGCTTCTTCTTCACCTCGACCGACGAACCGATCCCCACCGACTGGCCCCTTGCCAAGGGGGAGAAGATCACGAAGGTCACCCCGACGGACCTGGAACGCGTCGCGGTCCTCGCCCGCCGTACGGGGACGTCCGTGATCCTGAGTGCCAACCTGGCCCGCTACGACCCGGACCGGGCGGCAGATCTGGCGGCGCACGCGCGTGCGGCGTTCGGGGACCGGTTCGTGGGGCTGATGATCGGTAACGAGCCCAACGGGTTTCACCGGGGCTCGGACGATCCCCTCAACGTCAAGGGACCGGAGTGGAACCGGACGGTCTACGCTCGTCAACTCACCGCCTACGCCCGCGCGGTGCACCGGAAGGTTCCGCACCTGCGCATCGTGGCACCGGGGGCCTATTCCGATCCGTGGTGGGAAGTCGCCGCCGAGGCCCCGGGCACGGCTCCCTTCGCGCTCGCACTGCACCAATACCCACTCTCCGAGTGTGGGACGCGGTGGACCCGGCAGAAGCCCACGGTGACCAACGCGGTGGCCCCGCAGACCCGCGAGCGCGTGGACGCCCTGGTCTCCCGCGCCCGCTCCGTGGCGGACGAGCACCGCGTACCGCTGTGGATCACCGAGACCTCGCTGTCCTCGTGCCCCGGCGGGAACCAGATCACGGAGACCCTGGCCGCCGCCGTCTACCAGGCCGACTACTCCGTCCGGGTCCAGGCGCTCGCCGCGGAACGGGTCACCGCGCACTCGTCCCTGGGCCCGTGCCACGGTGGCCCGCCCATGTCCCCGCTGTGCTCGGACGGCACCGTGGGCTCGCCCGGCGAACGCTTCGGGCTGCGCGCCAACGGCCTCGCGCTCGCGTTGATCGCGAGCATTCCGCAGGGCACCATGACTCCGGCGCGCACCGGGTCCGAGGACCTCACGGCGTTCGCGGTGACCCACGCGGACGGGAGCACCTCGCTCGTGCTCTCCGACTTCCGGAACCCGGCCACCGCGGGCCCCCGCACCACCACGGTCACCACGCCCGGGCCGGTGCAGCGCGTCACGCAGTCCCAGTTGCGCGGCGGCTCGTGGCGCGCCACCGCTCCGATGAGCGACGCCGCGGACGCCCCGGGCTCACCCGACGGCGCTACAGCCGGGGAGCAGGCGACGGACGACGCCGCACCGGGGGCGACGTCGTCGTACCCCGCGGACCCGCGCGTGCACCTGAGCGTGGAGAACGCACTACGCCCCTCGGCCGACGGCGCGGTGAGCGTGGACGGCTACGGCCTGCCCATCACCCCGCCCGCCGACCGACCCGAGGTCGCGGGAGTACTGCCGGGAGCGACGTCGTTCGCGGTCTCGATGCCCGCCGGCACCACCACGGTGCTTACCATCGAGACGGAACACGCCACGGCCCGGCCGAGCGCCACCGCGTCGCCCTCCGGGGACGGGACCCCCGCCCCGCAGGTCACACCGGGGGTGCCCCGGGCCACCACACGCAGCGGAGGTCAGTGAATGAACACGACGAGCGCACACGGGGAGTACAAGGTCCCCGGCGGGAAACTGGTGGTCGCGGACTTCGACGTCACGGACGGACACCTGGAGAACGTGTCCATCAACGGGGACTTCTTCCTGGAACCGGACGAGGCGCTCGCGGACATCAATGCGGCCCTGACCGGTCTGGCCGAGGACACGTCGCCGCAGGACATGGTCGAGCGGATCGAGGCGGCCGTGCCTCGCGACGCCGTGCTGTTCGGCTTCGACGCGCGCGCCGTGGTGATCGCGGTGCGCCGCGCGCTGGACCGGGCCACGAGCTGGTCCGATCACGCGTGGGAGGTGATCCCCGCGCAGGTGCGCCCCACCCTCGAGAACCTCGCACTGGACGAGGTTCTCGCCAAGGAGGTGGGCGCGGGACACCGCCATCCCACGCTGCGGATCTGGGACTGGGACGAACCCGCCGTGGTCATCGGATCGTTCCAGTCCGTGCGCAACGAGGTGGACCCGGAGGGGGCCGCGCGTCACGGGATACAGGTGGTACGCCGGGTCTCCGGGGGTGGGGCCATGTTCATGGAGGCCGGTAACTGCATCACGTACTCGCTGTACGTGCCGCAGACCCTGGTGGACGGGATGAGTTTCGCGGATTCCTACCCGTTCCTGGACGCGTGGGTCATGCAGGCCTTCGCGGACCTGGGGGTCGAGGCGTTCTATGTACCACTCAACGACATCGCCACGCCCCAGGGCAAGATCGGGGGAGCGGCGCAGAAGCGCTTCGCCAACGGCGGGATGGTGCATCACGTGACCATGAGTTACGACATCGACGCCGAGAAGATGACGGACGTGTTGCGCATCGGCAAGGAGAAGCTCTCGGACAAGGGCACCCGCTCCGCGAAGAAGCGCGTGGACCCGTTGCGACGCCAGACGGGGTTGGCCCGCCGGGACGTGATCTCGGCGCTGACCCGCACGTTCACGCAACGCTACTCGGCCGGTGTTGGTAAGGTCTCAGACAGCGAACTCGCCGCCGCCCGGGAGCTGGTGGAGCACAAATTCGGGACCGAGGGATGGATTCACCGCGTGCCGTAGGTACTATGTGCGATAGCAATCAACGGCTCCGCTGACCGACGGCCCGCCCCCCGGGACGTGATCCCCAGCGTCGCCGTGGCGGCAGCGTTGTCCGGTGAGTGTCGCTCGATTCCGACCCCCCACCCACGGAGTGCCACGTGTCCATGAACCAGTTCGAGTTCGACGAAGAACAGTCCCGCCCGCGCGGAAAACACACCGGACGCAACATCCTGCTCACGGTGCTGGCCCTCCTGCTGGTCGTGGGCGTGGTCGCCGGTCTGTTCGTGTGGAACCTGGGTCGCAACTTCGACCGTGGGGCCTCGACCCTGGAATCGGCGTTCCCCGAGGAGTCGGCCCGCCCGGCCAAGGGCTCCGCCCAGGACGCCGGCACCACCGTGTTGCTCCTGGGTTCGGACAAGCGCCCCGACGGTGTGGACCCCAACGTCACCGGCTCCCGCGCGGACTCCATCATGCTGCTGCACATCCCCGAGGACGGGGGGCAGATGTACGTCATGTCCATCATGCGCGACACGTGGGTGGACATCCCCGGGGTGGGGGAGTCCAAGATCAACGCCGCCCTGGACCACGGCGGGATGCCGCTCATGGTCGAGACCATCGAGCAGAACTTCGGCACCCGCGTGGACGAGGTCGCGCTCGTGGACTTCGCGGGCTTCGAAGGCCTCACCAATGCCCTGGGCGGGGTGACGGTCAACGTCCCCGAGGCCTTCACTTCCCAGGACGGACACCGCTTCGAGGCCGGGCCCCAGGAGCTGAGCGGGGAACAGGCGCTCGCGTTCGTGCGGGAGCGCTATGCGTTCTCGGACGGTGACTACCAGCGGGTGCGCAATCAGCGCGCGTACCTGCAGGCCATGATCAACAAGCTCGTCAGCGCCGGCACCCTGACCAATCCGCTGAAACTCAACGAGGTGGTCAAGGAGATCTCCCCGTACCTGACCGTGAGTGACGGCCTCACCTCCGGGTGGATCGCCCAACAGGCCCCCAAGCTCGTGGGCCTGAGCAGCAGTGACATCCACATGTTCACGGTGCCCAACAACGGCGTGGGCACCTCCGCGGACGGCCAGTCGATCATCGTCGCGGACACCGACGCCATGCAACGGATCGGCAAGGCCATCTCCGACGGCACCCTGGACCAGTACGCCACGTCCCTGGACCAGCAAGGCCAGTAACCGCTCGACCACCTCCCCTCATCCCGACTCGTGACCCCCCCCGCGAGAGGCCCATGAACAGCACACCATCCCCCGCAACCGGTACCCCACCGGGTGACCAGCCCCCGTTGAAGGTGCTGCTCATGGCCAGTTCCTACTGGCCCGAGCACTCGCCGCCCCAGCGGCGCTGGTACTCGCTCGTGAGCCACCTGCGGGAGCGAGGATGGACCGTGTCCGTGGTGTGTCCCGTGGCGCACTACGGGGCGGGCCCGGACTACTCCACGCGGACCCGCGGCCGGGCGTGGCGGCGGCAGGCGGGGTTCCTGGGTGAACACATCTACCGGGTGCCCTACGTGTTCCTCGGGGACAATCGCGCCGGGAAGTTGCTGGACCAGCTCGTGAGCGCGGCCGCGTCCGTGGCACGCGGGCTGTTCACGGGCCGCCAGAACGTCGTGGTGGTCACGGCGCCGTCGTTACCGTTGCTGGCGTCCGCGTTGCTCGTGGCGCGCGTCAAGGGGATCCCCCTGGTCGTGGAGATGCGGGACGCGTGGCCCAACCTGGCCGAGGACGCCTCCCTGGTGCGCGGCGGGTCCAAGTCCGTGGTCAACCGCGCCGTGGTGTACGTGCAGAACCGCGCGGACCTCGTGGTCACGGTGACCCAGGGCTTCGCGCGCACCCTGCGCGAACGAGGGGTGCACAACGTGGTCACGGTGCGCAACGGCATCCTCCTGGAGCGCACACCGCAGCTGCCCCCGCCTCCGGCACGGCGGCGCGCGCTGCGGGTGCTGTACCTGGGCAACCACGGCGAGTCCCAGTCCCTGGACCGGCTCATCCGCGCCGCCCACCTGGCCGGGGACTCGGTCCGTCTCACACTCGTGGGTCACGGCAGCCGCAAGCCCGCACTGCAGCAGCTGGCGCACAGGCTCGGCGCCAACGTGGAGTTTCTGCCCCCGGAGTACCGCGAACGCGTGTTCGAGCGCTATCGGGACGCGGACTCGGTCGTGATCTCCCTGCGTGACGACTGGAAGTCGTTCGAGGACACCATCCCCTCCAAGACCTACGAGGTGCTCGCCGTGGGCCGGCACATCACCGCGGTCGTTCGCGGCGAGGCCGCCCATGTGCTCACCGACGCGGGCGAGGGGGACATCGTGGCCTCCGATCCCGAGCAGATCGCCGCGCTGTGGCGCGCGCTCGAGGCCGACCGTTCGCGGCTGGTCCCCAGCGGGTCCGGCCGGGAATGGGTGCGGCACAACGCGGACTACGCGGACCTGTCCGTGCAGTACGACCAGCACCTGCGCGCCACCGTCCGCGAGTATTCCCGCGCGTGCGGTCAGGGCGTGCTACCCCGCCTGGGCAGGGTGCTGCGTGCCGTCACGCGCGGCGTCGCGGGGGTGGGTTCGCGCGAGTCGCCGTTCACCGCCCGTCCCGCCGCCGAGGCGGATTCCGGCACCCCTGACACCGACCACGCCTCTCGACATACCGACCACGCCTCTCGACGCCAAGGCGTCGCGGACGGGAGCCTCGGTGGCGTCGAGCGGATGGCCTCGTGAGCTCACGGCGCCGCGAACGGTCCCGTGAACTCGCGGTCAACGCGTGGCTCACGGCTCGCACGATCGGCCAGCACGTCACCGACGACCCCGTGGTCTTCTGGTTGCAGGTCTCCCGCCGGTTGCCGCGGCGCTGGGTCACCCCCGCGGCCCGCATCCTCTCACGGGTCCCCGGCCCGCGTTTTCTCGCCGCCCGGGCCACCGCCCTGCATGTCCTGGGGGACGACGACGCTGCTCGCGCCGCCCCCTCCCGCGCTCTCGCCTCTGCAGGGAATTCGGAGCTCACGACGCAGGACCCGGGTCACGAGCACCGGGAACACGCAGGGCCGGACCAGACGCGTCCGGGCCCGCCGCGGCCGAGAACGGCGCTGAGCTCCCTGGCGCGGGGGGGCAGGAACGGAGACACATCGGCGTCGTTACGCGGCGGCGCGGAAGTGGCCCTGAGCATGGGGGACACCGGCCTCACCGCGAGCTTGCTCGCCGCACTCCCCGCCGACCATCCGGGAGCGGCTGCGACCCGCGCGCGCCTCGAGTGGTACCACGGCAACGTGGACCGCGCCGTGGAGGTGCTGGGCGACGCCGAGGCCCTCCGGCGGGCCACCCGCGGTGAACGAGCCCTCGCGCGCCGCCTGGCCGCCGAGCGGGACCTGCTGGGCGACTTCTTCCCGCGGCTGGAACTTGTGCGCGATTACCGGCCCAGGGACCGCACCGTGCTCTACGCCGTGACCAACTCCCTGCCGCACACCGCGAGCGGCTATGCGCAGCGCTCGCACTCGTACCTCACCGCACTGCGGGACGAGGGGTGGGACGTCCACGCCATGACCCGCCCGGGGTACCCCGTGCAGGTGGGCAAGGTGCTCGCCCGCCACACAGACGTTGTGGACGGCATCCCGTACCACCGCGTGCTTCCGCGGCGGCTGTCCGCGACCGCCACGGGACGTGTGCAGCAACACGCGCACGCGCTACTGGAGCTCGCGCTGCGCACGCGGCCCGCTGTCCTGCACGCCACGAGCCATTATGTCAACGCGTTGGCCGTACACGCGGTGGCCCAGGCTTTGGGTATCCCGTGGGTCTACGAGGTTCGCGGACTCCTCGCGGACACGTGGGCCGCGACCCGTCCGCCGGAGGCCCTCACGTCCGAGCGCTACGAGCGCTTCCAGGCTCGCGAGGCGTGGGCCGTGACCACCGCGGACCGCACCGTGACGCTGGGCACGGAAATGGCCCGGCGACTCGAGGAGCTGCCTACACCGGCATCCGTCTCCGAAAACCCCCTGCGCGTGGATCTGGCCCCCAACGCCGTGGGTGGGGCCCTCGTGGAGAACGCACCGTCCCGACACGACGCCCGCGCCGCCCTGGGCCTCACCCAAGAGACGTTTCTGATCGGCACCGTGACCTCCGTGGTGGACTACGAGGGCATTGATGACCTGTTGCGCGCCGCGGCCCAACTGCGCCCGCACATACCGTCCCTGGAGGTGCTCGTGGTGGGGGACGGCGTGGCCCGCCCCACCCTGCAGCGGCTGGCCCGCGAGCTCGGTCTCGAGGACGTCGTGACCTTCACCGGCCGCGTGGACCGAGCCCTCGCACCGCAGTACACCGCGGCCCTGGACGTCTTTGTGATCCCGCGCAAGGACCGCTCCGTGACCCGCGCGGTGACCCCCCTGAAGCCGGTCGAGGCCATGGCTGCGCGCACCGCCGTGGTCGCAAGTGATCTGCCCGCCCTGCGCGAGAGCGTGCGCCACGACGAGACCGGGCTGCTCACACCGCCCGAGGACCCGGACACCCTTGCCGAGACACTGTTCGGCCTGGCCCGGGACCCCGAGCGCCGCGAACGCCTCGCGAACGCCGGACGGGACTGGGTAGTCGCACACAGGACGTGGCGGGTGATCGCCCAGCAGGCCTCCACGCGGTATGGTGAATTGAATGAAGACGTCCCCCGGACAGCGATCTACCCCCCGAGGAGACCGGAGCATGACTAGCAGCACCGCCCAGGTCAGCGGGGGACTCGGGCAACCGGAGGACCGCACCGTCGAGACCTTCGACCCCACCGCGATGCACGCCGTGGGCGCCCGCCCGCCCTTGCGTAAGTACCTCCAGGACCTGTGGGCCTCCCGTTACTTCATCCTCTACGACGCCCGTGTCCGCCTGGCCGTGAGCCAGGACCACACCCTGCTGGGCAAGGCGTGGATCGTGCTCAACCCGCTGCTACTGGGCTTTACGTTCTATCTCATCTTCGGGCTGCTGCTGCGCACCGGCCGGGGAATCGACAACTTCGTCGCGTTCATCGTGCTCGGACTCACGATGTTCTTGTACAGTTCCCGCTCCGTCGTCTCCGTCTCCCGCTCCATGACCTCCGCCAAGGCGCTTGTGCGCGGCTTCATGTTCCCGCGTGCCGCGCTCACGCTGTCCATCGTGGTGCGGGATGCCATGACACAGCTCTACGCTCTCGCGGCGATCCTGGTGTTCCTGCTGATCGTCCCGCCCCTGGAGCCCATCTCGTGGACGTGGCTGCTGCTGATCCCCGTCTTCGTACTGCAGAGCATCTTCAACTGGGGACTGGGCATGCTCCTGGCCCCGGCGGTGCACCGGATCCCGGACGTCTCCAACATCCTGTCCTTCTTCATGCGGCTGTGGATGTACTCGTCCGGCATCTTCTACGACCCTTCCCGCTTCGTGGACGACGAGCGCATTCTGGCCCTGTTCCACTTCAACCCCCTGTACCAGGTGCTCTACATCAGCCGCGATCTGGTGCTGCGCGCGCAGGTTCCCAGCTGGTCCTCGTGGGCCGTGTTGGTCACGGCATCCCTCGGGATCCTGATCGTGGGGTTCCTTGTGTTCTGGCGCAACGAGGAGAGCTATGCGGATGAACGCTAGGCACGACGGCGTCGCATCGCACGCCCCGGGTACGTCGGGTGTTTCCGCGCAGCGCCTCAGCGGTGTGCCCGCCCCCGGCGACGGCGCTCCCGCACCTGCGCGGGAACCCGGCGCCGGGCCCGCCGTGGTGATCGACCACGTGAGCATGATCTACAACGTCACGTCCACGGGCGGTGGGGACGAGGTCCCGGTCTCCGCGCCGGTGCGATGGGCCCGGCGAGCGCTCGGGCGGCCCCCGATCGTGCGTAACCTGGCCGTCCACGACGTCACGCTCGCGGTACACCAGGGCGAGTTCGTGGGGTTTATCGGGCGCAACGGGTCCGGGAAGTCCACGCTCATGAACATCGTGGCCGGGCAGATAAATCCTACGTCGGGGCGGGTCTACTCAGTGGACACCCCTGTGAAACTGGGGGTCAACGTCTCCCTGGTCCCGGCGCTGTCCGGGGAGAAGAACATTCGCCTGGGCTGCCTGGCGCAGGGTATGCACCCGCGCCGGGTGGACGAGATCCTGCCGGAGCTCGTGGAGGTAGCTGCGCTGGGCAAAGCCATCCACTGGCCCATGAAGGCATACTCCTCCGGGATGGCCGCGCGCTTACGGTTCGCCGTGGCCACCGCCACGGACCCGCACATCCTCATCCTGGACGAGGCTCTGTCCACCGGGGACGCCCAGTTCCGCGAACGCGGGCAGGCCCGCATGGCCCAGATCCGCGAACAAGCCGGGTGTGTGCTGTTCGTATCCCACTCGATGAACGAGGTACGGGAGATGTGCACCCGGGTGGTGTGGCTGGACCAGGGGGACACCCTCATGGACGGTGACCCCGAGACCGTCACGGAGGAGTACGAGCAGTTCATGAAGCAGCTCGCCGCCGGCAACAACCTGGCCGCCCACAAACGTAAGTTCGAGCTGATGGATCGGCTCGTGCGCACCGAACTGCGGGAGGTGCACGCGTGAGTCCCCGCTCGCTGACCGGTGATCTGCGCACCCAGTTGTGGCACCTGCGCCACGGCGGGGTGTCCCAGTGGCGGACCTACCGGCGCCGGGCGGGACTGCCCGCGGGACCGTCCGCGAGCGCCGTCGTCACCGGAGCCGGCCGCGACGCCGCCTCCGCCGGGAACGACGGCGCGCAGCGCACGGTCTCGTTCGCGGCACAGGAGTGGCCCGAGCGCGCACCGGTGCGCGGGGACCTCACCGCCGCGGTGATCCTGGACGACTTCTCCTTGCGTGCCTTCCACTACGAGTGGCACCAGGTGGTGCTCACGCGGCGGGACTGGCGCGCCGAACTGGCTGCGCAGCCCGTGGACCTGCTGTTCGTGGAGTCCGCGTGGCACGGCAACGCGGACGAGTGGCAGTACCAACTCACCGGGACCTCGGGCGTGAAGGAGTCGATGCGCGAGCTCGTGGCCCACTGCCGCGAGCAGGGAATCCCCACGGTGTTCTGGAACAAGGAGGACCCGCCGCACTACGACGACTTCCTGGAGTGCGCGCGACTGTTCGACATCGTGTTCACCACGGACGTCAACAAGATCCCCGACTACCACCGGGACCTGGGCCACGACCGCGTGGGGGTGCTACCCTTCGCCGCGCAACCCGCCGTGCACAACCCCGCGCGGCCCCGCAACGGGTTCCACGAGCGGGACGTGGCCTTCGGGGGGATGTACTTCGCCCACAAGTTCCCCGAGCGGCGCGAGCAGATGGACGTGCTGCTCGGCGGCGCACATGATGCCTCGGCGAAACTTGACAGGGGGCTCGAGATCTTCTCCCGCTACCTGGGCCAGGACGAGCGCTACCAGTTCCCCGAGCCCCTGGACCAGCATGTGGTGGGCTCGCTGGGTTACGACCAGATGCTCACCGCCTACAAGGCGTACCGGGTCTTCCTCAACGTGAACTCGGTCGTGGATTCCCCGTCCATGTGCGCGCGGAGGATCTTCGAGATCACCGCGTGCGGCACCCCCGTGGTCTCCACACCGTCCGAGGCCGTGCGACGGTATTTCTCCCACGACCAACTGTCCGTTGTTGCGGACCGCGAGCACGCCGCGGACGTCATCCGTGCCCTCGTGCGCAGCCCGGAACTGGCAGATCGCATGGTACACCGCGCGCAGCGCGAGATCTGGGCGCAGCACACCTACACGCACCGCGTGGAGACGATCGTGGAACGCGTCGTCCCGCAGCTCGCCGTCGCCCGCACCCGGCCCAGCGTCACCGTGTTGCTGTGCACCAACCGCCCGCATCGACTCCCGGACGCCCTGCGCGGGATCGCGGCCCAGGTGGACGTGGAGCTGGACGTGGTGCTCGTGGCCCACGGCTTCGACCCGCGGGCGCGGGACGTCCAGCGCGTCGTCGAGGACTGCGGGATCCAGCGCGTGACCACCGTGGCCGCGGACGCGTCCCTCACGCTGGGGGAGTGCCTCAACCTCGCGGTCGAGCACGCCACCGGGGACGTGCTGTCCAAGATGGACGACGACGACTACTACGCCCCGCGTTACCTCGCCGACCTCTTGGACGCCCTGCGTTACGCGAACGCGGACGTGGTGGGCAAGCAGGGGCACTACATGTACGTGGAGTCTCAGGACGCCACCCTGGTGCGCTTCCCACACCGCGAGCACCGATACACGGACTTCGTCATGGGGCCCACGATCACGGGCTACCGCCAGGTCTTCCGGCAGATCCCGTTCCAGCGGCGCAGCACGGGGGAGGACACGTCCTTCCTGGCCGCGGTGCGCGAAGCCGGCTACGTCATCTACTCGGCAGACCGCTTCAATTTCGTCCAGTTCCGCGGCTCGGACAGCCACACGTGGCAGGTGTCCGACGCCGCTGCGCTGGCCTCGGGACGTGTCGTCATGTTCGGGGACAGCACCCGTCACGTGACGATATGATCCTAAGGATTCTGCATGTTTACGTTGAAAATGAATGGAAGTTCCGGTCAATCGGAACGAACCAGCAAACGCGTGGTGAGGTGCGTCAATGAGTGAGCCGTTGGAAGTCGTGTTCGTGGGGCTGGGGTACATCGGGTTACCCACCGCCGTGGTCATGGCGAATCACGGGGTGCGGGTCCACGGCGTGGACGTGAACGCCTCCGCGGTGGAGCGGATCCAGCGCGGCGAGGTCACGATCGTGGAGCCGGGGCTCGAGGAGCAGCTCAAGAAGGCGATCGACAGCGGCCAGCTCACCGCGACGACCGAGATGCAGCACGGTGACGCGTTCGTGATCGCGGTGCCCACCCCGTTCAAGGAGAACTACGAGGGCGACCTGTCCTACATCCTCTCCGCGGCCGAATCCATCGCTCCGCAGCTGCGTGGGGACGAGACCGTGATCCTCGAATCCACCTCCCCGCCACGCACCACGCAGACCCTGGCCCGCAAGATCATGGAGCTGCGTCCTGACCTGTCCCTGGACGGCGAGGACGGCAAGCCCGTGGTGTACTTCGCGTATTGCCCCGAGCGCATCCTGCCGGGCAAGGCGCTCGAGGAACTGATCAGCAACGACCGCATCATCGGCGGCAGCACCCCCGAGGCCGCGCGCCGCGCCAAGGAGGTCTACGCGTCCTTCTGTCAGGGTGAACTGCTCGCCACGGACGACGTCACGGCGGAGATGTCCAAGCTCACGGAGAACTCATTCCGTGACGTGAACATCGCGTTCGCCAACGAGCTGTCCCTGATCGCGGACAAGCTGGGCATCGACGTGTGGGAGCTCATCGAGCTGGCCAACCACCACCCGCGCGTGAACATCTTGCAGCCGGGCCCCGGCGTGGGCGGGCACTGCATCGCGGTGGACCCGTGGTTCATCGTGGCCGCGGACCGGGAGAACTCACGCCTGATCCGCACCGCCCGCGAGGTCAACGACGGGAAGCCGAAGTGGGTCATCTCCAAGGTGGAGGAAGCCTGCTCCCACGTGGAGTCCCCGGTGATCGCAGCCCTGGGCCTCGCGTTCAAGGCCAACATCGACGACCTGCGTGAATCCCCGGCCATGAACATCACCAAGGACCTGGCCGAGCACGTGAGCCACGCGACGGTCCTGGCCGTGGAGCCGAATGTCTCCGAGCTGCCGAAGGGTCTGCAAGGCCTGGCGAATGTGGAGTTCGCGGACTACCAGGACGCCATCGAGCGCGCGGACGTGGTCCTGCTGCTCGTGGACCACGACGAGTTCAAGACCCTGCCGGCCACCGCGCTCAAGGGCAAGGCCGTGGTGGACACCAAGGGTCTGTGGCGGTGAGAGCGGCAGAAGCTCGTGGTGTGCGTTCCCGCCTGGCAAGACCTTCACGGCCGGGTTCGGAACCATGCTCGGGCCGGGGTTCGGAGTAACGCGGGAAGTCGATTCATTTCCACGGCGAAGAGTGGCCGTTCCACGGCTCCAGAGACGGCCCCCGATCCCTCATGAACGCCGGATTACCGTTATCCCGCGAATGTCGTTGGGACGGGGCTAGCGCGGGTAGCTAGGACGCGCTCCCCGCCGAAGAATTCACGAATCCACCCACTGGTCAACCACAGAGGAGACATCACATGCCTGGACTCCCTACCGGCAACACCGTCAGTGTCCCTCCTGAGGGCGCGACGGCGGCCATAACTGCCAGCTTGATAGAACAGTCGGCGACCATTGCCAAGCTGTCCGCCGAACTGGTGGCAAGCTACGAGAAGGAACTCGCCTTTTTCGGGGCCCTCGAGTCCCGGGACCGAGCAATGAAAGATCTGGACAACTCCCGCCTCAAGAAGATCTGGTGGCTGGAGGCGGAGCTACGGAAAGAACGTAATCGATCGCGGCAGCTGACCGCCGATCTGGAAAAGCTAAAGGGCACTCGAATGGTCAAATGGCAGCGCAAGCTGTGGGGCGCACGGACGAAGTTGCGGTCATGGCGATGAATGCGGATGAGATTTCCAAGAGGCGCGTGAATGTCAAGGCTCGAATAGCTCAGCTCCGAAGCGAGGAGAAACAGGCACGCGCAGACAAGCACTGGTACAGCTCGAGAGCCTTCCAGCGGCAGGTTCAGAACAACCGGTCAGATCGGTTGCAGCCTGTGCTTTCGCCCGAGCAGTATCGGCAGTGGCTCGGAGGCAATCAGCGACGCGCGCAGGTGGAAGACCTTCTCGCTGCTGTGAACGATCTCCCGAGCACGGCCGGGACTCGAGTCCTCACACCGCATCCTGCCCGGGTGGCCATGGTTGCAGACACATTTCTCTACGAGACTTACGAGGGAACCGCCCGCGTCAGTTACGTGACTCCCGACAATTTTCGGGGCCTCGCTCGCGATGTCGATGTACTAATTGTCACCTCCACATGGCGTGGTCGTTTCGACGAGTGGCACAGCATCTTCGCTCCTGCGGGCCTGCTGCGCTCAGAGGTCATCCCGGCCTTCCGGTCCCACGGGGTCCCCGTGGTGTTCTACTCGAAGGAAGATCCGCCGAACTACGGACGGTTTCGGTCGCTCGCGACGGAAGCAGACGCCGTGTTTACGTCCGCCAGAGAGAAGATCAGTGACTACGCGGCGGCCTGCCCTAGGGCCCAGTCCGTTGACTCCCTCACCTTCGGAGTAAACCCTCTGATTCACACACCGATTGGCTCTCGACGCCACCGCGCGCCGGAAGTCCTTTTCGCGGGTTCCTGGCTGTCGCATAAGTACGCTGCCAGGCAGAAAGCGGCTCGACGAATTTTCGATGGGGTTTTGGATGCCGGTCGGGATCTCTTGATCATTGACCGCAACGCGGCCCTGGGCGATCCAAACTACTTCTACCCCCGGGAGTACATGGACCATGTGGGCCCAGGTGTCGGGCACCTGGAACTCATGAAGCTACAGCGTGCAGTGGACGTTCAGCTCAATCTGAACTCGGTGACCGATTCGGCCACGATGTACGCCAACCGCGTAGTCGAGCTGCAGGCCATGGGATCTTTCGTCCTCTCCAACTACTCATTGGCAGTGAACGACCTCTATCCCGAGGTTCAGCTGGTCGACCGGTCGGAAGAAATTCCGCTCATCCTCGACAACATGACGGGAGACCGGCTCTACCGCGCGCAAAACGACGGTCTTCGCCGGGTGTGGGAGCACGACACGGCGTGGCAGCGCATGCGGGAGATGCTGCTGGCTGTGGGAGCGCCTACGAGAACGCTCAGCGAACGGGTTGCTGTGGTTCCAGAACACGACACGCTGGTGGGCGAGGCAGCCAAGGTGGCCGCGTCACAGACGGTCCACACGGATGTTCTCGCCCCCCACGAAGTCCGCTCACGAGTTGCCGACTACGACGTCATCGTGCCCGTGTCGAACACACATGAATATAGCGCTACCCATGTGCGGGATCTCCTGAACGTTTTCAGATTCGCAGACGTGGACATCGCCGCAAAGAACGGGGAGGAGTTGGACGGTCGCATTATCAGCCGCGATGACCACGAAATCGTCGATGGCGCTTTCAGTAGCGCGAGGGCGGCATTGCGCACCGACGCGGCGGGGGGAGTGCTCGAGACCTGGATCACCACCGGCCGGGCAGCAGGACGGACATACAGCACCGCACCGTTCGGAGCGGGCCGCAAATCCGCCGAGAGCATTCGCCTGTCCACCCACAAGCCGCCTCGACTTTCCGTTGTGGTACCCGTCTACAACAACGGTAAACATCTCGTGTCCAAATGCTTCCGCTCACTGGAGCGGTCCACAATTTTCGACGAGATGGAGATTCTCCTCATCGACGACGGCTCGACGGACCGCGAAACGGTGCAAACCGTTCGAGAACTCGCTGCCCGCCACCCCAACGTGCGTGCCCATCTTTTTGAGACAGGCGGATCTGGGAGCGCATCCAGACCCCGCAATGAAGGTCTCAAGCTCGCATCTGCTCCCTACATCACGTATCTCGACCCCGATAACGAGGCGCTCAACGACGGGTATCAAACGCTGCTGAAGACCGTGGGCGATCTTCGCGTTCAGTTCGCGATCGGCGACATGGTGAAGCTCGCGGCCACGCGCCGGTACGTTTCCAACACCAAGCTCCTTGAGCAACATCTGCCCGCGGACCCGACGGGTGGGCTCCAGGTACCGGACGACGCGTTGGAACGCATCAGGTTCCAGCCCATGAGTATTCAGGCACTGGTGGCGGACACGGAATGGCTCCGATCCATCGGGCTGTACCAACCCGTAGGCGCCCTGGGCCAGGATTCGCTGGCGTTCCAGCAGATGCTCTACGGCGCGCGGCGTATTGCCACGGTTCGGCGGCCCATTCATGTCTATTATGGCGCGGTGTCGAACTCCATGATCAATACGGTGGGCCCAGGATTCTATGGAAAATACCTCGTTTTGGAGGAATACCGCAAGACGTGGCTGGAGTCCGCGGGGTTGCTGGAGACGTACTCCACTTTGCGAGCAGATCCGTTCTTCCGAGGGTGGCTTGTGGCCAAGTTCAATCAGTTTGTGTCGCAGGAGGACAAACCAGAAGCGCGAGAGTACCTAGATGCACTGTGTGCGATCTACGGCGTCACCCTGGAACCCGCCGATCCTGACCTGCCGGACTCACCGTTGCAGGTCCGCATGCGACAAACCGCGTAGCGGTTTCCTGCGTCTCGCCGACCGCACGGAGGCCGCAGCGACACCATAGCTCTGCCGCCCGGGTCTGTTGTGCGTCACCATAGGCCCTGTATCCCCGTATTTTCTGGGGCTTCATCGAACCGCGTGTCAATGGACTGGGGCGGTACCCGAGTCGGTGAGTGTAGCCAAGGGAGTGTGAGATTTTTGGGGAGAGGGTTGTGGCCAGCGACGGGATCCCGGTAAGCGATCGCGCGAACCATATCCCTGAATTCGGGGTGGTTGAGCAGGAACTGGCCCATGATACGGGCGTCGACTTCTCTGTCGTGGTTGGAATCGAGGTTCACCAGGTAGTCCACGGTACGGGGTCCGCGTCCCGGTGCGAGATTGTTCAAGATGTTGGTACGCCGTGGGTTGCGGGACCTTATGGTAGCGGGCAGTGCGTTCTCGAACCTTGCCGCCCGAAGTGCGTTGACACCTCCCGCCATCCACCGGGTCCAGTCGAACTGCGCGTTGTTGATGATTACTCTGCACCCGTTGTCAGAGGCGGCCATGCCAAGCGAGAGGAACCCTCCTGCCGAAGACCCGTAGTAGAGTCGGCCAGCGCCACTCACGACCCCGAGCCGTCTACTCACCGCGCGCACTACAGCCGCCATGTCCGGGACGACCCAGTGGCGTGCGGAAATCTGGCCCCATGCAAGGGGGAGGGCCCCTGGGCCAACCGTCCCGGGATCGCAGACGTAGATCAAGTGGCCCTGAATCTCGGTGTGCCATGAGGAGCGCTGGAACACCGGTTCTCCACCCGACCTCTCGAGGTCGACGGCCCCATTGCTGAGAATCACCGTTCGCGCAGCCCCCGGGCGGCGTACCACGAGAAGTGGCAGCACACCGCGGTCGGTCACGACGTCGAGCCGTTGAGGTGTGTCTGCCTCCAACCGGTGAGCAGGCCAGGTCGCGATCTCCGCCGCGTCAAGTACGAACACAGAGTTGGCGGTGTCGGGCAGGTAGGTGCGATCTGAGGGGTCGATACCCACCACCACACCGCATCTGGTCGCTTCCGTTTCCTCGAACTGCACCTCGCAAATGTTTGCGCGGGTTGCCTCTGACCATGAAGCGAGTCCGGGCTTGTCACGGAGGGCGGCGACTTCGAGACGCACAACTGAGCCAGCACGCAATCCTTTGATACTAACCCGCACCGGTCTTTTGTGGGCACCACCGTCCCACCGAGCTTTCACCACGTTGTCGACGGAAATCCTGTACACCCATGTGCCCACGGAGGCGGGGTGCGCGTAGTTGGTACGAACGGTGAAATACACGTTTCCCGGGGCCGGGACAGGAGCGAGACTGCGCGCCGACACAGAACCGGTTACGAAGGAATCGGGGGAGAGGAACACATCCGAACCGGGTGAATTGCAGACAACCCATCCCTCGGGGGGCGTCAGCCGAGCACACTCCCGGTCGATTTCGATGTCCATCTACACCATCCTGGTAGGGTCACGAGCACTGCTCTGGGACCGGTCATTGATCGGCGCCGCTGGTGTCGTCATCTGGTGCAGCTCCGACGCGTTGTTCACTGTAAGCGACGACCTCCGTGTGGGAAGCCCGGTGCCAGGATTCGGCACTCATAGTCTTCAGCGCTCTGATCTTGACCCACACCTCGTCACCGCGCCGCAGATGGGCTACGTCGACCACCGACGGCAGAGCGGACAGCGCAAGGTCCTGGCAATGTACCGTTCTAGCTCCCGAGCCCACATGGAGCTCCATGTGCCCCGTAGCGCGAGCGTTCTTCCATGGACTGTGCACGACGATGCGTGCGGAGCCCCGGTCCAGCTGGAATTCCCAGCCGAAACCCACTTCACCGTCTTTCACGAAGGTCGCTTCGGTGAATGCAAGTCCTGAACCGCGTGCATTTACTGGGTGGGTCGTTCCGTCCGGGCTGCGGTAGAAGGCGCGGTTTGGCTGCCGTCCCGTGGCATCCTGGAGCAGCTGAGCTTCCTCTGCGAAAAGCTCTGCTCGGCGCGTCATGGATGGCTGGTCGTTGAGATCGAAAGTGTTGAGTACCGGATTCTCCTGGTCGATTACCTGGAATATCGCGGCCTCGTCATATCGATCGTGAAGAGGGTAGGCCATGAAGAGATCGAGTATGCGACGGTGATTGACAGGCATCCACACGTCGAAGGCGACATCCGTTTCATTGCTCACTTCACTCATGAAGCGCCCCATGCGGACCTCCCAGTACGCCATGTCCTCCGGCCGGTAATCGGGTGGTAGGCGGTCGGATTCGAGACGCGCCATTTCCTCCCGGGTGGCAACGCGGCACATTTCCAGGTCCTCGGCAGAGAGGTGTCCGCGGGCGCGATCCAGCAGAAGCGCCTCGACGATCGGGTGCCAATCGGCGCCAGGCGCCACGTAGTTGTGACCCCGGGCCGTCTCCACTAGGTTGCCTCTGTAGAAGAGGGCACGTGGATTCGTGAAATTTTCAAGGTAGAGAGGAAGAAGCCATCTGCCGTGCTTGTGGATCGAGTTCCGGTCCAGAACGCCCTTGTCCAGCGTCTTGGATTTACGGGCATCGAAGTACAGAATCCTGTGCCTCAGCCCGGCGGCTGCCGCCAGGCCGGAAGACCGTACGATGTCGCGGCGGAGGATGTCATTGAACCTGCCTCGTCCTGGTGTCACATCCTTTGGTCCGTAGGTGAAAGCCTCAAATTCGTGCTCGTGTCCCTTGATGAAGGACATGAGCAGTCGCGAATCGGTCCCGGCGGTCACGGACATTATGTTCGGCCGACTCAGCTTCAGAACAGCGTCCAACTGCGCCCGCCACACCCTGCGAATTTCTGCCGAGCGCTGCTCGGCTGTCCAGCTCTTGAACGGGTTTTCATGTTGCGGAAAGAACCGCGTGGCGGTACGACTCTCCAGGTCTAGGAAGTGGTTGGGCAACAGGGCACGGATGTTCTTATCATCAGTGTGTTCCCACCTGCCTCCCAGCCTTAGGCGGGCCAGGGGATGGGTGTCCGGTGTCCCGGTGGCCATTCGAGCGAGGATGTCGTAGTGGGAGGCCACCACGCCGCGGTCCAGCCGCCAGTACACAGTGCGGTTTCCATGGGCATCGTGGTACACACGTGTGCTGCCACCGGCGTGGATGAGCACAGCGTACCGACCCCCCATGTCGTATAGCGCTCGTTCCACAAGCGAAAAACCCTTTGCCTTCACCGCAGCCGCCAGCAGCGTGCTTGCCAGGCCCTCGGTGGTCGCCCTGCCGAGTTCCGGGTCGTAGAGCAGGCCGATCCCGACGACAGCGGCCCAGTCCTCGCCCGTGACGGCAAGATCCCGGTCTGCCCATTCGTGGACGTCGAGGAGTGAGCCACCTGGCAGTTGCATCCGCTGGAATTGGGGAGTGGGAAGGTCAGGTATCCCGTGCTCGACTGCAAGATGGTAGACGAAACCGCGTGGGTACAGCTCGTAGTCACTCATGGGGACCCCCGTCTTCTCTTTTTTGCGTGGCCGCAGACAGGACGAGGGCCCGTACATCCCTCCAGCGGCCATCGGGAATCGGAGCGTCAACTCTCAGACCCACCCAGTACTTGGCCCCACGGGGGACTTCTGGGAGGTTTATGACTTCTATTGGGTTGCAGATTCGTGCGGATATTTCTTTTTCCGTGCTGTCCTCGATGCCCGCGCAGAGAGTCACTGGCAGGTCTCGGGCACTTTGGGGGAAGGAAAGCACAAATCGCGCCGACAGCGCGTGGCTCATGGCTTTGCGCTGGAACCGGTCCGTAACCCCTGGGCGCTGAAGGTCCGTTGGCACCCACAAAAGGTCCAACGGCTCCCTCAGGGAGGAGTGTCGCCGCAGTGGGTCCCCGTGCGCGTCAACGGTAACCGAAATTAGTGGCCGGGGAATGCGGGCCTGCCGATTGTTCCGGTAGTCGTCACGAAGTTTCTTGAAGTCTTGGTACCTTGTCCCGGTCAGCGACCGCATGCTGTCAGTCACCCTGGCTCACCACATCTGACGGGTGAACAGAGGATTCGTGGTCTCCCAGTCCGCGTAGCGCATCCTGGATTTTGGAGAGCGACGACTTTATGGCTGTGAGGTCCTGCCGACGGACGTTCTCCGACACGACACGGTTGAGGCCAGCCAGAGCTGCGATCTGGAGCCTGGACGTGTCAACTGGCCCGGTGCGGGCGGCCCCCAGCGCCTCATGGAACCATGACCTGGTGAGGTCCTTGAGCTTCTGAATCCTCTCCCACCGTGGACCGCGGTCCCCCCAGCTGGCGTCGGTTGCCATCATGACGTCCTCGCTGACGCGCTGTGCGAAGCGTTCATCCATGCGCACCGCGCCGTCGGGGTATCCGAGCAGGTTGAACAACCCGGGCATCTTGTGTCCGTGGCTCTCGGAGTAGATCCCGACACAGGGCACTCGTTGAGCTTCTGCCAGGATGACAGCGTGGAACCGTGAGGTTATCAGCAGGTCGAGAGACCTAAGTTCGTCGAGGTACTCCTGGAACGTCTCAGGATCTCGGAGCTGGATGTTCCCGTCTGGATGCCGTTCACGGAGGGCGTTGTACAGCGCCACCGTGATTTCCCGATCAGCCTGGGTCTGGACCAGCAGCCGGATCGCTCGACCCTCGTTGAGGTGGTGCTCGGCGATGGAATCGAAGACCCTGAGCCCTGTCGAGTCTCTGAACTCGTTGGAACGGCTCTTGGCCTGCATGTAGGCGCTGCGCTTTGAACCAGCACGCAGACCGTAGTCCTCCAGCCGGAATACGAGCCCAATGGTCGTGGGGGTCGTGGGGGAGCTGGCACGTGGGTTCAGACCTTTCGCGAAAAACCCCGGGTCAAGTAGAACGGGCTTCGTCGAGAGGTCCGTGGACCGCATGAGGTCTTTCGAGCTGCTCTCGCGGAAGGCGAAAGCGACTGGAAGCCTGGCGAGGACTCTCGTGAGCTGGTGACCGAGGTTGCTACGAAACGGGCCCAGGGTCGAGGGCATGACCACCAGGGGAGTTGCAGCGCGGTTGGCGCTGATCAGGGGCAAGATGCGCCACAGCAGGTCCTGTAAGTTCTCACCGGTCGAGGACTCGAAGAGATGTTCTCCTGCGTTCAGGACAACAAGGTCTGCTGCTCTCAGTCGATACTTTCGCACGAAATCATCGGGGCTCTCAAAGTACTCGCTCAACTGCATCAATTCGCGAGTAAGATCACCCCCCGTTGACGGAAAATACATGTCTGTGGTTTGCGCGCCGTCAAGACTCTCACGCGAGAGGCGGTCGTAACGGTCCGAGGGACGCATCCGCACGGCGCGGATCTCTGAGGCGGGACGGCCGGCGCATTCTAGTAGCTGGACCACCCCAGAGTTGATGGCCAGGTCCCCCCAGTTCGATGCCGCGTGCCCGTAGAAGATGACAACGTCACCCATGGCTGTTGTTTCCTTTCCTGGCGGTCTCCTCGAGTACATGCTTGAGACTGCTGACAACGGCGTTCCAGCTACGCTCGCGCTCCACCCAGGCGCGAGCGCTTGTTCTCCGCTGTTCCGATGCAGCAGGATCTCGAATGGCGCGCTCCAGGGCCTCGGAGAGTGACAAGGCGTCGTCGTGGGCGAATATCACGGCTCGTTCCTGGTCCCCGGCGATTTCCGCGAGAGGCGGGACATCGGAAACCAGTACAGTTTTCTTCGCCGCCATCGCTTCAAACGGTTTGAGCGGTGAAACCGCTGCAGTGGCAGGAGTCAGCCGGCGGGGATAGGCGCACATATCTATGGCCCTGTAGTAGCGGTCCACTTCATGGTGTGGCACCCGTCCAGTGAAGTGCACCCAGTCAGTGAGATTTCTTTCTTGCGCCCGGAATACGACAGACGAGTGGGTCGCCCCGTCCCCGATAAGCAGTGCCCGGAAAGCGACTCCGCGATCACGAAGCATGGCCAGAGCATCGACCAGAATGTCCAAGCCCTCGTAGTCGACGAAGCTTCCTGCATACCCCACAACGGGCAGGTCCGTGGGCCACCCCAGTTCGGCGATCACCGTGTCGTCTCGAGGGGCTGGAGCAAATCGTTCGGGATTGACCGCGTTAGGCAAGACTGTCGGTGGAGTGACCACTCCGGCGCGTTCGGTGACAATACGAGCCATGGCTTCCGTCAGAGTGGTCACAGCATCTGCATGACGGAGAACGGCGTCCTCCAGGACAATTGTCCGAGCGCGCCTGCCTTCCATTCGAGGAGACTCCGCAGCGGCGTAGACCAGCTCCCACATGCCGGAGACTTCGTAAACGGCTGGGATGCCCAGACCACGGGCCGCGATGAGGCCGGGCAATGCGGAGACGTACGTTGACCGCAGATGCACGACTGAAGGTTTTTCCGCCTGGAGCATTTGCCGGTACCACTGCAGGCTCTCCAGCATGTATTGGTATTCGCCCCGCTTCCGTGCTCGCCCGACGCCGATGCGGCGATAGTCCACACCATCGTGTGCAGCTGGGGCTGTTTCACCGGGATCAAGGTCGTTGTCCGGCTCTGGGAAGCCAGGGCGGGTGAAGGCTACTACTTCCAGCCCCTGCTCAACCATTCCGCTGAGGAGCTGGTGGGCACGATTGGCGTATCCGCCGTTCTGCACCGGCTGACTTGCGTGGAGTATGGACACAACTTTTCCCAGCGTGGCGTCGGGCTTTGGTGGTTCGAGTGTCGGTTCGCAGCTGTCCAGTTGTCGGAGCAGTTCCCACGCGGCCCGCCCCTCGTGTAATTGTTTGGCCTCTGGGGACGACTCCGCTTCTTCCCAGTTGCTTTCCGCCAGACGTTGGAAATCGGCTACGCCGTAGAGAGCCCGGACCATCTCCGGGACGTAGCGTCGATTTGTCGCCTCCGGTGGCACGGATTCCAGGAGGCCCAGCGCCTCATCGAAGTACCCGTTGTCCTGGAGCGCCCCCGCCAGGGCCTGGGAAACGCAGGCCCTGGTTGCAGATGTGTGTCGGCGGCTCACGAGAGCCACGAACAGTCGGCTTCGTCCGGAACGTGGAAGGAGGTGGCCCGCCTCTCTGGTCAGCGCCTGAACCAGGAAATTCACGCGCTCCGCCAACGCCAACGCATCCACCAGCCACACGCAGCTGGCCGCAAGCGCAACGCCGTGCAGTTCATCCGCGCTCAGGAACATCAAAGGAACCGCGGACGCATCCTCCATGCCTGTCTCCCCGACAACGTCCACGGGGCACAAGCAGTCACGCGTCTGCCTTACCGTTACGACTATCGGCTGGTACGTCCAGCCCCAGGGCAGATCTGTCTTCAGGAGAACCGCCCTGGTCTGGGCAACCGTCTCCTCGGTGTCGAAGGTCAGCACCGGTGCGACTGGCAGACAGGACAGCAGCAGCAGCAGCTCTGATAGGTCCTCACGGCGGAACTCAGACGCGCAGTTCACGACCAGGGGGTCCGGGAGCAAGCCGACCGGGGACTCCCCGAGGCTCGGCAACCACGTTCGAAACCACGATTCGACCGGCAAGGGAGGTTCCCCGTCACCGTGTGCACCGCCGTGGTCGAGGTACACGGTGTGACACGTCCGTGGTCCAAAAGTCCGCGTGGAAGGCTTGCGAGTCTTGAGGGCGGAGATTCTCCGTTGCTGCCAGGGCCGGTGAGCGTCCGCCTCCGCCGTCTCCGCGAAAATGCGTGCCAGGTCTAAATCGTTCGTGCTTCTCAGCACGTCGGTCACGAACCGTGCGTTAGCAGGCACCTCTGACGCCACCGCGATTTTCGTGAGCATCCGCGTCACCAGACGTTCTTCGGCGTGGGGACGCAGCGCGTTGGAAAGTTGAGCCGCCCAGGGACGCCGGGGGCTCTCCTCACGCGGTGCCTGGCCCCTCGTGATGTCAATGATTGTCTGCACCAATGCGTCGGTCACAGTCATCTTCTTCCTCCGTTTTCGCGACGCGTCTGCACGATCCATCCAGCGTGGTGGCCGTTTGGTGGGAGGCATCTGCCGAAGCGGCTCAGCACCACCATCACGACACCCGCGCGGCCGGGATGTCGCAGACCACAGCGGGTTCGGTCGCTTCGTGCGTGCCCACCGTTCTGATGAACGCGGCGTCTAAGACCGTGGCCCGGGATGCGGCCTCCCAGGAAGATCCCTGGAGGCGATCTCTGTGTACGACTGCCTGAATGGACACGCGGTGCTCGGGTCGCAGACCCGCCACTGCGACATGCACCGGTCGTCGACGTGAGGGGCCGTCCCATTCGAGGCACGGCTTATCGTCAACGAGCAAGCGGTAGCTCCAGGTGCCCGTTGCTTTCGAATACATGTAGGGCGCGTCGAGAGTGAAAAGGAGGTCGCACGGACCCGGGGCTGCTTGGAAGGTCCGGGAGCACACCGTCCCCTCCAAGAATTCGCGTGCAGGCACCCAGAGCTCTCTGGCGGTGTCGGGGAGGGACCGTAGTTGACCGTTGCTGGTGACTATCTGAAGGTGAGGCTCGAGCCCAGCTTCGGTCTCTTCGGGAGCGAGGCTAGGGGTAGGGGCCTGGGCCTGAGCGGCCATGGTATCTCTCTGCTGTTCGTAGAGGTTGCGCACGTCGTTCTTACCCGGGAAGTTCAGCACGGGGTGGGCGGCGTTGATGAGCTCCGCGAAGAAAAATCCGCTCTTCCGGTCGACCCGCGAGTATGCCAGAGAGATCTCTATCATTGCCCTGCAGTTCAGGGGTACACACGTGTTGAAGGCTATGTCGGTTTCATTAAGGATCTCAGTGAGCCAGCGCCCGCACCGGACCTCCCAGTAGAACAGATCGAAGAGGTGGTAGCCGTACTTCTCCGTGTCGTATTGCCATTCACTGAAACCCCGCCGGAAGTCGGCTTGACGTGCAGCGAGGGGAACGGCATCGCTGTCTTTCTTGGTCCGACGCAGGTAGAGCCTCTCCAGGTCCGCCATGGTGTCGCTGCTGGTTTCCGACCCCCAGTACGCCCGCCCGATTTCGTAGTTGTTCCCCCTCAGATGAATGACGTTCCCCGCAGGGAAAGCTGTCGCGTAGTGCGAGACCAACCACTTGCCGTGGCTTCCGTGGGTGTTCTTGCTGAGCAGCTGGGTAATGAGCTCCTTCTCCGGGTGCGACTGCTGTCCGAAAATGAAGTACCTGTGACGCATCGGCACAAGTTCTTTGAGCTGTTCGACGAGTTGGCGATCGAGATCCATGGACTTGGACCATGTGGAGTTGCCGGCCTGTGCCACGGTGTACGTGAACATCTCAACCTCGTCCAAGTGATCCATGGAAAGCGCCAGGGAAGTTCTGCTGTCAGCCCCTCCGGTGAGGGACATCACTAGCTGCGATCCCCGTGCCGTCAGTTCGGCCATCTGCCGGTCCCACAGGGAGCGAAAGGTCTCGAGCCGCTCCTGGTGCGTGAGATCCTGGTAGCGGTTGGAAGTTCGGGGGAAGAACCGGGGGTGGCTCCAGTCATCCGGATGGAGCACATGATTTGGCAGGAGCGCGGCGATACCCAGGAATGGCGTGCGATCCCATCCGGATAACGCCCCGTTGCAACCCTCGGCGGGAGTGCGCTTCTCGTGAGGGACCAGGTCGTTGATCAGGTGTACGTGAGAGGCAATCAGCGCGGCTTCGGAGGAAAAGTACACGGAGCGCATTCCCGTGGCATCTTGATACAGCTCTAGACCGTCGGGCCCCGGTCTCAGGACAAGGTGCCGCCCCCCCATCAGATCGAGTTCGTCCAGGAATGCTCCTGTACCACGCGCGGACGCCTCGGCCAGTCGTTGGGCCGGGGTGAGATCGCGGTCGTCGGAACCGCAGTACAGGCACAGCCCGTAGACGAGTATCCAGTCCCGGCCCTCCGGAACACCCCCCAGATCAACTGGTTCTTCTGGATCGTGCGCGAAACGCCACACTGTGCCGGGTAATTCCACCACCGGCCACTCACCTGACAGCTCGGGGTCTGTGCGGGTGTCATGGAGGACGAAGCCCCGGGGGTAGGGGTAGAGGGCGACCACAAGGATCCTTTCGGGGGCAAGGACGAAATATTGCTTCAGATGCTCGGCATCGGAAATGTCTCTCGGGGGTCCGGTGTCTATTGGGGGTCTGCGCAGAGATTGATCATACGGGTTTCCGCCCCAGCGCCAGGTACCGCCACCCAGCCTCCCTCCACGCCAACGGATCCAGCACGTTCCGCCCGTCGACGATCGTGGGGGTCGCCACCAGGGACGCGACATGGCGGGGGTCCATGTCCCGGAACTCGCGCCACTCGGTAAGCAGCAGCGTCACCTGCGCACCGGTCACGGCGGCGTCGAGCGAGTCCACGTAGTCCAGGCGGGGGTAGCGCTGGGCGGCGTTGGCGTTGGCTTGGGGGTCGTAGAGACGCACGTCCGCGCCCATCGAGTGCAGCCGGGCGGCGATGTCCAGGGCGGGGGAGTCCCGGACGTCGTCGGACTCGGGCTTGAACGCCCCACCAAGCACCGCGATCTTGGCGCCATGGAGGGACCCGCCGCATTCCTGGACGGCCAGCTGCACGGTGTATTCGCGCCGTCGCAGGTTGATGTCGTCCACCTCGGCCAGGAACCGTAGGGACTGGTCCAGACCCAGCTCGGAGGCGCGGGCGCGCAGCGCGCGGATGTCCTTGGGGAGGCACCCGCCACCGAATCCCACGCCGGCGTTGAGGAACTTGCGACCAATGCGCTCGTCCAACCCGATCGCGTCCGCGAGCGTACGGATGTCCCCGCCCACGGTCTCGGTGATCTCGGACAGCGCGTTGATGAAGCTGATCTTGGTGGCCAGGAAGCTGTTGGCCGCGACCTTCACGAGCTCCGCGGTCGCGTAGTCGGTCACGATGAACGGGATCCCCGCCTCGAGCTGGTGCGCGTACACCTCACGCAGCACGGCCTCGGCGGCCTGCGCCGCGGAGGTGGGGCGACCGGCGTCGTCGTATTCGAGACCCAGGACCATACGGTCGGGACGCAGGGTGTCCTCCACCGCGTGACCTTCGCGCAGGAACTCGGGGTTCCACACGAGGCTCACGCGCGTGCCCGAGGGCGCCGAGGTCAGGGCCAGTTCCTGTAACCGGGCCGCCGAGCCCACGGGAACCGTGGACTTGCCGGCGATCACGCAGTCGTGCGTGGCGGCGCGGGAGATCTGCTCCACGGCCGAGTCCACGTAGGTCATGTCCGCGGCGTGGCCGTTGCGCTTCTGGGGCGTTCCCACCCCGATGAAGTGCACGTCCCCGAAGGCGCCGGCCTCCTCGTAGGACGTGGTGAAGCGCACCGCGCCCGTGGCCACGTGCTTGCGCAGCAGCTCGGGCAGCCCCGGCTCGTGGAAGGGCACCTGCCCGGTGGAGAGTAGATCGATCTTGGCCTGGTCCACGTCCACGCCGAGCACCTCGTGACCGAGCTCGGCCATGGCCACCGCGTGCGTGGCACCGAGGTATCCGGTGCCGATGACTGTCATGCGCATGAAAAGACCGTGATCCTTCCGTTCGAGGCGAGGGGGTCGGGCTTACGCCTGGGAATCGAAGTCCGCCACGCGCCGGCCCACATCGAACATCTGCTCGATCGCGGCCAGGGAGCGCTCGGCGGCCTTGCCGTCACCGTAGGGGTTCACGGCGTTGGCCATATCGTGGTATGCGGCATCGTCGTTGAGCAACCGGTCCACCTCGCTCACGATCCGCTCCTCGTCCGTACCGATGAGCTTCACGGTCCCGGCAGTCACGGCCTCGGGACGCTCGGTGTTCTCGCGCATCACGAGCACGGGCTTGCCGAGCGACGGCGCTTCCTCCTGAACCCCGCCGGAGTCGGTCAGCACCACGTGCGCCACGGACAGCATGCGGGTGAACTCGCCGTAGGCGAGCGGCTCGGTCACGACCACATTGGGCTTGCCCTCGATGGCCGGCAGCACCGCCTCGCGCACCACCGGGTTGCGGTGGGCGGGCAGCACGATGGTCAGCTCGGGTTCCGCGTCCGCGATCCGGGCCAGGGCGCGTCCGACGCCGCGCATCGCCTCGCCCTGGTTCTCACGACGGTGCGTGGTCACCAACAGCACACGCTTACCGGAGGACGCGATCTCCTCGAGCTGGGGGTCCGTGAAGGGCAGCTGCTGCTCCACGGTGTGCAGCAGAGCGTCGATCACGGTGTTACCCGTGACCACGATGTCCTCCTCCGTGATGGCCTCGCGCAGGAGATTCTCCTTGGACGTGGCCGTGGGGGCCAGGTGCAGGGACGTGATCTGCGAGGTGATCTTGCGGTTGGCCTCCTCCGGGAACGGGGAGAACAGGTTGAAGGAACGCAGCCCGGCCTCGGCGTGGATCACCGGGATCCCGCGGTAGAACGCGGCGATCGCCGCAGCGGTGGAGGTGGTGGTGTCACCTTGGACCACCACGGCGTCCGGGGGAGTGTCCTCGAAGATCCGGTCCAGACCCTCGACCGTGCGGGTCAGCACACCGTTGAGGGTTTGGCGGGGCTGGATGATGTTCAGATCGTGGTCCGGCGTGATCCCGAAGATCTCGTTGACCTGGTCCAGCATCTCGCGGTGCTGGCCGGTCACAGTGACCACGCACTCGAACTGATCGCTGTTCTGCAGGGCGGTGACGATGGGAGCCATCTTGATGGCCTCCGGACGGGTGCCGTAAATCGGCATGATCGTGAACACGCAATTCATCCTTACCTCGGCCAATGACGCGTTACGTGAGCCGCGGATCACCCGGCCCGGCCCCACACGCCCTGTACGGCCACAGTCTAGGGGAATACCAGGGTTCACGCGGACAAGATCGGATGATCGTGTCCACCATAGTGGCTACAAATGTACCGGGGGGTAGGGACGATGGCGCTCCTGAGGGTGTCCTACACTGTTTGCATATGAATGCAGGTGTGACGTCGGCGAATACCCCCTAAGAAAACGGTGTTATTGCCGGGAAATGTTCCCCCGAACACCCGGACCTCGGTGACCTGCATTACGGAAAAATGTCTCTGCGAGCTCGATGAAAGGCACCGTGGCACGCAACTATCTGGGCACCGTCCCCCCCAAGGCCCGTGTGATCGTCGTCGTCACCTACCGGGATGGCGACGGCCGGCAGCTGGCCTTGCCGCAGTCACCGTTGCGCGAGAGCTTCACGGGTTTGCAATTGTTGACCCAGCAGTTGCTCGGGGACGCCAGGGGGATTATCTCTGGGTGGGACCAGGACTTCTCTATCGGCCAGCTGGGCCCATCAGCGTTCGAGATTGAGGTTCGGGCCGAGGCCCCGAAGCGCGTCAGTCTGCGCAGGCCGGCTACCATGACGAAGCACTTAATGGTCCTGAGTCTGCTGGAGCACCTCACGGATGTCTTGATCGACCTCGGGGATGTTGCGTGTTTCATGGCTGGTCATCCGACGGCCCACCTGCGGTACATCGACGGGTACCACGGGCCCTATTACGATTTCATCCAGGACGGCCAGGCGGTCAAGACGATCGATGCACGCTTGCTGGAGCTGTTGGTGGCCCCGGGGTCCGTGGACGGAATCCGCGCGGTGGTCGCGAACCTCAAACAACCGGGGGTCGCTTATGCGACAGTGGCCAAGCGCGTTCCTGGCCTGGACTACGTCAGCCGCGTCCAAGTCCCTGCCAACGAGCACTTACGGGACTTCGCGAACGGAGGGCCGCTACCGTTCAGTCAAGCGTGCCTGGATGCGGCGCGAGCCCAGGCCCTGTCGGAGCAAACGGCTGACTCATCCTCGTCGAGGGCATATGACGGGCGGGAGCAGGACTGACCGCCCGGTAGAGCCTCGTGGACCACGTCCGGGCTCAACGCACGGTGCGCTTGGACTTGTTCCCGCGCAGCACCCGCACCACGTGGCGGACGCGTTCCACGTTGGAGGACACGGCGAGATAGCCGCTGAGTGCCGCTACCGTGGACATCCCACCCACGATCAACGGCGTGTGGTACTTCTTCCATCGCTCGGGGTCCGAGGCGATGATGTGCGCGGTGCCGTTGATGGTCGCGGCGATCACGCCGCCGGCCACGACCTGGTGGCCGATCTTGGCGCCGCTCTTGACCAGGGGATCCAGCTCGTCCGTGCGCAGGTGGACGTCGAAGCCGCCGCGTTCGAGCACCACCAGGAAGCGGCGCACGTACTCGGGCACGTCCACGCCCATTTGCACGGCTTCTTCGATCGTGGAGCGCAACCGGTTGAACAGCATGTCCGGGGAGAGCCGGTTGATGATGAACCGCTCCGCGTAGGGCTGCACGGCCGAGACCAGGTCGAAGCCGGGGTCCAGGCCGGTACCCATGGACTCGGCGGTGACGAGCATGCGCAGCAGCAAGGCGGACTCGCGCGGGAGCTGCAGCTTGTGGTGGCGCAGCACGGAGATCAGATCCGCCATGAGCTCGCCCACCCGCACCTCTTCGAGCGGTTTGTTGGCGTAGCGGCGCATCATCACGGAGACGTCGCGTTCCAGGTCCCGCTTGGAGACGTCGTGCTGGCCGCTGTCGGTCAAGCCCAGCAGTCCGGTCGCGGCGCGGCGCGGGTTGTTCTGCACGACGCCGAGCAGCAGGGTGATCAGGTGGTCCCGGAACTCCTCACTGAGGTTGCCGACCATCCCGAAGTCGATGACCGCGATCCGCCCGTCCGGCTCCACGAACAAGTTGCCGGGGTGAGGATCCGCGTGGAAGAACCCGTCCTCGAACACCATTTTGCAGATCGCGTCCGTGGCCTCCTTGGCCAGCAGGTGACGGTTGACGCCCTCGGCCTCGAGAGCGTCGTAATCGTTGATCTTGACCCCGAACATCCGCTCCATGGTCAGCACGCGGGAGGTCGTGGCCTCCCAGTAGATCTCGGGGATGTGGATCCGCGGGTGACCGATGAAGTTCTCGGCCATGCGCTGGGAGTTGCGGGCCTCCTGGATGAAGTCCAGTTCGTCGCGCAGGGAGGCGCTGAACTCTTCCACGAGCCCCTCGAGGTCGTAGTCCTGGGCGGCGGTCCAGTAGCGGGCCACCCACGAGGACATGTCCTGCAGAATCTCCAGGTCGCGATTGACCTCGTCGGTCACGCCGGGGCGGCGGACCTTGACGATGACTTCATGTCCCCGGAACACGGCGGCGTGGGCCTGACCGATCGAGCCGGTGGCCACGGGCTCGGGGTCCATGTGCGTGAGGATCTCCTCCGCCTGGGAATCCGGTTCGGCCTCGATCATGGCCCGGATCTGCTCCACGGGGATCGGTGGGGTGTCGTCCTGGAGCTTGAGCAGTTCGTCCGCGTAGCCGGAGGGCAGCAGGTCCGGGCGGGTCGAGACGAGCTGGCCTAGCTTGATGAACGTGGGTCCCAGTTCCTCCAGGGCCATGCGCAGGTGTTCGGGCTGGGAGTGGATGGTCTGCGGATCGATGAGTTTCACGCGCGCCAGGGGGGCCCGCCACTGCGGTTTCAACCCGCCGAGAGCGAAACCGAAACCGTGCTTGGTGAGCACTTCGATGATCTGGAGGAACCGTTCGCGGCGAGAAATCATACGGGTGAAAGAACCCCTTACAGCGTTCTGTGCAGGTAGAAGGCCATGAATCCGGTGGCCACGGCCACGATCAACACGAGCGTCGTGGCCAATGGTTCCACACCCAGCAGGATGATGCTCACGAGTACCAGGATCATGGTGAGCGCGGCGAGCGCGGTGACCAGGGGCTTCAGCCCGCTCGTAAGTCCGCCCACCAGCCGGGCCGCACTGGACCCGCCGGTTGCGCGGCGGGGTTCACGCGCGGGGGCGGGTGCCGCAGGCCGGGTCTGGGCGCCGGGGCGGTTGCGAGCAGCGTCGTCGTCGGTGTGAGCGGCCCTGAAACCGCGGCGCCATTTCTTGGCGTTGCGCCCGCGGTCCGATTCCACGGGCACGTAGGCCGGGGGCACCTCGAAATCCTCGGCGTCCGGCAGCAGCTCGGGGACGTCGTTGGGCAGGTCCGTGAACCACTGCTGGGGGACCTCGGAGGCGCGGGCGGCCTGCAAGGTCATGGACACCTCGAACGAGGAACCACGAATCGTCCCCCACACGGCGGTGAGCAGATCCTGTTCGAACGCGTAGTGGATGATCGGGATGAACTGCTGGGACATCTGGGTAGAGAGCCGACCCACCTGTTTGCGTTCGTAGAGCACGTCCACGGTGTCGACGGTGAGCCCGTGGGAGTTCTTGACCTTGTTGACCTCGAGGGTGAGGATCACGCGGCCCTCACCGGAGGCTGGCACGATCGAGTGCAGATACTCGGCGAACTCCTGTTCGTCCAAAACCTTGATCGAGGAGCCCTGGGGCAGCACGGCCGATTGCGCGGGCGCGGTGTTGAGGGGGAACAGCAGGTCCGGGGGAGCGATGCCGATCGTCGCGCGCGCGGCGACCTCCGCCTGCCCGTCCTGGCGCTGCAACTCGGCCTCCAGGTGCAGCGGGACCACGGGGGTGTAGCCGGAGGCGATCACGCGTGAGAGGGGGTGCCAGTAACGGTGTGCGTCCCCGGAACTGAGGTGGGCCACCTTGTTCCCGCCCACGCGCACGGACACGGTGTGCGGGTCGAAGGGGTTGTCCGGTTCCAGGACCAGCGCGGCCGTCCCGGTCCACGTCTGCGCCCGGCCCACGGAGAGGCCTCCGAACACCCGCATGATCTCGGTGTCGTAGAAGTTCTCGGTGACGACGTCCAAGGACCCTCGGTCGTTGAGCGCGTAATCCCTCATGGTCTCCCTCGCAATAGCGCCGACGCGTGCTCCGCCGCGGCATCACACCACATGCTAACCGTTGATCCCAACGCATCGATGTTCATCCGCTCGGTGGAATGCGGGCCCCAGGGTTCACCGGGACAGGCACGCCACCTGCAGTTCCACGGCCCTTTCGGCGTCCGCCGCGAGTTCCATGATGATGCGTCGCAGGGCCCCCGGGGCGTCCCGGTGGGCGTCCAACCACGCGTGGGTCTCCCGCACCACGGGGTGTTCCTTCGGGTCAGACGACGCCGCCCGCACCTCGATCGCGCGCGGGTACAGTCCGCGCACCATACGGGTCGCGATCTCCATGGAGTGGGTGTCCCACCATTCGGCGAAGTGGGCGAAGTACTCGGACTCGTAGCGATGCAGCACGGCAGGGGCCGCCAACTGGAAGCCGGAGATCGTGGCGCTCAGCTCGTCGTTGGACAGCTCCCCGGCCACGATCCGCTGCCACGCCTCGTTCTTGGCCCGGTCCGAGCGGATGGCGGCCACGGCCCGGGTGTAGCCCAGCCGGCCGTCGCGGGTGGGATCCTGCGCGTGTTCGGTCTCCAGCTCGGAGACCGTGGCGTGACCCGTGGCGGTGAGCGCGGTGAGAAGGGACCAGCGCAGCTCGGAGGACAGGGGCAGACCGGCCACCGTGCCCTCGTCCCCGAGCCACTCCTGCACCTGACGGGCGTAGCTGCCGTCCCGCGCCGCTTCGCGGGCGAAAGCGCGCGCGAGTACCAGCTGCTCATCGGAACCCGCCTGCGCGGCCAGCAGGGCATTGCGCAGGGCCTCGAAGAATTCACGCCGCGAGGCGGTGCGGTACTGGTAGGGCACGTACTCGCCCAGGGCCTGACCCGCGTGGTCCAGCACGGTCGTGAGGATCGCCGCGTGACGCTCCGCACCGCACTCACGCGCCGCCATGGACACGTACTCCCGCGGGGACAGCCGGGCATCGCGCACCGCGGCCCACACCTGCGAGTGCGCCACCGCTCGCGCGAGCGGGTCCTCGATCGCCCCCACCAGGCGGGTGATGGCCGCAAGCGATTCCGGGTCCGGATGGGCCAGGCAGTACGTGAGGTCAGTGTCGTTGACCAGCAGGAATGACTCGCCGTCCTGGGCCTCGCTGCTCGGGGCGTCGCCTAGACCCGTGACGGGAACGGGCGTGTCCGAGGCCGGCACCCGTACCTCGGTGCGCGCCGTGGTCACCACGGCATCGCCATCCCGCGTGTACCGGCCCACGGTCAGCCCGTGCGGACGCAACGACGCCGCTCGCTGGGTCAGCGTGGCGCTCGCCGCCGCGGTGCCGTCCACTGCGGCGGGGTCGGCGGGGTCACCGGACCCCGCGCCGTCGTGCGTGGCATGTGCACCCGGCGCCGCGGCGTCGTCGTCCACCGAGCCCGGGAGGCGGACCTTCAGGACGGGGACACCCGTGGTGTGCAACCACTGCTGGGCCCACGCGCGGACGTCGTGATCGCTGGCCTCGTCCAGGACCTCCAGGAAGTCGTCCAGGCTCGTGTTCTCGAACGCGAACCGGCGGAAGTACGCACGGCACGCGTCCATGAACGCTTCCTCACCCACGAACGCTACGAGCTGCTTCAGCACGGAGGCGCCCTTGGCGTAGGTGATGCCGTCGAAGTTCTGCCGCGCGGCCTCCAGGTCCGGGATGTCCGCGACGATCGGGTGCGTGGTGGGCAGCTGGTCCTGGCGGTATGCCCACTCCTTACGGGCGAGTGCGAACGTGACCCACGCGTCCGTGTACTCGGTCGCGTGCACGGACGCGTACGCACCCATGAACTCCGCGAAGGACTCCTTCAACCACAGGTCGTCCCACCACCGCATGGTCACCAGGTCCCCGAACCACATGTGGGACATCTCGTGCAGCAGCGTGTTCGCCCGCCCCGCCAACTGCGCCCGCGTGGCACCCGACGGGAACAGGTACGCCTCCGTGAACGTCACGAGCCCCGGGTTCTCCATGGCCCCCAGGTTGTACTCCGGCACGAACGCCTGCTCGTACTTCCCGAACGGGTACGCGAACGCGAACAACCGCGGGAAGAAATCCAGACCCTGCTTGGTGAGCATGAACAGCTCCTGGGTGTCCATGTACTCAGCGAGCGCCCGCCGGCAGTACAGCGTGAGGGGGATCGTCACGGCCTCGCCCTGGGGGTCGGTGCCGGACCACTCGTCGGTGAACCGGGCGTAGGGCCCCGCCAGGATGGCGGTGATGTAGCTCGAGATCCGCTGGGTGGGGGCGAAGTCGTGGGCCACCGCACCGGGGACGTCGCAGTCGTCGGTGGTGTTCTGCCCCGTGGGGTCCCCGTTGGACGCCGCGAGCCACTCCGGGGGCGTGATCACGGTGAAGTGGTAGACGGCCTTGAGGTCCGGCTGCTCGAACACGGGGAACACCCGGCGGCAATCGGCGGGCTCGTACTGGGTGTAAAGGTAAACGGAGTCGTCCTGGGGGTCCACATAGCGGTGCATGCCCTCCCCGGAACGGGAGTACAGCGCGCGACCCACCACGTGCAGCTCATTGGCCGTGCCCAGCTCCGGCAACCGGATCCGCGAGCCCTCCACGACGTCGTCCACGTCCAACGACTCGCCATTGAGTTCCACGGCGCTCACGGTGTCGTGAATGAAGTCGATGAACGTCTCCGCACCGGCCTCCGCGGTGAAGCGCACCGTGACCTCGGTACCGAATGTCGTGGCGCCCGGCTCCCGTGCTCCCGAGAGATCCACCGTGACCCGGTAGTCCTCCACCCGGATCTGCTCCGCGCGCGTCATGGCATCTTCTCTGGTCAGTGAGCTGGCTCCCATGACCCCAGTGTAGGCATCCGCCCGCCCGCGCCCCCTTGCGGCCCGCTGGGCGTGCCGGGCAGACGACGACGCTGCCGTCGGCAACCGCGCGATGCGGCGTCGTCGTCCCCGCCCGGGCTCCCGACCGCGCCCTCGTCGGCGCCTACGACGGCGGCCCCGCTCGCGTGAGCGGGGCCGCCGAGTGGGTGTCACGGAACGAGAACCGGACTCAGTTCTGGAAGCGGTAGTTCTTGGGCGCGATCGTCAACCCCGAATCCGTGACCGTGAGCCCGCGGGCGAGGTCGCGCTCGCGGTCCAAGCCCACCGTGAACCCGGGCGGGACGATCACGTTCTTGTCCAGGATGGTGCGGTGCACGGTGGCCCCGGCGCCGATCTGCACGTTCTGCATGAGCACCGATTCGGTCACGCGGGCGTCGTGCTCCACCTTGACCTTGGGGGAGAGCACCGAGGAGCCCACGTGCCCGCCGGTGATCAGCACACCGGGGGAGACGATCGAGTCGAAGGCCACGCCGGCCTGACCGTTGGGCCCGCGCACCGTCCTGGCCGGCGGGGCCATGATCTGGTGGGTGTAGATGGGCCAGTCGTAGTTGTAGAGGTTGAACACCGGCAGCGGACGGATCAGGTCCATGTGAGAGTCGTAGTAGGAATCCAGGGTGCCCACGTCCCGCCAGTACTGGCGGTCGCGGTCGGTGGAACCCGGGACGTCGTTGTGGGTGAAGTCGTAGACCATGGCCTCACCGCGGTCCGCGAAGTGGGGCATGATGTCCCCGCCCATGTCGTGGTTGGTGTCCCCGCGCTCGTTGTCCGCGCGCAGCGCCTCCACGAGGGCGTCCCGGTCGAAGACGTAGTTGCCCATAGACGCGAGGAACGCGTTCGGGTCGTCCGGCAGGGGAGCGGTGGAGTCCGGCTTCTCCACGAACCGGGAGATTCGGGTGGGGTCCTGCGGGTCGGTCTCGATCACACCGAAGGACTTGACCATGTCCATGGGCTGACGCACCCCGGCCACGGACGCCTTGGCCCCGGACTCGATGTGCTTGCGCACCATGTCCGAGAAGTCCATCCGGTACACGTGGTCGGCGCCCACGACCACCACGATGTCCGGATCGGCGTCGTCGATCAGGTTCATGGACTGGAAGATCGCGTTGGCCGAACCCAGGAACCATTCCTTACCGCGGCGCTGCTGCGCGGGCACCGAGGTCACGTAATTGCCCAGCTGCGTGGACAACCGCCACGTCTCGGACAGGTGCCGGTCCAGGGAGTGGGACTTGTACTGGGTGAGCACCACGATCTGCAGGTACCCCGAGTTCACCAGGTTGGACAGCGCGAAGTCGATCAACCGGTACCCGCCCGCGAACGGCACGGCGGGCTTGGCCCGGTCCTCCGTCAGCGGCATCAGGCGCTTGCCCTCCCCACCGGCCAGAACGATGGCAAGGACTTTCTTGTGTCGTGACATTCGTACCCCTCACTTCCCGAGCCAGTCAGAGCCCTCGCGGACCACAACACGGCGTCGTCTTTGACTGGTCTTCCCCGTCATTGTGTCCCACTCGGCAAGGCGGAACACCGTGTCGCCGGAAGTTTCGCGAACTTTTGCGCACCTGTGTGCGAGCACCCCCGTGCAGTACGCTCGCAGTGTGCGAGTAGACATCCTGAGCAAAGAGTTCCCGCCGACCATCTACGGGGGAGCGGGGGTGCACGTGGCCGAGTTGTCCCGCGTGCTCGCACCGCTCGTGGACCTCAACATCCGCTGCTTCGGCGAACCCCGGGACCCGGACTTCCATGGCGCCCAGGTGCAAGCGTATCCCGTGCCGGGTGAACTGGCCGATGCCAACGCCGCCGTGCAGACCCTCGGGGTGGACCTCACCATGATCGGGGACATCCAGGGCGCGGATCTGGTGCACTCCCACACGTGGTACGCCAACATGGGTGGGCACCTGTCCTCCCTCATGTACGACATCCCCCACGTGCTCTCCGCCCACTCCCTGGAACCCCTGCGCCCGTGGAAGGCCGAACAGCTCGGCGGCGGGTACCGGGTGTCCAGCTTCGCGGAGAAGACCGCCTACGAGGCCGCTGCCGCGATCATCGCCGTGTCCGACGGCATGCGCCGCGACATCCTCGCCTCCTACCCGGACGTGGACCCCCAGCGTGTACGCACCGTGCACAACGGGATCGACGTCAGCCAGTGGGACCGAGACGAGAACACCGACGTCCTGGACGAGTACGGCATCGACCCCACCAAGCCCTCCGTGGTCTTCGTGGGCCGCGTGACCCGCCAGAAGGGCGTGCCCTACCTCCTGCGCGCCGCTCTGCAGCTGCCGCCCGAGGTGCAACTGGTCCTGTGCGCCGGCGCCGCCGACACCCCCGAGCTCGGCGCCGAGGTCAACGCCCTCATCGACCAGCTCAAGACCGAGCGCGAGGGCGTGGTGCTCATCGAGAAGATGCTGCCCCGCCGCGCCGTGATCCAGATCCTCTCCCACGCCACCGCCTTCGCGTGCCCCTCCGTCTACGAACCCCTGGGCATCGTCAACCTCGAAGCCATGGCCTGCGGCGCCGCCGTGGTCGCCACTGCCACCGGGGGCATCCCCGAAGTCGTCGTCGACGGCGAGACCGGCCGCCTGGTCCCGATCGAACAGGTCACCGACGGCACCGGCACACCCTTGGACCCCCAGAAGTTCGTGGACGACTTCGCCGCAGCCCTCACCGACGTGGTCTCCGACCCCGACCGCGCTCACCGCATGGGGCAGGCGGGACGCACGCGCGCGGAGGAACACTTCTCGTGGGAGTCCATCGCGCAGCAGACCCTGGAGGTCTACCGCTCGGTGCTGTGAGCTCTCGATGCCGTGAGCCCGGTTGATATGGTGGAAGCGGGACGTTTGCATCATACATACCAATTGTGAGGGGAATCATGGCCTACGAGATCCAGACCGCTGCCGCTAAATACGAGACGATCGCCCGCTTCCCCGATTACGCCGAGGCCCAGGCCGTCGTGGACACGCTCTCCGACCGCGAGTTCGATGTCTCCACCGTCAAGATCGTGGGCGAGGGCCTGCGCTCCGAGGAATACGTCACCGGTCGCCTGACCAAGGGCCGCGCCGCGCTCGCCGGCCTGGGTTCCGGCGCGTGGCTGGGCCTGTTCATCGGCATCCTGTTCGGCCTGTTCGCCCCGGCGTTCGGCTGGCTGTCCATCATCCTGTGGTCCGTGGTGATCGGTGCCGTGTGGGGCGTGATCTTCGGTTTCGTGGCGCACCTGGCCACCGGCGGGAAGCGAGACTTCAAGTCCGTGCGCACCACGGCCGCGGACACCTACCTGGTGCAGGTCCGAGCCGAGCGCGCCCACGAGGCCATCACGGTCCTCAACCGCTGACTCCCTGCCGGTCCGCGCCCTCCGGCGCCCTCTCGACCGGTTTGAATAATTGACGACGACGGGCGGTCACCCTTCCGGGGTGGCCGCCCGTGGTCGTGCGCGTTCCGGCACGTCGACTCCGTCGCCGCGCGGGCGGGGCCGCTTCGGCTGCAGAGTATGCGGGTTCGGATCGTCGTTCGCGCAGCAGGGCCCCGGTACAACGGTCAGGCCCGGCCGTCGGAGACGGACCATGGTCCCCAGCCCGTGGTCAGCCGTCGGCCGGGGCCGCAAGCACCCCGGAGAGTAGCGACTCGACGGCGACTGCGAACGCGTCGTGTGTCTCCTGCAGGGAGCGCGAGCGTACGCGGGGGATGGGGGAGCGGGCGACATGTGTGTCGTTCTTCTCGCTTTCGCATGGCCCACGGCCACGTCCCGGGTGGAGAACCTGCCCGGGGCGGTAGTCGGTTCGCAGGAGCAGGTCGATGCTGTTACCCAGAAGATGCCCGAGCACCTGCTCGAGCTGCACCCGATGGCCAACAGTGAGGACGCGGTCAACGGGATCACGTCGCGGGAGGTGTGCGGCGGGATCGTGCTGGGGGAGCAGCCCGAGATCCTCACGGCGAGTGCGGCCAGCCCGGTGGCGTCCCAGATGCTCACGGGCGTGGAGACGAACATGCAGCGCTGGATCGACCAGCAAGTGATCGCGGGGATGCAACAGGCGCCGCAGAAGATGGCGTCGGGCGGCGGCGCGGCCCCGGTGGCCCTGGGGCTCCGGGACAAAGTGGGGGCGCTGCCTCCGGGGGTTTCGTGCAGGCCCAGCGTGGCTCGGGTGCGGGGCAGACGCCGGGAGCCACGGGGGCGACTCCGCCCACCGTGAGGGTCACGGACGTGGTGCCCCTGTCCGACGACGACCCGCGGGGGAGATCTGGGCACCGATCGGATGGCCGGCGCTGGGAATCATCCTGACGGTGCTGGGGCACCACAAGAAGGAGTGGGCGCTGCGGTCGGCCGAGGGCCGAGGATGCCGACGGGAGAGGCCCAGGGACCGTTCCGGCCACTCCACGTTCGGTTCACTTTACATAATGTACATTATCGGTCATAGGGGTACGTTAGTAACGACGCGATATGGGGCGAACCCGATTCAGCCTCTGGGAGGCCTCAGATGGCCGTGAGCTCAGGCGGCGACTCGGCCCCTCGTCCCATGGGTCACCGCCTGAACGACGCCATGCATAGTTACGGGACGGCGCGTTGCGTGACGCTTTTGTTCAACGGGTCCGGATACACATCTCGGGTTTCTGCTCGTGTATGTACTCAGTCCGGCGAAGTACGCCATGATGAGGGCACGCGACCCATACCGTCGATGCCACGGGTGCAGCCGGCGATTCCCCCGCGGTGTTCCCCGGCCCGCGGGTGATTTCGGGGCCCGCTCTGGGTGGCTGCCGGATCGTGGAGGTCGCCAGTAAGGCCGGCGCTCTGAAACGTGCAGCCTAAGCATCCGCGGCATGTGGGCAGCCCCTGGAGGTTCGTGCGCTCGCGGGGTGAAGACCCCCCAGCTGCGGCGACCTCAGCTGGCCCAGTCCATGAGAGCGTCATAGCGCCTTGGGCCGGTTCTTAAAGTTATAGGTGGAACTCGAACTAAATCCTGCGATTCTCACTGTGAAATTCATCCGTTCGGAAGCTTCCAGAACCCGCCATAAACTGGAGACATGAGCTCACAACCCCGTCCCGGATCGGACTCCCGCACGTCAGTGGCCTCTCCCCCGCAATCGCCTGGATCAGCTCCTTCCGCCGAGCGAACCGCGAGGGCCTGGCCCCTTTTCCTGGCCGTGGACCTCGTTCTGGTGATCGTTTTCGCCGCCATTGGGCGATCCGCCCACGGCGAGGACGTCCTGGGCATGCTCACGACCGCGTGGCCCTTCCTCGTGGGCACCCTCATCGGATGGTTCGCGGCCCGAGGTGCGCACCGCCCGGCCGCCGTGGTGCCCACGGGCCTAGTCGTGTGGCTCAGCACCGAGATCGTGGGCATGTTCCTGCGGACGCTCACCGGCCAGGGCACCGCATGGTCGTTCGTCCTGGTCAGCCTGGTGGTGCTGGGAGTCTTCCTGGTGGGCTACCGCCTCGTCCTGGCGGGCGTGGCCCGAGTTCGTCGTCGCTGATACGGCCACGACTCCCCTGCCACCGGCCGCTCCGAGACGCCCGCCGCGCCATCGACCCACCGATACAGTGGAGTGACACCGTGGAAAGGAACCCCATGTTCACCGCCATCGTTTTGATCAAGACCTCGTCGGACAGGATTCCCGAAGTCGCCCAGGAGGTCTCGGACATTCGCGGCGTGACCGAGGTCTATTCGGTGACCGGTGAGTGGGACCTGATCGCCGTGGTCCGGGTGCACCAGCACGAACGGCTCGCGGACGTGATCGCCGATCAGCTGTCCAAAGTTGAGGGCGTCGAGTCCACGAACACCAACATCGCCTTCCGCACCTACAGCACGCACGATCTCGACGCCGCGTTCTCATTAGGCATCGACGACTGACTCCCCGGCCGTAGCACGAACGACGCCGCTCCTCCGGAAACCGGGCGAGCGGCGTCGTCGTCAGATGGTGCGGTACCGCACGGACGGGCCGGGCGGGAGCGACGACCGGGTGGTCACCGCGCGGCGAACTCGACCCACCCGGTGAGGACGTCTCGCGCCGCACCCGAGTCGATGGACTCGGCCGCACGCCCAACCGCGGCCTCGAAACGCTCGGCGAACGGAGCCTCGGCATTCTCATCGATGGCCACGAGGCCGGCCGCGGCATTCAACAAGACCGCGTTGCGCACGTGTCCGGGCGAGCCGTCGAGGACGTCGCGCACCACACCCGCGTTGTAAGTGGCGTCCTGGCCGCGCAGATCCTCGATCGTGGCGCGCGGCATGTCCAGGTCCAGGGGCTCGAGCGTGTGTTCGGTGGTGCGGCCGTCCCGCACCTCCCAGATCCGCGACGGCGCAGTGACGGTGAGCTCGTCGAGCCCGTCATCGCCGCGGAAGACGAGCGCGCGATCGCCGCGGTTCTGGAACACACCGGCCATCAGCGGCGCCAGGGCCTCGTCCGCGACGCCGATCGCCGATGCCTTGACCTTGGCCGGATTGGTGATCGGGCCCAGGAAGTTGAATGCAGTGGCGACCCCGAGGGCCTTGCGTGCGGCGGCCGCGAAGCGCATGGACGGGTGGAAGGTCTGCGCGAACAGGAAGGTGATCCCCACCTCGCGTGCGGCGCGCTGGACGCGCTCGACGGGCATGTCCAGCTGCACGCCCAGGGCCTCCAGGACGTCCGCCGATCCCGATTTGGACGACGACGCCCGGTTGCCGTGCTTCACGACCCGCACCCCCGCCCCCGCGCACACCAGGGCGGACATCGTGGAGATGTTGACGCTCGAGAGGCGGTCCCCGCCGGTGCCCACGATGTCCAGCGCCGGGGCGGGAACGGAGATGGGGCGGGCGTGAGCGACCATGGCGTCCGCGAGACCGTTGAGCTCGGCCACGCTCTCCCCCTTGGTGCGCAGTGCCATGAGGAAGCCCGCGACCACGGTGTCGAGGACCTCGCCCGCCATGATGTTGTCCATGGCCCAGTAGGACTGGTCCCATGACAGGTCCTCGCCGCGGGACAAGCTCGTCAACACGTCTGGCCAGTGGTTGTTCGTGCGGGAGGCGTTCGAGGTAGTCACGGCTTCGACTCTATCGCGCCGTCACTCCGCGTGACGCAGTGCGGTGGCAGGCGGGGGCCGGCGGACGGGAGGGTTGTCCAGATCACACCTCGAGGACGCGACACGATGCGCTGCGGAGGCCGTGGTGGTTGGTTCGCCAGGAGTTTTGGCGACATAATGTCTCTGTGACAACTGCGACTCATACCCCAGCCAAACCGGTGGGCGCGACCATCACTCGCCCCAACCTCACATCCGTGGGCACCATCGTGTGGTTGTCCTCCGAAGTGATGTTCTTCGCCGGACTCTTCGCCATGTACTTCACTCTGCGCGCCACCTCCCCGGAGGTCTGGCACGAGAACACACAGCTGCTCAACGTGCCCATGGCGTTGGCCAACACCATCGTCCTGGTGCTGAGCTCCGTCACGTGCCAGTTCGGCGTCTTCGCCGCCGAGCGGCTCCAGCCCCGGCGCACCGGCGGCATCCTCCAGTTCACCAAGTGGGGCATGACCGAGTGGTTCGCCCTGACCTTCCTCATGGGCGCCGTGTTCGTGTCCGTGCAGGTCTACGAGTACGTCGCTCTCGTTTCCGAAGGCGTCACGATCGCTGCGAACGCCTACGGCTCCGCCTTCTACATCACCACCGGTTTCCACGCCCTGCACGTGACCGGTGGCCTGATCGCATTCCTCTTCATCATGGGCCGCGCCTTCGTTGCCAAGCGCTTCGGTCACTACGAGGCCACCTCGGCCATCGTGGTGTCCTACTACTGGCACTTCGTCGACGTGGTCTGGATCGTCCTGTTCGTGCTGGTCTACTTCATCAAGTAGGCCCCCAGGACCGTTCGCCCATCCAAGTTCTAGAACCGAGTAAAAGGAACGTTTGACGTGAAGGCACTCTCACAAAAGCGCCGCCATCCCCTGGCAGCCCTCGCGCTGTTGGTCATGGCTTTGCTTCTGACCGGTGGACTCTACGCAGTTGCCACAACCACCAATGAAGCCAAGGCCGACACCACCACGTACTCGGCTCAGGACGTCGAGGAGGGGCAGAAGCTCTTCATGTCCAACTGCTCCACGTGCCACGGCATGCAGGCCCAGGGCACCAACACCGGTCCCTCCCTGATCGGCGTGGGCGCTTCCTCCGTCGACTTCCAGGTGGGGACCGGCCGTATGCCCATGCAGATGCAGGGCCCCCAGGCGCAGGTCAAGCCGCAGCAGTTCAACGACGAACAGACCAAGCAGCTCTCCGCGTACGTGGCTTCCCTGGGTGCCGGCCCCGCCGTCCCCGAGGAGGAGTACCTCGACATCAGCGAGGGCAACTCCGCCAACGGCGCCAAGGTGTTCCTGGCCAACTGCGCCATGTGCCACAACGCCGCCGGCCAGGGCGGTGCCCTGACCCGCGGCAAGTTCGCCCCCTCCCTCATGGGCGTGAGCGAAAAGCACATCTACGAGGCCATGCAGACCGGCCCGCAGAACATGCCGGTGTTCAACGACGCCAACATCACCCCCGAGGAGAAGCGGGACGTCATCACGTACCTGAAGACCCTCGACAACAACACCACCGTGGGTGGCTTCAGCCTCGGCTCCCTGGGCCCCGTGTCCGAGGGGCTGTTCATCTGGACCATCGGCCTGGTGATCGTCATCGGCTTCACCGTGTGGCTGACCTCGCGCTCCGCCTGAGAGCGCCCCGCCGGTACCCACCGGCACCCGAAACAGTATTCACAGCACCAAGAGAAGAATGAGGGACCACATGGGCGACCATCGTGACGGCACTCCCCACAAGAGCGGGGCGGTTGTCACCTCGGACGGAACGGGCACGGAAAACTTCCCCAACCCGGGGCTTCCACCGCACCGCCCCCGCGTGACGGACGTAGATCCCAAGGCCGCGAAGCGAGCTGAACACCAGGTGGTCCTGCTGTTCCTGCTCTCCATCATTGGATCCATCCTGTTCTTCGTGGCGTACTTCGGTATCCGCGTGGACGGTCCTCTGTACGACGCCGTCAACACCGAGCCCACCGCGCAGCTGCGGTTGCAGAACCTGCTGTTGGGCCTCGGCATCGCCCTCGGCATGTTCGGCATCGGTATCGGGGTGGTCCACTGGGCCCGTACCCTCATGCCGGACCACGAGATCGTGGAGATGCGCCACGACCTGCGCCCGGAAGAGGACCGCGCCGAGGCGCAGGGCATCCTGAACACCATCTACGACGAGTCCGGTGTGCGGCGCCGCCCGCTGCTGCGCAACACGCTGATCGGCGCCGCAGTGCTCATGCCCCTCCCCTTCGTGGGTCTGCTCAAGGACCTCGGTCCCACCGACCTCAAGGTCCTGCGCCACACCATGTGGGACGAGGGCGTGCGCCTGGTACGCGACCCCTCCGGTACCCCCATCAAGGCGTCCGACGTGACTCTCGGTTCCGCGTTCCACGTGGTCCCGGAGAACCTCAGCAGCCTGAGCCACGAAGAGGGCTACCTGGACGAGAAGGCCAAGGCCGTGGTCCTGCTCATGCGACTGGCCCCGGAGGACGTCAACGTCTCCCCCGAGCGCAGTGACTGGAACGTGGACGGCATCTTCGCCTACTCCAAGGTCTGCACGCACGTGGGTTGCCCGATCGCCCTGTACGAGCAGCACACGCACCACTTGCTGTGCCCGTGCCACCAGTCCACGTTCGACCTCACGAAAGAGTGCGAGGTCATCTTCGGCCCGGCATCCCGCCCCCTGCCGCAGCTGCCCATTACCGTTGATTCCGACGGCTACCTCGTTGCCCGTAGCGACTTCCACGAGCCCGTGGGACCGACCTACTCGCAGCGCGATCTCGCCGTCCAAGACATGCAGGATGAGGCGAACTAATGTCCACATCAACAGACTTCGAATACCGCCCCACGACCACCACGGGCCGGATCGCCAACTTTGTGGACACGCGCGTGGGCGCCTCCGCGATGGTCAAGGAGTTCGGCCGTAAGGTCTTCCCCGACCACTGGTCCTTCATGTTCGGTGAGGTCGCCCTCTACAGCTTCATCATCCTGTTGCTGTCCGGCACCTTCCTGGCGTTCTGGTTCGACCCCACCATGACGTCCCTTACCTACAACGGCAGCTACGTCCCCATGCAGGGTGTCGAGATGTCCGGGGCGTACGCCTCCACCCTGCACATCTCGTTCGACATCCGCGGCGGCCTCTTCCTGCGTCAGCTGCACCACTGGTCCGCGCTGCTGTTCGTCATGGCGCTGTCCGTGCATATGCTGCGCGTGTTCTTCACCGGCGCGTTCCGCCGCCCGCGTGAGCTGAACTGGGTCGTGGGTTGCGTGCTCTTCATCTTGGCGATCGTGGCCGGCTTCTCCGGCTACTCGCTCCCCGACGACGTGCTCTCCGGTAACGGTCTGCGCATCGCGGACGCGATCGCTAAGGCCGTCCCGATCGTGGGTACCTACATCTCCATGTTCATGTTCGGTGGCGAGTTCCCCGGCCACGCGATCATCGGTCGCCTCTACATCGTGCACGTGCTGATCATCCCCGCGTTGATCCTCATGATGATCGTGATCCACCTGTTCATGGTCGTGGTCCACAAGCACACCCAGTTCCCCGGTCCGGGTCGCACCGAGGACAACGTGGTGGGCTTCCCCGTGGGTCCCATTTACGCCGCGAAAGCGGGTGGATTCTTCTTCATCGTGTTCGGCATCCTGGCCGCCATCGCCGCGACCACCACGATCAACGCGATCTGGAACTACGGTCCCTACGATCCCTCCCCCGTGCAGGCTGGCTCCCAGCCCGACTGGTACATGGGCTTCTCCGACGGCGGTCTGCGCCTGATGCCCGGTCACTGGCCATTCTCGTGGGAGGTCAACATCTTCGGTCTGGCGGTTCCGCTGGCCATTCTGTTGCCGCTGATCCCCATGGCCCTGATGTTCGGTGTCATGTTCGCGTGGCCGTGGATCGAGCGTTGGGTGACCCGCGACAACCGCGTGCACAACATCCTGGACCGTCCGCGTAACGCGCCGTTCCGCACCGCCGTGGGCGCCGCCGGCGTCACCTTCTACGCCATCCAGATGATCGCGGCCAGCGGTGACCTCATCGCCACCCACTTCCACGTGGCCGTGAACGACGTCATCTACTGGCTGCGAGCCCTGTACTTCCTGGGCCCGATCCTGGCGTTCATCATCACCCGCCGCTTCTGCCTGTCCCTGCAGCGCAAGGACCGGGAGATCGTGCTCCACGGCCGCGAGTCGGGCCGCATCCAGGCCCTGCCGCACGGTGAGTTCGTGGAGGTCCACGAGCCCCTGGATGAATACCGTCGCTACAAGCTCGTGAACTTCGAGGACCGCGAGGTCCAACCCGCTCGTGCCAATGCCAAGGGCAAGATCACGGCGAGTGAGAAGATGCGCGGCGGTCTGAGCCGGATCTTCTTCGAGGACCGTGTGGCCCCCGTGACGCCCGCCGAGCTGGAAGCGGCTCACGGTCATCACCACGCCGAGCCCGCCAGCGTCGGCGCCGGCTCGCACAGCGCACAGATCGAGAAGTAGGCCCCGGGCCCAGCTGACTCGATCGCTGATCGGGAGGGCCCGTTCGGATCACATAATCCGAACGGGCCCTTTCCTATGCCTCCAGCCCGGAGCCGGCTGGTCACTGTTCTATGCGCTGGCCTCGGCCTCCGTACGCGGCGTCCCGGAGCTGACGGGCACGGCAAGGGTGACGCTCCCGTCCCCATGGATGGTCTGACGATACGGTCCCACGGCGGTGAGCCCCTTGCCTCGAAGTGCCGTGTCCACCATGAGCCATGCGTCCCCGGTATTGACCGGCCGCTCCCGGAACCGAATGACAGCTGCCGTTCCGGCCCCCGGTAAGGTCACGGGGCGAGTACCCATCATCGGCTCTCCGACGGCCACTGTGACCCGAATCAGCGCCCTGTCGCTCATTCCGTCATAGCAGAGATGCACATCCCGCGATCCGATGGCGCCCTGGCCGTTCAACCGCTCGAGAAGGCGAGCCACGGCCCTCGGGATCTCGGTTTCGTCCCGTACCGCTTCCGACATGCCGTGCAACTCGAGCTCCGGCAGGCCTACCAACGCGAGCCCGTGGGCCATCGCTCCCCCTTGCCCTGCAATTTTCCCCATGGGCTCCATGGAACCATTTAACCCATGACACGGTGTCAGCCGAAGCGTCAGCCTCATCCCCGCTCGATGGTGGCCGCCGCCACTGTGGGCAAGAGAGCCCCCGTGACCTTCTTCCTGGCCCTTTCGCCCAGCAGGATGGAGGGGTGCTGACCGGTCGGTGCTCGGCATGATCGTTTGCCCCAGTCGCCGATGATCTGGGGGGTGTTGTCACCGAGGGCCGGTCCGGTGGTCGTGGATCGCTGATAGGGGCGGGATCGCCCCTGGAGGGCCTTCGTAACGTGGATGCTGAGCGTGACCATCCCCCGGTCGGCCAGCATGCTCGTGCGGCAGGGGAGGACAAGGGACTCGGCCCTGTCAGAGCAACCACAACCACCGGTGTTCCTCGGCCTCAACGTCGGCGAGTCCGACCACCACGCCGTGACCGCGGCCGGGAAGACGGTCTACGACAAGGCACCGCCCAACGACGAAGCCCGGCTGCGCGCGATCCTGGATGACCTGGCCGCCCAGATTACCGCCACCTCCAACCGGCTGCGCGGGATGCTCCCCCAGATCCACCCGGACCTGGGACGGGTCTTGGGGCCACGGGTCGCCCACCCGGCGGTAGCCGACCTGCTCAGCCGCTACCCGACCCCGGCCACACTGGCCGCGGCCGGTGGCGGGCACGTGCGGGCCAGGCTCAAGAAGCACGCACCCAGGCTGGCCGAGCCCCTCACGAATGAGATCTTCGATGCACTGAGCCAGCAGACCGCGGTGGTGGCCGGGACCGAGGCAGCTGCCCGCTCGGCCCGGCGCATCCACCGTCACCTGCTGGATCTCGGGCACCAGATGCACCTGCGCACCGTGGGTCGGTGTCTGGCCCGCCTGGGGATTTCCCGCCTGCGCGATCTCACCCCGGACGGGGATGACCTGCGGCGGCCGCCGCGACGGATCCGTGCAGCATAGCCCGGGCACATGGTCCATCTCGATGTCGTCATGAATTCACCTCTGCTTCCGCGCGGTATTCAGCACATCGGCGTCACCGCGCGCGATCTCGACGCCACCACCCGGTTCATCGTCGACAGACTCGGTGCCGGGGTCGTGTACCACGGCCTGACCGCGGACGGCGAACCACGCCGAGGGCAAAGGGCCGGTCCACGTCAAGGCACCGTGGGGAATGCTCGTCGAGCTCCAGAGCATCCCCGCCGGCCACCACTACCTTGAGGGCTGCACGACGCGCGTATCGATGCCGGACCCCCGCCCGTAAGGCTCGGGGCTGATCGCGAACCCTGCCCCGGTTGGGAGATATGACGAGGCCCGCACCATCCCATGATGGTGCGGGCCTCGTGGTATGGTCAGCCGATGCTGATCAGTGGGCGTGCTCCCCGCGGGAGTGCTCGAAGACCAGGCCCAGCAGACCGAGAGCGGCCACCGGGACCGCCAGGCCGATGATCCACCAGCCGACCGCCAGCGCGGTCACGAACAGCGCCGAGCCGATGCCGAGCAGCAGGGGCCACCAGCTCCACGGGGAGAAGGCCCCGTAGTCACCGGACATCTCCACGATCTCACCGTCCTCGCGGTCCTCCGGGAGCGTGCCCCCGGTGGAGCGCTGCACGAGCCAGAGGTAGACCACGAGCATGAAGCTCATTGCGGCCACGGCCAGCAGTGCGGGGAATCCGGCGAGTTCCTGGAACTCGGTGACGAATCCATACACCAGGCCCACCACGGTGCAGAACACACCGAGCAGCAGGAACGTCTTGATAGTTGCGCTCATCGTCCGTTCCTTCCGGTGCCGCCCACCAGGGGGGTCTCGGCCTCATATTGTTGGCTGGAGAACGCCGAGAGCTCCGGGTGGTGGAGATCCAGCGCGGGGCGCTCGGAACGGATCCGAGGCAACGAGGTGAAGTTGTGACGCGGGGGCGGACAGGAGGTGGCCCACTCGAGGGAACCACCGAAGCCCCACGGGTCGTCCACTTCCACCTTCTTGGCGTTGCGGTGGGTGGTGTACACGTTCCAGAAGAACGGGATCATGGACACGCCCAGCAGCATGGAACCGATGGTCGAGAACTGGTTCATCCAGGTGAACCCGTCCTCGGGCAGGTAGTCGGCGTAACGACGCGGCATGCCGTCCACACCCAGCCAGTGCTGGATCAGGAACGTCATGTGGAAGCCCACGAACAGCAGCCAGAAGTGGATCTTGCCGATCCGCTCGTTGAGCATCTTGCCGGTGAACTTGGGCCACCAGAAGTAGAAGCCCGCGAACATGCCGAACACGATGGTTCCGAAGATCACGTAGTGGAAGTGCGCCACCACGAAGTAGGTGTCGGAGACGTGGAAGTCGAGCGGCGGCGTCGCCAGGATAATGCCCGTGAGACCACCGAACAGGAAGGTGAAGAGGAAGCCGAGCACCCACAGGATGGGCGTCTCGAACGTCAGCGACCCCTGCCACATGGTGCCGATCCAGTTGAAGAACTTCACGCCGGTGGGCACCGCGATCATCATGGTCATGAAGGAGAAAAAGCCCAGGGCCACCGCGCCGGTCACGTACATGTGGTGCGCCCACACGGTCACGGACAGCGCCGCGATTGCGATGGTCGCGAAGACGAGACCCTTGTACCCGAAGATCGGCTTGCGGGAGAACACCGGGACGATCTCCGAGACGATGCCGAAGAACGGCAGGGCCAACACGTAGACCTCGGGGTGACCGAAGAACCAGAACAGGTGCTGCCACAGGATGGCGCCACCGTTCTCGGCGTCGAACACGTGGCCGCCGAGTCGCCGGTCCATACCCAGTGCGAACAGGGCGGAGGCCAGCGGCGGGAAGATCATGATGATCAGCATGGAGGTGATCAGCGTGGTCCAGGTGAAGATGGACATGCGCCACATGGTCATACCCGGCGCACGCATGCACACGATGGTCGTGATGAAGTTCACGCCACCCATGATGGTGCCGAAGCCCTGCAGGACCAGGCCGAAGACCCATAGGTCACCACCAACGCCCGGACTGAATGTCGTGCTGTTCAGTGGCGCGTAGGCGAACCATCCGAAGGAGGCCGCGCCCTGCGGGGAGATGAACCCGGATACCGCGATGAGCGAGCCGAAGAGGAAGAACCAGAACGCGAGGGCGTTCAGACGGGGGAAGGCCACGTCCGGCGCACCGAGCTGCAGGGGCACGATCACGTTGGCGAAACCGATGAACAGCGGTGTGCCGAACATCAGCAGCATGATGGTGCCGTGCATGGTGAACAGCTGGTTGTACTGTTCCTTGGTCTCTAGGATCTGCATGCCCGGCTGGAAGAGCTCGGCCCGGATCAGCAGAGCCATCACGCCACCGGCGCAGAAGAAGATGAAGGACGAGATCAGGTACATGTACCCGATGGTCTTGTGGTCGGTCGAGGTGAGCCAGTTGACGATCACCCGGCCCTTGGACCGTGGGACAACGCGGGGTGCGGTCGTGGCCGCGTCGTCCCGCGAATATTCGAGCGTAGACATTGCCTATCCCCTAGTTGTTGGACGTTTCGTTGAGGTTCGGGTTGCGGTTGTACTCGTCCCCGAGGATGCCCGTGTTGCCTTCGTCGCGCAGGCGCTGCATCTGGGCGTCGTACTCCTGCTGGCTCACGACGGCCACGTTGAAGAGCATCTCGGAGTGGTACTCACCGCACAGCTCGGCGCACTTGCCGGCGAAGGTACCCTCGCGGCCGGTGGTGAAGCTCATGTAGTTGGTGCGATCCGGGATCATGTCGATCTTCTCGAGGAAGGCGGGCACCCAGAACGAGTGGATGACGTCGCGGGACGTGATCTCCAGCTCGACCTTGCTGTCGGCCGGCAGGTACAGGGTGGGCAGGGTCTCCTCGACGCCGGGCTCGCCCGTGAGGTGCGCCTGGATGCCCTGGTAGTGGACGTTGTCGTCCAGGTAGTTGAAGTCCCACGCCCACTGCTTGCCGTACACCTGGATCTTGACGTCCGGGTTCTCGAAGCGGTCCGTGATGGCCGTTTGCGCGCGGTACGAGAAGAAGAAGAGGGTCACGATCAGGGCGATCGGGACGATCGTGTAGAAGATCTCCAGTGGGGCGTTGTACGCGAGCTGGCGGGGGTAGCCGGTCTCGTTCTTACGACGCCGGTAGGCGACCATGCACCAGAGCATCAGACCCCACACCACGAGACCCACGCCGAGCGCCGCGATCCACGACCCGATCCACAAGTCGATGACCTGATCGGCGTTGTCGGTGGTGCCCCGTTCGGTGGGCAAGAAGCCCAGCTTCGATTGCTCCGAGCAAGCGGTGAGCGAGATCGTCGCCAGGACTGCCACTGCCGAGGCCTTGAGCGCTCGGCCGCGGCGGCTGCCGGTTCGAGTTTGCGAACTCACAGACGGCCCTTCCTCTTTGTGTGTGTGGGTTCCGCATCGGTCCTGCGCGTGGGCACAATGGACGCGTTGCCCGTGGATGGTTCTCCCTAGGAAGCTTACCCCTCCGCCCCCGGATCCGCTGACACTGTGTCAGCGCGCCGTGTCGCGAGCGGGGCCGTCGGCAGACCCCGCCGATCCCCTCCCCTACGTGCACCGATGAGCCCCTCGAGCGGGCACGAAAAAGGGGTGCGCACGGACCCCCTGAGGATCCGAACGCACCCCTGTTCGGTGCGATCGATCAGTGGAACGAGTCACCGCACGCGCATGAGCCCTGCGCGTTGGGGTTGTCGATCGAGAAGCCCTGCTTAGAGATGGAGTCCTCGAAGTCCACGGTGGACCCGCTCAGGTACGGGACGCTCATCTTGTCCACGATGACCTCCACGCCGTCGAAGCCGCGGACGTGGTCGCCGTCGAGGACGCGCTCGTCGAAATACAGCTGGTAGATCAGCCCGGAGCAGCCGCCCGGCTGCACGGCGACGCGCAACCGCAGGTCGGTGCGCCCCTCCTGCTCGAGCAGGTCGCGGACCTTCTGGGCCGCGGTGTCCGTGAGCAGGACCTCGTGGGTGGGCATGTCCTGGGTGGTCTCGTTGTCGGTGGTGACGCTCATGGTGCTCACTTTCTGTGCGACGCGGGGTTGCGACCCCGGGTTCGGTGGATCCCTTCTGCCTGGTGGAACGCGCCGGCGCGGGGAATCATTCCGCGCTGCGCTCTCCCTGTTGGGCCAGCGCCGCGAGCACGAGGGCCTCGGCGGTGACGGCGTGCAGGAAGTCCCCGATGTGCAGGGATTCGTTGGCGCTGTGGGCCCGGGTGTCCGGGTCCTCGATACCGGTGATCAGGATCTGTGCCTCAGGGTACGCCCGGGTGAGGGTCGCGGTGAAGGGGATGGATCCGCCCATCCCCGCCGTGACGGCCGGGCGCCCCCACGCCTGTTCGAAGGCCCACAGGGCGATCTGCGAGCTCACGGCACCGGTGTCCGCACGGAAGGCGGGGCCGGTCTCCTCGAGTGCGAAGCTCACGTGCGCGCCGAACGGGGCGTTGTCCTCCACGTGCTTGCGCAGCGCCTCCCCCGCTTCCCGCTCGTCCTGGCCAGGAGCAATCCGCAGGCTCAGCTTGGCGCGCGCGGTGGCCGCGATGGTGTTGGAGGCGGTCGCGACATCGGTGACGTCGATCCCCGTAACGGACAGCGCCGGCTGGGTCCACAACCGCGACGAGATCGAGCCGCGCCCGGCAAGTTGCACACTGTCCAACACGCCGGCGTCCTCGCGGAAGCGGTCCTCGTCGTAGTCCACGTCCGTGTCGTCCTCGCTCAGCAGCCCCGCGATGGCCACGGCGCCGTCGTCGTCGTGCAGGGTCGCGATCAGTCGCGACAGCAGCGTGGGTGCGTCCAGAACGGGCCCGCCGAACATGCCGGAGTGCACCGAGTGGTCCAGCACGCTGACCTCCACGATCCCTCCAACGACGCCGCGCAGGCTCGTCGTCAGTGCCGGGACGCCCACTTCCCAGTTCGCGGAGTCCGCGATCACGATGACGTCCGCGGCGAGCTTGTCCCGGTGCGCGGCCAGGAAGTCCTCGAAACCGGGCGAACCGGCCTCCTCCTCGCCCTCGATAAACACGGTCACACCCAGGCCCGGGCGCTCGCCGATGCGCTCGAAGAACGCGCGCAGCGCGCCCACGTGCACCATAACGCCGGCCTTGTCGTCGGCCGCGCCGCGACCCCAGAGCCGACCGTCCTTCTCCACGGCCTCGAACGGCTCGGTGTTCCACAGTTCACGCTTGCCCGGGGGTTGGACGTCGTGATGGGCGTACAACAGGATCGTGGGGTACCCGGGTGCCGCGGCCTTGCGAGCGACGACGGCGGGGTGCCCCGCAGCGTCCCCGCGGGGCTCGCGCAGGATCTCCACGCTGTCGAAAGGCAGGCCCCGGAGCAGACCGGCCACGGCCTCGGCACTGCGCTCGAGGTCGGCGGCGTCGAACGAGTCCCACGCGATGCCGGGGATCGCCACGAGGGAGCCGAGTTCTTCCAGCAGGATGTCCCGGGAACCGTCCACGCTCGCCCGGAGGGCATCGACGGTGTCGGAGCTGGGACGTGTGAAGTCAGTAGCCATGGGCCCAGCCTAACGGCGGGAGCTCGGCGCGCACCGTGGCAAGCCCGTTCGGTTGCCTCCTGTCACGCGCGCGGTGACGTCGTGGCACTCCGGTAGGCTTGTCGGGTGTTTCGACGCAAGAAGTCAGCTGAATCCTCGGGATCCACCGCCGTGGGCGCGCGCGCCACGGCCGATCCCGCCGTCCCCACCGACCGCGGTGGGCAGCCCGGTGGCGGGAGGACGCCCGAGGGCAAAAAAGGCCGCCCCACCCCCACCCGCAAGGAGCAGGAGGCCGCGCGTCGCCGACCCCTGATCCCGGAGGACCGCAAGGCCGCCAAAGCCGAGTCCAGGATCGCGGAACGGGAACGGCGCGCCCAGGCACAGGCCGGCATGGCCGCCGGAGACGAACGCTACCTGGGCCCGCGGGACGCCGGGCCCCAGCGCCGTTTCGCCCGGGACTGGGTGGACTCCCGGTTCAACATCGGCGAGTACGTGCTGATCTTCCTGCTGCTGATCCTGGTCCTGATGTTCCTGCCGGTGCAGTCCGTGGCCATCACACTGATCTGGGTCGTGTACGGCTACATCATCCTGTGCGTGATCGACGCGATCATCATGTCCAACCGACTGCACGCGGCACTGCGCCGCACGTTCGGCACCGTCCAGCCCGGCACCCGCTGGTACGCCGCGATGCGTACTTTTACGATGCGCCGCATGCGCCTGCCCAAGCCGCAGGTGCGCCGGGGCGAGCGTCCCGAGTAACACCCGCAGAACCCGCGAGGGGCCGGCCCACCATGATGGGCCGGCCCCTCGTTCCATCGGTTCCGTGGGTCCTCAGTGCGAGGTGCGCCGTGCGGCACGGCGCAGGCCGCGATTGATCCGCGCCGCCCAGAACGGCCCCTCGTACAGGAACGCAGTGTAGCCCTGCACCAGGGAAGCACCGGCGTCCAGTCGCTCGATCACGTCCCGGGCGCTCGTGGCGCCTCCCACGGAGATGAGCACGAGGTCCTCCCCCACGTGACCTCGCAGCAGCTTGAGCACCTCGAGGGAACGACGCCGCAGGGGCGCCCCCGAGAGTCCGCCGGCTCCACACGCGATCACGTCCTGTGCGTCGCTGCGCAGACCGAGCCCCTCGCGGGCGATCGTGGTGTTTGTCGCGACGATGCCGTCCAGCCCCAGGTCCCGGGCCAGGTCCGCGACCGCGAGGACGTCCTGGTCCGCGAGGTCCGGGGCGATCTTGACGAGCAGCGGCACGTGCCACGACGTGACCCGGTCCGCTTCCTCCCGCACGGCTCGCAACAGCGGTCGCAGCGCGTCGAGCTCCTGGAGTTGGCGTAGTCCGGGGGTGTTCGGGGAGGAAACGTTGACCACGAGGTAGTCCGCATACGGGGCGAGCACGCGGGTGCTGCGCACGTAGTCGTCCGTGGCGTCCTCGAGACCCACGGCCTTGGTCTTGCCGATGTTGACGCCCACCACGGGGCGCGCACGATGCGTACGGGCGGCGTCCTGGGCGAGGCTCTGCAGTGCCGAGGCCACTCGCGGGGCCACGGCCTCCGCGCCGTCGTTGTTGAAGCCCATACGATTGATCACGGCGCGGTCCTCGACCAGGCGGAACAGCCGCGGACGGGGATTGCCCGGCTGACCCTGGCCCGTGACCGTGCCGATCTCCACGTGGCCGAAGCCGAGGTTCGTTAACGCGTGGGTACCGGTAGCGCCCTTGTCGAAACCCGCGGCCAGACCGAATGGGGACGGGAAGGTGAGCCCCATGACATGGACCTCGTTGCCCGGATCCGGGCGGGTAAGGCGGTGCAGCACCCGCCCCAGGCCCACACGGCGGGCCAGCTTGATCCCCGCGAACCCCACGGTGTGGGCGAGTTCCGGGTCCATCCAGGAGAAAACGAGATTGAAGAAAGCGGGGTACACGCGCATGGGGCCAGTTTTTCACACGGGGTGCCCGCTCCCGGACCACCTCGGGCGCATCACCGGCGGGTATGCCAAGTGGGCGCTGATACGACGGGAAGACGAGTTCAGGTTAGATACAGTCTCAATCTAAACTCGAATTATAAGTATCAATATTCAGTTGAAACTCTAAATACTGAGGACCCAATTCGGCGGTTACTCCCCCGTGGCCGGGGCCGTCTGATCCATCGCTCCCCCGTATCGTCGGTTGCGGTGAGCGTAATCCTCTACCGCACGCCACAGCACACGGCGGTCCATGTCCGGCCACAGGATATCCAGGAACATCATTTCCGCGTATGCGGACTGCCACAGCATGAAATTGGACAGCCGCTGTTCTCCCGAGGACCGCAGGAACAGGTCCACGTCCGGTAACTGGGGCTCATCCAGGTACCGCTGGACCATGTCCTCGGTAATCGACCCGGGCGTGAGCCGCCCCTCCTGGACGTCCCGAGCCATCGCGACCGCGGCGTCGGCGATCTCCGCGCGACCGCCGTAGTTCACGCACATGGTCAGCGTGATGACATCGTTGTCCTGGGTCTCGCGCTCCGCGGTCTCCAGTCGGTTGATCACGGACTTCCACAGGCGGGGGCGCCGCCCTGCCCACCGCACCTTGATCCCCCATTCCTTGAACGTGGGCAGCTGGCGGGACATCACGTCCCCCGTGAAGTTCATGAGGAACGCGACCTCGGCCGGGGACCGTTTCCAGTTCTCCGTGGAGAACGCGTACGCGGACACGTACGGGATCCCCAGGTCGATGGCTCCCGCGACGACCTCCATGAGGGCTCGCTCACCCTCCCGATGCCCCTCGGTACGCGGCAGTCCGCGGTCGTTGGCCCAGCGGCCGTTGCCGTCCATCACGAGGGCCAGATGTCGGGGAATGGCATCGCGATCCAGGGCGGGCACCGTGGCACCGCTGGGATGGGGCGGCGGCGGGGCGAAGCGGCTCATGCGGGGATCCTTTCGAGAAGCGACGGGGTGGTCCTCCCCCACCCTAGAACTTCCCACCGAGTAGCGGGCACTCCCCGCCTCAGCCGTCCCCTCGATCCACGAGGGCCAGGGAACGCACCGTGCGCTCCATGTGCCATTGGATGTACGCCGCCACGAACCCGGCAGCTGCGCGCGCGGTCTTGGTGTCGGCGGCGTCGATCGTGGACCAGTCCCCGCGCAGCAGCCCGTCCAGCAGCACGAACGTGGCCGCACTGGGCGCGGCGGATCCCGGCGGACGGCACTGAGGACACACCGCACCGCCGAGGGCCGCGGAGAACGAGCGATGGGGCCCGGGAGCCCCGCACCGTGCGCAGTCCACGAAACTGGGCGTCCAACCGGCCAGGGCGACGGCGCGTAGCAGGTAAGAGTCCAGGATGCGCCCCGGTTCGTGCAGACCACGCGCGAGGGCGGACAGCGCTCCCACGAGCAACTGGTAGTGCTGGACTGCGGTGTCGTAGTCGTCCGCGGTGAGTTTCTCCGCGGTCTCGACCATGGCCGCCGCGGCGGTGTATTTTTCGTAGTCGGCCACGATGCTCTGCCCGTATGCCCGTTTGCCGATGGCCTGCGACACGATGTCCAGGTTCCGTCCGTGCACGAGCTGCACCTGGGCCACGTGGAAGGGTTCCAGGCGCGCACCGAACCGCGACTTGGTGCGCCGCACCCCCTTGGCCACCGCCCGGACCTGGCCGTTCTCGGCCGTCAGCAGGATCACGATCCGGTCCGCTTCACCGAGGTCGTAGGTGCGCAGCACCACGGCGTCGTCCCGATAGCTACGCGATGCGAAGGTTGAACGGGCCATCGGGTCATTGTGCCACCTACCCCGGACACGACTCCGCTGCGGCGCACCCGGGTGCCCGCAGCGGAGTCGTCGGAGAAGGGAAGGAGCGCGCTCAGTCCTGCTGGGCCAACTGCGCGTCACGCACGGCGCGGTTGACCGCGGAGATCACGGCCTTCAGGGACGCTCGCGTGGTGTTGTTGTCCATCCCCGCACCCCACAGCACGCGGTCACCCACGGCGAGCTCCACGTAGCTCGCGGCCTGCGCGTTCGCGGACGCGGACAGCGTGTGCTCGGTGTAGTCCAGCAGGCGCACGTCCACGCCCTCCGCGTTGAACAGCTGAATCAGCGCGTCGATGGGCCCGGTGCCGTGCGCGGTGCGCTCGTGGTGCTCGCCGCCCACGTCCAGGCCGATCTCCAGGACCGTGTTGCCCTCGTCCTCGGCATGGGTGGAGATGGACGTGATGCGGTAGTGACCCCACAGCTCGCCGCCGCCGTCCTTGGCGGGCAGGTACTCGTCGGTGAAGATCTTCCACAATTGCTGCGCGGTGACCTCCGACCCCGAGGTTTCGGTGTACTTCTGCACGACCCCGGAGAACTCGATCTGGGCCCGGCGGGGCAGGTCGATGCCGTACTCGCTCTTGAGCAGATAGGCCACGCCACCCTTGCCGGACTGGGAGTTCACGCGGATCACGGCCTCGTAGCTGCGGCCCACGTCCTTGGGGTCGACCGGCAGGTACGGGACGGCCCATTCCATGTCATCGATGTCCACGCCCCGCTCCTGCGAGTCCCGCTGCATGGCCTCGAAGCCCTTCTTGATCGCGTCCTGGTGCGAACCGGAGAACGCGGTGAAGACCAGGTCACCGCCGTACGGGCTGCGCTCGGGCACGGGCAACTGGTTGCAGTACTCCACCGTGCGGCGGATCTCCTCGATGTCCGAGAAGTCGATCTGCGGGTCCACGCCCTGGGTCAACAGGTTCAACCCCAGGGTCACCAGGTCCACGTTGCCGGTGCGCTCGCCATTGCCGAACAGGCACCCCTCGATCCGGTCCGCCCCGGCCAGGTAGCCCAGCTCGGCGGCGGCCACACCGGTCCCGCGGTCGTTGTGGGGGTGCAGCGACAGGATGATGTCGTCGCGGTGGTACAGGTGCCGGCCCATCCACTCGATCGAGTCCGCGTAGATGTTGGGAGTGGCCATCTCCACGGTCGCGGGCAGGTTGATGATCATCTTGCGACCGTCACCCACCTCGAAGGTCTCGGCGACCTCGTTGCAGATCCGCGCGGCGAACTCGAGCTCGGTGCCCGTGTAGGACTCCGGGGAGTACTCGTACGTGACGTCGGTGTGCTTGAGCTGTTCCTCGTACTTGCGGCACAACCTGGCACCGGTCAGGGCGATGTCCACGATGCCGTCCATGTCGCGGTCGAAGACCACGCGTCGCTGCAGGGTGGACGTGGAGTTGTACAGGTGTACGATCGCGTGCGGTGCGCCCTCGATTGCCTCGTACGTGCGCTCGATCAGGTGCTCGCGGGACTGCGTGAGCACCTGGATGGAGACGTCCTCCGGGATCAGGTCGTCCTCGACCAGGGTGCGCACGAAGTCGAAATCAGTCTGCGAGGCGGACGGGAAGCCCACCTCGATCTCTTTGTAGCCCATCTTCACCAGCAACTGGAACATCTTCAGTTTGCGCTCGGAGTCCATGGGGTCGATCAACGCCTGGTTTCCGTCCCGCAGGTCCACGGCGCACCAGCGCGGGGCCGTGGTGGCCACCTTGTCCGGCCACGTGCGGTCGGACATGTCAAACGGGAAGTTCTGGTGGTACGGGGTGTACTTGTGGACGGGCATTCCGGAGGGACGCTGCAAATTCTTCATGGGAAGGGGGCCTTTCGATCAGAAGCTTGTGGGCCGGCACCACGGAACTCCGCAGCGGGTGGTCGGCCGTGAGGATCGGTTCAGGCCCCGCTGCGGCACGTAAGCAGGAGTAGCGTCATCCCTTGCCGCATGTGATCCAACGTACCACTAGGTCACCGGCACACCGGATCGTTACCCCGCCGCGGTCTCCTGGCACGTGAACTGCTCCGCGGTCTGGCCCTGCAGGTCCTCGGGCAGGGCGGCGTTGCGGTCCATCGTGTCACCGCTACGGAAGTCCTGGCCCACCGCGACCTCGATCCCGGGCACGTCGTAGCTCGCCACGAGTTGGCTCGGTGAGACGTTCAGGACAGCGGCGACGTCGTCCGCGGCCAGCGCCCAGTTGGGGTTGTAGAACATCTGCGTGGCCGCGAGCTGCGTGCCGGAGGACGCGGTGCGCGCCTGGTCGTAGCCGGCGCGTTCGAGCACGCTCACGAGCTGGTGGTCCCGGCCCCCGGCGTCCGTGCGGTTGCTCACCGTGATCGGCACGAGCGACGGGTCCACGGCGGGGCCGGTCGCGGTGGGCGATGCCGCCGGCTCGGTGGGGTGCGTGGCACTCGGCACGGGGGTAGCGGTCTCCCCCATCGCGTGGGAGGGCCCGGGGGACGCCGCCGGCGCGTCGCGGGCCTCCGTGACGGAGACGTCCCGACGCAGGGTCTCGAAGAGCCGCTCGGCGGGCTTCTCTTCCAGCTGCAACCGGTTGGGGTCCTGCGGGTAGGGCTCGGACGGCGCGGTCACGAACGCGATCCGGCCGGGATCGATGCCGTTGAGCGCACCGGCCATGCCCACGAGGGTGGGGATGGAGGTCAACCCCTGGTCCACGTGCAGGTTTTGGGTCATCACCTCGGCGATGTGGTAGAGCTGCGGGAGGTTGGTGAGCGTCCCGTCCGCCTGGATCTTGCGCGTGAGGGACGCCAGGAACGACTGCTGCGAGCGGATGCGGGCCTCGTCCCCACCGTTGCCGAACGCCGCGCGGGAACGCAGGAACGCGAGTGCCTGTTCGCCCTCCACGGAGGAGATCCCGGCGGGCAGGCGCAGCCCGGACTTGGGGTCATCCACCGGTTCGTTGACGCATACCTGCACGCCGCCCACGGCGCTGGAGAGTTCCTTGACGGCGTTGAAGTCGGCGAGCATGAAGTGGTCGATGTTCACGCCGGTGAGTCGGTTGATCGCGGCCACGGTGCACCCAGGGCCGCCGTGTTCCACCGCACTGTTGAGCATCCCGGTCGTGGCCGGGTACACGGTGCCGCTCTTGGGGTCCGTGCACTGCGGGATCCTGACCATGAGGTCCCGGGGAAAGGAGACCACGGTGACGGCGTCGCGGTTCTCGGTCACGTGCACGAGCATCATGACGTCGGTGCGGCCCTCGGCGTCGTCCTCGCTGCCGTATTCGCTGTTGCCCTGGCCGTGGCGAGTGTCCGAGCCCATGACGAGGATGTCCAGGGGGCCGTCGTCCACGTTCTCGGCACCGTCGGAGAGGTTCAGGGGGCTCGAGGTGAGGTTGCCGGTCAGGCGCAGCGCGGCGATCCCGCCGATGCCGAGTACGGCCAGTAGCCCGAACACGGCCAGGATCACGGCGATCCTGCGTACCGAGGAGCGGTGGACATGGGCGCGGTGATGACGTCCGGTCTGGCGCAGGTCGTACGCCTCGCCGTCGCGATCCGTGCGGCGGGCGGGGTGCGTACTCCACGGCGCGCTCGTACGCGAACTCCGGCGGCTCCGGCGTGGTGCTGAGCTGGGATCCACCGGTGACGTCTCCTGGGGTCTCGGATCGGGCGGGGCGTGCGGCCCTGACTGGTAGGTCAGGCTACGGCACCGGGTTGACGTGTGGTGTGTATCCGCTCAGAACCCGAGCTTGGACAGCTGTCGGGGGTCCCGTTGCCATTCCTTGGCGACCTTGACGTGCAGGTCCAGGTAGATCCGGGTGCCCAGTAGAGACTCGATCTGGGCTCGGGCGCGCGTTCCGATCTCGCGCAGTCGCGCACCGCGCTTGCCGATCACGATGGCCTTCTGGGAGTCCCGTTCCACGTACAGGCTCGCGTGGACGTCCAGCATGGGGTTGTCGGGTGAGCGGCCTTCACGTTCGGAGACCTCGTCCACGACCACGGCGAGCGAGTGGGGCAGTTCGTCCCGCACGCCCTCGAGCGCAGCCTCGCGGATGAGTTCGCCCATCATGGTGACCTCCGGCTCGTCGGTGAGGTCCCCTTCCGGGTACAGGGGCGGGGAGACGGGCATCAGCGACACGAGCAGCTCGGCGATCTCGTCCATCTGGAAGCCGTCCGCCGCGCTCACGGGGATCACGTGGGCCCATCCGGCCGGCGTGTCCTCGGTGCGCTGCGCGGCCGGGCGACCGCCGGTGCCCTTGGCGGACGGCGCCGCGTCGCGACGTCGTCGTCGTGCGTCGCGCTGGGCGCGCTCCTCGGTGACGACCTCGCGCCCGAGCTCGCTCACGGCCACGAGCTGTTCGGCGAGGCGCTGCTGGGGGACGAGGTCCGCCTTGGTCACGATCGCGACCACGGGGGTGCGCCCGACGGCGGCGACGACCTGCTGGGCGATGTACCGGTCCCCCGGGCCCACCTTCTGGTCCGCGGGCACGCAGAACCCGATCACGTCCACCTCACCCAGGGTCTGGGCCACGACGTCGTTGAGCCGCTGACCGAGCAGCGTGCGCGGACGGTGCAGGCCGGGGGTGTCCACGAGGATCAACTGACCGTCGGTGCGGTGCACGATCCCGCGGATGGTGTGCCGCGTGGTCTGCGGACGGTTGGACGTGATCGCGACCTTGCGCCCCACGAGCGCATTGGTCAGCGTGGACTTGCCCACGTTGGGCCGGCCCACGAACACGGCGAAACCGGCGCGGAAGTCAGCGGGCTGTTCAGTGGGCTGGGTCATCGCGGGTCCTCGGTCGTTCAGTCGGTGCGGGGGTCGGAGGCGGTGCGGCGCCTCACGTCATGGTCTCCACGGGCGCGTCCCGGCCCAGGAACTCCTCGAGCAGCGAGCGCTGGGCGGTGAACATGCGGGCGCGTTCGTCCTCGTGGGCGTGGTCGTGGCCCAGCAGGTGCAGCAGGGAGTGGGTGGTGAGCAGGCACAGTTCGTCCTGGGTGCTGTGGCCGGCGGCCGCGGCCTGGCGTTCGGCCACGGGTGGGCACAGTACGACGTCCCCGAGCACGCCCAGGCTAGGGTCGTCGGGGGTGCCCTCGCGCAGTTCGTCCATGGGGAAGGACATGACGTCGGTGGCACCGGGCAGGTCCAGCCACTGTTCGTGCAGTTCGGCCATGCGGGTCTCGTCCACCACGGCGATGCTGACCTCGGTGTCGGGGTGCAGGTGCCAGCGGGTGAAGGCGAGGTCCACGAGGGCCTCGAGCTGGTCGGTGTCCACGGCGCGGTAGGCGGTGGGCAGCTCGGCCTGTTCGGCGGGGGTGTCCCAGGGCAGGTCGAAGGCCACGCTCACGGGGTGTCTCCCTCGGTGCGCTCGGACGACGCCGCTCGGCGTTCGTCCTTGCGGCGGGCTCGTTCCACGCGGTGGCGGTTGGTGGTGTCGAACTGGTCGTAGGCGGCCACGATCTCGCCCACGAGTTCGTGGCGCACCACGTCCGCGGAGGTCAGTTCGCAGAACGCGATGTCGTCGATCTTCCCGAGCACGTGTTGGACTTGGCGCAGTCCGGACTTGGTGGTCCCGGGCAGGTCCACCTGGGTCACGTCACCGGTAACCACGATCCGTGAGCCGAAGCCTAGACGGGTGAGGAACATCTTCATTTGTTCCGGGGTGGTGTTCTGGGCCTCGTCGAGGATCACGAAGGCGTCGTTGAGGGTGCGCCCGCGCATGTAGGCCAGCGGGGCAACCTCGATGGTCCCGGCCTCCATGAGCCGCGGAATGGACTCGGGGTCCATCATGTCGTGCAGGGCGTCGTAGAGGGGACGCAGGTAGGGGTCGATCTTGTCGTTGAGCGAACCTGGGAGGAAGCCCAGTCGCTCGCCGGCCTCCACCGCGGGACGCGTGAGAATGATCCGGTTGACCTCCTTGGCCTGCAGGGCGCGCACGGCCTTGGCCATGGCCAGGTACGTCTTGCCGGTACCGGCGGGCCCGATCCCGAAGACCACGGTGTGCTCGTCGATCGCGTCCACGTAGGTCTTCTGGTTCACGGTCTTGGGCCGGATGGTCTTGCCCCGGGTGGAGAGGATGCTCGTGGACAGCGCGCTCGACGGGCGCAGGTCCTGGGCGTCACGCATCATGCGGGCCACGCGCAGCACCGTGCGTTCGGTGATCTCGGTGCCGCGCAGCGCCATCGTGAGAAGTTCCTCGAGCAGGGAGGCGGCCAGGCGGGTGTCGATCACGGGCCCCTCGAGGGCCACGTCCAGGTCCCGCACGGTCATCCGCACGGCCGGGAACTGCTGCTCGAGCAGACGCAAGGTCGCGTCCCCGTGACCCAAGGTCCGGACGGCGGTCTCCCGATCCGGTACGTGCACGGTGACGCGGGTTCGTTCGGTGGGCGGAGTGCTCAGTGCCTCGGTCCCTTCGGTTGGTTCGCTCATCGGGTCCAGCCTACCGGTGCGCGCGGACCTGGACCCGCCGGGACCGACGGGCTCGCGCGCCGCAGGTTGCAATCCCATAACGGTCCGCCCGGATCCACGTGCGACGTTAGCGCCCGTGGCTCCCGGTGGGTAAGTTGTGTAGCCGTGAAAAATCCCGCAGGAACGACCGAGCCGCAGCGTCGTCGTGCCACCGCGCCCGGCGGACTTCGGCGCGCCGCGACGGGGGCGCTCGCCGTGTCGCTCGCCGCGGTCGTGGCCTCGTGCGGGACCGCCGCCGACCGACCGGACCACAACTCCGAAGCCGCCCCCGGGATCGCCTCCGCGCCCATGAACACGGACACCGCGATGGAAGGCGTGGCCACCGAACAGGCCCCCGTGTACTGGGTGGGCACCGGGGACCAATCGCGCTACCTGTTCCGCGAGTTCCGCACCCCGACCTCCCAGGACACGACCGACCCCGTGGCCCAGGCGGCGCTCATGGTCACCTCGGCCACCCCCGCGGACCCGGACTACCGGTCCCTGTGGTCCGCCGTGGACACCGTGGGCACCTCCGTGTCCCCGGACGGAACCATCACCGTGGACCTGCCCGCCGCCGCGTTCGCCTCCCAACTCTCCCCGCAGGACGCGCGGGTCGCACTGCAGCAAATGGTGTACACGGTCTCCGCGGCGGCTGTGACCGCCGGGCTGTTGGACTCGTCCACGGCCAAGGAGGTGCGGGTCCTCGTGAACGGGCAGAGCGGGTACAAGGCCTTCGGAGCCGTGGAACTTCATGCCCCGCTCACGCGTGACCCCGCACTGGCCGCGCCCGTGTGGCTCGTCGACCCCCAGACCGGGGCGGAACCCAAGAGCCCCGTGACGGTCTTCGCCCGCGTGCTGCCCTCGGTGCGTGACGCCCTCTGGGAGGTGCTCGAGGACGACCGCGTCGTGCACAGTGGGAACATCGCACCCGCTTCCCCCGGCTCGGATCCGACCACGGGCACGGAACTACGCACGAGTGTCACGCTCGACCCCGGGACGTACACCGTGCGCGTGAGCGGCACGGACGATTCCGGCACCACCGTGTCCGACGATCACGCGATCACAGTGCGCGCCGGGGACTGAGCCCTCCCCGTTGGGTCCCGGGTCAGTCCCAGAGCCCGAGCACCGCGTGCAGCGCGGCCAGTGCCGCGGGTCCCGCGGTGGACGATCGCATGACAGTGGTTCCCAGGCGCATCGGCTGAGCACCGGCGGCGCACAACGCCTCGAGCTCTCCGTCACCGATCCCTCCCTCCGGGCCCACGATCACCGCGATCCGGGACCGATCACCCCACCGGGTCACGTCCGGGGTGGACCAACGTGGGCTCGCCGATTCATGCAGCACGAGCCACAGCATCTGGGGTTCCGCAGCGATCAGCCGGGCCAGACCCGCGGTGTCCACCCAGTCACCGCGTTCGGGCCAGCGGGCGCGCCGCGACTGCTTGGCCGCCGCGGCCAGGGTGGAGTCCCACTTGGCCATGAGTTTGGCCGCGCGGTCCGCGTGGACGCGCACGATGCTGCGCTCCGCCTGCCACGGGATCACCCGGGAGACCCCGAGTTCCGTGGCGGCCTCCGCGGCCTGCAGGTCCCGGTCCCCCTTGGCGAGTGCCTGCACCAGCGTGAACTCCGGCTGCTGCGCGGCGTCGTGGTGGATCTCGTGGACGGTCACGCTCATCCGGTCCTTGGCCCCGGAGTCGAACGTGCACACCGCACGGGTGCCGTGCCCGTCCACGAGGTCCAGGGCCTCCCCCGCGCGCAGGCGCCGCACGGTCACCGCGTGCTTGGCCTCGGGACCCACGACGTCCAGGACCTCCCCCGGGTGCGCCCGGAAGAGGTCCCCGGCGGGGACGTGGAAGACGGGGTTGGTCACAGGTCGTTGAACCGGTCCCGCAACCGGGAGAAGAACCCACCGGAGTGGTTGGTGTTCACGGTCGTGCCGTCCGCCGCTTCCTCACCGCGCAGCTCGGCGAGTCGCTCGAGCAGTTCGCGCTGTTCGGAGGAGAGGTCCTTGGGGGTCTCCACCTCGAAGTGCACCTTGAGGTCCCCGCGGCCCTTGCCCCGCAGGTGGGTGACACCCAGGTCGTCGAGCGTGACGGTCGCACCGGACTGGGTACCGGGATCGACGTCCACCGTGCGAGCGCCGTCGAACGTCTCGAGGCTCACGGTGGTGCCGAGCGCGGCGGCGGTCATGGGGATACGCAGGCGGGCGTGGAGATCGTCGCCCTCGCGGAGGAAGGTGGGATCGGGGTCCACCTTCAGTTCCACGAAGAGGTCGCCGTTGGGTCCGCCGGCGGTGCCGGCCTCACCCTGGCCGCCCAGGCGGATGCGGTTGCCGGACTGGATGCCGGCGGGGATCTTCACGGTCAGGGGGCGGCGGTCGCGCACGCGGCCCTCGCCGTAGCACTCGTGGCACGGGCTCTCGATCACGGTGCCGAAGCCGTTGCACTGGGAGCACGGGGCCTGGGTGGTGACCATGCCCAGGATGGACTGGCGCTGGTACTGCATGTGGCCGGAGCCGCGGCACATGGTACACGTCACGGGGCTCGTGCCGGGCTGGCAGCACGTGCCCTGGCACGTGGGGCACACGACGGCGGTGTCCACCGTGATGTCCTTCTCCATGCCGAACACGGCGTCCTTGAGGGAGATCCGCACGTTGATCAGGGCGTCCTGGCCCTGGCGGGTGCGGGACTGGGGGCCGCGCTGGCCACCGGCTCCCGCGCCCTGGAAGAACGTCTCGAAGATGTCGGAGAAGCCGAAGCCCGTTCCGGGGAAGCCCCCGCCGAAGCCGGTGTCCGTGCCGTTCTCGTTGCCTGTGGCGTCGTAGACACGGCGTTTGTCCGGGTCGGAGAGGACGTCATTGGCGTGGGAGACGCGCTTGAACTCCTCGGCGGCCTCGGGTGAGGGGTTCACGTCCGGGTGAAGTTTGCGGGCCTTCTTGCGGTAGGCGCGCTTGATCTCTTCGGCGCTGGCGTCCCGGCTCACGCCGAGGGTTTCGTAGTGATCGCTCACGATGTCGTCGTTTCTTCTTTCGTCGGTTCTACGGTCGAGCGGGGCGGGCGGCGCTCACGTGCGCTCAGCCCCCAGGTTCTTGGACAGGTAGCGGGCCACCGCGCGCACGGAGGCCATGGTCGTGGGGTAGTCCATGCGTGTGGGCCCCACGACTCCCACCTTGGACGCGGCGTGCGGACCGTAACCCGTGGCCACCACGGACGCCTCCGCCAGGGGGTCGTCGCTGTGGTCGGAGCCGATGCGCACCGCGACCCCGCGTTCGTCCTGCTGCATCTCGGACAACAATCGCAGCATGGCCACTTGTTCCTCAAGCGCCTCGAGCACCGGGGAGATGCTCTGCGGGAAGTCCCCGCTGAAGCGCGCGAGGTTCGCGGTCCCGGCCATCACCAGGCGGTGTTCGTCCGACACCGCTGCGAGCACCGCGAGCGCCCCGGTCACCGCGGTCCCGGCGTCGCGCAGTTCCTCGGGCAGGGCCGGGGGCAGGGTCACGGCGGCGTCGGGGACGTCTTCCACGGGCCTGCCGAGCAGGCGTGCGAGCACGTGGGCGCGCAGCTCCAGCAGCTGGGCCTCGGTCAGGGTGACGGGCAGTTCCACGGTGCGTTGGGCCACGCGTCCGGTGGTGGGGATCAGGATCACGAGTACGCGGGCGTCTCCCACGTCCACGAGTTCCACGTGGCGCACGGTGATCCCGGTGCGCACGGGATACTGGATCACGGCCACCTGGTGGGTGAGCTGGGCGAGCAGGCGCACGGTGCGCTCCATGATGTCGTCCAGGTCCTGGGCGCCGTCCATGAACACCTGGATCGCGCGGCGCTGGGCGGAGGTGAGGGGCTCCAGAGCTGCGATCTGGTTGACGAACTCGCGGTAACCTCGGTCCGTGGGGATCCGCCCCGAGCTCGTGTGCGGGGCCACGATCAGCCCGTCCTCCTCGAGGGCGGCCATGTCGTTGCGCACCGTGGCGGAGGAGACGGGTAGGCGGTGGCGTTCCACGAGCGCCTTGGACCCCACGGGTTCACGCGAATGGACGTAGTCCTCCACGATGGCGCGCAGGATCTGCGCTCGGCGCGGATGCTCCATGTGTCTCACCTCCCGTTGCTGGCAATTCTGGCACTCAAGAGTTCACAGTGCTAATCCTGGCCGTCCGGGGCCCGTGGGTCAGGGGCCGATTTTGATACGCTCGCGGCTGATTCGCCTGCCCGGCGGCGCGCTCGCGCCGCGGCACGACGTGGAGGAGTCGCCCGTGAACGCATCCGGCTGGTCCTGGGGTCCCCGGGACCTAGGCAGTCCCGACGTCGCCCGCACCGGTCCCGTCTCCCGGGACGTCCCCGTGGCCCGGGACATGGTGCTCGAGGACGTGGAGACCGGGTGGGTGGGCGCCGTCGTGGGCGTGGAGACCATCGGCGGGATGCGCGTGGTGGGTCTGGAGGACCGGCACGGGCGCGTGAAGTCCTTCCCCCTGGGCCCGGGCTTCCTCCTGGACGGCGAACCCGTGCGGCTGGGCCCGCCCGAGACCCGCAGCGCCCCGGCCAAGCCCCGGATCACGCGTTCGGGGTCGGTCGAGGTCGAGAACCTGCGCGCGTCCGTGGCCAAGGAGTCGCGTGTGTGGGTCGAGGGGTACCACGACGCCGAGCTCGTGGCCAAGGTGTGGGGCCACGACCTCGCGGTCGAGGGCACCGTGGTGGAACCCCTGCACGGGATCGACGACCTCCCCTCAGCCATCGCCGAGTTCCACCCCGGCCCGCAGCGCCGGCTCGGGATCCTCGTGGACCACCTGGTCGCGGGCTCCAAGGAGTCCAGGATCGCCCAGGAGGCGCTCGCGGTCCCGGGTGCCCGGGACAACGTGCTCATCCTCGGACACCCCTACGTGGACATCTGGCAGGCCGTGAAGCCCAGCGCCCTGGGGATCCGGGAGTGGCCCGTGATCCCGCGCGGGGTGGATTGGAAGACCGGGATGGCACGCGCGCTGGGCCTGCCGCACCGCACACCCCAGGACGTGGGGCGGGCGTGGCAGGCGATCCTTGCACGAGTGAACACGTACGCAGACCTCGAACCGGCCCTGCTGGGCCGCGTGGAGGAGCTCATCGACTTCCTCACCGCCCCGGACGCCGCCGATTCCTGACCCGGGCTGCGCCTGACCTGCGGTGACCCACGACGTCGACGGCGCTCGCAGCCGGTGGTCTACGGCTTCGGTGACCCGCGTTAGCGGTGACCACCAGCGTGGGTGACGCCTGGCGTCGTCGTCCGGCGCGAGCCACGCGGGAACGACCGTAGGATGGGAGCACCGGCGTCCTCCGACCCGGATGGCTACCGCCCGTGAAAGGCACACCCGCTCGTGACTGACGCTGCTCCCTCCCCCTCCACTCGCTCCGCCGAGACTCCGTTCGAGTCCGTGGCCCCCGTGGCGCAACCCCTGGACGTGTCCCAGGACCGGCAGTGGGCCACCCTCGCCCACCTGGGTGGCGTGGTGGGCGTACTGCCCAGCTACATGATCCACCGGGTGTTCAAGGACCGCGGTCCCTTCACCGCTCAGGAATCCCGGGAAGCCGCCAACTACACCATGCTGCCCACCCTGGTGATCCTCGCGGGCATCGTGCTCTCACTCATCCCGTTCATCGGATGGCTCTTCTCGGTCATCGCCGCCGTGACCTGGCTGTTCCTGGCCATCACCTCCGTGCGCGCGGGCGTGAAGGTCAACCGCGGCGAACCGCACCAGTACCGGTTCAACACCCACCTCTACGACAAGTTCGCGGCCCGCAACTCCTGACACGGTCACCAGTCGAGCAAGCGGCGCGTCACGGCGTCGGCCATCAGACGCCCCGCGTCCGTGAGGACCGCGGACCCGCGGAGGGCGGCGGCGCCGTCCAGCCAGCCGTCGGCGATCAATCCGGCCACCGCGTGCCGCCCCTCCGGGCGCAGCCCCTCGAGCGGGAGTCCCTCACGGATCCTGATCCCGAGCATCACGTGTTCCACGTACTGCGTCTCGCCACCCAAGGTCTCGCGGCCCACGGCCGGTGAGTCACCCCGGCGCACGGCGGCCGTGTACGGCAACGGGTGCTTGAGGTTCCACCAGCGCACGCCGTCACTGTGTGAGTGCGCCCCCGGGCCGATCCCCCACCAGTCCTGATTGCGCCAGTACGCGAGGTTGTGCACGCTGCGGTTCTGCACCGCGCTGCGCCCGTGGGCCGCGCGGGACCAGTTGGACACCTCGTACCACTCGAACCCGGCCTCGCGCAGCAGCGCGTCCGCGAGCGTGTACTTCTCCGCCTGGTCGTCCGGATCCAGGTCCGGCACCTCACCGCGGCGGATCTGGGCGGCCAGCTTGGTGCCGTCCTCGATGATCAGGGAGTACGCGGAGACGTGGTCGGGGTCCATGGCCAGCGCGGCCTCCAACGAGGTGCGCCAGTCGGCCACGCTCTCCTCCGGTGTACCGTAGATCAGGTCCACGCTCGCGCCCAGTCCGCGGTCCTTGGCCCAGCCGACGGCGCGCGGGACGTTCGCCGGCGTGTGCGTGCGTTCCAGCACGCGCAGCACGTGGGGCACCGCGGACTGCATCCCGAAGGACACCCGGGTAACCCCGGCCGCGGCGAGCACGTCGAACGTCTCCTCGCTCACCGAGTCGGGGTTGGCTTCCACGGTGACCTCGGCGTCCGGGGCCAGCCCGAAGCTCTCCCGGGCCTGCTCGAGCATGAGCGCGAGCTCCCAGGCGGGCAGAAGGGTGGGCGTACCCCCGCCGAAGAACACGCTGTGTAGCGCGCGCGGCGGTGCCCCGGCGGCGTCGAGCACGGACCGGGCGAAGCGGACCTCCGCGGCGGCGTCGGCGTGGTAGTCGCGCTGGGAGACGCCGTCCCCGAGCTGGTCCATGGTGTAGGTGTTGAAGTCGCAGTACCCGCAGCGCACCGCGCAGAACGGGACGTGGACGTACAGGCTCAGGGTGCGATCGGTGGCGCGGGCGACCGATGCCGCGGGGAGCGCGCCGTCCCGGGGTGCGGGATCACCCTCCGGTTGGGCGGGCATTACTTCTTCTTGTCCTTCCCGCTGTCCTCGTCCGAGGACAGCGCGGCCACGAAGGCCTCCTGGGGGACCTCCACGCGGCCCACCATCTTCATGCGCTTCTTGCCCTCCTTCTGCTTCTCGAGCAGCTTGCGCTTACGGGAGATGTCACCGCCGTAGCACTTGGAGAGCACGTCCTTACGGATCGCGCGGATGTTCTCGCGCGCGATGATCCGGGAACCGATCGCGGCCTGGATGGGGACCTCGTACTGCTGGCGCGGGATGAGCTTCTGCAGCTTGCCCGTCATGAGCACGCCGTACGAGTACGCCTTGTCCTTGTGGGTGATCGCGCTGAACGCGTCCACCTGCTCGCCCTGCAGGAGGATGTCCACCTTCACGAGATCCGCGGCCTGCTCGCCGTCCGCCTTCCAGTCCAGGGACGCGTAGCCCCGGGTCTTGGACTTGAGCTGGTCGAAGAAGTCGAAGACGATCTCCGCGAGCGGCAACCGGTAGCGCAGCTCCACGCGGTCCTCGGAGAGGTAGTCCATCCCCTTCATCTCACCGCGCTTGGACTGGCACAGTTCCATGACCGCGCCGATGAACTCGGACGGCACCAGGATGGTGGCCGAGACCATGGGTTCGCGGATCTCCAGGATCCGCCCCTCCGGGAACTCGGACGGGTTAGTAACCTGCTCCTCCGAGTTGTCCTCGAGCGTCACGTTGTAGGACACGGACGGCGCGGTGGAGATCAGGTCCAGGTTGAATTCGCGTTCGAGCCGGTCGCGGGTGATCTCCAGGTGCAACAGCCCCAGGAAACCGCAACGGAAGCCGAAGCCCAACGCGGCGGAGGTCTCGGGTTCGTACACCAGGGCGGCGTCGTTGAGCTGGAGCTTCTCGAGGGCGTCCCGCAGCACGGGGTAGTCCGAACCCTCCACGGGGAACAGCCCCGAGAACACCATGGGCTTGGGGTCCTCGTACCCACCCAGGGACTGCTGCGCGGGCTTGGTCTGGCTCGTGACCGTGTCACCCACGCGGGACTGGCGGACGTCCTTCACGCCCGTGATCAGATAGCCCACCTCCCCCACACTCAGCCCCTGCGAGGGCACCGGCTCCGGGGAGATCACACCGAGTTCGAGCAGCTCGTGGGTGGCCCCGGTGGACATCATCTGGATCCGCTCTCGCGGGGACAGCGTCCCGTCCACCACGCGCACATAGGTCACCACGCCGCGGTAGGTGTCGTACACCGAGTCGAAGATCATGGCACGCGACGGCGCGTCCTTGACCCCCTGAGGCGCCGGGACCTGGCGCACGATCGTGTCCAGCAGCTCCTCGACGCCCTCACCGGTCTTGCCCGAGACCTTGAGCACGTCCTCGGGTTCCACGCCGATCAGATTGGCGAGTTCAGTAGCGTACTTCTCCGGCTGCGCGGCCGGCAGGTCGATCTTGTTGAGCACCGGGATGATCGTGAGGTCGTTCTCGATCGCGAGGTACAGGTTGGCCAGCGTCTGCGCCTCGATCCCCTGGGCGGCGTCCACGAGCAGGATCGTGGCCTCGCACGCGGCCAGGGACCGGGAGACCTCGTACGTGAAGTCCACGTGCCCGGGCGTGTCGATCATGTTCAGCGCGTAGTCCGTGCCGTCCACGTTCCACGGCATCCGCACCGCCTGGGACTTGATGGTGATCCCGCGTTCGCGTTCGATGTCCATGCGGTCCAGGTACTGGGCCTTCATCTGCCGGGGCGTCACCACGCCCGTGGCCTGCAGCATCCGGTCCGCGAGGGTGGACTTGCCGTGGTCGATGTGGGCGATGATGCAGAAGTTCCTGATCACCGAGGGGTCGGTCGAGGCGGGAGCCGGTGGATTGACGGCCAACGGTGACACGGGCGGTCCTTTCGATCGGATGACTCCCCAGTTTCCCACGTTCCGCGGCAACGGACGAACCGCTGCCCCTACGATGAGCACATGGCTGACTTCATGCGCCTCGCGCGCCAGGGCCTGCGGGCCTACCGGATGTATCAGCGGGTCTCGCGGACCCTGCGCGGGCGGCGGGACGCCGGCCGCGCGCCGTTGCCCCGGGACGCTTCCGGGCACGCGCGCCGCGATCGGGCCGCCGCGCCCACCGCTCCGGGGACGACGACGTCGCCCGCCGGCACCTCCCGGCCCTACCCCGGTGACTGGACGGGGCCGGTGACCCCGCACTACGACCCCCACCCGGATGGTCGCCCCGATCCGGGCGAGGTCGTGTGGACCTGGGTCCCCTACGAGGAGGACCCCTCACGCGGCAAGGACCGTCCCGTGCTGATCGTGGACCGCGCCGGGGAGTACGTGCTGTGCGTGATGCTCACCTCCAAGGACCACGACACCGCGGCCCACGACGATCCCGACTTCGTGGACGTGGGAACCGGAGACTGGGACCGTTCGGGCCGCCCGTCCGAGGCCCGGATCGATCGGATCATCCCCGTGCGCCCCGAGGACGTGCGCCGGGAGGGCGCGGTGCTCGCCCGCTCACGCTTCGACGGGGTGGCCGCGGAGCTCGCCGCCCGCGCCCGCCACTGACCGGCGTCACGGCCGGTGATCTGCTAAAGTGGATCGCTGTGTGTCCGCGCTGGTCGTCGGGCACAGCGGATGGTTGCCACCGAGCATCCCCACTCTCACAACTCAGTCGATGATCATCCGTGAGCCCTCACTGACCTACTTCCGCAAACGTTCTAGGAGTTTTACGTGGCCAACATCAAGTCGCAGAAGAAGCGCATCCTCACCAACGAGAAGGCTCGCCTGCGCAACAACTCTTACAAGTCCGAGCTCAAAACCCTGATCCGCAAGGTGGACGCCGCGGTCGAGTCCGGCAACAAGGAAGCTGCGACCGAGACGCTGCGCAACGCGTCCCGCAAGCTCGATAAGGCTGTGTCCAAGGGTGTGCTGCACAAGAACACCGCGGCCAACAAGAAGTCCGGTCTGGCCAAGAAGGTCGCCAAGATCTGAATCGACTGACCCCGTCCGCACAGGACGCCTGCGGGCCCGGCACCGTTTCTCGGTGCCGGGCCCGCAGTCTTTCCCCGGATCTTCCGGGATCGCAATGGTGGCCCCCAGAGATGGCCCCTCAGTGGTGGCCGGACGTCGCGATCACGGTGATCGCCCGCTCCACCGCGAAGTACGGGGACCGGGACGCACCCTTGACCTGGGCGTCGGCCTCGGCCACGGCCTGCAAGGCGGCGGCCACGTCCCCGGCGGTGAACCGGCGGGCCTCGTTCTGCGCGCGCTCCACTTGCCACGGTGCCGCGCCCACGTCCCGCGCAAGTGCTCCCGCTCCCCCGCGGGATCCCGCGGTCAGCGCGATCAACCGCATCTTGGAGCCCAGCGCGGCGACCATGGGGACCGGGTCCACTCCCACGTCCACGGCTTGCCGCCACAGCTTCAGTGCCTGATCCGCGTTACCGGCCACCGCGGCGTCCGCGACGCGGAACGCGGTGACCTCCACGCGCCCGCCGTAGTACTTCTCCACGAGGTCGTGATCCACCGTGAGCGGGCCGTCCGCGATCAACTGCGCGCACGCGGCGGCGAGCTCCGCGGTGCTCGTGCCCACGGCCGCGGCAAGGGCGCGGGCGGCGTCCGGCTCGATGCGTTTGCCGTGCGCGCGGAACTCGGCCAGGACGAAGGCCGTCTTGTCGCGGTCCGATTTGGGCGGCGTGCAATCGAGGACGAGCGCCGACTCCTTGAGAGCGTCCAGTAGTTTCTTGCCGCGGTTACCCCCCGAGTGCTGCCACAGCACGGTCACGTCCGGGTCCGGATTGGCCACGTACGACAGGCCGTCCGCGAGGAGGTTCTCGTGCATGCTCGCGAGGTCGTGGACGCACACGAGTTTGGGATCGTCGAATAGGGAGGGGCTCGTGACCACGGCCAAGCTCCCGCTCTCGTAGTCGGCGGCGGAGATGTCCGTGACCTCGCACGACCCGCGTTGCTCCCGGGTCTGGTCCCGCAGGGAGTCCTTGATGCGCTGCAGGATGTACTCGTCGGAACCGGAGGCCAGCACGAGCGGCTGCGGGGTGACGTCCCGCCACGAGGTCTGCGGCGGCGCGGCGGCCTTGCGACGGGCTGGGGGCATCGGAACTCCTCAGGTGCGCGCGGCATGGGAGGGCGCCGCTGTGGTCCTCATGCTAGCGCCGGGCGGGGACATGCCGTGGCCCGGTGTGGACGGGTGAGGCATCGGAACAAGAAACGTGAGCCACACGCGACGAACCCGGTGCACCCAGTGGCTTGATGCGCGGTCACCGTGTCGAGACCACGAGCTGATTGCCTTCCTTACGGATCCACAACGAACCGCTGAGGTCCGTGCGCGCCACCGCCGCCCCAGTCTCCTGTAGGGCCGCCACTGTTGCGGGGTGGGGATGGCCGTAGCTGTTGCCCTCCCCCACCGAGATCACCGCCAGGGCGGGATCTGAGTCCCTGATGATGTCGGTCCCACCGTTGCGCGCGCCGTGGTGGGAGACCTTCAACACATCTACGTGTGGGGCGGCTGCTGTTGGCAGGAGCCTGGTGGCCGCTCGGTACCCATCGGCTTCGAGGTCCCCCGCGGTCAACCAGGTGGTGGTCCCCTGGTCAGCGGTGCGGGTGATGAGCAGGACGAGGGACGCATTGTTCTCGTCCTCCGAACTCACCCGGCTGTGCACGGGAGCGCGCGGGGTTCCGCCCGTTGCAGTAGGCGTGACCCGCGGGGCGAGTACCTCGACCGTGAGCGGTCCGGCGGTTAGTCGTGCCCCGGGCGCAGGCTGCTCGGCCTTCTCCGCGAGCGGTGCCAGTTCGCGTGGTAGCTCCGTCCCGGCCGTGGAGTACCACACCCGCTCCACATCCACCGCATCGGAGAGCCCCTCCAGGCCGGCCACGTGGTCGTCGTGGTTGTGCGTGGCGATCACCGCGTCCAGGTGCGTGATGCCCGCCTGGTCGAGACAGCGACGCAGAGCCCTGGGGTCGGGCCCGCCATCCACGAGCACCGCGCTGTGCTCCCCGGTGCGGTGCAGCACGGCATCTCCCTGCCCGACGTCGCACACCACGGACTCCCACGCGGGCGCCGGTCGGAACCACCACACCGCACCCAGGACGACCAACACGACCACCGCGAGGGACGCGATCACCGCGAGCGCGCGACGTCGTATCCGTAGCCTGCGCGCGCGAACGCGCCATACGGCATCGGGCTCGGGCGGCGGGGCCGATGAGGCGTCGACCGTGCCCGCGATGGGTGATGCCTGACGCAGGCGGTGGTCCACCCCGTGCAGGACGCCGAGGAACAGCAGTGTGACCGCGGTGAGGATGACAATCCCCGGGACACCGCCCGGCCAGGGCAGCTGCGCGCCGGGCAGGGCGGCGAAACCGTCCGCGAGCCACGCAATGACCCGCGCGGGAACCGAGGCGGCGCCCACGGGCAGGGAGGCGGCGCGCTCCCAGCCGGCGAGCGCCGCGGCGTCGTGGGCGCCGGGGAGCAGCCAGCTCAGAGCGGGTGAGGCCAGGTGCCCCGCGAGCAGGACGCATACTGCAAGCAGACCGGCGACGGTGACCACGGGAACGAGAGGGGCGGCGGCCATGTTGGCGGGCAACGAGTACAGGGGCAGAGCGGGGTTGAGCACGAGCAGGGCGGGCCCGCACCACAGTTGGGCGACGAGGGGCACGGCTATGCACGCGGCGAGCGCTGTGGGGATCCGGGAGGCGAGGACGCGGGTCACGGGGCGGGCGCTCACGACGATGCCGGCGGTCGCGAGGACGGAGAGGATGAAGCCGAAATCGATGGCGAGGGGCGGTTGTACGAGCACCAGGCCGGTGACGGCGGCGCACAGGGCATTGAGGCTGACGCCGGCGCGGCCGCTGAGCATGGCGGCCCCGCCGAGTGCACCCATGACGCCGGCGCGCAGGACGGAGGGGTCGGGGCCCACGAGCAGCACGAACCCGGCGAGTGCGGCGAGCCCGATACCCACGCACAGTCGCCGCCCAGCGCCCAGGGTCAGGGCGGCGTACCCGGTCAGGGTCATCACCACGGTGCAATTGGAGCCGGAGACGGCCGTGAGGTGGGTCAGTCCGGTGTCCTTCATGCTCTGCGCCAGCGCCTCGGGCAGCTGGGAGGTGTCTCCCACGGTCATGCCGGGGACCAACCCGGCGCTCACTGCACCGAACCGTCCGGACACCCGGGTCAGGTTCGCGCGCACGGTGTCCAGCAGTCCGGGCCGGGCTCCCCGGCAGCCGTGATCGCATCCGGTGGGTGGGGAGGTGGCCCGGGCAGTGAGCCGCGCCGGGTTCGCGGTGCGCGTCACGTTCACCACAGCGTTGACGGTGTCCCCGTCGCGCAGGCCGTCCCACCCGGGGTGGGCGGCGAACACCGTGAGTTCGGCGGTTGCGGCCTTCCCGTCCGCGGCGTGGACGGCCAGGGGTACGACGACGCCGCGCGATGCCTCCTGCTCCCCTGGCGCCGGTGAGCCCGTGTATTCGTGGGGCATCCCGGTGACCGTGGCGTTGACGCGGACCGCGGAACCGGGAGGATGCTCGGTCAGGAAGTCGCGGGACGGTGCGGTGGCGGCGAGCGCCGTCGTGATGGCCGCGGCGGCACTCAGCGCCACGACCCCCGCCAGAACGGCCAGGCTGGGCAGGAGGGACCTCATCCGGGCGCGGGACTCGCTGGATGATGGCCGCGGGCATCCATGGGAGGAGGAACCCCCGTGCGCGTCCGATGCATGCGTCCAGGATCGCGCGCGGCTCGGCTGCCCGGCCGGCGGACGGCTGCGTTGTGCCGAGGCGGGCGCCTTCCCTCGTGGCCCGCGGTTCGCCCGCCGGATGCGAGACCGGTCGAGAAGAGCGGGTGCGCACCACGCGAGGCCGAAGACCAGCACGCAGCCGAGAGCCCCCACGGCCCCCACGGTCCACCCGGCAAGTAGTGTCAGCGATCCGCACACCCACGCGGTGATGGCAACCGGGACCAGGCGCAGGTCCCATCGCACGCTCACACCGTGACCAGTGGTAGCAGTGCCTCCAGCATGGCGGGACCCACCCCGCTGACGTCGTCGAGCTGTTCCGCGGAGGTGAACGGGCCGTGCTGGGTGCGGAACTCCACGATCCGCTGTGCGAGGACCGGTCCCACGCGAGGTAGGGTCTCGAGCTCCGCTTGCGAGGCCGTGTTGAGGTTGACCGGGGCGCCGCCGGGCAGGGCGGCCGCACCACCCGCCTTAGCCGCAGCGCCTGATCCGGACGATGAACCTCCCGTGGCCGCGCCACCCTCGGAAGCACTACCGCTCACGGAAGCACTACCGCTCACTCCAGTCTTAATGCTGGCGCTGTTCGCTGCTCCCTCGGCCGGGGCACCGGTCCCGGCGCCATTCACGGAACCGCCCTGCGCGGCAGCCTCGGCCACCCGATCGACGTTCTCCGCATTGGGAATCGTGATCTGGGCGCCGTCGCTCACGGGCTGCGCCAGGTTGATCCGGTCCTTCACCGCACCCTTCGTGAATCCACCGGCTGCCGCCACCGCATCCATGACGCGCGCACCCGGGGACAGCGTCACCACGGATGGGTCCTTGACCTCCCCGATCACGTGGACCGTGAGCACCCCGGCTGCTTCGGCGGAGGCGGTACCGCCGCCCGCTGAACCGGCTCCGGCTCCCCCGACGAGCCCTGAGGACGTCGCGGATCCGGACACCCCGTGAGGTACTGTGTCGTCCCGGCCGGTGGCTTCAGTGCCCTCACGGGCGGCGTCAGCGCGGTCGGAACCCTCATCTGCCCCCGCGCCATCCGTACCGGCGACGGCGCCCTCCGATTTCACGGAAGTGGACGTGACGACGTCGTCCCCCTGTCCATCGGGGAGCAGGTTCCAGCCCCCGATCCCGAGGGCCACCAACAGCACGGCGCACAGTGCTACTAGCGCGGGGCGAGCAATGTGCCGACGGACCACGACGTCCTCGCGATGCCGGGAGTGCTCGGACACCGGGTCTGCACTGAGCGACGGACCGGTGGCACCATCGGCGGCGTCGTCGGCCGGTTCCGCACCACCGTCCGGAGCCAGGTCGGCGCCCTCTTCATCATGGCCAGCAGCACGGCGACCCGTCGCACCACGGCCGGCCACATCACCATTCCGATCAGGCCCTGGCTCCGCCCATGGCAGCCCCGCACCCGACTGCCGGTCTTCCCGCAAGAGCGCCGTCAACCGCTCCGTGGCCTCACTGTCCCGGAACCGGCGCCGTCCCCTGAAATCGATTCCACTCATGCGCCCACCCCACCGCACTGGCGACAGGGCTCGTGGGTGCGCGACGCCACCGGTGGATTACTCGGGCAACACGCGGATCAGGGGTGCGGTTGTGCAGCCCGCCCGCCGTGCCACACGGGCCGGGACGTGGGGCCCTCGATCACCGCGGCCTTCGTTCCGAGCCCCACGTGCGCGCTGAGCACCGGGGGCAGGTCACTGATCACGAGCTCCGCGTCCGGGCGGTAGCGATCCATGAGCACCTCACCGATCTCGCGCGCCCCGTGCGGGTCCGCGACGTGGTGAATACATAACACCGGCCGGTCGGTCTCTGCGTGGGCCAGAGCCTCCCCCGCCAGCAGCATGAACCGCGCCTTAGCCCGCGGCAAGGACACCGGCCGCTCCACGGTCACGATCTTGCCTTCGGCCATGCTCAGCAGCGGTTTGAGCTGGAACATGGAACCGACCATCGCCGTGGTCGGATTCACCCGTCCACCCCGGCGCAGGGTTTCCAGCGAGCGCACCTGAATCAGTACCTGTGCCTGGGCGGCGGTCTCACAGGCGGCCGCAGCGACGTCGTCGATCCCCGCCCCCGACGCCACTGCCCGTAGTGCCGCGCGCACCCCCAGACCCTGCCCCAGACCGGCGCTCGCGGTGTCGACGATTCGCACGGGGATCCCGATGTCCTGGCGAGCAATCCGGGCGGCGCCCACCGTCCCGGACAGCTCCCCCGACAGGTGCACCGAGACGATGGCGTCGTACCCCTCCTCCTCGAACCGCCGGTACGCGGCACGCAGCTGCCCCGGGGCCGGCCGGGACGTGGTCACGGGTGTGCCCTCCGCGAGCGCGACGACGAGCGAGGACAGCGTGTCGGACTCGTCGGCGGTGTAGAGCTGACCGGAGATCAGCACGGGCATGTCCACGAGCGCGAAGCCCGGTGCGTCCTCGAACGCGCGGAGCCACGCATCGGGCAGGGCGGCGGCACTGTCGGTGACGACGGCGACGCGGGGCGGCGCGGCGGCGTCGACCGAGGACGCGGAGGCGGACGGAGGCTCTGACGGCGCGCCGACAGGAATAGAGGCCGCATCTCCGAACGGGCGGAGCCCGCCCTCCCGCTCGGTGGAACGGGGGGACGGGCTCCGGGGCTCGCGGGGGAACATCAGACCACGATGTTCACGAGCTTGGGGGCGCGCACGATGACCTTGCGCACCGTGGCCTCGGACAGCAGGCGCTGGACGGCCTCCGATCCCATGGCCGCGGCCTCGAGGTCCTCGTCGGTGATGTCCGCGGGGACCTGCAACCGGTCACGGACCTTGCCCTTGATCTGCACGATCGCGGTGACGGTGTCCTCCACGAGCAGCGCGGGGTCCACGGTGGGCCACGGGGCGCGCACCACGGAGTCCTCGTGCCCGAGCAGGTGCCACATGTCCTCGGAGGTGTACGGCGCCACGAGGCTCAGCAGGATCGCCACGGCCTCGGTGGCCTCGCGCACGGCGGGATCGGCCGGACCGCAGCCCGCGTCGATGGCCTTGCGCACGGTGTTCACGAGCTCCATGGTCCGGGCGATCACCACGTTGAACTTGTGCGCGTCGAGCAGCTGTTCGGCGTCCGCGACCGTCTTGTGGGTCGCACGGCGCAGCGCCTGGTCCCCGGTGGTCACGTCCGCGTCCCGGGCGGCCGTGCAGTCCTTCGCGAGGCGCCACGCGCGGGCCAGGAACTTCTGGGCGCCCTGCGGGGACACGTCCGCCCAGTCCACGTCGTCCTCGGGCGGTGACGCGAAGACCATGGTCAGGCGCACGGCGTCCACGCCGAACTCGTTCAGCTGCTCACCCAGGTCCACGCCGTTGCCCAAGGACTTGGACATGGCCTTGCCCCCGTTGAGGACCTGACCTTGGTTCAGCAGCGCCTTGAACGGCTCCTGGAACCCGATCAACCCGAAGTCGTAGAGCGCCTTGGTGAAGAACCGCGAGTACAGCAGGTGCAGGATCGCGTGCTCCACACCGCCCACGTACTGGTCCACGGGCAGCCACCGGTCCACCTCGGCACGGTCGAACGGCGCAGCGTCGTCGTGCGGGGACGCGTAGCGCAGGTAGTACCACGAGGAGTCCACGAACGTGTCCATGGTGTCGGTGTCGCGCGTGGCCTGCCCGCCGCACGCGGGGCACGCCACGGTGACCCAGTCCGACGCCGCTGCGAGCGGGCTCCTGCCCTTGGGCGCGAGTTGCTCACCGCGCAGGTCCTCGGGCAGCCGCACGGGCAGCTGGTCCTCGGGTACGGGCACCTCGCCGCACGAGGGGCAGTGCACGATGGGAATCGGTGCACCCCAGAACCGCTGCCGGGACAGCAACCAGTCCCGCAGTCGGAAGTTCACGTGATGCTCGCCGGTCCCGGCCTCAGTGACGATCTCGATGGCCTTGGCCACCGCCTCCGCCTTGGACAGCCCATTCAGCGGTCCGGAGTTGATCAGGGTGCCGTCACCGGTGGTGGCGACCCCCGTGCTCGCGGGGTCCTCCTCGCCGGTGTCCAGGACCGCGCGCACGGGCAGGTCGAAGGCCCGGGCGAAGTCCAGGTCCCGTTGGTCGTGGGCGGGCACCGCCATGATCACGCCGGTGCCGTAATCAGCCAGGACGTAGTCCGAGGCCCACACCGGCAGCTTCTCGCCCGTGAGGGGGTTGACCGCGTAGCGGCCCAGGAACACACCGGTCTTCTCCCGGTCGGAGGCCTGGCGTTCGATGTCCGACAGGGCCTTGACGTCCTCCCGGTACGCGGCGAGCGCGTCGGCGTGTTCGGGTGCCACGATCTCCTGGGCGATGGCGGCGTCCGCGGCGACCACGCAGAACGTGGCGCCGTGGAGGGTGTCCGGGCGGGTCGTGAACACGGTGACGGTACGCCCGGAGGTGTCCTCGGGGTCCGCGCCCTCGGCGGGGGCGCCCTCGATCACGAACTTCACGTGCGCGCCCTCGGAGCGTCCGATCCAGTTGCGCTGCATGGCCAGCACGCGCTCGGGCCAGTGGCCCTCCAGCTCGCCCATGTCGTCCAGCAGGCGCTGGGCGTAGTCGGTGATCTTGAAGTACCACTGGTTCAGGGACTTCTTGGTCACGGGGGTGTGGCAGCGTTCGCACGCTCCGTTGACCACTTGCTCGTTGGCGAGCACCGTCTGGTCCTTGGGGCACCAGTTGACCGGGGAGTCCTTCCGGTACGCCAACCCGTGCTTGTAGAACTGCAGGAACAGCCACTGCGTCCAGCGGTAGTACTCGGGGTCGGACGTGTGGATCTCCCGGTCCCAGTCCACGCTGATCGCGTAGCGCTTGAACGAGGCGCGCTGGGTGTCGATGTTGCGGTAGGTCCACTCGGCGGGGTGGGCGTCACGCTTGATGGCGGCGTTCTCCGCCGGTAGGCCGAAGGAGTCCCAGCCGATCGGGTGCATCACATCGTACCCGCGGTGCAGCCAGTAGCGGGAGACCACGTCCCCCATGGCGAAGGCCTCCGCGTGGCCCATGTGCAGGTCCCCCGAGGGGTAGGGGAACATGTCCAGGACGTAACGCCGCGGAGCGGAACCGTCGTCCCGGGGCGCGAAGACCCGGTTGTCCTCCCAGTAGCCGGACCAGGTGGCCTCGATGCGCTGGACGTCGTAGTCCGTGCCCGCCTCCGGGGTGCTGTGCTCGCTCACGTGCCTCGCCTTCAAAGTTCACGGGGATGGGCCGGGGATGCTCGCTCGCCCCGGTACCGGCGCGGTGACAGCCTGGTCCCCCGTTCTCGTGTGGGGATTTCTCCCAGTTTAGACCAGCCCGCCACCGCGCCTCTCCCGGCTAGCATGGATGCGCCGACGCCGCACGACTGGAGGACCCGTGGAGAACACCTACGCCGAACGCCGCAGCGTGCAATTGGACGGGTACCGCGTGCGCTACTGGTTCTACGACGCGGACAAGAAGCACAAACCGTTGCTCGTGATGCTCCACGGCTTCCGCGGGGACCACCACGGTCTGCAGCTGATCGCGACCGCCCTGCGCGAGAAGTACCACGTGGTGCTCCCGGACCTGCCCGGTTTCGGGCGCTCGGAGCCCTTCCCGGACCGGGAACACTCGGTGCCCGGCTACGTGGAGTTCGTGCGCGAGTTCCTCGAGGCACTGACCGATAACGCCGTCCATCCCGGTTGCGAGACGGGCATCGTGCTCGCGGGGCACTCCTTCGGGTCGACCCTGGCCGCGCACTTCGCCGTGGAGTACCCCGCCATGGTGGAGCGGTTGATCCTGCTCAACCCCATTTCCGAACCCGCCCTGGCGGGACAGCAGAAGCGGCTGACCAAGCTCACGGAGCTCTACTACTCGGCGGGTGCGTCCCTCCCGCGACGGTTGGGCACCAAACTGCTGGCCTCGAACGCCGTCGTGAAACTCATGACGGACGTGATGGTCAAGTCCGAGGACCCGGAGATCCGCAACTACGCGCTGCGCCAGCACCAGGCCTACTTCAACACCTTCGCCGACCGGGACGTGCTCACCGAGGCGTATCAGGCGTCGATCTCCCACACCGTCGCGGAGGTCGCGATGAACCTGACCATGCCCACCCTGCTCATCGTGGGTGACCAGGACGAGCTGGGCTCCGTGCGCTCGCAGCGCACCATGGCCTCGTGGATCCGCAGCCACAGCCTCAAGATCATCCCCGGGGTGGGTCACCTGATCCACTACGAGACCCCCCAGCTCGCGGCGGACTACATCGAGGACTTCCTGGCCTCCCCCGCGCCGGACCCCCTCGAGGGCTACGACCAGTTGCCCCACGCGGACACGACCGCCTCCACCCCGGACCAACTCACCGGGATGATCCCCGCGGTGGACCCCGGCTCCGGGGAGCATCAGCTCACCAAGGAGGCCACCGCGCGCGGACTCTACGGGACAGACGACCGGTGAAGCTGCTCTTCGACGCCCGCTACATCCGCACCGATCACCACGACGGGATCAGCCGCTACAGCGCCGAACTGCTCGCCGCCACGGCTCGCGCGGTCGCCTCCGATCCTCGGGTGCGGCTCGCCGCGCTGATCAGCGATCCCGCCCAGGCTGCCCTGATCCCCGACGGTCTGCCCACGCTGCTGGGCCCGTCCGTGACGTCCCCGGCCGAGGTGCTCACGGGCGCGCTGCTGAGCCGGTACGCGCCCGACGTCGTGTTCTCCCCCATGCAGACCATGGGCTCGCTCGGGCGCCGCCACCAGCTGATCCTCACGCTGCACGACCTGATCTACTACGAGCACCCGCAGCCCCCGGGCGATCTCCCGCTGCCGGTGCAGTGGGGCTGGCGCGCGTACCACAAGGCCTGGTGGCCCCAACGGCTCACACTCAACCGCGCGGACGCCGTCGCGACCGTCTCGCAGACGTCGAAGCGGGAGATCCTCGCGCATCGGCTCACGAAACGGGACGTGCGCGTGATCGCCAACGCGGCGCCGTCGTCCGGGATCCCCGAGGAGACCGCCGTGCGGCGGCTCGGCGAGCGCGGGCGGGACCTGGTCTACATGGGCTCGTTCCTGCCGTACAAGAACGTGGAGACGCTGTTGCGCGCGATGGCCCACCTGCCCGGGTACACGCTGCACCTGCTGTCCCGAATCTCGCCGGCGCGCGAGGCGCAGCTGCGCGGGCAGATCCCCGAGGGCGCGCGCGTGGTCTTCCACCGCGGGGTCGGCGAGGACGAATACCGCGAGCTCCTGTCGACCTGCGCAGCGCTCGTGACCGCGTCCCGCGCCGAGGGGTACGGCTTGCCACTCGTGGAGGCCTTCGCGCAGGGCGCGCCCGTCGTGTGCTCGGACCTGCCCATCTTCCACGAGGTCGCCGGGGACGCCGCCGGCTACGCCCCCGCCAACGACGACGCCGCGTTCGCCGCCCGCGTGCGCGAGCTCACCGACCCGGAACTCGCCCGCGAGCGCGTCACCGCGGGGCTGCGCCGGATACGCGCGCACACGTGGGACGACTCCGCGGGTGAGCTGCTCGACCTGGCGTGGGAGCTGCATCAGCGCGGCTGAGTCGTGACATCGCGGAGGTGGCGGGTGGCCGAACCCCCGACGGCCCTGGTGTACTGGGGTCATGGTGACACGGGACGGATGGACGATTCTCGGAACTTTCGTGCTCTTCTTCGTGGTCATCCTGGCCACGGCGTGGATCGACAACTTCCTCATCCGACTCATCGCGGCCTTCGCTCTGTCGCTGGCCTTCTCGGCGGTGCTCAACCGCATCCTCAATGGGAAGTTCCCCGGGTCCCGCTCCGAGACCCGCACGCCCGACACGAAGTGACCGCGCCCTCCGGCGGCCATGGCTCTCGTTACATGGCTCCTCGGCGAATCCGTGGGGTGTGCGACGGGCGTCGTCCCGGCGCCGAACGGGTTCTCGGGCGACGCGACGCCGCCTGACACCGGCCTACAGCAGGTCCGCTACGTCGCAGCGCACCGTAACCGGCGCGTGTTCCCGCAGCGCCGACGCGCGGGCCTTCTCCGCCCGAAGCGCCGAGGTCACGCGTGGGGCGATGCCGAACCCGAAGAACAGCAACGCCCGGTAGGGGCGCTCCGACGCGCGTTCCACCCGAGCGGTCGAGGTGCCGGAGGGCACGTCCAGCGTGGCGGGACGGGGCTCGGCGTGCGGGACGTCGGCGCCGTTGCCCACGGCCTGCTCCACCGGTGCGGGCCCCACGACCCGGACCTGCTCGGGTAGACGCAGATCCCGGAGGGTGGCCTCCACGGCGTCGCGCGGACCGGTCAGCGCCGCGGTACGCACCGCCGGCGGCAGTCCGAGTTCGTGGCGCTCCCGAAGCTCCCGCTCGGCGTGCCCCGCAGGGTCCCAGCGCACGAGCGCGCCGACCGCGCGGTCCTGATCCGCGGTCACCACCACGGTCCCGCCGTGAGAGCCCGCCCGCACGAGTGCTGCGGCATTGAACCAGCGGCGCAACGTCTGCTCCTCCGCGCGCAGCCACGGCCGGGCGAGCATCTGGTTCCCGTCCAGCAGCAGCGCGGCGGCGTAGCCGCCGTCCGCGACGGGCTCCGCTCCCGGCGTCGCCACCACGAGCGCCGGGGCGGACCCCACCCGGGGCCGTACGGTGCGGTCGCTCGACGAGATCACGGGCACCTGCGGGAACGAACGGCCCAGCTCCTCCGCGGTCCGGGACGCCCCCACGGTACTCAATCGCACCCGGGTGAACCCACACTCCACGCACCGCCAGTCATGGGCGTGACGCCCGCACCACGTGCACACCGGCACGGCGTGGGCGGAATCCAGCGCGAGGGACCCGTCGCATGCCTGGCAGCGCGCGGGCGTACGGCACCGCTGGCAGGCGAGCACGGGAGCATAGCCCTTGCGCGCCACCTGCACGAGCACGGGCCCGGATTTCAGGGCCTCGCGTGCCACCCGGAACGCCTCGTGCGGCAACCGGGCGCGCGCCGCGAGCGGGTCGAGGGCGGTATTGTAGGAATCGGAGGTCGCTTCGATGCGCGGGGAGAACCGGCGCAGGTCCGCGCGATCTGGTGCCACGCGCGCCGCCCACCCTGTGGCCACGAGCCGCAGCGCCTCGGGACTCACCGCGTACCCCGTGAACAGCGCGGCCAGACCCTGCTGCTGGGTGCGCAGCAACAACACGTCCCGCGTGTGCTGGTAGGGGGCGCGCTGCTCCACAAAGTTCACGTCCCCGTCGTCATGACAACACACGAGCGCGAGGTCCTGCACCGGCGCGTACGCGGCAGAGCGCGTGCCCACAGCCAGGCGCTTCTTCCCGAGCGCGAGCTCGAGGAACCCCCGGTAACGGGGCGTGGGTCCGTCGTCGGCGTGCAGGCGGACGACGGCGTCCTCCCCCACCAGCTCGCACAGCGCCCGTTCGAGCCGCTCCAGGGCCTTATGGTCCGCGACCACGCCCACAGCCCCACGACCAGCGGCGTACGCGGTGGCCATGGCGCTCGCGGTCAGCCCCGCCCAGTCGTGGTCCTCGGCCGAGGGCAGTACCTCCACGACCGCGCGCGCCGGCTCACCACGCCCCACGGACGCCACGAACTCCAGGCCGCCCGTGTAGTGCTGCCAGCCGGGCGTCGCGGGCTCCACGGGAGACGAGGGCGCTCGGCCGGGCTCGGGGGCCGCGGTCGGGTCCGCATCGGCGGCGCCGTCGGAAGCGGGGCCCGCTGATAGGTCGGCCGGCACCGCGGCGTCGTCGTCCGCATTCACGACGCCCGTCTCGGAGGTCTCGGCAGCTTCGGGAGCCGCGAACTCCTTATCCACCCGCGCGACCCGCGGGGCAATCGCGACCCGCAGGACGTCCGCGACCGTGCCCGCGCAGCGTTCGGCCACGGCCTGCGCGAGCTCGACGATCTCGGGGCGGGCCACCGGCAGCGGCGTGAGCACACGGCGGATGGGCAGCAATCGGTCCTCGGGGACGTCCGTGTGGGCCACACGATCCACGACCCACCCGGACATCTTCCGGCCCGCGAAAACCACCGAGACCTTGGACCCCACGACCGCCTGGTCGTCGAGGGCAGCGGTCACGCGGTAGTCGAAGACCCGGTCCAGGTGCGGAACGTAGGCCTCGAGCAGGACCTTGGCCACGGGGTCGCGCGCCGCGCGACCCTCGGAGCCCAGGGCCTTTCGGGGCAAAGTACGCGGCTGGTCCGGGGGTGCGGCCTCGGGCAGACCCGCGAGCGCGAGCTGCTCACCGGATGTGTCCCGCTCGGGGGTGTCCCGGTCCGCGGGGACGGAACCCGCAGTCGCGGAGCCCGGGCGCGCGGTGCCCGCCGACTCCAGCCTGGGAGACTCCGGCATGGCGGGCTCCGTCCCGGCGGGGCCGGGGCTCACAGCCCCGCGGCGGAACGCAACTCCTGGACCCGGTCCGTGCGCTCCCACGTGAAGTCGGGGTCATGACGGCCGAAGTGACCGTGGGCGGCGGTCTTGGCGTAGATGGGGCGCTTGAGGTCCAGGTCCTCGATGATCGCCAACGGCCGCAGGTCGAACACCTCGGAGATCGCCTTTTCGATCCGCGCGGGGTCCACGGTCTCGGTGCCGAAGGTCTCCACATACAGGCCCACGGGACGGGCCTGACCGATCGCGTAGGCCACCTGGACCTCCGCACGGCGGGCCAGTCCGGCGGCCACGACGTTCTTGGCGACCCAGCGCATCGCGTACGCGGCGGAGCGGTCCACCTTGGAGGGGTCCTTGCCGGAGAACGCGCCGCCGCCGTGGCGGGCCATACCACCGTAGGTGTCCACGATGATCTTGCGTCCGGTCAACCCGGCGTCCCCCACGGGACCGCCGCGCACGAAGTTGCCCGCGGGGTTGACGATGATCTTGGTCGCGGACAGGTCCAGCCCGGAGTCCTCCAGGACGGGGCTGATCACGCTGGTCGTGAGATCGCGGGTGAGCTGGTCCAGGTCGTAGTTCTCCGCGTGCTGGGAGGAGACGACCACCGTGTCCACGGAGACGGGGGTGTGCCCGTCGTAGCCCAGGGTCACCTGAGTCTTGCCGTCCGGGCGCAGACCGGGCAGCACCGCGGTCTTGCGCACCCGTGTGAGCTGCTCGGATAGCCGGTGCGCCAGCAGAATGGGGGCGGGCATGAGCGTGTCCGTCTCGTCCGAGGCGTACCCGAACATGATGCCCTGGTCCCCCGCGCCCTGGGCGTCCCGGGGGTCACGCGCGGCACCGGTGCGCTCCTCGAGGGACGTGAACACACCCTCGTAGATCTCGTTGGACTGCTCGCCCACGCTGATGGACACACCGCAGAACTCGCCGTCGAAACCGTGCACGGAGGAGTTGTACCCGATATCCAGCAGGGTCTTGCGCACGATGTGGGGGATCTCCACATAAGCGTCCGTCTTGACCTCGCCCGCCACGTGCACGAGGCCCGTGGTGACCATGGTCTCCACGGCCACCGAGGAATTGGGATCCTCGGTTAGCAGAGCGTCCAGGATCGCGTCGGAGATCTGGTCACAGATCTTGTCCGGGTGCCCCTCGGTCACCGACTCGGACGTGAAGATTCTCAGGTGCTTGCTCGCTTCGTTCACGGGAGACCACATTACCCGTCGGTGCGGACGTCCTCGGCGATGCGCTGCACCACGAACCGCGCGACCTCGTCCTTGGTCCCGCGCGCCCCGCGGTCCTCGCTCGAGCGGGCCGAGAGCACGGTGACCTCGGTGTCGTCGCGACCGAAGACCTTGTCCGTGCCCACCTCGTTGAGCACGAGCAGGTCGCAGCCCTTGCGTTCGAGCTTGGCGCGGGCGAAGTCGAGCACCGAGTGCTCGGCGTCCCCGGTCTCGGCGGCGAAGCCCACGGTCAGCTGCTCGAGAGAGCGCTCGGCACGCTGGGCCACGACGGCGCGCAGGATGTCCGGGTTGCGCACCAGCCGGATCACGGGGTCCGCGCCGTCCTCGGACTTCTTCATCTTGTGCTCGCCCACGGTGTCCGGGCGGTAGTCCGCCACGGCGGCGGCCATGATCACGACGTCGGCCTCGCGCGCGGCAGCCAGGGTCGCGTCCTGCAGCTCACGCGCCGAGGACACGCGCGTGATGTCGACGCCGCTCGGCAGCTCGGTCTCCACGTGCGCGGCGATCAGGTGCACGTGTGCGCCCGCGTCGCGCGCGGCACGGGCCAGGGCCACGCCCTGCTTGCCCGAGGACCGGTTGCCCAGGAAGCGCACGGGATCCAGGGCTTCGCGCGTTCCGCCCGCGGTGACCAGGACGCGGCGTCCGCGCAGAGCGTCGTCGCCGTCGGACGATGAGTGGGCGGAGCTGGAGGCGGGGTCCACGAGGGCGAGCGCGGCGTCGAAGATCTCCTGCGGCTCGGGCAACCGGCCCGGGCCGCTGTCCTTGCCCGTGAGCCGACCGCTGGCCGGGTCGAGGACCGTGTGGCCGTGCCCGCGCAACAGGGCCACGTTGCGCTGCGTGGCCGGGTTCTGCCACATCTCGGTGTGCATGGCCGGGGCCAGCAGCACGGGCGCGGCGGTCGCGAGCACCGTGGTGGTCAGCAGGTCGTCCGCGTGCCCGTGGGCCACCCGGGCCATGAGGTCCGCCGTGGCCGGGGCGATCACCACCAGGTCCGCGGCCTGGCCCTGGGCCACGTGGTTGACCGTGTCGATCCGGTCGAAGACCGACCCCGAGACGTGCTCGCCCGTGAGGGCCTCCCACGTGGGCGCACCCACGAACTGCAGGGCGGCCTCGGTGGGCATGGGCACCACGTGGTGGCCGGCCTCGGAGAACAACCGGGACAGCAGGGCGGCCTTGTATGCGGCGATGCCCCCGCCCACACCCAACACCACGCGCAACGGGGCGCGGGGCGCGGAGGGGACGGGGGCGTCGCGGCTGTGCGGGTCGGTCACTGCTCGGAGGACTCTGCGGAACCCTCGGCGGGGTCCTCGGTGTCCGCGGCCGGGATCTCCTCGGAGGTCTCCCCCAGCTGGACGCCGTCGGAGAAGACCGCGGTGCCGTCCTGCTCACCCTGGGCGAAGAAGTCGCCGGTGAACATGTCCGTGGCGGTGGGCTCGTCGTTGACCATCTGGCCGTTGGGGGTGAACCCGGCGTGGTCCACGTGCACGGCCTCGATCAGGCCCTCGTCGACCTCGCGGAACGCGATGGACAAGGGCTTCTCGTTGAGCTGGGTATCCACGAGCGGACCCACGTACTCGAACAGACCCTCGTGCAACTGCGAGTAGTAGGCGTTGATCTGGCGGGCTCGGCGGGCCCCGAAGATCACGAGTCCGTACTTGGAATCCGTCTTGTCGAGCAACCGATCGACGGGCGGGTTGACGATGCCTTCGTTGTTCGTGCTCACGTGTTTCATGACTCCTGTGGTGGACGGAAAAGGTGGTGCTACTGGCCGTGGGGGCTGCGCGGATCCGGGGCGGGTGACCGCCTCAACGGTGCGATGTGCTCGGCAACCCCATGAGGGCCACGAGTTCGGCGGCGGCGCGTTCCACCGTGTCGTTGACGACGGTGTGATCGAACTCTGATTGCGCCGCGAGTTCCAGTTTAGCCGTTTCCAGCCGACGCTGCTGTTGCTCGGGGGTCTCGGTGCCCCGGCCCACGAGCCGGTGCACCATTTCCTCCCAGCTCGGCGGGGCCAGGAACACGAACTGGGCGTCCGGCATGGCCTGGCGCACGCTGCGCGCTCCCTGCAGGTCGATCTCAAGCAGGACGCTGCGCCCGGCCGCGAGCGCTTCCTCCACTTTGTGGCGCGGTGTGCCGTACCGGTTGAGGTTGTGCACGACCGCCCATTCGAGCAGGTCGTGGCGATCGATCATGTCGTCGAACTCGGCGTCGCTGACGAAGAAGTAGTGCACGCCCTCCACCTCGCCGGGCCGCGGCGCACGCGTGGTGGCCGAGACGGACAACCACACCTGCGGGTAGTGGTCCCGGATATAGGTGGACACCGTTCCTTTGCCCACGGCCGTGGGGCCGGCCAGAACGGTCACGGTGGGTGTGGGACGCACGGATACCTCCGGGAGAAGACGGTGACGGGCGAGCGGTCAGCTCGCCCGTCACTGTATCAACCGCGGGTCCTAGTGGTTGCGCCCGGGATCGTGCGGATCGGGCACCAGGGTTCAGCGGTCCAGGTAGTCCACGAGCGCCTTGCGCTGGTGCTGACCCAGGCCACGCACCCGGCGGGTGGGTGCGATCCCGATCTGCTCCATGATCGCCGCCGAGCGCACCTTCCCGATCCCGGGGGTGGCCTCGAGCAGTTCGGTGACCTTGAGGCGGCTGACGGCTTCGTCCTCCTCGCCCCTGCGCAGCACTTGTGCCACGGTGATCGACCCGTCCCGCAGTCCCTTCTTAATCTCCGCCCGCGCGGTCCGCGCCGCCGTGGCTTTCTCGCGCGCGCGTGCGCGCTCTTCGTCCGTCAGTGGCCGCAATGCCATACCCAGCTCTCCTCCTCGTGTGACAGCGGCTCGGCCGAGCGCCTGATGGGGGGGACGCACGCAAGCCGTCCCCCTGAAAGTACCGGACGCGTTTGCCCCCGTAAACACGATGAACGCCCCCTGACGTGGCCTTTCGAGCCGTCGCCGGGGGCGTTCTCGGGGGTCTCAGGAGAGGTGGAGGTGCGTGCGCAGCTCCTCGGTGCTGCGGTCGATGGCGTCCCGCAGCGCGGGGACGTCGGGACCGTGACGCAGCACACCTCGCGAGGAGTTCGCGAGCACTGTGGGCCTGACGTGCTCAAAGACCGTGGCCACGGCCGCGGCGTCCGCGCCCTGGGCACCGTAACCGGGGGCCAGGATCGGCCCGTTCAGAGTGCTCAGATCGATGTCCAAGGATGCCAGGGCCTCCCCCACGGTCGCCCCGATCACCGCTCCGCACGAGCCCAGGGTGGCCTCGGACGGTGACGTCACGATTTCATCACGATTGTTCCCGGCCCCCGTATTCGCTCCGGTGACACCGCGAACGGCCGCCACGGTGGCGCCGTCCGACGGCGCCGTCGAACCGTCCGGGGACGACGACGCCGTGCCCGGCCGGGGCTGCGCCGTCGCGTTCTCCCGGGCGATCGCGGCCAGGACGGACCCGGCCACGGACCCGGTGCCGCCCACGTGCTGGACGGACGCGCCCTCCGGGTTGGAGGTCAGCGCGAGCACGAACGCCCCGCGCCCGGTCTCACGCGCGAGGTCCAGTGCCGGACGCAGGGACTCGAAGCCGAGGTAGGGACTCAGCGTCACGGCGTCGGCCGCGAGGGGCGAGTCGTCGGAGAGCCACGCGCTCGCGTAGGCCGCCATGGTGGAACCGATGTCCCCGCGCTTGGCGTCCGCGATGCTCAGCAGCCCGGCCTCGCGGGACTCCCGCAGGACGCGCTCAAGCGCCGCGAAGCCCGCGGAACCGTACGCCTCGAACAGGGCAACCTGCGGTTTCACGGCCGCGCACCGCTCCGCTGCGGCTTCGAGGACGCGCAGCGCGAAGCGCTCGAGGCCCTGCGCCGTGGCGGGCAGAGCCCACGCGTCCAGCAAGGAGGGGTGGGGGTCGATCCCCACGCACAGCGGACCCGCAACGGTCATCGCCCGTTCGAGGCGGGCCCCGAAGGGAACACGCTCGGACTCAGCCACGGGTGTCCTCCGCGGCGACCTGCTCCCGCAGCTTCTGCTCGTG